>CAVSGR010000001.1:0-1169196 GCA_963727535.1 uncultured Ignavibacteria bacterium
GCTATGTCCTCTACTGGTTCGGTTGCGTATTGCTTAAAAGCGCAACTGTAAAAGCTAATATTGCATAAATAATGTGTCCGCCAGGCTGAGTTCGTTCATTATTGCTATGTTGAATAGCAACGCCTATAAATAAAAATATAATTGCACAAACAATTGCAATTGCCCATCGGTTTTTTGCAATATTTTCAGGCACTTCATCTTTCCAAAGTGCATATCTGATTCCATAAACTATAGCTGTAATAACTGCAACGATGATAATTCGACTAACATTTTGACTCCTTTTAATTATATGGCTAACGGCCTTGCAACTAACCCGCCGCCCATAACAAGAAAGCCAAACTATTTACAACTGCCGAAGATTAAGCGAACGGTGCTTATCTTCCGTTTATTCAAAGCACCGAAGGCAAGTTAATTATTTAATGAAAAATGTTGTACAACAAACTTGCTAAGTGCGAAAACTTTAAAAAACGTAAAATCTCAAATCGGACCGACTCGTATGCGGTAGGGTTGGTTGCTGTTATATGCACCCTTTAATAAAACTTTTTGATAATATATTTTTCTAAATTAATTACAGCAGCTCCTATTTGTTTCTGCATTTTATTTAGAAAGTTTTTAGTAAGCCGAATTTCATTATTTACAATTATTTCCTTGGGAATTTTTTGAAGATAAATACTTCTTACAAGTCCACTATTATGAGCTAAAATATTCCTAATTAGATAAAATTGGTCTAAATAAGTGATATGTCTTTTATTCATTTTGTAATTGATTTTCTTTTCTAAAAATTTCAATAACTCGTTAAATGAAAAATGTCCTATACTATCTAATACTTTCTCTGTTAGTAATAAATGTAATATTTTTACTGTTCTGAATAGCTTCTGAAAAAGTAATTGTTTCACTTGAACTAAGCATTTCTATTTTTTTATTAAAAAGTTCTTCAAATAACATAAATATATAAGTTTCGAAAGAACCCCATATTGAAACTGAAAGTATATTATAATAATGATATTTTAATTTACGGTAAGCTTGTTTTTGATGACTCATAACATTTTTTAACAATAATGCTGTACGTGCATCCATATCAACAAGAAATGTTTGGTCAGAATTTTTCTTAATATCAAATTTTGATTTATAATTTTTGGGTGGTCTCCCCTTGATGCTACAAGTCACAGTAAATTTTTTAATTAATTCTTCAATTGGTTCATGTCCTCTCTTTTAATCCCAGAAGAGCCAGCTTCCGAAAACTTCTTCGGTTTTCCAATTATGAGAAGAAAGTCTATGAAAGGCTTGAGTTTTCCCTAAAGAGAGATCTTTTTGTTTTTTTTGCATATAAATTTGATTAGTGCATATAACAGCGTGGGAAATAACTGGCGCAAAGAGAGGAATGCCGCATATACAAACTACGAGAAAGTTTATGCAGAAATGATTATTTTTCACTACAATCATTGGCTGCTACAATTTAGTTTATATCACTGCTGCCAAACAGCAATAATTTACTTTTTTCACAAAACTTAAGAACTACACAAATGCCGCATTGAAAACGGCGTCCGGTTGATTTGCTAGTTATATGCGAATACTTTTATTAAAACTGAGAAATCAATCGGTTTTAAATCCCATAATTTCTTTGATATAATTAACATTATTACTACTAGTTAATTTCACTAAAAGATTAAATGCTACATCAGTTGCTGTTACTGGTGACCACGAAGTAGTAATATTACCATCATATCAAGAGGTTCATTTAATAACATTAACGCCAAAATCTTTCAGTTCTTCTAACCTTTTACCACCCATTAAATTATAAGTTGTAGCATTTTTGTTTTTTAATATCCCACTTTTTGCTAAAGGGAATGCTCCAAGACAGATAGTCGAAATTATTTTGTTAGAGTTATTAAATACTCGAATTAAATTTAAATACTCTTCTGAAAAGGCATTTTCCAAGTAACCAAATGAACCAAAACCACCAGGAATAGCCAAAGCGTCAAAATCATTTGGTTCTAAATCATCAATAATAAAATCAACTTCTATTTTAATTCCAAATGTACTTTCAACGGATTTATTAATACTACAAGTAAATAGCTTGGTGTCTTTTGTTCCAAATGTATTATTCCATCCAATTACATCAATGAAAACACTCGCTTCATAGACTTCAAATCCACTTGGAAGTAATAAAAGTATTTTTTTCATTTTCGATTCCTTTAGCATATAACGGCGTGGTTGCTAAGGCGCAGCCCATTACTACACTGCCATACTTATTAAACAACATTTTATTTAAAACATGAATTACCTTTATAAACAAAGCCTAATAACAAAGCTGAAACGGTAACACATACTATTAGATTATGCAAATGCCGCATGCGAACTCGCTGTCGCCTTGAGCAACATGTTAGGCATTATCTCAGCAGTATCATTTTTTTGGTTTCAGTAAAACCATCCACTTTCATTTGACAAAAATATACTCCACTTGCTAGTTTACTAGCATCGAAAACAACTGAATATTCTCCAGAGTTTTTATTTTCATTCACTAAAGTTGCAACTTGACGACCAAGCAGATCGTAAATTATTATTGTAACCAGGCTATTTTTGGAAATAGCATAATCAATTATTGTAATAGGATTAAATGGATTCGGATAGTTCTGGAATAATTTATATTCTGATGGTATACCTTCAATTTGATTAATCGATGTGGTTACTTGCTCCTTCGATCTAAATACACCACCATTTATTGTACCAACTAATAAGTGTCCTTGAGAATCTTCTTCAATTGAACTTACACCCAGGTTGTTAAATTCACCGTTAAGTAATTTCCAGCTAGGTCCGTTATCGTATATATTCTGATATAGCAATCCGCTCCCTCTGCTATCTTCTATGAAATAAACATTATCCTTCGAATCGATAAATAAATAATCGATTAAAGATACATTCTGCGGAACGTATATTTTATCCCATGTAGAACCGCGGTCCGAAGATTTATAAATTCCTTCAAATGTCCCGGCAAATATTTCCCCCTTACTATTGATTGCTAAGCTGGTTGCCCGCCATACATTAAAATTAGTTTTCTTCCACGTCGCGCCGTTATCATCAGAATAAACAATGAATGCTCTATTTGGACAGTAAATTCGATTATTTTTATCAACTATTATTTGATTATAACCACCAGCATTGGATAGCGTTGCCCAAGAATTTCCTCCGTCAGTGGAACGAAAAAAATTTCCCTCTAAATTATTACCTGAAGCAGCTAAAACAATATTTGTGTCTATACACTTTAGGGCAGTATAGGTTCCGTTCTTTCTTTTTATAAATGTATTGTCATCGCTCGTAGAAAAAATGCCGTCACCGAGATACAACGCACCCACATACAAACAACCATTAGCTGAAATAGAGGAACAATTCAAATCAACGTTTTCAAGTCCGAGAAATTCCCATTCATTACCATAGTCTTCCGTTTTATAAAGTCCGTACGAAGTAGTGCAATATATTTTATTGCCATTTTTTATTATTGAATTAGCCGTCAATCCTATAAAATCTTTTTTGTTAATATTCCATGTATTGCCCAAATCGGTAGTCTTATAAATGCCGTTTCTATCGTAATAACCAATCAATATCATATCCTTCCAGGCATAAAATTTTAATTCAACTACAGCATTAAATTGAATTACGGTTTTCCATGTAATATTATTATCATCAGAATAAAGTATTCTACTATTACTATCACACAAATAAATATATGTACCCATTTCATTTGTCATTACTTGTGCATAATAGAGAAAATCAAATAATTTATTCCATATGCTGTACGGATCATTGGTAAAGAAAACTGATTTATTAATATCAGCATATATTTGGTTTGAATTACTTATATGAAGAATTGAACAGGACGAGCCTTCAAAAAATTTATCCCATGTTTTTCCATAATCCTTAGATAAATAAATACCCCCGGCGGTTGAACCATAGGTATCTGAATAAGAAGCTGAGCATAAAATATAATCATGACCATAAATATCTAAGAAGTTAATTCTTGCACTTGTTGCTATGGCAGGAGTAATATCGGTCCAGGTGATACCTAAATCATGGGAATAAAAAATGCGGTTATTTTGCGTCTTATATAAACCGTTTTGGGAATCTTTTTTTATATCCTCATAACCAGTAAGCTTGTTCCATGTTGAGCCTTGATCAGAAGATATATATGCATTTTCATCATTAGCACTCAGCATAATATTATTGTTTTTATCAATGCTTATCGAAGACAGAGTCTGGTCAAATATATTTAACTGTTGCCAGCTTTTTGCGGAATCCGAAGACTTATATATAAATCGGTCTGTAATAAGGTACAAATTGTTGCTTGTATCGTTCGCGAAACCCCTAGTTTTTTCAATTCCATTTGGACCATTTGTTTGATACCAATTTAATACTTGAGCTTCTGTAATATTTATAAATGATATCAACAAGATTATTATTGCAAAATTTATAATTCTCTTCATTTTTTTGATTTCCTTAATGCCTAACGGCGTGGTTTTTAAGCCGCCGCCAATAACAACAATGTGGCTTAACTTACCAATGCCAATAATTATTAAAAACTTATTTTACTAAAACTACTTTTAATAACAATTTAGTTTTGTTTACTAATCTCAAACAACTTGACCGACCGCATCGAAGAGGCGGTCGGCTTGAAGAACAGGTTAGCTGGGACATTAATTAATTCGACTATATACAATTGGCTCATATGGTTCCCACCAATACATTTTGTTATTTTTAAACACTACTTGAACTAAATAATCTCCAGTGCCCAATAAATCCAATGTCGGTGGATTGTAAATTACATTGTTGCTTCCTAAAGTATCCGAACTATTATTTGTTGATCTATCTAGATATTCTGACCACCATTCAGCAGAATGCGAAGCTTCAGTAAAATCCATTACTATTTTGAGTCTTCCTAAATATGAAGGTTCGCTATATCTTAATTGATAAGTCCATAAAATTCTTGACCATCTTCCCCAAAGTTGTGAATTATTACCGCTATTATCAGGTTCAAATATGGTTATAGGGACTTCAGTCATTTGATTATTTGAAAGATTCAAATATTTGGCTTCAAAAGTAAAATCGTAACCGGGACTTGGATAAAAAGATGGATCGATGAACATAACAGTAATGTTTGATTTATAAATAATGCTGTCCTTAATTGAATAATCCCCTTGAGCAATGAATGAAGCGGAGGAATCAATAAAAGTAAAATCGGAATAATAAATAAGTGTTCTTGTTCCGTTTTGCATTTGCCAAGTGCCGATAATTTGTTTTTGTAATTCGTTATCGGAATTTATTGGTGCAACGATTTCACTTTCTTTATTGCAACTTGTAAGAATAATTGCAAAGAATAATAATAAGATTATATAATAGGTGTTTTTCATATCTCCCTTTCCTTCCAGCTAACGGTGTTGCAAATAACCGGCGCCCCAGAACAAGAATGCCGATTAGAAAGTACAACACCAATAATTTAGCAACTGGTTTGTAAATTCAACCGCACAAGCCGGTTGCAACAATTTAGTTTATTGTACACTGCCGAACAGCAATGTTATTTAATTTCACAATACTTAAGAACTAGCACAAATGCCGCTTACATTACGGCGTCCGGTTGATTTGCTGGTTATACCATTTATCTATTGAATCAAAATATTCATTAACACTTTTATCATATAACATTACTGAAGATACTGTAATATACTTTTTCCCGTCAAAAACAGAAGTAGAAAGGATACCACTATCAGCACTTCGATGTGAGTATGTAATTAGCACAGGCCATCCATTAATTACTTCGTCTGAAACAACAGTTGGCTCACCGAATGTTGTACCGATATCATTATTTGAAATTCCATCAAAAATTGTATTGACGCAACCCCCAGTTCCACAAACTGATAACACAATATGTTCATCAAAACCATCTTGATTTAGATCAACAAAAATGATCCTTAAACTATCAAGTTCTGGATCTATATCACTATTGGGATCATCTTCATTTATTTTTAAATCCAATGAATCAATAGGTATTATTGTAGCATCGTAATTTTGAAAAATAAATGGTTTACGATAAGATTGAGAATAAATACTTATTGTGGAAACAAAAACTAAAATGCTAATTATTAGAAAAATCTTTTTCATCATTTTAATGGTATAACGGCCTGCATTTTGGTAACTCGCTGCCCAAGAATAACAACGAGTAAAAAACCAAAGCCGAAAATTAAGAAACCGTGCTTATATTTCAGAAAAAGCAGAACTTGCGGTTTACAATTAATTTAAAAGTGTCCGTAAGATTGAATTTAAAAAATCTTTGCAAACGCCAAAGATTAACTTATGCCAATGAGAATGTGCAGTCGGCTTAACAACTGGTTAGGTAGCCAATACTTTTTGTAATTTTATTTAATAATCGAATTAAGCTCACAACAAAAAGACCCAGAAAAGAAATTGCTTCTCGAAGTTGTACATCGGAGATAGAATATCTTCATTTGAGCCATAGGGATACTTAGGTTTCTCAGAATTTCCATAATCACGTAATCTGTCTTTTTTTAAATTTCGAATAGCTCAATTTTTTCTAATATTTAGACATACTGCAAGTTTGCTTCTACTAAACATTTTATCCCACCAATTTTCTATTTCTATGTGAGATAAAGCAAATTCGATTGTTTGTGGTCAGCACCACTTATTGTAGATGTAAATGCTTCATAATTTAGTCGAAAGTCCGTGCGACCAGGTCGGCAAGTAACTAGATTATATAATAATGTAAATAAATTGATAAATAAATAATCCGATAATCATCAGGAATTAATTAGTAATCTATCAGTAAGTCGAAGATTTTAATTCGAATATTTTCTCAGGAAGTAATGAATATTCTTTAACATTAATAATTTTCTGAATTAGTACTTCTTCAATCATTTTTCGGAAATACCGCTTTAGACAACTAAGCATGACGAACAAGAGAATGGATGCATAATAACTTTCAGCACGCATATATGTCGAGTTCGAAAACTTACGAGCAAGGTTGTATAATCTCATTAGGTCCATCCCACGTTATTGCAACTCCGAGTCTAGGTCGGAGTTGAAACGCAGTGACTAAAATAATCGAGCTTGGCTTAAGCTCTCGTCAATATTTAAATGGATTGTCTTCTAATGGTGTCATTTTGCTGCTCGGCTGAAGGCATTCGCAATTAGACTAATTCTTTTTACTACAGCTTTAGAAGTACTTGGTCGACCAACAATTACCTCATAAGCTTTGGGATTATTCAATAGTCGTTTGAGTGAATTATTTACTTTTCCTTGTTATGCTTTAAGGCTTCACGCTTTGTCCAAAGTTGGTCGAGAGCAACCATAATTCCATCAAACAACGGAATAGATAGTTTCAATACTCCCTCAGAATTTGCATATCGGAATGCACTTTCTCGAGAAATTTGGTGAGCTAAATCCGGTTGGCGAAATGGAATCTTCCCACATTGAATTTAATTGATCTTGAGAAAGTATTAAGATTTGATTCCGTACAGCGATCGAACATACTTCGTATTGAACCTCTTATATTTGTTTTTTAGCGGAGAGCAAAAAATCGTAGAACAATTTCACAATGTATCATTCATCTATAATAACGATCGTCTCGGAGTCTTTCTTTTTAACATATACTTTTGAGCTTTTGGGTTTATCAAAAGGAGGAATATCCCAAGATTTACGAAAAAGTGGATTTTCGGAAAGTCGAATTAGTAAATCATTAAATTTACCTGCATAAAGACAATTCCGGAGTTCCTGATTGTTCAAATGTTGACCCCCAGTATTCAGTCTCTCAAAAACTATTTTACGAATATCATTTATCTGAATAGTGGTTTCAGATGAACTACTAACTACAAGTACTGTTAAAGATAACCTTCTTCTATCAAGTCCTCTTTTGAGAAGAGTTGGAAGATCATTATATTTTATTGCGTTAAGTTCTTTACATCTTTCTAAACCCCGGAGATAAAAATTATTACTATAGAATACAACAATAGCGCTAAGCCTTTGCTGTCCATCCATCACCTCATATCGGCTCAACTCAACTTCGTAAAGGAAAAGTGGGGGAATGGGAATGTTCAGCAAAAGTGATTCCAGGAAAAGACTACGTTTTATATCATCCCAAACTAATCGTCGCTGATATTCTGGACGGAGGTTTATCCATTTTTCCTTTTTAACAAAATCAAGAATTTGAGGTAACAAAAAATCACTACGTTCTTGATTAAGACTAAAATCATTTTCTGAAAAATTTTTTTTCAATTTTTTCATTTGATAAATTTTCAATGTTTTTCATAAGTCAATTCTTTATTAAAATTTTAATTGCATAACGGCGTTGCAAATAACCGGCGCCCCAGAACAGGAGAATGCCGATTAGAAAGACAACGCCAATAATTAAGCAGACGGTGCGTAAATTTCATCATACACGCCGGCTGCAACAATTTAGTTTATGACGTTACTGCCGAACAGCAACATTACATTTTTCACAAAAGCCAAGAACAGCACAAATGCCGCTTACATTAAGGCGTCCGGTTGATTTGCTGGTTATACCATTTATCTATTGAATCAAAATATTCATTAACACTTTTATCATATAACATTACTGAAGATACTGTAATATACTTTTTCCCGTCAAAAACAGAAGTAGAAAGGATACCACTATCAGCACTTCGATGTGAGTATGTAATTAGCACAGGCCATCCATTAATTACTTCGTCTGAAACAACAGTTGGCTCACCGAATGTTGTACCGATATCATTATTTGAAATTCCATCAAAAATTGTATTGACGCAACCCCCAGTTCCACAAACTGATAACACAATATGTTCATCAAAACCATCTTGATTTAGATCAACAAAAATGATCCTTAAACTATCAAGTTCTGGATCTATATCACTATTGGGATCATCTTCATTTATTTTTAAATCCAATGAATCAATAGGTATTATTGTAGCATCGTAATTTTGAAAAATAAATGGTTTACGATAAGATTGAGAATAAATACTTATTGTGGAAACAAAAACTAAAATGCTAATTATTAGAAAAATCTTTTTCATCATTTTAATGGTATAACTATTAATTATACAGAACGACTTCGTCTTATCACTCACAATTCCTTTGATAGTTATGCGGAAATGCTTTCGTGATATTACTCAGTTTGTTCTGTAGTTATTTTAATTAAAAACTATAAAAATAAACTCTATTCTTAATATTTTCCCAAAAAAAATCTTTCGTCATCAGAGTGTTATACAGAATTACTTTCTGCATAACACGCCGATTATTTTTTCACAATATTAATCCAACGGGCTCCTCACTCCTAACCCACCTTTGTTCAACACATGTGTATAAATCATTGTGGTACGGACATCTTTATGTCCCAGAAGTTCTTGTACAGTCCTAATATCGTAACCGGTTTCCAGCATGTGTGTAGCAAAACTATGCCTGAAGGTATGAGGACTCCCGGGTTTAGTAATCTCACTTTTTTTCAGCGCCTCTTTAATTGCTTTTTGTATCGTTGAACTATGAACATGATACCTGAATTTAAATTTTTGCTTTTCATCAAAACTTAAGTTTTCAGTCGGGAACAAAAACTGCCATCCAAATTCTTTACCGGCGTTAGGATATTTTTGGCTTAAAGCATAAGGTAGTGGTGCTTTTCCAAAACCTTTTTTCAGGTCCTCTTGGTGTATTGTTTTTACTTTTTTGATCTGCCTTTGTAACGCTGGTACAAGGCTAAGTGGAAGAGTTGTCCTTCTGTCTTTTTCACCTTTACCATCCCTGATAATTATTTGTTTGTAGTCAAAGTCAATATCTTTTACTCTCAGGCGTAAGCATTCATTTAATCTAAGTCCGCTTCCATATAAAAGGGAAGCTATTAATCTTGTTACGCCTTTCATATGTGATAAAATAATTTTTGCTTCTTTTCTCGAAAAAACAACCGGTATGTGTTTAATCCTTTCAACCCTTTTTATTTCTTCAATCCAGCCTATTTCTATCTTTAAAATTTGTTTGTATAAAAATAAAATTGATTGAAGCGCCTGGTTTTGAGTGGAGGCAGAAACCTTCTTTTTAATAGCAAGGTAATTAATGAAAGAACTGATTTCTGATTTGCCCAGGCTGGATGGATGTTGTTTATTGTGGAATAATATAAATCTTTTTATCCAGCCAAGGTATGCTTTCTCGGTTCTTATGCTATAATGCCTTGTTCTTAATTCCGTACTAACTATGTCGAGAAGTTTTGGCATTTGCCCCAATCCCACGATATTTTAATGCAAATTATATTTTTATCTGAAAAGAAGCAAAGGGAAAAAGAATTAGTCACGAAATGGAAGTAATTTGAGTGGACGAGTTATCGAATTAATGGAAACCCATTATCACATAATCCCGTATTGAATTATTGTAAGTCTGTTTCCCGAAAAGAATAATTTTTTTTTTAAGCGGTCGGCACTTTTACTAATGAAATAATGCCACATATAACGACAATAATTGCTAATGTTATTAGCAGAACTCTAAATAAGTTGCCGTATGCCCACTCTTTAGCCATGCTTTTTAACATTTCAGTATCGGAACTTAAGGGATCAATAAACAAAACTTTATTACGTGGATAATGGAAAGTATATGTGATTATATCAGCTAAAACTAATGCAATTAAAGCAGCAATAAACCACCACTTTATGGATGCAAATTCCCAACAAAGTATCACTGTTAAAATTAGAGAAACCATTGTAACAGGTGATGCAACTCTGAATAAGTTAGCTGGTGTTGTGGCCTTCATAAAATTCCGTAAATGATTAAGCGATTGAGGAATATTTACTCTGTAATTGGGATTTATTACAACAGATTCATATACACCTCCACCTAACAGGATTCCTAGTCCGACAATATCTAGGATGAAGAAAATTTCTTTAATCATAAATCTTTCTTCCTTTTGAAATGAGTTATACCTTCTAAATAATAAAGTTTTAAAATTTTAATTCTAAAATCCTAATTCAAAAGTCTAAAACTAAAACAGGCTCTTATGCAAAGCTTCAAGGACAGCTTTCTTATCATCCGAAGGGATTAGAATTGAAATGTTGTGCTTGCTTCCGCCATAAGAAATCATACGTAATGCAAAATCGTTCAATGCCTCAAAAACTTTTTTTATGTAGCCTTTCTGGCTCATAATGTTGTGACCAACAAGACAAACAATTGTCATGTTCTTACTTACCTCAACATCGCCCAGTGCTTTTAATTCTTCAACAATTTTTCTTAGTCTCGATGCATCATCAATAGTGACTGAAACTGCAACCTCAGATGTTGTAATCATATCAATCGGAGTTTCGTAGTGTTGGAAAATTTGAAATACCTTGGTTAAAAATCCATAAGCAAGAAGCATTCTTCCGGATTTAACTTTTACAACTGTTATTCCATCTTTAGCTGCGACAGCTTTAATTCCATCGCCGGTCGGCTTATCACTGATAAGTGTTCCTTCATCATCCGGTCTCATTGTATTTTTTAATCTAACAGGAACGTTTGCATTTTTAGCAGGAAGCACGGTTGAGGGATGAAGTACTTTTGCACCAAAGTATGCAAGCTCTGCTGCTTCATCAAAAGAAAGTTGAGGAATAGAATAAGTGTTCTCCACAAAACGGGGATCATTATTGTGGAAGCCGCTTATGTCAGTCCATATTTGTACTTCTTCGGAATTTAATGCAACTCCGATAAGAGAAGCCGTATAATCACTTCCACCACGTTTAAGATTATCAATTTCTCCTTCAAGATTTTTACAAATATAACCTTGTGTTATAAAAAGTTTTGTATCCGGGTATGATTCAAGCTCTCTTGTAAGGTTTTCTTTGATGTAATACCTGTCCGGTTCGTTGTTCGTATCAATTCTCATAAAATTCAGGGCAGGGAGGAGGACAGAATCAATTTTAGATTCTGTAAGAAAATAATGAAAAAGTTCTGTTGAGATTAATTCTCCTTGTGCAAGAATTTTCTTTTCTGAAAAATCATCATTAGCGAAAGAACGGATAAAATCAAATTTAGAATCAATAAATTCTTTTCCTTTAGCTTTAAAGGTCTTTGTGGAATATAGCTCATCAACTACTTTAAAATATTTGTCTTCAAGAGTTTTAATAATTTCCAGAGCCTGGTCAGGCTTATTCTTATAAAGCGCATTGCATATTTCTACTAAGGAGTTCGTTGTTCCAGACAAAGCGGATAGCACAACAATTTTCGGTTCACCGTCGTTTATTAATTTTGAAACAGCTTTCATTCTTTCTGCTGAACCAACAGACGTTCCGCCAAACTTTAAAACTTTCATGTTCTTTTCTTATTGAATGTTAATAAATTCAAGATAGAAATATAAAATATTTGCAGGAAAGTGTCACAAAGCTGGGAGTAAATTTCTGCTTAGTTTTCAGTTAATGATATTCAGATATTTTAAAATATTTTTTGTAATCGGTATTCTTCCATTTGCATCTTCGTCTTTTTTGATATCAATATTATTGGCGAAGAAAAAAACATCATTCCCTTTTACAACATAACCAACGAACCAGCCTATCTGCCGTGTTAAGCGCATTCCCCATCCGGTTTTTGCTCTTAAAACATAACTATTGGTTTTTTCAAATATCATTATGTCTTTTACTATATCCATTGTTCTTTGAGAGAAGGGAAGATCATTATTGTAAAGTCTTACAAGTAAATCTACCTGTTGTTTCGGTGTGATTCTTAAATCACCACGAAGCCAGAAAAAATCGATACCGCCGTTTATGTTTTTATTTCCGTATCCAACTGTATCAATATATTTTTGCATTCTTTTTTGCCCGGTTCTTCTGGCAAGCTCCTGGTAAAACCAAACAACAGAATATTTAAATGCGCTTCTAAGATTATTATCCTTATTCCATTGTTCATTGTGCCTGTCAACACTATCCCATTTTATAATTTCATTTTCATCTTTTATAACTCCTGTTTCCAGAGCCACAAGTGAATTAAAGATCTTAAAAGTAGATGCGGGAATAAAAGCCGAATCTGTTCTGGAAAGATTATAAACGAGATATTTATTTTGATTCAGATCGTAAAGTAAAAAACAACCGTGGATATTTTTCTTTTTAAAGAACTTTCCTAATTCAGGATGTTCTTCAAAAGACTGTGCTGTTAATATTGAGCAGGGAAGTAAGAATAGAAAAATGATGGCGGCAATCTTATGGACCGCCACCGGAATTAGTTTTATCACAGAAATTTTACAAATTTATTTTTATAAAGCAGAATCTCCGGATTCACCGGTTCTTATTCTGATTGAGTCTTTAAGATTATAAATAAATATTTTCCCATCTCCTACCTGATCGGTTTTAGCTGTTTTTAAGATGATATCTATGGCTTTTTCTGTCATCGCATCAGCACAAACCAGTTCAATTTTTATTTTTGGGACAAAGCTTATTGTATATTCAGTTCCCCTGTAAACTTCTTTATGTCCTTTCTGTCTTCCGTAACCACGAACTTCCGATACAGTTAAACCGGGAAAACCGGCTTCGCTTAATGCGCTCTGTATCTCATCCAATTTATGAGGTCTGATGATCGCTTCAATCTTTTCCATTTCTTCTCCAATATTTTTGTGTTGTTAAATGTTTATGATACTTTTTCAAAATCCGGGTAAGCTTCCATACCATGTTCACCAACATCCAATCCTTCAATCTCTTCAGCTTCTGAAACACGAAGCCCCATAGTTTTCTTTATTATCGTCCATACTATAAAGGAAACAACAAAAGTAAATGCACCCACAGCGGCAACACCTATAAGTTGATTCGTAAGTAAAGTAAATCCACCGCCGAAGAATAATCCGTTACCTGTTGTGCCGGGCATTAAAGCATCTTCTGCAAAAAGTCCTACCGCTAATGTTCCGAATACTCCGTTAACAAGGTGTACAGAAATTGCGCCTACCGGATCATCTATTTTTATTTTATCGAAACCTATAACGGCGAATACAACAATTGCACCAGCTATTGCACCAATAATCAGTGAACTTTCTACACTTACAAATGCACAAGGTGCTGTAATAGCTACTAAACCTGCAAGGCATCCGTTAATAGTCATGCTTAAATCAGGTTTACCTATAACTAGCCAGGCAATTGCTGTAGAACTTAATATTCCGGCAATTGCTGCACTGTTAGTAGTTATACAAATTCTTGCAATGCTAACAGGATCAGCTGACATTGTACTTCCCGGGTTAAATCCAAACCAGCCGAGCCATAGAACTAATGCTCCTAAAGTTGCAGATGTCATGTTGTGTCCAGGAATAGGGGAGACTTTACCATCTCTGTATTTTCCAATACGCGGACCAAGGATTATGGCACCTGTTAATGCAGCCCATCCTCCTACAGAATGTACAACCGTAGAACCGGCAAAGTCCCACATACCAAGGTTTGCAAGCCAGCCGCCGCCCCATATCCAATGTCCGGTCGTTGGGTACATAATTGCAACCAAAACAAAAGAAAAAACTATAAAAGAAATGTATTTAATTCTTTCTGCTACGGCGCCGGAAACTATTGTTGCCGCCGTACCGGCAAATACAAGTTGAAAGAAAAATTTGGCAAGGAGCGGTACAGATGCCCAGCTTATTGCAGAATAAACTCCTGAATAATTATCTCCTGTTGCAGGACTATTATCGGCACCGTGTAATCCAAATATTCCACTTAATCCAAGAAAACCATTTCCATCTCCAAACATTAAACCCCAGCCTATAGCCCAAAATGCCAACGATGAAATAGCAAAAACTATAAAGTTTTTAGAAAGAATATTTACTGCATTCTTGCTTCTTGCAAAACCGGATTCGACCATTCCAAATCCGAGATTCATGAAAAAAACAAGCATTGCAGTGAAGAGAACCCAAAGAGTATCAAGAATTACTTTATTTTCCATTTGCACAGCCCTCTCTTTTTTTTAGATATTAGAACGTTAATGAGTTCTTTTATATTCTGCAAAAATGGTAGCAAAAATATAATCGATGTCTCATCTAAGATTTACTTTTTTGTTATTTTGTTACATTCAAACGGTGAATATAAGATATTGGAAGGAAAAATTCACAAGAGGAATAGAAGCAATTGTAGGAGAAAACATTTCGGAATAGATTATTTCTGTAAAAGTAGATATAAAACTTCAATGCTCTCCCCCGTAACAGGAAGAGCATTGAATATATTGGAGGCGGAGTTAAAATTGTTGGCGGTCGGGGAGACCGCCAGAGTAATTTAAAACAAGCAATCCGAGAACTTGTTTTAATTAAGAAGATCAGCTAATTTTTATAATGCGCTGTCACCTGATTCACCTGTCCTGATCCTGATAGAGTCTTTCAAACTATAGATAAATATTTTTCCATCGCCGACCTGTCCGGTTTTGCCTATTTTAATAATAATATCTACAGCTTTCTCAGTCTGTGAATCGGGACAAATAAGTTCGATCTTAATTTTAGGGACGAAGTTTATATTATATTCTGTGCCTCTGTAAACTTCTTTATGTCCCTTTTGTCTTCCGTATCCACGGACTTCACTTACAGTTAAGCCTGCGAATCCGGCTTCATGCAGTGCATCCTGAATCTCATCAAGTTTATGTGGTCTTATAATAGCTTCAATTTTTTCCATTTATTACCTCTTTTTTTTCTTAAATTTTTGAGTACTATACAGATATCAAAGACTGAAGCCAACTACGTAGAACAAATCTTCTGTAGCAGGATTAACTATAATTGAACCAAAAATCGGCAGACTAAAACTATCTGTAATCTTAATCTCTTTTGAAGCTTTTATACCTGTATTTACAATATCAAAAGTTTTGGGTGTTCCGTCGTCCTTAACAGCTCCATAGTATGCGGCTCCATCACCAACAGCACCGCCAACAAAAAGATCCAATCCTACGTCTCCCACAGGAACAGAATAGCCCAATTCAAAATATATTGGATTATCCATAACATTATGAACAAATACGTTTACACTTATAGAAAGCGGAACACTTTCGGGTCCGGAATAGCTAGCATTAATTTCGATAGCATGTGAACCTGCGCCCGCCGGGTCATCATAGTTGTTAAAGTTTGTTAATTCAAATCCGGCTCCCGGAAACATATAATCTGTAAAACCTAAGTATAAGACTTCCGGAGCTGCTAAGATCAAAACTATATCCACCGTAAAAATCAACTTCGTCATAGGATATTCCTCATCAAGGCTATTATTATCAATAGCAGACGCGCCAGTTGCATAACGCACCCCAGAAACCAAGAGCTAAACCACCGGTATCAAATTCTACAGTTGGCTGAATGCTTGGGGAACGTCCAAAGTCAGTACCTCTCCAAATGTATCTGTTTACTATATCTGCACCAACAGACATTTCCTGAGCATACGCACCTGCAAAAGTTATAAAAATGAGAGCCAGGAAAATTTTAGTTCTTAATAGACTGTTTTTCATTTTAATCTCCATTAATTTTATTATAAAAAATGTTAACCTACTTTTTCAAATTCAGGATAAGCTTCCAGACCATGTTCGCCAAAATCCAATCCATCGAGTTCTTCTTCTTTACTAACACGCAATCCAATAGTCTTTTCAATTATCTTAAACAAGATAAAGGCAGTTGTAAAAGCCCAGGCAAAGCAAGTAAGTACACCCAAAGCCTGAACACCAACTACTGACCATGAAAATCCGTTAATATCGAAAATACCGGCAGCTAAAGTTCCCCAAGCTCCACAGACACCGTGAACTGAAATAGCTCCAACCGGATCGTCTACCTTTGCTACTTTATCAAAGAACATTACACTTAGAACTACAAGAACACCAGCAACTAAGCCAAGAATTACTGCACTGACCGGGGATACATTTGCACATGGTGCAGTAATAGCGACAAGCCCTGCAAGTGCACCGTTGAATGTCATTGTTGCTTCCGGTTTCTTAAAAATAATCCAGGCTGTAAACATTGCAGCAATTGAACCGGCTGCCGCTGCTAAGTTTGTATTTACTGCTATTAAAGCAGTATCTGTATTAGCCGCTGTTGTACTTCCGGGGTTAAACCCGAACCATCCGAACCAGAGAATAAATGTACCTAAAGCAGCCAAAGTTATATTATGTCCCGGAATAGCTCTTGGTTTTCCATCTGGACCATATTTCCCTATTCTTGGTCCAAGTACCATTGCACCAGCAAGGGCGGCCCATCCACCGACAGAGTGAACAACAGAAGAGCCCGCAAAGTCAATAAAGCCTAATCCTTCCAACCATCCTCCACCGTGAAATAAACTACCCCATGCCCAGGAGCCAAAAATAGGGTAGATAAATGCAGAAACAATAGCTGAATAAATAAGGTATCCTACAAACTTTGTCCTTTCTGCCATAGCTCCGGAAACAATGGTAGCAGCTGTAGCTGCAAAAACTACCTGGAACATCCAGAAAGCAAATAGCCAATTGTCGCCATCTTTAGAAAAATCGGAAAAGAAAAAACCGTCCGTTCCGAAGTAACCATTTGTAACACCAAACATTAATCCGAACCCAATGGCCCAGAAAGCAATTGAACCTACGGAAAAGTCCATAAGGTTCTTCATTAAAATATTCACAGTATTTTTACATCTTGTTAATCCTGCCTCAACCATAGCAAACCCTGCCTGCATAAAGAATACTAAGAAGGCTGCTATCAAAGTCCATACATAATCTGCATTGGTTTGAACTGCAGCAATTTTGCTTTCCACGTCCGATATAGCATCCTGCCCAAAGACAGTAATGGGGACAAGAATAACCGTGAGAAAGAAAAGTACTTTAAGATATTTCATATTTATTACTCCTGTAAATGTTGAATATTTTTTAAACCCCAAATAAAAGTTATACTAAAGTCCGTACGTTTTACTAAACTAATTAAATAGAATCGGCTTGTTTACCTAACTTATTAAGTTATTGGGTGCCAATATATATTCTGAATTTCAAGAAGTCAAGTAAAAAGTGAAAAAAATTAGGAAGAATTTATAATTATCTTAATTTTATTAGGACAATTATACGTTTGGGTAAGACTAAGTATTTAAATGTTAGCTAAATATTATATATTCTTATGTCGTAATCTTTGATTAAAAAGGAAACTGTAATTTTTAAAGACGGGAAATAATTCTCAGAGATAGTAATTAATAAGGGAAATTGCCTGGGAGTAGTAACCCTTTCCGAAAAGATTCAGATGGTTTAAAACGTGATAGAGCTTGTATATATTTTCTCGATATTCATAATCCTCTTTTAGTGGATAAGAATCATAATAAGAAGAATAGAATTCGATACTGAAACCCCCGAATAATTTTGTCATAGCCAGGTCTGCCTCACGGTTGCCATAATAAACTGCAGGATCAATAAGACAGGCGTTTCCATTTTCGTCCGGAAGATAATTCCCGCTCCACAAGTCACCATGTAATAATGTTGGAGGCTCAGCAGAGTTTCCGATTATCTTATGAATTTTTTTTTCTAGCAGAGAAATTCCTTCTCTTAATTCCTTTGTGGCATAACCGTTTTTTTCAGCAAGCTTATATTGGTATAAAATCCTTTTGTTGAAATAAAATGCTATCCAATCATACTCTTCATTTTCATCGGCAAGATTTATCTGTGGATTAGAACCAATGTAATTATTCTCATAGAAGCCGAATTTCTCTCCTGTAAATTTGTGCAGTTCAGCAAACTTTCTCCCGAAATCTTCGAAGAAGTTTTTTGAGCGGTTTCCAGTTGAGATAAATTCGGTTAATAAGAATTCTTCATTGCAAGCTTTAACATCAGGTACTCTTATTGCATTTGCTTTCTTTAATTCTTTTAACCCGTTTGATTCTTTTATAAATAAATCTTTTGGAGAAGGATTTAGTTTCAGAAAATAGTTGTTCTCTTTTTCATCAGTAATTTTGTAAGCATCACTGATACATCCACCGGAAAGCGATGAAAATGATTTTATTTTTGCCCCGATTTCTTCTTCAATCTTATTTTTGATTATCGTATTTAATGTCATTCTTTATTTTCTCCAATAATCCTTTGCAGGCATCTTCCAAAATGTCTAATACAATTTCAAATCCTTTATCGCCACCGTAGTATGGATCCGGAACTTCATCAAAATTAATATTTACTGAGAATTCAGACATCTTGAAAATCTTAT
This sequence comes from uncultured Ignavibacteria bacterium, assembly GCA_963727535.1. Classification (GTDB taxonomy): domain Bacteria; phylum Bacteroidota; class Ignavibacteria; order Ignavibacteriales; family Ignavibacteriaceae; genus RBG-16-34-14. Next base: position 19,133 of record CAVSGR010000001.1, read on the forward strand.
CTGTGTATTGATTTTTACTATCCATGCTTTTTATGTCGTAATAGTTATTATTATCCATTGTAACAATGTAATCACTTGAACTAAAATCAGTCTCCGGCTTAAATCCCTTTGCTAAATGATCCAATTTATAACCCCTTTTTTTAGCATGCTTTCGCATCCGTTCGTCAGATGGTTCACCTTCGTGATAATCTATTGTTCCTGCCGAGTCGACTTCAATTAGATTTCCCATATTCTGATCTTTAATAAGTTTTTTCATCACTGCTTCAGCAGATGGTGAGCGGCAAATATTGCCAAGGCAAACAAATAGTATTTTTTTTCTCTCCATAAAAGATTTTTAATACCTGGGAAGATTTTTAAGTTTTTTATCAGTAATAATTTACAAATTCCTTTTAATACAATTTATTTATATTTTAGAACTGCAGAGTTAATCTAACTTAACGGAAAATTTTAACAAATAATTTCCTATTAATAAAAAGCAGGGAATAATATGGCATACACAATAACAAAACTTTGTCTTGATTGTAAAGATGTAGCCTGTACGCAGGTTTGTCCTGTTGATTGTATTTATGAGTACACGGGTGATGATGAAACAATTCCTAAAACGATGTTGTTGATTGATCCGGATGAATGTATTGATTGTAATGCCTGTGTGCCGGAATGTCCATGGGAAGCTATCTTTGAAAACGATTTGGTTCCGGAGATTTTTAAGGATGATATTGAATTGAATGCAAAGATAGTTGGACAGCCGAGAATCGTTCCTAAAAGACCGGAGGGACCTCCGCCAACTCCAGAAGAAGTTGCTTCAAATAAAAAGAAATGGGGCTATGAATAAATAGCCCTTATCGCACTGTCTATTTACTTTAATAGTCTGTAGCAATTTATAAACAGTTTTTATTTCCATTCCTTCCAATTAGTCAAATTTCAAATGGCATGTAGTTTGTCACTTAGTTAAATCTTATAACTGAGGTGACAAATGAAAAAAATATTAATAACACTTTTTGTTTTATTTTTTAGCTCAATGAATTTTGCTCAATGGGGAACTTCATCAATAAAGTTAGGTCGTTTTAGTCCGTCCGCAACCGAAGGAGGATTTATAGTGGGCTACGAAGGTGGAAAGTACATTGACCGGGGATTTATTTTTGGTTGGAGCATCGATTGGTTTCATAAAAGCTATGTTGATAAAAAACTCGTTGCAGAGTTTAATGATCTATATGGAATTGCAGGAGGATCTATAAATGAAGTAAGAGCCAAAACCAATATTCACGATTTCCCGTTAATGTTGACTGCAACAGCAAAGTTTCCGGTTTCACCCTTTTTTAATACTTTTATTACCGGGGGAATCGGTGCAGAAGTTCTACTTATTCATTACAGTAATTTTGTAAACACTGATGAGAGTGAATTGCATGGAGCTTTCGATTTTAACTGGAGATTAGGAATGGGTGTCGGTTATTACCTTGGACGAAGATCTGAAATATTCGGAGAAATTGATTATCACTCTTCAATGCCGAGCTGGGATTATGAGGTAAGAGATAATAACGGTGTGAAAAGAACTTTTGAACGCGAATTTGATATGAGTGGGATTATGATGAGAGTCGGAATCAGATTTTATCATTAAATAAAAAATTGAAAGTATAACAAACGCTTTGTATGATATAATATTGAACGACTTTGTGCTAATGTGTCTTCAAATAATTGTTCACTCTTTCTTTTGAATTTTTCTTTTAGTACATTTCTTTCAGATTTTGACATGAAAAAGGGGAGTAATGGTTAGAATCTTTTTATATTTGAGGGGATGTATTGAGATACCTTTTAATTTCAACTACACAAGGGGTAGCCCCTATTATAAATTTAAACTGTTCAAACACACTTTCGTTTTATTAAAAAAGAAATACACTACAGGCTATATATAACATCACTTTCAAAATAATTTTCTACTAATTTATTATTTAACATTTTGGGAGGATAAAATGAAAACTTTAACGACGATATTATTTTTAATATTATTATCTATACAAATTACTACCGCACAAGAATTGACAGTAAATCAGCAGATGTTTGTTGGTGTTCAGAATGTAGGTAATAATGATGTAACAACTCATTCAATTGATGCAGTTGGGAAAGTATGGGAAAAGGTATCTGGTAATTTCGTAGTCAGTTCAGATCAGTCTATTTATCATAACTCAGTTTCCACTACTGGTAATAGTGATCTCGAAGATATTGATAGCTGGCCTGGCTTTAATTGGAAATGGAACTTAGGAGGTGATAAATGGGGCATGGGATTATATAAAATTTCGAACTCAATATATACTCAGGAAGAGAGGTATTTCTATTTAGATACCAGAGACAGTGATTTTGGTAGTGTAGAATATTCTCCAGATTTCTGGATTCTTTTTGATGATGATAATTATTATGATGGAGATTATTATTATTCTGAATTAGGAAGTGGAAGTAATCCCCAAGAAATTTCTAATGGAGCATTTGTAGGTATATGGGATTTGAAAGGGCACAGTCCAAATACTTCGGGACTGCAAAATTATTGGAGCAATGTATTAGTCTATGTTAATTCGGGAAATGATCATCCCCGATTATTCTGGGGACCGCATCCTACGTTTACAGCAACAAATTACAGAATCTATAGAGGAGTGAGTGAAACACACGTTAATCCATTATTGGTGACTTATAACTATGTTGCACAAACGAATTCATCAACTTATGAATGGACGGATAATGAATTTTTATTAGATGGAAGCAATGACCGGTATGCCTATTATTATGTAAAAGCTTATAACTCAGGTTCAAGTTCATATTCCTCTGGGTCCAATATTATAGACATCGGTGGAGATTTTAATCCATATAAAATGAATACAAAGGAAAACATTGTTAATACTGCTCCTGATAAAACTGAATTGCATCAGAATTACCCAAATCCATTTAATCCATTTACATCAATAAATTATTCTATTGCTGAAAATTCATTTGTATCTTTAAATATTTATGATGTTTTAGGTAATAAAGTCGCTGATTTAGTGAAGGAAATGAAAGGAGCCGGTAGCTATACCGTCTCATTTGATGGCTCCAAACTATCAAGTGGCATTTATTTGTACGTCTTGCGAGCAAATAATTATTCAATTAGTAAGAAAATGATTTTGGCAAAATAATATCGTATGATGATTAATTGAGAATAATTATATTATAACAGGCCTCCTTGAAGGAGGGCTGCTATTACATTTATAATATTTAAGATGAATTAAATCAAAGGGTATGCGATGAAAAAGTATGTATTAAGGATAGTTATATTAGCATTTTTTATTAATGTCTCAGAAGCACAGAAATTAGTATGGAATCACTCAGGGGGACCAATGGGTGGAATTATTGGTGATATGGCTATTGATTCCAAAGGTGATATATATGCCGGTGCTTATCCTTTTGTAAATTATTATTCCGGTTTGTATAAATCTACAGACAATGGTAATACCTGGAATAAAATAAAAACACAGTTTGAGGATTTTGAAGTATATGCTATTTACATAGCTGAGAATGGTGATATCTGGGTAGGAACGAATTACCAGGGAAGAATATATCTTTCAACCGATAACGGACAAACCTGGGAGAATAAAAGAAACGGTTATAACACAGGGGAATGCTGGGCATTCGGGCAGAGTAAGGATGGAGTTATGTTTTCCGGGGATGCTGAATATGTAGAACTATATCGTTCAACAGATTATGGAAAAAATTGGGAGTTATCCGCAAATCTTCCTCCTTTAGTATTTGCAACAGATTCTAATAATATTGTTTATGCAGGAACAATGAATGGTTTATTTGCTACGTCTGATAATGGAGATAAGTGGGCACAAAATATATTTCTCTCCGACAAAGCAGTTGCTGCAATTTTGATTGATAAGGATAATAATATCTATTGCGGAACCGGCTATTATAACAATGGAGATGGAGTTTGGTATTCAACTGATGGCGGAGTAAACTGGACACAGTTAGGATTAGCAGGAAAAGTAATATTGTCATTATCATTTGATTTAGAAGGGAATCTCTATGCAGGTACAAAAGAAAATGGATTATATATGACAAGTGATATGGGACAGAACTGGTATCATTACACTGATGGTATTTATAACGAAGAGGTGTTCAGGTTAAAGATCAACAAGGAGGGAGATATATTTACAGGTTCAGAAAATGAGGGAATTTACAGAGCAAAGCATAACAGTAACTACTTCGAAGAAGTTGGTTTACCAATTTCAGAGGTAAATAATTTTGTATTCGATGGAGACAGCCTAATATTTGCGGCAACACCATCAGGAGTTCAGAAATATAACCGTATATCCAAGCATTGGACAAATTTAGGATTTCGTAGTGTACAGGCAATATCAATAACTCCAAGTGACTATCTTTATGCTGCTGCAAGTCCAGGTGCATTTAGCTCTTCATATGATATAGGCTTATTTAAATCTACTAATCTTGGGAATACCTGGAAAGAGACAAACTTAATTACTGACACCCTCTTTGGTGTTTATAATGTGCTGGCATTAAATGATGACACCGTGTTTGTTGCAACTGATAGATATTTAAGACGTTCCTTTGATGGGGGCTCACATTGGGATATATTATCAGCAAAGACAGGTTATCTTGCAAGAGCTATGTTCATCACTGCTCAGGATTTATGGGTAGTTACTTACGCGATTTCAAATAAAAATTTAAATAAATCTACCGATCTGGGAGAATCGTTTGATTCTTTATTTCCGGGTATTTCAGCTACAACTGTCAATAACATAATCTTTGAAACTAAAAATTATGTTTTTTTAGCTGATCCTACACTAAAAAAGGGGATAATCCGTTCTAAAGATAACGGTCAATCCTGGGAACAGGTTTTATTCAGGGAAAATATTTTAAGTGTGTTTGCTGATGATAAGGGATTAGTAATTGGTGGTGCAGACAGTGTATATGTTTCATCAAATTATGGTGAAACTTGGTCCGGTTATCCACAAACAATTATGGATCGAAACTACATTACAGATATAAAAAAAGATAACAATGGTAAATTCTTTTTTGGAACGACCAGAGAAGGTTTATATGAAGTAGATATTATTACAGATGTAGAAAGTGAAAAAAATACTACACCAAAAGATTTTGTATTATACCAAAATTATCCAAATCCATTTAATCCATCGACTAAAATAAAATATAAAATAACCAGTCAATCTTTTGTTACGTTGAAAGTATTTGATATTCTTGGCAGAGTAGTCAAAACATTGATCGACGAATCTAAACCAGCCGGAATTTACGAAACAACATTCGATGCTTCCAACTTAAGCAGTGGAGTTTATATTTACAGGATTATTGTTTTAAGTAAAAATAAAGTTCTCTTCAGTCAATCGAAACAGATGATTCTACTTAAATAGTTTCTCCCCAGATTGTAGCAACTAATTTTCTGCTTCCACCGTGGTTGCGGTGTTCACACAAATAAATTCCCTGCCATGTACCAAGATTTAATTCTCCATTTGTAATCGGGATTGTTAAGCTGTTTCCCAGAACCGATGCTTTAATATGTGCGGGCATATCGTCAGCACCTTCTAAATTGTGATCGTAGTAAGGCATATTTTCAGGAATCATTTTATTAAAATGCTGTTCCATATCAGAGCGAACATCCGGAGAAACATTTTCATTTATTGTTAAAGATGCTGAAGTATGTTTAATAAAGAGGTGAAGAATTCCTTTTTTAATATTTTTTATTTCGGGAAGATGATTTTCTACTTCACTCGTTACAACGTGAAAACCTCTTCTTTTTGATTCAAGCTTAAATTCTTTTTGATACCAACTCATTTTAAAATCAAAAGATTAAAAAATTAAAAATTGCAAGAATGACAAAATGACTATGAATGGCAATTCTTTATCTTACGCCAAGCTCTACCTGCAGTTTTACTTCTTTATCATCTCTTTTAACAATTACTTCAACAACATCGCCGGGGACATGCTCTTGCAGGGCATAAACATAATCATATATGTTTGATATTTTTTTACCGCCGAAACTTATCATAATATCTCCGCCTTGAATGCCGGCTTTTTGTGCCGGACTATCTTCACTTACCCCGGTTAACTTTAATCCTTCAACATCAGCTGCATAATCGGGAATAGTTCCAACATAAACTTTCCAGCCGCCGCGTGTTCCTTTATCTTTTCTCGGTACATTTACATATTCAGGTTTTTGTTTTTCAGTATCTATTTTGGATGTAATATCATAAACATATTTAACAACTTCTTCTTCACCGGGATAATTTATTTTATCTGCGTCATCAGTTGGTCTGTGATAATCGGGATGAGTGCCGGTAAAGAAAAACAAAACAGGAATCTTTTTACCATAGAAAGATGATTGATCACTTGGTCCATAACCATCATCATGGAATGAGAGCTTAAAATCGTAACTGGTCGTTGTGGTAAGCAAATCTTTAAACCCGGCAGAAGTTGCAACTCCGTAAACAATTAATTCCTTTTTATCATTGAGTCTCCCTATCATATCCATATTTACCATTGTGCTCATTTCTGTTAGAGGAATTGGCGTGTGATTAACAAAATATTCAGAGCCGAGCAATCCTAATTCTTCACCTGAAAATGTTATGAATATGATACTTCTTTTAAGTTTGTCTTTTTCACTTGCAAATTTTTCTGCCAATTCTAAAACTCCGGCAGTTCCCGATGCATTATCATCGGCGCCATTATGAATCTGAGGTTCCTTTCCGCGATATAACGAACCTACTTCACCCATTCCTAGATGATCGAAATGAGCGCCCACAACTATATACTCGTTTTTTAATTGTGGATCATTTCCTTCAAGATAACCTGCAACATTCCAACTATCTTTTATATCTTCCTTTACTCCTGTTTTAATTTTTACTTTTACATTTTTGAAAACAAAAGAAGCAGGCTTCTTAGATTCACTTATCTTTTTCTGATATTCTTCAAGATTCAAACCCTGTGAATTAAAAAGCTGATCGGCAAAGTTTCTTTTAATTTGTACTGCTCCAATACCAGCAACATTTGAAGCTCCATCATATTTGAACTCCATTAGTTTATCTTCATCAACTTTTGGCAAGGGACCATTAATAAAAATTATTGCGCTTGCCCCTTTTTCTCTCGCAACGCTTGTCTTTTGTCTGAATGAAGAATACTGGTCAAACTCCGAATGTGGATTATCATACTCAGGGTTAAACCGAAGTGCCAGGACAATTTTATCTTTAACATCTAGACTATCGTAATCATCATAGTTCATAGATGGAATGGACAAACCGTATCCTACAAAAACTAATTCGGATTCTGAAGAAACGTCGTCAGAAAAAGAAGCCGGTGTAAAATCATCCGAGAGTTTTAATGAAGTTGTTTCGCCATTTATATTTAGTTCAACTGAATTCTCTCCATTAAATTCAACTCCAGATATAAATGGAAAAGTTTGTTTATATGTGTCATCGAATAATGGTTTAAGTCCGCAGCCTTCAAATTGATCCTGGATGTAATTAGCTGCTTCCAGGCATTCCTCGCTTCCTGTGAATCTTCCTTTCATTTCATCGGAAGCTAAGTAATAAATATGGCTTTTAAGTTCCTGGCTGGTAATCTCGGGGTTATGATCTTTATCTCCGTCGGGATACTTTGAGCAAACCAAAAGAGGAATAATCAGTAAAAAAATATATTTTTTCATTTTACAATCCTTTGAAATTGAAACTGATTTATTCGATCCAATCAGCTATAAAAACATTTGTGTCGCCTTCTTTTTTATTAAACCTGTTTGAGCAGAAGACAAGTTTTTTCCCATCTCTTGTAAACATTGGAAAGCCATCAAAAGTGTTGTTGAAAGTTATCTGTTCCAGACCTGTTCCATCTACATTTACCATATACAGGTCAAAGTCTCTTCCGGTTTCACTGTTAATGTTTGAAGCGAAGATTATTCTTTTTCCATCTGGAAAAAAGAATGGAGCAAAACTTGCTTTACCATAATTTGTTACTTGTTTCATATTCGAGCCATCTGCATCCATAACATAAATTTCCAAAGCAGTTGGTCTTACCAAGCCATTGTTAACGAGATCATCATAATCCCTTTCTTCCTCATCGGTCTTTGGCCTGCTTGCCCTGAAAACAATCTTTTTCCCATCTAAAGAAAAATATGGACCGCCATCATAACCTTTAGCATGAGTAAGTCTTGTTTGATTACTGCCATCAATATTCATAACGTAAATTTCAGGATCACCATCTCTTGTTGAAGTAAAAACAATTTTATCTCCGACAGGCGAAACAGTTGCTTCTGCATCATAACCAAAAGTGTTTGTTATTTGTTTTAAGCTACTTCCGTCAGGTTTTGCCATAAAAACGTCAAATGTTTCATAGAGTTTCCAAACATATCCTTTTGATCGGTCGGGCGGAGGAGGACAATTTTTATCTGCAATATGAGTCGATGCATAAATTATTGCAGTATCTCCAGGTAAAAAATAAGAGCAAGTGGTTTTTCCGAAACCTGTAGAAACCATTTTTTTATCTGAACCATCAATGTTCATTTCAAAGATCTGGTCGCAGGGAAGAGTGCTGGAATTAGATTGATAAATAAGTCTTTTTTCATCAAAAGAGAAATAAGCTTCTGCATTTTCTCCGGAGTCAGTTAGCATTTTTATATTAGCAAGATGCTTCTCTTCCGGGAAACGGAGCGAATCACTTTGTGGAACTGCAATCAAATTAAAAAGAGAAACGAAAAATAAAATTAAAAATATATGTTTCATAAGATTTTCCAGGAATTAAAATTATTGGTAAGAAATTATTATTCGGGAACATGAACAAGGAAATATTCTTTTGCGGATTCTCCGATTGATTTTGCTTCTTTTAATGTCATATGCATTTCATCTGGTGTATCTTCATCGTGCCCTGCTTCTATTATTGCAAGATCAGAACCTTTAGCCTGCTTAACGAGAGTTTCGCAGTAAGCAGTATCGCCGCCATAGCAAATTTTTAATCCATCAAAAGTGAACTTATATCCTAAAGAAGGAACCTCTCTTGTTGTAACACCGTCATGCAAATATTCTTTATGTATTACAGGAAAAGGACGAATGGTAACATCTTTACTCTTAAAACTTGTATGCTTGCTGATTTTTCTTAACCTGATTTTATACGGCAATGTTTTAGAATATACTTTGTTGAAAGCGTTGTAAATACTTTCTATCTCAACGCAGCCTTTTGGATAATGAATTGATAAAGGAGTTTTTCTATGCATAACACGCAAATAAGTTAATAGAGCCCAAACTCCTCCAACGTGATCGTGATGACCGTGTGTTATAAACAGATCAGAAATGCCGAGAATTTTTTCTGTGCCAATTTCTTTATTTAGATCTCTTAAAATTCCGTCGCCGGGATCAACAACAAAATGATTTTTACCAGCTTTAATTAATATGCCCGTTGCAATATTTGGTATTGAGCAAAAGATCTTTATGTAAAAATTATTCTTTTGCCAGACTAACGGATATCTTTGAGCTAACATAAAGTCTTAATCATTAAGTTTGTTTTTTAAAGTATTTACAGTTTCTCGGATCCTTGCAGCGGGCGAAAATGTTGAAAGAATAACTTTCAAATACAAAACCAAGCCGATCGCTTATTTGTGCGGGATGCTTTTTAATATGCTGATCAACAAACTCTACAATGCGTCCACAGTCAACGCAAATCAAATGATCATGACTCTGTCTTTTATAATTGCTCTCATACCTAGTTATGTTTTCACCAAAATTTCTCTTGCTAAGTAAATCACACTGAACAAGAAGTTCTAATGTTTTATAAACTGTAGCGCGGGAAACTCTCGAGTGGTTGTTCTTCATCAAAATATAAAGATCATCTGCACCGAAGTGACCTTCATAATCGAGTGCTGCATCCATTACTTCAAATCTTTCCGGGGTTATCCTGTTTTTTTCTCCTTTTAGAAAAATTCGGAAAATTTCGGAAGCTTGAGGGTGTTTCAATTTATGAGTAATCCTGATAAATGATTTCTATGTAAAAATAAAGCGGGTTTGTGTTAATATCAAGAAACGTCATTATACTGGTCTTCAATTAATCCCTATGAAACGCAGACCATTAACAGTAATGAATGTTAGAACGTAAGCAGTTGTTGTAAAAACAATTATTTGTAAAAGCGGTATTCTCCAGCCTCCCGTTTCTTTTCTTGAAACCGCTACCGTAGAAAGACATTGTAATGCAAACACAAAGAAGACTATCAAACCAATTATTGTTGCAGTTGTAAATAATTTTTGATTTGACTTTCCAATTGTAGCTTCTCTCATTGATTTTATCATCGATTGCTGGAAGGTATCATTATCTGAAGTTACTTTAAAAATCAAAGCAAGTGAGCTTACAAAAACTTCGCGTGCCGCAAAAGCAGAGATTAAAGAAACTCCAACTCTCCAATCCATTCCTATCGGTGTCATAACCGGTTGGATTAATTTTCCTAAACCAGATGCATAAGAAGTTGAGAGACGTTCCATTTCTTTTGCATGAGTTATTTCTTGAGCTGTTTGGTTGTTTGTTTTAACCATTGGATTTATGTTCGGGAAATAAGTAAGAAACCAGAGTATTATTGAAAAAGCTAAAATGATCGGACCGGCTTTTTTCATATATATTTTTGCGTTCATATAAGAATTAACAAAGATAAATGATAGTTTTGGTTTTCTGTAAGCCGGAAGCTCTAGTATAAATGAAGAATTATCTTCTTCTTTTACAATTTTATCTTTGAACTTATTTATTATACTTGCAACAATTATTGAACTCGAAATACTGAAAATGTAAATAGCCGCAAGAAAAATTCCGCCCAACCAGGATTTTTCAGCAGGAAGCAAAAAGGCAATTAATAAAGCATAAACCGGAAGTCTTGCACTGCAGCTCATTAATGGCAGAATAAATATTGTTAAGAATCTTTCTCTTTTATTCGGGATAGTTCTTGCTGCCATCATTGCGGGAATTGCACATGCAAAACCTGAAAGCATTGGGACAAATGATTTTCCGTTCAATCCTATTTTTGAAAGAGGCTTATCGACCAGCATTGCACCGCGTGCTAAGTAACCTGTATCTTCAAGGAATCCAAGTAAAAGAAAAAGAATTAAAATCTGTGGAAGAAAAACAAGAACAGAACCTGTCCCACTTATAATTCCTGTAGAGATAAAATCAGAAAAGGGATTATTACCAAGAAGAGTTGCTGATTCAGAAGAGAGGAATGCAAATAAATTATCAACTAAAGTCATCAATGGTTGTGCAAGCCAAAAGATTGAAGTAAATGTTGCTGCCATAATAATAAAGAAAAATACCGGTCCCCATATTCTGTGCAGAAGTACCTTGTCAATTTTTAAAGTTGTTGAATCAATTTTATTTCTTGAATCTTTTGCAGGTTCAATTACCTTAAGCTGTGAGTTTGCTTCCTCAAGGTTAAATCCATTTCCATTAGTCGGGATTTCATTAATTACATCCTGTTCGATTGTCTCAATTTCTTTATAAATTGCTAAGAGAGATTCACGATCAATTTTAGTAAGAGAGATTGTTTTCGATTTTTTATCCCGTCAATTTTGTTTTCTCAAGTTCAGTTTCTATTACTCTGAGAAGCCTGTTAACTCCTTCACCCGTTCTTCCATCAATCTGAATTATCTCACAATTTAAAGCTAATCTTAAGTTTAACGAGCGACAATCCTAATTTTTTCTTTTTTAAAAGATCGTTCATCGTCAAAGCAACAATCAGCTTAAATCCGGAGTTCAATAATTGTTTTACTAAAAGTAAATGGCGTGAGAGTTGGCTTGAATCGGCAGTTACGACTATAAGATCAGGAGAGCCATAAACAGGATGATCGAATAACGCACTTACAGAAATTTTTTCATCGGGTGAATTTGCCGAGAGGCTTACAATTCCAGGAGAATCAATTACATTTGCATTTATATTAAATCTTTTCTGGAGATGTGCAATACTATACTCTACTGTAGCGCCCGGGTAATTAACTGTTTTATAATTTTTGCCGCTAAGATAATTGAAGAGAGTAGTTTTGCCGGAGTTAGGAGGACCAACTACTGTAATCAGTGGAACGGTTTCAATAGTCTCAAGATTCATGAGACACTAATACAATCAGCCTCGTTTTTTCTGATCGCTACAAGAGAACCGCGGACTGAAAAAGCCAACGGGTCATTAAAAAATGATTTATTGATTAACTCAATTTCCTGACCGGGAGTAAAACCAATTTCAATTATTCTTTGAGATGAAGGATGAGAAAAATCTATATTATCTATTGTAGCTTTCTCTCCATATTGCAATTCAGAAGCTTTTTTCATTTTCATAACCATTAAAAATCTTTAAATATTATTTAGATTTAATCTACATAAAAATAAGTCTATTACTCAATAAAAGCAACAAAATTCTAAATGGTATGGATTTTACTATTTAATATTATGAGATAACATATTTTACTTAAATTTAATACGTTTTTGGCTGTTTTGAGTTGCCAGAAATAGATATCCTGATTATGTTAAAGGTAATTATACCCTCTGAAATGCAGAAAAAAGAAACAAATACTCTTATTGGGGGTGTCCGTGAAGAGATTCCTTCCTTAAAGGATAACGATAAAGTCATTTATTTATTTGATCAGAATACCGGAAAATATCAATATATGAGTAGCGGTATTACTTACCTAGCCGGTTATTCCTTAGAAGAATTCAATTCGAAAGGCTTTAAAAGTCTTGTAAAGGAAGTAATATCAGATAAGAAAAGTACCTTTCGTACAGAATACGATAAGAATATTATCGAAGAATTTAGTGCGACCTATTTAATCGAAAGAAAAGACGGACAACTCAGGAGGATAGAAGATAATGCATTTACTAAACTCGATGAAAATGGAAGAAGGATTTACAGTATAGGTGTCTTGAGAGACATAACAAGTTTTAAGGAAGAATTAGATAAGCTCGTTAACGATAAAACAAGACTCGAGACAATTCTTACACTTTCCGATATAATATTTTTAATACTTGATAAAGAAGGGAATGTATCTCTTCTGAATGAAAAAGGTTTTGAAGTTTTAGGTGTTGAAAATGTAATCGGTAAGAAATATGAGAACCTGTTAAAAGGAAATATTAAAGACGAATCAATACTTGTATTTAAAAGATTTTTAGATCCTACTTCCGAGCAACATACTAAATGCGAAATAAAATTTAGCGATGGTTATATCGAATCTATTTTAAGTTGGCAGAAAACTACAATAAGAGATGACAGTGGAAATATAGTTTCTATTATCGCAACCGGGCAGAATGTAACAGAAAAGAAAAGTGAAGAAAATATACAAAAGGTTATTTCACAAATACTCCAGGCTGCCAGTACCGAAAGGAACCTTGATGAATTATTTAAGTTTATCCACGATTCAGTTGCCGAACTTATGTCTGTAGAAAATTTTTATATAGCTCTTCACGATAAAGAAAATAATATGATTACCTTCCCATATTTTATTGACAAATATGATACCGACAATTCTCCTAAAACTTTTGGAAATGGTTTAACTGAATATGTAATTAGGAAGGGTAGTGCTGAACTGATAGATAAAAAAATGGATCAGGAACTTGCAGATAAAAGTGAAACAGAATTAATCGGTACACAATCTGAAATATGGCTTGGTGTCCCGCTTAAGATAAAAGGCAAGACAATAGGTACACTGGTTGTACAGGATTACGAAAATAAAAACACATTTACCGAGAAGCATAAGGAAATTCTTGAGACTATCTCGCATCCGATTTCCATGGCAATCGAACGAAAAAGAGTTGAACAGGAAAGAGAGAAGCTTATAGAAAAACTAAGCGAACTTAACACTTCAAAAGATAAACTCTTTTCATTGATCTCACATGATTTAAGAGGTCCTTTTAACTCGCTGCTTGGTTTTTCGGAAATTCTTAACGGAGAATATGATTCACTTACCGATGATGAGATTAAAGAATATCTCAAAGTTATATACGAGTCTACTCAAAATCTGTATGGTATGACAAACAATCTTCTTCAATATTCACGGTTCCAGATGGGGAGGACAGAATTTAAAGCAGAAAAAATCGATTTTGGCAAAATTGTAAACAACTGTGTTAAAATTCTGAAAGCTAATATTGTAAAGAAAGATATAAACATTTTTATGCATGCGGACCGTGATTCTTACATTAACGCAGACGAAGATATGCTGAATTCAGTAATTCAAAATCTTCTATCCAATGCAATTAAGTTTACTGCTAAAGGTGGTGATGTAACTGTATTGGCAAGAAAAGTAATCAATTCAGAAGGAGTGAATGAACTTGAACTTACAGTAGAAGATAAAGGGATAGGTATCAGTGAAGAAAATATGCAAAAAATTCTAAAGGGTGAAATGTTCTCAACGCCGGGAACAGAAAGAGAATATGGTACTGGATTAGGGATGTTTCTTGTAAAAGAATTTTTAGAAAAAAATAACGGGAAATTGAAAATAGAGAGTGAGCAGTATAAAGGTTCTAAATTTATTTGTAGTTTTCCCCTTGCCTAAGGATTTGATAAATAACAAAAAGTATAATATGGGGCGATTATTAAAGAATCTTAACGATGAAAAAAATAATAGCTGTTGCCGTACCGAAGGGAGGAGTTGGAAAAACTACTACCGCAGTAAATCTTGCAGCAAGTCTTGCTGTTGCTGAAAAGAAAACACTTCTTATAGATTTTGATCCTTCCGGTTCCTGCACTGTTTATATGGGCTTTACCCCCGATATGATAAAGGGTGATATATTCAAGGTTTTCAGTTATGCAAAATCAATCGTACAGGTTATACATAAAACTGAACTGGAGAATCTTGATTTCATTCCTTCTAATGTAACAACAACTGAAGTAGAAGAAAGATTAGAAAGACTTACCCGCAATACTTATCTTTTCAACAATATACTTTCTTTGGAGGAGTTGAGTTGCTATGAGTATATAATTATTGATTGTCCCCATTATATAAAAGGTTTAACAACAATTGCACTTGCTGCAGCCAATTCAATTGTGATACCTGTGAAAGCAGGTAAGTTCTCTTTGTCCGCCTTAAAGAAAATGATAAATAATATAGAGTTGATAAGGAATACTGTTAATGCCAGGCTTAAGATAGAAGGAATTCTTCTTACAATGTATGAATCAAACACCAAAGCACAAAATATGACCAATGAAGAAATACATAAAAACTATGGTGAACATATTTTTAAAACGGTAATTCCCAAGAACGTTGCAATAACAGAATCTGAATTTTTTGGAAAGCCATCCATTCTTTTTAATGCAAAAGCCAAAGGTTCATTGGCATACCTCAATCTTGCCCAGGAAATAATTGAGAATAGTTGTAAGAAGGGACCGGTTATTTAGAAATGCTTGAATGATTTGTATAATAATAGCCACGGGTCATAGAAAGCAAGAAAGAGGGAATGTTTTTTTTCATAACTAAGCAACACAAATAATTTACTTCTTAAAAATCTGGTTACTGAATGGTGGGGATTCCGGTATTTTAATTTTGTTAAATTCAAAATGAGCCGCACGATGACAGTCATTACAAGTGTTTGTTAAGTATACAAAACTACTTTTAAATAGTGCAGGATCTTTTTTCTGAATGGAAGAATCTACTCTATCCAAAGGGACACTTATCATTGGGATCAATTTGGTTTCTACTCTTTCCGACTGATATGTTTTAAGATCATAGAATGTTTCTTTTATTTCGCTTATCTCAAACTCAGCAAGCTTCCAGTTTTGATTTTTTCCCGCAAACCAGAGTTTTGCATGGTGAATCTGGATATTAGTCATAAACTCTCCAAAACCCGGCTTGTACGATTTAGTTTGTTCTACTTTCTTTTCTAACTCTGCAATTTTTTTCGAATTATCGGAACAAGATGTGAATATCATCAGTCCCAAAATAAAAATCATACTTCTTTTCATTAACTGGTTCCTTTGTTTTAGTCAGGAAACTTTAGTTTATAATAGGGAAAAAATTGCAAAATTAAAATGAATATTTTAACCGGATAAATAAAGTGCTGCCATAATTTCCGTACTCCGTTAAAGCATTTCCGTTGAAGTACATTCCTAATAGAAGCAGATCCAGATTTGTCACTACTGAGTAAGTAACAGATGGAACAACTACATAAGATTTATCATTTGGATTAAATAATCCGAAAATTGTTCCCCTCATAAGAGGCGTAATATTGTAAGCAAATTCCTGGTAAACAGACCATTTTGCTGCACTCAATAATCCAAGATCAAGGGCTTGCTGCTGGTAAAGTGAAGTCTGATCTTGAACTCCGACATTATTATGTAAAACTTCTGTGTGAATATAAAATGAATTGGGAAAAGTATAATCTCCAGAAAGTACAAAAGAATAAATCGGATCATCGGAACCAAAAGTATAATTAGAAAAGGGAAGAGAAATTTCTTTCCCTTGGCTAATCAAAAGTTCGCCTCGGAAACCTGCCCCTTCAATATCTCCAGACCAGCCGGCACCAGCGAGCCATCTTTCCTTTTTAATTCCGCCGATTAAATTGAAATCGTAATCCCACTTGTTGAACGATAATAGTCCTGCTGCAATTATATCTTTTGCATTTTTAGCAGGCGCAAAAGCAAATTCAACTTTTGAAACCGCGCCTGTGTAATATTGTATTCTTAATGCATCTACTGCCGGGCGTTCTTCATAATCAAAATCAAGTACAGAAAGCGGATTAAAAATATCAGTAGGATTCCATGTCCAGCTTGTACCCCAGGCAATTCTTTGTCTTCCAAAAGTCAATTCTAACTTACCGTAATACCAATTCATATAAAGTCTGTCGATTTCAGCGTAACCGACAGTACTTTTCTCGTTCCATAAAACCGCATCGAGATTTAGAAAATCATAATTTCCTTTTATCTGATTAATAAAATTGGGCGTGTGCTCAATAGTTTCTCCATAATATGCCTTTAGTCTCATCTCCATTACTGTTGTTAGATTATTAGTTGTAAACCAACGTGAATTCAATCTTGCATGAATCAAATGGTCATCATATCTTTCCGATGCACTAGGGAATTTCGTAGAGCTGAAAAGATATTTTACATACCCGTTAATTTCATAAGGAGATAATTGAGCAAAGGAAGTATTAATAAATAGGGATAATAGAATTAATAATTTATTTTTCATCGTATAAAATCAATTTGTCACTCTGAGCGCAGCGAAGAGTCTCACAGATTTCCCATCATTTTATTCTATCATAATGACTAACTTTTTCATTAACAACATCATTTTTAATTTTACCATCTTCAAGTGTGACAACCCGGTGTGCCCTTGCAATGACTTTTGCATCGTGTGTAGAAAAGATAAATGTCATATTACTTTTTTCATTTAATTCTTCCATAAGATCGAGTAAAGATTCCGCAGTTTGCGAATCAAGATTTGCAGTTGGTTCATCTGCAAGCACAAAAGAAGGTTTTGATGCGAGTGAGCGTGCAACTGCAACTCTTTGCTGTTGTCCACCCGACAATTCTGACGGTCTGCTATTAATTCTATCTCCAAGTCCTACCTGGTTAAGCAATTCCACTGCTCTAGATTCTCTTTCTTCTTTTGAAACTTTCTGAAGAAGCATAATGAACTCAACATTTTCTTTTGCAGTGAAAACCGGAATTAGATTATATGCCTGGAAAACAAAACCTATGTGATGTAATCTGAAATTAACAAGCTCATCTGGTTTGTAGGTTGATAAATCAACTTTGTCAACAATTATATTCCCGGATGTTGGTGTATCGAGTCCGCCGATAATATTAAGCAAAGTTGTTTTACCTGAACCGGATGGACCGACGATTGCAGTAAACTCTCCGGGTTCGATTGAAAGATCAACTTCACTTAAAGCTTTTACAGGAACAGCAGTTCCATCATAAATTTTTGATACTTTGTCTAATTTTATTAGCGCCATATAATTCTCCGTTTTTTAAACACATAGACACATAAGGTCACATAGTGTTTCTATGGTTATAGCTTTTCATTCTTCAGGCAGATTGCGAAATAACTCATTGACGTAAGTCTTCTGACCTTCTTTGAACAAATTTGCACAATTAAAATTTATAAGAATACCTTTAGGTTTTTGAAGCAATTGCATGTAAGTAAGCAATTGTGCTTCGTAAACAGGAGCAATTGTATCGACAGCTTTTATTTCGATTACAATTGCATCTTCAACTAATAAGTCACATCGTAACTCAGCATCCAAGTCAATTCCTTTATAGCTCACAGGAACAATAAACTCAGATGAAAAAGTTAATTTTCTTAAAAACAATTCCTGTTTCATACATTTGTGATAAACACTTTCCAATAAACCGGCTCCTAATGATTTATGGACTTCTATTGCTGCTCCGATAATTTGATAAGTCAAATCGTTAAGATATTTTTTAGTCATAATTAAACTATGTTTTCTATGTGCCTATGTGGTTAATGCTCTTAATAGGTTCTGATTGCGGTTGCCGGTTTCAGTTTTATTGCTTTTATAGCAGGATAAACTGCTGATAATATTGCAATTACAATTATCATTATAGTTATTGAAACATAAAAGGTACCTGGTAGCCTGGGCTGTAATACAGGACTTAAATTCCATGCCGTAAATCCTTGTGAAAAAGTTGAAAGATCGATACCTGTACTTCCGAAATAAGCAATTAATATCGATGCACAGAGCATTCCTATAACTGCCCCAACCAAAGAAAGTGAAATAGTTTCAATCATTATCATGGAAAATACTCTACGGCGTTTCATTCCTATTGCCATAAGCACTCCAAATTCCCTTACTCTTTCCATTACAGACATCAGCATTGTGTTGGTTATTCCGAACAACAAAGCAAAAAGAATTATTCCAAGAAAAATATTTAACTGTGTATCTATCATTTCGTCCATTAGTTTTAATTCAGGTGCAAGATCTTTCCAGCTTTTAACGGAAAGGGAAGGGAATTCACTTTTTAAAACTGAATAAAGAGTATCTGCACTCTGTTCAGAGTTCATTCTTATAGCAATTTCATGGCTAATTGGTTGTGAACTTAGGAGTGAAAGTATGTCACTTTCGCGAACAAAGACATTCATTCTATCAAACGCTGTAGATTCAGTCTGGTATATTCCCGTTACACGGAATGCACCGTAGGTTATTGAGCCGTCAAATCCCTGGAAACTCAAAACAATTTTTGATCTTTCCTTTATGCCGAGATTCTCAGCAAGTTTTTTTCCGACTATAATTTGATTGCGTCTGGCACTTTCAAAATAATCCCCTTCAACAATTTGCTTGTAAATATTAGTAACTGATTTTTCCTGTTCAGGATTAATTCCAACTATTTTTATTCCGTTAGAAGTTGTTGCTGAAGAGCCCATTCCTTCGATAACAATTCTTGAAGTTATTCCTTTTATATTTTTTTGTCCTTTTATTTCATTAACAATTTTCTGAGGATCGGGTATCGTATCTGTTAAAAGTTTTTCATCTTCAAATTGTAAAGAATGAATTTGTATATGTCCGAGGTCTCTGTCAATTGTTGAACTGACCAAAGATTCGCCCATACCGAACATAATTGCACTTGCAAATAAACCGCAGAGCAAACCGACAGAAATTGCAGAAATAATTATTAAACTTCTTCTTTTGTTTCGCCAGATATTTCGCCAAGCTAAACTGAATAACATTTATTTTAACTCCTTAACAACTTTGTTATTTCGGATTCCGAATTTTGAATTTCGGATTCTTATTTCTCGATGAGTATTTTCAGCCAACTTCTTTTGTTCATTTTTTAATATTTCTGAGCTCATAATCTCACCTTAATCCGTAATTCTAAATCCATAATTCACAATTTCATTAGCCTCTTACAGCCTCTACAGGCTTTAATTTTCTGATAAAATTTATCGGATAAATTCCGGAAAGAAGAGCGATCGCCAACACAGTCCAGATTTGTGCAAAGAACATTCCAGGGTAAATTGCAAAGGGAAGAATAGGTTCGAATCCCCATGCAATAATGGCTTGTGCATATTCTCCTGTTAAAGGAATTGGATTATTAACAAGATAAATTATGATGGGTAAGCTGACGATTGCTCCTATAGTAACACCAATAAATGAAATAAAAATTGTTTCAAGTGTCGTAACAAGAAACAACCTGGATTTTTTCATTCCAACAGAAATAAGAATTCCGAATTCTTTAACTCGTTCTGCAGTCATCATCATTACAGTTCCAAAAACTCCGAACGCAATCACAAGATAAAGTATGCCGAGCATGATAATTCCTTGTGCATTATCAATTTGTATTGCCTGGACCAGGTCAGGAGTAAGTTCGCGCCATGTCATTACTTCATATTTATTACCAGATTGTTCTGTTGATTTGTTAAAAAGATTTTTTACTTTCTCATTTATTTCATCAAGCTTTTTCTGATTTTCAATCATTATTGATAAAGAAGTAATCCTGTTTGGAGCAGAGAAGACCCATTGTGCATAAGGAATGCTCAAATAAGAAAAACCTTTATTTTGTTCCGGAAGTGTGAATTTTACAATTCCGATAACTGGAACAAGTTCTGCAGCGGTAACTCCGTGATAACCCTGTCCATAAATAACAATTGAATCTCCTATATCTGCTTTCATTAGTTTTGCCAGACCTTCTGCGAGAAGAATTCCTTTGGAATCATTAGTAAGATATTTCCCTTTGACAAGTTTATCTTTTAGAGATGTTAACTTATTTTCAGATTCAGGATCAATACCTATTACTTGTGCAACTTTAGTTACTTTTTTATATGCAAGCAGAGCAAAAGTTTCAAATCTTTTAACTGTTTGTGTAACTCCTTCAATTTGATTTACTTCTTTGACTTTCTGATCATCCAGTTCCATGCTCTCTTCGAGTGATCTTTTTTCCCAGTAATCTTTTCCATGAACCTGTATGTAGCCGGTATAAGTTCTTACAGATGAATCAATCATATAATTGTAATAACCTGTCTGCATCGATCGCATAAGCAGAGCAAGCAGGACGGCAAAGAAAACAGAAGCTGCTGCTATGAGAGTTCTCTTTTTATTCCGCCAAAGATTTCGCCACGCAAGATTTATATAAGTACCCATTTATCTCACCCGTTTCATATTTTGTTCTGAGAAAAATGAAGCATCTATTTTGTAGTTAAATTTAATTTCTGAGTAGTCCATTATTGTTTTATTGCCTGGTTTATCTACAGGTACCATTTCCCAATGAGTAAAAATATCTCTTCCATTCATTTTCTTTTCATTGGTCCCGTTAAATGATTTAACGAGATTACCGTCTTCATCATAATAATCGACTTTAACCTGTAAATATTTTTCTTTGGAAATCCATGTCATAATTTTACCCCAAACTACTCCTGCTTCCGGTTTTGGTATCATTTCTATTTTATAACAATCGTATCCATTTAGTTTTTCTTCATCAATAAGTTTGTGATTATAATCTTCCACAATGGAGGATTGTTTTACAAGATCATCATTTGTAAAATCCGAGCCCATCCATGACTGAAGCATCATTGAAGGAGGAATCTTAATTACTTTTTGTGCCGAAGGCAGCCAGTTCCAGACTTCATTTTTTCTTTTAAGTGTAACAGTTCCCTTATCCCGCGCCGGGGCAGTAATATAGATCATCGTATAATCCGGTTCGATTGCCCACGCCTTCATCGACATTGTTCGTGACCAATCCGGTTTTACAATTGTCATCGTAATTTCTGAATAGCTGCTGTTCGATTTCATTAACTCATCTGCTTTACGGACAATTTCTTTAGCGTCCTGCGCCATTGAAATTGAGGTGATAAGGAATAGAAAAACAAAATTTTTTTTCATCATAGTTCCTTTGTTTTTTAACCACATAGAAGCATAGTGCACTTAGTTTTTAAAAGTTCTTATGTGATCTTATGTGTCTATGTGGTTTAACTGTATTCATATTCACGCAAATTGTTTAATTAATATTTTTTTCACTTTTTCAGCCGGAAAAGTTTTTGGATCAATCATACAATGCAACTGAATCCCATCCATAACTGCTGAGAAATATCTCATCATTGCAACCGGGTCTTTTTCACCTTTTTCTTTGAAATACGCTGCCAATGCATCGAAATAAGGCTGAGCCATTTTCATTATTTTATCCATTACCATGGCAAAAACATCAGGTTGAAGAAAAACACTGAAATACAATTTCCAGTACTTGGGATCTTCAAGGACAAGATCAACTCCCAGGTTTATAAAATTCACAACATCTTTTCTGCTAAACTTTTGTTTGGGATCTATAGGCATAAAGTCATTCAGAAAGGATTCCATCATTCCGATCATAAGTTCATTCAATAATTTTTCTTTACTTTTGAAATAATTATACATCAAACCTTGTGAAATACCTGCTTTTTTAGCAATTGCACTCACAGTAGAGGAGTGATATCCTTCCTTTGCAAAAATCTCTATAGCAGCATCAAGTATTTTTTGTTTGCTGCTTTTTCTCATATCTTCAAATTGTTTTTTAGTCCTTGGCATTTTATTTAGTTTTGATTGAACGCTCATTCAAACATAAAAACAAATAGACTTTTTGTCAAATCTTTTTAAGAAAAAGAATTGAATTTTTTATGAATGGTCTATTTGATATTATAAACGGCAGAAATTTTTTAGCATCTTTAATTGGCAATAAAAAAGACAGAAAGGATACGATATGCAAATAGGCTTTATAGGTTTAGGTATTATGGGAAGCAGGATGGCTGCAAATTTATTAAAAGGAGGTCACAAGTTAAAAGTTTATAACAGGACTCTTTCAAAAGCCGAAGAATTAGTTAAAAAGGGAGCAGAACTTTCACACTCGTCAAAAGAAGCTGCAGATAATGTTGATGTTTTATTTACTATGCTTTCAAATCCTGATGCAATTAAGGATGCGGCTTTGGGAGAAAAAGGCTTTCTAACTTCGATGAAGAAAAATTCTATCTGGGTTGATTGCAGTACAGTTAATCCTTCATTTTCAAAAGAGATGACAAAGGAAGCAAATGAAAAAGGAATAAGATTTATTGATGCACCGGTTGCCGGAACAAAGTTGCCTGCTGAAAAAGGTGAACTAATTATTATTGTTGGTGGAAATAAAAATGATATTGAAGAGATTACACCGCTTTTAAATTTAATGGGTAAAAAGATTATTTATGCAGGAGATAATGGAATGGGGACATCATTAAAAATGGTAATAAACCTGATGCTTGCAAGTGCAATGGAAGTTTTTTCAGAAGCATTAATTTTAGGCGAAACGCTTGGATTTACAAAAGAAAAGCTATACGATGTTCTTATTGGTGGACCCGTTACAGCTCCTTTTCTTGCAGGGAAAAAAGATAAAATTGATAAACTGAATTTCGAAGCTGATTTTCCTCTTCAGTTAATGTTAAAAGATATGCAATTGATTGGACAGACAGCAAAAGAAAATAATATAAATCTTCCCGCTGCTGATTCTATAAAAGAAATTTATTCTGAAGCCGTTAAAAATGGATTTGGAGATAAAGACTTTTCAGTGATCTACAGTTTTTTGCAGAATAAAAAGTAAATCTTAGTCAGAAAGACTTTATCTTTCATTTTATGAAAATCCTGCTAATTATTTTTATACTTTTTGTTTTTTCCCAGTCACAAAATTTTTCACAGACAGACACTCTACCTGAGAAAAATGAAATCAAAACAGAATTAGATACTGTAATTATAGAAGCAGCGCGTTCAGGTAAATCCGATCTTGATATTCCATTTAGTGTAGATTTTATTAATGCTGAGGAAATCAACTTAGGTGAGCAGGGGAGAACACTCGGCGAATCTTTTTTCCCCGTTACAGGTGTTTTTCTTGATGACAGGTATAATCCTTCTGTTGGAGAAAAAATAAATATAAGGGGAATTGGAAGCAGAGCGTCTTTTGGTGTAAGAGGAATAAAAATTCTGCTGGATAATATTCCGCTCACTATGCCCGACGGTCAATCACAACTTAACAATATCGATATTGGTTCGACTGGAAGTATAGAAATCCTAAAGGGACCAAGTTCTGCTTTATATGGTAATGCGGCGGGCGGCGTGATAAATATTAAAACTGAAGAACCGTCTCATTTCCCTTTTTCTTTTCAACCTCGTTTTACAATGGGAGCTTTCGGTTATAAAAAAGTAGAAGGTAAGTTTACTGGGACTATAGATAAATATTCTTATTTGCTGAATATGTCGAAATTAAATTCTGATGGGTTCAGAGATCATTCGGCTTTAAGTTCTTACTCAATAAATTCGATAATGAGTATGTCTGTTTCTTCCTCATTAAATTTAAAATTGGTTTTCAATTATTTTGATTCACCTTACGCTTTAAACCCTAGCTCACTTACAAAAGAAGATGCAGTAACTTCTCCTTCAAGCTCAAGAGATTATGTTAAGCAGCAGGGAGCCGGTGAGAAATCTTCACAATGGCAAACCGGCGTTTCTATGATTTTCACTCCTGATTCACATAACAGGCTCGAGACAAGTGTTTATTTTATTACGAGAGATTTAGCAAACCCGATACCGGGAAGAATAATTAATTTAAATAGAAAAGCCGCCGGCTTCCGGTCTGCTTACAATTATTTTTTGCCGTTAAAAAATTATGATTTGAATTTTACTTTAGGAGCAGATGTTGAAACCCAGTTCGATGACCGAAAAGAATATAATAATTTAGGTTTAACTGCGAATTATAATTCTATATCGCCTGAAGATATTTTTGATAAAATCAGTTATGGGAATAAACTTTTGGACCAGGAAGAAAAAGTTATTGGTGTCGGACCTTTTCTGCAGGGAGAAGTAACATTTTCATCTTTATCTTTTATACTCGCATTACGTTATAACAACTATAAGTTTATTGTAGATGATAGATTTTTTAACGATGGAAGTGATGATTCCGGTGACAGAACGATGGACAAACTTAGCACAACAGCGGGAATTAATTATCGCATTGATGATCTTTCAAAACTTTATTTTAATTATTCAACTTCATTTCAAACACCAACAACAGCAGAATTAAGCAACAGATCAGATGGAAAAGGGGGTTTCAATCCTGATCTTTTGCCCGAAGACATTTACTGTTTGGAATTGGGCTATAAGAAAATATCGCTCCTTGGAGTTTTAAATTTAGATGCTTCGCTTTTTTACATGAGATTTTCAAACCTTCTTATTCCTTACCAGGTTTCAGGGAGTGAAGAAACATTCTATAAAAATGCAGGCAAAGCTGAGAACAAAGGAATCGAACTGACTTTAGAATACTTCCCATTGAAAGATATAAATGCTTTTCTTTCTTATTCAGGTTACGATTTTACATTTAAGGATTATCTTGCAGAGGCTGATATAAACGGAGTAACACAAACTTTCCAGTTATGTGGCAATTCTGTGCCGGGTGTTCCATCTAATAAAATTGCTGCAGGAATAAACTACAATTCTTCTGAAACCGGTTTGTTTGGTTCTGTAAGATTTGTCTGGGAGGATAAATATTTCGCAAATGATTTTAATGGTCCAATTGCCGGAACAGCTTTACCACAATCAGATTTCATAAATGACGGTTATGTTAAAACAGATTTAAGACTTGGCTATTTGTTACAAACTGATTTTACTAATGCACAATTCTTTTTAGGAGTTAATAATATTTTCGATATAAGATATAACAGTTCGATTGTTCCCAACGCTGTTGGCTATCGTTTTTTTGAGCCTGCTCCCGGAAGAAATTTTTATGGGGGTGTTAGGTTATTAGTTCCTTCACATTAGTCTAAACCCCATTGACTTTTTACTTACTTGTCCTCCGAAGGAGGATTAAAGATGTTATACAGCGCAATTATTTTACTTCTATAATTCAATTATTCTAATAGGTTGCCGAAGAATAATCTTCATCATTTATAGTTTCCAGAACCTCAAGAGCTAATCTTGCTGTGCCAATTGCCTTTCCTCCTCCAATTTCCATTGCAATCTCTAAAGCCTCAAGAATTTCTTGCTCTGTAGCCCCAGCTTTTATAGCTGATTCAGTATGCCAATGTATGCAAGATTCACAATTCACAGCAGCAGAAATACCAATTGCAATCAATTCTTTGTTTTTTACAGTTAATGAACCCTCTGTAAATGCTGCTTCCTCTAATTCAAGAAACTTTTTGTAAACTTTAGAATCCATTTTAATCAATTTCGTATGAGCTTTTTTTCTACGAAGTGTTAACATTCTTAAATAATTCATCTATAACTCCAGATTTATTTCAAAACAAATTGGTGATTTTAAATAATCTCACATCCATTTATTTTTTATTGCTGTATACCTTCTTGCTGCTGAGCCGCCGTCCAGCTTGTCCGCCGTAGCTTTAGCGTAGGCGGAAACATCATTGCCGAGTTATTTACAACTGCGGAAAATTTAGCAAACTGTGCTTATCCGCCGCCGCGGATTCTTGTAAGCACGGTTTGCAAGTTTATTAATTAGAATGACTACTTTAAACAAGTTAGCCGAAACGGACTACTAACCCGAATATTTGTAAAAAGCCAAATGCGAAAACGGCGTCCTCCCGATTGACTTTTTACTTATTAAAGAGGTTATATGCGTTTCATTTATTTCAATCTGTAACTTTCTCATATCGATCTTTATTAATCCATTTTAAAAATGTTGGTTCCTCTTTTGAGGACGAGATCAAGAATAGTTTATTTCTAGTTCTTGTAATTGCTACGAGGAAATTACAAACATCTTGATCCGTAACATTTTTGTCTTTTATGAAAAAACGGTCATCAAAATGCGTAATAAAAACGACATCAGCGGCTAATCCTTTTGAACTTTGAATGGTCGTAGACTTAATCGGTATTTTTCTTAATGCTGGATCTCCGGTTCTTATATTGTTATTATCAATTTGCTTGTATAAATATTCTTTTATTAAAGAGTAAGAATTAATTTCAAGGGAAGACGTTGCCTTATCAAAATCATCTTTATTGATAGGCTTGTCTTCTTTAATATATTTTAAAACTTTATAAATACTACTGACTTTATCTCTACACTCTTTAGTAAGAAGTTCTTTGATTTGTTTATCGGGTTGTGCATCAGTTTTCTTTATCAAAGACTTAAATTCTTCTTCAGGCAAAATAAATTTGGAGACAATCCTCCAGCCAAGATTATCATGCTTATTTTCAATTAATAATTTAAATCCGTCTAGTATGTTGATATCATCTTCCTCCTTGATAGCGAAATCAATATTTTGCAAGCCCTTTGCAATAAGTTTATCAGCAATAGAATGTGATTGCTTTTTATATGGTGAGATTATTAATACTGAAAAACTTTTTCTTTCTTGCTTGACTAATTCTTTTATACTCTTTTCAATAAACCAAGGAATTTGTTTATCAAATACTTGTGCATATGCAATTTTAGGATGTAATTCGCAAATTTCATCCTTCTTTTCATCATTAAAATATTTATACTCTTTTTCAATACGTCCGTTTAATAATCCAAGTTTTTTTGATTCATTAATAACATCATTTGTAGCTTCAACTACGACATTTGTGCAGCGTGAACAATATGGTAGTGTAAATGCTTCATATTCTGGTATTGTTCCGCAATATCTTTCTCGAATAAATTTTGTGCTTGCATTCTTAAATACATAAAGTGCTTGGTCATCATCGCCAGCCAACAAAATTGGACTTTTATATGCTAATAGCTCAATAAGTGAAACTTCCAATAAATTAAAATCTTGGAATTCATCAATTAGTATTTGTTCGTAAACAGGAACCTTTTCTTTATATTTTTCAAAATATTTAACAATTGCGAAAATGATCGAAGCATAGCCATAATAATTATAATAGTCTCGTCTCTTTTTGAAAAACTTGAGATTATCATTCTCATCATCTCTTTCGTGAAATAATTTACTGAAATCTATTTCTTCATTAAGTAGAATCTTACCATCTTCTTTAACAATTCTTGAAAATTTGTGAAATACATTAACTTCAGAATTTGAGAGCTTAGCAAGCATACCTCTTGCATAACTATGAAGTGTTCTAACATCGGACATTCCATATAATTCAAGACATAAATCTTCAACTAAAGAATTGACAAAAGTAAGAGTTAGTGTATTTGTTTTATTTTTTAGGATTTCTTTAAAAAGGTAAGTTTTCCCAGTTCCAGGACCGGCTACAACTACTTTTTTTGATGATGTTGAATTAAGAATCTTATTTACAGATTCACTTCGCTCTTTATTTGATTTTTCATATTTAGTTTCTTCAGGCATTCATTTACCTATTTATTTGGCAAATAAGCATATAACGGTGTTGCCGATAAGCGGCGCCCCAGAACAAGAGTGCCGATTAGAAAAACAACGCCAATAATTTAGCAGACGGTGCGTAACTTTCACCGTACGCGCCGGCTGCAAGATTTTAGTTTATTACGTTACTGCCGAACAGCAACTTCACATTTATCAACAAACCAAATAATCGCAGAAATGCCGCTTTGAAAAACGGCGTCCGGTTGATTTGCGGGTTATAGTGCATACTAATCTTTTACATATTTAAAAACTCATTTACACTTTTCATGAATATTTCTTTTTGTGATTCAAATGCTACGTGTCCAGCAAATGGAATATTTAATAAATTCGATTTTCCAACCAAATCAGCTAACTCAACTACTGACTTTCTAGATAGAAGATGATCTTGATCTCCACGTGTTATTAACAATGGACAAGAAATATTTTTAACTTTTTCATTTATATAACCGGATAAATCTTGATCAAGCCACATATTCACTAATGATTTTGCAAGAACATCGAAATTAGGTTCGGGATTCAATCTTTGGTAATCCTCATAAGTTTGAGGAAATTTCTTTCTCCAACTTTCACCAGTAACATTTAAAAATAATTCTCTACTTGGTTGAGTATTTTTAATATGCCAACGAGAACCAATTGTAACAAGTTTTAAAATATTTAATGAAGTCAGAGAAGCAATTCGATAAGCTACAATGCCTCCGTCACTTAAACCAATTATATTTAGTGTATCAATTCCAATTTTGCCTAGAATTAAAGTAACATCCTTTTGAATCTGCTCGTAAGATAGCTTTGACGAACCGAGAGTTGATTTCCCTTGTCCTCGACTATCAATTCCGATAATTCTATACTCTTGTTCTAAATTTTGAATTATTCCATTAAAATCTTCAATATTACCAAATCCACCGTGCAGAAATAATAAAACCGGATTATTTTCTTTTCCTTTTATTTCATAATAGATTTTTGCATTACCAATATCTAAATGTTCACCCGAATTATGATCAAATATCATCTATTTTATCCTATCAATTTAATATCAATATTTTTGCACTATAACGGCGTTGCTGCTAAGGCGCAGCCCATAACAACAATGCCAAATTTATTAAACAACTTTTTATTTACTTACAAAACTTACATTTACAAACACAGCCGAACAACAAAGCCAAAACGGTAAAACAAACTTTATAATTATACAAATGCCGAAAGCGAAAACGCTGTCGCCTTGAGCAACTGGTTATACCTCGATTATAATATTTATAGATTAATCTAAATCTGATAATTCCACAGAATAATCTACACGAATATTTGTGCAAATTTTTTGATTCCGACTATAACTGTGACAGCTTTTGCTTTAGATGCTGAAACAACTCCCATTTCAGAATCTTCAACAACAACACACTTTTCTGGAGTAATATTTATTCTTCGTTATATCAGTATAATTTTTAAGTGAACTGTTTTCTATCTCAACGTCATCACGACAGAATATTTCTTTAAAATAATCTAGAATTAATAGATGGTTTAATAGTTTATAAGTTACATCACAATCATTTGTAGTAGCCAAATACAAATGGGTAATCCGAGAGTATTTTTTTATGTTTTCAATAGCACCATTTATAGGAATACAAAAATCTTTTAAATTAGCTAAATAAATCTCTCTTCTAAGTTGTATGATATTATTTATATCAGAGGTAGATAGATTTTTAAAAGTTCTTAGCAAGAAATGAGTCAGTTGTAATTCCGGCTAATTCTGTTGGTTTATGAGTTGAATGCTAGGTCAATATTATATACAGATAGAATTGAAGTCAAAAGTTTGAAACGTGCTTCGTCTGTATCAGAGATAACACCATCAAAATCAAATATCAATGATTTTAGTTCTTTCTTATTATGATTCATTTACTTTTGAGTCTCTTTTATAGTTTTCAGTTAACATCCATGGTAATGTTAATATCTGGATTATCTGATTCAATACAATAGAATTGAGGTTGCAATGTAGGATATTTTTCCTTCAAGAAAGAAAATACTCTCAATTCATTTGCGCCTATAGATGAAAAATAATTAATAAAAGCTCGCGCAGTACCACCGGTATGTAATTCACCGGCAACTAAAAAAACTCTTTCCATGATGTTTTTTTCAAGTTTAATTTCATCAAATAACTTTTCGTGTCTTCCATTTGTATCCCAATCGTAAACTCTGTCAATTGCAAATATTGGAATATGACCAAGTGATCCAGAAAGTAGAGCCCCAGAAATTGCACCGCCTCTACCAATCCCAACGATCAAAGTTGGAACGTAATTATCAGAAATTAGTTTGTCTCGAATATTGAGAATACCCTTCTCCAATCTTTTCCAACTAATGAACTTGTGCGGAATTATATATCTATAAATAGTAATGATGGATACGACTCCACCTAATATTGAAAAAATATAAATAATGATGTCTAAATAAATTTTAAAATCCATTGTTTCCTCAATTTCGAATTTGTTCGATAAACATAGAAGGATTCCAATTATGCAATACTATCAAATATTTTTTTGCTCTACTTAGCGCAACATAAAATAGTTTCCTCCCATCACTAATACTTTCTTCTGTTAATGGTAAATATACCCTATTAGTTCGATCCCAGAATTGATATGGAATTTTACCAATGTTCATTTGATCCAATATTACTGCATCATACTCTAATCCTTTAGCTTGATGTATGGTGTTTATAGTAATACCATCAACTCCAGAAAGTGTTTTAAAATATTCTCAAGTGACCATAGTGGCAACTCTTCATCAGAAATACGCGCTGTAATTTCTTCAAACAATATATGATCAATATTAAATGAATCGTTAAATATCTCAGCTACATGTAATAATCGTTCATTTAAACATTGATAAATTAAGTATTGAAAACTTATTTAGTATTTGATTTTGGATTAGAGAAATTGTCTTATCATCAAGGGAAAGATTATTTTCAAGTGAGTGTATAATCAATGCCCCTCTTAATTGCACGCAATCTTCCTATGGATTGATAAAAAATAAAACGAACAATTGTTCTGAGCAAATTGTATGTGGAATTATTTAGATTACGTGAATGATGCGGTAATGCACCCAAACCTACGACATTGTAATTCCGACGAAGAACACGACTAGAATTGAATGAATCAAACCATCTTGCCGACAATATAGCTATTTCATTTAAAGATATGTTTTTCTCATTATGTAATTGGTTGATTAAATATTCTAGGATGTTAGAATGATTTTGATTGTTTGTCTCTTGGATAATAACAGGAATATCAAGGTCTCTAATATCTGATAAATTTTCAATAGGCGGATGATCATTAAACAGAGCACAATATTTATTTACAATTATATTTGTTGAACGATACGTTTTAGTCAGTAGTTGTTCTTCTGATAAAAAATCTTCTTTTGCATTTTCAAAATGGGTGAATTAATGCTCCAGAAAATCTATAAATAGATTGTCTTTCGACACCAACCATGAAAAATGTAATGGACCAGCATCATTAAGAATTTTAAAAATAGAATATTGAAAATTGCTAGTATCTTGAAATTCATCAATTAATATTTCATAAAATTTGTGAGAAAGGGAATCAGCAATTAATGAATTTTCATTTATGAGCTTAAAGGATCGGTATAATAGTTCATTAAAATCCAGTGCTTTAATAGATTGTAAATACATATAATAAATATTACCAACAATTGTAATGTCATTGGGATTATTCCAATCCACTGACACATCAATGTTTCCAGAAGTCGTTTTTCTTAATAAACTCAAATCATCGATAGTTAAATTCAATGTTTCATTATTTTCAGTAAAGTCAACAAGCTCATCATACGTAACTATTCTTGGCTTTTCCCAATCATAAATCCATGAGAATGGACGGAGAATATATTCTAGGCAAAATTTGTGAATAGTCCCTATAAAGATAGTTTTGTGTGTTACGAGCCTTGAAGCAATTTCATCAGCAGCCGCATTTGTATAGGTAATTAAGGCTAGAGAAGTCATAGACGGAAGATTATCAAGTTTATGTTCCGCCCTAGCTACTAGTGTTTTTGTTTTGCCAGACCCGGGTGAAGCACTTATGATACTATTTGAGTGCATCTCAAAAGCAGCGTATTTTTGTTCATTCGTTTAGCACTAGTGTGCGATACCTTTTTTATCTAAAATAAATTTTATAGAATCTTCTATATATTTTGGAACAGCAAAATCATCATCAATTAATGTCGCTAATTCTTGAGCAAACCTTCCTTTTTTTACTGTGTTGTCAATACGATTCAATAATTCTTCAGATCAATTATCTCTGTTTCCAATAAATTTGTGGATGATTTCTGATGATCAAAAATTTTCAAACAAGTTTTCTAATAAGCTTGATTTAAGTATCTTTTGGGAAATAGCTCTATTTTACGAGTTTGGGATCCAGACAAATACCTTCACTCTTTCATTAACTTCCAATGACTTAGCATTATGAACAGCAGTTTCTCCTCATCAGCAAGATAATTCTTTGGTACACCATCAATAATGGCCATTCATCTATTTCCAAGTTATCTTGCTGACATATTTAAAATGGATCAAAATATCTACTGTAAATTGGTATACAGATATATTATATTCAAAATTAGGAGTATTTTTCTTTTCCAGGAGCCGGTAATAAAAATAGCTCTGCTGTTCCTTCAACAAAAATCACGGCAGATGCAAAAAAGATCTCAGATCTTGTAGCATCCAAGTATCTTTTTAATAATAAAGATTCTCTGGGGGATAAAAGACCGTTAGAAAAAGGGAAGAAAATGATTTTACAATTTTATTAATATTCCAATATAGAACGTTTAATTTTTACATTCACTATCACTCGCATATGTGTGGAGTGAGAGGTCATAAAAACTTGGGTATTATTTAAGCCCCCTAAAAATTAGCAAAAAGTAATTTTTGCAATTGTGGGTGTAAATGAGATTCAGGTTCTTCAATTAATTGTAAATTTATTATTATTGTTTTGGGCAATTTATTAAATTGGGCAACAAATAAGCTTAAGTAAAGCAAATTACGTTTTTCTAATCCCAATATATTGAGCTTAATATTTTTTCCCTTCTTCTGGATTAAAAAATAAATTTAGTTTGTTCCATGCAAATCAGATTGATAATTGGAAAGAAAACTCAACGAAATAGGGAAAGAAAAATAATTCCCAGCTATCTCGCTAGTTTTTTCCTTTATAGTGTCAAGAATTTCAGGAATAAAGTCTAGTTTATTTAAGTCTTCTGAAGATGATTCAAGAATTTTCTTTATTATTTTCTAACTCTTCTTCTGCGAGTTTTCCCTTGATGTGCAAAATTGACTTAATAGAGAATATTTGAACCATGTATATCTTTATAAATATTGTGAAATGCAGTAATATAGAAGAGATTTATTCTTCAACTTCTTTAAAGGATATTTTGTTTAACTCAATTAAATCTGCAAAGTCAAATGAATTGCCTCCACCATATAGATTATATCGAAAATCTTTAATATCAACCGATTCGAATACTTCATCAGTTTCTTTTAACAATGATTTATGGGCATATAAATAAGTAACACGAGCTGTGTTTTCAGAAGATTTAATTGCGTGAAGATTAGGAAAGGAAGCTAAATTATCACCAAAAAACTCTATACTTATTATGATATGGTCATCTATTTGAAGTCTCTTTAAATCCGTTGAAATTTTGTTCTTCTAATAACCGATCTTTATAGGATAAATTTGTATCTAATATAAGTCGTATAGCATGATATAGATTGCTTTTTCCAACATTATTCTCACCAATTATTGTTTGAAATCCATTATCAAAATTGATAGTAAATTCGGAAAAATTTCGAAAATTTTTAATGAAAATTTTTTGCAGATGCATACTTTCCTCATTTTTAATAAGAGGTATAACGGCGTTGTGGCTAAGGCGCAGCCCAGAACAACAATGCCGAATAGAACACAACTGCCGATGATTTAGCAAACTGTGTTTAAATTTCTCGTAAGCACAGTTTGCAAGTTTATTAATTAGAACGACTACATTGAACAAGTTAGCCGAAACGGAACGACAAACTTAAAATTTATAAAATGCCGAATGCGAAAACGCTGTCGCCTTGAGCCACTGGTTATACCTTTCTAAAAATTTGGAAGTAAAAAAAGTATTAAAATCTTGGATAGGATATCATTCCTTACAGAGATCGTCGCTCTAAAGTTATTTCTGAAAGCCATATTATTAATGAATATATTGTTTTTACTTTTTCTAAAGTTTCGTTATATGGCATTATTTTTTATCTTTGCTTTATGTCTTTTGTGAATAAGCTCATGCATTTTTATAGGATGATAATTTACAACTTTCATCTATCCTCTTTTTAGGTTGTTGAATCGTGGCTTTAAACTGATTTTTTAATTTATCTTCAATGGACATCAT
Source organism: uncultured Ignavibacteria bacterium (assembly GCA_963727535.1). Taxonomy (GTDB): domain Bacteria; phylum Bacteroidota; class Ignavibacteria; order Ignavibacteriales; family Ignavibacteriaceae; genus RBG-16-34-14. The sequence continues at coordinate 53,809 of CAVSGR010000001.1, forward strand.
CTTACAGAAACTCATTACTTGTTATCTTTTGTAACTGCTGATTGAAATTCACTTTCTGAACTATATATCTATATTTGATTATCTTGCCGTTTTTCTTCAATTGCTTTATTAAAAGAATCTTTCAAAGATGATAGTTCTAATATCTACAGGACTATTATGTGGATTAAGAGAAAAGGTTTGATTGGATTGATTTTGAAAATCTATTTTGTTGTTTATATCAATTTTTAAGTTGATAATATTATTAGTTAATTCATTTTTAACTACTTCAAGCTCTCTTTTATTTTATCAAATATTTCTATCTCTTGAAATAATGGAATGAATAATAGCCAAATCGTATTAGAAAGCGGAATATATCAAGAGTTTGTTAGCTTCTTCTTGAATAAGATTATAATGAAGCTTTAAGATTATTAAATATTAACGACGAAACAAGGATTAACGACCTAAAGTCATTTAAGCAAGTTTTTAGATATAAACATTTAAATTCTTCTATTAAGTATATAATTTAATGGTATAACTATTAATTATACCGCCAAGATTCTGTATAACACTCTGGCGGAAGGAGTGTTATATTCTGCGTAAAATTGTGATTATTCTTTATTTTCAAAACTTTTTGCCTGCCTGTGCTGTTACAGCTTCGGCAGACAGGTGGCATATCACTCCGTATATTAAAGAGTGTTATATGGAAAGACCCAACTTTCATTTTATCCTTTTCCCCAACCCAAATAAAGTAGAAACAGGGGAGTTGTTGTTAATATTAGGGTAAACTTAAGTTAAATAATGTAAAATGTAAAATTTAGAACTTGTCCACCGAAGCCTTGGCGAAGGTGGATGGAAGATGGTAGATAGGCAAGGGCAAACATAATGTCCTCATCATCTCATCATACTCATCATCACATAATTTAGTAAAGACTACGCAATTTTCTTAAAACTAATGGAGAAATCGTTGTCCAAATCAGAACCACAATCCACAGACGTCCTTCTAAGAGATTATAGTCGTGGAATAGACTTGTCCAAGTATGATCCATAACAAAATGTCCAAAGATAAATTCAAAAAGGATTGTGATTGCAAGCCAGAATATGCCAACGTGTAAAGCTTCTGTAGACGATTTCAATTTTAGCCAGGGAATAATAAACCAAACATAAAGTCCGAACAACAAAATAAAACTGAGAACAGATAACTGATGAGCCGTAAGTTCGTCGAAATAGATTCGATAAACGAATTGACGAATGCTGCCGTTAACTATAGCAATGAAAACTGCCGGAATCCACGCAAGTAAGTATTTCCATTTCACAAATATTTATCCTTTAATTTACAGCGAACTAAAGAGTATAAACATTAAAATTTATTGGCTATGCACTTAAAGCTTTCGGGGTACTTTGCCAAGTAATTTAAATCTTCATCAGAAACATGAATCGGCACTCCCAAACGTTCAAAATAATTAAATGCTTTTAGAATGTATTTTTTATTTATTTCTGTTGAATATTCTTCAAGAAGAGTATTAACTGGACCTGAGCTATCCGATTCTAAATCCATTACCAGACAGGAAGAGGAACAGCCGAAATCAATTTGTGACAAATCTATTACTTTTGTTTTAACAGCTTCTTTTTCTTTTAAAAATATAATTTGATTATTTACTAAAGTCGGTGTTTCAAAAACTTTGAAATAAATTTTCATATTCTTAATATCATATACTATACTCCACTTTGTGCTGGGGCCCTGGGCGACAGATTTTAAAATGTCAAATGAATAAGCAATATCATCACCGGTTTCATTACCGGAATAATTTTCAATCATATTTGCTGCTGTGCAAAAATTGTATAGCGATCTATCGCTTGCAGTACTAGCCTTAGTATTAAACGTAGTTAAAGATTTCTCATATGTACTGTTAGCCAATGCTGTTAATGGAAGTTCTTCTCCGGTTTTAACAGACATTTTTCCATTCAAGAATTCAATTACGGCAGTATTTCCGAATCTATCGCAAATCAGGAAATGAAATAATGATATTTTATCAACGATCCTTAAAAGCTTATCGGTTTCAATTACTTCTTCAACCGTAGAACAATTATCAAGCTGATATTGTATCCATTGACAGGCTTGTATTGCCGGACGATCATCTTTTTCAGGATATTTTGTATCTGACAATGACATATGCTCTACCACCAAACCGGTTTCGTTCATTCCTCCATACGGAAGATCTCTGCCAACCTGATTAAATGTTACGCTTCCATATTTTGAAATCCACTTAATTGGATTTTCTGTGGAATCTATTAACGCTGTTTTTTCTATATTTTTTTTGTTTACAATTAACAAACCCGTTCCAATATACCAATCAAGGTTTCTTCCAAATAAAAGACTTCTATTATTCTTTAAAACAAATGTTGTGCATGGAAATATTGAAGTAGAGTTGATTAAAAGCAGAATAAGAATAAAAACCAGAAACGGATTTTTTCCCTTTTTCATTTTTTGCTCCCTGTTAATACTGTTCTAAACTTAAAGTAAAAAATGTAAAATGGCAAAAGAGAAGTCGGAAGTCAGATACGGATTCTTGATACTGGATAAGGTATTGCAATAGGTATTTTGTTCAATAATTTAAATCGAGATTATCTGACTTCCCCAGGTTCAGGCTGTGTTAACTTATGTGCCAGCCTAATATTTGCCAGGTATTATTTTCGTTTAATTTAAAAAAGACCGAATGCCAATTCGATTCCTGGTTATCTCCCGACTTAGTTTCTAAAACCATATATGCATCTTTTTGATTATCCGGCATACGTAAACTAAAAAATTGGATTTTCGTGTCTTTGCCTTCAATTAATTCAGATTGCTTTGCCGGGTTAGAAAGTATTTCAAATATGCTTTCGTAAGATTTGTTGCTGATTAAATATGCTTCCGGAGAAATATTAGCTTTAAATTGTGTATAGTCTTCACCTCGAATTATTGAAGTCACAATTGAAACAAGCTGATCTGATATTTTAGTATCTTCCGATTCTTTTTTCTCATTCCCATTCTTAGGAGCCGAGAGCAGGATTGTTGAAAACAATACTACAAAAATTACTGCTGACTTTTTCATGTTTACCTCATTAAATTATAGATGATTTATTATAGTTATTCCAACTGGAATAAGAGGTAAAATAATTCTCATGTTATTTCTCTTCTTAAATATTAGATAAATATGTTAACAAACATTACTCATATTCTCATCACACATCATCTCATAATTACATAACGGTTACCAAATCTTTACTCTTTTATCCGGAGGTCGCCACATCGGCTGCCCGGGTTTAATATTAAACGTTTTATAGAAAGCAGGCAGGTTACTGAATGGTCCGTTAACACGTAATGAGTTTGGCGAATGTACATCGGTTAAAACCAGTCTGGCAAGCAATTCTGGACGCATGTGTCCCAGCCACGAATAAGCATAGCCAAGCCAGAATCTTTGACCAGGAGTTAATCCGTTTATTTTTTTACCTTCTTTAAATTCATCAGTTTTTTGGAAAGCATCCCAGCCTATAACTAAACCGCCAAGATCGGCAATATTTTCTCCAAGTGTTGCTTTGCCATTAATATGCATACTATCAAGCACAACATAGTTATCAAATTGTTCAACCATTAATTTTGTTTTTTCTTTGAATTTCCCTTCATCTTTTTTTGTCCACCAGTTATGCAAATTTCCGTTTGCATCATAAAGCCTTCCTTCATCATCAAATCCGTGAGTCATTTCGTGACCTATTGTACCAGCGCCCGCATACGCATAAGCAACAGCATCGTCAACAAGTGAATCAGGAACACCTGGTACAATAAAAGCTGCAGCAGGAAGAACGATTTCATTATTAGATGGATTGTAATATGCATTCCAGGTTTGCGGAGTCATATCCCATTCTGTTTTGTCAACTGGTTTTCCAAGTTTATTGATATCTCTATCGAACCAAAACTTCTTTGCCATTATTGAATTTCTTGCATAAGAATCTCTATTGATTGTCAGCTTTGAAAAATCTTTCCACTTATCAGGATAACCGACTTTTTTTGTTATAGAATATAATTTGGCAAGCGCTTTCTGTTTCGTTGAATCGCTCATCCAATCTAAATTTCGTATCCTGTTTGCAAAAGCATCTATCAAATCATCAACGATTTTTTCATATCTTTTTTTAGTTTTAGGTGAATAATATTTTTCAACGTAAATCTGTCCCATTAGTTCTCCCATTGCATTTTCTGTCGCGTCCTGTATCCTTTTCCATCTTGGTCTTTGCTCTTTAACACCTCCCATTATGGTTCCTCTAAAATGAAAATACTCTTTGTCGATTTTGCTGTTTAAAGTGTTTGCACAATCTTCAATAAAATGAAATTTCAAATAAGCTTTCAACTGGCTGATACTGAATTTATTTATAGCGGCATTCAGAGCCTGGTAAAATTCAGGCTGACCGACAATAACAGAATCAATATTACCCGCACCCATTTCTCCTAACATTAATTCCCAATCGATTGAAGGTGTCATTTTTTGAAGCTCTTTAACGGACATCTTATTATAATTTGCATAGGGATCGCGCAGGTCCTCAAGCTTCCTGGAAGAATCGGCAAGGAACTTTTCAATCTGGTAAATTGAGTTTAAATTCTCTTTGGAATCGCTGTAATTCTTTCCCAAAAGTCCAGACATCTTAATTACGTGCTTTTTATATTCCGTTCGTATATTTTTAGTTCGTTCGTCATTTCTGAAATAATATTCTCTGTTTGGTAACCCCAGTCCGCCTTGCCAGAGATACAAAGCTTCTTGTTCACTATTTTTTGCATCCTGTTCAACAAACATTTCGAACAAAACAGCTACACCTTCTCTTTGCAGCATTGCCGTAGTTTCAAATAAATCCTTCTTAGTTTTAATAGAATTTATTTTGTCAAGCTCCGCCTGAACAGGGGAAATACCTTGCTCTTCAATTTTAGATGTATCCATCCCGGTAAAATAAAAATCGCCAATTTTTTGTTTATTACTTCCCGCTGGAGCGTTTGAAACAGCAGCCTCCTTTAGTATTCCTCTCAGCCTGTTATATGTTTCTTCATCTACTAGATTCGGTAAACCCCAGTATCTTTCGGATTCAGGAATTGGATTTTCTTTCATCCATTTTCCTGTTGCATATTGAAAGAAATCAACGCCGGGGACGACTGTGGTATCCATTGCTTCAGTTAAAAAATCTTCCCCGGTTTTTTGCGGGGAATAATTGCACGATGTAAAAGAAAAAAAGGGAATTGAGATGCAGGCGAGTAGTGTTAAAGTTTTCATAGTTGAATTTTTGTATTTAATAATACTTATAGTGGTTCACTGAAAAGTAAGCAGTTCAATATTAAAATAAAACTGAAATTAATTGTCTTATAATTAAGAGTTGCCCGGTAAGAAAAAGATTATTCATGCGTAAAACTAATTGACACTACCAGCCAAAAAATCCATATACAGGTGGTAATAATGGCTATAGCAAGAGGGAACCAGGATGCTATGATTGCACATATAGAATAAACTATAAATGCGAAGTATCCATATTTTCTGTTCTCACGAATTGTAATTTCAGATTTTTCATCTTTAGCTAATTGATTTTTAATAACTGCAGTGGTAAATAAAATCCAAGCAACAGCCTGCATTGCCATAGTGGAAACATAAAGAATTACTGCAGGTGAGGAATGGTCAGTTAAAATGTAATCACCCATCAAAGCAGTTGGAAATGGAATAAAAACAATCGTAAGAAGCAAAAAGCCATTTGCAAACATAAACGCTGCAGATGTTTTGTTCATCAATTTTAAACTACCATGATGATTAACCCACGTTATGAGGATAATTATAAAACTCAGAAGAAAAGCTAATAAAGACGGAAGAATATGCTCAAGAGCAAGCCACAAATCATTAGTGGTATCAATTCTTTCCGTCGATGGAATTTTAATATCGATGATCAACAAAGTTAAAGCAATTGCGAATACTCCATCGCAAAAAGCTTCTAACCGTGAGTTGGGGTTTGTTTCTGCCATAATGCTACCCTGTATTTCTTATTCCGGCGGCAATACCGTTAACACTTGCACGTAAAATATTAAGAAGGTCTTCCTTTTTCTTTTTCGATATTTTACTTCGATATTGTTTAATCAAATTTACCTGTATAAAACTGATGGGATCTATGTAAGGATTACGAAGGTAAAGTGTTCTCTGGAGGATTTTATTATCATCAAGAAGATTTTTTTCATTAGCAATAAGTGTAACATATTTAACCGATCTTTCATATTCCTCATTTATCAAATTAAAAATTTTTGCTGCATTTTTATCCTTGCAAAGAGAGACATATTCTTTCCCCACAATCATATCTGTTTTAGTAAGAACCATTTCTATATTTTGTATTAATGCTTTAAAGAATTGCCATTTATTATATAACTCCTGCAGTTGTTTAAGAGTTATCAATTTATTCTTTAATGAATATTCAATTGCGTAACCGAAACCATACCAGCCCGATATTGTCTGCCTGTTCTGCGTCCAGGAAAAAACCCATGGTATAGCACGAAGAGAAGAAATATCTTTCCTTTTTTTCCTCGATGGAGGACGCGAACCGATTTCGATTTTTTCAATTATATCAATCGGGGTTACATTTCTGAAATAATTGACAAAATATTCATGCTGAATTAATCTTTTATAATGTTCTAAAGCCGATTGCGAAACTGTTTCAAATTTATTTATATAATTCCGGATTTCTTTTTGTTCACTTTTTCTTGCAGGGTGAATTGTTTTCCAGAGAACTGCCGAAGTAATAATCTCGAGACTTTTCTTTGCAATATCGTGCATAAGATACTTTGAAGAGATCATCTCGCCCTGTTCCGTAATTTTAATTTTCCCCTGTATTGTTCCCGGAGGCTGGGCGAGTATAGAACGGTTTACAGGTCCGCCGCCCCTTGAAATGCTGCCGCCTCTTCCATGGAAAAGTACAAGCTTTATTTTTCTTCTTTTTGATATTTCATTCAGTGAGATTTGCGCTTTGTAAAGTTCAAAATTAGAAGTTAAAATCCCACCATCTTTATTGCTGTCCGAATATCCGAGCATTATTCTTTGATAATTATTGTGAAGCTTCAGGTGCTGCATATAAGCTTTATTACTGTAAAGATTATCCATTATCTTAACACAATTTCGGAGGTCATTTATCGTCTCAAACAGGGGAAGAATTTCGAAATCGGAAGAGGTTATTTTATTGTTATGAACTTTAATTAAGCCAGCTTCTTTAGCAAGAAGCAGCGCACCAAGCACGTCCGACATTTCCGAACTATTGCTTATAATAAATTCTCCGGCAGCATCGTTTGAAATATTTTGCTTAGCCCAGAGTATAAGTCCAAATTCATTAATAGTTTTTCTTGTGTCGACCGATAATTTTGAAAACCTGTTTGATAAAGGACGGGGATTTAAAATTTCTTCTGTGAGTAATTCAATCTTTTCTTTTTCAGATAATCTGTTGTAGTTAATTGCGGAACCGGAAATATGTAATGCCTCTGCAACAGCTTTTCTTAGAAGATCTGCATTTTGCCTGATATCCAGTTTAACAAAATGAAAACCGAATGTTTTAACCTTGAGTATAAATGGATTGAGAAGATTGTTAACAAGCTGATTGCCGTCATTTTTCTTTAAGCTTTCGGTAATCAGGTTTAGATCATATAATAGTCCGTCTGAGTTTTTATAATTTAGTTTTTTATCATTCAGTGTATTCTCCAGCTTTTTGTAAATCAGGTAGAGTTTTGAACGATAAACTTCGCTTTCCTCTCTTAACATAGTATTAGCCGGGTTTATTTTAAGCTGCCTTTCTTCTTTTCTTATTGACTGGAGTAATTTTTTATCGGCTTTTTTTATCCTGACAGAAGTACTTAGTTGTTCATAAATTTTATTTAATTCCTGGAGATACAGATTAATTATCTCTCTCCTGTAAATTTTAAAAGCATTCTTTGTTATATCTTCAGTGACATACGGGTGACCATCCCTGTCGCCGCCAATCCACGAACCAAATTTTAAAAGTGTCGGAATGTTTGAAGTATAGTCTAAATCATTTTTAAAGGCGAAACTTAAATCATTATAAAAATCAGGAAGGATTTCATAAAAGACTTTCTTAAAGAAGAATAAACCATTGATTATTTCATCTTCAACCGAGACTTTGTAAAACCGGATTTCATTGGTTTGCCAGAGAATTGTTATTTCTGCTTTAATCTTTTCTTTTATATTTTTCAATTCATTGGCAGTATGGTAGTTCAGTTCTTTATCAAGCAGCATCTGGCTGATGTTCAGAATTTTTCTAAGTATTGTCTGGCGTATCGCTTCTGTTGGGTGAGCTGTAAACACCGGAACTATTTCAATATTTTTAAGAGCCTTATCTATCGCATTTTCCGACAACTTTAATTGTTTTATTTCTTTAAAAGCTTTTCCATAGAAATCTTCTTCTTCATTTCCTGTTTCGTCATACATTTTATTCCTGATAATTTTATTTACTTCATCTGCGGCATTTACAAGAATAAAATAGATCGAGAAGGCTTTTATAACATTGTAAGATTCTTTAGGAGAGAATTTTTTAATTATTGCGCGGATTTTTTTGATTGCGTTACTGCTGTTACTGCGTCGCAGTTCTTTAGTCAAAGCTCTGAGTTTTTCGACCTTATCGTAAAGATTTTTCCCTTCCTGTTCGATAAGAACCTCACCCAGTGCAAAACCGAGCTCTCTAATATTATTTCTCAACCTTTCGTCAGGTTCTGATTTACGTTTACTCATTAGTTCTATGTTAGAATATTTTTACCTTGGAGATAAGATACAAAAACTTAGAGATTAATTTTTTACTGTTTTATGAGTAATGAAGTTAAAAGTTATTTGTTATGAATTGTTTGGCGCCAGATTTCAAAGCTCAGCCACCAGTTTATATCACGGGCAAAGTTCATATTTCTTTTTCGATAGTAACCATCTGTAATTTCAATTATTTTTTTGTAATCATAAACCCCGGATGATTTTACATCTGTAGAATGAGCCATTTCCTGGATAAGATCTGAAAGATGGTCAAGAAAATTTCCTACTATTTTATCTTGATAAACAAACCCGAGTCTTCTTTTAATCTTCATATAAATTGAAGCCGGTACAGTTCCTAACCTGAACGGATAGATAACACCATCTTTTACAAGTGGGAAATGCTTGAGAATCGGAGCATTGTCATTAATTATTTTATGAAAAATTTTGCTGTTCTTTCTTTCTTCGACGGGTGTTTCAAATATTTTTTTCAGAAATGTCGGTTGAATAAAAGGCATGTAATTTATAAACTCACTATCGGAGCGTGCCTGTTCCGGAGCAGAAGCATTTGGCAAACGTGTTCTTAATGCAAATAAATCTATCCAGTTACCGATCCCGATATTTTTTGGAGATGGCATAGATGAACAAAAATCGTCTACCTGATTTTTCAGGTTACTTTTCATTATTCGATGATAATCTTCAGCAAAAAATGTCGGACGACCGCTTTGCAAGAGTGGGAGCAATTCCGCAAACTCATTATTATAAATTGCCTTTCCTCCTCTTAACTGAAGTCCAACGAAAAAACGTCTTCTTGTTATTTCTCCGTTTGAGCCATCAATAACAATTTTATTTTGATTATAAAGCAAAGAATAAAATTGAACGTTTAAAAAAGCAGAAGCAGGAACAGTTAGCATTGTTTGCCCGATAAAATCTTTTAGTTGTGTTATTATTGTATCTGCCGGCGGTAAAGAGTATTCCCAAAAGAAATGATCGATGTTTAATTTTTTAGAAATTTCCCCAGCGATTTTCCTGTCAGGATCTTCATCACTATTTAACGAATGCAGACTCCAGTTCTTTGAATCAGAAGCTAAAAGCTGGGCGAGTAAAATTCGGGAATCAAATCCACCGGAAAGACCTAGAGATAATTTCCTGTCACTTTTAAGTCCGCATAAAGTAAAATCGTTTAGAGTTGAACTTAAATTTTTTTCGGTTTGTGAAGATACAAGATCGGGATGCCATGGTTGATTCGCTACTTGAACAGAAAGAGGATTGAAACTAAATACTGCTTTACCGCCCTGGTTAATCCTTTCAACATTTTTCAGAATGCTTTTATCTGAAAGTTGATTTACCAAAAACCATCTTGTACCGAGTTCTTCCCAGTCGACAGAGATATTTTTATTTAGTTTTGAAATCCAGTCGAGCCGAGTTGAGAAAGCAAAGCAATCATTTAATTTTGTGATGTAGATATTTCTTACACCTAACTGGTCCGTGAATAACTCAAGTTTATCGTCATTCCATTTTGCCGTTGCAAAATGCCCGTTTAAATGGAATTGAGAAAAATCTTTTTTAGATAGTTCCGAATTCCAATTATCGTTATTCATTAAAGAAGCATTGCCATTTTCATATTTTATTCCGATACCGCAGGCAATCCATCCGGACGAATCAACTTTTTGAATTGAACCACGGCAGGTTTCGGGTATGCCGCCTGCCGCAATGTAAATTTTATCTGAAATAAAAGAATGAAGTGGCTGATGATGAATTGATTTTATATTTTGCAGTTCATCATTAGAATAATTTCCGAAAGTGCCTATTAACCATCCCACAATATATAACGATTATTATTTGTGATAATAAAAATGAATCTGTACTAAAGCTTCTTTTTGTTATAACCTTTTTCAGAAAAAGGCTGAAGTTTTTCTAACCACATTTCTTCTAAAACTGATAAGTCCTTAGTATAATCATAAGTTGTATCTTCTTTTGGTTCAAGAGTATCAACAACTTCGAAAGAAAAGTTTTGTCTCTCCAGATTCATTAAAATCTTTCTGCAGATCACGATTTGGATGGGACCCATGTTCAAGTTGAAACTTAACACTATTTAATTTGCCTGGTAAATTTTTGGCAAAACCTAAAAATATTTTCCCGCTCGTAAGATTTTTAATTTGATAAATACCCATAGGTTGAACAGTTTGTTTGTATTGCTTTTTTAATTCTTTCTTATCCATAATATTATAAAATGTTTTTATTTATTGTTATTTCTGGCATTCTTTTCAAAGTCTGTAAAACCACACAATATCTTTCTGTAAGTTTTATAAGTGATTCTATTTGTTCAATTGAAGCATCTGTCTTCAGATTAAACTTAAGTCTTATTTTTTGAAACCCAACAGGAACTTCTTTAGAAACACCAAGGGTCCCGCGAAAATCAATATCACCTTCAGCTATTACAATTCCTTCATCGAGATTTACTCCAATTGAAGTTGCAACAGCATTCATGGTTACTCCCGCACAAGCTGTCAGCGCTTCGAGCAGCATATCGCCTGAACAGACAGACATTCCGTTTCCTCCAGTTGCCGGATGTAAGCCTGCTTCTGCTACGGCTTTTCCTGTTTCAATCTTACAGGTTACACCTTCGCCGATTCTTCCTTGAGCTTTCAAGGTAATTAAAGCAGTTTCAGGTTCTTCCCTGTATTTTTGTTTTATGGGAGCCTGGATACTTTTTAGTTCCTCTTTTTTCATTTACACACCCTCAACAAGTATCATTCTTGTTTTTGCGGCAGCCTGCCGGATTTTTTTTGCTTCATTGTATAAAGGAGAATTCCACCATGCTTTAGCTCTTTCAACATTTTCAAATTCAAGCACAACTATTCTGTTTGGTTGTTCTTCACCCTCAATTAATTCTGCTTTACTTCCTCTTACAATAAATTTTCCACCAAAAGGCTCGAGTGAGGTGGGGGTAAGTTTTTTATAATCCTCGTATTTTGCAGAGTCATTTATTTTAACTTCAACAATCATATAAGCTGACATTTTTTATCCTTTTTTATGAAATATTTTTTTGAAAAAGAGAATTATTCTTTTCTACAATCAATTGTCACAAAGGGAACAGCTAATTGTATTTCTCCTCTTTCTTTAGCAATATTATTTAATCTCAATTCAACTTCATTAAATATTTTTTCCAGATGATTATCATCTAAAATACTTTTCCATCCTCCTAGAAACCAATATTTAATTAGTGAATGATTAAACATAGTAGTTCCGTCAATGAATCTGAGATAAAATTTATCGTGGTAAGTATTTATAAAGTTAAACCCAGCAATCTTAAGTAATTCCTCTATTTCACTTAATGGTTTTCTTTTTGAATATATCTGCTCCTTCATTTTAGTAATTTCTTTATTCAAATTATTTCCTTTTAACACTTCCTCAAAAACCTGGTAGAATTCTATCATTGTGTCTTCAAGATTGAGAGTAATGACAAGTTGTGCACTTGATTTGCTTACTCTTGCACATTCAGATAAAGCAAGCTTCATATCCGGAACATTATTAATTCCGTTATTTGAAACTATAAGATCAAAAAAAGAATCTTCGAAAGGCAACTCTTCTGCAATGCCTTTAATTATTTCAACATTGTTAATTTCATATTTCTTAATCTTAAAGAGCGTTCGTTCGATTGCTTTTTCCCAGGGATCAATACCAAATATTTTTGAAGTGTTTCCTAATCTTTGTGAAAGTTCAATAACGGGAAAACCTAACCCACATCCAATATCGAGAGCTTTGATATTATGTTTTAATTTTACTGTATCCAGAAGTTTTAAACCAAAAGGAGCAGACCAGAGAGGTAATTCATCAATTACAGAAATTAATTCTGCATCATTAATATCAAAACTATGAGTTAAATAATTTTTCAAGCTACGGTATTTATTGTTAATAAAAAATAGAAAGACTATAGTTCTAATATAATATTTTAGATTTGATGATACTTGTTTTTTCGATAAATCAATAAGTGATATTGTACTGATAATTAGTAATCAGTAATAAAAATTATCTCGTTAATTTCGCTAATTGTTTTTATCTTTGTACTAAATTTATTAAAGAAGTAAGATGTTTTCAGTCGGAAAAATAAATGTAGAAAAAGCGGTTCTTCTAGCTCCAATGGAGGATGTAAGCGATATTTCCTTCAGATTAGTTTGCAGGGAACTTGGAGCCGATGTGGTTTATACAGAATTTGTAAACTCTGAAGGATTAATTCGTGCTTCCGAAAAAACTCACAAGAAATTGAGAATCATTGAAGAAGAGAGACCGGTTGGAATACAAATTTATGGCTCAAACATAGATTCAATGGTTGGAGCCGCAAAAATAGCAGAGGCAGAAAACCCCGACTTAATAGATATTAATGCAGGATGCTGGGTTAAAAATGTTGTTGCTTGCGGCGCAGGCGCAGGACTTCTTAAAGATCCTGTTTACATGCAAAAATTAGTTAAAGCTGTAGTTGATTCTGTTTCACTTCCAGTTACAGTTAAAACAAGATTGGGAATCGACAACAACAGCATCTACATTCTCGATGTTGCCAGGAGAATGGAAGATGTTGGAGTTAAAGCTTTAACAATCCATTGCAGAACAAGAGTAATGGGACATAAAGGAGAAGCTTACTGGGAGTGGATACGAAAAGTTAAAGAAGTTGTTAATATTCCTGTCGTGTTAAATGGTAATGTCCTTACTGCAACGGATGTTAAAAGAGCTTTTGATGAAACCGGTGCCGATGGAGTTATGATTGCAAGAGGAGCTATTGGTAATCCCTGGATATTTGAAAATACAAAACAATTGTTAACACAAGGTTATGTTTCTACTTTAATTGATCCTGCAAAAAGAATTAAAACTACTCTTCGCCATCTAGAACTTGCAATAAAAGTGAAGGGGGAGAGAAGGGCAGTTTTGGAACATCGTAAGTTTTATTCAGGATATCTTAAAGGATTATATAATGCTTCGCAAGTTAGAAACAGACTTATGGCAATAACTGAATATAAGCCGGTCGAAGATATTCTATTAAGTTATCTTGAAGAACTCGAAGATTATAAAGTTGCTGTTTAATTGATTGACAATTTCAAAAATTATCTCGCAAGAATTGTTTCCATTTTATTAGTCCCGCCATCTTTCACTATTATTCTGTTTACATACTTTGCCTTTACCTATGAAAGTGATTTAACGAAAAGATTAATTTTATTGCTTGTTACATTTACTTTCGGCTTCTCATTTCATGTTATTTTATTTTTATACCTGAAAAAAAAGGGGAAGATCGTTGACTCTGATGCAAGCATAAAAGAAGAAAGAACTTTTCCATATATCATTTCAACTTTAATTTATATTTGCGGATTTGCAATTCTTCTCTTTTATGAAATAAATATTATTTCAACAGCATTCTGGTTTTGTTATATTTCCAACACAATTTTAATTATGATAATAAACAAAAGCTGGAAAATAAGTGCTCACACAATGGGATCATCAGGTCCCCTTGCAGCATTATGTTTTGCGGCAGGATGGCAGTCTTTGTTATTTTTGCCTTTAATTATTTTTATTGGATGGGGAAGATTACATCGTAAAGTGCATACATTTACACAAGTAGCAGCAGGAGCTTTAGTTGGTTTTATATCAACATATTTACAAATGTACATTATTGTAAATCTCTTTTAGAATAAGATGATAAAGTATTCGAAAGAAAATAAGGTTGGCATTCTTACTCTAAATCGTCCTGAAAAAAGGAATGCTCTTAATCCTGAACTTGTTTCGCAACTGAAGAATAAACTAAGCGAAATAAAAGACGATAATGATGTCAAGATCCTAATAATTACAGGTGAGGGAAAAAGTTTTTGTTCAGGTGCTGATCTTAAATATCTTAATAGTATTAAAGAATTCAGCGCAATCGAGAATGAAAAAGATTCTGAATCTCTTGCGCAACTATTTCTTGATATTTATAATTTCCCGGTTCCAACGATAGCTGCTGTAAATGGTGCAGCAATTGCGGGTGGCTGCGGCTTAGCAAATGTTTGCGATTTTATTATTGCCGATAAAAACAATGCTAAGTTCGGTTATTCTGAAGTTAAAATTGGATTTATCCCTGCTATAGTTTCTATTTTTCTTATTAAGAAAATTGGAGAAGGAAAAGCCCGACAACTACTTTTAACCGGAGATATAGTTGATGCTGATAAAGCTAAGAGTTTAGGTCTTGTTGATTATCTTGCTGAAGATGCCTTAACAGATGCAAAAACTTTTGCAAATAAGCTAATTGCAAATTCCAGCCTGAGTATGAAGTTGACAAAGAAAATGATTTCGGATATTTCAAATTTAAATATTAAAGAAGCTATTGATTACTGTATAAGACTAAATACAATCAGCCGTTCATCAGAAGATTTTAAAAAAGGTATTGAGAGTTTTCTTCTAAAAAAGTGAGGTTAAAAATGCAGAATGATCTCAAACAATATATAAGAACCGTAAAGGATTTCCCTAAGAAGGGAATTATGTTTCGCGATATTACAACTCTTCTTAAAGAGCCTGTTGCGCTTAAAAAAACCGCTTTACGCCTTTTTGAATTTACTAAAAATAAAAATATAACCAAGGTGGTAGGAATTGAATCCCGCGGTTTTTTGTTTGGAATTTCTTTAGCGGAAAAATTAGATGTGGGATTTATACCTTGCCGCAAAAAAGGAAAGCTTCCGGCAGAAACAGAAAGTATAACTTATTCTCTTGAGTATGGTGAAGATACACTTGAAATTCATAAAGATGCTATCAAGGAAGGTGACAAAGTTCTTCTGCATGATGATCTTCTTGCTACAGGAGGAACTGCTCAGGCTGCTTGCAGACTTATAGAGAAACTTGGCGGACAGGTTGTACAGGTTTCCTTTATTATCGAATTAACTTTTCTTAAAGGTAGAACTAAGTTAAAAGATTATGATGTTAGAGCTTTAATTGATTACGACAGTGAGTGATTAAAATATTTTCCAGTTTTTCGGAGCAATTACAACAACAAATTCACCTTTATTAACTGATTCATCAAAGGTTTCCAAAAGCTCTTTAGGAAAACCTCTTCTTACTTCCTCAAATTTTTTGGTGAGTTCGCGGCAGATAACTGTATATCTTTCCGGCATAATTTCATTAAGCTCTTTAATTAACTTTTCAATTCTGTATGTCGATTCATAAAGAATTATTGTTCTTACTTCTTCCGATAATTCTTTAAGCTTTGTGCTTCTTCCTTTTTTAAGTGGGAGAAAACCTTCAAAGATAAATGAATCAGTCGGCAGTCCGCTTACTGTTAGAGCTGTAATCAAAGCGGAAACTCCGGGAATAGGAATAATTACTATTCCATTTTTTATTGCTTCAGAAATTAATCTTATACCGGGATCTGAAATGGTTGGTGTCCCCGCATCGGAAACTAAAGCACACTTTTCTCCATTATTAATTCTTTCAATTAAATGCGGAATTTTTTTTAATTCGGTTTGTGCATTCATCGAAACAAGCTCTTTATGAACATCATAATGTTTTAATAAAACAGAAGTAACACGCGTATCTTCACAAATAATGAAATCAACTTCTTTAAGAGTTTCAATTGCTCTCAAAGTTATATCTTTAAGATTTCCAATCGGTGT
The DNA here is from genome assembly GCA_963727535.1 of uncultured Ignavibacteria bacterium. GTDB lineage: Bacteria > Bacteroidota > Ignavibacteria > Ignavibacteriales > Ignavibacteriaceae > RBG-16-34-14. The sequence continues at coordinate 70,199 of CAVSGR010000001.1, forward strand.
GCTGACTATGTAAAGTGAACCGGGCATACTAATAAATATTACTTAATAATTAAAGTAAGTTACAAAGATTTGAGATTTGAAATTTCAGATTTGAGATTATTTAAAACGACAACCCCGCTAAAAAGCGGGGTGTCATGCAAGTAGTGTAAATAAATTATTGTTTACAGATTTAAAGATAGAACTTTTCTGACAATATTCAATCCATTGTCGATTTCTTCTTTTGTAATATTTAACGGCGGTCTGAAACGGATTGATTTCTCCCCGCAGCCAAGAATGATTAGTTTTTCTTTAAAGCAGGCATCTTTAAACCTGTTCCTGGTTTCAGCGGAAGGAAGATCGAAAGAGCACATTAAACCTAAGCCGCGAGCATTACGAACCATATCTGGAAAATCTTTTTGAATTTCTTTTAATTTGTGGAGTAAATATTCACCAACAACACGGGAATTTTCAACAAGATTTTCTTCTTCAATTATTCTTAAAATGTGTTTCGATCTAACCATATCAACAAGATTTCCTCCCCAGGTTGAATTGATACGGCTCGATTTACGGAAGCAATGTTCTTCAACATCATCTATTCTGTCCGATACCATTATGCCACAGGTTTGTGCCTTTTTGCCAAATGCAATAATATCCGGTTTTACATAATATTCAGAAGCCCAGAATTTTCCGGTCAATCCAAAACCTGTTTGAACTTCGTCGAACATTAAGAGAATTTCATTTTCATCGGCGATTTCTCTAAGCTTTTCGAAAAATTCTTTTCTGAAGAAATTATCGCCACCTTCTCCCTGGATTGGTTCAATAATAATAACTGCAATATCATCCGGATTATTTTTTATTGCTGAATAAATTTCATCAATCGCTTTTTGCTCCGTCTTAATAATTTCATTAAGATGAAGATCGAGAGGTAAAGTTATTTTGGGATTTGTTATTCTTGGCCAGTCAAACCTCGGGAAATATTTAATCTTATTCGGTTCAGTGTTGGTTAATGAAAGAGTATAACCGCTTCTTCCATGAAAAGCCTGTTTAAAGTGAATGACCTGTTGTCCCTTTTCTTCCTTATAACCTTTTGCGAAATTTTTCTGCACTTTCCAGTCGAATGCAACCTTCAATCCATTTTCAACTGCAAGTGCGCCGCCGGAAACAAAAAATAAATATTTCATATAATCCGGCTTTGCAATTTCTGCAAAAGTTTCTACAAACTCAGCCATGTAAGTTGTATAAATATCAGAGTTGGATGGTTTGTTAATTGCAACCGCTGCCAGTTCATCTTTTACATTCAAAATCTTCGGGTGATTTAAGCCCAATGGTGAAGATGCAAAGAATGTAAAGAAATCTATATAAGTTTCACCGGTTTTTTCATCGACAAGATAAATACCGTGACTGTTTTTCAGATCAAGAACGAACTCAAATCCATCAGCAAGCATATATTGCTTAAGAATCTGATGTACGTCTTCTGCCTGAATTTTATCTGTTGTTAAAATTTTGTCCATCATATTAATACCTAAAAATTTAGTTTACCAAAAAGAGTACCGTATTTGGGAAATAGAAAAATGACAGTTAGCAGAGAAAAGAGAGGAGAATATTAAAACACGTTCTCGAATTGAGAAACAAAATAGCTTCTGTTACTTTTGAAGCCGATTTGATGGTAATATTTACTGTTAAGAGTTAACATATTTATCTAAAAATCTTATCTTAAATTTAAATATTTATGAGCGATTTAGCAATACATTTTTCAATACGGATGTAATTTAGAATTTTTAGCCAATAATCTGTCATCCTGATTTGTCGAAGGATGACATTTAAATATGTTAATATCCTGCCAGAGTAGTTTTATCAAAGAACCGGAATATCTAGCAAGATTAATTAGCTTCAAAATTTTACAGATAAATACTTATTCCGAAAAGAACTGTAGTTCCTAAAAGTATTCCTGATGATTTATAAGTTGAAGTTGGATTTGCCAAGTTATTTAAAGATGATTTTTGTTCTGATTTTCTCCAATTGTATGACCCCGTGATCAAATATTCACTGTGAATCCCTATTTTTTCACTTACTTTCCATTCAACACCAAGTGCTCCACGGAGTCCTATATTAACAGTTGAAGCGTTAATTTCATTAAAGCTTTTATCACCGTTATCAAATGTATTGTTAGATTTTTCATGATTATTGTCATATGTGAAAACTAATCCGGTTCCTCCAAACATGTTAATATCTCCCTCAATGATTAATATCCAAAGATAATCAGCGCCGATACCTATTGAATATTCGAAACGATTATCTTCTGAGGTTTGACCGCTTCCATTTGCATCTTGTTCTTGATTATTTGTCCAGACTCTCGGTGATAAAAACAATCTTAACTGATGTTCATCATCTATAATTTTTTTTACAGCAATATCCATATTGAAACTACTTAATCTAAAATTATCTGCTATTCCAAATGATAATGCCCAATTATGTTTTGTAGAATCTTGCGAATAGCTTAATGAGCACATGATTAAACTGACTAAAACTGCATAAAATGGATTTCATGATTTTCTCCTCTGAGTTTGGTTTATTTCTTTAGGTTTAGGAATGAAATAATAATAAATTCGCGTTCCTGAAAGGAATGTGCTTCGTTCGATTTACCCATTTCCCAACCCCTGAAAAATTGTCGTCGTTAAGCTACTTTTATTTTTGATTATTGGCAAGAGAAAAAAATACTCTCAGCCGGAGGCTGATCAGCCTTTGGCTGAAAATCTAAAATCGTAATTCTTAAATCCTATATCATTTTGGGCTTTCTCACTTATTTATTATTTGATAACTTTGTAGCAATAAAATCAAAAAAGAGAGTTTAAAATGAAAATAATGCAAAAATCAATTAAGTTGGATTTCCTTGAAAAACTTGGAATTAAAAAAACAAATTATGGTTCCTCGAGTGGAACAAGCTGGAATGAAACGACTTCTGAAAATGAATTGAAAATCATTTCTCCAACAAACGGAGAATTGATAGCTTCAGTTTACCAGGCTTCAGAAGAAGATTATGATAAGATAATTAAAACTGCACAGGATGCATCTAAATTCTGGATGAAAATTCCTGCTCCAAAGAGGGGAGATATTGTTAGGCAAATAGGAATAAGATTAAGAGATTTTAAAAAAGATTTGGGAACTCTTGTTTCTTATGAAATGGGAAAATCTTTACAGGAAGGAATGGGCGAGGTTCAGGAAATGATTGACATTTGTGATTTTGCTGTAGGACAGTCCAGACAACTTTATGGTTTTACAATGCAATCTGAAAGAATAAACCATAGAATGTATGATCAATATCATCCTCTTGGAATTGTTGCAACAATTTCTGCATTTAATTTTCCTGTTGCAGTATGGTCGTGGAACGCAATGATTGCCGCAGTTTGTGGAAATGTAAATCTTTGGAAGCCTTCATCAAAAGTTCCCTTATCGGCAATTGCTTGTCAGAATATAATCGGAGAAGTCCTTAAAGAAAATAATTTACCCGAAGGAATTTTTTCGCTGATTATAGGGCGAGGTTCGACAATTGGAGAAAAAATTCTTAATGATAAAAGAATTCCATTATTATCTATTACAGGTTCAACAAGGGTTGGTCAGCACGCTGCTCAAGCTGTAGCAAAAAGATTTGGCAAAACTATTCTTGAACTAGGTGGAAACAACGCAATTATTGTAACAGCAAATGCAGATCTAAAAATGGCAATGCCAGCAATTGTTTTTGGTGCTGTAGGAACAGCAGGACAAAGATGTACAACTACAAGAAGACTAATTGTTCATGAATCTATTTATGGAAAAGTAAAAGAAACATTGGTAAATGCTTATAAAGGATTAATGATTGGTGATCCTTTAGATGAAAAGAATCATGTTGGTCCCTTGATTGATAAAGATGCTGTCAAAGATTTTGTTAATGCTCTTGAAAAAGTAAAACAGGAAGGTGGTAAAATTATTTTTGGAGGGGAAGTTCTCGATGGAGAAAAATATGAAACCGGGACTTATGTAGTTCCCTCATTAGTTGAAGCCGAAAATCATTATAAGATTGTTCAGGAAGAGACCTTTGCTCCAATTCTTTATTTAATAAAGTATAAAGGGGAAGTGACCAATGCAATCAAAATACAAAATGATGTTGTGCAGGGACTATCATCTGCAATTTTTACTTTAAATCTTAGAGAAGCAGAAGAATTTCTTTCAGCTTCAGGTTCCGATTGTGGAATAGCAAACGTCAATATTGGAACAAGCGGCGCCGAAATCGGCGGAGCTTTTGGCGGAGAAAAAGAAACCGGAGGCGGAAGAGAATCAGGTTCTGATGCATGGAAAACTTATATGAGAAGACAAACGAATACAATAAACTACGGAACCGATCTTCCACTTGCACAAGGAATTAAGTTTGAAATATAGCTGAAGAATTCGCTCGGTTGGTTTATAATATTCAACTTCATAAAAGAAAAAATTACTTTTTAAGGAGGGCGAAATGTTTCCTTAAGTAATTTATCACTTTCAACAACCCTTTTGTTATTATGATACTGCTCACATAAAACCCTCAGAATAAAACCTATTCTTGATTTTCTTATGAAATTTCAATTGGTATAATATTAGTAGATATATGTTCACAGTAAATACGGAGACACTATGGAACGTATATCTATTGATACTTTTCTTTCATCGGAAACCGATTTGGAAATGAACCAATACAGAATTCTTGGAGGGTTAAAACAATTAAGTTTGGATCTTGACAGAAAAAAAATATATCCTGCACTCGCCCAACTAATTGGACTAAAAAATTCTCTAGAACAAATAAAAGCGGGTAGAAATAATTTAAATGGAAAATTCCCCAGAGAGATTAAAAGTTTTAATGTAAAAGAACAGAAGGTTACTTTCGAAATACCTGCGGATTTTAATAATCCGCAAAATGTAGAACTTGTATTTGAACTGATAAACTGGGCACTTCCTGTAATACAGGAAAAAATAGAGGAAGGAATTGTTCTTTTTGATTTTGTTGAGAAAAACCTAACACTTGAACAGGTGGGTATTCTTCCTATCTATAAAGAAGCGGGCTATTTTATGATTACAGACAACAGGGCTTCTGAACTCCAGGTTCACAAGTATGAAAGCTCATTATTTTATTCCGGAAAAGAAAAGTTCCGGTCATTAAAAACGGAGTTAGTGAAAAGTGAAGAGCAAACGGTAATAAGAAAATCGCCGGAATCTATAAAACAGGATTTGTTACAAGAAAGACATGATCTACCGAATCCTGCAACATTTATTTGTGATACAGACTTGGACTTTCCTTTTATGGAAACAATTCTGCCGGTTGCAAAAAGAAAATTAATGGTAGCACTTGCAGCATAATTTATCCAACCGAAATAGCAATTAGATTTGCCAGAACTCTGCCTGTTTCATCAAGATAAAGATCATCTGGAGCAGACGACTTTTCAACCTTTTCACCTTTTTCCAGAAGTTTAATTCCTTTTGCTTTTCTTCTTTCATTTTCTCTCTGGAATTTTTCTTCTTCGTCTTTTTCCTTTTCCTTTTTCCGCACATTCTCATTTAATGAAACAAGCGTTTTTTCATGCTCTTTTTTAATTGCAGCGAGATCCTCAAGCAAGTAATCAAATTCAGCACTTTTTTCTACACGTTGTTCATGTTCTTTTTTAAGTAAAGGAAGAAACTGTTTTATATCATTTAATGGCTGGTAAGAGGTTGCTGAAATATGATCCCAGGGTAGGGCACTCTTTTCAGAGCTTTCTCCAACTTCAGCAGTATCAATAGTAGCCGGATAGGAAATGTCAGGAATTACTCCGCGGTCTTGCGTGCTTCCACCGTTTATCCTGTAATATTTTGCAATTGTTATTTTAACTTCTCCAAGTTTATCATTGCCCGAATTATGCAAAAGTCTGTTGAGATCAATTAGATTTTGTACAGTCCCTTTCCCATAAGATCTTTCGCCAACTATTATTCCTCTGTTGTAATCCTGTATTGCACCAGTGAATATTTCTGATGCAGAAGCGCTGAACCTGTTTATAAGTACAGCAAGCGGACCATCATAAACTACTCCGGGATCTTCATCGTCACCAACCTGTACTTTGCCATCGCTGTTTCTTACCTGTACAACAGGACCACTTTTAATAAACAATCCTGTTAAATCAATTGCTTCATTGAGTGAGCCGCCGCCATTGTTTCGCAGATCCATTATAACTCCATCAACTTTTTCTGCTTTTAATTCTTCAAGCAATTTTCTGACATCACGTGTTGTGCTTTTATAATTTTTATCTCCTTTTTGCATTGCTTCAAAGTCGCTATAAAATGCCGGAAGATCTATAACGCCGATTTTATAAGATACTCCACCTTCTTTAATGTCAATAATTTTTTTCTTTGCTGCCTGTTCTTCAAGTTTTACTTTGTCGCGAACAATCTTTATTTCCTTCTGAACCGAATTTATTTCATCATCTGCCGGAAGAATTAATAATCTTACAGTTGTCCCTTTGGGGCCACGAATTAATTGAACCACATCTGTAACTCTCCATCCGATTATATCAACCATTTCACCATCATCTCCCTGGGCAACACCAATAATTTTATCATTCCTGTGAAGTAATCCACCTTTATAAGCAGGTCCCCCAGGAACTATACTTACAACGCTTGTATATTCATCTTCATTTCGTAGTTGTGCACCAATTCCTTCAAGTGAAAGACTCATATCAATTTTAAAATTTTCCGAAGTTTGTGGAGAGAAATAATTAGTGTGCGGATCTATAGTTTCAGTATAAGAATTTAAAAAGAGCTGCAGAACATCTTCGCTGTTATATTGATTTATAGCTCTCCGGTAGCTCTCATATCTTTTTGTTAAAGTTTCAATTGTAGAATCCCATTTTTTCCCGGCAAGCGTCAGGTTTAGAGCATCATTCTTAATCCTTTTTCTCCATATCTCATTTGCTTCTTTGTCATTAACCGGCCATTGTTCATTCTCACGATTCGGTTCATAATATTCATCTAAAGTAAAATCAAATTTTTGCTTTAATATTTTAAGAACAAAGTCGATACGGTCATTTGCCCTTTCTCTATAAATTTCAAAAATATCGTAAGCCGGTTTTAAATCTCCTGCTTTTATAAGGTCATCGAGCCTGTCATTATATTTTTCAAACTTTTTAATGTCATCTGCAAGAAAGTAACTTTTGTTGCGGTCGAGAGTATTAATATATTTTGTAAAAATTTCTTCCGAAAGAGAATCGTTTAAACTAACCTTATTATAATGGTACCTTGAAATTATAGTATTAATAAGCTCAGTTTCACTTTTGTAGTAATCTTTGGGTGCAAGAACCTTTAAGGAATCAGGTGTAACTAATAATGATTTGTTTTCAAAAGACCGGGCTGAAAATAATCCTGCAATTACAAGTATTGCAAAGAATATAAGAAATCTTCTCATTATATATCCGCGTGAATGTTTCATAAAATAATTGGGTTATTTACCACTACAATTTAGTAATTGTTCCAGTATGTAAAAATGATATTATTATACACCGGCTTAAATTGTATCCGAAGTGAATAATAGTTAAATGAACGGTCTCTATTGCTGTTATAAATTGTAAAGGTTGTTTTAAGGAAAAGATTAAGAAGTAATATTTTTTATAGATATGCCAGTCCGCCATCGCCGACTGGCATATCTAAATTAATCTTAATTGCTTTGAGGAAGCAAAGTTGAAGCCGCTTCAAAAACTAATTCTGAATGGGAAGCAATATTGGTAACATTTATTATCTGGCTAATATTTCCATTCATATCTATAATAAAAGTTACTCTTTTATCTACACCACCATCCTTAGCTACACCATACTTTTTCGAAACTTCTCTATTAGCATCTGAAAGAAGGGGAAAATTGAGATGATAATCATTAATAAATTTTTGAATTGCTTCTTTTGAATCAACGCTTATCCCGAATACCACAATCTTGCTTTTTTCAAACTTGCTATAGTTGTCTCTTATTCCGCAAGCTTGTTTAGTGCAACCTGAAGTTCCCGCCATCGGATAAAAGTAAATAACCACAGGTGATTTACCGATGTAATCTGATAATGAATATGAATTTCCTGAAGCATCCTGTAAGGTAAAATCAGGAGCTTTTGTACCGACTTCGGGCATCGATTGTGAAAAAGAATTGGAAGACAAAATCAATAAAACAGCAAAAGAAAAAAATATTCTAATAGCTTTCATTACAACTCCTTAATTATTGTTTTCAATTGTTCTTGAGAAAATAAAATCGACATTCTTTAACATCGTTTTCTTTTCAAAGATTTCGTTTATCTCCCCTTCACTTAAATATTTTTTTACATCTTCCGAGTTAATTAGTTCATCTCGCAGATTTTTATTTTTGTTTTCCCAAACATTCATTGAGTTACTTTGAACAATTTTATACGCATCTTCTCTTGAAACTCCTTTATCAACAAGTCTAAGTAAAACAGACTGCGACATTATCAAGCCTCTTGTAATCTCCAGGTTCTTTTTCATGTTTTCAGGATACACAATCAGGTTTATTATTAATTTTACCATTAAGTCGAGCATATAATCAAGGGCAATACAACTATCAGGCACAATTATTCTCTCAACAGAGGAATGAGAAATATCACGCTCATGCCACAATGCTACATTTTCAATTGAAGCTATTGCATTACCTCTTAGAATTCTTGCCAGGCCAGTTATCCTTTCGCTGATTATAGGGTTTCTTTTATGAGGCATTGCAGAAGATCCTTTTTGTCCTTTAGAAAAATATTCTTCTGCTTCAAGAACTTCTGTTCTTTGCAAATGCCTTATTTCGATTGCAATTTTTTCCAGGGTTGCGCCAATTAAAGAAAGAGTTGTAAGAAATTCTGCGTGCCTGTCTCTTTGAATAACCTGGGTGGAAACCGGTGCGGATTTTAAGCCCATCTTTTCACAAACATATTCTTCAACTTTTGGAGAAAGATGATCAAAAGTTCCAACGGCTCCGGAGATTTGACCGACACTAATTGTCTCTGTTGCTTTTTCAAGTCTCTTAATATTTCTCTTTGTTTCTTCAAACCATAAAGCAAACTTTAATCCCATAGTTGTTGCTTCAGCGTGAATGCCATGCGATCTGCCAACACAAACGGTATATTTATGTTCTAATGCACGTTTCTTTAAAGCATCTTTTAAATCGTTTAATCTTTTAAGAAGATATTCTCCTGCCGTCTTCATCTGGTAGGAAAGGGTAGTGTCGAGAATATCGGAAGAAGTCATTCCATAATGAATATGACGTGATTCCGGTCCGACAAATTCTGCAACATTTGTAAGAAAGGCAATAACATCATGCTTAGTTGTTTCTTCAATTTCTAAAATTCTTTTTACATCAAAGTTTGCTTTCTTTTTGATTACCTCGACGTCTTCTTTTGGTATTTCTCCCATTTCGCTTCTTGCTTCACAAGCTAATATTTCGATATTCAGCCAGGTCTTAAATTTGAATTCATCCTTCCATACTGAACCCATTTCAGGTAGTGTGTAACGTTCTATCATTGTTTTTTATCCAATGTCATTTTCTTTTCCATTAGTTTATCATCCCGAATTATATGTAGAGTGATTGTTTGTCCGACACGGAATTCCTGGAAAACACTTATTAAAGTATTTTCATTGCTGATTTTATATTCGTTGATTTTTTCAATTATATCTCCAACTTTAAGTCCGGCTTTGTCTGCAGAAGAACCGGAAGCGACATAAGTGATAATAACCCCTCTTGAAGTTGGCAGTTTATAGTAATTGGCAATTCCTTCATCAATAGATTGAATCTTAAAACCAACATCAAAATTTCTGTCAATAGATCCTTTTTGTTTTAGCTCCGTAATTATTCTTTTTATCTTGTCAATTGGAATCGCGAAACTTAAACCTATGTTTCCCCCTGAACCATTTGGAGAATAAATTAAAGTATTCATTCCGATTACTTCTCCAACACTGTTTACAAGAGGTCCGCCGCTATTGCCGCCATTTATTGCAGCATCAGTTTGAAGCATATTAAGGTAATACCTGTTATCAAGTGGTTCTAAGTTCATTCCTGTTGAACTTATAACTCCTACAGTAACTGTAGGCTTATCATTAATTTCAAAGAGACCAAAGGGGTTGCCGAGAGCGATAACCCATTCGCCAATCATAACATTATTAGAGTTGCCAAGAATTTCATAAGGAAGATCATCAGCATCAACTTTTAGAAGGCAAATATCTGAAGCAGCATCACTACCTATTACTTTTGCAGGATATTGTTTGCCATTAGTCAATGTTACAGTAATTTCAGTAGCGTTGCCGGCAACATGATCGTTAGTTACAATATAGCCATCCGAAGATATGATGAAGCCGGAACCAAGACCTTTAACCTTTTGATTGTAGTTACCTCTGTTGCCAAAGAATTGTCTGAAAAAAGGATCATCGAAGAAGCTGCCGAATGGATCTCTGTATTGCCTGATTTCTGTAACGTTAATTCCAACAACTGCAGGACTAACTTTTTTTACAGTTTCAGTAATTATTGTTTGTCGTGAAGCAGAAATGCTGTTATTGTTTGAATCCTTCTGGCTTACAAGATTGTAACCTGAATCGGATGAATCATAAAAAACTTTATCACCGCTGTTTTTATTACTTAACAATATAATCGATACAGCTATTATGACAATTAAAGTTGCAAATATGTATAACTTTATTTCTATGAGTGTTCATTTTTTATCCCTGCTAAAAAATTTTTTATCGTTTAATAATTCTCTTAATGGGTCAATATGTTTTGTAAAAATAATTAACATAAGTGAGCAAGAAAATAACATTAATATTGCCAATGAGTCGGGATGAGGAAAAGAGTATTTATAAGCCAAATCAGCTGAAGAAAATACAACAATTAAACTTAGGATAGTTGCACAGATATTTGCAAAAATTATACTTCTTTTCATAAGATAGACAATAACCCAGACAGCCAACCATGCGAAAAGTATAAAAGGAAATATTAAAGCTGCACCGCCAGCTGCGGTTGCAAGACCACGTCCTCCTTTAAGTTTTAGCCACGGATTATAACAATGACTAAATACTGCAAACAATAAAGCTATTGCAGGATAAACAAAATTGATCGGAAGAAAAAGTAAAACAAGGTAAACACTTAAGAGTCCTTTAAGTGCATCTATAAGAAGTACAGCAATCCCCATGGATTTTGATTTGGTAACAACTAGGGCATTCATTGCGCCCATATTTCCTGAACCGTGAGAAGTAATATCGATATTTTTATATTTTTTCAGAAGCAAAAAAGCTGTGGGGAAAGAGCCCAGCAAAAAGCCTATAAAAAAGCTAATGAAGTAATTCATAATCTAAATTTATTAATGACGTTTAAATTTAGTAAAAAATTACGGGGGAAGAAATTGATACAGGTATGGGTTTTTGACTGTGAAAGAGAATTATATAAGTTTTTAAGTAATGTTATTTTGTTAATGTTATTGCCAGACCGAGAAAAATAGCCGCACCAATTAAACCAACTGCGAGAGAAATCACTATGTCCTTTTTCATTTTTTTTCAAAATCCTTTTTTTTATGCTATATGTTAAACAATATAAATGCCATTAAAAAGTGCTAATTAACAATAAATATAGACGCACAAATATGAAATATGTTTCAAAACCAAAAATATTTTTATTTGTGAACTATTTTGAGTCATAATGTTAAATGCACATTAATGAAAATTAAAAGCCCGCTGATCGGGCGACCAGCAGGCTCCGCTTCCTTAATTGTGACAGGTGGGGATAGCCTGACACGGAAGCAATTAAAAATCTTTTCTATTTTATAAACTTCAATACGATTTGTCCCTTCCCTAAATTGAAGCTGATTATAAGATAATAAAAATTAATATTGAAAACATAGTTGTAATTATTAAAATTAATAATTGTTAATATTCTCTACAGAAATAAAAGAAGTATTGTTAAAGAATTCTTTAGGAGATAACGGTTTAAACGCTTACAGATGAGAAATACTTCAGGAGGGTTTTAGAGGCGCCGGTCGGATTCTTCCAAAGGAATGCCTTCGGCAGAACCGATAAAATAAAGTTTTGCTAAAGGGGAATAAAATATAACAAAGGGACATAAGAAATTCTTTTTATTTAGAGGCGCCGGTCGGATTCGAACCGACGAATAAAGGTTTTGCAGACCTTCGCCTTGGGCCACTTGGCTACAGCGCCTAAAAAATAAAATCCACTTTCGTGGACTTTTTGAGCGGGAAACGGGACTCGAACCCGCGACATCAACCTTGGCAAGGTTGCGCTCTACCAACTGAGCTATTCCCGCATTTTTTATTTTATTTCGAACAAATATAATATGATTGATTTTATCTTGCAAACAAACTTTGTTTACTAATTATTTCCTTGCTCCATGCATAAAACCCCTGTAAGGAAGCGAATGTTGCACAGTTATGAAAGCATCTTTATCAACAGATTCTATAAGGCTTATTGCTTTCCTTTGAAACTTCCTTGCAATAATAACCATAATGATAGAAACCCCACCGCTGCTTCCTTCGCCCGGTAGAATTGTTGCTCCATATTTTGATTTTCTTAAAGCATCTGCAATCTGATCTGTATAATGCTTTGAGATAATGCTAAGCTGAACAAAACCCAAACCAATTTTTTGCTCGATAGTTATTCCTAGAATATTTCCAAGAGCAAACCCTGTTGCGTAACCCAAAAGATTTGCATAATTATCAAGGTGTTGGAAGATAAGTCTTATTGCAAAAACCCAGATAAGTACTTCAAAAAATCCTGCGATACCTGCCTGATACTTTTTACCTTGCACAATTAAGATTGTACGTATCGTGCCAATAGAAACATCGCATATTCTCAAGCCCATTATCAAAAAAGATCCGGCAATTGTATCGAACATCTATCTCCTGTAATTTTCAATTACAAATATAAAACCAAAGAAGTTAACAATATTATTTTTATCTTTGATTAAACTACAAAAAAATTATATGCACGAAACAGAAAGACAGGATTTAGTTGATAAAATATCTCTCAAAGGGATATTTGATATATCTGTTTTAAAAGCGATAGGGGAAGTCGAAAGACACAATTTTGTTCCTGATGCAATGAAACATCACGCTTATAAAGATGTTGCACTTCCAATTGGGCACGGACAAACAATATCGCAGCCATACACTGTTGCTTTTATGACCCAGGCTTTGAGATTAAAACCGGGTAATAAAGTTCTCGAGATTGGAACAGGTTCAGGTTACCAGGCTGCATTATTAGTAAAGATGGGAATAGAAGTTTACAGCATCGAAAGAAATGTTGATATTTTTTATAAGACAAGAAAAATTCTTGATAAGCTTGGATTACGAATTAATACAAAATGTGGCGACGGCACTTTAGGTTGGGATGAATATTCACCTTACAATGGAATATTAGTAACTGCCGGTTCACCAACTATTCCCAATTCATTAAAGAAACAATTAGCAATTGGCGGAAGATTAGTAATTCCTGTTGGAAATAGAACTTCACAACTTTTAAAAATTATTACAAAGATTGACGAAAATAATTTTGAAGTTGAAGATGTTCCAGAGTTTGCCTTTGTCCCTTTGATTGGCAGAGAAGGATGGAATGAAAGATAAAATCCGGATAGCGGTGTTTATCCTGAATTTATTTCAGGATCTTTCGAAAAATGAATAATTATTTTGTTTACATATTGTCCAGCAAAAATAAAGTCTTATATGTTGGTATGACTGACGTTATACAAAGAAGAGTTTATGAACATAAGCTTGGTTTGGTTGAAGGTTTTACAAAAAAATATAATGTAAATAAACTCGTTTATTATGAAGTCCTCCCTGATTCAAGGAGTGCCATTAAAAGAGAAAAACAATTAAAGAACTGGCATAGGCAGTGGAAGATTAATTTAATTGAATCAAAGAATAGGGATTGGCAGGATTTGTATCCGGAAATAGAAGATCCTTATAAATTATTATATTCTCGAATTAAATAGAAAGATGCTGAAACAAGTTCAGCATAAATATTTATGAAAGATAAAATTCGGATAGCTTCAGGTCAGGGTTTTTGGGGAGATTTGATCGATGCTCCTTATCACCAGGTTACTAAAGGCGAAATCGATTACCTAGTTATGGATTATCTTGCCGAAGTTACTATGTCAATTCTTCAGAAACAGAAAAATAAAAATCCGGCTTTTGGTTATGCAAGAGACATTCCTGATTTGATGAAGAGAATTCTTCCAATCATTAAAGAAAAAAAGATTAAAGTGATTACAAATGGTGGGGGAGTAAATCCAATTGCCTGTGCAGAAGCTGTAATTAATGTTGCAAAAGAATTAAAGATTAAAGATTTGAAGATTGGAGTTATTATTGGTGATGATATTAACAGCAGAATTGATGAAATAATTTCTTCAGGCTGCAAATTGAATAATATGGATACTGGTGAATCGGTTAAAAGTATTAAGGATAAACTGTTGAGTGCAAATGTTTACTTTGGTGCATTCCCGATTGTTGAAGCACTAAAGCAGGAAGCCGATATTGTAATAACTGGAAGAACAACAGACACTGGTTTAACACTGGCACCGATGATCTATGAATTTGGCTGGAAGAAAGATGATTATGACTTACTTTCTGCAGGAACAGTTGCCGGACACATTCTCGAGTGCGGTGCTCAATCTTCCGGTGGCAACTTTTTAGGTGATTGGGAATCGATTCCGAATATAGCAGAGATTGGATTCCCCATTGCAGAAGCCTATCCAACTGGAGAAGTTATAATCACTAAACATAAAAACACCGGAGGCAGAGTTTCTTTTGAAACAGTTGCTGAACAATTAGTTTATGAAATTGGAGACCCAGTTCAATATATAACTCCAGATTGTGTTGCAGATTTTACTTCAATAAAATTAGAAGATCTCGGAAGTGATCGAGTAAAAGTTTATAATGTAAAAGGAAAGCCTGAAACTGAATTTTACAAAGTGTCCTGTTCTTATGCTGATGGATATTCTGCTTCGGCATCATTAACTTATTCCTGGCCTCAGGCTTTAACAAAAGCAAAAGCCGCAGATAAAATTTTAAGAAAAAGATTAGAATTGTTAAATCTTAAGTTTGATGAAATCAGAACAGAGTTTATCGGTTATGATGCTTGTCACGGTCCATTATCAACAAAATTAGACGAAGATTTGATAAATGAAATTATGTTGAGAGTAGCAGTTAGTTCTCACGATTATAATTCAGTAGAAAGATTTGGAAAAGAAATAGCGCCATTAATTTTAACAGGTCCGCCAAGTGTTACAGGGTTTGCAGGCGGCAGACCAAAACCGAGTGAAGTTGTCGCATATTGGCCTGCACTAATTCCTAAAAAGCTTGTTAAACCGGAAGTTAGAATTTTATGAAATCTCAAAAATCAAATCTCAAATCTATAAATACTTCTGCCGTTTGCCTTTTGCCTTTTGACTTCTGGAGGATTATATGAAAGTTTTGTTAAAAAATATTGCTCACGGACGAAGCGGTGATAAAGGAGACGCAGGAAACATCGGAATTATAGCTTATGATGATAAGGGTTATGAGCTAATCAAAAAACATTTGACTGCAGAAAGAGTTAAAAAACATTTTGAAGGAATCTGCTTTGGTAAGGTTGAAAGATTTGAATTACCAAACATCAGGGCTTTAAACTTTTTATTGCACAACACACTCGGTGGTGGTGGAACAGTTTCACTTAAGCATGATGCACAGGGTAAAACTCTCGCAGCAGCGTTACTGAGGATGGAAGTAGAGGACGAATAATGGAAGAATGCATGTGTGCATGGATGCATGAAACCTGCAATCATCCATTCATCCAACCATGCTGATTAAACTTTGTAGATTAAATTTTATTTATAACAAAAAATTAATAATTTGAAAAACTTGGAGTTATTCTATGTATGAAGAAGAAATAAAAACATTAAAAACTTTCAGAACACGGGTTGATAGTTTAAGAGGTTATCTTTGACGTTGATAAAAAAGAATCAAAGATAAAAGAACTTCAGGATAAAACTACCGGAACCGGTTTCTGGAATGACCAAATGGCTGCGCAAAGAACTCTCCAGGAAATAAAATCACTCGAATCCTGGGTAAAACTATGGAAAGATGTGGATGCAAAAACAACATCACTGGAAGAGTATGTTGAGCTCGCACAAATGGAAGAAGATGAATCTCTTTATGATGAAATTCAGATTGAGTTAAAATCTCTTGAAGAAACTGTTGAGAACGCAGAACTAAAAAACATGTTGAGCGGTCGGGATGATTCTAAGAATTGTATTCTTACAATTCATTCTGGAGCAGGAGGAACTGAAGCGCAGGACTGGGCTGAAATGCTTATGCGAATGTATTTACGCTGGGCTGAGCAGAATGATTATACTATGAGAATGATCGATCTGCTTGAAGGTGATGGAGCGGGAATTAAAAGTGTTACAATTGAGGTAGAGGGTGAGTTCGCTTACGGTTACCTTAAAGCCGAAAACGGTGTCCACCGTTTGGTAAGAATTTCTCCTTTCGATTCAAATAAAAGAAGACATACTTCCTTTGCATCTGTTTTTGTAATACCGGAAGTTGATGATACAATTGAAATAGAAATTAATCCTGCGGACCTGAGAATTGATACTTATCGTTCCGGAGGTAAAGGCGGACAAAATGTAAACAAAGTTGAGACTGCTGTTCGCATTACTCACGAACCGACCGGAGTTGTTGCTGCCTGCCAGAGCGAACGTTCACAAACCCAAAACAAAACTAATGCAATGAAGCTGTTGAAATCGAAACTCTACCAACTTGAGCTTGAAAAACAGGAAGCGCAATTAGATGAAATTGAAAAGAACAAAATGAAAATAGAATGGGGAAGCCAGATACGTTCTTATGTTTTTCATCCTTATAACATGGTTAAAGATCATCGTACAGATGAAGAAACCTCTGATGTACAAAGTGTAATGAATGGAGATATTAACAAGTTTATCAAAGCATTTCTGTTAAAGTTTAGTAAGAATTAGATTCGAAGTGAAACGGCAGAAGGCAAAGGGCAGAAATTTTAGTGTAATTTTGAAGCATTAGATCAGCAAGCAATATATTCGGAAATATCAAATGCGTTGATCCTAATTCGTAAATCTTAATTCATAATTCTTATTTGCATTCTAAATTCTACACTCTACATTAAAATCATTTTAAAATGTATCCTATTCTGTCAAGTTTTCCATCTATTAGTGGGTTTGGAAAAATATTAAAAATTTTACAAAGTAACGGATAGATATCAATATTGTTTACTGTTCCTACCTGGTAATTCTTCTTGAATGAGGGACCTATTGCATAAAAAATTCCATTCATATCCATTGAGTAATTGTCGTAACCGTGATTTCCTTTGCTATCCCACTTCTTCATATTTTCAAATGATTTATTTGTTTCGAGACTCCAGCCATTTTCTGCGATAATTATAATTTTACTTATCAATGGATTATCTGAAAAATGAAAGTATGCCGGAACATTTTCCCGCTTATAAACTTTATAATGATTTTCATTTTCTTTCAGCTTATTGTAAATATTATCAAGCTGTTCCGCTTCCGGTTCAATCATCATAAATGGACCATCATCATTCTGTTTGTATTTATATCCTTCAAGCATATTTTCAATATTTATAACTCTGTTAATACTTACGTTTGTCATTCCGTGATCTGATACAACGATAATATTTGTACTGTCAATAAGATTTATCTCCTTTAGTTTTTCAAAATAATATCCAAGAATGCTGTCAAGCTGTGCAATTGCATAGTTTGTTGCGGAAGAATCCGGTCCATACTTGTGTCCGTAATCGTCAGTGGCTTCAAAATAAGAAGCAATGAAATGGGGTCGATTATTGTAAGGAATCTGAAGCCAGTTTATTGCTCCGTCAACTCTTTTCCTATAAGGTTCCTTGCGTTCGAATCCTTTATGGTATGTAGGATGACGGTATGTGAGAGTAACTTCCGATCCAGGCCAGAAATAACTTCCAGTTTTTATTCCCTGGCGTTCAGCAGTTTCCCAGAATGCTTCTCCTTTATACCATTTAGCTTCGCGCGAAGTAATTGAATCGCTCATTGAATAACGTGTATTAGTAAAATGATCCCAAAATCCATTGGTAATTATTCCATGATGTTCGGGATACATTCCTGTAACAATTGAAATGTGATTGGGAAAAGTTTTGGAAGGAAAGCAGGGGCGAAGCGACTTTGCAGAAACCCCATTCTCTTTTATATAAGCAAAGTGAGGTGTAATTCCTCTGTCAACATAATCCCACCTGAATCCGTCGAAGCTTATAAGAATTACGTAAGGTTTCGATTGAGCAAATAATCCGCCGACAGAGATTATAGTAACAATAATAGCAATAAAAAAGTTTTTCAATATTATCTCCTGCTGAGAAAAATCGATAATTATATTCTGTTAAAAAAGCTAAAAATAAAATTAGTTATTTAGTTATTAAGTTATAAGAAATTTGTTAAACTATTTGCAGAGATGTTCCTATCAGCCAGAATCGGCATCTATTTGATTTTCTTTTTAATTTGTCATTTGATATGAAAAAGAAAAAAACAGTAAGAAAAAGTAAAAAGAAGAAAGACTTCTTCGATAAAGTTTATGAGATAGTTGCTAAAATTCCTTATGGCAAAGTTGCGACTTATGGAGATATTGCAGAAGCGTGCGGAATTCGTTCTTCTGCAAGAACTGTTGGCTGGGCTTTGAACGGAGCAAAAGATAGTGGTTTACCTTGTCATCGTGTCGTAAACAGGTTTGGTGCTTTAACAGGAAGAATACACTTTGGAAGTTATGATTTGATGGAAGAACTTCTGAGATCAGAGGGGGTTGAGTTTGATAAAGATGGTTGTGTAAGATTGGATAAACATTTGTGGAAGCCCCGCCTTCGCCAAGGCTACGGCGGGCAAGCAAAGAAAAGTTCAGGTGCAAAGAAATTGAAAGATGCAAAGATTTCCGCCTTTGCTAAAGCTACGGCGGACAAGAAAAGATTGAAAAAATAACTTCAGAAAAAACAATCTTTGAATTTTTCAATCTTTGAATTTTGTAATCTTTATTGCCAATCACCGGAACTGTAACGCCTAATCTTTATGGATGAAACTCCCGAATGAATTCTAAGGAAAATCTTTTTAGCTGTGCCATCAAAATTTTCCGTTCTGTATAATTCTTTATTAATCTTATTGAAACGATCGAAACTTTTGCTGGATAAAGTTACATCAGCTTTTAATTCACAGCCGCTGCTTTCAGGAATCGATATTTCAATCGATGAAGCCCCGGCATCTATTTCGATGTTTGTCGTGTCATTCGAATCGCCTAAATAAATTTTTAACGATGCCGCCCCTGTATTAATATCGACATCTCTTACTTTAAATGGTCGCAGATCAAATTCGGCAGAAGCAGCTCCAATATCAAAATTTAAATTCCACAGGGGATTTTTGTTAAGATTTATATCAACCTTGTTTTTTGATTCTCCGAAAATGATGGATTTTTTATCATTTCCAAAAATAAGTTTGGTATTTTCATTATCCATTTGTCTTGTAAGATAAAATCTATCTCCATATCCTTTTGCAGTTGCTGCAAACAATGAAGATGTTGTATCATCTATTTTGAAAGAACCTACGTTGGCATTCAAATCGAGAGTAGCAGTTTTAATTTTATTATTAAAATCTTCAACAAAATTTCTTTCTTCGTAATTGTTATCGTTCCAACCTTTTATGACTATACCATGATGTGTCCCCGAAAAAACATCATTTTGAAAAAATCCCCACCCGCTCTTTAACATCGCAAAAATTGAGATACCAATAATTATTGCTGTTATGCTTGCAATTGTTCCCCTGACAAAAGTTGACTTGATCAAAAAAGAAATACCAACAAGAATTAAAAGTAGCGGCCAGTATTTCCAGATATCAATCCAGTAAAATGTAAATGTAGTTACATTATTCAGAAGAATTAAAACTCCGATAGTTATAAACAAAAATCCCCAGAATAAATGTTTGGTTTTCATTTTCTTAACTCAAAGGTTATAATTGTTTTTTCTTTTAGCACTTAAAAGAATTCCAATTCCGGCAGCAACTAAAATCAGAGGCCAGAAATCTCCAAATCTTATTCTTGGAATAAAATTATCTGCTAACAAAAGTACACCCAGAAAAAGAAAAATTACCCCGGCAATTGTTCTTCTCTTTTCACGTTGATGATCGAGAGAAGCATAATATGCATTTGAATCGAATTGATTTTCCTCTTTTGGAGAGTCTGTTTCTGTTCCTTCTTTTTTTGATTCCGCTGCTTTAGGATCCGGAAATACAATCGGTTCTTCCGGAACAATAATCCACATTATTATGTATGCAAGAATGCCGGTTCCACCAATGAAAAGGACTACAAGAAAAAGTACTCTGACAAGAGTAGAATCAATGTTAAAATATTCTGCAAGTCCGCCGGCAACACCACCGAGCATTTTATCTTTATAGGAACGGTACAATTTTTTGTTCATTGTTTACTCCTGTTTTTTACTTGATACAATTATAACAAATTTGTTATAAAAAACTTATGAAAATGTTTCAATCGGTTTGCATATTTGAAATACGGAAAAGAAAGCACCCGAACGGGAGATTAAACTGTTGAATAAATATATGATTGTAAAATCCTGCTTACTTTTCTATTTTTAGGTTTAGTTTAAGTTATTAAGTTACTGAGCTATTAAGTGATTCATTTGCTCAATAACCATAACTTAATAACCAAATAATCAATAACTAAATAACCTAAAAAGATGAAAATAGCTCTCTGCCAGGTAAACACAATAATTGGCAACATAGAATACAACAAAATGAAGATCATTGACGGTTACAGGAAAGCTGTAGAAGATGGAGCCGACCTGGCAATTTTCCCTGAACTTTCTCTAATTGGCTATCCTCCTTTGGACCTTGTTGAGAAAAAGGAATTCAGGCAGGCATCACTAAAAGCTTTAAATGAGATTGTTAAACAATCAGAAGAAGTTGGTTTATTGTTCGGGACTATAACTGAAGATGATGATAATATCGGAACAGATATTCATAACTCTGCAGTTCTTTGCTATAATGGAAAAGTTCAGTTTGTACAGCATAAATCTTTAATTCCGAATTATGATGTTTTTGATGAGATGAGATATTTCGACCCGGCAAAATCGATTGATGTTTATGAGTTTAAAGGTGAAAAACTTGGAATTTCTATTTGTGAAGATATCTGGAATGATGCTGATTACTGGTATAAACAAAGATATAGTTACGATCCGGTTAAAGATCTTATTGAAAAAAAAGCATCTGTAATTATTAATATTTCTGCAAGTCCTTATTCTTTTGGAAAAAGAGAAAGCAGAAAGAATATGCTTTCGGTTCTTAGTAAGACCGAGAAAATTCCACTTGCTTACGTCTGCACAGTTGGTGCACAAACAGAGTTAATATTTGATGGTGCAAGCATGTGTTTTGATAGTGAAGGGAATCTTTTAAAACTCGGCAAATCTTATGAAGAAGACTATCTCATCTTTGATACGAAAGGAAAATATCAGCTTATAAAATCATCTGAAAGAAGGTTTGAAGAAGAAATACTCGATGCTTTAGTTTTTGGACTGAGAGAATATTGTACAAAACAAAAATTTGAAAAAGTTCTTATCGGTTTAAGCGGGGGAATTGATTCTGCAATTGTTAGTTATATTGCAGCTAAAGCAGTCGGTGCGGAAAATGTAAATGTAATGTTGATGCCTTCCAAATATTCAAGTGTCGGCAGCATAAAAGATTCCGAGAAACTAATTAAGAGTTTGGGAATCTCATCAGCGAATGTTTCTATTCAACCTGTTGTTGAAGAAGTATTGAAAATGTTATCTCAGGCTGTAACAGAAGAGCCTAAAAGGATTGTTGAAGAAAATGTCCAGGCAAGAATTCGTGGAGTTTATTTGATGGCGGTTTCGAACCAGTTTGGATATTTACTTTTAACAACAGGAAATAAATCTGAAATGTCTGTCGGGTATTGCACTCTTTACGGAGATATGGCTGGCGGACTTGGAGTTATTGCCGATGTTTATAAAACTGATGTTTACAGGTTGGTAAACTATATCAATAAAGAAGAAGAAATAATTCCTCAGGAAATAATTGATAAAGAACCTTCTGCTGAATTGAGTATGGGACAAAAAGATCAGGATACTTTACCATCTTATGAATTGTTAGATAGAATTTTGAAGATGTATCTTGAAGAGAATAAAGAATATAATGAGATAACAAAAATTATTGGTGATGGAGAAGTTGTTAATAAAGTTCTAAAATTGGTAGATGGTAATGAATATAAACGAAGACAGGCAGCGCCTGCTTTAAGAGTTTCGAAAAAAGCTTTTGGTTATGGAAGAAGATATCCGATTGTGCAGGGATGGCGGAGGTAGATGGATGATGGAAGATGTGAAACGGCAAATGACAAAAGGCAGACGATAAAAGAGAAGTTTAGTAGGCAGTAGGTAATTGAATTTTTTAATGACTAATGACCATTGACAAATGACTAATGTGGAATAACAATTATTAAGAACAAAAAAGTTAAAAAAATGAAAAAGTTATTGATTGTAGTATTATCCATCTTAACAATTAGCAGCGCTTTTGCTCAATTCGGTTTGAAGCAGGATCATGTTAAAATTAAAAGTTATTTATCTTTTGATAAAGTTTATCCCGGCAGTGAAGTAAAGCTTGCTGTAAAAGTAAATATCGAAGATGGCTGGCATATGAATTCAAATAAACCTTATGAGGATTATTTGATTCCAAGTAAGCTAAGTATTGACACAACTTTTTTCAAAATAAAAAGTATTTCTTACCCAAAGCCTTACGATTTCAAATTTAGTTTTTCGGAGAAAGCTTTATCGGTTTATAAAGGAGAAATTTATATCGGCGCTTTAATCCAGGCATCAAAAGATGTTCAACCGGGTGAATACAAACTAATCGTTAATCTGGATTACCAGGCTTGCAATGATAGGTCTTGTCTTGCTCCGACTTCTGCTCAGGACACTTTGAATATTATTATTGCCGATAAACAATCTGTTGTTAATGAAATAAACCAGGATATCTTTAAGAACATTGATCTTTCTTACTCTGCTCTAAGTGGTGGAGCTAACAATGATGATAATATAATCTCTTCAACTTTTGAAGGAGGTGGATTATTTCTCGGACTTTTGTTTGTCTTCTTAGGTGGACTTGCTCTTAATCTAACACCTTGTGTTTATCCTTTAATTCCAATAACAATTGGTTACTTCGGTGGACAGAGTGAAGGAAGTACAGGCAAATTATTTTTAATGGGACTTCTTTTTCTTGTCGGAATGGCTGTGACGTATTCAATTATTGGAGTAGTTACAGCGTTAACCGGTTCTGTTTTTGGCAGTCTGCTGCAAAATACATTTGTTATTTTAGGAATTGTTTTGATCTTCCTAATTCTTTCTCTAAGCATGTTCGGAGTTTATGAATTTAAACTTCCCGATAGCTGGGTACAAAAAGCTGGTGGAGCGAGGCAAGGATATTTCGGTGCTTTCTTTATGGGATTAACAATGGGAATTGTTGCAGCACCCTGTATCGGTCCTTTTGTAATTGGTCTTGTAACTTATGTCGCAGCAAAAGGCGATCCTTATTTTGGCTTTTTACTTTTCTTTGTTCTTGCTGTAGGATTAGGATTTCCTTATCTGTTTCTCGCTGTTTTCTCAGGTAAAATTAAACAGCTTCCAAGAGCAGGCGAGTGGATGGATGGAGTAAAGCATGTCTTTGGCTTTATCTTGATAGGAATGGCAATTTACTTTTTACTTCCATTATTATCTGCTTCATTCAGAGGATACATTCTACCAACTTACATGGTATTTGTGGCTTTGTGGCTTTTGTTTATTGAGAAACTTGCAAACAGCATTAAAGGATTCAGAATATTTAAAATAGTTTTTTCTGTTTTACTTCTTGCTGTTGCTATTTATGAATTTATTCCTGAACAGAAAAACTCAATTGACTGGAAGCCTTATGCTGAAGGTGTGATTCCCCAGAAGATACAAACTTCCGGTGTCATTATAGATTTTTATGCCGATTGGTGCATTCCTTGTAAAGAACTCGATGCATATACTTTCTCAGATCCTAAAGTAATTGAAGTATCAAAAAACTTTTATGCTTTCAAAGCTGATATGACAAAATCACTTTCCGATGAAGTCGAAGCTTTGAGAAATAAATATAAGATAATTGGTGTCCCAACAGTTTTAATTCTTGATTCAAAAGGAAATGAAGTTAAAAGGATAACAGGCTTTGTTAAAGCAGATGAGTTTTATAATATTATTAAGAATGTGAATTAGAATTATAGCTTTCTTAATAATTCTTCTTTTGAAATTTTCAATTGGTCACTTATTTCTTTAAGAATATTATTAAGCGTCCCGATTTTTAAAGGATTGTGATTTGGGATTGTAATATGAAGTTCTTTTTCCTTTAAGAGAACTGATAAACGGATATGACTCCCAGCTTATCTTGTTTGCTTATACCCCAATTTTTCAAGAGATTTAATTAGATTTTTAGTATCCAAATCTCATGGAATTTTCATAATGAAATAATTTCTTCTCTTTGATATCTAACATTAATAAGAGAAGGAAGTTCATTTTCATCAAAATGACAACGAACAGCTTCTGTAATATTCTTTTTTAATTCGTCTTCAGTTTCTGCTTCAGTAAAGATTGGGAAACCTACTGCTTTAGCTTCAAACCCTCCATCAAGAGACTCATTAACTATAAAAATTATTTCCTTCGTTTTCATTTTGACTCTTAATTTTAATTCAAATATAAAGCATTAGACTGAAATAAAAAACAGAAAATATATAATTGTAGTTATCATTTAAGACTAAATCCTTTCTTATTTCTTATAAAAATCTTTTCAATTGTGAGAAACAGATTGTTCAGAATATCAACAATTTCTGCATATTATCAAAGAAAACCTCATATTGTTGCTGATTATAAACTAATCCCATGCTCACAAAATTTTTTGTAAGTGGCACGTTTTATGGGTTTGTATGGAACTGAATTATAAAATTTGTTAACTAAAGTGAGAGAAATGGTAAAGGAAAAAGAACTTAAAACTCTTGATGAAGTAACGATCAGGTTTGCCGGAGACTCCGGCGACGGTATGCAGTTAACAGGAAGTCAGTTTAGCGATACGACTGCTTTTGCAGGTAATGATCTCAATACATTACCCGATTATCCTGCTGAAATACGGGCACCTTCAGGAACAGTTTATGGTGTGTCTGGTTTTCAACTTCATTTTGGAAGTAAAGATGTTTTTACATCTGGTGACAGACCCGATGTGCTGGTTGCAATGAACCCTGCCGCAATTAAAAAGAATTTAAGTGAATTAAAACCCGGTGCTATAATTATAGTAAATTCAGATGCGTTCGATAAAAAAAGTTTACAGCTTGCCGAATATGACAATAATCCGCTTGAAGATAATACTCTGAAGGGTTTCCAGGTTTTTTCAGTCCCAGTCACTTCTTTAACTTTCTCCGCACTTGAGGGAACAACATTAGGGAATAAAGATAAATCAAGATGCAAAAACTTTTTTGCGCTTGGTTTAATGTATTGGCTTTTTGACAGACCGCTTGAACAAACAATTCAGTGGATAAGAATAAAATTTAAAAACAAACCTGAATTTATAGAGGCAAACGAAAAAGCTTTAAAAGCCGGCTACAACTTTGGAGAAATGACAGAAGCCTTTACGACAAGATATCACGTAGATCCGGCAGCATTAAAACCTGGGGTGTATAGAAGTATTTCAGGAAATGAGGCAACTGCACTCGGACTTCTTTCTGCTTCTGTAAAAAGTAAACTGCCACTTTTTCTCGGTTCGTATCCTATAACACCAGCGTCAGAAATTTTACAGTATCTTAGTCTTTATAAAAATTTTGGAGTAAAAACTTTTCAGGCTGAAGATGAAATTGCCGGAATAACTTCAGCAATAGGTGCTTCCTTTGCAGGTTATCTTGGACTTACTACTACAAGTGGTCCCGGTTTATCTTTAAAAACAGAAGCCTTAGGTCTGGCTGTAATGACTGAACTCCCGCTCGTAATAGTAAATGTGCAGAGAGGCGGACCAAGCACGGGACTTCCGACAAAGACCGAACAAGCCGATCTTTTACAGGCTATGTATGGCAGAAATGGTGAAGCTCCTGTTGCAGTTCTGGCTGCTTCCAGTCCAACTGATTGTTTTTATATGGCACTCGAAGCATCGAGAATAGCAGTTAAATTTATGACTCCGGTTATTTTATTAACTGATGGTTATATTGCCAACGGATCTGAACCATGGAAAATTCCTCATGAAAATGAATTGCCTGATATTCCTGTTAAATTTACGACGGAAGCAGAAGGTTTCTTTCCTTATTTAAGAGATGAAAATCTTTCAAGACCATGGGTAAAACCAGGAACCAAAGGACTCGAACATAGAATCGGTGGACTTGAAAAAGCGAACATAACCGGCACAGTTAGTTATGATGCTGATAATCATGATGAAATGATTAAACTACGTGCACAAAAAGTAAAAAATATTGCAAAGGATATTCCTGACCTGGGAGTAAACGGCGAACAGGAAGGTGATTTGCTTGTACTTGGTTGGGGCGGAACTTTCGGTGCAATTACCGAAGCAGTGATGAACATCAGGAAAGCTGGTTATAAAGTTTCACAGGCACACTTAAAATATTTAAATCCTTTTCCTAAAAACACAGAGGAAGTTTTGAAACGTTTTAAGAAAATTCTTATCCCTGAAATTAACCTTGGACAATTAAGTAAACTGATAAAAAGCGAATTTATGATTCCTGTAAATCAGCTTAATATAGTAAGAGGTTTACCATTCAAAAGTTCAGATATAGAAGCGAAGATAATTGATTTACTCGGAGGCAGTAATGGAAAATAAAGATCAAGAGCAAGTGCAAGTGCAAGTAAAGACAAAGCAATACACTTCAAAAGATTTTGCAACTAAGCAGGATGTAAGATGGTGTCCCGGCTGCGGCGATTACTCGATACTCGCGCAGGTTCATCGAACCTTTCCTGAATTAATCGGGATAAAAAAAGAAGATATAGTTTGGGTTTCGGGAATAGGCTGTTCATCGCGTTTTCCATATTACATGAATACTTATGGAATTCACGGAATTCATGGAAGAGCACCAGCGATTGCAACAGGTGTTAAAGTTGCTCGACCCGAGCTTTCTGTCTGGGTTGCAACCGGCGACGGTGATCTTTTAAGTATCGGCGGAAATCATTTTATACATGCCTGCAGAAAGAATGTTGATTTAAAAATTCTTCTTTTTAATAATAGGATTTATGGTTTAACAAAAGGACAATATTCTCCAACTTCCGAACAAGGCAAAAAAACAAAGACAAGTCCTTTTGGAAGTATTGATTATCCTTTTAATCCGATTGCTCTTGCTCTTGGCGCTGATGCAACTTTTGTTGCAAGGGCAGTTGACAGAGATGCGAAACATCTTCAATCAATGTTGAAGAGAGCCGCCGATCATAAAGGAATAGCTTTCATAGAAATTTTCCAGAACTGTGTAATTTTTAATGACGGCACTTTTGATGATATCACTGATAAAAAAGTAAAAGATGAAAAGCTTTTATTCCTCGAGCACAATAAGCCAATGATATTCGGAGCTAACAAAGATAAAGGAATAAAACTGGATGGATTAAAACCAGTCGTTATAGATTTAGCAGATGGTAAACATTCTGTAGATGAAGTTCTGGTACACGACGAGCACGATGATAACTCAGCAAGATCAGGAATACTTATAAACATTGATAAGCAACCGGATATGCCAACACTTGTTGGAGTTTACAAACAAATATTAAAACCGACTTACGATGAAAGTGTTGAAAACCAGGTGAAAATGGTTACAGAGAAAAAAGGTGAAGGAAACCTTGATAAAGTTTTGTTTGGTGGAAATACCTGGATTGTGAATTAAAATACCGCCAGTCCTCCCCTTTATACAAAGGGGAGGCGAGGTCGAGGTTTCTTAAGTTATACTTTTTTCTATTACCTTAATCATATCTTCAATTTTCTTAAAAGCCTTATTGGGGTTACCTAAAAACTCTTCATTTTTTATTCGAACAAATTTTATCTTATACTTTTCAAGGTATTATTGTCTTTTAATATCTTTTATTTTTTGAACTTGCAAATCGTGGACATCTCCATCAATTTCAACAGCGAGTTTAAGTTTTGGGCAATAAAAATCAATAATATATTGATCAACAGAATATTGACGCAGAAATCTATAAACAAGCTGTTTCTTTCTTAAATGTATCCAGATAATATTTTCGCAATAAGTCATTTTATTTCTTAGAGTTCTTCTTTTTTCCTGTTCTGATTTTCTATTGTAATGTTTTGTCATTTCTTTTGAACCCCTCCTTCGTCCTCCCCTTTACTAAAGGGGAGGAAACAGGTGGGGTTTTTATTTATATTGCTACACCCAAAAACGAAAAAGTTCGGGATAAAATTAATTGAATAAGCTTATAATTCTTTTCTTATCATCTTTATCTTTCTGTTATTCGCAGCAATTTAAAGTCTCAGGAATAGTTCGCGATGCAAACAGCAGGGAAGCTCTTCCTTATGCAAACATTTCTGTAAAAGATGATGCGAAAGGTGTCAGCACAAATGCCGATGGGGAATATGAAATAAATCTTCCGAAAGGTAATTACCAATTACTTGTAAGCTACATTGGTTACAAAACCGAAACAATTCCGGTTGAGCTAACTAATAAGGATATTCAACTTGAAGTTAATCTTGTTGCAACCGGAGTAATTCTTCAGGAAGTTTCTGTCTATTCCACAAGAGGAAATAATAATGCAACTGTAAGCAGTTCTTCTCTTCAAAGTAAAGAGATGCAGGAAATATCGAGTGTCTTCCCGGATGTTTTTCGTTCAATACAGGCGCTGCCGGGAATTGCAGTTAATAATGAATTCAGCGCAAAGTTTAATGTACGCGGTGGCAATTATGATGAAAATCTTGTCCTGGTAAACGGAACACAGGTCTATGAACCTTTCCATATTAAGGAAGCCGACAATGCAAGCGTGGGAATTTTTAACATTGACTTAATGAAAAAAGTCAATCTTATTACCGGTGGTTTCAGTGCGGAATACGGAGACCGTCTAAGTTCTGTTCTCGACATCGAATACAGGGAAGGAAATAAAGAAAGACAAACCGGTTCGGCTACACTTAGCTTAATTCATCTTGATGCAGTTCTTGAGGGACCTTTAGGCTCACATGCGAATTATATTCTTGGATTTTCGCAAAAGTTATTTTGAATATGTTTTATCTCTGCTTAATGTTGATCAGGACAATCACCCATCTTTCTATGATGTGCAGGGAGTTGTTACTTATAATTTATCTGAAGCTGATAAACTTCAGCTAGAGTTCATTCATGCAGGTGACACTTATGTTTATGATCCTGCCGACAGAATAACCGGTCCGTCTTTTTACCATGGTACTTTTGCAGGCGAGCCATCGGATAATTATGATTATAGTAAAAAGCATAATGGAGAAAATGCAGATTATTATAGTAATCTTTTTGATATTAAGAATTCCGTTTTTCTTTCGGGAAATGCTTTACTGAATACTTCTGTTTCTTATTATTTGCAAATTGATCGGGACAATACATCGGAAACTTCCGAAGATAGTTCTACGGCCACTAATAGTAATTTTTATTTTTATCGATCTTTGTATAGGAGTAGTTATAATCAATCACTTGAAATAAAAACTCTGGAAGGTAAAACTTCGCTGGATTATCAGCTTAATCCTTTTTACGATATTAAAACAGGTTTTAGTTATCTCAATATAAAATATGAAAGTAAACTAAACGCGGAGGATGTACAAACTTATTTTCAGAATACAGATCATTTCCCTGACACAATTTCTACATCTATTAATAAATATAGTAACAAGGAAAATATTCTCGCTTCTTCATACAAACTAAATGGATATATTGAAAATATTTTGCAGCTAAATGAAAACACGATTATCAATATCGGCGGACGTGTTGACTATTTCGATTTTAATAAAGATTTAACTCTCAGTCCGAGGATAAGTGCATCTTACAAGTTTGGTGATGGAGTAAATCTTAGAGTTGCATGGGGATATTATTATCAATCTCCTGTTTACCAGCAATTAGCTTATTCAACAGCTTCTGATACAAATACACAATCTCAAAAAGCGGAACATTATATAATTAGTCTTGAGAAGAATTTTTCTTTGAATCAAAATCAACAGGATGTTTTTACATTAAAGGCGGAAGCATATTACAAAAAATATAGTAACCTGATTTCATCTGAACGTGGAGCTTATAGTAATATCACATACTCAAGAAAAAATGATTCTAAAGGATATGCAAAAGGTATTGATATTTATGCATCGTTAAAACTCGGAGCTTATTATGGGTGGATAAGCTATGGCTTGCTGTTTACAAAAGAAGATTTGCTCGCAGACAATAGAGGGGAATTTCCAAGATACACAGATCAAAGACATACTTTATCTTTTATAAATGATTTTGATCTTGGCAAAAAATGGAGTATAAACTTACGCTTTACTTATGGAAGCGGATTTGCATATACACCTTATTATGTAAGTTACGACAATACTAATAAGAGCTATGCTTGGGTGAAAGGGGACTTAAATTCAGCTTATTTGCCTGAATACAAGAGAGTGGATATCCGGATTGGGAAAGAATTTACAATGTTCAATTTACCAACTTATATTTTTCTGGATGTGAACAATTTGTTCGACTTCAAAAATGTAAATGGGTACAAGTACTGGCTTGATAACAATGGAAATCCTTACAGGGAAACAATTGAACTTTGGCCGGTAATTCCGTCATTGGGGCTAACCGTTAAGTTTTGATTTGCTTTAATAAGAAAATAACTGGAATTTTGTATAGAATATTTGACCCTTCTTAAAAAGGGAAGGAATTAGCTTTTTTGAAAAATATTATCTCCTGTATTTCTATTCTTCTTAGCCTCTTAGTTTTTGTTGGATGCAATAACAATTCTAAAGTACAATACAAAGTTACATTCGAGGTTTTAGTGAAGAATCCCTCCGAAAATCAAAAAGTTTTTATTACCGGGAATGAACCTGAATTAGGTAATTGGGAACCTGACAGCATTATGCTTGATAGAGTTAATGATTCTACTTTTAGAAAAATAATTTCCTTTCAAAAAGGAACTGGTATTGAATTTAAAATTACGGCAGGTCATTGGTGGCTTGAGGCTTTGGATAAAAACGAACAGCTATTCAAGAGTTTTATACTAAACGTTAAAAAGGACACAACTTTCTCGATTGTTGTGTATGATTGGAAAAATACTTTTATAAATGGGAAAGTTATTCTCAATCAAAAGCGATTTGCTCCTAATAGAACAATCATGGTCCATAGACAATTTTTGGAAATTTCATTCTGGTGATAATCCTGATTGGGCAAATGAGAATTTTAACGATAGCATCTGGAAAGTTGTAAAATCAGAAAGTTATAAAGGAAGAGATTCTACTCTCAAAGATAAAAATATTGGATGGTACAGGTTTCATTTTATTGCTGATTCCTCTTTATGGAATAAATCACTTGCTTTGATTATTCGTCAGCTTGGGGCTTCAGAAATTTATTATGATGGAAGACTTCTTTACTCTTTCGGGGAAATAGGAAATTCAGTTAATACCTTCAAGCCGTCACAGGTTCGTATTTGGAAAGAACTAAAGATCGATCCAAAATATGAACAATTACTTGCAGTAAGATATGCCAATTACAATTGGAAAGAACAGGAAAAGCTCAGGTTTTCGCCTGGCTTTATAGTTTATCTTAAAGATATAAATACAACATTTGAGCAAGTCAGTGAAAATGTTCGTGATGCATCTTATCACCAGATGGTTTTTACACTTATCCCTTTAATACTTTTTTTCCTGCATATTTTCATTTTCAGTTTTAATACAAAGCAAAAAGAAAATTTATTTTATGCACTTTGTCTCCTGGGATTTGCAGGTGTTACCTACTTTAGTTTTGAAAGATTTATCGCAACTGATCCAAATGTGATTATTCTTCATTACCAGTTAAATGGTATATCTGTTCCTATAACAATGTTTTTTGGATTGATGACATTCTATGCATTAATTTATTATAAAATTCCATGGCGATGGAAATTATATTTCCTGCTTTTCATTTTTATTTCAATAATAAATTTTTTATTGTGGAGCGAAGCATCATCAATAAATTATATTTTCTTCGGTATTATTCTTATTGATATCATTACTTCTTCTTTCAGGAAGAACGGGAAGAAAAATCTAAAGGGGGAATGGATTGTTCTAACAGGTTTTATGGTCATGGCAGTTTTCATAATTCTACAGATTTTGCTTGATTTCTCTATTGTGTCTCAATTGACAGAATATAACCAGGTTTTTGTTTATGGTATGATTGGATTTGCAGTCTCGATGTCTTTATTTCTTTCCTATAATCTTTCACAGGTAAATAAAGACCTTAAAGCCCAGCTTGTGAAGGTAAAGGAACTTTCAGAAAGAACTCTTGAGCAGGAACGAATTGCAAGTAAGCTTGAACTTGAGCGAATAATAATTGAATCGGAAAACGAAAGAAAAACAAAAGAGTTAGAAGAAGCACGTAAACTTCAATTGTCGATTTTACCTAAATCTTTCCCGGATATACCGCATCTTGAAATATCTGCCAGGATGAGAACAGCAACTGAAGTGGGGGGAGATTATTATGATTATTATTTGTCGGGCGATGGAACGATTACATTAACAATTGGAGATGCGACAGGTCACGGAATAAAAGCCGGTATTTTGGTAACACTTATTAAAAGTCTGTTCGGTACAATGGCTCACACATATTTTATCCCTGATTTCTTTAATCACTGTACAAAGATTATAAAGAAAATGAATCTTGGGAATCTTTATATGGGAATGACAGTTTTGAAAATCGATAAATATAAAGTCACGGCTTCTGCAGCAGGAATGCCGCCTTTTTTATTGTATAGACAAAATACAAATTCTGTTGAAGAAGTTGTTTTAAAAGGTATGCCCTTAGGAGCATTTGTTGATTTTCATTATCAGCAGAAAATCTTAAAAGTTTCTTCCGGTGATGTGATTCTTCTATTAACAGATGGTTTTGTTGAATTGTTTAATGCAAATCGCGAAATGATTGACTATGATTTGATAAAAAAAGTTTTTTCTGATTCTGCCAAGAAGAATTCATCTACCAATATTATTAAAGATTTATTAAATACTGCAGACAAATGGCTTAACGGTTATCAGCAAATGGATGATATAACTTTTCTTGTTATCAAAATTAAATAACATAACACAGATTTAATTTGCTTTAGTAATTAAATAACAGGATTTTTATATTAGTATTTAGTTGATTCACTAAGAGGGGAAAATGATTCTCAATTATACCACTTCTGAATTTTCCTGCCGGAGAGCATTTTCTTCTATTAATTTTATTTCTTGTTCTCCAACAAATATTTTGTTATTCACTTTGGAAAGTTAAAACTAGCTTTTTATCCAATTAAAAGGACAATTTGACCGTCTAAATAATTTATTTATTAGTTAGGTAAAAGTAAGTTTAAGTTAGTAAATGAAAATCAGGGGATTTTTTTTGACAGGGGAACTGTCTTATAAGGTTACTTCCCTGTAATCAAAATCACCCATTTATTTCTAAAACTCAAAATATTTGAGGTGCTTATGAGAACAAAAACTATTCTTAAAAATTTATTGTTGATTGTTTTAACATTTATAATTTTTTATGGATGTAATAAATCATCAGACATAAATAATAGTGATACAATTTATGGCTCTGGTAAAATTGTATCGCAGAACCAGGGAAGTCGATGAATGTTCCGGATTAACAGTTACAGAATATGGGAGATATTTATTTAACCCAGGATAACAGCCAATCGATACGAATTGAAGCAGATGATAATATTATTGATGAGGTAATTACCCGCAAAGAAAATGATGTACTTTTAGTTGGTTTGAAAGATGGAAGTTATTCTAATGTTACTCTTAGAGCATATGTTTCCTTGAAAACAATTGAAAGTATAACAATTAATGGTGCCGGAAAAGTTGCTACTCAAAACTCCATGAACTGTGATAACCTGGACGTCATAATTAATGGTGCCGGCGATATTAATATTCTGGGTAACGGCAATTATATGTATTGTTTCATAAACGGGGCAGGAAATGTTATGGCAAAAGATTTTTCTATTCAGAAATGTAAAGCAATGGTAAATGGTGCCGGAAATATTACGCTAAATGTAACTGAAAATCTTGATGCCACTGTTAACGGAGCAGGAAATATTTTTTACTACGGAAATCCTGCAAATGTAACAACTTCTATTACTGGAGTTGGTCATATAGTCAGGCAATGAATTAACAATAAAGTTTGCTGTAAATGGAAACAATAACCTATTCTCTGAAAAATGAGCTGAAAAATTCTGAAGCATATTACAAAGATGTTCGTGTTTTTGCAGATAATGTTTTGCTGCATGCTTCCGGTTCTGTTATGCCGATTGTTTCTGAGTACATGGATTATCTTCGTTTATATAATTTAGAAGAAATAAGAGAAAAAGAGGAATATTTACTCGAACTTCTAAGTTTTGGTATTTTATGGCAATCTTATGCAGATAAAGCTCTCAGTGTTCGTTATGCTCCTTTCATAACTCTGGCAAAAATGGCAGAGTGGCGGAAGAAACATCAACGGAATAAAGCCTTTAATAGATTTTGCTCGTGGTTTCCTGATTACATTTTTTCTCCTTCCGGTTAAATCAAAAAATGATTATGTAAAAATTCCGGTTCTTGAACAGGTAGATCATGTTTGTAAATGGTTTGAAGCTACAGGTGAGTTCAAAGAGCAGGCTCTTCGTTTTATAAGATGGCGTGCTTTCTGGAGTACAAAAAATTCTGATGAACTGACAAATATTTTTCTTGCAATAAATGAATTCACACTCTGGTTTGAAGAACAATCAAAACGAAGGCTTGGCAAATACACACAGAATGTTGATAATTTTTTAAAAAGTTCTCATAAAAAATATCTCTGGCGGGAGGACAGAATTTCATGTTCAAGAGCACGATCCGAATATCATCTTAATATGGTTGGAGCCGAACTGATGAACAGGGCATTCATGAGTGATTTCAACAAAACAAAAACAAAAGTTGTTCTTGTCCCCGGTTGTTTAAGAATTCATAACGACGAAAAATGCGAAGCAAAAAAAGTAAAAGAAGGTTTGTTATGTAATGGATGTTCACCTCAATGCAGAGTAAATCAACTAAGGATGATGGGAAAAAATAAAAACTATGGTAAATTTGAAGTTTATATTATTCCACATGCTTCTGATCTTTCGCTCTGGTCATCAAAGGAAAGGCGAAATAAGCTTGGAGTAATCGCTTCTGCTTGTGTTACTACGCTTGTAGAAGGTGGCTGGGAATTAAAGAGATATGACGTTCCTGCCCAGTGTGTTCTGCTAGATTATTGCGGCTGTAAAAAACATTGGCATCAAGAAGGAATTCAAACAGCATTAAATGTTCGTGAACTAAAAAGAATAGTTCAATAAAATTAATTAAATATATAAATATTTAAGAAAAATATTATGAGCAACAAAACCGAAACGGCATTACAAAAATTTGAATCCGGTTATAATTGTGCACAATCTGTTTTGCTTGCATACTGTGATGATGTAAACATCGATAGCGATACTGCGATAAAAATAGGCTGGGGTTTTGGAGCAGGAATGGGGAGAAAACAGGAAGTTTGCGGAGCAGTTACCGGAGGTATTATGATTATTGGCGCAAAGTATGGTAAATCACAAGATGATAAGCAAGCAACTACTGAAAAAATATATTCCAAAACAAGAGAACTTCTAAACAGGTTTCAATTAATGCACGGTACACATATTTGTCTTCAACTTCTTAACGGATGTGAACTGATGACGGAGAAAGGGCAAAAATACTATAAGGAAAATCGTTTGAAAAATAAAGTTTGCAGCGAATGTGTTAGTAGTGTTACGCAAATACTGGAAGAAATTCTATGAAAAAATTATTTATTACCCTAATGCTTGTTTTATACAGTTTGATATTGATAATCCTCTTTTATTTTTTTATCCCAAATTTCAATGTTGTTCCATTTCCTTTTAGCCTTATAGGATTACCTGTTGCATTTTATGGCTTTGTAGTAATGGGAAAAGCAAGAGATTTATTTATGAAGTACAACACAACTTTGGATTTCGAAACCTCTGTTCATTTAATAGATGAAGGTATACTCAGCAAGTCAAGAAATCCTATGTATGCCGGAATGTTTCTGCTTTTACTTGGGATAGCAGTTTGCTTTGGAAATATAATTTCAATTTGTGTCCCGTTTGTGTTCATAATTCTTCTAAGAATGTTTTTTATTCCTATGGAAGAAAAAATGCTGGGAAATACTTTTGGCAAAGAATATCTTAATTATAAAAGTAAAACCCGGATATGGTTATAACCAATACATTTATTAAATCAAACAAAATAACATTAAGGTAAAAAATGAAATGAAAAAGATGGAGTTAAAAATCGTAGTTATAACTTTATTTTATCTTATCACATTTCGGCAACGATGCATTTTTTATTTCCGAGCCTGTTACTAATAAGGAATTAAGTTGCCTATTTTTACAACCGTGTTTCCTCCTTATTTAAACAATTTCAAGTCAACAGCCTCTGCCATCATCCAGTGTCCTGTTTCACTTGGGTGAAGATGATCACCTGAGTCAGCAGCAGGAAGGAGGTGCATTGGATTTTCAGGATCACTTAATGCTGTATTGAGATCAATTACTGCATCAAACTGACCGCTGGTTCGAATCCATTCGTTAACTTTATTCGCCGCGGATTCGTGACCAGGAGAATCGTAAAATGAACTGCCGAAAGGAAGTAGCGTTGCTCCATAAACCCGGATACCTTTTGCGTGGGCACTATCGATCATTTGTTTAAAGGCTGATATTAGATTGTCAGCAACTTTTACTGCACCATCAGTTCCTCTTGATCCACCGATATCATTTATTCCTTCCAGGATAATTAGCCAGTGTACTTTAGCCTGTCCAAGTACGTCGCGATTAAAACGCCTCAATGCTGAGGGACCCAAACAATTGCGAGTTACACAATTTCCGCCAATCCCGGCATTTAGAACAGCTACCTCCCGTGTGTCCTGATTTTTCTGAAGCCTCTTTGCCAGTTCATCCGGCCAACGGTTTTGCTTGTTCGTGCCCGAACCACGTCCGTCAGTAATAGAATTTCCAAGCACAACAACGGCACCTGCTGATTTCGGTGCGACTACATCGATGCCATTAATTATATACCAGTGGTCTGTTTTGGCTGCACCCGGAAGATTCATTGCAGTAACATTATTTCCCTGAACAATATATGATGTAGTTCGCGATCCCGGATGTCCGGTTACATTTGGTGAAGTATCGCCCAAATAAATAGTGATTGTTACATTTGTTTGTGGTTTCAATACAAAGTGAAAAGGATCAGAAATAATAGTAGTGCCCGGTTTTATGGTGAACTCTTGCTTTCCTTCAAAACTCAGTGCCTTGTCTGTGTTCGTGTCAATTGTATCTCCACCTGCTGAGACGGCAATATGAACCGCATGCAAGGTTACGGGATCTGTGCTAAACTCATTTGAAAATTTCACACGTAAACTGTCTCCACCGAGCGAAACATGTACTACCTGCCGCAGTGTATTATTACTCAATCCCGGTTCGGGAGGATTATTACGCGGTTCTACAAGTTGTGGTGATGTAGTCCATGTTCCGACCCATTCATTTGTCTGGCAGAATATAACTGAAGAGAAAAAAAATAGAATGAAAATTGCAAAAGTTGATAAGGCAGATTTAAATGACATAATAAAGGCCTCCTTTTGGTTTAATCACTTTGTGTGATCTGATCATTTCGGATTGCATAATTTTTAATTTGCACAAGAGGCTGAAGAACAACCAAAACTGTACTTTAATAATGTATAAAAATTTTGGATGTTTTTCTTTTAGTTAAATTCTGGTTGTGTCCTAATTTTCTAAAAAGATATCAGGAAATATTTTTAACTAAAGTTATTTTAATAACATTAACTTTTTAATTTCAGTATAATTGCTACTGGTAAACTTATAAAAGTATACACCACTTGTAAGTCCTGAAGCATCAAACTGAACTTGGTACGAGCCCTTTTCCTTTTCTTCATTTAACAATAGTTTTACTTCTCTCCCTAAAATGTCGAAAACTTTAAGGGTTACCATATCCTTTTGAGGAATAGAGAAAGTTATTATTGTAGATGAATTAAAAGGATTAGGATAATTTTGATGTAGTTTAAAGTCTAAGCTGGAAGAAGTATTCTTCACGTCTGTCGGTGTAGTCGTTAACTTCCATAATTCATACCCTGTATCAATTATATCGGGATCAAAATTATAAGATCTGGCTGCAAAATATAATGTTCCGTTAACATTTGTTAATTCATAAGGATGACTTCCATATCCAACTGATGTATGCATATCAGCTACCATTATTGTCCCATCAGCTGTCCCGTCAGTTCTCCAGAGTTCTTCGCCGTATTCTTCGGTCCAGGCTGAAAAATACATTAAATTATTTACAACGGTAAGATTATTTGGATTAGAATTAAGAGCCCGGTCAAATGCATCAACACCTGTAGCAATATCTTTTACTAAGATAGTGCCTTGTGCAGTCCCATCAGTACACCAGAGTTCGTTTCCGTGCTTGTCATCTCCATCATCAAATACAAAGTATAAAAAGCCATTATATGCAGTTTGCCCGGAAATAGTTGTGCTTTCTTCTCCCGGTGTCAAATCAATTACCATATTTGTACCTCCCTCAGTACCGTCTGTTTTCCATAGCTCTCTG
This sequence comes from uncultured Ignavibacteria bacterium, assembly GCA_963727535.1. Taxonomy (GTDB): domain Bacteria; phylum Bacteroidota; class Ignavibacteria; order Ignavibacteriales; family Ignavibacteriaceae; genus RBG-16-34-14. The sequence goes on from CAVSGR010000001.1 coordinate 109,111, forward strand.
CCATGCACGCCATCACAAGCCATGAAATAAAGTAAGCTGTCAACAATTACAAAATCTCCAGGATAACTATGGGTTGAGTTTCCGCAACAATTTACTCCATCCGGGCAGATATCTTTTACCAGGTGTGTTCCACTGGCAGTACCATCCGACTTAAATAGTTCGTTTCCAGTATTTGTACTAAATGCAGAAAAGAAGAGTTGGTTCTTGAAGTTGATTAAATTATTTGGATATGACCAAATTTCTCCCCAAATAGGGTCGTACGTAGGAGTTAAATCGACAACAATATATGTTCCCTCTGCACTTCCGTCTGAACGCCAGAGTTCAAGACCTCCTATATAATTTTCACCTACATCTTCACCGACACCTTTAGCAGCAAAATAATAAACACCATTAACAACTGCAGATGAAGTACAACCACCTATTCCCGGTCCACCATGACTATGGTAGGGTCCGGGCCAAATATCCCTAACCATATATGTACCTTCAAAAGTTCCGTCCGAACGCCATAATTCTGTTTCTATTCCTCCTGCTACTAAATCTTCTGAAGAAGCAAGAAAAAAAAGAAGACTATCTTTCACTGTAAGATAGCTTGGAGAACTCCAGCCAGAGCCTACATAGATATCTCTAATCATCCGGGTTCCTTCCGGTGTTCCGTCTGTTGCCCATAGTTCACCCCCTAATCCAGATGCAGTTTCAACCCCTCTGAAAAATAATTGGTCTTTAAATGCAGTAAATTCTTCATAATTAGGACTAATATCAGGGTCATCTAAATCTATAACTAACTGGGTTCCAGTCTCTTGTGCCATCAGATTTCCATAATCCTTTGCCGGAATTAAATGCAACAAAGTATAAGAATACCATTAACATTAATGAAATTATGAAGATCAGAGCTTGGATATCCCGGGTTAATATCCTTAATTAACTCAATATATACATCGTCGGACAAATTCATATTGTCGTTAACCTGAGCAATTAAACAAGTAGAAAAAATTAAATAAACGATAAAAGAAATCGCTATACGAACTATAAATTTGTACATGAAACCTCCGGAATTAATTATTAACTATTGAAGTTTGAACCTCTCTTATTTTTTGTCTGATTATTTATATCATTACAATCATATTTGATATTAGGAATGTTCTATGGAAAGTCCAACTAATCATTTCACCCTTCTCCCTTATTTTGCAGAAAACAGATGAGTTATTAATCAATTTCTTTAAACATTAATTAAATGTCAAATCATTTTAATAAAAAAGAAGAGATTAAAATATTTCATAATCGCACAAAAAATATTATCATATACAGCGTCAAATAATATTAAGAAAAAATAAATCATAATATGATAGTGGAATAGAGTGGTTAAGATTTCATATATTTATGTTTATTATGTCGATTGTTTCTATCTACTGCTATTAATGATAAAAATCCCTTTTCATATCAATCAATAAGAAACGGAGAAAATTTAATAATGTCTTATAAATCTGTATCTCGTACATTGTCTATTTTAGTAATAACGCTTTTAACTTTTAGTTTTACATACTTTAGTTATGCCCAATCTTCAAAATGGGTTGGAACCTGGAGTACAGCGCCACAATTAGTTGAAACAGGTAACAATCCTCCATCACCGGGCTTGAGCAATAATACGCTCAGGCAAATAGTTCACGTTTCACTGGGCGGGGATAGTTTGCGGATGCGGTTTACTAATGAATTTAGTTCAAATCCTGTAACAATGCATTCTGTTCATATAGCTGTTTCTTTGGGTAGTGATACAATTGATATAGCCACCGATATTCCTTTATATTTCAGCGGGAACCAGGAGGTTACAATGCAGGCGGGTGCCGCAGTAATGTCGGATCCTTTTTATTTTCCATTACAACCGTTGAGCAATGTTGCAATTACAATCTATTTTGGTTCCACATCTTCAGATGTAAGTGGGCATCCCGGATCGCGAACCACGTCATACATACTGACAGGGAATGAAGTTTCGAAAGAGGATTTTTCTGGTGCAGTATCGACAGAGCACTGGTATAATATCAACACGATTGAAGTTAAAGCGCCAGATTCTGCATTTGCCGTTGCAATACTTGGAAACTCAATTACAGATGGAAGGGGCTCTGGTACAAATAAACAAAATCGCTGGCCGGATGAACTTTCCAGGCGTTATCAGGATAATCCAAGTACTCAGCTGTTAGCTGTATTGAATGAGGGAATAGGCGGCAACGCTGTGCTTAATGGAGGTTTGGGTCCCACAGCATTAAGCCGATTTAATAGGGATGTATTAGAACAAAATGGAGTAAAGTGGTTAATCATTCTTGAGGGAATAAATGATATTGGTGGTGGAGCACAGGGGAATAATCTAATTAATGCTTTTACACAAATGACTAACGCCGCACATGCTAATGGCATCTTTGTTTATGGAGCTACACTTCTTCCTATGAAAGGATCTTCCTACTATACAACACAACACGAAACGGAAAGAGAAATTGTTAATGAATGGATCAGGACAACAAATCTTCTTGACGACGTAATTGATTTGGATAAGGCTGTCCGTGATCCGGCGGATACCCTGAGTTTTCTACCTATCTATGATTCAGGTGATCATTTACATCCTAGCGAGGCTGGTCACCATATGATGGCTGAAGCTGTTGATTTGAATTTGTTTGATCCCAACGATTCTTTGGTTTATGTCGATAATAGCAGAACAATTTATTTTGAACCTGAATGTGCATTTGTCGGAAGCAACTGGGACATATTAAGCGACGCCAATGCATCAAATGGAAAATATGTTACAGTTAAAGCCGGGATACAAAGTCTTAACTCTGCCCCAACCGATAGTACAGATTACATTATTATTCCTTTTTCAATTGATAGCGCGGGGAGTTATTCTGTATTTGCTAGGTTAAATGATCCTACTTATAACGATGATTCATACTGGGTAAAAATGGACGACGGAGCATTTGAAATGGATAATGGATTAGTAACAAGCGGATGGGGATGGTTAAAATTTAATGATTATATCCTGACACAAGGAGAGCATAATCTTGTCATTGCTTACCGCGAAGATGGAGCTGAACTTGATAAAATATGTATCACAAATTCTGGTATTTCACCTATAGGAATTGGTGAAGATGCTGAAAACCTTTGTACAGAGGTTCCTGTAGAGCTAATTTCCTTTAGTGCAAATACTATCGGAGATAAAATCGAATTATCATGGATTACAGCTACAGAAACAAATAATGCCGGATTTGAAATTCAGAGAAGTATTGATAGCAAAGAATTTGTAGCCGTTGGATATGTAAAAGGAAAAGGTACAACTACTGAAAGACAATCTTATACCTATGTTGATAATGCATCAGGAAGCAAATTTTACTACAGGCTAAAACAGGTAGATTTTAACGGTAGCTACGAGTTTTCAAATATAGTTGAAGTTGCATCAGTTCCCCGAAAATTTAGTCTATTTCAAAATTATCCGAATCCTTTTAATCCATCTACAAAAATTTCATATAGTTTACCTAAAGAAAGTTTTGTAACACTAAAAGTTTATGATGTTTTAGGAAATGAAATAGTGACTTTAGTGAATGAAAAAAAATCTGTGGGAAATTATGAAGTTAATTTTGATGCTACTAAACTTTCATCGGGAATTTACTATTATAAATTAACTGCAGGAAATTTCTCCCAGGTTAAAAAAATGATTTTGATTAAATAGGAAGTAACACTATTTATAGACACACTACAAAATTAATTACCCCGCATTTATTCGCGGGGTAATTTTTATTTAAAGCATTAACCTAAACTTCTTACAGAATTATTAAAATCATTTATTATTATTCTGTAATAAATTTCTAATAAGTTGCTCTTCACTTTCAAAAAAATCAAACTGAGCTAAGCAGTTGCTGTAATTTCCTGCTTATAGGGAATTTAAACTTCGAACTTGAAATATATTACCCTCAGGATCCCAGCCATCACATACACAAAAATTATTAAATTCCCATTCAGTCTCGCTAGATTTTAACCCGCCGCCAAAAGACTTTACTATTTTTCTAATTTCCCCGATTGAATTATCAACAATGAACACAGGCTTAATTGGAGTGAGTTCTCTTATTTGAACAGTTCCTGAATTACTTTTTTTAAGTTTTTCTGATACAGTAGATTTAAGAATTACCAGTTCAAATTGTTCATCTTCTAAAGAAATATATTTGTTATCAACTTCACGTATTTGGAGATCAAAAACCTTTTCATAAAAGTCACTCATACGTGAAAGATCAGCCACGTAGATAACTAAGCCGGTTTTCAAAATACCTTCCTTTCAATAACATAATGAAAATTTTCGTCTTGTAATTAAAAAGGGAAATTATTTCTTATCACAATAAACTTAAATTATATAATTAATTTTGCCAAACTGGAGCAGGAGAGAATATCTTATTTTAAATAAAGCATATTTTTTGTAATAGTTTCATGTTCGGTTTGAACCTGGTAAAAATATACTCCCGAAGCTAAATTTTTTGAAGGAATCCATTGCAGGTAATAAATGCCCGGAGGTTTTGGGTTATCCAGAATAGATTCGACAAACTGTCCGACAGAATTATAAATATTTACTCTCACTTTGCTGAATTGTTTAAGCTCGAATTTAATTGTAGTTGATGGATTAAATGGATTAGGGAAGTTCTGAAAAACGTAGAAATTTTCAGGGAGATTTTTATTTTGGTCTTCAACAAAAGTTGGAACTACCGGAGCGAATTTGAATATTTGTACTCCTGCTGCGTACATAAGTGTATCATTGATCTTACGTACGCGGTTCAAATTTTTCATTGATTCGCTTAGTTCAAATTTAGACCAAGTTTTTCCCCTGTTGGTCGTTTGATAAGTTGGTCCGGTCCAGCCACCGATCCAGCCAAATGATTCGGTGGCAAATCCAATTCCTTCTTCATCATACGAATCAAGAAAAAAATTGTCTCCCCAGGTCAATCCTTGATCTTTTGTCTTTAAATAATATGCAGCATTATCGGAATTTTCGGCAACCTCTATGCTTACATATCCTACAGAGTTGTTAAGGAAAAAAAGTTTCCAGCCCCATTCTCCTCCACGGGTGGACTGATAAACTCTGGTCCAGCTTTGTCCCTGATCAGTAGTTCTTAAAACAACAGAATTCCCATCATAAAATTCCGTTCCATCGGCAGAACCTACTGCTAATCCGACACTATCATTAAAGAAATAACAATCGACTAATGAAAAAGCATATGCAGACATATCAATACCTGTCCATGTTTTTCCTGAATCAACGGATTTTATAAAAGTGGGAAATCCGTCGTAAGCACCAACGCCATAAATATTCTGATGATATGAATTAAGTCCGCATATTCTGTTGGGCTTTTTCCCGGAAATATTCACATCGGAAAATGTTTTACCGCTATCGGTTGTAATTAACATAGGATGGCTGGGACTTAGCGTTCCAATAAATCCTGTTGAATTGGTAATGAAACGAACCGTCCTCATATAAACATTATCAAATGGGGGTGCAATATTAAGGTTTAACCACGTATCACCTCCGTCTGTAGTTCGTATTAAAGATGGCGTTCCTGAAACAGCCCATCCGTTTTGTGGATCGATAAAACTAATATCTTCATATCTCGATGTAAGGAGAGGCGAATTTGAAAGAACTTTCCATGCAAGATTATTTTGAGATTGAGCTTTGCAAATAAATATTGTTAAAATGAATACTATTGTTCCATAAGTTTTCAATACATCATCTCATTAATTGATTCTTTAACAAAAAATACATTAAACTAAATTAAAATGCTGTGATACAAAAAGGTAGGAATTAAATTTTTTATTAAAAATTTTTAACAGTGGTACTAATAAATAAAAGGGATAAATCTTTTTGTATCCATTTCATAATCGTAAAATTGTTTCCCGTATCGTCTTCCAAGGTACTTGTCAAGTGTGGGTATATTGTAAAGAACAAAGAACAAAAAAAGAAATATTGGAATAATCACAGCATATATATTTTTTGTAAGAATAGTATAACCTATTACCCAGAGAAGATCACCGAAATAGTTAATGTGCATTGAATATTTAAACAAGCCACCTGTATAAATTTTTCGCCTGTTTCCTGGTTTGTTTTTCCAGAGATGTCTTTGTATTTCCGAATAAGTGTTCATGAATGAGCCTGCTGCAAAAATTAGTATCGCCAGGTAATCAATAAAATCTATTGACTGTGATGTTGTTAATACGAACAGTGCGAATCCTACATAATAAAGTGCAAAAGCAAAAGTGATGCTAACGCTTTCGTCCCATGTGATTTTTCGTTTCAGAAGATAAATCATCATAAATCCGATTCGAAGAAATACTATTATTGAAAAGACAAAAATAATTGTTCTTCTTTCTGTCGATGCGCTAAAATTTCCTATTCTAAATATATGTAGGATTTTGTAGCCGCCATTTTCAAACAGAATCCAATAAGAAAGCCACAACAATAGTAATTCCAGTATAATGATTGTTATCTTTTGCGGAATGCTATTATCTTTATCAACGTATAGTTCCATTAGAATAACTTTTTGTTTTTAGATGTTATTTACCTGATTACCATTTTTTTACCAAAACTATTTTACGCGAGTCGGATTTAACAACAGTTTGTAGAGAATTACATCATCATTTTTTATGGATAACAAATTTTATTCCTTTATTATTTTTAAGATTTTATGGTAGTTCCTATGTCCCATCTAAAGATTCTACATGGAAAAGAATTAATTGAGTCACAAAAAAATATCCGTGGAAATTTGCTTGATATAAAGCATTTAATCTCTTTCAAACTGAAAGTAGTTAACTCTTATAGAAGAGCTAATTTTTCCCTTATAAAAATTCTTCGATTTTATTCTTATAATCAGACATGTTAAACAAAACTCCCACTTTTATTTTATCTTTTCCCCTCCCAGATTTTGAAAAAGGTACAAGTGCTACTAATACTTGCTTTAAAAATAAATTAATAGTTCAATTATAACAAGCAAAAATTATTTCAATATTGTTTAGTTGAAGGGTGTCAGCTAACAGTGTTAAGGCAGTAACTAGTCGCTTGCAAGACTCTGCGTGCTGGAATGGGAAGTAATGCGCTTGCCTAAAAAATATCTGGGATAATAAAAGCCCCATAAGCGGTTTGGCTGCCATACCGGTAAGCCTGAAATGATATAACTAAGGCAGTAAGTTTTCAATAATTCAAAGAACTTTTGAGATTCCTATCTCATTAAATTTTTACACAGTATCTTTTTACTTTTTTAAGCGGTTAGGCATTTTTTAGCATTTTATTTTAAAAGTCTTAATTTCTTTGTTTCAGCAAAACCACCAGCTTGCAATTTGTACAAATATATTCCACTGGCTAAATTATCTCCATTAAACTTTACTCGATAGGAACCGGCGGGTTTTTCTTCATCAACCAGGTTTGCAACTTTGCGTCCCAAAACATCAAATACGGATAATTGTACTTCTGTAAACTGTGGAACTGTATAGCTAATCGTTGTTATAGAATTAAATGGATTTGGATAATTTTGTATCAATTCAAACAAATTTGATGATGATAGCCGATTATTAATTATTCCTACGGGCGATCCATTTATCGACACAGAATCAAGCAAGAAATGCGCCCCTTCAGGCTGGTATATTTCAATGGGACCAATCTGAGGAGCAAAGGAATAATATATTTCCTCATCCACAGTCTGACTGTTATCAAAAAACATCCTGATGCACTGCGAATAAGTCCCATTGCACGTTTGTGCTTTAAAGTATTTATCTACTACTTTTACTTCATAATAATAAGGGGGATCAATATCCGGGAATGTATAGGTAGCTCCACTGTCTTTAGTAAAATCAAACCACAAATGATCAATTCCATTTACTTTCTTCCATATATTTCCCACAGGATCTTTACGAATAGTATCGATATAAGAATAAGGATAAGGAAGAACCATTCCATAAAGAAAATATTTCGTGTTATCAATAATTATAGAATCTGAGACATTATAAGTCATTGTATTTGAAGTATCAGGATAATAGCAATAGGTCCAGGTATTGCCAACTTCAAGGGGAAAATAATCTTGTGCGACTAATCTAGTAAATAAAACTAATGAAAGTATAATAATCTGTTTCATTTCATACCTCCCTTAAAAAATTTAATTTCTAGTAACACAAAGACTAAACGAAGCGTGTAACAAACTCTCATAACTTTTTCCAAGATATTATAATATTTTAATGCCTAACGGAGTTGCGGCTAACCCGCAGCCCATAATGTGAACGCAGCAGAAAAGCACCGTCTTAAAAATTAAAATTTAGTTAATTAACAAAAGAACTTTGAACAAGTAACCAGCTAAAAAGAACCAACCCGAAAATTAGAAAACCGCCGCTAAAGCGGAGCGGTCGGTGTTGAGCAGCGGGGTTAGGCCAATAAATATTTTAGAGAATGTAAGGTGGCCCTATTTATATGGCTTATACTTTTCGACTACCATACCTTCTCTTCCTTGCCAAGCAAGATCAAGTTCATTCACTGATAAACTATAAATGTCATAAGATCTGTCATTCGTAGAATTTGTAAGACTTAAAATTGAATAATCATTATTCAGTTCCCACTCACCTTCATTTCTGCAACATCCGTCTACATAATCTTCAACAAATTTACTATTCTTATAAAAGGTAAAGATATGTTTTGCTGAAGTTGAATCAACTAAATGAGTCTCATTAAGTATAGAATATTGTACAATAATCCAAGTACCTTCAGTTAAAATAGATTTGGGATCAGATACAGGATCAGTACTTGAATCAGAATTATTTTTACAAGAATAGAATATGAGACAAATTAAAAAAGAAATTATAGTAGCACTTAATGATTTCATATTCATACCTCAATTATTTTGGTTGCCTAACAGCATTGTGGCTAAGGCGCAGCCCAGAACAACAATGCCGAGCTTATTAATAAAAATTACAATTAAAAAAATCTTTCATAGCACAACTTCCTTGAACAAAAAACTTGAAACGGGACGACTAACTCTAAAATATATAAAATGCTTAATGCAAAATCGCTGTCGCCTTGAGCCACGGGTTATACAACATTTTACCTTATTGGAAAAGCATACCCAATATTAAATGAAATTGTTTTGTTTGTAGTTCCAGGTGATTCATTTTTATCTATATTGCTTATTCCATAATAATATCTTATGTCGAATATTATTTTATTTGTAGACAAATTATATTCCGCCCCAATTCCAAAAACAATTCCATATTCATTTGATTGACTATTTGAATTAACTTCTTTTTGAAGAATATCATTTTCATAATATTCGGTTTTTGCTTGTAATAAAAATGCTGCTTCGGCGCCAGCAAATATCTTTGGTTTTATATTCATTTCTAAAGGTATTCTATACTGAAGTGTAATAGGAATTTCAAGATAATCCATTTTTGTAATGAATTTATAATTGAGAGGCCAAAATACTCCATTTGATTTATGTTCTGCCCCTCTCATTGAATAATTTAATTCAGTACTAATTATAAATTGATTTGTAATTGGATATTCAATAAATAAACCAGCCTTAATACCTTTTTTAAAATTGATATCATATCCATCGCTAATTATGTCAGAGTTATAATCGAGTTTTGATAAGTTTAAACCTAAGTTCCCACCTATAAATAAAGATTGTCCAAATATGAAAGAGGTGGAAAATAAAAATACAACAGCAATTATTTGGGAATATTTTTTCATTAATTACTTTCTCCCTTTATGTTGTACAACGGTGTTGCAAATAACCGGCGCCCCAGAACAAGGATGCTGATTAGGAAGACAGCGCCAAAGATTAAGCAGACGGTGCGTATCTTCCTTCGTACGCACCGGCTGCTACAATTTAGTTTATGACGTTACTGCCGAACAGCAACATTACATTTTTCATAAAGCCAAGACCAGCACAAATGCCGCTTACATTAAGGCGTCCGGTTGATTTGCTTGATATTTCCAATAAGTAAAAAGTTATGTTTGAATAACACAAACAACTTATCAGGAGGTATCAAATGTATTACACAGGTATCGATCTTCATAAATTTACTTCTTACTTAACTACTGTCGATTCTTCAGGAGCTATTGTTAAACAGGAAAACCTCAAGAACGTAGCCCATAACTTTATTCAATATTTCAATTCGATACCAGGCGAACACAAAACCACAGTTGAATCAACAATGACCTGGTACTGGTTAAATGATCTTCTTACTTCAATGAACATTCCTCTGGTCCTTGCTCACGCAAAGTATGTTAAAGCTATTGCTTATGCAAAAGTTAAAACCGATAAAGTTGATTCTCATACTCTTGCTCAGCTTCTTCGTATGAACTTCATTCCTGTTGCCCATAAAATCTCTAAAGATAACCGTCTTCTTCGTGATGCTCTTCGTGCAAGACTTAAAATAGTTCAGCGTCATACATCAGTTACTAATTCTATGCAGCTTCTGCTTGCCAAGTATAACTATGATTCTCCAACTCAACTTTCAGGTATTCCCAAATTTCAGTATGAACAACTATCAGAAGTTGAAGCATTGCTCGATGAACAAATGCTTGATCTTGAAAAGCAGCTTTATCCTTACCTGATCCCTAACGATGATATTCAGCGTCTGCTCTGGATTCCCGGCATCGGGAAGATGAATGCTTTCACTATCCTTCTTGAAATAGATGACATCAACCGCTTTCCGGATGTAAAGAACTTCTTCTCTTATTGCCGTCTTGTTCCATCTGCCCGTAACTCCGGTGGTAAATCCAAACAACGTTCCTCTAAAGACGGAAACAAATATCTTAAGGTTGCTTTCTCCGATGCTGCTGTTCACGCCGTACAATATTACCCGGTAATTAGAAAATACCAAAACTCTTTAATCCGAAAGAAAAATAAACAAATAGCAAAGACTATTATTGCCAAGGAAATAGCTGAAATTGTATATCACGTATTAAAAAACAAAACTGACTTTAACAACAAATTCAAAGGCACAGAACTAGAACATAAGAAATCTCTACAATGGCCGCGTGTTGTAAGCCCGAACGCCTAACTGATCCTTGCTGATCGTTGCGCTGGATTGGGAAACAACACGCTTGCCTATAAAATATCTGGAATCGATATCAATTTCTATTGATATGACTATCACTTATTGATAGCAAGTCCCGAAAGAGGTTTGGTTGCCATTCGGCTGCCTCATAGATATTATTGGCAGAAGTTGTTGATTAAATTTGGTTATACAGTAGTTCAAAGAACATTTATTTTTTTAAATTCTTTGTCGTGGGATTATTTTATTTCCTTGACTTTTTACTTATTAAAGATGTTAGGCAATTTTTAATATTATTTATAAAAGGTTTTTAATACTACATAATAATCATCTTCATATTTTTTATCAGGCTGTATTATTCCTAAATAAATATTATACTGATTATCAAATCCAATAGCAGTTATATCTTTATTCAATAAACCATCTCTTAAATTGTTCCAGGTGATTCCATTATCTGAGGAAATAAATAAACCTTGATTTTGTGTAACGATAAAAAGACGATCATTCTTATCAATTGCCAAGGCACTAAATGTATGTTCAGATAAATCTAAGTTTATTTTAAACCAGCTTTTTCCGTTATCAAAGGATTTTAATAATCCAGAGCTTTCTGAATAAGAAAATAAAACACCTTTAGAATTAAAAGTCATTGCTCTATAAAAAGTATTGCTATTGACTAAATTCCAACTTTCACCTGATTAATTGAATTATATAAATCACCTTTTTCATCATTGACAATTATTATCCCTTTTCGACTGATTGCTACCCTTCTAAAATTTTCATCAGTTAGATTATTCTCAATTCTTTGCCAGTTTTCGCCAGCATCATCTGAAAAATAAATTCGACTCTCATAATTGTCAGTAAGTGAGTAAAGATTTTGATTTAAGTCTTGGAAAATAGTAAAGACATAAACTGCCTTTAGTTCAATTTTCCATTTCTCACCACCATCAGTAGACTTATAAATTCCAAGCGGTGGTTCGGATAAATCAATGTAATCACCAGATACTGAAATTCCAGCTAATAATACATCTTCTGAAATGATATGAAAACAGCTTATCCTATTTAATAATACTAATTCTTCACAAAATCGAGTCCAACTCGATCCGAAATCATTGGATTTGTAAATGCCCCAACCAACAGTCCCGATATAAATGTTATTTTTTGAATCAAAGCCAAAAGCAGTAGCGGGTGCCGAGAGCTTTAAATTTAATTTTTCCCAATTTGCAGATTGAGCAAAAATTTGATTTGCGGTAAAGAATAATAATATTGTAAAATATGTAACTCTCATTTTTGTCAATTGCCTAACGGCTTGGCAAATAAAACGCCGCCCGATACTACAATGCCACACTGAAAAGCTATGCCGATAATTATTTATAAAATTATTTTATTCACTACACTCAAATAGCAATTAACTTTTACAACGAACCCCTATAACCTCAAAAATGCCGCAACCTTTAAAGCAGTCGCTTTGATTTGCGGGTTATATGCTTTCCTTGAAATGTGAAATTTAACCCGGCAACCAACCAACTCTTACATCCGAAAAAACTATTTCATTTATTATAATTTCATTGTCTTTTACTTTATTGTATAAATGTAGATTTTTTATTTTAACTGTAACAGTATATGAGCTTGTCCATATTGGGTCCTTTATAGGATTATCTTCTGAAACTGAATATGTTAATTCTCCGGAGATAGCTTCATATTTTAAAGTTGTACCCATATTCACGAAACCAACATCGTTACAGTAATTAAAATAAACACTGTCGGGATCATCCCCAGCAATTTCTAGAATAACAATTATAGTTGGACTCGAGATACTCAAATCAACAGTCTGAGGTTCCTTTGTTAAATTTGAATTATTTCCAGCTATTTTTACTGTTAAAACCTTTGAATCATCTAAATATTGATAAACAAAAACATTTCCACATCCAAAACTTTCAGCAGATTTATCCGGTTCAAGTATATAATCTGGATTAGTTATTTTTTCTTCACAACCAGAAAAAAATATTACTAATACAGAAACCAATAATTTTCTCATAATTTTATTTCCCTATTTAGCATATAACTATTAATTATGCTGCCAAAATTCCGTATAACACTCCGGCAGCAAGGAGTGTTATTTTCCAACTAAAACTTGGTTTATTGATTGTTTTCAAATCTTTTTGCCTGCCTGTGCTGTTACAGCTTCGGCAGACAGGCGGCATATCACTCCGTATATTAAAGAATGTTATCTAACTGACTTTTTACACCCATTACTGTCTTTAAGACATGCGTATAAATCATGGTCGTCTTTACTGATTTATGACCTAACAGTTCTTGAACTGTTCTGATATCTTGCCCTGAATCTAATAAATGTGTTGCAAAACTATGCCTAAAAGTGTGTGTGCTTCCGGGTTTATCTATCCCTGCTAATCTTATTGTTTTCTTTACTTCTTTCTGAATTACGCTTTCATGAATATGATACCTGTATTTCTTTTTTGTTTTCGCATCGTATAATAATTCTTTCGCAGGAAACAAATATTGCCATCCAAGCTCCTTGCTGGCATTTGGGTACTTTTTGTTTAACGCATAAGGCAATAGTGTTTCTCCAACACCTTTTTTCAAATCAAGCTGATGAAGATTTTTTACCTTCTTTATTTGCCCTTTTAATTTTGGAATTAATTTTTGTGGCAGAACTGTTATCCTGTCCTTTTCTCCTTTCCCATCTCTAACAACAATTTGATTCATTTCAAAATCAATATCTTTAACACGTAATCGTAGTACTTCCGAAATTCGCATTCCCGTTCCATACAGTAAGCATACTACCAATTTTGGGACCCCGTTTAAAATATTAATTATTTTAATTGCCTCATTTCTTGAAAACACCGTGGGTAAATGCTTTATTTTTTTAGCTCTTTTTATTTCCTTAATATATTCAATTTCTTTCTTTAGAACGTTCTTATATAAAAACAATATGCTTTGCAGCGCTTGGTTTTGTGTAGAAGATGAAACGTGATGATTGGTAGCAAGATTATTGATAAATGCCTTTATCTCTTCAGCACCCATGTCTTTTGGATGGCGTTTGTTATTGAAAAGGATAAATCTTTTTATCCAGCTAATGTAGGTCTTCTCCGTCCTTATACTATAATGCCTTGTTCTTAATTCCGTACTAACTATGTCGAGAAGTTTTGGCATTTGCCCCAATCCCACAATATTTTTATGCAAATTATGTCTTTATCTAAAAAGAAGCAAAAGAAAAAAATGTGGATATTTGCTAAATGGGAAGTAATTAGCAAGGCACCGGGTGCCTGGTAAATCTCATCATAGCATTATCTAATAATCTCACAACAGATGCCGGATGATACTTTATTCTAAGTAATTTATCGCAAAGTAAAATATAAAAAGCTTTATAATTTGAAATCGTAAATCCTAAAATCCAAAATCAGAAATGTAAGCGTGAATCCTTACTTAATCCTGTTGGTAAAATTTATTCTCAATATCCCGGTATAGGCTGACCAATAATCCACGGTGCGCCTGCATCAATTAATGCTTTTTCAATAGCAGGTATTTTTACATTTAAAATATTATCGATTTCTTTTTTTAATTCATCAAATTGAGTCCCGGCAATTTGCAGACTATGTTTAAGAGTTTCTGTCGGTCCATAAGTAGAATTAAAAGTTCCAAAAGAAGCCAGACCATGTCTTGAAGTAACAGTAGGATTAGTTTTTTCTCCAACTTGCTTTTTAGATGCGTTGCCGTTCATCTTCTCATCAATTGCATATAATTCCTGGATTAGATCATACAACCGTGTATCGAGATTTCCGGGTGCAGATGGAGTACGCTTCAGTGCGTCCTTCATTAATTTTACTCTTTTTATTGTTTCATCGAGCACTTTACTCGCAGCAGTAATAGATTTGTTTAGTCTTTCAGTCTCTTTCCAGAATGCAGCAGTAACCTGCGGATCGGAACCGGTAAGCGCTCCTTTGTACATCCTTTCTACTTCAAATTTCTTCGGTCCGGATAGATCAGTTACAATTCCATCTAACTCAACAGAAAGTGCAACTGAATATTCACCGGGTGCAACCATTGCACCAATAAATCCTCCTTTCAGATCAGATTCTTTTGTTATAGCATCAGTGGCAGGAAATCTTAAATCCCATGTTATACGGTTAAATCCTTTGCTGTTCTTGCCTTCAATTCGTCTTACAACATTTCCTACCGCATCTTTTACTGTTAGCCATATTTTCGGTTCTTCTTCTCTTCTTTCTGTTTCAAGACTATCCCAGCCGGGGAAAGGTACCTTTTCTTTTTTCTCGATTAATTTCTTTTCTTTTTCCTGCCGGATAGATTTAAGAGTTTTAAATTCATCTTTAAGATAATAAGTGAACACAGCACCGAACGGGGGATTGGGCGCAGTGAAAGTTTCAGAACCCTGGATATCAACAAGATCATTTTGAATATACCACCATGCTTTTTTAGGCTGGAACAATATAGTTTGTTTGTTTAGCTGATCTGCAGAAATATTGCGCAAAGGAGAATAGTCATCGAGAATATAAATTCCCCGTCCGAATGAAGCGCACACAAGATCATTTTCTCTTCTTTGTATTGCAAGATCACGGAATGCAATTGTCGGCACTCCGCCTGTAAGCTTTATCCATTTACTGCCGCCATCAATAGTAAAATAAATTCCAAACTCTGTTGCGGCAAATAAAAGTTTTGGATTAACATAGTCCTGGACCAAACGCCAGACCAAAGTACTATCAGGAATATTTCCTTTAATAGATTTCCAGCTTTTGCCTCGGTCGGTACTTTTTAACAGGTAAGGATTAAGGTCACCAAACTTATGATTATCAAGAGCAGCATAAACAGTATTTGTATCAAACAGATCGGCTTTTATATCATTTACAAATGCTGTCTTTGGTATCCCTGCTAAAGAACCGACTTCAATTCTTCTCCAGTTTGTACCGCCGTCTTCAGTTACATTTATTAAACCATCATCTGTTCCTGCATAAATTAATCCTTCCTGCAAAGGAGATTCTGCAAGAGAAGTTATCGTGTTATAATTCGACATTGCTTCGACATCCCAGGGAGAATCCCAGCTCCAATTATTATCCATAATTGGTAAAGAGAAACGTTCCTGGTGGCGAGTAAGATCTTTTGAAATTGGTTTCCAGCTATCGCCGCGGTTATCGGAACGCCAGACACGCTGCGATGCATAATATAAACGGGTAGGGGAGAAAGGGCTTACAAGAATCGGAGCATCCCAGTTGTAACGCTCATAAGGTTCTCCTGCTTCCTCTTGCGGACGAATTAATACAAATTCTCCGTTAGTTCTATCAACACGGTATAAATAACCTTCCTGGGATTGTGCATAAACAATATCCGGATTACCCGGCTCTGTTGCCGGTTGGTATCCGTCGCCACCGGTTATTACAAACCAATCGGAGTTTTTAATTCCATAAGTATATTGGGTTCGGGATGGACCTCCTTGTGTATTGTTATCCTGTGTACCTCCGTAAATCATATAAAAAGGTTCGCTATCATCAACGGCTATTTTATAAAATTGTGTTACAGGAAGATTTTCTATAAATCTCCAATTTTCAGCGAGGTCAAAAGTTTCATAGAGACCTCCGTCGCATCCAACTAATAAATAATTCGGATTATCTTTTCGGAAAGCAATTGCGTGGTTATCCGAATGTTTAAATTTTTCTTCCATTTGTTTAAAAGTTTTACCGCCATCTTCCGAAATTTGTATGCGAATATCGCAGAGATAAATTCGGTCAAATTTAAATGGACTTGCATATAACTCCTGGTAATAGTGAGGACCGGTAGCACTTGAAACTGTGTTAGAACGTTTTTCCCACGAGGCTCCACGATCTTCTGAGCGATAGATTCCACCAGTTCTGCGTTCAAGTTCTATTGCTGCATAAATTACATCAGGGTTTTGCGGAGAAATTGCCAAACCGATTTTACCCATACTAGATTTTGGTAATCCTTTAGTTAGCTTTTCCCATTTGTTACCGCCATCTGTAGAACTATAAATTCCTGAGCCGGGTCCGCCTGATAGGTAAATTGCAATATTTCTGTTACGCTGCCATGTTGCGGCATAAAGTATATCAGGATTTCTTGGATCAATAACTATATCTGTTGCACCGATCCATTCATCATCACCTAAAACTTTTTTCCAGGTAGTTCCTCCATCTGTCGTTTTATAAACTCCACGGTCTCCGCCTTTATTCCACAGTGGTCCCTGTGCCGCAACCCAAACAATGTTAGAGCTATCGGGATGAACAATTATTTTAGAAATATGTTGAGATTCTTTTAGTCCCATATTTTTCCAGCTTTCACCTCCATCAGAGCTGCGGTAAATTCCATCTCCGTAGCCAACGTGTCTTCCTCCGACATTTTCACCTGTTCCAACCCAAACAATTAAAGGATTCTGGGGATCAAGAGTAACACAGCCAATTGAATAAGATTTCTCATGATCGAAGATAGGTTTCCATGTTGTGCCGGCATTTGTCGTTTTCCACACACCTCCGGAACCAACTGCTACATACCATTCATTAGCATCTTTAGGATTAATTGCAATATCTGCAATTCGCCCGGACATCATTGCCGGACCAATATTGCGGAGCTTTAATCCTGCAAATGTTTGATCTGAAAAGAGTGAATCTTTCTCTTTTCCTTGTGCAATAATTGTTAATGAGAAAAGAGCGAGAAGAAAACAAAAAGCCAGAGCCTTTGTAAGAAGTTTCATTTTATGCCCTTCCAAATGACGAAACCCGATGGATTAAATTTTAATTATAGAAGTTATAATTTTTTATTTCTGTTTACAAAAAGAATTTTGGTTGAAAGAGTATAAATATGAAGAGAGGTGATAAAACTTAATGAATTTTACTTCTTTTTCTCTACTGACTTTTTACTTACTTGTTCGCTCCAGGAGATTTAAGAGTTTATACACTTTTCTTATTTAAGTAGGATCATCTTTTTTATTGAAGTAAAATTATCAGCTTGCATCCGGTAAAAATAAATTCCGCTTGCAAAGTTACCTACATTCCATTGTCGAGAGTGACTTCCTGCCTGCATTTCTTCAGAAATAATTGTTGCCATTTCTTTTCCTAAAACATCAAACACTTTGAGTGTCACAAATGCCTTTTTGGGAAGACTAAAAGAAAATGTTGTCGTCGGATTAAACGGATTAGGATAATTCTGATATAAATCAAACGAATTAATATTAACATTTCCGTCTTCAACTGAGGTGTAAATTGGATTGAATACTTTTTTCGCAATCCAAATATCAGTTTTAGAATTATTCTGATGTAACCAAATTATCGCAACATAAACAGTATCATCATTGACTACGTATGCTACTTTCGGTTTATAGTCATTACCTTCCATTTTTGAAACATTAATGAGACTATCGTATAACCCATAATAAAATGTTTTAATAAATATTTCATTATTACTTTGTATAGAATCAGAATCAAAAGCAACAAAAAATGGCGTTTTATTATTAGTTGAACTTGTGGGGACTGGATAAGAAAAAACATTTGGATTTTTATAATTACAACTTGTATTTTCAGTTATGCTAAACTGTTCAGTTCCATAGGCTGTATATTTAATCTTAGAAATTTCATTTTCAATTGTCTCAAACGATACGCCACCGCCAATTCCAAAATTTGAATTTGTATTATTTCCATCTGAAATAAGATTATAAGTCCATTTAGGATTTAAATAGTCATTAAATTCAGCTAAATATATTTTATGGTTTTCGTTTTCTATCCTTTCATAAAGAATCTGAGTAGATGTAATAGCATCATCTTTTATAATATTAGGTGATGTGCAGTTTAGACTGTCGACTAATAGTGGGTTACTTATAATTGGATAAAATTCTCTTATAAATAATTTATTATCATTTATCCAAGCTATTCTGTGTGTGCTCAAAGATATTGATGGATTAGTAACTAAAGAATCTTTAATTATAGTTTTATTACTAAGAGAATCATTAAAATAATTACAACCCACAATTTGGAAATAATTGTTTGAATAATTTTGCCAAACAATTTTTATTCCTTGAGAATATCTATTTACAGCTACTTTAGGATTTGATTTCATATCATTATTTGAAGATATAACAATATTTGTGTCATTTATCTCTGGAGAAATTTTTTTTAAGTAAACAGTGTAAGTCGAATCGTTTTTGTTTATCCAAGTAATAAAAGATTCAGCGCCGTGATAAGTATCAATTGCAAGTAAATCAAAATCATAATTATCTCCGGGAATATCAATTAAAATGTTTTTTTCAAAGGATTGACTTAACAATGAAACAGTATCGAAAAATGAAAAGATAAAAAGTGTAAACAATATTTTTGATAATATTTTCATATTAACCTCCCACTGGTTTTTTTACCACATAACGAAGTGCTTTTTAAGCCGCCGCATAATAATTTGTTTTATCTTTAATTCTTTTTGATATATATTGATAAGCTTTGGCATGTATATCCCACATTAGTCCCGCAATATTTAAAAGCAAATTATATTTTTATTGCGCGAGAAGCAAAAGAAAAAAATGCGGATATTTGCTAAATGGAAAGTAATTTTGAATTAACGGATTAGCGAATTTGTGGATTCATTCATTCTGCGCTATGCACTTTCCGTTTCTCATAATCTCATCACTCATCATCCTATAACTTATTAACTCATCATCATTTCTTCTCATCCTTATATCTCCACCAACCGGCAAGAACAGAACCCGACAAATTATGCCAGATGCTGAATATAGCTCCCGGCAGAGCAGCGGCGGCAGAGAAAAATTTTACAGCAAGTGCTACACTCAAACCGGAATTCTGCATACCAACTTCGATACAAATTGTTCTGCAAGTCTTTTTATCATACTTTAATAATCTTGGTATGAAATAACCAAAAGTTAAACCGGTAGCGTTATGCAACATTACTGCGGCGATAATAATTAAATTCATCTCTTCAATTTTTGATTTATTAAGTGCAACTATGATCGCAATAATTAAAACTATTGCAAGAGTAGATATTAGCGGGAAAACATTTCTTATCTTTCCAATCTTATCACTAAAAAAGGAATTTATCGCTGTACCGATTAAAACGGGGATGAGTACGATTTGTAAAATGTCTAAAAACATTTCCGCAGCGGGGACTGGAACTACATGATTCAAAATTATATATGAAAGAAAAGGTGTAAGAACAACTGCAAAAACAGTCGATGTTAAAGTTAAGGTGATTGATAGAGCAACATTTCCGTTTCCAAGATAAGTTATAACATTTGATGCTGTACCGCCGGGACTGCATCCCACAAGAACAACTCCAGCCATCATTACAGGCGGAAGATTTAACATAACAGAAATAAGATAAGCTGAGACCGGCATTATTAAATATTGCAGGCTGAAACCAAGAAGTATAACTAATGGTGATTTAAATATTTCTTTAAAATTTTCCCATTTTAATGTCATTCCCATACCAAACATTACAACTATAAGAAGAGGAACTATAGCAGATTTGAAGCCAGTAAAGAGTCCGTTATAAAAGTATGCAATGAGTGAAAATAAAATTGCCCAAAGAGGGAATAGTTTTGTAATCCTGTCTATCATTGTTATTAATTTTTGATATCAGATATTACAAAATATAATTAAGTTGTAATTATGCAAAAAGGAAATGCATCTTAGTTAGACAGACTGATATAATTCCTTAGTCCGAAACAAAAGTCGTAATACTTAGCGGTTCCAGAGTTACAGTAAAGCTGTTATTAGATGTTGTTATATTATTTCCCTGAACACAATCCTTATTTTCTGAAGTTGTGTAAGGGGTAAAAGCATTATCAGTACCATCCCCAATAATAAATTGCTGATCAATAGATTTAGAATCCTGGTTTATTGCTACAATAATTACTTTAGATCCATTTTTATAAGCAGATGTAGAGACGAGTTCCTGTGAATCGTTTGTTGATTTTACTCTTACAAAACCCGGGCGAATAAACCTGGCAAACTGTGACATAACATAACCCTTCTTTGTAATGTCTCCTTTGTTGGCATAAGTCCCATCTGCAACAGGACCATAATATCGTACTATGTACCACCATATATAAGCGTTCATATTTGCATTCATACAATCGTTGATACTTTTGGCTATCCGCATAGCGCCAGTCCAACCTGTGTCAATATTAAGATTGGTTGGTGGGTTGCCGCTATTTATCAAATATTCTGTCATCCAGACTTCTTTCCCTTTACTTAGAGCAAGCGGATAACTTTCAGGTTCTACTCCGTAGACATGTCCTCCTATTATAGAAATGTTTGAAGCGCCTACTGGATCATTTAGAATAGCATCGGAAATTGTATGATTAAAATTGGCAGATTCAGGAACGATGATTTTAGTCCCAATAAAGGGCACATTTTCTTTTACAAACCTAAGCATTTGAGAAACATTCCAATCGCACGATTCATAGTTAACTGTGACATCGGGTTCATTTTGTATGGAAATTGCATACAAGGGAACTCCATTACTTGCCATATAATCAACAAATGATTTTAAGTGAGCAGCATAAGATGCGTAAGAAGTATCATTGAGTCTACCGCCTATAGTATCATTATTTGTTTTCATCCGGGCTGGAGGTGACCATGGTGATGCAATAATTGTTACTCCCATTGAATAAGCTAACTGTGCGGTTGGAATATTAAGACTAAATTCACTTGTATCATTAGGAACACGAAGGCGAAGTATTGAAAACCCAAGTTGACCATCTCCGGTACCAAATGCTTTGCTTACTTCATCAGTAGTCATATCAGGTCGCCACGGAAGTATGTTGGCGGCACCGAAACCTCTTATAATTTGTTGAGTATCATTTAAATAAATATATACTGCATTAGGTTTTGTGTTGTCGGACCCTGTAATTGAATTATTTTTTGAACAACCTGGTAATATTAGAGTAAGAGTTAAAGAAAGGAGAAATATTATTTCTTTTATTCTTAGTTGCATTGAATATTCTCCTCCAATCACAACAATTTTAAAGAAAAGAAATTAAAAGCTTATACTAGAATAATTATTAGTTAGCTTGAAATAAAGCCCTTAACTCTTTTATTGTCGGAAATCTCATAGAAATTTCCTAAAGAGGGATTAATCAGAAGTTAAAAAAGGTGATTGAATTATTATATAACAAAATATTTTTTATAGCTTAAGCATTATTATCAACATGGATTTCGTTGATTACATTCTTGACACCAATTACATGTTGAATCGCTTCCTGGATGTGGTTTTTAGCATACAAGCTATTAGCTGAACCGTAAAGGTCGACTTCACCGTTAGTTATATCAAACTTAACATTGTGTTCTAAAGAGAAATGATCTTTCAGGATATCGTTTACAATTTCTTTTAAATTCTCATCACTTGTTGCAACTGCCGGAGATATTACAACTATATTACTTTTCATGTCCGTTACGCCATCCTGCCAGGAAGCAATTGACTGTGCCATTATTTTTTCTCTATAATAACTTACGCTTCCGGACAAACTAACAACGCCATTCGTTACTTTAACTTTTATTTTTTCCGGTTCCATGATGACATTATTTCTTTCAAGCTCAAGTTTAATATTATCCTTTATCGCTCCATCAGCTGTTGGTTGAGTGTTGACATATATTTTATTGTTTATTTTTTGCACTCCCTTTACCTGGGAGGTCAGTTCTTCTATTTTTAGTTTATCATAGAGAGTACTTACTTGTCCCTCCACAGTAATAACTCCTTTTTGATCTGCTGAAATCGTAAATGGTTCTAAGTATTCACTCGATATTTTTTTCTCGACATTGTCTTCCAATTGTTTTGTGTTAACCTCTGCAAAATTATAACCGGTCATCAAAAGAAAAATAGTCGAGAATAGCATTACCCGGATGTAAAATGTTTTTACTTTTATAATGGATTTCATTTTTTTAACCTTCCTAATTATTGTTTTTTATGAGAGAAATATTACTGTGAGCTTATTAATAGTTGATGAACCTAAGATTAATTTTTATTAAGGAAAGAATAGCTGCTTAATTCTAATTGAAATAATTGATTCGTTTATGCAGGCAGGCAAAGATCAAGTTATTAATGCTACCCAGGCTAATAATCCACTTAAAGCAACCAATGTTACCGGAACACCCAAACGTGCAAAGTCACTGAAAGAAATTTTTACTCCAAATTGTCGTGCTTGTTGAACCACGATAATATTTGAAACACTACCGACAATTATCAGGCTCCCGCCGAAACTATTTGCTAACGCAAGTATATAAGCGGTAACCGGGTTTGAAAGATTAACTACTTTAAGTAAAAGCATGACTGCTGCTGAATTATTAATCAGGTTTGACAATGCTGCTGTTACCAATGTAAGATTTTGTGATTCGCTAAGATTGAAACCACTATTGGCAAGCCATCTTACAGCTTCATCTCCATAGCCCGTGGATTGGAATGCACCGGTAACAACAAATAATCCCATAAATAATAAAAGTATCGGCCAATCAACGAGTTTAAGAAGATCATCTGTATGAAACTTTGTGCTGGCAAGATGAATACCTGCTGCTGCTAAAGCTATAATCTCTTTTGGTAGTGAAGTAAAAAATAATCCGATAACGATTACTAGTATAATAATTCCTTTTACAGTATGAGAACGGTTAAAGTTGTGATTCTTATAATCAGGTTTATTTTGAATTGGCAATGTGGAATGAAGTTTTTTATGTGACATTATCCAGATGATTCCATAAGAAGTAACCATTGCAAAGATAACAGGAATGCCGCTCCAGAGTATATATTTTCCAAAACTTAAATGTGCAACCTGTCCAATCATTAAGTCTTGCGGATTTCCTATCAGTGTAGCTGCCGCACCAATGTTACTTGCTATTGCGAGTGCAATCAAAAATGGCACTGGATTTAATCCTTTGCGAAGTAGGGCAGTGCCGACAATTGGTGTAAATACAAAACAAACTATATCATGATTCAAAAAAGCGGAGAGCCCACCAGTTACTAACATCAGTGTCAATAGAAAACGTGCCGGATGTTCGAGACGAGTTGTGATATTGTTTGCCACTTTATTATAGAATCCGGATAAATTAAGCTGTGCTGAAATCACAAAGAAACCGAATAGCAATAAAACTGTTGGCCAGTTGATATAAGAAATAGCATAATTAGTAGAAATGCCGCCGAAGATCATCATTGCAATTGCACCAAGCAAAACTATTCCTACACGATTTAGTTTAAGACCCGGCACGCGCCCCATAGCTATGCCGAGGTAAGTGATGGCAAAGATTACAAGGATAACCAGCTTTAATTGCATTGTTTTATTTTTTTATTAAACTGGAAGTCAAATGTGTTTTATAATCAGGATTATTAGCTGTACTCATCTTAAGTTCATATTGCAGTTCATCTTTTGAAAAATCTAAAACTCTTCCCGAACGAATCATTTGAGTGTCATTCAATATGGAAACACTGTCCAATAGAAATTTTATTTTTTCTTTGTTTAACATTTTTGCTGCACCGCGGAGAATCTCGACTCTGCCACTTTTCTGTGTGTTGACAAGTTCAAACAGTTCATTGCCTTTGTAAATAATAAAACCGGATTCCCAGAATATTGGCTCGCCATTTCGTTCATCTAAGGATTTAATCCATGTTCGTTGTTCATAATGGATTATTTCATCCTTATTATTAAAAGTGAAAATTAGCTTTTCACTATAATCCAAAGAAGTAATGGTTGGATACTCGGCGTGTCCGGTTCCTTCCCATTCTCCTGCAATAAATACTATATCATTAAAGGATATACTCACAGTAAACTCCAGAAGTTATGAAAAATTTTAAAACCGGGATTCCTGATTTTTTAACTCTCATTTTTTCTTCCATTCAGGAAAACGTCCGGGTGTATATGGCGCACCAAACTTTTCAAATTCTTTTTCAATCTGTTTTGTTTTTTCATCAATTGATTTTAACGAAGCAAGAAGCTGATCAAAAACATTTGCAGCTGCATCATAAGATTTTATAAAGGTTGTTGTTGGTGCTGCAGTTGTACTCCATAAAGCTGATGTAATTAAATCAACTCTATCCTTTACAGATATTGGCGAGGCTCCTTCATATCTTGTTCTTAAAGGATCTCCGTTTAATTTAATATTAAAATCTTTAAGCTCTTTTTCCAATGAAATAACTTGTTGGTAAACAGTATCGGGAACTTCAGCGGATTCTAGTACAGCTTTTTTAAAGTAACCGATTTTATCATCAAGCTCTTTCTTGTACGCATCCACGCCGGAAATTGCTCTTGTTAATTCAGCAACTTTTTTATTAAAGGCATCGAGAGCAATTTTATCTTCTGCTGGAAGAGTGGTATTGTTCAATGGTTTGCAAGTGAATTCCTGCGGGGGTACGAGTTCTGTAAATTTTCCGTCCTCAAACTTTGAAAGTAAAACAAAATATTTTCCCGGGACAACCATATAACCCTGTTCCGGCACCGCCCAGTAGACTGAATTATCAAATGGAACAAAAGAAATGGGCGAAAATGTATCGTACCTAAAATCCCATACAATCCTGTTAACACCTTTTGTAATATCCGTTTTTAATTTCCTTACTGTGTTACCTTCAGCATCTGTAATTGTAAAAAGAAGATAGGCTTCAGGCTCATTCATTTCATTTTTAAGAGTATCATAAGGAGGATATTTTATATCTTCACCTTTTTTCTGTTCTGCTTTTTCTTCGTCTCTCCTTAACTCCTTTAAAGTTTTGTATTCATCTTTATTATAGTAGCTAAATACAGCTCCAACAGGCGGATTGGGGGCTGAATAAAAACCGGCTCCCATGAAGCCGATTCCTTTAAACCCGAAAGGATTTGATGGAACAAACATCAAAGCATCTTTAATAGGAAAAATGGATGCATCTTTCTTTAGAGTTTCTTTTGACAATGAACGCAAAGGTGAGTAGTCATCAAGAATATAAACTCCCCGACCGAATGTTGCAACTACAAGATCAGTTTCATTCTTCTGGATTACCAAATCAGTTATACATTCAGTGGGAATTCCGTTCTTCAAAGGAATCCATTCATTTCCTCCATTGTTGCTGAAGAAAACTCCGGATTGCGTACCGACAAAAAGTAAATCTTTATCAACAAAATCCTCAGCAATAGAATAAGTGCTTCCTTTTTCAGGCAAATTATTATTTAGAAGAAACCATGTTTTTCCACTGTCTGTTGTTTTATAAAGATAAGGTTTATAATCTCCGCCTCTAAAATTCTGACATGCAGCATAAGCAACAAGCTTATCAAAGTTGGAAGCAACTATTTTATTTATCCTGGCATATTCGGGTAAACCCGGAGTTGATGATTTAGTCCAGTTAACTCCTCCATTGGTTGTAAAATAAATTAAACCGTCTCCTGATCCGGCAAATAAAATATTTTCATCTAGAGGAGACTCCGCAATTGTTGTAATCTGTGCCATAGAACTTTTATGTGCGAGCTGATCAATACTCCAACTTTGTCCCATTAACTTCAGCATTTCTTTAGGAACTCCCCGTGTAAGATCAGGACTTATTTCTTTCCACGTGCTTCCCATATCATCTGTTCTTAAGATTTTATTGCCTCCAAAGTATAATCTTTTATTATCATGATGTGAAATAAGTAAGGCAGCATCCCAGTCGAACCTGTAAGCCGAATCAGCAAAGTCATAAGGTCTTATATATAAATTCTCTCCACTTTTTTTATCATATCTTACAAGCCCGCCGTTTTGAGACATAGCATAAATTATATCCGGATTTTTCCAGTCGACTTGTGTTTGAAAACCATCACCGGCATTTGTAAAGAACCAATCAGGATTAGTTATCCCCGCTGAGCTTATTGTTCTTGATGGTCCACCCAAACTGTTATTATCCTGTGTGCCTATATAAACATCATAAAAAGGAAGAGAATTATCTGTTGTTACTTTATAAACTTCGGCAATAGGTATATTTGATTTGAAGTCCCAGTTTTCCCCCTGGTCATATGTATCATAAACTCCACCGTCACATCCGGCAATTAAATGTTTGCTATTGTCAGGATCAATCCATAAAGTATGGTTATCAGGGTGTTTATATTTTTCTCCGAGTTTATTCCAGGTTTTCCCTCCGTCAATACTAAACTGAAGATAAACATCCATGCTGTAAACTCTGTCTATATTTTTCACATCGCAAAAAATTTTCTGAAAGTAAAAAGGAAAGGCTGAAATGTAGCTGCTTTGTTTTGTCCAGCTCACTCCACGATCCTCGCTTTTGTAAAATCCTTTGTCTTTATCTGTCGATTCAACAATTGCATAGAGTACATCGGGATTAACAGGCGAGATTGCTAGTCCGATTCTACCCATATCTTCAGTTGGTAATCCTTTAGTCATTTTTTCCCATGTAGTCCCACTGTCAAGGCTTCTGTAAATTCCGCTTTCCGGACCGCCATAAACTCCTGTATATAAATTGCTCATTCTTTGATGAGCCGTTGCATAAAGAATGTTTGAATACCGGGGATCCATATGAACTTCGAAGCAGCCTGTATAATCACTTACAAAAAGAACTCTGTTCCATGTTTTTCCACCGTCCGTTGTTTTATAAATGCCTCTGTCTCCGCCTGTATTTCTTAAAGGTCCCATTGCAGCGAGATAAACTACATCAGAGTTTTTGGGGTCAATTACAATTCCGCCAATCTGTTCTGAGTTTTTTAATCCCATATTCTTCCAGCTTTTTCCGCCATCTTCACTTTTGTAAATGCCGTCGCCATAAATAACATTGCCCTGGTTATTGTTTTCGCCTGTACCAACCCATACAATGTTAGGATTGGAAGGATCTATTTCGACTGCTCCGATAGAATAAGCTCCCTGGTTATCAAAGACAGGTTTAAAAGTTATTCCATTATTTTCTGTCTTCCATAACGAACCATGCCCGGATGCGGCAAAATATTCATAGTGGTCAAAAGGATTTACTGCAATCACGGAAATTCTCCCGCCGGTTATTGCTGGACCAATACTTCTGAATGATAAACCAGATAGGGAAACATTTTTAAGTGAATCAGGAGTAGATTTATCCTCTGCTGAAGTCAAAGACAAAAAAGCAAAAAGAACAATTATTATAGATGTTGATAAGTTTTTCATGTAAACAACTCAGATTATTTTTTTTAGAATGGTTAGACAATAGAAAAAATTATTTCTTTTTATAGATCTAGTTTTGCCAGTTTTTACCTCCCCTAAATCTAAATAACAGAAATTACAAAGCAAATATTATTTGAAAAAAAATGATGAGCGGTGATCTTAAAAATTAGTGAGAGATTTTTTAATCTCATTCAAAATGCTTTCAGAATACATTTTAACTTCATTAAATATAATCTCAGATTTTTTTAGGAATTCCGCCGCATAGGTTTTGTTAGATAAAGAAGAACAATTTATTATCACGTTTTGGTAAGCGCCTTCGGCAGAAGCCTTGAGTAAAGTTGCTGCAACTCCCGCATCAGATAGAGAATTCTTATTACCCTTTGAAACAATTGCTCTTATTAAAGGAATTATTGTTCTACATGTTTCTATAACTCTTGTAGGAACAGTTGCTGCCTGAATAGTTGCATTTTCAATTCTTTCATTTCTCGTTTTCTTTTCATCTTCAGTTTCCTTTCGTAACCTGAATGCATCCATAACTTCTTCAAATGCTTTATTATCTTCATCCGCAAGTTTCAGGAATTCGCTTTTAAAACCTTCAAGCTTAATTGAAATTTCCTTCATTTCATTTTCAACTTCTGCATACTTTTTCTTTCCAATTGTAAGATTGCAAACCATCATTCCAAGGCTGCATGCAAGTGCTCCGCAAAATGCAGAAACATTTCCTCCGCCGGGAGTTGGCGAGCTTGCAGAAATTTCATCGAGATAATTTTTAATTGTGTTTGATGTGTTCATAATAATTCCTTTTTGTCATGCCGGACTTGATCCGGCATCTTCCGAATTCTTGAAGATAAAAAAAATAACCTCACCTAAATCCTCTCCTTATAAAGGAGAGGATTTCTCAAATCATATAATCAATAATCTTTTCTTCTTTTATAAATTTATTTAAAGAACTTAAACCGAGTTTTTCAATTGCTAGATCGACTAATTCTTTTTCATCTTTAATTTTATTATACGAATAAAATCTTCCTGCTTTAAGAATTGCTTCGAGAGGTACAAGTCCTACAATTTCACTTCCATTAATTTCGGCTCCTAATCTCGTAGCTTCTTTCTTAACTTCCTCAAAAGCAATATGAAGAGGAGTAATGTTATAGTTTGTAAGATTCATAGAGACTTGTGTGATGTTATACTTCTCAAGGGAAACTCCCATTCCTTTTACATTCTTAAGTCTTCCCGGTTCTTTAACAGCTTTGCCATTAACTTTTATAATATTTCCCTGGTCGTCTCTCTTTGCTCTTCCTGATTCACGCAAAATTTCTGCAATCTCTTTGGCTATTTTAACATCTGTAGATTTAATATTAACATTGTAAGCAATAAGGAAAAATCTTGCGCCTGTTACAATTGCTCCAAGTTTTTGATTAAATTTTGCTTCGCCAAAATCAGGAAGCCATTCAGGGTTCTTAAGCTTTTCTGGAAGTCCTTCATATTCTCCTTTTCTTATATCTGAAAGATTTTTTCTTTCTGCTCTTCTTGCTGCTTCTTCATAAAGATAAACAGGTACACTAAGTTCTTTAGAAATTCTCTCTCCAAATTTTTCTGAGATCTTTACACAATCTTCCATTGTTGCATCTTTAACCGGAACAAAAGGAACAACATCGATTGCTCCAAGTCTTGGATGCTCACCTTTATGTTTTGTCATATCAATATTTTCACGGCAACTTTACAGGCATTAACAGCGCCTTCAAGAATTCCATTCTCATCTCCCGCCATTGTAACAACAACACGATTGTAGTCTGCATCCGGTTCAAGATTAAGAAGCTTAACTCCATCAGTCTTTTCTATTGCAAGTTTAATTGCATCAAAAGTATTTTCGTTTTTCCCTTCACTGAAGTTGGGAACACATTCAATTATTTTCATATTATTTTGTTGAATAAATTACTTCTCCCTTTTTTATCGTTGTGCAATTAAGATTCTTTCCAACATTATAAACTATATCGGAATAATTGCAAGTATCAAACACTGCAAAGTCCGCTTGCTTTCCAATTTCAATACTTCCTGTTACTTTGTTTAGTCCAATTGCTTTAGCAGCATTTATAGTTACTGCGCTTATCGTTTCTTCAATCGTCATTCCTGTTTTTAATGCAGCAAGACTCATAATAAAATTTAAATTTGCAATATGTGAAGAACCGGGGTTATAATCTGTTGCCAAAGCAATAATTGCATGGTTATCGATTAGTTTTCTTGCGGGTGCATACTGATAATTAAGAAAGAACGAAACTCCCGGTAAAATTGTACAAACAATTTCTGTATTTCCCAATGCTTCTAGTTTAGTTCCCTCAACAACTTCAAGATGATCGGCACTTGTGATGTTATGCTTTAACGCCAAATCAATTCCACCGACATTGTTGAATTGTTCTGTGTGTAGTTTTAATCCTAATCCCGATTCTTTTGCTTTAATAAATATTCTTTCTATTTCTGAAGAAGAAAAAGCAGTCTTTTCACAAAACGCATCGCAGTACTTAGCAAGTTTGTGTAAAGCAATGTAAGGAATAAGTTTGTTGATGAGCAGATCAATATAACCTTCGTGATTATCTTTAAATTCCGGTGGAAAAGTGTGAGCACCGAGAAAAGTAGGAACAATATCAATTGGGAAAATATCTTTTAAATAATTTATTGATTGAAGAAGTTTCAATTCATTTTCATAATCTAATCCATAACCGCTTTTTATTTCCATGGAAGTAATTCCTTGTGAAATAAAATAATTCACTCTTGGAATTAGAAGATTTATTAATTCTTCAACTGAAGAAGTTCTTACTGCTTTGACTGTTGAATTTATTCCTCCGCCTTTCTTTGCAATCTCTTCATAACTCTCTCCTGACAGTCGTCTTTTGAATTCATCTGCTCTGGAGCCTGCAAAAGCTGAGTGAGTGTGACATTCGACCAAACCGGGAAGAACGATTTTATTTTTAAGATCGATTACTTTATCATCAGAAGAAATTTTAAGAGAAGAGTTTGAAACTATATCTTTTATATAGCTGTCTTCTATTATTATGGAATGATTTTCAATCGCGGAAATTTCGTTAAGTTCTTTGCCCCTTTTATAGTTTTTCCCGTTTGTATTTACTGTGATTATCTGCGAAGGGTAGGAAAGGATTAATTTCATTGTTCGTAAACATTAATGCTGTCGGTTACGACTCTTGATTCTGCATAACCCATTTGTTTCAGCTTAAAGCTTAAATTATTCGCATTGGAGTAATCTTTAAAATCACCGACACTAACTTTGTAAAAAGGTGGATCGAAAGTAATATAAACTTGTTTTTGCGTCGTATTAAAATAAATGTTTGAACGCATACTATCTGCTTCTTCCAGGTTATCTGTTGTTATCACTAAAACACGGTAACCGCTTACTTTGGTAACTAATTTTTTTGAAGATGAGAGAGTGTCAGTACTTTTTTCTTCATAACCATACCAAACATCCGGATTTTTTGAGGAGCTAGGAAAATTAAGTTTCTTTTCGGGAATGTCTAATTTTGTCCGGTAAGGTGTAAAATCAAAATCTTCCTTTACTTCTGCATTTGGTTCTTTAGTCTTAGCATCTTTCTCATCACTTGAATATCTCCCGCCTGTTGAAGCACTGCAAGAATAAAAAACAAGCATACAAATAAAAAGAGCTATAGTAGTTAATTTCTTCTTCATCGTATAAAAAAATGTTTTCTGTTGCTAAATATAAGGCTTATTAAAGATTACTAAAAGATTTTTGCGTTCTTACTATTAATATCAGGGTAAATGTATATAATGTAATAATTTTGAGAAACTACCGATATTTTCGTAAATTACCGGAATAAAAAATAAATCTTGCGTGCAAAATGCCTTCTAAAAAGCTTAAAATCTTATTTGTTACATCGGAAATAGTTCCATTCGTAAAAACAGGCGGGTTAGCCGATGTTTCCGCCGCACTACCACAAATGCTTGCAGAAATCGGGCATGAAGTTCGTATTGTGGTTCCCAAATATGGTGCTGTTGATGATAGGAAATTTAAAATACATGAAGTTGTAAGATTAAAAGATCTTACAGTAAAAATTGGCGACAAGGATGTCGTTTTTTCATTGAAGTCATGTTTCTTACCTGGTCCTAAAGTTAGAGTGCAAATATATTTTCTAGATAACCAGGAGTACTTTGGAAGCAGGAATAGTCTTTACATGGATCCGAAAACCGGAAAAGATTATCCCGATAATGATGAAAGATTCATCCTTCTTAATCTTTCTGTATTCGAGTTAATATCTAAATTAGGATGGCTTCCTGATATTATACATTGCAATGAATGGCAAACAGGATTAGTACCGGCTTACTTAAAGACGGTTTACAAAGATGATCCGGTATTTTCAAAATTTAAAACACTCTTTACAATTCACAACCTTGCTTACCAGGGAGATTTTCCTAAATCAGTATTTGATAAAACAGAGCTTCCCAAATCATTGAACTCGGATAAAGGAGTATTAAAGAACGGAAGAATGAATTTTCTGAAAACGGGATTGATGTTTTCGGATGTTATAAGTACTGTAAGTGAAACTTATGCAAATGAAATTAGAACAGATAATAAATTAGCTGAAGGATTAAAGCCTACACTTTCAAAGAGAAAAAATGATTTGTATGGAATTGTTAATGGTATCGATACGAGAGTTTGGAACCCGGAAAAAGATAATCATCTTCCAAAGAAATATTCCGCAAAAAATCTTGAAGCAAAATTAGTTAATAAACAGGAACTTGCTAAAAAATTCGGATTTAAATATGATGAGAAAGTTCCCATTATCGGCATAGTTACAAGACTATATAATATTAAGGGTCTGGATTTGATAAGTGATATTTTTCCGGACTTGATGAAGCTCGATATTCAAATGGTTCTTTTAGGAACAGGTGATAAAAAATATCACACACTTTTTGAAAAGATGGGACAGAAGTATAAAAACAAATTTGCAGCATACCTTGGTTTTAATGATGAACTGGCTCATCTGATTGAAGCAGGTTCTGATATTTTCTTAATGCCTTCTATGTATGAACCGTGTGGATTAAATCAAATGTATTCTCTTGTCTATGGTACCGTTCCAATCGTAAGAGAAACCGGTGGTTTAGCGGATACAGTAATCAATTTTAATGAAAAGAATGGTGAAGGAAACGGATTCGTCTTTAAGAAATATGCTTCTAAAGATCTTCTCAAAGAAGTTAAGAAAGCTGTTAAGCTTTTTGATGACAAAAAAAGCTGGACAAAAATTATGCGTAACGGTATGAAGTCGGACTTTAGCTGGCTATCATCTGCAAAAAAATATATTGAACTTTATAAAACGATTTTGAACAGCAACAGTTAATGCCGACGCATGCAGTATTTCTTGACAGAGACGGTACGATTAACGAGGATCCCGGTTATTTAGGTGATCCTGAAAAAGTTAAACTTTATCCCGGTACCGGAGAAACCCTTTCTTTATTAAAAAATGATCTTAAGTTAAAGCTTATTGTTGTGTCTAATCAATCGGGAATCGGAAGAGGTTTAATATCCAAGGAAGAAGTTGAATCTGTGAATGAAAAAATAAATGAAATGCTGCAACAATTTAATGCCGAAATTGATGCATTTTATTACTGCCCTTCACATCCTAATTTTAATTCTCATGAGGAATGTTTATGCAGAAAGCCCGCACCCTATATGGTTTTAAAAGCTGCCAAAGATTTTAATCTGGATTTGGCAGGATCTTATCTAATCGGCGACGCGGTGTCCGATATTGAATGTGGAATGAACGCGGGAGTTAAAACAATACTCGTAAAAACAGGCTATGGCAATGATAGTTTTTATACATTGCAAAAACTCAATAAAATTCCCACTTTTGTGGCCGATAATATTTTAGAAGCCGGCAGGTTTATACAAAAAGATATTTCCGGAGAAATTAGTGATAAAAAATAGTGTCATTGTTCTTTTAACTGCATTTTTTATAAGTAGCTGTAGTGATGCGCCTACTCCAATAGGTGTTAATCTTCTTGGAGATGATTATATCGGATACAAAACTGTTAATTCAGTTGATGACTCAATCGGTCAAACATCAACCTACTATCATGAAACACTTAGTCTGGGTTCTTCTGACATGCTTCTTTTAGGAACCGCCAAAGATGTGGAAGCTTCAACGCTAATTAGGTTTAGTACCGCATTGGGCGATTCTATTTCTTTAGATATCAATAATAATAGTATAAATGTTACTAGTGCAGTAATACAACTTCACAGGATTTATGCTTTCGGTGATACCCTTGCACCTTTTGATTTTTCCGTTCATAAAGTGAATTCAGAATGGACCAGTAATTTTACTGAAGACAGTCTAGCGGGTTTGCAGTATGATGCAGAAGATGTGTCAACCCAAAAGGAAATTACAGACACTATAACCAATATTACTATAAGTAATGAACTAATTCTGGAATGGTTGAAGGCAGCCGCCGATACAAACTTGCCAGCCCAAAATGGAATTTACCTTATTCCCGCCCAGGGACTAAATCATATTATAGGTTACCACGCTCTTACTACTGATTATACTGATTATCCTACAATCTATGCTGTAATTGAGAAACCAGGAGTTTATACAGATACTCTTATTTTTTATGGCACTTATGATGTTAGCATTGTGAAAGGAAATCTTCCTTCATTGTCTGCAGAAAATATTGCAGTAAGGTCCGGGTACGCAATTTTTTCGAGATTATTTTTTAATATACCAAAACTTCCTAATAATGCTGTTATAAATGATGCAGAATTAACATTGAATGTCGATACGCTTGAAACAGTTGTAGGTACTAATTATTATAATGCTGTAGATACTTACTTTTCGTTGGACAGTACCAACAGAGACAGCATATCTTCTTCTTATGTGACTTTAACAAGGGTTGGAAGTCAATTTACCGGAAGTATAACCGGTTTTGTTAGGGAATGGGTTAAAGGTAATAATAACGGATTAATTTTAACAACATCAAGTACTTTAGATG
Organism: uncultured Ignavibacteria bacterium; assembly: GCA_963727535.1. GTDB lineage: Bacteria > Bacteroidota > Ignavibacteria > Ignavibacteriales > Ignavibacteriaceae > RBG-16-34-14. The sequence goes on from CAVSGR010000001.1 coordinate 144,276, forward strand.
GTGTTGAACTTTTTGCGATAAAAGGAAGTAGTTCGGCTAATCTTAATGATCGTCCTTTTTTGAAAATAACTTATACAGCAAAATAATAATGAAAAAGTTTTTAATAACTATTATAATTTTCTTAAGTATTTCTCCTTCATACTTTGGACAAAATAGTTCTTCATATACAAGACTCGGTATAGGAGATATAGAATATACTTATTCAGCACGCAGGGTAGGAATGGGACAGCTTGGGGTTTCAGTAGCGGACGAAGATTTTATTAATTCGTTAAATCCTGCCGGATGGTACAAACTTAATAAAACCAGGATAGAATTTGGATTATATTTTAGAGGTATGTTTTTATCAGATAATAATGCAAGCACATATTATGGTAAAGCTCAGTTTTCCGGCTTTACAATTGCATTTCCGGTTAGCGAATTGTATGGAATCGGGGTAGCAGCGGGAATTGTTCCTTATTCAAATGTTAGCTATAAAACCGAACAAACATTTTATACAGATAATCCATATAAATTATCCTATGAAGGTACAGGGGGTTTGACAAAAGCATTTATTGGAACCTCCTATAAACTGCCTTTTGGTTTGGTTTTAGGAAGTTCGCTCGATTACTATTTTGGTAATCTTACTTATAAATCCAGAATAGATTTTTTAGAAAACTCTAATTCTTACGCGGCATATGAAAATTCTTATCGACCCGACGGGGTTGGTTTTACTTTTGGTTTTATAAGTCCCAATCTAAATTCTTTATGGGGAGATTCAGTAACTGTTTCTGATTTCAGATTTGGAGGCTCCTTAGCTTATACTGGTAAACTTAATGCTGATTCTATTTTGACATCAACATCTTCAACAAACATTGATACTGTTGATTACGGAAAGACAAAGCTTGATATCCCTTTCAGACTTACATTAGGAGTCAGCACTGTTTTAAATAAAGAATATTTATTGTGTCTAGATTATTCCTATCAGCCATGGAGCAACTATAAAATTAATACTATTAGTAGTCCCGGACTTCGAAACTTAAATAAGCTGAGTTTAGGATTTGAATATACACCTGCAAAAAGCCTGAGCAGCAGTTTCTGGGAACAAATAATCTGGCGGGCAGGTTTAAGCTATGAAGGAACGCAATATTTAGTTAATAAAGAAGGAATCAATCAATATTCAATTTCAGGTGGTTTTTCAATGCCATTTAATAATGAAAATACTGTGGATTTGGCTGTTCTTTATTCGATAAGAGGGAATAAAGGTCCTGATTTGATTAAAGAAAATAATATTAAAATATCAGTCGGTATCAGTTTTGGCGAACTTTGGTTCATTAAAAGAAAATATTAAATTTATAAAATATTAGAGGTTAAACTTGAAGCTATTCGTTAAAATATTCTTTTTCGCTATTTTGATAGCAACAGGAGTAATGTCTGCACAAACTTCCAGTGCTCCTGCAGATTCTATGGAATTGCTTAAACAGTATAGTTTATTTTCTGAATATTATAAGAATCATGATTATAAGAGTGCTCTTCCTTATGGTTGGAAAGTGCTTGAGATGGATAAGAAAAAATTTGCAAAATGGATCTATTATAAAATGGAAGATTGTCTATGGTATATGCATGACTCTTCCGGTCTTTCTACGGATGAAGAAAAATCAATAGCAGATACCACCCTTTATTTATATAATCTTGCTACAGAAAATTATCCACAAGCAAAAGGTTATTTCCTGGCAAAGAAGGCTTTTATTTCAGAAACATGGCTTGGTGTCGATCCGGAAACATTAATAAATGAATATGAACAAGCTATAGCAGCAGATTCTACTATTTCAACTTACTATTATGATAGATTAGGGGAATTGTATCTTGCAAAGAAAGAGGAAGGCACTGATTACAAATTAAAGGGACTCGACCTATACCAGTATCTCAGCAATAAAGAACCTGATAATCCAACCTGGGTGGAAAAGCAGGAAAGATTTGTTGATAACCTGGGTGAACTCGTTGACCTAGCTAAAAAACAATGGGACCTCGATCCTCAAAATCCTGAGAAGGCGTGGAAATATGCAACTGTGGCTTTAAGAGATAATCAGTATCCCGCAGCAATAACTGCTCTTGAATTCCTGGTCTCAAAAGATCCTTCATCAGCAAGCTATTGGACACAACTAGCTTCTGCCTATAACAAAAATGAACAGTTAGGTAAAGCTGAGGATGCATATAAGAAATTAATTTCCCTTGAACCCGATAAAAAGGATAATTATTTGAATCTCGGTATTGTTTACAAAGATAAAGGACAATTTACTGCTGCACGGAGCGAGTTTGAAAAGGCAAGCCAGGTAGGGAACGGCTGGGGATTACCTATTTATTATATAGGAAATTTATATGAACAGGCAGCAAGAGGTTGCGGATTTGAATTCGAGGATAAATTAGTCTATCTGCTTGCTGTAGATACTTACAAAAGAGCAAAAAGTATAGATCCATCTGTAACACAAGCTCAGGAAAGAATTACTGCTCTTGCAACTTCTGTCCCATCCAAGGAAGATTATTTCTTCAGAGGATTAAAATCAGGACAGAGCGTCCCAATTACCGGAAAGTGTTATGATTGGATCGGAAAGAGTATAACAGTACCTTAATGAATATTTCAATTACTTTAAAAAATAAGGTTTCAGAATGAATTTTCTGGAACCTTTTTATTTTATATAAATTGCATAGAACTAATAATTAACCTTAAATTTCAAATTGTAATTTTCAAAAAAAAGAAAGATTATGTATACACCTCTAAAGAACGATAAAGAAATCTTTGATGTATTAAGTCTTGAAACTAAACGTCAGCAAGAGAATCTTGAATTAATTGCATCTGAAAATTTTGTTAGTCCTGCAGTATTAGAAGCAGCAGGAACTGTTTTAACAAATAAATATGCAGAGGGTTATCCTGGTAAAAGATATTACGGTGGTTGCGAATATGTTGATATTGCCGAAAACCTGGCTAGAGAAAGACTAAAAAAACTATTTAATGCTGAGCATGTAAATGTGCAGCCTCATAGCGGATCACAAGCAAATATGGCTGTGTTGATGACCTTGCTTAAGCCGGGAGATAAATTCTTAGGACTTAGCTTAGCTCACGGAGGTCATCTAACTCATGGTTCACCTGTTAACTTCTCAGGACAGTTATATCAGGCAGTAGGCTATACCTTAAATAAAGACACTAAGACTTTAGATTACAATCTGATAGAGGATATAGCTAATAAAGAAAAACCTAAAGTTATTATAACTGGAGCCAGTGCTTATCCAAGAGAATGGGATTATGCAAAGTTCAGGGAAATTGCTGATAAAGTTGGAGCTTTTCTTGTTTGCGATATGGCTCATCCCGCAGGATTAATTGCTAAAGGGCTTCTCCATAATCCATTGAAATATTGTGATATTGTGACTTCTACAACCCACAAAACGCTTCGGGGACCGCGAGGAGGTATCATCCTAATAGGTAAAGATTATGAAAATCCTTTCGGCATTAAAACACCAAAAGGTGATCGTACGAAAATGATGTCTGAACTAATCGACAGTACTGTAATGCCCGGCATTCAGGGGGGACCTTTAATGCATATTATTATGGCTAAAGCAGTTGCATTTGGAGAAGCTCTTGAAGATTCATTTAAGGTTTATGCGGAACAAATTATAAAAAATGCAAAAACACTTTCTGCTAAACTTACTGAATATGGATTTGATATTGTTTCAGGCGGAACAGATAACCATCTTTTGCTTATTGATTTAACAAATAAAAACATAACAGGCAAACAAGCAGAAAACTCTTTAGGAAAAGCAGGGATCACAGTTAATAAAAATATGGTGCCATTTGACCAAAGAAGCCCTTTTGTTACAAGCGGAATCCGGGTTGGTACCCCCGCTGTTACAACCAGGGGTATGAAAGAAAATGAAATGAAAATGATAGCTGATTTTATCAATGATGCGATAAACCATTTTGAAGATAATGATAAACTTGAAAAGATAAGACTCGAAGTTAAGCAGCTTTGTTCACGTTTTTCTCTTTATGCGGAATTAAACTAATTAAGGCTTAAACAGTGTCATCTGAAGAAGTAGTAAAAAAGAATGTTGATGAGGTAGATGGGGAAGAAGAAGAAAAGGAAATGAGTTTTCTTGAACATCTTGAGGAATTGAGATGGAGAATTATATATGCTTTAATTGGTCTTGTGGTAGGTGCTATTATTTGTTGGATTTTTATTGATTTCTTAGTGGTGGATGTTTTATTAAAACCTGCAAAAGATAATGGACTCGCTCTTCAGAATTTAAAACCTTTCGGACAACTTTTTCTTTATTTCCAGGTTGCTCTGATTGGTGGAATTATATTAAGTCTGCCCAATATATTTTACCAGCTCTGGAAATTTATTGCTCCAGCTCTTAGAAAGAGTGAAAGAAAATATATCTTACTTATTGTTTTTTATAGCACGATTAGTTTTTTAATAGGTATTGCTTTTGCTTATTTTGTAATGATTCCTTTGGCTTTTCAATTTATAAAACAATTTGGAACCGAGTTAATTAAAAATGAATTTGCAATTGATGAATATGTATCTATAATTATGAGTGTCTTACTTGCGGCAGGATGCGTTTTTGAACTTCCGATGATTTCATTTTTTCTTACTAAGCTTGGTATCTTAACACCTAAGTTTATGAAGAAATATCGGCGTCATGCAATAATAGTTATTATGGTTCTTGCAGCATTCCTGACACCGGGAACAGATCCGGTTTCTCAGGTAGTATTAGCAGTGCCGTTATTTTTGCTTTATGAAATAAGCATATTGATTTCAAAACTGGCTCAGAAAAAAAGTGATTAGAAACCTTTCCGAAATAAGCAATCCTATAAAAACAGAACTCGACAAGTTCGACGAGCAATTTAAAGTTTCGATGAAATCCAGGGTAGGACTTGTTGATCTTATTGCACGCTATATAATCAGGCAGAAGGGGAAAAAAATAAGACCACTTCTTGTGCTTCTTTCTGCAAAAGTAGCGGGTGGTGTAAATGATAGAACTTACAGGGGAGCCGTTCTTGTCGAACTTCTGCATACAGCAACTCTGGTTCACGATGACGTTGTTGACAACGCAGATAAAAGAAGAAATTTCTGGTCAATTAATAAAATATTTAAAAACAAGGCTGCTGTTTTAATGGGAGATTATCTCCTTTCAAAAGGATTGATGATTGCTGTAGAAGGAAAAGATTATGATTTTCTGGGTGTAATTACTAACACAGTTAAACGTATGGCAGAAGGTGAACTTCTCCAGATACAAAAAACAAGAAGACTTAATATAGATGAAGAAACATATTTTAAAATTATATCAGACAAAACAGCATCGCTTCTTGAGACCTGTTGTGAAATTGGTGCGTTGAGCGCTTCTGATAATCCTGAATATCATAATGCAATGAAACAATTTGGTGAATCGATTGGAATTGCATTCCAGATAAGAGACGATATTCTTGATTATGAAGGAAAGGCGAAACTTATTGGTAAACCTGTCGGCGGAGATATTAAAGAAAAGAAAATCACACTTCCTTTAATTTATTCATTAAGCCACGTTTCAAACGGAGAAGCCGCAGACATCAGGAAATTACTTAAGAATGTAAATGGCAAAGAAAGTGTTAATGAAATTATAGAATTTGTTAGAAGGAATGATGGAATTAACTATGCCCTAGATAAAGCACATTCATATTCCGAAAAAGCGAAAGAAGCATTAAAAGTTTTTCCGGACTCGCCAAGTAAAATTGCTCTTGAAGCTCTTGTTGATTTTGTGATTGATCGCAAAAATTAATATCTCAAAGTCTCAGTTTCTCACGTCTCAAAGTCACAGTGTTAGATCACGCCTTCTCTATTGCTTCCTTAAACCTGAATCCCTTTGCAGGTTCACGTAAAGTGAGTACAGGGCAGGGAGCTTTTCTTACAACTTTCTCAGCAGTGCTTCCGAAAAGTATATGCTCAACGCCGGTATGACCGTGAGTAGCTATAATTATTAAATCAACATTTTCGTCGGCAGCAGTTTCAATTATTTCAACAAAAGGCTTCCCGGTTTTAATAATTTTCTTAACACTTAAATCGGAAGGTATTTCTTTTTCTGCAAGCTTGTCTAATTCTTCTTTTGCTCTTTTATCCATTTCAATGCCCGCTGCAGGAATAGCAATCTGACCCATACTAAAGTCGGGAGGATAAATAACCGGCTCTACAACATAGACAAGCACTAAAGAAGCTTTGAAATTTTTTGCAAAGTTCACAGCATATTTTAAAGAGCTTTTGGAATAATCGGAAAAGTCTATAGGAACTAATACTTTTTTTATTTCAAATTCCATAATCTGTCTCCGAGTTTTCTTTGTGTTTATTTTGTAAAGCAAAATGATCTTCGTTAAGCTTCCTTAATCTAAACGCAACTATCTGCGAGATTCCCTGGAGTATTTTAATACCTTTACGCGGATATGCTTCTATAAATTCATCTAAATCAGGTTTAAATATTACAGCAAGACTACAATCTGTTTTTGCTATAGCAGAAGCTGATCTTTTTTCTCCATCAACGAGAGCAAGTTCTCCAAAAAAATCTCCCTGGTAAAATGTTGCAAGAGGAACAACATTATTGTTTTCATCCGTTCTCTGGATTACTACTTCACCATCATTTATGATATAAAGTCCAATACCGGGATCACCTTGATAGAAAATATATTCTCCGGAAAGGTAATTCCTGTTATGAATTATATTCATAAGAATTGAGAAGTCTCTGCCTATTAAACCGCTAAAGAGGGGAATTGACTGGAGAGATTTCTTTAAGTTCGATTTTTTCGCTGGAGAGTTAAAGATGTTAGTCCAGAAGCTGCTATGAACGATTTTTTTTTCTTTCATTAATTACCTCAAGAAAATATGCCTGATTCTGCAACGCGCCAGAGTTTCTGACATGGGAACCTGTTTTCATATAAAGCTCGTCCAATAATAACTGAATCAATGCCTAAAGGCATAAGTTTCTGAATATCAAGCAATTCATCTTTATTTCTTATTCCCCCCGAGTGAGTAACTTTTTGTCCGGTAGTCACAGCAATCTCTTTTGAAATTTCAAGATTAGGACCAGCCATAACACCGTTTCTACCAATGTCTGTAACAATGAATCTTCTTACTCCGAGTTCAGTCATTTTCTTTGCAAATTCGATATAGGAAATTCCCGATTTCCTTTGCCTGCCTCTTGTTACAATTTCTTTATCAACAATATCCAGGTTAACACATATCTTTTCGGGACCAAAATATTCAAAAACTTTTTTAAACTCTTCCGGATTTTCGATTGCCATTGTGCTTATTACCAAGCGGCAAATTCCGGTGTCTAAAATTTGTTTTGCATCGTCAAGAGTCCTGATCCCACCTGTAAATTCCACAGGAATAATTACAGAAGAACAAATTTCTTCAACAATAGGATAATTTACTTTTGAGTGGTCAATCGCACCATCATAATCTACTATGTGGAGAAGTTTGGCATTTTCTGCACGCCATATTTTTGCCATTTCAACAGGATCACTGCCATACTCCTGACAGTCGAGTTCAGGAATGCCTTGAACAACACGTACAGTTTTGCCGTTTTTTATATCTATAGAAGGTATTACAAGAAGGTATCTCATCATCACTCTTCACTTTTTAGTTGAATCAGAAGAGCAGCCACAATTTTTTAATTAGAAAAAAATACTGAATGATTTTCATCTTTGACTGCTCAAAAAATACTTAAATAGCCAATTAAAATAAAGATAGCTTTAAGTATTGCAAAAATGCGTATATTTATAAAATCACGGTCTCTTTAGCTTAAAATTCACACGAAAATCCCTATAAATAAAAAAGTTTGAAAACGAGCTAAATTCTTGACTTTCCTAACTTTAATCTGCATATTTGATAAAGATGAGCAAAGATTTTCGTTTTTTAACAACAATAAACGGCGATTTTAGTATTCTTGTAGGGAATATAGACTTATCTTTATATATTGTTTTTGTTCATAATTCAAGGGTTTTAAAAACTGGGGTTTCAATTGCTAATACCTGTAAATACTTTGCAAATAGTGATTTCTTAGTAATTCTTTTGAAAAGTAAAATTTTAATAAGGAAAACTCGTTCATGAATCAAACTGCAAAAAACTTATCAATTAAAACAATTGCACAAAGAATAGCCGAAAACAAATTTGTTTGGGTATTTTCTTTTACTTTACTGACCGCTGTTTCTGCGCAAATAGCAATCCCGTTAAAACCAGTTCCGCTTACTTTACAAACTATGGCGGTACTTTTATCGGGAGCTTTTTTAGGCGCAAGAAATGGGGCGTATAGTCAATTACTTTATCTTCTACTCGGTGTTATCGGGCTTCCCGTTTTTGCACAGGTACCAAATGGTGCTATTGGATTTGCAAGACTGTTCGGTCCCACCGGTGGATATTTACTTGCTTTTCCAATTGCTGCTTTTGTTACGGGTTATATAGTTGAGAAAAACAAATCTTACGCAGTAGTGACCTTAGCTATGTTTTTGGCAGATATAATTATCCTGTTTGTCGGCGTTCTCTTTTTATATACTTTTTATGTAAAAGATTTTTGGTCGGCTGTGGAATCCGGGGCTGCTATTTTTTCAATCTGGATGGTAATAAAAACTTTTGCTGCTTCTGCAATTTATTTCGGCATCAAAGGCAGGAAGACAGAATAAAACTTTCAGAAACATATTCTCATGTTAAGGATATGAAATGGAATTAAAAAATATAATCTTTATTCTTTTCTTCCTTATATCAGTTTCAGTTTTTGTTTGGAGCTGCAGAAATTTAATTCGCTACATGCTTGTTGCGAAGAAGAAAGATGACAGATTTGATAAAATAGGTGAAAGACTAAAAAGAGTGTGGGTAATTGCATTTGCTCAAACAAAATTATTGAGAGATCCTAAAGCAGGAATTCTTCATTTAATTATTTTCTGGGGGTTCGTGTTGTTTTTATTTGCTGTTGTTGAAGCTATCATCCAGGGATTTTATTCTCCGTTTAATTTCAGTTTTACAGGTGCATTCTATTCAGCGATAACCTTTGTACAGGATATATTCTCCGTTCTTGTAATAGCATCTTGTTTATATGCTTTGTACAGAAGATTTGTAAGTCATGTTCCAAGACTTGAAGTAGATAAAGGCGGAAAACTTGACGCTGTTTTTATTTTATTGATGATAGTTTTTGTATGTGTATTTATGCTTGGAGAAAATATTTCTCTTGTTGCAAAACATAATTTTGTTTTAGGTGAATATGAAGTCAGACCTGTTTCTCAATATTTTGCCGGAATGTTTTACAGCAACGGTGGAAGTGCCAATTCTTATTATGAATTTTTCTGGTGGGCACATATTGTTCTAATTTTTGGTTTTCTGAATTACTTGCCTTATTCAAAACATCTCCATGTTCTTACATCATTGCCAAATACTTTTTTTGCAAATCTTGAGGAAAATAGAAAAACACTTAAGCCGATTAATCTTGAAGATGAAACTCTTGAAGTTTACGGCGCAGCAGATATTGAACAGCTTTCATGGAAACAAATTCTGGATGGTTATTCCTGTACAGAATGCGGAAGATGTACCGATTCCTGTCCAGCTGCAACAGTTGGAAAATCTTTATCTCCAAGAAAAATAATAGTCGATATCCGAAGGAGAACTATTGATAAAGCGCCACTGCTTGTAAATGGTGAAACATCAGGAGAAGTTTTTGAAAAGACTCTAGTTCATGATTATATATCTGATACTGAACTTTGGGAATGTACAACTTGTATGGCTTGTGTCCAGGAATGTCCTGTTATGATTGAGCACGTTGATTCTATAGTTGATATGAGGAGAGATCTTGTCCTTACAGAATCACAATTTCATCCTAATCTTGGTAATGTATTTAAAAGTCTTGAAACTAATTTTACTCCATGGGCTTTTAATCATGCCGATAGAGCAAACTGGGCAGAAGGATTAGAAATTAAAACTATGTCTGAAGACTCAGATTGTGAAGTGTTATACTGGGTTGGATGTGCAGGTTCTTATGATGACAGGTATAAAAAAGTTTCAAGAGCTTTTGCTTCACTTATGAAAAAAGCAAATGTTAATTTCAGAATTCTCGGAACCGAAGAAAAATGTAATGGCGATACCGCCCGCAGGTTAGGGAATGAATACATTGCACAAATGCTTATACATGAAAATGTTGAAACCTTAAATCATTACAATGTAAAAAAAATAGTTACATCGTGTCCACACTGTTTTCATTCTCTAAGTAATGAATACAAACAATTCGGTGGAAATTATGAAGTTAAGCATCACACACAATTTATTAATGAATTGATAAACGAAGGAAAATTAAAGCTTAAAGATGAAAGTGCCGGAACAAAAGCAACATACCATGATTCCTGTTATCTCGGAAGATACAATGATGTTTATGATCCGCCGAGAGAAATGTTAAAAGATATTAATGGTTTTGATTTACTCGAAATGAAGAGAAACAAGAGTAAAGGATTCTGCTGTGGAGCAGGCGGCGGAAGAATGTTTCTTGAAGATGAAGAAGGCGGTAAAATAAATATTGAGAGAACAAAAGAAGCCCTTGGTACCGGAGCCGATACAATTGCTTCAGCTTGTCCATTTTGCATGACAATGTTGAACGACGGCGTAAAACATTTTGAAAAAGCGGATGAAGTTTCAGTAAAAGATATTGCAGAAATAGTTCTGGAAAACCTGTCTATCGGAGTATGAAGGTAGACTTAAATAACATTTTTCTCAACCAACATAAAGGAGGATTAATATGAACAGATACCAGGACCTTGTAAACGCAGTAAAAGAGTTGGAGGTCGATTTCCAAAAATTCTATGAAAGAGGCCAGGCTGCTGCAGGCACAAGAGTAAGAAAAGGACTGAGTGATCTGAGAAAACTCGCTCAGGATGTACGTAAAGATATACAAAACGTAAAAGCTGAAAGAAAAGCAGCTAAATCCGGCAGTTAATTAATTACCGGGTTATATAATTAGGCTGAATTATTTTTAATTCAGCCTTTTTTATTAAAAATGGTTTTCCAATTCTCATTTGCAAAATGCAATATTTAATTGCATCTTTTCTCCAATTTAATTGAAATTATTTCTTAGAAATCTCCAGATGAAATTATTTTTTACGATAACTTTTTTATGCAGCCTTGCTTATTCTTATAGCTTTGGGTTTTTGGAGAAGGATTCAGTAGCTACTGTAAGAATTTCAGTCGTTGGTGATTTAATGTGTCACTCGGTTCAATATAATTATGCAAGAGTTAATAAAGACAGTTTTGATTTTAATCCTGTTTTCAGAGAGGTAAGCAAATATTTTAGGCAATCCGATTTTGTTTTTGGTAATCTTGAAACAGTAACTGCAGGGGAGTCGAAAGGTTATTCAGGATATCCTTTCTTTAATTGTCCTGATGAATATATAACTGCACTTTACAATGCAGGGTTTAACTTAATCACAACATCGAATAATCATTCGCTTGACCAGGGTGAAACCGGACTTTTACGAACTATAAATGTATTAAAGAAAAATCATCTTTTATATAACGGAACTTTTACTTCCAAAGAAGACAGAGATTCTATAAGAATTATAAATATTAAAGGAATTAAAATTGCTTTTCTTGCTTACAGTTTTGGGACAAACGGTATTCCTGTTCCTGAAGGAAAATCTTATTTAATAAACCTTATTGATTTTGATTTAATAAAATCTGATATAGAAAAAGCGAGAAAGTCCGGCGTTGATGTTGTTCTTGTTCATTATCATTTTGGTGAAGAATATAAAAGAGAACCGGTTGCTTACCAGAAAGAAGTTGTTGCAAAAACAATTTCATTCGGTGCTGATATAATTATCGGGGGGCATCCCCATGTTCTGGAACCGGTACAATTTTTTAAAACAAATAATGGAGATATTGATTCAGGATTTATTGCTTACTCGATGGGTAATTTTATTTCAAACCAGAGATGGCGTTACTCCGATGCAGGTGCAATTTTGAATATTGAAATAACAAAAAATCTGAGAAGTAAAACTATTCACATTTCAAATGTATCATATATCCCGACATGGGTTTTTAAAGGAACAACAAACAGGGGAAACGAATATATTATTCTTCCGCTTCTTCCTGATTACAAAAGTACAATTGATAAATACCTGACTGCTTCAGATCGTGCAAACATGTCGCAGGCTTTTGAAGATACAAATGAAATCTTAAGAAAATATTCCGACAATATTAATATTTACCATGGAAATCCGTTAATAATTACAGGTATCGAACCAAGGGGATTGGAAGTCTTTAGCTTAAATAAGTTATATGATATGAAAGAAGTTGCCTATCCTGTAAAATGATACTGCAGAAAACTGTCACTTTAAAAGTGACTAGGAGATTGGACTGCGATTAGTTGAATAAATTGGATTTCAACACTAGCTAAATTAAATTACTGATATATGCCCATCGAAAATTTAACAGAAGATTTAAAAAAAGGCGATATAAAATCTTACAGGATTTTAGTCGATGAACATCAGAAAAAAGTGTTAAATACATGTTTCAGATTCGTTGGCAACAGGGAAGATGCCGAAGACTTAACACAAGAAGTATTCATTGAGGTTTACAAATCAATATCTTCATTTCGCGGGGAGTCACAAATATCAACCTGGATTTACAGAATTGCTGTAACCAAATCTTTGGACTTTATAAGGAAGAAGAAAAGAAAAAAGCGTTTCGCAATTCTTAAAAGCACTTTCAGTGGAGATACTGTTGAAGAAGATATTCCAGATAATCAAAATCTAAATCCGGGCAGCAAAATAGAAGAGAAGGATAGAATTAGAATCTTAAATGAAGCTCTTGAATCATTGCCAGAAAATCAAAGGGCAGCATTTACATTAAGCAAATATGATGAAATGAGTTATAAAGAAATTGCTGAAATTTTGAATACGACAGTTTCATCTGTCGAATCGCTAATACACAGGGCAAAAGAAAACCTAAAAAAGAAGCTCCATCATTATTATGAAAAGAAAATTATGTGAGAGCGCAGGTTTTTTCAAATAAAGGCGTCAAATAATATATGAGGCAGAAAAAATGAATAAAGAAGAAAAAATAGGAAAAGAAGTAGAGAAAACACTCAATGCTTTCGACAAAGTTGAAAACCTCGAGGCAAATCCTTACTTATTCACAAGACTTCAATCTGAAATTGAAGGATCGCAAACAAAAGGGAAAAGATTTTTTTTAAGCGGAAACATTCTGCGACCTGCAATTTTATTTGTTGTTATCATTATAAATATTTGTTCTGTGATATTTTTCTCAAATTCCGAGAGCGAAACTACTTCGACAAAGCAGACTTATCTCTCTGCCATTTCTTCGGAATATTCAATTAGTCATTCTTACTATTCAGAGTTAAGCGAAATGATAGGAAAATAAAATGGATATTCTTGCAAAACAAAAAGTTACAAACATCCTGATAATAATTTTAGTAGTTATAAACATTGGCTGTTTATCCTTTATCTGGTTCAGAGAAGCTAACCATCCCAAGCTGCCTCCACCTCATCCGGACAGACAAAATGTAAATCGTTTCCTAGATAAAGAATTAGATTTGAATACTGACCAGGAAAAAAAGTTTGATGAATTCAGGAAAGAACATTTTGAAACTACAAGAAAATTTGAAGATAAAATCGGTGTGTATAAAAAAGAAATTTTATCCGAGTCATTCAATCAAAAACCGGATATGCAAAAGATAAATGCTTTAACTGACAGCTTAAGTTCAGCACAAAAAGGATATGAAATGTTTTTATCAGAACATTTTCAAAAGCTTGCATCTGTTTGTACGCCTGAACAAAGAGAAAAATTAAAAGGTATTTTCCTCTCATCGTTTGGGCCAAAAGACAGACGGCCTATGCCGCCTCCCGGCGGAGAAATGCGTCCAGGTCCGCCACGTTAATTTGTTACAATATATTTTGTCTTAAAAATTTTTACAGTCACACAGAGCTTGCCTGCCTGCCGGTAGGCAGGTCGAAGTGTGACTTTGTTTTTTAATATCAGTCTTCGACACGCTCAGACTGACAGACTCTCCTGATTTCTGCTTTTTGTTTCTTAATATGTTATTAAAAAATTTTTTCGGCACCGCAAGTTTTTTCTCATAACAACATCTAACTAATTAAGGTAAAGATAATTCAATAATCGAGACGGAGTTAAATTATGAAGGCAATATTTAGTCTTTTGTTTGCAATGTTTTTAGTAGGAGGATGCAGTAATCCTGCAAGTTCAACTTCAAATAATTCAACTGGCACCGATTCAGGAACATCCCAGGATTTACCGGATGTATTTAAGAAATTCTCCGGCAATGTTTCTTTCTCGGTTCAGGGAGATTATGTTGTAATCACAACAGCAGATGTTCCTGATCATAAAAGCCCTTACTTCGATGTTAGCGATCCAAATTATGAAGCGTACGATGGAGATAATCCTAATTTCCAGTTAAACCCGAATAGAATAGTTGAACAAAATATAGTTCTTAAAATCCCAATCAATCCACAGGAAGCATCTACTCATTCTTACACACAGCTTGGACCAATTGGAGTTGCAATAAATGGAGTTGCATTGTTCAATCAATACGCAGGACCGAATAGAGCACTCAGCGATGAAATAAATTCTTTCGATCAATACAATGGACATCCACAGCAATCGGGAGTTTATCATTATCATGTGGAACCTTTACATATAACTTCTGAAGAAGGTGAAGATGGGCTTATCGGTTTTCTGCTTGATGGATTTCCTGTTTATGGACCTTATGAAAATGGAAAGTTAGTTACAAACGATGATCTCGATCAATATCATGGACACTTCGGTCCGACAAAGGAATATCCAAACGGGATTTATCATTATCACATTACGAGTGATTCTCCATATATAAACGGCGGACAGTATTACGGTACACCCGGTTCAGTAACACAATAATTGAAGATGAAAAAAAGTAGAATTAAATATTTCTTAATCATATTAATGCTTGCCGGGCTTTGCAGATCAGGCTGCGAAACTGTTGAAACTAAAAATGCAGATAAAGATTTACAGGTGGTTATTCCTTCTGTTGAAGTGAATAAAAATGATTCTCAAATTAAAAATGGATTGGTTTACTATAAGGGGGAATTATTTTCCGGAGTTTTAATTGAGAATTATACTGACGGCAAGAAGAAATCACAGACTGAATATTATAAAGGAGAAAAATGGGGAAAAGAATTAAAATGGTATTACAGCGGACAACTCTATACAGAACGCTTTTATAAAAATGGAATGAAAGATAGTACGAACTCAGGTTACTGGCCGAATGGAAATAAAAAATTTGAATACCAGTTTTCTAAAGGGAATTATAATGGTTCGTTCAAAGAATGGTATCCTGATGGAGAATTATCGATCTGGATGAATTACAAAAACGGTAAGGAAGACGGAAGCCAGAGAGGCTGGCGCGAGAACGGGAAACTTTTTATAAACTATGTGGTGAGAAATGGAAAAACTTATGGCGTTGTTAAATCGAGGCTTTGCTATTCTGTTAAGGATGGCAAAGGACAATTTACAAGCAGCACTGATAATAATTATTCTGATAACGGTTCCTCTTCTTCAAAGCTGCAACCAGAGTAAAGCTGAACCATCGGACGAACTTCCATTTTATATTTCCGATGATCTGACTCCTCAGTGGATAAGCAAGAACTCAGACGAGTATAAGAATATTCATAAGATTGCAGATTTTTCTCTTAGTGATCAAGACGGAAATACTGTGACTAATAAAACATTTGAAGGTAAGATTTATATTACTGATTTCTTCTTTACAACATGTCCGGGTTTGTGCACAAATATGACAGCAGTTATGCAGCTTCTTCAGAAATATTTTAAAGATGATAATAATGTTTTACTACTTTCACATACAGTAACTCCTGGAAATAGATACTGTGCCGGTATTGAAAAAGTATGCTGAAAAAAAGAATGCAATAGATGGTAAATGGTTTATGGTTACTGGCGATATCAAGAAAATCTACGACCTTGCAAGGAACTCATATTTTGCTGATGGTGATTACACTGTGCAGAAAGAAGGAAATACTTTTTTACATAGTGAAAATTTTATTCTTATTGATCAGCAGGGAAGAATAAGAGGAGTTTATAACGGTACACTTCCGGCAGAAATGGA
Organism: uncultured Ignavibacteria bacterium; assembly: GCA_963727535.1. Taxonomy (GTDB): domain Bacteria; phylum Bacteroidota; class Ignavibacteria; order Ignavibacteriales; family Ignavibacteriaceae; genus RBG-16-34-14. The sequence goes on from CAVSGR010000001.1 coordinate 160,440, forward strand.
AAGACTGAAAGAAGATGTGAAAATTCTGGAAACGGAATCTGATTAATGTGAGGTAGCCGCAGTTTTCAGACTGCGGTAATGTTAAAACGGTTAAAACGGTTATAATCATTTTTTGTTATATCACCTAACTAAAGTTAGGTGAGAACCTTTATGCAAACTACACGTCTCTTTTAATGTGATGGAGAGATAAAAAAAGCAAGCTTTAAAAAAGTTTAGGAGTACTAAAGGACCCACCCCTTTCGTTCCCCTCCATTGAGGGGAAATACAACCTTTTTTTTAAAAAAGTCCCCTCCACCGGAGGGGATTTAGGGGTGGGTTTATATTATCTCAAAACTGTTGATAACATTTATTATTATTTCTTCTCAGACAATTCCTGCAAAGTCTTCTGAAGCTTTTGCAATTCTTTTGCAGCTTCTTCAAATTTCTTTTCTCCCTGCAGCCTCAGGTAATTATTAAATGCATCATTTGCATTTTTAATCTGATCTGAAACTGAAGTCTTTGGTTGTTGTCCCTGCTGGACTTCCTGCTCTACTGTTTCTGTTTTTTTCGAGTTTTCTGCTGACGTTTCCCCAAATAATTTGTTTAAAGCTTCTCCAAAAGTCGGGGCGTAGCTGAGATTATCATCGTGCATTACGGCAACAAGCCTTAACTCAGGATAAGCTGCCGTTTCAGCCTGCAGGTAAATCGGCTCAACATAAATTATTGTATTCTCAATTGGAATTGCGAGAACATTTCCGCGGATAACATTTGAGCCTCTCTGATCCCACAAAGATAATTGTCCTGAAAGAAAACTATCCTGGTCTATTTTAGTTTCTACCTGCTGCGGACCGAGAACTCTTTTATCTTTTGGAAATTTATACGCAATGAACTTGCCGTAATTATCTGTGTCGCACATACCCGCAATCCATCCTATCATAACCTGCCTGTTCTTGGGAGTGAAGGGAAGAATAAGCACAAACTCAGGCTTACTGGTTCCCGGCAGTTGCCACATAATATAATAGGGAGCAACAGGCTGTACTCTGCCATAATATTGTTCGGTAGCTCTTATCCACAGGTCTTCCTGGTTATAAAAAACAGTCGGGTCGGTCATATGATATTTTGCATACATTAATCCCTGTACAAGCAGAAAATCAATCGGGTATCTTACATGCGCTCTTATTGCGGAAGGCATTTGATCTTTTGATTTGAACATACTAGGGAAAATTTTAGACCAGACTTTTATTAAAGGATCTTTTTCATCAAAGATGTAAAAATCAACAGAGCCGTTGAACGCATCAACAACAACCTTAACCGAATTGCGCATATAATTTGCTCCATCCAGTTCCGGCGCAGTTTCATTTGTTAACACATGGTTCACATTGCCTTCTTTTACATTGATGTTTTCCGTTGAATTAAATGTTGCACTGTATGGAAAATATTTTGAAGTAGTGTAAGCATCAATTATCCAGTAAAGTTTTCCGTTTGCTAAAACTATATAAGGATCGGCATCGAAGGTTAAAAAGGGAGCCAGTGTTTTAACCCTGTCCTGAATCTGCCTATGAAACATTATCCTGCTTTCCGGTGTGGGATAATTTGAAACGAATAGCTGGGTTCCGTCGAACATCCAGCCAAATAAAAATTTTCTCCAGATATTTGAAATTTGCACTCCACCAGTCCCGGGATATTTTATATAAACATTATTCTCTCCGCTCGGGTAATCAAATTCCGATTCTGTTGTATTAACAATTACGTGCGAGTTCGTTAATTCACCATAATAAATTTGCGGCTGTTTAACTTCTAATTCTTTATAAGAACTTACAGGGGGAATGTCTTTTATTAAAAGATTCGGAAGTCCTTCGGGAGTAAAATCAGTTACAGTTGTTAATGTTATTCCGTAACCGTGAGTGTATTTAAATCTCTGGTTTACAAAAGTTTGGCTTTGCTGCGGAAGATTTGACGCTTCCATTTCGCGTGCAGAAACCATAACCTGGTTGTACATCCCCGCATATTTATAGCGGTCTATGTCAACATCAGTAAACTCATAATACAATCTTATTTCCTGGAACTGTTTGTACACAGCATCGAGGGCGCGCCAATCCCACAAGCGGATATTATTGAAAGTAGCGCTGTTGCTGTCGACCATTGCACGGGTAAAGTTTTCGGAAACCGGGAATTCTTTTTCATTAATATTATTAAGATTATATGCGTACCTAGTAAGCTTAATATTGTTTTCTATATAAGGTCTTTCATATGTGATTTCGTTTGGTCCAACGCCAAGCCACTGGAATGCACCTGGGATTATACTTAAACCCAGCAGCCAGATTATTATGATTGAACCACCCGCACTTGCGAGCAGCACCGGTTCCGAATGAATATTTTTTATTCCAATTTTATGATAGAATTTCTGAATAACTTCACGCGTTGGTTTTATTAAAAGAGCTAAGCCGAACAAAACCATTAATATTACTATTATGTTGTAAGCAGGTAAAACGATATTGACGTCCGCCCATCCGGGACCTTTAACCACTCCCGTTACTGAGTACATTAAATGATAACGGCTGAGATATTTTCCTAAAGCGAGAACAAAAATTACGAACACCCCGTTTCTTAAAATTCCCCTGTGGAGTTTTGCCTGGTTGGTAAGATCAAGTCCTGAAAAGTTTATGTTTACGTTCCCGCGCTCATCAACTCTGAAATATGTTGCAAGTATTAACGCAAAAAGACTCAGCAGTGAAATGAGAAGAAAGAAGACATCTATTTTATCTAAGAAAGGGAGGATGAAGAAGTAAAACCCTACGTTCATCTTAAGGATGGGATCTGCAATGTCTCCATTTTCCATATTGATGAACTTTAACATACTTTGCCAGCTTGCAAGTCCCCACGCGCCGCCAATTACAAAACCAAATACCCACACCAAAAGCTTGAAAGATTTTGAAGGGATTGTCGTAGTTAATATCCAAGTAAAGAAAAAGCCGAGCACCGCGCCTGCCAGACCAAAACCAATTACGGCTAACTGGTAAACCCAGAAGCGGTCGTCATATCCGAGATTGTTGAACCAGAGCATCTCTCCCCAGAAATTGAGAAAGCTGAAAAAAAGATATGTGAAAAGAGCGATGAGAGCGCCGAGAATTATTCTTTTCTTTTTGCCGGTTCTGAAACCTGTTATTACAAAAAACCCGGCTGCGGCTATGAGAACGAAGATTATTGCAGTATACATTGTTTTCCCGCTTTATGTTTTTATTTAAGTCTTTTATAGTAACAATTATTAACGGGAAAAGAAAGGAAGTGGAGGAGAAAAATGATTAGAGCGGATAAGTTACCTTACTATCCTGTTACTTAATATTTCCTGTATATTTCTTCTACCATCAAGTACCGTATGAACATATACTTTTTCTTTTTTAATTTCGTATATAATACGGTATGGCTTATAATGAATTTCCAGGTATCTTTTTATACCGGTAGTTCTTAGTTCTTCGGGAATATGTCCCCTGTGGGGGAATTTTTCTAATTTATAGCAGGTCTCTTCAATTTTATCGAGGAGTTTGTTTGCAATTTCCAGGGAATCATTTATTGAAACATAAAATAATATTTCCCTCATATCTTCTTTAGCAAGAGGGTCTATAATAACTTTATATTTCATTCTTACAGCGCTTAATTATTTTTGATTAAGCTCTTTGCGAAGTTCACTAAAAGTTTCCTTTATTCCTTTTGCATTTGGGTTTTCTTCATTAGTCATAGCAAGTAATTTTAACATTGAAAGAGTTTCCTGGGTCTTTTCATATAATTTTATGTCCTGCACAATTACCTTTGCCTCGCCATTCTGAGTAATAACATAGGTTTTTTGATTCTTGTTAATATTATTTATCAGATCCGCTGCATTGGCTTTTAAATAGCTTATTGATTTTACGGACTCGCTCAATTTCATAACCGATCCTTTTTTAGACTAAATATAGTCTTTCTGATTTTATAAGTCAAGAGAGGGTTTTTTATAGTAATAATTATTAATGGGAAGAGAAAGGAAGTGTGATTTAAAAAGTTGTTTGTATAAGAGAAACCGTTAAAACGGTTATTCCACTATGTGGTTTTCTTTTATATCACATAACTAAAGTTAGGTGAGAATCTTTAATGTATAAACTCCCCGTCACTTTTAAAATGACGGGGAGATGAAAGCAGAGCTAACTAAGATTTTTGGTTATAAAGAGATGAGATAATCCCGAAGGGACACCTTTGGCAGAGTGAGTCCTTTTATAGTAATAATTATTAGTGGAAAAAATAGGAAGAGAGGAAGGAGAAAAGATAGATGCTAATCTTAGAGACGATTTTTTACTTAAAAAGGTAAGTCATAATTCATACTGTACTACCCTTTTAATGTATAGTGCTTATATAACTCTTCAAATATTGCTTGCGTATAGTAATCTTTCCCAGTACCAGTTTTCGTGTTTATATCAAGGTATCGTACTTTATGATATTCTGCTTTACCCTTTATAGATTTCATTATTCTGTTAAAATTTGCATTTTGTTTAAAATCAGAATACAACTTTTTACAATTCAGAATTACGTCGTGATAAGTAAGAACATAAATGGATTTGAATACACTTTCTTCATCAATCTGTACTTTCTTTGCTGTCTCTTCACTTGTAATTTTAACATTACCCAATACGTTTTTTACAATGAGTTGCGCATTACCTTCATCCTTTGAAATGCCAGCAATAATGTCAGCATTAGTAATTCTGTTTTCATTTATAACAGCCATATTAAAACCGGTTAGAATAGTATCTTCGATATTTTCTTTATTTAATTTTTCTGTTGATTCAATAATACTTTGCAAAAACATTTTTACCGGAGTAGCAAGCCTCAGTATACTGGGATTCCTTTGATAAAAAATCAACTGGGTTTGCAAAAGGTTTGAAACCAATTGGTAATAACATCAAGTTTGTTTCTTCACTTAAATCTGTATTGAATTCTTCCTTCAGGAAGCTATTATAAAAAAGTATATTTTTATGTAATAATGAGTAAAGAATAGGATCGATATTTTCTTTATAAAAATGTATGATGTGACATCTAAAATCATAAAGTTTATTTAGGTTCTCTTCGATTGCCATAAACTTTTCTACCTAATTTACCTGAGACAAAAGAGACGCATTCTTCAAAGGGTTTGCTGTGACCATCTTTCTGAATTAATTTAACTTCCGGATTATTCTGGGCTAAATAAGCTTTTAATAACAACTCCCAAGCATTTCTCGCAAGGATAATACAAACTTCATATCTGTATGAAAAAATAGGTTTATTGTGTAACTCGATACATCCAATTATTGCGGACTTTGAGTTTTCTAACAAAGCTTCAGTTATATTTTTCATTTCATTTGGCATTCAAAGACCTTATTGCAAGTAGCGGTTCACAAACTAACCCGTGGCACACGAGAAAAGTAGTGTTGGGGTAAGTTTCTGACTTCAACCTTATTCACTTTGTGATTCATGTAACTCTAAATATTTTATTGGCGCAATTGCCGAACCAGCAATCCCTTTAAATGAATTATACATATGATTTGTATTTAATAAGACTTTTGAATTTGCTTTTCTCGTTTTTTCCAAATGCCTTCCATTTGATCTTTTTTCACTGTCTAAATCACTTTGCATTTGGACAAATCCTTCAACAATAGCTTCAATCTGCAATTTAAATTCATTACTTGTGAGATAGGAATATAACATATTCATTTTATCGCCTTTATTCTCTTGGGATTTAGTGGCATTATGAATATGTATAACTGACTCACGGAGTACAAAACACAATCCTTTAAATTCCTCAAATGTACATATCCACGTTCCCTCATATAAACCCATCCTTTCCATTTCTTTCGGCATAGCATCTGTAACGATTACGCCAATGTCCGCACCTTTTTCTCTCATATCATTTTTGAATTTCTCGATCCAAGACTTTTGAAAATCCTTTGTCCTTTTACTTTCATAATAAATTAAACCGCAATTTTGCAAAGATGGCGTATTGATTATTTGCAAGCAATCAGCTCCACGTGCACCCTTTTTTACTTCTAGAATTTCATCTAATATGAAATTTGATCTAAGCCATTCCTCGATAGCAACTTCTTGGACTTCACCTTGAGCTTGCATTGAACCTTGTTCTGCTTTGCGTTGAGCATCTTTTAATTGTTCTGTTAATTGCGAAATTAAATGTTCCTTATCAGCAAGTTTGAGTTGATTCTTATCTTCAATTTCCTTTTTAATTTTTTGTTTTTCCTCTGACACTTTTTCGGAAATCTTTACTTCAGCTTCAGCTTCAATTTTTTCCTTTAGTTCTTCTTTTTCCCTTTTTAGTTTTTCGTGTTCTGCTTTTAATGTATTTAACTCCTTAACCTCTTTAATTTTTTCAGTCAATTGTTCCTTATAAGATTTGATTTGCCCTGCTTTTTCCTCAGAAATTTCCTCTCGTAATTTTTCTTCTAGATTTTTCTTTTCGATTTTCAGTTTTTCCTTAACCGACTTTTCAATTTTTTCGTTCAATTCATTTTTTTCTTCTCAATTCCTAGTTTTTGTGACTCTAATTCACTGAATTTTGTGTCATATTCTTTTTTTTTGCTCAAGAATTTTTTGATTGTACTTTGATTTTATTTCTTCTTCGAGTTCCTGATAAAGTATTTCGTTGACATCAATTCCTTGACCACAATTTGGACACTTAATTTTTTGTGAACTTTTTCCCATAATATTACCCTAATTTGTATTTATATTTTTCATTTTTCACTCCTCAAAATCCAGGTTAACCGGTTCTTTTGAGAGGTTCATTTCTGTTTAGCAGAAGTAACGGAAACATTTTTATCAACAACTTCAAGCTTTAAGTTATCAAACCAAACTTCTCCATCAGCACCAAGCAGATACGCCATAATTAATTGTTTTACTGTTTGCAGGCACATCAAGAACAATTTCATACTGCTTCCAGTCCGTTGTTCCTTTTATCGGTCTTGTTTGCATATTATCAAAACCAAGCTGTTTGCCATTGTCACCGTCAATGCGCATCCACATTCCGCTCCATCCATTTACATCTTTGCTTTTAATAAAGCCGGACAGGCGCAGTCTCTTATCCAAATAATTCTCAGCGCTTATGCTTTGCATTAATGTTCCGAATTCATTTGTGCCGGGATTTTTGGATTTTATAAATGCAGATCGATTTGCCGCTCTCGTAAACAGAGTTATCAATTCCCATTTCATACTCAGCCGGTTTATTGCCTGCTGCAAACCATCCTTCAGGAAATGAAGTGTTATCTTTTGCAAATAAATAAATTGTTACAATACCTGCGAGTACAAGTAAAAGTGCGGTTAGCTTTTTCATTTTACCCTCCAAGGTTCTTCCCCTCCCAAGTCTTGCCCATAATAGGGGAATGGTTGTTTACGTACAATTGTAAGTTAAATTAAATGCTAAACTATTGCAAGATGCCGGATACCGGATGGAAGACGTATGATGGTTGATGGAAGAGGGGAGTGCAGCGAGCAAAGCGCATAGTGAAAATTCATAATTCAAAAATCAAAATTCACAATTCGATGGATGATGAGATTATGGGATGACGGGAAGGGCAGAGAGTAAAGAGAATAGCGTATTTCGTAAATATATATAAGATTCTTCTCTTAGCTCAGAATGACAATCCTTTTTCGTAAATCAAAAATCCAAAATCAGCAATTTTCCAGGAGATTCTTCACTCCTGCTTAAAAGCAGTCGTTCAGAATGACAACGTGAGTTTAGAATCTTATTTTAATCAAGCGAGATTTCAAACAGTGGCGCATCACCCGCTTTTACTTCTACACCTTCTTTTTCCCAGTTCCAACCCTTGAATTCGTTGAAGCCTTCTATCTCAATCTTATAAGTTCCCGGTTCCAGTCCTTCATATATCCATCTGCCGTTGCTGTTTGGGTTTAATCCCTGTGAATGATGCCATCTGCTTATAGCTCTGAAAGAAAAATCTGTATGGATAGAAACTTTACCTGCAAACGGTTTTCCGTCTTTCAACATTAATATTCGTATGTTTGCCGTTCCTTCTTCAGGAGCCTGTTCCCATTTTTCATCAACCATTTTTGCCTTCATTTCAGCCATACGTTTACTTGATTCGGTTTCTTGTTGTGCCTCAGAGAAACTATTGAGGGGGAGAAAGAGGACGAAAAGAACGACAGGAAAGACATTAACAAAGTTTTTTTGCTTCATAGTTTTATCCTTAATTGTTTGAATTGAGGTGTACCTTTAATTTATAACTTAAGGTAAATTTTGTAGAATGTAAAATGTAATAAGCAAGAAAGCATTGTTCATAGCGTAATTTGCTTGTAAATCTTAAATCCCCAATCCAACTTATCAACAAAGCGAAGCAACGGCGGAAATCGTAAATCCTAAATGTGTTATAATGAGAGTCCTCACCACTGTTCATAATGATGCGTTACGATAGCAATAATTTATAATTAAAAACTCAAAATTCACGACTATTCTAAATTACACGGGCATAGATAAGTAGTTGACAATAGTTAAGAGCTTTTTTAATTTTGATTAGGTTCGTCAAGGTAGTTTAATAATAGGGCTGAACAGATAGCTTTGGAAATAGATAATCCGAAACATTCCTCCGTTACATACATCTTATATGATAATAAAAACCTAATTTTACTATTAATCCGAAAACATTTGTATAACAATATAATCAATCAATAATGGAAAAAGATCTTTTAGAATTAACCGATGTAACTGTTCGCTTTGCCGGAGACTCCGGTGATGGAATGCAGTTGACCGGCTCACAGTTTACAAACACTACTGCAATTGTAGGGAACGATTTAAGCACTTTACCCGATTATCCTGCAGAGATACGCGCACCCGCCGGAACGACTTACGGTGTGAGCGGATTCCAGCTTCATTTCAGCAGCATTGATATTCAAACTCCGGGAGATGAGCCGGATGTTTTAGTAGCGATGAATCCTGCCGCACTTAAAACAAATCTTTCCGATCTTAAGAAAGGCGGAACTGTAATTGTTAATATTAATTCTTTCGATTCGAAAAATTTAAAGCTTGCAGGATATGAAGTTAACCCTTTGGAAGATGAAACACTTCAAGGTTATAATGTAATTCATGTTCCACTTACTCAATTAACAAATACTGCACTTGAGGAAACGCCACTATCTGCAAAAGAGAAAACACGCAGCAAAAACTTTTTTGCTCTTGGTATGATGTACTGGCTTTACAGCAGACCGATTGAACCGACAATTAATTGGCTTAATATAAAATTTAAGAATGCTCCTGACATAAAAGAGGCAAATGAGAAAGCTCTTAAAGCAGGTTATTATTTTGGAGAAACTACTGAGGTATTTACAACAAGATATGAAGTTAAACCTGCAAATCTTCCTAAAGGAACTTACAGAAATATTTCCGGCAACGAAGCTGTCGCCCTTGGTTTTGTAGCTGCTTCTGTAAAATCTGGTTTGCCGTTGTTTCTTGGTTCTTATCCTATTACCCCGGCTTCAGATATTCTTCACGAGTTAAGTAAATACAAAAATTTTGGCGTAAGAACTTTCCAGGCAGAAGATGAAATTGCCGCAGTTACTGCCGCTATTGGCGCAGCCTATTCTGGTGCGCTTGCAATTACAACTACAAGTGGTCCTGGTCTTGCTCTTAAAACAGAAGCAATTGGTTTGGCTGTAATGACTGAATTGCCGATTGTAATTATCGATGTTCAGAGAGGCGGACCGAGCACAGGTCTCCCGACAAAAACAGAACAATCTGATCTACTTCAGGCTATGTTTGGAAGAAACGGGGAAGCGCCTGTTGCTATTGTTGCTCCTGCTACTCCGGCAGAATGTTTTTCAATGGCATTGGAAGCTTCGCGGCTTGCAATAAAATATATGGTTCCTGTTATGTATTTATCGGATGGTTATATAGCAAATGGTTCAGAACCATGGAAACTTCCTGATATTGAAACTATTCCTGAGATTGAAGTAAAGTTCAGAACAGAAGCAGAAGGATTTCAACCCTACTTAAGAGATGAAAATCTTTCCAGACCATGGGCTTTGCCCGGAACTCCAGGACTTGAACACAGATTGGGCGGGCTTGAAAAAGCAAATATAACCGGCGATGTAAGTTATGATCCTGAAAATCATGAATTTATGGTAAGACTACGTGCACAAAAAGTAAAGAACATGGAAAATGATATTCCTGAACTTGAAGTAAGAGGAGACAAAGATGCTGAACTTCTTGTAATCGGTTGGGGAGGAACTCACGGAGCAATTTCTGAAGCTGTTGACAAGGCAAGAAATAAAGGATTAAAAGTTGCACGGGTTCACTTCAGGTATTTGAATCCTTTACCTAAAAATACCGGGGAAGTTTTAAGAAAGTATAAAAAAATTCTTTGTCCCGAATTAAATATGGGACAGCTCTCAAAAATTTTAAGAAATGAATTTCTTGTTGATATTGAATCATTCAATAAGATACAGGGATTACCATTTAAATCATCAGAAATTGAAAACAGGATTAGTAAGATCCTTGGAGGTAGCAATGGCAGATAATAAAGTACAAGATCAAGTTCAAGACTTTAAATACACGGCTAAAGATTTTTCATCTGGTCAGGATGTAAGATGGTGCCCGGGTTGCGGCGATTATTCTATACTTGCACAATTGCAAAGATCTGCCCCCGACTTTGGAATTAAAAAAGAAAATATGGTCTGGATTTCGGGAATAGGTTGTGCCGCAAGGTTTCCATATTATATGAGCACTTATGGTATGCACGGAATTCATGGAAGAGCAGCTGCAATTGCAACAGGTGTAAAAGTAAATCGTCCGGATCTTTCCGTTTGGGTTGCAACCGGCGATGGCGATTTGCTTAGCATTGGCGGAAATCATTTTATTCATGCCTGCAGAAGAAATGTTGATATAAAAATTATTCTCTTCAATAACAGGATTTATGGATTAACGAAAGGGCAGTATTCCCCGACTTCTGAAAAAGGAAAGAAAACTAAAAGCACTCCTTACGGAAGTGTTGATTTTCCCTTTAACCCGGTAAGTCTTGCGATTGGCTCAGGTGCAACATTTGTCGCCCGTGCATTAGACAGGGATGCAAAACATTTGCAGGCAATGATGAAGAGAGCAGCACATCATAAAGGAACATCTTTCATAGAAGTATTTCAGAATTGTAATATTTTTAATGATGGTGCTTTCGAGTTATTAACTGACAAAGAAACAAAACCGGATCATGTTCTTGTACTGGAACATGAAAAGCCAATGGTGTTTGGAAAAAATAATGATAAAGGAATAAGATTAGATGGTTTAACTCCGCAGGTTGTTGATATTTCCAACGGACATTATTCGATAAATGATTTATGGGTTCATAATGAATTAGATAAAAATTCATTCAGAGCTCATATACTTTCTCAATTTGATGAGATGGAAGGTTTCCCGACACCGATTGGAGTTTATACCGAAATTCATAAGTCAACTTATGAAGAAGATTTTCACGAACAGATTGAAGCAGTAAAGAAACAAAAAGGCGAAGGTGATCTTAAGAAGCTTCTTTATAGTATGAATACATGGGAAATTAAATAAAACTATCTTTCGTTTGCAGTAAAAAAAATGCTAATTTTGTTTAGCAGTTTTCTGGGGCTTGACTTCAAGCCCCTTTTTAATTTTTAATCGATATGATTGATTTTAAGAAACTTAAAGAAATAATAGAAAAAAATAACTCGTTCTTATTAACAACTCACGTTAATCCTGATGCAGACGCAATTGGTAGTGAAATTGCGTTTTATAAACTCCTAAAATCCCTTGGCAAGAAAATCTACATTATTAACCATAGTTTAACACCGTATAATTTGCAATTCCTTGATGATGAAAAAGTAATTGAAAATTATGATAAGCAGAAACATTCGGAAATATTTAATTCCGTCAATGTTTTAGTTGGCTTAGATTTTAACCGTTCAGATCGTATTGTAAGTATGCAGGAAGATTTTCTTAACTCAGGAAAAACAAAAATAATTATAGATCATCACCAGGATCCGGAAGACTTTGTTGACTATGTATTTATCGATACCGAATATTGTGCAACCGGGCATATCATTTACGATTTTATTATGCAAACCAAAATAGTTGAGTTAAATTATTCTATTGCTTATCCAATTTATGCCGCAATAATGACTGACACCGGATCATTCAGGTTCGAAAGAACTACTCCTGAAGTTCATAAAATTGCTGCTGAACTTTTAGAAACGGGAGTTAATCCAATTGAAGTTTTCGATAAAATTTACGATCAAAGTAAATTCAGTAAAGTAAAACTTCTCGGGAAAGCTTTGGAATCTCTTAAACTATACGGAGATAAAAAGGAAATTAGCTACATGTTTCTCAACCAGGATGATTTTAATTCATTAGGAGCAATTGAATCAGATACCGATAGTTTTGTTAATCTTACTTTGTCGATTGAAAAAGTAAAAATAGGCTTGTTGTTTATAGAATTGAAACAAGGTTTTAAAGTTAGTTTCAGGTCAAAAGGAAATATTGCTGTTAACAAGCTTGCATCTGAATTTGGAGGCGGGGGACACACAAACGCTGCGGGCTTACGTATCTTTAACGAAAAAGTCGAAGATTTTATTCCAAAAATATTATCAAAATCAGAAGAGTATTTAGAAGGGAAATAGTAATAATTATGTTCAAATTGAAAATTAGTGCAGCCGATAAGAAAATTTCTTATAAACCGCTTTCAGTAAGCCTGAAATATCTTATCGAAGAGAAGAAATTATCTGAGAGTTTGAAAAATCTCGAAAGAGTTTTTAACATAAAATTGTCCGAGCTTCAAAGAAAAAGTTTTCTTTCTGAAAATGGAGACGAAATCAGGATATCAAAATATGATGGTAAACCGGATGAAGTTTTTATTTCAAAGATTAAAATAGACAAGAAATTCTCTCCCGATTATTTCAGGAATCATCTTGCGGGCTTTTTACCGCAACTCGCAAATGAAGAGTTAAAATACCTTCATATTTTTATTCCGAAATACCAGGCTTTTAAATCATATTTTGACAGTGAAGAATATTTCTACCAGACTTTCATTGAGGGAATTATTTATGGTAATTATTCTTTTGATTTATATAAATCTGATAAGAAAAATTTAAAAGATCTGGCTGTCCTTTTCTATGCTGATAATAGCCGAAAACTCAAATCAGCTTTAGCTAAGGCTGAAGTTGTAATGGAGGGAGTCAACTTTACAAAGGATTTGCAGAATGAGCCGGGAATTAGCTTAACCCCTGATGATTTAGCGAAAAGAGTTAAATCGACTTTAAGCAAAGCGGGAGTTAAAGTAAAAGTATTTGATGAGAAAGAAATCAAAAGAAGAAAAATGGGAGGTTTGCTTGCAGTCGGAATGGGAAGCGATCACCCTCCAAGATTTGTAATTATGGAATATAAAGGAAAGCCTGGAAGTAAGAAAAAAATTGCTTTGGTCGGAAAAGGTGTGACTTTTGATTCCGGTGGCATTTCAATAAAGCCAGCTCAAAATATGGGTGAAATGAAAGCAGACATGTCTGGAGCTGCTGTTGTGGCAGGAACAATTCTGGCTGCAGCAAAAGCCAAACTCCCTGTAAATATTCTTGGAGTTATTCCCACAGCTGAAAATATGGTTTCGGGAAAATCTGTAAGACCGGGAGATATTGTACGTACTTCTTCCGGTAAAACTATAGAAGTGGATAATACTGATGCTGAAGGAAGAATGATACTTGCTGATGCTTTGCATTATGCTTCTCAACAAAAACCGGATGTAATTATTGACCTGGCTACATTAACCGGTGCTTGTGTCGTTGCCTTAGGAGAATTTGTTGCCGGCTTATTTACAAAGAATGAAAAGCTATCTGAAAATCTTTATAAGATTGGGTTAAAAACTTACGATAGAGTCTGGCCTTTGCCAATGTGGGATGATTATTTTCCGTTGATCAAAAGCGATGTTGCTGATGTAAAGAATGTCGGTGGAAGATGGGGCGGAGCAATCACAGCTGCTAAATTTCTTGAGCATTTTGTAGATGAAAAAATTCCATGGGTTCACTTAGATATTGCTGGACCTGCTATGTTAAACGCCGGTAATAATTATAGTAAAAAGTTTATGACAGGGTTTGGAGTGAGACTGCTGTTTGAGTATATACAGAGTAGTAATAAGAAAAAGTAATATAAGGTTATTACTCTAACTTATTATTTTTATAGATAGTTCCGTCTTTCATTTCGAACAAATTATCTCCTATATTCATTAGTTCCTGATTATGGGTAACTATAATAAAAGTCTTATTTAGTTTGTTCTTTAGGTTAATGAAAAGTTCCTGCAGGATAATACTGTTTTGTGAGTCGAGATTTCCTGTTGGTTCATCGGCTAAGATCAGTTCGGGATTATTAGCTAATGCACGTCCAACCGCAACTCTCTGCTGCTCCCCGCCGGATAATTCAGCAGGTTTGTGATTTGCTCTTTCAACCAATCCAATTTCGTTTAATAAATCTTTAGCTTTCTGGCTTGCTTTCTTTTCAGATATTCCATTAATCATTTGCGGAAGCATAATGTTTTCCAGGGCTGTAAATTCTGGAAGAAGATGATGGAACTGGAAGACAAAGCCTATATTGTTGTTCCTGAAATTAGCAAGCTTATCGTCAGAAAGATTGTAGATATTAGAGCCATTAAAGATTACATCTCCTGAATCAGGTTTATCGAGTCCACCGAGAATATGAAGCAGTGTACTTTTTCCGGCACCGGATGCGCCGATAATTACCGAGATTTTTTTCTCTTCAACTTCTAAAGAAACTGATTTCAGAATTTCCAGGGTAACTTTCTCGTTTGACCTGAACGATTTAGTAATCTTATTTGCTTTAAGTATTATCGAATTACTCATACTAAATATTCATTTCTGTTTTATTCTTTTTATTTGCATACTGCTTGCTGCCATTTGCTTACTGATTTTCATTCCCACTTTATTGATTCAACAATATTAGTTTTCGCGGCTTTCTTAGCAGGATAAAGTGAAGCTAAAAAAGAAAGCAGCATCGAAGCTCCCGAAATATAAAAGAAATCGGAGAGTTTTAACTGAAGCGGCAATGAATCTATTTTATACTGCGTTGGATCAAGAGGATAAATATTATAATGTATTTGGAGATAACAAATTAAATAACCAAGAAAAATTCCCGCAAGAGTTCCAATAATTCCGATCAACAATCCTTCAAACATAAAGATTTTTACAATTGATTTATCCTTCGCACCAACGGACCTTAAAACTCCAATGTCTCTCTTCTTTTCAATTACGGACATTGATAAAGAACCGAGAATATTAAAAGTTGCAACTGCAATAATTAAACAGAGAATAATATATGCTGACCATCTTTCAATCTGCATAACTGAGTACAAATCTTTATGAAAATCATACCATGTATTTACACTGTACAAATCCGGATTAAGTTCGGAATCGAGTTGATTTTTTAAATCGTAGGATTGATTGATATTTGATAATTTTATTTCATAACCTTGAATAGATTTTCCATAACCAAGAAGTTTTTGAGCGGAACTCAAAGATGAAAAAATAAAAGAAGCATCATATTCATTATTATCTGATCTGTAAATCCCGGCAATAATAAATTTTTGTGTGCCCGGAATTGTAAATTGAACAAGCGCTTTTTCAACTCCAACAGGCGAAACCAAAGTAATTGTATCACCGACTAAAGACTGCAATTGATCTGCAAGATTAATCCCTATAATTGCTTGTGGAATATTTCCTTTAGTCTCTATGTTAAACTTTCCAAAGAGAATGCTTCTATCTATTCCGTAAATATCATCTGCTCGTCTTTCATTTATTCCCTTTAGTGTAACTACTTTTGTTAGACCTGAATTGTAAGCCAGCACTTTCCCGCTTACGAAAGCTGAATAATCTTTTATCTCCTTTTTTGATTTAAGGAGATTTTCAAGTTGTTCCTGATTTGCATTTGCAGATATCATCTCAACCCTGACATCCGGATCAAAGTTCATTAAAAAAGATGTAACCAAACTGCCGAAACCATTAAAAACAGAAAGTACGACAATTAAAGCAGCAACACCGATTGTAATTCCTGCGACAGAAATAATAGAGATAACCGTTATAAAATTAATTTTATGTTTTGAAACAAGATATCTTTTTGCAACAAACGATTCGAATGACATTATCTGAACCTTAATGAATTAACAGGTTGAATCCGCGATGCGATGTAACTTGGAATTACGCTTGCCAGAAAACAGAGTAAAAGTGTAAGCAAAGAAACTAAAATGAAAACTTCGGGTGATATTTTTATCGGCACCGTAGTAACAAAATAAACAGAAGAGGGAAGTGATATAATATTGAATTTCAACTGTATTATTGTGATTGCAAATGCAAGAACATTTCCAATTATAATTCCAGCAAGTGCAAGAAAAATTCCCTGGTAAACGAAGATTGAAATAATCTGTTTCCTTTTTGCTCCAAGTGATTTTAATATTCCGATTGAACTCGTTTTCTCCAGCACAATCATTAAAAGTGTTCCGATAATATTAAATACTGCAACAATAATTATTAATGCCAGTACAATTGGAACAGGTTCTTTTTGCAGATTAATCCATGTAAAAATATTTCTATGTGTCTGATAAATTGTTCTAATTGCGTGAGGATAACGAAGTTTTACAGAGAGAACTTTTGCCAGACTATCAATTTTAGAAATATTATTTAATTTAATATCGTAGCCATTTATGTTATCGCCGATGCTGAAAAGATCCTGGGCACCTTTTAATGATATATAAGCAATAAGATCATCATATTCCGCCATACCACTTTCAAATATTCCGCTTACAAAATATTGTGCAACATTTGGGAAATTTTCTGCTGAAGGAAGTTGATTATTTTTCAGAGCAAAGAGAGTAACCCTATCTCCGACTTTTATACGAAGCTTGTTTGCTAACTTTTTCCCGATAATGATCTTTCCTTCACCAAGATCAAATTTTCCCTTGATAATGGTTTCTTTAATTCCGTTCCAATTATCTGAAGAATCGATACCTTTTATATTTACTCCTTCTTTAATTTTTTTTGTTCCTATTATTCCAAGATTCGAGGCAGAAGGATTCACATAAATAGCGTACCTTCCGAGCATATTTTTTATGATTGGCTGAATTCTGTGGTAATCCGGAAGATTATTTCTGTAAGAAGTAATTTTTATATGAGAATCAAAATCAACAATTTTATTCGTTATCGTTTGTTCAAATCCATTAAGAATACTTAATGCAATTATTAAAGTTGCGACACCTAACGAAATTCCGGTAATCGAAATTATAGAAATGAGATTAATAAAACGGGAATCCCTTTTTGAAAAGATATATCGCTTTGAAATAAAAAAAGGAACTGAAGGCATTAGCAAAAGTTTTATTTTTCTTTAATTGGAAACTAATTTAGGGAAGAATGATTTCAGATAAAACCTAAAGTATTGTGGAATAAACAATTATGCGGAAATATTGATCTGCAGGATTCTTTGATTATTTAGCCATAATAGGATATATTTAACATCCTTCTTGGGATTCTTATGGCGCAGTTCTTACTAATTTTGAAAACACGGGGCGTAGCGTAGCCCGGTTCATCGCGCCTGCTTTGGGAGCAGGAGGTCGC
Source organism: uncultured Ignavibacteria bacterium (assembly GCA_963727535.1). Taxonomy (GTDB): domain Bacteria; phylum Bacteroidota; class Ignavibacteria; order Ignavibacteriales; family Ignavibacteriaceae; genus RBG-16-34-14. Next base: position 178,056 of record CAVSGR010000001.1, read on the forward strand.
AGGTTCGAATCCTGCCGCCCCGACATCTAATTAACAATTATCAATGAATAATTAACAATTGAATTTTAAAAAATTGTTCATTGTAAATTGTTAACTGTTCATTATTTAATGATGAGCGCCCGTAGCTCAATCGGATAGAGCAACAGCCTTCTAAGCTGTAGGTTAGTGGTTCGAGTCCACTCGGGCGTACACGGGTTTTGAATCGCTAATTTTCTTTTAAAGATTATACATTTTAAATTCTTAATTGTTCATTGTTAATTAAAGATGGTGAGCGTAGCTCAGTTGGTTAGAGCACCAGGTTGTGGCCCTGGGGGTCGTGGGTTCAATCCCCATCGCTCACCCTTGCCAATACTAATTGATAATTAGTGATGAATAATCAATTTTAATTGTTAATTTGTAATTGTTCATTATAAATTTTGTTTTAACCTGGCCCCATCGTCTAATGGTTAGGACACCGCCCTTTCACGGCGGTAATATGGGTTCGAATCCCGTTGGGGTCACTCTTAAGCCTTGATAATTTTATCGGGGCTTTTTTGTTTTTAAAAGGAATTGAATCGGCAGTAATATGGGTTCTTCCGAAGGAATGCCTTTGGCAGAATCCCGTTGGGGTCACTCTTAAGCCTCGATAATTTTATCGGGGCTTTTTTGTTTTATGCTTGTTAATACTTGCCGATTGTTAATTGATAAAATTTCCTTAATTCCTTACCTTTAATTCAAAGTCTAGGGAGGACTTATGAAAACTTTACTGGGAATTATTTCTTTTCTTTTAATCACTCCGTTTATATACCTGAATGCTCAATCAGATTTTAACACTGAGCAGTACAAACAATTTCTCCAAAGCCATCAGAATATGAATTCGCCCCAGCTTCTTGAAATGTATGATGCCGGGGGTTTCAAAAATAATATTAATGTTAATTATAGTGATGCCTTGTACTTTGATACCATTGCCACTAAACTTTATCTGACAGGCTACGAAAAGAGCCTAATTCAGAAATATGGTTTTATGGTAAGTGAGAGACTTTCACAGGAATCGTTTGGCAGAGCTTTTCTGGAAATCTATCATGCAGATCTTCCTGTTTTTGTTTCAACAGATGCAATACTTCATGCGTTTCATATTTCTTTTGATAGAATTCTTATGGATGTTGAGTTGAATATTTTGATAGACAAAGTTGAAAACATTCTTAATGGGCTGTCTGCTCAGATGTCTCAGCTACAAAATTTGTATTCATCAAATCCTGATATGTTGCAGATGCTTAAAGATGTTGATGTTTATTTAACTGTTCCAAGAAGGTTGTTCAATGAAACTGCAACGGCTTATTATTCTGAAAACAATGCTGTAGTAGACGATATAATCAATGAAATAAACAGTGAAGAGGGTTATAAAACTTATACTTTATTTTCTGATGATTGCAGGCTAATGGATTGGAGCCAGTTTAAACCAAGAGGACATTATGATTCTGATCAATATCCCGAATTAAAAAAATATTTCAAGGTTATGATGTGGCTTGGCAGAATAGAAATTTATCTTTCGACTCCTCGTTCAGTTCCGCAAGAGTGTCCTGCCCAAACATTTGAGGACATCGAGAGACAAACTATAGATGCATTTCTTATAAATGAACTTTTTGATCTCGCTTCCGTTCGTTCTCTTTATGATGAAGTAGAAGATATCCTTCAGTTCTTTGTTGGGAAGAGTGATAATGTAACTTTACCAAATATTCAATTATTAAAAGATGCAGTTGGAATAACCAAAGCTTCAGATTTTCTTGATAGTGTTAAGATTGTAGGATTCCAGGATACATTGAAGAACCAGAGCTTTGCTTACCAGCTTATTCTGTCACAAATCCTTTTAAGCGACCCTCTCGCCCCGGATTCAATTATTCCGGCATCTTCATTTTTACTCTTTGGACAAAGATTCATAATTGATTCTTATGTTACCGGTTCAGTTGTTTATGATAAAATTAAATATAATGATGAGAAAGTCTGTAGATTATTTCCTTCAACTCTAGATGTTTTGTTTTCTCTTGGCAATGATGCGGCTGCACAATTGCTGGTTCCTGAACTAGACCAATATCATTATTCATCTAATATTGCGGCTTTAAGATATCTTATAGATTCTTACGATTCCAATTTCTGGAGTTCAACTTTATACAATGCCTGGCTTGGTAACATCAGGAGTATGAATCCTCCATCGGAAAGAGAAAACTTACCTGCTTTTATGCAAACCGCTGCATTCTGGCAGGAGAAAATGAATACTCAGCTTGCATCGTGGGCACAACTAAGGCATGATAATCTTTTATATGCGAAGCAGTCCTACACTGGAGGCATCATAACCTGTTCTTATCCTTATGGCTATGTTGAGCCATTTCCTCAATTATATTTAAACTTAAAAACAATTGCCGAAATCGGTTATAACAAATTTAAAGATATGAATTATTCCCAGATGGTTCTTAATTATTTTAATTCTTTGGAAGATATATCTGCAACGTTAGCCTCAATATCTGAGAATGAACTTAATGGAACACTATTGGATTCTACCGAGATAAAATTTTTAAAGGACATAGTTTTTGATAACCCTGGAGGAGGGGGGTGCGTGTCGGGTCCTCCTTATAATGGATGGTACATAAGTTTATTTTACGAAGATGTTTTTCACGATTACGAAGGCTTATTAAAAGCTAATAATATAATCGCTGATATTCATACTGTACCGACAGATTGCGCGGGTAATGTTGTCGGTTGGATACCTCATGTGGGAACCGGCCTGGTAAATCTTGGTGTATGGGTAACTGAAATGACAGATGGACAGCTAACTGCTTTTGTAGGTCCGGTTCTAAGTTATTATGAATATACTTCCAATAATTTTGAAAGATTAACGGATTCTGAATGGGATGAAACATATTTGAATTTATCTCTGAGACCTGATTGGGTTAACATTTATCTTGCAGATAATTCAGGAAATAGTAAAGGAACAGGAGCAACACTTATAACTTCTGTTTCTGATGATCCAAATAACCACGTAATTCCGGAATCTTATTTAGCAGTTAAAAGTTATCCAAATCCATTTAACCCTAATGTGATTATTAATTTTTCTATTCCCAATAAACTTACAAGCTCTTTAGCTGAGTTGACTGTTTATGATATACAGGGAAGGAAAATTAAAACATTGGTGAATGATGTTTTGCCAACAGGTAATTATCTTGTTAAATGGAATGCAACTATGGAAAACGGTACGGTTGTAGCAAGCGGTATTTATTTATATGTATTACGTGTGGGTGACCAGCAGGTTGCAGGGAAAATGGTATTTCAAAAGTGAAAACTTTCGAGGTTAAATCGTAGCTTTCACTTAATAACCCTCGAAGGTTAAAACAAGTTCAATTCAAGAGCCTTAATTATTGTTAAGGCTCTTTTTTTAACTGTCCATCATTGAAATTTTTCCTAAAAACATTATCTTTAGTATAACTTTGATAATAATTTTCCCAGATGGGCAGACGTAAAAATAATTCTCCCGACATAAACCTGAATTTAAACGTGAGGGGACTACCTTTATCTGCAACTCTCGCAATAAATGAAAAATGTGATTTACTAAGAAAAGAAGGAAGACAGGTTTACAAGCTTGGACTCGGTCAGTCGCCTTTTCCTGTTCCACAATCTGTTGTTGATGCTTTAAAAGTCAATGCTCACCAAAAAGATTATCTTGCTGTTAAAGGATTGTTTCAATTGAGAGAAGCTGTTGCAGATTATCACAGAAGATCACAGGGAATAAACCATGATGCCGAAGATGTTTTGATTGGTCCCGGTTCAAAAGAATTAATGTTTCTTCTTCAGCTTGTATATTATGGTGATCTTGTCATTCCAACTCCAAGCTGGGTTTCTTATGCACCTCAAGCTCACATTATCGGTAGACACGTAAGATGGCTTCCTACTCACAAAGAAAATAACTGGAAACTTACTGCGGAGGAACTTTTAACTCACTGTAAACAGGATCCTGCTAAACCGAGAATTGTAATTCTAAATTATCCTTCCAATCCAAGCGGTATGACTTACACAATAGAAGAGCTGAAGGCAATTGCTAAGGTAGCTTTTAACCATAAGATTATCTTGTTATCTGACGAAATTTATGGTGAACTTCATCACCGTGGTAAACATGTTTCAATTGCAAGATTTTATCCTGAAGGAACAATAATTAGTGGCGGACTAAGTAAATGGTGCGGAGCGGGAGGATGGCGTTTGGGCACATTCACATTTCCACGTTCATTAAGATGGCTGCTCAATGCTATGGCTGCAGTAGCAAGCGAAACGTTTACTGCTACGAGTGCACCTATTCAATACGCTGCTGTAAGAGCTTTTATTGGCGGAGTTAAAATTGAAAATTATTTATGGAATTGCCGGATTATTCTGCGACGGCTTGCAAAACTAATAGTTACAAAACTAAGAAATATTGGAGTCGATGTTCCCGAACCTGACGGTGCTTTTTATTTATTTGCTGACTTTAGTTCATTTAAAGATAAACTTGCAGAGAAAGATATTTCTACTGGATTTGAATTAGCTCACAAGCTTCTTGAGGAAACGGGAGTTGCAATACTGCCGGGAATTTCTTTCGGCAGGCCTGAGAATGAACTAACTGCAAGAATTGCTTATGTCGATTTTGATGGTGTAAAAGCATTGTCGGCATCAGAGCAGGTAGAATCTGAAAAGGAAATTGATCAAAATTTTCTTAAAACTTATTGCGGCAATACTATAGACGCAATCGATTTAATTTGTGATTGGTTAAAAAGTAAATGATTAATTATTTGATAGTTTCATTAGGTGCGGCAATCGGGGGAGCCGGAAGATATTGGATTTCCAATCTTGTTTATAAATATTTCCCGGCAGTATTTCCTTACGGAACTCTTGCTGTAAATATTTTAGGAAGTTTTATTATCGGGCTTCTCATCTTTGTGTTTGATGAAAAAGAATTACTGAACAACCAGTTAAGGATTTTTCTAACAATAGGATTCTGCGGTGGTTTCACAACTTTTTCTACATTTTCACTTGAGACTTTTAATCTTATCAGGGATTCTGAATATCTTCTTGCATCAATAAATGTTATCTTAAGTATAGCGTTATGTTTAGCAGGAGTATTTTTAGCTTATATTGTTTCAAAAATAATTTAAACTGTTATGCAAATTAAAGGCGAAGCAAAACTTCTTAGAATTTTCGTTGGGGAGAGTGACAAAACAGGGAACATTCCTGTTTATGAAAGGATAGTGTTGGCAGCAAGAGAGAATGAACTTGCGGGTGCAACGGTCTTTAAGGGAATTATGGGTTATGGAGGAAAGAGCAGAATTCACACGGCAAAAATTTTAAGACTTTCCGAAGATCTTCCTTTAACAATTGAAATTGTTGACGAAACAGAAAAGATAGAGAAGTTCATTCCAATAGTTGATCAGATTTTCGAATCCTCCAACAGTGGAGGATTGATTACGATTGAGAGAGCCGAGATATTAAAGTACACACACGGATAATCTTAATTCATCATTTCTTTTATTCGTCCTATTTCGCCGGTAACAAGACGGACTTTTATTCCGTGTGAATGTTCTATTGATTTTGTAAGAACGTCTTCAACATATCCTTCAGTAAGTTTGCCGCTTTGTTGGTCTTCTTTTAATACGATCTTAACATGAGCTCCATGCTGAACATCAAAACGTTTTGTGCCTTCCATTGTATTAGCCTTTTCCTTTTATACTTTTAGGTTTTCTGTCCCATCTCTTATTTTTATTACCTGAGAATCTGAATGAACCAGACTTGCTTCCACTTCCTGATTTCTTTCTGAATGTATGAGCGCCCCGGTTTTCAGTTCTTTCTAAGTTTATTTCTAATTTGTATGGATGATCTTCAATAACAGGTATAGGGATTTTAATAAGTTTGTTTATTTCTTTAAGATAGTATCTCTCTTCTGAATCGCAGAAGGAGAGTGCCGTTCCGCTTAAACCTGCGCGTCCTGTCCTTCCGATTCTATGAATATATAATTCAGAAAAATCCGGAATATCATAATTAAATACGTGAGATAATTTTTCAATATCGATTCCTCGTGATGCAATATCTGTCGCAACAAGAACTCTTGTTCTCTGAGATTTGAAATTATTTAATGCGCGCTGTCTTGCGCCCTGAGATTTGTTCCCGTGAATAGCATCAGTATTGATCTTAGCATCATTTAAATAACGGGAAATTATATCTGCACCACGTTTTGTCCTGGTGAATACAAGAGCAGAAGAAACATTATCATTCTTCAAAATATGAATAAGCAATTTCTTTTTGTCAGATTTGGAAACGAAATAAACTGCCTGTTTAATTGCTTCAACAGTTTTTGTTTCAGGAGCGATTTCAATTTTTACCGGATCATTTAAGATTTTGTTAGAAAGCTTTACAATTTCCGGAGGCATTGTTGCCGAGAAAGAACAATGACTGCTTTTTCTCAGGAAGTTTTTCCAATATTTTTTTTACATCGACAATAAAACCCATATCAAGCATTCTGTCTGCTTCATCAAGTACAAGCAGCTTTATATGAGAAAGCTTAACATAATTTTGATTTATAAGATCGAGAAGTCTCCCCGGTGTAGCAACAAGAATATCAACTCCGCGTCTTAATTTGTCTGTTTGAGGATATTGCGAAACTCCGCCATAAATAACTGCAGTTTTTAAACCTGTGTATTTCCCGTAGGCATTAAAACTTTCTCCAACCTGAACTGCCAGTTCTCTTGTAGGAGCAATGATCAAAGCTTTTATTGTTCTTTTTGATTTGCCGGTTTCTTTTTCTTCAGATAGAATTTGTAAAATTGGAATAGCGAATGCGGCTGTTTTGCCTGTGCCTGTTTGTGCACAGCCGAGAAGATCCTTTCTCTCCAGTATTACAGGAATTGCCTGTTGTTGAATTGGTGTCGGTATTGTATAACCTTCGTTAGCTAAGGCTGTTTGTAAAGGTTTAATCAGATTCAGATTTTCGAATGACATATTTTCTTTCTTGTCCCGGCAAGGGCATAGCCGAAGCCGGACTATTTTGCCGGGTTAAAACTTCCCGGTAATAGGGAGTGTTTTAAAACAGCAGTTTGTAAAATTAAGATTTGTTAAAAATCTGCAGTCAAAGAGGTATGAGTGAATGAAGGCATACTTTTAAAAATCACTATCAATCAAGATACGCTAATAAAACCACATATCCTATAAACTAAGTTAGTACCTGCTGTCATACTGAGCTTGTCGAAGTGTGACAGTCTTCGACAGGCTCAGACTGACATATTAATGCAAACACCCTAATAATCTGTCTATATCTGAAGCATCATTATACAAATGCGGCGAGATCCTGATATTAGTACCTCTGATACTGACAAAGATTTTATTCTCGGACAATTTCTTTTTAAGTGATTCAATACTTCGATTCCCAATGGGGACTGAAATAATGTGTCCCGCATTTGGAGTTAAAGCTTTCTGATAATCTTTATCTTTACTGAGATTTTCAGAAATAATATCCGTTAACACTTTTATATTAGATTGAATATTTTCAATTCCCCATTTAAATATCTGATCTAAAGCTGCTATAGACATTGGTAAAGTATTGAACTGTGCGTATTCTCCCATATCAAATTTTCTTGCACCGGTTTTATATTCTGTTGTGTAACCTGTGAGTTTAGCAAAATCATCACTTCCTTTTCGTATGCTCCAATTTTGTTCTAACGGTTCGCCTTTATCCTGCCATCTGGGTGAAACATACATATAACCTAAACTGTAGGGACCCAGCATCCATTTATAACCAACTGAGACTGCAAAGTCTGGATCGATTTTACTGATATTTATAGGTAAGGCACCTAAAGACTGGCTCAGGTCCAAAACCAAATGAGCATTAACGGTTTTAACAGCTTCACTTATTTTTTCTAAATCTATTAGTGAACCATCCATCCAGTGGCAGTTTGGAATTGCGACAATTCCTGTTTCAGAATTTATATTTTCTAAAATATTATCTGTCAGCAATTTATCATTTTGTTTCTTAACAGTGAGGATTTTCAATCCGAGCTTTTTAGAAAGTTCATCCCACACATAATAATTCGAAGGGAATTGATCCTCGATTACAATTATTGATTTACCAGCTTTTACTTTAAGATTCTTTGATGCAGTTGCCAGTCCATAACTCGCAGAAGGAATAATTGCAATATTATCTTCCGAAGTTTGAAATATTTTAGAAGCCTTACTTCTTAAAACTTCTGCATTTTCAAACCAATCTTTGTCAGTTAATTTCCAGGGTTTGGCTCTTCTTTCCAGTGCACTTATTCCCGCTTCTTTAACTGATTTAAGAAGTGGAGACATGCTTGAACAGTTGAGATAAGTTATTTCTTTATCTAATTCGAACAGTTCTTTATAGTTATTTGTGTTTTTCATTTTTGTTAATAAAAATATTTACATATTTCTTTATACAGTTTAAAAATATGAAATTATTATTCAAATCTGTCCTGCGAAAGCGGAAATTGAATAAATAATAATTAAATGATTAGTTAGCTTTTACAGATGTATATTTACTCCTCAATTTTAGGAAATCATGGCAGATAACGTTACTCCTGTTATTTTAACCGCGCTTGAATTAGAAGTTCATTTCGGCGAACAAATCGTTTTGGATAAAGCATCTTTAAGTGTGCACGAAGGGGACCGGATAGGATTGGTCGGAAGAAATGGAGCCGGCAAATCTACTTTTCTCAAAATCATTTCAGGTTTAATGCCTCCCGATTCAGGAGAAGTGGCTAAAAAGAAAAATCTTGTTATAGGGTTTCTATCACAGGAATTCACTTTAAATGAATCTAAAAATGTATATGAAAATATTCTTGATGGGGCTAAGACTGAAACAGATTTAATTAAAGAATATGAACATACTCCTTTCGATGCACCAAACAAACATCATCTTGAAGAAACAATATTGCGAATGGATTCATGGAACCTTGAAAAGAGAATTGGTATTCTTGCAAATTCTTTGGATGCCCCGGATATCAAAAGAGAAATTCCCGGCTTTATCAGGTGGAGAAAAAAGACGTGTTGCTCTTTGCCGTGCATTAATCTCCAGACCTGATTTATTAATCCTTGACGAGCCTACAAACCATCTCGATACAAAATCAATCGAATGGTTGGAGAACTTTCTTGCTGGCTATAAGGGAACATGCATATTTGTTACACACGACCGTTATTTTCTCGATAGAATAGCAAACAGAATTGTTGAACTCTCTTCAGGTACATTTTATTCTCACCAGGGAAATTATACTGAGTATCTCATTAACAAAACTGAGAGGCAGACAGTTAAAGAAGTTGAAGAGCGTAAGCGTCAGCTCTTTTTAAGGCGTGAACTCGAATGGGTTAGAAGAGGACCGAGAGCAAGAAGAACAAAAGCCAAGAGCAGGCTTGATAATTTTTATGAAGTCTCTTCGCAGACAAAGGATGAAGTAGAACTCGATGTTGAATTGATTATTCCTCCATCTGAACGTTTGGGTAAAAAAGTTGTTGAACTTAAGAATGTGGGAATTAAGCTCGGGGATAAAATTCTGTTTGAAGGATTTAATTTTAATTTTGAACCCGGAAAGAAAATTGGGGTAGTAGGAGATAATGGCGCCGGTAAAACAACTCTGCTTAAAATTATTCTGGGAGAGTTAGCTTCCACTACAGGTAAAATTGAAATCGGTGAAACAACGGAATTTAATTATGTGGACCAGGCACGGCTGCATTTAAATGATGATGATACAGTTATCAAAGCGATTGGCGAGGGAAGTGAGGTTATTAAATTCGGCAGGCAGCAATTGAGTGTGTGGACATACTTAAGGCGTTTTCTTTTTACTGATGACAGGATAAATACGGAAGTGAGTAAACTTTCCGGTGGCGAAAAAAGCAGGCTTACACTTGCAAAGATTTTATCCCGCGGCGGAAATTTTCTTATGCTCGATGAACCTACAAACGATCTCGATCTGCCGACTTTAAGAATACTTGAGGAAGCGCTAATATCTTTTGAGGGATGTGTTGTGGTTGTTAGTCACGACAGGTATTTCCTTAACAGAGTTTGCAACGGCATACTTGCTTTGGAAGGGAACAGGGAGATTTATTACAGCGAAGGTGATTATGATTATTACATTGAAAAAAGAAAACAGCGTATACAAGAGAGTGAAGACCTAAAGCCTAAAGAAAAGAAAGAACCTGCTGCTATTTCATCTCAAACTAAATCCAAACCAAAAAAGCTAAGCTATAAAGATGCACTTGAACTTAAACAGATAGAAGAAAAAATAGTTATCGCTGAATCGGAAGTTGAAAGAATTGAAAAGATATTTCACATCTCCAGATTTTTATCAGAAATATGCAGAGCAGACAAACGAACTTAACTCGCAACTTGAAGAAGCAAAAGAAAAAGTAAAAAAACTTTATGAAAGATGGGAGGAATTGGAGAGGAAGAAAGAAGAGCTTTCTTAATATAAATTCTATTTTCAAGCGAAATAATGTGGCTAAAGCCAATTATGTTTTCCAATTCCAATCAGTCAGCTAAAGCTGACTGCAATTATAATAAATTATTTAAAATTGTTATTGTCTTTTTAGCAACTGATACAAATAGAGAAGTAAGGTTTCCATTGCAGTTGGCTTTAGCCAACTGAATAATAAAAAAGAGAAAAAAGACTTTTGCCACATTATATTCTAAATTCTGCTGCTAAAGCCATCTATAACTTTTACTATTAAGCTTACATTGCAATTTTTTTGCTCATACCACCAAAAATAAATCCATGAAATGGGAGAAGGCTATACCAATAAATTCTACCTAAAAGTCCCAGTGGACGAAATGTAGCTGTTTGAAATAATTTATTGTTTTCAATTTTAAATTCCAACCAGGCTTCACCGGGTAATTTCATTTCAGCATATAAAAGTAATCTTCTTTGTTCTTTATCGGCAAGCAGAACCCTCCAGAAATCCAGAGATTCACCTGCAGAAATATCTACAGGATTTTTTCTCCCCCTTCGTATTCCTACACCTCCAAATAATTTATCAAGAAATCCTCTTATTGCCCAAAGCCAATTTGCATAATACCAGCCGTTTGTGCCGCCAATTGACCAAATCTTCTTTAAAGTTTCTTCCAGGTTGTTTAATTCCATAACTCTTATGTCTTTATAGCATCCATGTGTCGGTATTTCAACGAAGTGAGATAATCCTTCAACTAATTTGCTGCTGGTTAAAGCATCTTTCCAGCTTGAAATAACCTGCTGCTGTTCTGTTTTCTTAAAAGCATCTCTGATGGCGCTATCATAATTAATTAGTGTAATTCCCAGTAAATCTTTCAAATTATTTTCACTGCAAATAACTTCAACTTTCATACTGTCAACCAGGTTTTTTGCCAGGCTGTAGGAAATGGCAGTAACAAAATAAAGCCAGTATGATGACAGTTTAGGAGTCATTACAGGAACAATAAAAATTCTTCTTTTTAATTTTCTTACATCAGCAAACCTCAACAGCATTTCTTTGTATGTAAGAATATCAGGTCCGCCGATGTCATAAGTTTTACCAAAAGTTTTTTCGTTTAATAAAACACCACTGAGAAATTCTATTACATTCTTAATTGCTATTGGCTGTGATTTTGTTTCCAGCCATCTTGGTGCGATCATTACAGGTAACTTTTCTACCAGGTCACGAATAATTTCAAATGAAGCGCTGCCTGACCCTACAATTATACCGGCTCTTAAAGATGTAAAACTAAATGATGCGGAGGAAAGAATATATTCAACATTTTTCCTGGATTTCAAATGCTTTGAAAGTTTATCTTCGTTAACGATTCCACCTAAGTAGATAACCTGTTTTACTTTTGTTTGCTGTAGTCTGTTTTTAAAATTATTTGCAGAAATTGTCTCGAGCTTTTCAAAATCCTCATCACTGCTGACTGACATTGAGTGGATCAGGTAGTAAGCTGCATCAATATCTTCGGGAATATTATGCAGTGTCTCATTGTTCAAGAAATTTACTTCAATAATTTTTACTTTATCTGCAGGGTATTTGTTTGAGTCCATTCTACTTTTATCACGAACACAGCAAATAACCTCGTGTCCATTATTTATAAGAATCGGAAGTAGTCTTTGAGCGATATATCCTGTAGCGCCTGTTAAAAGAATTTTCATGTCTTATTAAGGTACAAAAGTAATTTGTAAGATATTGGTGAGAAAGAAACCAGGGAAATTGCCAAATCAAGAGTTTAAAGAGTTGAAAAGACATTTAGCAATAGAGAAAGTGAAAAAGCTTTGTGAGAGATGGGAGGAGTTGGAGAGGAAGAAGAATAAGTTTAAATAGAAATGCTTATTATTTTAAGTATTCATTTTAAAACGGTTCTTCCAGTTTCCCTAGTTTATGATATAACTCCTTTAACTTTGCACATTTGTTAGCAAAATATTCGGAATAAAATTCTAATGTGCCTGCTTTATTTGGTTCTTGTTTTTTATAAAATAATACTTTTGATGATGGTAATATTTTATAATTATCTATATTGAGAGATGAAGTATCTGATTGAATAAGTTTTAGATAAACAGTGAATTTATCTTCTGGGGTTTCTTCTGAGGAGAAGCGTGGATCAACAATAAATAGTTTCTTATTCTCACTACTATTTAAAAATTTAATTAGAATATTATTTAAATAAGCATCAAAAAAACTATATCCAATCACAACCACAAGACTAGCTTCTTCTAACTTCCTTATAAAATTCTGCAGCAATGTAAAAAAAGGGTCAACCGAAAAAAGTTTATTTTCGTAACCTAAAATCAGATGGGGTTTTCTCTCCTCCGGCTCTAATTTATTAAAAGCTATTTCATAGTTTGGCAATGAACGTGTTTCGTCATTTTTGCAATACCAATCGAGTGAACCGTGTATCTTAAATAAATTAATTTTTGTTTGTGGTATATCAAAGCTAGTCGGTTCCCAATTATTATTAGTGAAACCATTATTTAGAGGCTTTGCATTTTCTGAATTAAAAACATTTTCAAAAACTAAATCATAATTAAGTGTGAAAAAATTTATGAAATATTCTTCATCATTTGTTTCTTCAAGAAGAGTTTTTATGGGGGTTAGTAAAATGTTTGCGGAATCAAAATTGGATGGTGTTAACCACTGAACCACACTTTGATAAATAAAATTAAGATATTGATTAAAGATATTTGGATATTTTACCTCTAGTAGCAAGAGTTTTTCGCTCCAACTTCCAACTAAAGGTTCAGGTATTATCAAATCCTTATTGAGAATTTTTCTAAGTATTAAGATAAAATCTTCAATATTTGGTGTATAAAACTTTTCGTTTTCAACACTAATCCCTTTATAAGAAGATTGATAATAAAGAGAAGACTTTATTACTTTGTAGAGTTCTCTGAATCCTTGTTTATAAACCCCGTATACTTTATCATCATTAGGGATTTGATTAATTTCTTTACCTAATTCCTCCAACATATCTTTAGACATTTTACAACCCGCATTTAGTGATGCGCCTGCTCCTAAGAGAAATACTGTCTTTTGAAATAGTTCACTAAGACTCATAAGAACCAAAGATTTGAGTGAGCCATATCTTTTTCTGGCAATTTATGTCCCGGGAAATGTGCTGCTAAGTCGAGCAACTATTTTGGAATAGGCTATTGTAACTGGTAGACAGATTTGATTGATACTTTTTCCAATATATTCTGGAAAAGCTATATACTTGATCTAATAGTTCTTTTATATCAAAAACATCGTAAATGGTATTATTAGGTTTGTTTATTTTAATTTTTAAGGGGAACGGAAACTTTCAATTTGCATAAAGTTGGGTTTCACTATGTCTCTCGTTATTAGCTAGAAGATATTCTGTTTTGTTTTTTATTTCAATGATAGTTCCGCTAACAGGCATAATATCTTTATATAAAATATCAAAGAATACGTAATCTTTGCTCTTTCTATCGGTAATAGTTAGTACAATAAATGGAATATCCAAATTGACATCTTTTAATACCCTTTCGATTTCTTCTGCCTCTTTATCGCTTAAAGTTTTATAGTAGTGAATTATAAGTTTATTAGGATTAAGGTGAGCCTGAGTAATTGTCTTGTTTATACTGTCCCTCAGAGCGTCCCCAATTGTTTGAATATTGTCTTTTTGATATGCTTCGAATTTGTAAAACTCTCCATCATCTTTTAAAACAAAAGAGTATTGCCTAAGTAAGTATTATCATCAAGTCTCTTTACGCCGAATCCAATAACCATATTTTCAGAGGTAAATGTATCTAATTTCCAAGGGATCCCGCCTAGTTTAGCCAATATTGCTACAGCAATATTTGGCAAATGAAATTTGAAATTAGAATCGTTAACATTTTTATAATATATAAATTGTGATAAAATTTCTTTTTGAAGTAAAACGAATTTAACCTTGTAATATTCGTCCTCATTATTTTATAACTCATCGAATCGTTTATGATTTGTCAAATAGATTGCAAAATATTTCTTCCCTTCTTCCATTTGATAGGATTTCAACTTTTCTTCTAATTCTTTTGAGGGATCGTCTGATTCCAGAATAATTTTGTTTACGTTTGCTAATTCAAAATTAACTCTTATATAATCCTTTAAACCAGGAAAATTATTTGCTAAACCATTTTTGAAAGCAAGATAAAGTTGATTTGCTGCATTTCGATGGTTTTCATTTTTTTTATAAATAAAAATAAAACGAAGGTTATCTGTTGGGGGGACTTTAAAAGGTCCATAGTTCTTTAGCCCGCTAAAAATGTTATAATCATTGTTCCCGTTAAACCTCAGATAGTTTGAAATTTTTTTTGTTCTTAAAATTTTAGTTTCATCAATCTGAGCAAACCCTTCTGAATAAAATATTATATTATTAGCAATAGTCTTACTTTTTAAATAAGTGTCATAAAAAGCAGATATTTTTTTGTAATAATCCAAATAAGTATTCTTTAATATGGAAACACTAAATGGGATTCCAAGTTCTTTTTTTCATCTGAGCACTTAGGACTGGGAATATTTGATCTGGTCTAGATAACTGGGAATCTTTCACTTGAAATATTTCATTACCTTGGAAATACCTTGTAAACTTGAGGCTAATATCGAATTCTGATAAAGGCTTTTTTGTTACGTGTGATTTCCCATCGTAAGAAATTAATAATTCAAGTTTATGAATATTTGAAGAATTAATTTGTCTAATGGTAAAACGATCATAAGTTAAAGTTTTATAATCGGCTGCAATATATTGCCAAATTTGAATCCCATTGATAAAATTTATCGTTGTTGGTACTTTATTTTCTCTTAAAAAAATCACTCAACAAAGAGAATATATATGGCTTCAAAAAATACTTATTTTGTTCAAGATCGAACTAAAATTCTTGGACATTTGTATTTGCATTAAACGAGAAATATAAATGTGATAAACTTTTTAATTTTCCGGGCAAAGTAATATTTCTAAAAACTTGAATACTCTTTTTGTGAAACCCAGGTTGTTGATCATCAGATAACCAAATTTTGATATTCGGATTAAGAATTTTAAAGAGTACTTTATTTATTCTGTATTCACTCATTATTTATTTTGTTTGAAATTATTGTGCAAGTACAATTTAAATATAAATAAAATAGTCAGATGATTAAGAAAAATATACTGATTTCTTGTATTTACTACTTAGTCTATTAAAGTGACAATGTCTATATAATATTTTCAATCTTATTTTATCTTACCTTATAACTATCAGTCTTTACTTGTCTCTACGAGGCAAAGCTTCGACGGAAAATAATTCTTTTTATCTGACTTTAAGCAGACTAATTTAACATTATCAAATGTTCACTGCTATTAGGATTGTCCCTTTAGGGACAAAATATTTATAGAAATACATAACCAAAAACAATATCAAAGTCCCGTAGGGACGAAATAGAACTATTCAGACATCTATATCCCAAAATATATTTTTCATCATAAGGAATATCATATTTTTTCAATAACTGTAAATATTCTTCCTGAAATGTCTGTCTTTTATGATGTCTGTTCCTGATTATTAATATATTTAACAACCTGATCAATTTGCGAATGCGAAAAAGAAAAAGCACCGTAACCTTCCTGCCAATATAAATTTTCCTCTAACAAATTTTTTTTCATTTATCCATTTAGATGAATCTCCTTTTATATCCTGAAGCAAATCAGGAATTAATTGATGAGGTTTATAACCAACAGCAATATGAAGATGATTAGGCATTCCGTTTATTGCAATTAATTTATGACTGTTATTTTGAACAATTCCGGTTATGTATTTATATAATTCATCTTTCCATTCCGGTTGAATCAGAGAGATTCTGTTTTGCACAGCAAAAACAAGATGAAGATAAATTTGTGTAAATGTGTTTGCCATATTTATCTCCTATTTCGTCCCTAAGGGACTTTATGCAATCTACAGTGATAATACTTTTTCTATAAATATTTAGTCCCTAACGGGACTTGGATATGATAAAAAAATTCTTTCTCTTTGATGAGGTGGATGTTAATTGAAGAAGGTTATAGGTTGAAATGAACAACTATTCGTTTTTTAAATCCTTAATAATTTCATCTAAGATTAAAGGTAATGTTTCTAAAATGACTATTATGTCATTTCCCTCTTTAAAATACCTTTCATCAGAAAAACTACTATCCATTCGATTTGTACTACTTCTTAAATATTTTCAATCTTTTTAGAATTTCATTTATTTTTTGAGTTAATTCAGTCCCGGTATCACTTATTATTTGGGACTTATAATCCAGAAATTCTGATATAGCTCTATCCAGAATATAAGCTGATTCATTCAACTCAAAAGTTTGAGGGTAGGTATCACTTTCAAGTTCCCATTCTGCCTTTAATTTTCTAACCGAACTTGAAATATTACTTTTATATAATTCAAGTTCTCTTATCTTTTTTATTTTTTCATTTTCTTCTTCTAAATCAAATTCTATTGTATAAGTTTTATGTATTGAACTCATTTTAGATGCAAGATGCCCAGAAAATAGATTTCTTAAATCTTCTAATGAATCATAATTAAATATTATTCCATCTCCCTCTAATTTATGTTTGTATTCAACTAATAATTTATATTGATTTTGATTTATACTAGAAGGAATTATTGGTAAAGATGAAAAGTATAGTAAAATAGGTTTATTTGCCTTTCTAAATTCTTCAATTTCTTCAGCGGTTCCTGAAGGTGCTTTTCCAGTATTTGTACCTAATCGCGTCCAAAAAGCTCCAACCAAAAAGTCACAATTATTTATTAGCTGTTTATTTAATAACTCTTGTGGTCTATTTCCGAATTCTGGATTTGCATGTGTTTCCCATAATACAGGTTCTAAAATTGCGCTCGTTGTCAACGAATTCGAAGCATTCCATCTGCGAATAACTTCAGGAAATATCTTTCTTTCTTCTATACAATCTGATGGAGAGGCAATTAAAATTCGATATACTAGTGTTTTTTGTGGCATTCCTAACTTTATTGATTAATTCTTTAATAACTTACGCCTAATAGATATTTTTAGCAATAATCTTTCAACAAATACTTTATTCCCATTTCCTCTTCTTACTTCCTTTATAACTATCTATTTGTAAAAGTACTCCTTCTAATTTACCATTATCAAGAGGAATTCGTCTCGTTGTTTTAAGCCCGATATGTTTTCGTAGTTCCGGGTTGCCTTTTTGAACTCATCCTAATCCTTCTCTTGTCAAAAGAAGGACTTACTTGAGATATTGACTTTATATTTTATCTCTTGACAACACTAATAATTAGAAGTTTATCTGTTAAAAAGTCTCTCTCTTTATAAGAGAGAGATTTAGAGAGAGTTATTTTTGTATCTATCAATTTGTAGAAGCACTCCTACTAAAATGTTATTTATATGCTGTCCTTTATACTATATATAAATAGTTAGATATGAATCGCAATAATACATTGTTCTTATTCTCTTGCTATAATTTCACAATCCCCCAATTATTCTTCTTCCCATTTCTTTTTCCTACTTCCCGCGTAGCTATCAATTTGTAAAAGCACTCCTTCCAATTTACCATTATCAAGAGGAATTCTTCTTGTTGTTTTAAGTCCTATATGTTTTCGCAGTTCCGGGTTGCCTGTATAAATAAATGCAGAAGTGCCGGTACAATTAGTTTTAAGGAAGTCGCCCAACTCTTTATAAAGCGACTGCACTTCTTCAATCTTACCAAGCCTTATACCGAAAGGAGGATTTGTTATTAAAGTCCCGTTCTCAAAACCTGTTACCTGCTGAAATGTTTTAACGGAAAGATCAACAGAATCAGAATAGGGAAGATGTGAAAGATTATCTTTTGCAACTTCTATTGCTTGCTGCGATTTATCACTTCCTCGTAATAATATTTTTTGGCAAGGGACGGATCTTACTATCAAATTCTTCTTTTACTTTATTCCAATCATTGCGGTCAAAATCAGGCAAATTAAAAAATCCGAATTTCTTACGAAGCTTTTGTGCAGGAATTCTGCAGTAATGCATTAATGCTTCACAAAGAATTGTCCCGGAGCCGCACATCGGATCCCATAAAGGATTTTCTCCATCCCATTTACTAAGACGAATTATTGCTGCAGCAAGAGTTTCCTGCATTGGAGCTTCCCCGGCAAGCAGTCTGTAACCTCTTTTGTGCAGCGATTCGCCGGATGTATCGAGACTTATTACAGCCATATCTTTTTCAATATGAAGATTAAAGCGTACATCGGGATTTACAACTTCAACATCGGGACGCTTTCCATATTTATCCCTGAAATAATCTGCAATTCCATCCTTTAAACATTGAGATGCATAGAGTGAATTTGTAATCCTGCTTTTGGAAACTGAAGAACTGATTGCAAATGTTTTTTCATTCGATAAGAAAATCTTCCCAATGTATTTTCTTTGCTTTTTGAATAAGTGTGTTAGTCGTATGACAGGGAAAAGTTACTAATGGTGCAAGAACCCGTGAAAGAAGTCGTGATGTATAATTAATTTTATAAAGAGTTGGAATATCTGCTTTAAAATAAACTCCTTTGTATGTGGTTTTGGTTTCCGTTGCACCGAGTTCAATTAGTTCTTCCTCACAAAGAGTCTCCATCTTCCCGGTAACCTGTGCAAAGAAGCCATTTTGTTTATACTCGTACATAAATTTAATGTTGCTTGTTGAGTTCAGTAGCTAACAGAGAATAAATTGCAGTGTCTAAAAACTTTCCATCATAAAAATAATTTTCCTTAAAATATGCTTCCCTGGTAAAGTTATTCTTTTCTAAAAGTTTTATGGATGCTGTATTGCCAGGATTAACATTCGCTTCAATTGAATGAAGGTTCATTATTTTAAAGCCATAATTAAGAACTTCAGTAAATGCTTCCTGGGTTATACCTTTTCCCCAATAATCAGGATGAAGAAAATACCCAATTTCCGCTCTATAATGTTCTTTCCGGATATTCCAAGAAACAAATAGTTCCGATTAATTTAGGCTCTCCTTTAATTGTAATTGCCCAGGTTATTGCTTCGTTATTTTTTTCCTGTTCAGTTATTTTTTGAATAAAATCTGAAGCATCATTAATCGTTTTAGCCGGAGTTCTGTCTAAAAATTTCATAACCCGTTCATTTGATCTGAGAAAGAAAATTTCGTCAACATCATTATTATTTACTTGCCTTAGTAAGAGCCTCTCTGTAGTAATTAGAGGAAAAGGGTTGAAGTTTATCTTAAGCATTATTTATAGGCTAATGTTTTAATATCCTCAACTTCCAAAACCTCTTTTTCATATCCCTTCGTTACAGTATTTATCATCGCAAATCCAATCTCTCTTAAAGTGCATACATACTTTGGAAAAAGTAATTTTACCAAAGGTATTAATGGTGCTAATATTTTGTAAGGTGTTAAAGTATTTTTTAGTCCCTTGGTAGGACCTATAAGAGCAGGACGAAACATATAAGCTTTGTCGAAAATCTTAATCAGATAATTCTCTGTTCTGCCTTTCACCCGTGCCCACATAATTTTGCCTTTTTCTGTGCTGTCTGTTCCTGAACCAGAAACATAACAAAAAACCATATCAGGATTATGTTTAACAAGAGTATCTGCAAATGCTTTGGTGATATCAAAAGTTATGTGAGTGTAAACTTCTTCACTCTTTCCGACAGAAGTTGTCCCTAAACAAAAGAAGCAGGCGTTAAATCCCGAAAGTTGATCTTCTATCTTTGTCAGGTTATAAAAATCAGTATGAATGATCTCTTTTAATTTTGGATGCTGAACATTACACGATCTTCTATTAATTACAAGAACAGATTCAACATCAGGATGATTAAGGCATTCGTGAAGCACACCTTCACCGACCATTCCTGTAGTGCCCGTTATTATTGCTTTTATTTTCATAATTGTAATTTATCTAAAATTAGTTTCAATAATTTCACCCCTTCGGGGTTTTAGTGGATATCAATTATTACTTTTTATAATAATGTCACACCTTCGGTGTTTCCTGGTTCATTCTATTCCTTTTTTTACAAAAATACCACACCTTCGGTGTTAATCTAATTACATCTTATATAATTAATTTTTGAATTAAGTCAGAAGAACTGATAATGTCATACCTTTGGAGTTCAATTGTACGTTTTATTTAAATCTACATAGTTTTTTATCCAAGCCCAAAGGGCTGACATTATTATAACAAAAACCGAATGAAAAAAAAGGTTTCAAACATCGAAGAGGTGATATCGAAAATACCATTATAAAAAATGATTAATACTCCTCCGAAATTTATCGTTCGAATATTATCTTTTTTATAATAATATAACACCTTCGGTGTTCAATTCTACATTTTATTCAAATCTACATAGTTTTTTATCTAAGCCCGAAGGACTGATATTATTATAATAAACTGAATAAGAAAATATCCAAACCTCGAAGAGGTGACACAACTACTCGATCCACTTAAACAAATATTTCTCATTATACTCAACCTCAAACTTTTTTAACAGTTCTATATATTCATCACGAAACGATTTCTTCCTATGATGTTCCTCCTGATTCTTTATATAATTAAAAACTCTTTCTATTTGTGAATGTGAATAAGAAAATGCCCCATATCCTTCCTGCCATGCGAACTTTCCTTTTATCCACTTGTTTCCATTTATAAAATTGGAAGAGTTATTTTTTATATCCCTAGCTAAATCTGCAATTGCCATAGCAGGGCGTAAACCGACAAAAGTGTGGATATGATCAGGCATTCCGTTTACGATAATTGGCTTTTGTCCTTTGCCTTTGATTATGCCGGCAATGTATTTGTTTAATTCTTCTTTCCATTTTTTGCTGATAAGATTTTCACGACCTTTTACAGCAAATACGATTTGAATGTAAATTTGTGAATATGTTCCCGCCATAATTTTTGTCCCATTTTTATTGTTTAATTAAATATAATTAATTATAAGCTGATTCCTAAATTTCACCCCTTCGGGGTTTTGATATTAATATATTATTCCTTTTTTATATTAGTGTCACACATTCGGTGTTAAATTCCACAAATTCTTTTTGCAATCTATAAAAATTATTTAAATGGAAAATTATCCTACTTCCTTTAGGGTTTCTTGTTTTCACCGTTTTCTTTTTTCTATAATAATGACACACCTTCGGTGTTAATCCACGTCTATTTTCACTCCCTTTTCAATTTTTTATCTAAGCCGAAAGTCTGACATTATTATAAAAAAACCGAATGGAAAAAAGGCTTCAAACATCGAAGAGGTGACATATGATTTTTTATTTTCTATTCCTTACATAAATCAATTTAAATTTTCCTTTTTGATTCTCCTCAATTTCAAATTTGTTAATAGATCTGATAAGTGGAGTAAGCTTCTGGAAACCATAGTTCCTTGGATCAAAATTCGGCTGTTTCTTTTGAAGAAGATTCCCAACATCTCCAAGAAATGCCCAGCCATCCTCATCTGCAAGATCAGATACCGTCGCTGAAATTAATTTAATTACATCAGGAGTAATTTTGTCAACTTCATTTTTCTTTTAAAGTTTTATCTTTGGAGATGTCAGTTTCCGGACCATCAGTGGATTCATCGGACTTATTTCTAAGAATTTCTATATAAATAAATTTATCGCAGGCAACTATAAATGGTTCGGGAGTTTTCTTTTCGCCGATACCATAAACTTTCATTCCAGCTTCACGAAGTCGCGTTGCGAGCCTGGTAAAATCACTATCACTTGAAACTAAACAGAAGCCGTCAACTTTTTCAGAATATAAAATATCCATTGCATCAATTATCATTGCCGAATCGGTAGCATTCTTCCCGGCAGTATAATTGTATTGCTGAATCGGAGTTATTGCATTTTTCAAAAGGATATTTTTCCATTTTGTCGGATTAGGTTTAGTCCAGTCTGCATAAATTCTTTTGATGGTTGGATTACCATACTTTGCAATTTCTTCCATCATTTCTTTTACATGCGCGGAAGGAATATTATCTCCGTCAATCAATACTGCAAGCTTTAAATCTGTTTCCATTGGTTTTCTTTTATAGTTGTTGAATAAAACACAATAGAAATTAGGAAATAATCTGCTTTATTCCCTGTTACTTTTTAATATAAATTGACAATTAAACCGGATTCGAATAGATTCCTCAATTAAATAAATAAAAATCTCTCTGAACAATATGTACAATCTTCCATATTATAAAGAAAATGACAAAGAAGTCGTTCTTCAATTCATTCATCAACATCCTTTTGCATTTTTAACTGGCTGCTCTCAAGAAGGCGAACCAGTTGTTACCCAGGTTCCTGTATTTATAGATGAAAAGGAAGGAAAGCTCTTTCTAACAGGACATATTATGAGGCAAACTGATCATCATAAAGCATTTGAAAAAAATCCAAATGTTCTTGCGGTTTTTACGGGACCTCATACTTATGTTAGTGCAACGTGGTACAGCAACCCTCATCAGGCTTCTACGTGGAATTATATGAGCGTACATGTAAAAGGATTATTAAAGTTTCTGGATGAAGAAGGCTTAATAAATGTTCTTAAAAAAACTACATTACATTTTGAAAATGGTAACTCACAATCCACTACAATATATGATAACCTGTCAAAGGATTATGTTAGCAAGTTAATCAAAGCAATAATAGCCTTTGAAATTGAAGTAACTGAAATTGATAATGTGTTTAAGTTAAGTCAGGATCGTGATAAAAAGAGTTATCACAATATTATTGAAAAGTTGGTGCAGCAGGGAAGTGATGCTAAATATATAGCCGAAGAAATGAGAAAAAGAATTTCGAGGTTTGATAATATAGATTCTAATAATAATGAAAAAAACTAAATGACTTCCTTAACAAAGAAATTATCCTTTTTAGATAGATACCTTACTCTCTGGATATTCCTTGCAATGTTTGTCGGAGTATTCTCCGGCTATCTATTTCCGGGAGTTGTGGATTTCTGGAATACATTTCAATCAGGTACTACAAATATTCCAATTGCTGTCGGCTTAATTTTAATGATGTATCCTCCACTTGCCAAAGTAAAATATGAAGAACTCGGTGACGTATTTAAGAATGTAAAAATTCTTTCTCTTTCATTAATTCAGAATTGGGTTATCGGTCCTGTGTTAATGTTTTTTCTTGCTGTTATCTTTTTACAGGATTATCCTGAATATATGGCAGGATTGATAATGATTGGACTTGCACGCTGCATTGCAATGGTAATTGTGTGGAATGAACTCGCTAAAGGAGATACAGAATATGCTGCGGGTTTGGTAGCATTCAATTCTATTTTCCAGGTATTATTCTTTTCAGTTTATGCTTATGTCTTTTTAACGGTTTTTCCCAAATGGCTTGGGCTTCAGACTTTTGTAGTAGATATAACTATCGGACAAATTGCTGAAAGTGTTTTTATTTATCTCGGTATTCCTTTCATAGCCGGAATGATAACAAGGTTTACATTATTGAAATTAAAAGGTAAAGATTGGTACCAGGAAAAATTCATTCCTAAAATAAGTCCCGTTACTTTAATTGCGTTGCTGTTTACAATTTTAGTGATGTTTTCGCTTAAAGGAGAATATATAGTTAAAATACCTTTAGATGTTGTGCGAATTGCAATTCCTTTGGTTTTTTATTTTGTGATTATGTTTTTTGTTTCATTTTATCTTGGAAAGAAAGTTGGCGCGGATTATTCAAAAACAACGACACTTTCTTTTACAGCAGCGAGCAATAATTTTGAACTAGCGATTGCCGTTGCAATAGCTGTGTTCGGAATAAATTCAGGAGAAGCATTTGCAGCCGTTATTGGTCCTCTTGTCGAGGTCCCGGTTTTAATATTGCTGGTAAATGTAGCGCTCTTTTTTCAGAGAAAATATTTTGGTGATGAAGTTGAAGCAGATGATATAAAAGCTCCCGAATGTGCGACAGAAATTTCAGGTAAGAAGATATTGAGGAAAATAACAGATAAAGCCAAATGAAATTTTAAATCATAGTATAGTTAAACCTTTCTATCAGTTAATCTCATATACATTTTAGAGCAGATGCTGCATTTTTCATCATTCGTTCTTCTTTTTCATTTTTGAAAATAAATATTTCAATTCCTCCCATTAATAAGAATTTTCTTTTGTCATTCCTTCATTTATAAAAATAACACACACAATTTTATACGGCATACTATATGAGTAGTTACTCATATAGTCAACTATTTACAGGAACTGATTGAAATGCAAAAGACACAAGAGGAATTAAAAGCAAATATTTTAACTGCACTGGCTCATCCCAACCGGATACGCATTCTTGAATTCTTAAAAAATGGAATAAAATGTAACTGCGAAATCGCGCCTGCACTAGAACTTGAACAATCGAATTTATCAAGGCATATGAAAATTCTGGTGCAAGAAGGAATTGTAATTTCCTGGAAAGATGGATTAAGAGTGAATTATAAAATAGCTGATGAGAGAATTTTTAACATTTTTGATACTGCAGGAAGTGTCGTGCGTAAATCAATAAAAGAAAAAATAAAGGTTTTGGAAGAAGTTTAATTCTACAGAGGAAAATAATTATGAATATCAAAGTGCTTGGTCCCGGTTGTATGAATTGTGTTACGCTTGAGAAGCGGACATGGGAGGCAATAAAAAAATTAAACCTTGAAGCAGAAATAGAAAAAATAACTGACTATGATAAAATACTATCTTATGGAATTGTCAGAACACCCGGATTACTTATAGATAATAAGATAGCTGTTCAAGGACGTGTGCCGACGGTCGAACAAATTCAGGAAATCATAAAGCAATATTCAGAATAAGAAAGCAGGGGATATATACTTGAACTGGAAGGAACAATACAAATCGTTTTTGTGGATACTCGGGTTCTTTATATTCGCATACTTTATGCCGATTGAGAATGAATCATTTACCGGAGCCATTATTGCAGCATTCGATCTTGCTAAATGGTATGCACAGGAACACGTAATACTCTGTTTAATACCTGCATTTTTTATTGCGGGAGTTATTGCTGTTTTTATAAGCCAGGCTGCAGTAGTAAAATATTTTGGTGGAAAAGCAAAGAAGTGGGTTGCATATCTTGTGGCTTCTGTGTCAGGGACAATTCTTGCGGTATGCTCATGCACAGTTCTTCCTCTATTTTCAAGCATTCGCAAACGCGGTGCTGGATTAGGTCCTGCAATGGCTTTTCTTTATTCTGGACCTGCAATAAATATTCTGGCAATAATACTTACTGCAAGAATACTCGGATTTGAACTTGGTGTTGCAAGAGTAATCGGCGCTGTTTCATTCAGTATTATAATCGGATTGACAATGTCTTTCATTTATCGCAAAGAAGAAAAAGTACGTGCAGATGAACAGCTTGCCATGCCCGATGTTGAAGAACCCAGGCCATTCTGGCAAACAGCAATTCACTTCTTTATTCTTGTTGCAATTCTTGTCTTTGTCAATTGGGGCAAGCCTGATTCAGCAGAAGGTTTCTGGTATTTTATGTTTGCAAGCAAGTGGTTCATCACTTCAATATTCGGAATCGGATTTGCTCTGTCGATGGCTTACATAATAAAAGTAAAAAAACTTTATGTTATTCTTGGCACTCTCGCTGTTATAATATCAGCAATTTTCTTTTATCATAACCCAACTATTCCTTTTATTGTTGCAGTGATTGCTACAACCCTGGCTCTAACTTATTCTAAAGATGAACCAAACCAATGGCTTGGTGAAACGTGGGGATTCACAAAACAGATTATGCCTTTACTTGCTGCAGGAGTTTTAGTAGCAGGGTTTCTACTCGGTTCACAAAATAATAATAACGGAATAATTCCAAATGAATGGATTGCAAATTTAGTCGGAGGTAATTCATTGTTTTCGAATTTCTTTGCATCTATTACGGGTGCGTTTATGTATTTCGCAACGTTAACAGAGATTCCGATTCTTCAGGGATTAATTAACAGTGGAATGGGAAAAGGTCCAGCGCTTGCGTTGTTACTTGCTGGTCCTGCATTATCATTACCAAATATGCTGGTAATTCGTGGTGTAATCGGAACACAAAAAACAGTCGTGTATGTTTCGCTTGTTGTAATAATGGCAACAATCTCGGGAATTATTTATGGATCGATATTTTAAGTGAACAATTTTATGACGCTAAGATTATTGCTCACGTTGATAACGTTTAATGTCGGCGTAGTGCATTTATATGCACAAGTACCTTTGCTTATTAACAAGGCTGCTGCAGATGTTTTTCTTTCATTTGATGAAGATAAATCGTTGCCCGTAACTGAACTGAAATCACTTAATTCAATTCTTAATTCAGAAGTTGATAATATAGAATTTGTAAAAGAATACTCAATTGCGAAAGCAGCTTACGATAGCTTAAAAAATCACTTCAAAGAATTTGAATCAGAATGTAAGAATATATCCTCTGACTCTGGTTTGTTTCTTTTCAATCAATGGTATCTGCATTTCAGCAATACTTTTTACGATTACTTCAAGCAGAAATTTTTCTCATCAACAAAAACAAAAATTATTCTTTTCAGCACCTCAATGTCTTGCTATTGCTCACTTGAGATGTGTAAAAACCAAACGATAGATATTCTAAAATTCATTAAAGAAAATAATGAGGGATATGATTGCTGGATTGTTGATTCATACTGGCATAATGAACTTCAGATTGAATATGAAACATTTTTTGCGCCATCAGTTATTGTACTGGATACTAGCAATGAAGTGTTTTATAAAATTGAATATGATGAAAATATGATATTAAGCTTATTAAATTCTCAACAATAGATCACATGGAAAAATTACATTAGGAGGTTACTAAAATTATTAGAAGGAGAAAAACAAATGTTATCAGTAAAAATACTTGGTCTCGGTTGTTCAAAATGCAGAACACTTGAAGCAAAAGTAAGGGACGTTGTCACAAAAAATAATGTCGAAGCAGAAATTTCTAAAGTAGAAGATATAAATGATATGATGAGCTATGGTATTATGATGACACCGGCTTTGGTTGTAAATGAAAAAGTAAAAAGTTATGGAATTATTCCAAAAGAAGAGCAAATACTTACTTGGTTAAAAGAAGGAATAAACTAATGAAAACAAAATCAACACTTATACTTCTTGTTTCAATTATAATTATGGTGAGCTTTGTTCTTTCGGCTCAATCAATAGAAAAGAAAAACAATACAACAAAAGTCAAAGTTACATTTATTGAGCTTGGTTCAGTTAATTGCATCCCTTGTAAAGCGATGCAGCCGGTTATGAAAAATATTGAGAAGAAATACGGCAGTCAAGTGAAAGTAATTTTTTATGATGTGTGGACGCAAGAGCAAAAACCTTATGCGGAAAAATATGGAATCAAGTTAATTCCAACACAAGTGTTTTTAGATGAGCATGGGAAAGAGTTTCATCGCCACGAGGGATTTTATCCGGAAGAAGAAATTGATAAGATTCTTAAAGGCATGGGATTAAAACTGAATAACAAAAAGGGGTAATATGTTTGAAGGAATTTTCACTGTGCTTTACGAAGCAATGACAGGCGCCGTTTGGCTTGCTATTATTGCTTCATTCGGATGGGGAGTTTTAAGTATTTTACTTTCACCATGTCATTTGTCAAGTATTCCCCTTGTTGTTGGTTTCATAAGTTCACAGGGAAAGATTTCAATCGGAAGAACATTTAATATATCTCTTGTTTTTGCTGTTGGTATCTTACTTACAATTGCAGCAATAGGAGTAATCACCGCTTCACTTGGGCGTTTGATGGGTGATGTTGGAAGCGTTGGGAATTATTTGGTTGCCGGAATATTCTTTATAGTCGGACTTTACCTGTTAGACATTATCAAACTTGATTGGAATTCAGCCGGATTACGAAGAACAAAATCAAAAGGTTTGCTTGCAGCATTGATACTCGGCTTGCTTTTCGGAATTGCATTAGGTCCTTGCACATTTGCATATATGGCTCCTGTACTTGGAATAGTATTTCAAACAGCACAAACAGATTATTTTCTTGCTGTAATTTTTTTACTAGCATTTGGAATAGGACATTGCTCTGTAATTGTTGGTGCCGGAACGTTAACAGGAAAAGTTCAGAAGTATTTAAACTGGTCAGAAGGTTCTAAAACAATATTGTGGATAAAAAGAGTTTGCGGAGTTTTAGTTGTTCTTGGCGGATTCTATTTAATATTATCTATAAATTAACTTCACTTTCAATAATATTATTGTTAAATCTTAACAATTCCTTAACATAAAAGAAATGAAGAATATTTAAGTTTTAAACAATGAAAATTTTATACTGGAAATTAAATGGCTAAAATTAAAGTTCTTTTTGTTTGTGTTCATAACAGTGCAAGAAGCCAGATGTCTGAGGCTTTTCTTAATCATTACTATGGGGATAAATTTGAAGCTGAAAGTGCGGGACTCGAACCAGGCACGCTAAATCCAGTTGTGGTGGATGCAATGAAAGAAGCTGGAATCGATATTTCCGGCAATAAAACAAAATCTGTATTTGATTATTTCAAAGAGGGGAGAATGTTCAAATATGTTATAACTGTTTGTGATAAAACCGCAGCAGAAAGATGCCCGATATTCCCCGGTGTTGCGGAAAAAATTCATTGGAGTTTCCCCGATCCTTCAGCCATACAGGGAACTTATGAAGAAAAATTAGAAGGGACGAAAAAATAAGGGACCTGATAAAAGATAAAATTGAGGAATGGGCTACTGAATTAATAAAAGTTTAATTTTGAATAAAATCTTACTTCCAGAGTTTTCCTTCTTTCCGATTTAACAATTTAACAATTTAACATAAATTTAAAACCTTCTTAACACAAAGCATCAGTAAAAGATTTATAATTGCAGTAAAAAGAAGAATATGAAATCACTTTTTACTATACTAATGCTTATTAGCGCACTTGCATTGGCATCCTGTGCAACAGATAGCAATGTTGGGCAACACTATAAATTCTTGGAACCGAATATTAAAGTTGATGGAGAGAATGGTTTTCTAAAAATTTATACTTTCAGTTACAGAGAAAAAGGTGAATATGTAGATGATCCCCAGTATAATGTTTATAAAGGCTATACGGTTTATACTTCGAATGGGGAATATATAATGGACATTAAAAAATCTTACAACAATCCAAAACTTGTAACACTGAAAGCCGGCAAATATATCGTTATTGCAGAGCTTCATAAAAACATTATCAACTCTTTTACTATCGAAATAGAAAAGGGGAAAATCTTAGAGGTCGATGAGAATATAGTTGCAAACCCATACAATGATTTAAGTTCTGTTGATTAGGAATTCTTTACAAGTCTCTTCCATTTTTTTATTACTTACCTATTAGTAAATTTCCATTAACTTGAGATTGAAATTTTTCTGAATAATAATGAAAATGTTTCTTTTTTCACTTCTGATTATTTGTTATGCAAATTCGAAGTGCCAGACTCAGCCTGTTATTTCTAAAGAGAAGTTAATTAAATACACTTCCACATTAGGCTCGGATGATTTTGGTGGGCGCGGAAATGGGGAACAGGGAGGTGAAAAAGCAGCTAAGTATCTTGCGGGTGAATTCGGCAAATTAAATTTAATTCCATTAGGAGATGACAGCACATATTTTCAGAATATAAGAATGCATGGAGCCAAACCATTATCGTCTTCTCAATTGGTATTAAATTCCGGCAACGATAAAGAAAATTTTAAACTATGGGATGATTATCTTCTTTATTCGACCGGGGAACAAACTTTTATTCCGACTCCACTTGAACTGGTTTTTGTAGGATATGGAATTATTGCCCCTGAATATGATTATAACGATTATCAGTCTGTAGATGTCGAAGGAAAAATTGTAGTATTTCTTGATGGAGAACCATATTCTGAAGATGACTCATTCTTCAAAGGTGAAAGACCAACTATATATTCTTATCCTGAAGTAAAACAAAGAATAGCGCTTTCTAGAGGGGCAAGAGGAAGCATTCTTATTCCTTTTCATCCTGAGAATTTTTCTTTCTACTGGAATAAACTAAAACAAGAATTTTCGTTTGAAGATGTAACACTTGCTTCTTCGGTAGCTAGTAACCTGGCTTTATTTTTTAATCCTGAAAGTGCAGGAAAATTATTTGCAAAATCCGGTTATACTCTCTCAGACGTTTATAAATTACATAATGAAAAATCTATGGTTAGTTTCGATATGAACTCCAGCCTTTCTTTCAGGGGAGAATTTAAGGAGAGAGACTTTATTTCATCAAATATAATTGGAAAGGTTGAAGGAAGTGATCCAGAGCTAAAAAATTCTTACATAATTCTTTCTGCTCATTATGATCATCTCGGAATCGGGGTACCTGTAAAAGGAGATTCCATCTATAACGGAGTTTTTGATAATGCAATCGGAGATGCAGCACTGCTTGAATTGGCAAGAGTCTATTCTGAAAATAGAATTAAGACAAAGAGATCAGTAATATTTATTCTACTTACAGGAGAAGAAAAAGGATTATTAGGTTCGACATATTATACGGATAATCCGGTTGTGCCTTTATATAAAACAGTAGCAAACATAAATATTGATGGAATAGCCTTATTTGATAACTTTAAAAGTATAATTGGAGTCGGTGCAGAATATTCAACTTTAACAGAATTTTTAAATGAAGTTGCACAGAAAGATAATCTTAACGTAACTCAAATTCCTGAAAGATTTAAAAATGCTGATGCTTTTGAAAAATCTGACCAGGCTGCTTTTGCCAGCGCGGGAATTCCTTCTATTTTAGTTATGGAAGCTCCTGATTATGTCAATATTTCAAAAGAAGAAGGCTTAAAGAAATTTATTTATTACAGCGAGAATATTTATCATACTCCTTTTGATGATTTAACCCAGTACATGAATTTTGCTGCTGCAGTTCAGCATGTTAATATTATTTATGATTTGTGTAATCTTCTCGCAAATTCTAAAGAGACGCCTGTTTGGGAAAATAATTCACCTTATCTTAATGCAAGACTCCATTCAATGGCTGAGAAAAGATGATATTTGATTAGGTACAAAGGTTAACACCTGACTTTAGTCAGGTGAAAATAGAAAAGTAAAGAATGAAACGGGAACTGTTTTAACAGTTTCTATGCACGTAAAACTGTTGAAACAGTTTGCGATAAAGATTATAATCGCTTTTTAGCATCTGGATAAATCTAGGTGTTAACCTTATAATGATTATCTTTTCAAATCTATAAAATTGATAGTATCTATATCTATATGAAAAATTTATTAATTCTGACAATATTAATCTCCTTAATAAGTTGTTCCGGCTCGAAAGTAAGTTCAAACGAAACAATAAGAATTAAAGGTTCTGACACAATGTTGTATTTAACAAATCTTCTTGCCCGGGATTATATGAAAAGTAATTCTAATATTTCAATTTATATTGAAGGCGGAGGAAGTGCAACTGGAATTAGAGCCCTGTCTGAAGGAACAATAGACATTTGCACGGCATCCAGAACATTAAAAGCAGAAGAAGTAAAAGAATTAGCAGATAAATATCGTACTGTAGGGATGTCAACCTTAATTGCAAAAGATGCATTAAGTATTTATGTAAATGTTAATAACCCGGTTGATAACGTTTCTGCAGATCAATTAAAAAATATTTTTGAATGTAAAACCGAAAACTGGAATGAACTTGGATGGGAAAAAGGGAAGATAGTTCGTGTCGGACGTAATCCTAACTCAGGAACATATCTATATTTTAAAGAACATATTCTTGGGGGAGATAATTATTGTGAAGATATTCAAATCAAACCAACAACAGCGAGCATTGTGAAGTTTGTTTCAGAAAATATTTATTCAATTGGATATGGAGGAATCGGGTACGTAACTGATTCGGTTAAGTGCTTAAGAATAAATGGGATAGTCCCATCTGAAGAAAGTGTAATAGATGATAGTTATCCGATCAGCAGGTATTTACATTTTTATACATTGAGGCAGCCTGAGGGGGAAGTTAAAAAGTTTATTGATTGGGTTATTTCGGATGAAGGACAAAAGATAGTAAAGGAATCAGGATACATTCCTATTTGGGTTCAAAATTGAAATTCTTATTTTATCCAAACCTTCCGGTAACGTAATCTTCTGTTTGTTTTTTAGCGGGAGCAGTAAATATTCTTGTCGTCTTGTCGTATTCAATTAATTCACCGAGATACATTAAACAAGTGTAATCGCTTATTCTTGCAGCCTGCTGCATATTGTGAGTCACAATGATTATAGTATAATTATTTTTTAAACCCGTAAGCATTTCCTCGATCTTTGCAGTAGAAATTGGATCGAGTGCACTAGTTGGTTCGTCGAGAAGAATAATTTCCGGGTTAACTGCTAAAGTTCTGGCAATACAAAGGCGCTGCTGCTGACCACCCGATAAACTGGTACCCGGAGCCTTAAGGTTGTCTTTTACTTCATCCCACAAGAAAGCCTGTTTTAATGTCCGTTCTACAATTTCTGCCAACTCTTTTTTATTATGCCTTCCATTTAAACGCAAACCTATTGTTACGTTTTCACTAATCGACATCGTAGGAAAAGAATTCGGTTTCTGAAAAACCATTCCGACTTTTTTTCTTAGCCAAACAGGATCGTGGTTAAAAATATTTTCTCCATCTAATAATATTTTTCCTTTTATAGTGCCGCCGACTTCTTCGTGCATCCTGTTAAAGCAGCGAAGTAATGTTGATTTACCACAACCGGATGGTCCAATAATAGCGGTGATTTTGTTTCCTTGAATCTTCATTGATAGATTCTGCAATGCTTTTGTCTTCCCAAAAAATGCATTAAGTGCATCAACTTCGATTTTAGAACCTGAACCAGGTTTATGATCTTTTTTCTTCGATGTATCTAATAATTCTTCCAATTTAACTACTCAAGCGATTATACTTTTATCTTTGTCTTGTTACTAATCTAAAGGTAATGTTTATAAATAAAATGATCATAATTAAAACTAAAGCTGCAGCCCAAGCCTGTCGAATCCAATCATCAAAAGGAGATTTTGAATAATCATAAATGAAGACAGTTAGAGAAGCAATCGGCTGATCTAATTGCGTTGACCAAAATCTGTTTCCCAGAGCAGTAAATAATAAAGGAGCCGTTTCGCCTGCTGCTCTTGCAATTGAAAGAAGAACCCCGGTGATTATTCCTTTTAAAGCAGTAGGAAGAATAATAAATAAAGTTGTCTTCCACCTTGAAATTCCCAATCCTAATGCCGCTTCTCTATATGAATTCGGAACAAGATTCATCATTTCTTCAGTTGTTCTTGTTACAACCGGCATCATCAAAATACCAAGAGCAAAACCACCGGCAAGAGCGGAAAATCTATGCATAGGAATAACAATAACTATGTATGCAAAAACACCAACCGCAATAGATGGAATTCCGTTTAATACTTCTGCCAAAAATCTTACAGCACCTGCGAAAACACTTTTCTTACTTTCAGAAAGGTAGATCCCGGATAGAATACCGACTGGAAGTCCTAAAAGACTACCTAAACCTAATAAAATAGCAGAACCAACAAGTGCGTTTGCCATTCCGCCGCCTGCTTCCCCGGCAGGTTTTGGCATTTTTGTAAAGAAGTCCCAGTTAATTGAACTTATACCCTGGGAAATTGTATAGAACAGAATAATAAATAGGGGAATAAGAGCCGCCAAAACACTGAGTAAGCATAATGAAAACATTATACCATTTTTTATTTTGCGCCATCTGTAATATCCTGTCACAGTTGAGCTCCCTTAACATATTTTTTCGTTACACTCCAAACGACTAACCTCGCAAAGGAATTCAAAATAATTGTTAGTATAAAAAGTAAAAGTGAAATTTCTATAAGTGAGCTTAAATAAAGATTTGATGTTGCCTCGGTAAATTCATTTGCAATAACACTTGCCATTGTGTAACCGGGCTCAAATAACGAAGTAGAAATTTGCGGATTATTACCAATTACCATAGTAACAGCCATTGTTTCTCCTATTGCACGTCCTAATCCCAATAGAGTTGCGCCAAGTATTCCTGATTTGCCCCCTTCAAGAATGATTTTGATCGTTTCCCATTTAGTAGCTCCCAGCGCATAAGATGCTTCTCTTTGTGAGTTTGGAATAGACTTAAGGATATCCCTCGATATTGAAGTGATAATAGGAAGTATCATTACTGCTAAGATTAATGCTGCTGCAAGCATACCCAAACCATAGGGAGGACCCTTAAATAAAAATATAAATCCCAGGTGATCACCAAGTAAAGGCTCAACAACTTTGCGAAGCCAGGGAGCCATAACAAACATTCCGAACAAACCATAAACAATGCTGGGAATTGCAGCAAGGAGTTCGACCAACATCGATATAGGTCCCTCAAGCCATTTGGGAATAAACTCTGTTAGGAAAATTGCAATTCCTACGCTAAGTGGTAAAGCAATAATTAAGGCTATTAAAGATGAGTATAAGGTTCCGAATATAAATGGCAAAGCGCCAAAATTTTCAAGAACAGGGTCCCAATCAGTATTAATAATAAATTTCCAGCCGAACTTTTCAATAGCCGGAATAGATTGCCTGTACATCATATAGCCCATTAGGACTACAAGTACAAATAATAAAAAAGCAAATAGTCTTGTGATATTGTTAAAAACAAAATCACCAAGGTTCCTGCCTATTTTGCTTTTTGATAAAACACTATCAGCAGCAGAAACGGGAGTGTCGATATTGTCCTGCTGCTGATTTAAATTTTGTTCGTCTGTATTTTTCCATCAGTTATTTTATAGAAATCTGAGCGATCTTCTTTTTATCTAATTCTACAACTTCTTTTGGTAATGGAGCATAATATAAATCTTTGGCATATTTTTCGCCATCTGTTAATGCCCATTTAAGGAATTCGACAATTGCTTTAGCTTTATTTTTGTCCTTCATATTTTGATAAATAAGTAACCATGTAAAACCTGAAATCGGGTAGGAATTTTCCCCATCGGCGTTTGTAATTTCAACACGCAGATCTTCAGGCATATCTTTTATAAAACCTGCTGCAGCAGCCGAAACAGCATCAAAGGTAGGCATTACA
Organism: uncultured Ignavibacteria bacterium; assembly: GCA_963727535.1. Taxonomy (GTDB): domain Bacteria; phylum Bacteroidota; class Ignavibacteria; order Ignavibacteriales; family Ignavibacteriaceae; genus RBG-16-34-14. The sequence continues at coordinate 213,571 of CAVSGR010000001.1, forward strand.
AAATTTCCTGCCTTATTTTTTAGCGAAGCATAAGGTAAATTATTCTTTTCCGCATAAGCTAATTCCACATAACCTATCGAACCATCGGTCTGTTTGACAATTCCTGTAACACCTTCATTACCTTTGCCGCCTAATCCAACAGGCCATTTAACTGAGGTACCCTGTCCTGCTTTTGATGCCCATGTTTTACTTACTTTAGTCAAATATCCCGTAAAAATATTTGTAGTTCCACTTCCGTCAGATCTGTGAGCAACAAAAATTGGCTCATCAGGTAAATTCATTCCTGAATTCGCACTCTTAATTCTTGAATCATTCCATTTTTTAATCTTACCAAGGAATATATCCGCTACAACATCAGGAGTTAATTTTAATCCTTTCCCTAATCCTTTAACATTATAAGTTACAACAACTGCACCCATAACAGTTGGAATGTGAAGAATATCAGTTCCTTGTTTATCTTTTACTTGTTTTATCTGATCATCACTCATTGGGGCATCAGAAGCTCCAAAATCTACTGTTCCTTCTATTACCTGTTTAATTCCTCCACCGCTCCCAATTGACTGATAATTAAATTCTATTCCTGTTTTTTTGTGGTATTCATCAAACCATTTTGAATAAATTACATAAGGGAATGTTGCCCCTGCTCCGTTCAGTTTCATTTGTGCAAAAGAATCGATCCAAAAGCACCAACCACAACTAATGCCAGCAAATAAATTTTCAGTTTCATAATATCTCCTTTATTTATTTTATTTTTTATCACGATAACTTTATATGATTAAACTTTCTTATTAAAATCCCCAGAAGAATGTAACTCTTGGAGTAATATCGCTGTCATTTGCACCTTGAAGCGTGTGAACTTCAATGCCAGGCATAACACTGACATTTGAATCAACCTTAAAATCTAAAGCTGCAATAATTAAGCCTTGAGTATCATTTTTTGCAGCAGGAGTCTGTATTCGGATCATAGGAATCATAGCGTCCTACAATACCAATATCGTCTGATAACAAAGCTTTTGCCCATACTGAAAGACCAAAACCGACTTTGCGATTCAAGAGCTCCGCCGTTTGAGAAAATTATTTTGCTGGCTTTTTAAAAATCCTTCTAATCCAAAAGCAAAAGTTTTTCCTTGTTTGAAATTGACAAATCCTGCCGTAACAATAGCGGAATTGTCTTTCATTTGTCCATCAGAAGGATCTTTCTCCTGAGGCAAAGAATGAAAATCTCCATAAACTGTAACCAAAAAGATTTCACTTGGAGTGAATTGTAGCATTCCATAATATCTCCTATATTTATCAGTTTCAGGTTTATTTCCTGAACCATCTCCTATCTTCAGCCAATATTTTACAGAGCCTTTTTCATCAAATTTTCCTTTTAAATCAATACCAATATCTCTTGAAGAAACTATTCCGAAATAATCCATTATAGTTTTTTCCAATGAACGATAACCCCATGCACCTTCTGAAACATCAAAAGCAGGGGTTGGCGACATACCGACAACCAGATCTGATCCTTTAAAAATTTCTTTCCATTTCATCCAGGCATCCTTGACAAAAACTCCAATATTTTGAACCATTAGCAATAGCAGATTCCATTCTGAATCTTGTAGAAAACTTGTTACTAATTGTATAATCAGTGGTAATATAGATCCTTCTGAAATTAAAACCGTGTATGTCTTTGTTCGTGGGATTTATCGCATTTACATTATAGAAAATAGTCCCCGAACATTAAACCGCTGAATTTGACCGGTCCAACGCTTCCAACAGCAGCTTTATCCTGAGCCATTGCATTTCCTAAGAAAAGGACTGCTAAGAGTAAGTATAGTAAGTTTTTCATAAGAAAATAACCTTTAAGTGTTATTATTAAATAGTGATTTATAAAAATGAAGTTGTTAAAGTTTAACTTCGACGGTGCTAATTTAGAATATAAGAAATGAGTTTATGTTAAGGCAGGTTTATATTAATGTTACCAAATTGTTAACAGATCTATAAAGTTCTCTTACACTTTCTTAACATTAATAGATTAAGATTTCTCATCAAAGAATTCAAAAAACAAAATAAGTGTTCATCTCTCTCATGTTCCCCTTCGACAAAAAGGATGTCAGAAATGGCATCCTTTTTTTATTTTTGTCACCCTTTTAGATAACATAAATTTAATGTTCTCTTAATAATTTGATAAAACATATAAGTTAATTTTAAGTTGAATTCAAGAAAGGAGAGGGCTTAAAACAATGAGTTCGAAGAAAGAAATAGTTGTAAATTTTCCTATAGAAATTATCGAGAACGGCGAATCAATCACCAAACACGAAATAAAAAAGGAAAAGGAAATTATAGACAGGTTAAAAAGACTCCATCTTCTTTCAGAAAAAAATAAAGAGAATGAATGGCACCAGGAATATTTCCTGATCTATAATTCTTATGTCCTGGAAAATTTATAAGGTAGGTTAATAGTTAACTGCTTTTTTTAGTACGTCAGTCTCTTCTTTTGCGTTCTCTATTCCATTCTGGAAAGAATTCCTGTGAATTATTATTGAAGAATTTGCCGCAAGCTTATGAGTTTCCAATATAGTATTGTCCCGACTGGTATTAATAAAATTAACCTGTAATTCATTTGGGAAATTTCCTTTTATAGTAGCACCGGCATTAAAAAATTTTATCTGTTCTCTGCTATATTCCAGGTTAGAGTGCCAATGTCCATGTAGAACCATATCCATATTATGTTCTTTAAAAAATGCAATAATTCTTTTCTTTTTTTTGAGCTTCATTGTTTGTTTTTCAATTTTTTGCCAGAAGTCTGAAGCGAAATTATTTTTTTTCAACTTTATTTTGTTGAAATGATGGTGAACTAATACTATCCTCTTTTTATTTTCAGAAGGATTTTTCTTTAATAGAGTAACTGTCTTAATTAGTTCATTATCTGTAATCTTCCCATTTGAGCCGAAAGGATTTTTTACTTTTGAATAGCTCGCTATTGAGTTTAAGCCTATAAACTGAATATCATTTAGTTCCTTTATAAAAGGGAAGTAGCTGCCATCATTTTTATTTATCCCGGAAAAGGTCTCAAAATAATAGTCACCAAATTGCTTAACCATGTTTTCATAATTTACATTATTGCACTTTTCCGGGAAATTTAAAATATCTTCCGGTGTTTGTAACCCGCCGAAAATATCGTGATTACCTATTACCAATGATAGTCTGTCACTTCTTAAAATATCAAATGACTTAAAGAGTTTTCTAAGTATTTCAAAATCCTTTGGATCAGCGTTATCTGTTAAGTCGCCGGTAATTACTATATGGTCAACATCAGTCTGTATTATATATTTTAAAAGATGTTTTATGTTTTTCAGGTTGGAATTCTTAAAAAATGTGCTGAAGTGTAAATCTGAAATATGAGCAATTTTCATTTTTGCCTAAAAAGAAATTTTTAGTTGATAAAACTTATTTAACCAATGTTAAGAAATGATAAAATTGGGGTAATGAAATTATTAACAAAAATTAATATGTGCAGGAAGGATAAGATTTTTTAGCTATACCAAAGTTGGTTTGGAGTATAATTCAGCGGTACTTATTTCTTCGGTACTATCTGAATGTATATTTTTTTTGTTTCCGGTTCCGGCTCGTCGATAATCTGCCAGATTGTTGGATTGCTGAATTTAAGAGTCTTAATTCTCTTTTCGTTATGTGCAGCTATAATTTCTTCAATAACAGGTCTGATTTCGGCTGGTATCTGAATAGCTGAACTCGTTACATTTTGCATTTTTTCCCTCTCTAATAAGATTAAAACTGTACTTAATATAGCAACAACTTTTTAAAAGCAAAAGTGGAAATCCGAAATTGATAAAACTTAATATTGGGTATTAAATTTTATGCAGAAATAAGTTAAAATATGCTCTGATAGAGCCTGATGGGGAAGAATTATTTACTAAACCTTCTAAAAGCAAAAAAGAATTGTTTTATAAAATTTTTCGGAAAATTTAGCCCGGAAAGTCCATAATATTTTGCTTTCATATCCGGGAAATATGCACTACCGAAAAGCCAATCCCAAACGGCAAGCTTTGTACTAAAATTTTTGTTATATGCTTCTTCAACTTTATCCGCATGGTGCCATCTGTGCATTTCCGGTCCGTTTATAATATACTGCAGCCAGCCTGTTCTTATATTTATGTTTGAATGAATGTACATTCCCCAAACAGCGCTAATAATTCCTTTATAAGCTATAACTGCTAAAGGTGATCCTAATAGTACGATAGGCATAAATTCTATAGTCTGATTTATAAGAATTTCAAATGCATGAGATCTTGAACCGGAAAGCCAATCGACTTTTTCAGCAGAATGATGGGCTTCGTGAATTCTCCACAAGAATTTATTTTTATGCTGTAATCTATGCATCCAGTAAATGTATAAATCATGAGAAATGGTGAAGAATACAAGTTGCAGCCAGATTGGTACGTCGGCAAATAATTTTAGCCTAGAGAGTCCGGTTGTGTTATCGATAAAATAAATAATGTAGCCAAATATGATAATGCTAAGGATATAACTTTGCGCAATTGTATAAAGTGCCAGGTCATTAAAAAATCCTTCGCGGATTATTTTTTGTCCTTTGTTATAAGGGAAAATTTTTTCAAGCGCTACAAAAAGAACAGCAGCCGAAATGATCAGGATCATTGAAATCCCTTCAGCATAACTGAGGCTGTTAAAATAACTTTTCACAAAATCTATAGTAGATTGAAAAATGTTTGCAGTCATAGTTCAAAGAATAATTAAACAGTTTGCATTTCATCAAATGTCGATTTTACTCTTCTAAGCTTTTGAAGATTTTTTAATTCGCTGGCATAAACTTTTTTAATCCCGTCACCTAAGGCTTTTTCAATATCGCGGATGTTGGAAACAAGTCTTGCCATCCCGATTATTTCAACGGAAGCAGCTTGATCAGTTCCCCACATAGCACGATCAAGAGTAATGTGGCGTTCAACAAAAGAAGCTCCCAAAGAAACAGCAGCCCATGTCGGCGCTAGACCAACTTCGTGTCCCGAATATCCAACCGGATTAGAAAGATATTTCTCTTTTAATGTTAGAATCATTCTTAGGTTTAATTCTTCTGGTTTACATGGATAAGAAGATGTTGAATGGGCAATCATAAGTTCATAAGGTTCAACCAAATCTATTGCTGATTCTATTTCTTCCATTGTTGACATACCTGTTGAAATCATCAAGGGCTTGTTAAGTAATTTATGTTTAAGCAGGAGATTTTCATCGGTAAGAGAGGCGGATGCTATTTTATACATTACAGGATCAAACTCTTCAATAAAATCTACGGCTTCTTCATCCCAGCAGGATACAAACCACATCATTCCTTTTTCATTACAAAATCTTACGAGCTTACCAAACTCTTCTTTATTAAATTCCATTTTATGTCGGTAGTCTATGTAAGTCATTCTGCCCCAGGGAGTATCGCGTTCTACATTCCATTGGTCTCTTGGTACACAAACTTCAGGAGTTCTTTTCTGAAATTTTACTGCATTGCATCCTGCATAGATAGCTCCTTCAATCATCTTCTTTGCAATATCAACAGAACCATTATGATTAATTCCTATCTCGGCTATTACAAAAACCAGTTCATTATCACCAATATATTGGTTTCCCACTTTTATTTTTCTTTCATAATTCATTGTGACCCTCAATAGTTTATTAAAATCCGAGTTAATTATTTTTTCTTCTGATTAAGAACAATTATTAGCTCAGCAAATTCTCTGAAAGCGCCGTTCCCGCCTTTTTCATCACAAACATAATCCACAATTTTTTTTATGTCCGGCATTGCATCGGCAGGAGAAGCAGTTAACCCGGCTAATTTTATTAATTCGATATCGTTAACATCATCTCCAATAAAAGCAATGTTTTCTGGTTTTAGATTATTTGCTTTTAATATTTTTTTCAGTACATCCGGTTTATCTTTTACACCAAGATGTAATTCTTTTATTTCTAATTTCTCTGCTCTTTTCTTAACAGAATCTGATAACTCTCCGGTAATAATTCCAGTTTCAATTTTAAGAACTTTCCTAAGTCGTTCTACTCCCATTCCATCTCTGATAGAAAAACGCTTTAACATTTCTCCAGTATCGGAATAATAAACTCCAGTATCTGTTAAAACACCGTCATTATCAGCAAGAACAAGTTTTATTTTTTTTGCTTTCTTTGCAAGATGAATATTTTTTTTTCTAAGTTTATCAGAAGTTACCATGCCGTCCAGCCTCCATCTACAACCAAGTTTGCGCCTGTCATATAACTCGATGCATCGCTTGCTAAAAAAATAATTGCTCCTTTATAATCTGTTGGCTGCGCCATTCTTCCTAAAGGTGTCGCATGTGAATAATTTTTTAAGAAATATTCTTCCTGGTTATTTTCTACACCGCCAGGGGAAAGAGTGTTAACTCTAACACCTTTATCGCCCCAATAAGCGGCAAGAAATCTTGTGAAAGAAATTATCGCACCTTTTGTAACAGGATAAGCTGCAGATTTATAGAAACTCTGTTCACCATTTTCTTTTTTATAGATTGATTGATTCGGTGCGACAATACCATAAGTTGAAGCAATGTTAATGATACTTCCGCTTCCGGCTTTCGCCATTTCAGTTCCTAAAATCTGGGAACAAAGAAATGTTCCTGTTAGATTAACATTGAGGGACCTTTGCCAAAGATCTAAAGGATAATTTTCAAACTTGGATTGTTCAGCGGCGGCAGTTGGATTTTCTCCGAAGGAGTCCTTTGGGACAAACATATCATTTATTGCAGCGTTGTTCACTAGTATATCGATCTTTCCGAAATTTTTTAATATAGTTTCTCTAAGCTTCTTTACTGATTCAACATTAGTAATATCACAGCCAACCCCTATACTTTTTGTTGCCAGAGTCTCAGCAAACTTTTTGCAATCATTTTCTCTTATGTCGACTACAACAACATTGGCTCCGGCTTCGGAAAGAGCATAGCAATGATTTTTTCCCAATAAACCCAAAGCACCAGTTACAACAGCAACTTTATCATCAAGAGAAAATAATTCTTTACTCATTGAATATTTTCTCAGTAAGAATAAAATAGCCACGACCTTTAGGTCGTGGAAAAGAAAACTCTAAAACATTGGCTTTAGCCAAATATTCAAAAAATATTGTGGTTAAAACCAAATCTCTGTTGTAAAAAGTACCCCCGACATAAATGTCGGAGCTATTTAACTGTGATAAAATCAATGTACCTCTACAGCTTTTTGTTTTGGCTTTGTATTAAAGTTGCTTGTCTTTCTGAATACAGGTTCAACCGGATCCCCTTTTAAAAATCCACGAACATCCCGCTTATCAACTGCTTCTTTTAAAATCGGTAAAACATCTTGATAAGCTTTTAAAGTATATTCAACATCTTCATCTGAATGTGAGAAGCTCATATTATGAAATCCGCCCCAGAGAATTCCTCTCTTTATCATTTCCTGCTGAACAAGCGATTTCATCTCGAGTGGATTTTGTCCTGATTTTGCGGCATCAAAAGTAATAATTGACCTGCAACCATAACCAATACATTTTGAATAATCTATTCCGAGTTCATTAACAATTTTATTGTAGCCTTCTTTTAATTTCTTACCTTGTTTTGCAAGATAAGCAGGAACATTTTTATCTCTTATTTCTTCTATTGTAGCTTTTGCTGCTGCAAGTGAAAGAGCTTCTCCACCAAAAGTTGTAAAGAAGAAAACTTCTTTTTCAAAAAGCTGCATCACATCTTTTCTTCCTGTAAGAATTGCAATAGGCATTCCGTTAGCGACAGCTTTTGAGAAGCAAGCAAGATCAGCATTAATACCAAAATATTCTTGTGCACCGCCTAATGCGATTCTGAAGCCTGTCCACATTTCATCAAAGATTAAAAGAGTTCCATTTTCTGTGCAGACATCTCTTAACTTTTGTAAGAAGTTATCTTTCGGTGCTTCAAAAACAAAAGGTTCAAGAATTACACAGGCAGTTTCTGAATCAATAGAAGTAATGACAGATTGGATATCGTTATAATTAAAAGTAAATGTTAAATCTTTTATTGTTCCAGGTATTCCTTTATTTCTGTCTGTGACCGAAATATACCAATCGTGCCAGCCATGATAACCGCAGCAGAGAACTTTTTCCCTTCCGGTAAAAGCTCTTGCAACACGAACTGCAGCAGAAGTAATATCAGCTCCTGTTTTGCTATATCTTATTGATTCTGCATTCGGTACTACTTCCTTTATTAATTCTGCAATTTCAACTTCGAGCGGATGCATTAAAGAAAAAGTAATTCCGTCTTCGAGTTGTTTCTTGATTGCATTATCAACTTTATCATAAGCATAACCCAATGACAATGGACCAATTCCCATATTGAAATCTAAATATTCGTTTCCATCAACATCCCAAACGTGTGAACCTTTTCCTTTTGTTAAATATTTTGGAGCAATTCCTTTAATAAATTGTGTGGGTCCTTTAGCAAGGGTTTGGGTGACACAGGGGATTAAATCAACAGCTTTTTTATATAGTTCATCGGATTTAGTTATATCCGGATAGTTTTTATTAAACTTAATTGAATTAGGCATAGCAATTTTCCCTTCGACTAAAAATAAAACTGTGCTGTTTGATAATTTGCTTTTTCGAGTTCAAGAGTTATTTTTTCTGCTATAGCTTCTCCTGTGAATCCTTCATATTCAAGAACATCGGGAAGTAAAGCAGGTTTAAACCATTTATTTTTTAAAGCAATAGGCATAGACATTGCAAATCAATTCTTCCTCAATAAGAATTTCACTCAATATAGAAAATAAACCGCCTGTCTGAAAATGATCTTCAAGAGTAACAACAAGAAAAGAATCCCGGCAAGCTTTAATAATTGCTTTTCTATCGATAGGGGAGACAGTTCTTAAATTAATTATTCCAACTGATTTTCCTTCAACTTTCAGTACTTCAGCGGCTTCGAGAGCTTGCTTTAGCAAAATCCCGTAGGAAAGAATAATAACATCTCTACCTTCCATTATTATTTCGGCTTTACCGATTTCAAATTTTGGATCATGTTTTACAGAAGGTGCCAAATTATTGTAACGGATATAAGTTGGATAAAGACTTGCTATAACTTTTTCCAATCCAATTAAAAGATCTTCTTCATCTGCCGGACAGAAAATATTCATATTCGGAATTCCTCGCATAATTGAAATATCTTCGATTGCCTGGTGAGTTGGCCCGTTTCCATCTGATAAAAAGCCGGGAACTGCTCCAATAAGTTTCACAGGAAGTTTTCCAATTCCAACATCGCTTCTGACAAATTCAAAAGCTCGCATAGTTAAAAAAGTCGATAAAGCATGTACTAGAGGAATTCGTCCTCTTAATGCAAGACCTGCAGCCATTCCTACCATTGTTTGTTCAGCGATACCGACATCGATAAACCTATCGCCGATTTTAGAAGGCAAATTTCTAATTGATGCACGGTTTTCAGCAGTCATCACAATTATGCGTTCATCATTTTGAATAAGTTCTAAAAGTTTTTGTTCGTAATTCATTATCGTACTATTAATGTTTCTGATTTAAGTTCTGTTTTTTCTTTGCTGTAAAGTTCTTTCAAAAGCATTTCAACTTCATCATGAGTAAAGTTGCAAAACCATCTATCGGCTCTTGCTTCTATACTTGGCAAACCTTTTCCTCTAACAGTTGAGGCAATAATTACAACAGGTTTTTCCGGCTGCGAGGAGAGAGATTCAAAAGTTTTTTCGAGATCTTCAAAGTTATGTCCATTGCACTTATACGGCTGCCAGCCAAATGCTTCGAACTTGTTTGTTAAAGGTTCAAGAGGAATTAATTCTTCAGTTCTCATATTTGCCTGGAACTCATTCCGATCAACAATAACAATAAGATTATTAAGTTTGAGAGAAGAGGCCACAAGCAAACCTTCCCAGATACTCCCTTCATTAAGTTCGCCATCTCCAAGAATCACAACTATTTTATTTGATTGCTTTTTTATTTTGCAATCCATCGCAACTCCCATAGAAACAGAAAGTAAATGTCCCAGAGAACCTGAATGAAATTCAATTCCCGGAATATTAACATTTGGATGCCAATAAATAAAATCGTTCGTCTTCAAATGATTTTTTAATCTTTCTCTTTCGACTATACCAAGCTCTGCAAATGTTCCGTAAAGTGCGGGAACATCGTGTCCTTTTGATAAAAACAAATAATCGCGATTGGGATCTTTAAGATTATTTTTGTTAACGTTTAAGAAATTTGAATATAGGTAAACAATTAAGTCTGTACAGGAAAGAGAAGCTCCTGTAAAACATCCTCCATCAGTTGACATTCTGATTATATGCTCTCTTACTTTATAAGCAATTTGTTCGAGTTCGGTTTTATTTTTTTTCATATATAGTCTAATTTTTCAATCTTGCAATCTTTTAATCTTTAAATTTTTATTACACTTGTTTAGTTTGTTCTGCTGAAATTGTTTTTAATTCATTTAAATGATTTCTGTACCAATTCACTCCAACATACTTATCATTTATTTTCATTAGTTCAGGTTTTAACGATAGAAGATTCAGAATATCATCAATTCCGAATAAAGGATTTTGATTGTAAAGTTCATCGTACACTTCTTTAATAAAAAGATAATCTTCCTGGTAATCAATAGTCCAGCGGTAGGTCATCGAGTAATCAAATCCGGTTTCCCATTTCACATTTCCAATTCTAAATATATCGGGATTTTCCCAAAAGTATGGTGTCGTGTGTTCTCTTTCAAAATCCCTGTAAGCTTTTTCCCATGCTTTTTTTAATGATGCCATAGACATAACCTCGATATCGTTCCCATCAGGATAACTTTGCGGATGAAGGTTGCTCACATAATCGTAATTATTAGAATTCTCTAAATAGAACTTTATGGTTTTAGTTATTACTTCGGGATCGATCAGTGGACAATCGGAAGGAATTTTAACAACAACATCGGCATTAAATTTTAATCCTGCTTTGTAATGTCTGTCGAGAAGATCAAAAGTATCGCCGCGGAACAATAAAATATTCTTTTCTTTACACAGAGATTCTATAGGGTCATCATCAAGTTCAATGGGAATTGCTACTACAATAGTTCCAGATAAGGGGGAAGCTTTTACTCTTTCATACATCCTGTAAAGAAGAGGTTCGCCGGCAAGGGGCAAAAAAATCTTATTAGGCAACCTGGTAGAACCCATTCTTGCCTGTATTACAGTAACAACTTTTTTCTTTATCGCTAAATCTTCCAAATCAAATCCTGTTACTATGATTTTGCGTTAGCATACTTTCGTTTTTCTCTTATCCTCTCAACAAATCTGAATTTTTTTATCATACTCTTTTCAAAATAAACAGGTTCTTTTGATTTTTCTGTTTCTATAAGTTTTTCGCCAACCTGGGCTATATTTTGCGCAGAATTTCCATCATTCTGAATTGGCTTCAGTCTGTTTAACATTTCTAAATCAAAATCAGAATAAACTTCTTTTCCGAGGGCGAGTCCTACATAAACAACACTTGAAAATCTTGTAATTAAAACATCACAATTAGCAATCATTTCTTCTGTTTTACCTTGTGAATAAACTAAAGCGCCTGGAGCATTAAGATTTATTTCCTGTGTTGCTCTTTCAGCAAGTTCATTCGGATGAAGTTTAAAAATCAATTGTCGTCCATCAGCAATTTTAACAGCTTTCTTGATAAACTTTTTTCTGTTCTCATACTTATAAGTTTCCCTTGTATCGGAAGTAGCAACAAGTACATAATGTTTGTGAGGGAAATCATTATCAAGGTATTGTTTGCAATTATCAAAGTTTGGTATTCCGGTTACATAAATCTTTTCAGGTTTAACGCCTTTTGAGATAAAAAGGTCTCTGTATCCTTCAGAAGCTACACAAAATTTATCATAATCATCTGACAAACCAGTTGTTGAAGTGCTTGCAAGCCATCTGGGAAATTTGAATGTTTTGACAAGGTAATACATAAAGTTTTCCGGATCAGTCATTCCTTCCTGAACGAGGACAACTTTTTTGTCGAGAATATTCTTAGGAGTAATTAGATCACTGCACGTAAAGATTAAATCGTAATAGTGTAATACACCTTTGAAATCTATATTAAGATCGTTTGCTTCCAGATAGTTTAATGTTCTTTCCCTGAATTGTCCGCCTAAAACGCTGAAGTCAAGCAGATGAGTATTAGCTAACTTTCCTACAAATCCATCTGCATAATAAGGTGAGAAAAATGCTTCATACCCGGTAAGATATTTGGATATCTGATGCATCATCGTGGTTTGATTTAACGAACCGCAGATATAGAGTATCTTCTTCTTTTTTTCAAACATATTTAGTAAAAATAATCTCTAATTTTATCAAGTTAAAGGTGCAATATTAAGATAGTGTAAACTTATCGTTAACTAATCAATAAATGTTATTTCTTAGTATTCAAATTATTCAGACTCTAAGTAATATATTTTAAGACAAGATAAAAGACAAATTTACCTCATTATTTGAGGTTGTAACAATCTATTACTTTGATTAAATTTTAATTTATTCAAATATATCAAAGACAAATGCGAATTGTCAAACCTAAACGCTTAAAGAAAGGGGATGTAATAGGAATTATCTCACCTTCCTCTTCACCTGATGATTTATTAAGAATTGACCAGGGAGTTAAATATTTAGAAGGTTTAGGTTATAAAGTTAAAGTGGGAAAGAATGTCGGAAACTACCATGGATATTTAGCTGGAACTGATGAGCAAAGAGTAAATGATCTTCACTCAATGTTTTCTGATAAAAATGTTAAAGCTATAATTTGCGTAAGAGGCGGTTACGGTTCACCAAGACTTCTTGATAAGATTGACTATAAACTAATTGCTCATAATCCTAAAATTTTTGTAGGATATAGTGATATAACCGCGTTGCAAATGGCATTCTTAGTAAAAACCGGCTTATTAACATTTGCAGGACCAATGCTTGCTGTAGATTTTTATAATTCTGTTAGTCCATATACAGAAGAAATGTTCTGGGCATTAATTACTTCGAACAAAAAATTTGGAAGAGTTAAACTTCCGGAAAATGAAAAGACATTTACTATTGTAAAGGGTTCGGCTAAGGGAAGAATAGCGGGGGGTAATCTCTCTACATTAGTATCTCTGACGGGTACTGAATTTTTTCCCGACATGAAGAATAAACTATTATTGCTGGAAGAAGTTAGCGAAGTACCGTATAGAGTAGATAGAATGTTTAATCAATTAAAACTTGCAGGTGTGTTTAATATGATTTCCGGGTTAATCCTGGGAGCATTTACGGATTGTTTTGAATCTGATCCCGAAAAGAAAACTTTATCCCTTGGAGAAGTAATTTCCGATTATGTAAATAAATTGAAAATACCTGTTATTTATAATTTTAAACACGGACATTTAAAAGATAATGTCACTGTTCCAATAGGAGCTAATATTAAACTTAATGCTTCGCGCAGTATAATAGAAATTAGTGAGAGTGTTGTTGGTTAATTGGTTATTAAATAATTAGTTATTAATAATAATTAACTTTGATTCTGTATAAAAGATAAGTATTTACCTTCAAAAATTTTTCTTGCTTCATTTGCTGAAAAGCTATCCTTAAAAATTCCAAAAACAGTCGACCCACTTCCCGACATCAATGCAAACAAAGCTCCGTTTTCATAAAGTTTATTTTTTATTTCTTCCACAAGTTTGTATTTAGAGAATACAACTCCCTCAAAATTATTTTTTACTTTTTCTTTTAATAACTTGAAATCGTCTAAATGCTCCTGCTTTATTTCATTTAGGACAAATTCTGGTTTCTTTGGAGCAATATGTTCATAAGCCCATTTAGTTGATATGTGAATACCAGGATTAACAATTAAGATCGGATTATTAATTGTGAAATTCAGGTAAGTTAGTTTTTCTCCTCTTGATTCTGCAAAACATGGTTTAGGATTCAAAAAGAAAGGAACATCGGAACCTATAGATAGCGCTATCTCAAACAGCTTTTCATTATTAAGATTTAAGTCTAAAAATTTGTTTAATCCTGTTAAAGTTGAAGCAGCATCAGAACTGCCTCCTCCTAATCCTCCTCCAATTGGAATATTTTTGTCGAGATGGATTTGGACATTAATTTTTCTTCCGGTTTCTAGTTCCACTTTTTCTTTTGCTTTTATAATAAGATTATCGGACTCAGAACTTATTTCATTATTATTTGAGGTAAATAGGAAATTATCAGCCTGGCTGATTGTTAAATAATCACATAATTCTAAAGGATAAAATATTGTTTCAATATTATGATAACCATCCAGTCTTTTAGATATAACATTAAGACCTATATTAATTTTTGCGGGAGCTTTAATCTTTAATTCTTCCATCTAAAAATCTTTTTATTTCTTTAATATGATTTGGCGATGAACCGCAGCATGCTCCAATGAATGAAGGTTTTTTGTTCAAGCTGTTTTTTACATCAGAAATATATTGATTTGGAGAAACCGCACATTTGATAATTTCATCTGTGTAATTCCCGCCGCCACAATTTAAATAAAATCCCCAGTTATATCTTGAATTTATTCTGTTCAATATTTTCTTAAATGATTTATTAGTAATACAGTTAAATCCAATTGCAAGAGGTTCATATTCTAAAACAAAATCAACAACATCAAAAAGATTTTCACCTGAAAGGAGTTTTAGATTATCATTAAAGAAAAAACTGATCACAAAAGGTATTTTTTGTTGATAGCAATATCGCACTATAATTTTTATCTCATCCAGGTGACTTTGCGTTTCATTAAGAATAAAATCACATTCTGAGGACATTAGAAGATCAATATGTTCTTTGTGATTATAACTTAATTCTTTTTGTGAAATTCTTCTTTCTATCTGGTAACAATCTTCTGCGGGAGCATTTGAGCCTGCAATAAGTATTGGCAATTTGCCCTTTGCTTTTTTTGCAAGTCCGACACCTGCCTTAACAAGCTTTTCACTTTTAAGTTTTGAGAATTCTTTCAAAGCAGTTGGATTTGTTCTGAAAGTATTTGTTGTAATTATATCTGCGCCTGCTTCTATATATTTTTTATGAATCAAGTAAACTCTTTCAGGATTTTCAATATTTGCATAAGACATCCAGAGAGAACCTTTTGGTTTTAATTTTTTCTGAAGCAAGCTTCCCATAGCTCCATCTAAAATTAATGGTCTGTTTATCCTTTTAGCTAAAGAGAAAAGATTTATTTGCAAGTGGAATTTCTTTATTTATTCTAAAACAATTTAGATATAAATTATTTATTTTGAACCTGATATTTAACTTTCATTTCATACAAATATACTAAACAAAAGTAATTTAAGTTGGTTGTTAAAGTTTTGCAAATGAGTTTTGGAGACGGCTACGCCGGAAGCGCAACTATGGCAATTCTCAGTTCTGTCGCACTCGGTAATCTTGGATATAATGTTTCTCTTGTTGTTTCAGAAAACTCACTGACTGAAAAGAGAGGAAAGGAAAGGGGACTGAATGTTGTTTCGTTTGACAGTAAGAGTTCAAACAAAAATCTCCTTAATGAAGTTGAAAATTATTATAAAGATTTCAAACCCGATTTTGTGATTAGTTATCATTCTTTAGATAGAAAGTTAGCAATTAGACTTCGACAAAACCATAAAAAAGAATTTGTGAACATTGCTTACCGGCAGAATATGTCAAAGAGTTTTCCAGTGATAGGACAGTGGATTTATAACAAATATTTTGATTATCAGCTTGCCTGCAGTTTTGGCGTTGCAGAAGATCTGGTTAAAACTGGCGCTAAAGGATTAAAGGTTAAAGTGATTCACAACGTTACCGAATACCCTGAAAATATTGATTCAATTTCCGGTAAGTCAGTAAGAGAAAGATTAGGAATAAATGATAAAACGGTTCTTGGAGTATCGAGTTGGTTTCATAAAGAGAGAAAAGGATTTGATATTCTCTTCGAAGCTTTTTCCAAAACAGATGATAATTTTGTTTTGCTAATTATAGGCATTCCTAAAGAAAACCAGGACGAAGTTTATGAATATGCCAAAACCTTCGGCATTAAACAGGAAAGATTAATTATGCCTGGCTTTGTCGATAATATTTATGAGTATTACAAAGCTATGGATATTTTTATTCTACCTTCAAGATCGGAAGGATTTTCGCTTGCACTTCTCGAAGCTGCTTTTGCCGGACTACCGATAATTGCTTCGGATATTCCGGGCAACAATGAAATAATTTTTAACGGCAAAACAGGATTACTGTTTGAGTTAAATAAACCGGGAGAACTCAATAAAAAGATTTTAGAGATGAATAATAATTTTGGGAAAGCCAAAGAAATAGGAGAGAATGTTCATAAAGAAGTTATGAACAATTATACCTTACAAAGTTATGGTGAAAGACTTGATGAATTTTTGAAGAGTATAATTTCAGATAAGAAACTATAAAGGATTTATATTAACAGAGTTTTTCTTTATCAATTTGTCAAATCTATCCAACACACGCTCCACAGGAAGATTTTTAAAGCATTCGTGGTTGTACTTACAAACAAGCAAATCACATTTAATACAAAACAATTCATCTAATCTTACCCACTCATTATAGCCATAAGGATAAGCCGTGTAAGGATCTGTTGGACCGAATAGTCCTAAGGTCGGTTTGCCTAAAGCTGCTGAAATGTGCATCGGTCCAGAGTCATTTGCAACTATTATATCACAATTATTTAGTAATGCAGTTAGTCCGTTAAGAGTTGTTTTGTGAGAATGAATAATTTTTTCTCCCAGTTTATGTTTTATAAACTCTGCATCAACTTCATCGCCGGGACCTGAAATAACTAAAAGGGAACAATCATATTTTGCTAAAAGTGCAAAACATATCTCGCTCCATTTTTCCGGTTCACATCTTTTGGATTCCCATCCGCCCGAAGGTACAATCCCAATTATTGTTTTTCCCGGTTCAAAATTTTCCGAAATAAACTTTTTGGCAATTTCATTTTCTTCGTCTTTAATTTCATAGTGAATTTTCTTTGTGATAATAGGAACATTTAACGCTTTAAGTAATTCCAGGTTGTGCTCCGCCATGTGATGAGAGCCTCGACCTGAAATTGCTTTAATATTGTAAGCATATTTTCTTCCTCTATATCCAAAACCTACTCTGTATTTTACTCCGGAAAAGAAAGTCATCTGTGCTGTTCTTGGGTTTGCCCAGGTATCAATAATCATATCATAATTTTCTTCCCTGATCTTCAGCGCAACTTTAAGAGAAAATTCTTTTTTCCCCATTGTAATTACTTTGTTTACATCAGCCAGATTTTCAACTGCAGGTTTTGCGAAAGGTTCTGTGAGGTAATCTATTTTTGCATTTTTGAAGTAAGCTTTTAGATTATCGAGCAGAATGGTAGAAAGTACAACATCACCAATCCCGCGCGGCTTGATGATAAGGATTTTTTTTATTTCCGATTGTTTCATGATAGAACTCTGATAACGCTGATGACACGGATTATTCGCATTTTCACCTATTATTCTTTCATTTGCCTTCTGCCGTTTGACTTTTGCTTACTGAGTTAGTGTGCATCAAGCCAATTATCCCCAACACCTGTATCGACAAGAACCGGAACGTTTAACGGCAGGGCATTCTCCATTAATTCTTTAATTAATGGACGAAGTTCTTCTACCTCATCTTTGTGTGCATCAAAAACTAATTCATCATGTACTTGCAGGACCATTTTAGATTTGACTTTTCTTTTTTCAAGTTCATTAAAGATGTTTATCATCGCAAGCTTTATCATATCAGCAGCGGTTCCCTGGACGCGCATATTGATAGCAACTCTTTCCTCAAATTGTCTAACAACTCTGTTGCCACTGTTAATATTTCTGAGAAATCTTCTGCGTCCGTACAAAGTTTCCGCATAGCCTTTTTCTTTTGCAAGGATAACAGAATCATCCATAAAGTTTTTAACGCGCTTAAATGTATTGAAGTAAGTAGTAATAATTTCTTTTGCGTGAGATTGTGTAACACCTAGTCTTGTCTTTAATCCAAAAGGACCGATACCGTAAAGAATTCCAAAGTTTACCTCTTTAGCTTTCCTTCTCATATCAGCTGTTACATCTTCCGGTTTTACCATAAAGACAAGTGCTGCGGTGCTTCGATGAATATCTTCTTTTTCTTTGAATGCTTTTGAAAGTGCTTCATCGCCGGAAATGTGCGCCATAATTCTTAATTCAATCTGGCTATAATCTGCGCTTAGAATTATATGGTTTTTGTCCCTTGGAACAAAAGCTTTTCTAATTTCTTTTCCACGGTCAGTTCTTATCGGAATATTCTGAAGATTCGGATCATTGCTGGAAAGTCTTCCTGTCGAAGCAACAGTTTGATTGAAGCTTGTATGTATTCTTCCTGTTTTAGGATTTATAAGATTCGGAAGAGCATCTGCATAAGTCGATTTTAATTTTGTTATTTGCCTGTATTCAAGAAGCAGCTCGATTACTTCGTGTTCGCCTCTTAAATATTCGAGTGATCTTGCATCAGTAGAGTAACCTGTTTTGGTTTTCCTTCCCGCTTTTAATCCGAGCTTGTTGAAAAGAATTTCCTGCATTTGTTTTGGGGAATTTATATTGAACTCTTCTCCGCACGATTTATAAATTTCATTTGTGTAATTATCAATAAGTATCTGAAGATCATCACTTAAAGATTTCAACGCATCTTTGTCAACATTTATTCCTTCTCTTTCCATATCTTCAAGAACAGGAATGAGAGGGAACTCAATATCATAAGCAATTTTAGTAAGCTTCTCTTTTTTTATGTCTTTATCAAGAATTTCATAAAGTCTGTAAGTGATATCCGCATCTTCACTTGCATATTTTCCCAAAGGTTCTGTTTCAACCTCAAATATTTTAGTTGAATCTTTCTTTGGTCCGATTAAATCGGAAAGGGGAATAGGTTTGTACTTAAGATATTTTACAGAAAGGTCATCCATTCCATGTTTCTGGTCAGGATCGATAACATAACTTGCAAGCATCGTATCGAAATAAAAATTCTCAACTTTAATTCCGAGATTTCTCATAACAGCAATATCGAACTTTGCATTCTGGCAGACTTTCTTGACCTTCTTATTTTCAAAAAGTTTTTTGAAAACTTTTGTAAAATTCTGAATGCTTAATCTTTCGTCAGGATTCGTAATAAGTTTTTCATAATTGTTCGGCTGTACTGGAATAAAAAATCCTTCTCCATCTTTTGAAGAAAAGGAAACACCGGCAACATTCAATTCAAACTGGTTAAGACCATCAGTTTCAGTATCAAAAACTAGTAATTCTTTTTTGCTTAGATAATTTGCCAACACTTCGGCTTCTTTAAGATTTTTTATCAGCTTATACTTTACTTTAGATACATCGTACCCAGCAATATCGTCTTCTATAACTTCATTAAGTTTTGCATCCGCAGAATTGGAATCATAAATAGAAAGAATCCGGTTGTAAATATCTTTAAACTCGAGTTCCGCAATGATTTTTCTTAAAGATTCATAATCGGGTTTTGTGAATTTTGCTTCTTCAAAATTAAACTCTAGAGGAACTTCACAATGAATGGTAGCAAGATCTTTTGATAGAATTGCATTTTCTTTTCCTTCAACCAGTTTTTTCTTCAATGCAGGTTTTTCAATTTCATCAATATGTTTGTAAAGGTTTTCTACCGAGCCATATTTCTGAATTAAAGGAATCGCTGTCTTTGGTCCAACTCCGGCAACTCCCGGAATGTCATCTGATGAATCACCAATCAAAGCTAAGTAATCGATCATCTGTTTTGGTTCAAAACCCAATTCTTCTTTTACTTTTGCAGTATCATAAACAACTGTTTCATCGCTTGCTTTGCCGCCGGGCTTTATGACTTTTACCTTATCAGTTATAAGCTGGTTAAAATCTTTATCGGGAGTTATGATAAAAGTTTCAAGTCCTTCCGCCTCAGCTTTGCAAGCCGCTGTTCCGATTATATCATCAGCTTCATATCTTGGAATAATGTAAAGCGGAATATTCATCACTTTGATAATCTGTTTAATTCTGTCGAGCTGCGGGAACATATCATCAGGCATTTTCGCACGTGACGATTTATAGTTTTCATATTTGTCGTGGCGAAAGGTTTTCTCTTTTGAATCAAAAGCTACGGCAATATAATCTGGTTTATGATCCTCAAAAACTTTGATTAACTGGTTAATAAAACCGAAGACTGCAGAAGTCGGTTCGCCTTTGGATGTAACGAGAGGTCTGTTTATAAAAGCGAAGTAAGCTCTGTAAGCCATCGCCATAGCGTCTATTATTATGAATTTTTTGGACATATATTTCATTTCGTAGCACAGAATAATTATTCTGTGCATGTTTTATTTACATTTTTAGCACAGATAAGTAATCTGTGCTACGGTATTTTAATTATTGATAGTCTTTTGCCAAATATGTGTATTTCCACTTTTCCCAATCATCAACCAAACCTGCTTTTACAGGATTATTTATTACATAGTTGATAATGAAGTAAAGCTCAACATCGTCTCTTACTAATCTGTCAAAACTTTCGTCCTGCCAGAATTTACCTTTTTTATTTAACAGTTTGTTACACCTCAATGCAGATATTCTTTTTATCGACTGCATTATTTTGCTGACACCTTTGTTCGTCTTTAACAAATCGAAAACCAAGTGTACATGATTAGGCATAATACAATAACAAATCAAAAAATAATCTTTTCCATCCGGATAATGAAGAGTGTTCTTGACTATTTCTGCAAATTCTTTTTTCTTAAGATAATTAGCACCTTGTAATGATTTATCAAGATAATTGTCGTATTTCTTAAAAATCCTTTTGTTCCTTTTGTCCAAATTTTCTTTGCCTGATTTAGATAGTTCCAATTGAAATTGTTCTAAAATATGTAATGGTATTGTTCCGGCTAAACGATAAGTTATGAAATAAGTTCCATCGTTATAATATAAATGGGGAAGATTTCTTCTATGAAATTTCCTTATAATCATTTAATAAAATTGCCCATAAATTATTGCAGTAGCACAGAATAATTATTCTGTGCTACGTTTGAGAATGATAACAAAAATAAAGATAAGTTATCGAAGTTGAAAAGAAGAATCTAAGAGGGAGATTCTTCGCTTCGCTCAGAATGACAAAACGTAAAAGTTATTCTGAAGGAACAACCTGCTTGCCGTTAATGCAGGTGTGACTGAAGAATCTCTTAAAATCAGATTCTTCATCCAATTATGATCAGATTCCTGAAATATTAAAACTCAATAGAAGGTGTTCTCCAGGTGTCCTTATCGCTTGCAATTCCAAGGTTACTATTCAGAATCTCTAATCTCTTTGGAATTACTTTTATAAGGATATAATCTTCTTTGTCAGGATAAAACCTATCCCACTCATTTTTCCAATGAGCATCTTTTTCTTCTTTATCGTCAACTATGCTTGCAGTACCGATTATTGATACATAACCATCTTTTTTATCATCCGAGTAGTAAAGTGCTACGTGTGGATTATTACGTATCTCCTGCACTTTTCTGCTTTTTGGTTTGGTACCAAGCCAGATAATCATATTCTCATCGGGTTGGAACGGATCCATAGTCCTGACGTGAGGAGAGCCGGTACTGTCAATTGTAACCAGCGCACAAAATCTCACAGTATTAATGTAATCCCTGGCAACTGATAAAAGAGTATCTCGGTTTACAGAAGAAGACTCTTCTTTTTGGGCATAACTCTCTGCTAAGAATATGGTTGAAATGAAAAGAAACATAAAGAACATTGAACCGGAAAATTTAATTATAGATTTCATTTTTACCTCCGGGTTATAAGTTTTGTTTGTCATTAATAAGAAACAAAAATAAAGATAAGTGCGGTAAGTTTAAATTCGTTGATGGAACACGGACGACGCGGATTTGACAAATATTCACGGATTATTTCTACTATGATAATCCGAAGCCAATTAATATCTTTTTTTCTATTTTATCTTCATTAGGAGGATGGAGGCAATTTCAGTAAGAGCATCTCCTTTTTCGCCTGCATTTTCAGAAGTCAGTTCAAGCTCAATAACAGTGAGTCCTTTTATAGCTTTTAGCTTCATATCATCAGGGTCACCATAAAGCCAGCCGCCATCTCCTATGTTTAGCTCGCGGACATTTTTATGGATCATCCGGATTGTTGAGGGATTTGGTTTTATCTCTTTGAACTGTTTCTTGTTTGTTGCTACGTGAATTATTACAGTAAATAAATCGTAGTTGTCGTTAGAATAAGAACATTGATAAGTATTCACACCTTCTATAAGTGAGCCACCGTCTTTGGCAACATAACCTTCGTCGTGTCCAGGTAACACGGTGGTGACCTTTTCTGAAGTAAGCAGTTCACAAGGTTTAATATCTTTTAGATTGTCGTCCTCAGTTTTTTTACTTTTGTCCGTATTTCCTCTTGTCAAAGAAAAAGCAAAAATGAAAAAGCCAATGAAATAGAAAATATATTGCATCCTTTTCATATTATATACTCTGTGTTCTTGTTTTTTATTAAGTAATTTTAGTTATAATTTAGAAATTAGTTTAAGAAGTTGAAATGATTTATTCAATCTCACATCTCAAATATTCTAAAATAGATTTGACTTTTGGGATTTGAAATTTGAGATTAAAGCTCGTATTCTAACTCCAACTTAAACCCATCTTGGTTCGCAATATAATTTCCTGAACCTGAAATGCCTTTTAAGTTCTTCTGTGCTGGAGCCGGAGATAATCTGCAATATTGATTTTGCTGAACCGCCTTCAAAGGTGCCGTTGTCCCGCATTACAAAGCTTCCGGTTTTGCCGTTTACACTTCCGGTAAACCTGATTAAGCCTGTATAAACAGCAGAAGCTTTATGCTGGTCTTTTTCATCGAAGTGTTTGTAGAACATTAGGTATTCTACTGAAGCTTTGCCGGTTAAGTCTCCGCTCATTTCAAACTCAACGGTGGCTTTTGTCATTTTCATTGTAGAAGAGATTTCTTCGTAAGATTTCTCTTCCCATTTTTTTACTGTGTATGTGGATTTGACGTGCATAAATGTCCTTAATATTATTTAAGCCAAAAATAAAAATAAGTTAGAGAAGTAAAAACAAAAAGGTGTCATTCTGAGGAGCGAAGCGACGAAGAATCTAATTGAGATTCTTCGCTTTGCTCAGAATGACAAGACGATAGGTCATTCTGAAGGAACGAAGTGACTGAAGAATCTTCGGTTTATATTCTTTCGGGAGAGATTTCTTCATAAGGTTTCTCTTCCCATTTTTTTACTATGTATGCTGATTTGGCGCGCATAAATTATTTAATTAAGATTATTTCTAAAATAATTTTTTTTATTAGCAATAAATATTTTATTGATAAAACCAGAGCTATTGTCCCCACAAACACTAAAAAATAATTTAAATATAAATTATAACCAATTAGAAATGTACTTGTGAGAGAAATTATTAAAATTGTTACTGTTCCCTTTAGCAACCTAGGTAAATATCCTTTAATCTTCACTTTCAGTTTCTTCAAGAGTATCGTGTTTCCTAATTAATTCTCTTGTTGAATCATATTAGGGAATATTTACCTTTTTAGGTAGTATTTCTTCTTTAAGTATTTAACAATTCCGTGAATAAGTATAGAATCATTAGATCCTGGTACAATTCTTTCGAATCCTTTTAATTTTAATGCAATCTCCTTTTTTTGATTTTCAACTTTATCAAAGAAGTATAAAAAGTACATGGCTCCAAGAGCTATGATTGCTGCAAAACCTTGAAACATTGCACTGAAATAATATCTTAGTGTATCTTCCATGTTCAACTCCTCATAAATTCCTGCTGATAAAAATCCAACCCAATGTTTTAGAGAAAAATTATGCTAATTCTGTTTTGAGTTTAATCTCCCAATTGGTCCAGGATCGCTTTCTTCACCGATCTCTGCTGTAATTTTATTTTCATCGTTAAAACGTAATAAGAGTTATACCTCCCCAGCTATGTTCCTGGTTTGTAGGTGGTCTGCCCTGGATGGAACCAATGTTGCGTGCTTTGAAACTCCAAACAATTACCACGTGATTTCCTTCGGCAATAGTTTCGTGAAAGGTAAATTGGGGATCTTTCCAAATGCTGCAAAAGTGTCGAACAAAACTCTTAACTGAATCGCGACCCCGAATAGCAGGCGATCCGAATATTTCTTGGAAAACCGGATAAGTAACAACAATACTATCTGCTGCTAGTTCATCAACGACCGAAGGATCACATCCATAAATGCCGCGGAAATATCTCTCGGCTTGAGCTTTAAGTTCCTCTTCTCTATTTATTGAACTACAGGCACTGAACAGAAATGGAATAACAATTATGAATAAATATTTTTTCATCTTGTACTCCCGAAAATTAATTACACTAAAGATCATAATTAATTTCAAAATAAAGATAAGTTTGGAAAGTTGAAAAGAAATGAAAAACATTTTTGTGCAATAACGTTAATATATGATGGGAGTATTTATTACACTTAGTCGTTAAAATTCGGTATAAATTTATTTTTAATGTTAAACTGTATCCTCAAATTCCATTAAGACTAACAACTAACTTATGGCTTAATTTGTAATGATGATTCTTTGCTTTGGAATGATATATGATATTATGAAAGTCGGAATTTTACCGGTTATTAACCATATTTAAGGTATATTTCTAAACTAAATTTTTTGCAGAGAGACTTTATAGTATGGAATTCATAAAAGATCTGTTTGATTTTTTACTTCATATAGATGTTCATTTACGAGAGATTATAAATGCATATGGAGTTTTAACCTATGCAATTTTATTCTTAATAATTTTTGCTGAAACTGGTTTTGTAATGACGCCGTTTCTTCCGGGAGATTCTTTAATATTTGCTGCGGCTACTTTTGCAGCCGCCGATGGTCCTTTTAATATTGTAATCTTATTCTGTGTACTTGCCGTTGCATCTATTTGCGGTGATACTACTAATTACTGGATCGGACACTATGTCGGTCCAAAAGTATTTAAGCAGGAAAAGACAAGATTCTTTAAAAAGGAATATTTAATACGCACACATCAATTTTATGAAAAGCATGGCGGTAAGACGATAATACTTGCAAAGTTTATTCCTATAGTTAGAACTTTTGCTCCGTTTGTCGCCGGTGTCGGAAGTATGACTTATCCCCGTTTTGTAGCTTTTAATATTACTGCTGCGATTATCTGGGTAGGCGTGTTTTCATCACTCGGTTATTTCTTCGGCGGTCTTGAGATAGTTAAAAATAATTTCTCTCTTGTTATAGTAGTTATAATATTTATTTCAATTCTTCCCGGTATAGTAGAGTTCACTCGCCATAAATTAAAAAAAGCAGCTTAGGAAGAAGAAAAATAAAAGTTGTCTTTTTATAAACTTCTAAACGAAGCTTCTAATCTTATATCCTCTTTCATAAAAATTTAACCGCTCTGAAATTCAAATTATTTTTTTTTGATTTGATAATCTAAAAAGTACATCTATTCGTGGTTACTTTGTTGAATTTATTCGATATTTGTAATACGAATATGCAAGATTCAGATACATCTTTTTTCAAAGGCGTTCTAAAAGCAATGGGACTTGTCTTCGGAGACATTGGAACAAGTCCTATTTATACTTTAGGTGTAGTGTTTGCTATAACTGCACCGACTCCCGAAAACATTATGGGAATACTTTCCCTCATTTTCTGGTCACTTATAATTTTGGTTACAATCCAATATGCCTGGCTTGCAATGAGCTTAAGTATTAAGGGTGAAGGGGGAATAATTGTTCTTAAAGAGATATTGACAAGATCATTAAAAAAAGGAAGGAAATTTGCATTCGCAGGATTTTTAGGTTATGTGGGCGTTTCCCTTTTAATGGGGGATGGAGTTATTACTCCGGCAATAAGTATTCTCTCATCAGTTGAAGGACTTCAGTTAATCCCCGGCGTTGGAAATATCAGCGTCAGTACAATTATCATTATTACTTGCCTCATTACTATAGGTCTTTTCATCTTCCAGGTTAAAGGAACAGATAAAGTATCTTCTTCTTTTGGTCCTATAATGTTGGTGTGGTTCTCTACACTTTTTATTATAGGCTTTTTGTCAATCATAGAAGTTCCGGGAGTATTAAAAGCACTCAGTCCATATTATGCAATAGAGTTTTTTATAAAAAACGGCTTTTCCGGTTTCTTTGTTCTTAGCGAAGTTATTCTCTGTGCTACAGGGGGCGAAGCTTTGTATGCCGACATGGGACATTTGGGAAGTAAGCCTATAAGAGATGCGTGGTACTTTGTTTTCTTTGCTTTAACCGTTAACTACTTCGGGCAGGGAGCATTTATGCTTACGCATAAAAAAAGCGGTCTGGTTTTATTTGAGATGTTCAGGGCGCACTCAGAAATTTTATATGTTCCTTTTCTTTTGCTTACTTTAATTGCAACTATTATTGCTTCCCAGGCAATGATTAGCGCAGTTATGTCTCTTGTTTATATGGGAATAACAACTCATGTTTTTCCTTTAATGAAAATTAAATTTACTTCGATTAAACTTAAGTCGCAGATTTATATAGGTGCTGTTAACTGGGTTTTACTGATAGCAGTTCTTGCAATTATCCTGATATTTGAAGAATCTACCAATCTTGCATTTGCTTATGGCTTTGCCGTTACTGCAACCATGACTATAAGTACAATACTGATGATATGGATATTTAAGGTTAAGAAACACTGGGTAAAAATGATTATTGCTTTTCTAACTTTTATAGTGAATCTTTTCTTCTTGATTGGTGTCTTCAATAAACTTCCTCACGGCGGATACTGGTCAATAATTATTGCAACTATTCCGTACTTAGTAATTAATTTATGGATCCAGGGCAACAAGATTATGAGGAAAAACTTCAGGTCATTACCGATGGATGTTTTCCTGGAGAGCTATAGGCAGATATATGAGCTTAAGAATAATATTAAGGGAACGGCTTTATTTTTTTCAAAGTCACTAAATGAAATTCCTCCTTACGTAGTCCATTGTATGATAAGGGGAAACATTATCTATGAGAATAATATCCTGGTTTCAGTCCGGATAACTGAAGAACCTTACGGGATTGAATACAAAAAAACTGAGGACATTGCAGCAGGGCTATCCGGTGTAGAAATTTATGCGGGTTATATGGAGGTCCTAAATCTTACAGAAACTTTCAAGGAACTTGATTTGTCGGAGAAAGTAATTTTTTATGGGGTTGAAGATATAATTACAAGTAACCCGCTTCTTAAAATGTTTGCATTTCTCAAGAAGATCACTCCTACATTTGTTAGATTTCATGATCTGCCTTATAATAAGCTTCATGGAGTAATAACCCGTTTAAATCTGTAATAAATTATTAATTAAAAAATCAGGAAATGAATGTGAATACCGAACCTACAATACCGCTAATTGCTTTGCTGCCGTTTGTATTAATGCTCCTTTCCATAGCAGTCTTTCCTTTATTCTGGAATCATTTCTGGGAAAAAAATAAGAATAAATTAATCGTTGCTATTATTCTTAGCATTCCAATAATAATTTATCTTTTGTTTGCTGGATTTACGGATAGACTGGAAGAGACAATGATTTTCGATTACCTGCCTTTTATAATATTGCTCGGTGCTCTTTTCACAATTACAGGCGGAATATATTTAACGGGAGATATTGAAGCTAAGCCAATAGTAAATACTACTTTCCTTGCTATTGGAGCGGTCCTGGCTTCTTTTATGGGAACTACAGGTGCGGCTATGCTTTTAATACGTCCGGTAATTCAAACTAACAAAGAAAGAAAATATAAAGTACACACGATTTTATTTTTTATAGGGATCGTTGCTAACTGCGGTGGGTTATTAACTCCTTTAGGCGATCCTCCTTTGTTTATGATGTATTTAAGAAGTGCACCGTTTGTTTGGTTCTTCAAATTTTTTCCTGAATGGCTTTTAACAAACGGAATTCTTTTAGCAATATATTTTTTGGTTGATAGTTATTATCATAAAAAAGAACCTGCCTCTGCAATTATTAGAGATGAAACTATGATACGTCCTCTCAGGCTCCAGGGAAAAATGAATTTCTTCTGGCTTGCTGGAGTAGTACTTGCAGTAGCTTTTTTGAATGAACAATATCTTTCATTCATAAAAATTAATCCTTACTTTAAGTTTATCAGGGAGGCAGTAATATTGTTATTGGCATATCTTTCAATTCTTTTTACGCCAAAGCTTATACGTGAATCAAATAATTTTACCTGGGGACCAATCCAGGAAGTTGCTTATTTATTCATAGGAATTTTTATAACTATGGTGCCATGCCTGTTATACCTTGAATTAAATGCTCATACACTTGGAGTAACAACAACAACACAGTTTTATTATTACACAGGTTTATTAAGCAGCTTTTTAGATAACACTCCTACGGCGGTTACTTTCCATTCACTGGCTTTAGGTTTGGGTATAAATAATATTCCACTCATTGCAGGGATTCCGGAAGAATTATTAAGAGCAATTTGTATTGGAGCAGTTTTCTTTGGAAGTATGACTTACATTGGTAATGGTCCTAATTTTATGGTAAAAGCTGTAGCAGAAGAAAATAATATTAAGATGCCCGATTTCTTCAGCTATATGATTAAATTTTCGTTAATTATTCTTTTACCCGTTTTTATACTTGTGCAATTAATTATTTTATAACTGGAGATATGGAATTATTGCTATTCAAAAAGATTTCATGGAACTTTACAACAAAAATAGAGAATCTTTAATTAAGGGAAATCCTGTTAAATGAAGAAACTAATTTTAGTCCTGTTTTTACTAAGCGCAAATTCTTTTGTTTTTCCACAAGTGAAGGACACAATAACAATTGCCTCATGGAATCTTGAAAATCTGTTTGATACTATTGACGATGTCAATAAAAATGATGAAGAGTTTACGCCTTCGAGTAACAAAGAATGGACAGTTGACCGGCTTAATACAAAGTTGTACAATCTTGCCCGTGTTATAAGATCTATGAATAAGGAAAAGGGACCGGATATTTTAGGAGTCTGCGAAGTCGAGCACAAATCACTCCTTGACAGTATGATTATAAAATTTTTGCACGATAAGAATTATAAAGTTGCTTATAAAGAATCTCCCGACGGAAGAGGAATAGATAATGGGCTTATTTACAACGCAAATTTATTTTCTCTATTAAGTGTAAAAGGAGATACGATAAAGCTTGACGATGGATATCCAACCAGGTTAATTTTGAATGCAAATCTGTTGACAAAAGATAAAGACACATTGCACGTTTATATTAATCATTGGCCATCGAGGAGGGGAGGAGAAGAAAAATCAGAGAAGAACCGGGTAAGAGCTGCTGAGACAGTAAGGCATGATATAGAAAATAATTTCAAACAAAATTCTAAATCAAAAATTATTATACTCGGTGACTTTAATGATGAGCCGAACAATAATTCAATTCTTAAAGAATTAAATGCGGTACCCTTTTATTGCGACACTACTAATCATATAGAATCTTACAAAGAACTTTACAATCTCGCTTATCCATCATTTGCAGAAGGATTGGGAACTTATAAATACCGAGATGACTGGAATATGCTTGACCAGGTAATTGTATCCGGATCGCTTATTGATTCAAAGAACATTCATTATGTATGTGATTCTTTTGAAGTTTATAAGCCTTTAATAATGGTTACGCGGTCGGGTAAATATGAAGGTGCTCCTTTTCCAACTTATGGAGGAAGCAGGTATTTGGGCGGTTACAGCGATCATTATCCTGTAGTGACTAAATTTATTATGGTAAATAAAAAATAATGAATAGAGAATTATTAATATTTGGAGCCAATGGGGCATTAGGAAAGGGTGTCACACAAGTACTAACTAAAAAAGATTTTAATAAAATATATTTATTCGGAAGTAAACTCGACGACCTGCCTGAATCAGCTAATATTGAAAAAGTAGAAACGAAAGATCTATCAATTGAAAAAAACGTTGTCGATACATTTTCCAAATTAAAAGTTTCAAAAGATTCTTTATTTTTTCTTTACTCTACAGTTGGGGGATATGCTGGCGGTAAAAATATATGGGAAACCGATGCAGATGAATTTGATAAGATGATAGATATTAACTTTAAATCTAGTTTTTTTATAGCTAAGCATTTTTCGCGGTTAGTTAAAGAATCAGCAGGAGGTTCAATTTGTTTTACAGCTGCATACACCGGAATTAATCCTGCAAAAAAGAAAGCAGCTTATAATTCTTCAAAAGCAGCATTAATTCATCTTGTTAAGAGTCTCGCATTAGAAGGAATAGAAATAAAAATGACTGCAAACGCCGTTGCTCCTTTTACTGTAGATACTCCAGCAAACAGGAAATGGATGCCCGACTCTGATTACGAAAAGTGGATAAAGCCCGTAGAAATAGGAGAGTTGGTCAATAGTATTTTCGATAATTTTAATTTTATTACAGGGAATATCATTACACTTACCGATAGGTTCCCGGTTTAACCCCGGATGACAAGAAAATATATGGTTGACTTTGTTTTTCAAAATCTTTATTGTAACGCTAATATATTTCAAAAATTATGCATTTTTTATACTACCTATAGCATCAATAATTAATCATCTGGAGGATACTTTTTATGGTATTATCAACAATAATGTTAAGTACGCTAAATCTAATTGCTCAGGCTACAAATCAAAATCAAGGCGCTATAAATTGGTTAACGCAAAAATATAACGATGGCGGTTTATTTATGCATCCTATTTTAGGGTGTTTAATTGTCGGTTTAGCATTGTGTTTCGAAAGGTTGTGGACTCTGTCCCGTGCACGTATAAATACAAAAGATTTTATTATTCAAGTTAAGAAAGCTCTTGAATCTGGTGGAGTTGATGCTGCGATGGACGTTTGCTCAAAAACAAGAGGTCCTGTAGCATCAGTTTTTCAAGCCGGTTTGCTTAGAGCTAATGAAGGTATTGAAGCAGCTGAAAAAGCTATTATGACATACGGCGGAATTGAAATGGGCTTCCTTGAAAGAGGTATGATCTGGATTTCACTCTTTATAACTCTTGCCCCTATGTTGGGATTTACAGGAACCGTCCAGGGTATGATTACCGCATTTGATGCTATAAAAGAAGCTGCACAAATTTCACCATCGATTGTTGCTGATGGTATTTCTATAGCTCTTTTAACAACTTTGTTTGGACTGGTTGTCGCAATGATTTTGCAGGTATTCTACAATTATTTTATTTCTACAATAGACAAACTTGTTGCAGGAATGGAAGAGAGTTCAGTTGAACTGATTGATACTTTATACCAGATGCAGCAATCAAAGAAATTATAGTTATTAAAAAAAGAGATAGAACATGGCTCTATTAAAGAAAAAAAATGTTAGAAATGTTGAAATACCTACTGCTTCGCAAGCAGACTTAGCATTTTTGTTGTTGTTATTTTTTCTTGTCTCTACAATTATTGATGTAGATACCGGTATAGGATTAACATTACCAGAATATGTTGAAGATATCCAAACAGTTGAAGTTCCGAAAGATCGTATGGCTGCCATTTTGGTAAATGAAAATGGAGACGTGCTTGTGGATGGAACACCGACTTCTGTATTCCAGGTTAAGGATAATCTAAAACAAAGGATTGTATCCAAAATTGATCTTCCATCAACTAAAAAATTAATTGTTTCTGTAAAAACTGATCGTAAAACAAACTACAATGTATATATCCAGGTTTTGGATCAGATTAAGCAATCTTACTTTGAAGTAAGGGATGATTATTCAACTGCTAATTACGGAAGTAAGTTTAAGGATCTTAGCCCTGAAAACCAGGATATTGTAAAAGATAAGATCCCTATTATTATTTCACTTGCGGAACCAGAATCAGTTAAAAAATAAAATTTAAGGTTTATAATGGAATTTAAGACTAAAAGGGCAGCGGTAAAACAGGAAATACCAACTACCTCTATGCCTGATATTGTATTTATGTTGTTAATGTTTTTCATGGTTGTTACTACTCTCCGCGAAGTTGATCTGCTTGTTCAATTTAAACTTCCGGAAGCTAAAGCCATCGAAAAAATAGAAAACAAAAGATTAGTCTCTTATATATGGGTAGGTAAAGATGGAAGAATTCAGATTAATGATAGTATAGTTAAGTTGAGTGAGGTCCAGACTATAATGTATGATAAACGCCAGACTTTACCCAATGTAATAGTTTCGTTAAGAATTGATAAAGGTTCGGATATGGGAATTGTTACAGATATTCAACAGGAATTAAGAAAGGCGTATTGTTTAAGAATAAATTATTCTGCAACTATTAAAATTTAAATAATAAGAAATAAAAATTTTCTGATGTTAAGGCAGGTTTTATAAATTTAACCTGCCTTTTTCAGTTTAAGAGGTAAACATGGATCTAAAAGAAAAAATTACTGAAGATATGAAATCGGCAATGAAAAGTGGTGATAAAATAAGACTGGAAACCGTTCGTTCCGTAAGAGCTTTAATACTTGAATTTGAGAAGAGTGGTTCCGGTAAACAACTAAATCCAGAAGAAGAAATTAAGCTTCTCAGCACAGCCGTTAAAAAGAGAAAAGAAGCCATTGAGCAATATACAAATGCCGGAAGGAATGATCTCTCTGACAAAGAACAAAAGGAACTTGAAATTTTGATGGAATATATGCCAAAGCAATTAGATACAGCTGAGATACTTAAAGAAATTGCTAAGATCGCTTCTGAAATAGGTGCAAAATCCAAAGCAGACTTTCCCAAACTAATGCCTGCGGTAATGAAAGAACTAAAGGGGAAGGCTGATGGAAAGATAGTAAAACAGGAAGTGGAAAAATTCTTGGGAAGTTCTTGAGCATTTTAGATATAATAATATCAGCTGTAATTCTTATAGGATTCGTTCTTGGTTATAAAGATGGATTTGTTAGAAAACTAGTCGGTTTGATCGGATTTATTCTTGCTGTTTTTGTAGCAATTAAGTTTGCTTCTTCATTTGGAAAAATAATTGAGTCAATTACAGGAATCGAGATTTATCTTTCTAAGATAATTGCCGGAATAATAATATTCCTGGCAGTTATTTTCATTTTTTCGGTTCTCAAAAGATATATTCATCCCTTCGATAAAGTAAATCATTTTGTTAATCAATTGATTGGTGGCTTGGTTGGAACTATTCAAATATTGTTTTTTATAAGCGCTTTTTTAATTATCCTTAATATCTTTAGCGTTCCTAGTAAGAAAGCAAGAGACAATTCTTTACTATACTCTACAACATATAGGATAATACCTTCAACTATAGAATATATAAGCCAGTACAAAACTAAACCTAAAGAAATAATTAAGGATTATATAAGAGACAAAGATACGTTAAAATGATTTCGCAAACAGTACTTGAGAAACTAGAATTTCCGAAAATCCTTCAATATGTCTCCGCTTATTGTGTTACCGAAAAGGGGAAAGAAATAATTCAAACTCTCACTCCATCTTTTAGCCAGCCTGAATTTGTTACTGAAGGAAACTTAGTTAGTGAAGCGAAAGAAATTCTTATAAAAGATATTCAGCCGCCGTTAATTTATTTAACAGATTTAGAAACATCTCTCGCCAAGACTAAAATTGAAGGAGCAGTACTTGAAAGCAAGAAGATACTTGAGATACTTTCGTTAATTATATCCTCGAGAAATTTTGTCCAATACCTGAAGTCCAATTCTGAAATTGCTCCCGGTTTGCAAAAATCAACTAATGATTTATTCGTTGATAAAGTTCTTGAACATCATATCCAAAAAGTAATTAATGAAAATGGTGAAATAAAAGAAAATGCTAGTCCCAAGCTTTCCGATATTAGAAGAGAAATCAGGTATAAACAGGAAGAACTCATTCGTTTGGTAAACAGGATAACCAAATCATTAAAAGAAAAAGAATTAGTTAGAGAGGACTACATAACTTTGAGAGACGGCAGAGTTGTTGTACCTGTTAAAGCCGAACATAAAAGACATATAAGAGGATTTATTCATTCTGAATCGGCAACGGGGCAAACTGTTTATATAGAGCCTGAAGAAACTCTAGAAATGAATAATGATATTGTTTCACTTTCTTTTGAAGAAAGAAGAGAAATTGAAAGAATACTTAAGGAACTTACGGCTAAAATCGGTTCGGTTGCTGAAGCCCTTAAAACGACTCACGATACTATTGGTTATCTCGATTCTATTTTTGCAAAGGCTAAATATTCAATTGAAGTGATCGGATCATTTCCAACTTTTGATAAAAATAAACCATTAACAATTCGGGACGCAAGACATCCAATACTTATAAAAAGACTCGGTCGAGATAAAACAGTTCCGCTTATATGTTGAAAGTAAGGAGTGGAATGTTATTGTAATTACGGGACCAAATGCCGGCGGAAAGACAGTTGTTCTAAAAACTATCGGACTTCTTTCATTAATGCTGCAGTGTGGAATTCATATTCCGGCAAGCCCTGATTCTAACTTTCATAAATTCAATAATATATTAGTCGATATCGGCGATGAACAATCTATAGAAGATGATCTTTCAACATTCAGTTCTCATTTATCGAATATAAAAGAAATACTTTCATCTGCAGATTCAGAATCACTTGTTTTATTGGATGAAATAGGAACCGGAACTGATCCTGCGGAGGGTTCTGCTTTAGCTATTGCCATACTTCTAATCCTTTGTAAAAAAAATGCATTGGTTTTTGCTTCTACACATCACGGAAGTTTAAAATTAATTGCTCACGATCAAAGTGGTTTTGAGAATGCAGCAATGGAATTTGATTCAAAAAATCTCAAACCGACTTATTCATTTAAACAGGGAATTCCAGGTTCCAGCTATGCTTTTGAGATAGCTAAACGCATAGGATTAGACGATAACTTTTTAGATATTGCAAAAGAACATCTCGATAGCGATAAACATAAATTAGAAGAATTTCTTGTCGATATCGAAACAAAATCAAATCTTGTAGAACAAAAACTAAAAAAGGTTGAAATAGAAAATTCAAGATTGAATGGTCTCTCAAATTTATATAAACAAAACCTTGATAAATTAGAAAAGGATAAAAAACAAATTCTCTTAAAAGCGAAAGAAGAAGCTGAAGAGTATATAAAAAACATCAATTCAAAATTTGAAAAAATAGTTAAGGAATTAAAAGAATCGAAAGCTGATAAAGAAATAATCAAATCTTCACAGAAAATTATTAAAGAAATTAAGGATAGAAATAAAACAATTGTTCCCGAAATACCGGAAACGACAGATGAAGATTTTAACGAAGGCGATTATGTTTCCTTAAAAGGAACTAATACTACCGGGAAAGATTCTGGAAATATTTAGTGATTCTAGAAAGGCGAATGTACTTATGGGAAAAGTTAAGATGCTTGTCCCGATACAAAGCCTCATACATTCTGAAAAGAAAAAAGAAGAGAAAATAAACAGAGAATATTCATATATTAATTCCGAAGCGGAAATAAGAATTGATATAAGAGGCGAACGTCCGGAAGAAGCTGAATTGCAGGTAAATAAATTTGTTGATAATGCTTATTCTGCCGGACTGGTAAGAATAGAGATTTTGCACGGCAAAGGAACCGGAGTTCTCAAAAGAACTGTTAAAGAGATACTTTCGAAACACAGCAGCGTAAAGACATTCTATTTTGCGCCGATAGAAATGGGAGGCGATGGAATTACAATTGCAGAACTAAAGTAATTGTATTTATTTTAAAACTTAAAAAGGATTTTGTTGTTTAAGAAGATTCTAATTGCTAACAGGGGAGAGATAGCTGTAAGAATAATCAGGGCATGCAAAGATATGGGAATTACTTCTGCAGCCGTTTATTCAGAGGCGGATCAACATTCTTTGCATACAATACTTGCCGATGAAGTCTACGAAATAGGCGAAGCACAAGCATCATCTTCTTACTTAAATAAAGAAAAGATCATTAATCTTGCTAAGAAAATAAAAGCCCAGGCAATCCATCCCGGTTATGGTTTTTTTTCGGAGAATTCGGATTTTATAAAAGCAGTCGAAGACGAAGGAATTGTTTTCATTGGACCTTCATCAAAATCCGTTGCTATGATGGGAAAGAAAACAGATGCACGGACATTGATGAAGAAAAATAAGGTCCCGATTGTTCCCGGTACTACAAAACCTGTGGTCAACAAAGAGGAAGGAATTCATTTTTGTAAGGAGATTGGTTTTCCTGTTTTGTTAAAGGCTTCTGCCGGCGGTGGTGGAAAGGGCATGAGAAAAGTTTCTTCAGCAAAGGAATTTGTTTCTGCTTTTGAAGCTACTAAAAGAGAAGCATTAAAATCATTTGGTAACGATGATGTTTATATTGAAAAATATATCGAATCGCCGAGACATATTGAAGTTCAGATTATAGCAGATAAACATGGAAATTACGCTCACCTTTATGAAAGAGAATGCTCCATTCAAAGAAGACATCAGAAAATAATTGAAGAAGCTCCTTCTGTTTTTGTCGATGAAAAAACACGAAAGAAAATTACTACAGCCGCAATAGAAGCAGCTAAAGCTTGCGGATATTTTAATGCAGGCACAATTGAATTCCTGATGGATAAAGATAAGAATTTTTATTTCCTAGAGATGAACACAAGGTTGCAAGTTGAACACCCGGTTACAGAATTAATTACAGGAATTGACTTAGTTAAAGAACAAATTCAAATAGCGGCAGGAGAAAAATTAAGCTTTTCTCAAAAAGATATAAAAGCAAATGGACACGCAGTAGAGAGCCGTATTTATGCGGAAGATTCTCAAAATAATTTTCTTCCTTCAACAGGGGAGATAATAGAATACATAAGACCAGCAGGACCCGGAGTTAGAATTGATGATGGTTTTCTTACAGGATCAAAAATTTCTCTCTACTATGATCCATTAATTTCAAAGCTGATTTGTTATGGAAGCGATAGAGATTCTGCAATAGCCCGTATGTTGAGAGCTTTGAGCGAATATCATATTGCCGGCCCGGTTACAAATATTCCTTTTCTATCTAAAATATTTAAACATAAAGATTTTGTTAAAGGAAATTTTGATATCAACTTTGTAGAGAAGAATTTCTTAAAAAAGAAATCAAATAGTAAAAACGAAGAATCTACAGAAAAAATTTCTGCAATCTTTTCTGCGGTCTTTCAAAAGCATAATATCATTAGTGAAAGAATCAGTTCCGGTGAAAACGACAATAATTCCAATAAATGGCTGGATTTGCTGAATGAATGATTTTGTTGTTTCTGTGAATGATAAAAAAATAAAAATCGGTTTTTCCACAAATGGTAAGCTTGAAATAAATAATTCAGAATATGAATATTCTTTATCACACTTAAACAGTAGTTCATATTTATTAAAGATAGGAAATGAAAGTTTTCTCATTACCTTAAAATCAGAAGGAAACTCGAAATACTTTGTAACATTAAAGGGACAGGTTTTTGAAACATTGGTCCGTTCAGCTCTTGAAGATAAAGTATCAAGTCTGATAAATGATAAAATAGTACAACATTCGGATGTATCAGTAAAAGCTCCAATGCCGGGGATGATTATCAAAATAAAAAAGAAAGCAGGGGAAAAAGTCAGTTCAGGTGAATCTGTTTTGATTCTCGAAGCAATGAAAATGGAAAATGATATTCGTTCTCCTGTTTCGGGAATAATTGAAAATATGAAAATCGACGAAGGTAGAACTGTGGAAAAAGGAGCAGAGCTTTTCACAATTAAGTAAAGTTTTTTATCACCTTAATTATGTAGTTGCTTAATAGTAATTTTTCACATTAATTTGTATTTAACAGTTGAGAAAATATAATAAGAATAGATTATGCAGAACAAGAAATTACTTCCGATATTACTTTCTTCCTTTACTACATTTTGTCTGCCTGTTCATCTTCAATTGAACAGACAAGAGAAGAAGAAACTACGGAAGATAAAGGAGTATATATATTCGACCAGGTGCCGGAAGATACTTCCACTATTACTCCGAAAGAAAATTATAACGACCTTCAAAAGTATTACTTAGTCCAGATTGGTGCTTTTACTACTAGAGACAGAGCCGAAAACTTTGCCGAAGAAAGCAGAAATGCTCTTGCTAAAGAAATCCAGGTAACTTATAACATTGATGTTAATCTTTTTGTAGTCCAGTTGAAGGATAATTTTAAAACTAAGGACGAAGCAGAACAAGTTAGAAATGGAATCTGGTCCAATGAAAAATATAAAGACGCCTGGATTGTGACTGTTACAAAATAAAAATGGCTCTGATAATTTCAGAGCCATTAATATTTTGTTACTTTTTAAGAATTTTTATTCTTTCCACGAAAGAATCTGAAATCCGCCTGCTACTGGAAAGAAAGGTGGATACATCTTTTTTAAGCGATCATCATATTTATATTTTTTATTATACCCACTCTTTATTGATAGAATATTTCCCCAACTTGAAGCGTATGTTCCGACTGCTCTTCTGATATGTTGAGTAACTCCGCCTAACAGGTTAATATCCCCGTCTACACTACGAGAGTCATAATTTTCTGCACCAAATCCTCCAGTTTCACAGTAAATTGCAGCATCAATCTTAATATCTACTGTATTATTATTGTCAGTAATGTAAACATTATTTTGTGAAAGAATGCCAAGTAAATCTGTAGAATTAGTTTGAGCGTGAGGATCAGAGCTTGGTTGGGTATTGTAAACAACATCATCATCTAAATAAACGTTTCCATCACTAAGAACAGAAAATTGTCCTTTTACTGTGCCTTTTAATCTTACATCCATTCCTTGAGCATATATAACTCCGTTGGGTGCAATTTCCGAAGATTTATAAGTTGATTCAGTTTTATTATAACCCATTTTAATTCTAACACTATCCTGAACAAATGTAACATAGACTGTATCTAAACCAGTAGTTGTAGAGACATTCCAGTATCCGGGATTCCATTTATGTTGCCAATAGTTATAAGTTGGATTGACCCACGTTGAGTCTAGAGTAGTTGATATAGATTTGTCAATTTTGAATCCATTGTCAGCAGCTGCATCTCTTAACGGGTCTAACCCATCGGTTTGTAATGGTACATCATCATACCCATACGAACCATGAAATTCGGGTTTATCGGAATTATAATTATTTTTATATATTAATTTACCTTTGTAAGTAGTTCTATAACCTCCTACACCAAATACAGGATGGCTATCAGCCCGTAAATCGTCTTGTGTATGAAATGGTCCGTATACAGTATCTTTACCTGTCCACCAAATGTTTCCTCCTTCACTCTCTGAATAATAGGCATACTGGGAAAACCTGCTGGGAGCGATTATGACTTCAACGGTATCGGCTTCATTTTCATAGTTTGATATAGAAACAATTTTTCTTATGTTCTGAGAAGCATCAACAATTCCAACGCTTACATTTACTTTTCCCCCGTTCATCTGGAGATTGGAATATCCTGTTGTCCAGTTATTATCTAAAAAAATTGCATTGGCTGCTAAATCTGCGCCGCTGTTTGCCAAGTCGTGCGAGACAGTTTTTGAATAATAATCTACGAAGTTGTCGACTGTTCGTGTGGATATATCATTAAAGTTATGACCAAAAACCAGCAAAATCATACTAAAACCTAATACTAAAAGTAGTGACGCTTTACCTACCATTTTAACCTCTCATCTGTTTCGTAAGTTTTTTGAAGCCAATCTTATTTGTCGCCAGAAAGCGGAAGAATATTTATTCTTTTCGTCTTCTTGTGAAGTTCCTCCGTAGCCTTCAACATTTTCTACTGCAATATTAATTTCCATTGATCCGATTAAAGTTGGATCTATCGGGGAAGTCAGGGTATCTCCTAATTGATCATAATAGACCAATTTAAATTGTGTAATACCTAAACTTACTCCAACAGGAGTTTCATTATTTACTACCCTGTATAAAAATCTATCCCGTGGATTCGGTGTTGAAGCTAATTCAGAAGTGGGTCCTGTATAATACTTTAATGTATCTACAACACCAACATCATTAACATCTGTTAAAAAATATATGCTTGTATCTGTAGCAGAAAGTATAACATTTGTTGTTGGCATTAAATTGTAATTTTTGCAGTATCCTATTCGTCTAAAATCATTTTCTATAATCAATGCCGATGTTGCTAAGTTTTCCTGAAGAATTAGTTCTTCTGTATTATTATAAGTTGCTTCTACTGCAGAATCATTAATTCTCCAGAGAAGAAGTAATAGAAACCCTCCTATAATAATTGAACCGAGAATATCTATAAGACTACTAAAACCCATCTCTTCTCCTACTTAAAAAAACCAATAGCTGTAAATGGAGGATAATCTTACTGTATCCTGTGAATAGGGACTTGTTACAGTAACTGTAATTTGCTTGTGCCACGTGGGTGAAGCAGAAATATTTATATTTGGAGGGCTTACCGACACGTAATTAACAGCGCACGAGACGTAAAAATCTGCGGAGGGCAAATTTCTTACGGTATCTTTGTAACCATTAAAATCATCGAAGTCATCAAAATCGGGATAAACTTCACCTTCTTTTCCTAAGGTAGCCGTAAGCAAAGTTTTATCAGTTAACGAATTGCCTCCAATTGTTACTTCATCAAAGGCTTTGTTACTTGCTTCTTCAATTATCGAAGAAGCCAGAGAAGTAGCAAGAACACCGAACTTAGATTGGTTCATTACATCACCTGTTGAAAGCAGGTTATTATTTACTCTCAATACAAGAACTGATAAAAGTATTATTGCACCAATTGCAAGCATTGACTGACCCGTATTCATTTTATCTCCGGTTTATCTTTACATAAAACACTCTGTTAAAGCAAAATCCGTGCAACAAAATTTCTGGCTTTTGTTCAGTTTTTGAAGAAAAACGTGAGCTAAAAACACCACTTAACCTGCTTTTTAAAAAGTATAGCTTATCAAAATATGAGACGCCTGAAAAACGGTAAAAAGATGGGATTTTATACCTTACATAAAGTAAAATTTACTTTTAATTGCAGTAATTTTTTTGCTATTAACAATATTAGAATATATCTATAATAGATTTTCTTCCTCTTAATCATTAAATTAGAATAAACCTTAACTTAAAATAAAATGGGAGTGTATTATGGCTTTTTCGTTAAATAAAGTTATGCTTATTGGTAACCTGGGCAGGGATGCTGAAACCAGGTTTACAACGAACAATTTGTCCGTTACAAATTTTACTGTTGCGACGAGCAACAGCTATAAAGGAAAAGATGGCAATTGGGTCAACGAAACTACGTGGCATAATATAGTAGCGTTTAATCTTTCTGATTATATGAAAGAGAATCTGAAGAAGGGAAGAAAATTTTATGTTGAAGGAAGAATATCGAAACGTGATTATACAGATAAAGAAGGTGTGAAAAGATATTCAACTGAAGTAGTTTCTGAACGTATGATTCCGCTTGATTCTTCTGGAACTTCCCAGGATGCTGAAGAACAAACTCAAAGCAACGACGTAAATATTGAAGATAACGACGATCTTCCGTTTTAAATATATTGTATAACAGACTGTATTAATTTTACTTGGATATTGACTGGTCCTTCAGAATAATAATTCTTTTTGTTTTTTTATTTCTCTCTGCTTTTTTTTCCGGGTCTGAAGTCGCTTTATTTTCCCTCGATAAGAGAAAGCTTAAAAATAATTTAGACTTGAGTCCGTTAATTGGGAGATATTTATTAACTCTTGTAGAATATCCAAGAAGATTACTTGTAACCGTACTTGTAGGTAACACAATTGTTACTGTGTCTGCTTCTATAGTTGCTGTTTCACTTGCTCTTGATATTCATAAAAGCAGTGGACTTCCTGAAGGACTTGTTATTAGTCTTCAGGTAATAATTTTAACAATCTTAATAATTCTCTTCGCAGAATTAACTCCAAAGGTTTGGGCATCAAAAAACCCACTTAAATTTTCAAAATTGGTTGCATTCCCACTTTACTGGTTTAGTGCAATCATATACCCGGTTTCTGAAACACTCACAGAACTGATAAGATTTGTAGTTTCTAAGATAAATTTTGACAGGAGGAAAACAGCAATATCCCCGGAAGAAATTAGAGAACTTGCCGAACTCGGTCATGAAATTGGAACACTGGAAGAAGAACATGGAATAATACAAAGTATCGTCAGTATTAAATCAGTTACTGTACATGAAGTTATGACACCGAGAGTTGATATGACTGTTGTTCCGCATGATATTAGCTTTACTGAGATTGTTGATCTTATTAAAGAATCCGGGCATAGCAGGATACCTGTTTACAAAGAAAACCTTGATAATATTACAGGAATTGCTTATGCAAAAGATGTGCTTCCTTATATAAGAAGAAATAGTAAAGTTGAATTTGATGTTATGAAGATTGTCCGCAGAGCAATGTTTATTCCTAAAACAAAAATCATAAATGATTTAATGTACGAATTCCAGGATAGGAAAATGCACATTGCAATTGTTGTTGATGAGTATGGCGGTACAGCTGGACTTGTAACTCTTGAAGATATTATCGAAGAGATTGTTGGGGAAATAAGAGATGAATATGATAAGGAAGAAAATTCCGTTTCAAAAATTGATGATAATAAATATATGGTTATGGGTAAAATTCCGATTGATGAATTAAATGAATTACTTAACACTAACATTTCACAAGAAAAAGAAGATTACGAAACTTTAGCAGGTTTGGTTTTAAATAATGCAGGACATATTCCAAAAGAAGGTTATAATTTTAACCTGGAAAACTTTAAGTTTACTGTTAAAGAAGTTTCGAAGAAGAGAATTAACAAAGTTCTTATAGAAAAAGTTAGTGCCGAGTAATGAAAAAGAAGGGCTGCTTTCTAAAGATAATAATAGCGCTTACAATAATTATTGCGGCAATACTTTATGTTATTCAAAATCATCTTGATGATGTTGTTATCAACCCGGCAAAAAAAGTAATAAGCGATTTTATGGTAAGCGGAGCCGGTAATCAATTAAAATTTATAAAAGAAACTCCTGAAAAAGATT
The DNA here is from genome assembly GCA_963727535.1 of uncultured Ignavibacteria bacterium. Taxonomy (GTDB): domain Bacteria; phylum Bacteroidota; class Ignavibacteria; order Ignavibacteriales; family Ignavibacteriaceae; genus RBG-16-34-14. Next base: position 256,580 of record CAVSGR010000001.1, read on the forward strand.
CATTAAGAATATTATTAAAGAATTATGTGAAAGATAAAATATCAAAAACAAAATCATTAGATACGGATGATCTCGATTGGTTAATAGATTCAATAAAAGTTGTTGTAACTGACAGCTTAATCACTAAAGAAGATTTAAACAAGATTCAAGAAATAATACATCTTAAAGATTATGAAAAACCAAAGAAGAACTGAAATAAGAGTCGGGATTACAGTTTTAGCAGGGATAATTGTCTTCCTCTGGATTTTAGGATGGGCAAAAAACTTTAGCTTAACTCCGACTGATAATACTGTAAAAGTACAATTTACAAATACAGCAGGACTTGAAATTGGCGATCCGGTTACCGTGAATGGTGTTCGTAAAGGTTTTGTTGAAGATATTGCAATTAAAGGTGAAAAAGTAGTAGTTACAATAAAAGTTTCAAATGATGTAGCTTTAAAAGAAGATGCTGATTTTGCAGTATCAATGCTCGATTTGATGGGAGGTAAAAAGGTTGAAGTAAATCCTGGTTCATCAAATATCCTTTTAGATTACAACCAGGTACAAACCGGAACTTTTTATGCAGATGTTCCTTATGTAATGTCGATGGTTGGTTCGTTTCAAAAAGATATCTCTTCAACTATATCAGATCTTAAAATAACTTTGAATTCATTGAATAATTATCTTGGCGATAAGAAGCTTAATAATGATATAAAATCTTCAATGTCTAACTTAAGCGATGTCACAAAGAAACTTAACATCCTTATAGATGAAAACAGGAATAACCTTAAACAATTAACTGAAAATACAGTCGAGCTAACGGAAGATGCCAAAGATTTTTTTAATCAGAATAAAGAAAGTCTTAATACATCCGCAAAAGAATTACAAACGGTTCTCACTAATTCCGATAGCTTGCTTACAAAACTCAATAAGTTTACGGATGAAATAAGAAATAAGCAGAATAACCTGGGGAAAATTATTTATGATGAAAAAATATATAACAATCTTACTGAATCCTTAAAGCAATTGAATGAGTTAACGAAAATTATGATTGAGCAGTTAAAGAAAGACGGATTAAAAGTTGATGCAAACATTTTCTAAGAGATTTTTTCTTTTAGTTTTTCTTTTCTCATTTTCCAACCTATTTTCTCAAACACCAATACCATATAAAAATGGAGTTGTTGTTTCAGCAAGCAGCCTTGCTTCAGAAGTTGGAGTTGAAATACTTAAAAAAGGCGGGAATGCAATTGATGCAGCAGTTGCAACTGGTTTTGCGCTTGCAGTAACATATCCTTCTGCAGGAAATATTGGCGGCGGCGGATTTATGGTTATTCATCTTGCTGATGGAAAAGAAACAACAATTGACTATCGTGAAAAAGCTCCGGCTAAAGCTTACCGTGATATGTATCTTGATAAAGATAAGAATTATATACCCGATTTGAGTAATTCCGGAGTAACATCTGTAGGAGTTCCGGGAAGTGTTGCAGGTTTACTTTATGCACTTAATAAATATGGAAAACTTTCATTAGATGAGGTAATAGAACCAGCGATAAAGCTGGCTGAAGAAGGGTTCATTCTTGATTTTTATTTAGTGCGTTCTTTCGAAAATGTTCTGAAAGAGTTAAGCAAGTATTCATCTTCAATGAATGTTTTTTCAAAAGGAGGTAAACCTTATAAAGAAGGAGATAGATTTTTTCAGCCTGATTTAGCATGGACTTTGAAACAGATTAAAGAAAAAGGCAGAGATGGATTTTATAAAGGAAAAGTTGCAGAATTATTCGTTAACCAGGTTCAGAAAGAGGGTGGTTATATTACTTTGAAAGATATTGAAGATTACCAGCCTGTCGAAAGAGACCCTGTAAAAGGAACTTACAGAGGTTGTGAAATTGTTTCTATGGCACCCCCTTCATCAGGAGGTGTTTGCTTAATTGAACTTCTTAATATTCTGGAGAACTATTCCTTTAGCAAAGATGAATGGGGAAGCAGCGGTTATATTCATAAGCTTGTTGAAGCGATGAAATATGTTTATGCTGACAGATCAAAACATCTTGGTGATCCTGACTTTTATGATGTTCCTGTTAGTTCTCTTTTATCAAAACAAAACGCAAAAGAAATTTTTAATAAAATAAAAGATACTTCGACTCCTTCTTCGGAAATTCATCCGGCAGAAAAATTTTCTTTTAAAGAAAGTAACGAAACAACTCATTATTCTGTTTATGATAAAGACGGAAATGCAGTAAGCACAACAACTACAATTAATTCATACTATGGAAATAAAATTGTAGTTGATGGAGCAGGTTTCCTGATGAATAATGAAATGGACGATTTTAGTGCTAAGCCCGGTGAACCAAATATTTATGGACTTGTTGGAGGAGAAGCAAATTCAATTGGACCTGGAAAAAGAATGCTCAGTTCAATGACACCAACTATTGTACTTAAAAATAAAAAGCCTTATTTGATTCTCGGTTCTCCTGGTGGTTCAACAATAATTACTTCTGTTTTACAGGTAATTCTTAATTGTATAGACTTCGATATGAACATTAAAAAAGCAATTGATATGCCGCGCATTCATCATCAATGGCTGCCTGATGAGATAAATTATGAAATGTTCGGACTTTCTGCAGATGTAAAAGAAGATTTGGAAAAACTCGGATATAAGATTGGCAGCGTTAAAGAAATTGGAAGAGTGCAGGGAATTATGATAGATGATAAAAATCGTATCTGGGGTGCAACCGATCCTAGAGGTTATGGAGGTGTAGCAGGTTATTAAAATTGTTGCGGTTCCTAAGTATGTCATTGTTTAGAATAATTTTTTTTATTTGCTATTTCACAATAATTAATTCTTCAACATTAACAAATCCCTAAATACTACTTTTCACTCTTTCTTTTGAATTTTTCTTTTAGTATTTTTTTCCAGATTTTGACATAGAAAAGGGGAGTAATGGTTGGAATCTTTTTATATTTGAGGGGAAGTATTGTTAGTGTCCCTTCTAATTTTGACTACACAAGGGGTAACCTCTATTATAAATTTAAACTGCCGAAACACACTTTCGCTTTATTAAAAAAGAAATACCCTACAGGCTACATATAACATCACTTTCAAAATAATTTTCTACTAATTATTATCTAATATTTTGGGAGGATAAAATGAAATATATTTTAATAAGTGTTTGCATTTTTTTTATACAGTTTTATTCACTACCCCAAAAAGATCGTGCAGGTTTATCCCAGTTATGGTTAGGAATAGAGGGAGTTGAATCTGGCGAAGAGGTGATTCATTATATCTCTGCAAAGGGAGTTGTTTGGGGGAACAAACAAAATGAAAATTTTTTAATAACAAATGATCCTAGGGTTTATAATAGTTCTGATACTTCCATTGGAAATTATTATCCCACTTCGCTTACATATTTGGCTGAATTTAATTGGATTTGGGTCACGGGAACTTCAGAAGCAAGATGGGGGCTTGGTTTATATAAGATAACTAATTCAAAAGAACCTTTAGCATATTTTTATTTAGATGCAAGGGATAGTAATTATGGGAATAAAATTGGTTTTACAAGTCCTGATATAAGGTTTTATTATGATATGGATGGCTTTTTTAAATTTGCTTACCCGGGGTCCTCCACTATTTATATAGGTGATTTAGTAAGGGTATCTGATTTACTTGAATTTACTTATACTACCAGTGGGCTGCAAAGCTTTTGGTCGAATGTATTAGTTTGTGTAAGTTCCGATCCCGATAATAATAATGTGCGTTTAATTTGGGGCAAAAACCCTACTTTTAATTGTACTTCTTATAAAATATCCAGAAGTATTCAAATTTATCCAGTTATAAAGTATAGCGTCATCGCAACCGTTAATTCTATCACTTTTGAATATATAGATGAAGAAACCTCCTATTATGGTTCCCAGCCTGTCTATTATTATGTCCGGGGATACAATGGATCCACATATTCTGAACGATCAAATGTTGTTAGTACTCCTATTAGAATAGGATATGGTAAGTCCACAGTTATCTCAAATAATAAAAATTGTAATTTCACTCTTTATCAAAATTCGCCGAATCCGTTCAATCCAACAACGAATATTATTTACCAGATTTCTGAAAGTGGTTATACAAGCTTAAAGGTATATGATATTCTTGGAAATGAAATCTCTGCGTTGGTAGATGAATATAAGGAAGCAGGTAGATATACGATAAAATTTGATGGTAACGAACTAACTAGCGGAGTTTACCTTTACACGCTAAGATCGGGAAGCTTTATAGAAACACGAAAGATGCTGTTGATTAGGTAATACTTCAATAATTAAAAATTAAAAATATTCTTTTGGAGGTGGAAATGAAGAACATCTATTACTTAATATTGTTTGAATTGATTTTTATTATAAGAATTAATGCGCAAGCCAATTTAATCCAGTCAATCGACTTTGACTCCCTGGGAAGAACAGTTTATGCATTGACGGGTAATTATGATTACTCATACGTATTGAGATATGATAATGGGAATTTAGAAAGCTGGAATATAAGTGAACTGTTTAATATACCCTTTACCTGGATAAGCACAACAATTGATAAAGAAGGTAATATATGGGCTTATCAGGAAACTAAGTTATTAAAGTTTGACGGCATTAGCTGGACAGCTTTCGATGTTCCGACATCTCCATTTTATTTTACTTATTCTCACCTTAAGGAGGATAATCATAACAATATTTGGTTTTCAGCTTTGGATAATTGTCAAATTCATAAGCTTAATCTAACAGATTCAACGTGGAAGAATTATACGATCGATCATCCCAATACACAATATTGTTGGGCTGGTGAAATAGTATTTAAAGGTGATAGTACATTGATATGTACTAATGCCGGTTTAACTCTAATTTATAATGATAGCGTCAGCATTATTCTCGATACTACTAATTCAAGTATTCCCTCACAAAAACTCTATTCATTTTATATCGATTCCAAGGGAAACAGATGGTTTGGTAGTTATGACAAAGGCTTAATTGAGTGGATTAATGACTCAACTTTTATTTCGTATAATACAGGAAATTCAAACCTTCCGGATAATTTTATAAATGCGATTGATGAAGATTCCAAGGGAATACTTTGGATGGCTACAGACAAGGGATTTGCAAGTTTTAATGGTAACAGCATTACTTCTTATTCATATTTATATCCCTTCTCAACTTTATCACTTGCGGTAGATAAAGACGATAAAATATGGATGGGATCGTGGGGTGATTACCCCGCCAAGTTATTGGTTTTTGATGGTGATAGAATAAACATTATTACAGATGTTGCAGAAGAGTATTTACAACCGGGAACCTTTCAACTCTTTCAAAATTATCCCAATCCCTTTAATCCATCAACTAAAATAAAATATGAAATAACCAGTCAATCGTTTGTTACACTGAAAGTATTTGATATTCTTGGCAGAGTAGTCAAAACATTGATCAACGAATCTAAACCTGCAGGTATTTATGAAACAACATTTGATGCTTACAACTTGAGCAGCGGAGTTTATATTTATAGAATAACAGCTCTAAGTAAAAACAAAGTTCTCTTCAGTCAATCAAGGCAGATGATTTTACTTAAGTAATTGAATTTGCATAAAACTTTATTATTAGATAGCCCCGACATTTCAGTCGAGGCTTATTAAAGGTCAATCCAAGAGCTTTAACCAAAATTCCAAATTTTGTTACTCATTATAACTTGAAGTTTTTCTTTTTATTCATTTATGTTTACTTTTAACAAAAAGAGAAAATAAATGGTTATTGGAATTGGAATCGATATTATCGAGATCGACAGGATAAAGGAAAGTGTCGATGATTATGGAGATCAATTTCTCCATAAAATATATACTGAAAGTGAAATTAAGTATTGTCTTTCTAAGAAAGATAAATACCAACACCTGGCCGCGAGGTTTGCAGCAAAAGAAGCAATTTACAAAGCTATATCTTCAAATTGGCAGAGCGAGCTTAGCTGGCAGGATATGGAAATTATAAACGCCCCCAACGGTATGCCTGAAGTTAAGTTCAAAGGAAATCTTGAAAAATTTCTTTCTAAAGACAAAGAGCTTAAAATTTCAATGAGTCACTCCAGAGATTACGTTACCTGTGTTGCAATAGTTTATAAAAACAGCAATATCTGAAGAGATAAAGCTCCTACCAAGAGATAATTTGATATTAGAATTATATTGGAAATTTCATTCCTATTTCGTTATTTTTTACTTCGATAGTTTTTCATAGTAGTATTGTTGGATAAATTCATGATATATAAGGAATTGTTTTTTGTTTAAGAAATATTATAATATTTACAATTATGGTTCTTTAATTATTGTTTTCATTCTGCTTCTTTTGATGTTAACTAAGATGGTACCAATAACGTGGTACATTTACTTTGTTTCATTTGGAATTTTACTTTTAGTTATAAGAATTATTTTAAGAATATACATTACAGTAAAATACGGTAATAAGAAAAAGGTGTAAGTCTTCGAACCCTCTAAACGAGTTAATGGCAAGCTAAATGCCAAGGTTTTAATTCTGAATCAGAGCTATGAACCCCTGACAGTTTGTAACATTAAGAAAGCCATGGTTTTAATGTACCTGGGGAAAGCCGAGTTAGTTCTTGATGATAAAAGAAAAATGTTAAGGACTGTTAATAAAAATTTCCCCTGGCCAAGTATAATCCGATTGAGTTTTTTTGTGAGTGTTCCTTATAAGAGAGTTGTTCTTACAAGAAAAAATATTTTACGAAGAGACAATTATAAATGTGCTTACTGCGGAAGAAGCGACTTGCCTTTAACAATCGATCATATTTTACCTAAAGCAAAAGGCGGAACCGATTCCTGGGAAAATCTTATTTGTGCCTGCACATTGTGTAATAATAAAAAAGGTGACAGAACTCCTGTAGAAGCGAGAATGGAGCTTCTTTACAGACCATTCAGACCGAGCCACATTATGTTTATAAAAAATGTTGTGCGTAAACTTGACGAAAACTGGAAACCGTATCTTTACTTATCATAATTCCTCTTTTTCTTTGTTTGAGATTATTAAAGCCAATATTACTATTTTTAATAAACCTGTTTAAAATGTTTTAAAGTATGAGCAAAAAAAGAATCCTTAGTGGTATGCGCCCGACCGGTAAATTGCATATCGGTCATTATGTCGGGGCATTGGAAAATTGGGTTAAGCTTCAAAATGAATATGAAAGCTATCACCTTATTGCCGATTACCATGTTTTAACTACTGATTTAAGTACAGAAAATATTTATGAAAACTCGATAGAAATGTTAATCGACTGGCTTGCTACAGGACTTGATCCTGAAAAAAGCCCGATGTTTCGTCAATCACAGATTAAGGAGCATACCGAACTTGCATTAATTTTCGGTATGCTGATTACTACAAGCAGGCTTGAAAGAAATCCTACTTTAAAAGATCAGGTTAGAGAATTAAATATTGAAAATGTTTCCTTTGGATATCTTGGTTACCCGGTTCTCCAGGCTTCAGACATATTGTTATACAAGGGTGAAGCAGTTCCTGTCGGTGAGGACCAGGTTCCTCATGTTGAAATCACAAGAGAGATTGCTAGAAAATTTAATAGTCAGTATGGCAATGTTTTTCCTGAACCGATTCCACTACTTACTCAGTTTGCAAGACTTCCCGGACTTGATGGCAGCGCAAAGATGAGTAAATCTCTTGGTAATACGATCCTTCTTTCTGATGATCCGGAAACTGTAAAAACTAAAATGAAAAAGGCTGTAACTGATCCGAAGAAAATAAGAAAAGGTGATCCCGGCAATCCGGATATTTGTCTTGTCTTTTCTTATCATAAAAAGTTTAACAAAGAAGAAGTGCCGGAAATAGATGCAGGCTGCAGATCAGGTGCATTAGGATGTGTTGATTGTAAAATGAATTGTGCTTCAAAAATATCCCATTTTCTTGAACCAATAAGAGAGAAAAGAATTCATTTTGAAAAAAATATTAATGATGTAAAAGATATTCTTGCTGACGGTGAGAAGAGAGCGAAAGTTACTGCTGAAGAAACAATGAACGATGTCAGAACAAAAATGAAACTGGGTTAAAATTGTACAAAATAAAATTAGACCAGTTCGAGGGACCTTTAGATCTTCTCCTTTTTTTTATTAAGAGAGATGAATTAAATATCTATGACATCCCTATCTCCATGATAACAAAAGAATTTCTTGAGTATGTTAATTTGATTAAGATGCTCGATCTTGAAGTTGCCGGCGATTTTATTTTGATGGCTTCCACTTTAATGCATATTAAAGTTAGAATGTTACTACCGAGAGTGTACGATGAGAAAGGAGAGGAAATAGATCCGCGTGCAGAACTTGTTAAAGCTCTACTCGAATATAAAAGATATAAAGAAGTTACTGAAGAACTGGCATATTATGAATCGAATCAAAGGAAGATTAGTTTTAGAGGGAATTTTTCCGCTGATGAAAAAGTTGCTGTCCCTGAATATGATATTCTACTAAAAAACGTAACAGTATATGATCTTGCAAAAGCTTTTAAGCACGCACTCGATAATTTTAAGGAAGAACCGGTTCACGAAGTAAAAAGATTGAACATTTCGATCGAAGAACAAATATCATTTATTCTTGGCAAAATCGAAGAGGCGGAGGAAATTAATTTCCTCAATCTTGTAAATGAAATAAAGGAAAAGATAAGAATTATAGTTACATTTATCGCAATACTTGAGCTTGTTAAAATGAATAAAATAAAAATAAAAGAATCTCCTAATTTCAATGATTTTATGATATTAAAGGGAGATTATATTGGATAATATATATCAATCGATTGTTGAAGCTTTAATCTTTTCGTCGGATGATGTGCTTAGCGGATCTGAAATTATTAAAGCTGTAAAAGGAATAGACGGAGATGATACACAAATAACTATTGAAGAAATAGACAACTGCATCAATGAGCTTAACAATAAATATGAAGTGAGTAATTTATCATTTAGAATTTTAAGAATTGCAAACGGATATCTCTTTGCAACGACAAAAGAATATTCAAAATATGTTGGTTATTTATCTTCCGAAAAATCTAAAAGAAGATTAAGCCAGGCTGCTCTTGAAACTCTTTCTATAATTGCCTATAAGCAGCCGATTACCAAACCGGAAATTGAATCGATAAGAGGAGTAAACTCAGATTATATTCTTAATACTCTTCTTGAAAAAAATCTTATTGCAATTTCAGGAAGGGGAGAAAGTGTCGGCAGACCTTTACTTTATGCGACTACACCCGAATTTTTGAAATATTTCGGCTTGAATAAATTAAACGATTTACCGAAGCCTCGCGAAATTGAAGAAATAATGAACGATGAAGATTTCATTGAACAGAAAAGAAAGATTATGATGAATGCTCTTGAAGACACTATGGAAAATGAATCCAATGAAGAAGGAAATGCTGACCAGACTTAACAGGTACATTGCCGAAAGCGGCGTTACTTCCAGAAGGAAATCCGAAGAATTTATTTTACAGGGAAGAGTAACTGTAAACAATAAAGTGATCGAGAATCTCGCTTTTAAAGTTGATAGCGAGCTGGACGTTGTTATGCTCGATGGGGAAAAGATAAATCCGAGAAGACACATTTATTTTCTTCTTAATAAACCAGCCGGAGTAATTACAACAACGGATGATGAGAAAAAAAGAAAAACTGTTATTGATCTTATTAAGGTGAATGAAAAAATATTTCCCGTAGGAAGACTCGATTATAATACCACCGGGGTTTTGCTTTTAACGAATGATGGTGAATTTTCAAATTTTCTTACTCATCCCAGGAATAAAATTTCTAAAGAATATGAAGTTAAGCTGGACAAACCGCTATCTGCGGAAAATATGGAAAAACTCTTAAAAGGAATTTATATTGATAGAAAAAAAGGAGTATTTGCTAAAATTTTGTTTCAAGGTTCTAACAAAAAATCAGTTGTTGTAACTACTTTTGAAGGAAGAAATCATTTTGTAAAAAGAATGTTTAGCGCATTAGGATATCTTGTTACCAGCTTGAATAGAAAAAGTTTTGCAGGCTTCATAGCGAATGTTCCGCCGGGTTCTTACAGGAGATTATCTAAATCTGAAGTTGAGGGAGTTTTTAAAAGTTATGCTAAATAATATCTTCAGAACTTTTGTCGTATTTTTTTTGCTAACGACATTTTCTTTTTCTCAAGATTCTCTCAAAATAAAAGATGATTCTATACCTAAGTTTTCTTATTCAAATATACGGGAATTCTGGACTCAGATGGATGATATTTTTAATGATCCGAATTTCAATAGTGCATATTGGGGAGTTGTAATTCAGTCGCTTGAAACCGGGGAATACTTCTATAAAAGAAACAGCGATAAACTTTTTCGCCCCGCATCTAACTTGAAATTGTTTACAACGGCTTCAGGGCTGGTTCTGCTTGGGGATGATTATAAATTTTCAACATTAATTTATGCAAATGGAAGTGTAGATGGTTCAATTCTTAAAGGTAATCTGGTAATCCAGGGAGGGGGAGATCCTACTATTTCGGGCAGATTTTTTAACGGAGATATTTACAAAGTTTATAACGATTGGGCTGACAGCCTGATAAAAATGGGTATTGATGAAATAGATGGAAATATTATTGGAGATGATAATCTTTTTGATGATGTTGGACTTGGAAATGGTTGGGCTTGGGATAACGAATCTTACTGGTACAGCGCTCCTTCCGGGGCATTATCGTTTAATGATAATTGTGTAGATATTGTCGTAACGGTCGATCCTAAAAGTAAGAAACCCAGAGTAACCATTTCGCCTGATACCAGGTATGTAGCAATAATTAAAGATATTTATGTCGTTCCAAAAGATTCTATAACTTCGATAGATGTTTACAGGGAAAGGGGAACAAATGTTATCAATGTTTTTGGAACAATTAAAATTGAAAATTCCGACTCTGTGAAAACATTTGCAACAATAAATAACCCCACACAATATTCCGTTGTGGTTTTGAAAGATGTATTGGAAAAACGGGGGATAAAAATCAAAGGTTATGGTACCGATATAGATGATCTGGATGGTCCAATTGATTATTCAAATATGCAACTTCTTTTTAGTTACTATTCTCCTGAATTAAGAGACATAATAAAAGCCATTAATAAGAACAGCCAGAATTTTTTTGCCGAACAGCTATTAAAAGTCATTGGTCTTGAAAAAGAAGGACATGGTACTGCAGAAAATGGTGTTAAAGCAATTCAAAATGTTCTAACTGATATGGGAATAAATCCTGAAAGTTTACTGATGGTTGATGGCAGTGGTCTTTCACAACTTGACCTTGTAACTCCAAGAGGTATAGTTGCACTTATTAAATTATATGTATAAGAGCAAATATTTTATCCCGTTTTTTAATTCTTTGCCTATAGCCGGTGTAGATGGAACTTTAGGAACAAGAATGAAAGGCACACGAGCTGAGAACAGGATAAGAGCCAAAACCGGTTTCCTGGAATATGTGAGAAGCCTTTCAGGCTACGCTTTTACAGCAGATAATGAACCGGTTGCATTTACAATTATTGTTAATAATTTTAATGTCCCAGTTAAATTGGCTGAAAATCTACAGGATTTAGTTTGCCTGAGATTGGCTAATTTCAAAAGAAAATAATATTAATAAAAAATTAAATTCGTAAATAATTAAAAGAATATTTAGATTTATAGTACCAATAATAAATTAGTTTTATTCACAGATTATTACTTGCCTTTAAATTCATTTATATCTCTGCAAGGATAAAAATATAGACTTTCTGAAATGAAAGGTAGAATTTGTTCATAACAAACGCCCCGGTTAAAGAAACAATAAAATTAGAAAACGATATTATTTTATTAAAAATTTATTCACCCGATATTGCTTCGGTGATAAAACCCGGTGAGTTTTTAAATGTAAAAGTTTCCCAAACCTGTTTCCCACTTTTAAGAAGACCATTCAGTGTTTGCGATGTTGAAGGCGATCATATTTTTATAATGTTTAATATCTTAGGTGAAGGTACAAAAGCACTTGCAAATAAGAATAAGGACGATTTAATCGATATTCTAGGTCCCTTAGGCAATGGTTTTCACATTGATGACAACTATGATACGGCAGTAATGGTATCCGGAGGTTTAGGAGTTGCTCCATTTCCTTACTTAACCAGAATGATTGGTAATAAAAAAAATATTTATTCTTTTATCGGTGGCAGAACAAATACTGATGTAATTACTTACGGAATGAAAAACTTCAAAGCGTCTACCGAAGATGGCTCGCTTGGATTTAAAGGTAATGTTGTAGAATTGCTTGCACAAAATATAGAGACTTTAAATTCCGGGAAAATAAAGATATTTGCCTGCGGACCAAATGCTATGATAAGTTCTTTGAAACAATTTTGTCTTAAGCATAATTTTGATTGTGAAGCTTCTACCGAATGTGCCATGGCATGTGGATTTGGAATTTGTCAGGGTTGCCCGATTGAGTCTGCTAACGATAAAGGTAAGTACCTTCTTGTTTGTAAAAATGGTCCGGTTTTTAATATCAGGGATATAATAATATGAAACCTGATCTTTCTGTTCAAGTTGGACCACTTAAATTCAGAAATCCTGTTTTGTTAGCTTCAGGCACTGTTGGCTATGGTAATGAAATGTCAGAGTTCATCGATCTCAATTCAATTGGCGGCATTGTTACAAAATCTCTTAGCCTAAAACCGAGAAAAGGAAATCCACCTCAAAGAATTGTTGAAACACCGTCAGGAATGTTAAATGCGATAGGTTTACAAAATGTTGGTGTTGAAGAATTTCTAAAAGAAAAAATTCCATTCTTAAAAAAGTTTGATGTTCCATTAATTTGCAACATTGCTGCCAGCACTTATGAAGAATATGTAGAGTGCACAAGAATTCTATCAAAAGAAGAAACAATAAAAGCATTTGAAATAAATGTTTCATGTCCAAATGTTAAAGAAGGCGGACTTCAATTCGGAAATGATGTTAAAGCAGTTGGAAAGATAACAGCGGGAGTAAAAGCTGTTACTAATAAACCAGTGATTATCAAATTATCACCAAACGTTTCCTATATCTCGGAATTTGCCAAAGTTGCAAAAGATGAAGGCGCAGATGCGGTTTCTGCAATAAATACTCTTGTTGGAACATCGTTTAATATCTTCACCAAGAAGCCAAAAATATTTAATGTTACAGGAGGGTTATCTGGTCCTGCAATTAAACCGATTGCTTTAGCAAAAGTTTTGGAAATAAAGAAATCAATCGATATTCCGATTATAGGTATTGGCGGCATAATGGATTGGAAAGATGTAGTTGAATTTATGATAGCCGGCTCAAGTGCAATTCAACTTGGTACGGTAAACTTTATTGATCCTTCAGCTGCAGTAAAGATTATTAAAGGCTTGGAAGATTATTGCATTAAATACGGAATAGAAAAAATTTCATCACTTACTGGTTCTTACATTGTTTGAAGTAATGGATTTAGAATCGGCTTTACAAAAATTATTTTCTCTTCATACTTTTGGTATCAAGCTCGGTCTTGATAACATAAAAGCTTTTCTTGAGCACATTGGTAATCCGCAAAAACATCTTAAAGCTTTTCATATCGCAGGATCAAACGGAAAGGGAAGTACTGCTGCTTTTGTAGCAAGCATTTTGCATGAATGTGGTTATAGAGTCGGATTATATACTTCTCCACATTTTGTCAAATTCAATGAAAGAATATTGATAAATAATACTCAAATTGATGATGAAACGATTGCGGAATTTATCAGCAAACATGAAAAATATATTTTTGAGAAAGGTTTAACTTTTTTCGAAGTAACAACCGCTCTTGCTTTCAATTACTTTTTTGAGAACAATGTGGATTATGCAGTGATAGAAACCGGTCTCGGCGGCAGATTAGATGCAACAAATGTTTTCAATGCTCTGGGTGTTATAATCACTTCAATAAGTTTTGAACATACAAATATTCTAGGGAGTACTATAAAAGAGATAACCGGAGAGAAAGCGGCAATTATCAAAAATCATAATAAAGTTTTTATTGGCAATCTTCCCGAAGAAGCAAAAACTGTAGTTGAGAGAAAATGTAAAGAAACCGGAAGTGAATTATATAACATTTCAGATTATGTGAACGAGAAACCTGGCTTGTTAGAACTTTACACAGAAGAAATAGAACTCGATGAATGGAAAATGCCTTTACGTGGGAATTATCAAAAATATAATGCCGCTCTTGCCGCTCTTGCTGTATCAAAAGTTCTGGATACTAAGGATACACGTAAGATCGAAAAGGGTATAAAAAATGTAATTGTAAATACCGGTTTACAAGGCAGATATGAATTTTATAATAAGAAGCCGGATATTATTTTTGATTCGGCTCACAATCCTGAAGGAATTGATAGTTTTATTTCAGAATTTAATAAAGATTCCAAAGATTATAATGAGCGGATTTTGATCTATGGAGCTATGAAAGACAAGAGTGCTCTTGAGATTCTCAAAAAATTGGGACAAATTTTTAATAAAATTTTTGTAACAGAAATTAACAGTGAAAGGTCTTTTAAGATAGAAGAACTAGTCCGGGTTGCTAAGGAGGTTTGGATAGAGGCAAAACCGTTAGTTAATCCGGCGTCTTACATTGAAAATTTCAGGTTAAGTGCTAAAGAAAACGACTGCCTTGTAGTGCTTGGCAGTATGTATTTGCTGGGTGAGGTTAAATCTTTACTACAGAATAAAATTACTTGACATTTTTTCTTTTTAGATGTATGTTTCGGTTAAACCTCGTGACCCTATCATACGATAAATAAAAAAAGTTGGCGAAGTAAGTAAGATAAACCCCTATAGCATATCCGGTAAGAACCTTGAAAAATATTGCGTTTTCATAAAAAAAATCATTCACAACAGTAGTAGGATAATTTATGCCAATGGACATTTCTGAACTAAAGTCTAAGAAAATTGTTGAACTCAATGCTATAGCCAAAGAACTTAGCATAAACGGCTATACCGACCTCAGGAAACAAGAACTGATCTTTAAAATACTTGAAGCACAATCTTCAAAAGACGGTTTGACCTTTTCGAAGGGGGTTCTGGAAGTCTTGCCCGATGGTTACGGGTTCCTGAGATCTTCTGATTACAACTATCTCCCGTCGCCCGACGATATTTATGTCTCACCGTCCCAGATTAAGAAGTTTCTTTTAAGGACTGGTGATTTTGTTAGCGGGCAGGTAAGACCACCAAAAGAAGGTGAAAGATTTTTTGCTTTGCTCAGAGTAGAAGCCGTTAACGGGCTTGACCCGGATGCAATAAGAGACAGAACTCTTTTTGATAACCTTACTCCGGTTTATCCTACTAAAAAATTTATACTTGAATCGGCTCCTGGCGAATACTCTGTGAGAATTATGGATATACTTACTCCTGTTGGCAAAGGTCAGAGAGGTTTAATTGTATCCCCTCCGAAAAGCGGTAAAACAGTTCTTCTCCAAAAAATTGCTAATTCCATTACACGAAACAGCCCTGAAGTAAAACTTATTATTCTGTTGATAGATGAACGTCCCGAAGAAGTAACTGATATGGAAAGGTCTGTAAAAGGAGAAGTAATCAGTTCTACTTTTGATGAGCCTGCTGAAAGGCATGTTCAGGTTGCAGATATGGTTATTGAAAAAGCTAAAAGAATGGTTGAGGCAAAAGAGAACGTTGTAATTTTGCTTGACAGTATAACAAGACTTGCACGTGCTCATAATATCGTTGTTCCACATAGCGGAAGAATTCTTTCCGGTGGTGTTGATTCCAACGCTCTTCATAAACCGAAAAGATTCTTCGGTGCAGCAAGAAATACTGAAGATGGAGGAAGCTTAACGATTCTTGCTACTGCTCTTATCGATACAGGAAGCAGAATGGATGACGTTATATTTGAAGAGTTCAAAGGTACAGGTAATATGGAAATAGTTCTCAACCGTGATTTGAGCGATAGAAGAATATTCCCTGCAATTGATGTTAATAGATCCGGTACACGTCGAGAAGAATTACTACTGAAAGAAGATGAACTTGCAAAGATCTGGATCCTCAGAAAAATTATCAGTGATTTCAGCCCCGTTGAAGCTATGGAATTCCTACTCGATAAAATGAGAGGAACAAAGACTAATAAAGATTTTCTCAACAATATGAACAGTTAAGTATTCCGGTAAACTGCAGGAGTTTTCACTTATATTACTCTGTCCATTAATTATCTCCTTGATAAGGAATTATTCTCCCTTATTTTTACTTACTAAAATCTTAGTTTTAGTATGAAAAATTTTTTGTTTTTATTCCTTATTCCTTTTGTTGTTTCTTTGGGACAGCCTTTCGATAAACAAATTTATACACAAACCGTTATTATTCCCGGCGATTCAGTTTCATCTGTATATTTTCTTTGTAAGATTCCTTACCGGAACCTTGTCTTTCTGAAAGATGATAATAAATATAAAGCCGGATTCCGTTTATACCTGGAAATCACAGATACAAATTCAAACTTTGTTAAGAGGGAAATTAAAGATTGGGAACTTCAATCTTCCTCGTTTGAAGAAACAAATTCACAGGAAATATTTGCTGAAGGGTTAATTAAAATAAAACTTCCGGAAGGTTCTTATTATATACTTCCGATTTTTACGGACAAGAACGCAAGCGAAATAAAATTAGAAAAAGTCAGAGTTGATGTTTTAGACAAAAAATATATTGAACCTTTAATTGTTGACGCTGAGAAAATAAAATGTAATGATCAGGAATTTACACGTCTCACTAATTTTGGAGATTCTTTACCTTTCGGGAAGGAAGAATGTAATTTTATAATTCCGGTTGCAGATACTTCGAAGTACGAAATCTCGGTAACGGTTGTAAGCCAGGAAGATACAGTTTACAATGGGGAATTAAGTGAATCAGTTCTTTCAAATATCAATTTGTTTGAATGCGATGGGAAGATTTTAATATCAGATAAGAGCGAAGGAGTTAAAACAAGAAATTATATTTTGTCAGGAATAAATAACAAGCTTCAAGAAGGGCATTTATCAATAATTGTTGATAATGATAAAGATGCAAAGTTTAAAAAGGAAGTTTTATGGTATGATAAGCCTTTTTCGCTAAAAGATCCTGAGGATGCTATAAAAGCACTTAAGAGTATCGAGAATGAAGATGTTGTTGATTCGTTGTTAGATCTTAAGAAGGAATTAATGTACAAAGGACTTGTTAATTACTGGAAGAAACTCGATCCTACTCCCGAAACTGAATACAATGAGCTAATGACTGAGTTTTATACACGAGTCGATTACACCTTGAAAAATTTCAGCACTATATCAGGTGTTAAAGGAGTCAAATCCGACAGGGGTAAAGTGTTTCTAAAATACGGCAAGCCTGATAAAACTGAAAGAAGCTCAAATCTGCAGGGGAAAGTTGTTGAAACATGGATTTATGATAAACTTCACCGTAAATTTGTTTTCGTCGATGAAGACGGAACAGGAGAATTTTCTTTAGAAAGCAGTTGATGAAGAAATTTGTTTTTACTTGCGGCGATATAAATGGAATCGGTCCCGAAATAGTAATTAAAACTCTCAACAAAATTTCCTCAAATACTAATAACAGATTTTATTTTATTTGCCCTTCGGATGTCTTTTCAGGAAACCATTACGATTTGTAAAACCAAAATTCAAATACGAAATTGTAAAAAAGATTGATAAGTCTTCTCACCAGTCTGTTCAGGTAATTGATCTAGGAAATGCCAGGATTAATCCATGCAAAGCGACAGCCGTTTCGGGAAGAGTATCTTACAATTCAATCAAAATCGCTTTTGATCTTGCTGCCAATTATGAAGCGGATGCAATTATAACTGCTCCTATTTCAAAAACAGCTTTCAATATTGCAGAAATAAATTTTCCGGGACATACAGAGATGCTGGCAAAATGGTCCGGTACAAAAAATTATGTTATGACATTCCTTTCAAAAAAGTTAAATGCAGCACTGTTAACAATTCATAAACCTGTAAAAATGGTACCGGGATTAGTTACAAAAGAAAGACTTTTAAACACCTTAAATATTTTATATCAAACACTCAGGGTTGATTTAAATATTCTGAAACCAAAAATAGCAGTACTCGGTCTTAATCCTCACGCAGGGGAGAACGGGATAATCGGAGATGAAGAGGAAAAAATAATAAAGCCTGTTAGTAAAGAGTTTTCAATCAAAAAACAGAATATCCGGTCCATTTTCTCCAGATGCTTTCTTCGGTGCGAAAATGTATAAAGATTTTGATCTTGTTCTTGGAATGTATCATGACCAGGCACTTATTCCTTTCAAGCTATTAAATTTTTCTTCAGGCGTTAATTATACAGCAGGCTTAAAGATTATAAGAACGTCACCGGACCATGGAGTTGCTTATGATATTGCATGGAAAAATAAAGCCGATGAATCGAGTCTTTTACAGGCATACAAATATGCAGAACTGATTTCGAAGAACAGAGAGAAGAATGAGTAATCTGAGAGTAAAGCCTTATGAGAAATTGGCTTTTGTTTACGATCATTTGATGAGCCATGTAAATTATGAGTTGTGGGCGGATTATATTTATAAAATTAGTAAACCTTATATAAGCGGAAAGAGCAGTATTTTAGAGCTTGCAGGTGGTAACGGAAAATTCTCAGACATTTTTGTAAAACATTATCCAAATATTTTAATCTCCGATAAAAGTTTTGAAATGCTTTCATCAGCGAAAAATAAATTACCGAAGGTCTGCTGCGAAATGCCTTTATTGCCCTTTAAAAGTAAATTTGATTTTATTTATTCTACATTTGATAGTATTAATTATCTTACAAGTAAAAAAGATCTTTTAAAGCTATTTATTGAAATTCACGACATTATTAGCGAAGATGGCATTTTTACTTTTGATGTAAGCCTTGAAAAAAACAGCATGAAGCATGCTATGGTTCCGGTGAGAACTAGCAGGAAAAGCAATATCCGTTATAAACATTTAAGTTTGTATAGTAAAAATTCCAGGATCCATAAGAACATTTTCGAAATTAAATTTAACGGAACTACTTATAAAGAAATCCATAAACAAAAAATTTATCCTTTTGAACTTTACTTTGATCTGCTTGAAAGAGCGAATTTATTAGTGATAAATTGTTATGAATCTTTTTCATTTGAAACAGCAGAACCTTCTTCACAAAGAGCACAATTTATAGTCAGGAAAATTAAAAATGCTGTCATTTAACAATGTAGATTTCGGATATCCGCACCAGCCGGTTTTTACCGACCTGAATTTCGTTCTTGAAAAAGGGGAATTTTGTTTTCTCATAGGAAAAAGCGGATCAGGGAAGAGCACTGTTTTGCAGCTTATTTATATGAATATTTTTCCCAATTCAGGTTATGTACTTGTAGATGAATATAATTCTAAAATTATGAAGCCGAGGCAACTACCATATTTAAGAAGAAAAGTCGGTGTTGTTTTTCAGGATTTCAAGTTGTTACGGGACAGGAATATTTTTGATAATCTTGCTTTTGTTCTTGAAGTAATAAAAACTCCAAAAAATGAAATTAAAAAAAGAGTTATTAATGCTTTAACAGAAGTTGGATTAGCTCACAGGAAAAATAGTAAACCTGATGAATTATCAGGAGGAGAAAAACAGAGAATAGCTATAGCAAGGGCTGTTATTAACGAACCCGTTTTACTTCTCGCAGACGAACCTACAGGCAACCTCGATCCTGAAACTTCTTATGAGATTGTTGAGATTTTCAGAAGGATAAATGCAAAGGGAACTGCTGTACTTTTTGCAACTCACAATTATGAAATTGTAAAAAAATACGATGCAAAAATTATTAAAATAGAAAACGGTAAGGCTTATAGGGGGATATTAAAACAGAAGGCAGAATGATTCTTATAAAGATGTCATCTTTTAATCTTTTCCATAATTCTTTCTGATATTTCTTCAACTTTTCCAATTCCATCAATATACATTACATCTTCATTTTCACTATAATAATCGAGAACAGGTTTAGTAGTTGTATTAAATACTTCCAACCTTTTCCTGATTACTTCTTCCTTGTCGTCACTTCTCTGGTAAAAACTATCTTTTGTTCCACAGTTCGGACAAGAATCGGAATTTTCAATTTCTTCCAGCGAGAAAATTTGTTTACAATTCTTGCAAGCCCTTCTGGACGTAAGCCGTTTAATAATTTCTTCCTCGTTAGCAGTAATAGATACTATCTTCTTCTGATTCATATTGAGCTCGGATAAAAGTTTATCCAGATTTCTTGCCTGTGCCACGGTTCGCGGAAATCCGTCAAGTATAAACCCGTTTTTATTTCTTTCTTCCTTCAAAGTATCACTAATGATCCCTGCCATTATGTTATCGGGAACTAATTCACCTTTATCCATAATTTTTTTTGCTTCTAATCCAAGAGGAGTTTTTTTATCTAATGCTGATCTTAAAATATCTCCTGTTGAAATATGTGGAATACTTAGTTTTGAAGAGAGAATTTTTGCCTGAGTTCCTTTCCCAACCCCTGGCGCACCGAAAAGTATTATACGCATAATATCCTTAAAAAGTTCAATACTAAGTTATTGTTATTTAAAATCTTATTCAAGATTTCCTTATATAATAAATTATGAAAAGGATTGTGGATTTTGTTTTTGAATTATTCTTAAATTCCTGAAGAATTCCTGTAATAACGACCTGCTTTCCTCCGCACAGAGACCGGAAAATACATTTACCTGGTGATTGTATTTATTCTCGGCTGGTAAATTATATAGTGAACCACAAGCTCCGAACTTAGAATCGAATTCTGCAAAGTATAAATTGTTTATTCGCGCATTTAAGATTGCTCCCGTACACATAACACAAGGCTCAAGAGTAACATAAATATCACATTCATTTAATCTCCAGTTGCCGATGTGATTTGCAGCAGCAGTAATTGCAATCATTTCTGCATGAGCAGTAGGATCTTTTAACGTTTCAATCTGGTTATAACCTTTCCCAATTATTTGATTCTTATGAATAACAACAGCACCGACAGGGACCTCATCTTTTTCAAAAGCTCTTACAGCTTCTTTCAAAGCAGCCTTCATAAATCTTATATTTTCTTCCGGAAATAACATTATGTCTTTCAACTTTGTTTTGCCTAATAATCTCGAACCTTAATCATAACACATTTGAGATTTGAGTTTTGATTTTTGAGATTTTATTCAGTACGCCCGCAGGGATTCGAACCCCGAACCGCTTGATCCGAAGTCAAGTGCTCTATCCAGTTGAGCTACGGGCGCGTTTTAATGAACAATTTATAATGTATAATTTACAATTTTATTCTCTAACAGGTAGTCCTTCAATTTCCATTATCTTCAAAGCATTCGTGGTTGGTGATGGACCCTTTCTTAATTGATAATCAAAAATCATTTTACCGTTTGAAACATCTTCTTTGAAATGGTAATTACTGATCTGGGGTATGTCGGTTTCTAATTTAATTAACTCGAGATCGTGAGTGGAAATAAGTCCTGTAGCATTTAATCCTGAAAGAGCTTTTATGTAAGACTTGCTCCCGATTAGTCTTTCAAGATTGTTTGTCCCTTT
Organism: uncultured Ignavibacteria bacterium; assembly: GCA_963727535.1. GTDB lineage: Bacteria > Bacteroidota > Ignavibacteria > Ignavibacteriales > Ignavibacteriaceae > RBG-16-34-14. Next base: position 278,145 of record CAVSGR010000001.1, read on the forward strand.
GAATATTTCATCAATCAGGTAAAAGACAGGCATATCATTTTCTGTTTTAATTTCTTCTAAAATATTTTTTAATCTTTTTACTTCCGCATAAAAATATGAAATACCGTCTGTAATTGAGTCACTAATATTTATACACGTAATAAGTCTGAAAAGATTCGTTTCGATTTTTGAAGCATTAACCACACTACCTGCAAAAGCAAGTACTAAATTTACTCCTGTCGTTTTCAGAAATGTACTTTTGCCGGACATATTGGAACCGGTAATGATAACGACTTCTCTTTTTTTTGTCAGAGAAAAATTATTGTGAATATTTATTTGGGAAGGAATCAGCGGATGAGCAATATTTTCTGCATTAAATATGTAATTATCATCCTTTACAAAAACAGGGAATACATAATCAGGATTTAAATAAGCGAAGTTTGATAATGATATCAATGCTTCAAGGTTATAAAATACTTCCAGCCACTCCGGCAGTTTATCTTTCAATTCTGCTTTCACTTTTTCTAATTTATAGGCAATGAAAAAATCATATGGAAAAAAGCTGTTTAACAGAAATGAAGTGACCGGATTTATCTGAAAGCCTGCTGCCTGAGTTATTCTGTTTAGCCTTTTAAAATAATGAGAAGGGGATTTTTTATGCGCAAAAAAAACAGAGCAAATTTTATTTAGTTTTACATTTTTAGGGTTTCGTATTGCAGGATAATTTTCCAGGAATTCCAATATCCTACTAAATTTTCCGAACTCTGTTTGAACCTCTAATGACTTTTTAAATAATTCATCAATATGTTTGGAGTTAAACCAGTAAATACCAATATATATAAGAACGCCGACTGACCAATATGCAGGCAATAATTGTATAATAAATAAGACTAAAAGCAGAATATTAACCGGAATAATAATCGAAGTCAGGAAAATTATATTTTTTATTTTATCAATATTTATTCCTGATTTTAGCCAGTCTGATAGTTTGGTTCCCTCCAATCTTTTTTTAGAAGACAGTGTTGCATTCAGGCGAAGTCTGTTCCTTAATCCCTGTAAAGGAATCAGTTCGTTAATAATTTGTTGTCTTTCCAGTATAACCTTTTCTGATGGAATTTTAGTTAATAACCAGTCCCTGAGCTTATTACTACTCTCTTCTGAAGTGGATATATCAATTAATTGGTGAAGTGAATGTTTCCCTGTTATGCTTAAATCAGATTCAAAAGGATGATCATTTCTTGTCTGGGCAAAGTTTTTAGAAGGAATATTTTCCCAGTCAATATTCATCCTGGCAAGATTATCTTTTTTAATATTTATCCATACCTTACATTTTTTAATCCCATAATCAATTTTGTTATGAATTGCCGTAAATATTCCAAAAATAATTATTGAAATAGCTGCAGAAAATAATGTAAAAAGTGTGTTCAGATAAAAAAAAGAAAAAAAGAATAATGATAATCCCGAGATAAAAATTGCTAATCTATAAAAGCCAAACCTGAAGCTTCTTTTTTGCAAGGCTTTAATTCTTAAATCAAATTTCTTAATTCCATCATCAAATTCTTTTAATCTGAGTTTTCTTGTTTCCATTTTGGATATATTACAATAATGTTAATGTAATTTATGAATAATAGAGATTTTATGCTTTTCTCTGATTGGAAAATGTTGATACCCACAAGCAAAAATGGTAGATGCATTTAATTAAATGTTAATGTAAATTATAGAATCAGGGCTGAAATTTATCTACACAATAATAAATGAATTCATTTAAAACCCGCACAATTATTTTTTTATTCCTGAGCTTTGTCTTTTCATCATTCAATTCATTCTGCCAGGATGAGATTGGACAGCCCTTTATAAAATATTATAGTCCTAAGGAATATAATGCAAGTTATCAGAACTGGTGTGTGAACCAGGATAAAAGGGGGATAATGTATTTTGGAAACACCGAAGGAATTCTTGAATATGACGGCTTATCCTGGCGTTTAATTAAAATACCAAATAATTCCATTGTGAGATCTTTAGTGTATAGATAAAGATGGAAGAATTTATGTTGCTGCTTCTTCTGATTTCGGTTATCTCGCACCTGATTCAACCGGACAATTGCAATTTGTTTCTTTAATAAAGTTATCTTGATGAACAATACCAGAAATTTGGTGACGTATGGGACGTTGTGGCTTCTTCGCACGGCGTTTATTATAAAACGAAGGGATAAAATCTTCAGATGGAACGGAAACAAAATAGATGTTATTGATTCAGCGTACGCTTTCAGATTATATAAAATAAATGATGATGTTTACACGAGAGATGACGGAAGAGGATCTATTGAAAATAGAGGAGAATCATTAAAGCTTGTTCCAGATGGAGAAGAATTTGCATCAATCGGTGTATATGATATGCTTCCGTTTGGAAATAAAATTCTTGTAACTACAAGTGACAAGGGTTTGTTTATTTACGATGGTGATACATTTTCAGCTTTTATAACAGAAGTAGATTCATTCTTAACTAAAAAGCATGATCTATAATGCGTGCAACTTGATGAATGGTAATTTTGCTTTTGCAACTATGCGTGGAGGCGTTGCTATAATTGATAAAGATGGTCACCTTTTAAAAATAGTAAATTCAAATAACGGACTACCCTTCGGATGTTGTTTATGATGTTATTTCCCGACAAGCAGGGAGGATTATGGTTAGCAATGAATGAGGGAATTCAAGAATTGAAATATCATCTCCTTTTACTATTATTACAAAAAATAATACAGGAAATGCTTACCTATCCTCAGTTTACAGGTTTAAGAATAAACTTTATGCTTCCAATTCATTCGGACTGTTTTATTTTGATGAATCAGCCTCAATGTTTAGTCCTTAGGAGATATTAATTCAGGCGGACAAAATTTTATCTCAATTGGTAATACTCTGCTTGCTGCTACAAATAGTATGATATACAAGATCGATGAAAATAATAACTAAAAAGCATCTATAATTTTGAGACTCCTACATTGTTTTCATCTGCAATAGATTCAAATATAATCTACTTAATTTACAGGATCGGACTGGCAATCTTAAAATACGATAACGGCACTCTTAAAGTGTTAAAGAGATACTTCAATTACAAGTGATGAGATGGAATCACTTGGCAGAAGATAGTGATGGAAGTTTATGGATTAAAACTTATTATGAAGGAGTTGTTCATGTGAAGAGTGATGCTAAAAATTTATTTTCGATTAATAACAATACAAAATTTGATATAGACCGATATAACAACCAGGGCGGATTGCCGGGGAATCAGTACAACATTATATCTATAAACAATAAAACGCTTTTTGCTACCGATGCCGGGCTTTTCAGATTTGATCCCGGTTCAAAAAGTTTTATTCCTGATTCAACACTTGGAGAAACATTTACAGATTCGACTCATCATATATATTGCAGGTAAACAAAGATCATAATGGCGATCTGTGGATTTTAGTAAAAACTGATGAAGGAAATGAACTTGGTAAAGCTGTTAAGCAAAGAAGATGGAAAATATAATTGGAATCCCGACCCGGTATTTCGAAGACTTGATTTAAGTACTGTTTTTACACTCTATGCCGATTATGATCCGCAGGATAATAAAGATTATTTATGGATTAGTACGGACCAGGGATTAATTCGGTACGATCCCGCAATTAAACAAATATATCAAAAAGAATTTTCAACTATTATCAGAAGTGTAGTATGTTAACCAGGATTCCTTTATTTACAAAGGAGCAGGATATGATTCATTAAAGAAGAAAAATATTTTATCCTTTGTGAATAATAATGTTGGTATTTCATTTTTCTGCAGTAAGTTATGATAGATCTGAAACAAATCGGTTCCAATATTATCTCGAAGGCTATGATGATGAATGGTCCCAATGGACCTCTGAATCGTTAAAAGAATATACTAATCTTTCAGGCGGAGATTATATATTTCATGTCCGTTCAAAAAATGTTTATGGAGTAATTGGGAAAGAAGATACTTTTTCTTTTACAATTTTGTCTCCATGGTATTTTTCCTGGTGGTCGTATGTAGTGTATGCTTTAATTTTTCTCGGATTATTATACCTGATAAGACGGTTGGAATTAAAAAGAGTAAACAAAAAACACAATCTGGAGTTAGAACTTGTAGAATACAAAAAGTTGAAAGAACTTGATCAGTTAAAATCACAATTCTTTGCAAATATCTCACACGAGTTCCGTACTCCGCTCACCTTAATTCTGGGGCAAATTGAAAGTGTTATGTCTTCTGCAGTTGAGACAAAAGAAAAAGGTAAGCTCCAGGTTGCAAACAGAAATGCAAGAAGACTTTTAACCTTGATAAATCAATTACTTGATCTTTCAAAGCTTGAGGCGGGAAGTATGAAACTAAAAGCCGAACAACATAATGTCGTTTCATTTTTGAAAAGCCTCTTCTATTCGTTTGAATCACTTGCGGAAACACAAAAAATTACAATGAAATTTGAATCCGAATATGAAAACATTCCGGTTGTTTTTGAGCCTGATAAATTAGAAAAAGTTTTTTACAATCTTATTTCAAATGCATTTAAGTTTACGGCAGCGGACGGAGAGATAAAAGTAGAATTAAAAATTGTGAACTCAACAGAAGTAGAGATAATAATAAAAGATACTGGCGAAGGCATTGATGCAGAAGAGCTTCCTCACATCTTTGACCGGTTTTACCAGGTTGATGGATCAACCACGAGGCAACATGAAGGAACCGGTATTGGTCTGGCATTAACAAAAGAATTAGTTGAATTACATAAGGGGAAAATAAAAGTAAACAGCAAAAAAGGTGGGGGGAGTGAATTTATAATTCAACTTCCTCTTGGTGAATTAAAAGTATCAAAAGAATTTACTCCCGATAAAACTTTACAGGAGAATCTCTATAGCGAACCCGAAACTTCAGGTACAAACCAGTTATCCGGCGTTCGGAATCAGGAATCCGGAGAAAGAGAAATAATCCTGATTGTTGAGGATAATTATGATGTTCGTAATTATATACGTGAACAGGTCGAAGCCGATTATCAAATAATTGAAGCTTCAAACGGCGAAGAAGGAATTACAAAAGCAAAAGAGAAAATTCCTGATCTAATTATTACAGATGTAATGATGCCAAAGATGGATGGTTATCAATTTTCTAAAAGAATCAGGAATGATGAAAAGACGAGTCACATACCGATAATAATGTTAACAGCAAAAGCCGGACTAGATGATAAGATTGAGGGACTTGAATCGGGAATAGATGCATACATTACGAAACCTTTCAGCGCTAAAGAATTACAAGTAAGAGTTAAAAATTTAATCTATCAACGCGAACAGCTGAGAAAACGGTTTACTAAATCAACAACTATAAAACCTTCGGAAGTTTCTACTGTCTCAATCGATCAGCAATTTTTAGCAAAGACAATCAAAATAATTGAAGAACATTTTGAAGATGAAAAATTCGGAATTGAGCAGCTTGCTGAAGAAGTTAATATGAGCGTTTCACAACTTAGCAGGAAACTTAATGCACTTGTTGACCAGCCGGCGGGACAGCTAATCCGGTCGATGAGATTACAAAGAGCCGCAGATCTTTTAAGGCAAAACGCGGGAAGCGTAGCCGAAATTTGTTATAAAGTCGGCTTTAATGATCAGGCTTATTTTTCCCGCGCTTTCAAGAAACAATTCGGATGCAGTCCTTCAGAATATAAAAAAGATGAATTCAGTAATTAGGCTTCATCATTAATTCCTGAACAACTTAACGTAAGAGAACCATCTTTTTAGTTTCAATAAAATTACCAGCCTTTATCCTATAAAAATAAATCCCGCTTGGTAGAGAAGAAGCATCGAAGTTAATTTGATAAGTCCCAGCACTCTGTTCTTTATCAACTAATTCTTTAATCTTTTCTCCAAGTACATTAAATACCCTTAGATTTACAAAAGATGTGTTTGCAACTGAATATTTAATAACTGTAGATGGATTAAAAGGATTTGGAAAATTTTGTGACAGATTAAATTTACCAGGTAAGTTTTTTACCTCCTCTGCATCTGTTACTCCCGTTAAATGAAATTTAACAATCTTTAAGAAATGTGTTGTCCCAATACTGAATCTTGAATCAACTATTAACTTTGGCTGGTACTGGCTTAAAATTGTTTTAGTAATAAGTGGTGGGAAAAAAGTAAAAGTAACACCAACTGAATCTTTTGGACCAACTACAAATACAGTCGGTGTGATTTCAAGAGCCGAGTCAGGTTTTACTCTTTCATATATTACTGAAGTATATACGGAATCCGGAACAGTTCCAATATTGTGTACGTAAAAGACCGTATCAACTCTGGGTGTTGAGGCATCAATATCACCCAAGTCGCTTATTGCTGCATCAAAAGAAAGAAGTGCATTTGGAATTGAACTTCCTGTTAAAATTAATCTTGCAGGATTAACAGAGTAGTCATCATTATTATAAATTAAAAGAGTATCGGTTAAATCTTCGTTTACAAGTGGTGTCCAGGTTAAAGTTAATTCTCCACTCTCTAAAGGATCGATCATCACAGGGAAGTTACTTTGAATTTGTATAGTTGAACTGTTTTGCACAACCGATGTGCTATCGATTTTAAGAACACTTGATCCGATGTTGATAATAGTGACTGACAAAATTATTGGCTCGTTTGGCAGAGTTAACCCAAAAGTATTTTCATCATTTGGGAAATATAAATGAGAAGATGAAAACCCAGGAAACGACAAACTCATTGGTCCGCCGTAAGCACCCATATCATTTCTTGTTGTTCCTTTTGAAGGCATTAGTGCGTTGCCAGACGAGTTTGGATCTTCATTATCATTGTATTCTATATCAGGATCACCAGCATCAATGCTAGGGGAGTTATCATTTAAATAAAAACTGCTGTCTGCAAATGATGGCTGCAGACTGATATTTCCTGTTCCTTCAGTTTCAGTTTCATTTTCAACATTATTATATTCTGCTATAACGTTTGCAGAAGTTAAGTTTATCTGTTCATTATCGCTCTGGAAATTATTCCATACAATATTATTTTTTATTGTCGCATTTGCAGCCCATACTCTAATACCGCAACCATTAGTATTTGATGAATTGCCCGTAATAGTATTGTTCACTATTAAATTTGGTAAATCACTTCCCGGTAAAGTTTCAAAAACCCAAAGACCGCCGCCGCCAAACGTTTGTCTGCCGCTAACAGCCTCGAAAACCTGGTTCCCATTGATGATATTATTTGCGATCAAGGCATCTGCACAATAATTAAGAACTATTCCACCTCCATACATTCCTTTGTTATTAAGGATAACGTTATTAATTATATGAGGAGAGCCGTCGCCGCATCTGATTGCACCGCCGCCGGCACTTACTGTGCCTGTTGGGGAGTTTATTGCTTCATTATTTACAATCAAATTATATTTTATGGTGGGAGAAGATTGCGTCATAAAAATTCCTCCTCCTTCTATATAAGTTCCTGCGCCATGCTCATCATATCCATTTTGTTCCTTTACCACCCGTTAAAGTGAATCCTTGCAAAACAGCAGTTGAATCCTCGCCCGAAATTATACGTACACAACTTGCAGTATCGGGATGTGCGGGGGTCGAGCCGTTTATTATTGTAGATTTTATGTAGGAAGCATCACCGGTAATTCCGTAATTGCTTGTTAATACTATATTTTTTCCGTTAAAGTTGATATTCTCATAATAAGTTCCTGAAGCAACAAGAACAGTATCGCCGTTTGTAGAGGCATTGATTGCTCCCTGGATTGTTGTAAAATCCTGCGGAACTTTGATAGTATTTGCATTTGAAAGTGAGAAAACAAAAAGTACCAGAAAAAAAGTTGAATAAAGTAAAGTTCTCATAATTCCTCCGTTTTTAACTGCAAATGTATAGTGAAGAATTAGCGAATTCGTCCTTTTTCCTGAAACAGAACTATTTTGTAAAACTTTTTTATGGATTTGTATGGAAATGAATATTCTGAGGTGTTTCTCTAGTTCAGCTTAATAGTTTTTATTATGACATCATTAAATTTTCCAGCGTCAAAAATTTCCCCATTTCTCGAAAATTTATTCCATTGGCTGTTTGCAATAAAATAGAAATGATTATTAGTAATTGTTCCTAAAGTGATTTCTTCATAATCATGGTTATTGGCTTCCAAAACTCTTAAATCGATGGCTTGTGCATAGTTTTCGTCAAGAGTTATTTCAACAACTCTTTGTGGATTTATTCCATTTTGTATGGCAATAATTTGATTATCCTTATAAAAATAAATTCCATCGATACCTAATAACGTATTGTTTGTTAAATTTCTTATCTCTTTAACTTTGGATGTTTTATTATCATATAAGAATAAACCGCGGGAGTAATCGGCAAAAATAATATATCTTTCATCATCTGTAAAAGTCAGACCTTGTAGACTTATAAAATTGGTGTCCGAAAGGAATATTTGAGGTTTAAAATCGGGTGAAGAGAATTTATAAATTTTACCGGCGTAGCTATCTGAAGCATAAACATTTCCCACTGAATCAAGGATAAGATCACCAAGCCAATGCTTTTCCAAAGAATCTTTGGCAAGAGTAGTTTTTAATAATTTCTCTTTTGCACCCAGATCATAACAAAAAATACCTGAATTTCCATTTAATGAATCAACAAAGTTTTTCGATTGCGGCTGATAAACAAATGTACCCCATAAAAGTTTTTTGTTGTAATCTATTTTTAGTCCGGCAACACTTCCAAAATTTTCATCGTCACTCTGCCACAATATCTTATTCTCTTTATCAACATTATAAATTACACCTTTATAAATACTGCTTATAAAAAAGCTGGAATCAACATTATTTAATACAAGACCTTCTGCTATTACTTGTTTTGCAGGAAGTTTTGCGACTGTCCTGCTAATTTCCATTGCTTGCTGGTTGGCTAAATTTTGTTCCGATAAGCTTTTAAATTCCGGATCATTTATTAGATCCTTCAAGTCTTCATCTTTATCTAATGGATATACAAATCCAAAACTTAAACCTTTCTTTAATAATTGCAGAGCTTCCTTCTTTTGGTCGTTAAACAAATACGCGATAGCCAAATTATAAATGTATGATTGATGGGTATTACTCAATTCATACGCCCGTTTCATGTTTTTAAGGAAATCCTTATAGTTATGGGCATAATATGCCTGGAAGGCAAGCTTATTATAAAAGCGGGAATTATTTTCGTTTTGTGAAAATATAATTGTGGACGATAAAACCAAGAGAATTATAATAAACTTTTTCATGATTTTAAGAAATATAAATTTATTTTGGATATAAGTCGTTCTTATCCAGGTATAAGAACTATTTTAGTTTATTGTTGCTTGTTTCCGGTACTGAGTTGGTGTGTAGCCAGTTTGTCTTTTAAACGCAGTATTAAATGCTGACTTTGAATTGAATCCCGATTCATAAAGAACTTCAAGGACAGTTTTTTTCGCATCATTAGTTTCATTTAACTGTTTCTTTGCCTCTTCAATTCTGTATGAATTAATAAAGTCATAAAAATTCTTTCCCAATGATTCATTAATAACCTGTGAAAGATATTTTGTTGAAACATTCAGATTCTGTGCTACTTCAGATATAGTTAATTCCGGGCTAAGATATGGTTTATCTGAACTAAAATAATCCTCAAGTTTTTGTAAGTACTCTTTTTTTTCTGCATCGGTCAACCGGGATTGTTCATACTTTTGCGGTTTTTCAGTTTCAGCAATTCCGGTAAAAATCTCCGGGTGCTGGAGTGCCTTGTAAAATATAAGAATGGCAAAAATAAAATTTATCATTAAAGAAACGAAAGTCAGGTAGCTTTCACCGGTTGTGGTCAGGAAATTTAAGTCAGCAAAAACAAAACTAAAAAGATCAACCATCCACATTATAAAAAAAGCTCCTACAACATAAAGCATCCAGGTAAGATTTAACTTCTCGATTGATGAGTAATAATTTTTTATTTCTTTCCTGTAGTAAATAATAACTACGAAACAGGCTATCATATAAAGTACAGTCTGAAGATGGAAAACACTGTACAAATAAATAAAAAGGATTTTTATCCTGAAAAGGGCTTTTAAGAATGCTAAAGCGAATATGATAAGGTGTATTAACTGAACAGGCCTGAGAGAAAAATCTTTTTGAGTTATTGATCTTGAATAAAGATAGAGCAGGGGACCAAATAAATATCCAAACGACCAGCCTATTCCACTAAACCATCTCAGGTTTAACCCTGTTGCTTTTTCAATAGGAATGAGAACAAAATCAATAATATATAATGCATTAGCAAAAAGAAAAGCTGCAAGAATTTTATGACTGATTACCTTTCCCTTTTTATGAGAAAAGGCAAATGCGGAGAAAATCAGCAGCAATATTGCTGTGAGTATTGCTACTGTGTCTATTGTTTTACTGCTCATCTAAAATGCTGTGATAATAAAAAATTCAAGCTTAAAAAAAATTAGTGAAGTTTGTCTGTTAAATCAATTCTTATGATTAAAATTATAGATGAATTATTGGTGATACGAATTCTTTCGGGTGACAATCTGACCAAAAAATCCAAGCATTTGAGTGAATAGTATGAAACTATCACAATCATTAATTCTTTTTTTGTTTTTGAAGTTTCTTTAGTAACAAGCAAAGATTTTTACTTGCTAATTGTTAAACATATGTTGTTTATATGAAATAAAATTGACAACTTAACCCTGCAAATACTATCAATACTCAGGGGAGATATTGGAAGATTCTAATAGTCATTTATTGTCCCGCGAGTATTGTTGATAATATCATTTTTTTTGGAGGGAATTATGAAAAATATTTTTATAATACTTCTTGCGTCTCTCTTAACTTTTCTTGTATCGTCTATAAATGCTCAAATTAAACTCGGTCTCCAAGGAGGAGTCAATCTTGCTGATGTTAATGCAGACCAACTACCAACAGGTTGGGAGACAAGTACACGAACAGGATTTATGGTTGGAGGTATCTTTAACTATAGTTTTTTTCCTATCTTAAGCTTACAAGCGGAACCGGCATTTATTCAGAAAGGTGCTGCCATTGATGCTACTACAACGGAAAATGGTGTAAATATTAAATTCAAGGCAACTTATTCCGCAAACTACATTGATGTTCCGGTTTTACTAAAAGCCACGTTTGGAAAAGGACCAGTAAAACCTTTTGTATTAGCTGGAGCTTCTATTGCATTTTTACTTGGAGACGTTAAATTGACTCTAGATAAAGCTACCTTAGCGGATGGACAAGATGTAACAAGCCAGATACCAAGCAGTGAAAAGGAACAAATACAAAAAGGTAAAAGTACAGATTTTATACTGAATTTTGGTGGTGGGGTAATGATTCCCGTTGGACCGATTGATATTTTTATAGAAGGGCAGTATAACTTAGGAATTCAAAATATTAATGATGAGCCTAACGATAACACAAAAATTAAAAACAAAGGTATCCAGATTAAGGCAGGAGCATTGTATGCATTGTAGTGTGTAACTTAATAATTGATTTTCCAACATTAAGTTTTCTTAAAACCCTGCATAAACATGCAGGTTTTTTTTATAATAAGTCAATTCGCTCTTCTCTTCTAAACAATTTACTGAAATACTACGATAACAGCTGATTTTTCATTTTTGACTGAAAAATCCAAGCATTTGCGTGAATAGTACAAGATAGCCATAGACTTTTCTTCTACTTTTACAATAGTAATTCCGAGGTACATAATCAAAAATAATGAGCTTATTAGTGAAATTGATAAAAGTTAAAGGATTGTACTCTGATATAGGAATAATTGAGTTTGAAAACATGAAATCAATTGACCTTAATGAATTTACAGACGAACACCAACTGGAGATTCCATTTGGTAGTTCGGTAGAACTTTCTATTGAATACGATGAGAATAATTTTCTTTCTGGAAAAGATAATATAGTCTGGGCAACATACGACTTAAGACAGGCGGAGATTATTCAAAATACCCTCCTCGCACAAAATATTAATTCTGAAACTGTTCATTTAAATTTTGGCGGGCGGCAGTTAATTCTCATAAAAATTACAAATCAATCTGATATGAAAGATGCAAGCGATTTTATCTGGAAAAATGACAACGGTTTACGTCTCAAACCCGATTGGAGTTATCCGGATGGAGAAAAAAATAAAAGTTTTGAACAATGGCTGAGTGGTCATTAAAATCATAAATAATAATTATTCTAAAACAAATAAAAAGGAGTTATATAATGGCATACATACTAGTTCATCACAAGATTGAAGATTACAATAAATGGAAACCTGCTTTTGACGATAACGCAGGCGATAGAGCAGAACACGGTTCAACAGGTGGAAAAATTTTTAGAAATGCAGATGAACCCAATGATATTTTTGTCCTTTTGGAGATAAGCAGCGTTGAAGAAGGAAAAAAGTTTGCTCAATCCGATAGCCTTAAAGAAGCTATGCAAAAAGCCGGCGTTATAAGCATGCCGGAAGTCTATTTTCTTGAAGAAGCTGCAACAACAGCAAAATAAATAACAATAAAATTATGAACATCCAAAAATATTCATAAATGAAAGGATAAAAGTAAATGTCAAAAGAAGATGATGTTCGTAAAGCATCGATGCAGTTCTACAATGCTTTAACTGACATGGGAAATGGGATAGCAGGAAAAATGGAAGACCTCTGGTCGCATGATGAAAATGTAACAGCTATGCATCCAATCGGCGGCAGGGATCTCGGATGGACTGCCGTTAAGAATTCATTCGATCAGGTTGCCGGAATTGCAGCTGATGGAAAGATCGAATTGAAGGATCAGCTTATTCGAGTTGTAGGTGATGTAGCTTACGAGATAGGTACTGAAACCGGAGGATTTAAGCTTGCCGGAAACGAAGTTAAGATAGGACAACGAGTCACTAATATTTATCAGCTTAAGGATGGACAGTGGAAGGTGATTCATCACCATGCAGATACATCCCCGGCAATGCTTGATGTTCTCAGTAAATTAAAACCTTAAAGTAAACAGTAGAATAACAAGTTCTTAATTTTGAATTCAAATAACTGGTTCACTAATTAAAAAAGGAGTAGTGCTATGAAAAACTTATTTGCAGTTCTTTTTATGTTCATTTTGTTTATAACAATGAACAATACAGTCCTTGCACAGGAGGCGCAGGGAAATGTTTTTGTAATGACAAACTTTGAAAGAGCTTTTCCTGATGACGGTTCGGCAAGAGAACTCGATTCACTTGCAACTCTTTATATGGATAAGCTTTATGGAAGTGATAATCAATATGTCGTCAGTTTTAAGGCTGTCCGGCACTGGTGGGGACATAATAACAGAGACTTCATAGGAATTATGGAAGTTAAAACATGGGATGATGTTATTAAAGCTGAGCAAAGAGCAAATGAACTTTTTGAAAAAGCCTGGTCGACAAAGGAAGCCAGAGATGCTTTTAATAAAGCATACAACAAATACTTTACCGGTAAACACTCAGATGAAATTTATAGACAGGTTGTTTTCGGAAAATAGCGGTTGAGTTAATTTCATAACAACAGAAGGAGATAAATAAGAATTATCTCCTTTTAATTATTCAAGCATTTAACAAAAGAATTTTGAATTCAAATAACTGGTTCACTAACTAAAAAAGGAGTAGCTCTATGAAAAACTTATTCTCAATTCTTTTTCTGTTCATTGTATTTATTTCAATGAACAGTTCATTAAAAGCGCAAGAAGCCCAAGGAAATGTATTTATAGTAACAAACTATGAGAGAGCTTTCCCTGAAGACGGTTCTGCAGGAGAACTCGATTCACTTACTACGCTTTTAGCAAACACAATTTATGGAAGTGATAATGAATATGTAGTCAGTCAAAAAGTTCTCCAGCATTGGTGGGGACATAACAACAGGGATTTTATCCAGGTTGTTGAAGTAAAATCGTGGGATGATGTTATCAAAGCTAATCAAAGAGCAACTGAACTTTTTAAGCAAAAATGGTCAACAGAGGAAGAAAGAGAAAATTTCAACAAAGCAAACGGAAAGTACTTTACCGGCAAACACTCAGATGAAATTTACAGACAGGTTGTTTTCGGTAAATAGTTCCGGCATTCAAAACCTGATTTATAAAGGAGATAATGACAAAAAGTTATCTCCTTTAATTATTAAAATTTTGGCAATAAGAGGCTTATTGCATATATGCACTTTTTAATTTTTTTTCAATAATCTGAAAGGTATTAGTACTATGAAACTATTAATTAACAAAATTCTAAAAACAAGTTCATTGTTTTTTCTAATTGCTCTCATTTTTACAGCAGGATGCCAGCAGCCAAAACCAGATCCTTCTCAGGAACTGAAACCACTTGTTGATAAATATGTAGAAGTTTGGAATGGCGGGAACTTAAGCGAATTGGATGCGATTATGGATTCTAACTATATCTACCATTCGAACAAATTACCTGAAGTCAATGGTATTGACGGTCTAAAGAATGTAGTGTCAGCATTTAGAACAGCATATCCTGATCTGAAATTAGTTTTGGCAGACGCGGTCTATACGGATAATAAAGCCGTTGGTCGTTGGGTTATTACCGGTACAAATACTGGTGCTGGCGCAATGCCTCCAACCGGAAAGTCAGTTAGTTTTTGGGGAATAGCCATCATACACATTGCCGATGGAAAACTTAAAGAAGAGTGGACAGCGTTTGACAATCAGTCATTAATGGAACAGCTTGGCTTTACGATGATGCCGCCTGCTGCATCCAAGAAAATGAAATAAAAAATTTGAGAATGTTCATTTTGAGTTATTCTTGGAATGGATAACCGAATGATTCTTCTATATAAGTCAGTGTACTTTATAGATTCAATTAATAAATTCATAAACTAAAAAAGGAGTGCGTGTTATGAAAAAATTAAATAAAACAATTCTAAAAACAAGTTCATTGTTTTTAATTATGGCATTTATTGTTTTCACTGGATGCCAACAGCCAAAACCAGATCCTTCGGTAGAACTGAAACCGATCATTGATAAATATGTAGAAGTTTGGAATACCGGGAACTATGATGAACTAGACGCAATTGTTGATTCAACCTTTTTGCGCACTGTAAATACACAACCTGATGTTAAAGGTTTGGAAGGTATTAAAAAAGTTATATCTGCATTAAGAACAACATATCCTGATGTCAAGATAACTGTTGATAATGTATTATATTCAGAAGATGGTTTGGCAGGTCGTTGGATTTTAACCGGAACAAATACTGGTCCCGGTGAAATGCCTCCTACCGGTAAGCCTGTCAGCTTTTGGGGAGAAAGTATTTTTCACATTTCTAATGGGAAAATGACAAGAGAAATAGTTGCATATGATAACCAATCGTTAATGGAGCAGCTTGGTTTTACAATGACGCCGCCTAAGAGTTCTAAATAATTAATCAAATAATTTATTGGAGGCATTATGTCAAAAGGAAAAAACTTTCCTTTAATAATTGTTCTTTTCATCCTCTCACTATTTTTAAGTGAAAATTTATCGCAGGCACAAAGCGGGTCAATCAAATACGTTTATACAATTGATTACCCGATGAACGGAAAAGCCGAATATTTAGATTGGGTTAAATCAATAGTAAGCACTTTACAAAAACCTGATGAGTTAGTTTCAATTGCTTCTTATGATAATTACTTAAATGAATCACCTCGCAGGATTGTTGAGTTTGAATTTGAAAACAATATTGATGCAGCGAAGTATTTCGATGATCCCGAAGTAAGGAATGTTGTGGATCAGACGGTTGATCACGGTATTACCAGGGAAATCCTTGTCTTAAAAAAACGGAGTGATTACAATCCGGGTGAAGGGGGAAGACATAAAATAAAATATGCTTATTCACTTGATTATGGTGTTGGAAACAAAACAGCTTACATTGAAATGGTGAAGACCATAGTCAAAACTCTTCAAATACCCAAAGAAATTAAAAGAATTACCTCTTATGATAATTACTTTAATTCATCACCAAACCGTGTTATCGAGTTTGAGTTTGATTCAATGGAGGATGCTGTTAAATATTTTGAAATGCCCCAGGTCAAAGATGTGATTGAGAACAGCGTCAATATGTCAATCAATCACAAATGCTCTATTTTGGAATTAAGAGGGGACTATAATAAAAACTAAATATTAGTATTAAACAACTTATTTCTTTAACAAACTTTAGGAGAGTTCTATGAAAAATCTATTTTCTTTTATCACTATTTTATTCGTAGTGGTAATTTTATCTGCTAACAGCTTTGCCCAGCAGTGGTCGGATGCACAAAAAGATGTGTGGGCTGGCGTTGAAAAATATTGGGATGTAGATAATGCACAAACATTTCTAACATATTTTGATGACAGCTATATGGGATGGTCCAATCAATCCATGGTTCCTCAAAGCAAAGCAAATACAGCTAAATGGATTGAACACGATATGAAAAATAATACCCCTGTACTTCATACGCTTACGCCATTAACGATTTGGGTTAAAGGTGATTTTGCTTACGTTCATTATTATTACTCACAAATTGAAAAAAATAATGAGACCGGAAAGAATTCAACAAGCAGCGGAATCTGGACAGATATCCTGATGAAGAAGGACGGTAAGTGGGTTTTGATTGGTGACCACGGTGGCAGAACATCAAGTGATAAAAATAATATAATGGAATAAGGTTATTGCTGATATAATTTCAACAAATAATAAACATATTTTCAATTTCTAAAAGGAGATGCAATGAAACAACTAACAAAAATCTTTGCAGTTTTAATAGTCTTTATTTTTGTAGCAGGAAATATTTCCGCACAAAGTGAAGAACACCCGGTGCTGGTTGTAAGTTTTCAGAAAGTTAAAATGTCCGATGTAGGCTCATTTAACAAATTAGTTAATGAAAAATTTGCCCCGATACTTAACAGCATGGCCGATGATGGATTGCTAATTAACTGGGGGCTGTTCAATCATGCCTGGGGAGATGAATGGAATGCTAATGTTTGGTATACTTTCAAAGATATGGATTCTTTTGGTAAATTCTGGCAAGAATACACAAAACGTATGAGTGAAAAACAGCCCGATGCTTGGAAAGAATTACGTGGTTATATCCAGGAGCATAAAGATAACATTTACAGTATTCAGAGCCAGTACCAGGCTGCAAAATAAATAAAAACAATAACTTTTAAGGTGTCATCTTTATCCTGTTAACCCTACGGGAGAAAAGATGACATCTTTCAATAATATTGCTATTACAAATAATTTCTTTTGTATTATAAACGATGGCTGATCCAATAAGTTTTTCTTCAGTTTTATCAAATTCAAATTGAAAAAATATAACTTTTTTAGTAACCAGTATGAATTTATTATTTGAATGAATAGATTAGTCCCTGTCCAAGGCAAAAAATAACTTAATTCATAAATGAGTGTTATAGTAACTGATTTTAGTGACGTTATTGTATTGCAATTTTAGTAGTCTCTTCTTCACTATTATTGAAAGAGTAAAATGAAAGAAACAATTTCTGAAGCCGCTCAACTAAAAAATCAAAATGAAGAATTAAAAAATAAACTGGCGCAAATGGAAGCTGAACTGACCATAATTAATAGTGTCGGCGATGCAATGTCCAAACAGCTTGATATCCGTACGGTTACAAAAATTGTGGGAGATAAAATTAAGGACATTTTCCAATCTGAATTTGTAGAAATACTTTTACTCGATTCTGAAACGGGGATGATAACTGTTCCATACTCATTTATTCATCAGTACCAGACAATTACACCTTTTCATTTAGGTGAGGGATTAACCTCAAAGGTTATTCAATCAAGAAAAGCTTTATTATTTAACACTGATGCAGAACAGAAAAGACATGGTGCCCTTGTTGATGAGAATGTAGGTGAGGCTGATGATTCTGAGAGTTATATGGGGGTTCCAATCATATTTAACGATAAAGTATTGGGAGTGGTAAGCGTACAGAGTTATAAACAGTTTGCCTTCAACAAGAATAATGTCAGGTTCTTATCCACTCTTTCTACAAATATGGGTGTAGCTTTACAGAATGCTAAATTTTTTGAGGATACAAAAAAACTATTAAGAGAAACAGAACAACGTAACTCTGAACTCGCAGTTATTAATGGTGTACAAGAAGGTCTTGTTGAAAAAATGGATATTCAGGCTATTTATGACCTTGTAGGTGAGAAAATAAGAGAAATTTTCAACGCGCAGGTTGTTTCAATAGGAAGTTATGATTATGAGAATGAATTGTGTCATTTTAATTATGATATTGAAAAAGGGGAGAGATTTCGTGAAAAACCTCGGAAGTTCACTGCTATCGATAGATATTTAGTCAACAATAAAACACTGTTGCTGATTAACGAAAACTTAGTGGACAAATTGGTAAAAATAGGTGTAGAAAAACCGAAGGCGGTTGAGGGTACCGAAATGCCTAAATCTGCTGTATGGGTACCAATGATAGTTGGAAATGAAGTTAAGGGACATGTAAGCCTCCAAAACGTAGACCAGGAAAATGCTTTTAATGAATCCGATGTTCGTCTTCTTACAACTTTAACAAACAGTATGAGCGTTGCTCTTGAAAATGCCCGGTTGTTTGACGAAACGACTAAACTTTTCGAGGAAACAAAACAACAGGCTATTGAATTGGGAATAATTAACAGTGTTGGAGAGGGATTAGCCAAACAGATGGATTTTCAATCAATAGTCGATTTAGTAGGTGAAAAAGTCAGGGATGTTTTTAGTGCACAGGTTGTTTCCATCTCTACCTATAATTCTGAAAATGACACTATTCATCACCGTTATGTTGTAGAAAAAAGTGAGAGATTCTTTTTTGAAAATCCTCAGGAAATTGATCCTGATAGAAAAGAAATAGTTGAAACCAAGCGTCCTTTAATTTTTGGAACCAGCCAGGAGATTATAGAACATAGCGGCGAACAGGTTGTTGCCGGCGATATGCCGGAATCCTTTATGGGCGTTCCGATTGTCCATAACCAAAAAGTTACAGGTGTAATTACAGTTCAGGATTTGGACAGGCAGAACCTTTACTCTGATAATGATGTACGTTTACTGCTGACCCTCGCTTCAAATATGGGTGTTGCTCTTGAGAATGCCAGGTTGTTTGAAGAAACAAAAAGATTGTTGAATGAAACCCAGCAGCGTAATGTAGAACTCTCCATACTTAATACCATCCAGGAAGGCTTGGTGATGGAGATGGATTTTGAGGCAATAATAAATCTTGTTGGCGATAAATTCAGAGAGGCACTCGGATTCCAGGATCTTGGAATAAGAATATATGATAAAGAAAAAAATATTTTGCATTTCCCTTATGAATACGAACATGGTGAGAGATTAAACATAGAATCAATGGAACCAACTCCATTTTCGGCGTATGTTCTTAAATCCGGGAAAATGTTGCTGCAGAGAAAAAATACTGACGAAGAAGCAGCAAAACTCGGAATAGGGGGACAGTTTACGATAGCCGGGACAGATAGAAGTAAATCTCTTATTATGGTTCCCATTATGCTTGGCAATGAAGCCAAAGGTTTAATTGTAATTGAAAATTATGAAAGGGAAGATGCTTTCAGCGACTCTGATATTCGTCTTTTAACAACGGTTTCGAACAGTATGAGCGTTGCACTTGAAAATGCAAGATTGTTTAATGAAACAATAAAACTTCTTGATGAAAGTAAAAAACGTGCAGCCGAATTAAGTACAGTAAACAGTATCAGCCACGCAATTGTAGGTCATCTTGAAATTGGTAAGCTCATAAATCTTATTGGTGATAAAGTCCGCGATCTTTTTAAAGCTAATATAGTTTATGTAGCGTTGCTCGATAAAGAAAAAGAAATAATAAACTTTCCGTATGGATATGGCGATGAATATCCTCCGCTCAAATTAGGTAATGGCTTAACTTCTCATATCATTCTTAAAAAAGAACCTTTGCTGATAAACAGAGAAACTGAAAAAAAGAGAGAAGAAATAGGAGTACAACGTGTCGGTACGCCGTCTGCTTCTTTCCTTGGCGTTCCCGTTCCTGTCGGTGATGAAATAATTGGAGTGCTAAGCGTACAAAGCACTGAAAAGGAAAATGTATTTAATGAAGATGATATGAGGCTGTTAGGAACGATAGCTGCTCACGTTGGGATTGCAATAAATAATGCAAATGCTTATGAAGAATTAAACAAGACATTGGAAAATCTGAAAGCAACCCAGAACCAGCTTGTTGCCCAGGAAAAACTTGGCTTCTCTCGGACAATTAACAGCAGGTATTGCTCACGAAATAAAAAATCCATTGAACTTTGTTAATAATTTTTCAGAACTATCCGGTCAACTTGTGGATGAACTCAAAGAGGAACTGGATAAAATAAAAGATAAAATAAATAATGAATCGCTTGAAGAACTAAATGAAATCTTAGACACGCTTAAACAAAACTCAGAAAAAATAAAAGAACATGGCAAAAGAGCAGATGGAATTGTACACAGTATGCTTCAGCACTCAAGGGGTAAAACTGGTGAAAAACAATTAGTTGACATTAATGCTATGCTGGAAGAAGATATTAACCTGGTTTATCATGGTATGCGTGCACAGGATAGTTCCTTCAATATTACAATTGAAAAAGAACTGGATGCTAAACTAGAGAAAATAAATGTGATTCCGCAGGACATTAGCCGTGTGTTTCTTAATATAATATCCAATGGATGTTATGAGGCAAACCGAAAAAAGGTTGAACTAAAAACGGGAGAAGCTCCGGTTATAAAAATTAAAACAACAGAAACCAATAATAATGTTGAAATCAGGATAAGAGACAATGGAAATGGAATTCCTGAAAAAGTAAAAGATAAGCTTTTCACCCCGTTTTTTACTACTAAACCAACGGGAAAGGGAACAGGTTTAGGTTTATCTATCAGTTATGATATTGTAGTAATAGGACATAGCGGCGAACTTCTTTTTGAAACGGAAGCAGGGAAATTTACGGAGTTCATTATAAGACTCCCGAAAAACTCTAAAAATTAATTGAAGCAATTAGAATATGATAAGATTTTTCAGAAATGTCAGACAAAAACTCGCTTCCGAAAACAAAGTGATGGCTTACTTACGCTATGCCATTGGTGAAATAATTCTTGTTGTTATTGGAATTTTAATTGCACTGCAAATAAACAACTGGAATGAACATCGAAAAGTACAAAAACAAGAGATACAGATTTATAAAGAGCTAAAAAGCGATTTACTTCAAACCAAAAAGGAAATCTTAAACACAGTTACTAAACATAAAAAAATAATTAAATCCACTCAAAATCTGATTTATGATATTATTAAAAAGGAGCCATATTCCCGTACCACGTATAGTAGATTTACAAGTTCGAGTGATGATTTTCAAATAATCCCTAAAACAAGTGCCTTTGAGAGTTTGAAAAATATCGGTGTACAAATTTTGTCTAATGATAGCCTTCGAATAAGAATAACTGATTTGTATCAATTAGATCTTATGCGTTTTGATGATGAATTGGGAGATAAAAATTCTGAATTAAGCATTGGGAATTTGTTATTCCCTTACCAGGATAAATATCTTTTTGCAGATTATAATCAAACCTCAAAGTATGGTTTTAAATATTCAGACAGCATAACAGTTCAAAAATTGAAAATAAAGGATTACGACAAATTTTTGACAGACAATAAGTTTTTAAAAGCTTTACAACTCACACTTTGGAATAGAAGTAGAAAAGTAGATTTAGAAACTGAAACGATTATGAAAATAGATGAAACAATTAAAAGAATTGAAGAAGAACTTGATAACTTGAAATAATACTAAAATACAACCAAGTAATAATGGTAAAAATCTTTAGAAACATCCGACAAAAACTTGCAGCCGAAAATAAAGTATCGGCTTATTTGCGCTATGCTATCGGCGAAATTCTTTTAGTGGTAATCGGTATTTTGATTGCCTTACAAATCAATAACTGGAATGAACACAGAAAAGAAAACGCAAAAATCAAGACCTATTTAAAAAGTATGTTGGTTGATTTAAATAATGACATAAACAGATTTGATTTAATGATTAATAACTTGAATAAACATATAAGAGCTAATTCATCGGTTTTCCGGAATAAAAACTATCAAACATTGCCAATTGATTCTATTGTTCAAACTATATCAAGTTATTTTAATGATTATAAAATTTATGACCAAACCTTTCAAAAAATAAAGAACTCGGGAATTGCAGATCAATTGGGTTCTAAAGAACTGAATGACGCCATTAACAACTATTACACTATTGACCTTTATACATTTAACTTATTCATTGACTATGACGAAAAATATACCTTACAGGACGATGAATTTTGGTTTGTTACTGATGAGTATGAGATTAATCCGCCTTTTGCTTCAATCCAAAAAATGAATCTTCCTTATAAAGAAAACGAAAAAACTAGAAAACTAGCACTAATTAAGAAGATTGAATCCAATTTGGGTCGAAATCATATACGGAACATTATTGCCAGAAAGACATTAGGCATTGACATAGTACAAAAATTGAAAAATAAAGCAAAATTATTGACTAAAATGATTAATGCAGAATTGAACCAGAAATAACATAAACATAATAAATGACAAAAGTCTTCAGAAACATCCGCCAAAAACTTGCAGCCGAAAACAAAGTAATGGCGTACTTACGTTATGCAATTGGAGAGATTCTTCTTGTTGTAATTGGAATTTTAATTGCGTTGCAGGTAAACAACTGGAATGAAGGAAGAAAAAGACAAAAAATTTGAACAGGAGATTCTTTCTCTTATTGACCAAAACCTTGAACAGGACTCTATTTCATTATCCTTTGAGTTGTCTAACACAAAACTGGCTATACATTTAACCGATCGCTTATTAGAACAAGTAACCTTAAAAAATTATGAATGATAGCTTGAACTATTGGATGGGAAAGATTATTTGTTTTGAGCGTTTTAGATCTCAATCAAGCGCTTATGAAATGTTGAAGGCAAAAGGTCTGGAAAACATCTCGGATAAAGCACTTCAAATGGCACTGATATCATATTATGATGAAAGTTTATACCGGATTTATCAAAGATTTAAATGACGTTGAAATATCATTTAATAAAGACTGGACTCCGGTAATCAAGCAAGATTTTAAGGATTTCAAATGGTCTGGTTTCTGTCAGCCAACAAATTCCAAAGAATTTTTTGAAAAGCCATCTACCATAACTCTTTTTAAACTATACAAAGATAACAGAAGCGGTACGGTTAGAAGTGCAGAAAAAGCACTTAATAAAATTTCTGAAATTAGAAAGCTAATTAAAAAAGATACAATATAATTATTATGAAAATTTTTAGAAGTATCCGCCAACAACTCGCAGCTGAAAACAAAGTTATGGCATATTTACGATATGCCATTGGCGAAATTTTACTTGTGGTGATTGGAATTCTAATTGCTTTACAAGTAAACAATTGGAATGAAGGAAGAAAACAAAATATTGCTGAGACTGAATTTTTAGAAGGTGTGAAAAAAGATCTTACACAAGACAAACTATACATCGAATTAGTATTAAAGGAAATGGAACCAAGAATAGATGCATTTGAACCGTTAAATAATATGGAGCTTTCAAAAACTCATAATAAAAATATTACTTCCGCTGATTCTTTATTGAAAATTTATTTTACATCCGGGGAACGTACATTTTACCCGGTTTCCGGCTCTTTTCAATCGGCTTTATCTGGTAATGAACTAAATAACTATAAAGATAAAGATATCATCGGTTCAATTATAAAACTATATAATTCTACTTACTCAAGATTAATTGATAACGGAAAAATGCTTGATGACAGGTGGGCTTATTTGAGGAAAAAATATATTCACGAATCCCGGACAGGAAACTTTCATATAATGGATAATGTAAAGTTTTCCGAAATTATAGATGATATGTACTATCATTATTTAATGCTGCAATGGTACCGGGGATTGTTAAAAAATACTATTATTGAAATTGATGAATTATTAAAAAAGATAAATGATGAAATACATTAATCAAATCAGTACGAAATAAGATTTTTAAAAATGAAAGCAAAATTAATTAAATATATTTACCAACCACTAGACATTATTAAGCAATACTTTTAATGAAAACGAAAAGAGAAAAACAGAAACCCCACCCAAAAGTCGTAAAACTTGAAGAAGAATTGGCGAAAAAGAATCGTCAACTTGAAATTGAAGCCTCGCTCGAAAGAGTAAGGTATGTTGCGATGGGTATGAAGAAGAGAGATGATATGCTGAAGATCTGCAAAGCCATTTCTCGGCAATTGAAAAAGTTGGGTGTTAAAGAAATTCGTAATGTACAAACGGCCATCTTTTATCCTGGCAAGGGTACTTACATGAATTACGAATATTATGCAAAGCATAATAAAACATTCATCACTGATGTAAGTTATAAGACACACAGAGTGCAACAAAACTTTGCCCAAACGATGATGAAGGGTGAAGGGGCGTCAGAGTTAAAACAATTCAAAGGGAAAAAACTCAAAGACTGGTATGCGTATCAAAAAACCACCAACCAGTTTGCAGATAAATACCTGCTAACAGCTCATTCATTAAATTATTACTGGTACTCATTAGGTGTGGTAGCTATGGGTATCTCAACCTATCAGCCACTCTCAAAAGCAGAACAGGAATTATTTGCCCGTTTCCGGAATGTTTTTGAGCTGGCCTATAAAAGATATATAGATATTGAAAAAGCAGAAGCACAGGCAAAAGAAGCAAAGATTGAAGCTTCTCTTGAGAGAGTAAGAGCAATTGCGATGGGAATGATGGAACCTGATGACTTGCTTAATATATGTGAAACCTTATTTAAGGAATTTCAATCCTTAGGTTTTAGTGAACTCCGAAATGCAATGATTAATATTCACAATGATGAAAAAGGATCGTTTGTGGATTATGATTACTCCGATGTATTGGGTAAAAGTATAACGCAGTTAAACTACAATACTCATCCTGTAATGGAAAAACAAATAAAGCAGTCCCGGAAAAAGAACGATGCTTTTTCCGAGGCGGTTTATAAAGATAAAGACTTAGAAGAATGGAAAAAATTTAGAAAGCAAAGCGGAGAAAAAAATGATCCCAGAATTAAAAATATAAATGCACTTTATTACTATTTCTATTCAATAGGTACCGGGACAATTGGCATTTCAACTTTTAGTCAAATCGATAAAGAAAAACTGGTTTTGCTCAAAAGATTCAGAAATGTTTTCAGTTTAGCCTATCAAAGATATTCAGATATTGCACTCGCTGAAGCTCAGGCAAGGGAAGCAGAAATTGAACTTGCATTGGAGAGAGTACGTGCAAGAACAATGGCAATGCAAAAAAGCGAAGAACTCAAAGAAGTAATTCAACTTGTATATGAACAATTCGTTCACTTAAAAATCAATGTTGACCATACAGGTTTTGTAGTTGATTATACACCAAAAGGTGACTGGCATTTTTGGATTGCTGATAAGCATGAAGTACCATCTGAAATAACACACACATATTTTGAATCTGTGTGGGCGAATCAATTTAATAGAGCGAAAGAAGAAGGATTAGATTTTTTTGCTACGAATTTAAACTTCGAAGAAAAGAATAAATTTTATCATGACCTTTTTGAGTTAATCCCCAGTGTGCCGGAAGAAACATTGGAATTCTATTTTAACTGCCCGGGTCTTGCCGGATCTACCATATTGTTAGACAATGTTGGTCTCTACATCGAGAATTTTTCTGGTATTCCTTATTCAGATGAAGAGAATAAAACGCTCCTGCGCTTTGGAAAAGTTTTCCAGCAAACCTATACTCGCTTCCTCGATCTTCAAAAAGCAGAAGCGCAGGCAAGGGAATCACAAATTCAACTTGCACTGGAAAGAGTAAGGGCAAAGAGCCTGGCGATGCACCAAACATCAGAATTGCAGGATGTCGTCAATATCGTTGCACAACAATTGCATAATATCAACATCGATATAAACGGAGGAGTATTTATCACAATTAATAATGAAGTAGATAGAGACGTTTCACTTTGGGCATCTTCCGGTTCTGCTGATTATGTGCAAAAAGTCGTTGTTCCATATTTGAATAAACCTATTCTTTCCCGTATCAGAGACGCCATAAAAGAAAGAAATAATTTTCTGGTAGAGGAATACAGCAAGAAAGAAAAGATCGAACTCCTTGAACACCTTTTTAAATATGCTCCGTGGAATGCAACTTCAAATGAAAGGAAACAAGAATTATTATCAAGAGAAGGAGGTTATACAAGATCAGTTGCCGTTTTGCAGAATACCAGCATAGCCATCATTAATCATAATGGAAAAAAATTTTCTGATGCAGAAAATGAAATTCTGAAACGCTTTGGAAATGTATTTGAACAATCATACACCCGTTTTCTCGATCTGCAGAAAGCTGAAGCACAGGCAAGAGAAGCACAGATTGAAACGGCGTTAGAAAGGGTAAGATCAAAAGCAATGTCGATGCAGAAGAGTGACGATCTTTCAGTGGCGGTTCAAACAATTTTCAACGAGCTTGATGAATTAGATATTGGAATGCTGCGATGCGGGATCGGAATTCTTAATAAAGAAAAACGCTGTGCTGAATTGTGGACAACTACTATTTCAGAAGGAAAAAATACTATACAGGTATCCGGAGACGAGCCAATGGATATTCATCCTCTGTTACAGGGGGCTTTTAATGCATGGCTGAAACAAACAGATTATTCTTACGTTCTGGAAGGAGAGGATTTAACCAGTTATTACAAATCTCTTCTTGGTGTTAATTTTAAATTGCCTGAATCGCAATCAAAAATATTAAAGACCGAAGGATTGAAACAATATTATTTCGTTACCTCCTTTAAGGCTGGCGGATTGTTCGCTTTCCGCGAAACAGAATTTCCGAATGAGTCAAAAATTGTAATGAGGCGCTTCGCAGATGTATTTAATCTTACTTACACAAGGTTTCAGGATCTTCAACAGGCCGAAGCCCAAGCTCACGAGGCACAAATAGAAGTCGCGCTGGAAAGAGTGAGAAGCCGTTCAATGGGTATGCAAAAAAGTAATGAGTTAAAAGATGTGGTTAGATTGCTCTACAATGAATTTCGAATTCTTGTAACGGATATTCATTCTGTCAATATCCAGTTAAACCTGGATTCCTCCAAAGATATCCATTTCTGGGCCTCGGTAGAAGAAGACATTTACCCGGAATTATATCATTTGCCGTACTCTGACTTGCCGATATTTGAAAAATTTTACAATGCTTTTAATTCACCCGGAGACGGATTTTTTGATTATTTATTAAACAAAGAAGAAAAAGATGCTTTTTTTAGTGAAGTATTCAAAGTTCAGCCTGTTCCACCTCAAAGAAAAAAAATGATTCAAAATGCTGAAGGAATGGTTATGATGGGCTGGTTTCATAAGCATTCAGGAATTGACATCTTACGCTACAATCTCAAACGTTTCAGTGAAGAAGAGAAGGACATAGTAAAGCGCTTTGCTGCTGCATTCGAACAGACCTATATCCGCTTCCTCGACCTCCAAAAAGCAGAAGCACAGGCAAGAGAATCTGAAATTCAACTTGCTTTAGAAAGAGTTCGTGCAAGAACAATGGCCATGCATAAAAGCGATGAACTGGCTGAAACGGCTGCGATCCTCTTTCAGCAGATGACAGAGCTTGGAGTTACACCTGAACGGCTAAATATCTGTCTGATTAAAGAAACAGAAAAAATTCTTGAAGTCTGGGCTACAGATCAACAAGGTATTAAGATCAGTCATCACTTTAATGCAAGTCTTGATGAACCGACTACAGGTAAACGGGTATATGATGCATGGAAAGAAAAAAAGAAATCGATTATCATTGACCTTAGCGGAAAGGAATTAAATGATTGGATCAGGTATGTGCGGGAAGTAATGGGTATGACCATTAAAGCTGAGTTAGTAAGGGAACATCGAATACATAGTGTGGCTTTCTTCTCACAAGGCATGATATTAACAACTACTCCTGAACCATTACCAAAAGAATCAATAAAATTACTGGAACGTTTTGCAGATGTATTCAATTTAACCTATCGCCGTTTTTTGGATTTGCAAAAAGCTGAAGACCAAGCAAGAGAAGCAATTAAGCAAGCATCGCTGGACAGAGTTCGTGGTGAAATTGCAAGTATGCGTACGGCTGAAGATTTGAATCGTATAACTCCAATTATTTGGCGGGAACTTACAACACTTGAAGTCCCTTTTATCCGCTGCGGCGTTTTTATTATTGATGAAGATAATGAAGTGACACATGTTTATTTAACTACACCGGAAGGGAAATCGCTCGGCGTACTAAATTTATCTTTCAATGCAAATAAACTGACAACTAATACTGTAGAGTACTGGAAAAAGAAACAAGTTTATAAAGAACACTGGAATAAAGAAGAATTTATCACCTGGACAAAGTCAATGATGGAACTCGGGCAAGTTCAAAATGCAGAAACCTACCAAGGCTCTTCCACTCCGCCGGAATCGTTGCACTTGCACTTTGTCCCCTTTGCACAAGGTATGCTTTACGTTGGCGACGTATCCCCACTTACTGATGAAAAATTAGATTTAGTAAAAACGTTAGCAGAAGCATTCTCAATTGCGTATGCCCGTTATGAAGATTTTAAGAATATTGAAGAAGCAAAAAATAAAATCGAATTAACTTTGAGCGAATTGAAATCTGCTCAGGCACAATTAGTTCATTCCGAAAAAATGGCTTCGCTTGGTGAGTTGACGGCAGGAATTGCACACGAAATTAAAAATCCATTAAACTTTGTAAATAATTTCTCCGAGATAAGCGGCGAGTTAATAGATGAGATAGAAAAAGAATTAGAGAAGAATGATAAGGAAGAAGTTTTAGCAATTCTGAAAGATTTAAAACAAAATCTTGAGAAAATAAATCAGCATGGTAAACGCGCTGATTCTATAGTGAAAGGGATGCTTCTACATTCAAGGGGAACTTCAGGAGAAAAAACTCTTACAGATATAAATGACTTGCTCGATCAGTATGTAAACCTTGCATTCCACGGAATGAGAGCACAGAATAAAGAGTTCAACATTACCATTGAAAAAGATTATGATAAATCATTAGAGAAAATTAATGTTGTGCCGCAGGACATCAGCAGAGTATTCTTAAATATAATTAACAATGCCTGCTATGCAGCTTATGATAAAAGGAAAAAAGATGGTGATGGTTTTAGTCCTGTTCTTAAAGTCTCTACAAAAAAGTTGGGAGATAAAGTTGAGATAAGAATAGCTGACAACGGCAGCGGAATCCCAAAAGATATTTTGGATAAAATATTCCAACCGTTCTTTACAACAAAACCGACCGGAGAAGGAACGGGTTTGGGTTTATCATTAAGTTATGATATAGTTACAAAAGCAGCACGGTGGTGAAATTAAAATAGAAAGCAAAGAAGGCGAAGGTGCAGAGTTTGTGATTACTTTGCCTAATGGGTAAGTGTAGGGACACGCTATAGCGTGTCCCTAAAAAAAAGATTAAAACTATTTATAGCCCCGGCCTTTAGGCCGGGGTAAAGGAAAGACCTAATTATTCCGGGCTTTAGCCCCATTTATAATAGGAATGTGCCTGCGCCTATACGCAGGTCGCGATGCGTCTCTACTGAGGCTTTTATGTTGTGTCCCCGCGGGACTCGGTTGTAGGTTTGGTACATATAAATTTTTACCGTTATAACTAAAATGAAAACCAAAATACTAAAGATTACCATTCTGCTCTTACTCGTTTCCGGGTCTTGTTTTGCCCAGAGAAAAGAAGTAGTTGACAGCCTGAAAAGCTTATTGACCACCACGAAAAATGATACCACCAGGATTTATGCTCAAATTGGTCTATGCAATCAATATCGTTTGGGTAATATTGATTCTTCTAGGTTTTACGGACAGCAGGCTTTGGAACTTGCCAGGCAGATTGATTATTTACCGGGACAAATACTGGCGCTTTCCTTTTTGACCGGCTCGGCACAACAGCAGGGGGACTATCCGAAAACGCTGGAATTAGGATTTAAAGCTATTCAACTAGCACAGGAGCACCATTTAGAAAGGTCTAAAGCAATACTCGGGTCTGGGTCTGACTATGCACTTACTGTATATGTTTTGACCGGAGCTGCATTTACCAATATGGCCGATGTGTACGTGAACCTGAAGGATTATCCGAAAGCCATAAACTATATGTACCAATTAATTTCGTTAGAACTGGCAGGACCCAGCGATCCCGGACTTCCTTATGGGTACATGTTAATAGGAGAGGCATATTTGTTGTCCAATCAACCGGATTCAGCTGCATATTATGAAAAAAAGGCCGTTAAAATTTTTAAAGAGCAGAACTTCAATGAGCCGTTTGTCTACCAGTTTCTTGGAGATATTGCAATGAAATCCGGGATGAATAAAGAAGCCCTGGGTAATTACAAAATAAGCGAACAGAATGCAATTGAAGGTAAACAACAGCGGGCTTTAACGTGGGCTTACATCAGGATTTCAGATTTTTTTAAGACCCTGGGCCAACCGGATTCTGCCCTTTATTATGCACACAAAGGGTTTGAAGTGTCGCAACATTTTGGACAAAAGTCGTCCACCCTTGCTGCGGCGAAATTGCTGTCCGGATTATATGAACCTAAAGACACCAAAGAATCACTTCGATATCTTAAAATAGCGGATGCTTACAGGGACAGTTTGTTCGGCGAAGTGAATTTAAGAGCGGTGCAAACCATAACTGCCCGCGAAAAAGAACGTCAGCAGGAAATTGAAACGGCAAAAGCTGCTTATCAAAACAGGTTGAGGTTATATCTGCTGTTAACCGGGCTTTCTTTTTTGCTGTTAATCTCACTCATCCTTTACAGGAACTATAAAAAAAGTAAAAAAGCGAATCAGACTCTTAAAAACACACTTAATGATCTGAAATCAACTCAGGCTCAACTTATTCATTCCGAAAAAATGGCATCGCTTGGTGAACTTACTGCAGGCATCGCACACGAAATTAAAAACCCGTTAAACTTTGTTAATAATTTTTCCGAGGTAAGCAGCGAATTACTCGATGAAATGAAAGAAGAGCTGGAGAATAAAAACGAAGAAGAAGTGCTAGCAATAGTTGAAGATCTAAAACAAAACCTTGAAAAAATAAATCAACACGGTAAACGTGCAGACTCAATTGTGAAAGGAATGCTTCTCCATTCAAGAGGAACTTCCGGTGAAAAAGCTTTAACAGATATTAATGATCTTACTTGATCAATATGTAAATCTAGCTTACCACGGAATGAGAGCAACACAACAAAGAATTCAATATCACGATTGAAAAAGATTACGATAAAACATTGGAAAAGATAAATGTTGTTCCGCAGGATATAAGCAGGGTTTTCTTAAACATAATTAATAATGCCTGCTATGCGGCTTATGATAAAAAGAAGAAAAGCAGCAATGATATTTAATCCAGTACTTAAAGTTTCAACAAAAAAACTTGATGGAAAAGTTGAAATAAGAATTGGTGATAATGGAAATGGAATTCCCAAAGATATTTTAGATAAAATATTCCAGCCGTTCTTTACAACAAAACCAACAGGAGAAGGAACCGGGTTGGGCTTATCTTTAAGTTACGATATAGTTACAAAACAGCACGGCGGTGAAATTAAAATAGAAAGCAAAGAGGGCGAAGGTGCAGAGTTTGTAATTACGTTGCCTTATGTGTAGAGACGCATCGCCTATGCGTCTCTACGAAGGGCATAGATTTCTCACTCGAGGACTCGTTTGAAATGACAATTAAAAAGAAGCTTAAATAAATAATTCAATCAATTATGAAAAAACTTTTTATAATGCTTTTCCTTTTTATTCCGCAATTAATTGTTGCGCAGGATTTTAATCCTGACAGCCTGAAACTGGCATTAAAAACAGCGACATCGGATTCTGTTTTATTCAAGATAAACTTCGAGCTGGAGGATTATTACGAAGAAGTAAACGTCGATTCCGCCCTTTCTTTTGCCAATAAGTCATTAAAAATTGCGCGAAAAGCAAATCAAAAATTAGCCGAAGGCGCCGCCATTGTAGGTAAAGCATACTCGCTGACTAACATCAGTAAATATGGCGAAGCCCTGAAATATATAACCAATGCTTTTCAAATATTACAAAATCCGGAATCTGAGAACCATTCAACCTGGTTGACGGCTTATTCCGGTTCACACCACCTTTCACCTCATAACAACCGGCTCTGGATTCTCTCTATTGCACATCACACGTATGCCTTGCTAATGCGTGCTACACTAAACTATAAAGAAGAAATTTTTCATTTTAACGAGGAAAAAAGAATTTCAGAAATGTGCGGTAGAAAGGCCGGTGTGCAGTTTGCTTATATGAATCTTTCCAGGATATATAACGACTTTAATAAGCCGGACACCGCCCTTATTTATGCAAAAAAAACATTATCCCTCTCTGAAAAGAACAAAATTACACTTTTTAAAGGCTATGCTCATAATTTTATGGGCAATATTTATTATAAAATGAAAAAATATGACCTCGCCAAAAAATCTTACATTGCAGGAATAAATACTTCGATTGCTGAAAAGGATCTGGGGTCATTACAAAAAAATTACCGGAATATTACTGCATTATACCTGGAAATAAAAAACCGGGATTCTTCACTATTCTACGCAAAAAAAACATTGTCGCTTCTAAATAAAATGGGAAATGCCGAAAACATAAAATACTACCTGGCTTTTGCGTATGAAAATTTATACAGGGCCTATAAATTAAACAACAAACTGGACAATGCCTATAAGTATCTTCAGCTTGCTATGGCCGCAAAGAACGTTGATTACAAAAATCAAATTGAAAACCTTGCTCATTTTCAAAGTATTACGCTTAGTCACGAAGAGCAGCTTCAGCAGTTAGAAAAAGAGAAAATAGAAACACAAAATAAAATCCGTCTTTACGTTTTAATTGCAGCTTTAATCGTTTTTATAATTATTGCTCTTTTACTTTACAGGAATACCCGCAACAGGAAGAAAGCAAATAAAATTCTGCAAAGTCAAAAAGAAGAAATTGAAGTGCAAAGGAAAAACGTGGAAGAAACTTTGACTGAACTTAAATCTACCCAGGCACAGCTTATTCATTCGGAAAAAATGGCATCACTCGGTGAACTTACTGCCGGCATCGCACACGAAATAAAAAACCCGTTAAACTTTGTAAATAATTTTCGGAAGTAAGCAGCGAATTACTCGATGAAATAAAAGACAGAGTTAGAGAATAAAAATGAAGAAGAAGTTGTTGACATTAATTGAAAATTTAAAACAAAATCTTGAAAAGATAAATCAACACGGCAAACGCGCAGATTCAATTGTAAAAGGAATGCTTCTACATTCAAGAGGAACTTCCGGGGAAAAAATTTTAACCGATATTAATGATCTTCTTGATCAATATGTAAATCTTGCTTACCACGGAATGAGAGCACAGAATAAAGAATTTAATATCACTATAGAAAAAGATTATGATAAGACTTTAGAAAAAATTAATGTTGTTCCGCAGGATATAAGCAGAGTGTTTTTAAATATAATTAACAATGCCTGCTATGCTGCTTATGATAAAAAGAAAAAAGACTGGTGATGATTTCTCATCCGATATTAAAAGTTTCAACAAAAAACTTAAAAGAAAAGTTGAAATAAGAATTGGTGATAACGGAAATGGAATTCCAAAAGATATTTTAGATAAAATATTCCAGCCGTTCTTCACAACAAAACCAACAGGCGAAGGAACGGGATTGGGTTTATCGTTAAGTTATGATATAGTTACAAAAGTGCACGGCGGAGAATTAAAAGTGGAAACGAAAGAAGGTGAAGGAACTGAATTTATAATCCAAATCCCGGTAAAAACTTAGTAATGAAAAAGTAGTAACAATACTGTTTGTTCTTTTGGCAATCCAGAATATTGGAGCTGCTCAAATCAGCAAATTGGAAAAACGGAATGATTATGAACACAATTATTAAAAAACTTTCTCTTAGAACCATCTATTGCTTCTTAATATTAGTCCTGGCAACGAGCTCTTGTCTTTTTGCACAGGACGTTCAGTTTGATCGCATCAATAAGTCAGACGGGTTCCCTTCCGACTGGATTTACAGCCTCGTGCAGGATAAACAAGGTTTTCTCTGGGTGGGCGGCCTCAGTGGTCTCAGCCGCTACGATGGTTACAATATCAAGACGTACAGGCATGACCCGCTTGACAGCACATCCCTCTCAAACAACTATGTCAAGGCTCTGTATGAAGATCGCGAAGGAAGGCTTTGGGCAGGTACCTGGGGTGGCGGACTTAACCTATTCGATTCAGGAAAAGAGAAATTCACTCAATTTAAACTTGATCCTGGTAATTCAACTTCATTGAGCTCGGATTCAGTGAATGTGATCCTTCAGACAACAGATGGAACCATTTGGGTTGGCACGCAAAACGGCCTCGATCGTTTTGAAAACGATAAAGGAACGTTTATTCGCTACACCCATGAAACAAATAACGAACAAACTCTTACCAGCAATGTTATAAACGCCTTATACGAAGACAAGGATGGCAATTTGTGGGTTGGGACGGGCGATGCCACAGATCCAAAGGGAAAAGTGGGAGGATTAAACCGCTACGATTCAACTGCAGATAATTTTATACGTGTTCTGCCAACCGGACAGAAATCGTTACGCGATAATCGGGTCACAGCCATTGCTGAAGCGCCCAATGGCGCTATTTATATCGGCACCTGCCAGTCGGGGCTCTATCGTTATGACCCGATGGGAAGTAAGCTTGAAACGCTGGGTGATGATCCCAATGATTTGACGCGTTTACATGCTCCCCAAGGCATAAAAACAAGTACCCAATCCGCTGCAGTCGATGTTATTCATAGAGACAAGACCGGCATGCTCTGGGTGGCAACCCATTCCGGTGGAATCAATCGATACGATCCCGCCACGCACACTCTGACACACTACAGGTATCAGGCAGGCAATGCGAAAAGTTTGTCAAGCAACTCAGTTTTATCCTTCCATGAGGACCATCAGGGTATTCTCTGGGTTGGGACTGAGGGCGCCGGCCTCAACAAGATCGTGCCTTCCTTCAGCCGATTTCAATTATATGGGGCAAAAGAAATTAGTGCAAGTAATGGCGTACGATCACTTTATCAGGAAAGCAAAGATACTCTTTGGATTGGAACCTTTTCAGGCCAACTATTTCAAATGGACCCGGCCACAGGAAACATTGAACGATTCTCAGACACGAAACCGGCTCAGGACGGATTGTGGGGTAATCCTGTAGAGAGTGTATTTAAAGACAAGGAAGGAATGTTATGGGTAGGACAGACAGGGGGCCTTTATCGCATTAACCCGGTTCGAAAGAGCCATAGGAAGTTTACTATTGATGCTGCAAACCCCGACAGTTTAAGTAATTCCAATGTAATGTTTATCAGGCAAACTGATGACCAACATTTGTGGATCGGCACCTGGGGCGGCGGACTTAACCTGTACAATTTTAAAACCAAACGCTTTCGGCGTTTTCAACATGATCCATCTGATCCAAAAACTTTAAGTGATAATAAGTTAGTGCAAATGTACACAGACCATCAGGGTATTCTGTGGTTTGGTACTCATGATGGCGGTTTAGACCGATTTGACAAAAAAACAGAAACCTTTACTACTTATCTCGATGGGGAAAGCATTTTCCAGATTTATGAAGACAGTTCAGATCGATTTTGGGTAACAACTGTGACTAACGGATTTTTTCTGCTGGATAGAAACACAGGAAAAACTATTCATTATACCACAGAGGATGGCTTGCCGAATAATGTTGTACCAGGCATTATGCAAGATAAACAAGGACTGCTTTGGCTTGCGACATCAGGTGGCGTTGCCCGGTTCAATCCTGAAACAAAGACCTTCATTACCTATGATGAGGCAGATGGTATGAATAACTATCCGGTTATACAGCAGGCGGTTATCAAAGGCATGGACGGCAGGATGTTCATCGGTGGCCCGAAAGGAGTCACTGCCATCAACCCGCAGGATTTTAAGCCGAATCCTAATTCTCCAGTCACGGCAATTACAGGACTGCATGTTTTTGAAGATGCTTTTTCACTACCGGTAAACCGGGAAGAGCAGATAACGTTGAAGTATAACCAAAACGAACTTACGTTCGACTATGCAGGGTTGCATTTTGCCAACCCGTCGCGAAATCGTTACACCTATCGCCTGGAAGGGTACGACAAGAATTGGATTGATGCAGGTACTGCACGCAGTGCCAAATACACAAACCTGGGCCCGGGTACATACACGTTCAGGGTGAAATCTTCGAATAGCGACGGCGTCTGGGATGAAAAAGGCACATCCCTGACCATAAAGATTTTACCGCCATGGTGGCGAACAACTGCGGCTTATATAATTTATGCATTACTCGGGATGGCTTTTATAGTAATCCTCAACAGATTTCTGCGCCGCAGATTGGTTGCGAAAGAGCGGGAGCGAACACGGGAACTGGAACTGGAACAGGCCCGTGAGGCTTTGCAGCAGGCCTCCCTCGACCGCGTCCGTGCCGAGATCGCTTCCATGCGAACCGCAAAAGACCTCGAGCGCATCACGCCGCTAATCTGGCGTGAACTTAAAGCACTTGAAGTTCCATTTATCCGATGTGGTGTATTTATAGTTGACGAAGCTAATAAATCTGTTGGCGTGTTCCTTACTACTCCCGAAGGCAAAGCGCTAGGAGTATTACACCTGGCTTTTGATTCCAATGATCTTACAAGTAACACTGTAAAACATTGGAAAAATAAACAGGTTTACAAAGAACATTGGAACAAGGAAGAGTTTATCAACTGGACAAAATCAATGATGGAGCTCGGGCAGGTTCAGAATCCCGAAACATACCAGGGTTCATCGCAGCCGCCGGAATCTCTCTATTTACATTTTGTTCCTTTTGAACAGGGAATGCTTTACATTGGAAATGTTGATCCTCTTGATGAAGAGAAACTTGAACTAACAAAAACATTAGCTGAAGCTTTCTCCATTGCTTATGCACGTTATGAAGATTTTAAGAATCTTGAAGAAGCAAAAGCAGCAGTTGAAGTAACATTGAGTGAATTAAAATCAGCACAGTCTCAATTAGTCCATTCGGAAAAGATGGCTTCGCTTGGCGAACTTACTGCCGGTATTGCGCACGAAATTAAAAACCCGTTAAACTTCATAAATAATTTTTCTGAGATCAGTAACGAACTGCTGGATGAAATGAAAGCAGATCTTCAAAACAAAAATGAAGAAGAAGTTGCAGATTTGATAGAAAACTTAAAACAAAATCTTGAAAAGATAAATCAGCACGGTAAACGTGCAGATTCAATTGTAAAAGGAATGCTCCTTCACTCAAGAGGAACCTCGGGAGAAAAAGCATTAACGGATATTAATGATCTACTGGATCAATATGTTAATCTTGCTTATCACGGAATGAGAGCTACAAAACAAGGAATTCAATATTACGATAGAAAAAGATTATGATAAGACATTTAGAAAAGATAAATGTTGTTCCGCAGGATATAAGCAGGGTTTTCTTAAATATAATTAATAATGCCTGCTATGCGGCTTATGATAAAAAGAAGAAAAGTGGAAATGATTTTTCTCCGACACTTAAAGTCTCAACTAAAAATTTGAAAGATAAAGTTGAAATCCGGATTAGTGATAACGGAAGTGGAATTCCTAAAGATATTTTAGATAAAATATTCCAGCCTTTCTTTACAACAAAACCAACAGGAGAGGGAACGGGATTGGGTTTATCGCTAAGTTATGATATAGTTACAAAACAGCACGGCGGAGAATTGAAAGTGGAAAGCGAAAAAGGAAAGTTTACGGAGTTTATTATTGTTATACCTAAATAAGAATGTGTCGTACCTACGGTACTCCATAGTCTTTTGGTAGCTTACCACACCGGGTTAAAACCCTGTGTTAGAAAATATTTCGAGCCTATGGCTCTTATGTAAAAGATTATGTTAATAGTGGTTTGTCACGAAAAGATGCGTAGCATCGATTTATTTTATAACAACGGAATTTATTCCGTTGGATTGGATGGAAACAATAACAAAATAGAAAGAGCAGTAGGCTCGGTTCATATAACAAAGTTATATTTGGGAGGAAAGGATGGCAAACACTTATCATCAAATATATTTGCAGACTGTTTTTGCAGTTAAGTATAGAAGAGCGAGGATACACAAATCCTGGAAAAATAAATTATTTGGAGTTATCGGGAATCTGATAAATGAAACAGGTTGTAAAACCATAATTGTGAATGGAGTTGAAGACCACGTACATTGTTTTATAGGATTAAAACCAGTGGTTTCTGTGTCTGAATTAATGAAAACGGTGAAAGCAAAATCATCAAAATATATTAATGATCATTCATTAACTTCAACACGATTTGAATGGCAAGAAGGTTATGGAGTGTTTTCTTATGGACAATCGCAAGTAGACAAGGTTTATAAGTATATACTGAATCAGGAAGAGCATCATAAAAAGTTGACGTTTCAGGATGAATACCTGGAGTTTTTGAAAAGCTTTAAGATAGAGTATGATGAGAGGTATGTTTTTCAGGAATTGGTTTAGTTATGCGCCGTGCTGATGGCACTCTTAGTTTTTGTTGTACTTTACTTTCACCGGATTAAAATCCGGTGTTAGAAAATATTTCGAGCCTATGGCTCTTATATCTTAAAAAGATGT
Source organism: uncultured Ignavibacteria bacterium (assembly GCA_963727535.1). GTDB lineage: Bacteria > Bacteroidota > Ignavibacteria > Ignavibacteriales > Ignavibacteriaceae > RBG-16-34-14. Next base: position 316,864 of record CAVSGR010000001.1, read on the forward strand.
GTGAAAAACTGAAAATAAAAATAAAACAAGATGCGTTGCATCTTATTATTTAACAACGACAAACTTTTGCCTGTTGAAAAAGCAAAATCAATGTAATAAAGATGCGTAGCATCGACTGATATTATAACAACGGAATTTATTCCATTGGATAGAAACAAAAAAAACAAGAACCATAGCCGTAGGCTCGGAACATATAAGAATGAATTTATTATAAATTTGAATATTTAAGATACATCTATGAAAAACAAATTATTAAAAGTCTTTTTTAGCACAACAACTATTTGTGTATTGCTCATTTTGAGTATGTCATCTATAAGCTACGGACAAAGGAATTATCTTTTTGAAAATATCTCAATTCCCGAAGGGCTTTCTAATGCTACAGTCAACTATATCTTCCAGGATAGTAATGGATTCCTTTGGATTTCAACTGCAGATGGGCTTAACCGGTATGACGGAAATAATATAAAAGTATTTAAAAATGATCCAAATGATTCTACAACAATACCAACTGATGATTGTTACGCCATTGCGGAGGATGCAGATGGATTTATATGGATCGGTGTTTCAAATAACAGTATCGCAAAATATGATCCGAAAAATGAAACTTTTCAAAGTTATCCCATAGAAACCGCAGGTGTAACTAATACATCATCCTTTTATTCAGCCCTATCAGATTCTAAAGGAAACTTATGGTTTGGCTCCACATATCATGGAATGCAAAAATTCAACAAATCAAAAAATAAGTTTGAACAGGTGCATCTCGATGCTTCCAATAAAAATGCTCAATGGGGTAACATCATTTAGCATAACTGAATTAAAGAATGGAAATATCATAGTTGCCGATTATGCAAACGGTATAAAAATATACAATGAAAAGCTCAATTTATTTCAGCCATATTACCTCAAAGCAAATTTCAGCCCAGATTGAAATACAAGCTATTTATGAAGATGTATCGGGAAATATTTGGTTTGGGGGTAACTTTACTTTAATCAAATACTCTCCTAACTATTATACTACTGAAGACTATGATGTTTTTGGCCCTACCAAAAATGACAAGGGTTCCTATTTAGTTACTGGAATAGTTCAGGATGTTGATGGATATATATGGGTAGGAACCTATTCGACATGGACTTTATAGAATTGATGTTAACACAGAAAAACATTCAGAAAATTGATTACGGTTCGACAAATTCGGACGTTTCTGCAAGAATAATTATACATCAAATAATTAAGGACAAATACGGTGTTGTTTGGATTGCTACATGGGGAAATGGTCTCACAAAATTTGATCCGCTTAGAGAACCGTTTAATTTTTATAAGTTTATAACTAATGACTGTTGCAAGTTCTAATGCAAATTTTTCAACAGTAATTGCGGGTTTACATCAGAGTAAAGAAATCACAATTGGAACATCTGAAAAGGGTTTATTTACTTACAATCTCGAAAATCATAAGTCTGATAATTTGAAATTCAAAATGGACAAACCTAATGTTTCAGATGGGAAAATAAATATTCAGGGTCTTGCTATTGATAATGCAGGGAATAAATGGTTCGCATATAACAATCTTGGTCTGCACAAAATAGATAAGAATAATTTACTAAGCACTATTAAATCACCTAATGAAAATAAAACTACAACTTATTTTATAAACTCGATAAAAATAGATTTATCGGGTAATATCTGGATGGCATCAAGACATGGATTTGAGAAATATAATCCCTCTCAAAATCAATATTCATTCTTACCTACGATAATGAATAAAACAATGAGTGACGATCTTAAACATAGAATTCATAAAATATCAGAATCCAGTGAGCCGATCGCTTCAATATTAAAAGTCGGTGAAGCATCAAATTTAGAAAAATCATTTTCATTGAGCCACGATCAAAAAGTTTTGATAATTTGTGTTGGAGAAGGCGAAATGAATATTGGGGTAGGTACTTACTGATGCCGGATCAGTTTTAAACAAAGATGGTAAAACAATCTGGTCAATGAATGATTTATTCAAAACATTTAATGATGGAGGAGGATTTAAAAATCGAATTGCACTTGGATGTTTAAATTTGAAAAAAGGTGATTACAAAATTACATATGCAACGGATGTTGGTCATTCTTATGGAAATTGGAATGTAATTCCTCCACCAGATTCTTTGTGGTATGGAATTCAGGTTTTGAGTTTAAATGATTTTGATTATAATATCATAAACCAAATGAATGAAAAAGAAATTAACGTCCGATAAATTTATGCCTATGGAAGTAGGTACAAGCATTGAATTTAGCAAGAGGTACAATAATACTCTTTGGTTAGGTTCAAGATTAAGCGGATTTTTTAAATATGATTTATCAACCGGAAATTTTAAGCAATATAATTTTGATAGCAAAAATATTAATTCCCTAAACAATTATATTAATTGTATTTATGAAGACAGTAAAGGGATAGTCTGGATTGCAACAGCAAACCGTTTATTAAGATTTGATCCCGCAACAGAAAAAATTAATAAGTTTGATCAAAAAGATGGACTCCCTTCCAATCAAATAAATTCCATTGTAGAAGATCTTGAGGGAAATCTTTGGATAAATACATCATGCTGGATTATCTAAACTGAATAAAAATGATCCAAAAGATAAATGGAACTTTGTAAATTTTAATGCACAAGATGGACTCCAGGGTTTTACTAGCAGCAAAGCAAGCTGGATAAGTAAAGATGGCGAGATTTTTTTAGGAGGAATTGATGGCTTGACTTACTTCTATCCCGGAAAAATAAATGAGGTAAAACCAGACTTAGTTTTAGAAGATATAAAAGTTTCTGATGTATCACTTAAATCAGACTCGGCTGTAGTAAAGATTAACAAAAGCATAATGAAACTTGATGAATTGGATCTTTCTTACACTCAAAATAATATTTCTTTTGAATTTGCATCAATTCATTTTTCAAGACCGGCAAAAAATAAAATAATGTATATGTTGGAGGGATTTAATAATCATTGGACTTCATCAGACAGGAATTTTGTTTCATTCACAAATTTAAATCCGGGTGAATATACTTTTCGATTAAAAGGATCGAATGGGGATGGAATTTGGAATGATAAAGAAAGAACAATTAAAATAATTATTAATCCTCCCTGGTGGAGAACTACTTTTGCATATATAGGGTACTTCTTCTTATTTGCAGGTTTGGTATTTGGTATTGATAGATTCCAGCGGCGGCGTGTGATCCAAAAAGAGCGTGCATTAGCAAAAGAAAAGGAACTCGAGCAGGCAAAAGAAATAGAAAAAGCATATACGGAGCTCAAATCCACACAGGTACAACTCATCCATGCCGAGAAAATGGCATCCCTAGGTGAACTAACTGCAGGTATTGCTCACGAAATTAAAAATCCGCTCAACTTCATAAATAACTTCAGCGAAGTAAGCAATGAGTTAATTGATGAAATGAAAGAAGAGTTAAAGAATAATAATAAAGAAGAAGCCATTTCAATTGCCGATGATCTCAAACAAAACCTTGAAAAAATAAATCAGCATGGCAAACGTGCAGATTCCATAGTTAAAGGAATGCTACTTCATTCAAGAGGAACTTCCGGCGAAAAATCATTAACAGATATAAATGATTTGCTGGATCAGTATGTTACTCTTGCTTATCACGGTTTGAGAGCACAGAATAAAGAGTTCAACATTACGATAGAAAAAGATTATGATGAAACTCTGGAAAAGATAAATGTAGTTCCACAGGATATAAGCAGAGTTTTCTTAAATATAATAAACAATGCCTGTTATGCAGCTTATGATAGAAAGAAAAAGGGCAACGAAAGCAATTTCTCACCGACAATTAAAGTATCAACAATAAACTTAAAAGATAAAGTTGAGATTAGTATCAGTGATAACGGCAATGGAATTCCTAAAGATATTTTGGATAAAATATTTCAGCCGTTCTTTACAACCAAGCCAACAGGTGAAGGAACTGGATTGGGTTTATCATTAAGTTACGATATTGTTACAAAACAGCATAGTGGCGAATTGAAAGTTGAAACCAAGCAAGGAGAAGGAACGGAATTTATTGTATGGCTACCTTATTAAAAAGGTTAAGGCCGCTAAGAAGCAGCAGGATTATGATTTTAAATTCGATAATACAAATAAAAAGTTTTACTATATTTTACAGTCAACCCATAACAGTCAATAATTTAATTAAATAATAGGAGTTAAAATTGAAACTACTAGTTGTAGATGACGAAATCGATGTTCAGTTTTTATTTCAGCAGAAATTCAGGAAGGAAATAAAAGCCGGTACCGTGCAGATAAGATATGCATACAATGGTATTTCCGCTCTTGAATTAATAGAATCTATTGAGAACCGTACCGACTATTTGATATTATCGGACATAAATATGCCGGAGATGAGTGGAATGGAATTGCTGAAAGAAATAAAGAAACGCTATCCCGAACTAAAAGTTATTATGATAACTGCTTACGGAGATGAGCACAATTTTACTATGGCAAAAAACCTTGGTGCCGATGATTACTTCACAAAACCGCTTCAATTTGATCTTCTTAAAGAAAAACTAAATTACCCGGACGCAATCTAAGGAAATATTAAAATGCAAATAGCAAAAATATTAGTAGTGGATGATGAAGCTGACCTTCAGGCACTTATCAATCAAAAATTCAGAAATAAGATCAAAGCAAAAGAATACGAATTTCATTTTGCTGAAAATGGTGCAGAAGCACTTGAGAAAATAGCGAACGATGGAACTATAGATCTTATTTTAACAGATATAAATATGCCTGTAATGGACGGACTTACTCTTCTTTCCAAAATAAATGAACTTAATAATAAATTACTTAGGTCGGTTATTGTTTCTGCCTATGGAGATATGGAAAACATCAGGACAGCGATGAACAGGGGAGCTTATGATTTTATCACAAAACCTATTGATTTAAAAGATTTGGAAATAACAATCGAAAAATCTTTAAAAGAAATAGAGGAATATAAATCAGCACTCTCCGCACAGACTAAGTTAATTGCACTTCAGCAGGAGCTCGATATTGCAAATGTAATTCAAACATCAATTTTGCAAAAAACATTTCCACCGTTCCCTGATAGGAAAGACTTTGACATTTATGCAAAGATGATTCCCGCTAAAGATGTAGGCGGCGATCTTTTTGATTTCTTTTTTATTGATAAATACAGACTCGGTATTGTAATCGGGGACGTTTCCGGAAAAGGAATTGCTGCAGCGCTGCTAATGGCAGTTAGTAAAACATTATTAAAGGCAACCGCATTAAAAGGAATGCCCGCGGATAACATTTTATCGGAAGTCAACAATATTATTGCGGAAGAAAGTCCTTCTAACATGTTCGTTACCGTTTTTTACGGCGTGCTCGATACACGAAGTGGCGCATTTGAGTATTCAAACGGAGGACATAATCTACCCTATTTAATTTCTACCGATGGAAAAGTTAAGCAGCTTGAAAATATTGGCGGGCTTATGATTGGCGCTATAAAAGATGTTCCGTACGAATCGAATGTAATTATGATTCAACCCGGTGAAAATCTTATCTTTTACACCGATGGAGTTACAGAATCGTTTAATAAAGAGGGTGAAGAATTTCACGAGACCGGTCTTGAAAAAATTCTTTCTGATAAAAATTCTTTAAATGTAAATGAGCTTGTTGAACACGTTTTTGAAAATGTACAATCTTTCTCGGAAGGTGTTGAGCAGTCCGATGATATAACCTGCCTTGCATTAAAATATTTGAAGTAGGAAATTGATTAATCAAATTCCTACCGAATTCTAATTCATAAAATCTTTTGGATAAGATTTTAGGTTATGTCCGAAGTTTAATTGTTCTTCCATTCTGCAGGACCAGACAAGTTTTCCATTCCATACAGTTATATCCGGACAGCCATCGCACATGTTTTGTCTGCCGTCTTCAAGAAAATCTACGGGTTGGATTATCATTACAGATTGATAATAAAGCTTTCTGAAAATGTTAAGAGGATTTTTAAGATAATTAAACATTGTTTTCTTAATCCGGTTATCAAAAGGACTAAGCAACATCATCAATCTTCCTTTACGAGCATCTTTAGGTTTTGCATAAGCAAGATACCTATTGTTGAAAAGGTGATAGAATGTCTGCATAATTTCCATTCCCTTACTTCCAACATAGCCATAAATTTTATTTTTTCTGCCGAGTCTTCCCGTTAATAACCATTTGAATGAATCAGGTTTCTCAGAACCATTTAAATACGCACACGGATCAAAATTGGGATCAACTTCTTTTCTTAACATCTCAACAATTTCCTGAGCTTTGATGTCGGTTCTTTCAGTTGTTTCTTCATTATAAACAAGCTGCTGCATTTCTATTTTTTTAGGACCAAGATAAAAATCAACTCCTTCATTATTTACTGCACGGTAAAGAATAAAAACCATCACCTGCACGATATCTATATGTTCCTGGGCCCACTTAACCATTCCCGGGACATACTGCATTGTGTCTTCATAAACTGTTGAGTTAAAAGAGCAGGAGATTCCGCCTTCTTCCGCAAGCATCTTTGCGTAATGAAGTCTTAGTTCATTCATCTCGAGTTCATTTTTATCTCTCCAGCCTGGGCGACCTTGCTTACTGTCGATATGGAAAGTAAAACCAAATACACCGGCTTTCTTTAATTCATGAAGAAGCTCTTTGGTGAGCGCCAAACCATTTGTATTAATAATTGGTTTCAAACCTCTTGCTTTCACATCTTTAACAATTTCTATGATATCGGGATGCATTAAAGGATCGCCACCTGCAATAGAAACTCCATCGCACGTTCTTAGTTTTGTAAAAACATCAAGCTCTTCCTTTACAACTTTTAAAGACTTATGACTATTCTTTTCATTTTTTCTATAACAACCGTCGCAGGATAAATTGCAAGCTGCGGTTGGCTCAAGCCAGGAAATAGAATTATCGGTTAAATTCCATGGAAGACGATAGTAATCGAGATGATTAAGCTGAAGCATTTGAACCCTCCGTAGTTAAACTCCCCTTAAAAAGGGGGCTCGTTATAATTGTTATTTGTTAAATAGTTGAAGTAAAGATATACGGATTATTAAAAAAAATCAATTGATTAGCTAGAAGGGTGAAAAATTGAAACAGCTATATACATATGCTTAAATAATTTTGTTAAAAATTCCCCTCCACGATTGATATCATATTGGGAACTCTTCAGATCTGAAATAAAAAGTAATGTATCTATTTGGACACAAGTTTTTTTGCTCAAACAATAAATAAATCTTGTGGCATAATTTCTGTTTTTTACAATACTAAGGTAACAACAAGTAAATATTATTATCAATTTCTACTTTTTACAAGATATAGTAGTTCGTACAAATTTCAGATGATTTTTATAAATAAAATAGGTGACCATATGAAAAAAGCTTTCTTCTTTCTGTTATTTACTTTTTTAATACAAATTAGTATTAAAGCACAAAGTAATCCCAATCCCTATTTATCAGCAGGAATGGACATGGGTTATAATAATGGTTTGGGTTTACAGGGAAACTTAACCGCTTCTAATTTCACCTCGGATATTCCATTGTCTGTAAGACTTGGAATAGGATATACAAGCGTAAATCCCGGAAGTGCAGTAGACGCCAGATCAATTTTTATTAATGATGCTACCAATGGTGTTCCTGAAAAAAGCGGAACTGTTTGGGATTTTAGAATGGATTTTTTATTCCCGGTACAAATCTTTTCTTTTAAAAGATCCAGTTTGTTTTTTGGACCAAGGTACTCCAAGTTCACCGCGGAATTCGATTTCATTGACGGTAACGAATTTTTTAATATAAATAGTAATCAATGGGGAGTTGGTCTTGGTGCAGAAACTAATTTTTCGTTAACACACAGATTTGATCTTGTTCTAACAACCGGTTTCGATTATTATTTCTTAGGCATTATTGAGGGACATGATACCGCTTACGGACCTGATGGTGAAATAATTAACGGAAGAAGAGATTATACTTACCAGGATGCTGACAGGGCAATTAACCAACCCAAACTTGTTTATAAGTTACTGGTAGGATTCAATTACTTTTTTTGATTTGATATCTTTTAAGAAGAAAGGGAGCTATTATTAATTTAATAGCTCTTTTTTATTTTAGTATTACTCCAAAGGAGTCCTTCGGGATACCTCTTACCGGTTAGTGATTCTAGTTTAGTCTTTTATTCTCCCTACTAAATACTCACTACTCAATTCTAAAACTAGTACACCCGGAAGGATTCTCCCAAAGGGATGCCTTCGGCAGAACCCTCAACCTCTTGATTAATTTTAATACTTAGTACACCCGGAAGGATTCGAACCCTCAACCTTTTGATCCGTAGTCAAACGCTCTATCCAATTGAGCTACGGGTGCATATCATAAAATCACAACCGTATTGAGTTTACCTGCCGAAACTGATTTATCAGTGAAGGCAGGCTACGGGTGCATTTTTAACGATGAAAAGATAGTATAAAATCGATTGTTCTTCAAATCAATTTTTAAAAAACTAAGCAGTCTTAACTAAGTATTCTTGCCGTTAATAGTTAAACAAGATTATAATTCTTTATATTTTAGTATATTAAAATAATTTTTATTAATAACTGAGAGCGAAATGTTATTTAGTGGAACCGGAACTGCAATTATAACTCCATTTACCAGCGAAAATGAAATCGACTACCCAGCGCTTAAGAAAATATTAAACTCTCAAATAAAAAATGGAATCGATGCAATAATTCTTCTTGGCACGACCGGAGAATCTCCCGTAATCTCTCTTGATGAAAGGAAAAAACTAACCGAAGTAACAATGGAAGAAATTGGCGGAAAAGCCAAAGTTATTGTAGGAACCGGCACGAACAATACAAAAAATGTAGTTGAGTTAAATAAAATTGCTGAAGAATATAAAGTAGATGCTTTGCTGATTGTTAATCCTTATTATAATAAAGGTACACAACTAAGCCTTGTTGAACATTATAAATACATTTCTGAAAGAACAGAACTTCCAATCCTTTTATACAATGTTCCTTCAAGAACCGGAATGAATGTGCTTCCGGAGACAATCGTTAAAATTCATTCTGAATGTAAAAATGTTGTTGGCGTCAAAGAAGCCTGTGGAAATATTTCTCAGATTGCTCATCTCTTTTCTATCAAGCCCGAGTCTTTAGCCGTTTATTCCGGGAATGACGACAACACATTTTCTATTATGGCTTTAGGAGGGGAGGGAGTTGTTTCCGTTTTCTCTAATGCATTTCCTAAACAAAAGAAATTATTAACTGATGCATTATTAAAGAACGATTTTGAGACAGCAAGAAAGTTAAACGCTAAATATTTAAGGATGATGAATTTACTGTTTGTGGAAGCGAGTCCCTCGCCAATTAAATTTGTTATGTCTAAATTAGGAATGTGTGAAAATACATTAAGACTTCCTATGTGTCCGGTTACTCCCCAAACAGAAAATCTTTTAATAGAAGAAATGAATAAATATTAAGGTGAAAATCTGAGCTCGTCTATCATTAAATATGGAGTAATTGGTAACAAAGGAAGACTCGGTGCAGAAGTAGTTAATGTATTTAATGAAAAAGGTCACAAATTAGTTTATGAACTTGATATTGATGGAGAAAATGTAAAAGACACTCCACAAATTTTAATTGATTGTTCACTTCCTTCAGCTTTTGAGAATACGCTTAAAACCGCCGAACGGTTTAATGCTTCTCTTATTGTAGCAACTACGGGATTAAAAGAAGAAGATATTGAAAAACTCAAGACATTTTCGAATAAAATTCCGGTTGTACAGAGTTTTAATTTTTCAATTGGTATCCAGGTTTTATTAAAACTTACGGAAACAGCGGACAATATTTTAAAAGATTGGGATATCGAAATTTCTGAAACTCATCACCGTTTTAAAAAGACAAACCTTCCGGCACTGCATTAATGATTAAGAATAAACTCAGTTCAAAGTCTGTCTCAATTTCTTCTTTGAGGCTGGGAAATGTTGCTGGCGATCATACGGTTACGTTCGGTGGTTTAGGTGAAACAATTTCGATAACACATCATGCAATATCGAGAAGAACTTTTGCAGAAGGTATTCTGAAATCTGCAGAATTTCTTCTAACAAAGAAAAATGGGTTTTATTCATTCACAGAAGTAATTTTTGGTAAAAGCTGATATGGATTCATACGAAATAATTAACTACATCTCGAAATCAGAAAAGAAAACTCCTGTTACAGTTTATTTAAAAGGAAATCTTGAAAAAATAAATTTTGAGAAACTGGATTTCTTTGGTGAAAAAAGTTTTGGAATCCTCTTCTGCGAGTTGAAAGAATTTGAACATCTACTTAAAGAAAATAATGAACAGATAACATCTTACAGAATAGAAAATAACCGTAGAAATTCAGCTATTCCTCTTGCTGATTTAACCAAGTATAATGCTAGGATAGAACCGGGTGCAATAATAAGGGACATCGTTGAAATTGGAGACAATTGTGTAATTATGATGGGAGCAGTCATTAATATCGGTGCAGTTATAGGCGAAAGAACAATGATTGATATGAATGTTGTTGTAGGAGGCAGAGCAATCGTTGGAAACAACTGTCACGTAGGTGCAGGAGCTGTTCTTGCAGGAGTAATTGAGCCTCCGAGTGCTGCACCCGTAATAATTGAAGATGATGTCTTGATTGGAGCAAATGCTGTCGTTCTTGAAGGTGTTAAAGTTGGTAAAGGTGCTGTAATTGCCGCAGGTTCTATCGTTGTTAAAGATGTTGAACCTTATACAGTTGTAGCGGGGGTTCCGGCTAAACTTCTTAAAAAAGTTGATGAGAAAACTAAAGTTAAAACACAACTAATGGATGAGTTGAGGAAGCTCTGATGAAAGATGGCAGTAATTGTTCAGAAATATGGCGGAAGTTCTTTAGCCGATATTGATAAGATAAAAAAAGTCGCTTCAATAATTGCTGAAGTCAAAAAATCAGGTTATGATGTTGCTGTTGTTGTTTCGGCTATGGGGAAAACTACTGATTCACTGATTGCAACTGCAAAAAGCCTATCTTCCGATCCACCAACACGTGAAATCGATATGCTGCTAAGTACAGGAGAGAGAGTATCAATGTCTTTACTTTGCATTGCATTAAATGATCTCGGTATAAAAGCAATTTCTTTAACTGGTTCCCAGGCGGGAATTATTACAAATGACCGCCATACTGATGCAAGAGTGATCGAAGTGCGACCGTTCAGAGTGCAGGATGAGCTTGAGGATGGGAAAGTTGTTGTGATAGGAGGATTCCAGGGAGTAAGTTATAGAAGAGACATCACAACATTAGGAAGGGGAGGTTCAGATACTTCTGCTGTTGCATTAGCTGCTGCATTAAATGCAGAAAGATGTGAAATTTATTCCGACATTGACGGAGTCTATTCTGCTGACCCATCAATTTTGAAGTCTGCAAAACATTTACCAGAGATTTCTTATCAGCAGATGCAGGAAATGAGTATTTCCGGCGCTAAAGTATTAAATGCACAAGCAGTTCAATTTGCTAAAGAAGCAAAGATTGCCATTTATGCAAGAAGCACTTTCAATCCGGGTAAAGAAACTATTGTTCGTTTACTTAAAGCCGAAGTACCAACCGGTGTTATAGCAGTTGTTCATGAATCTGGTATTGTAAAAGTATCCTTAGCTCTTGACGATGACAATACTCTGGAACATTTATTACTTTATTTAGATCTGCATCAAATACAAATCAGAGAATTAAGTTATAATGTAAATGAATCAGAAGAGCCAGGAATAAAAATATCTTTTGTTATATCCGTTAAAAATATTATTGGCTGGGACAAACGAAAAGAAGAATTATTAAAAAAATTCGGTAACAGTATTAATTTTATCGATGACCTTGGGGCAGTATCTTTAATTGGGGAAGGATTAAACAAAGATAATTCGATACTCAACGAAACGATCAAATTAATCTTAGCTAATAAAATTACTCCTTACGGAATTACTACAACTACTTTCAGACTCTCAATTCTGATCGAAGCTAAATTTGTTGAACAATGCTTAAAAGTCTGTCACAAAAAATGGATTGAAGAGGCAGTTGCAATTCCCTCAAACGTTTAAAAGATACGAAAATAATTTGCACACCAGTATCTCATAATGAATCCGACTCTCAAAAAAAGAAGAAAAACTCACTAAAAAAACAGCTATTCATTTAAGAAACTAAGAATTCTATCCGGCATATTTATTGGGTTAATACAAGCGTGACTCCAATACCTGCCGCTTGTGGGGTTGTAGCGTGTTTTACACGGAGGGCGCTTCAACTCCACACGGTGGCTATAATTCCTGATCTGTAATGTACTCACATTTTTCATTTATCCCCGGCTCAACTATTAAAACTTCTTCTCTTAAAAGTGCGACTTTCCCCGGTTCCATCCCTTTCTTTTTTACAACATATTTTTTTTGTGTATATGAAACGGGAACCATACCTGCTGTTTTAGCCTTACTATGGAAAGCTGCAATCGAAGCTGTTAATTTTAGAATATTTTTAGGGATGCTTTCTTTGGGATTTTCATTTCTCAAAACTACGTGAGAACCTGAAACCGATCTTGCGTGAAACCAATAATCATTTTGTTTAGCAAACTTTAAGGTAAGCAAGTCATTGGTCTTACTATCCTTACCTACAAAAACATGGTATTTCTTATCTACCAGGTAATGCCTGAATTTACTTTTTATATCATCATCTTTTTTCTTCTTAACTTCATCTTTTATTCTAAGTTCTTTCATTATAGAATTATAATCCTCAATTGTTTCTGCTTTTAATAATTTATCCTGTATCTATTTTTAATGAACCAAGTTTTTTCTTTGTCTCCTCTGCAAGATGTGTAGCTTTGAGTAAACTTTGTCTTTCATTCTTAGCCTTTTCAAAATATTTCTCAATGTTTTGTTTTGGCGAAAGCTTTGGTTCGAGTTTAATTATTACATTTTCGTTGTTACTATATAAGTTGGATAATTCAATCTTATCAAATCCTTTATGAATCTTATCAATATTTAAAAGAAGCGTATTTGCAAGCTGGCTATATTCTTCTTCTTTTGAGCCTCTTTGAATTCTAGAATTAATATCATTCAATTTATTTGATGTTTTTTGTAATTCTCTGTCGAGATATTTTTCAATAATTTTTCTTTTACCTTCTATACCTTCGATAGAGAATTTCTTAATTAAGAAATATTCAAGCGCAGTCAAAATATCGGGGAAAATTTCCTTTTTTGTGAAAGGGTAGTTTTTTAATGATTCAATACCAAGATTAATTTCACTGCTATCTTCATCAATAAAAACGGTTGGTCTATCTCTTTTTATATTTTCGATTACTTCTATCAGAATCCTAACGGAAATCTTATCAGAAATCTCTTTTCCTCTTAATTTTACTTCATTAATTATTTCTTTCCCGATGAAAGGATATTCTTTTCTTAAAACAGTTGAATCTATAAACGAATCTTTAATATCAATGTTTCTGAAATCTGTAATAAAATCGGATTCTAATATTTCTTTAGTAAAATCCTCCTTAAATTTTTCACTGCTTTTCTTAAAACTTTCCGTTTCATTATCCAAAGAGATGAGAAAAACATTTGTGTTTTTTCCCCTGATAGTAAAATAGATCGATGCCCTATCACAAGAGAATTTTATAATGCGATCACTGTTTGAAATTTCCACTTTTTCCAATTTGACTGGAAAAATTGTTGAGAAAAAATCAATAAGATTTCTTTTGGGAACTGAGACTTTATTTTTTAGAATAATATACGGTAATTGTGGATTCACGGACAATTCAAGTGAAAGTTCTGTATCATTTTTTTTTACAACTAATACAAGCTTATCTTTTTCAAAAGAAAACGCTCGCATTATACTAAAGCTTTCAAGGTTTTGATTTAACTCAATTGCCAATCTATTTAGAATAAAATAATTTTTGAACATACCTGAATTATTAAATCAGTTTAAGGATGAGTAGATAAAATTGACCTTAATTTATAGTAGCAATGTAAATATGTTATGTTGTTAAAGAAAGGGTCTTTTAATATATTTGATTTAATGAAAAATATCCTAAAAAAGCCATTCGTAAAAAAGTTTCTTCTTTATTTTTTTGCTTTTATAGTCGTAGTTTTGCTCCTCAATAATGTGGTTTTTCCATGGTATGTAAGCTCACCTGAGATTACTGTTCCTGGTGTAAAAGGATTAAAGGAGACAGAAGCGATAAAGCTTCTGAAAGATCATGATCTCGAACCTGTGTTAGGAGATACGACTTATGATGCGAGATATGCAAAAGGTTCTGTTATTTTGCAGAAGCCCTCAGCTGGCGAAATAGTAAAAGAGGGAAGAAGAGTGTATCTTTTTATAAGCGGCGGAGAACCCGTAGTTTATGTACCTAACTTAAAAGGAAGATCAGTACGAGATGCGAAACTGACTCTTGAAAGAATTGGTTTAAAATTGGGGCTCATACAGGAAATTCCTTCTTCAAATCCTAAGAACATGATTTTTGATCAGGAATTTGCCGAAGGTACAAAAGTAAAGAAGGGATCTTCAGTTGGAATTTATATTAGTGTTGGCGAAGGAAAAGGAGATATAACTGTCCCCGATCTTGTAGGCAGGTCACTGGCTGAAGCAGAAAGCATACTTGCTGACAGTACACTAAAAGTTGGAAAAATAAATTATCAAAGATCATTTTCACTTTTACCAAATACAGTTCTCGACCAGTATCCAAGTAAAGGCAACAAAGTAAATCCGGGAGATGCAGTTGATCTTTTTGTTACTAAAGCTGCTGAACCGGGAGAAAAGGATGTTGTAGAATAATGCCAATTCTTGCTCCTTCAATCCTTGCTGCCGATTTTACCAACCTCTCCCAGCAAATCAGGCTTGTAGAAATGGGAGGCGCCGACCATATTCATTGCGATATAATGGACGGACACTTTGTGCCAAATATTACTTTCGGTCCTCTTATAGTTGAAACATCAAAAAGGATAACAAAACTCCCTCTCGACGTTCATTTGATGATTGAGAATCCGGATAAATATATTGAAGATTTTATTAAGGCAGGAGCTTCTTCAATCTTTGTTCATTTTGAAGCAGACATTCACCTGAACAACACTATGAACATGATTAAAAAACTAGGGGCTAAAGCAGGAGTAGTTATAAATCCGTCTACCCCGGTAAAGTTTTTAAGAGATATAGTTAAAGAAGTTGACCTCGTTTTAGTAATGAGTGTAAATCCCGGATTTGGGGGACAAACATTCATTGAAAACTCTTTAAGAAAAATTGAGGAAGCTGTTAGATTAAGAGAGGAAATGAACGCTGATTTTTTGATTGAAGTCGATGGAGGAATTGATCTTAAGAATACTGAAGAAATTTTGAAAGCCGGCTGCGATGTTTTTATAATTGGTTCTTCTATTTTCAAAGCTGATGATATAACAGCTACAACCCTCGAGTTTAAGAATAAGATTAATAAAAAAATAAACTGATCTGAAAAAACTTCTTGATTCTATCTGATATTGCCTTACAAAAGCAAGTTGAAATGAATTTAAAATCTTCCGGAAAAGAATTTGAGCCTCCTTTGATTATGGGAATCTTAAATGTTACACCTGATTCCTTTTCTGACGGCGGTAATTATTTTTCAAAAGAAAAAGCGTTAAAGCATGCCCTGGAAATGTTTGAACAAGGTGCCGATATTGTTGATGTTGGAGGAGAATCAACAAGACCTGGATCTGAGCCAGTATCTTTACAAGAAGAAATAAGAAGAGTAATCCCGGTTATTAATGAAATACTTTTGCAAAAACCCGGTTCATTTCTTTCAGTCGATACAACTAAAAGCGCTGTCGCCCTGGAAGCTTGCAAAGCCGGTGTTAAAATAATAAATGATATCAGCGGTTTAACATTTGATCCTGAAATAATGCATGTTGCAAAAGAGTTCTCCGCATCACTGGTTATTATGCACATTAAGGGAACTCCGCGAAATATGCAGGTAAATCCTTATTACAACAACGTAATTTCTGAGATTTACATATTTCTTGAAGAACAAATTCAAAAAGCTAAAGATGCCGGGGTTGAAGATATTATAGTTGACCCGGGAATTGGTTTTGGAAAAAGAGTAGAAGATAATTTTGAAATTTTGAAAAATTTATCGGAATTTAATAGACTTAGTTACCCGGTTCTTGTAGGATTATCGAGAAAATCATTTTTGGGAAAAGTTTTGGACCTTGATATAAGCGAAAGAGATACGGCAACTTCGATAGCCGAGACAATTGCAATTATAAACGGTGCTTCTATAATAAGAACACACAATGTTACTAATGCAGTTAATGCACGAAAACTTTTAAATTATAGTTATCAAGTAAATGTTTGATCTTTTTAAAATAGGATTTATCACAGTCACGTTTGTCGATTTAATTGATATCGGCATAGTGACTTTTATCGTTTATAAACTTTATACTTTGCTGAAAGGCACAATAGCAGCCCAGATCTTTATGGGTTTAGTCATCGTGCTCGTTCTTTCATTTGTTTCGCGCGCAATAAACCTTAAGGCTTTAAGCTGGATGCTTAAGTTGATAACTGATATTTGGGTAATTGCATTTCTTATTCTCTTCCAACCCGAAATAAGAAGACTTCTTGTGATTGTTGCAAAAAATCCTTTCCTGAATATATTTGTTAAACAGGATTCGCCGGAAGCTGCATCAATCATTACAGATGCTGCATTTGAACTTTCACAACATCAGCATGGTGCGTTAATTATTGTTATTAGATCGACGGGAATAAGAGGCTACGCTGAAACAGGCGAAATAATAAATGCAAGGCTGACAAAGTCTCTTTTAACATCAATATTTTTCCCTCGATCACCGCTTCATGACGGAGCGGTTATAGTGAAGAATAATACAATAGAAGCAGCACGTTGTACCTTACCTTTATCAACTTTAATTACTGAAGATCACGAAGCATTAGGAATGCGTCACAGAGCAGGTCTTGGAATTTCTGAACAGGCAGATGTAATAAGTGTGATTGTTTCGGAAGAAACCGGAGCTATTTCTGTTGCAGAAGATGGAAAACTCACTAAAGGACTTTCAAAAGACGCCCTTAGGGAAAGACTTGTGAAGGCATCATTTAGACCGCAACCAGTTAAAGGGTGGAAAGGCACAATTGAACAATACCTTAAACAGAAATGAAACTTGTGCAATCATTCCTTTTCTTAATGAAGAAAAAACAATTGAAGATATAGTTGAGAAAACTCTCGAATATGTCGATTGTATAATTGCAGTTGATGATGGTTCTGACGATAATTCCATTTCTAAAATATCAAATAATGAAAAAGTTTTTCTTATAAAGAATATAGTTAACAGGGGAAAAGGCTATTCTTTAAATGTTGGTTTTAGAAAAAGTATCGAGCTTAATTCTCATTTTACTATAACTCTCGATGCAGATTTGCAACATCCTCCCGAATACATTCCTGAAATTTTAGAAAAGTTGAAAGAAAATGATGTTGTTATTGGGAACAGATTAAATGATTTTAAGAATATGCCGTTGCAAAGAATTTTAAGTAATAAATTAACCTCAGCTCTGCTGACTCTAAAAACAAAAAACAAAATTGTTGATAGCCAATGCGGTTTCAGGGGGTACAGGACTAAAATTTTAAATTCTATTATCCCTAAATTCTATGGGTTCGAAGCTGAAAGTGAAATAATTGTTAAGGCTGCAAGAAATAATTATAAAATTGATTTTGTCTCCATTCCTACTATTTATGGAGATGAAAAAAGTAAGATGAAAGCTGCACAAGCTATCACGGGATTTATTAAGGTACTTTTTGTTTAAAAACTATGGCTAAAAAATGGGAAATAGAAGAATTAGATATTCACAAAAGTTTTTGCGATTCAGCTAAAGTTATACTTGCGCAAAGAGTCGATTATCTTCTTACCGAGATTGATAACTTTTTTAAAGACGAATCTGTTGAAAATCTACACAAAATAAGAATAGCTATAAGAAGAGTGAGATATAATATGGAGCTATTCAAAGTCTGTTTCGATAAAAAGAAATTTTTGATATTTTATAAACAAGTCGAATTTATTCAGGATATATCGGGAAATATTCGCGATCTCGATGTCCTGAATCAAAATATACTTGCGATTAAAAAAGAAAAAATCAGTGTAACAAAAGCATTATTAAAAAGAGTAGGGGAGAAGAAAGAGAATCTCAAAGAGAATTTCAAACTGGAACTAATGAAATTTATTCATAGTAAAGCGTTGAGCAATTTTCAAAAACTTCTCTCTTAGCTTTAAGGAAGGAGTAACATATATCATGAAACTAAGATATTTTGGACATTCCGCTTTCCAGGTAAAGACAGATGATAATAAGATCATTTTAATTGACCCATTCCTCGATGGCAATTCCTTATCTCCTGTGAAGTCTAAAGATGTAAAAGCGGATTATATAATTCTTTCACATGGTCACAGTGATCATTTAGGTGACTCATTTAAAATTGCAGATAAATCAAAAACTCTTTTTATCTGTGTTAATGAACTGGCAAATTATTGTAAAGACAAAGGATTCCAGGCTCATAATATGCACATTGGTGGAGGACATAATTTTGATTTCGGCAGAGTAAAATTCACCATAGCCCATCACGGATCAATGACTCCGGATAAAACTTATGCCGGAGAACCGGCAGGAATAATTCTTAGCATTGGAGGAAAAATTATTTATCATGCAGGAGATACAGCTTTATTTTATGACATGAAACTCATTGGTGATATGAATAAAATTGATTATGCACTTTTGCCAATAGGAGATAATTTTACTATGGGAATTACTGACGCAGTAAAGGCTGTAGAATTTCTTCATCCGAATATTGCGATACCGATGCATTATAATACTTTTCCTGTAATAAAAACCGATCCATACGAATTTAAAGTGAAAGTTGAAAAAGCGGGGTTAAAATGTAAAGTAATGGATTATGGAGAGGAAATAACTCTTTAAATTTTATTTGGATAAATCTTTTCAACAAAGTTTTTCTAATGTATCTTTACAGAAAAGATATATTTCCGTACAGCACCGAGGGCTAATTGGCTAAAATTATATCGATAGCAAACCAGAAAGGGGGAGTAGGTAAAACTACGACTTCAATAAACGTTTCCTCGCTTCTTGCTGCTGCTGAAAAAAGGACACTTCTCATCGATATTGATCCTCAGGCTAATTCATCTTCTGGCATAGGTGTAAACAATCACAATCCATCAGTTTATGAGGTTCTTATAGGGGCAAAAAAAATAAACGAAGTAATAATCAACACTTATATGCCTTTTATGGATTTATTGCCATCGAATATTAACCTGGTTGGTGCTGAGATAGAAATGGTGGAATTCACGAACAGGGAAGCTTTGTTGAAAAATGCTCTCGCAGAAGCTGAACAAAATTATGACTTCATCATTATTGATTGCCCTCCATCTTTAGGTTTATTAACTTTGAATGCTTTGACAGCTTCTAATTCTGTTCTTATTCCGGTTCAGTGTGAATATTTCGCCTTGGAAGGGCTTGGACAATTACTGAATACAATCAATATTGTAAAACAACATTTTAATAAAGATTTGTCTATCGAAGGCGTTTTATTAACAATGTTTGATTCAAGGCTCCGGCTTTCACAACAGGTTGCAGATGAAGTACGAAAATATTTTGGAGATAAGGTTTTTAAAACTGAAATACACAGAAATGTTAGGATATCTGAAGCCCCTAGTTATGGAAAACCGATTATTCTTTATGATGCAGTTTCTACAGGATCAAAAAATTATATGGCACTTGCTTCTGAATTGCTCGAACGAAATGAAATAAAAATAAATTCAAACTAATAATGAGTAAAATGAAACCAGGCTTGGGAAGAGGGCTCGATGCCCTGATGAATCCTCAAAGATTCAAGCAAGAAGAAGAATCTGTCGATTATTCAAATTTGAATAAAGATGATGGAGAACAGGTTGATGTACTTGCAAAGATACCAATTGCAAATGTTTCTCCAAATCCTTATCAGCCGAGAACTCATTTTGAACCGGAGGCTTTTGAGGAATTAAAAAAATCTATATTGTCTAACGGTCTTATTCAACCGATTACTGTAAGACGAAAGTCTTCAACGCATTATGAATTGATTTCCGGAGAAAGAAGACTAAAAGCTTGTGGCGAAATAGGAATGAGGGAAATTCCGGCTTACATAATTCAGGTTGATACAGAAGAGGCAATGCTCGCACTGGCATTGATCGAAAATATCCAGAGAGAAAAATTAAACCCGATTGAGATTGGTTTTGCCTACAGAAGACTTATGGAAGAATGTAATCTTACACAGGAACAAATTGCAGAAAAAGTCGGCAAAGACAGAACAACAGTTGCGAATATGATTCGTTTATTAAAACTGCCGCAGGAAATACAGGACAGTTTAATAAAAGAAGAGATAACAGCCGGACATGCAAGAGCATTAATAAATCTCCCAAGTTCCGAATTACAGCTTGAAGCTTTGAGAAAAATAAAAACCGGGAATCTTTCGGTCAGAAAAGTTGAAAGCTTAGTAAGAAAATTATCTGAGTCTCCTGATCTAAAAAGAAGGACTTATACACTCACACCTAATGTTGCTAATAGTTCCGAGATGAGAGACATTGAAGACAAGCTTCAAAAAATATTTGGAACTAAAGTAATGTGCAGAAAAAAAGTAGATGGAACAGGTGAGATTGTAATTGAATTTTATTCAACCGATGAATTGGAAAGACTATTTGATCTCTTCGAAGTTATCAACAAAAGTTACAGTTAAAAGTTTAATCCTTGTCCTGATTCTTTCATCTGTCGTATTTTGTCAACAGGATACTATTTCCAAAGAAAATTCTGATTCTGTTTTTGTTATGGCTAAATCACCATGGTTTGCTGTGCTTCAAAGTGCAGTTGTTCCGGGGTTAGGACAAATCTACAATGAATCTTACATAAAAGCTCCGATAATCTGGGGAGCAGCAGCTTTACTTGTTTACGGCTGGGTTTACTATAATAACAGATATTCGGATTATGGAAATAACTATTCGTATTATTACAATCTTTATCAGCAAACGCAGAACCCTATGGACAAAAGCTACGCGTTCTTTTACAAGAATTATAGGGACCAATACAGAGACCAGCGGGATTTGTTCACAATTTATATGGGATTGGTCTATCTGTTAAATCTGGTAGATGCTTATGTCGATGCACATCTTTTTGATTTTAATGTGACAGACGGTCCGGTTAATAATAGCCCAATGCTTAACTTGAGAATAAACTTTTGATAACTTATTATAATTTGTTTTCCAGATGAAGAATGTTGTTGTCTGTAAAAACTGTAATTCAGAAAATCCTTTCTATGAACTTATTTGCCTAAAGTGCAAATCATATCTAAGAGAAAGAGTTTATAATATAGATTTGTGGCATACAATCTCTCTTTTGATCGAAAGTCCTTCCAAAGCTTTTAAGCTAATTATTAATTCTGAACACAAAAACTTTCTCGTTTTCATTCTTATCCTTGTTTCAGGGAAAGTATTGTTAAGCGGAATATTCTTGAAAGTCTTTTTCCTTAAAGGCGAAGCAAACTTCCCGAATTATTTTAGTGATTATATTCTTTCACTTTTATTTTTAGTTGCAATCATCTTATTGTTTTCAGTATTGTTAAAAGTCATCACGGAGAAAAGTGGAATCCGGACAAGATATGCCGATAACTTTTCTATACTCAGTTATTCTTTTATTCCATACATATTTGGTTTTATAATACTTTTTCCCATTGAATTGATATTATTCGGCGGGTACCTGTTTTCTTATAATCCATCACCGTTTCAGATAAAAGAAACATTATCGTACGTACTTCTTGCTTTTGAGGGATTAATAATTTTATGGAGCATCTTCCTTACTATTTTTGCAATTAAAGTTATATCAAATAATTTTCTTTATTCGTTTATATTTGGAATTGTAATTCATATAGTATTTTATATCGCATTAATTTTCTTATCAATTGGTTTATTTAAATAAAATTATCAGGAACTATGGACAACATTTTTGAAAAAGAAAAAGAACTTTTCATATCGACTTATAAAAGAATTCCTTTAGAAATAGTAAAAGGGGAAGGAATTTATTTATATGACAAGGGAGGGAATAAATATTTAGATTTTTTTTCAGGTCTTGCGGTAAATGCTTTGGGTTATGCTCATCCTGAAGTTAACAAAGCAATAAACGACCAGGTTTCGAAATTCTCGCATTTATCAAATTATTTTATCACTGAGTCTCAAATAAAGTTTGCTGAAAAGTTGATTAAATATTCCGGAATGTCGAGAGTTTTTCTTTCCAACAGCGGAACTGAAGCAAATGAAGGTGTAATAAAGGTTATCAGAAAAGTTAAAGGAAAAGATAAAAAGATTTATACATTTACCGGCGGCTTTCATGGAAGAACTTATGGAGCTTTGACTCTAACTGCCAGTGAAAAATATCAGCAAGGTTTTGAACCTCTTTTACAGAATATCGAATATATAAATTTCAATGACAATGAAGATCTTCTGAAAAAAGTTGATAAAAATACTGCCGCAATATTTATTGAATTTATTCAGGGAGAAGGCGGAATATTTACAGCTTCAGAAGAGTTTGTGAAGAATATTGAAAGGCTAAGGGAAGAATTTTCTTTTCTTCTAGTTGCGGATGAAATTCAATGCGGGATAGGAAGAACAGGAAAAGCTTTTGCTTTTGAACTTTACAATGTTAAGCCCGATATTGTAGTTGTTGCTAAATCAGTCGGTGGGGGATTACCATTAGGAGCGTTTTTAGTATCGGAGGAATTAAAGGACATTTTAACTGCCGGAAATCATGGGACAACTTTTGGCGGCAATCCTGTTGCTTGTGCGGCAGGGAATGTTGTTCTGGACGAAATCTTTGAGAAAGGACTTCTTAACCATGTAAAAGAAAACGGGGAATATTTATTTGATCAATTAACAAAACTCAAAGATGAATTCCCAAAGGATATAAAAGAAATTAGGGGAAAAGGTTATATGGCTGGAATTGAGCATTACTATGAATGTTCTAAGCTTGTTGAGAAATTCAGAGATAAAAAAATTCTAGTGAATTGCACAAATGTAAACGTAATTAGAATTTTACCTCCATTAATTGCCGGCAAAGAACACATTGATTTATTTATTTCGGCTTACAGATCAATCCTGAAAGCGATGAATTAATGATCGGATTTAAGTAAGTTAATCCAGTTTACAATTGCTCCATATCGAATTCCTTTTGTGCTTACTTTTACTTCGTGAAGATTCAGGCACTTGATGATTTCAGATAAGATTATCGTTCCTGCAAACAAAACATCTTCTCTGCCTTTAACAATAGACGAATATTTTTGAATAATTTCCTCAGAATTAAGCTTCGATAGCTCTTCTACAAAATTTTGAAGTTCTTCTTTACTAAGTGTAGAACCCTCAACTAAATCTTCATCATAATCTTTTAGTTTTAGCTTGATACAAGCCAGAGTTGTAGGAGTTCCCGCAATAGCAATTCCCGTCTCTATTTTTCCAACATTATTCGAAACTTCATTTAGAAAATCTTGTAAATGCTCAATAAAGTTTGCAATATCTTTTTTAGCAGGAGGAACTGATTCAAAAAACTTTTCTGTTAAAGTTACAACTCCAAACGGATAACTTTTGCTAAAATGAATATTACTATCTGTTCCAAATATTATTTCTGTACTTCCACCTCCAATATCAATTACCAAGAGATTTTTATTTTGATGATAATCATTTACTGCTCCCAGGTAGGATAACTTTGCCTCATCTTTTCCAGAAACAACATTTAACTCATATTCAAATTTCTCTTTTATTTCTCTAATAATTGAAGGAGTATTTGAAGCGATTCTTAATGCATTTGTTCCTGTTACTATAACTTTCTCACAATTATATTTGTTAATAATTTCCGAGTATTCAGTTAGTACATCGAACATCCTTTTAAGG
Source organism: uncultured Ignavibacteria bacterium (assembly GCA_963727535.1). Classification (GTDB taxonomy): domain Bacteria; phylum Bacteroidota; class Ignavibacteria; order Ignavibacteriales; family Ignavibacteriaceae; genus RBG-16-34-14. Next base: position 340,863 of record CAVSGR010000001.1, read on the forward strand.
TTTTCTTCCGGAACAGGATTTTCGTGCAACAATCCTTTCCCAATCCTGGGTATCTTATAAAAATTCTCTAATGTTTTAATATTACCTTGTTTTAAATTTACTTCAGCAATCAGCAGCAGGATTGTATTTGTACCAATATCGATTGAGGCAACAGTCATATTTTTTTTATATTTTTCATTCGAATGTAAATCAAACTTATGAAAAATCTGAACAAGTTTTCCAGGTACCTTCTTTACATTTCCTGTTTATCCGGGGCAGTCTGGTTAGGTAGTTATATAACAAGGCTCTCCATCACGTATCGATTATTCCAGGAAAATAGTTTCGTTTTAAAAGATTACATTACTCCACAACGCCTCAATGATATTTTTTATACATTGCTACCGGCTTATTGGCTTACGCTTATTTGTTACATAATCTTTTTTGTTTTCTTTATTCTCTTTCTCAGAACCTCAAAACTTAGCCTGAGAAATAATGGCTGGTTGTTTATTATTACTGTGGTTATACTTTTAACTTTTCCTTTTGAAGCCTATCTTATGAGTATAGATTTTAATATTGTAACACTCTTGACAGGTAATTCTTTAAACTCAGGTGAAGTATTAAATCTTATAATAAAACGCTTTAAGGTTTTTAGCAGTTTTCCGGTAATAGAAATTTTCTGTTACTTAGCTGTTATTTTCCTTATTATATTTCAACCGTTAACTAAAAATATTGTAGCTGAAGAACATTGAAAATAAAAGAAAAAGAATTTGAGGAACTTATTCTGGAGTTAAAATCGGTTGCATCCCAATTGGGAGCAGAAGTCCGTTTTGAAAAGGGAGATTTTAAAGGTGGATACTGTATCTTAAAAGAGAATAAAGTAATCGTTGTCAACAAACTGGCAAATCTTCAAAGGAAAGTAATAATATTATCGATGGCTCTTAAAGAACTTGGTATTGACGAAATTTATTTAACACCGAAATTGAGAGATGTAATTGATGAAATGGCGGAAACAACATGAAGATAATCTGCATTAATGGACCTAACTTAAATCTTCTTGGTAAAAGAGATAAGTCACATTATGGCAAGCTAACTCTAACTAAAATTGAATCGCTATTAAAGAAAGAGTTTCCCAGGTTTTCTTTTACTTTTTTTCAATCAAACAATGAAGGAGAGATAGTCGAAGAAATTCAAAAGACACAGGAAGTTTATAAAGGATTAATTATTAACCCAGGCGGTTATGCTCACACTTCTGTAGCTATCAGGGACGCTTTGGAAGCATGCAAAATTCCTAAAGTAGAAGTCCATTTATCACATCTTGTCAACCGCGAAGAATTCCGGCAAACATTGATTACTGCATCCGGTTGTGATGGTTATGTTTCCGGTTTCAAGGAAAACAGTTATTTAGCAGGAGCATATCTTTTAACGAAACTTATAAAAAGAAAGTAGTTTGAATGATTAAAGCAATAGTTTTTGATCTTGATAACACACTAGTAGATTTTATGAAAATGAAACGTCGGTCAATCGAAGAAGCAATTCCTGCTATGATTGATGCAGGACTCAAAATTACTTACGAAGAAGCCAACAAAATCATTGATGAGATATACAAAGAGCAGGGAATAGAATATCAACAAGTTTTCGATGTTCTTCTTCAGAGAGTGCTAAAAGAAGTTGATTACAAAATTCTTTCTGCAGGAATAGTAGCTTACAGAAGAGCTAGAGAAGCGGCTTTAATTCCATATCCGCATGTATATTCCACATTAAATCAATTGTTAAAGCTTGGAATTAAAATGGGAATTCTCTCAGATGCTCCCGCTAAAGAAGCCTGGCTTAGATTAGCTTTTCTGAATTTGCATCATACTTTTGATGCAGTTGTTACTTTTGAAGATACAAAAGAAAGAAAACCAAGTCCCGCACCGTTTAAGAAAATGTTAGAGAAATTAATTATTCAACCCGAAGAAGGACTTATGGTTGGTGATTGGGCAGAACGCGATATTGACGGTGCTAAAAAAATTGGGATGAAAACTGCCTTTGCACGTTATGGCGACACCTTTGATACAAAACAACATAACGCCGATTATGAATTAAAAGATATAAGTGAACTAATTGATATAGTTCATAAAGAAAATAAGTAATAAATACACTTAAAGTAATTATTCATTAGCAAAGATAAATATTGATATTAAATAGTCTATTAGTTATTTTTATCTCAAAATTTTATTGCGGTTAATGAAAGATCTTTCAATAAAAAAACTCTACTATTCGATCAGCGAAGTAAGTAAAATTACGGAGATGGAACAGTATGTATTAAGATACTGGGAAACTGAATTCGAGCAGCTTAAGCCTCAGAAGAACAGGGCGGGGAACAGAATTTATACCAACAAGGATATCCAGATCATCCTGCAGATCAAAAGCCTGCTCAGAGATAAGAAGTACACTATTGAAGGAGCTAAAAAGATTTTAGAAGAATATTCTCCAGATAAAAATTCTGATTCAGAAACAGAGCAACCGACATTATTTGACATAAATGCTTCATCGAACTCCACTGGCAAAAAGGAAAAGCCTTCACTTAAAAAGGACCTTGAAGAAATAAAAGACGTTTTAGAATTTATATCGTCTAAATTATAAAATTCGGAACGTGGCGCAGCCCGGTAGCGTACTTGCATGGGGTGCAAGGGGTCGTGGGTTCAAATCCCACCGTTCCGACAAGAGTATTGCTAAAGGGGAGGAAATTGAATATTGATTGTTGAAAATCGGAGATTGATAATTCTCAATGTTCAATATTCAACACTCAATATTTATTTTAAGCTATTTTTTGAGGCAAGATTTCTGGGCAAAAACAAAAATGGGAAAAAGGTGGAGTCTTCTAAATGCGATCAAAAATAACATTTCTTCTTTTTCTATTTACTTAATCAATAAGTTTAGCTCAATCTGTAAATGTTAGTGTTAGAGTCGAATCTCTTGCTTATTTTTATAAGAATACGATTAATAATATCAAACGACTAATATTTTGCTATGCATCTAAATTCCATTAAGCGGTTATCTAAGATTGAGCGTCTCTTATGATAAATATGAATCTGGAATTAAAAGTTCGGTGGACAATTAGGAGAAGTATTTGCCGGTCACGAGTTCGCATTAGAAATAAAATATAATTTGGTTGGCAAGATATATCCTTTGTTAGTTTATCTCAATCATAATAATGCAGGAGGTGGAGGAAACAGCGGAGGATCTTATAATCACACAATTGAATTTATTGGTGCCGGCGTAGAAGCTAAACTAATTAAACTGTTTGCTATAGACTTGATATATTATGTCCCTGTCAGAAACAGTGATTTGGAATATTCTATTGATTATAGCTCAGATTATTCGGTCAAAAGAATAGCATCAACTAAGATAACTTCGATGGCTAAGTTAGGATTTATATTTAGTTTTAGTCTTTTTTAATTGTGCTAAAACCCACCCGTTATCTTTTCTCTTTTTTCCCCGACATTGGCAAAGCCATCCCTTTAGGAAAATGTCGGGGTTATTAAAAGGATTGTAAATCCTCCGCTGTCGTTTCAAGCACCTCGCCAGATCTTTTGACTTAATAGTACCTTTCTTATTATTAATTTCAATTCTATTTTTTCAAGTGAACATTTATTCTTAATTTTACTTAAGAAATCTGCACTAACAAAAAATTAAAGAATGAATAAAAAACATTTTCCCGACAAGCCTAAATGCCATTGCGGTGTATTCGGTATTTACGGTTCTATAAATGCATCTCTTCATACTTATTATGGTTTACACGCACTTCAACACAGGGGACAGGAAGCCTGCGGAATTGTTACAAAAAGTATTAACGGGAATAATCATTCAGTATTTAATATTCATAAAGGAGAAGGATTAGTTTCTGAAGTTTTTGCCGATTCAAAAATATTTAAGAATGAACTTGTCGGTAATTCAGCAATCGGACATAACAGGTATTCAACTACGGGTTCATCTGCATCCCGAAAAAATATTCAGCCTTTCTTTGTTAATTACAGACTTGGAAATCTTGCTGTAGCACACAACGGTAATATTACTAATGCAAAAGAACTTCGGGAAGAATTGGTAAATGAAGGTGCCATCTTTCAAACAACAAGCGATACAGAAGTTATACTTCATCTTATTGCGAGAAGCAAATTGCCCGATCAGGTCGATCAGATTAAAGAAGCTTTGTGCCGACTCGAAGGCGCTTATTGTTTAACAATTCTTACAGATAATCATCTTATTGCCGCAAGAGATCCGTATGGTTTCCGTCCTTTAGCAATAGCAAAGCTTAATAATGCTTTTGTGGTTGCCTCGGAAACTTGTGCATTCGACATTATCCAGGCAAAATTTGTAAGAGAAGTAGAGCCGGGTGAAATTGTCGTTATTGATGAAGAATCATTTGAAACCGGGGAAATAAAATCTCAAAGAATAAACGGAACCACTCCACCGCAAAAACATTGCATTTTCGAGTATATTTATTTTTCTCGTCCGGACAGTTTTATATTCGGACATAACGTTGACAAAATGAGAAGACGTCTCGGCAAGACTCTTGCAAGGAAATATCCAGTTATTGATAAAGACGGACAAAAAGTTATTGTTATAAGTGTTCCGGACAGTTCAAACACAATCGCTCTGGGTTATCAAACTGAATTGAAAAAACAAGGAATAGCTTCGAAGAGTGAAATTGGTTTAATAAGAAGTCACTATATAGGAAGAACATTTATTCAACCAGGACAGGAAAAACGGGAGATTGGCGTAAGAATAAAGTTTAACATAGTCCGCGGAGTTCTTGAAGGCAGAACGGTAGTAGTTGTTGATGATTCGATTGTAAGGGGAACTACATCTAAACAGTTGATTAATTTAATTAAAGAAGCCGGTCCTAAAGAAATTCATCTAAGAATTTCTTCTTCACCAATAATGCATCCTTGTTATTACGGTATGGATTTTCCAAGCAGGGAAGAGCTTATTGCAAACCGGCACAACGGTGATATATCAAAAATTAGAGAATATCTCGGTGTGGATAGCCTCGAATATCTTACCATTGATGAAATGCTTGAAGCTGTATCTGAAGCAGATTCTGAAAATTTCTGTACTGCTTGTTTCTCAGGGAATTATCCTACGAAAATAGATACAACGTTCAAGAAGGAAATCTATGAGTTATAAGCTCTTAATTCTTTTCTTCTTTTTATTTTTCATTCCTAATCTTAAATCCCAAACAACTTACTTTATAAAGTATAAAGATAATGTTGATAAAACAGAAGTCGAAGCAAAAGTAATTTCAAAACAGATTTTCACTTCTAAAGAAGCATTAAACAAATTATCAAATAATAATTACTCAGTTAAATATTTTGCTAAAGGATTGGGAAAAGTTGATAATAGATTGTCGAAAATAATTAAAGTAACTTTTAATAATGAGGCGGATGCTCAAAACTTTCTAGCCAATGCACAAAGCGATAATTTAATTGAATATGTTGAACCTGCAAATGTGTATCATGTAGATTATGTACCTAATGACAGTTTAGTAAATCAGCAATGGGCACTGCAAAAAATACAGGCTTTTGATGCTTGGAATATTACACAAGGTTCAGATACAGTTTTACTTGCAATTATTGATACCGGTATTGAATTCTTTCATCCTGATCTAAAGAATAAAATATATTATAACCTGGGTGAAAATGGTTTGGATCAATTTGGACATGATAAACGTTTCAATGGAATAGACGATGACAACAATGGCTTTGTAGATGATTATATGGGTTGGGATTTTGTTGATGAAGTTGGTGTTCCAGTCGACACATCAGCAGGAGATTTCCATGACTGGGATAACTTTCCTTATGATCATGTAAGTGGAAGTTTTGGAAACCATGCGACATTAGTTGGAGGTACTGCGGGTGCTGAAACAAATAATATAAGCGGAATTGCCGGAGTTGCGCCAAACATTAAATTATTAAATGTTAGAGCTTTTGATAATGGTGGAAGCGGGGAAGAAGACGATGCTGCCGCAGCAATCTTATACGCTGTAAAAATGGGTGCAAAAGTTATTAATATGAGCTGGGGTGATTATTCTTTTTCTTATGTGTTAAGAGACGTTATAAGATATGCTTACTCTCAAAATGTAGTGTTAGTCGGTAGTGCGGGCAACGATAATACCGATACTCCACACTATCCTTCCGCATATTCAGAAGTTATAAGTGTAAGCGGATCAACTCAGGATGATTTCACTGCGTTCAATTCGGGTTCTACAATAGATTTAGTCGCCCCCAGCATATCCATACTTTCAACAACAGTCAATTCAGGTTATACAGAATATAGTGGAACTTCTGCTGCGGCCCCTCACGTCTCTGCTGCCGCAGCTCTAATACTTTCTTTAGGAAATTTCACTAATGAAGAAGTTAAACAAATCTTAAAATCAACCTGCGTCGATATTGGCAATCCCGGATGGGATTTAAACTCAGGAGCAGGCAGATTAAACCTTTTTAAAGCATTGTCGGTTTTAGCTCCTGCAAAAGTAAAATTTAATTTTCCTGTGATGGATTATGCAACAAATGGAGATTCCATAGAAATTAATGCAACGGCTCTTTCACCTTATTTCATAAGCTATAATCTTGAAGTTGGTTCAGGTGATAATCCTGACAAATGGACAACACTTATTGAGAATGGAAGAAATCAATTTTCAGATGAGAATATTTATAATCTTGATATAAGCAGTTTTCCTGACAGCGTTTATACACTCAGACTCCTTGTATTCCAAAATAACGGAGGCACACTGGAAGAAAGGATAAACTTTCATATAATGCATTCTCCTCCAAAGGTAACTGAAGTAGGTTTAGGACCTCTTTATTATGGCGACAGATCAACAATTGCAGGAGAATTTTTAACTGATCAACCTTCAATAATGAGAATGTATTACCGCAAAATGGGAGATAGTGATTTTAAATTTGTAACACTTGATGGCTTTAACACTAATAACCAGTTTGTAAAGACAGAACACTATGGTTTTATTCCGAAAGAAATCGTAGAACCCGGTGCAACTTATTCAATTTATTTTGAAGCAGAAAATCTTGCAGGATTAAAGACTAAAGTTGTGGATACGGTAGGCAATAACCAATATTTTGTATTCCAAACAGAAAATTTACCTGAACCAATACAATATAATTTAATGCCATTTTCTTTATTAAACGGAACAACTCTGTTTCGTGAACCTGTTAGTTTTCTTTCCGGGAGTAATAATGAAATCCTTTTTCAACCTTTTAAATCAGGTAGTGATGCTATATTTTATAACTACTCATTAGCAAATAATGTTTTCTCGAAAGCTACATCAGATTCATTATTAAATCGTTTTCCTCTTATCTATGGCGATTTTAACAATAACGGATTAAAAGATCTAATTACTATAAGCTATCAAAACATTATCTCTCTTGAACAAACTCAACCCGGCTCATTTTCATTTTCAAAAAAGGATTCAACTAATAAAATATTTTATCCTTTAATAGTAGATGATTTAGTAAATGATGGGAACAAATATTTAATATCACAAAATGATAATCCGGACCGTTATTTACTCTGGAAAGTAAACAATGATTTGACCTCTACATTATTAGATTCAACTTTTTATGTAGCAAAACCTGATGCCTTTGGAGCAAATAATACTACAAGAAATATGATTGTAAATGATACGGATAATGATGGGACTAAAGAAATTTGGTTTTTAGATGATGATGGAGATCTAAAAAGCTTTAAAGTAAACCCAGATTTAACTTTAACAAAATCCGATAGCTTCTATACAACAGGACTAACGCCTCCTTTTCAGCAGAAAATTTTAGATATCGGGGATTATGATGGAGACGGGAAAAAAGATATTGCTGTTTTATATCACACAAATTCAGTAGCCCCTACATTTTTACTTCTTATTATTTCTTTTGAAAATCATAACCCTAGAATAATAACACAAAAAGTATTTCTTGACCAGTCACAAAATTACGGTGGAGGACTTTCACTCGGAAGTAAGATTTATCAGTCTTTGAAATTTGTAGATATCGATAATGACAACAGGGATGAACTTGTTCTTAATATCTTCCCTTATTCTTATATCTTAAAATATTCTAATCAAAAAGACAAAATCATATTTTATACAGAAGGTTCGAATACTGAAAATGTTTTTGTGGGAGATCTAAACCAAAATGGCGTAACTGAGATTGGCTTAAAAATAAATGACGAATATAAATTTTTTGAATTCTCAAATTCTAATCGTACACCCGTACCTGTTAATCTGGCTGGGTTCAGTATTAATTCTGCCAATATAAAACTTTCGTGGCAGGGAAGTGCGGAGAAATATTATATCTATAAAGGTTCCGACGTAAATAACCTTTCTTTAATTGATTCGGCTTCTCAATCCGAATATTCAGACATAAATGTAACCGACAGCACTTCTTATTATTATGGTATTAGGGCTTATGACGCTACTAAAGCAGAACCTTTATCCGGTCTAAGTAATGTAATCAAAGTTTACTCGCACACTCCTGCTGTTCCAATAAATGCAATAAGCAACAGTGATAAAACAGTGATAGTTACTTTTTCGGAAAAGATGAAAAATGTAATTGAGAACCTCCAATCGTTTGAAATATCAGGCGTTGGATTTCCAAACTCAGTCTCTGCTAATAATCAGTATTCTTACTTACTAACATTTAAGGAAAGTCTGCCAATCGGCGAGTTACAGTTAGTTGTTAAAGATATTAAAGACTTATACGACTCACCGATATTAACTGATACATTAATGTTTAATGTTATACCAACTCCCGAAACACAAACATTTTACATTTCATCTTTTGAGATTATTACACCCCATCGTATAAAGCTAACATTTAATTTTGATGTAGATGAAATTTCTGCGGCTGATACAAAAAATTATTTATTCGATCCGGAAAATAAAGTTGTAAACGTTGAATTTGACAATACAAACAAAAACGTAATTTATCTTAATCTCGATGATAAAAAACCAGTCGGTTCGATAGGGAAGGGATATAGATTACAAGCAGTTAATCTTAAATCATCTACCGAGACAGGTTCATTGACCATTAATACAGGTGCCGGAAGTTATGTTGTTCTTACTAGCTATGCGAAAGATCTTTCAGATGTTTTTGTTTATCCAAATCCTGCCAGTGCAGAAAGACAAACTAAAGTTACCTTTGCTAATCTGCCTAAGAGAGCTAAGATTGATATCTTTACGATAAACGGTGATAAAGTTGCTGACCTTGAAGAAAAAGATGGCAACGGAGGTGTAGATTTTAATCTCAAATATGATTCGGGTAAAGAACTGAATTCCGGAATTTATATATATAGAGTAGTTATGCTGGATGATTCCGACAATGAGATAGATACCAAAATCGGTAAGTTTGCAATAGTAAAATGATATTTAGTAAAAAGGAAATATTCACTATATCTAATCTTCTAAGTTTTATCCGGTTATTAATTGCATTGCCGTTATGGTTTTTGCTGGATGAAATTGGAAATACGAATGCGGGATTAACTGTAGTAATACTTGCCGTAGTAGCAATCATTACAGATTACTTAGATGGATATATTGCAAGAAAGAGAAATGAAATTACAGAGGTAGGTAAAATAATAGATCCGATTGCCGATAAAATTGTAGTCGCGGTCGTAGTAATCAAACTACTTGTTTTAGGAAGAATACCTTCGTATTTCTTTTTTATTGTCCTCGGACGGGATATTCTCATTTTTCTCGGTGGAATTATACTTTCATCTAAACTTGGAAAAGTTCTTCCTTCAAACATGCTCGGCAAAATAACCGTAACTGTGCTTGCCTTTCTTCTGCTTCTAATTATATTAGATTTTGATCAAAATAATTTAACTTATAAGATAATATATTTCTCAACTCTGCTGCTGATAATAGCTTCTTTTATTGCGTACATTATCAGGGCTATTGAATTCATAAAGAAAAAAGAATATGGGTCTGTTTGATAATATAAACTTCAATAAGCTTAAAGAAGGACTAAGCAAAACCCGGAATAAGCTTTTCAATTCAATTACAGAAACTGTAAGCGGGAAAGCTGTAATAGACAGTGTTACTTTAAACGAAATAGAAGAGATACTTATTAGTTCGGATATCGGTTTCGATACTACAGAATCTATAATTGAAAGTGTACGTATGACTTTAAAGACTGAAAAAGACAGAACATCATTTAATATTATAGAAATTGTAAAAAATGAATTGGTTACTATCCTACAAAATAATTATGTAGATATTGGAGATAAGATAACTCAATTTAAGCCTTATGTAATTTTAATTGTAGGAGTAAATGGAGCAGGGAAGACAACTACTGTTGGAAAGCTTGCTAATAACTTCAAGAAAGCCGGTCTAAAGGTAATTGTAGGTGCTGCTGATACATTCAGAGCTGCCGCAAATGAACAATTAGAAATATGGGCTAAAAGAGCCTGTGTTGAAATATATAAGAAAGATAAAGGTACTGATCCATCATCGGTTGCTTTTGATACCTTGCAGAAAGCAAAAAATGAAAACTATGATTTAGTTCTAATAGATACTGCAGGCAGGCTTCATAATAAAGCGAACTTAATGGAAGAACTTGGCAAGATTAAAAGGGTTTTGACTAAAGTAATCCCGTATGCTCCCAATGAAACTTTATTAGTTCTTGATGGTACAACCGGGCAAAATGCGATAATCCAAAGTGATGAATTTACAAAAGTAACCGATGTGAGTGGTTTAGTAATTACCAAACTCGATGGAACTGCAAAAGGAGGTGTAGTTTTCCAGGTTTGTGCTAAACAAAAAATTCCCGTGAAATATATAGGAGTCGGTGAAGGAATTGACGATCTTCAGACTTTTGATCCCGAATTATTTGTATCTGCTCTTTTTGGGACGAATTAAAGAGATTTAACAAATGCTAATGAAGAAACCCCGAAATAGAATATTTGATTATATGCCAAGGTTCTACAAGCCAGAAACTGATGAACAAGAGCGAATAAAAAATCGTTTGGGTTTTAGCAGGCAAAGAAAAATTAATAAAAAGAAAAAGAGTTCTTTTATTTGGCTTCTGTTTGTAATAGCTGTTATATATATAATACTAAAATTGAAGGGGATGGCTTAATGGTTAATGTCGAAGTATTAAGAATACGTTAGTTTACATAATATATATTATCGGACAAATATAAGTGACTATATATAACTAATACTTATAGAATCCCTCGCCTGATTTTCTACCTAATTTCCCGGCTGCCACCATTTTTTTTAACAATGGACATGGTCTATATTTGGGGTCATTAAAACCATTATATAAAACTTCAAGGATTGCAAGGCAAACATCTAATCCGATAAAGTCTGCTAAAGTTAATGGACCCATTGGATGATTCATTCCAAGTTTCATTACAGTATCAATATCTTCTACGGATGCAACGCCCTCCATAAGTGAAAAGATAGCTTCGTTAATCATGGGTAAAAGTATTCTGTTGGATATGAAGCCAGGATAATCCTGAACCTGTACAGGAACTTTATCGAGTTTCAATGTAATATCTCTTATAGAATTATATGTATCATCACTTGTTTCATAACCACGAATGACCTCAACTAGTTTCATTACAGGAACCGGGTTCATAAAGTGCATGCCAATGAATTTATCCGGTTTACCGCTTGCTGATGATAATTCAGTAATTGAAATTGATGATGTATTAGATGCAAATATCGAATCGTTTTTAACTATATCTTTTATCTTATTGAAAATATTAAGCTTAGCATCTTTATTCTCAATAATAGCTTCTATAACTAAATCACTATCTTTCGTGGATATTTTCAATTCCAGCAATAGCCTTAATATTATCCAAAGTTCGGTCTTTGTTACTTCATCAATAATATTTTTCTTTACTTGTCTGTCTAAGTTCATCGATATCGTACCCAAAGCCTTTTTAACCAAATCATCATTCATTTCAATAAGATTGATTTTGAATCCCTTTAAGGCGAATATATGGGCAATACCGTTTCCCATAGTACCGCCTCCTATAATAGAAATGTTTTTTATTTCCATATAGAACCTCTATATATAATTTTTAACTATTAATGCAGAGGCTTCTCCGCCGCCTATGCACAGCGATGCTAAACCAAGGGAAGCTTTTTGTTTTTTCATTTCATGAATCAGTGTAACCAAAATCCTTGCTCCGCTTGCTCCGATCGGGTGACCTAAAGCTACAGCACCACCATTAACATTTATTTTTTCAGAATTTAAATCTAATAGCTTATTAACAGCTAAAGAAACAACCGCAAAGGCTTCGTTTATCTCAAACAAGTCAATATCATCTTTTTTGAGTCCCGCTTTTTTTAATACTTTAGCTATTGCATCAGCCGGAGCTGTTGTAAACTCCATAGGAGCCTTTGCTGAAGAACTTTGAGCAACAATTTCAACTAGTGGGGTTAATCCCAATTCTTTTGCTTTCTTTTCTGTTGTTACTATTAAAGCAGCGGCTCCATCATTAATGCTTGACGCATTAGCCGCCGTTACAACTCCATCTTTTTCAAAGGCAGGTTTTAAGTAAGGGATCTTATCGAATTTAACTCTTAATGGTTCCTCGTCTTTTTCTACAATAGTCTCCCCTGCTTTATTTTTAACAGAAACTTTGACAATCTCGTCATCAAATTTGCCTTTACTCTGAGCTTCTATTGCTTTCGTATAAGACTTAACAGCAAAATCATCAAGCTGCTCACGCGTGAAAGAAAAACTCTTAGCACAAGCTTCTGCACAACTTCCCATATGTATATTGTTATAAACATCCCAGAGACCATCATAAATCATTGAATCAATCACTTCTCCATGTCCAAACTTATAGCCGTTTCTTGCTTTAGGCAATACATAAGGAGCGTTACTCATACTTTCTTGTCCCCCGGCAATAATTAATTCAGCATCGCCTGCAAGAATAGCCTGTTGAGCGAGCATCACGGCTTTCAAACCGCTGCCACACATTTTATTTATTGTAAGGCATTCTGTTTTATCAGGAAGTCCTGCATATATAGCTGCTTGTCTCGCGGGAGCTTGCCCCTGACCACTGGTTAAAACATTTCCGAAGATCACCTCATTAACAATGTTTTTATCAATCTTTGACTCTTCTAAAACAGCCTTAATAGCTAAGCTGCCGAGTTGTGCAGCACTAAACGATGACAAATATCCATTAAATGAACCAATAGGTGTCCGTTTAGCATTTGTAATTACTATTTTTTCCATTGTTTCAAACCTGTCTCAAAAAAAGTTAATGTAATTTAAATAAAAAGAATGTAAGAATCAGAACAGATAGATTTCTACCTGTTTATTCGTTTTGTTAAAGAAGCGAGTTCGTAGATAATGTTTAATGAGATAAGGTTAAGATTGATATTATTCTTTATTATTGAAGATAAATAATCTAGTTTCATTATTATTTCATTAAGCTCAACATCAGGAAATTTTAAGTTAAATTTTTTAAGCGTTTCCAGGTGATCGTCGAAAAAGAAATTTTTTAATTTATACCTGTGCTTTTGAATATCATTTAACCATGAAATAATCATTTTTATAAGAAGCCTTATTGAATCGGAATCATTTTCAGAAAGGAATGGACTTAACTCGTTAAGTGCGGAATCGAATTTACCACCAAAAGAATATCTCATAAATGAGATGGTTTTTTCTTTCAAATTCTTAAAATCACTATCAATCAATTCAATAGCTTTAGTAACTGAGCCATCGGAAAAAGGTGCAACTTCTTCTGCAACAGACTCAGAAACATCAAAATATTTTGAAAGAACTTTTTTTTATGTCATTATTGTCTAAAGGCTGAAAGTTAACCATCCAACAGCGTGACCGGATTGTTTCTCTTAATAAATTTGAATAAGGCGTTAATAAAAAAAATATTACACCAGGCGGCGGTTCCTCAAGATTTTTTAACAAAGCATTCTGAGATTCTTCATTCATAAGATGTGCATTGGAAATTATAATACATCTGTATTTTATATCCGAATAGCTTAGTGAAAGAAATTTCCCGATCTCCCTAATACTACTGATTTTTATTATGTTCGCCCTGTTTAAGTAAATATTGTAGTAAGGATTTTTTATTTTCTGTTCAAGTTCAGATTTTAATTCCTGAATTTCATCGTTGCTTAATTTTTCAAGCGGTCCGCTGCTTTCGGTTTCATTTTTCCCCCTTGGCAAAGAGATAATATATTTAATATAAGGTTCCTGAAGATTGGAAATGTGATTATAAATTATCTTAGATGGGTCAGTTAAATTTATGATTTGAGCATATCGCAAAGCTATAAAATACTTGCCGACACCTTCGGGGCCCTGAAACAAAAAGGCATGTGGAATTCGTGAAGTGTTTACTAGCTGAGTTAAAGTTTCTTTCGCTGAAGTTTGGCCATATATTCCCGACCAATCAACACTCATTTGCTAAAATATTAAACCGGAAATAAGAATAGCTAAAAATCATCTTCATTATAGAAAAAGTCCTCGTCTGAGGGATAATCCGGCCAGATATCATCAATCGATTCATATGGCTCATCGGAATCTTCCAACTCTTTAAGATTCTCAATAACCTCATAAGGAGCGCCAATCCTCTCGGCATATTCTATTAATTCTTCTTTAGTAGAAGGCCAAGGTGCATCATCTAAATATGACGCAAGCTCCACCGTCCATATCATATATAAGTTACTCTCTTAAAAGTTTATTTTTTTAGGCTTAGCGACTTCAAAAAAATTAAGATCATCGAAGAAAAAATCTGCAGGATTTTCCTTAACTCCGTCATGCTCAACTTCATAATGAAGATGAGGCCCGGATGATAAACCTGTGCTACCGGTTTTTGCAATTAAGTCACCTCGGGTAACCTTCTGACCTTTTTTTACTAAAGTCTTTGAAAGATGTGCATATATTGTTCTATACCCAAATCCATGATCTATTTCTACAGCCATGCCAAGTCCACCTCTATATCCGACGTAATCTACTCTTCCCTTTCCTGCCGCATAAACTGGTGTCCCTCTGTTAGTTACTATATCAATCCCGGCATGCATTCTTCTAATATGTAATATTGGATGGACCCTCATACCAAAACGGTCTCCTAAAAAACCAACACAAGGTTTTATGGCAGGGATTGATTGGAAAAGTAATTTATTTTCTTTTAGTTTGTCAGATATCTCAATATACTGCTTACTTTCAAAATCTATTTTTCTTGAGACTTCATTAACATAATCAAATGCTTTTTGAAGCTTTAACTGGGAATTATCCGAAAGAAAATCAAGCTTATTATCAAAGGAGCCTCCACCTACACCGACTAATTGCTCATCCGATGAAACGGGATCAAGGTTCACAGAAACTCTAAGATCATTATTTGTTTTTATCAAACTATCTAATTCATTATTCAAAGATTTGTAATTTGTTAAAACATTATCAAGCTTTTGTTTCAACATATCGTTCTCATTACTCAAGGATGAGTAAGTATCTACACCAAAAAAACCTAAAGCAAAAGAATATATTGAAAAAATTATGGCAACAATAAAAAGAACCCCTCCACCTAAATAAAGGGAAAGCTTTGTTTTATAATGCTTTATCTCGACGAATTGAAGCTTTGATTTAGAGAAATAGTATAATTTTTTCATACTTAGAGGGCGAATTTAAAGATATTAGGTATGTTTGTCAAGGGTAGTTAAAGTTTATTCGAAATCGTGCTCAAAATAGTCAACACCTCTTAAATCATCCTTATTTTTTTCTGAAATTTTCTTAACTAGTCTTTCATTAAAAGTTTCTGCTGCTTTATACCCATAATGTTTAAGTAGATAATTAAGACTGATGACCTCTGAAATTACTGTAATGTTTTTTCCCGGTAAAATAGGAAGCTTTACGTAAGGAAGATCAACACCAGAAATACTAACAATCTCTTCATCCAAACCGGTTCGGGTATATTCTGTTTTAGCATCCCATAATTCAAGCTCGACCACAATCTCTAATCTTTTCTGGTATCTTATTGCCCTGATGCCAAACATTTTTTCAACATCAATAATTCCCAATCCACGAATTTCCATAAAATGTCTAGCCAGGTTTGTTCCCGAACCCATAAGAATCCCCTCTCCTTTTTTAGTAAGGATAATGAGATCATCGGCAACCAACCTGTGCCCTCTTTCAACCAGGTCCAGGGCTACTTCACTCTTCCCTACTCCTGATTTTCCAATAAACAACATTCCCGTTCCGTAAACATCTACATAAGAACCATGTATCGATATTCTTTCGGCAAACTGGTCGTCGAGAAAATCGGTTACAAGATAGACAAGCTTAGTAGTTGAAAAAGGAGTTCCAAAAAGAGGAATCTGATATTTATTTGAAAGCTCAACTAATTCCGGGAAAGGTTTATTATTATCAGTAAGAATTATACACGGAATATTGAACTGGAAAATTCCTTCGATCGATTTTATTCGTTCTTCTTTATTTAACTTGGAAAGGTATTGTATTTCAGTGTTTCCAACGACCTGGACACGGGAAAATGAAAAAAGATCAACGAAGCCTGCTAATGCAAGTCCTGGTCTGTGTAAGTTTTGTTCCTTTATCTTTTTGTTAAAGCCGGAATTGTTTGAATAAAGTTCAAGCTGAAATAAATCTTTAGAATTACTATAGAAATATTCTACAGTAATAAACTCTTTCCGGGAAATAGCTTTCTGATCGATCTTTATCATTTTACTTTTGAAGTTCTTTTTGTTTTAAGCTTTTTAAGCTGCCGTGATAATTTTTCAACTGAAGCGCTTACAGCTTTTTCAAATTCACTGGAATCTTTATTCGCACTTAGTGTTTGACCCGGAACCTGGAGAATTATTTCCGCACTTTTAACGCTGTCTTTTGAATTCAGGTAACTTAAAATTACCTCTGCGTTTAGAATATTATCATTATATTTTTTAAGTCCCGAAACTTCATCATGAATAAAATCTTTTAATGTTTGACGTGCTTTGAATTTTCTGGCTGTTATACTGATGTTCATTTATTCACCTCTTACGAAATTATGATTTGGGATGAGATCTTTTATATGTTGATTTTAACCTTTCAACACTAACGTGTGTGTATATCTGTGTTGTTGAAAGATTTTCGTGACCTAATATTTCTTTTACTGCTTTTAAATCGGCACCGTTGTCCAGCATGTGTGTTGCAGCACTATGTCTTAGCACGTGTGGGCTTTTCTTTTTTAAGTCGGTTACAAGTGACAAATATTTGTTTACTAAACGATGAACTAATCTCGGGTAAATTCTTTTTCCTTTTTCCGTTGTAAAGAGTGGAAGGGAATGACTACCAAATCTGTTTAATCTTAAATATTTATTTATTACTTCAACGGATTTATCTCCAACCGGAACTATTCTCATTTTGCTGCCTTTGCCAAGAACTTTTAATGTTTGTTCTTTCAAATCAAGATCGCCATAATTTAATTTGCATAATTCATCTACACGAATTGCACATCCATAGAGAATCTCAAACATTGCTTTTATCTTTTCAGAATTTTTTTCTTTATCGATCTCTTTGTATGCTTCTAATATAGCGGATACAGAAGCAACCTCCGGTAACTTTCTCGGTATCTTAGGACCTGAAATGGATGAAGCAGGGTTTGCTTTTATATATTCGTTAAGATAAGCAAACTTAAATAAACCTTTTATTGAGGAAATTTTTCTTGAAATAGATTTTTTTGTTATTCCGCTTTCGCTTAAAACCATCAGGTAAGATTTAATAAACTTTTCGCTTATTTCCGAAATATCTTTTTTTGAATATTCCAGGCAATATGAAGAAAATTCACTTAAATCTGAGCGGTAAGATTTTACTGTATTATCAGAGTAGCGCCTGATACTTTTCAGATAGCGAAGATATTCTTGTAAGATTTTTTCAATCAACATTAAAATTATTCTTCAACTTCTTCTACTTCAGCGGGAATAACTTCCTCATTACAATTAGGACATCTAAGGTAATTCCCTTTTTTTACTGAGTAACGCTGAAGCATATATTCAGAATCACCATTTGGACAAGGATTAAGAACCGGTTTATACCAGCTTACAAAATCACATTCAGGATATTTTGAACAACCGTAAAATATTTTATTTCTCTTTGATTTTCTTTCTACAACTTCGCCCTTTTTACATTTCGGGCAGCTAATTCCAAGAGTTATGTTTT
Organism: uncultured Ignavibacteria bacterium; assembly: GCA_963727535.1. GTDB lineage: Bacteria > Bacteroidota > Ignavibacteria > Ignavibacteriales > Ignavibacteriaceae > RBG-16-34-14. Next base: position 359,021 of record CAVSGR010000001.1, read on the forward strand.
TAACAAAATCACATTCAGGATATCTTTCACATCCGATAAATCTTCCAAACTTCCCTTCTCTATAAACTGTTCTGCTGCCACATTTCTCACAAGTATCGCCTGTATATTCAGGTTCTCTGCTTGCGGCGGCAAATTCACGGAAGGATTTTATGTTTTTACAATCCGGATAATTTGTACAAGCAAGATATTTCCCATAACGTCCTACTTTAATTTCCATTTCATTTCCACAAAGATCACAGATGATTTTATCAACTTTATCTTCAACAAGTTTCAAAGCGTCTGAAAACGGATAGTAGAAATCGTTCAAAACTTTCACGTAGTTTATTTCTCCCTGGGCAATCTGGTCAAGTTCATTTTCCATACGAGAAGTGAAATCTTCATTAATTATATTAGGAAAATTTTCAACAAGAATCTCGTTTACACGCATACCAAGTTTTGTCGGGATTAATTTCCTGTCTGTCTGCTCAACATATTTCCTATCCTGGATAGTGCTAACAATTAATGAATAAGTACTTGGTCTTCCAATTCCCCTGCTTTCCAATTCTTTTATTAAGGAGCTTTCTGTAAACCTTGCAGGAGGTTTTGTAAAGTGCTGAGTTTTTTGAAGCTCTTCAAGATCGAGTTTATTTCCTTTTTCCAAACCGAGTGGAATTTTTTCATTCCTGTATTCTGCTTTTTCTTCAGCATCAGTTTTAGGCTCGAACATTTCTTCATAAACCTTCAAAAAGCCGTTAAATTTTTCTGCGTTTCCAAAAGCTTTAAATAAAAATTCATCTGCGGTAACTTCAATTACAGTAGTTTCGAATTGTGCCTGGGTCATTTGCGATGCTACAAATCTTCTCCATATCAATTCATAAAGTTTAAATGTTTTGTTATCAACAAATTGTTTTACAAACTCAGGAGTATATTTTAAAGATGTAGGTCTTATTGCTTCATGCGCATCCTGAACATTTTCTTTGTTTTTCTTCTCATAATTATTTGGAGATTCAGGTACGTATTCAGCTCCATAAGAATTTTTAATAAAATCTCTTACAACCGGAATAACTTCTTCGCTTATTCTTGTTGAATCGGTTCTCATATAAGTAATTAAACCTACAGTTCCTTCATCTCCGAGGTCGATTCCTTCATATAATTTTTGTGCAAGCATCATAGTTTGCTTTGGGCGCATTCTTAATCTTCTCGATGCTTCAACCTGGAGTGTACTTGTTATAAAAGGAGCAGATGGATTTCTCTTTGTATTCCTTTTCGTGATGTTCGTAATTTCAAAAGCATCTTTGCTTTGTACTCGGTTAAAAATATCAGTTGCAGATTTTTCATCTGTTATAGCAAAATTCTTTTCAAGAAATTCCTTCCAATCATCATCGCTCATCACAGGTTTAGGAGGAATCTTTAGATCCTTTCCATCAATACTGAAAAGTTTTGCTTTAAAAGTTTCTCCCTTATCTGTTTTAAAAATTGCCCAGATTGACCAGTGTTCTGTAACAATAAATTTATCTATCTCTTTTTCTCTATCACAAATAAGCTTTAAAGCAACAGACTGAACTCTTCCTGCAGATATTGAAGTACTTCCGGAGATTTCAATTATAGCTTTCCAGAGAAAAGGACTAATCTTGTAACCTATTATTCTATCCATTACTCTTCTTGCTCTTTGAGAAGAAACAAGATTATCATCTATAGCACGTGGAGATTTCATTGCTTTAGTAACTCCGGTTTTGGTAATCTCATTAAATAACACGCGGTGAAGCTTAGCTTCACTATTTCCATTCAGAATGTCGGCAATATCCTGTGCTATTGCTTCACCTTCCCTGTCAGGGTCAGTTGCGATGTAAATGTTCGTACTTTTTGATGCAAGAGATTTAATCTTTTTTACAGTATCTCCCTTGCCACGTATGGTTACATACTGAGGTTTGAAGTCGTTATCTACATCTACTCCTAATTTTGTTTTAGGAAGATTCCTGATATGCCCAACCGTTGCCTCGACTTTGTAATCTCTGCCAAGATATTTATTTATCGTCCGCGCTTTTGACGGCGATTCTACTAATACTAAATTTTTTGCCATTAACTTTCTTAGTTTATCAGGTCGGATGAGTAAAGTATCGACCTGCTGCCCGGTAATGTATAATTATTTAATTCAAGAAAAAGGGACAATATAATCAAAGTTATTTGTTCTATAGTAACTTCTTCGCCACCAAATAACTTAATCTGTTCCATGATTAATTCCAAATCACTGTTTGTTAATATCCCTTTATGATAGAAATGTAAAAGATAATTATAATTTTTCAAACCAATTGCATTTATTTCTTCTCTTGAAAAGAACCTGAAACTTTTGTTATCTTCCGTAAAATGAAAATCATTCCCGTAAGTTTCTCTAACTAATTTATCGTAAATCCAGCTGTAAGCTGCTGCAACAGCATTTTTATCATATTTATACTTGCTGCTTAGCCTGTTAAAAGTTTTCTCAGCAGGCTCCGCGTTCAGCTTATGAACTATTTCTTCCAAAACTTTTGATATTTCAGTCATCGTATCTCACACTTCCTAATATTTAAACAATAATCTATATTGATTAAAAAGATTATTTTCAAGTCTCTTCAGAATTACCTTATCTTTTTTCTGCTTGTCATCATATCCGAGTAAATGCAGAAAGCCATGAATTACATTTCTTAACACTTCTTCGAAGAAGCTTACACCGTACTTTTTTGCATTAGATGCAGCATCATCAACAGAGATGTAAATTTCCCCATCAAGGTCATTATTTTTTGCATAATTAAAAGTTATGATGTCGGTAGAATAATTATGATTCAAGTATTTGCTGTTTATTCTTTTCATTTCCTCACTGTCTACAAAATTTATCTGCATACTCAATATTTTGAAATCAAGATCATCAGAAAGTTTTTTTACAATCTTATGAATTAAACTTTTATCAATCTTTATTGTTCCTTTGTAATTTACCGAGAGGTTTTTCATTTATTGCCCTGCCTCTCAATTGAGTCATAAGCTTTCTTTGCATATTCTCTATACCTGATTGCAGAATTTTCAAATTCTTCCAACTCCTCTTTGGTTAAGTCTCTCACAATTTTTGCCGGAACACCTGCTACAAGCTTTCCCGAAGGAACAACAAAATTTGGTTTTACAACCGAGCCTGCAGCAACCATAGATTTTTCTTCTACTACAGAACCGTCAAGAACTATACCGCCTATACCAATAAGTGTTAAATCCATTATAGTAGCTCCGTGAAGCACTGCTGAATGTCCGACAGTTACCTTATTACCAATTACGAGTGGATTTTTACCCGTGACGTGAAGCACACAATTATCCTGGATATTTGTTATAGAACCAATCCGGATGAAGTTAACATCTCCCCTGATTACAGAGTTGTACCAGATGCTTGAGCCTTCACCGATTTTAACATCACCAATTATTTTAACTCCCGAAGCAAGAAAAACATCTTGAAGCAATTTCAGGAAGTAAGTTTAAGTAAGGAAATATTTTTTCATTCATCATTCTTTAAAATAGAAAACGAGACTCACATTTTAAAAGGGAGTCTCGTTTGATTTCGAGTCTAAAAAAAATATTATTCATGTTTATCATTGATGAATTGGATGAACTTCTTCCATAGGAGTGTCGTCTAGCTGAATAGACTCTATTGAATCATTTTTCATATATTTTTGATTATCTTGATTTAGCAATATTGTATAGCTTCTTTCTTCATAACTGTAGGGGAAATGTATGCCTAAAGAAACAGTTACTCCTGCAAATTTAGATGTTGTCTCTCCTATAGGGAATTATTATTTCTTTGGATTGTCCGGGAGTTAGAAAAACTACCTGACTATCTATTGCGACTCTCTCTTTGTCTTCTCAAGTTTTGAACCAGCAGGTAAACTTGCTGTAATAATTATAATATCTCCAGATTTATATTCTTCCTTATCGAAACCTATTTTAACATCTGAAGTATACCCATCAGTTTTAAATATACTAAGCAGATATATTTTTTTACCAATTACGTAATCAGGTTTAGCATAATAACCACTACTATCTTTAGCTTGAACAATTTTATTCTGGTCAATAAAATATTGTGGGAAAGCTTTATTTAAAGGAAATAAGATTAAAAGCAGCAAAAGAATTTTAATAGTTCTCATTTTTTTGTTCCTCCAATTTTATATTTTATTTATATTTATACTTCGGCGGCTGCCAACCTTCACTTTTCCAGTTTACAAGTTCGAGTTTAATATTTCCGATTATTTTTACTCCCGAAGCAAGAAAAACATTTGGAGCAATTTCAGGAAGTAAATTTAAGTAAGGAAATATTTTTTCATTCATCATTCTTTAAAATAGAAAACGGTATTCACATTAAAAAAGGGACCTTAACTTTTAGGCATCTACAAAAGCTTGATTGTTCTCAAGTGAGTTTATGTTTGGAATTTATAGTTTTCTTCAAACTATATTTATGGAATTTTCCATGTTGTATAATAACGCTGTGAAAATAATTATTTAAATGGATGGGATTGAACCTTTTCTCCTGAATGATATTTCTTTTTTTGAATAAGATTAGAATCTTTAAAAGTAGTATCAATTTGAAAATGGTATTTGTTGTTTTCAAAAGACTTCCCCTGATAATCTGTAAATTTAACTATATAACTCTCGCCATTCATAACTATAAATATTTCCTAAATGTATTGTTAATCTAGCACCCATCTCTTGGTTTACAATTTAAAGTAAGATTAACTTCTTCTCCTTTTCTTATATAAAAAGAATAACCATTGTTTTGTTCTATATGAGTTGAAGAAGAAGATATGCTACAGCCGGAAATTAGTACGCTTTCACTATCTGCTTTATTTTCAAACCCTCGCTTCAAAGTTAAAACTATTTTATCATTTTGTTTATATGCATCTTTATCAAATCCTATTTTTATGTCAGAATAATAGTTACGTGTGGAAGAAAATTGCTGAAGGTAAATCTTTTTATCTTTTTCTTCAGATTTAGATATACGGTAATATTTTTGTTTATTTGCTTTAAATTCATCTACTTTATCCTGGTCAATAAAATATTGAGAAAAAATATTATTAAACGGGACTAAAGCAATTAGCAATAAAACAATTTTAATGGTTTTCATTTTTTGTTCCTCCAATTCTATATTTCGCTTTAATCTTTAAACTTCGGCGGCTGCCACCCTTCCCTTTTCCACTTACAAGTTCGAGTTTAATATTTCCGATTATAACTTTCATTTTTGCTACAACAGGAATTGCAGCTTCATCATTTGTGAACCAGCCTTCAAAATGTCCGGTAAGACCAAAGATACTGATAAAATCCATTTCACCATCGAGACGTGTACAGGCAATATCGTAATCAACTGCATCTATAGATACATCACTAACTTCTTTGTAAAAATTAATTTTTGTATAAACTTTCTTTTCTGCAACAAGACAAGGAACATCTACAGATTTATTTTGTCCGCAATTATTTCTTGCATAATAAAAAATCGATAATCCATCCTGGTAAAATTTATCTATACTTCCAACGCTGTCTGTCCAAACTTTTGCAGGACTGAATCTTCCCTTTTTTACTCGAACGTTATGATCATCATAATTAAAATAATAATCTGTGTATGTAAAAGGTTTTTCTTCTTTATTAACTCCCCTGAAAAAATTTGAGTAATAATCTCCTTGTGGCGGGGTGATCACATTGCTTTCATAAGTTTGATGAATATCTACAAATGGAATTCCAGAGTAAGAATCGATATAGGCAATTGTGCTGTAATACGTTTTGCCGTTTACTTCTTTTTTATCTCTTACTTTAAGCTTTACTTCTCCTAATTTCATAAATGAATAAGAAACGAGATAAGTTAATTCTTCCCCAACAACAAGGTTTTTGTTAGAAAAGAAATTTAATTCAATTTCTGTTTTTGAATTATTTTTTTGCGGCGCTAAAGAAAGAAAAAGTGTAACAAAAATAATCTGAAACTTTAAGAACCGTTTCATTTCAGTTTGGCTAAATCTTTAGCTTCATTAAACAAAGTAAGAGCTTTTGTTACCTGGTTATCCTGCTTAAGAAGAACCGAATACCATCCTTCGTTCTTCCAGAAATTTCTTGCAATCTGTGCCTTAAGTCTTGCGAGAATATAATCTCTGTCAGTTTCATATTGCTTTGAATTAAACTCAATGTCCTTTGAGCCGGCAAAAGATAGGAAGCTCTTTTCTAGTTCGGCATTCACTTCAAATTCATCATTGAATTTTTGCAGATCATCTCCATACTTTTCGTTTATCGATGAAGAATTGTGATCGAGGTATGAAAGTACAAATTGGTAAATAACATTATTCTTCAGGAGATTGATCGTATAGTCTGTCATCTTATCAGACTTAATAATATAATCGGGAGTGATTCCCCCTCCTCCATAGACTACTCTTCCACGGCTCGTTTTAAATACAGGTTTGGTAGAATCAGTTTCTTCCTTGTGATTAATATTATTTCCTTCCTGCTCATCACGGTTATGAACTTCCGAATAATACTCTTCTTTGCCTTCTTTATAATCTCTCTGGATTAATCTACCGGAAGGAGTATAATATTTAGAAATAGTTAATCTGATAGCAGAGTTATCGGAAAGATCGAATTGTCTTTGAACGAGTCCTTTACCGAAAGATGTTTCACCGACAATCAATCCCCTGTCCCAATCCTGGATTGCACCGGATACAATTTCACTTGCAGAAGCGCTGCCTTCGTTTATTAGAACAATCAATGGTATCTTTTCATAAGGTGAAGGTTTGGAAGCATCATACTCTTCATCGAACTGCGATTTTCTTCCTTTTGTATAAACTATTTTCTTTTGTCCGTCAATAAATAAATCTGCTATTTTAACTGCCTGGTTAAGATATCCACCAGGATTTCCTCTAAGATCAACAATAAGCTGCTTCATTCCATCTTTCTTCAAATCAGTAAGTGCTTCAGTTAACTCGTCATAAGTTTTTTCAGCAAATCTGGATACACTTACATACCCGGTTTTATTATCCATCATAAAATGTGTATCGACAGAATAGAGCGGAATTTTATCTCTAACAATTTCGTACTCAATAGGATCTTTAACACCGCTTCTCAAAATCGTAACATTAACTTTAGTTCCCTTTTTACCACGGAGCTTTTTTCTTACATCTTCATTAGTCAAACCGATAGCATCTTTGCCGTCTATCTTAACTATTCTATCACCTGATTGAATTCCTAAAGCTTCGCTCGGTCCTCCGCTAATTGGTGATACAACAGTTAAAGTATCATTAACAACCTGGAACTCGATTCCAATTCCTTCAAAGTCTCCTCTGAAACTTTCTTCAATGGATTGTAATTGTTTGGCTGGGATATAAATCGAATGAGGATCGAGCTTTCCCAGCATTCCATTGATTGCGGCTTCAACAAGCGTTTGAGTATCGACCTGTTCAACATAATATTTTTCTGTCAAGGTAAGAACATCATTAAACTTAATTATGCTGTCCCTGAGATTGTCACCCGGGAAAACTTTTCCTATCTGTGTTCCTAAAACAATTCCAACTGTTAAAACAATAGCAAAGAGAGGTAACTTGAATTTATTGAACATTTTTTCTCCTGGAATTAGATCTTTACAGAGAGAGTTAAAAACATCTGTGTTTCTTTTTGTTGAACAGAATTTTGTAAAGAGTTATTCAAACGAATCAGCTTAATTATTAAAAACATTTCATTAAATGGCTCATACAAAAACGAAGCCGTAAAATTTCTAAAGTATTCTTTATCTCCATCTAAAAATTTAACCGATTCCGAATCGCTTACCCTGTGTCCCAAGTCTATATTACCGCCAACATTTTCTTAGTGCTTCCATCAGAATTTAACGGGTTAGCTCCATGAATTGTTAAACCATAAGACGCTGTAATACTCAACCGGTTATTTAACCTATAATTTATTTGAGTAAAAAACAATTCACTATTAGGCTGCAAATCCGATCCGAGGTTGTAATTAAATGAAGTATAATTGTTTCTTATTAACCTGTGAGTAAATGTATAGGGTTCTACTCTCACATATTCTAAGCTTAAATCTATTGGAACAATTTTGTAAAGATTAGCGGAATATATTCCTGTGTGAATTAATGTTTGGTTGCCATACCAACCGGAACCAATCTTCCCGAAAGATATATCATCAATCAGCAAAGTTCCAAATACTTTTAACCCATATACAGGTTTTGTATTTAAATCAAAGAAGAGCATCGAGTTGTCGCGGTCCTGGTTTGAATGTTCTACGGATTTATAAAATGCAAAAGGATTCAAGTAAGAAAGATCGATTCCCCTGTCGCCGTATATGATTATTTCACCTGCTCCAAAACTTACGCATGGAGAAATATCAAAAGCTATCCTGTGATAACCTATATATTTTTCTGTCACAATATTATCTTCTCCGGAAATGCTGTCAAATTGAGTCAATACGTTTCCTAAAATCTTTCCATGAAAATAAGAGAAACTGAAAAATTTATACTTGAGGCTGAGAGATAAATAATCAAACATTGGAGGATTATCATTTAACAAAGGTTTAACTATTCCATGCCCGATTTTTAACCTGTCTCTTCCCAATTTTAATTTAAGGAAATCGAAATCAGCCGACATATAACCGGATGTTTCATCAAAAAATCCCTGGTCAGGTTCAAGGTTGTATTTATAATTAACTTTTACATCATTCCTTAGTTTTGCTGTTTCTTTATTACCGAACACTTTTCCCTGGAAACCTCTCATAAAAAAACCGAACTTATTAAGAAAGGTTCCACGAATTTCTCCGCCAATAAATCCCAATGTTGTTGAAGAATTTATACTTGGTGATGAACTATTCCTAAAAATTAATTCCCCAGCAGAAATTATGTTAATAAAGAGATTTGCCTTATCGGGTTCATTGTAGAGATATAAATATCTCTGATCCTGGTTAAAAAGATTGTATGAATTTTCACTGATGATAGATTCAGAAGATTTTAAAGTTCCGTAAATTTCATATTCAAATTCAACTTCCAAATCTGCAAGAATTTCCTGATCCACCTTGTCGAGTTGTTCATTGTGAGCTATTACTTCTTTTAAGAAATTCCCTATTTCTCTTCTTGTTTTTGGCAGTTCAAATGGATTATAATTTTGAATAAGCTGAAGCGTTTCCATTCTGTTTAGAAAATCATACACAGGATTATCTGCGGTGACATATTCAGCCTGTGCGAAAAGGATTGAAGGTATAATTGTAAAAAGAAGTAGAACTTTTTTCAACATAATTTTTATTAAATGTTTTAATTCAATTCTCGTCTGCCGTTTGCCTTTTCACTTTTCACCTAACCTGTTCCCATTCTTTGGAAAGCGATTTATTCTTAAAAATAATTGAAATCGAATTTTTAATCCATGACCACGTTACTCCGCTGTAACCAAGTTTCCTGTATCTTCGCGGTGATTCATAAACACAGAGATCATTTGCAAATAAAATTTTACCGTGTTTCCTTATTCTTTTAAAAAGATCAAAATCCTCACCTGCACTAAGACTTGTATTATTCCCATTGACCATTTCAAAGAAATTTCTTTTAATAACCTGGCATTCACCTCTTCCCATTCCAACTCCGATTAAGTTCAACAAACAAAAATAAGTATTATATATTGAGTGAAAAATTATATCGGATATTTTTTCTTCATCTTTAAATACTTTTACTTTGCAGGTCAAAGCAGCATAAACTGAATCGACAAAGTTCTTCTCAATGTAATCGAAGAATTTATCTTCATCTTGCAATAGAATATCTCCATTCATAAAAACAAGAATATCCCCTTTTGAAAACCGGAAACCTTCATTTCTGCCAAGAGCTATATTTTGTTTATCCCTGTTTATATGAACCTGGATGGTATCCGAAAAAGCCTGAGCTAATTCGACAGTTTTATCTTTGCTACAGCCATCAGAAATTATTATTTCATAATCATACTTCTCTTTGAGTGAAGGTTTTGTTAACTGTTTAAGAAGATTTGGAAGAAGTTTTTCTTCATTAAGTGTTGGTATAATTATACTATACTTCAAAAATTCTCCATTAAAAAAGAAAAACAAAAAAAGCAGAGCCGGGAGATATTTTCAACCCGGGCATTGGAAAGTGAATATAATTGAGAGTGTTCTTTACAAAGTTTCCAAATTTCCCTTCAAAAGGAAGTGTAAGAGGATTAAAATCCAAAGCAATGTAAATATCTCTCGTTCCTCCACCTTTACCATCAAGATTAGTGACCCTTGATCCTATCGCTAAATTTATGAAATCAGGCCAGAACCCAGAGATTTTTTCCGGCAATAAATTTTTCATTCTAAATGTCAGCCAATATTTTTGTCCTTCGTAATCATCAAAAATGTTTCCTTCATGTTTTCCCTCTCTCATTTGTAAAGAAGGATAATAACTGAATTTAAACTGAAAATTCTGAAGATAAGGGAAACGATATTGTAAGTAAGCATAAACGGCTCCTAATGTGTTTGCCGTTGCATCGCCCGGACTAAAACCCCACTGCGCGCCAAAGCCATCTTCAATCTCAACATAATATTGAAATGCAAGACCCATTATAGTTCCGTAAAGCATTGCATCTTTCGTCTGAAAATCCGCCGCTTCCAATCCCGAGGCAAAAGCATGTACCAGAAGAGTAGCTGCAAAAAAATGTCCTATTTTATCCTGCCACATAGCATATGCCCAGTCATTCTGGAAATGAAAACTTGTTCTTTGATCTTTCCACCAGGCATTTCTTTGATATATATGAACACCAATACCGGTGCCAAGATATAAAGCGCCAAGTCCTATGAGAGTTGTTGAATTAACCTTTGTTTCTAGCGGGTCAAATTCATATTTAGAAGGATCATATAATTTTGTTTGAAAGGAATTGTTCACTTCATTATTTAGCTCGAGCTTAAGATAGTGCTTGCCGGTTTGAGAATATGTAGAATCGTGCTTTGACTGGGGATGAGCAGTTAAACAGAATAGTAAAAAGAAAGTTATACCTGCCTTATAGATTTTCATTATTCAAATATAATAAGTATGAAATTATACAGGTTGGTTACGTTATGTTAGTCACTTAGTTTTCTCCAATTAACCTTTTATTTCAGGTTTCATTTGAGGAAAAAATATGACATCTCTGATAGAAGATTGATCAGTTAAAAGCATTACGAGCCTGTCAATTCCAACTCCAAGTCCGGCTGTTGGAGGCATTCCATATTCAAGTGCTCGTAAAAAGTCTTCATCAACCTGGTGAGCTTCTTCATCACCTTCTTCGCGAAGTTTTGATTGTCCTTCAAATCTTTTTCTCTGGTCAATCGGATCATTAAGTTCACTAAATGCATTGCAGATTTCTCTTCCTCCTACATAACCTTCAAACCTTTCGACAAGTCCCGGTTTTGATCTATGCTTTTTCGCAAGTGGAGAAATCTCAACAGGATAGTCAACGATATACGTTGGCTGGATAAGCTCTGGCTGAACCAACACACTGAATATTTCATCAATCTGTTTTGGTTTCCCCTGCTTCACTTCGATCCCGTTTTCCATTGAGAAATTTCTTAACTCGTCATAAGTAGCTGTAAGAATATCAAATCCTGTTTTTTCCTTTAATGATTCAACCATAGAAATTCTTTTCCATGGACGCGAAAAGTTTATAGTTTTACCTTCATTTGTGATTTCAAGTTTGCCATTAACTGTTAAGCAAACTTTCTCAATCATTTCTTCAACAAAATTCATCATCCATTCATAATCTTTATAAGGAACGTACAACTCCATCATTGTAAATTCAGGATTGTGAGTTTTATCCATTCCCTCATTACGAAAATCTTTACTGATTTCGTAAACTCCATTAAAGCCGCCGACAATTAATCTTTTTAAATATAATTCATCGGCAATTCTTAAATAGAGTTTTGTATCTAGTGCGTTGTGATGTGTAACAAAAGGTTTTGCCGCTGCTCCACCGTAAATTGGCTGAAGCGCAGGAGTTTCAACTTCGAGATATCCATTCGAATCTAAAAAAGATCGGATTGAAGAAATAGTTTTACTTCTCTTTACAAAAACTTCTTTTACTTTTGGATTAACAACAAGATCAACATAGCGCTGCCTGTATCTTAATTCCTTATCGACAAACTGGTCATGAACAACTTTGTTCCCTTGTTCGTCTGTTGTTTCTTTCGGAATAGGTAAAGGTCTTAATGATTTTGTTAAAAGTTTAAGTGAAGTTGCGTGAACAGATGTCTCCCCTGTTCTGGTTTTAAAAACAAATCCTTCAATCCCAATTATATCGCCGATATCCATTAACCGGAAAGCATCATAAACATCGCCGAGCTCATCTTTTTTCAAATAGAGTTGAATTCTTCCTTTATCATCCTGAATATGTGTAAAGGAAGCTTTTCCCATTCTGCGGATAGCCATTATTCTACCTGCAACAGATACTTCCCTTTTTGAGTCTTCAGTATAATTTTTTTTTATATCTTCCGAATCTGAATTAACATCGAATGAATAAACAAACTGTTCAATACCTTTCGCTTTAAGTCCTTCAAGCTCCTCATACCGTCTTTTGATGAGCACATTTATGTCTAGCTGATTGTTCTCTTCCAAAAATCCTCCTGAATTATAGGCGTTAAAATAAGAAAAATGACGAAATTATGTTTAATCGTTATCATGAACTTTTATCTTTTGCCTTTTATCAATCATTTTGTTCTTTTATCATTTACATAGCTTGCGGAATATATTTATAGATTAATTTTAGGTAATAAATTTCAACTTTACTAAGGACGAAGATGAGGACCAAATTTTCTTGTGTTTTGTTTCTATTTCTCTTTGTAATTCTGCCATCTTTATTTGCTCAACAAAAATTTTATCTGGATTTAAATGATCGAAGCAGCGATGTTTTTAAAGTTACGCTCATACCGGAAAAACTTTCTGATGAAAACACGATTTACCAGTTTGCTTCTACTGCGCCCGGAACTTATCAACGAATGGATATGGGAAGATTTGTTACGTCTTTTAAAGCTTACGATAAAACAGGAAATGAAATTGAAACAAAACATGAGTCATTAAATCAATGGTCTATCAGCAATCCGAAAGAAGTTGCAAAAATTGTTTATGAAATTGAAGATACCTGGGATACTCCAGTTGATAGCGATTATATTTATAAAATGGGAGGCTCTTCAATCGAAGACGATAATGTTCTTATTAACGGTCAATGCGTTTTCGGATATTTTCATGGAATGCAATCTGAACCGATATATGTTAAAATAGATTATCCAAAAGATTGGTTAGCCGGAACTGCACTTAAACTAGACGACAACGGATATTACGAAGCGGAAAGTTATGACCAGATTGTTGACTCCCCCATTCTACTTGGTAAGCTAACAAAGGAATCGACAACTGTTTCTAAAACAAATGTTGATGTTTACACTTACTCAAAAACTGGATTAATAAAATCGTCTGATATTTTAGAATCCATCGAAGATATACTAAAAGCTGAAGATAAATTCACCGTAGGCTTACCCGTGAATCATTATACTTTTCTTTTTCATTTTGAAGATATAAGTGTAGGAGCATGGGAACACTCTTACAGCTCAGAATATGTTTACAGGGAAGATTCTCTTTCTGAAAGATTAGTACAAAGTATCAGGTCAACAGTAGCACACGAATTCTTTCATGTTGTTTTGCCATTAAACATTCATAGTGAATTGGTAGAAAAATTTAATTTTGAAAAGCCTGTTATGTCACAGCACCTCTGGCTTTACGAAGGCGTTACGGAATGGGCTGCTAATATTTTAGAGTTAAGAGATTCTCTGATCTCTCTCGATGATTATTTAACTGTTCTTCATCAAAAATTAGATTACGCCGATAACTTGAGTGACACTATAAGCTTAACATATCTCGGTTTACACTGCGTAGATTTACAGGATCAATATATAAATATCTATGAAAAAGGTGCTATAATACCGGGACTGTTAGATATCCGTCTTCTCGAGCTTTCAAACGGCAAGAGAGGACTAAGAGAAGTTATAAACGAACTTTCCCATATATATGGTCCTCACAAACCTTTTAGCGAAAAAACTTTTTTCGATGATTTTACTAATATGACTTATCCCGAGATCGGAGATTTTATTAATAAATATATAAAAGGAACAGATCCTCTTCCTTTAAAAGAATATTATGCTAAAATCGGGATTAACTATGAGAAAAAAGCAGGCGCTGACAGCAGCAAAGTTAGTCTTGGTATTACCATGGGATTCGATGGGCAACACTTTGTAATTATGGGTGTAGACAAGGAGATGTTAAACGCTAAACTAAAACAAGGAGATATAGTGGACAAGGTTAATGGCGAAAAGCTCTCTATTATGAATGTTAGAAAAATTCTCTCGCAAATTAAAAGCAATAGTAAAGTAGGTGATACTGTTAGTGTGACTATTACACGGAATAACGAACCTATGGATTTAGAATTACAACTCTCTGCTGAAAAGAAAAAACACGTTTTCTCCGTTAATGAAAATGCAACTGAACAGGAAATTGAATTACGAAAAGCGTGGATGAGGAATCTTTAAAAATTGTGAAAACCTTCAAGGTTAAAGCGTGAAGGAGGAAATGTTAACCTTGAAGGTTCTAAACTTAATTTCTGTTCCGCTCAATGTCGCTGATTTTGTCTAATCTTCTCTGATGTCTTCCGCCGCCAAAGTTTGTATTTAGCCAGACTTCAAGAATAGATTTAATTGTTTCTTCTCCTAAAGCTTTTGCACCAAGAACAAGAACATTTGCATTGTTATGCTCTCTTGCACTTCGTGTAGAGAATTCATTGTAGCAGGTTGCGGCTCTTATTCCTCTGAGTTTATTTGCAGTTATCGCAGAAGGAATTCCGGTTGCATCTACAACAATTCCGAAATCAACACTTAAACTTTGTACTTTTTCTGCGATGGCTAAAGCAAAATCAGGATAGTCACATGACTTTTCATCGAATGTTCCGACATCAATTACTTCAAATCCTTTTTCGGTTAGAATTTTGGAAAGAATGTTCTTTACTTTAAAGCCGGTATGATCGCTGCCGATCGCGGCTTTTTTTAACCTTACAGAAGTGTTTAGAAAGTTTTCCGCATTGTTGATTCTTGCTGCTTCTTCTTTAGTAACTATTTTTAAACCGAGATCTTTTACTTTATCCTGGGCAAGCGGAGTTAAAATTTCATTATCACCAATCGGAATTATTTTTACTCCAGATTTGTGAAGCTTTATAATATCTAACTCAGTTATAAGTTTTTTCATGTTACTAAAATATAGTCATCCTGAGCGAAGTCGAAGAATGAACGAATCCCGGCTTCGACAGGCTCAGCCTGACAAAATTAAAGATGCTCAGTTAATTTATTTATCTTAAGATGATCGACAACCTTTCTCACATCCTGGCTGTGATCTCTTCTACAGACAAGCAAAGCATCATCTGTATTTATGATTATTAAATTCTCAACACCAATTACAGCTGTGAACTTATTAGGTGAAAATATCAGGGAGTCAACAGTCATATCTGTAAAAACATTCCCTTTTGTTGCGTTTCCATCTCCATCTTTTTCAGATAACTGATAAACCTCCTCCCAGCTTCCAACATCGCTCCACATAAAATTGCCTTTGGTTAAATATACGTTGCTCGATTTTTCCATAATACCATAATCAATAGAGATGTTTCTCAATTGTCCGTAAACATTTGAAACAGTCTTATCAAATTCAGAATTGTTCAAATCTTTTTCGATTTTCACTAAGCCTTCATACAATTCCGGCATAAGATTTTTCATTTCATCCATTATGGTATCAACTCTCCAGATGAACATACCGCTGTTCCAGAAAAAATCTCCGCTTTCAAGAAATCTTACCGCGGTTGCATAATTAGGTTTCTCAGCAAAAGTAAAAACCCTGTGAACATTTGTGTCCATTTCTTTTTCATCTATTTGAATATAACCGTAACCCGTTTCCGGGCGACTTGGCGTAATACCGATAGTAACTAATCCTTTTGAACCATAGGCAAATTTAATAGCATTCTTTAATGTTTTATGAAATAACTCAACATCTCTTATCAAATGATCAGAGGGTAAAGTTATCATAACAGCATCAGATGCTTTGGCTTTAAGTACAACGGCTGAAAGCCCGATACAAGCCGCAGTATTTCTTCCAAACGGTTCACATATAATATTTTCAGGCGGAATCTGCGGAAGCTGTTTCATTATTTCAGCCTGCTGCATTTTATTTGTAGCAATAAAAATATTTTCATAACTAACAACATCTTTTAATCTTTCAACAGTATCCTGTATTAAGGTATTTTCACCAAAAATTTTAAGAAGTTGTTTAGGCGTTTTTTCTTTGCTGCTTGGCCAGAATCTTGAACCAACTCCTCCAGCCATTATAACGGCGTAAACTTTCATTCTTCTTCCTTCTTTTTAAAGCATTGATATTATTTCCGAAACTCTCAGCCTTACTAAGATAATCCGAGATATTAACTTCTTTTCCCCTAACAACGGCAGCTATAACTATTAAGCATGATCCTCAGCGCCTCGATAGTTTCTTTTTCTGCTTTGAGCGTTCCGGCTTTTATTAATTTTAATGAATCTGAAACTATAGAATGCATGTTCGACAAAATATCAAAACCATTCTTTTGAGAAAGCTCCGAGTTTTTTTTCATTATTTCTGTAAACTCATCTATTTTTTCAGATAATATTTCTCCTTCGGCTATTTCAGTCAGGACCGAATCCATTGGTTTAATCTGATTCAGAATTGCTTCTTCAAACCCTGCAAATGATGTTTCCTTATCCTCTTTATTTAGTTTTATCTCATTAATATTATCAGCAGGCTTATCAACTTCCGATTCAGCTTCGGTTACAACATTTTCTTTTTGATCATCTCTCAGTTTGCCTAAAGCGATTCTCAGGTTATTGTTATCACCACTCAACAACTGATTTAAATCTTTAACAAGCTGTTGACTATGAGCTTTGAACTTTTCGGATAAAGTAAGAATATCGATCGGTCCCTTGGTAAGATAAGAATAAATTTCATGCATCTTAATTGCCATGGTGGAAAACTCAGTTATCTTCTTCATTTTAATCAAATCGTTTTCAAGCGAATTCGATTTTTGTATAACATCTCGTATAAGTGAAATTGTTTCCATTTGCTGAGAGTTTAAATGCAGATTGCCGGTAGCTACAGAAATGCTTTGCGTAAGATATTGTTTTACTACACCCATACTACTCGTATATTCTTGGTAATCTTTTAGTAATACCACAAGTTATTTCATACGGAATGGTATCAATTGCTTTTGCAAGATCCCATGCCGTAATGCTTTTATCCTTTTCTTTCCCTATAAGCGTTACTTTATCTCCGACTTTAACATGAGCATTTCCAATATCAAACATCGTTCTATCCATTGTAACAATTCCAACCTGGTTAAAAACTTTACCATTTATTATTGCCTTAGTCTTATTTGAAAATCCTCTCCTGTAACCATCTGCATAACCAACAGGAACGGATATTATTTTAGTCTTTTTCTTTGCTGTAAATTTTCTTCCGTAGCTTACAGTTTCACCTTTACTAATTTCTTTAACAGTCGTAACAATTGATCTCACCGACATAACCGGTTTAAGTTTAATCGATTCACTCGTTTGATCTGAAGGATAATATCCATATAAAGATATTCCACATCTTACCATATCAAAATATGTTTCCGGCAAATCAAGAACTGCAGCACTATTTGCAGCATGCAAAAAACCAAAGCTAATTTTTTCATTGCGTAATTTACTAATCAATTTGTTAAATCTATCAAATTGCAAATGAGTAAAATTCTTGTTTCTTGAATCAGCTTCCGCAAAGTGAGTATAAATCCCATCAATAATAAATTCCTTTTTCCCAAAAAGATCTTTTATAAAATCAAAAGCTTTATCATAATTAATTCCGAGCCTGTTCATGCCAGTATCAACTTTAACATGAACTTTAATTCTTTTTTTATGATTTGAATCCCGAAAAGCAGTTTTTAATATATCGATATGCCGTTTATTAAACACAGTCGCAACAAGATCATACTTTAAGCAAATGTCTGCATTCTCTTTCTCAAAAGGATCAAACACAATTACACTGCTTCTTATTCCACTTTTTCGCAGTTCTAAAGCTTCAGTAGGAAAGGACACGGCGTAAAAATCAGGTTTTTTTTCCCCGAGTGTATTCAGATATTTTACAACTTTTACTGCTCCATGACCATAAGCATCCGCTTTTACAACTGCCATGAATTTTGTTTGTCCTATTTTCTTTCTGATCTGCAGCAAGTTATATTTCAAATTTGAAAGATGTATAACAGCCTGAGAGGAATGCATCAAAGTAATTGAATATTTATTGATTTGTTAAAATATAGTTTTAATAGAAGTTATAATCAATTAAAGCTGATTCGTTTAACATTTAACTACAAAACTACAATCAATTAAAATTCTAAAATCTATTATGAAATTTACAACATTTATTTTTTATATAGTGATAAAATTAAAGATGAATTATTAACAAATAATTCCCGAAAAACAGAATTTAATTTCTCAATTGAGAGAATAAACAAATATTTTTCTTATCTGTTTATTTAGATGGCGTTTATATAAAGCATATTAATCAGAACATTCCGGTGGCATATATATTGAATTTGCTTGATGACTTTAAAAAATGAGAGCATAAACGAATTTCCTTTAAGGATTTTCTTGACATTACCTGAGGGTTATTTTAATTTTTCATTGAATATTGGAGATCTTTAATACATGCTTACAGAGTTTGGCAAAATTTTCATCTTTATGTTGGTTGCCATGCTTTTTACAGTCGTTGCTATATTTGTAGCCCGCTTAATCAGACCAGCCCGACCCACACACGAAAAGCTTTTAACTTATGAATGCGGTGAAGATATTATCGGTTCGCCCTGGGTTAAGTTTAATATAAGATTTTATGTTGTAGCTCTTATCTTTTTAATATTCGATGTCGAAGTTGTCCTTTTGATCCCGTGGGCTTTAGTTTACCAACAATTTGGTGTTGGAGGCTATCTGGTAGGTTTTATATTCCTTTTTCTTCTAGGACTTGGAATGGCTTACGAATGGCGTAAAGGTGATCTTGAATGGGTAAGACCGGAATTGAAACATTCTGCTATTAAAAAGACCGAAATTAAAAAAGAAGTTTTAAAAGAAGAGGCGGTTGTCTGAGTTTATGGGAATTTTAGATCAACAATTTGCGAACGATAATATAGTGATTGCCAAAACAGAAGATCTCCTTAACTGGGCTCGCTTATCTTCGTTGTGGCAGGTTGGATTTGGTCTGGCGTGTTGTGCAATTGAAATGATGGCAACTTCTGCTTCCCATTACGACTTTGACAGGTTCGGAGTTATCCCGCGACCTTCACCGAGACAATCAGATGTTATTATTGTTTCGGGAACCGTAACTTTAAAAATGGCAATAAGAGTAAAAAGACTCTACGAACAAATGCCTGATCCGAAGTATGTTATTTCAATGGGAAGTTGTTCAAATTGTGGCGGTCCATATTGGGAGCATGGTTATCATGTCTTAAAAGGAGTTGATAGAGTTATTCCTGTTGATGTATATGTCCCGGGTTGTCCTCCCCGCCCCGAAGCTCTGCTTGAAGGATTATTAAAGCTGCAGGAAAAAATCCGTTATGAATCTCTTGTAAAGAAATCTGCATGAAAACTTCAGAAGAAATTTATAAATCATTAAAAGAAAAATTCGGCGATTCGATTATTGAGATTAATTCTGCTCAGCCAGTTGAAGCATTCATAGTTGTGAACCCTAATTCTATCGATGAAGTTTGTCTTTTCTTAAAAGGTAATGAAGAATTAAAGTTCGATAGTCTTATGTGTCTCTCAGGTGTTGATGATGCTAACGGTGAAAAGAAAACAAATGAGGATGGGAGCACTATTATTGTTGGATCAACATTAAGTGTATTTTATCATCTTGAATCAATTGAGTTAAAGCATAAAGTAACTCTAAAAGTTTCTGCGAATAAAGATAATCCCGAAGTCAAATCAGTGGTGGGTGTTTGGAGTCACGCTGATTGGCATGAACGGGAAGCTTATGATCTTTTAGGAATAAAATTTCTCAATCATCCGGACTTAAGAAGAATTCTGATGCCTTATGATTGGGAAGCAGGATATCCTTTAAGAAAAGATTATGAAAACCCTGAATTTTACCAGGGAATGAAAGTTCCGTATTAGTATTTAGTAGTGAGTATAAAGTATTGAGATTTTATTTTTATATAAATATTGTGTGCTTAAAATTTAATTATGGGAGGTATCAAAATGCACAATTATAAAGAATTAAAAGTCTGGCGGAGAGGAAGAGAACTGGTAAAATTTGTTTATCAGCTTACATCAAAATTTCCAAAAGAAGAGATATATGCCTTAACATCACAGGTTAGAAGAGCTGTTGTATCTATTCCTTCGAATATCTCTGAAGGCGCCGGACATTTTTCAAATAAAGAATTTTCAAGATTTTTAGTAATTGCTTATGCCTCATCTTGTGAGTTAGATACACAAATAATTTTATCGTTTGATTTGAATTTTATAAATGAAGATGAATTGAAAGATGCAAACATTTACATCGAAGAAATTCAAAAAATGTTATCAGGTTTAATTAAATCTCTGGAAAAAACGAATATTTAAAGATAATGCCTCAGGACTCAGTAATAAATACTAATTACTCAAGACAAAGTACTCAAGACTTGACTCTGAAAACCGAAGAGATGATCCTTAACATGGGTCCACAGCACCCTTCTACTCATGGTGTGCTTAGACTCGAACTTAAGCTTGAGGGCGAAATAATTACAAAGGTAATTCCTCATATCGGTTACTTACACAGATGTTTTGAAAAACATGCAGAAGCAATGACATATCCGCAAGTTATTCCCTACACAGATAGAATGGATTATCTTGCATCGATGTATAATGAATTTGGTTATGCAATCGGAGTAGAAAAACTTCTTGGAATAGAAATACCGGAAAGAGTCGAATATATAAGAGTAATAATGGGAGAATTTCAGAGAATCGCTTCTCACCTTGTTGCCTTGGGTACTTACGGTGCTGACATTGGTGCAGTTACTCCCTTTCTTTTCTGCTTCAGAGACAGAGAAAAAATATTAAGTCTTTTTGAAATGACATGCGGAGCGAGACTTCTATACAATTATATCTGGGTTGGCGGCGTTTCTCACGATCTTCATCCTGATTTTATTCGTCTTGCAAAAGAGTTTGTTGTTTATTTCAGACCAAAAATTAAAGAGCTTAACGATCTTCTTACAAACAATAAAATTTTTATTGAAAGAACGGCAAACGTTGGAATACTTCCACTTGATACAGCAATCAATTATGGAATTACAGGACCAATGTTAAGAGCAAGCGGTTTGAAATGGGATTTGAGAAAAGATGATACATACTCAGTCTATAACAAATTTGATTTTGATATTCCTGTCGGGGAAGGCACAGTAGGAACAGTCGGAGATTCGTGGGACAGGTATTATGTACGTATTCTTGAGATGGAACAAAGCCTGAAAATTCTTGAGCAGGCACTAGATCAGATTCCTGAAGGAGATATTGCTTCTGCAATTCCTAAGAGAGTTAAACCACCTGCCGGACAAGTCTACAGCCGTGTTGAAGGTCCCCGTGGTGAATTAGGCTATTTCATTATCAGCGATGGAACAGTTAATCCTTCCCGTGTAAAAGTAAGAGGTCCTTCTTTCGTAAACCTTGCAATTATGGATGAGCTTTGCAAAGGACATATGGTTGCAGATATTATTGCAATTCTCGGAAGTATCGATATAGTTCTCGGCGAGGTTGATAGATGATTTTCGATTATCTTTATAAACTTACGGGAAGTGAAATTTGGGCAGGCGTCATTCAAAGCTTCTTCCCTCTTTTCCTTTTCATACTTCCCTTTGCACTTTTTGCAGTTTGGTTGGAAAGAAAAGTTTCTGCGCATATGCAGGACAGACTTGGACCAATGAGAGTTGGATATCACGGTGCTTTACAGACTATAGCTGATATTCTTAAACTTCTTCAAAAAGAAGATATTATTGCTACCGAGAATGATAAACCACTTTTCAATCTTGCCCCGGTAATAGTTTTTGTCGGCAGTTATGCTGTCTTTGCTGCAATTCCTTTTTCAGGTGCTTACATCGGGTCAGAAATAGACCTGGGATTATTCTTTATTATAGCTGTATCAGGTTTAGTTGTTGCAGGAATTCTTATGGCAGGATGGTCTTCCAACAATAAATATTCTTTGCTCGGTGCAATGAGATCGGTTGCTCAAATCATCAGTTATGAAATCCCAACTATTATTGTTGTTCTAACTATTGTGATGATTACAGGAACACTTAGTTTATACAAGTTAAGTGAATTACAATCCGGTCATTTCTGGAATTGGATGATATTTGGTGGACCAGGTTCTGATTTACACAAATTTTTATTCATCCCGTTTATGTTCATCGGTTTCATAATACTTTATATAAGCACTCTTGCAGAAGTAAACCGTACACCATTCGATATTCCGGAAGCAGAATCAGAATTGGTAGCAGGATATCATACAGAATATTCAGGGATGAAATTCGCTATGTTTTTCCTTGCAGAGTATGCAAATATGTTTGCTGTTTCTGCTATTGTTGCTGCCGTTTTCTTTGGCGGCTACCAATCGCCTTTCGGTTACCTTGGAAATACTCTTCATCTTCCATGGCTAATTCCAATTGAACAGTTTTTCTGGTTCACAGCCAAAGGTTTGTTTTTTGTTTTTGTACAAATGTGGTTACGATGGACTTTGCCAAGATTAAGAGTTGATCAATTGATGGCGGTCTGCTGGAAATATCTTATACCAATTTCTTTTGTTAATCTTATAATTGTTGGATTAATTTCGGTTCTATGATGCAATATTTCAGCGATGCAATACAATCTTTAAAGACAGTGTTCATAGGCATGAGAGTTACCTTTAAACATTTGTTTGTCCCATCTGTTACAATACAGTACCCGGATATAAGACTTGCTTTGCCCGAACGCGAAAGAAACAGGCTTTATGTTAATATGGATGACTGCATCGGCTGTGATCAATGTGCAAGAGCTTGTCCAGTTAATTGCATTACAATAGAAACAGTAAAAAGTCTTCCTGAAGAAGATCTTGGAAAAACTTCTAACGGAAAAAGGAAAGCTCTCTGGGTAACACAATTCGATATTGATTTTGCAAAATGCTGCTATTGCCAGTTATGCGTTTTCCCCTGCCCTACAGAGTGTATTTATATGACTGATGTTTTTGAATTCTCAGAATATGAAAGAAATGATTTGGATTTCAGTTTTGTCACTTTAACTCCTGAAGAGATTACTCAGAAAAAAGAAAACTTTGCTAAGATGGAAGCAGAAAAAGCTCGCCTGAAGGCGGAGCAGGCAGCTCAAAAAGCTGAAGCCGCGGCTAAAGCTGCTGCTGAGAAAAAATCTGCTGATCAATCCGAAAAGGAAGAAAAGTAATATGAGTATTTACGATTTAATGTTTTATCTTTTTGCTGCACTTACACTTGTATCGGCATTCTTTGTAGTTACTCTCAGGAATATAGTTTATTCGGCTTTCTTTCTTTTGTTCACATTCTTTGGAGTTGTTGGACTTTATGTTCTTCTTGCAGCAGATTTTATTGCAATTGTTCAGCTCGTGGTTTACGTGGGAGGAATTTTAATTCTTCTTCTGTTTGGTGTTATGCTCACAAATAAAATTACAAATGTCCGGGTTAAGACCGGAACCTTCCAGCTTCTTCCTTCAATTATCGGAGTTGGATTATTTATGGGAATTCTGGTTGAAACAATGATAAATACAAAATGGAAAATTTCTCCGGCAGAAATTCCAACAACAACTGCGTACAGCATTGGAACTTTACTTCTCCAGGATTATGTAGTTGTCTTTGAACTGCTCGGAATTTTATTGTTGATTGCTTTGATCGGTGCAGCATCTATGGCGAGGAGATAAAATGATAGAAGTTGGTTTAAATCATTTTCTAATAGTAAGTACTGTTTTATTTTCTTTCGGGATATTCGGAATTGTAACGAGAAAAAATGCCGTAATGGTTTTAATGGGAATCGAACTTATACTCAATGCTGCAAATATTAACTTTGTCGCTTTTGCACGTTATGGAAATTTAGGATACAACGGACAGGTTATGGCATTGTTCGTTATAATTCTCGCTGCAGCCGAAGCTGCAATTGCACTTGCCATAGTTTTAAATGTTTATAAAAACTTCTCAAATGTTAATGTTGATGAAATTGATAATTTAAAGGAATAGGAAACCAAATCTCAAAACTCAAATATGAGATTTGAGATTTTAGATTTGAAATAAAAAATGACAGAATCAGCACTTATACAGTTAGCAATTGTTCTTCTTTTTCTCCCATTGTTAGGGTTTATCCTTTCAATATTCCTGGGAAAAAAGATCAAGCAAATGTTCTGGGTTGAAAATTTTATAATATTCATTGGACTGGTGGGTGCAATTGTTCTTGCATATCATAAACTAAGTTTCTTTGATAAAGGGATAACCGGCGAGTTTACATGGATTAATTTAAAAAATTCCTCGCTACTTGGTCCATTAAACATCGAACTCGGAGTTTTGATAGATAATATCTCGGTAATAATGCTGGTCACTGTTTATATAATCTCCTTTGTTGTTCATGTCTTTTCAATAGATTATATGAAAGGTGATAAAAGGTACAACCGCTACTTTGCTTATCTCGGTATTTTCACTTTTTCGATGAACGGAATTGTTCTTACACACAACTTCCTGATGATGTATATTTTCTGGGAGCTTGTTGGATTATCATCATATTTACTTATAGGATTTTGGTTTGAAAAGAAATCTGCATCAGATGCTGCAAAAAAAGCTTTTATTGTAAACCGTATCGGCGATATTGGTATGTTGATCGGCATCTTAATGATATTTACTAATTATCACACTTTTACATTCGATAAAATATTTTCAGCAATCTCTAACGGACATCTTCCATTCGATAGCGGTTTCTGGCTGACTGTTATGGGCATTCTGTTGTTTTGCGGAGCCGTTGGTAAATCAGCTCAATTCCCTCTTCATGTCTGGCTTCCCGACGCGATGGAAGGTCCTACTCCTGTTAGTGCATTAATTCATGCAGCAACAATGGTAGCTGCAGGAGTTTATTTTGTTACGAGAATTTTTCCAATCCTTAGCGGAGATGCTTTATTCGTCATCGCAATAATCGGTGCGCTCTCTGCTTTCATTCCGGCAACAATTGCATTAACCCAAAATGATATTAAAAAAGTTCTGGCTTATTCAACTATAAGTCAGCTTGGATACATGATAATGGCGCTCGGTGTTGGCGCTTATACTTTTGCATTCTTTCACTTAATAACTCATGCTTTTTTCAAAGCTTGTTTGTTTCTTGGTTCCGGTTCGGTAATTCATTCTATGCATCATGAACAGGATATCAGGAACATGGGTGGATTAAGAAAGAAAATGCCGCTGACTTATTATACATTTTTAGTTGCTTCGCTTGCACTGTCAGGTATTCCACTTACATCTGGATTTTTAAGTAAAGATGGGATACTTGCAGGCAGTTATGCTTTTGCTTCAATTACAGGACATTGGCTTTTCCCTATTGTAGGATTTTTAGTCGCGATACTAACTGCATTTTACATGTTCAGATTAATAATCCTAACATTTCATGGCAAGCCGAGAGATCAGCACAAATATGAGCATGCAAAAGAATCAAAATTTGCAATGGCAATGCCTCTTGTTGTGCTTTCTACATTATCGCTTTTTATATGGTTTACACCAAATCCGTTTAACCCTGAAGCAGGATGGGTTTTATCGAGCTGGGTAAAAACTCCTGAACTTTCTGTTCCTGATGCATCTAGATATTCTTTTATGCAGAAAGGTCCTGTTGCTGAGCCGAGCGGAGAAAAAGTTGAGGTTGTTAGACCCGAAATGATTTACTCATCAACTTATACAGAAGCAATGCACCATGCTCACATTCCTGCAATGATTCTCTCTTTAATCATGGCTTTATCGGGAATTGTGTTTGCATTCTTATTCTATCAATACAAAAAACTCGATGTTGATAAACTCAAAGAGAAATTCAAACCGCTTTATAATCTTTCATACAATAAATGGTATTTCGATGAGATTTACGAGGCAACATTCGTTGCGGGAACAATCGGCGTAAGCAGACTCTTAGCCTGGTTCGATAATAAAGTTGTCGATGGAATTGTAAATGGTTCTGCTACAGTTACAAAATGGTTCTCTAATTTCAGTGGAACTTTTGATAATGTAATAGTTGATGGCATAGTGAATTTTGTCGCTTACTTAAGCGGAATATTAGGATTGTTCTTTAGAAAATTCCAGACAGGAAAAGTTCAGACATATATTGTTCTCGTAATTTTCTCAATCGTGATTTTATTGTTTTTATTTAAACCATTTTAGATTTTGAAATAAACAGGTAATTAAAATGTATAGCAGTTTTCCGGTTCTATCACTTATAACTTTCCTACCAATAATAGGAATGGTTGTAGTTTTGGCTCTACCCAAAACGAGAGGCACGTTAGTTAAAAGCATTACAATTGCTGTAACAGGTCTGCAACTTGTCCTCGCTTTGATAATACTCGGCAGTTACAATTATTCTCTTGGAGGAATTAACGATGCTTCATCTTTCCAGTTCATGGAAAAGTTCAGGTGGATTAATATTACGGGTTTCTCCTGGATTGGACAAATTAAAATTGATTACTTCCTCGGCATAGATGGTTTAAGTGTACTGATGGTTCTTCTTACTGCTATTATAACTTTTATCGCTGCTATTTCATCCTGGAATATTAATAAATCCGTCAAAGGGTATTTTGCTCTCTTTCTTTTACTAGATACAGGAATGATGGGAGTTTTTGTTGCTCTCGATTTCTTCCTCTTTTACATTTTCTGGGAACTCATGCTTCTCCCGATGTATTTCCTTATCGGTGTCTGGGGCGGTCCAAGAAAAGAATATGCTGCTATAAAGTTTTTCCTTTACACTTTACTCGGTTCTGTTTTTATTCTTCTTGTAATGATAGGTTTGTACTTCAGCACTTATGAAACACTTGCCGACGGAACAAAGGTATTTACCTTTAATATGTTAGCAATGATGAATTCTGCAAATTATACAGCAGGCGGAATATTATCGCCGTTAAATCCGGATAACCTGAGATTTATTGCTTACATAGCTTTGTTCATCGGGTTTGCAATTAAAATACCGATGTTTCCCTTCCACACGTGGCTTCCAGACGCACACGTTGAAGCGCCTACACCAATAAGTGTTATTCTTGCGGGCGTACTTTTGAAAATGGGAACTTATGGAATATTAAGATTATCATTTCCGATATTTCCTGAAATTACCCATCAACTCATCTGGTATATTGCTCTGTTCGGGATGATAAATATTATTTATGGTGCATTGTGTGCAATGGCACAAAAAGATTTTAAGAAACTTATAGCTTACTCCTCTGTTTCTCATATGGGTTTTGTAATGCTTGGAATGGCTTCGCTTAATACGTTGGGAATTTCAGGAGCTGTTCTCCAGATGTTTAACCACGGAACTATCACTGCAATGCTCTTCTTAATTGTTGGAGTTGTTTACGATAGAACTCATACACGTGGACTCGATGATTTCGGTGGACTCGCTACACAAATGCCGGTCTATACAGGCTTTGCAACGGTTGCTTTCTTTGCAGCAATTGGTCTTCCCGGTTTAAGCGGATTTATTTCTGAATCATTTGTATTTCTCGGTGCTTTCGGTTCAGATTTGATAAGAGTAATAACTATTATTTCTACGCTTGGAATTCTTTTGGGCGCCGGTTATATGCTCTGGAGTTTGCAGAGAGTTTTTCTTGGCAACTTAAAAGAAAAATGGTCAGGGCTTTCTGATCTTAATTTCAGAGAATATGTGATGTTTATTCCATTAACTGCAATAATAATTTTTGTGGGAGTTTATCCTTCATCAATGCTCGACCTGATGAATTCTTCTGTCAATGCAATGGTTAAGTTTATGGCAGATGCACAAGTGCTTTACGGATCTTTAGGAGGATTTTAATTGCTGAATTTAATAGCCCCGACTTTTAAGTCGGGGAACATAATAACACAACAGACCCGGGTTTTAACCCAAAATGACTTTTTATTTTTGGCTAAAGCCACAGTCTCGTTCTCTTGCGAACCACGACATAAATGTCGTGGCTATTTGTAAACAATTTTAGATACCAAAGTGAATTTTCAATCTTTAATAAATAGTCTTCAATACGTAAAACCGGAAATTGTAATCGCGAGTTGTAATTGTTCTTATTGTTACAACCGATTTAATAATGGGAAAGAACAAATCTCTTCTTCCCTGGATTTCAATCGCAGGATTAATCGTTGCATCATTTTTTGTAATTGAACAGTTTGGCTTAAAAGCTATCTCATCTTCTACAAATGGTTCTATGGGAATGATAACCGCCGATCCATTTGGTGCATTCTTTAAGTTAATAGTAATAGTTGCTTCAATTATAGTTATACTCTTTTCCCTTTCGTCAAATGAAATTAAACAATCTTATGACAGGCTGGGCGAATATTATACGCTTATCTTCGGAATGATACTCGGAATGTTCTTTATGATCTCTTCTGCAGATCTTATCCTGATTTATCTTTCAATGGAACTTTTGTCTTTATCATCTTATGTCCTTGCCGGTTTCACGAAACATTCTTTACGAAACAGTGAAGCCTCACTTAAATATATTATTTACGGCGGTGCTTCAAGTGGAATAATGCTTTTCGGAATTTCTATTATTTACGGATTGACAGGTACTACAAATCTTTATGCGTTAAATTCATTTTTACAACAGCCACAAGTTAGCGGATTTATTTTCTGGTTAGCAGGTATCTTAATTTTTGCCGGAATAGGATTTAAGATTTCTGCAGCACCATTTCATTTCTGGACTCCTGATGTTTACGAAGGCGCACCTATAACAATTACGGCTTTCTTATCTATTGCAAGTAAAGCAGCAGGTTTTGCATTCTTAATAAGGTTTATTAAAGTAACGTTTATTCAATCGGTTGATGATTCCGGTTA
This sequence comes from uncultured Ignavibacteria bacterium, assembly GCA_963727535.1. GTDB lineage: Bacteria > Bacteroidota > Ignavibacteria > Ignavibacteriales > Ignavibacteriaceae > RBG-16-34-14. Next base: position 388,124 of record CAVSGR010000001.1, read on the forward strand.
CTGGCATTTGCTGAATGTTATTGACTGGAAAAGTTTGTTGATACTTATTTCGATCGTGACAATGACTCTCGGCAATTTTACTGCGCTTTGGCAAAGCAATATGAAAAGGCTTCTCGCTTATTCAAGCATTGCGCACGCAGGTTACTTGCTTCTTGGTCTTGCAGTTTTATCCGACCAGGGACTAACCGCAATACTAATTTACTTTGCTGTTTATGCCTTTATGAATCTCGGAGCTTTCTTCGTTGTTATGATAATCGCCAATAAGATTGGAAGTGAAGAAATTGATGATTACAAAGGACTCGGTTACTCGATGCCTTTCCTTGGATTTTCTATTGCAGTTTTCCTTATTTCACTTACAGGTATTCCGCCAACAGCAGGCTTTATAGCAAAACTATATCTCTTTATAGCTTTAGTAGATGCAAAAATGATTGTTGTTGCAGTTATTGCGTTGCTTAATACAGTTGTGTCGCTTTATTATTATATAAAAGTGTTAAAGAATTTATATTTAATAAGACCGGAACAAGAAGCACCGGTTGTTCCCATCTCCCCTTCTGCTTTTGCTATGTTGATAGTTTTACTTGTTCCTATTTTCCTTTTTGGAATTTACTTCACACCTCTTGTAAACTTTGCTAAAAGCTCAATCGGGTTGATGGGGTTTTAATTTCTCCTCGTCATCCTGAACTTGTTTCAGGATCTCTAACTAAAAGCATAATATTCTTCTAATCAGTTGTTATCAATAATTAGTTGTCATTCTGAGCGAAGCGAAGAATCCCCAAAACGAAAAACTCTTGCATGACTGCATGATTGTATGAATGCATATCAATTTTGAAACCATGCAACCAAGCTTTCATGCAAGCATGCATAAATTACAGTTTTACGCTGCATTCCTCTTGTTTCTCTTGCTCAAAAAATATAAGTTGTAAGTATTAATCAAATGCAAACATCTCCTGAACCAAATCTTGTATTTCTTTCAATTTTTCTATACTTTTATACCCGACTAAAGAAGTCTTATTTGATGTTAAAATTATCTAAAAGATCTGAATATGCTTTGATGGCAGTAAAGTATATCGCTTTACAGCAGAATAGAGCTTGCGTAACAGCAAGAGAAATTGCACTTAGTTATAATCTGCCTTATGGGCTTGTGTCTAAAGTTCTTCAGCAGTTGACAAGATATAATGTTATACTTTCAACCCAGGGAGCAAAGGGCGGTTATAAACTTAGTAAGGGTACTTCGGATATATCATTGATCGATATCATTTCCGCGGTCGAACCAAGACATCAAATAACCAATTGTATGTTGGAGGGAAGTTCCGTTGAAGATTGTGAACATTATGATTGCTGTATGATAAGAGATCCGCTAATTAAAGTACAAGGTAAAATTGATAATTTATTAAAAAACATAACTGTTACAGAAATAATATAAAGGGGATAATATGAAGAAAATAGATAAATATCTCGAGCAATTAAAATCTGAGCAACAGGTTTTCCTGAGTTATTTAAGAGCTAAGTTCCCGGTTTTTCATAACTCTAACTTCTTTTTCAGAGATCTTCATTATGGAATAAAAGGATACTTTGAAAAAAAAGGAAAGAAAATATCCTATTCTGATTCCCAGCAAATTGCTGAAGAGTATGCCAAATTACTGGAGGAGCAAGGAATATTTGTAAAAACATCCGATAAAACATGGAAAGTAGAGTTCCCGGAATTTATCACAACAGAACCGGGCGATCCGTTATAATTACGGATGTCTTGAATATTTCAAATAATTTTGTTACTTAGTTAAACAAACAATAAGGTATAATATGACTAACGTTCAGAATGAAACCGAAATAAGAATTACTGAAAAAGCCGTTAATCAGGTAAAAGCAATAATGAAAGAGAATAAAGTTCCTGAAAACTACGGTTTAAGAGTCGGAGTAAAAGGTGGCGGCTGTTCCGGATTAACTTATTCACTCGGTTTCGACGGAGAATCACGCGAAGGTGATACTATAATTGAAGAAAGTGGAGTCAAGCTTTTTGTGGATGGTAAAAGTCTTTTTTATTTAACCGGAATGGAACTCGATTTTACAGATGGATTAAACGGTAAAGGATTTATTTTCAACAATCCAAATGCTACTAAAACCTGTGGATGTGGAGAATCGTTTTCAGTATAAATCGCTGATTTACGAGGTGCAAAATTGAAGCGAAGAAATTTTATTTTTTCTATTGGAACTATCCCGCTTGTAGCGGGTCTTGAACCTTTAACAAAATCACTCGAAAAAATATCTAATCAAACCAGAAGGAGGAGTTTAATGGGAAAATTTGAATTGCCCAAGTTACCTTATGACTATGACGCATTAGAGCCTTATATAGATAAGACTACAATGGAAATTCATTACACCAAACATCATAACGGTTATGTTAATAACCTGAATAATGCAGTTGCAGGAACAGACATGGAAGGAAAATCTCTCGAAGATTTACTTAAGAAAGTTTCAGGTCTGCCTACTGCAGTAAGAAATAACGGTGGTGGTCATTACAATCATTCACTGTTCTGGACAATAATGAAAAAAGGCGGCGGCGCTCAGCCGGAAGGTCCTTTAGGTGAAGCTATTACTTCATCTTTCGGATCATTTGAATCTTTTAAAGAACAATTCAGTAAAGCCGCTGCAACACGTTTCGGTTCAGGCTGGGCGTGGCTTATTCTAAGCGGCGATAAGCTTGCGATAACATCTACACCAAACCAGGATAATCCTGTAATGGATATTGCTGAAGTAAAAGGCACTCCAATTCTTGGTCTTGATGTTTGGGAACATGCTTATTATCTAAAGTACCAAAATAAACGTCCCGATTATATAGCAAACTGGTGGAACGTTATAAATTGGGAAGAAGTTTCCAAAAGATTCGCTGACGCTAAGTAACAGATAATATTTAATTTATTTTACGGTGCCGGATTTAGTCCGGCACTTAATTCAAATCTAATGAACAATACAATTCCTATTTTTCCTTTAAGCCTTGTTGTATTTCCTTTTTCAAAAGTACCTTTACACATTTTTGAAGAGAGATATAAGAAGATGATAAACAAATGTATTGATGAAAAAAAAGGTTTTGGTATTGTTAGCCTTATTTTAAGTGAAATGTCAAAGGTCGGCAGTTACGTAGAAATTGTAAAGGTTAAAAGAGAAAAAGAAAATGGTGAAATGGATATTATCGTAAAAGGCATCAGCAGATTTAAAACTCTTCGGAAAACCAATCATCCTGATGGATATATGGTTGCAACAATAGATGAATATAGGGATGATTCTGATGAAATTAATACTCTTCTTTTACAAGAGCTTCGTGAAAATTTTGAAGGAATTATCAGGAAAATAAATTTTGAATTAGAAGATTCATTCTGGAAAAATTATAATGACACTTCCCTTAAATCTTTCAAAATAGCTGAAAAATCAGGCTTAAATCTAAAACAGAGACAAAAGCTTCTTTCCTTAAAAAAGGAAAACGACAGAATGAATTTTTTACTCAAGCATCTGATGGTTCTTGAAAAAAAGATTTCAGAAAGATATACGACAGGGGCAATTGTAATGGGAGATGGTTATATAAATTAAGCTTCTGCCCTGATATACTTTTCAACTAAATTTAATCGGTTAACAGCCCTGGCAAGTGCAACTCTTGCTCTTTCAATATTAGTATCTTCAGTTTTTTGTGTCAATCTTTCTATCGCTCTCTCTTTTGCTCTTTGCGCTCTTTCAACATCAATCTCTTCAATAGCTTCTAATGCATCTGCAAGAACAAGAACATTGTTTTTTAAAACTTCTACAGTTCCCCCGCACGGTCGCAAAATATTTAGTTGTTTTATCATCCACTTTTATTTTAATGAGCCCGATTTCAAAAACACTTATTAAAGGAGCATGGTTTTTTAGGACCTGGAATCTCCCTTTAACTCCGGGGATAGTAACTGATTCTATATTCCCTTTGTACACACTTTTTGCAGGAGTTATTATTTCAAGATAAAGAGCTTCTGCCGCCATTATTCACTCATCTTCTTAGCTTTTTCAACTGCTTCTTCGATTGTCCCAACATACATAAAAGCTGATTCGGGAAGATCATCATACTTACCTTCAATTATTCCTTTAAACCCTCTTATTGTATCTTCGAGCTTAACATACTTGCCTTTGTAGCCTGTAAACTGTTCTGCAACATGGAAAGGTTGACTAAAAAACCTTTGTATTCTTCTTGCTCTTCTTACAACAACTTTATCTTCATCGGATAATTCATCCATTCCAAGAATATTAATAATATCCTGAAGATCCTTATACTGTTGAAGAATTTCTTTACATCTTTTGGCAACATCATAATGTTCCTGGCCAATAATTCCCGGTTCAAGAATTCTTGAAGTAGAATCAAGAGGATCAACCGCAGGATAAATACCAAGCTCGGAAATTTGTCGGCTTAATGTTGTTGTTGCATCAAGATGAGCAAAAGCTGCAGCCGGTGCCGGATCTGTTAAGTCATCTGCTGGCACATAAATAGCCTGTACGGAAGTAATAGAACCCTTATCCGTAGAAGTAATTCTTTCCTGCAATGCACCCATTTCAGATGCAAGTGTAGGCTGATACCCAACAGCAGAAGGCATACGACCTAGTAAAGCCGAAACTTCTGATCCAGCTTGTGTAAAACGAAATATGTTATCTATAAAAAGGAGGACGTCTCTTCCCTCTTCATCACGGAAATATTCAGCAATTGTTAAACCAGTCAAACCGATTCTCAATCTTGCTCCCGGTGGTTCATTCATCTGCCCGAATACCAAAGAAGTTTTTTCAAGCACACCCGATTCTTTCATCTCGAGCCAGAGATCATTTCCTTCACGGGTTCTTTCTCCAACTCCGGCAAAAACAGAGTAGCCGCTATGTTCCTGGGCAATGTTATGAATAAGTTCCTGGATAATAACTGTTTTACCAACTCCGGCTCCACCAAAAAGCCCGGTCTTACCACCTTTGGAATAAGGTTCAATAAGATCTATAACTTTAATACCTGTTTCGAAAATTTCTGTGTTAGTTGAAAGGTTCTTAAACTTTGGAGCATCTCTATGAATTGGATATCTTTTTTCAGATTTGATTTCTCCTAATCCATCAATTCCCTGCCCTGTTACATTTAATAGCCTGCCTAAAGTATTTGGCCCTACCGGAACAGAAATAGGTTCACCGGTATCGAAAGCATCCATTCCGCGAACAAGCCCGTCAGTGGAGTCCATAGCAACAGCACGAACTGTATTCTCTCCCAGATGCAGTTGAACTTCAACTATAAGATCGTTTTTCTCTCCTTCTGTGTTTGTACGGGGTATGCTGATTGCATTATAAATTTTAGGCAAGTGTTGTTCTTCAAATTCTATATCAAGAACAGGTCCGATTACCTCTATAATTTTTCCTTTATGTTCTGCTCTACTTTCGGGCATTTTTGGTCCTTAATTTTTTAAAATTTAAGTATTAAAAATACGATGTTACCAAAGTATTTCCAAATAAATATATGGAAAGGAGTTACAGGTTTTTACTTAATTAAAATTAGCTTCTTTGAAGCCATAAAATTCTCCGCTTTTAGCCTATAAATATAAACCCCACTGGGAAGTCCATCACCATTAAAATCGACTGCCATAGTGCCTGCAGGAGCTTTTCCCTTAAATAAGGTCTTAACTTCCCTGCCGAGCATATCATATAATGTGAGGGCAATCTCACTTTCGGATGGAATCTCAAACTTTATTGTTGTAACGGGATTAAATGGATTTGGGTAATTCTGATATAATTGAAAAGTGAATGAAGCCGAATTCGAATTCACTTCAATAATTTTTGAATATTGAAAAGTTCCGTCAAAATCTGTTTGCTTTAACCTGTAATATTGAACACTCTGCATGTAAACGCTGTCATAGAAACAATAATTATTTATTTCACTCGAAGTCCCTTTTCCTTCAACAAATCCTAAAGAAAACCAGTTCTGATCATCGTAAGATTTTTCTACATAAAAACCGGAGTTATTCAATTCTGTAGCAGTCGACCATTTTAATTCCACAATTCTTTTTTCGACAAAAGCATTAAATGAAACTAGTTCAACCGGAAGAGGAGTTGGAACGACGAAGGCACCTGTACCTCCGGCATCATTATATCTTTTTTTGAACTCCTGCATGTATTGGTTTGCAATATACACGTCGTGTATTATTAAAGTGTTTTCATCATTATCATTCTCAGCCGCAGAGGACCAATTATGTGAACCAGTTATCACAACTGGATCGCTATCAGCATAAGAAGCATCAATAATTCCGTATTTATGATGAAGAGTTGGGGAAGGATTTTCAAACATCTCTCCATAATTTTGCAAAGTGTAAAACTCAGTTCCACTCACCCCAATTTGATCAACAACTCCTCTAAGATCGTTCATACCTGAATTATAACGTGAAATTATTGCCTGCCTTATATCATCTTTTGTAATTACATACTGAGCAAGATAAATATTGTGATCAGCCGAGTTTATTTGAGAAATTATTTTACTAGTTGTCCCATCAGATGGGCTGAAATAACTTTCTATTTCTCTTCCTCCAATAGTAAAATTGTGCGTTGTATTATCAACTTTCTGATATCCGAATTTTGCGTTAGATGAATTGGGAGTATCGGTATTGCTTCCCCACATTTCTTCAAACTCTGTAGTATAAGCTGAAGCTATTGCCGGATCATTTATTTCTACCACATTATTTTTCCAGTTCAATTCAGTTGATGTAACATTCCACGAGCCTGTCCACAACCAATCGTTTGAGGCAACAGTATCTCTCGCATCAAAGATTATAAACTTATTATGCATTATACCCGGAAATGCCTGGGTCTCAGGTGGACGCTGGCTTATCTGGATTCCATTATTAATTAATATTTGCATTGAATTCTGAATCGGGTAATCCGTGGAGCGGTGATCGTAAACGACTCTTATTTTTACTCCCCTGCTTTTTGCAAGTACAAGAGCATCGGCAACTTCCTGCATTCCTGAAAAACTATAAAGAGCCAGATCTATTGAATAAGTTGCCTGGTTTATTCTTTCGATCAGCTTCTCCTGAAAATTAACATTCCCTTTTGCAGCATTTCCTGGAATTGCTACTGTAGTATCAACCGGAAAATTAAAGTAAACATTGATTGTTCCTGAGGTTGGATTTAACGCAGCGGTTCTTACAGAGTAGAGAGAACTTGAGCTTGTACCAACATCATTAGTTGAATAGGCTTTGAAGTAATATTGCGTAAACGGTTCAAGACCGGATATAGTTATAGAATGTATAGTTGTGTCATCGTTAGCTACGACGGAGTCCAATTCAAGTGAGGAAGTTAATCCATATTTTACCTGGCTGTTACCATTTCTTGCGGTATTAAAATAAACTGTAAAAGATGTTGTACTGATGTTTGAAGCATAAACCGGTGTAAGAATTAACGGAGCCCCATCATAAATAATATCCTGTATAAATCTTGGCTGTAACTGGTAACCTGTGCTATATGGTGAAGATGGATCATATTGCCCGAGAATCCCTATAATATCTACTTGCCCAGTTGGAATTTGAGAACCTATAATTGATGTAACATTATTGTCAATTCTAAGTCCGGATGTTAATGTGCCTGTGGCATCAGTAATATCATAATTTGTCCCACTGGCAAAGTTACCAGAACCTGAAATCGTAACATTATTAATACGAACTAATGATCCTTCATATTCTTCAAAGCCATTCCACTCCTGGGATGCAATATCATTTATTGTAAGAACAGTAGGGTCAGGAACCTGGGTGTTGGTACCAATAATAACTGAAGAACCGGAACTAGTGAAGTCAAGTTCTGTCAGTCCGTTAAAAGCAGATACGGTTGATGTAATCGTAACCGAATCGCCAAGTGAAACCTGGCTTGTAAATGTACTGCCATATACAGAAATACCGCCTGTTGCATCCTGTATATTACTTGGACTCCCAAATTGATCCGAACATGTAACAATACCTGAAACTGTAAATGCCTGTCCAACATTAACAGGAACACCGTTGGCATCATTCATTCTTAAATCTGCTATGGGAACAACACTCTGAGAATGGATTAAAGAAGTAAAAAGTAATAAAAGAATAATTTTTTTCATTTTAAATTTTAAGCTGTTTTTTTTATCTGATATCTGTGGAAAGAATAAATCTCAGAATTCTGTCATTGCCTGAATCTACTACATATAGTATCCTATCGAAATATGCAACAGCATAAGGTTCATTAAATACATCCGGACCTCCGAATGATTGTAATTCATCTCCGAGAGGAGTAAACTTGTACACACTGTCTTTTTGAGCATCTACAACGTAGATATTATCAGCATCATCAAGACATGAACCTTCCGGCTGGATAAATTTGTTAGGACTCATTAAAGCACCACCATTTGAGGGTGTCAGTCTTGCTTCGTAATCTGCAGAAACGGGAGTAACAACATAGGTGAGCCATTGAGTTTTTAAACTGTTGTTACCGGTCAATGTTTCTATAAAATCTATATTCTTTCTATTAAATGAAGTAAGAGAACTAATCTGATTAGCTGAAACCAAACCAGAACTGATAGGATCAATATTAGGGACTCTTCCTATCAAAGTATCGCCTTCGCCGCCGCCATACAAGCTCTTTGGAACGAACTGTAAGATTGAATTGTCCGGATCAACAAAACTTGTATTTGCAGGACCGGTTCTGGCAACGTAAAACATATTATTATAAAAAACTGTTACGGCTGTGTAGCTCCTGTCGGGATAATTAAGATCAGAAGTTCGCGGCAATAATTTGGTTATTGGAGCAGTTGCAATTTGATGACCTGCTTCTACGAGATTTAATTTATACACAGCACCGAATGTTTGTGTTTGCCCTTTTACAACAGTATCTATTTCAGCACATATGATTAAGTTTAACTTATAATCCTGCGCCAATGCAACAGGTCTTTTTATCGTTCTTGTTCCAAGGATATCACCATTAAGATTCAGCATAACTATCCGGTCGTTGTAAGTATCTGCTACATAAACAAAAGGTTCTCTCCCAATAATCATATCCTGTGGTTTATTAAAGCCAGTCCATGGCGGATTTATCTGAATGTAAACAGTATCCCCTGCGATATTAGCATTACCTCCACTGGAAGTTAGTTGACTAACATCGAATTTATCACCACAACCAAATAGTAACGGAATAATTAAAATTAAATATAGCGTAAAGTTCAGTAAACGAGATTTTGCATGATTGCATGATTGCATGTTTTTCACATGCTTCCAATCATTCATGCATTCATGCTTAAAATTTATTATAAGCTTTTTCAATTTTGGAAATATTAAAAGATAATCTCTACTCATTAAAAACCTAAGATGATTGAAAACCTTTGTGCATTGCCTAATCTTTCAAAATTGGAAAAGGAATAATCCACTGTACAATATGCAATTCTTAAAGGAATATTCGCTCCGAACCCAAAAGAATAATTTTGTTCATCAACATTAAATTTATATCCACCTCTAAGAAAGATTATGTCTTTCCAACTATACTCAAACCCTGTAACAACATTCTCACTATTATCGTTCGGATGATTTAACTGTATTGATGTTGTAATTCTATTATCTCCCGATTCGTATGGTTCAAAAGCAAAACCAATACGGAAAATTGTCGGAGGTGAAAAAGATTGCCAGTCTGATTTTTCTCTTTTACCTACTAATACAACTTTGCCATCGGGTGCAAGTTGATTCCCAAAATTAGAAACTGTTACAGCAAATCTTGTAGATCCCAAACCTGTCCAGTAATATGTTCCGAGATCGATCATCACGCCGCGCATTTTTAATTTATCTAATGTTTCTTCAATGTATCGCACAGTTCCACCGAAACTGAATTTATCCGTCATCTTTCTTGAATAAGAAACTGCAAAAGCAATGTCACCATAGCCGAAATATTCCCCGGTACCAAATGGAGCAAATTCCGTTGTTACAGGCATGTCCTTTGTCGAAAGTGATATAAATGAAACTCCAACTGCATTAGTAGCATCAAGGTGATAAACACCTCCAAAGAAATCGTGATAAATATCTACAACCCATTGATTGTGAGAAAACATTAACTGGTTTTGATCAAACTGAACCAATCCCGCGGGATTCCAGTATAATGCCGATGCATCATTAGCAATTGCGATAAAAGATTCGCCCATTGCAGTTGCTCTTCCTCCCACACCAATCTTCAAAAATTCTGCTGTAGAAATCCCTGCTCTTTGTCCTCCCAGATTAGGAAAGAGTTGTGCTTTGGTCTCAATAAAAGCAGTTAACAAAATTATGACAATTAATATTTTCTTCATTCTTAAAACTTTAAGCTAAGTCCTAACTTCACATTTCTTCTTGTTAAATATCTCGAAGGGTCAAAAGGATACGGAGAAATTGGTAATTGTAAATCGGGATAATTAGGATCATTCCAGCTATAAGGGACAGGATCACCGCTGTCATAAGCCTTACCTGTCGCGGGATTAATTATTGCCGAATTTTTTATATCCAATAAATTGTTTATTTCTATATTAAATGAAAAATTGAGATCTCCAATCGGGAAATACTTTTCAAAATTTAAATCAATCCAAAACCAGTTTTGTCCAACATCGGTATAAAGATCCGTTGTAGAAGCAATATATATTGGTCTGCCTTCTCCATCATATCCTGTGAAATACGCCGGCGTATATCTTTTGCCGGATTCAAGGAAAAATCTTATATAAAGGTTGTAATCGTCAAGAATACCGTTTCCAAAACCGAATAATGCCTTATCTTTTCCAACATAAAAATTGGTAGTTAAAGAAGCCGTTATCGGTCTGTCCCATGGCATATATTTTTCTTTAACGGATTCGTTAATATCACCTTGCAGAACTAAAGCACCTTCAGAAGCTGAAGAACTTTTACCTGTAACTATTGCATAAGTTGCTGAAGCAGAACCATTAAACCAATCTCCAATTCTCTTTTTAAATTCTACTTCAATTCCGCGTGAGCGTGCGTAATCGGAATTAACATAAGTAATAAAATTCTGGCTAATAAATCTTGCAGAAGATATTTTAGCAGATCTTGTATTTATATAATCAAAAATATCTTTATAATAAGCAGTAACTGTAAGAACATCATTTGGAGTAAACTGAGTTTTTAAACCGAGTTCATAAGCAACTGTTGTTTCAGGATTCAAATCTGGATTACCAAATTTCTGAAAAGATGACTGAGCATTTAAAGGACTTAATTTAGCATAAACGAATTGCGGTCTTGGCCATTTACTAAAATGTCCGTAAGAGAAAAATAATGTCTGGTTGGTAGAAACCGGGTGGGATATTCCAATCCGTGGACTGAGTCTTGCTTTAAATCTTCTTCCACCGAACCATCCAAAAGTATCATTCTTATAATCCTGTCGTGTTTGATCCGGAACAGTAATAACATCAGGATTGTTCACAGCATCATCTACATATTTACCGGGGAACCAATAGTCTAACCTTAATCCAAAATTTAGAATCATTCCGCTAAAGTTTATATTATCCTGAGCATAAAAGGCTCCCATAGCCGGGTAAACTTTATATATATCGTTATTCAAACCCAATTCACCAACCCATGGCTGATAAATATCTATTAGCTGCATTTCCTGAAATTTTGTTTCAAAGCCGGCTTTGAATTTATTCTTCTCATCAAAGAAACTTGTTATATCTCCTTTTATTGAAAACTCATTTACATAATGATCATGCCAGGTGTAAGGATTCCCAAGATCCCAGAATCCATCTCCTGGTATAACTCCAATTGTATCATGACCAAGATTGTAGTATTCCACAGGAAAGTTCGGAATATCTTTAGGTTGAACATAGTCGTACCACTTCTTACCATTTGCATCTACCCGAAGATTTGTATAAAAGTAACCAAGAGTTAGATCATAATAAGTTGTTGCATTTAATGTGTGTGTTATACTTAAAGAACTGTATTTTGTATTATGAGTAAATACGTTAGCATTTGTTAGAATATTCTGAAATTCATATTGATAACCGGGACTTGGTTCAACGAATTCAAGATTAGTTTGAAGAGCACCGGTATTCTGACTTATTGAAACCGATTGGTTGAAAGAATAATTAATTTTAAATGTTGGAGAGGGTTTGTAAGTAAGATTGCCAAGCAAGTACCAATCATTGTTAGCTTCTGGTGCGAATCTCGTTCCATAAAAAGTAGAAGAATAAAGTCTTCCTGCAGTAGGTTTATAATAACCTTGTGTAATTCCATCAGAAAAGCCGGAATAAAAACTCCCGAAGAAATAAACCTTACCGGGAATTTCAATTCCAATCTGTGGCAACAGAAACGATGTTATTGGTTCAGCTCCGCCAAGATCAACTTCTAATGTTTTACTATTAAATATATGTGGTGAAGAACTGCTCCCGAGATTATCTGTTTTATAAGAAATATAACCGCTGTATTTGTCACTTCCCTCTTTTGTTTTCACGTTTACAACACCTGAGGTCGCTTGTCCGTATTCTGCATTGAATCCGCCAGTAATAACATCTACTTCCTGAACAGCATTTGCACTTAACTGAAGACCGAACCCGGTACCGGCTAAAGGATCCTGGATAGAAACACCGTTAAGCAGAAAAGCGTTTTCATAACTTCTGCCTCCACGTATATGAATTTCATTATCCGATTTAACTATTCCTGCCTGTTGTGCAACTACGTCAGAAATGTTTTCAACTACCGCATTTTCAATATCTTCTGAAGAGATTGTTTTTTTGCTTTGAGTTTCCTCAACATCAAGGAGAGGTTTTGAGCCTACGACAACAACATCACGGTCCAGCGTTAACGCCGATTCGCTCATCTTAACGTTTAATTCAGTAGTTCTTCCCGCTTCAATTTTAAAACCTGTATACTCTACCGGCTTATAACCAATAAAAGAAATTTTGATATCATAATTTCCCGGTGTAATATTATCCACAGTAAAACGACCATTAACATCTGTGGCAGCTCCGTAGTATGTTCCCTTGAAAATAATATTAACACCGATTAAAGGTTCGTTATTCGCTTCATCGGTAATCTTACCAATAAGCTTACCGTTGTTTTGGCTATAATTAGTTTCACTTAGTACAAGTACGAAAAAGAAAACAATCAGTATAATTTTTTTCATCATGGTGTTAATCCAAAATCCTGGAAGAATACTTTGTTAAGTAAGCTTTTCACATTAGCACTTCCGCCATTTGCTTTATTTAAAGGAACACCTATGAAAAACAATTTCTTATCTAAGTCTGTAAAGCCGATATAACCTTTTAATTCATTGTTCGGGAAATAATATATCGGGATGCCTCCTAAGGGGTTTAGATAAAATGACTTTACTCTATAAATACTAGAGTTTAACTCTAAGTCAGGATATTCAGGTTGAGTAGTATCTGATGAAATTTTAGCACCACTAAATAACGTGGTTTTAGAGCCACTTGAGTCGGTTCTAATTGGTAAAAAGCTTTGGATAGCAGCCAGATCGATTGCTTGTGGAAACTGCATAGAGAAAGCCATTTTTCCACCGCTTCCAATATAATTTTGAGTTGTAGCGCTCAACAAATCTAAAGATGGATTATTATCTGTATACCAAAAGATATACTTGAAGAGTTTTAATGTTAGTAAGAATGTAACATTTAAATAAGGAGGCGTTTGATTATGAAAGTCATAAACATCGTATTTGTTTTTCAGATTAAGACTGTCGCTGAACATTTGGGAATAAAATGACGCAGCATCATCCAGTGTAATATAATCATCAACTATAAGAAGATTTCCTTTCGGTTTTCTTACATACCAGGTTTTATCGTTTCCCGGCAACTCTATAAACTCAGATTTTGCTCCGGAAATATCTTCGGCTTGTACATATAACCTGTTATTTCCGTTTAATGTCATACCTGGCAGTTTTTGCTGTGCAATATTTGATTCCAAACCTCCTATTAAAATTTCTGTTAAAGGTGAAGAAGATGTGAAATCAGTTGTCCTGACAGAAATATTTCTAACACTTCCATCGAGAGAAACAATATTGCCAGGATTAGATGTATCATTAAGTGCAATATTTATTTTAAGAATAGTCCCATCACCATCTATATCGCTGGCATCCCAGCCAAATGACATCACAGGAAAAGAAGTATCCGGCAAAACAGTTAGTTGATCCCATTTTATAATTGGTGCAGAATTTTTAATAGGGAAATTAGCACTAGCCGGATTAGAATCAATTAAACCGATATCAACAAAACTTTCTCCCTGGTCCCAAACACCATTATTGTTTTTATCCGTAAATGGTTCCGGACCGTAGTCAATTCCGTTTTGATTAATATCTTTATCATAATTACCATTGCCCCCGTTATCAACAGCAGAGATCTGAAAAACATAATTTGTATCAGCTATTCCTACCTGTAAAGCAAAAAGGCTGTCATTAGATTTGGTAAATGACCAATTTTTGCCATCCCAGGAAAAATAATATCCGATAACAAATCCGTCGGGATCATCACCCCACCAATGAACATCAATCTTACTAGGCTGACTGCTGATTGACGAATCGGGATAGAGAAAAAGTCCCGTATGCGGCGGCTGATTACCAATTGGATTATCAACTACTTCCTTTGTACAGGAAAGATATACAAATACGAGGAAGATGATAGAAATTATTTTTACAGCTTTTAACATATACTTCTATAATCCCGGAGTTTCTCTCAGAAGAGGAGAAAACTCCGGGGGTTTGTTTCTTATTTTAACAACATCATTTTCTTTACCTGATAATAATTCCCTGCTCTAAAACTATAGAAGTAAATTCCTGAGCTTAAATTGCTTGCATTAAATTTAATACTATAATTTCCAGGTGCTTCGCTTTCATTTACTAAAGTTTTTACTTCCTGCCCAAGAATATTAAATATCTTAACCGAAACCACGCTTTCCTTCGGTATAGAATATTCTATTGTTGTAGATGGGTTAAACGGGTTCGGATAATTCTGTTTAAGTGTATATGTTGTCGGCTGGACAAATTTTTCATCACTAACACCGACAACAAATCCCGTAAAATCATCATTTTGCCTTGGAACAATCTTATAATAACTATGGGAATAAAATAAAACTCCGCTTATTTCAGAAAACGAAGAATTTAATTTTACCAGGATGTTAGAAGGATTGCCTGCTAAAGTAGTATCCCAGTTGTTATAATAATTATGATTACCATCCTGAAATTCTATTCTTGCGTTACCTGAACCATCGTTTATAAAACTTTCACCATAGTTAGTTGTGGGATCTGCATTCTGGTCCGTAACCACAACATTTTTATAATCAATTAAAACACTTTCCCACTGTTCTGCACTTACATCGCCACCGCTTGTTTCTCCTATATCCCCGGTCTGTAAATCCACAGGCTCAGGTAAAGGATTATTATGTGAATTAACAGCAATTTCTTTTAAAGAATCAATTGCAGTTACACTATAATTTTCCATTATTCTTCCAGTCAATGTAACATTGTCTCCTCGTTTAAACTTCAAAACATCGGCACCATTTATTCCTAAAGTTCCGATCATTATCCCACTCCAGGGACCAGTTCCATCCTGCATATAAACACGCAGTGGGGTGCTGCTTCCAAATCCGGGAATATCCGAAGTATCGGCTGTTACAATTCCCGAAAGCGTAACATAGTAACCATTGTATGAACTGTAGCCACTTCCCAATGGACTGTATTGCACATCGCGAATTGTTAAAGGAGAATCATTTACTTGATAGAAATAATTACCCTTTACTGTGTCAGATGGTGTATAACCAACTAAATTGGAATCATCTTCTGCTGTAAAAAAGTAGTCGACAACTGTAGAGTCCTTACTTATTCCCGGTATGACTGCATAATAAACAGTCTCATCACTTAACGACTGAGTCATATCTGAAGTTACTCTATCTTCATTATCCATCCTGTAGTGAATCTGTACATTAGAAACATGTCCTGTATGTCCTTCTACTTTAGTGGAAACTGTATCTGGTTGATTTGTGCCTACTGCTACCGGGCTTCTTTTAACGTCAGAAAATGTTGGGGGAACCGATTCTATAACAATATCCTCCGGATAGATGGGAAGTATTTCAAATACATCATTATAAACGGAAATTATTCCTCTTATAGAACTGATATACGTTCCATCTGCTGGCGGTTGATAATTTGAATATGGTAATTTATGATCTAATCTGTAGTACCTTGATTGCGGATAAACAATAACATAATTCCCGTCTGAGTCATACGCATTGAAAGCTCCGTTACTTGCATTTCTGTTTGCAGAAGTTACATCGTGTATTTCTACATACATACCTGAATATTGAAAGCCACTTTTTACTTCTTGATTATTATCCTTCATAAAATCAGCAACAGTTAGCTGAATAGGATCCGGTCTCCCAAAATTATCCAAATAAGTGATTGCAGTAGGAGGATTAACAAGGAGTTTTAATTCATTTGTTTGACCATAGTTTGTTACTACACCTGTGACTTCAGCATAATCGCCATCATTGGCTATATCGAATAGGGTTGGCTGATTAGCAACTGACGTGTCTTGCTGGTAAAGATTTATACCACCCCAAGATTGTCCTTG
Organism: uncultured Ignavibacteria bacterium; assembly: GCA_963727535.1. Classification (GTDB taxonomy): domain Bacteria; phylum Bacteroidota; class Ignavibacteria; order Ignavibacteriales; family Ignavibacteriaceae; genus RBG-16-34-14. The sequence goes on from CAVSGR010000001.1 coordinate 404,712, forward strand.
GGTAGTATCTTGTAAATAAGAACCCCAGGCAGCACCATAATACATAATAGGAGTTCTTGCAGTGTCAGGGTCAACTAATGTTTTAATCATTATAACACCTCTAACAGTTACAGTATCACCTTCCAGAGGTGAATGTTGATAACCCTTTGTATCTACAGAATCTATATATTGAATATCATGAATTGAAACTAGTGGATGATCATTGGTCTTAGCTAATTTATTGCCTGACTGAGCAAATAATATTCCCACTCCAATGAAAAATGACACAACAAGTAATTTGCACTTCATATAATTACTCCTTTACTATTTTATTATTAAAAATTTTCCTCTTTTAATATCCCCGGTATTAGAATCTTTTACAGTATATAAATACAAACCTGTAGCAATTGCCTGGTCATTGTCTGATAAAAGATCCCAAGCATCTTCTCCTCCAGTCATTATTTGATTACCGGAACTTGCATAAGTCTGGAACCACTTTATGTCGGAGCCATTATTATTCTGATGGTGTTCAATCCTTTTTACTATATCACCCGAAAGAGTATAAATGGTAATCTCGCATTCAGAAGGAAGATTATAAAAATATATTTTTCTTAACCGTTCAGTGCTTCCATCCCAATATGCATTACCGTAATAAGGATTGGGATAAACACCTATCTGAGCTGTATCTCTATCATTTGGTAATGTACCGGGAAGTATCCGGTTCATTGATGCAATCGGGCTTGATTCAAGGCTCTCTAAATTATTATCAGGATCACCTTTATCGAACGCTGTTACAGAAAACAAATACTGCCAGCCATTTAATAAACTATCAAGATCAAATTTGTAATAATATTTAGTAGTATCGCCTGGAAATGTGACTGGCTCTTTTAATTTAACTTTCGAAAAACCCGTATTAAAACCAAATGCATTGTTTGTACTATCGAATTGAGCCAGAGTAACAAGCGATGATAAAGCATCCTGAGCAAGATTAAGATCAAACCCGGCTTCAGTTCTATAAAGCCTGTACCCTTCAAAATCTTTTTTGCCTGATATCGGATCAACAGAAGACTCGGCACGGTTATCCCAATAAATAGTTGCGTTCTGATTACCGGGAACAACTTTTACTTTTGGAGTAAGAGGAGGTGACGGCAAAATATATCTGGTAATTTTTCCATTTCCATCAAGGTCCTCACCCGCGTCAAGTATTCCATTCCTGTTTCTGTCTTCACCAAAATATGCTCTCCGTGCCCATTCGGCATTTGAATATAAATTTAATTTTTGTTCTTTAGTATCTAATGAAGCTGCATCCGTACCATATTTTTTTGCACACACGATTGCAAAGACAACATTAATGGAATCTCCCGGTGCAATATGTTTGAAAGAACCATTTGTTATTAACTCTGAACGATTTGATGAAACTTTTAATGCAGATGGATCTACTCCATTATTATACCTGTTACTGCCACCAAAATATCCCTGCATCTTTCTGTACCTGTCAACATCAACGCTTGGTGAAAAGAAATTCGGATCAGAAGTGTTTTTATATTGCCAGCTAACAAAATTTACAGAAGGTATAATATTTTCACCTACTGTAAAAGCACTATCCAGGGTTGGTGTGGAACCAAGAAACTGAATACCGATATAACTATTTGTATACCCTACGTCTCCTGTTGCATCATAAGTATATGCAATTTTCATCGAATCACTATATCCTTCAGCACCTTTATCATAAAATGGCGCACCAATCCGGGGTGATGTTATTTTTGTATTTCGGACAACTGCATCAGTCCATAATCCTACGTAAACACTGTCTATATATTTTTTGGTTACATTCTTAATCGTATAATTCATTATCACAAAAAAATCAGCAAAAGGATAATTCCACGCATAACACTCCTGGTGCACAGCTATACCGAGAGGATTGTGATCCTGGATTGTTTCTCCATTTGAAAGTGTTTGATTGGTATCGGCAAAATCCATTATAAAATCCTGGTGAGAGATTGCATAAGGATCGTAATATCTTGAGTTTAAGAGTGAAGATCTTTCAACAATAAAACTTCCGGGATTATTCGTAAACTCAAAACCTCCTCCCCGTGTTGATACTGAAGATGCATCGACGGAACCGGTTGTTACGAAAGGACCAACCCTATTGTGGTGAAGTGAATCTGTGCTAATAAAACCACCGACCCATAAACTTCCATCAAAAATATGTTCAATACCACTTCCTAAAGGATATTCACAACTTGGCTGTTGCGGCCAAAGAGCAAAACCGTTTCCATACATACCAAAATTTGTTAGGGTAAGACCAATGTTCCCTACGTTGGTATATTTTGAATTATCGTCGTTTAAAACTTTACCTAATTTTTTGTCGTCACCAGGATTTGGCGCGAAACAAAAAGAAAATAATATGGCGAACAGTAGAAATAAATGTTTTCTCATTAACGTAGTCAGAAAAAGAAACTAAATAACAACCTCTCTAAAGCGGTAACTGAAGATAACAATATTTATTTAGGAAATAAATATTCTCTTATTAAGTTTTTATGACCTTTTATAGATTTACTAAAGAAGAAACCGATAATCGAATGTTAAAAAATTGCCCTTGCATGTTGGTTGGCATGATAGGAGCTTCGTACTAATGGTGAAGATTCAACAATTTTAAATCCCTTTTCTAATCCGATATCTTTATAACACTTAAATTCTTCAAGAGATACAAACCTATCAACAGGCAAATGATTTTTTGTCGGCTGGAGATATTGTCCTATTGTTAAGATATCACAACCGTGAGCAACAAGATCATCCATAAGATTAAACACTTCATTTGGTTGCTCACCAATTCCAACCATAATTCCGCTTTTCGTTTTTAATCCCCTCTCCTTTCCCTCAAAACGGGATTCCGCTTCACGGGAAAACCACTTAATTAGATTAAGGCTGCGCTCATATTTTGCCTGGGGTCTGACCACTTTATAAAGTCTTGGTACAGTTTCAAGATTGTGATTCAATATATCAGGGGGATTCTTCATAACAATATCAAAAGCTTCTTCCACACCTCTGAAATCGGGAATTAATATCTCAACTGTAGTATCCGGCATTTCAGTTTTAATAAGTTTTACACACTCACTAAAAATTGTGGCTCCCCCTTCCCACAACTCATCCCTGTTTACAGAAGTTATTACAACGTGTTTTAGATTTAATTCTTTTACAGAATCTGCAACTCTTCTTGGTTCGTTTAAATCCAGTTCTGTGGGCATACCGACTTTGATATTACAGAATCCACAACTTCTTGTGCAGGTATCGCCAAGAATCATAAACGTTGCTGTTCTAGCATTCCAGCATTCTGCTATGTTAGGGCATCTAGCCTCTTCACAAACTGTATGAAGTTGCTGCCTTCTCATAAGGTTCCGCACATCTGTATAATTTTCCCCGGTAGGAAGTTTAATTTTTAACCAATCGGGTCTTTTGCTTAAAGGATTAGAACTTTTCTCTTTTTCTTCCTTAAACGTTTTTTGGTATTGATTTAACACTGTCATAAAAATCTATCCATTTCTTAATTACTTAACTTAATATTATATACTCTGTTTTTCTATTCCAAACGGGGTAAATGCTAACCCAGATTTTTTAACATCTTCAAAAAGCTCAAGGTTAACTTTCAAACGTTCCTGTAATTTATGATAAAGGTGGTATTGTACAGCAATGTTATTCAGAGATTTTATTTTAATTCCATGGAGTTCGAGACGATATTGTACATCCGAGTCTTCGCCAATTGAAGGAGCTTCATATCTCTCATCAAAGCCATTTATCTTAATCATATCATTCTTATAGATTGAGAAATTGCAACCAAGTAAACCTCTTTTCTTTTTATTGAAATATTTTCTCAGGAAATTATTTCTGAAGTAAAAACCTTTTTCAACATCGTATGAATTTCCGAAAATTCCATCCGGGATCAGGTTTAATCCTCTTTCGAGATATCCATCTCGTATTTTATCTGGAGTTAACATTTTAGTAATTTTTTCAGACAAATTAACCCGGCGACCCGTGTAACAAATCGCATCATTTTTATATTTAACATATTCTCTCACAAATTCACGGTGCGGAACACAATCACCATCTATAAAAATTAAAAATTCCGATGAAGTCGTTACTATTGCTTTGTTAAGAATCCTATTTTTTCTGAATCCTTTATCTTCATGCCAAATATGAGTTATCGGGAAAGAATATTTTTCCGTAAGGCTTTTTATTTCCTTGACAACGTTCTCATTGGACCCATCATCGGCAATAATTATTTCAAAATCTTTTAATGTCTGCCTCTCAAAACCCGCAAGCACCAATTTTAAATAATCACTTCTGTTATATACCGCAATAATAACTGAAACCTGAATATTCAAAGTTTTTCCATCATTATTTTAATTCATTAATAATAACAGAATTAAAAAATGTTTTCATCAAAATTTTCAAGTGTATCTTTTAAATATTTCAGGAATTTGCCGCCTAACATTCCATCAACTAACCTATGATCGAAAGAAAGTGTTAATGCCATAATGTATCTTATAGCAATTGAATCTGTGCTGTCAATCTCAATCACAACAGGTTTCTTAACAACAGAACCAACGCCAAGTATTGCAACTTCCGGTTGATTGATGATCGGAGTTCCGAATATCGTTCCAAATACACCGTAGTTTGTTATTGTAAATGTTCCACCTGTTATGTCATCCGGAGTAAGTCTTTTATTTCTTGATTTCATTGCGAGATCATTAATGTCATGAGCTAAACCTATGAGATTTTTTTGTCCAGCAGCTTTAATATTAGGAACGATAAGTCCTGATGGCTCAATTGCTACAGCAATTCCAAGATTAATAAACTTCTTCCTGATGATTGTACTTTCTTCAATTATAGAATTAACAAGAGGAAATTCTTTTAAGGCTTTCACACTTGCACTTGCTACAAAAGCCATATACGTAAGTTTAACTCCTTCATTCTTAATGTATTCATCCTTGTGCGACTGGATAAAATTATGGATTTTTGTCATATCCACTTCAAGCATAGATGAAACGTGCACTGAAGTATCCCGGCTATTAACCATGTGCTGCATAATTTTTTGCCGGATATTATCCATCGGAATCTTTTCAATCTCATCATTGGAAAAAGCAGGCTGATATGAAACTGATTTTCTTGCTTCCTGAACTGTTTCTATTTTTGCAGGCTGCTTTTTTCTTGTTTCTATAAAATTAAGAATATCTTTTTTAGTAACTCTTCCTTCTAACCCGGAACCATTAAATTTTTCTTAATTCATCAAAAGACACATTTTCTTTCCTGGCTATGTTAAGTACAAGAGGAGAATAGAAACCAGATGATTCTTTATTTTCATCTCTGGCAACAGAACCGGAAAAATTCTCATGCATAGCAGTCGGTTCTTCTATTTCTTTTTTCTTTTCAACTTTAACAGCCGGAGTTTTCGTTTCTTCAGCAGGTTTTGTTTCTGATTTTGTAATAACTGCTCCTTCAGCAGTAGAAATTCTTGCTACTATAGTTCCCACTTCAACTGTTTCCTGTTCGGCAACTAAAATTTCCGCGAGAGTTCCATCTTCAGGAGAAGGTATTTCAGTATCTACTTTATCCGTACTTATTTCAAAAATCGTTTCATCTTTTTTTACTTTCTCGCCGACTTTCTTATGCCATTTGATAATTGTACCTTCCATAACCGACTCACCCATTTTGGGTAACGCTATATCAATCATATTACCAGATGGAGTTGTAGCTTGTTTACTCTCAGGTTTCTCTTCTTTGACCGGAACCTTCTTTTCATAAGTTTCTTTTTTCTCAGCAACTTCTTTTTTTACAGGTGTGCTTCCGTTTTCACTTACAACAGCAACAACGGTTCCTACTTCAACTGTATCTCCTTCATTTGCTTTGATTTCCATTAATACACCATCAACAGGAGAAGGTATTTCAGTATCTACTTTGTCTGTACTAATTTCAAAAATAATTTCGTCGCGTTTTACTTCTTCGCCGATTTTCTTATGCCATTTAATAATCGTTCCTTCACTTACACTCTCACCCATCTTGGGCATTATGATATCCATTTTTTTTCTCCTGCGGTTCCTTTTTTATTTTTAATATTCTAATAGTTTTTTTATTTCTTCATAAATATGAGATCTGCTTGGAAGAATTGTACTTTCAAGTATTGGGGAATAAGGAATATGACAATCTTTTGCTGCAACTCTTTTCACGGGTCCGTCAAGATTCTGAAAACAATTATCTGCAATTAATGCTGCTATCTCTGCTCCAAAGCCTGCTGTAAATGTATCCTCGTGAATTACTATCGCTTTACCCGTTTTTTTGACAGAACTAAAAATTGTTTCTTTATCGAGAGGAATAATTGTTCTGATATCAATCACTTCAACTGAATATCCTTCATCTTCAAATTTTTTAGCCGCTAAAACAGAATCCCACAACGAAACTCCATAAGAAATGACTGTAACATCACTTCCTTCTTTTACGATTTTAGCTTTACCGAACGGAACAAGATAATCTTCGTCGGGTTCAAGTGATTGTGCCGAGCTCTGCCTGTATAATCCTTTGTGTTCACAAAAAAGAACAGGATCATTAATTCTACAAGCGGTTTTAAGCAATCCTTTTGCATCTGCAGCATTTGAAGGATAAGCAATATATATTCCCGGAATATGAGCAAAGAAAGATTCAATGTTTTGACTATGATAAAGACCGCCGTGTATATAACCGCCAACAGCAACCCTTATAACTACCGGCGCAGACCAAATATTATTGGAACGATAACGAATTGTTGAAAGCTCATCTTTTATCTGCATAAAACCAGGCCATATATAATCGCCAAATTGAATTTCTACAACAGGCTTTAGTCCTGTTAAAGCCATGCCTGTTGCAACGCCAATGATACTTGCCTCTGCAAGAGGAGAATTAAAAACTCGTTTATCACCAAATTTTGTTGAGAGACCTTTAGTTGCAGTAAATACGCCACCTTTTTTATCGGCAATATCCTGACCGAAAATATGTATTTTATCATTAGCCTGAGCTTCTTCATGTAAAGCATGATTAATAGCATCCACCATAACAATCTTTTTACCTGACGGTTCTGATTTTTCATATTCAAGTTTATCTTTTGTACCACTGTCATCAAAAACATACCAATCAGATTTCGCAGGATCAGGATCTGGCATCTTCTGAGCTTTATCTGCCACACTATTAACTTCCTCAGCAGCGTCTTTCCAGATTTTATCTATCTCTTCTTTTGTAATTTTCTTTTCACTAATTAAGATTTTAGAAAGTTTTTCAATAGGATCATTCTTTAAATCTTCTTCAAGTTCTTTTCCTTCTCTGTATTTTTTCTGATCATCAGATGATGAATGTGAAAGTAATCTTACAACTTCAGCTTCAATTAAAGCCGGACCTTTTCCGCTCCTGATATATTCCAGAGCTTTTCCAATCTCTTCGTAAGATTCGGAAAAATTTGTCCCATCAATTCTTGCCTTGTAAAGATTTGAATAACCACCCATCATTTCTGCTATTGAGCCATCTTTACCGCCGCTTTGATTTTCTACATGAACAGAAATAGCATATTTATTATTCTGAATTAAAAAAAGTACCGGAAGTTTTTCTCTGCTCGACCAGTTTACAGCTTCGTGAAATTCTCCTTCGCTCGTGGTTCCTTCACCGCTGCTTACATAAGTAACATAATTCTTACCGGATTTTTTTGCTGCAAGAGCGGTACCTACCGCCTGCAAAAATTGTGTTCCTGTCGGACTGGATTGAGCCGGAAGATTCAAATTTGGATGTCCCCAATGTTCAGGCAGTTGCCTTCCCGCACCTGAGGGGTCATCTGCTTTTGCAAAACATTGTAGAAAAAAATCAAATGGTGAAATACCCATTGATAACACAAATGTTAAATCACGATAGTATGGGAAAAGCCAATCTTTCTTAGGATCAAAATAAAGTCCTGCTGCTGCCTGGACTGCTTCATGCCCGGCGCCGGCAATATGAAAAAAAGTCTTCCCCTGTCTTAACAAATTCATTGCCTTGGTATCAATAGTCCTAGTTTTTATCATCAGGCGCAAAACATCGATAAGTTTTTCTTTATCTAAAGGTAAAGAGGAATTTGACTTCGCTTTTCCGTTCTTACCATTATCAGAAGAAAAATGTCCATTATTTTTTTCAACTACTTCATTTTTAGGGAATTGTTTTTTTGCCATTACAAACCTTTCGTTAATTTTAGTTAAGCATTTTCTCAGTTCGTAATACTACTTCGCTTACTTCGTTAACTAAATCATAACCAAATACTGTCCTGAAATTCTCCAACAGTGCAACTTTCACATCAGAAATATTTATTTCCTTACCAATTTCTTTTTTTAATGAAGTTACTTCCTTATCGGATATGCCACATGGAATTATTCCATTAAAAAGAGAAAGATCAGTATTCACATTAAATGCAAAACCGTGCATTGTAACCCAACGACTTATTTTCACACCGATTGCTGCAATCTTTTTGTTGCCAATCCAAACTCCGGTATACTTTGAATTTCGACCAGCGTCCAGTCCATAATTTTTGCAAGTCATAATAATAACTTCTTCAAGTGCACGTAAATATTTATGAGTATCTTTTTCCCAGTCCTCAAGCTTGATGATTGGATAACCGACAATTTGTCCCGGTCCGTGATAAGTAATATCTCCGCCTCGGTCAATTTCAAATACAGATATTTTATTTTTTTCCAGATAATCTTTTCCACTTACCAGATTTTTTTTATCAGCTACTTTGCCAAGTGTATAAGTATGCGGATGCTCAAGTAAAATCATAGTATCTTGGGCTTCTCCATAAACAACCTGATTAAAGATTTTTCTTTGCAAATCCCAGGCTTCCTGGTAATCAGTTAATCCTAAATTACAGTAACTAAGAATTCTATTTTTTAATACATCATCCATTTTCCATCAACCATCTTCCATTAGATATGAATTACTTCTCCATAGGCAGCAGCCGCAGCTTCCATAACGGATTCAGAAAGTGTTGGATGAGCATGAATTGTTTTCATAATTGAATGACCTGTCGCTTCAAGCGATTTTGCAATTCCCAATTCCGCTATCATTTCAGTTGCTTCACTTCCGATTATATGTGCACCTAAAAGTTCACCATATTTTTCATCGAAAATTAATTTAACGAATCCTTCTCTCTCTCCAATTGCAAATGCTTTACCGCTTGCCATAAAAGGAAATTTGCCTATCTTAACTTTATAACCTTGTTCTTTGGCTTTTTCTTCAGTTAACCCTATGCTTGCAACTTGAGGCTGGCAATATGTACAACCTGGAATACTTCCGTAATCAATATCCGGTTCAATCAATCCTTTCATCTTTTCAACACAATGTATTCCTTCCGCAGATGCAACATGTGCAAGCCACGGCGGACCAACCACATCGCCGATTGCATAAATTCCATTTACATTCGTTTCATAAGTAGATTTATTTACTTTAATGTGATTTTTGAAAAGTTCAACTCCTAATTCTTCTAAACCAAATCCTTCAACGTTTCCTAAAACACCAATTGCATTTAGAACTCTGTCAGCAGAAAGTTCTTTTTTCTCACCGTTGACACTGATAGTTACTTTAACTTTTTTCCCGTTTACTTCCGCTTTTTCAACTGTTGTTTTAGTAAAGATTTCAATTCCCCTTTTCTTTAGACTTTTAGCAAGAGTTTGGGAAACTTCTTTATCTTCTATCGGAAGAATTTCGTCAAGCATTTCTATGATAGTTACTTTTGTTCCAAGTACATTAAAGAAATAAGCAAATTCAACTCCGATTGCACCAGCACCAATGACAATTAATTCCTTAGGCTGATCTTCCTGGCTTAGCGCTTCGAAGTAAGTAATGATATTTTTATTATCAACAGGAATTGCGTCAACAGTTCTTGGTCTTGCGCCGGTTGCAATTATTATTTTATCAGCTTTAATGTTATCAATTTCTTTTTTGTTCTCATCGAAAATTTTAATTTCATTTTTTGAAATTAGTTTACCGTAACCTTTTATTCTGTCTATCTTATTTTTCTTAATAAGCATCTCAACGTTTTTTGTAATCCTATCAGAAATATCCCTGCTTCTTTTAATGATCTTTTTAAAATCATAGCTTAGATTATCATAGTTAATTCCAAAATCATCAGAATGATTTTTAATTGCATCGTATATTTCAGCATTTTTAAGAAGAGATTTTGTGGGGATGCAACCCCAATTAAGGCAAATTCCACCTAAAGGACGATAGTCGATTACAACTGTCTTAAAACCGAGTTGACTGGCACGTATAGCCGCTACATATCCCCCGGGTCCACCACCTAAAATGGCGATTTCATAATTTTGAGACATAAATTCTTTTGTTTTTGATTTAGTTTCAAATATAAGTATCACTTTTATAAAAAAAAAATAAAGAGTTCAGAAAAGTGACCAGAAAGTCAATTATATTAAATCTTATCAAGAATCTTATATATTTGGAACTCATCATACTCACTTAATAAATATTTAACTATTGAATGCTTGAAATTTTAGGTTTTATTTCTGCTGTTTTTATTGGAATATCTTTAGGAGTAATGGGAAGCGGTGGTTCGATATTAACTGTCCCAGTTTTGGTTTATTTATTTAACATAGAACCGGTTTTAGCTACGGCTTATTCCCTATTTATAGTTGGACTAACTGCTTTGGCGGGCTCAATAAAATATATGAGAGAAAATCTTCTGAGTTATAAAACTGCTATAGTTTTTTCTATACCTGCTTTTGTTGCAGTTTTTATTACAAGAAAATTTATAATATCTGCTTTACCGGAAATAATTATTTCTATAAATGGATATAATATTTCAAAAGGAGCATTTCTCTTGATTGTTTTCGCAGTTCTGATGGTGATGGCTGCAATTTCTATGATCAGAGATAAAAGAGCGGAAGTTGAAGTAAAGAGTATTAAATTTAATTATCCATTCATTTTTGCAGAAGGTTTAATAGTTGGAACGCTCGCCGGGCTGGTTGGTGCAGGTGGAGGTTTTCTTATAATTCCTGCCCTGGTTTTGTTTGCAAGATTACCAATGAAATTGGCAGTCGGCACTTCTTTACTTATTATTGCTATTCAATCTTTAATTGGTTTTACCGGTGATATTGGAAGAGGAGAAATTATAAACTGGGCGTTACTTTTTGAAATTTCTGCAATAGCTGTTACGGGAATATTTATTGGGACATTTTTGTCGAAAAAAATTTCAGGGGCAAAACTAAAACCTTCTTTTGGTTGGTTTGTTTTAGCAATGGGAGTTTATATAATTATTAAAGAAGTTTTATAAAAATAAATTAAGGGAAAAAATAATGTTTGATAATTCGCCTATTAATCTTAATTCATCAGAATTCTCACAAAAGTTAAGAGAAGATAAAGACGGAGTGCTTCTTGATGTAAGAACTCCCGGTGAGTATACGCAGGGACACATTTCTAAGTCTACTTTAATGGATATTTATAATCCATCTTTTGTTGAAGATATTAAAAAATTAGATAGAGATAAAAACTATTATTTGTATTGTAGAAGCGGTAACAGAAGTCACCATGCTGGAAAAATGATGAAGAAGTTAGGATTTAAAACCGTTTATAATCTTAAATCAGGGATACTTGGTTGGAGTGAGACACTAGAAACTTAAGTATTCAAATAACTATTGAAAAATCAAAATTAGAATTAATACAAGAAGAAAAATTTTTAGCAGTGTAACGTGTAAGCTTAGTTAAAGCTTGCCATAGCCTCTTTAAGGTTTTTAAAGACATTGAATATCTTTACCATCCCAGTCAATTCAAGAACTGAAAGGACATCTGAATGAACTGCAATTACGTTTAATGATCCTCCTGCTTTAGTAATAGTTTTTAAACCTATAACCAAAGAACTAATAAAGGTAGAATCAATAAATTCACATTCACCTAAATCCACAATGATTTTACTATCCGCTTCTTTTATATCTTTTAGTAAAAATTTCTTAAACTTTTCCGCATGTTCTTTAGTTGCACGAGTTAAGTGCACTTGTTTTATTATTATCCCCTTTTGTTCTTCTTGAGTAAAATCCATAATATTCCACAAATTTATGAGGCGGTAAATATAGAAATTATTCTGATAAAAAATTCAACATTCTTTTGAATTCCTGCAAAGACTCAGGGTTTGCCAAAACGTCTGAGTTTTCTACATTTTCTCCATTTATTAGTCGCGTAACAGCAATTTCTACCTTTTTACCATTCAAAGTTCTGGGAATATCTTTTACCTGAATAATTTTCGAAGGAATATGTTTCGGTGAGGCTAAGTTTTTAATGTTATCTTTTATCTTATTTATCATGTTATCATTTAGGACAAGTTTTCCATTCAAAACCACGAATAAAATAATTCTTATATCATCCTGCCAACTTTGACCAACAACAATACTGTCACTGATTTCTTTCATGGATTCTACAATTCTGTAAATCTCTGCAGTTCCTATTCGAATACCCCCAGGATTTAAAGTAGCATCAGATCTACCGTAGACTATAACCCCACCGGATTTTGCTATTTCTATATAATCTCCATGTCTCCAAATTCCGGGATAAAAGTCAAAGTATGCAGCTTTATATTTTTTTCCCTCAGAGTCATTCCAGAAAAATGCCGGCATTGAAGGGAATCGTTCTGTACAAACTAATTCACCTTTTTTCTCAACTACGGAATTCCCTTTCTCATCAAAAGCCTCTACTTTCATTCCGAGTCCTCTGCACTGAAGTTCGCCCGCATAAACTGGCAACATTGGATTTCCAAGCATAAAACATGAAATTATATCTGTCCCACCTGAAATGGATGATAATTGCAAATCACTTTTTACATTTTGGTAAATCCATTCAAAGCTTTTCTCAGGAAGTGGAGAACCGGTTGATAGAATTGTTTTTAATGAGGAAAGATCCAATTCTTTTCCCGGATTAACACCCGAATCTTCACAAATTTTTATGAACTTAGGACTTGTTCCAAATACAGTTATTTTTTCTTTTTCGATTTTTCTCCATAAAGTTCTTACATCAGGATAAGCCGGACTTCCTTCATATAAGAATATACTTGCTCCCTGCATAAGTGAACTAACTAACCAGTTCCACATCATCCATCCACAAGTTGTGTAATACGTAATAATATCATCTCTTGAAATATTCGTATGTAGTGATAATTCCTTAAAATGCTGTAATAAAGTTCCACCAGCACCGTGAACAATACACTTTGGTTTCCCTGTAGTTCCCGAAGAAAACATTATGTAAACGGGATGATCGAAGTCTAGCTGATTAAAATCTATTTTTATTGAAGTATTTCTAAATAACTCATTGATATATAAATACTTCTTGGTCTTTTTTAAGAGATTACTTTTGTCTTTCTCTATTCCCGAGAAATCATTAAAACGGGGTATGAGAAAAACCCTTTGAATTCCTGAAACTTTATCGACAATACTTTCTATCTTTTTTCTGCTGTCTATAATTTTTCCGTTATAAGAATATTCCTCGGTAGCAAAAATTATCTTGGGTTTTATCTGGGAAAACCTATCCAGAACAGCTTGGACACCAAAATCCGGGGAGCAAGAGGACCAGATTGCTCCGATACTTGTCGTCGCAAGCATTGCTATAATAGCTTCGGGTGTATTTGTAATAAAACCGGCAACTCTGTCTCCTTCTTTCAGACCTAATTGCTTCAGACCATAGACACATTTTGCAACCAACATATAAAGCTGGATATATGTTAACCTGATTGTTGGGGCATTCTCTCTTGAACTAATTATTGCTATTTGATCATCTTTATATCTTAAGAGATTTTCAGCAAAATTTAGTTTAGCTCCTCCAAACCATTTGGTATTAGGCATCTTTTCTTTTGAAACGATGAAATCATATTCTGACGAATGCTTTATTTCAGATATATCCCAAATAGACTTCCAGAATGATTCTATGTCTGAAACGGACCATTTATACAGTTCATTATAGTTCTTAAATTTTTTACCGGATATTTTTTCGACGTACTTCAGGTAGGCGAAGATATTGGAAGATTTAATTCGTTCTTCAGATGGTATCCAAATCGGTTCTTTCATTAATTATAAACAATTGTTACTAAAATCTTCCTGCATATAAAGCAGTTTTCCAGCCAAAGTCATCATCATGAGAATCAAGAGCATCTTTTGCTGTTAACTCAAGATAGTGTTTAATTTTTAATTGACTCTCATTTTTAATATCTAAAATAACTTTAAGCGCATAACGATAGTTTTTGTCTCTGTGATAACGGAAAAATGCTTCTTCACCTGACTCATAATTTTCCAGTTTACTTTCCCTTACTTCTTTTATGAAATTATCTACTTCACCTTCAGAAGGTATCTTTTCAATATTTCCAAGTCTGCCTAAATTATTCCCTGAGTAGAGATTCGATTCTTTAATAAAAGACGGGAGATTATCGATACCAATTCCCTGTTTAACTGGTCTCTTAACTTCAATAATTGCATCTCCATATGCACGGCAATAATAATTTGCAGACATTCGCGCAACCAGGTCTATAAGCTGCGGATGAACTATTCCATCCCTAAAAATATCTTCTGCAATATGGAACTTTAAGACTTCACAAATAAAAATATTAGCCGAGCTTCCAGCATCTCCATAACTCATAATATCACGGACTTTACATTCCATTTGAAAGGGAGATTCCTTTACTCTTTGCGGTTTTACAATATCAGAATCAATTGGGGTGAGACCGCTCTTTTCAAATTCATTTACATCCGGCGGGAATTCTGCCGAAGCCAAACTTATTTGTTCAACCATTGAGTAAGTAACCGATTGAACCGTACACTCTTTTGTCTTTATCAGATTATTATATGTGTCTTTGAAAGAAGAATCTCTTCTTCGAGTCGGAGAAAAAGCAATTATTGGTGGATTGGATCCAAACATATTGAAAAACGATAAGGGTGCAAGATTCGGTTTCCCATCTTCTGAAAGAGATGAAACCAACGCAATTGGCCTGGGACCAATTCCGCCTATCATCATTTTATGAAGCTCAGGCTGGGGCAAATCTTTAGGTTCAAAGTGAAGCATTTTTATACTTTCTTTCTTTTCGAAATCGAATAATCTTTTTTTGCTTTTATAATTTTATTTTTTAGTCTCCCCAAACCAGTTATTTCAAGTTCAATTATATCACCTGCTTTTAGCCAAACAGAAGTATATCCTTCTCCTTTTTGTTTAGCTTCAAGCATTTTAGTTCCATTAAGCTCCAGGAAACATCCTGTTCCAACAGTTCCTGATCCAATTACATCACCGGGATATAATTCAACTCCATAAGAGGCTCTTTCAATTATCTGGGCAAATGTCCAGTTCATATCTTTTAAGTTACCTGACGAAACCTGAACCCCATTATGAAATGCTTTCATTTCAAGATCATATTTATTTCCGAAGGGAGTTGCAATTTTATATTTTTCAAGCTCATTCGGAGTTACTAAATATGGACCAAGTGTAGTTGCAAAATCTTTTCCTTTTGCTGGTCCAAGATTTAATTTCATTTCTTCCATTTGTAAAGAGCGTGCAGATAAATCATTCATAATCATATATCCTGAAACATATTTATCAGCATCTTTAGCTTTAATATTTTTTCCTTTTTTACCTATTACAATAGCACATTCAAGTTCAAAATCAAGTTTGTTTAAATGATCAGTTTCTACTTGGATATTTCCTTCACCGAAAATGGCATTATGATTAGTAAAATAAAAAACCGGGAACTGATCAAACTCAGGAACCATTTCCACTCCCCTGTTTCTTCTCGCAGTTTCAACATGCTGCCGAAAAGCATATCCATCTCTTACAGAAGTCGGTTTAGGAATTGGAGATAAAAGTTTTGGTTTCTTAATTAAACTGTTTTTAATTTTCCCTTTATTAATTGCTTTTTCAACTTTAAAAGCCAAAGCAATATTTGATTCCCAATCTTTTAAAAACTTTCCCATTTTTGAAGGAAGACTTACACCCATTGCTTTTCCTGATTTTGCCAGATCATAAATCTTACCTTCGTATTCAATTCCTATTCTGTCTTTTTCTTTTTTCAGATATGAAACGAAACGCAATTATTTCACCTTATATTTCTTCAGCAATTTTGAATATACGTCACTTATAATTTTCAGAGCAAAATCTGTTTCTTCCATTGTTCCCGAGTTTATTCTAATTCCATTAGGAATTCCAAATGATTTTACATGCCGCAGTATTAAACCTCTGTTAAGGCATTCTTCATTAAGTTCAGAAGTGAATTCCTCAGAAGGAAAAATCAATAAAATAAAATTTGCAGCGGTTGGGACTTGTCTAATTCCAAGCTCATCAAATTTTGTAATCATTTTATCTAGAGAAATCCTGTTCAATTCCACAGTTTTTTTTAAGAATTCATCATCATTTAAAGCAGCAATTGCTGCTTCCTGAGCAAGATGATTAGGTTCGAACGGTAATTTTACTTTATATATTTGTTTGATTAATTCTTCGGGTCCAAAAGCAAAACCGATTCTTAATCCTGCCAAGCCATAAGCTTTTGAGAGTGTACGGAGAACAATCAGATTCTCTTTTTCATATTCCAATCCATTTGGATAGTCCGGATGAAACTCGGCGTAGACAGTATAAGCTTCATCTAAAAGAACAAGAACATTTCCCGGAACTTTGAAAAGGAATGAATCGAACTCATCTTTTGTGAACATTGTTCCGGTAGGATTATTAGGATTTGCAAGATAAATTATTTTTGTATTTGAATTTATCTGCTCAGCAATTTCATCAAGATCTAAATGATAATTTTTTAATGGAACTTCAATAGATTTAAAACCGTATTTATTCACATTAACATACCAACCGATAAAGGTTCCTTGTGATGTAAGTAATTCATCATCTTTTTCTGCAAAAGCTGTTATAATATATTGCAACAAAGAATCCGAACCACTTCCGGTTACAATTTGTTCAGGCTTCTTATTATACTTTTGGGAGATCGCTTTTACAAGTTCATAAGCAGAAGGATTTGTATACCTATTGAGTTCACTAATATGTTTTTTGATAACTTCAGCAGCTTTCGGTGAAGGTCCTAAAGGATTTTCATTTGAGGCAAGCTTAACAATTTTGGATAATCCCTTTTCCCTGACTAATTCATCAATTGGTTTGCCCGCTTTATAAGGCTGAAGTTTTCTGACGTGTTCCGGAATTTTAATCATATAAATATTTCAATTTAGATATGCCAGATTTTAAAAATCCGGCATATCTTTTTAATATTACTTTTTCTCAGACCAGGAATGATGATAATCTTCAACCATTGTATCTTTTACATTTTTCGTTACTTTCAATGGAGTAAAAGTATCAATCATAATTGCATATTCATCTGTTTCTTTTTTTCCAATTGAAGCTTCCGTTTTTCCCGGTTGAGGACCGTGAGGAATACCCATCGGATGTAAAGTTATCGAACCTTCCTGAACACCAGCTCTAGACATAAAATCTCCCCAAACATAATAGAGAACTTCATCACTATCGACATTTGAATGATAATAAGGCGCCGGAATAGCATCAGGATGGAAATCAAAAAGTCTAGGGACAAAATTACAAACAACAAAATGCTCTGTCGTGAAAATCAGATGAATTGGGGGAGGCAGATGAATCTTTCCTACTTTGGGCGCATATTCTTTAATATTAAAAGTGTATGGATATAAAAATCCATCCCAGCCAATAACATCAAATGGATGATGCGGAAGTTCATATTCGAATATTCTGTTTGAAACTTTAAGCAACAACCTGAATTTTCCTAATTTATCAACCGGTTCCATAAACTGTGGAACTTTGAAGTCCCTTTCATAATATGGCGCATCTTCTTTTAGCTGTCCATATTCATTTCTGAAATGTCTTGGAATTTCGAAAGGAGTATCGGATTCAACAATAAATATTTTTGCTTTATCATAATTCTTAAATTTTATTTGATATGTTGTGCCTTTAGGAACAATTATATAATCCCATTGCTCAAAAGGAAGTCTTCCATATTCTGAAAGAAAATCTCCTTCCCCATAATGAACGAAAATTAGTTCATGCTTATAACTATTACGATAGAAAAAGTTTGAATCTTCAGTTGGATTTGCAGTACTAATGATGCAATGTTCATTCTTCAGAAATTCATTCCTTGCAGAATAAAAATCACCTTTGGACTTTTTTCTGTCAGTCATAAAATGATAATACTGCAGAGGCGCGTCGTCCCATTCCTTTGCATTTGATTCTTTTATTTCCCCGATGCTATCAACCTGCGGCGGCATATAAATGTGATATTTATTCGAATAGATACCAGAAAAACCCTGCGTGCTGAAAAGTTCTTCCCTGTAAAGAGATTTACCATCTTCTTTGTAAAAAGTTGTATGTCTTTTGGGAGGAACTTTACCAACTTTAACATAAAAAGGCATTTCAAACCTCCGTTAAAAATTTTATAAACATTTCAAATTTCTCATACATCCATGCAAACATGCATTCATGCTTTTGTCAAACTTTTGCATGGTAGCATTGACGCATGATTGCATGCTTTTACGAAACTTAACTTTTATCAAGCGTTCCTCTTGCTTCCTGATCTCTTTCAATTGATTCGAATAAAGCCTGGAAATTACCCTGACCAAAACCTTCCGCGCCTTCTCTTCTTTGAATTATTTCATAAAAGAAAGTTGGTCTGTCCCCAATTGGTTTAGTAAATAATTGCAGAAGATATCCTTTCCCCTCAGTATCGCAGAGAATTCCATACTTCTTCAAATCATCAATATCTTCCGTGATCATTTTAGATAATTTCTTTTCTTTAAGAAGATCATAATAAGCTTCCGGAACCGAAAGAAACTCAACACCATTTTCTCTTAAAGCTTTTATTGTGTTGATAATATTATTTGTGGATATCGCAATGTGCTGAATACCCGAGCCAAAATATTCGTCAATATATTCTTCAATTTGTGATTTTTTTAAGCCTTCATAAGGTTCATTAATCGGATTTTTAATTACACCGTCACCGTTTTTAGAACGAACAACTTTAGAAAGCAAGGCAGAATATTGAGTTGAAATATCTCCGGCACCGAATTCAATGAATGTTTCAAGATTCAAAGTCTTATTAAGATAATTTTCCCACAAGTTCATTTCGTTAACTCTCACATTACCAACAACGTGATCGACTTCCTCCAGGCAAGAATCTTCGGAAGTTATATTTATTTTCTGAATTGGTTTTCCAAAACCGGGACGGAAAATTCCCTTATAATTATCCCTGTTGATAAAAACAATTTCCGCATCATCATAAAGTTTGATTGCTGCCTCTTCTATATAACCATTCTCATTCTCAAATTTCTTAGGATTTCTAACCGGAATTCCTCCGCTCTTTACAGCGGCATCAAAGGTATCCTGAACATTTTCAACACTCAACGACCATCTTTTAACTCCATCTCCATGTTTCTCTACAAAAGAAGCAACCTCATAATTATTCGGCTTGATTGCCGAAGTAATTACAAGCTTTATCTTATTCTTCACGAGAAAGTATGATGTTTTATCTTTTACCCCTGTTTCCGGACCACTATAGCCAACTATATCGAATGCCATTGCTTTAGCATGCCAGTAAGCCCACATTTTGGCTGACCCAACATAGAATTCGATAAAGTCGTAACCTCTTATTTTTAATTGATTTGACATTAAAAACTCCTGACAATTTTTGATGTGTCTAATTGTATTAAATTTAAGTCAAATCGGAGTGATAGTAAAGGGAGAATATTATTTGAATTTGTTCTGAATTAGTAATATTTGCTATTATAAATTCTTGTTATAAGTTCTATTTATCAAACATTATCAAGCAACATAAAAGAATTTTCAACAAACTCTTTTTTATTTCCGTTAAGATTTTTGTTTTCAAATTTGCATATACTTAAGACAGGACAAACTTTACAATTAGGATTTGAAGGTTTACAAATTTCTCTTCCTAGTCTTATGAGATTTGTGTGAAAAGAATGAGCAATTTTATCAGGCAATTTTCCGTTGATCGAATAAAATGTTTTATCAGGAGTTGATGTTTTTACAATTCCAATTCTGTTTAATGTGCGATGAACGTGAGTATCAACAGGACAAATATTTCTTCTTAATGAAAATAAAAGAACACAGCTTGCAGTTTTAACTCCAATACCAGGAAATGCTATTAATTCATTCAGGATTTCTTCATTCTTCATTTTTCTTAAATGTTCAAGCGAGACTTCTTCTCTCTCTTTTATTAAAGAGACTAAAAGATTTTTTATTGCCTTCGATTTTTGCTTTCCGAGTCCGGCTACTTTTATAAGTTTTTCTATTTGTGAAGTTCTTAATTTGGCAACATTCTTCCAGTCAGGATATTTTTGTTTAAGATTTTGAAAAGCTCTGTAAGAATTTTTATCATTTGTATTTTGAGAAAGAACTGTAGCAATTAAAAGATCAACCGGATCAGGCGGAACTTTACTCCGAAATGGAGTTTTAAATTTCTTTTTAAGAAGCCTATCTATAAGTATAATTTTATTTTTCATTACCCAATAATTATAAAAAAGTCGGGCATTATTTTTACCCGGCTTTTGATTTTCATTTTAGCATTTCTTTTAGTTTCAGAAAAACTCCTTGTTGTTAATTTGTAAAATAAACCCCGCTTGAAACAACATTTTCATAATTTTAACATGTAGCAATGAAATAATTTTTTATATAAATGAATTAGGTTAGCGTTTTTTCACATCGGATGAAATCATAATAATCTGTTAATTTTTTAATTTTAAACGATAAAGACTATTTCCACTCCCAAAGAATATTTTCTTGTCAGCCATAGCTGGACTGCGGACAAATCTTCCATCAGCTTGAAATTTCCAATCTCTAGACCAGTATTTATATCAATGTCAAAAAGAGTACCAGCACCTCCAATAATCACATCTGTGCCTAGGATTAATGGACTCGTCAAATAATTATATTTTGTTGTGAAATTCCATTTGGGTTGTCCGGTCTCTTTATCCAGAGCATATAGATTTTTATCAGCATCACAAGGAATGAAAATGTAATTATCATTAACAAAGGGTGAATTAAAATATCCTGGAGCTCTAATCCATTTCCATTTTTCATTGTGGGTTATTATATCAATAGCATACAGCTCACATTTTGAGTTTCCTAAATAAATTAGACCATTCGAAATAATTGGACTTCCACCATAAACAGAACTTCCAGCATTAAATTTCCATTTTAGAATTCCACTTTTTATATCAATAACATATAAATTATCTCCCAACTTCCGAAGAATACAGTGTTATCATATACAGCAGGTTTTGAATGAACTGATCCTCCAGTCTTGAATCTCCATTCCTCTTGACCTGTTTTTACATCCACAGCATAAAGATTATTATCCCTGCTTCCCAAAATAACGCATCAGACACAGTCGGACTTGAATAAATATTACCTCCTGTTTTGAATTTCCAAATTTCGATGTTTAGAACTTTTATTTATAGCATACACATAATCGTCATTACATCCAAAAATAACCATGTGACTTCAGATATTAAAGATTAAAGATTCTGATTCTGTTTATTGAAGTTCCTTTCTAAGCCGATTAATATCCACAGATACAAATAGTGGTCATTGCATCCAAAAAAAATGGCTTCATTTGATGACACAGGTTTTGTTAAAATATCACCGTTTGCCTTAAACTTCCACAATAAATTATAGGGCTTATTAGCCAGTATATTTGTAGAATTTTGTTCTTGTTTTGAAGATTCAGATTCAATAATATTTGTGCATGTTACTGAAAATCCACCAGTGTTGTTTTTTGAGTCTATATCATTGACATATAGTTTAAGATAGCCACTATTATCTGCTGTTATAGTTTTTCCATTTCCTATATAAAACCATTCACCATTATCTCCAATCGTTGCAATTAAACTTCCATGAGGGTAATCCTAATGATACTGTAGATTTCAAATCCTGTGATACCCTTTGGCCCACCCCAGCCTGCAAATGCTCCTAGTTTTACTTTTCCTGAAGCTTTAATACTAACTTTGTCACCCTTTTGAAGGTATAAGTCAGTACGCCCACCGTCATTAAAATTATAATGATATTTTTTTTGCTGACTGTAATTTGTGATTGCAACAAATAATATCAGCAGAATAAAGATTAATCTTTTCATAATAGACCTGTTAAAATTGACTAAAAAAAATATATGCAACTATTCACTCATAATTCAATGTATTTGTTATAGTTACTTATTGGCAATTTATTACTGATAAGATTTTATTTCGTGCTCAGTCAGATATTTTGGAATATTATTTTTATATGTGTATTTAATAATCCAATTTCCTTTATTATCATATTTATATTTGTATGTATCTTTGGAATCAATCTTTCCATCTGATGAATAATAAACATATTCAATCAAATTATCTCTTTCGTCATATTTATAAGTAGTCCTATAATCCAGACTTCCATTAGACTTGTAATCGTTTTCTTCAATCTTATTGCCTTTTTCATCATATTTATAAACATATTTTCCACTCAGGCTCCTATCAGATCCATAACTGCTCTCTTCAATTTTATTACCATTTTCATCATATTTGTAAGTATCCTTATGATTCAGGCTTCCGTCCGTATCGTAATAATTTTCTTCAACCTTATTTCCGTTAGCATCATATTTATAAGTAATCTTATGCTGAAGGATTTTATCGGAATCATAATAATTTTCTTCGATTTTGTTTCCATCGTTGTCATATCTATAAGTATATTTATCATCGAGATATAGGACGGGGTTGGGAGGCGGAGGAAGCTTACTATTTTTATCATAACTATTGGTTGAATTATAATTTATTTCTTCAATCATATTGCCTCTACCATCATATTTGTAAACAGACTTGGCAGTAAGTTTTCCATCCGATGCATATTCATCGTGTTCAATCTTGTTGCTATTAATATCATAAGCTATAGTATGCTTGCTTTTTAATTTGCCATCCGAATTAAAAGAATTCCCTCCGATAAGGTTGTCTTTATCATCATACTTGAGGGTACTTCTACTATCCAGTTTCCCTTCAGAATTATAAAAATAAGTTTCAACCGGACTCCCTTTTTTATTTATTATTATATAAAAGTCGAACTGCAAAAAGCCTTTTTCTCTCCGCTCTCCTTGGACTATTTTACCGAATTTTTTTACTGCTTTATAAGAAGTTTGACGTATTGATTTCACATGACCCGATAAGCTATATAATTCTCCAAAATTAGTTTTAACATTTTTTGAGCATCCGGCGAAAAGAAAGATTACTGAGAATAAAATAAATGTTTTTGTTTTCATAGTTTTTCACTCTTAAAAATTATCAGAAAAATATGCAGCGTCAGCAATGGATTATAAAAACTTAATTATTAAAATATTTACCTAATTTTACTAAAACTTCAGCGGATACTATCGTTGCTTCAAGCCTTTCAATTGGTGTAGGCTTTCGATTAAATTCATTAATCATTTCCTTAACAAAAGGGCTGAAAATTAGTGAGCCAAAAGGTATGTTCCTGAATATGTACTTATTAATTTCATTTGCAATTACTAACTGCTTTAATCTTTCATTAACTAATTCAGCTACAACTGCATCATCATTAACATTTTCTATGTCCTTAGTATTGATTTGACATTTAATAGGTATGGTAGCTATCAATTTATTTTTTTCCCAGATAGAATGTGAATTTTTATGGATTTCCAAAACAAAGCTGGTAGAAATTAAATTATTGCCTGAATTTCTTTTTAAGTTTTTTAGCCATAATTCATAATCTTCTTTACTCTCTACTACACTTGCAAAATTTGATGAATTTAATGAGGCAATTACCCCAGCTTTTATTACCTGAAGCTCCCTCTTGTTTTTAAACTTGGTTTTAACATCTATTTTAATTTCCTGAGCTAAAGATGAATTGTTTATTGCACCAACAATTAAAAAAAGCATCAGACATAAAATAATTTTATGTGCTAATAATACCTTTTTATTATCTGTATGAGACCTAATTGATGAATCCATATGTTCTCCCTATTATTTTAATAAATTTGAAATTACAATTAAAGTTATCAGTTAAAAATATCTTTCTAAAAAAATTTTAGTCATGGTAATAATTATTAACAAATAATTATCTCATCATCACTATCTTTTTGGTTTTGACAAAATTCTCTGCTTTTAATTTGTATAAATATACTTTGCTTCACACATCATTTCCATTTTGATATCTTCTATTTCAGTATACTATATGATACCTTTTTCTGTTTGTTTGTCTGTTAATTTTTTACTTTTTCGCTGATATATCATATATTTTTATTGATACTTCTTCTTTTTCGGGAACGTAAAATTTTATTCTTGTAGATGGATTAAAAGGATTGGGATAATTTCCTATCAGCTTTGGTTTCTGATTTGAAGTAACACTGACAGTTATTGCATCGTAATATTTATACTTGCCGTCGTTGTCTTTTTGTTTTAATCTATATGAAAAGCTTGTTTTATCAGTAGGTTGATCTGTAAATGAATATTCTTCAGGCGAATTGCTATTGCCCGAACCTTTAACAAATCCAATCTGCTCCCATGCACCCGGCGTTTGTTTCCCTACTCCATACTCACTACTCACTACCTGTCTTTCTACCTCAAACCCATAATTGTTTACTTCCGTTGCCGTTTGCCAAAATAATTTTATAGAATTATCAGACTGCCTTGCCGAAAAGGAAGTTAATTCTACAGGCAATGTCCTATCCGTAAAAAGAGCCAAGTATGATTGCGAATTGCCGCCAATAGTGGTAAAGTCCCCCCCGGCATAAATGTTGTTGTTGCTTACTGCGATTGACAAAACACCACTATTTGCCTTAGGATTCGAGGTTCCGTGAGCTGAACCATCCGTATTGTTTAGTTTGGCAATACTATTCCTTGTCTGACCGCCGATACTTGAAAAGCTGCCTCCAACTATATATCACTGCTGCTTACTTCGATTGAATAAACATAATTGTTTGCATTAGGATTCCACGTACCATCAGCCGAACCATCAGTATTATTTAGTTTTGCAATTCGGTTCCTTGTCTGTCCGCCGATACTTGTAGAGTTGCCTCCAACATAAATATCACTGCCGCTTACTTCGATTGAATAAACATAATTGTTTGCATTAGGATTCCACGTACCATCAGCCGAACCATCAGTATTATTTAGTTTGGCAATATTGTTCCTTGTCTGACCGCTGATACTTGTAAAGTATCCACCAACATAGATATCACTGCCGCTTACTGCGATTGACCGAACAATATCGTCTGCATTTGGGTTCTACGGACCGTTAGCCGTACCGTCGGTATTATTTAATTGGGCAATATAGTTCCTTGTCTGACCGCCGATACTTGTAAGCTTTCCCCGGTATAAATATCACTGCCGCTTACTGCGATTGACCAAACAGTACCGCTTGCATTAGGATTCCACGTCCCATCAGCCGAACCGTTCGTATTATTTAATTTGGCAATATTGTACTTTGTCTGACTGCCATACTCTAAAGCTTCCCCCGGCATAAATATCACTGCTGCTTACTACGATTGACCAAACAGTACCATTTGCATCAGGATTCCACGTCCCATCAGCCGAACCGTCGTTATTATTTAGTTTTGCAATATTGTTCCTTGTCAGACCGCCGATACTTGTAAAGCTTCCCCCGGCATAAATGTCACTGCCGCTAATAGCGATTGACAGAACAGTACCATTTGCATTAGGATTCAACGTACCGTTAGCTAAACCGTCCGTATTATTTAGTTTGGCAATATTGTTCCTTGTCTGACCGCTGATACTTGTAAAGTATCCACCAACATAGATATCACTGCCGCTTACTGCGATTGACCGTACAATATCGTTTGGATTTGGGTTCCACGAACCGTCAGCTGTACCGTCGGTATTATTTAATTTGGCAATATAGTTCCTTGTCTGACCGCCGATACTTGTAAAGCTTCCCCCTGCATAAATATCACTGCCGCCTACTGCGATTGTATAAACATAAGAACTAGCATTAGGATCCCACGAACCGTCTGCCGTACCGTCTGTATTATTTAGTTTAGCAAAATAGTTCCTTGTCTGACCGCCGATACTTGTAAAGCTTCCCCCTGCATAAATATCACTGCCGCTTATTGCGATTGACCGAACATTATTATTTGCATCAGGGTCCCACGAAGCGTCTGCCGTACCATCCGTATTATTAAGTTTTGCAATTCGGTTTCTTGTCTGACCACCGATACTTGTAAAGAACCCACCAACATAGATATCACTGCCGTTTACTGCGATTGACAAAACAAAATTGTTTGCATTAGGATTCCACGTACCGTCTGCAGAACCGTCAGTATTATTAAGTTTTGCAATTCGGTTTCTTGTCTGACCACCGATTGTTGTAAAATTGCCACCGGCATAAATATCACTGCCGCTTACTACTATTGACCGAACAGTATTGTTTGCATCAGGGACCCATGACGCATCTACACTTCCGTCTGAATTTATATGAGCAATATGATTCCTGTTCAGATCTCCTACTTTAGTGAAGTCTCCACCGATGTACCATCCCCCGCTTCCGTCTGAAGCACATGTACGGATAGTTCCATTTATTTTTGGAAAAGCCAAATCGGGAGATGGATCAGTTGTGGTTAATTTACCGCCATTACCGATATGTGGACCAACTAATGTAAAATCACCGCCAATATATGTGTAATCTCCGTCCACCGCGATTGTATGCACCTTCCCGTTCGTAACCCACATATCGCTGTTAGCGGTTTGTGCAAATGCTATATTATAAAATATTAAAACGATATTTAGTATAAAAAAGTAAAAAAGTATGGTTTTTGTTTTCATAATAAATCCTATAAAATTTAAAATATTGTTTTACTGATGAATAGCTGTTACTTATGCTGCCTTTGTTTCTGGAGAAGTCTGCACCATTTTGAGGTGTTGGAGCGACTGCGGTCTAAACAAAAACCATCGGTGCATACAAAATAGGAAGAAAATGAAGTACACCCGGAAGCTATGGATTGTGCATTTGCTCCCACGCTCATTCCAAGCAGGGTGATGGTAATAAGTAGTAGTTTTCTCATTGCGTACCTTTAATTGTTATTAATTAAGTATCTATAATGAACTTTTCCTTATCGTATGATTTTTTTATCAGTTATTTCATCAGTATAATTTTTTTTGTATCAACAAATTTCCCTGCCTGAATCCTGTAAAAATAAATTCCGCTTGAGAGGTTAGAAGCGTTGAAGTTTACCGTATAATTTCCTGCCGGTTTTTCTTCATTAACCAATTCAGCTACCTCCCTACCGAGTATATCAAATACTGTCAGTTCTACATTTGAATTTTTTGGAATTGAGTATTTAATTCTTGTACTCGGGTTAAAAGGGTTAGGATAATTTTGCAGAAGTAAAAAGTTTTTTGTAGTGATTTTATTTTCTTTTATGCCAGTTGGATTGAATGCATATCTTGCAAAATTTGAGGATGGTTTGTTACCGGCAACTGAAAAAATTCTGCCGGCATAAATTTCATCTCCGCTTAGTTTTGCAGTTTGAGCATCGACTATTAAAAAAGGAAAAGGAAATAAGAAGATAAAATCAAACAGATGTAAAGATCGCATAATATTTCTCTTATATAACTATATATCTTTTGCTTTTTAGAGAATGATTTTTATTCACCAAGATTATTGATGTATTCTGTTGTTTATATAAATAAAATCTCTTAAAGAACAGGAATATTCTTTTATCAAATCTTAATTTTTTATTAAGAAAACCTTAATGGGGTTGAGACCTGACCCAAAAAATAAGATAGAAATTCGAAAAGCTAATGTCAACGATTAGTTAAAAATTTATATTTTTATAACTTTTCACTCGCAATACTTTTATGTCAAAGTATTTCTTTTGTAAAACATTTCGATAGCTTATTTTCAATTAAAAAAGTTAATATCTTTAAAGTATATTATTTTGCAATACTTTCTAATAATATTTTAAAGGAAAACAAATGCCCACTTTGATGATAAGTATTTCCGGAATCAGAGGAATAGTTGGTGACGGACTTGATCCTGAAGTTCTTGTAAATTTCACAAATGCCTATGCAGACTTTGTTTCTGAAGGCACAGTAGTTGTCGGACGTGATGCACGCATCTCTGGCGAAATGGTTCAAAATATTGTCATCGGAACTTTATTGGCAAAAGGATTAAATGTTGTTGACATTGGAATTTGCCCAACCCCGACAGTTCAATTAACTGTAAAAAAACTTAAAGCTAATGGCGGAATAGCAATATCTGCAAGTCATAATCCAAATGAATGGAATGCTCTTAAATTATTGAATAGTACCGGGCAATTTATGACTCCCGATGAAAATAAAACTTTGATGGAATTATTTGAAGTAGGTAAAAAGATTTTTAAATCCTGGGATAAATTGGGAAAGAAAACATTTAGTGAAGGTGTAAAAGATCATGTAAAAGATGTATTAAATCTTAAATACATCGATATAAAAGAAATAAGAAAAAGAAAATTTAAAGTTCTTGTTGATTGTGTAAATGGGGCAGGCGTTTATGTAATTCCCAATTTACTAAGAGAATTTGGTTGTGAAGTAATAGAAATGAATTGTGAAAAAACCGGAATATTTCCAAGATTTCCCGAACCACTGCCCGAAAATCTTACGGAAACAATGAAAGCGGTAAAAGAATCAAAAGCAGATCTTGGAGTTGTTGTTGATCCCGATGTTGACCGTCTTGTTTTAATTACAAATGAAGGTGAACCTTTTGGTGAAGAAAATACAATTACACAGGCGGTCAGATTTATTCTTTCAAAACAAAAAGGAAATGTAGTCGTAAATCTTTCAACAACAAGAGCTGTCGATGATGTTGCAGAAGCTGCCGGTTGTAAAGTTTTTCGTTCTCCTGTTGGGGAAGCAAATGTTGTAAAAAAAATGAAAGAAGTGGATGCAATTATTGGCGGTGAAGGAAGCGGCGGAGTTATTTATCCTGCACTTCATTATGGAAGAGATGCATTAGTAGGAATTGCAATTACATTACAACACCTTCTAGAATTCGGAAAATCAATTTCAGAATTAAAGAAAGTTCTTCCTGAATTATTTCATTGCCAAGAAGAAAATTGAACTCGGGAATACTAAACCTGATGATATAATCGATTCTTTAATCGAAAAATACAAATCTGAAAAAATTAACACTGAAGACGGATTAAGAATAGATTTTGCAGATTATTGGGTTCATTTCAGAAAATCAAATACAGAACCAATTGTTAGAATAATTACAGAGGCAAAGATCGAAGACTAAGGCGGAGGAATTATCGAACAAATATTTCGACGTGATAAATGCCCTGTGTAATTAAAAGATTACAAAATTTCAAGATTACAAGATTAATTATAAAATGGAGGGAAATATGAAAGTTAAGATTTTTGAAGATTTACAGGTTTGGCAGGATGCCAGAAAGTTTGTCAAATCAGTATATGAATTAACTTCTGAAGGTAAGTTCCAAAAAGATTATGGATTAAAAGATCAGATTCAGCGTGCTGCAGTTTCTATTATGAATAATATTTCAGAAGGTTACGAAAGAGATAACAATAAAGAATTCATAAAATTTTTAGGCTATGCAAAAGGTTCTGCAGGTGAGGTTAGATCTATGTTTTATGTAGCATTGGATTTAAATTATATCTCTAAAGAAAATTTCGATGAAAATTATAAAGTGGCTGTTAGCATAATTACTCAGATTTCTAATTTTAAAAAATATCTAAGAAATTATGTTATAAAAGAAAAGATAAAAAATGTAAAAATGTTTGTTATTCAAATACTAAATTTCTAATCAATTATTCAAAACCCAATCTTGTAATTTTGCAATCTTGCAATTTTGCAATTAGTAGAGTTTGCTTCGTTTCTGTATGTAGCTAAACAACGCTTTATCAAAAGGGGTGGAAGTTTCTAAAAGGTTGTATTCGATGTTGGCATTAAGACATTCCGATTTAATTTTTCCTGTAAATTCATTCATTGCGTCTCTGTAAGATTTTTGTATCTGGTACGGCTGTGTGGTCATTTCTTCAGAAGTTTCAAGATCTTTGAATATTGCATCTTTCCCAAATGCAAAACTTCTTTCGACAGGATCAAGAACCTGAAAAACAATTACTTCATTCTTCTGATAACGGAAATGTTTAAGAGCCTTAAGGATCGAATTTACGTCATCAAAAAAATCTGAAACAATAATAACCAAACCTCTTCTTTTGATCTTTTCTGCAATAAGGTTAAGACATTCAGCAGTTTTTGTTTTTTCAGAGGGTTTAACAGATGCAAGATTTTTCAACATTTCATGCATATAAGCTTTTGACATTCTTGGCGGAAAGTATTTCAATATTCTATCTGAATATAAAGCCAAGCCAACTGCATCTTGCTGCTTAATCATTAAATATGATAAAGCTGCGACAAGAGTTGAAGCGTACTCAAGCTTCTTAATATTATTCCCTGAAGAAAAATTCATTGAGTTACTTGTATCAAGAAGAATATAGCTTTTTAAATTTGTTTCTTCTTCATATTGTTTGATAAAAAATTTCTCTGTCTTCCCATAAATTTTCCAATCAACATCTTTTAAACCATCTCCCTGTATGTAGGGTCTGTGTTGTGTAAACTCAACACTAAAACCGTGGTAAGGACTTTTGTGCATTCCCACCATGAATCCTTCAACAACTAATCTTGCACGTAACTCAAATGAATTAAGTTTTGATATAATTGAAGGGTTAAGAAATTTTTTATAATCCCGAGCGGAAGGATTCATTTTTCACTGGTCGCTGTTTTCTTTTTAAGAATTTGTTCCGGTGTTAATCCCATATTGTCAAGTTCATCTTTAGCAGATGAAGCGAGTTCACTATCCGGATATTTCTCTAAGAAAAGTTTGTAAGTTTTTATTGCTTCATCATAATTTTTGAGTTCATTTGCGTAAATAAATCCAGCCATAAATAAAGATTGAGGAGCTTGTTCGCTTTTAGGATATTTATCAGCGACCGAGACAAAAATTTTCGCAGATTGTTTTATAGATTCTTCTTTGGACATATTTTTAATTTTGTTGTCATGGTACAAAGCAGCTTCTTTAACAAGAGCTTCAGGAGCTAATTTACTTCCTGGATATTCCATTACTAATTTTTGGTAAGATGATAAAGCTTCGGAATACTTCCCGTCTTTGGCATTCTTTGCTGCTTCATCCATATATTCTTTATCCGAAGTTTTGCTACAGCCGGCTAAAAGAAAAACAATTATTGCAAAAACAGATAATGCTTTTTTCATTTATTTCTCTGAATGTTTAACAATAAGGCATTAAATTATTAAATATGTTCTGAAGTAACAATACGAAAAGTACTCATCAAAATTGCCAAATCTAAATTGATTTCTGGGGTAGTTTTTTGTTTTTGTTTATTGAGTCTTCCTCTAATTTCTTCTTATAATCAATCATTTTTTTCTGTAGTGATGAGTCGGAAGTACTTAAAATTTGAACGGCAAGTAACCCTGCATTTTTAGCTTGGTCAATACCTACAGTTGCGACCGGAACGCCACCAGGCATTTGCACAATAGATAAAAGGGAATCCAGTCCATCCAAAGATCTCGATTTTACCGGAACGCCAATAACAGGTAAAGGAAAATAAGATGCCGTAACGCCAGGCAAGTGAGCGGCTCCTCCTGCCCCTGCAATTATAATTTTGATCCCTCTATCCGGCGCAGTTGTTGCATATTCGGACATATATTTTGGAGAACGGTGGGCAGATATAATTTTTATTTCATAGTTAACATTAAATTCATCCAACACTTTTGCTGCTTCATTCATAGTATTAAGATCAGAATCGCTTCCCATTATAATTCCAACTAAAGGCTTTTCAGAAGACATATATATATTTTCCTTTCCTAATTGTTTTATATAAAAATGTTATCAGGTTCTATTGTAAATTACAAAACAGGCAACAGTCTAAAAAGTCTTTATCAAAGATAAAGACTCAATAATATTGATAAATATATTGAACAAATCCTGCCTGCTCATCTTTGCTGTCAAATTTGGTTTCTTCGATGATACTACCTTTGCCATCATATCTGAAAACATATTTGTAAATTAAATCACCATTTTCATCGTACGTACTAGTTTTTGTTTTTATTCCGTTATCATAGTCATTTTCCACATTATAAACTTCTTTTCCTGAAGATGAATACCACTTTTCTTCAACAAGATTTCTATTCCCATCATAATCATAAACATAATATTCTTCAAGATTTCCCTTAATATCGTAGCAATAGGCTTTGGTTTTATTTCCATATTCATCGTAATCGTATTTATAATAATTTACTATTTCCCCTTTTGGATTATATCGGTTGGTCTTTATTTTTTTTCCATCGTTATCATAAGTGTAGGTATATTTGTATTGGATGCTGCCGTCATCATTATAAGCGATGGTTTTAGTCAAGAATCCTTTTTGATCATAAGTTTGTGTCGAAAGTTTTTCCCCGTTGACAGGTTTTCCTTTGAGAGTTAAATCAAAACTTACTTTTTCTATACTTTTGATTTTTGACGAGCTGATGTATTCTCTTTCAATGAGATCAAGATTTTTTACAACTTTTTCAGGTTTGTAACCTATCTCTTTCTCTTTTTCTTCAGTCTCTTTTGAAGATGAGCAGCTATAGAAAAAAGAAAAAGCAAATAGGATAAAAAGATAAGTGAGTATTTGTCTTTTAAACAAAATCATTTGCTAACTTCTTCACCCTTTT
The DNA here is from genome assembly GCA_963727535.1 of uncultured Ignavibacteria bacterium. Classification (GTDB taxonomy): domain Bacteria; phylum Bacteroidota; class Ignavibacteria; order Ignavibacteriales; family Ignavibacteriaceae; genus RBG-16-34-14. The sequence goes on from CAVSGR010000001.1 coordinate 437,469, forward strand.
CAAAATTTTTTCTATCAATAACTTTCCCATCCTCATCATACATTATTGTATTGCCATTTCTTACCCCCTCAGTAAATTCGCCTGTTTCTTTTAGCTTACCGGAAGGATAATACCAACTCCATTTCCCATCAACGAGATCGTTTTTAAAATGACCCTCCGACTCAAGTTGCCCATTATTATAATAATATTTCCATAAACCAGTGTTCTTATTATCCTCCATCTGTCCTTCAATTTCTAAAGTATCGTTTTCATGGTAAAGCTTAAATTTCCCGTTCTTTTTTCCATTAACAACATCATACTCAATATTTTTGTCGTTAACTTTTCCTTTCATTCTTCCGGTAAAAAGTTTTCCATCATTATCATAAACAAGGGAATCTAGCGTTACCTCTTTTTTCTTTTCTTTATTTTGATTAGAACAGGAAGCCGGAAAAATTAGAAGTAATATGCATATAAAAAAGAAAAAAGATCTTACGATCTTTATCACCTTATCTGAAAGAAAGGGACGTGGTTTTGTAATCATATTTATTCTTATTTAGATTGAGAAATCTCCTGTTTAATATTGGAGTAAGCCTTTACAAGTTTTTCTTTTGTTAAAAGAAGATCTTGTGAAATTACTTTTACTTCCCCCAGCACAGGCATAAAGTTTGTGTCCCCATTCCACCTGGGAACAACATGAAAGTGTATGTGATCGTCAATACCGGCGCCGCTTGCTTTTCCCAAATTTGCACCTACATTAAATCCTTCTGCATTCATAGTTATTTTTAATGCTTTTACCGCAAGCTGGAGTTTTTCCATTATCTCAGCATTTTCTTCATCGGTTAAAAGCTGGAATTCATTTTTATGCTTATAAGGAACAACCATTAAATGTCCATTATTATAAGGATAAAGATTTAACATTGTGAAAGTAAATTCACCTTTGTCTATAAGCAAATTATCAGGATTATCAACATTATCCTTACATAATTCACAGAAGATACAGCCTTTTTCCTTGTGCTCATCCATAAAGGAATCGATGTACTGGGAACGCCACGGAGACCAGAGTTTATCCATAAACTCTAATGTCCTTCCTCTCTCGACTTGTTGTATTCATCAATTATTTTTTGTTCTATTTCTTTCGGCACATCCTCATAGTGAGCAAACTTACGTGTGTGGTTTCCGCGTCCTTGTGTTAAGCTTCTTAAATTAGAAGAATATTTATATAGTTCTGCAAGTGGAATATTTGCTTTTATCTTCTGAAATCTACCGTCGCTGTCCATACCTAATATTCTTCCCCTCTTGCTTGATATGTCTCCCATAACGTCACCCATATATTCTTCCGGCACAGTAACTTCAATTTCATATATTGGTTCAAGAAGACAAGGTTTCGATTCCAGAAAACCTTTTCTAAAACATTGAGAGCCTGCAATTTTAAACGACATTTCATCAGAGTCAACGTCATGATAGGTACCGTCAAACAAAGTCACTTTAACATCAACAACTTTATTGCCGGATATTACTCCTTTTTCCATAGTCTCAATAATTCCCTTTTCAACCGCGGGAATAAATCTTCCAGGAACGACACCACCGACGATAGCATTAACAAACTCGAATCCTTTTCCCCTCGGCAATGGTTCCATTTTAAAATGAACATGTCCATATTGGCCTCTGCCGCCGGATTGTTTCTTATGTTTATATTCTGCGTCTTCAGTCCTGCCTTTTATTGCTTCTCTAAAAGGAACTCTTGGTTCATTCAAATCAACTTCAACACCATAGCGTTCTTTCAATCTCTTTATTGCAAGTGATAGTTGTAACTCTCCCTGGCCTGAGATAATTGTCTGCGAAATTTCAGGATCGAACTTAACATTAAAAGAGGGATCCTCTTCGTGAAGAGTATGTAACCCGGATGCAATCTTGTCTTCGTCTCCTTTTGCCTTTGGTATAATAGCACCTCGGATCACAGCTTCGGGAAACTGAATCGGTTTCATAGTAACTGAAAGATTTTTTGATGCGAGAGTATTATTTGTATGAGTATCTTTTAGTTTTACAACAGATCCCATATCACCTGCCACAAGCTGTGAAACTTCCTTCCTGCTATGTCCATTAAGAATTGAGAGCTGACTTAATCTTTCAGTTTTATTATTATTCTCATTTAATAAATCCAAACCTGCTTTTACAGTTCCGGAAAAAACCTTGAACAAAGATAATTCGCCAACATGTTGTTCAGATATTATTTTAAAAATAAAAATTACCGGTTCACCTGAAGCATCATATTTAACCAAAACTTTATTATCTGTATTAGCAAGTGTACCTTCCTCGCCTACTCTTTCTGCTGGTGATGGAAAATAGTTTGATACAAAATCCAGGAAGTTGTTCATACCAACTCCTTTGGAAGAAGAGAGTGAGAAAACTGGGCTAAAACTTCTTTTTAATATTGATTGTTTTATTCCTTTGGCCAAATCGTCGTCTGAAAGAGTTCCCTGATCGAAATACTTATTCATAAGTTCTTCTGATGTTTCAGCTACTTTTTCAATTAATTCTGTTCTGTATTTTTCAGCTTTTGACTTTAGATTGCCAGGTATTTCACTTTCCCTAACATCCCTGCTTCCGGGTTCACCATAAGTGTAAGCTTTCATTTTCAATACATCGATAACTGTATCGAAATTGACACCTTCTGATACAGGAAAAGTAACAATGATGGCACCCGAAGATAATCTCTCTTTTGCAAGCTTTTCAGTCTCTTCAAATTTGGAATGTTCATTATCAATTTTATTAATTATAACAGCTGAAGGTAAATTGTATTCATTTATAAACTCCGCTGTTGCTTCAGAACCAACTTCAACACCTTCTGCAGATTTAAGCACCATAACAGCTGTATCACAAACACGCACTGCAGCTTTAACTTCGCCGATAAAATCGGAGTAACCCGGCGTATCCAGTATATTTATTTTAACATTATTCCATTCAAGGTGAAGAAGTGAAGAAGAAATTGAAATTTGTTTTTCTACTTCGTTGGGAGTAGAATCGGAAACAGTATTACCTTCGGCAATAGTTCCAACCCTGTTCGTTTCGTGTGCAGTATATAAAAGTATTTCGGATAAAGTAGTTTTTCCACTACCATTATGCCCAATAAATGCAATATTCCTTATGGAATCTGTAGTATATTCTTTCAAAGGATAGCCTCCTGATATTCAAAGGTGAGGAAATTAATTTTAATTGTTGTTTTTTTTGAAGGTGTTCCAAAAAGTGTTAACTCCGATTGCGAGAGCTGAGAGGTTTTTAATTAATCCCGATACGGAACCCTCAAAACCTCCCCTGAATTTTTCTTCAAGCTCTAAAATTGTATCAACCCTGCCCTTTATGTCGTCTGCTATAGATTTTACAGTTTGAACAGGTTCACGAATTTCTTCCGACAAAGAACCTAATTTTTCACTCAGTTCAGTTGTAGATTCAATCAATGGTTTTAATTGATCAGAAAGTCCTTTAACATCCATTTGGATTGCATTAAAGGACTTTGTTATTTTTCTTAAATATATAATAAGAGCGAAACATAAGCACGCCGCAGCAAAAAGAAGTAGAACCGTAAAGAATGTTGTTACATCCATATCATATATTTTTCTTAAGAACTCTTAGATTCTTTATAAGCATCAACTCCAGCCTTAAAAGCGGTTTTTAACTTGCCTGTTTCATCTTCAACTGTTTTTTTACCACTCTGGTAAGCAGTATTAGCTTTTGCCTTTGCATCATTAAATACTTTTTCGGCATCTTTTAGAAGCTCATCGGATTTAGTCTTAGCATCGCTAATTATTTTTTCAGACTTCTTCTTTCCATCATTAATTAAATCCTTTGCTTTTGTTCTGGCATCAGCAATATATTTATCTGCATCATCGAGGTATTCATCAGTCCTTATCCTGATATCATTTCTTAATTCTTTTCCGCTTTTGGGGGCAAAGAGAAGTCCTAAAACTGCACCAATAGCACCGCCAGCTAATAGACCAATTAACAATCCTTTTCCAGCATTATTATCATTTTCCATGACCTAACCTCCTTTTATTATAACATTTACATACTTAGAATATAACAACGCACTCTACGAAAATCAAGAAAGTATCGTTTCTCTTATGCGTTTATACCATACAATCATTAAATTACATTAAATATTTGATACGATCTCTTTCGCAAACTCAGAAGATTTAACTTCCGTAGCTCCCTTCATTAGCCTTGCAAAATCATAAGTTACGACTTTTGACTTAATCGTTTTCTTCATAGCTTTTTCAATTAACCTAGCTACTTTTTTCCATCCTATATATTCAAACATCATCGCACCTGAAAGTATAACCGAGCCTGGATTAACTTTATCCATTCCGGCATATTTAGGGGCTGTCCCATGAGTAGCCTCAAAAATGGCAGTTGAATAACTAATGTTTGCTCCCGGAGCAATGCCGAGTCCACCGACCTGTGCAGCAGAAGCATCTGAGAGATAATCACCATTAAGATTGGGAGTTGCAATAACTTCATATTCATCCGGTCTAAGTAAAAGTTGTTGAAACATACTGTCCGCAATTCTATCTTTAATGAGAAGCTTACCTTCCGGCATTTTACCATTATGATTTGACCATAATTCTTCTTCAGTAACTATTTTATCTCTGAATTCAGCCTTAGCAACTTTATATCCCCATTCTTTGAAAGCGCCTTCAGTAAATTTCATTATGTTTCCCTTATGAACTATAGTAACACTTTTCCGTTTATTAGCCAATGCATATTCTATGGCTTTTTTAACTAATCTTGTACTACCAAATTCACTTATCGGTTTAATTCCGACTCCGGATGGGATTCTTATATTTTTATCAAAGTTTTTGTTTATATATTTAATTAATAGTTCCGATTCTTTAGTCCCTGATTTAAACTCTATTCCAGAATATACATCCTCAGTATTTTCGCGGTATAAAACTATATCGAGTTTACCCGGAGCTTTCATTGGACTGGGAACTCCTGGGAAATATTTGACTGGTCTAACGCAGGCAAAAAGATCAAGCAGTTGTCTCAGGGCTACATTTAAACTTCTGATTCCGCCGCCTACTGGTGTTGTTAAAGGTCCTTTTATTGCAACGACATATTCTCTTATAGCTTCAACAGTTTCTTCAGGAAGCCATTTATTTTTTCCATAGACTGAAAGTGCTTTTTCACCGGCATAAATTTCCATCCATGCAATTTTCTTTTTCCCATTGTAAGCTTTTTTAACCGCTTCGTCAAAAACTAACTTTGACGCACGCCAAATATCTGGTCCTATTCCATCTCCTTCAATAAAAGCTATTATAGGATTATCCGGTACTTTTAATTCTCCATCTTTAACAACTATTTTTTCTCCATCGAGAGGGATATTAATCTTCTTAAATTTTCCCACTTTGAAATCTCCTTTTAATTATTCGAAATTGTTTCCACTGAAATCTTACCGAATCTTCGCTGGTAAAAAGTTACACTTACAATTCCAACCAAGACTGCAAACCATAATGTAACTACCCTGACAAGAAATGTTGAAGCAACTGCAATTTCTTTTGAAGCTCCATTTTTAATCAACAAAAATGTTAAAGAACCTTCAGTTACTCCCAATCCTCCGGGCAACATAGTAATCGAGCCAGCGATTGTTGCCAATGCATAGCTGAATGATGCCCACATCAGGCTATTTTCAACTCCAAAATTACTCAGAATCAGGTGATATCCCAAACATTCAAAGAACCATCCAACCAAACTCAACAAAATCATATAAACTAAAGGACGAGGTTGAAGCAGTTGAAACGAACTTTCGTAGGCATTATGAATTTTGACAATATGTTTTTTGATAAAATTTATTTTTTCAATTAAGCCAATTATAGGTAAAGCTAATTTTTTGTTCCCTACAATTATCAAAACAATAAGAAAGAAAACCCCTACACCTAATGTTATCTCACCGCCATATCCATAAATATAAGCGCCAGTTATTCCTATTAGAATTAAAGAGACAAAATCTGTAATCCTCTCAGCAAAGATCACTGGTGCGGTTTTACTAACTGCCGTTCCATTAATCTCTTTAACAAGATATGATTTTAATAACTCACCCATTTTACCTGGCGTAACGCTCATTATTAACCCGGACATAAAAATAGAAAGTGAATCGATTTTTTTTACGTTTACTTTTAGAAGAAAAAGATAATAATCCCATTTCAGAAAACGTGTGAAGTAATTTAATAAGGATAAAACTAGCAAGAGAGGAAGAAGAAGCCAATCAAATTTTTCAAAGACTTTAGCAACCTGGTTGAAATCAGCATAAATTGTAAAGCCTAAATACAACAAGCCTCCAAATGCCAATGAAATAAGAATTTTTCTTTTTAATTTTTTTAACACTCAAAACACCTTCAAAAGAGATTTGTAAACTTTTGTGAGAGGTAAACCAACAACATTATAGTAGCAGCCGCTTATTTTTTCCACAAATACAGCTCCAAAATCATCCTGAATTCCATACGCTCCCGCTTTATCCATGGGGCTTCCCGTCGATATATAATCAATAATTTCTTTTTTATTTAACTTTCTAAACTTAACAAATGTTTTCTCATATTCCGTAATAATTCTTCCGTTAACTGAATTAAAAATCGAAAATCCTGTATAAACTTTATGAGTTTTTCCGCTTAATTTTTCTAAGATTTTTCCCGCATCTTTTTTATTCCTTGGTTTTCCAATTATCTCTTTATCAAGAACAACAATTGTATCCGCCGTAATAATGATGCCGCTCTTGACTATTTTCTTTGCTATTTCCATTTTTTCAAGAGATAGTCTTTTTACGGCTCTAAATGGCGATTCATTCTTTTTTATTTTTTCGTCAATATCTACGCTGAAAGTTTTAAAAGAAATGTTCAACTGTTGGAGCAATCTTTTTCTTCTTGGGGAAGAAGAAGCCAAATAAATTTGTACTTTGGATTTAATCATTCAGATAAGAAATTTTTGTTCCCGGGAAATAATGCAATAAAATTTCCTTAAAATCATATCCCAATTTTGATTGATCAATTGCACCCCATTGACAAAGCCCAACTCCGTGCCCATATCCTCTTCCTGAAATAATAACATTTTTGTTTTCATCAATGTTTAAATCAAACCAGTTACTTTTAAGAATACTTTTATTATTTGCGGTCCTGATAACGCTTCTTATATTATTGCCAAAAATAAAAACACTTCTTCTATTATCATTATAAGATAATAAATCAATTTTTAATTCATCAACTCTTCCTGATTCAAAGCGACTCATAATTTCAATTGTGTCTATCCTGTAATATTCAGAATCAATTAAACCCGCTTGTCTAAGTCTGCCTATAAATAAATCTTGAGTATAGGTTTCTTCCCAATTAAAAGATGGCGAGATTGAACAATTAGGTGGGTATCCATCTTCAACTCCCTGTAGATAAGGAATTGGATCTCCCCTAAAAACATTTTGTACTTTCTCTGTTCTGCCTCCACATGTTGAATGATAAAAGACCCTAGCAATTTTTCCGTCATAAGTAAGAACGAGTCCTTTTGTTTCATCAACAGCTCTGTTGGAGATTTCTTTCTCAGCATCAACACCGCCGTAAACCTGATCCCTTGTGTCTATAAACACATCAAAATTTTCACCATTTCGTGTCATTTTATTCAGCGAATATGTCCTGGCGCAAATCGCAAATGCTTTAAGAGCTTGGAAATATTCTTCACCTTTCCCAAGAGGCATTTCTTTAGGAATAACTCCTTTTAAGTATGATTCCAGATCAACAGTATTGACAACAGCAACGGAATCAAAATTATTAATAACCTTCAGGCCGCCTCTGAATCTCATCCCGTTATAAATTAGAAATTGTGTCGTATCTTTTGGAAATATTTGAAAGTTAAGCGCTTCCAGAAATTTATCTTTTATGTTTAGATGAATAAGACTATTAGTTGCCGAAAAAAAAAGTTTATTCCCTGGATTAACAAGAATAGCTTTTTTCCCTTCAATGTAAATGTAAGAAGGCACTTCAATTAATATTTCTTTCCCATTAATATTTTCATCAACAAGAAGTCTTATTTCATTTAAAAAAGATTTTGCTTCAGGCTCTTTAGTTTTTACAGATGATATTCTGGAACCTGAACAGCCCATACAAAAAACTATAACAGATAAAAATACCGTTAGGATTTTTTTATACATTTACTATATTTTTATTTGGATGAATAAAGAAAAGGAAAGACGCATCAGGTTTTTATTACCTGAACATTGCTTTTATGCTGCCCCAGGTTCTTTTAAAACCCGATATTTTATTGTCATTTAATGTTACTAATATTGACTCAGAATGTGAAACCGTTCCGTCATTATCTACAATTCTTAATCTATAATTAAAAACATAATCGGTCGTCTTAAATATTGATTCATCATGAAATGAATAATGAGAATTATTCCCCTGAGGTTGTATTGCTGAACTGACTTCTGACCAAGACGATTGAGAACTACTTCTTTCAACAATAAAATTTTGAACATTTGTCTCTGCCCCGGTATCCCAAACTACTTGTACACCTTCACTATCGCTATATGCATTAAAGTTTACTAATATAGCTCCAGCAAATAACGTAGTAACAAAAAGTATCAGAAAAAGTCCAAGTAACACTTTTTTCATACTTAAAATATATCTGAGATAGTTAATAATGTCAAGAATTATATTAAAAAAGCAGGAATTAAAATTTTTCAAAAAAGTTGATTCTGGCCTCTATTTCATAAAAATTAGACATTATTTCCAAAATGAAAGACTGGCATCTGGCTTTATATTAACGTTTCCAATCATCAAGCCTGAACTTGTAAAGAATAATAAAGGAATAAGCTATAATATAAACCGGTAAAGCAGCCCACGCCCATACTATACCCAGCTTTAAATAAACACCAAAGAAGTAAGCAAGGGGAACAAATATTAAAAGGTTTGTAATTACCTCAGCCATCATCACAAAAAAAGTTTTTCCAGCCGCTTGCAGCCCGTTTGCAAGCACAACTCCAGTTGCATAAAAGATTTGTGCAAAGCCGGCAATTCTTAATATTGGTTTTGCTACTTCGATAATAGTTTGATCATTTGTAATAATCAAAAGAACATATTGCGGTATGAGAAAGAAAATTAGACCAAGGAGGAAAGTATAGTAAGTTGCAATCTTCGCAGTTTCAAAACCATAGATTTTTGCAGCAGCATATTTTCCTGAACCGATATTATTTCCAACTAAAGTTTGAACTGCCGTTCCGAAACCGAAACAAGGAAGAAAAGAAATAAAGAGCGTACTTATAACTGCCTGAGAAGCTGCTTGTTCAAGTGTACCTATTAATCCTGTAATGGCAACAAAACTAAGGAAGCCAATAAGAATAAAAATATTCTGAAAAGAAACTGGAAGAGAAATTTTATAAATATTTTTGATTATTCCGAAATTGAGTTTAAAGCTTTTAAATGGTCTGTAATTTTTTCTGTATGATGGAAGCATAATTGCAACAAAATAAAAAATAACATCAAACAAAGTTGCAAGTGTAGATGCAAAACCTGCCCCGGCGAGACCCATTCTTGGCATTCCAAGATTTCCATAAATAAACAAAGTGTTAAAAAATATGTTTAACAAATTTGTTATAGCTCCCGAAAACATAAAAATCTTAGGTTTGCCTATACCGAAAAAAAAACCCCTGAATGAAACAGAGATCAGGAATGCAGGAATTCCCATAAATCTATAGAAGACGTAATCACCGGCATAATGTCCTACTGTAGCATCTGCTGCAAGAAAATTGAGAATAGTATGTGCTGCAAAAATTCCTACCAATGCAACACAGATTCCAATAACTAAGGCAATTATTAATGAATTATTTAATGTAACTGCACAAGCATCTTTATCATTCTCACCAAATTTTCTGGCAACAATAACGTGCGTTCCTGTAGCAAGACTTGAAAAAAAACTTATTAAAGCCCACGTTGCAAGAAGTCCCAAACCCATAGCAGCAAGCGCATAGGTGGCTTCTTCCAATCTGCCAACCATTGCAGTATCAACAAGTGAAACGACCATTTGCGTTGAGAGACCAGCAATTGCAGGAAGTGCAAGCTTAAGAATTTTTTTGTAATAGCTATTCTGAGGCAATAAATTCATTAAAAGTAAAGATATGAAATGTTAAATTCTATAAAAAACTTGTTACAGAACTTAACAAAGCTCTCCTAAAAACCGATAAAAAAATAAAATCTGTTTTAAAATTACCTATTATACGTTTTCATTATATCGTAAGCATCCTGATTGCCTAACAGGCGTGCGCTATTTAAATGAACCAATGCTTCTTCCCTGTTTCCCATCAGTAATTTTGCAGTTCCAATCATAGCATATAACTTTGCATATATTGGGTTGGATTGAACAGATTTTTTTGTTTTTTCATTAGCAGCTTTTTTTTCTGATTCTACTTCTGCTCGAAAATGTAATTTAAGTGCCTGTAGACAATCCTCTATAACACCATCATAATCATGAAGCTCGAGTTTAGCGGCACCCCTGTTTGTATATGAATGTGGAAGCTGGGGATCAATAATTATTGCCTTGGTAAATTCGAGTAATGCACCTTTAAAATCTCCAAGAAGCATTTTATTGTTTCCCTTTAAAATATATTCAGGTGCGCCGTTTTTAAATGGACCGATTTTCATAATACCCTCTCACAAAATTAGATTACAATAATTGAGTAAATATTTATTTTATTACTCTCTCAGTTTTTTGCCCTATTGAAGGATTTTCAAATGATATGCCGTAAAAACAGTTAATATTGAATCGGTTTGGATAGCTTATGAAACCTTAATTGCCTCAAACTAAGATTTGTTTGTTAAGATAAAACAAAAAGTAGAAGTATGCATTCAAATCAGAATTATAAATTCATAACAATTTTTGCAGCCCAGTCCGTGGAATATCGGCTTTGCCCATCAGGAAAGTCAGGGATTTTAATCGTTCCTTTTTCATCTGACTTAATCTCAATCTTATTCTTCCATTCACCCGTAATGGGATTAAACCAATGAAAATAATACGATGTATTGGGTTTAAAATTGTATAACAAAGGCAACACTGATTGATTTTCAAAATAAAGTAATGCAAAATCTTTTCCAGGTGTCCTCATCATGTAGGACCATCCATCCAAACCTTGTTCCGGACTACCAGGAGCTTTGTTTGGCTGCACATCCTGACGCGCCAATTGTAGTTCCTGATATTTTTTACCTTCAGATAGGATGAATGCCTTTAAATATTTCATATAAGTCGCTGACTTATATTTAAATGCATCCCAAACATGTGGACGCATTCCGGCAGGCTCTCCGGTTGTAGTCATATCGTAAGCAGCAGTTCCATGTACATGACCCGATAACCCTCCTGATAAAACAGATCCATACATTTGAGCACGAGAGAAATAATTATCCCGTTCAGAGTTTGCCAGCGGACGTTCGCCGTTAGGCATATTAATTTCATGATTCCACCCAGTATAGTATGGTTCGAAATTAATTGCAGGATACGGTGGATCAAGTTTGAAAAGAACCTCCAGTGAATCAGCAACTCTGTGATCTCTCGGTTTATTTCCAACACTGTGCATTGTTAACCAAGGGCAATCTTTACCATGACCAAATTGAACATACGTTGAATTGTTAATCAGCGTTGTAACAGGTTGTCCAAAAGGCATTGGTCCATATTTTTTCAAATGATAAGTTAAAGCTTCATTAAATTCATCAGCCGTGAGACTATATTCTTTTGGAATCCAATCAAGATGTATTTCACTATATATAAAATTATATGCTCCATACCTGGAAGCGAGATATTGAACATATCTTGAGTATGATTCATTAAAATCAAAATAGGCTTTCCAGGTAGGACACATATCTCTTCTTACTGTTTCCAGCAAAGGTACAAAACCCTGGTCGGAAAGATACTGCATTTTTTTATCGAGACTTTGGAAATATTCAGGAATGATATGATCAAAATCAGCAACACCCGGATGTTTTTTCGACATCTGAAAAGGCTTATTCCCATATTCATCACGCATATCTTTTGCAGTCATTTTACCATCTTTTGTAAGATAGCCAAATTTTTCCCACGCATTTCTCACATATATTCCATTTGAATCTGCATAGGTGCTTGCATTGTAATCTGACTCCCAGTTTGGAAAACATGCTATCATACTAACAGAATTAAAACCCTGTTTTTTCCGGTAAATTACCGCGTCTTCAAATCCCATCCCCGGACCAGGTTCATATTGTTCTGACGTAGCAGTATTTCTAAATGGCAAACGCCATGTTGCACCGGCAAGCCATGTATCACCTACCATGAAAAAAGGAGTTCCATCATCATATTGTAATGCATGTCCGTTTGGTGTTGAACGAATAAAACCATGCCTGTTGTGATTTTGTTCCTTTTCTTCCGGACTCCACTCAACAGCCATAAATTCTCCTTTATGGTTATTTAATCCAGCCTCATCAGGTTGATTTGAACCACTTTCCCATTCCCATTTCCCTGGTTTAGTTGCAACAACACGAACAACAAAATTATTATCTCCATTCCAGAAACCATAAACACGTTTTGAGAAATCCGGACCTTTTAGTTCGACCCAGCATTCAACATCAGCATAATAATTTTCATAAACTTTTTCTGTCTTTAATTTTATTTCTTTCATTTCCCAAACATGAACCTTCGATGAATTTTCTGCCCTAAGGAAATCTGTTGAGATAATTGTAATTAAAATTATAATATAAATTGAGATTGGTTTTTTAAATTTTATCATAAGAAAACTCTTAAGGTTTGTGTCATTTGGCTCGCCAAGGCAAAGTTTTGAGCATAGAATTTTTAATTAAGCACGGCTTCACCTGATAAATCAGGTTATACCGATGCAGACTTCATTTTTCGCTTTGCTTAAAACGAAATCTGGTGGAGCTAACCGGGATCGAACCGGCGACCTTCTCGTTGCGAACGAGACGCTCTCCCAACTGAGCTATAGCCCCGTTCTTAAAAATGCTTTTTTGCAAAAGCTCTTCCAGAATGGCTCTTTAAATATTTTTCAAATGCAAGCGCTTTTTGTTTATCTGTAAAAGCTATTGCAACATTAACTCTCCAAGGTTTGTATTTTGAAGTATATGGTACACTTCCGTTATTATGTCTGATTATCCTTTTTCTAATATTTTCTGTGTAGCCTGTATAATATTTGTCAGGATAATTTTTACTTTGAAGTATATATACGTAAAAATACATTTCCCAAATTTTTATCTATCTGGCTTGCCAAGGCGAAGTTTTGAGCAAAGCATTTACTAAAATTAAAGCACGGCTTCACCTGATAAATCAGGTTATGCCGATGCAGACTTCATTTTTCGCTTTTGCTCAAAACGAAGTCTGGTGGAGCTACGGGGGATCGAACCCCGAACCTCTTGGATGCCATCCAAGCGCTCTCCCAATTGAGCTATAGCCCCGTTTTCAAATTAACAATGAACAATTTAGAATTAAAAATTTATTCTAAAGTGTACTTCAAAATAATTACAATGGAATTGTTTATCAACATTTTTATTTATTAATGACTTGGATGAATTTGTAAATGAAAGTAATTTTATTTTTATGAAAAAATTATTTCCACTCCTGCTCCTTTTTTTTTATGTCGGTTGTGATGATACGACTACAAATATTGATAATAATGTTATACCTGATTCTAATGTTAGTTACTCACAACATATACAACCAATATTTAATGCAAAGTGCGTAAATTGTCATGGGGTTGGCGATACTGAAGCGGCTCTCGATTTAACAACATGGGACGGTACAACTGCCGACCCATCTGTCGTTTTTCCCGGAGTACCTGGCAATAGTAAGTTGGTTTGGAGTATTGAAGGAAATCCAGCCGTGTCGCCAATGCCTCCAATTGATTCGCCATACCGGGCTTTAACTGAAAATCAAGTAAATGGCGTAAAGACATGGATTAAGGAGGGAGCAAAGAATAATTAAAAAATTAATTTTTGCAATCTTGTAATCTTGTAATCTTGCAATTTTTTAATCTTACAACCATTTCATTTTTTTGTACCAGTTAACAGTTCTTCCTATACCTTCTTCGAGTGAGATTTCCTGCTTGAAACCAAAATCATTAAAAGCTTTTTTATAATCGGATATCCATGCCGGCTGAGTAATATCTTTTGCTTTTTCGATATTCAAAGTTGCCGCTTTGCTGCTGAATAAAGAAAAGAACTGAGCAATCGCAGCGATTAAGTAAACAACTAAATGCGGAACCTTAACAACAAGAGGTTTTTTATTCATAACTTTTGAGGTTGCATCCCCAACTTCTTTCCACGTATAATATTTTTCCGAAGTTATAAAGTAACTCTGCCCTATTGCTTTTTCTGAAGTTGCTGCTAAAAACAAACCTCTGACAACATCACTAACGTGAACGAGACTTACTTCTTTATCATGTAAACCAATCTTTGTCAGTAATCTTTTGCTAAAAGTCTGGAAGAAAATAAAAATCTCAGTATCTCTTTCACCATAAATTGCTGCAACTTTGCAAATAGTAATTGGAAGTTTGTCCATATACTTTTTTGCAAGTTCTTCCTGTGCAAGTTTACTTCTTCCGTATGTAGTTATTGGATTGCAGGGAGAATCTTCATTTATTGGATTATTGGGTTTAGAAGGTCCCGATGAAGTTTGGCTGCTTACAATTAAAAATCTTTTAATATTTTCTTTGAATTCAACCCCAACATCTAGTAAAGCGCGTGTTATTTCAACATTGCCTGCAAAATATCCTTCAGGCTTTTTTGATTTTACAACTCCTGCCACATGATAAATATAATCTGCTCCTTCAAATACTTTTCTTAATCCTTCTTTATCGGTTAATTCGCATATATGGAGTTCGACATCTTTACCTTCAAGCCATTTTAGGCTGCTAGTTTTCCTTATTATGCACCTGACAATGTAATTTTTCTCCAATAGCAAATCTACTAAGTGGCTTCCAACAAATCCTGAAGCTCCGGTAACTACTGCAATTAATTTTTTATCCATAAGACTTTTGTTGATTTTCAAACGATTTAATTTTACATTAAACAGCTAAATTTAAGAAATATATCGTCATTTATCAGAATTAAGAACCACATTTTAAGGATATAAATTGGATCTTTTCAAAAAGTGTTATGACTTTACAAGGGCTGATGAAATAAAAGAAGCGGGATACTATCCCTATTTCAGACCAATTGAAGAAAATGAGGGACCTGTTGTACAAATTGAGGGTCGAAAAGTTATTATGGCTGGTTCTAATAACTATCTTGGTCTTACAGCCCATCCAAAAGTTAAAGAAGCGGCAATCAAAGCGGTTCAGAAATATGGAACAGGTTGTTCCGGCTCTCGCTATCTTACAGGAACTCTTGACCTTCACATTGAACTTGAAGAGCGACTCGCAAAATTCTTTAACAGGGAAGCAGTCCTCTTATTCAGCACAGGTTATTTAAGCGGACAAGGAATTATTCCTACTCTCGTCCAGCGGGGTGAATACATAGTTTCCGATAAAGATAATCACGCATGTCTTGTCGTAGGCAATCTTATGGCTAAAGGAGCACTGGCTGAGTTTGTCCGTTACAAACACAATGATATGGATGATCTTGAAAGAGTCATTTCAAAAATCCCCAAAGAAACTGCAAAATTAGTTGTAAGTGATGGAGTTTTCAGTACGGGCGGTGAAATAGTCGATTTAGTAAGATTAAACAAAATTGCAAAAGAAAATAACGCAAGAATTTTAATAGATGATGCTCACGCAGTTGGTGTTATAGGAAAAGGCGGAAGAGGAACTGCAAGTGAGTTCGGATTAGAAAATGAAATTGACATGACGATGGGTACATTCAGTAAGACTTTTGCTTCTCTCGGAGGATTTGTCGCCGGCAAAAAAGAAGTAATAAATTACATTAAGCATCATTCACTTGCGCTTATTTTTAGTGCATCACCTACTCCCTCTTCAGTAGCTGCAGCTATAGCCGCTCTAGATATTCTTGAAGCCGAACCGGAAAGAGTCGACAGGTTAATAAAAAACGCCAATAAAATGAGAACTGGCTTAAAAGCCGAAGGGTTTAACGTTATTGAAGGAAGAACAGCAATTGTTCCTGTTATTGTTGGCGATGATCTACTTGCATTTAAAATGTGGAGAATGCTTTACGATGCCGGTGTTTTTGTAAATGTTTTTATTTCACCGGGAGTTCCACAAGGAAGACAAATGATGCGAACCAGCTATATGGCAACGCACGAAGATAAGCATCTCGACAAAATCCTCGAAATATTCCGAGATACAGGCAAAAAATTAGGTTTAATATAATTGACGATTCATGACAGTGAATTGAGCTAAACAAAATCTTTAAAGCATACCAAAAATAAGGTATGCTTTTTTTATTATCGGGAGTCTAAAAATGAGCGATATAAATATTTCAACAGTTCAGAACAAAAATGAACTAATGCAGTTTATTAAACTTCCATGGAAAATTTATAAAAACGATCCATACTGGGTTCCTCATCTTTTAATGGATAGAAAAAAGATTCTTGATAAGGCAAAAAACCCATTTTTTAAACACGCGGAAGCTGAATACTTTTTAGCAAAAAAAAATGGTGAAGTTGTTGGAAGAATTGCTGCAATAAAAAATGATCTCCATAATAAAGAGCATAATGATAAAGTAGGATTCTTTGGATTCTTTGAATGTGAGAATAACCAGGAAACTGCTAACATACTATTTGATTCAGCAAGAGAATGGATAAAATCAAAAGGGTTAACTTCAATGCGCGGACCGGCAAATCCTTCAAGTAACGATGAGTATGCCTTATTAGTCGACGGTTTTGAAGATACTCCACGTTTGTTAATGACTTATAATCCTAAATATTATATAACATTGATTGAAAATTATGGATTCAAAAAAGCTAAAGATCTTTATGCTTATAAACTGGAGAATAAAAAAGTCATTTCTTCAGATAAATTGAAAAGAGTGCAGGAGATTGCAAAACAGAGGTCCGGAATTAAGATACGTCCTCTTGATATGAAGAACTTTAATAAAGAGCTCGAGAATTTTAAGGATGTTTACAATAAAACATGGGAACCCAATTGGGGTTTTGTTCCAATGACTGATGAAGAAATTGATGCAATGGCTAAAGATCTGAAAACACTAATTGAACCTTCGCTCGTTTTGTTCGGCGAAATAAATAATAAGATTGTCGGTTTTGCGCTGGTGATGTTAGATTATAACCAGATATTCAAAGGAATGAATGGCAAGCTTTTCCCTTTTGGCATTTTCAAACTGATGACGCAAAAGAAAAAAATTAAGTGGGCAAGAATTGTTGTGCTGGGAATTTTACCTGATTATCAGCGCAAAGGATTGGATTCTGTTTTTTACTGGGAAATTGTTAATCGTGCACACAACGTTGGAATTGATCTTGGTGAAGCGAGTTGGGTACTTGAGGATAATGAAATGATGAATCGCGGAGCGAAGGTAATGAATGGAGAAGTTTATAAAACTTACAGGATTTATGAAAAGGAAATTTAAGGTTGTTACCTCATAAATTTCATAGCTTCATCATACCTTGATAAATGTCTTGGATCAATTTTTTTCAATGTTGCAAACAGACTTGGATCATTTGAGTATTTAAGATAATCCGCAATCTCGCCATTCTTTGCATCGAAGAAAGCTCTTATCAATGTCGTATTCAAATCTACTTTTGTTCTTAATTGCTCCAAAGTGTGAACAAGGTTGGCAATATTTTCAAGCGCAATTGATCTGTATTTATTATTGTTAAATATATCCAGACCATTATAGTGATAATTATAAAAAGCTTCTCTGAAAGGTCTGAACTTATCATTCATTAAATCAGAAACTAAATTCCATCTGCTGTATGTCAAGCCTGAAGCGCTCCATCCACCTGAGTTACCACTTGAGTTAGCAAGAGTAACGATTCCAAATGCCTTTGAAAAATATTCTGTCCCACCAAGTTCTTCATAAGAGTCATAATCAAAACCGATTATAACATTTGCATAATAATCCAGGAAACTTGTTAAAGGATCAAACGTAGATTGGTTTCCATACATACTCTGCCCTTTTTGATACTTGAATGACCAGGTATTATCATTTACTCTTAACATCGGGGAAAAAGTTATTGTATCATAAATAGCACGCTGGCTAACAATTACAACTTGAGCAGAATAGTCAATATCAGTTGATGCGGAAACAAAGAGAATATTTATTGTACAAGGAATTTTAGGACCTACCCAGTCTTTGCCCGTAAAGTGAGTCATATTCATGTAATCCTGAACTACCTGTCCAAATCCCTCGAGCAATACCCTGTTATTTGTCTGCAGACTTTCATAATTAACAGTAACATTACATTCTAATTCCTGGGCAAAAGAAATAGAAGAAATAATTAGAAAATAAATTATGATTAGTTTTTTCATCAGAATTACCTATTTGGCATTTAAATATTGATTTAATATATGAATTTGAATATAATGTAACAATAAATATAAAGTAACCGGAAAATAAATGGGCACACGGGGGTTTTTACTTTTGTTTTTTATTATTGTTTCCTTTTGCCCTCCTGTTTTCTCACAACAGAATCCAGGAGCTAAGCAAATTTCTTTATCCAATTCAGAAGTTGCTTTATCCAACGACGTTTTTGCATTGTTTAATAATCCTGCCGGACTTGCTCAAATGAACTGGCGTGAAATAGGGATTTACTATTCTCCTGCACCTTTCGGCTTTTCAGAATTAGCAAACGGTTTCTTAGCCTACAACGAACCGTTTTCATTTGGTTCTGTTACTATTGGAGCAATGACCTATGGTTTTGATCTTTATAGAGAGACAAAATTCATTACAGGTTTTTCCTATAACTATAATAATTTTTTCTTAGGTGTCGCTGTAAACATTCACAATGTTTCTATAAAAAATTATGGGAGCGATCTGGCTTTTTATGTTAATGTGGGAGGGCTTGCTTGGTTAACAGATAATTTAAGAATCGGATTTTCAATTCAAAATCTCAACCGTGCAACTTTTGGAAAAGAAGAAGATCAGATACCGATGATTTTTAACTCTGGTTTTAGCTACGATGTTTTATCAAATCTTACAATAAATACTTCTATTGAAAAAGACATCAGGTATCCTTTTTCTTTTAAGTTTGGAATTGGATACGACATAATAAAATATCTTTCATTAAGAACAGGTTTCTCTACAGAACCATCAGAATATTCTGCGGGGATTGGAATTAATTATTCAATCTTTAGCCTCGATTATGCTGTATTCAATCATAATGATCTCGGACTAACTCACCAGGCAGGAATAATAATAAGTTTTGGAAAAGAAGGAGAACGTTCAGAAAAAATAAGAGAGCATATTTTGGGCAAATAAAATGGATGTGAAATTATTAATTACAATTTTAGTATTTATACTTTTATCAAATGAAATCATACCTCAAACCGATACCAATTACACAACCACTGAAGAAATTCTTAATAATCTTTTAGAAGAATCGCAGGATGAAGATATATCTTCTGACCTTTATGATGTTTTAGAAGATTTATTGCAAAACCCTGTCAATCTTAATACAGCAGGTAACAGTGAGTTGCAGAAAATCCCTTATATCGATTTCTCTATTTCAAAAGAAATTATAAATCACAGGAATAAATACGGATTATTCTTTTCTACAAACGAACTTTATTCAATAAAGGAAATTCCATCCGATATAGTAAAAAAGATAATACCCTTTGTAACCGCTTCTCAAAATGTAGCTGCAAAAGATGAGAACTTGTTCAGCAACATCTTTTCGAATTCAAAAGTTTATTTCAGAAGCAGAATTAAAAATGAACTTCAAACAACAGATGGATTTACAAAAAATAAATTTACAGGCTCAGATTTGAGCTTATACAACAGGCTTCAAATTAAATACAATGATAATTATCAAATTCGGAGTTTTAACAGATAAAGATGCAGGCGAAAAGAATTTTAACGAGTTTACTTCGGCTCATTTCTTTGCAAAGGATTTGGGGTATCTTAAAAGTCTTGCGGTTGGAGACTATTATCTCGAATTCGGTCAGGGACTTGCATTATGGAATGCGTATGGTTTTTCAAAAGGTGCGGATGCTGTTTATCCTGTTAAGAAGAGTGAAAGAAAAATCGTTCCTTATACAAGTTCCTCTGAAAATAATTTTTTGAGAGGTATTGCCGGAACAATTGATTTTAATTCTTTATCTGTTTCACTATTCTATTCCAAAAACAAATTCGATGCAAATATTGATGAAGCTACAAAAGAAATCACATCTACTCCTTTAACCGGTTTACATAGAACTGCGACTGAAATAAGTGAAAGAAAAACCGGCGAAGAAAGCTTAATCGGGGGAAGAATTGACTTCTTAGATAAAAATCTATTTAAGATTGGAATACTTCATTATCAATCTGTTTTCAATCATCCGTTTCAACCATCTTCAATTTACGATATTGAAGGGAAGGAATTTAATTATACATCAGCAGCTTATGATATTTTCTTTTCTAATATTAATTTTTTCGGCGAGGCAGTTTACAACGGAACTTCAGTCGCCTCAATTAATAATCTTCAGTTTTCTTTTAATAGGAATCTTCAGTTTGTTTCTTCTATAAGAAGTTATCCGAGAAATTTTGTTAATCTTCATGGTTTCAGCTTCGGAGAAAGGTCTGGAGCAGGAACAAATGAATTTGGCATTTATAACGGACTAAAATGGAGATTACCTTTCGGTATTCTTAATCTCTATTATGACCAATTCAAATTTCCTTATGCGGATTTTGATAACCCATTGCCCTCAGAAGGAAATGAAATTTTTATTGAACTCAATTCAAAACCATTTAACAAAGTAGAAACTTTAGTTCGTTATAAAAACGAGAGAAAAGAACTAAGCTTTAACGTTTATGACGCTGAGCTTATTCTGTTTAGAGAAAGAGAAAATATTAGATTAGAAATCACTTATAATATCTCGAAACATTTAAGATGGAAAAGTCGATTTGAATACAATATTTATTCAGTAAAGGATGCAAATCTTCATGAAAATGGATTTTTATTTTTCCAGGATTTAAGATTTGTTCCTATATCTAATCTTAATATTTACGGAAGAGTCGTTTTCTTCAAAACAGATTC
This sequence comes from uncultured Ignavibacteria bacterium, assembly GCA_963727535.1. Taxonomy (GTDB): domain Bacteria; phylum Bacteroidota; class Ignavibacteria; order Ignavibacteriales; family Ignavibacteriaceae; genus RBG-16-34-14. Next base: position 458,592 of record CAVSGR010000001.1, read on the forward strand.
TTTTAACTCAGCAATTTATGAGTATGAAAACGATCTTACAGGAATTTTAACAAACATTGCAATGTACGGAGAAGGAATAAGAACATATTTAGTTTTAAGATACAAAATGCTTTCACACTTTACCTTATCCTTTAAATATTCCGAAACCTATAAACCGAAAGAAAAAACTCTCGGATCCGGATATTCAGAAATTAATGGAAATCTTGATAACAGGATAAATTTACAATTAGATTTGAATTTTTAAATGAATAAACTGGTTATGTCAATTTACTCTTGCATCTAAAGGTATTTTCATCGGTTTTGGAAATTTTAATTTAGCAAAATTCTTATGAGTTGTATTTAAAACAAAATTATAATCTGTTGGCAAAACAGAGCTGTAAACTTTTAACACTGGAGATTTCCCTGTCTTAAACCATTCATTGCCATAATCCTGAGTGAGTTTTCGGTTAGAGTTCCAATTCTTTTTATAAAATGATTTGGAAACTTCCTCGATTAAAAAATTATCGGGAATTTCTAAATCTATATAATGATATTCATTTCTTATTGAGGAAAAGGAAACTGAGTTAGCTTTTAGTTCCAGGATACACATTGCTAAAGATGAACTAAAATAAAGAACTCGTTGAGCTAAAATATGCCAACGACCTGGTGTTCGACTTGCTCCTGTAGAATCACCTGGATCATAGATATTCCTGCAAATTCTATAAAGCCGAAGCAATTAATAAATTCCAAATTCTATTTGGTGTAATACTTCTTCAACCCTGCGCCGTCCTGATTCTGTTTTAATAACATCAACAGGTTTTTTCCCGTCCAAAGCAAAAACAGGATTATGAAGCCACTGATTCAATTCCTCATCAGAACCAAGAACTTTTTTGCCTAATTCTAAAATTGATTCTAAAATCAGAAGACTATCATTTCTTCGTTCAGATATAACACCGGATTTCTTAATTTTTTTTGTCCAGCGGCTTAATGTTTTAGGAGCAACATCAAGTATATCGGCAATATCTCCAATTGTAAGAGCATATCTCTCATTAAGCTCTCTTATTTTTCCAACATTTGTAGTGGGCGTATACAAATTTCTTTTTTGTGCCATAGGATAAATGTCCTTTCTTAATAGGACAAATGTACCTCTAACATAGAAAAAAGTCAAATAATCATTTAATCATTGAAAATTGGATATTGAACATTTTTCTATTTCAATCTCCAATATTCAACCTGTCTGCCGAACAGGCAGGCTCTCAATGTTCAACTTTTTGACGGATTACTCAAGATATTTTCTCTTTGCTTTCTCTCGGGCGTCCGGTAATTAGTCTTATTCCACGTCTGAAAGTAAAATAATCCCAAGCCCATTCAGCCATAACTCTGAATTTATTTCTAAATGAAATTAGATAAAGAATATGAATTAAACCCCAAAGTATCCAAGCAAAATATCCTGTGAACTTGAGACTACCAATTACGCTAACTGCTCGCGCGCGTCCAATTGTAGCCATAGTTCCTTTATCAAAATATCTAAATGGTTCTCTAAGATCAGCATCTTTTCCTTCCATAATAATTTTTGCCACATATTTCCCTTCCTGCATTGCAGTTGGAGCAATTGCTGGTAAGAGATTTCCATTCTTGCCCTTTAAAACTGCTAGCGTCTCCAATTACAAAAATATTAGGACCATCTTTTAAGGAGAGATCGGGTTTTACAAAAACTCTTCCCGCCCTATCATACTCTGTTTTTAAAGTTCTTATTAAGGAAGGAATTGTGTTGCCTGCTGCCCAGATAATATTTTTTGTTTCAATAAATCTGTCCCCAACTTTTACTCCTTCATCACTTACATCCGTAACTCTCTGGTTAAAAATTATTTCTACACCCAAAGATTCGAGATCTTTTGCAGCTCTATCTGAAAGATCAGGTGGAAAAGTTGTTAAAACTCTCGGCTCACCTTCGACTAAATAAACTTTTGTCATACTTGAGTTAATATTTCTAAAATCTTTCATCATTGAGATATTAACTATTTCTGCAATAGCACCAGCCATTTCTACACCGGTAGGTCCGCCTCCAACAATTACATAAGTTAAATACTTTTTTGCTTCATCCCGATTGTTCAGCTTCTCAGCTTTTTCAAGAGATGATAAAATCTTCTCTCTAATATTTAGAGCATCATTTAAGGTTTTTAAACCAGGAGCATATTTTTCCCACTCATCTTTTCCAAAGTATGAATGCCTTGAACCGATTGCAACAATCAGGTAATCAAAAGAATATTTAAAATTTCTTGTTACCACTTCCCTGTTCGTTCTGTCTATATCAATTACTTCATCCATCACGACAGTCATATTTTTATCTTTTCCTAACACAGAACGTATTGGTTCCGCTATGTCTGCTGGCGATAATGCGGCAGTTGCAACCTGGTAAAGTAAGGGTTGAAACACATGATGATTTGTTTTATCTATTACGGTTATATCGGCATCATAATCACCGAATTCCCGGGCTGCCGACAGTCCCCCGAATCCTCCTCCAATAATTACAATTTTTTTTCGCATATTATCTTTCCATTTATAACTAATACCTAAAGCCACTTGTATTTATTATAACAAAATAGATTTGAGTTTCAAAATTATCCATGCTTTCGTTTTTGAACTTAAATTGCTACTTTCACAGTGTGAATTTCATTGTTTATATTTGGTTGGTCCCTTCTTCGGGATATTTATTTCAAAATAAGAATGTCTAAGTGAATGCCTGATTCAAAAATCGATTCTAACAACAGCAAAGAGAATATTAATCCTTCTATAAGCGAAATCGTTACGGGAATTGCTCACGAGCTTCGCACCCCAATAAACAGCATAATGGGCTTTGCTTCTCTTTTGAGTGAAGATAATCTTACACCATCTCAAGCCGAGTATGTAACAACTCTAAAAGAAAATGCATTTAACCTTCTGGCTTTATTAAATGATCTTATTGACCTGTCAAAGCTTGAAGAAAAGAAAAATAAGGATACTTTTGAAAAAGTTAACATAAGAAGCCTTGTTGGAGAAATCATTACTCAGTTTGGTGATAAAATCAATAAAGAAGAACTTGATTTCATCACTAATTTTGAGGCTGGAGTTCCGCAGTCCATTAAATTAGATTCACAAAAGCTTAAGAATATTTTAACAAATATTTTAACATTTTCTTTGAGGTTAACGGATAAAGGAAAAATTACTATCCAGGTTTCACAAACTGAGCCTGCAAAAATTAATTTCAAAATTTCTGATACTAGTGTTGGACTTACATCAACAAAAATTAAAGATATATACTCGCCGGCAATAATATCAGAACTTGGTAATCATAAGATCGGGCATATCACAGAGTTGGGATTACTCGTAGCCAAAAAATATATCGAACATCTTAACGGAAACTTAAATATAACGAGCACCGTTGGTAAAGGAATTGTTTATAATTTCTCAGTAGGAATAGAGAAACAATCCTCAATTGAAGCCCAGCTTAGTTCACTGCCAAAGCCAGGACAAAAGAATAACGTTCTTGTTGTTGAAGATGATTACGCAACTTCCAAGTTATTAAGCAATTATCTTAATAAATGGGGATATGAACCGCGCATTGTAAATTCGGGCGAGCAGGCACTTAAAGCTGTTGAGAAAGAAACTTTTCTTGCAATATTAATGGATATAGTTCTGCCTGATACCAACGGGCTGGAGCTTTTGAAAACTTTAAAAAATCACGGAAATACTAAACACACTCCTGTTATTGTCTGCTCAGTAGAGGCGGAACAGCAAAAAGCATTTTTGATGGGTGCTGTTGAGTATTTTGTAAAACCGATAAACTATAATTACTTAGTTGAAGTCCTAACGAGTTACAAGCTTAAAAAAGATTCCAATATTTTAATTGTGGATGACGATGTTCCGACATTAAACCTGATTAAAGAATCAGTTTCAAATCTTGGTTTTAATCCGGTAGCTGAATCGCATTCATCTAAAGTTGCTGACCTGATTAAGGATATGGATCTTGATCTTTCTATAATTGATCTCGATATGCCGGAAATCAATGGTTTCGATTTAATTAAGCAGATTAAATCAAATCCTAAGTTTTCAAACCTTCCCATAATAATTTATACAGGAAAAGAAAATTACCAGGATGATCTTAAAAAGATTGATGGACTTTTCGAATACCTCCTGGAAAAAAGCAGTGTTAATATTGAAGATCTTTCCGCTACAATTAACTCAATGATAAACAGGTATGATGAGCCTGCAACACCCGAAGAATTAATTAAGAAAAATGATGTTATAAAAATTCTTCTAGTTGAAGATTATAAGCACTCTCAAATTATTGTAACGAGACTTCTTAAAAAGAATAACTTTGAAAACATTGCTGTTGTAGAAAACGGTGCCGAAGCTCTTAAAGAAGTACAGAATCAAAAGTATGATTTAATTTTAATGGATATGCAAATGCCGGTTATGAACGGTTTTGAAGCAACTGAAAAAATCAGGCAGCTAACCGATTATAAGGACACTCCAATTATTGCTTTAACAGCGTTTGCAATGAAGGGGGATAGAGAAAAATGTCTTGAAGCCGGTACAACTGATTATATCTCCAAACCGATTGACAGCAATGAATTTATCGAGAAAGTAAAATATTACACCACAAATAAAATAAAAGCGGAATAGCTGCTATACCACATCGACTCCTCAAATAATTCTTCAAACTTTATTAAATTTGTAAATTCTTTAATCTAAATTTTATGATTAGCGAAACAATAAGAACAAGATTTGCACCAAGTCCGACAGGTTATCTTCACGTAGGCGGTTTAAGAACAGCTTTATATAACTACTTATTTGCAAAAAAAAATGACGGCAAATTCATTCTCCGCATTGAAGATACCGACAGAGCACGATATGTTGAGGGAGCAGTTGAAAATCTTATTTCAACATTAAAATGGTCAGGATTAGATTACGACGAAGGTCCCGAAAAAGATGGCGGCTTCGGTCCTTATCTTCAATCTGAAAGATTAGATATCTATAAAGAGCATGCAGAAAATCTTATAAAAGAAAATAAGGCTTATTATTGTTTTTGCTCACAGGAAAGGCTAACTGAGTTAAGAAAGAAATTAGAAAAAGAAGGACATCAGGCAAAATATGATAAACATTGTCTTAATCTTTCCAAAGAAGAAGTTGATAAAAAATTAGCTGATAACGAAAATCACGTTGTAAGATTAAATGTGCCGATAAATAAAAATATTATTATCGATGATGTTATAAGAGGAAGAGTTGAATTTAACAGCGACACTGTAGATGACCAGGTTTTAATAAAAAGCGATGGCTTTCCAACTTATCATCTTGCAAATGTTGTGGATGATCATTTAATGAAAATTACTCATGTTATCCGTGGTGAAGAATGGCTTTCATCAACTCCAAAACATATTTTGCTTTACGATTTTCTCGGATGGGAAAAACCTGTTTTCGCTCACCTCCCTCTCCTTCTTAATCCCGACAGATCAAAACTAAGTAAACGCCAGGGAGATGTTGCTGTAGAAGATTACAAAGCGAAAGGATATTTGAAAGAATCTCTTATTAATTTTGTAGCTTTACTAGGTTGGACTGCAGGAGATGATCGTGAATTTTATTACTTAGACAAATTGGTAGAAGCATTTTCTCTGGAAAGAGTAAATAAAGCCGGGGCAATCTTTAATGTTGAAAAATTAGATTGGCTAAATGCAGAGCACTTAAGAAAAAAACCAAATACAGAAATTCTTATTATGTTGAAAGAAGAATTATCAAAATCAAAATTTGGTGAACAAGACTACACTGATGAATATCTACTAAAAGTAGTCGAGGCAATGAAAGAAAGAGTTTCTTTTGTAAAAGATTATCTCGAAAAAAGTCCTTATTTTTTTGAAGCACCTGAAAAATATGACGAAAAAACTATTTCTAAAAGATGGAAAGATAATTCATCAGAATTACTAAAAGAGTTAACAAAAAATTTCGAGAAACTAGTAAATCCGGTAAAAGAAGATTTCGAGAATGCTTTGAAAGAAACAGCTTCTAATCTTGGCGTTGGGAATGGAGATTTAATACATCCATTAAGATTAGCAATTTCGGGTGTTGGAGGTGGTCCTGGAGTTTTTGATATTACAGACATTCTTGGTAAAGAGGAAACTATCAAAAGGATGAAGAAAGCTATTGAAGCTATTCACTAAAAAGAAAATTAAATCCGAAAACTATAATGAATGAAGCAAAAGAAAATCCTGAAATAAAAACTACCAACTTTGTAAAAGAAATAATTGATGAACATCTTGCAAATGGAAGGTTTAATAAAGTTATAACCCGTTTCCCTCCAGAACCAAACGGTTATTTGCACATTGGTCATGCAAAATCTATATGCCTTAACTTTGGTGTAGCAAGAGATTACAACGGAAAGTGCAATCTTCGTTTCGATGATACAAACCCGGAAACAGAAGAAGTTGAATATGTCGAATCAATAAAAGAAGATATTAAATGGCTCGGCTTTGATTGGGAAGACAGGGAGTTTTATGCCTCCGATTATTTTGAGCAACTATATGAATATGCTGTTAAGCTGATCAAAAAAGGAAAGGCTTATATTGATTCTTCCACAACCGAAGAAATAAAAAATACAAGAGGAACTCCTACAGTACCAGGTAAAGAAAGTCAGTACAGAAACAGAAGTGTTGAAGAAAGTCTCGATCTTTTTGAAAGAATGAAAAAAGGTGAATTCAAAGATGGCGAACATGTCTTAAGAGCCAAAGTTGATATGTCCTCGCCAAATATGAATATGCGTGATCCTATAATGTATCGAATAAGACATGCACATCATCATAGAACAGGAGACAAATGGTGCATTTATCCAATGTATGATTGGGCTCACGGGCAATCGGACTCAGTCGAAGGAGTTACGCATTCAATCTGTACACTTGAGTTTGAAAATCACAGACCTCTTTACGATTGGTTTCTTAATGAATTAGAAGTACATCACCCTCAGCAGATTGAATTTGCGAGATTGAATCTTAACTATACAATAATGAGTAAAAGAAAGCTCCTTCAGCTTGTCGAGGAAGGTTATGTTTCTGGCTGGAATGATCCGAGAATTCCCACAATTTCCGGCTTAAGAAGAAGAGGTTACACTCCTGCATCAATAAGAAATTTTGCAGAACGCGTTGGAGTTGCAAAACGTGATAACACGATTGATGTAGCTTTGCTTGAACATAGCGTAAGAGAAGATCTTAATAAAAAGGCTAACCGGGTTATGGCTGTACTTAGACCTTTAAAAGTCATTATAACAAATTATCCTGATGACAAAGTTGAAGAGTTAGATGCTATCAATAATCCGGAAGATCCGGCAATGGGAACAAGAAAAATCCCCTTCTCAAAGATTATCTATATAGAAAAAGATGATTTTATGGAAAACCCGCCTAAAAAATATTTCAGACTTTCACCCGGAAATGAAGTAAGACTAAGGTATGCTTATATAATAAAGTGTGTTGATGTTATTAAAAATGAAAATGGTGAGGTTACTGAACTTCATTGCACTTTTGATCCTGAAACAAAAAGTGGCTCCGGAAATACAAGAAGCGTTAAAGGAACAATTCATTGGGTTTCTGCAAATCATGCAATAGAAGCCGAGGTAAGATTATATGACAGGCTATTTATAAAAGAAAATCCCGAAGAAGATAAAGAAGTAGATTTTAAAACTTTTATAAATCCGAAATCTTTGGAGGTAATTAAAGATGCAAAACTCGAACCGGGTCTTATAAATGCAAAATTAAATGATAGATTTCAGTTCGAACGATTGGGCTATTTTTGTTTTGATAGTATCGATAGTAAAGAAAATAAGCTTGTATTTAACAGGACAGTACCTTTAAGAGATTCGTGGGGAAAGATAGAAAAGTCTCAAAGGAAAATTAAATAAGGAATTCGTTTTCTATTAATATTTTTATGTGAGACATCGCTTTTTTTAGTGCTTCTATTTGGAACACAATCCTTCCTAAAAGCCTACAAAAATCAACAAAATGCAAACTTTTTGGGTGGCATATTCCTTGTCTAACCTCGTTTGAATTAGTAATGAATAATAAAAAATTAAAATGAAAAAGACATACTTCTCAAATAGACATTCGGTGTTAAAACATTACCTTGCAAACGGCTCAACCAGACAGGCACAGGGAGATTATTTAAGAGCTGTATTTCATTTTACAAAGGCAATCGAAGTTAATAAATCAAATGCAGAAGCTTATTTGAAAAGAGGAATTGTAAGAGCTATCTTAAAAGATTTGTTCGGTGCCGAAAAAGATTATACCAAAGCTATTGAACTTGATCAGAATTTTACTGATGCATATTTCAACCGTGGATTGTTCTGGTATAGAATAGATAACAACAAAGGCGCGCTTGATGATTTCTTGAAAGTTGTTGAGATAAATCCAAATTTCAGCGGTGTTCATTTGCTTATTGGAGATCTCTACTGGAAAGACAAAGATTATGCGAATGCAGTAATGTATTACACTACAGCAATCGAGGTCGATCCTACTAATATGAGCGCATACTACAAACGTGCACATGCTAAAAGAATATTAATGGACTATGACGGTGCACTTGAAGATTTTAACAGGTTTATTACTTTAACGCCTAACGTTGGTCAATTAGGATTAACAAAGGCTATAAAAAGATTGTTTTGGGAAGAAATTAAAAAATCGAAATTTCAATTTAGTAGTCTTAATTGATTAAAATATTTTAAATGTATAACTTCGTATATAATATTAGGGTTAATAAAATGTCAAGTTACAAAATTCTCTATTTTCTTTGGTTAATTTTTCACATTTCAGCTTTGATAGTTTCAGGTTGGTTTAGTAAAGTCACCTTTAGAAAAGGCGTCAGCTGGAGTGAATTAATTGGTTACTCAAGTAAGTTTTATCCTTTCCAAACCCTGGATATTTCAAATTACGATATTACTGAATTCATCATTTACTATGCTATTATTCCTTATTTAGTTTACAGGCTTATAAGTACAGCTTATATGTGGGGAAAGAAATACTAATAATTCAAAAAAATTACTAATTAAAATCCCACTAACGTGGGATTTTTTTTTGATACCTGCCTTAGATTTTTATTACCGATATAAATTAGAATAACTTAAAAAAATCTTATATTTACACCTCTAATTGTTTGATATTTTGATTATATCATAATGCCGAAGTGGCGAAATTGGTAGACGCGCTGGACTCAAAATCCAGTCTGGCTCACACCAGGTGCCGGTTCGAGTCCGGCCTTCGGTACTAGATGTAGTAAATCACTTTTTATTTAATATGTTCAGTGTTTATGCTATCAAAAGTATAAATCATAATTTTATTTATGTGGGGATGACTGAGAATCTTAAAGAAAGATTCATCAGGCATAATAAGGGTTATGTAAAATCAACTAAAAGATTTGTACCATTTAAACTATTCTATTCTGAGGATTGTGAAAATGGACAAGAAGCCCGTGAAAGAGAAAAATTTCTTAAATCAACTTCTGGCAAGAGATTCTTGAAATCTACATTGAATAATGAAACAGGTCTAAGCGAAATTGGCAGATAAACTGGACTCAAAGGAAAATCACAGGTGCCGGTTTACCAACCAAACTTGGTTGGTTCGAGTCCGGCCTTCGGTACTATATGTAGAGAATAACTATTTATTTAATATGTTCAGTGTTTATGCCATCAAAAGTATAAATCATTTACAATAAGTTACTTCCCCCTTTTGGGAAGTATTACTTATAATTCTATTATTATCATTCAACCGGGTAAACTCTCAAGATATGATCAATCACTCCACAACTGCTTTGGAAAAATAAAAGAAGAAGAACGGTTATCCTTTGTTACTGTTATTTTTAATTCTTTAATTTTCTTTTGGTCGTAAAATAACTTACAACTATCCCCCGTTATTTCAATTTTAACCTTTTTATCATCTACACTTAACTTCGCTTTTGCAGATAAATTTACTAAGAGGTCATCATTTTTACCTACAAGAAAAGATTTTGAATTCATAACAATAGCAAAAGGTTTTTGGGTTCGGAGAGATTTGTTATAAGCTGTCATTACTTCTATATCCGTTTGCCCAGGCGTTAACTGGGCAGGTCCGTTCATCATCATAAAAACAATTTCTTTGAGAGAATCATCACTCATTTCGGCAAAACCTTTACCATAAGCACTTCCTTCGGTGCCGTGACATCTTGAACAAGATTCTTTAAATGTATTAATAGGTGAATTAGATAAGTCAACCATCTTATTCAAATCAGATTGGGCATAAATAAATAATGTAAAACTTATACCAAAAAAGAGAAATCCGAACAAAATTTTCTTCATTTATTTATTGCCTACGTATTTCAACCTGTAAATTATATTTTGCTGGTCCTCACTTATAAGCAAAGTTCCATCAGATGCCTGAATAACATCTACTGGTCTTCCCAAAACTTCCTTATCCTTTGTAAGAAATTTAACATAGGCTTTTTCACCGTAAGGTTTGCCGTCTTCAAACAGGACTCTGTCTACCTCGTAACCTGCTTTAGTGCTTCGGTTCCAGGAACCATGGAAAGCAACAAATGCATCACCTTTATTATCGCGGGGGAACTGGTCGCCTGTATAAAACATCATACCACAAGGAGCCCAGTGTGCACCAGTACACCATTGGGGAACAATTGTTTTAGCAGCAAGCTCTAATATGTCTTTCCTGTTAATATATTCATAACGGGGAACTCTATTCCCTACAATAAAAGGATGCCCATAGAAACCGCCTTCAACATATTTATTCATTTCACCGGGAGGATTATAATCTGTAATTGGCTGCATTCCAAATTGATCGCCGATTTGCTTACCGAACCAATCACTTCCATGATCCATTCCCCAGATTTCATCTGTACCGGGACGAACAACTAGTTTTTCTGTATTTCTGATTCCTGAGCACCAGAGTTTTTTATCTTTTCCTTCAAGATTGAAAGACCAGATTTTTTCTCTGTCAGTATTCACCAAATCATTTATATTTCCTTCATCACCTATTCCGGTATATATTCTCCCGTTAAGAATTAATAAAGGCCGCCAATGATGTCCCCCTCCTGAAGGTAAACTTCCATCGGGAATTACGGCTACTTTTTCATCGGCAACACCATCGTTATTATTATCCCGAAGTTTATAAATTGCACCACTTTCAGTGTACCATAACCATCCATCATACCAAAAAACAGAGGAAGTGCCATTATCGGAAACATGAAATTGTGTAAGAGTTTCATAATACCCATCGTTATCTTTATCCTTTGCAGCCATAATTATTTTATCCGGGGTAGTTGTGTAATAAAGAGTTCCATCAGGTCCAACACACATATGCCTGGTTCTTTGATCTGAATTAACTGCTACAGACAATTCAAATCCCGGTCTTACCCATATCCCGGGATCAACTTTTCTTGTTGAATTCTGAGCTTCAGAAGAGCATGAAAAAAAGGCAACCGATGAAATAAGCAACAAAATTTTAACAATTTTATAACTGTTCATTCTAAATCCTTTTAAGTTTGGTAAAGTGACGATTTCTGTTTCTTAAATTAAAAATAGAAACGAACAAAAGAAACATCCTAAACTATTCTTATTTTTCCGTTGATAAAAGCTGTTTTTGTTTATTCTCTACGCAAAATTTACACTTTACCTCACACTTTGATACAACATTTCATTTACAAACTGATTCGAAAAACTTTTTCTCTTTAGCTAAATTTATTGAAAAGATACATTCATGTAATTTTAATTCTACCTGAGTATAATTTACACTGGGAAAAAACAAATCATATATTTTTATCTAAAAAATGAAGCTTTATATGCCACTTCACCGGAATAGTACTTGCCATAAAGAGGGTGAACATGAATGAATAGGAGATGAAATTATGAATAGTGGACAATCAATGTTGGTTTTAGGGGCAACGATATTATTTGCGTTGATTTCCCTTCGATTTAATACTGCAATACTTCAAGACACAACTTTGCAGATACAAAATAAGGTTAATCTAACTGCGTTTTCGCTTGCTGATGATCTTATAGAAGAAATTAAAGAAAAAGCCTTTGATCAAAAGACAGTTGATTTTCAGGCTATAGCTGTTGACCAGCTTACTGCAGCATATGCATTAGGACATGGTGGAAGCGAAAGCTGGCCGAACTTTAATGATATTGACGACTATAATGGCTATTCAAAATCAGTAGATTTACCACACGCTGAAGGTTATACTGTGACAAGTACAGTCAACTATGTAGATTCTGACGGTTCGGTTTTATCAACCCAGAGCTTCTACAAAAAAGTTACTATTACAGTAGCAAGTAAATATTTGAATAACCCTGTTACAATGTCCTATATTTTTTCACTCCACTCCAAGAATTAGACAATGGCTATATTACTTGATATAATAGGGTCTGCTTTAATGGGAGGTATTCTCGTTCTGCAGTTAATGAACATGACTCTTTTTATGCAGAATGCAAGCTATACTTCTAACAACGAACTTAGGATGCAGCAGAATGCAAAAACCCTTGCTGAAATTGTAAATTATGATTTCAGAAAGATCGGATACAATTTTAATGGTACCGCTGTTCTGGTAGCAGAACAGAAAAAGATTAAATTTGTTGGAGACTTAGAAGCTCCTGGCAATCCTGGAAATGGAATAGTCGATACAGTAGAATATTGCGTTCTTGATTCAACCCATGCAACTTCAACTTCTAATCCAAGAGATATTGTTTTAGTACGGGTGCTCAATAATAAAGATTCAATAGATGGACCAACCCTTGGTTTGGTAAATATTAAATTCTCATATCTTGACAGTTTATCTACACCTACAGCAGTGTTATCAAAAATAAAATATATAAAAACAGAGCTTTGGGTTGAGCCAACTGAAACATCTGATAATTTTACAACAGGCAAACAGGATTCGACTTTTACTTATTGGGAATTTACTATTCATCCGAGGAATATTTAAATGGGAAAAAGCTCACTGATAGTCATATTAGGCTTAGGAATGATTGTATCTTACTTTATTTTGAGGCTAAACGCCAACTCAAAAGAAAATTTATCTACCACACTTAATATGTTTGAACAGACCGAGGCAAGACTTATTGCAAATACAGGTGTTGAAGTTTATCTTGAAAAACTTTACGAAGATCCGTCTCTGATCAATACAACATCCTCATCACAAAGTCTTTTTAACGGTAGTTATGTTGTAAAACTTGAAGGTACCTTACCAAATGTTAGGGTTACCTCGACTGCAGATTTCCAGGGAATAGAGCATATTTCTGTTGCAGATGCTTATCTCGAGCCAATTTCTTTTCCTGACCTGCCAAGTGGTCTATATATTTCTGCAAACTCTGTTACTACTACAAAATTAACAGGAGATATGGAGGTAAGCGGAGCCAACCATACTAGTGATGGTACTCCTTACCGGAGATAGTTCTGATGCAGTTTATGGTATTAGTGTAGACTCTGAGGCTGACAAGAGTGCAATTTTAAGCGGAATTAGTAAACCCGAGAAAGTTACCGGACTGATTAAAGCTACAGGTGCAATTGGCTATCCAAGTGTTGAAGTTACTAGTCTGGGAGTAGACTGGAGTAAGATATATCAATACTTAGCCAATGCAGCAGACCAAACATATATTGGCGATATCTCCAGTAGCGCTAGTCTCGGAACTTTAGCAAATCCTAAAATTACGCTTGTAAATGCTGACGCCAGCGGTAGTGGAACTATTACAATAAATAAAAGCAGTGGTGCAGGAATTTTGGTCGTAAACGGTGATGTAAAGTTTGCAGGAAATTTTTCTTTCCAGGGAATCATTCTTTGTTATAAAAGCACTGATTTATCTTTTCAATCTTCCGGTACTAACCAGATAATTGGTGGGATAATTGCTGCCGGTACGGATGTTTCTATTAAAACAACCGGAACTATGAACATCAAATATAGCCATGACGCCATTGAAACTGTCAAAGCTAATTTAAAATCAAATGGTTTTAAAATTCTTTCCTGGTATGAGTAATTTCTAAATCCGCAGCCATTTTTCATACATTAATATTCCATTCTTCCAATATCCCCTTTTCCCAACTTTAATTATATTTTTTTATAATTAAAGAAAACTCGTTAAGTTTAATTATAAATTTTTATAATTAAAGGGAAACTTTAAAATATGATGAAAATCGAACAATTTATTGCAGGCAAACATTTACAACAAAAGAGCTATAAAAGCTTCTCCCCTACCAAAATTAACACTTCCTGGACTTGGAAAGATGTTAAGATCAATACTCTTTTAGCAGAAGCTAACAGGAAGCTTGGTGCACTGGACGCTTTCTCACAACACGCTCCCGACATAGATATTTTTATTGAAATGCATGTTATAAAAGAAGCAACCAAATCAAGTAAGATTGAAGGAACGAAAACACAAATTGAAGAAGCGGTAAAGAAAGAATCTGAAATAGAACCGGAACGAAAGAACGACTGGCAGGAAGTAATAAATTATATTGAGGCAATGAACACTTCAATTAGAAAGTTGAAAACTTTGCCGGTATCTACAAGACTTTTAAAAGAAGCTCACAAAATTTTAATGCAAGGTGTTAGAGGCGAACACAAAAATCCGGGTGAATTCAGAACAAGCCAGAACTGGATTGGTGGTGCAACTTTAAATGATGCAGCTTATATTCCGCCAGTTCATACTGAAGTTAATGAATTGATGTCCGATCTCGAAAAATTTCTTCATAATGAACAAGTCGATGTGCCTGTTCTTATTAGAGCAGCAATTGCTCATTACCAGTTTGAAACTATTCACCCCTTCCTTGATGGCAATGGAAGAATTGGCAGACTTCTTATAACATTGTATATGGTTAGCTCAGGAGTCTTGATAAAACCTTCACTTTATCTCTCAGACTTTTTTGAAAAGAACAGAACTCTTTACTATGACAATCTTAACAATGTTAGAGGAAGGAATGGGCTTGTTCAATGGATTAAATTTTTTCTTGCGGGAGTAATCGAGACAAGCGATAAAGGGGTGAAAACATTCAAGTCTATTTTAAACCTGAAAGAAGAAATTGAAGAAAAAAAAATTATAACTCTCGGCAAAAAGCTGCCTAAAGCAAAAGTGCTGATGAAATACCTATATAGAAAACCTGTCGTTACTGTACAGGACATTCAGGAAGAGCTAAAAGTTTCTTTGCCGACTGCAAACTCTTTAGTTGCAGATTTTGAAAGACTAAAAATAATAAACGAAAAAACCGGTTATAAAAGAAATCGTGAGTTTGCGTTTACAGATTATTTAAATTTATTTAGGGACGAATATTAAAAAGGAAACCTATGCAAGCTAAAGGAATTCTTGAAACTGTTCTCTACGGTTCAGATCTGGAAACACTTGAACATTTTTATGTAGATAATATCGGTCTTAAGCGAATTGCAGGAACCCCGGGAAGGAATGTTGTACTACAATGTGGCAATAGTGCTTTAATACTTTTTAATGCAAAAGCATCATCACAACCGGGAGGTATGTTCCCTGCTCACGGTACAGAAGGAGCCGGACATATTGCTTTCGTTATAAAAGAAGATGAACTTGAAGCGTGGCATGCACATCTTGCTGCAAAAGGAATAACAATTGAAAAAGAAGTTAAATGGGATGAAGGTGGAATATCAATTTATTTTCGCGATCCTGCTGGTAACAGTGTTGAACTTGCACCGCCTACTATTTGGGGCGGTCTTGGAAAAAGACTTCTTAACAATTCCCCAATAAATTATTAAAATTTAATGTACTGCCACAAATCACTTCGTACAAAGACTTTAATAGACGAACGTGAACTATTTGAATTATTTTATTGTAACAATATTTTTATCTAGCATTAAGTATCGACATTCAACATCAGATCAGAGCAACCGGTCATTCACCTTGTAATTGTTCATTAAAAAAATATTCCGTAGTTTCACTTCAAAATTTACTGGAATGAAATGAAATCTATACTTGTAGTTATAACTTTTCTTATATCATCTTGTGCAATGCATGCCCAAACAAATTTTAAAATTGAACAAAATAAAACAAACCATAGTTTAATTGACAATATTGGGAGCGATGCTGTTTCATTTTACAATACGTCAATTGATTTTGTTCAAAGCCCATTTCATTTCGATAGCCACGATTTTTTAATGACAGGAATTATAACCGGTGTAACTGCTCTCTCTTTCACTCTGGATAATTCGATTCGTAAAGATGTAAAGACGTTGCATAGTTCATCTATGGACAACATCACAAGTGTTGGTGAAAAAATCGGGGAGGGACAATATGGTATAGCTTTAAGCGGGGTACTATATCTTAGCGGGCAGATTGCGCAGAACAATGAATTAAGAAAGACAGGAGTAATGCTGGCTGAAGCCCTTTTTCTGGATGGAATAACTACAGTTTTACTAAAAGTTGTTATCGGGAGAAGCCGACCTTACACAAATGAAGGAAATTATGATATAGATTTTTTCAGGATTACTGATGATGATAATTCTCTCCCTTCCGGTCATGCTTCTGTTGCGTTTACAATCGCAACTGTATTGTCACAAAGAATTGATAATACCTTTGCTTCAATAGCACTTTATTCATTTGCAGGTTTAACTGCCTTCCAGAGAATTTATTCCGACAGGCATTGGTTTTCCGATGTTGTTTTAGGAGCAGCTATTGGCACCGTCGTAGGACTTAAAGTAGTAAAGCTCAATTCAGAATATGAAGATCAAACCTCTTCAGTTAAGATGAATGTATATCCTGTTTTTAGTCGTGGAAGTTTTGGCGCAGGTGTGGCGTTAAATTTTTAGAAAACAAACTTACTTCAGTCTCTTAAGCAAATTTCTGAAAAATCATTTTTGTAATCTTCCTTGGTTTCTTTCCAGAAGATATCAATTGCCAGTCCGGTCAGCTGATTCTTTTGCAACATCAAACAAACTATTAGTCTCCTTCTTTGCAAGAATATCTATTCTGCAATTAAAACCAAAAGTATATAATCTCACAGGTTTATTGAAGCTATTGATTTCTTTCCGGAATAAATATCTAATGCGGGAAGTTTCTCGCCATCAACAATAACTGAAGTTTTCTTAAAAGAATAGTTATCTGAATCCTTTATCCATTCTGTTAGAATATTATAAAATTCACTTAATCTCCCGTATAAATATTTTGCCCTTTTATTCTTTTCTTTTTTAGTGACTCCAAGTGTTAAAAGGGGAACTGGTCTGTGACTTCTTGCTTTTACTCATATTGTTTTTTATAATTAAAATATTCAATAACCAGAACAAAATCATTCAAAAGAACCAATTAGTAGAATAATTTCGCATATATTTTATATACGATTAATAAAATTTTATTAGTTTAACAATTGAAATTCCTGGTCCAAAAAATTTTTACCGGAGTATATTTATGAAATATTTTAAATTACTTTTTCTTTTGCTTCTTTTTAATATACCATTATTTGCACAGCTCGGTTATACATTTGATGACCACAGCTTAACTCTACCTGATACGACAATTAGATTAGATCCATTTTCACTTCCTGTCCCTTCTGAGAAGGAAGATGTTAAAGCAGTTGGAATGGGAAAAACGCAGATAGCAAATGGAAAAGATTTTAATGCAATGATGTATAATCCCGCATTGCTCAGCAGAAAAAGATTTTCAATCGATGCTTTAAGTGTAGGTGTAAGTCTGCCTCCTAAAACTTATGATGCTGCCAACTACTTAGTTAATCATTTAGATGAATTTAAAAATGCAGTTTCTCTTAAAGAGGTCTGGGCAGGCATTGATGACTTTAATAATGCAGCAAAAGCAAATGATATTAACCAGGAACTTACAGCCTTGAAAAGAATACAGGAAGGGATGAGATTTCCAAAAGAGATACTTGACAAAGTGGTTGGCTCAACGGACAATCCCGTTACTCACGGTATAAGAATTATTCCTGCTTTTTCTCTGCAAATTAATAATTTCGGATTTACACTTTATAGTGTTGCACAATCTGCTTTTGAAGTTGAACAAAGTCCTGTAATTGATGCGCTACTTGCCGTTGATCTTCCCGATGATTTAAATGATCCTCAGCAGGTCGCAAATGCAATCCTGTCTATGCAGGGAATTCTTCAACCACTACAGAACTTAACCAGTTTTGATGAGGTTATGCCTGTAGCTTATTCTCTTTCTTATGTTGATCTAGTGGGAGCTTTCGGTTACTCTTATGATGTTACTCCAAACCTCAGTATAGGCGCTAATCTCAAAGTTATTCACAGAAGATTTTCTGCTAAAAGACTATTATTCAAAGAATATGAAAACATTTTGAATATATTGAAGAGAGATCTTAATGAATATATAACAGGAGTTACACTTGATATCGGCGGGCTCTATAAATTTCCTACAGGAACTGAAGTTGGATTATCAATTCAAAATCTAATTCCTGTCCAAAAGATTACTTCTACGCTACAAGCAAATTTTGCTTTTACCTACTTCGATTATGAAAGGAATGCCCAGGGACAAAAAGTAGTCAATGATCAAAAAGATACCGTACTACAATCTGTAAATCAGGATGTAAAAGTTGAATGGCCGTTCGATCTTAAGCTGCCGATGATAATAAACATTGGAGCAACACATCCGATTACGGAAAACTGGGATGTATCACTTGATTGGGTTGATATTTCCGAACAGGACGATAAAGATTTACAGATTACACTGAAAGATTCAGAATTGGTACGGAATACAGGTTGGATGCAATAAAGCAAAAGCTCGGTGTTGCATTCAGACTTGGAATGGCCGATGAAAAATTTACAGGCGGTATTGGGTTTAATATATTTAAGGCACTGCAAATTGACGGAGCTTATGCTTATGATAATTATGTGGAATGCTTACTCTTATTATGCACAGATAAAACTTGGCTGGTAAAAACAACTAAATAAACTACCATTACACATTGGAAAACTTTTAACAATTATTTAATCCTTTTGTAGGGACAAATCTATGACTTGTCCTTATCTTTAAAAATTCCCCAGCAAATCAAAAAACCAGACGCGAACTGTCAACTATTAATCCTCCGCAATGAAAATAATGGGAAATTTTATACACCCACTATTTTTTTCATAGTTATTATTATTTAACAATCCTATTTTCAACATAGTTTTTTACTAAAGCTTATTTAATAGTATATATGGGAAATAGTGCTCTATTCTTTTTTGTTTTCGGCTAGGCAATTTTTTCTTTATAAAAACAAGGGGTTCAAGATGAAATCTGCAATATCCTCTAATGTTTCTAACATTTCTTTTATTTTTTCCCGGTAAAATATTAGGTCAGGGGGAATCTACATTACCGTTTCTATCTATAAATCCTTCTCCTAAATCTGCAGGATTAGGCTGGACAGGAGTCTCTGTTCCAAATGAAGAGGCATTGGGATTCTATTATAATCCGGCAATGCTTGGTTATTTTGGACAGAAGAATAACATTGCAATACAAGCTTACCCTGACTCCGTAGATTGGATCAACCAGCAAGCTCATAAGTTACAATAGTTTTGGATTAAATGTTGGCTATAATCTTCAAAAAGAGTTAAATGGTCTTAATCTCAGTGTAGGAGCCGGATATATATACAACCACTTGAATCTTTCAAGTTCAACAAACTCTTATAAGGAACTTAATTCTTATAATGCTTATGGTATTGGAGCTTCAGTCAATTATTTTGTAACAATGGCTTTGGGAATTACATTCAAGAATATTAATTCAGAATTAGGCTTTTTCGGTTCGGAGGACCAAGGTAAAGGAAAGCTAAATACGAATGCAATTGACTATGGAATTTTATTAATCTTCCCAATCACAGATTTATTTGATAATAAAATTAAACTGAGTGGTGGTACAAAATTAATTCCGGAGTTTAATTACAGCATTGGTTATTCCAGATTAAATATAGGAAATGAAGTCTATTATATAGACCGTTCTCAGAGTGACCCGCAACCTCTTACTGCCCGTTTAGGTCATACGATTAATTTAAATTGTTCTTATGTTACAGATAATATCTCTCTAAAAATGGTTGATTATAGTTTAATTCTTGAAGCAGACGATATACTTATTGATAGAAACAATGGTAATTTTTCCTACCAGGGAATGCTTGGAGATATAGACTTTGGGAAAAATCTGATTCAACTAAAAGGCGATGATAAAGTTGTTGTTCATAAAGGTAATGCTATACAATTTGTTGAAACTGTAACTATCCTTAAGGGTTCATTTACAGGTCGCGGTTATGATAGGACGGTAAAAACTGATGGTTTGATTATTAGCAGTTCTGGGTTATTCAAATGGTTAAATACGATAGTAGAAAATAATATAGTACATTTTGTTGCTGAACATATCAAATTAGAATACATAAACTCTAGCATATTTAATAGCGAACCATTAGAAACGAATTTTTCAGGACTCTCGGTAGCACTTGTTAATTATTCGTTCAATTAATTTTTTTAATAAAGTTTTACTAAGACTTGATGACAAAATATGGAAAATAAAACTTTATTTTTTTTCATTTTCCGGTAAACAATCTTCTTTCCACAAACAAGAGGGATCCCTATGAAAAAACTATTGTTCCTTCTGCTTTCCCTTTTAACTTATGCACAAAGTCCATATCCTGATACTTTATTTTTAAAGGATGGAAGGACATTTCCATGCCAGGTAACACAAATCAATGAATCAAGAGCAACGGTAACTTATTCAAAAGATATAATTCGTGTAGTTTTCATTCCAGCAGTTCAGAGAATTTCATTAGAAGAATGTGGAACAATTTATTCTTCCACTTCCGGCTTTGTAGAAGATCTTGATTCTATAAATGCTTATATCGACAAAAGATTAATAAAAATAAAAGAAGAAGAAGCAAAAAATGACAGCTCGATGAAAGATAATTCCAAACAAATTTTAGCTTTAAC
Source organism: uncultured Ignavibacteria bacterium (assembly GCA_963727535.1). Lineage (GTDB taxonomy): Bacteria > Bacteroidota > Ignavibacteria > Ignavibacteriales > Ignavibacteriaceae > RBG-16-34-14. The sequence continues at coordinate 479,500 of CAVSGR010000001.1, forward strand.
TAAAAAATGGTCATTCGGTATTTTGCTTATCCCCAATTATTCGGGTATGATATACGATATTTATTACAATCCTTATTCTACATATGAAAGTAGTACTTTTGAAGTTAGTACTTATGGACACAACACTAACCAAATAAATATGGAAGGGCAATTTTCATACAGTGTTTCAGAAAATACACGACTTACTTTTAATATCACTTACACCTCAACTTCAAATGAAATAAAAGATGAATATCATAATACTAGTACAGACTTAATTTATAACTCTGGAGATTTAACTACAAGAGGCTTGGATTTAATAGACCTAAGTCTGGGATTGAAGTATTATTTTACAGATTTGTCTTTAGAGAAAGTTACTGCCTATACTTTTGGGGGAATTGGGAAACAATTTGCTTCGGTTAAATATGAATATAAGAATTTGTATACCAATACACAGTCCTCTTCTACAAACGAAGAAGAAGAATATTTAAGTGATTTGAATTCACCATGGCATTTAAATTTGGGATTTGGTGTAGAATACTTTTTCAATGAATCACTTTCTTTAACATCTGTTTTTTACTTTCAGTACTCAAACATTTCTACTACATATAAATACTCAGGTCAAAACTCAAACAGCTCAAAAGAATATTCTTATTCCGATATTATTACAAGCATCGGAGTAGGAGCAAATTTTTACTTCTAAAATAAATTTGTAGGGACAAGTCTGTGACTTGTCCTCTTATTTATAACACCAAATAAAATCTTTTATTTTTAACCCGAAATTACTTATCCTTCCGTACCAAAAAAAAATCCGTTTAATTAAATCTGCATAGCAATATGAAAAAACTTCTTGAACAAGTAGCATCATACAGCGTAGAATATCTTTCATCACTTAAAGAAAGAAGAGTTGGACCCTCTGAAGAAGATCTTAAACTTTTGGAGAAACTCGATATTCCCTTAAAAGATGAATCAACAGACCCTGAAGAAATAATAAAACTACTTAATGAAGTCGGTTCAAAGGCAACTGTAGGAATTTCCGGTGGGAGATTTTTTGGTTTTGTTATTGGCGGCTCTCTTCCGGTTACAGTTGCTGCAAGCTGGTTAAATACAGTTTGGGATCAGAATGCAGGATTGTTTGCCGGCTCCCCAATCGGAACAGTTCTCGAAGAAGTCAGTTTAAAATGGCTTTTAGATATTTTTAATCTTCCAAAAGAAAGTGCCGGAGCTTTTGTTACTGGTGCTACTATGGCAAACTTTACTTCTTTATCAGCAGCAAGAAATTATTTGTTACAAAAACAGGGATGGGATGTTGAGTCAGATGGTTTGTTCAATGCTCCTCCAATTGATGTTATAGTTGGTGAAGAAGCTCATCCAACCTTGTTCAGGGGATTAGGACTTTTAGGATTGGGAAGAAAAAGAGTAATTACAGTTCCTGGCGATAACCAGGGAAGAATGAGATTGGATAAGCTGCCAAAAATAGATCGACCAACCATTCTCTGTACACAGGCAGGAAATGTAAATACAGGTTCATTCGATCCTATAAAAAATATTTGTAATGCAGTTCAAGGTAATGATGTTTGGGTTCATGTTGATGGCGCATTCGGATTATGGACTGCAGCAACATCAACAAAAAAATATTTAACAGAAGGAATTGAACTTGCAGATTCCTGGGCAACAGATGCGCACAAATGGCTTAATGTCCCTTACGACAGTGGTTTAGCGTTCATAAAACATTCTGAAGCATTGAGGTCTGCATTATCCTTAACTGCTCCCTATCTTCCCCAGGGAGCACATAGAGAACCTTCTCAATTTGTCCCCGAATTATCGAGAAGATCGAGAGGAGTTGAGATATGGACTGCATTGTATTTTCTCGGTCGTAAAGGCTTATCGGAAATGATAGAACGCACCTGCAGACATGCAAAAAGATTTGCAGAAGGATTCAACAAAGCGGGATATCAAATTTTGAATGATGTTGTTGTAAATCAGGTTCTTGTTTCTTTTGGTGATGCGGAAACAACAATCAAAATTATTTCCGAAATTCAAAATGATGGAACTTGCTGGTGTGGAGGAACTGTCTGGCAGGGAAAAACTGCAATGAGAATAAGTATATCTTCCTGGGCTACTACAGAAGAAGATGTTGAAAGAAGTCTGGAAGCAATGCTAAGAATTGCAAAAACTGTGTCACACTGAGCTTGTCGAAGTGTGACATCATGCGTTCATCCTTCGACAAGCTCAGGATGACACTGAAATTATAACCCCCGAAGAAAATCCCGAATTATCTTACCAAGCTGTTCAAACTCAATCAAGAATCCGTCATGTCCATATTTAGAAGTTATAGTCTTATATTCTGAGTTTGGAATAAACGATGCTATTTCTTTCTGTTCATGCTCGGGATAGAGAACATCCGTTGAAATCCCAACACAAAGAGTTTTTGCTTTTATACTTTCCAAAACTGCACTTAAATCTCCCCTACCATTTGAAACATCATGAAGATCCATTGCATAAGTTATATATAAATAAGTAGTTGCATCAAAACGATCAACTAATTTCTGTCCTTGATAAGAAAGATAACTTTCAACCTGAAATTTTTCCTTTCTAGTAAAGATATCTTTACCGTTACTTAATAACTCTCTCTCAAACCTTGTATCAAAAGAAATATCACTTCTATATGAAATCATTGCTATTTCTCTAGCGAGAGCAAGCCCTTTAGCAGGCTGTTCCTTATAATTCCCCTCATTCCATTCAGGATCATTTAAAATTGCATCTCTCGCGATTTTATTCAAAGCTATACACCAAGGTGAATGTTTAGCGGCAGTTGCAACCGGAATTATTGATTCAACAAAATCAGGATACATTAAAGCCCACTCAAGAACCTGCATTCCACCTAATGATCCGCCTGAAATAGTTTTTAATTTAGTAACTCCAAGATGTTTCAACAACTCATATTGAACCCGAACTATATCTCTCACAGTTATAACAGGAAAATCGAGATTATAAGGTTTGCCTGTCTCAGGATTTACACTTTTAGGTCCGGTTGTTCCGTAGCATCCTGATAAGAAGTTCGAACTTATAACAAAATATTTTTCAGTATCAAACACCTTCTCATCACCAATTAAAGGATCCCACCAGCCTTTTTTCCCAAGAAACATTTTATTGTATTTGTGGAGGAATTCGTGTCCTTCAGAATTACGTAGTTCATTCTCAGTCACAATACCTGCCGCGTGAGAATTCCCTGTTAATGCGTGACAAACTAAAATTGCATTATCACCTTTCTCATTTAAAGTACCATAGGTCTGATATGCAACATCAATGTCGGTCAGTTGTTTTCCTGACTCGAGCAATAAAGGATTATTTTTATCGTGAAGTTTTACAAAATTTGTCTTTGCTTCTATTTCAGTTTTTAGAATTACACTCATTATTTCCTCTGAAAATACTTTTATATGCGTAGCACAGATCACTAATCTGTGCTACATTCATCTAACAAAATATCAAGCAGTTACCGGAGAATTAACAGCAGCCTTTAAAGCTATATCAAAGTCTTCGATTATATCATCTATATGTTCAATTCCAACAGAAACACGAATTTGTTCAGGAAGGACTCCTGCATCTTTCTGTTCGTTTTCAGCAAGCTGTTGATGCGTTGTTGAAGACGGATGAATAACAAGAGTTTTTGCATCTCCAACATTAGCAAGAAGACTTGAAAGCTTAACATTATCTATAAATGCTTTTCCTGCTTCTGCTCCGCCTTTAATTCCAAATGAAAGAATTGAACCGAAAAATCCTTTTCTCAAATATTTCTTTGCACTTTCGTGATATGGATGACTTTCCAAACCCGGATACCAGACCCAATCTACACTAGGATTTGCTTCAAGCCATTGAGCAAGCTTTAGGGCATTGCTATTGTGTCTTTCAATTCTTAAAGAAAGAGTTTCCAATCCTTGTAAGAATAAGAATGCATTAAAAGGACTCAAGGCAGGGCCGAGATCACGCAACCCTTCAACTCTTGCTCTTATAATAAAAGCAATGTTTCCGAACTGCGAACCTTTACCAAACACTTCATTAAAGTTTAATCCATGATAACCTGGAGCCGGTTCTGTAAAGATAGGAAAGTTGCCATTGCCCCAGTCAAAGTTTCCTGAATCAACAATAATTCCACCGATTGAAGTTCCATGTCCGCCAATCCATTTTGTAGCAGATGCAACAACAATATCTGCTCCATGTTCAATTGGTCTTACAAGAAAACCTGCAGCACCAAAAGTATTATCCACGATTAATGGAATACCGTGACGATGAGCAACTTCAGCTATTGCTTTTAAGTCAGGAACATTCAATCTCGGGTTACCTATTGTTTCTAAATAAAGAGCTTTTGTCTTAGGATCAATCAACTTTTCAAACTCAGCAGGATCATCACCATCAACAAATTTTACATTTATTCCGAGTCGTGGCAAAGTAACTTTGAACTGGTTGTAAGTACCACCATAAAGAAGACTTGTAGAAACAATATTTTCTCCAGCCTGTACAATTGTAGTTACAGTAACGAACTGTGCTGCCTGTCCTGATGATGTAGCAAGCCCTGCAACTCCGCCTTCGAGAGCAGCAACCCTTTTTTCAAAAACATCTGTAGTAGGATTCATTATCCTTGTATAGATGTTGCCAAACTCCTGCAAACCGAATAAAGAAGCTGCATGTTCAGCATTCTTAAAATTGTAGGATGTTGTTTGATAAATTGGAACCGCCCTCGCATTTGTGGTTGGGTCGGGCTCCTGTCCAGCATGAAGCTGCTGTGTTTCGAACCTGTAGGTTCTTTCCTTTCCGTTTGTGCTCATAACTTCTACTCCTTTGTATTTAGTTATTGGTTATTGTTTTTTTACTCAAGCTCTAAATCAAAAAAAAACCTCTCCGGGAAGATTCCGAAGAGGTTTTAAAAACATCTTCTCTCATCTTTCCCACGATTTCTGTAATACAGAACGGGGCAGGATTTAGCACCTAACCTTAATTGTTATTTTGAGTGGTTGCCAAGGTTTCACAGGGCCTGTTCCCTCAACCTTTCTCGATAAGAGCTTCGAGTATAAAATTATGTCAAAAAACTGAAAAGCCCTTTCGAATGGTTCGGAAGGGCTTGTGTAATCTTTATCTTAAAGAACTCAGCAAGTGTCCTTCCGGTATGATAAACGCATCATACAGCAACAACACATTGCTATAATATTTAATTTCTTATCTGTATTTCTTTTCAAGTTTTTCATTTCTGTTAACTTAAATATATATTTAATATTCTCTTGTGTCAAGACAATTAAAAAATAATTTATTTCATTGAAATCAGAAAATCTTTAATTTCACTGAATATCGCTGGGAGCCGTATCGATTCTTTTCTTTTTTAAGGCATTCCTTTAGCCTTTCAGGAATATTAACTCTCAATTCCTATAGCAGATTTAACAATATCAAGAAACTTAGAAGGATGAGCAGTCTCCAGAGTTATTATAAGATTATCTTCTCCATGTTTTTCTAAATAATCTTTAGAAGCAAGATAACCTACCGCACCATGTGGATCTATAACATAATTAAATTTTTCATAGACTTCTTTTATTGCAGAGATTGTTTGATCATCATTATAACTTTTTGAAAAGATAATTTTTTGAATACGATCAAAATTGTTTCCATATAAATCAACTATTCTTGAGAAGTTACTTGGATTGCCCACATCCATTGCATTTGATAAAGTTCTGATTGAAGGTTTAGGTTCAAGATTTCCTGTTAATAAGTAATCCGCAAAAACTTTGTTGCTATTTACCGCAGCAATAAAGCATTCAATGTTCATTCCCATTTCTTTGGCAAACAATCCTGCTGTTAAATTACCAAAGTTGCCGCTTGGCACACAAAATATAATTTTCTTACCAAATTTATTTACTTGCTTAAATGCATTCAGATAATAAAAGGATTGAGGAATTAATCTTGCAATGTTTATAGAATTAGCTGAAGAAAGTCTTAGTTTTTCATTTATATCTTTGTCAACGAATGCAGACTTTACAAGTTTCTGACAATCATCAAAAGTTCCTGCAATTTCAAGAGCAGTAATATTTTTACCGAGAGTTGTAAGTTGCTTTTCCTGTATCTCGCTTATTTTTCCTGAAGGATAAAGTATAATTACTTTAATTCCTTCCGCTTCGTAAAAACCGTTTGCAACGGCACTTCCTGTATCTCCTGAAGTTGCAACAAGAATAATTAATTCTTTATCGTTATCCTTATTGAAGTATGAAAACGTTCTTGCCATAAATCTTGCGCCAAAATCTTTAAAGGCGAGCGTCGGACCGTGGAATAATTCAAGTATAAAATGATTATCATCTAATCTTACAACAGGCGCATCAAAATTTATTGCATCATAAATAATTTTTTCTAAATCATTTTCTTTTATTTCATCATTAATAAAACCTTTTGCAGCTTCAAGTGCAATTTCCTGGAAAGATTTAGATTCGATATTTCAATAAAATTTTTATATAGAGATTGGAATGGATGCCGGCATAAACAAACCGCCATCTTTACTTAAGCCTTTTAAAACGGCTTCTCTAAAAGATACTTTTAATGATTTATTATTGGTGCTGTAATAGTGCATCACTTTGCCGAAAGGATTTTAGGACCCCGTTTATTTATTCCCGAAACATAAATATCCGATTCTATATCAATTTTATCGAGAACTTTCTTCATTTCTTTTGCAACTTTTTTAGCTGAAGCTTTTGATCTTGTAAGGGCAAAAAGTGAAGGACCCGAACCGGAAATGCTGCTTCCTACAGCGCCGGCATCAAGTGCAGCTTTTTTCATTTCATAAAATGAAGGAATCAATAGTGATCTAACCGGCTCGACAATGAAATCATTTATTGATTTGGAGATAATCGAGTAATCTTTTTTCATAAACCCTGCAACCAAAGATGCAATGTTGCTCCACTGTTTAACAGCATCAGCTAATGTAATTTCTTTTCTAAGCAGCTTTCTCATATCGGATGTATTCATTACAATATGCGGATAGATTATAGCACAAGTGAGATCATCGGGATAGTCAATATTTATTACGTCAAGTTCATCACTGCATTTTATAACAACAAGTCCCCCATAAAGAGCTGCAGCAACATTATCTGCATGGTACCTGCCGCCGCTCGTTAACTTCTCCCCTTCCAGTGCAAACCTAAGTAATTCTCTTTTACTTAATTTAGTTTTAAGTAGATGATTCAAAGCAACAACTGCTGCTACCGCACTTGCAGCGCTGGAGCCAAGTCCGGTTCCGAGCGCCATCTTTTTATAAATCTCTATTTCGATTCCTTTATCAAAACCTATTGCATCTAAGAATGATTTCGCTGCAACACCGGCTGTGTTCTGTTCAATATTTTTTGAAAGCTTTCCTCCATCTCCAAAGATTTTTTTTATCGAAATACCTTTGGAGTTCTTTAATCTTACAACAACTTCATCTCCAGGCTCATTTATTGCAAAACCGAGGACATCGAATCCGCAGCCAACATTAGTTACCGAAGCAGGTGCAAAAGCCCGGACTTCTTTCATTATATTATTCCTTTAGCTTTCATTAACTCAGCACAAAGTATTGCGCCGCCTGCTGCACCGCGAATTGTATTGTGTGAAAGAGTAATAAATTTGTAATCAAATAATTTATCTTCCCTTAATCTTCCAGTTGCAACAGCCATTCCTTTATCGATGTTCCGGTGAATTCTCGGCTGAGGATATTTGTCTTCTTCGAAATAATAAATCGGCTTTTCGGGAGCAAATGGTAATTTCAATTTCTGGGGTTCTGCAGAAAAATTTCTCCATACTTCTTTAATCTCTTCAACAGAAGTTTTCTTTTTCAACTTAACCTGTACACATTCAGTGTGACCATCGATTACTCCTACCCTGTTGCATTGAGCGCTGATTTTAATATCAACATTTTTTATTCCTGCAGGATCAAACTTACCAAGAATTTTTAACGGTTCACTTTCCATTTTAGGCTCTTCACCCCCAATAAAAGGAATAACATTATCAATTATATCAAGACTTGAAACTCCCGGATAACCTGCGCCGGATAATCCCTGCATTGTTACAACGTTAACCTGCTCTATTCCAAAAGCATCTTCAAGCGGCTTAAGTGCAAGCACCATTCCGATTGTTGAGCAATTTGGATTCGTGACGATTATTCCTCCATTGTACTTTTGAGATTTAACAAGTTCAAGATGATCAGGATTAATTTCAGGAACAAGCAACGGAACATCATTATCCATCCTGTGATTTTTGGAATTAGAAACGACAACATATCCGTTTGAAGCAAGCGCAGTCTCAACTTCACCAGCAATAGAAGAATCCAAACCGGAAAAAGTAACTTTGCTTTCAAGTCCGGGTTCGCAATTCTTTACAATTAAGTTTTTAACACTTTCAGGAATCGGCGTTGACTGAATCCAGTTAACAGCTTCTTTATATGGTTTACCGGCAGATCTTTCTGAGGCTGCAACTTCTTTAACTTCGAACCAGGGATGATTTTCTAATAATTGAATAAATCTTTGACCGACGCTTCCAGTGGCGCCTAAAACTGCAACAGGAATTTTTTGTGACATTGTCTTTCTTATAATTATGAATTAATAATATTTAACTAACGTTGTCAGTCTGAGCTTGTCGAAGACTGACACTATAATGAGTTCACACTTCGACAGGCTCAGTGTGACAAGAAATTTTAGTATCAGCTTAAATAATTTGAAATTCTGATAACATCTGCAAAAACACCGGCGGCGGTAACTTCCACTCCTGCTCCCGGACCTTTAACAACTATCGGTCTGTTTCCACAATTAACTGTTCTTATAGATAAAATATTATCAGAACCATCAAGAAAATAAAATGGATGATCTACTCCAACTTCTGTTAATGCAACTTTTGCCTTGTTATTTTTTAATTCTGCTATGTAACAAAGTTTTCTTTTTTTCTTTTCTGCAGACTGATCTTAACTTTTCAAAATGTGAATCATAATCTTTTAACTTTTCCAAAAACTCATCCGCAGTTTTGATTGCCATTAATTTTTGCGGGACAATATTCTCAACTTCCATCTCTTTAAATTCAAGAGGAATTCCAATTTCTCTTGCAAGAATTAACATCTTCCGTGCGACATCAGTTCCTTTAAGATCATCACGAGGATCAGGTTCTGTATAACCTTTTTTCTTTGCTTCAAGAACTATCTCGCTGAACTTTTTAGTTTTATCAAAGGAATTAAAAATATAACTCAAAGTTCCTGATAAAATTCCCTCGATCTTAAGTATTTTATCCCCGCTAGAAACCAAATCTTTCAATGTCCCGATTATAGGCAACCCTGCTCCAACATTTGTCTCATAAGCGAACTTAACATTGTGCTTCAGAGCAAGTTCCTTAAACCCTAGATATTTGCCGTATGTAGACGAGTTTGCAACTTTGTTTGGAGTAACAATCGAAATATTTGCTTTAAAGATTTCTTCGTAATGTTTTACTACATCTTTGCTTGCCGTGCAATCTACAAAAATGCTGTTGCTTAAATTAAGCCTGTTCATTTCTTTTACAAAAGCTGAAAGATCAGTCTTAACTCCTGAACTTAGAAGCTTATCTTTCCAGCCGCTTATATTAATTCCATTCACGTCAAAAAGCATATTCCTGCTATTCGCAAGTCCGACTATCTTTAATCTCAATCCATATTCTTTTTTTAGATAATCAGTTTGTTGATTTATCTGTTCAAGAACTGTTGTTCCAACTTTACCCGGACCAACGAGAAAAATATTAGCTGTCTTAACGGAAGATAAAAAGAAAGCATCGTGAAGAACGTTTAATGCTTTTGATTCATCCTGTCTTGGAATTACAACAGAAATATTTCTTTCCGAAGAACCTTGTGCAATAGCTGAAATGTTTATTCCATTTTTCCCAAGTGAGTTAAAAACTTTACCGGATATGCCCGGGGTTCTCCTCATATTTTCACCTACGACTGCAATAATTGAAAGTGAACTCTCAATCCCAGGTTTGTTCACCAAACCTTCTTTGATTTCATACCTGAATTCCTGCTCGATAGCTTTTTGTGCAGACAAAGCATAAGCAGGCAAAACAGCTATACAAAGAGAATGTTCCGAAGAAGCCTGAGTAATTAAAATTACACTGATATTTTTTGCAGCCAAAGCACCAAATATTCTTTGTGAAATGCCGGCTACACCTACCATACCGCTGCCATTAATTCCTAAAAGCGAAATATTATCGATCGAAGAAATTCCTTTTATAAGATATTTGCTTCCATTTCCTTTACTTCCAATTAAAGTTCCCTCAAACTTTGGATTAAAAGTATTTTTTATTCTTACGGGAATTCCTTTGCTTAAAGCCGGCTGCATTGTAGGAGGATAAATAACTTTGGCTCCGAAGTGAGAAAGTTCCATCGCTTCTTCGTAAGAAAGATTCTTTATCGGGAAAGCATTCTTAACTTTTCGCGGATCTGTAGTTAAAACTCCATCAACATCTGTCCATATTTCAATTTCTTTAGCTTTTAAAACAGAAGCAAGAATAGCTGCTGTAAAATCAGAGCCGCCTCTTCCTAAAGTGGTTGTCTCCTCGTTAGTTGTAGAACCAATAAAACCTGTAACAACTTTAAGTTTTTTAGAGCTTTTAAAAGATTGTTTGATTAAATCAGTGGTTGCGGAGAAATCTACTTTTGCATTTCCAAATGATTCATCGGTCTTAATGATTTTACGGGTGTCAATAAACTCTGAATTAATCCCAATTGAATTAAAATAGTTTGTAACAATATATGTTGATAACCTCTCTCCAAAACTCATTATAAAGTCCTGGCTGCGGGGAGAAATCTCTTTTACTAGAAAAACCCCATGCAAAACATCTTCAAGTTCATTTAGAGTTAACTTTACATGCGAAAGAATTTCGGTTTGATATTTTACAGGAAGTAACTCTTTTGCAACAGAAATATGCAACTCTTCAAGCTTTTTGAATTGCAATTCATAATCAGGATCGCCTTTGGATGCTGTAACGCTCATCTTAATAAGATTATCTGTCACTCCGCCAAATGCAGACAAAACGACTACAATCTCTTTATGTTTTTTAAGATTGTCTTTTATTATTGAGGCAACATTTTTTATTCTCTCAACGTTGCCAATCGATGTTCCACCGAATTTAAATACTACCATTTTTGTTTCTTTATTAAAATTTCAAAAAAAAACCGGCTCCTTTTTCTGAAGCCGGCTTTAATTATACTCTATGTTTATTAAATAAAACCCTGCTTCAGCCTCCAGGCATAGTTGTCTTCATTGTGCCTGTGGTGGTACATTTAGCAGTAGTTTTATATGTGTAGTCATTTAATATCATATTAACAGGGGTAAAACTAATACTAAAATTAGGTTTTGTCAATAGGGATTTCTCTTAGCATAAAATTTCTTTTGTCCCAAGCGTTTTCAAATAGGTTCAGGTTTAAGATTATTTATTATCTTTATATGAAAAAAAAATAGAAATATGTTATGACTTTCAATGAATTCAAATCATCACTTAGCCAAAATTCTCCTTCTGAAAATATTAATGATCTTTTAGTAGCACTTTGGTATGATGCGAAAGGTGGCCCGTCTAAAGCAGGGGCAAGTTGGGAGAAAGCACATAAAATAGTTCAGGATATTAATGGTAAAGATGCCGCGTGGGTTCATGCATATCTTCACAGAAAAGAAGGAGATTCCGGGAATGCTTCTTACTGGTATTCAAGAGCGGGAAAACAATTTTCTAATAAAACTCTTGAAGAAGAATGGAAAGAGATTGTTAAAGAGTTGTTAAAGGAAGTATAATCTTGTCATTCCCGTGAAAACGGGAATCTTCCAAGATGTAAAAGATTCTCACCTGCCTTGCCGTCAGGCAGGCTTTCGTGGGAATGACGCAATAATTAATATCGATCCAGCTTAAACTTCTCACCAAGATAAAGTTTTCTTACTTCTTCATCATTTGCAAGATGTTCTGCGTTCCCCTGCTTAAACAAAACTCCCTCTATAAGAATATAAGCATTATCAACTATGCTTAAAGTTTCATGAACATTATGATCTGTAACAAGAACACCAATTCCCCTGTTTTTAAGATTTGAAACAATCGTCATAATATCTTCAACTGCAATTGGATCGACACCGGCAAAAGGTTCGTCAAGCAGAATGAAATTCGGATCAGTTGCTAAAGATCTTGCTATTTCAGTCCTCCTTCTTTCGCCGCCGCTTAGCTGGTAACCCATGCTTTTCCGAATATTTTTAATGTTTAAATCCTCAAGAAGCTGTTCACACTTTTCTTTTCTCTCTTTTGAATTAAGCTTCATCATTTCAAGCACAGCTAAAATATTCTGCTCAACTGTAAGTCTTCTGAAAACAGAGGCTTCCTGAGGCAGATAGCCAATTCCCATTCTCGCTCTTTTGTACATCGGAATTGCCGTAATATCATTATCGTCAAGAAAAACTTTACCTTCATCCGGTCGTATCATTCCCACGATCATATAAAATGTTGTAGTTTTTCCCGCCCCATTTGGACCAAGCAATCCGACAATTTCTCCTTTAGAAACCTGGATGGAAACGTTGTTTACAACTTTCCTCTTTTTATAAATTTTTACTAAGTCTTCGCTTCGTAGTGTTTTCATTTTTTACGTCAAACGTCAAAAGTTTTATCAATAAGATAGTATTACAAATATATGATTAATTTAATTACTATGGTCATTCTGAATTCATTTCTCCAAAGGAGTCCCTTGCAGAATCTAAATTTTAAGAGACCCTGAAATAAAGGGTCTGTTGCGCAACTTGAAATTCTAAATCTATTGCAGTTGACTTTAGTCAACTGGTTTATTTAAGAGCCAACTACCCGACTTTAGTCGCATTATTTGAGTAATTAATGTGGCTAAGCCGAAAAAACTTTTATTGTTTAGAGCAGTTGACTAAAGTCAACTGCAATTAACTGTTCTGCAACAGTCCCTAAATTCAGGGTGACCAAGCCTACTTCCCGTCTGCCGTTTGCCTTTTGCCATTTGCCTTTAACAGCTCAAGCTTTGTCGGACGATTATCATAAAACTTAAACAACGGCAATGTAAAAGTTAGCTCTTTCCCTTTCACCTGTTTTTCAGGATAGAATTCACTTATAGGCGTTCCATACAATCTTACTTCACTTACTTCCCTATTATCAAAAACAATTTTTGCCGATTGAGAAGACGACCTTGTTAATCCATTTGGTTCTTCATCTTCATACAAATAATAAATGCTCAAAACATTTCCATAAATTTCTGTCCTGTTTAAAACTCCATCATTAAAATTTAAAACAACAGTGTCGCCACTTGTTTGATCATATCTGTTTGTATAATTCTGATTTTGTGAAAGGATAAAAGCATTCCGAAATACTTTCAGTAACTTTATTTGATTTTCTACCAAGGAGATTGTGACAGAATCTCCTGTTAGTTGTGAATTATTATACCAAAGCACAGGCTGATTTGCTTCATCTTTAACTTTGTAAGTTATGATTTCACCTTCCTTTTTCCGGTAAATTGTGAAATCATTTAAGCTGGCAAACCCGCTTCTAACAATTCTAACTGAGTCTTCAGCTTTAAACAGATTAATTGTGTCTCTCCACGCTTCCATCACATTACTTCTTATTACAAGTGTATCAATTTTCATATTAAGGATAGTATCAATTATTCCTGTAGATAAAGTATCAGGAGTTTTATTGTACGAGGTATCGATCTGAATAAGCAAAGGATTTTTATCAATCAGCGTGTAATATTTTTCTGCATAATCTTCAAGATGATCTCCATAAATCTGAACATTATTTTCAGAACTCTTTATGCCAACATTATTATAAGCATACGTTACTCTTTTATTTCTGAAATACTCTAGGCTGTCTGCTGTTATAATATTCGCTTCCTGGATAATCTTAACATTATTTACTGCGATCATCCTGTCTTCGTCTTTGTAATAAATTAATTTTTCTGAAGTCAGAGTAGCGGAAGTATCAAAAAGAGTTACATTACTTTTAAACACTGCTTTATTTTCATCGAAGAAATAATCCCCTGAGTCTGCAACTAAAATCACTTTTTTATCATCGAGCTTTACACCGGAATTGCTTGTTGCCTTTTTAAGATTCCCGGAATAATAAGCAGTGTCAGTTGTTATAGTCATTGTATCCTGCTTAACAACAACATTTCCAATAAGGTCAGCATCATTTCTTACTAAATATTGAATCGCTTTATTGCATGTCATTACAACATCGGCTTGCTTTAAAACGACATGACCATAAACTTCGCGGACAGATTCCCCATTTAAAATTTTTCCAACAAGACTATCACCAATAACAGTTATGTATTCATCCTGTTGGGAATAGACATTAAGAATAGAAATAACAAAAATGATTAGTGATAATAAATATTTCATCCGATTTCATCTTTTATAAAGTTCAATTGCAAGAAGTTAATCTTGCAATTTTTCAATCTTGGAATATTGTAATCTCTTGCCTACAACGAATCCCTCTTAGTAACATAAGTAATGTTATAGATGACATAGTTCTGTATATGCTGATCTGATTCAAAACCGTATCCCTGGATTTTTTCTTTTGGGGAAAGGATTGTTACAAATTTATCAGAAACGATTTTCTTGTCAGAATTTCTCCATTTAAGTTCTTCTGTTTTAATAACGGTGCCGCTATCACTTACAACAACTACACTATCAATTGCATAAAGATCTTTGGTCGCGTCATCGACTCTTCCTTTCTTGGCTGTCAGAGTTGTAGTTTTAACCCCAGATGTGTTATAAAAATCTACCTTAATTCCCTTCCCCAACAATGTTTCCCTTGCTTGATTAAAAACCTGTAAATGACCTGCTTTAAGAACAGCAGTTGTTTTTCCCGAATCTGAAAAAAAAACCGTGGAGTTCCAGCTTTCCTGGTCAGGGAGCTTCTCGGCATTTAATGCAGTATTAACTGCTGGCTTTACTTTTTGATTTGAACAGGAACTGAATGCTAAGATGACAAAGAGAACTAATAATAACTTCATCTTTGTCTTATTCCAAGGTTAACAAGATCGTGAAGATGAATTATTCCAACAGGTTTATTAAGATCATCAACTATGATTAAAGTTGTAATTTTAAAATTCTCCATGGTCTGCAAAGCAAAGGAAGCAAGGTAACTGTCTTTCATAACTTTGGGATTACTTGTCATTATATCTTTCGCTTTAAGACTTTTAATATCCATCGTCTTTTCGAGAAGACGTCTTAAATCGCCATCTGTTACAACTCCTTTTAGTTTCCCGTCATTATCAACTACCGTAGTTGTTCCCAATCTTTTAGAGCTTATTTCAAAAATTACATCTTTAATCGATGTATCTTCCTTTACAACAGGAACACTTTCTCCTTTATGCATAATTTCTTTTATCGAAAGAGATAACCTTTTTCCAAGACTTCCACCTGGATGCAGGACAGCAAAATCTTCCTCAGTAAATTCTCTCATTTGCAAAAGGACAACAGCAAGTGCATCGCCCATAACGAGTGCAGCAGTTGAAGATGAAGTGGGAGCAAGATCAAAAGGACAAGCTTCTTCTTTTACCCCAACATTTAACAAAACATCGCATTCTGATTGCAGTCTGCTGTCTTTGTTACCAGCCATTGCTATAAGTTTAACATTTAATCTTTTTAACATCGGGATAAGGTTTGCAAGTTCTTCAGTCGCGCCGCTTTTAGAAACCATAATAACTGTATCTTCTTTTCTTACCATTCCAAGATCACCATGCAAAGCATCTGTAGGATGGAGATAAATTGAAGCCGTGCCGGTTGAGTTTAAAGTTGCCACAATTTTACGCGCAATAAGTCCCGATTTTCCCATTCCGGTCAGCACAACTCTGCCTTTGCATTCATATAAGATTTGCAGGGCTTTGACAAATTCATCATCGATGCTGTTTATTAAATCGGAGATAGCATTGGTTTCTATTCTTACAACATCTTTCCCCTTTTTAATAATATCTTCTTTATTCACTTTTCTCCTTTACTGAAAATCGAAAATGCTTTTTTCCTTTTTACCGGAGCTAATTCAACAGAAGCAATATTCTGAATATCAAATTTCCTTAAATACCTGTTGTAGCTGAAGAAAGCAAGCATAAGTTGTTCATCATTAAATTTATCAATGTTTTCAAAAAATGAAGCCGGCTTTAATGCAACAGATGCATCTTTAATGTTGCTTCCTCTCATCAACTCATTGTAAAAATTAGTAAGAGGAACTAAAAAATTTATCCCACTCTTATATTCGTGTAGCCAGATTTTTTTATGAGCCGGAGCAATTGCGAGGATGTATTGATCTTTTGTGATAATTATTTCTCTGACAAATGAATTATCATTCGGAGCTTTATCTCCGGGATTCCATTCAGAGAAGTTCCATTTTTTGATTTCAGTCAGATTTTCTGGAAGCGTATTCTGATTTCTCGTTGAAATATCAAACTCAATTTCTTCGTCAAGTTCCTCATGGATTGTAATATCTATCGTTCCTTCTTCGTAAACATTTGTTCCAATTGCAAAAACCGGAGAAGATGGAAAAGATAAATCGGGTTCCGTTCCCTCTTTGCCAAGGACAAAATTTCCACCGCCAAATCTTCCCGAACCTGTAATAACTAGATTGTTAATTTTATTCCTATAAGAATTATAACCATTTTTATTTTCTGGAAGAACGGAGAACAAAAGCATATTCTCGATAGATGTTAGTTGTCTGGGAAATTGTATTTAAATATTCATTCATAACCTTATGAATTCAAGGCAAGTGCAAGCTTAGTACTCAAATTTATTGCAATCGTCGGTTTTAGAAACCTTTAATCATCTTGTCAATATTATTTATCTCAATAAGCAGATCTCTTAATTGATTTAACGGATACTGACTCGCAGCATCACTTAAAGCTTTTACAGGTTCAGGATAAACTTCCAGGAACAAACCATCTATTCCAACAGCTGTAGCTGCGCGTGCTAAAGGCTTAATAAATTCCGGTTGTCCGCCTGTTTGTTTATTTCCTCCCGGTCTTTGTACCGAATGAGTTGCATCCATAATAACCGGGTAACCAAATTTTTTCATAATCACAAGTGAGCGCATATCGACAACAAGATTATTGTAACCGAAGGTCGTTCCTCTTTCTGTGAACATAATTTTATTATTTCCGGTTGATGAAATTTTCTCGGCGGCAAAGTTCATATCTTCAGGAGCAAGAAATTGTCCCTTCTTTACATTGACAATTTTGCCGCTTTCTCCTGCAGCAATTAATAATTCTGTTTGCCTGCAAAGAAAAGCGGGTATCTGTAAAACATCAATGTCTTTTAACTTTTCTACTTCGCTCGGTGAATGAACATCAGTTAAAACAGGGACATCGAAATTCTTTCTTACTTTGGAAAGAATAGCAATCGCTTCATCATCTCCAATTCCCGTAAAAGAAGAAACACTTGTTCTGTTTGCTTTTTTATAGCTCGATTTGAAAATAAAAGGAATGTTCAATTCAGAAGTGATTTGCTTTATCTTTTCTGCAGTTTCAAATATAAGCTTTTCACTTTCAACAACGCAGGGACCCGCAATAAGTACAAAAGGATTATCTCCCCCGATTGTAAAATCTTTTATTTTTATCATAAAAACTTAGTTTATTATACATAAAAATTATATAATAAGATAAATATAAGAAAATGGTTGTTGATTTATGAGGTTAAATTCGAAAAGAAATGATCAGATTAATTGCTTGCCCATTTATAAATTCTTAGAGTCGCATAAATAATTTACTTATTCCTATTTATAAATGTTAAATTTTTTCTCATTTCCTTTTTTGTATAAAATACTCTGCAACGGTAGAAATATACTTATGACAAAAACAACAGCAACTCCGCTATAAATTATAATCTTATTACTTTGATAATAACCATAAGCCATTGAAATTACCCCTAGCAACAAAATGCAAGCTAAAATCATTGTACTGATTTTAATAGAAGAATTGTGAGACATTTGATAAACTCCCTGATTTTGATAGGCAAATATAATAAATTCAATTTAGAATTATGAAGGTCAGGCAGGTCACGAACCATTTCGTAACTTTATTAAATATAATATAAACGGTTGAAACCGTTAAGGTATGTTATGGGTTTGCTTTGTAACCAATGGATAAATCCATTGGTTAACATAAGTTAAGCTAAATAAACTAATCTGTTAGCTTACTTCGGGATTTATCCACAAGTATTTAATAGCTAATCTTCACTAATGAAACTGCCTGGCGCGGCAATTGCATTTTTATTGTCGCAGTATTATTTGTGATTTTTATTTCTTCAGGTTCTGAAAACATTTCTAATTGTCCGGCTTTTTCAAGTTCCGCAACCTGGTTTGCAGTTGGATTCTGTGGCGATCCCATCTTCTTCCATACTTCATATGAATTGCTATGATTACTGTCTATCCGGTATTGAGTAAGCGTTGCTTTACTTCCAGGAATTCCTTCAATGTTAAGTATTACAGGAGAGCCATCATTTTTAATATCAAGATCATGATAATTCCAAAACAAAACCGTAACTGTATTTTTATCTTGACAGGCTAAAGCATTTATATCTGTTTGATTACCTCTGACGCTTGAATCACAAATAGATTTAAAATTATATTTCAAATCTCCGGAAACTTCCACACGATTACCAGACATCATTCCCAACATTCGAAAAACATTAAGCACAGGTTTATCCACTCCATTAGTTGCTAAACTTCTATAGCCAGCAAACCATGGTTGGTTTTCAAATTCAAAAGACCAATTAAGATTTCCAATCAGGTTAATTCCATAATAGTCCGCCATATCATATATGCGGGAAATAACTGCGGCAGTGTAACTTGAATACATTGTACCATTGCGGTAGGCGTTTTCAGGATTTGTCATTACACCACAGGCAGCACATCCTTCGGGATCAGACTCACCAATAATAACAGGAAGATTTTTGATTTCCGGGAATGAATTAATTACTGAGAAATTATCTTTGATATTATTCAACTGTGATATCATTCCCATTTGTACAACACCATTTATAATTTTAGGAGATCCTTTTGCATGAAATCCGATATAATCAAGCGGGGCTCCAATTTTTCCAGTTGCTGAATTGGTATCTGTTAAACAATGTTGAATAAATTTCCGTAAAAACCATGCCCCCCACCGGTAGAATGCGGACCGCCAATACGTGCAGTTGGTAATGCACGTTTTACTGCATCCGAAGCATAATCATACATTTTGCAATAATCTTTTACTTTTTCGTCAGACATAAAATAAAAGATGTCCGGTTCATTCCAAACTTCCCAGTACCAGCTTTCAACTTCCGATTTTCCATATCGTTCAACACTATGCTTTACCCATTGATAAATAAGTTCAGCCCATTTTTTATAATCTTTAGGTGGATATGCCCAGCCTGTTTCAAGTTTGGCTGAGGTGCCCGCTTTCCAATGATGCTGGTATGGTTCAGGATGTGTTGAAAGTGCTTCGGGCATGAAACCAATTTCTACAAGTGGTTTCATTTTTCGTTCAATGTAAGTATCGAATATTTTATCAACAATGGTCCAACTGTAAACAGGATTTCCAAGACTGTCTTCCCTATACATATTTGTAGATCCCCATTTAAGTGCTGGGGTTCCATCACCGGTTGTCATTAAATTATGAGTACGAATATAAACCGGGGCGGGACTTAAATCTGCTAATTCCGATAATAATTTTTTCCCGTTTTTCATGTAAGTATAATTTGGTTCATCGTAACCAAACCATGACCAGATATGTTTCATCGGACCTTTATCTTTTGTAATATCTACTTTGATTGAAACGGGTGTATTTTGAGGAAAAGTAATTGTACAAAGACAAATAAAAAGTAGTAATATTTTATACTTCATGTTTTAACCTATCAAAAGAAAGATAATTTTATTAGTTCTGATTTTATAAAATATTAATACCAGTAAAGAATTACAATTATTTTTGTACGGCAATTTAACATAATAAAAACGGTTGAAACCGTTAAAGTAAGTTATTGTCTTCCCTTTATAATCAATGGATAAATCCATTGGTTAGCATAACTAAAACTAATTAGCTAATCTGCTATTAGGTTAACTTTGGGATTTATCCCAAAGTTTAGAGGAAACTACATAAAAACAAGAACCGTTTTAACAGTTTTCCTTTCTAAGTCACAAAGTGGTTTGTACAGACTGAGGAATACCAACCTTATTTTTCAACATAGATGTTAGGGAAATCGAGATATTTTCAAATCAAGATTTCTTTCCGACAATTTTATTTTTCAAATCTTGTAAGAAATCCGACTCGGTTTTGATACTATTATATTAAATTAAATTGTGTTTATAATAATTGTAAAAGGATATGCCGGAAAGCGAACAAAAAGAGATATTCTACGATTGGCTTAAAAAATATAAAGGGCTGCTTTTTAAAGTTATTCGTGCTTATGCTTTTAATTTAGAGGACCAGGAAGATTTATTCCAGGAAATAACAATCCAGATATGGAATTCTATTCCCAATTTCCGGGGAGATTCTGCAGCTTCAACCTGGGTTTATCGTGTTGCATTGTACTCAGCTATTTCCTGGTCAAAGAAAGAAAAGAAACATAATACTGGCAAACAATCACTTGATGGAATTAGCCATATGTTGACTGAAATTTCGAGCTTCAAGGATAGTCGGGTAGAATGGTTATACAAACAAATATCAAAATTAAATGAAATAGATCGTTCACTTACCCTCCTTTTACTGGATGGCTTTAGCTATAAAGAAATGGCAAATATACTCGGAATTTCCGAAAGCAATGTAGGTGTAAAGATTAATAGGATTAAAAAAGGTTTTATACAAAAGTCGCAGGAGGAATTTTAAAATGGAGTTTGAAGATATGAAAAAAATATGGGATGAACAGAACAACGAAAACATTTACGCAATAAATGAATCGGAATTGCACCGTCGTGTTATTAGAAAGAAAAATAGAGTTAAACGCATGATAAATAAATATGAGTGGACTTACCTGATTGTAATGATTGCGTTAGGTTTATCTGCTACAATTGTGGGGATACTGCATAATCAATTGTTTAAATTGGTGGATACTTTAATCTTTTTTTTGGCTGCCGGGTATATTTTTAAAAGCCGTTTGGATAGAATTAAATATGAAGGTCAGTCGAATCTCTCACTATTAGGTGACATTGAACAGGCAGTACGAAGCCTTGATTTTCACAGTAAACGACATGAATATTTTAAGTTATGGTTTGTTTTGCCTCTGGTTTGCGTGGTTTTAATAAAGTTAGCCTATACTTATAATAGCGTCAGCTCGTGGGTGCAGTTGATTATTGTTATAGGTTCATTTGTTTTATCTGATTGGGCTGTAAAAAAAGAATTGCGCTGTAAAATTTTACCTAAAAAGGAAGACTTATTACATTTACGCAGTCTACTTTTGGAAAACGACTAAAATATATGTGTCAAATAATTTTATCGAGTAATTAGAATCTATGATTACTTTTCAACCGTAATCCAACATAACTATATGATTACCAAATCAAATGAGGAGAATACAGTGAAACATTTACTTTCAATTTTAATTTTTGTGTTTTTAGGAATTATTAAAATTCAGGCTCAACAGCCTCCTATTATCGATAGAGAATTATTCTTTGGCGACCCGCAATATTCCGGTGCGCAAATTTCACCCGATGGGAAGTATATCTCTTTCCGTAAACAATTCAACGGTATAATGAATATTTGGGTGAAAGACATCAATCAAAAATTTGAAGAAGCACATCCTGTTACTGCTGATTCAATAAGACCTGTCAGAGGTTATTTCTGGTCGAGGGATAGTAAGTATATACTTTATGTACAGGATAAAGGCGGCGATGAAAACTTCAGAGTTTATTCTGTTGATCCGAATGGTGCCGGAGATCCCGTTCCTTCTTCAAAAGATTTAACCCCTCTTGATAAAGTTCGGGCAGAAATTATCGATGTACCTAAAAATACACCCAACGAAATATTAATCGGTTTAAATGATCGTGATCCTCAATTGCATGATGTTTATCGTTTAAACCTGACAACAGGTGAAAGAACTCTGATAAGAAAAAACACCGATAATATTGCAGGCTGGCAAACTGACCTTGAAGGTAATCTAAAATTAGGAGTTAGACTAGCTTCTGATGGGGGGACAGAAATACTAAAGCTGTTAAAAGATACAGTTGAGACTATTTACAAAGTTAATAGTCAGGAAGCAGCAAATCCCATTAGATTTACTGAGGACGGAAATTCATTTTATGTGTCTACAAATAAAGGAAGTGATCTGGATAAAACCGAATTAGTACTTTATAATTTAAAAACAGGTAAAACAAAACTTATCGATAAAGATCCACTAAACGAAGTTGATTTTGCAGGTGCTATCTTTTCGGATGTTTCAAATAAATTATTGGCAACATATTATTTTGGAGATAAACTAAGAATTTATCCAAAAGATGAAGGATTTAAGGATATATATAAAAAATTACGAAAATACTTTTCCGTGCAGGAAACATTGGGGTAAGTTCAAGAACCGCTGATGAAAAAATTTGGGTAATAACAGTTTCAAGTGATGTAGATCCGGGCTCGGTATATTTATTTAATGGAGAAACCGGCGAAGCTAAACTTCTATATCATTCCCGACCTGATCTCAACAGTGATTATCTTGCTAAAATGAAACCTGTAACTTATCAAGCCCGCGATGGTATGAAAATTCACAGTTACCTAACGCTGCCTAAGGGACTGGAACCGAAAAATCTTCCGGTTGTAATGTTTGTTCACGGTGGTCCATGGTATCGTGATATCGTGGGGATATGATCCCATAGTTCAATTTCTTGCTAACCGCGGATATGCAGTATTTCAACCTAATTTTAGGGGCTCTACAGGTTACGGTAAAAAATATTTAAATGCTGGCAATAAACAATGGGGACGTGGAGCAATGCAGAATGACCTTACCGATGGAGTAAAATGGCTGGAAAAAGAAGGCATTGCAAATCCGAAAAAAGTGGTAATTGCAGGAGGATCATACGGCGGCTATGCAACACTTGCCGGTTTGGCTTTTACACCTGATCTTTATACAGCAGGTTTTGATATTGTCGGTCCTTCAAACATTATCACTTTGCTTAATTCAATACCTCCCTATTGGGCACCGGTAAAAAAGATTTTTGATATTCGTGTTGGTGATATGAATAATCCTGAAGATTTGGAAATGATGAAAGAAGCTTCTCCGCTAAATTATGCAGAAGATATTAAAGCTCCTTTATATGTTGTGCAGGGTGCCAATGATCCGAGAGTAAAGGAAGCAGAATCAAATCAAATCGTGGTAGCATTAAGAGATCTTCACCGTCCTGTTGAATACATGCTTGCACCTGATGAAGGGCATGGCTACGCAGGACTTGAAAATAGAATGGCGATGTTTACAGCGATGGAACAATTTATTGCAAAGTATCTCGGAGGTCGGGTTCAAAAAGAAGTTAAACCGACAACAGAAAAAAGATTGGAAGAAATAACTGTTGATATCGATACTCTAAAACTGCCTGTAGGGGAGTCGACTTCTAAAAATATTTTAAAGTTCGATAAGTTTGATGGCTCTAAAATTCAAACAGGAACCAATAAATATGTTGTGAAAATAGAAACCGGCGGAAGAACTATAAACCTGAATTTAGAGAGAAGTGTTGAAAGAACTAAAATTAACGGTATGGGAATAATCCGGGTTATTGATGAATCATCCGGGATGATGAGCGGAAGTGATACTCTTGATGTTGATGCAAATACTTTATTACCTGTTAACAGATCCATTAAACAAGGCCCCGCAATTGTCCACTTAACTTTTGCCGGAAACTCTGTAGAAGGTATTATTGATATGGGCACGAGCAAAATGCCTGTAAATGTAAAATCAAACAATCCGATTTTAACAGATGGTGCAGGAGTTGAACTGGCGCTTAGAACTCTTCCTTTGCTAGAAGGTTATAAAGGTGAATTTAACGAATTGGATATAATGAAGGGTTCTACGAAGAAAGTATCTTTTTCAGTTACCGGAAGTGAAAAAATAAAAATTGGTGCAGATGAATTTGACACGTATAAAGTACAATTAAAACCGGAAGATGAAAGTGAAGGAACTGCAACGTTGTGGATTGATAAGACTTCACCTAAAATGATAAAGCTGGAACAGAAGACTAAACGCCCAGATGGGAGGTGGAACGCTTACTTTGGAGTTAACAGAGTAAGATAAACGGTTCGGAAACCGTTAAGATGAGTTATAGTTTTTACTTAATAACCAATGGATAAATCCATTGGCTAACCTGAGTCTAAACTAATAATCGAATTGCTATCAGGTTAACTTCGGGATTTATCCCGAAGAAAAAAGGTAACCAAATAAAAATAGGAACCGTTTTAACGGTTTATTATTCCTTTACAATTAGAACTTTATGATTCTTAATAAACTCATCATACTCTTCTGCAAAGCTATGCTTACGATGATGCTCTTCCTGATTCTTAATATATTCACTTACTCTTTTTTCATTTGATTCGGAGACGGAAAAAGCAGCATATCCTTTTGACCAGCTAAATTTGTAATTAACGTTTTTGTTTATCCAGTTCGACGAGCTTCCCTTGAACAAGTGAAAAACATCTTCAATAGATATGTTTGTTGGCAAATCTATTAAGGCGTGAACGTGATCGGAATTTACATAGTTCGTTTTCATAAATATCTTCTTTTCTACAGAATAGTTAAAAAGATATTCTGATATTTGCTTACGAAACTCTCTTTCCAATATTATTTTTTCATGATTATGTGTGCCCCAAATAAGATGCAGCCAGATTTTTGTAAAGGATCTTACAGACATTTGTCCCTCCATTTTTTGTGTCCGAATATAGTAAAATATAATAAATAAACGGTTGAAACCGTTAAGATAAGTTATGGTTTTCCCTTTATATCCAATGGATAAATCCATTGGTTAACTTGAATTAAGCCGATAAGTTAATTCGCTTTAGGATTCGGGATGGTTCTTCTTTTTTTCCCAATAGACAAATCCATTGGTTAATCTAAGCTATTTTTTACCCATAGATGAGTTTATTGGTTAACTTGAACTAAATATATAACTGAACTACTCATTAGGTTAACTTCGGGATTTATCCCGAAGAAGAAAAGGTAACAAAATAAAAATAAGAACCGTTTTAACGGTTTATGTACGTCGCTTACAAAAGAAATTCTGTCACTATGTGGTCTGTGACAGCTTGTGAAAGATGTTAATTAATTTGATAAGTCTCTTCTTTTTCAAATGAATCTTCATTGAGTGAGCCAACAAAAATAAATGTATATATTCCTTTAAAATATTCAAAATCGTTCATAGAATTTTGTGGGACACGATAAGTTAGATTAGAATTAATTATAGAATTATTATAAGATTCAGTATATGTTACGTAGTTACCGTTATCAATTGTAGGTTTAGTTATCTGAATAGATTCTAATTTTACGTCGATATTAAACTTGAAATTAAAAAATAATTTCTTCTGTTCTGCGTTGTGAGAAAGCTCAATATTTATTAATGTGTTGATACTTTTTAGATCAACATTTAGAACGGTTGTTTGATTAGATTCTATGACCGCTGAGTTTCCAGATTCAATGTAATTTTTCAATTTTAATTTCACTGAATAAGTACCTTTATCTAGTTCAATACTATCTGGAGTAATTTTATTAGTGTTTTTGTCAGAAATATAAATTGAAGCATTTGATGGATTTGAACTAATAATCAGTTTTCCCTTTTCCACTGTATTTGTAGAATTATCTTCTGAACAAGATAAACTAATAATAAAAAATACTATTACAACGTTGACAAAGTATTTTTTTATCATATTTCTCTAATATTTTGCAAACTTAAGCAGTTCAGTAATATTTTTTAACGCAAGCTTTATTGATTCTTCTTTTTGAGAGGAAACATCTGTTAGGAAATAGCCTGCATATTTGTGCTTGTTTTTTTCGTTATAGAGCTTTTTACAAACTTCATCAAATTTCAATTGGAGACTTTTCCTCAAATTTATACGAAATCTGCTAATCGCGTCTTCATGCCTTTTATGTATTTCGGGTTCACTAAGTTTTCCAAGAATATGAGTAGGAACCGTTAAGGCATCTTGCTCAAGCCAATAAATGATACCTGAAAAAGCAGTCTTGAATTCAACACAAGCTTTTATAAATTCATTTTTTTTCGTTAGACCAAGAGAATAATAATGGGTTAAGATAGCGCCAAAAGCAGTACCGCCAACTCCAATAAAAGCGCCAATAATGGAATCAGCCATAAACATCCTTTTGTTTTATTAAGAAATAAATAATTAATATGTGTACCATTATATTTCTACCACACTTTATATAAATTTTTAATCCTGTTTTTTTCTTTTATAATATTTAAATTTCATCTTTTGTAGAGCCCTCCTATTTTCCATTATTAATTTCACCAATTAATTTGGTTAAAGCAATTATTATCGTAAAGGTTTTCTATAAACTGTAATGACTCTTTAGAAATGTCAGTAACTCGACTCAATAGAAATGTCAGTAAAGATTAGGTTGAGGTTCTCAAAAAAGAAGGACTCTCAAGATGGAAGGAATACTGACAATGAGTCGAAAAGAAGTAGAACGGTTGAAAATAATCAATCAGATAGAAACTAAAGTACTGACAGTAGAAGAAGGGGCGGATTTGATGGGAATCAGTTCAAGGCAAACCTACCGGGTATTAAAAAAAATAAAAGAGGAAGGAAGTGCTGGGATCATCCACAAGTTGCGGGGAAGAAAATCCAATCGCGGATATCCGGGAGAGTTAAAGGATAAGGTTATAGAAATATACAAAGCACATTATAGTGATTATGGTCCAACATTGTTTTCAGAGCAGTTGGTAAAGACTCATAAGATATTAGTAGACCACGAGACAATAAGAAAGTGGCTCAGAGCCAAAGCAATCACGACCACGATGCGCAGGAAAAGATCACACCGGAAGAAGCGGGAAAGAAGAAGCTGCTTCGGAGCAATGCTGCAGTTTGACGGTAGTCATCACGATTGGTTTGAGGGAAGAGGAACCGAATGTTGTTTAATCAATTGTGTAGATGATTCAACCGGGAAAGTGTATCTGAGATTTGCCGTATCTGAGAATACGCAGGATGTTTTATTAACACTATGGGAGTATGTAAACAAATATGGAATTCCAAGAAGCGTCTATGTCGATAAACACAGTGTTTATAAGGCAGAAGGCAAGCTAACAGATTTTGGCCGTGCGATGCAGGAGTTAAACATAGAGAGAATATATGCACATTCTCCGCAAGCAAAAGGAAGAGTAGAAAGAGTTAACAGGACATTACAGGATCGTCTTGTAAAAGCATTAAGGCGTGAAGGAATATCGAATATTGCAGAAGCAAATAAGTATCTTCAGAAAAGATTTATAAGCGAATATAACTCAAGATTTGCAGTTAATCTGGAAGTACCGGATACCCACAGAATAGCAACAGGTTATGATTTGAAGAATATATTTTGTTACAAGACATCCAGACAGCTAAGAAATGATTACACGATAAATCTTGCAGGTGGCTACATTCAACTGCTGAAAGGCTCTTCCCCGTTGCCAAGACCAAAACAGATAGTAACTATCTGCAAATGGCTAAACGGAGAAACACACATTTATTTTAACGAACAAGAAATCAAGTTTAACCATCTCGATGATAAACCAGGCAAGAAAGGCTATAAGGTTCGTGCTGTACCAAAAGATCACCCCTGGAGAAGATTGAATCAAAAAATAAAAGATGATAAACAGAGGAACTATTTGGCAGCAGTATTGGGGTAACTTCAGTCGGGCTACGCCCTCCTTTCGTTACCCCAGGGATTACTTTAACTATTTGTTTAACTAAATTAACTGTGACATTTCTATGGAGTTTTAACTACTGACATTTCTATTGAGTTATTACAAAAGGTTTTCTATAAACAATGGAACTCATCCCAACCCTTCTCTTATGCAAGAGAAGAGCTTGTTAAATGTTATAACCCAATGTTAACTTTCTGTCAGCAAATAAGAATACTTGATTTATTGACGACAAGTCTTTCTCTTATTAAGAGAGAGATTAGAGAGAGTTCATTTTAATTTTGGAATAAATACAATAATCATTCCCCCCATTATCCCCTTTGATAATTTTTAGATAGTTTGTATTATGACGGAACTCATTTAATCATATTTTTATATCCGACATGAAAAGAAGCATTTTATCCGTCCTTCTGTTCCTATTATTTTTAAGCACTTCTCAATTTGCGCAGCCCGCAAAAATCTTAAACTCATCTGAATTAAAGCTTGCTTTAGAAAAGCTGAATACATTAGGCAGTGTTCTTTATGTTGCAGCTCATCCTGATGATGATAATACATCTATGCTGTCATATTTTTCTTCAGGGAAACATTTAAGAGCAGGTTACCTCGCTATGACACGCGGTGACGGCGGACAAAACCTTATCGGAAATGAACAGGATGAATTGTTAGGAATAATTAGAACTCAAGAACTTCTTGATTCGAGAAGAACCGACGGTGCCGAACAGTTTTTTACAAGAGCAATTGATTTCGGTTATACAAAATCACCTGATGAAACTTTAAAGTTCTGGGGACACGATGAAATTCTTTCCGATGTTGTCTGGGTAATCAGAAAATTTCGTCCTGATGTTATTGTAACAAGATTTCCGGATGACGGCAGAGGCGGACACGGGCATCATACTGCTTCCGCAATTTTAGCAGAAGAAGCTTTTAAACTTGCAGGCGATTCAACAAAATTTCCCGAGCAGTTAAAATATGTTAAAACCTGGCAGCCAAAAAGATTATACTGGAATGGATGGGGATCCCAAATTGTAGATAATGGGAATGTTATAAAGTACGATCCGGGTGAGTTCAATCCTCTTTTAGGAAAATCATATACGGAGATTGGAGCAGAAAGCCGTTCACAAAATAAAAGTCAGGGTGTTGGTGGAATCGGAAGAAGAGGAGAAAGTACCAATTACTTCCAATACATAGAAGGCGATCCGGCACAAAACGATTTGTTCGATGGAATAGATTTGACATGGAACAGGGTTAAAGGTTGTGAAAAAATAAGCAGCCTCCTTTCCGAAGCCAATAGTAAATTTGATCCCGAAAATCCTTCTGCAATTCTTCCTCTTCTTGTTAAAGCATACAATGAGATGGAAAAGCATTCCGATAATTACTGGATAAATGAAAAGGAAAAAGAATTGCGAAATGTTATTCGTTCTGCTGCTGGATTATGGATTGAAGCAACTGCAGATAATTATGCTTACTCACGTGGAAGTGAAATTAAAATAAATACTGGAATTGTTGACCGTACAGATTATCCCTTGAAATTGGAAAGAATAAAAATATCATATTTCAAAAGTGATTCTCTTATAAATCAAAATCTTACTGAAGGTGATTTTGTTTCTCACGATTATTCTTTCTCTCTTCCTGATGATATTAACATTACTCAACCGTATTGGCTAGCAAAGAAAAAAGTGAAATTCAGATATACAGTTGATGATCAGAGATTAATTGGAAAGGCTGAAAACGATCCCGCTTTAACCGTTGATTTTAACTTGTCATCACCAGATGGAAATATCACTCTAACAACTCCTGTTTTATACAGATGGAATGATCCTGTTGAAGGAGAAAAGTACAGACCGATTGAAATTATTCCGAAGATAACAATTAGTCTCCAGGATAAAATTTATCTTTTCCCAACTGATGAAGCACGTGAAATTTCTTTTTCAATAAAAAATAATGTCAACTCTTTCAGCGGAAAAGTAAGACTTAATTTACCTGAAAGCTGGAATGTTTCACCGTCAGAAATTCCTATAAACTTCGAACAGAAAAACCAGGAAAAGCAAGTAAGCTTTATAATTACTCCTCCGAAGCAAGCTGAAGAATCAGAATTTACTGTAGAAGTAGTTTCTGGCAGCGAGATTTATAATAAAGGAATGGTTACAATAAGTTATCCTCATATTGTAACACAAACTCTTTTCCCCGATGCAAGCGCAAAGTTAGTAAGACTTAACACAGGAAAAGTCATTAGCAACATTGGATATATCGAAGGCTCGGGAGATGACATTCCTAAATATCTGAAACAGCTTGGTTATGATGTTAAAGATATTTCTGATAATCAAATTGAAAACGGCTCACTAAATTACGATGCAATCATAACTGGCATAAGGACTTACAACACAAGAGAAAGGTTATCCTCCTTAAACAAAAATTTACTCAACTACGTTTATAATGGCGGCACACTTGTAGTTCAGTACAGCCAAAATCGTAATTTAATTACAAATGATATAGGGCCTTATCCTTTTAATGTATCGAGAGACAGAGTTACTGATGAACAAGCACACGTAACATTTTTGAAACCGGAAGATCAACTATTAAACTATCCAAACAAAATAACAGAAAAAGATTTTGATAACTGGATTCAGGAAAGAGGTTTATATTTCCCAAGTGATGTCGATAAAAAATATACTACTATTCTTGCAATGAATGACAAAGGTGAAAATCCGTTAGATAATTCAATAATTTACACAAAGTATGGTAAAGGAATTTTTATTTATACTTCCCTTTCCTTCTTCAGACAGATCCCGGCAGGTGTACCCGGTGCATACAGGTTATTTATCAACTTAATTTCTGCAGGTCATCAGAGTGGATGAAAACTTAGAAGCGAATCATTCTGATGATAAACCGCCAGTGTTAGGATCCTGGGGAAAAATTTATTCGTTCGTTTTGTTTATCCTCATTTCATTAATTATTCTCTTCTATTATTTCACCAAGGTTTTTGAGTGAGCACGATAGACTGGGTGATAATGTGCTCTTTTCTTCTTTTCGTTGTTGTTTACGGAGTCTGGAGAACTAAAAGCACCCAAACCATGGATGGTTTTGTCCGCGCAAACAGGTCTACGCCATGGTATATAGTCACACTTTCTGTTATGGCTACCCAAGCAAGTGCAATCACTTTTTTATCTACACCGGGACAAGCTTACACAGACGGAATGCGTTTTATCCAGTTTTATCTTGGCTTACCAATTGCCATGATAATCCTGAGTATAACCGCAGTTCCAATTTTTCACAAGCTCAACATCTATACTGCTTACGAATATCTTGAAAAAAGATTTGATTTAAAAAACAGGGTTCTCGGCAGTGTTTTGTTTCTTACTCAAAGAGGACTTGCAGCAGGTTTTACAATTTTTGCCCCGGCATTAATTCTTTCCGTTATTCTTGGGTGGAATATTGATTTTGCAATTTTTGTTATGGGCGGATTGGTTATTATCTATACTACTGTCGGCGGTTCTGTTGCGGTTAATAAAACTCATATCCTGCAGATGATAATCATAATGACAGGAATGATACTGGCATTTTTTGTAATAATATCTCTTCTGCCCCAAGATATTTCATTTAAGGATGCAGCTTTTGTTGCAGGTAAAATGGGAAAACTTAATGCAATTGATTTTTCTTTCGATTTAAATGATCGTTACACTTTCTGGTCGGGAATAATTGGTGGAACTTTTCTTATGCTTTCATATTTCGGAACAGATCAATCACAAGTACAGAGATATTTGGGAGGAAGTTCCATAAAGCAGAGCAAAATGGGTTTACTTACAAACGGCATTGTTAAATTACCGATGCAGTTTTTTATTCTTCTTACCGGAGCAATGGTTTTCGTTTTCTTCCAGTTTGTAACTCCCCCGCTCTTTTTTAATCCTGTACAGGAAAATAAAGTGAAGTCGGGAATTTACTCTGAACAATATAAACAGCTTGAAGAAAAATATCACAATCTGAACGAAGAAAAACAGAAACACCTGCGGGAAATGCTTTCATCAATTGACAAAGGCAATGCATCACAAACTGATAATGAGCAAGAAAAAGTTCAAAGTATTCATAAAGAAGAAATACAAACAAGAGAAAGTGCTTTAACGCTTATTAAAGAAGCAAACCCTGACGCCGATACAAATGATACAAATTATATTTTTCTGAGTTTTGTAATTCACTACCTCCCCATCGGTTTAATCGGACTTGTACTTGCTTCAATTCTTTCAGCATCAATGTCTTCAACTTCTGCCGAACTTAATGCACTTGCTTCCACAACTGTAATTGATTTTTATAAAAGATTAATTAAAAAAGATGCTTCAGAAGAACATTATTTAAAAGTTTCAAAACTTGCTACAATATTCTGGGGAATTTATGCAATTGGATTTGCTCTTTTTGCAAACAGGTTAGGAACTTTAATTGAAGCAGTAAATATTCTTGGGTCACTTGTTTATGGAACAATTTTAGGGATATTTCTCGTTGCTTTTTATCTTAAGAAAGTAAAAGGTACCCCAACTTTTTATGCTGCCTTAATTGCCGAGCTAGCAGTTCTTTATTGTTTTCTATTTACTAAAATTCCATTTCTCTGGTTCAATGTTATCGGTTGCCTCCTCGTAATTTTTCTTGCATTAATTTTTAATACTTTTGTGGTAACACAAAAAAGATAAAAAGGTCTTAAATGCTTCTCCCAATCGGAGATGATAACAGGGATAGAAAAACCACTCCTCTTGTTAATTATTTTCTTATAATTGTAAATATTCTCGTCTTTGTTTTCCTTCAGGACATAGGATCGAATGAAAAATTTACTAACTCATTCTCTTTAGTTCCTGAAGAAATAGTTACTGGGGAAGATATCGTTACGAATGGCGGAGTTTATACTGATCCTCAATCAGGTGAAAGAGTTCGTATCATGGGTTTGCAGCCTACACCTATTTCGGTTTACATCACTTTTTTTACTTCAATATTTATGCATGGAGGAATTGCACATCTTCTTGGCAATATGTTATTCCTTTTTATTTTTGGGGATAATGTAGAAGACAGGATCGGACATTTCAGGTATCTTATATTTTATCTCATTGTAGGTGTGCTTGCATCTGTTTCACATATAATTGTTACATCTATGTTCGGGGGAAATATGCTCATACCTGTCCTGGGAGCTTCTGGTGCAATTTCAGGTGTGCTTGCAGCTTACTTAGTTCTTTACCCGAGAAAAAGAGTAAGAGTACTTGTGTTTTATTTCCTTACAGACGTTCCTGCAATTTTAGTTATAGGATTATGGTTTATATTCCAGCTAATGAGTGGAATAGGAATGTTAGGATCAAACCTTGAAAGTGGAGTTGCGTACGGTGCGCACGTCGGTGGATTTGTTGCCGGTTTAATTTTGGTAGGTTTCTTTTTGATAGGTCGTAAAAAACTGTAGGGAACAGTTCATAACTGTTCCCCTTACTTGATACACAAAACATTAAAAAAAAGAATGGTCATAGACCATTCCCTACATATATAAATTTTCGAGGTGATTCTTTTCTATATCCCATTTTAAGGGATTTAACTGAATGTAATTTCGAATAAAATATAATTCATTTTCACTTCTTATAATCCTATCATAAAAAGATTTTTGCCAGCGGAACTTTTTATCAATCTTTAATTTTTCATTAATCCTTTTAGACGAAAATGTTTTAAAGCCTCGTATAATTTCAGATAAAGAGTAATTTACAGATTTATCATTCTTCTTTTTTAAGGTATTATCAATAATGATTATTCCATGAACGTGATCTGGCATAATTACATAATAGTCTAACTCGCAATTAAAATAATGATTCGGAAGATCTAACCAGGCAGAGGAAACAATTTTGCCATATTCATTAAGAAACATCTTTTCATTTTTTATCCTACCAAAAAAGTCAAAACGTTCTTTTACACAAATCGTAACAAAATAATATCCACCTAATGAATAGTCATAACCCTCTAGTCTATTTCTCTTTCGATTTGGTAACCCCATAACCCACATTATTATTCTTACAAAAAAAATCAAAATGCAGGGAACAGTTTATAACTGTTCACCTAGATATTGGTTCCTTCTAAATATCAGAACCTTTTAGGGAATGGTCACAGACCATTCCCTACTCATCATCATCATTATCATCATCGCTGAATAAATATTTTTCATATTTATGCTTTACCATTCTTGCTTCAACAATAAAATAAACATCTTCGGCAATATTAGTTGCGTGATCACCTAATCTTTCAAGCATACGCGAAATAACTAATAACGCAACCGCTGCCTGTATATCATTAGAATTTTGTTTCATTATTTCAATCAGCATATCATGATTTTCTTTATTAAGATTATCAAGAATTTTGTCGGTTTCAATGACTTTCTTTGCCAATTGCGCATCATCCTGAATAAAGGAATCAATCGAGTTACGAATCATCTCACGCGCAATCTTTGACATCTCTGCAAAATGTGTTTTATTAATCCATTCAGGATTTTTACCAATGAGTTTTGCATTCTCAATAATATTTACGGCAATGTCTCCCATTCTTTCAAGGTTTGTGTTGATTGTAATTGCAGACATTATTAAACGAAGATCCATTGCAACGGGTTGGTTCAATGCAAAAATTTTCTGGCAGATCTTATCAATCTTAAGATCATATTTATCTACTTTCTTTTCTTTTTCCAGAACAATCTCTGCAAGTGCAGGATTTTCTTCATCAATCGATCTGATTGCAAGTTCAACCTGTTCATCAACAAGGCTGCACATTTTAAGTATCCTGGTCTTCAGCTTTTCAAGCTGCTGATCAACTTGTCTTTCCATAATAATAACTTTATTAAATGTTAAGTATTAAAAAAGTAACTAATAATCAAAAAATCAACCAAATCTTCCACTAACGTAATCTTCAGTCTGTTTCTTTGAAGGATTGGTAAAAATCTTTGTAGTTTTATCATATTCAATCAACTCACCAATATAGAAAAACGCAGTCTGATCGCTGACTCTTGCTGCCTGCTGCATATTGTGAGTAACGATAACAATGGTATATTTTTTTTTTAATTCATGAATAAGCTCTTCAATTTTAGCAGTTGAGATCGGATCAAGTGCGCTTGCAGGTTCATCCATAAGAACGATCTCAGGTTCTACAGCGAGAGTGCGGGCAATACATAATCTTTGCTGTTGTCCTCCTGAAAGACTGAGTCCCGGGTCATTAAGCCTGTCACAGACTTCTTCCCACAATGCTGCCTGCTTTAAAGTTCTTTCGACTGTTTCATCCAGAGTCTTTTTATCTCTTATTCCGTGAATTTTTAAACCATAAACAATGTTCTCATAAATCGTTTTAGGAAAAAGATTCGATTTCTGGAATACCATTCCTATTCTTTTTCTAAGATTTACAACATCAATCTGCCTGTCATAAATATTTACGTCATCTATCACAACTTCGCCTTCAATTCTTACATGATCAATAAGATCGTTCATCCTGTTTAGAACACGGAGAAAAGTAGATTTACCGCAACCGGATGGTCCTATAAGAGCAGTTACTTTGTTTGGAGGTATATCGAGCGTAATATCTTTAAGCGCCTGCTTATCACCATAATAAAGATTAAGATTCCTGGTAAATATTTTAATTTCTTTCAATAAAAAATCTCAATGCTACAATCTTTCAAAATCTTTTGAATCTATATTTGAAAAAATTCTTCATCATACTCTTTTTTGTCAATCAGAAAATATAAGCGAGAAATCTTTAATGTTTTTAAAACAAATATTAAATTATTGTTAATAATTGTTATAATATTCTAATAAATAGCTTCCCGTATTCTTGCACTTATATAATCCATTACCCAAACGACAAATGCAATCATTAAAACTATAAGTCCAACTTCATGCCACTTTGCCAATCCCTGGTACTGAATAAGCATAGTACCTATTCCACCGCCGCCAACAAGACCAATTATGGTTGCCATTCTAACGTTTATGTCCCATCTGTAAATGGTAAAGGATAAAAACGGCAGGACAATTTGAGGAACGACACCATACCAGACTACTTGGATTTTATTTGCTCCCGTTGCAGATATTGCTTCCATCGGACCTTGTTCTATATTCTCAATTGCTTCAGAATACAATTTAGCATTTGATGCAATTGAATGTACAAGCAAAGCAATCATTCCTGCATAAGGACCAATACCTACCCACACAGAAAAAATAATCGCCCAAATTAAAGGCTCGATTGATCTTACAAAGTTTAATAAAAGTCTTAAGACATAGTAAACTGCAAAAGAAATTTTACTATCGCGCATAAGATTGCGGGCAGTGAAAAAGCTTAAGAACAATGTTGGTGGAATTGAAATTAAAGTCGCCAACAAAGCGATATAAATTGTTTCTATTATTGCAAATAATGCATCATCAAAAATTCCAAACTCCGGCTGAAAAAGTGCACTGAAAATTCTTTCTGCGCCTGCAATGCCTTCACTGCTGAAAAGGTCAACAACAGATAATTTTGTAACAATCCAGCCTGCAATAAATGTAATGTTGAAAAGGAACCACCCGAAAATTTCGACAGTCCACTTAGTTGTCTTGTTATCTTTTGCTATTCCAAAAAGTTTGCAAGATAATGAAGTTCTTGTTGATGCCCAGAGTATTCCAATTCCAATACTTATGAGAAAAAGAATTCCAATATCCACCCAGGAAAAAGGCAGATCTCTCATCTCAAGAATAAATTTATAGTATATTGCTCTTTTAAGAACAAGGAGAGAATAAAACACAAAAAAGATATCGAGCAGAATAGCTTTTACAAAATTAAATTTATCCTGTCTTTGTTTATTCCTCTCAATAATTTTTTGAGGAAGTATTTCAATTTCCGGATCGGCTATCATCTTATTTCCACCTCTTCTGCTTCCTCGCCATAAATAGTTCTGAACCATGTTTCGTCTATTTCACCGGGAAGTCCTTCATAAATTATTTCTCCAGCTTTTAATGCAATAACTCTTGAAGCATATTTTCTAACTAAAGAAAGAAAGTGAAGGTTACAGATAACTGTAGTTCCGAGATCTTTATTTATCTTTTCGAAATAATGCATAATTGAATTTGAAGTTGCAGGATCGAGAGAAGCTACCGGTTCATCTGCAAGAAGCAATTTTGGATTTTGCATAAGGCTCCGGGCAATTGCAACTCTTTGCTGCTGTCCACCACTTAATGAATCAGCTCTAATCTTAGCCTTTTCTGTAATCCCAACCGTTTCAAGATTTCTATATGCTTCATCGATTGTTTGTTTGTCAAATCTTTCGAGAATAGAATTGAATGTAGACAGTGTCCCGAGTTTGCCGCTTAACACGTTTGTAAGAACTGATCTTCTTTTAATAAGATTAAATTGCTGGAACACCATTCCGATCTGTGATTTAGCTTTTCTTAATTCTTCACCTTTGATGTGTGTGATGTTTTTTCCCAGGAAACTTACGGTCCCTGATGTAGGTTCGATTAGCCTGTTAATACACCTGAGAAGTGTTGATTTACCTGAACCGCTAAGTCCGATAATTACAAGAAATTCGCCTGGCTGAACCGAAAAGGAAATTCCTTTTAAAGCATGAGTTCCGTTATTATAAATCTTATGTAATTTTTTAACTTCGAGTATCATTTCTTTACTAGTTTTTCAAAAGATATACCCTGAGCTTTTAGCATATTTCTCAATTTATCATAATCTTTGTCCGTTGTTGGAATAAGCCCCACAATATCAGCGATTTCGAACATTGCTTTTTTCCCCTCATCGGTACTGACAAACTTCAAAACAGCTTTTATAATTTTATCCTCCATTTTCTTATCCATATCTTTTCTGAAAACCCATGGATCGTTTGGTATATCCTCAGTAAACCCGATAATCTTTATTTTCTTTTCAACATCAGGAAATTGCTGCTCCACACGCATACGTGCATCGAGAATCTGACCTGTCCCGAGTTTTGGCGGAGCATAGTAAGTCGCACCCACATCGACCTGCCTTTGATAAACCATAATAACAACATTATCATGCTTCATCGCAAAAACAGATTCGCTCGGTTTAATCCCCATACTATCAAGCATTGCTTTAGGTAAAATAAAACCTGAAGTAGAAGAAGGATCGACATAAGCAATTTTCTTCCCTTCAATATCCGAGAGAGAATGAATTCCGGAATCAAATCTGGTTATGAACTGTCCTTTGTAAGTTGTTTGGTTATCCTCTCTTACGACTCTTAGTTTAGCCTGTGCGCCGTACTTTTCATTAGCCATTAAATAAGAAAATGTGTTCATTCCGGCGATGTCGGCTTTACCGGTTCCAAAAGCCTCAACTATAGCTATGTAACTTGAAGGAACTGCAGTAGTGTAATAATAGCCTGTTTCCTTTTCAAGAAAGTCAACTAATTCCTTTGCATTTGTTGTTATTCTGTCAGCATCTACAGAAGGAGTAAAATACATCCTGATAGGATTATATTTTGTCCCAAGAGCTCCCTCATTCAGTTCTCTTGTCGATGAAATGATCACAAATAAGGTAATTGGCAGCAGGTAAAGAAAGTATTTTAAGATTTTCATAGAAAAATGATAAAGGTTAGAGTAATATGCTAATAAGTTTAATTTCTGGCAAACCAGTTAATAAGAAAGTAGAAAAATTAATCTATTCTTAACATTATAGCTCTTTATTTTAAAGCGGTTTATCACAGGTTAGTTGGTGGCAGTAAAGTAAAAGTAATTATTCTTTTTATCTGAATCAGGAACAGAAGCTGAACCAAGAATAATTGAGACAGGCTTCTTATTCGTTTCTTTTTCAATTGTTAAGGTGCTTTCACCATTTTCCCAGACTTCCGCAGTTCTATCAATTTTAATGATAGAACTATCTTCGCAGGTAATTGTAAGTTTAACAGGAGTTGGAATGATTCCAACTTTCTCAATTTCAATTTTAAGTTTTCCGTTATCATAAGAAGCATTTTTTATCGCTAGATCAGGATAACCACGTTCGAAAAACCAGGGTTTCCAGTACCAACTTAAATCTTTTCCTGCCACCTCATTAAATGTAAAAAAGAAATCATAAGGAATAGGATGTTTTCCATGCCATCTTTTCATGTATTCATGCATACATTCCGCAAATAATTCCTTACCAAGTGCACCACGCAAATAATCATAGGCCAAACCCGGGCGAAAATAAATAGAATAGGCGCGTGTCCAATCTCTTAACTGGAAATTTGGAATCATCATCGGCATTTCCATTTCATCCCCGGCAAATCTTTCATAACCTTTAATTACACTGTATCTGGAGTTATACTTCCCTTCTTCCGTCTGAAAATCAAAGGGAAGAAATTCAGCCATTCCTTCTTCCATAAAAGAATATTTTTCTTCATTTATTCCAACATAAAAAGGAAAATATTGATGCGCTGTTTCGTGAGCAGTAACATCAACAGCTCTTGCTCTTGTTGGACTTGATTCTTCATTAATCATCATAGGAAATTCCATTCCCCTCTCATTACCGTTAAAAACAGTAAGAGACGGAAAAGGAAACGGAACTCCCGGCAAAATATTGGAGAAATAATCAACTGCTTTTCTTGCTATACTAGCTATTTCATAAAAATCTTTTGATTCCTCTTTATATACTGCTGCAACATAAGTTCTTCTGCCCAAATGTCTATCTACAACAGTGCTCACGCCATCCCATAAATAATGGTCACTCATTCCAAAAGCAAAATCAGTTATGTTATTTACTTTATATTTCCAGGTATTTAATACTGAATCTTGCTTAAATATTTCTTTGGATTTAAGATCATCTTTAGTAATAATGTTTACAACTGAATCGGAAGTGTGAGCTTCATTGTATCTCTCAAGATATTCAGGCATTAATACTTCATCAGGATTTTGAAGAATTCCAGTTGCCCAAACAGCAAAAGTGTTCGGAACAGTTATTTCAATATCATAATTTGAATAGTCATTATAAAATTCCTGTTCGCCATTGTGAGCAAGTATATCCCAGCCATCAATATCATCATAAACAGCAATTTGCGGATACCAGTATGCTACAAAAAATGAAGTGGAATCATAAGCACCCATTCTTTGATTATGTACTCCCCAAGGAATTGTAAAGTTCCAATTGATATCAAAACTCATTTGTGAATCAGGAAACAAAGGTTCATAAAGTAAGATTGTCATCAAAGTATTTTGTCTTATAACAAAATCTTTGTCATTAGGATCTATATCAAAATTGTTAACAATTAATTTTTCAATCTCTACTCCGTTTGTAATTGCATCTCTTGTAATTGGAACATTGCGTTCAGTCTCGGGTTTGTTTAAATCCTGAATTAAATTAAATACAATTTCATAGAGTGTATCGGGACTGTTGTTATAATAAACTATCTTTTCACTGCCTTCTACAAGACGGGTTTTAGGTTCGACATTTACTTTGATTTTATAATCGGCAGAATTTTGCCAATAGTTTTTGCCGGGCTTGCCGTCAAATGACCTTGTACCCTTATCATAAGCTGTGAGCACATTTCTCGGAATAAATAAGTTGCTTTGAGAGAAACCAAATGAAGGAAGAATAATTACGAAGAGAATAAGTTTAAGGTAATGTTTCATTAAGAAACCGGATTTAGTACTGTATTCAAAAATTTTATTCAAATAGCTACGACCTTTAAGTCGTGGGCACTAAAAAAAAGAAAAAATGGCTTTAGCTAAAAAAAAAAGCCCAATTTAGACTAAAGTCAGTTTTTTTATGCTTTATTTGTTCCCCGACATAAATGTCGGGGTTATATTAACTAATCAAAAAGTGAATCTGTTTTACCTTTAAATCTCGATTTTCCAAATCGTTTGTAAGCTAAATCCGTAGCTTCTCTGCCACGTGGTGTTCTGTGAATAAATCCCTGCTGTATAAGAAATGGTTCATAAACTTCTTCAATTGTTCCGGGATCTTCATTAACTGCAACAGCAAGTGTTCCGAGACCTACAGGACCGCCGTTATATTTTTCTATTATTGTTAAAATGATATCTTTATCCATTTCATCGAGACCGAATTCATCAACATCGAGAGCTTTAAGCGCTTTCTTCGAGATATCAATATCAATAGCTTTTTTATCTTCAAAATCTGCAAAGTCGCGTGTTCTTTTAAGAAGCCTGTTTGAAATTCTCGGTGTTCCGCGGGAACGTTTTGCAATTTCAAAAGCAGCGTCTTTATTAATTTTAATGTTTAGAATTTTTGCTGACCGTGTAACTATACTTTCGAGCGTTTCAGCATCATAGTAATCTAAACGAAATTTAATTCCGAACCTGTCTCTTAAAGGGGAAGTGAGCATCCCTTCGCGGGTTGTCGCACCAATTAAAGTATATTTCGGCAAACTTATCTGGACAGACCTTGCATTGGGTCCGCTATCAATCATAATATCTAATTTATAATCTTCCATAGCGGAATAAAGATATTCTTCTATAACCGGACTCAAGCGATGTATCTCATCAATAAAAAGAACAGATTTTTCTTCAAGGTTTGTTAAAATTCCTGCAAGATCACCTGCTCTTTCCAACACAGGACCCGAAGTAATTTTAAGCTTAACACCCATTTCATTGGCAATAATATAAGCGAGAGTAGTTTTACCAAGTCCGGGCGGACCGGTTAAAAGAACATGATCTAAAGCATCGTTTCTTTTGTTGGCAGCAGAGATAAAAACATTTAGGTTGTTTGTAATTTTATTTTGCCCCGCAAACTCTGTAAGCGCCATCGGTCGAAGTGTTTGCTCATACTGCTTCTCTTCAACATTTACTTCTCCGCTGAGTGCACTGGATTTAGCCATAATTTTTTAAGTAACAAGCTCTTTGGTTTTTAATTTCAACTTATGGATAATTGCAACCATACTGACCATTAATGTAATCATTATAAGTGCAGTTCCAACCGTGTTAAAGACATCAAAACTCTGACCGAATGCAGCAATCAATCCCGGGTTCCATGCACTGCCGTATAATATCATAAGATGAACAACATAAATTACTAAAGTATTCCTGCCGATTAAAATTATTATTCTCGGTATTGTATCTATTTTTATCGACAGGAAAGAAATCAAGCCATTTAACATAAGAACAAATCCTATACGCAGACAAATTATTCCGTAATAAGATTCATACAAATTCGGATCGTTATAAAATTCTTTTTCAACCAGGTTGATAACAAAGAAAAGAATTATGAAAAGCATTCCCCAGATTGCAAGCGTTTTGCTGAACCTTTGGGTTTTAAAAATAAGAGGATTCTTTGCAAGATAACTGCCGAGAACTCCTCCGCCCACAACATATCCTACCCAAGGAAAAAGTGGAAAAAGTGAACCGGTTCCATCATAAAAGTAACCGGCAATTGGTAAAGGAAGAATTGTAGCCCAGTTTATATTTGTAACAAAAGGATAAAGCACGAAGAAGAATAAACCTATCGAACCAAAAACAATATAGTCGGGAAATTTCGTTTTCTCGGCAACGTAAGCGGAGATAACAAGAAACAAAATTCCGAAACCGATAAGATGTAAAACATCTACCTGGATAAATGTTTGCAAGCTTTGATCTGTTACAGCAGAGAAATCAAACAACGAAGCGGTTGGATATCTTAAGAGATAACCTAGTCCGACAAGAAGAAGAAATCTTTTTATTCCTTTCTTTACTCTTGGATTAGTTCTGAACGGTTCATCTGCTAATCTAAAAAGATAAGTAAAGACTGTTCCCGCTGTAAACATGAAAATTGGGGCAGTCATTCCGCGCATAAAGAGCCACACGGCAAAAAACGGTGAATCCATAGTTCTGTGATCAGGTGCAAGAAGAACATCCACGGTATGTCCCTGAACCATCATCAGCACTGCGAATGCGCGCATCAAGTCTATAAATATTATACGGTTCTTTTTTGAGCTTTGTGACATTTTAATAAAATCTTGCCCTAAATAAAATAAGGAACAAAAATAATTAAAACGGCAGAATTTATGAATCAATTCTGCCTGAAAAATAAATTAAAAAGGCTTATTTCTTTATTGTTTTTGAAGTTCTTCCAGTTTCTTTTTTATGAAACCTGCCCACGGAATAAATTCTTCTGCCTTCTTATAATTTTTAATGGCGTTTTCAATATCGCCTTTACCTTCATAAGCCTGGGCTAAACCGAGATATGCCCCACCAGATTTGGGATACTTCTCTATATTGATATCGGAAAATGCAATCGCTTCATCATACATTTTTTCATCTGTAAGTTTTCTTGCTAAAGCGACTAATGACTGATCTTTAAAATCATAAGAAAAGCTGCCATAATAATTATTGTACAAGTCACGATATGTTGAAACAGCTTCTTCAAGTCCTTTCCTTTTCACGACTTTAAAAAGAAGATCCTCAAGTGGTTCCGGCACCTTTACTCCCCTGTGGCAGGTAACACATTTAACTTCAAGAACATCGTCGCTGTATTCTTTAAGAGCGGAAAGAGATTTATTATTTATATCGCTAGTCATTTTTATCATAATTCTTGCTTTTTGTTTTGATGATTTCAGATCGGAAGCAAAATCATCCGGTTGCCCTTCCTCTTCCACATGGCAAAAAGAACACCTCACGCCGAGTGCACCTGTAAATGACCTCATTATTCCACCGAGCTCTTCCTTGGAAATATCTTTTGGAAGCACCTTCAGGTTTGTAAATTTATCAGGCATTTGTGCAAATGAGAGA
This sequence comes from uncultured Ignavibacteria bacterium, assembly GCA_963727535.1. Lineage (GTDB taxonomy): Bacteria > Bacteroidota > Ignavibacteria > Ignavibacteriales > Ignavibacteriaceae > RBG-16-34-14. The sequence goes on from CAVSGR010000001.1 coordinate 523,005, forward strand.
TAAGAGAAAAGAATAAAAAAAAAGAATGAATAGAGAGAGGTCTTTAGCATAGTGCACCTATATTAAAATGTGAAGAAGAATTATTAGTTTATTCGGAATTTAGTCTTAAGAAGAAATAAAAACAAATGAATTAGGAGTAGCAACTATTAATCAGTGTCCGGAAAATATTGTAAAAAATTGATCTATAAGAAGGTTAGAAGTAATTTAGGACCAGAATAAAGATACTCTGGAGAAAGTATAATAGACTCATTTTTTTATAAAAAAGTTTTGAAGTAAACTTTGGTGGATATGTACAATAAACATCATATTGATAGAAATAACTCGCGCAAATCAAATTTATCAGATGTCATTTAAAACAAGTAATTTAACATATTAAATTTTTCTAAATATTTAATTCTTAATGAGAAAAAATGAAAACATATCGTTTCTTATCAGTCGTTCTTACAATTCTATTAATCAGTAACCTCTTTCCTCAAAGCAATAAACTAAATCAGGAAAGAGTTATCAATCTCGATTTCAACAAAGTTAAAGGCAATTTCAGCTCAATGTTTAAAGAATGTGTTGGTGCCGGTCGCGCTAATGAAGGACTGCGTGCTGATTGGCAGCAACAATTAGCTCTTGTAAAACAAGATTGTGACTTTAAATATATCCGCATGCATGGATTGTTAACTGACGATATGGGTGTTTACAAAGAAGATCGTGACGGAAAACCCGAATATAATTTTCAATATATAGATGTATTATACGATTATATTCTGAGCATCGGGATGAAGCCTTTTGTAGAACTGAGCTTTATGCCGAATGCACTTGCCAGCGGCACTCAAACTATTTTTTGGTGGAAAGGCAATATTACTCCTCCAAAAGATTATAAAAAATGGGAAGACTTAATCCACAATCTTGTCCTTCATTTTACTGAACGGTACGGAATGGACGAAGTAAAAACATGGTATTTCGAAGTTTGGAATGAACCTAATTTGAATTTTTTCTGGTCGGGAACACAGGATGAATATTTCAAATTATATAGATACACTGTAGAAGCAATAAAAAGTGTGAATAGTGAATATCGTGTAGGTGGACCAGCAACTGCCGGAGCAGCCTGGGTTCCTGATATGATTAACTTCTGTAGTAAAAATAGTCTTCCTCTTGATTTTATCGCCACACATTCCTACGGTGTTAAACAAGGTTTTGTTGATGAGACCGGAACAAGAGGTACAATCTTAGATAAAAATAAATGGAGTGTCAGCGGAGATATTTTAAATTCACGCAAACAAATATCGAACTCTCCAATGCCTGATCTGGAGCTTCATTATACGGAATGGAGTTCTTCCTATACACCTTCCGATCCTATTCACGACAGCTATCATGAAGCAGCATATATTCTTGAAAAGATTAAACAAGTTGGAAACGCTCCAACCTCGATGTCATACTGGGTTTTTACAGATATCTTTGAAGAAGCTGGACCGAGGTTTACACCTTTCCATGGTGGTTTTGGCTTGTTAAATTACCAGGGGATCAAAAAACCTGCATTCTATTCATATCAGTTTTTAAATAAACTTGGCGATACAGAATTGATTAATACTGATAGTTCCTCCTGGGCATGCAAGAACTCTGATGGCAATATCCAGGTACTGCTTTGGGATTTCACCAATACACATCCGGGAGATTCTGTAAATGACCAAAAATATTATATTCGGGATTTGCCCGCCAAGTCCAAAGGAAGTATAAAAGTAGAAATATCAGATATTCCTGAAGGCAATTATCTTTTTGAAATTTATAAAGTTGGTTATAAAGTGAATGACCCTTATTCTACTTATTTTGCAATGGGCAGACCAAAACAACTAACAAAACAACAGGTCGCTGATATAAAGCAACTTAACGATGGCTCCCCTGTTTCAAAAGAAGTTATTAACGTAAATTCATCCGGGATATTTTTAAGGAATTAGATATCCATGAGAATGATGTTTTCTTTCTAACTCTGAGCTAAGCTGGAGTAATGGAATGTGAAAGGAATTTGAGACGGGAGAAAATAATTAAATAAAGTGAGCAAATAATGAAAATAATCTTATGTGGAATATGTTTTATATTATTGCTATCAAATAATATTTACACTCAAGACAAAAGTGCTGTCAAAGTTGAAGTATTAGCCAAAACAAGTTCAAGTTGGAATGGCAGCACACTTCCGGATTACCCGGAAGGCAAACCGGAGATAACTATTCTAAGAATATTAATCCCTCCGAAAACACAACTACCAATACATGAACATTCAGCGATAAACGCAGGTGTGTTATTAAAGGGGAACTTAATTGTAGTAACAGAAGACAAAGATACATTACATCTTAAAGCTGGAGACTCAATTGTTGAAGTTGTTAATAAGTGGCACTACGGAATAAATGAAGGTAATGAGCCGGCAGAAATCATTGTTTTTTACGCTGGTATAAAGGGCAAACCTATAACTATTGAGAAATAGAATACAAGATTCACTAAAAAAAGTTCATTTGACTACCCGATCCCGCCGAATAATAAGAAACTTTTTTAGTCTTTTATTTTTCTCTCCCAAAACAAACTTAACATCTGTAACAGTCCATCTCGGTTTTAGGTTAAGTGTATCTTTATAAAAGAAAAATTCTTCAGATGGTATAAAAGGATTTGCTGAACCATAGCTATAACTTCCGCTGCTGTCTGTATCGTAAAAGCACCAGAGAAGATATTTTCCCGGCTCTATTGAATTTGTATTATCCCTTTCCTATAATTAAATACATTTTTTAGGAAAAATAAATGGATTCGAAAAATATAATTCAGAGTGCTTTAGCATTGAGTCCAACAGAAAGAGTATTTATAATTGAAACCCTTTCTCAAAGTTTAAGCGAACCGGATCAAAATATTGAAACATTTTGGAAAGAGGAAGTTGAAAAAAGATATAAAGCTTTTATGCAGGGGAGAATTAATAGCATTCCGTATGAGAAAATTAAAAACAAATGAAAATTGAGTTTCTTGAACCAGCTTATTTGGAATATCAAGAAGCAATAGAATTTTACAAATTGCAGAGTGAAGGATTAGAGAAAAGGTTTATAGCTGAAATTGACAAAACACTTTCTATAATAAGTAACTATTCGGAAAGCTTCTCGGAATTTACAGATAACACCAGGAAAGCAGTAGTAAATATTTTTCCATACAATCTTATTTATTCAATAATAGAAAAGAATATTATAATAATGGCAGTAGCTCATCAACATAGGAAACCAAATTATTGGATAAATAGGTAAGGTTGCTAATATCTTTAAGTTTATTTTCTCTCCTGCAAAACAAACTTAACATCTGTAACAGTCCATCTCGGTTTAAGGTTAAGTGTATCTTTATAAAAGAAAAACTCTTCGGAAGGCAAAAAAGGATTTACTGAACCGTAGCTGTAATTTCCGCTGCTGTCTGTGTCGTAAAAACACCAGAGAAGATATTTGCCGGGGTCTACTCTCTCAAAGCTGAAGTTATTTTTAGTGACAGGCTGTTTGTAAGTTTTCTTTTCACTTCCTGTCCCTTCAAGAACAAGAATAAGATTTTTTGTGAGTTGTGCATTACTAACTGCCCCTGTAACTCCAGTAAAATCAAGTCCGTTTATAGTTTTAAATTTATACTTATAAGTAGAATCATAATAATTCCCCGCAGCATCTTTAAATTTTGCAAAATCAACTGAGATTATATAATCTTTTTGAGCTTCAAGTTTTTGTAAAGGAGTAACGACAAGAGAAGCATCATCGAGAAATGAAGTATTAAATTTTATTTCTCCGCTTAAAGTATCTGTAAATAAAATGCCTGTCTTTGCAATCTCCCTGTTAAAAGCATCATCAAAAAAGAAATAAAACTTTTGGTTAAGCACATCTGCTTTGTTTGTCCCCTTAACAGGGATAGTCTTAAAGAGCTTTGGCTTACTCGTATCAGGCTGGTCATTAATTGTAACAGAAGTATAATCTTCCCGATAAATATTTCCCTGCCTGTCCTCTAATGTATCTGCGATAAGAAACAAATTAGATGAAGCAGAAAATTTTCCAGGCACAACAAGCACAAACTCTGTTGTTTTTGTATTTCCTTTATAAGCATAAATAGGAAGAGTAACTTTACCGGAAGTTGAATCAATAAAATGGAAATTATCTTTTACTATTATAGTCGAATCAAATTCTTCACTGAGATTGACAAGAACGTGCATTGCATCCGTCATTACAGCACTAATTAATCTTGGCGCAGTTGTATCAGCAGAAGTCAAAAAGAAATCGAGTCCTGTATAAAGAGTATCTGTTTCAGAAAGGACAACATCATTAAAAGGAAAACCAATTCTATCCTGCTCCGGCTGAAATATCAGATCCCGGTATTTATCATCAACAGCAAAAACTCTGTATGTTCCCGCAGCAAGACCCATGAGTTTGTAATCACCATTTTTACCAGCCTGAGAAATATAATCCGGTTTATGTTTTAATGGGTTTCCTGTTGTATCATTTATTTTATCCCGCAAAGCGGGATCTATTCGATAAGCAAATAGCATTACATCTTCTGATTTGGCATCATAAACTTTCCCTGTTATTACTCTTCTGTCAATTTCATTCCCAGTAGAAAAAGTAAAATTATAAGCCTGAGACATCCTGTTTTTATTATTATAATCTACAACATCGGTTCCAATAGTAATAACATAGGTAGTGTTTTCACGAAGCTTCGGAAAATAGACTCTCAGGTATTTACCACTCCAGTCATAATCTTTATCTCCTTCAATAGCCGGAGATATAAATATTGCATCCTGCGCAGATCTTTTATCAACATATTCTGAAAAACCTATTTCAAAATAATCTTCATTGTAATTAGTCGTTTCATTTGTCGGATAAATTTCAACTATCTCCGGGGGAATTTTATCAACCTCTCCCCCACCCGGTGGCAACTGGTTTGCACAAGTTGAGAAAAGGAAAGCTGCGAGAAGGAGAAGCAGGTTTTTAGTATTAAAAATATTTTTAAAATAAATTATCATTTCGTGTTAAAATAGCCACGACTTTTAAGTCGTGGGAAAAATAAAAACCAAATATGAGCTTCAGCCACAATTTAAACCATAATTTTGGCTAAAGCCGCCGAATTGTTGGGTATCGTTATCCCCGACATAAATGTCGGGGCTATTCAAAAACTACTCAATCATGAAATAAAAACAATTATTGATTCTGCGATTTCAAAAATTTCCTGTACTCATATACATTTTTAAGATGTTGAGAATAAGTGCTGGAAAAGTTGTGCCCACCTTTTCCATCTGCAACAAAGTAAAGATAATCATTATCCTCGGGATAAAGGGCTGCTAAAATAGCATTTTTACCGGGATTGTTAATCGGTCCCGGTGGAAGCCCGGCATATTTGTAAGTGTTATAAGGAGAATTTATCCTAAGATCTTTACGCAATAGTCTTCTCCATCCACCTTTAAGCAAATATTGGATTGTCGGATCAGCCTGCAACAACATTCCAATCCTAAGCCTGTTGTGATACACACCTGATATCCTCGGCATATCTTTAGGAAAACTCGTCTCGCCTTTTATTATAGAAGCCAAAGTAACAACTTCGTGAATTGTAAGTCCATTTTTTTTTGCTCTCGCTTGTAGTGTATCGTTCATAAATTCCCAAAAGCTTTTATAAAGTTTGTCAATAACTTCACGAGCAGGCGTTCGGGCATAAAATTCATAAGTACCGGGCATTAAGTAACCTTCAAGGCTCGGTTTATCAATACCCAGCGAATCAACAAAATTTTTATTGAAAGCAAGATCAACAAATTTAGCGGAATCAATATCGGCATCTCTTTTTAAAACATAAGCAAGCCATTTAACTGAAAGTCCGTCCCTTATATCTACGGTTCTCATAAACTCTGCTTTGCCGTTTATAAAAAGATCAAGTAAACTGAGATAACTTAGTCCATTTGCAATTGTAAATCTTGCAGCTCTTACTTTTGTTCCGGCACCGTAAATAAAACCGGCAATCTTCATGTTAGTTTTATTTGGTATAATTCCTTTTTCATAGAGACTGTCAACAACATCGCTGAATGATTCCCCTTTTGTTATTTCAAATTGTACAGGGGATTTTCCTACATAATGATTTGGCGTGAAAAAAGTAAAATAGAATAGTAACAAAAGCAAAAAGAAAAAAACAGCAATAACCAGAAATTCTTTTCGTGTTAGTAAATTTTTTAATCCAACTTTCATTTATCCGGCGGCAGTTTGAGTAGTTTTCCTTTTACAATTTCTTCTTTTTGCAATGCCCTTGCTTCATCAATTATTCTCTCATAAATCCTCTGTAAAGCAGGTTTGGTAAGAGGTTCTTCGAGGTAGGAATTTATTTTTCCCGAAATATCTTTTTCTCTTTCAGGTGAATATGTAGGAAGATCTAATGCTCTTTTTATCCGTCCGATTAAAACAGCATTTAGTGTCCTTTTATTTAAAAACTTGACTATTTCTTTATCGTATTTATCAATTTCTTCCCTTAGTTCATCGAGAAGAGAAACTTTCTCATTATTACTAAGAGAATCTAATTCGTTTGCTATTACCTTCTTTAATTTATCCATTAAATAAAGATAAATAATTAAATGATTTGAATAAACCTCAGGAAAAATGTTCGGAATTTAAGCTGGGATAAGGAGGATAATCGAGTTTGAATTTTTTTCCCGTTTTGAAAAGTGTCAAACCTCTGAAAGCAATCATTGCAGCATTATCACCACAAAATTGTAAATCAGGAATGACGAGTTTCTTTTTATGTTTACTGCAAAGTTCTGTAAAAGCATTGCGTAAGCTTTTATTTGCTGCTACTCCACCAACCAAAGAAACGGAGCTAATTTCAAAATCCCTAAAAGCTTTTTCCGTTTTTTTTATTAACGCAGTAACTGCTGCTTTCTGAAAGGATGCCGCTATATCGTTAATATCCTGTTGAGGAATGTTTCTGGTTAACTTATCTCCAGGATATTTTTTTTGAACATACCTGAGCACTGCAGTTTTTAGCCCGCTGAAAGAAAAATCATAATCTCCTTTAGTTCCGGCAATTGGAAAATCTATCTTGTCAGAATTTCCATCCATGGCACATTTTTGTATTTGTGGACCACCGGGATATGGCAAACCAAGCATTTTGGAAACTTTATCAAAGGCTTCACCTGCAGCATCATCTATTGTTGAACCGAGCAGCTTCATTTCAGTAAAACTTTTTACCAAAATCAAGAGAGTATGCCCACCGGAAACAACTAGAGTCAAACAAGGAAATTCAGGTTTTTCATTCATAAGGAACCCTGAAAAAATATGTCCTTCAATATGATCGACAGGTACAAAAGGTTTTTTAAGAGAATATGATAATCCTTTGGCAAAAGTTAAACCTACGAGGAGTGCGCCGATTAAACCTGGTCCGGCAGTAGCAGTAACAAGATCAATATTTTTTAATTCAAGATTTGATTTTTTTAATGCGTCTTTGAGCAAAGGAATCACTATCTGAAGATGTGCCCTGCTGGAAAGTTCAGGTACAACTCCGCCATATTTAGAATGGAAATCCTGAGAGGAGATTAAGTTCGCAGTTAGTTTATCATTTGAAATAACGGCAACAGAAGTTTCATCACAAGAGCTTTCTATACCTAGAACGTTCATTTTATCCCAAACAAATTCTTAAAAACATGTCCTGCAATCTGCGGATTTTCCTGTAGTCTTCTTATAGAATATTTATACCAATCTTTTCCAAAAGGCACATATATTCTAATTTTATAGCCATCAGCATTTATTTTGTCTCTCAAATCTTCTCTAACTCCAAGCAGCATCTGGAATTCAAATTTATCTTTCGGAATATTTAATTCCTTAATTAATCTGTAAGCTTCACTAATTAAATATTCATCGTGCGTTGCAATCCCTACATAATTGCCGGCTTTCAGAATTTCTTCAAGAATTTTAACAAAATTATCTCTAATCTTTTGTTTGTCTTTATAAGCTATTTGAGCAGGCTCGATATAAATTCCTTTACAAAGCCTGTAGTCAGTTTCCAGTTTATTCAAGTCAATAACATCTTTATAGCTTCTCTTGAGATAAGCCTGAATTACGACTCCAACATTATCAAATTTTTCCCTCAATCTTTTGAATAATCGAAACGTGGAATCTGTATAAGGCGAATTCTCCATATCAATCCTGATAAAATTATTTATTCCCATAGATTTCCATACAAGTTCCGAGACCTGCTGATAAGCAAAATCTTCATCAATGCCTAATCCCAATTGTGTCGGTTTGATTGAAAGATTCGCCATAAGATTGTTTTTCTTTATTGCGTCAAGGACTTCCATACATTTGTTTTTATCTTCTGAAGCCTCATCTCTGTTTTTAACCGCTTCCCCCAGAACATCAATCGTTGCAAAAATACCTTTCGCATTTAATACTTTAACAAGACTTACTGCATCTTCCAGTCCCTTTCCTGCTATATATTTCTTGGAGAATATCCAGACAACTGACCGAGGCATCAGTCTAACAAAGGCAACAATAATTTTATTGATTATCTGCAAGGTGAACTCACTTAACTCTTATATGTTTTTCCCCATTCATAGGTGCCGATCTTTTTAATTTTGATTGTTAACTCAGATAATTTTTTTAGAGCAGCTTTTATTTTTTTATCGTTCAAACTGCCTGAAATATCAATATAAAAAGTGTACTGAAATGGTTTGTGAGGAATAGGTCTGGATTCTATCATTGAAAGATCTATTTCTGCATTTGCAAAAACACCTAAAGTTTTATGCAAAGCACCAGGAATACTTTTTAAATCAAAAGATAAAGTCGATTTGGGATGAAGAGGTTCGTTCTTTGTTTTTTTCTTACTAATGACTAAAAACCGGGTATAATTTATTTTGTTGTTCTGAATATTTCTCTTTAGGATTTTCATTTTATAAATCCTTGCAGCTCTTGCGCTTGTTATTGCGCCTGTTGCTTCATGTGTATTCTTTAAAAGAAAGTAAAGCCGAACCTGCTGTATCGTAAGATGGAACGACTTCAACTCTTTTTAAGACTTTTAAGAAATCGGAACACTGTCCGATTGCCTGCGGATGTGAATAAATTTTTTTCAATTGTGAGATAGGATATTCTTTAGGAGAAACAAGACAATGATTTATCTGCAGGTTTAATTCGGCAATAACAGAAACATGATATTTCAAGAGTAAATCATAATTTTCAAAGACACTTCCGTGCAAAGTATTTTCTATAGGTATTACACCACTGTCGGCAATTCCTTTGCTTACATTTATAAACACTTCCTCGAAGGAATAAGAAGGCAAAGTTTTTATTGATTTGCCAAAATATTTTTCAGAAGCAATTTCGCTGTAAGCTCCTTTTTCTCCCTGGAAAGCTATAATTAAGTTTTTAGTCATTTGTCAATAGTCATTATATCAATTGTGTTCTGCTTTGTCTAAACTCAGTCCTGTGAGCATTGTAATCAAGAAATCAGCTTTTTGTTTAAGTTCTTCAATATCACCGTTATTTTCAAAAATAAAATCTGCTCGTTTCTTTTTTTCTTCATCTTTTATTTGGTTTTCGTCTCTTTTTTAAAGTCCTCTTCCGTCAGCTTTCCATTCGCCATTACACTTTTCATTCGAACATCATTATTAGCAGTAATTAAAACAACATAATCAAACATATTTTCCATTTCCGCTTCATAAATAAGAGCGGCTTCTGTAAAAATAATATCATTACTAATTAATTGTTCTTGCATTAACTCGTTAACTTTTTCCTTTCACTTTCGGATGCAAAATAGAATTAATTTTAATAACATTTACCGGGTTTGAAAAAATCTTATCTGCAAGAAATTTTTTGTTTATTTGATCATTAATAAATGATTCTTTACCAAATTTTTTAATTACTTTTTCTTTAACATTTTTGTCTTCAGCCAGGATTTGTTTCGATATATCATCTGCTTTGATAACAGGATATCCTTTCTTCAGCTAAGAAAATTACAGAAAGTTGATTTACCCGAACCAATGCTGCCGGTAATAGCTATTTTAAATTTTTTCTTAGGCATATATAAAAATAGTCAGTTTTTCAAAACTAATAAATTCTTTCCATAAAGATAAAAGTGAAATGCAAGTAAAAAAGCCCGTCGGTTGACGGGCTGAAATGATTTATTTAGCGTAATTGATCTTTCTTACTTCTCTAATAACAGTAACCTTAATCTGACCGGGGTATTCCATTTCCTCTTCAATTTTTTGAGCAATGTCGCGTGAAAGTTTATCTGCTACAATATCATCAATCTTATCATGTTCGACAACTACACGTACTTCCCTGCCAGCTTGTATAGCATAAGTTTTAGCAACTCCTTCAAACGATTTGGCGAGAGCTTCTAAAGTTTCCAAACGTTTTACGTAACCTTCAAGTGGCTCTCTTCTTGCTCCCGGTCTTGCTCCGCTAATAGCATCTGCAGCTTGCACGAGGGATGCAATTGGATGTTCCATTTCTATATCTTCGTGATGTGAGCCTACTGCATTAACAACAATCGGATGTTCTTTAAATTTCTTAGTTAATTCATACCCAATGAGTGCATGTGGACCTTCAATACTTTTATCAACAGTTTTTCCAACATCATGTAGAAGTCCTGCCCTTTTTGCTAATGTTATATCTAAATCAAGCTCGGCAGCCATAATCCCTGTTAAATAAGCAACTTCGATACTATGACCTAACAAATTTTGTCCATAGCTTGATCTGTATCTCATTCTTCCTATATGCTTAATCAGTTCCGGGTGCATATTGTGTAAACCGAGTTGCAAAATTGTATTTTCCCCTTCTTTAATCATTTCCTCTTCAAGTTCAAGTTTCACCTTTTCAACGACTTCTTCAATACGTGCTGGATGAATTCTTCCATCAGCTATTAGTCTTTCTAATGAAACCCTTGCTACCTCACGTCTAAACTGATCAAACGAAGAAAGGATTACGGCTTCAGGTGTATCATCTACAATTACATCGACGCCTGTAGCAGCCTCGAAAGAGCGAATATTCCGTCCTTCTTTACCAATTATTCGTCCCTTCATTTCATCGCTTTGAATTTGAACAACAGAAACTGTTGTTTCTACAGAATGGTCAGCAGCAGTACGTTGAATAGCCTGAACAATAACTTTTTGAGCTTCCTTTTTAGCTTCGGATTTCGCTTTATCCAGAACTTCTTTAATTAAAACAGTAGAATCCTGTTTAGCCTGGTTTACCAAATTCTCGATGAGCATTTTTTTAGCATCATCGGCAGTTAAACCAGATATCTTCTCTAACTTTATGTTTTGTTCGTCTTCAAGTTTTTTAATATCTGAATATTTCTGCTCAATAAACTTTTTCTGATCTAATAACTCTTTTTCAATTTGTTTATTTTCTTTTTCTTTCTTTATAACGAAATCAAATTTTTTCTCTGTACTCTCTTCTCTCGCTGTTAGTTGTTTTTCCAGGTTCGATACTTTTTGCCTTTTCTGCTGTACTTCCGCATCAAATTCAGTTTTCTTTTTGTACCACTCATCTTTTACTTCCAGAAGTTTTTCTCTTTTGAGATTATTAGCTTCTTTCTGTGCATCATCAATTATTTGTTTAGCTCTCTCTTCAGAAGAAGCTATGCTCTTTTTACCAAGTTTAGAGTTAAACATCCAACCTAAATAGAAAAAAACAACCACAAGGATAATTGACATGGGTATTAACAATACGATATCCATTGTACCTCCGTGGTGGGTTAAATAATTAAACCGCTTCTGCCAATTACAATTTAATAGAGAAAAACCCTACTAAACACGCTTGGGAATAAGCCAGAACGCTTCTTGCTTCCTCTGTCCCGACGAATCGGAGTTCCGGTAAACCGGCGAGGCCTGTAATTGGCGTCTTGAGTCAAACTCCCTATAAGAATAATGTTAGTTTTTCTTATCGAGTTGAACTGGCAGAGCGGAAAGTCTGCCTGTTATGATGGGTCGGATAAACGAACTTCGCTAAGTAGAAGTTTAAGCTTTTTAATTTTATCGCTTGCCTGAATCAGTAATTCTCTATTTTTATTTTTTTCTAAAAACAGATCATAAGCAATATTTAAACAGGCTATAATTGCTATAGTCTGTACGGGCTGGTCGGGAAGTTCATCTTTTGTTTCTTCCATAACTTTATTTACGTAAACAGCAAGCTCTTTTGCTATTTCTTCATTTTCAACCAGAAGAGAATATTCTTTATCGAATATTTTTATTTTTAGCTTCTTCTTATCTGTCATTTATCTTTTTTCCATCAACAAAATGTTTAAGAACTAATGTGTAAATCAATTTTTGAAATCAAATTAGTAATCTTACCCTTAAGATCTTCTCTCTCCTCCTCATCAAGTGAATTAAAAATCTCTGTATGTGTCTGTTTCTTAATATTTTCAATCTCAGTTTGTAGCATAGATACTTTCTGAATTAAACCGGCTTTTTCTTTTTTAAGCTCATTAATTTCAGCTTCAAACTCCGAAGTTTGGTGGCTTAAATCTTTATATTTATTAGCGAGTGTAGTTACCTGTGAAAGAACAATACCAATATCTTTTAATAAAAGATCCTGTTTAGAAGTTTCAGGCAACTAAGCACCTCTTAATTTAGCATTAAAATTTTTCTCGATAGAAGAAATTAGTTTCAAAAACTCTTTCTCGACTTCTTCTTCTGTTAATGTTCTATTATCCGATTGATACTCCAGTGTAAAAGCCAGGCTCTTCTTATCCTTGCCTATATCTTCGTTCTCAAATAAATCAAATAAGTTTACTTCTTTAAGAAGTTCAGAACTTTCTCTCTTAATTGATTTGATTACTTCCTCATAAGTAACTGTTTTATCAAAAATAAAAGCAAAATCGCGAACAACTTTTGGATATTTTACCGGCTCTGAATAGCGCTTTTCACTGGTCTCAAGATTCTTCAAGAATTCCAGACTAAACTCAAAGCAGAAAACATCCTGATTAATATCAAATTGTTTAAGAACTTCTTTTTTTACTAAACCACCTGAACCAATTATGCTTTTTTTTAGGTTTTTTGCATAATTATAAGCATAAATTGTTTCACTATTGTGATAATATGAATCATTTAAAACATTGTCAAGCGAAAACTTCGTTATTAAGCTATCAACCAATCCTTTAAGTGAGTAGAAATCTGCCTCTTTTTCAGTAGTGTTCCACCTTTTTTCATTGACTTTTCCACTCACTGCAATCAATAATTTTCGTTCTTCTGAAAAATCATCGAATGATTTTAGCTCTTCTTTAGAATGAAGATTAAAAACATTTCCAATTTCGAAAAAAGAAAGGTTCTTTTGTCCATTTCTAATATTATGAGCAATTACACTTAATGCCCCGGGAATCAGAGAGGTTCTCAAACAAGCCAAATCTGCACTAAGCGGATTTAATAGTTTTATTGGGTTTCCTGTAAGCCTTGCAGATTTTTCATCCTGCAAAGGATTATTAAGAATTTCAAAAAGTCCAAATGCTGTAGCCACGTTTCTAACCTTATCTGTAAATTCAGATTCGTCATATTTCTTTTCCAGAGTTATAGAAATCCTAGAAACTGCAGGAATATTATCATAGCCATTTATTCTTGCTATTTCTTCAATAATATCAACTTCTCTTTCAATATCAGGTCTGAATGTTGGAATCAATAATTCTAATTGATCTTCAGACTTTTCAGTTTGAATAATCTCTATTCCAAGATTGCTTAAAATATTTAATACTTTTTTCTCTGCTATCTCATAGCCGAGTAATTTGTTCATTCTACTTAATCTGAATAGTACTTTTTTTGAGGAGAATTTTTTAGGATAAACATCAATTAAATCTTTAGGAATTTCTCCTCCCGCAATTTCAGCGATCAGCATAGCTGCCCGGTCCGCTGCAAAACCTGTATTATCGGGATCAACAGTTCTTTCAAATCTATAAGATGCATCTGTACTTAAGCCTAATGTCTTTGATACATTTCTTATGTGAGAAGGATTAAAGTGTGCACTTTCAATTAGAATGTTTTTAGTATTTGCAGTTACTTCTGAATTCTCTCCTCCCATAACTCCGGCAATGGCAACTTCTCTTTCGCCATCACAAATCATTAAAGTTCCAGCCCGTAATTTTCTCTCCTTAGAATCAAGAGTCGTAAACTGACTTTCTTCTTTTGTACTCTTGACAATTATTTTCCTCCCCGCTAACATATCAAGATCAAATGCATGCAACGGCTGACCGCATTCATACATCACGTAATTTGTTACATCTACGACATTGTTAATTGGTCGAAGTCCAATTTTAGTTAATCTGGATTTCAGCCATTCAGGTGATTCCTTGATTGTAATATTATTAACTACTCTTGCGGAATAACGTGGACAATTCTCTTGATCAAGGATTTCAACAGAAGCAACGTCTTTAGCTCCAATATCCGATTCTTTTAGTTTTATTTTTGGATATTCCAAAGGTTTATTAAAAATTGCAGACAAGTCTCTTGCTACTCCGATATGTGAAAGAGCATCGGGACGATTAGGAGTAATTGCGATTTCAAAAATAACATCATCTAAGCCCAATGCTTCAGTTAATGGAATCCCTGGTTTCAGCTTTTCATCCAGAACCATAATTCCTGAAGCATCATTCCCAAGTTCCAGTTCTTCTTCAGAACATATCATGCCAAATGATTCGATCCCCCTTAATTTTGCCTTACCTATTTGCATTCCATTTATAGGAATTATTGTACCGACAGGAGCAAAAACTATTTTCCGTCCCTTATCAACATTAGGAGCACCACAAACAACCTGGAATTCTTCTTTGCCGTTACTTACTCTGCAAAGAGATAGTTTATCTGCATTTGGATGTTTTTCTTTTAAAGTGACTTCCCCAACAATAAACCCTTTGTAAACTTCAGCCTGGTTAATAAAATTCTCAACCTCAAGACCGGACATTGTAAGTTTATCAATTATTTGATTGACTTCAATATCCTCGAGGTTAACATAATCTTTTAACCAGTTAAGTGAAATCTTCAATGCTTTTCCAATTTAAAACTGTTTAAGAAATCTTAAATCATTCTCAAAGAATCTTCTTATATCATCTATTCCATATTTTAACAGTGCAATTCTTTCAATGCCCATTCCGAAAGCATAGCCTGTATATTTTTCTGTATCATAATCGACATTATTAAAAACATTTGGATCAACCATACCACATCCCAGAATTTCTAACCAGCCGGTCTTCTTACAAATTTTACAACCTTTTCCTTTGCATATAAAACAAGTTATATCCATTTCTGCACTTGGCTCTGTAAAAGGAAAGAAACTCGGACGGAATCTGTACTTCAAATCGTCCATATAAAACTGACGGGCGAATGAAACAAGTGTACCTTTTAATTCTGCAAAAGTAACATCAGTATCTACATACAAACCTTCAACCTGGTGAAATACGCAATAGCTGCGTGCATTTATTGCTTCATTCCTGTATGCAAGTCCGGGCATTATTGCTCTGACAGGAGGTTTGTATTTATTCATAGTTCTTATTTGAACAGGAGAAGTATGAGTTCTTAATAAAAAATCTTTGCTGATAAAAAAAGTGTCCTGCATATCTCTAGCAGGATGATCGTGAGGAAAATTCAAAGCTTCAAAATTATTGTAATCAGATTCAAGTTCCGGTCCCTCAAAAACAGAAAAGCCCATTCCTTTAAATATTGATTTAATTTCATCCAGAGTTTGTATAATAATATGCTTGCTTCCAATTATTCTTTTTGTACCGGGAAGCGTAAGATCAATTTGATCTTTTGATTGCTCCGAAACATTATCGAGATTGGATTTTAGAGAGTTGTATTTTTCTGTTAAAGAATTACGAAGCTCATTCAGTTCTTTGCCAAGAGAAGGTTTATCTTCTTTTGAAACATTCTTCAAGTTGTCGAATAAGTTAGCTAAGAGACCATTGCGACTCAGATACTTTATTCTAAGTTCTTCTAGCTTTTTAACATTATCAACAGAAGAAAAATCCTTATCAGATTCTTTTCTTATTTGCTGAATTTCTTCCGTAAGCATAAATAATAAAAGAAACCTCTAAAAATAAATTACCCTCCGGACCAAATGAAATATCGGACGGGAGGGCAAAAATTATTAAATTAACAGAAAATTTAACTAACTCAGTAAAAGCAGAAGGATTTTCAACAGCAAGACTTGCAAGTATCTTTCTATTGATTGTTATTCCTTTTTCCTGCAAAGAATGAATTAAACGGGAATATGTTGTTCCGTTCACTCTTGCAGCAGCATTAATACGAACGATCCACAATTGACGAAAGGTTCTCTTTTTTAACCTTCTATCTCTGTAGGCATGAACGAGACCCTTCTCAACATGGTTTTTGGCAACTGTAAATACTTTACTTCTTGCACCCCAGTACCCTTTTGCCTGTTTTAGTATCTTTTTCCTTCGTGCGTTAGCAGCTACTCTATTACTTGTACGTGGCATCTCTTTTTAACCTTTTTAATTATGTACCATTAAACTTACTTTTCTTTGGTTTGCATCTGAAACCAAAGTCGCCCTTCTCAATTTCCTTTTTCTCTTTGTGCTCTTGGAAGTGAGTATATGACTTTTATACGCTTTCTTCCTTTTAAATCTCCCTGAAGCTGTTTTCTTAAAAGATTTATGCGCACCTTTGTTGCTTTTCATTTTTGGCATTTTATTTTCCTATTTATTTTTCTTTCCTTTTTGTTTTACGGGAACAAGTATCATATGCATATTCCTTCCTTCCATTTTAATCGGAGCTTCTAACTTAGCAGTATCCTCAGTTCTTTCTATAAACCTGTTCAAAAGTTCCTCTCCTTTTTCCGTATAAGCCATCTCTCTGCCTTTAAACATAACAACGACCTTAACTTTGTTTCCTTCTTCAAGAAAATTTAATGTGTGTTTTACTTTAAAATCAAAATCATGTATATCTGTATTTGGATGAAGCCTGATTTCCTTTAAGACTGTAACTGTCTGATTTTTTCTTTGTAATTTTTCTCTTTTCTGCTGCTCATATTTAAACTTACCAAAATCGATAATTTTACAAACAGGTGGTTTAGCCTGTGGCGCTATTTCAACTAAATCCAATCCCCGTTCAACCGATTTTTTTAATGCATCCTTTACTGTATAAACACCTAATTGTGCTCCGTCAATATCAATAACCCTTACTTTAGGTGCTCTTATTTCTTCATTTACTCTAACTTTTTCTGCTTGAGCGATTTACAACCTCACTAATTTGTTGAATAAAATTTTGTTTTAATTTCATTATTAATATTATTGATAAATTCTGCCAGTTCAAAAGAACCAAGATCGCCTTTTTTATGTTTTCTTACCGATATTTTACCTGTTGATTCTTCTTTATCTCCAATAATGAGCATATATGGAATTTTTTTCATTTCCCAGTCTCGTATCTTATACCCTACTTTTTCACTTCGTTCATCAAGTTCTACCCGGATATTATTATTTTTTAGTTCCTTAAAAATCTTCGAAGAGTAATCCATAAAGTTCTGTGAAACAGGAATAACTACAACTTGTGTTGGAGCAAGCCAAAGTGGGAACTCTCCAGCATAATGTTCTATCAGAATTCCAATAAATCTTTCCAGTGAACCAAAAGGAGCTCTGTGTATAACAACAGGTCTGTGTTTTTGCCCATCGCTGCCGGTATATTCAAGATTAAATCTTTCAGGCATTACATAATCTATTTGAACTGTTCCTAATTGCCATTCTCTTCCTAGAACGTCTTTAACCATAAAATCTATTTTGGGACCATAGAATGCTGCTTCACCTTCGGCAACAACATATTTTAATTCCATTTGGTCGGCAGCTTCTTGTATTTCCTTCTGAGCTTTTTCCCACAATGCAATATCTCCACCATATTTTTCTACATTATCATCGCGAAAAGATAATTGTGTATAAAAGTCTTTAAATCCCATTTGAGCAAAAATAATTTTAATAAGATCGATAACATCACAAACTTCATCTTTAAGTTGATCTTCTCTTACGAACATATGAGAATCATCAACAGCAAAAGATCTGACTCTTGTTAAACCAGTCAACTCACCAGATTGTTCATAACGATAGACTGTACCAAATTCTGCAAGCCTAATGGGAAGATCTTTGTAGCTCCTTGGCTTTGATAAATAAATCTGAAAATGATGAGGGCAATTCATCGGCTTCAATAAATATTCTTCTTTCCCATCTTCAAGAACCAAAGGAGGAAATTGGCTGTCTTTATAATACGGATAATGACCGCTTGTTTTATATAAATTAATATTTCCAATATGCGGAGTAATTACAGGTTCGTATCCTCTTTTTCTTTGTTCATCTCTCAGATAATTCTCGAGTGTTTCTCTTAAAATAGCGCCTTTAGGAAGCCATATCGGTAATCCACTTCCAACACTATTTGATATTAAAAATAGTTCAAGTTCTTTTCCAAGCTTCCTGTGATCTCTCTTTTTTGCTTCTTCAAGTTTTTCTAAATATTCGTCAAGCATTTTCTTTTTAGGAAAAGTTATGCCATAAATTCGTTGAAGCTGCTTGTTTTTTTCGTCTCCACGCCAATAAGAACCGGAAACACTTAACAACTTTACATTTTTAATTTTTCCAGCAGACGGCAAATGTGGACCTGTACAAAGATCAGTGAAATCACCTTCATTATAGATGCTTATAGTCTCTTCGTTTTCATTTATCCCACTTAATATTTCCAGCTTATATTGATCCTGTTTTTTGTTGAAGAAATCTACTGCATCCTGTTTTGATAATTCAACTCTTTCAAACTTGTTATCACTTTTTGCGATCTCCAACATCTTTTTTTCTATTATGTTGAGATCGTTTTCTCCTAACTTTGTGTTGATGTCAAAATCATAGTAAAAACCGTTTTCAATCGCAGGACCAACACCAAACTTTGCTTCGGGATAAATTGATTTAATAGCATGTGCCATTAAATGAGAAGATGAATGCCAATAAACTTCTTTTCCTTCATCTTCATTGAAAGTTAAAATTTTGATTGAGCAATCTTCATTTAAATCAGAATTTAATTCTTTCACTTCACCATTTACTTCAATAGCAAGAGCTTCACCAGCAAGACGTGGCGAAATTGAGTGAGCGATCTGAAAACCGGAAACTCCTTTATCAAACTCTTTGATACTATTATCTGGAAATTTTATTTTTATTTTATTCATATTCGTATTCGTATTAACAACTAATGTAATTTCGATAAGATTCTTCCAAAGGAATTCCCTTGGAGAACCTACAACCTTCCGACTTTTTAACTCGCCACACTAAATTATAAGTCATGTGGGTTCTATAGGATTCTTCCGAAGGAATCCCTTCGGGAGAACCTATGACCTTATACTTTTAAACTCAGAATACCATATCAACAAAATCAAAACCAAACTTTAAGTGGGTTCTGCAAGAGTCGAACTTGCGACCTTCTGCACGTCAAGCAGACGCTCTAACCAACTGAGCTAAGAACCCGGGTTTTAAATTTCGGATTTTGGATTTCGGATTTCGGATTGTTGATTAAAGACTCAAACAACCGAAATTCGCAATTCATTGGTACCGAGGGCCGGACTCGAACCGGCACGGGAACAAGTTCCCACAGGATTTTAAGTCCTGTGCGTCTACCAATTCCGCCACCCCGGCATTTTCCATTTTAATTTAGCGTGTAAATATATCGAAATGGTTATTTTTGTGCAAGAAAACGCAATTTATATAATGCTATTTATAAGTAAACTCATCTATGAATATTTATAAATAATGCAGTTAGCATTTGTATCTTTTTGTTAATAAATATTAAAATATTCTTAGTTTGAGAAGGATTAGCTTTCCTTTTTAACAAAAAATGGTAAATTCAGGGTGGCATAAGCGTTGAGTTTTTAAAGTGAGGCAAAAATAGTTCATTCGCTTATTCACCATTTTTGAGAGGGCTTTATGCGGCAAATATTTTCTATACCTAAAACTATCTTTTTATCAATAATAATTCTTAGTTCTATTGTTATTTCTTCTTGCAGCGATACTTCTAAATCTTCTACGCTAATCTATTCAAAGGATGGAGTTATCTACAGCCAGGCTACTGATGAACCTTATACAGGACGAATAATTGATACTACATCAAACAGAATACTCAAATATGATATAAAGGATGGATTAAAAAACGGAGAGTTCCTTATTTGTTTTCTTGACGGTAAAACCGCTATGTGTGGAAAAATAAAGGATAATAAAAACGAGGGTAAATGGAGCTATTATTATCCAAACGGTAAACTAGAATCCCAAGGACGTTTTAAAAATGATCTGGTTATCGACAAATGGACATGGTTTTATTCCAATGGGCAGAAAAAAGAAGAAGGTAATTTCGTGAAGGGGAAAAGAGAAGGTGCCTGGAAAATGTACAAAAAAGATGGAACTCTTAAAGCGACTATTTTTTTTAGAGAAGGAAATGCTGTTAACACTATAGATTTAAGAGGATCAGCTGTTTAATAAAAATAAAATAATCAACATTATTTAAAATTAAAAAAGCCTCGATGAGGCTTTTTTATTGTCATAAAAAACAATTTTAATCTGATTCATTTTCGTCATTGGAGATATAATCAGGTATAAAACCTAATTCTTCCGCAGTTGTTGTGTTTGCTTTCATCAAATCGTGAATGATCATCATTTCCCTGTTTATTAATTCCAACAAATTATCTTTATCAGTTCTCTCCAGATATTTAAATTCTTTAATAGTGCTTACTTTCTTAAAAATCTCTTTTTTGCTGTACTCGATTTCGTACAATTCAAGCACCAAATCCTCATAATAATTATTTTGATATAAATAGATCGTTAAGCTTTTATACATATTATCACCACATTTCTTTCATAGATTCTAAGTGACAAAGTAAGTGCCATCTAAAAATGAGAAAAAATACTATTGCTTTTATTTTCCGACTGAGAATTGGGACAATAAAAGGACAATCCAGGTTATCATAAGTAAAAAAAGATAACCCTTTTTAATGAGCCGGAAAATATTACTGTTTTGAATAAATGTATTCATCATTTTAATGAACCATTTGCTTCGGTACCATTGAAGGAAGACAGAGTGAAAATCTAATAAAACGCCTAAGATTAGGTAGGAGTTTTAGTTCATTGATTGTTAATACTGCTTACGGAAGGAATTTATTTAATAAAAGATTAGTCGAGCAATTTATTTGTTATAGCATAGTGGATTAGTTCTGCATTAGAATGCAGGTTAAGTTTTTCAAGGATTCTTGCACGGTATGTACTAACTGTTGTAACTGCTAATGAAAGTCCATCTGCAATTTCAGCAAGGGTTTTTCCCGAAGCTATCATTTGAAAAACCTGGAATTCTCTATCTGATAACATTTCATGCAAAGGCTTATCATTTCCCGACTGAATTTCAAAGACTAATTTTTCAGCAAGAGCAGCACTAACATACTTTCCACCGTTATGAACCTTTCTTATTGCCTTTACCAATTCTTCCCCGGCAGATTCTTTAGTAACATAACCATAAGCTCCTGCACGCAACACTCTCATAGCAAATCTGTCTTCGGGATGCATGCTTAAAATTAGAACGCGCAGTTCGGGCTTAAATTCTTTCAACTCTTTAAGTAAATCAAGTCCGCTTTTATCAGGAAGGTTAATATCCAAAACGAGAACGTCCAAATTATTTTTCAGAACAAATTCCATTGTATCTTTAGCGTTGCCTGCCTCTCCGGCAACCTTTATATCCATCTCATCTTTAAGTAACTTCTTTAATCCTTCCCTAATAAGAGAATGATCGTCCGTAATAAAAACTTTTATCATAAATCGTCTCCATCGAAGATTAAAAGATTGAAGATTAAATAATAATGTTAATCTGATTAATTTCCAAAGGGATTGTAATTCTTTGACATTCTACAAATCAATATTTCGAATAAAACCATTTTTCCTTATAATTATTACGGAACAATTTATAAAAATCGTTTCGCTTTACCGTAAAACCATGGGGAAATGTGGAAACCTATTCATAATAAAGTAATCCTTGAACATCCTGAATTTCAGAGAAATAAAGAATTCAAAAGAGATATGTTTAATGTGGTTGTTGGAATTATCTGGCAAATAACTCTTGTTACTATACCAATTTATCTCGTAATCCGTGAACCGGGTTCGCTTGCTATAGCAGTGGCTGTTTGCTTGCTAACAACAATAATATTGAAGAAAAACTGGTGGGATAAACTTGAGACTTCTTTTGGAGAAGAAACCAATAATAATGCTGCAAACATTTAGAGGATGAAGTGGGAGGAGCAATGCCAGATTACTAAAATTTAATGAAATACTTTTGTAAAAAAATCCTGCTTGTACAAACGATACTATAACAGCAAATATTAACGTTAAATAAGAGTTGTTAAATATGAAAGACTTGCGGGGAGGACAGTAATTCAATCCAACACTAATTGCCTTCCTAGAATTACTATTAATTCGATTTTATACTTATGCCGACAAGTATTTTCTCAAAAATAAGAAGTTACTTTATTGAAAGTGATAGCCTAAAGGCTCAATCAAGCCTACAAGAACTAAAAATGGTTATATCTTAGCGGCATATATCTTGCTAAATCTTACCAATTCTATAGCATTTAAACCTTTAATATTTTCTATTAACAGATAAAGGGAACTTCATGAAAAAGTTCATTACCAAGTATGTTAAGATATGTCCTAAAACATATAGATTCGGAGGATTCAAGCAGGTTAATGGTCTAGCCAAATTCATATTGCCATTCGTTGGATTTCTTGCTTTTCTATGGATAATCTCAAGAGTAATTGCAAAACCGAGCAGAATAAATTACCCGTGTGTAAAGGCGGCAATGCCATTTGCAGCCGGGTTTCTTCAAAATATTATATTCTTTTTAGTTTCTTTATTTGCTTTTGGAAGAATAAAAAAAGTTACTTTTAAAAATCAATTTATCTTAGCGGCATTGCTTGTTACTTTCACAATAGGAGGAACATATCTTTCTGATAATGATTCTTCAGTTTATAAATTCCCCACCATTTACCAGGAACCGAATGAACCAATGGGTACAGCTAAGGGTATTTTCCCTGGAAGAGTTGTATGGATGCATGACCCAGATGCAACAAATGAAAACTGCAATCCCAATGAATATGGAGATGGCTGGTTTCTGCCCAAAAACAATGATCAGGATGTAATTGATGAAATGTTAGCAAGCGGGTTGAAAAGTTTAACGGGTACCGCCAGTGATGCTGAAGCATGGGATTCTATATTTATTTATCATAACAGAAATGTTGGGAAAGGTAATGTTGGATATAATGACGGAGAAAAAATATTCATAAAAATAAATATAGTTAGCGGTTGGGGCGGTAATTATAATCCAACAGACTTATCTAAAGTAAATAATTCATCCTATGGAATTTCCGAATCTTCTCCGCAAATGGTTCTCGCTGTTTTAAGACAATTAGTAGATACTGCCGGAGTGCCGCAGGATGATATTTATATCGGGGATCCGTTGAGACATATCTATAAACATTTATATGATTATTGGCATCCGGAATTTCCTGATGTCCATTATATGGATCATAACGGTTATACTAATTTAGGAAGAGAAGTTTTAGTACCCAGTGATTCCGCCAAAATAGAATATTCCGATAGAGGAAAAGTTTTAAGAACAAATGTCTGGGACAATTCGAGAAAGGGAGATGATCCTGTTACAGAAGATCACTTTTACACAATATATGATGAAGCTGACTATATCCTCGGTCTTCCAATGCTTAAAGGACATAAACGTGCGGGAATGACTGCATTCGCAAAAAATCATTTTGGCTCTCATACACGTGAAGACGCTTCGCATTTGCACAATGGATTGGTAGCTCCAACAGAATTGCCTAACGTAACACGTCCAGGATATGGTCTATATAGAGTCCAGGTTGATATTATGGGAGACGAGATATTAGGAAAGAAAAACCTTGTATATATTTTAGATGCTTTATGGACTGCTGATCAAGAAATTAGCTATCCTAAGAAATTTCAAACGGAACCCTTTAACAATGACTGGATGTCATCAATATTCCTGTCTCTAGATCCGGTCGCAATTGAATCTGTTGGGTATGATTTCTTGCGTGCAGAGTTTACCGTAGATCGTCCAGATGTAGGAGATGGAGCTGGAACTTATGTTCAGATGGATGGGGTTAATGATTATCTTCAACAGGCTGCTGACCCGGCAAACTGGCCCGACAGCATATTAGGTGCGGATGGAAAATATTATCCTTTTGCAGGATATGATCCTGAAAATGATGGAACAGTAATCGCCAGCCTTGGGACTAACGAACACTGGAATAATGATATTGATAAGCAATATTCACGCAATCTTGGAACCGGAAACGGAATAGAATTATACGAACCCTCTGTCGTTTCTGTTAAGAATACAAGTTCTGAAGTCCCATCTGATTTTGTTCTACATCAGAATTATCCTAATCCATTTAACCCAACAACAACAATTGGCTTTAGCATAATGAAAGCGGCTAATGTTGAACTTAATGTTTATGATGTAACGGGAAAATTAGTTGATGTTATAATCAAAAGTGAATTTAAACCTGTAGGTACGTACAAAGTAAGATATAATGCAGAGAGATTATCGAGTGGTGTTTACTTTGCTTACCTAAAGGCAGGAAGCTTCAACAAAACAATTAAAATGATTTTAATGAAGTAAGAAATCATATAAAAAGTCTCCAGGTTTTCTATAAACCTGGAGATTTTGATATCTCAGGGATTTAACCTTCCTCTAATAATTTAATTTTATTCCCCCTAACATTGTAATTCCAACTGCAGGATAACCTTCATCTATATAATATTTTTTATCTGTAAGATTATCTCCCTTAATAAACAAAGCTAACCAGTTAGTAACGGCGGCATCAACTGATAATGAAAGCAAAGTATAATTCTGTTTATTTAATGTGCCTGAGGTGTATAAATTATAAATTCCCTGAATGTCCGAGGCAATTGTAAAGATGTTAAAACCGTAAGCAAGATGTAAATTGATTTTATGCTCTGGGGCATAAGGCAGCTTCACACTTGTATGAATGTATGAATAATTTAATTGTGCGCTTAGTGAGTGCTGCTTTAACATCGAAATCATTAGCTCAATTCCTTTATTGTTAAAGCTTCCTGAATTAACTTTCTGCATACCCTGTCCAACCGGAACAGTTTGAATAATATTTTCAGCATCCAAGTAGAAAAAAGTTAATTCGCTTCTAATCATATGATCAATAAACAATCTGGAAATTCCTACTTCATAGGACCATAATCTTTCCGGTTCAAGGCTCTCATTTGAAACAGGAAATAAAAATAAATCAGCAATTGTGGGACCTCTGAATGCTTTTCCAGCATTTCCTTTTATTACAGTTTCATCATCAAGTCGATAAGAGAAACCAAACTGAGATGTGTAATCATTACCA
Organism: uncultured Ignavibacteria bacterium; assembly: GCA_963727535.1. Lineage (GTDB taxonomy): Bacteria > Bacteroidota > Ignavibacteria > Ignavibacteriales > Ignavibacteriaceae > RBG-16-34-14. The sequence continues at coordinate 548,409 of CAVSGR010000001.1, forward strand.
TAAGCAGAATTATCTGTAAATCTCAGTCCCGAACTTAGATTCAGATTTTTTAAAAAAGTAAGCTGCAATATTCCATAAACTGCTGTCTCATCAATCGATAAATCCTTGTTCAACCCTACAGCAGCAAAAGGTGGTGTATTATCGTTCTTTCCTTTACCACCGTAATTTTTATAATCAAATCCGGCAGTTAAAATATTCTCATCGTAAAATTTTATGCTTTGATATGCAGTTAATCCTCTCATATCATCGTGAGAGTGCCAGCCATCGTAAAAATTATGATTGCCGTAATTATAAAAAAGCTTTACAGCGCCTTCAGTCGTATTAAAATCATTAGTAAAAGAAAGAGCTCCTCTGCCTCTAAGGTATTTATAAAATTGATTTCTCATTGGGGCACTTTCGGGTCCCGGCTCATAAAATTTTGAATTTGTTATATTTCCGTCAAATCCAATATTATAATTTTGATTAATTGAATACGAAATCTTTGAATAAACAGAATTGCTTCTGAAACTATCGTCAGCATCTTCTCTGTGTCCATCTGTTTTAGTATCACTTAACGAAGTTATAATATTTAAGTTGTCTTGTTTATATCCGGCAGAACCTGATGCAATCGATGTATTGAAAGAACCATAAGCAAGTGATGAATTCAAGGACAAGCCTTCATTTACAGGACTTTTCGTAATAAAATTAATTGCTCCCCCAAAAGCATTTGAGCCATACAAAAGTGAAGCTGGTCCGCGTATTACTTCAATTCTTTCAATATTGGTTTTGAGATATGAATCATTTATCGGGTGTCCGAATATTCCCATAAATTGAGGTTGTCCATCAACTAAAATCAAAACACCTGAGTTTGGGCTTTCTCCTATTCCTCTTATGCTTATTTGTCCTGTTGATAACGAACCAACACCATAGCCAAGTATATTGCGATTATTTACAAACAATCCCGGCACAAAATTATTAATTAATGGAAGTACATTTAATTCATGAGTTTCATTAATAGCAGATAAATTTATAACAGAAATGCTCATCGGTAGTTTACTTTTGCTTAGCTTGAATCTTGTTCCTGTAACTACTGCTTCATCGAGCACGTAAGTTTTAATACTGTCGGAATTCTGTGGAAAAATTTTTTGACTATTAATTGAGAAGAAAATTATGGAAAAGGATAAAATAAATTTTAATTTGTCAGGCAGCTTGTTCTTTTGGCTGAAGTTTCCAAGGCCAGTTAACGCATTCACTAATCTCCGGAAATAATACATAGTCAGCTTTTCCTTTTAGGGTTAAGGTTTTTATAGAATTACCTTGTAAGATTTTCATAGCAGCTTCAAGTGTTTTGCCCGAAACAGAAACATCATCAACCAATAAAACCTTTTTATCAATAATATTTTCCTGGGAAAGAATTACAGGCTCATTATATATAGGCTTATTATTATTGTCTCTGTAGTTGATTTTAATCATCTTTAAATCAATACCGAGTTCGTAAGCAATTAAGCTCGCAGGAACAGTTCCCCCATCAGCAATTCCTACTACAAGATCAAAATTAGTTAGACCTAGTTTATTTATTCTTTTGCTTATTTCATTAAATGACAAATCACGCATTAACTTTTTTCTTGATGGCGAACAAGGAAATAATTCAATAAAGTAAGTAGCAATATACCAGGTATTGCAGTAGTTAATGAACTGAGCAAATTTCCACTATATCCGCTGAATAAAGAAGCTACTGGAAATGAAAGTGCAATAGAAATTATTACAGCAAACAGCGCACTTATTTTTTTTACCCTGCTGATATTAAAGAATAAGTATAAGAGTGAAACGAACAAAACAAGTTCGATAGTCATGAGAGGAAGAATTTCTGCTCTAGGTGAACCAGTAATAAAATAATTTAAAACCGGGGAAAGAATTCCTACTATAAAAGCAGTATGAGCCTTAAAAAATATAACTGCAATGAGCGGCGCAAAAAACATTGCAAGCAAAACAGCACCTAAGGGTGTACCAGATGATGGAATTATATGAATCAAGAACTGAAAAAGAACGGAACCGACTAATAGTATAAAAGTTTCAACAATCTGAAAGTCACTTATAAAAGTCTTACTAACAGCAGATGTATTTACGTTCGCCATAAAAGAACCCCTTTACTTTTGTAATATTTGTAATAAATGTTTAATTATTCCAGAAATAAAGTTAAGAATTTTTTCTGGGAGAAACTACCTATTTTCACATCATACCACAAAAATACACTCTTAAAACTCCCTTATAACATTATCTATTACATCTAATAGTCCTTCAAATTATTAGAACTTTTCTAGAAAGATTGATAGATTTAGTGAATGAAAAATTTCTTTTATTATCTCACCTATCAAAAGATGAAATTTTCGGACCATACTTTTTTTTAGAAAAATCATTATCACTTTAACAAACTGTAATAACGAAGAAACTTTGTCGCTGAAATTTAATATACTAAATATTATTTTCAACAAATAAAAGCAGTAATATGAAACAAGTAATATTTCTTCTATCGCTTTTTAGTTTAATGAATCTTAATGCCGGAAATTTATCAAAACCTCAATCCGGTAAAATAGAGATACCTTCCATTTTTTCTGATAACATGGTTCTTCAACGGAATGCAGATGTAAGCTTTTGGGGAAAAGCAGAACCAAACACGGAAATAAACATAAATGCTACCTGGGGTGAATCTGCCAATACTACCGTAAATACAGATGGAGCCTGGATGACAAAAATAAAAACTCCGGATGCTGGTGGTCCATTTGATGTCACTCTTCAAGTTGGTGATTCTGTTATAACCTATAAGAATGTTTTGATAGGTGAAGTCTGGCTATGTTCGGGTCAATCAAATATGGAAATGCCGGTTCAAGGATTCCTTACTGATCCAATTTTAAATTCTAAAGAGGAAATTGAGAAAGCCAATTATCCAGATATCAGGCTTTTTACTGTAGCCCGTGCAATTTCAAACAAAAAAGAATTCAATTGCCAGGGAGAATGGGAAGAATGTACCCCTAAAACTGTAGCGACATTTAGTGCTACAGCTTACTTCTTTGGCAAGAAATTGTATGATGAACTGCATATACCAATTGGGTTAATACATTCAAGTTGGGGAGGAACTCCTGTTGAAGCATGGACAGGAGCTAAATTTCTTGAAAAAGAAAAAGACTTTCAAAAAATTCTGGAAGACATAAAAAACAGCGGACCTGCTATTGAAAAATATAACAAATGGCTATATACACATCCTGTAATAGATGTTAGTAAAAAAGAATCTGATGAAAAGTGGATGAATCTCGATTTTAACGATTCCGAATGCTCAGAGATAAATTATCCTGATAGTAATTGGAAAGTAATGAATTTGCCCCGCCTGTGGGAATCGTCTGAAGTAGGAGATTTTGATGGAGTAGTCTGGTTCAGAAAAGAAATTCAAATTCCAGAAAGCTGGATAGGAAAGAACCTTGTTCTAGAACTAGGTCCCATTGATGATATGGACAGAACTTTTGTAAACGGTAGTCTGGTTGGGTCTCAAGAAAAAGAAGGCTTTTATAATGTGGATAGAGTTTATAATATTCCCAAAGATGATGTACTGCCAAATAAACTTGTTATTGCTGTTAGAGTTGTTGATAACCAGGGAGGCGGGGGTATATACGGAAGAAAAGAGAAATTAAAGATATATCCTTCAGGTTCTTCTAATGAAAAAATTTCATTAGCCTCAGAATGGAAATACCTTCCTGTAGCTGAATACATTGAACAAAAATTTTACGTCTTTGGAGCAAACGGGAATGATTTCTCTAAAAGACCTTTAGTTAAGATTGGACTATCAGCGAATACTCCCACATTACTTTTTAATGCGATGATAAATCCATTGATTCCTTATTCAATCAAAGGTGTAATATGGTACCAGGGGGAAGCTAATACTGACAATCCTGAGGAGTATGCAACTCTATTTCCTTTGATGATCGAAAACTGGAGAGAAAGATGGCACAACCAATTCCCATTTTATTATGTACAAATAGCTCCATATAATTACGGAGATCAAACTCATTCGGAAAAATTACGTGAAGTACAGCTTAATAGTTTATCGGTTCCTAATACTGGTATGGCTGTGACTTTGGATATCGGCAGCCCAAAGACTATTCATCCTGGAGATAAAGAAGATGTAGGAGATAGACTAGCGAGATGGGCTTTAGCAAAAGACTATAGCGTTGATATTCCCTATTCTGGTCCTTTATATAAATCCATGAAAGTTGAAGAAGATAAAATTATTCTTTCCTTTAACTATGCAGAGAGTGGACTTGTATTAAAAGAAAGAGATGGTGAAAATAATTTTTTAATTGCCGGTAAAGATAAGGTATTCAGAAAAGCAACTGTAAAAATTGATAACGATAAATTGATTATATCAAACGAACAAATAAAAAATCCGGTGGCTGTAAGATATTGTTTTACAAACACTTCCGAGGCTACTTTATTTAATGAAGATAATCTCCCTGCCTCATCTTTTAGAACTGATAACTGGAATGAATAAAACTAGTCAGCCCGATTTTAATTTTATTACGTATCTTTAAAATATGAAGGTGGTCTTTAAGAGATCACCTTTTCCCTTCCCTACTTAGAAATAAAACTGAAAAAGGTTATAGTAAAAAGAAAGCTTTGACCAAAATTTTTTAAAAAAGAATGATTAGCAATTCCTGAACGAATATCAGACAACATCGTTATATTTAGATATCATCTTAAAGGCTTTGTTAAATTTTAACAAGAGAAACAAATGGATTATTTAAAAAGTATTTTTAGTCTGGAAAATAAAGTTGCGGTAATAACGGGTGGTAGTGGAATACTTGGTACCGAAATGGCAAAAGGTTTGTTACACTCAGGTGCAAAAGTTGCAATACTCGGAACGAATGATGAAAAACTTAAACATAAAGTTGAAGAACTGAAAAGTATTAGTGTTGAAGTTATAGGACTAAAATGTGATGTGTTGAATGAAGAAAATATCAGAGATGTAAATGAAAAAGTAATAAACAGATTTAGTCGAATAGATATATTAATAAATGCAGCCGGTGGTCATTTAGCGGGGGCAGTAATAGGTGTTAATCAAAATATATTCGATCTTAATATTAACGACCTTAATAAGGTAACAAATCTAAACTTAAATGGAACTATCCTTCCTACTTTGATTTTCAGCAAAAGCATGGCTGATCAGAAAAAAGGTTCAATAATTAATATTTCCTCTATGGCTTCTTACAGAGCCATAACGCGTGTTGTAGGATACTCGGCAGCTAAAGCAGCTATTGATAACTTCACACGCTGGATGGCTGTTGAAATGGCACTAAAGTTCGGCAATGAAATCAGAGTGAATGCAATTGCGCCCGGCTTTCTAATAACCGAACAAAACCGGGCTCTACTAACTAACCCGGATGGCTCACTTACTGCAAGAGGAAAAACAATACTAGAAATAACACCTTTTAAAAGATTTGGAGAACCTAATGAACTGATCGGAGCTATTCTATGGCTTGCAAGTGATGCTTCAAAATTTGTTACGGGTACAATAATTCCTATTGATGGAGGCTTTAGTGCTTTTAGCGGAGTATAACTACCTTTCAGAATATTAACAAAAAACGGCTCTATTGTTAGAACCCTTTTTACTAATAGTTTTTACCAACTACTTTATTAGCACCATTTTCTTAATTTCAGAAAAATTACCCGCAGATAATTTATAGAAGTATATTCCCGATGGTGAATTCGCTGCATTCCATTGGACAGTGAAAGTACCAGTCTTCATTTCCTTATTAACTAATGTTGCAACTTCCTCCCCTATAACATTAAATATTTTTAGAGTCACAAAATTATCCTGAGGTATACTATATTTTATTGTTGTTGTTGGATTAAAAGGATTCGGGTAGTTTTGATTTAAACTAAAATCAGTTGGAATTTCATTGATTTTAACCTCAATCAAATTACTATATTCGAAAGAACTATTATAATCTATCTGTTTTAGTCTATAACGTATTAAAGAGGCAGAATAATCAATATCATTATCTTCAAATGAGTAATTAACAGATTCTGATGATGTTCCCTTCCCTTCTTTAAATCCGATCGAGAACCAGTCAGCATATTCATTATTTTTTTTAACTTGTTTTTCAATCTCAAATCCGCGGTTATTTATTTCTGTAGCTGTTTTCCATTTTAGTTGAATTGTTGAACCCGTTTGCTTTGCAGAGAAAGAAGTTAATTCAACTGGCAGTGCGGAAGTTTCGTCTGTAATAATTCCAACAATTTGTGCATCTATATTTTGAGCACTATAATAACTGCCACGAAACCAAATCAAAGCAGTTTTATAATTTTCCCACATCGGAACAATGGGACGTAAATTATCCATTGTTGAATTTTCAGTAATAGGTGTCCATGCCCATGTTTTACCAGCATCCTTTGTCACACCTTTAAAAATTTCATGTTTGGTAAGAAATGTATTATCCCGCGGATCGTAAGTCGTAGAAATATAAATAATATCAGGAGTATTAGGATGCATGGCAGCAAGACCAGTATAATCCTGCTCGCTGCTGTATAATTTTAAACCAGCATTTCCCAGGTAAGTTGAACTCCAGGTTGATCCGTTATAACGACAGTAAATAAAAGCATGTGTTGGATTGTCTGAACTAGTATTTGTTCTCGCAGTCACAATCGTTGCGATAGTTCCATCACTATACCTTTGAACATCCGTATTCCAGCAATGTGTCATAGTAAGTCCATTTAATTCGGTATTTGCCTGGAAAGCCGGAGTATAATCTTGTGGAGTTGTTGGATTTTTATCAAATATAGTAGTATCAACCAGGGTACCATCAGATTTAAATGTTTGACCATTTTCAATATAACCATGATAAATGCTGGTATTAAAGTCACGAGGATGGTATTCTGTACAAATAAAATCAATCCGATCAATACCATTACTGCAATATTTAAAATATCCGTTAACATATCCAATATTTGCATTGGTGGTTAAAAATCCTCCGTAATTCCAAGTATCCCCCTGGTCAGATGAAATAAGAAAATTCTGCCCACCATGACCATTTCCACGAGACAGATCATATGTACGATCTTCTGCAGAAAGATAGTAGACATTTGAATAAGTAGTATTAAAATCAGCTCCTCCCGGTTGTGTATTCCAATCAAAAGTTTGGTCCGCACTCCAGGAACCACTACTAAAAATTTTATAATGGGTTATCTTATCACTGTTGTGTTTTGCAAACATTGCAAGATATTTACCATCAGGCCTGATAAGTAACCCCGGAGTATCATGATCATCACTTCCAATTGAACCAAGATCATAATTTTGAGTTGTACCTGTCTCAATATCATAAATATCCACATAGTCATGTCCATTGCTTGTTCTGTTGGAAGCAAGAATAATTTTGTTATTTACTGTATCAACAACAGCACGCTCGTCTTGATACCAACACCATGCTCCATTACTGGAAAATTGAATAAGATCACCGTTAACAATATTCTGAGTATCCTGTGCAAGAGTTAAACTTTTAAGTAGAAAAATTACAGCGACAATGAATAAAATATTTTTTACTATGACTTTTGTAATCATTTCAACTCCTTATTATATGTTTTTTAGGAAGAATCTCAACAATTAGAAAAATCTTCCTGTTCGTTTTTATTTGTTGATCAACTTTAAGTACAACTTGAATAAGTTAACATTACACTCTTTTATTTCAATAAATCATTTTTTCAGTATCACTAAATAATTATGCTTTTATTGTATTCTAAACATTTTTCTTCCCAGATCACAATTTAATGACTTTTTTAATATAAGGATATCGAATAAGCAGACATACTAGGAAAACTATACCGATTAAAGAACATCTGTATAAAATCAAAAAAATACTAACGGTTCGCCATGATAATTTTGTTAGCAAATAGAATTAGATATGACTTGATCCTTATAAGTCGGAAGATGTGGAAAATTCCTCAAAAAATTGTTTTACGTTTTCCAATTTTTCAAAGCCGAAAATCCAACAGGTTTCTGATACGTCAGAGAAGTCCATTCCATTTTTAGCAATAGCTGGGTTATTATATCGATTATCTTTGCCATTATACTTCTTTGCAATCTCTATCGCCTTTTTCCATATATAAACAAGTTTTTTATTTTTAATATAATCCTGCCATTTAATTATACTGTCTGTTTTTAATCCTGGAGATCCATTACCGGTAACGTTTCCATCAGGGATCTTATGGTACGATACATTATCTTTAACATAAGCCAGGTTATGAGGAGCAGTATTATTTTCATTCCAATCACTATGTTGTACAATGTTTATTCGTGATCTTGTATTAACGTCTGATAATAAAGATTTAATATTCCGAATAAGTGCAGCCGAAAAATCAGATTGCCCTGCTTCAGCAATCCAAATATCACCTCCATTTTTCAAGGTATTAATTGCAACGGCAGTCTCTTCTCTTAGTGCTTGATCGAAGTTAGAGTGAGCATCGGACCAATTACCCGGAAAAGCAATTTCAAACAATTCATTTGCAGGAACATAAAGCCCTTCTTGAATTCCATAAGTGCCGGCAACAACATGATATTTGACATTTGATAACCGCGAATCTGCGAGAATTGTCATTACACCTGCAATTGAGTAGAGATCATCCACATCAGTTTTACAATCGAAATGAGCAATAAATAAATCACTATCTATACGAAACTTACCAAGTAATTTTGACGAAGGTGGTTTTGAGTTACAGGATATTAATAACATCATACTCAAAATTATTATATGTATATTTTTAATATGTATCATAAATCCTTTAATTATTTTTTCATGCTAAGTAATTCATCGGAATGAACAGATTAAAAAAGGGAATACGTAAAAAGAGGAAATCAGAATTGAGATACCGTTTATTAACCATATCTTATCTCTTCCTTTCTCCGTTTACCAATCTCCATATTCCAAGTGGATTATCATTCTTCAATTCATCAGGTAAAAGTCCATCTGGAAAATTCTGATAACTTATGGGACGGACGAACCTGTTAATTGACAGGGTTCCGACAGATGTTGTGTGGCTGTCTGTTGTTGCGGGAAAAGGTCCGCCATGAACCATTGAATGACATACTTCCACTCCGGTTGGAAAACCATTTATAATTAATCTTCCTGCTTTTCTTTCAAGAACGGAAATCAAATCCTTATAATTTTCTAAATCTTCTTTTGTTGCATGCAATGTAATTGTAAGGTGTCCGTGTAATTTATGAGCTGCTTTTAGAAGCTTTTCATTATTATCTGCGGTAATAATTAAAGTTGAAGGACCGAAGATCTCTTCTTCAAGATTTTCATTGCTTAAAAAATTATCTGTGTTGGTTTCAAAAAGATAGGCTCTTCCTTCTCCAACAGCATCGCTTGTTTTTCCTTCAGCCAATAACTGAACCCCTTGTTTACTGGTAATATTGTTAGTTCCATTTTGATAAGCATTTTGTATGCTCGAAGTAAGCATAGTTCCTGCATTTATGCTTACAAAGCTTTCCATAGCAGATTTCTGAAACTCTTCTGTTTCTTTTGAATCCTCAAGGAATACTAATCCTGGATTTGTACAAAACTGTCCTACCCCTAATGTAACCGAAGCAGCGAGGCCTTTTGCAATTTCCTCTTTTCTATCTTTCATCGCACCGGGAAGAATAAATACAGGATTTGTACTTCCCATTTCAGCATAAACAGGAATTGGTTCAGGTCTTTTAACAGCAGCATCATAAATTGCTTTACCGCCTTTGTACGAACCGGTAAACCCGATTGCTTTAATCAAAGGATGATTAACAATTGCCATTCCTACATCAGTTGATCTACCATGAACCATTGAAAAAGTTCCATCGGGCATATTAGTTTTTTTAACAGCTTTAATAATTGCACTTGCTGCAAGTTCACAAGTTCCGGGATGTGCAGGATGTGCTTTAAAAATTACTGTGCAACCCGCAGCTAAAGCTGATGCAGTGTCCCCCCCAGCTACTGAAAAGGCTAATGGGAAATTACTTGCACCAAAAACTCCAACCGGACCCAAAGCCTTATACATACTTCTGATATCAGGTTTAGGCAAAGGCTGCCTATCAGGAATTGCTGTTTCAATTCTGGCTTCGACCCATGAACCCTCTTTAAGGAGTTCCGCAAAAAGTTTTAGTTGATTTACAGTTCTTCCTCTTTCACCGGTTAACCTTGCAAGAGGCAATCCGGTTTCTTTGTTACATCTTTCTAAAAGATCATCGCCAAGTGCAAGTATTTCCTTAGCGATTGTCTCAAGGAATAAAGCTTTTTCTTTCCCGCTTTTCTTACTGTAAACTATAAAAGCCTGTTCAGCTTTGGTAATTGCTTTATCAATTTCGTTTATTGTTGCTTCATAAAAATCAGTTGGAAGGTTTTCCTCTGTTGCGGGATTCACTCCATTAAAAACTTCTTTTCCTTCTGATGATAATTCATTGCCAACAAAATTTTGTCCGGTTAATTCCATAGTCATTCCACCGTATTTATTAATGTCCCAATTGGTTCTATTGTAATTATTATTTCATCACTGCTTTGCAAAGTAAAATCACTTCCGGGAACTATGCCTGTCCCTGTCATTAACAAACTTCCATTAGGAAATGAACATTCCCTATAGAGAAATGAAACCAACTCTTCAAATTTTCTTTTTAACTGAGTTAACTCGACATCTCCATTAAATACAGATTTTCCGTTTCTTTTAATTTCAAGATTGATAACAGTATTAAAAGAAAGCGGTTCATTTGTTACGTATATACAAGGGCCAACAGCAGCACAGCCATCGTAAGTTTTTGCCTGTGGAAGATAAAGCGGATTTTCTCCTTCGATACTTCTAGAACTCATATCGTTTCCAATCGTATAGCCGACAATTTTTCCCGATGAAGTAATCATAAGAGTTAATTCAGGTTCCGGTACGTCCCAGGTTGAATCTTTTCTAATTCTTACTTTTCCGCCGGGATTAATAACTCTTTGTCGTGTCGCTTTAAAAAATAATTCGGGACGTTCTGCTTCATAAACTCTTCCGTAAAAATCTCCTCCGCCTGCACCTTTAGATTCTTCCTGCCTTCCAACTTTGCTTCTCATGTATGTAACGCCGCTCGCCCAGATTTCCTGAGAATGTATCGGTGCTTCAATATCATTGATAAAATCTTTTTTATTAATGGAATCAACAGACTGAATTTCTTTTAACATTTTATCATAAAGATTATCATCATTTACAAACAAATCCCAATCTTTATCTGTATTCAGATAAAATTTTTCATCTTTTTCTATAACGATACCGTTTTTTGTTTTATATAATTTCATCTTGCTCCTAAACAAGAATTAAGTAAAAAATAAATAAAAACAAAGCAGCAGATGTTCCTAATACAAAGGTTCCCAAACTAAATAACCTGTAACCTGATTTAACATCGATACCGGACATTTGTGTAACAACCCAGAAGAAACTATCGTTTGCATGTGAAAAAACAGCGGAGCCAGCACCGATTGCGATAACGACCATTGCCTTTTCCATTTCACCTGAAAAGCCTAAAGTGCTCATCATAGGCATCATTATGGAAGCTGTTGTTATTAGTGCAACTGTTGATGAACCCTGAGCTGTTTTTATAGCCGCCGCTAATAGAAAAGGCAGCCAGATACTTAAATGAACATCGGCTAAAGTAGAACCGATTACATCGGCAATTCCTGAATTTTGTAATACTCTTCCGAAAATTCCGCCTGCGCCAGTAATTAAAATTATTGATGCTGCTCCGGTTAACGATTGTCCAACCCAACCGGATGTTGAAAGCATTTCTTTATTCAATTTTTTAGGAAGAAGAAATGAAAGAAACATTCCTATTAACAACGCGATAACAGGCTCACCGATGAATGAGACAAATTGTACTATCGTTCCATCAAGATTTTTTCCAAAAGCATTAACAAGTGATCTTAATATTATTAAAACGATAGGAACAACAATAGGGATAGAAGATTTGAAAGCTCCGGGCGCATCTTTTAACTTCGCTTCAATTTCTTCATCACTTACATCAGGATTAGGATCAATATAGGTTTTCGCAGCATATTTTGTTGCGAAAATCAATCCGACAACTAAAGCGAGCGCGCTAATAAGAATTCCCCAGAGAAGAACCAAGCCAAGATCAGCGTTGAGAATTCCTGAAGCGGCAATTGGTCCGGGTGTTGGCGGAACAAGTGTGTGTGTTGCTGTTAATCCCAAACCTAAAGCAACTGCAGAACCGGCAAGAGAAATTTTTGCTTTCTTCGATAAGCTTTTATTAAGAGGAGACAAAAGTAAAAATCCGCTGTCGGCAAAAACAGGAATTGAAACGATGTAGCCGATAATTCCCATTGCAATTGGAACTCTCTTCTTCCCGATGATCTTCAATACTTTTTCCGCCATTGAATAAGCGCCGCCGGAGTTTTCTAAAAAAGATCCGATGATTACACCAAGTACGATCAGAATTCCAATCTTTCCTAATGTATCGCCAAATCCCTGGTTGATTGATGTAACAATATCTTTTAAAGGCATCCCCGCAAATAAGCCGTAAAATATTGCAACGAGAAAAAGTGCGATGAAAGGATGGATTTTTAATTTTGCTGTAAGGAGAATAATAAGAACAACGCTTAAGAGTAGGTAAATTACAACCATATTAACCTTTATGTTAATTCGAGTTTAACATTTTGAATTTGCCAGTTGAGAAACCGTTGAAACGGTTATTAAAATTATTAGATTTCAGTAGCCCATGACTTAAGTCGTGGATTGCTTAATGAAAAAAGACATTAACCGTTTTAACGATTTATCTGATTAGAACAATACTGGAAAACTTAAAAATTAATGCAAATCTCCTTTAACAACAGAGCCTGATTTACCGACCAAAACATCAAAGTCGCAGCCTTTATCTGCCTGCTGAATATGATCGAGAAATAGTTTTACATAACCTCTACCTGTGTGAGGTTCAGGCTGAACCCACAGTGCTTGTCTTTTTTTCAATTCTTCATCAGAAATATCAAGATGCAATTTTCTTTTTTCAACATCGAGTTCAATCATATCTCCATCTTGTACAATCGCAAGCGTTCCACCAATTGCAGATTCAGGTGAAATGTGAAGTACAACAGTACCGTAAGCAGTTCCGCTCATTCTGCCGTCTGAAATTCTTACAATATCCTTCACACCTTTTTGAATTAATTTTTCAGGAAGATCAACATTACCAACTTCCGGCATGCCGGGATAACCTTTTGGTCCAACACTTTTAAGAACAATTACACTGTTTTCATCTATTTCAAGATCAGGATCATCGATTCGTTTATGGTAATCTTCCATACTTTCAAACACTACTGCTTTGCCTTTATGCTTCATTAATTTTGGCGTTGCTGCAGATGGTTTTATTACCGCACCATTCTCACATAAATTTCCTTTTAAAACTGCAATGCCCGCATTCTGCTGTAACGGTTTATCTATCTTGGCAATTACATCTTCATTATAACATTTTGCTTTCGCACTATTTTCTGTTAACGATTTTCCATTAACTGTTATGACATCCTGATGAAGTAGTTTTTCAAGTTCTTTTAAAACTACAGGCAAACCGCCGGCATAAAAGAAATCTTCCATCAAATATTTTCCTGAAGGCATTAAGTTTACAAGCAATGGGATTTTACTTCCAAGTTTATCAAAATCTTCAAGATTTAATTCTACACCAATTCTTCCGGCAATTGCAAGAAGATGAATAAGAAGATTTGTAGAACCGCCTACTGCAGCATTTACAATAATTGAATTTTCAAATGCTTTCCTTGTAAGAATTTTCGAAAGTGTTAAATCTTCTTTTACCATTTCAACAATTTTTCTGCCTGAAAGCTGTGTTAAAACTTTTTTACGCGAATCGACTGCGGGGATGGAAGACATTCCGGGCAAAGTTAATCCTAATGCTTCAACCATTGTTGCCATCGTTGAAGCTGTTCCCATTGTGTTGCAGTGTCCCTGGCTTCTTGCTGCACAAATTTCTGCTTCGAGCATATCTTCTTCTGAAAACGTATTCGATTTTTGTTTTTCTTTTATCGTCCAGTTGAAAGAGCCGGAGCCGATAGTTCCTCCCTGGAACCTGCCGTTAAGCATTGGACCACCGGGAACAACAATCGTAGGCAAATCAACACTGCAAGCGCCCATCAAAGTTGAAGGTGTTGTTTTATCGCAGCCTGTTAAAAGTACAACGCCATCGATTGGATTTGCACGAATTGATTCTTCAACATCCATACTTGCCAGATTCCGAAATAGCATTGTTGTTGGACGCATTATTGTTTCGCCCAAAGACATAACTGGAAACTCAAGTGGAAAACCTCCGGCTTCCAGAATTCCGCGTTTTACTATTTCTGCAAAATCTCTTAAATGCCCGTTACAAGGTGTTAGCTCGGACCAGGTATTACAAATTCCGATTACAGGTTTTCCCCTAAAATGATCATCGGGATACCCCTGGTTTCTTAGCCACGAACGATGAACAAAACCCATTTTGTCCAAACCGCCAAACCATTCCTGGCTTCTTAATTTTTTAGTTTTATCCATATAATTACTTACTTCTTGCTTTGTAAATCCTCTGCTGCAATAGCAAGAAATATATATGAAGAACAAATATTAATTACATATTCATTCTCACCCCAGAAGAAGGGCCAGTCTTCTTTATTTTCAGGAAAATCGGGTTTAAGAATTAACAAGCCGGGAACAACTCCTCCCGGAATAAATGTAAAATTAGCTCTGTTATTTCCATAGGCTACTTTCTTTGAATGGGTACCGACACTGGAAACAAAAGAAATGTTTGAATATGGATGACAGCCAAAAATATAATTCAATCCTTTAAAAGTATATTCAGGTCCAATTATATCGGGATAAGTTTTGCTTAAATAATAATTTGTGATTGCCCAGTTAACCACAATAGTATTACCTCCCCATCCGCGTATAATTATGGGAACACCGTATGGGTTTTGTTTGGCAAGCTCTTCAAGACCGTTTTTATATTTCTCGACATAACTTCTTAATTTAGCTTTATATTCTTTACCAAAATACGGCACAGCCTGAACCGCCGTTAACAAATCGAACTGCAACCCAAACCCGGTTGAATTAAGTGCTTTCCAAATCAACTCCTGAAATCTCTTTGCATATTGTTCATCTTTAGTTGAAATATAAAGCTGTAATGCCGCAGGGATTTCAGCGTTTGAAAAGAACCAATTGTGTCTTTCATTATCTTCTTTTAGCGGTTCATTGTGTTCTTTATTCCATGCACCTATTGCTGAAGCTAAAGCCTGTTCCGAAAGTGTGTCATTATACCCTTTTAACGCACGGCTGGCGGCAGCTAAGGCAGCTGCAGAGCCAAAATTTAAGGATGGTACTCTATTTGAAAACACCCACCTGTCATCCAATGTGCCGCTCGATTTACCGTCAGTTTCATACGGTTTAAGTTTGGGATTATAAGGTAGATTGTCAGTTTCATTAATTGCATCTCCAAGATGATGGTATTGGTGAAGATGAGGCACAATAATTCCACGCACCGCATGACCTATATTTTTTTGCTGTGCAACCAATTGAAGAGTACCTTGTTCAATCTGTTGTAGAACATCTGGGGTACCGTCGGGGCGGTGAATATCTACATAGCTTGTTTTTCTATCAACGAAAGTTTGGTCGTGTTTAACATGGAACATTTCCCATAAATCTGAAAAACTAGATACTACTGAATTGTGCGAACCATCCTGGATATCAAAATCACCGGCATCGAACCAACCACCAACTGCCAATCCCGGAATGCGTTCCAGGGGTTTATATTTAGTATCAGTAGTTGAATCCATACTGTAACCATCAAAATGCTGTTCATTTACTGGAGCCTGGAGTGCATCATCCATGTAAGGTCGCCCATGCCAAACACGATAAGCTTCATTAACAAACATATGATCCATTTGTACAGGGAAATAAATATCCAACGTTTTCTGCCAAATATTATCATAAACATGAACATCTATCGGAAAGGTTTCCGTTTTCTGATTACCATATTTTATAAAATATAAACCACTATCACTTACAGAGGAAAAATCAAAAGTAACATAATTATACCTGAAGTATGGTCCCCAGGGTTTTACATCTTCTGTAAGTTTTTCAACATATTCACCATCAGGCAAAACCTGATACAAAGAAGCCGTTTTAAGAGGTGTGTCAATCTTATCCAGTTCAATAACTGCAACCTTTTTTTGATCCGGATTATAACCAACCTGTGAGAATCCTATTACTGGTGAACGTTTCCAATCTTTTATTGTATTTGCAGTTAAATACCATTCTACTACTTTGCCTGTTTTATTTGCAGGAATAAGACTTCGTACAACGAACCACCCGTTTTGGGCAACATTGCGTCCATCAAATAACATAAGTTCCCCTTCTAAAGAACGAATTTCAACATGTCTTTCAGGATCTTCAGGAGCTAAAACTAAAATTGAACCAGTAGCAATTGGCAGAGGATCAACAAATTCACCTCTCCCCCGATCATCAAATGTTGAATGTCCGTTAAACTGAGGAATTTTATCTTTAATGGGTTTAACAACTGTCGGTCCAGCAGGATACAAAGGAAAAATACCGGGACTGTTATCCATCAAATAAGTCTTTTCAAAATATGCAGAAGGTAAAAACTCAAGATTAAAACCCGCATTTCCTTCTAACTTTTTTGGCAAAGGCTTATCAATATAAACATCTATTAAAACTCCCTGATCTTTTGGTGTAACCACAACTCTAGAATCAAAATCATAATCTTTATAACGTAGAAGTACTTCAATACTGTTGTTTCCTTTATCAACATTTCTACTCACTACATCAGGAACCAGGTCCCATTGTTCCGGCGTAGATCTTAACCTAACAGCACCATTTGTAGCAGTTCTAACACCATGGTGTATAAGTTCAATTCCGGCTGTTTTTTCATCATAGAAAAAACCATTATACTGATTGCTAAAAACAAAAACATTTAATCCCTGCGTTTCAAAATACTCGAGATCATTCAACTTCAATTTAGTTCCCTGGCTAAATGCATTATCAAATGAAAACAATGAAATTCCAATTATTAAGAATGGAATAAAGTTTTTTAACGAAACAGTTTTAAAAGGAATGAATAAATTTTTCATTCTACTCTCCTTTAATTAAAATTTATTTTTAAAAAAAATCTAGTTGTTATTTTTTCTCTTATATTCTTTAATATATTCTGCGATATCTACCAGTGGAGCAATCCAAATATTTATTTTATTCTGCTCCAAGTAATGCAGGAGTTTACTATGCGCTTCTAATGAAACAGTAATAGAATGTCCGCCTCCCACGCCATGAAATAAGAACACTAGTAATGAATTATTACTCATAGCTTGCTTAACCAGAGCAATAAGTGAGTCTCCCGGTTGTTCATTTATCATATAAGAACCAATATCAAACAAATCTATATCATTTATTTTCTGCATTTTACCTTCGACACCGCGTGCTCCAACAAATTCACTTTTTATTTCATTTACATAAGATGAATCACCCGCTAAGGTATCGCCACAGGGATAAGCAAATGTTCTTTTTATTTTACCATCAATAGCATTTAATAAAATATTATCCATTTTTATTTCATCAACTATTCTCTGAACAGAATAATTGTTAAGATCATAATCTTGCTGAACAAACTCTCTACCTGTTGGTTTTCCCTCACAAGGGTGAAACAATGTGTGATTTCCCAACTCATTTCCTTTTTCTGCAACGGACTTCCATTCTCCCATATAATCCTTAAAGCCAGGGAAATATCCGGGTAGATAAAATGTCGCTTTAATATCTAATGTATCTAATAGTGGTACTACATTATCCAGCTGTGTTTTTAATGCGTCATCATAAGTAAGACAAACTGCACATTTTTTACCGTGCCATGGGGCTTTGTCTTGAGCAGTAATCATAGAACTAAAAATAATAAAAAAAGGTATTAGAACTATGCTTATACTTTTTATTGCTTTAATATGGATGTTCAATCGAAAAATAGTTTTTGTCATCATGAAACCGGATAGATTACGTATTAGGGAAAATAGCAAACTTTTTTATTTAGGTTGAATACTGTATGACTTCGAAATCAAAAATAGAAAAATTATTAAATACATAATTAATCCGACAAAAAAACTCAATGTAAAACCATAAAGCATGGACAGAATAACTGCAATAATAGAACCCAGGACTGACATCGTTCCATTTATTCCATACATCCAAGGAATATATTTTTCCAAATGTTCTTGCTTCAATAATTGAATAGCGGAAGGAAAAGGAATGCCGAGCAAAAAACCGAAAGGTACCATCAACAAAAAGCAAACTACTGAACGAAAAACCTGGCTATAAATCAGCAAGTGATTTAAAATATATGGATATAAAATAAAAAGTGTACTACCCGACAATACAATTACTAAACAAATAATATATAAACGTTTCCTGATATCATCGGTGAAAATTTTCTTTCCATAAAAACTCCCTATCCCCATTCCAACCAATAAAGAACCGAGCAGAATTGATAAAGATATAGTAGGCGATCCGAGATAAAGAATCAGTTTTTCAAAAAGGGAAACTTCAATAATCATAAATCCCAAGCCGATGCAAATAAACACAATTAACGAAAGTATAAGAGGATAGGTTTTATTTTTTTTTATTTTTTTTCTAATACGTGATAAAGGTAATGCAACTCCAAATAAATTAAAAACTGCCACCCCAACTAATAACCATAAATAATCATCGGTTATTCCCCTATTTATTTTATAAAAGTAGGGGCTGTCATCTTTGCACGGTGTAATATTATATCGAAATTCATTTATGTAGTTCTTAAAACTAACCGGACTATTTTTAATTAATCTTAAAATATGATTTACTGGAGTATTAGCAGCTTCATTTATACGAAATGGGAGATAAGTTACTGAGGGAAGGCCCTGGGGAAGTTGTTTTATAACGTTTTCTGTACGATTAATCTCATTTATAGTAAATTCATTTTTTTTAATAACAATTGTAGGTTCGTAATCGTGTTCAAGAATTTCAAAATGATTAAGTACTTGCTCACTTGTAATTCCCATTTGATTAAAAGCCTCAACAGTTGTAATAATAAGGCGAACTAATTCCCATTTGTTATGCACTGTAAATATCAAGCGCCCATCAGGTTTTAAAATATTTAGATAATCTTTAAGCGCCTCAACAGTTAATAGATAATTTTCGTTCGCTGCTAAATTATCTATACCTTGCAGTTGCTCAGTCGATGGAAGAGCCATCACAATTATGTCGAAATGCTTATCTGTTTTTTTTATAAAATGCCGTCCCTCTTCAATTTCGATTTGTACGTTCGGAAAATCCGTATAAATACCGCCGTTAAAATCTCTATATTCTTTTACGATGTTGACAAAATCAGGATTTACTTCGACACCTGTAATTTGTGTAACACCACTCAATAAGCCAAACAATACTTCCTTTCCACCTCCCGGTCCTATTACAAGCATATTGTTTTTTTCATTATCAGTTAAAAAGAAAAATGGAATGGAAGTGGAAGGTTGTATCAGAAGATTATAAAGTAGGTTATCAGGATTTTTTATATCACCGCTAAAACGATACATCTGTGAACCGGCTGCCCCGTCAATAAAAAGTTGTCTAACCATATCCTGATTATAATATTCAACCAGGTCAGATCTTCCATTAATACTCCATCGGCTTTCAATAATTTGAGAAATACTTTCAGCATTTGGATATACATAGTAAAAATCTTTTTCATCGAACTTTCCGATTGTGATTTTTCCGATAAGCTCAGACTTGCCGTAAACCGAAGATAAAACAATAATTATTATAAATCCTGTTATAATACCCGCGTATCTTGTTTTGCTTTTCTCTATTACTGAAAATGTGAGTGATAAAAGAAACATTACTGCGGATAAAAAAAGGATTGCATTTGGTGCATTAAATATTTCAAGAATTATAATTGAACCTACTGAACCTACTGCTGCCCCGGTTAAATCTGCTGCATATAATTTAAAACTATACCCGGAAAGATTTTTGAATATTTGAGAATATATAATGCCTGCAAAAAAGAATGGGAAAAACGATAATATGAGGTACGTTACAAGATTAGTTACTTTAAATTCTACAACAATCAGAATAAAAGATAAAAATGATGCACCTACAAAGAGGATATATTTTGAAATTTTTTCGTGGAATTTTTCCTTAATATCAATTTTATAATATGAGAATATACTGCCGCATCCAATTCCCAAAATTGCTAATGATACTATGATGAAGGCATAATTACTTACGAATATAACGGATGAAACACGAGTAGATAAAATTTCAAAACAAATTACTGCGGCTGATATTACTGCTAAATTAAGATATATTATTCTGTTATTGGGCATTATGTGGTGAAATCATTTTCTCTACTACATCATAATAATATTTTGGGTGATATTTTTCAGCCAGCTTCTTTTTGATTTCATTTCTTAATTTTTCTCTATAGAAATTTTTGTATTCTTCATTGATAGTTTTTTTAGCTTCTTCATATGTCAGCTGCTTCTCAGGTCGAATATATTTACATTTTAAAATAGCATACTTAGTCTGCCCATCTTCAGTAAATACAACAGGTCCAGAAACTTCATTTAGCTTCATCTTAAATGCTTTTTCAGCAAAAATTGGTTTTTCATTTCCCCTATATGTTTTAAGTTCTCCATCACGTTCTTTGACATATGTTTTTACTAAAAACCTTCCCGTAACTTTTTCAAATTTAGTACCTGATTTTATTTTGTCGGAAGCTTTTTTTGCATCTTCCTCATTGTTAAAAACCATTACGTATAAATTTATTCTCTCCAAATTATAAAAAATTGACTCTTTGTTCTTCTTATAAAAACCATAGAGGTTTTCTTCTGTTAAAGGAGGTATTTTTTGTTCAATTTCCGCTTGATTATAAAAATAGACTAATCTATCCTTAATTTCGGGGTCTTTTGTATTTGCATTAAAGAATTCTTTTCCCAAACCTAATGAATCAGCCTTATTGACTATTTTATCAATGGTAACAGCCTCTTTAATAAAATATTTGATATCATCCTCATTTATTTTCTTTTTAATATTTAAGGTCAAAATATTTTTTACTAACCTCAGGTATTCATTGTAATCAACTTTTCCATTACTATATGTCATAATTGTTTTATTATCTGATTTAGATATTACCTTTGTTAAAGTATCTTCATAAGCATTGCTGCTAAAAGTCGGAATGTTAGACCATTTAACCAATTGTTTTAATGCTGCTTCATTCCATTTTAAACTTGTTGTATCTATTAATGCATCCCTATCTTTGTTATATTCGTCCAGAGATATTTGGCTATAAATTTGTTTAATTTGATTAATAAGTTTATGTTTTATTTTTTCAAAGGGTTCAATTTTAACTTTATTAACTTTAACCACTTTTATAATTTTATAATCCTGATTTGTGGATATAACACGTATATCATTTTCCTTTAAATTAAAAACAGCATTCCCTACCGGATCGGAAAGGCTCTGGTTCCAGACAACCGGTGGTTCATAACCATTATTCTGAACTGACTGCTTATCCTGCGAGTAATTCTGAATCATTGTATTAAAATCCGCCCCATTTTCAATCTCTGCTTTAATATCTAAGGCCTTTTTCTCTATTTTTGATAATTCACTTTTTGATGCACCTTTAGGTTTTTTTAATATGATTTCCCTGTACTCAACACTTTTATTCATAATCCCATATACTTTTCTCGCAAATTCATCGTTAGTGTATTTATCCAAATATTGCTTCTCAAAATAATTGGCAACCAGAGCTTCATTTATTATACGGCTAATGCTTTGATTAATGCTCTATTTTTGTCTAAATGACTCTCGAAAAAATCAACACGCTTCATTTGATTTTCCATTAAATCATTTAAAGCATGTCTGTATCCTTCCGATTTTACCCTGAATCTTTTATTATAATTCAAATCAAAAACAAATTGATTTAATTCATCAAATGTTATTTTTCCTCCATTCCCATACTCTGCAACAACATTTTTATCAATATCAGTTTTTGTACTGCATCCATTATAAAAATAAATACTAACTAAAGTTAAGATTATTATCAAACATCTTCGCATCAATGTTCTCCGTAAAACAATATTTATAATATATTATTTTCTCTTTAAAGATTTTTTGTTTTATTAAATAAACAAAGCCCCGATATAAACCGGGGCTTTGTCTTTGAAATGATGTTTTGTCCTCTTATTTGAGTAAGAGCATCTTCTTTGACATTGTAAAATTACCAGCTTCTATCTTATAAATATAAACACCACTTGCAAGTGAAGCGGCATTAAAGTCTACTTTATAAGAATTTGCATTCTGGAATTGATTTACCAATGTAGCGACTTCGTTTCCTAATATATCATATACTTTTAATGTAACATTTGAAGCTTTAGGAATTGAATAGTTTATTACTGTTGAAGGATTGAAAGGATTCGGATAGTTCTGAGCCAATTCAAATTTATTCGCTGCGAATGGCAGTTTTTCAACACCAACAACTCCAGTGCTTAAAACATTATATATTGTAGCATATTCTGCATCTCTTTGTGCCCACCATGACTGATATTGAGTTGGGAACCAGTTTAAATCGCCAACCGGGAACCCACCGAGTCCTGCTGTCATTAAATCTGCATCACTATAAGAGAGATCAACAGGAATTCGCAGATCAGCATAAGTGTAATAATCATCACCAATATTTACTAAACGCCAGTCAGCCAATGTAGCAGCGCTGCCGGTATCTGCTTTGTCAATTGCATACTGCATAATGGCTGCAAGCTGGGTAGAAAATAAATCCTGACTATTTGAAAAAGTAGGCATCTTATCTGTGATCCATCCACCTTCTGTTAGATAAGGATACGTGTTATTATCATCAAACATAGCCTGGGTTCTGGAATTCATAGTAATCATCTGACTTTGCCACGTAGTTATACCACTGGCACCATTAGCATTTATTGTTGCAATCACACCAGTACCGGCATCAGTAAGTGACGGATCCCAGTAAACAAGGTTTTTGTCAACATAGAAATGTATATCACCAGCAGCAACACCGATAGTATCTTCATTAGATACGTTCACAAGACCCATAGCTGATCCATCAGGATCATTTTCACCAGGGTCAAAGCCTGTGTTACCGCTCCATCCCTGAACGTTGCAATTAATAAAGATATTATTTGTTACAGCCATGTTTGTCTGGTAACCTTCATTCATAAAAACATAACCCGCCAAATCTGCAAAGGTATTGTGGTTAAATATTGCTGCGGTAGCATGAACAGCTCTGAACTTATATATACTGCCTTGACCCACTAAATGAGTACTGTTTTCAACCATAATTGTATCAACGTCACCGAAGAAATCGATAACACCACCGTTACGTCTGCAAGCCTGTCCGCTGAAATTTACGAAATAACTGTTACGTATATAAGTGTTTGACATTGAACCCGGAACAAACATAACCCAATACGTATGTTCCATAATGCAGTTGTCAACAGTAAGTCTTGCATTAGCTGCATAACCATACCAGTTCCACAATTCTGAAGCATGACCTGGAGATCCCAGTTCAACATTACAGTTTTTCACAACTAAATCGTAACCGGAAGTTATTCCACCACCTTGAGGCGAACCATCTACAATCGCCGCGGACATAACCGGCGGAAAAGCTTCTGATTGGTTGTTCTTTACGGAACTCTGATCTTCTCCTACTATAACAACTTTTCTATCGTTAGCAGAAGTAATACCATTTGCTAATGAATAGTACCCGTACGAATGTAACATATATACACGACCTGCAGGCACTGTGTATGTAGTATTACTTGTATCGGTTGCTAAAAGAAGATATAAACTATTAACTCCGGAGAAATCGAAATCATCCTTTACGACAAGAGTGTCGCCACGATGTTCCAGGATATAACTTTCATCCGGTTGAGAAAAAATTGAAGTTAACGGTAATAATGCAATTACCGTAAGAAGTAACACTAACCTTTTCATTGAGCCTCCTTAAATTAAGTTATTAGTTCTTTTTGAGATAATATTTCTCAAAGTATCGATTATTTTACTACGAAACAAACTCATTATTTATCATCATTATTAAACCATTAAAAAGAATATCGTAAATTAGCCGAGAATACAGTTGGTGTATATAAAACCTGCTGAAGGTTTTCTGTAATCGCTGCGTCAGGATTCCTTCTGAATTTCTGATACGTATAGATAGGATTGTGAAAAATATTTACTCCGCTAACAGATATGCTCAAACCATCAAGAGGTAATCTTTGTTTTAATATAAAATCCCATCTATAAATATTACCTGTGTACCGATCCGTTTCAGGTCTATCATTTACACTAGTTATTACGTTTCCCTGTAAATTAAAAGATATACGCCCTGAAAATCCTTTATAGTCAATACCCAGCGCAACATTCAAAACATCATCCGCCTGATGAAGCAGTCTCGCAGTACGGATTGTATCTAAATTGTAAAGTACAGTTATGGTATGACCACGATCTCTATACGTGCTATCCTTAGCCAGAACCTGGTGGTAATCCATTTCGGACGTGGCTTTTGTATAATTTACATCCAGTACAAGTGAGTTAAAAGGTTTAGGCAAATACCAGAAGTTCGTTTGCCAATCTATCTCTATACCTTTTATATAACCAGGACGATTGTTATTTATATAAGAGCTCGTAGGAGTAGTCGGAAGTGGAGCAGTCAATTTATAATCAGCCCAAAAGGATGAATCCGGAACCGTTATACCATACAGAGCAGCATTTTTATAAAAGTAAGTTCGCGAAAAAGATACATTATCCAATTTTTTAGTGAAACCAGTTATAGTAAGCAGACCAAGTTCGTTACTATAAAAGGATGCAGAGAGATCAAAATTTTGTACGGTTGTAGGTTTCAGTTTTGTATTTCCAAACTCAATAGTATTATAATCTTGTATAAAATATAGTTTTGGAAGAATTGCCAGGTAATCCGGGCGGGCAATTCCATTTGTAAAAGCAAACCTCACATCCGACCAGTCATTAACTTTATATTTGAGGAGTACATCTGGAAAGATGTTGTTATCATCACGGTCCACGTTATAATAGCTGGAAGGTACTAAGGTACTATCAACTGCTAATTTTTTAATACTCCTATTCGCTGTGCTAATTGCATCACCGTAAACTCCATGTGTAACATAAGTGTAGTTAGCAGTATATTTCATATTATATAACTCATACCGTAAACCTGCAATCAATGTTAACTTTGAAAACAGATCCAAAGTACCCATTATATAACCTGCTGCAAATATTTCAGCACCGTGAAAATCGTTATGCCAGGTTTCACTCCACATCGCAGCCGGCGACCAGCCTGACTCTGATTTCGTCATCCATGCATCCAACAGAGGAGCATTAAACGCATATTTAAACCAACTTTAAAGCTTTATTCATCCTCTAGAAAATACTTACCTCTTTCGCTTTGGAAACCCATATCCATAACACTTCTAAATTTTACACGATTAAATTCATTACTAGTATAATCCGGGAAGAAATGTTGAACATTGGCATAAGTATCTTTATCATCAGAACCAGAGAAGTATGTATTAGGATCGTTAGTACGTGTTGTTCTTGTAAACTTACCCCCGGCTTTGAATTTTGCCGTTATATCCTTGGAAAAAGTAACAGGCATCGAAAAATTAGCGGATGCATTATATAAATGCTGGTGAAAAGCCTGTGTACCAGCAGTAAGCCAGCCGGCAAGAATAGCACTATCGGCATCGGCAGGATCAAGGTTGTCAAAGATTCTATATACATCATTCATTTTTAACGTTAGAATTTGACCAGTATAAGCTTTTGGATTTCCATTACCATCTAAACCGAACGGGTGCACGGAACTTGACTCATTGTCATACTGCCAGTTCAAGAAGTCACCATATCTTATTTGGTTATATCTATCTGAAAATGAATGAGACAGGTTTATATCAACTTTAAGGTCACCAAAAGAGTTTTCCGCCTGCAAAGAATTTACATATAGGTCCTTTCCATATCTTTCTCTGAACAGTGTATAATTGACACCAGGTGTACCATTAAGAGTCAGAGCGTTTCGGTAATTGCGGGTATCACCAAAATTATGAGCTAAGGTATTCTGAAGAATTATAGTCCCATTTGGAAGCTTATAATCTAATATAAGGCTTCCGCCGTTATTTAAAACAATATCAGCTTGGTCCTCCAAAGTGGCACTATTCGCGCTGTAAGTTGCTTCTCCATAATCTGTATTGCCTGCTGCATAAAGTCCATAAGTCATACTGGCTATTTGATTACCAATATTAGAACGTTCGGCATTACCCTGGAGAAAAACGCCAAGCTTATTGTCGAAGAATCTATCACTGGCGCTAAACCAGAAACTATAATTATCTGTTCTTCTGTCCTGAGCGTTGTAATTGCCCGATGTAAGCACATCAAAATGAAAATTGGCAGGAGCTTGCACGTAATCTTAGATTAACCACACCTCCAATCGCATTTGCATCCATATCCGGAGTAATTGCTTTAATAACTTCAATACCTGAGAGCATATTTGATGAGATGAAACCTAAATTGGTAGCACGAGTATTCATATCGGTTGAAGGAATTGAATACCATTTACCATGATATAGATTCTACTTTGCCTGAATACCCCTTATGACTACCTGGTCCCCATTCATTAAAGAAAGCCCAGGCAAACGGCTAAGGCTGTTGCGGCATCACCATCTGGTAATTCGTGAATCTTTTCGGCGGAAACTACATTTATAATAGTATTAGAAGTAATCTGCTGGTTTATTGCACCACGTTGTCCCATTGCTTGAGCAGTTACAACTACCGGTGTACCCTCAACAACTTCACTTGGTAAAGTCACATCGAGTTCAAGAGTTCTTCCCCCAACAATATTTATTGCTATTTTTTTTGTTTTATATCCTATATAACGTACAATGATATTATAAGAACCTGCTGGAACACGTGCTATTTGATATTTACCAGAAGCATCGGTAGCAGCCCCTAAACTTGTGCCTTCTAAGAAAACATTAGCACCAAATAAATAACCACCTGTGGTAGAGTCGGTAACAGCTCCCTGAATTTGTCCGACTCCGTCTTGTGCTAAGATAACTGATGATAAAAATAATGGGAAGGAAATAATTAAAAGAAATCTCGTAAAAAGATTCATAGCGCTCCTCACTTTAATTTTTTACAAAACCAGATAGTATATATATATGTAAAATAAAAGTTCGCTTACTAATATTTAATATTTCATCTAACATTTTATAAACTTCCTAAAAGTTTAATTTCGAATCTGTAGAATCGATATTAAAATATTTGAACCGATTCAACTTAATAAAGTAAAAATAAAAACGCAAGAGAATATCGTTATTCCGAATAATAATCAATCAAAACCCTTAAAGACTACATATAGAAATAAAATACACATCTCACCATAAAATTTTTAGTAAAAGTAAATCATTTTCATTAGTTATTTAGTTAGAATGGCTTAATCAATAAAATGTTTTTATAATAGACTTATTCTCTTTGTTAAAATATTAATCTTCTCTGTAGACCCTTTACTCCCCGGTTGTCCCCCTCCTACTGAAATTTCAAATTTACCCGGTAGGACTACTCTTTCATTATCATTATCAATAATCGAGAAAGCATCAGGAGAAATTGTAAAGTAAACTGCTTCAGTTTTTCCCGGTTGAAGATGAATTCTCTTAAATCCTTTTAACGCTCTAATGGGAACAGGTACCTGCGAATTTAAATTCGATACATAAACCTGAACTACTTCGTCACCTGCTAGTACTCCATTGTTAGTTACATCAACTGAAATTCTTATAGAATCACCAGCTTTATACTCACTATTAATCTTCAGATTATCATATTTAAAAGATGTATAACTTAATCCATAACCAAATGGATAAAGCGGATCACCTTTGAAGTACCTGTAAGTTTGATTGGTCATGTCATATTGTTCAAAAGAAGGTAAATCTTTAACGGATTTATAAAATGTAACAGGCAATCTCCCGCCAGGATTATAATCACCAAATAATACATCCGCAATTGCTGTTCCTGCAGCCTGTCCGGGATACCATGCTTCAAGTATGGCAGGAATATTTTGGTCTTCCCAGTTTATTGCTAATGCACTTCCATTCAATAAAACTAAAACTACAGGTTTACCAAGAGCATATATTTCTTTTATTAATTCTTCCTGCACTTTGGGTAATGTAAGTTGTGTCCTATCACCATGATCAAAACCATCAATCTCAATATCCATCTCTTCACCTTCAAGTCTTGCAGTTAATCCCATAAACATTAGAATTACGTCAGATTCTTTTGCAACATCGATCGCTTCTTTCTTCAATTCCTCATTTGGATTATCACGAGGCTCTGTCCACACTAATTGCACTTGTGCATCGCCGTAAGTTTCCTTCGCTTCAACTTTTAATTTGTATTTCTTTCCAGCCTCAAGATAAATTGGTTTTGATTTTATTAACCGCGGATCTCCAAATTCATTTCTGAAATGATATCTTGTATTTACTATAACGCTGTCATTCAAATATAAGCTTGTGTTACAAGTAGTAATAAAACCTATTTGATAAATACCTGATTTAGGAGGACTAAGTTCACCGGTCCATCGTACACCAAAGTTATCATCATCCATATCATCACGGGGAGACTTATCTCCCCAATCCGCATCAAGTATCTCATCATTAGCTGAAAAGAGAACAAAACCTTCCATATCTTTATTATTATAGTATTCAACAAACAATCCCTTTTCATTTTCTCCATGTGTTAATACTTGTGAAGGGACTACATGAAACATTGGCAACCCTTCAACAAGCTCACTTCCCTGTGCATATAAAACTTTAGCTTTATGACCCAATAACTTTTCTTTAATTCCTCTTAATGGAGTTATTGGGTCAGAAGGCACACCGTTATAATTGCCAAGAAGCATAAGCCGTTCATCCGAATTAGGACCAATTACAGCAACAGTTCCAATATCTTTTTTCAAGGGCAAAAGATTATTTTCATTCTTTAAAAGAACCATCGACTCGTGCGCGGTTTTTAGTGCAAGTTCTTTATGTTCTTTGCTGTCAACTACACTGTAAGGAATCTTCTGGTATTTCACCATTTCAGGAGGATCAAACATTCCAAGTTTCATCCGAGCAATAAAAAGTCTTTTAACAGCTATATTTATTTCATCTTCGGTTATTAATTTTTCTTTAACGGCATCTGTCAAATGCTCGTAAGTAGTTGAACATTCTAGATCGCATCCCGATTTAACAGCAAGAGCAGCAGCTTCTTCAGGAGTCTCTACAATTTTATGATGTTTATAAATATCGCCAATCGCACCACAATCGGAAACAACATATCCATTAAATCCCCACTCATTCCTTAATATATCAACTAATAACTTTTTACTTCCACAACAAGCCTCGCCTTCATATCTATTATAAGCGCACATCACTGAATATGCTTTCCCCTCTTTAACTCCCATTTCAAATTGTGGAAGATATGTTTCTCTGAAATCTCTTTCGTTTGTCATTGCATCAAAATAATGACGTTCCGGTTCGGGACCACTGTGTACAGCAAAGTGTTTAACTGTGGCAATAGTTTTAAAATACTTCGGATCATCACCCTGCAGTCCTTTAATAAATTGTACTGCCAATCTTCCTGTTAAAAATGGATCTTCGCCATAAGTTTCCTGGCCTCTTCCCCACCTTGGGTCACGGAAGATATTAATATTTGGAGACCAGAAAGTTAGTCCTTGATAAATATATCTTTTACCTTTCCTTACAAACTCATGATGTTTTGCCCTTGCCTCATCAGAAATAGCAGTTGAAACTTTAAACATAAGATCTTCGTCCCAGGTTGCACCTAACCCTATAGCTTGCGGAAACACAGTTGCTAAACCAGCTCTGGCAACTCCATGAAGACATTCATTCCACCAATTATATTCCGGGATACCTAAACGCTCAATAGATGGAGCAGTATTCATCATTTGTCCAATTTTTTCTTCGAGAGTCATCCTCCCTACCAAATCATTTACCCTTTCTTCAACACTTAAATTAGGGTTCATAAAAGGCAATTTCTTATACTCCTGTGCATTTATATTAATGATTGAAATAAAAACCAGGATTACGTTCACAAAAAAAGTTTTATACATAGAATTAAGTTTGATCATATAAATAACCCGGTTTTAGTTAAAATCATTTTTTGCGTTTGAAAATTTATCTTCATCAATCATGCAAAAGTATGAATATGAAGTATCACAATTAATCGAAAACGATTGTCTTTTTTCCGAATACCAAAATCCTATGATGAGCATGATAATATAATGCACGTGCAAGAATTAATCTTTCAAGGTCTCTACCTTTTCGTATTAAATCACTTACAGTATCCTTATGAGAAATACGAATAATATCCTGCTCTATTATAGGACCATCATCAAGAACTTCGGTAACATAATGACTGGTTGCTCCAATAATTTTTACTCCCCTATCATATGCTTGTTTATATGGATTGCTACCCGCAAATGCTGGTAAAAACGAATGATGGATATTAATAATTTTATTTGGATATTCTTTTATAAAGTTTGGAGTTAATATCTGCATATAACGCGCAAGTACCACAGTATCAATTTTTTGTTCCTTAAGTAAGGCTAATTCCTTTTTTTCCTGTTCCTCCTTATTACTCTTTTGTGATAAGGAAAAACTATGAAAGGGTATTCCGTAATATTCAGCAAGAGGTTTAAGATCTTCATGGTTAGAAATAATTAATGGGATATCTATATTGAACTCGCCAAGTCGTTGTCTCCATAATATTTCCTGAAGACAATGATCATATTTGGAAACAAATATTGCAATACGTGGATTCTTCTCTCCGGTAAAATTAATTTCCCATTTAGCATTAAATTCTTTTGCTAAGGGCGCAAATGCACTTGCGACTTCTGATGCAGGTATTGAAAAATTTTTCATATCCCATGTTATGCGAACAAAAAAATGTTTTTCATTTGTATCAACATGTTCATATAAATCAAGAATGTTGCCGCCACGTTCAAAAACAAAATGGGAAATTCTGGAAACCAATCCGCTCCTGTCCCCACAGGACAATAATAATATTGCTGATAAATCATTCTCCATTTAAGTAACTACCTTATTTAGAATTTAAGATTCTCTACTCTGTCTTTTTTATAAACTGTTTTCCCCCGTACTGCTCTAATTGAAAACCAGTAACTTTTCCATCTTTATCTTTTTCGAAATGAGCTTTTAAATACTGACCAATTACAAAAAAATCTGTCTCACTTTCAGCATTCAACTTAAGTCTTCCCCCACCGGGGATTTCACTAATAAGATTATTTCCTTCTTTTATGATATTAATTTTTACACGTGGATTAATCTCATAGGTTCCGACATATTGGTCCAAGATATAATCACTGAGTATTAAAGGTTTTATTTTAAAAACATATTGCAAAGCTCTGGAATATCCTTCAGCTTTACCTCCTGAATGGCCAAAACCATCTAACACAAAAGTCTGCAGTTCTAATCCTTTATAGTTTTTTTCTTTAAGATTATCGGCATACTTCTGGAAAGAGTTTACATCTTCATATCCGCCAATTGCCATATAAAGTCTTATCGGAATTTCGGAACCTTCTTCTGCATATTTTTTTTCATAAGAACTGATTACTGCATTATCCCAGCCAATAGCCGGACTTGTCAATACATAATGATTAAATAAACTGGTTTCATTAAACATCGTATACAATGTAAATAATCCACCGAGTGAACTTCCCATTAAGGTTCTCTCTCCAGGTATTGTTCTGAATTTAGAATCGATAAAAGGTATTAATTCCGTTTTAATAAATGATAGAAATTTCTCTGCGCCTCCTCCCATTGGTGATTGCATAGTTTTAGTCGGAGTAAAATCTCTTGATCTTAATATATCAGGATTCGGATTAACTCCTCCCCAGGTTATTCCTACAACAATTGCTGCCGGAATAAAACCATCATAATACTCTTGTCCATAAATTGCATTGAGTAAAGGAAAATCCCATTGAGCATCAAGAAGATAAATTACAGGATAAGTTTGGCTGGTATCAAAATTTCCCGGAAGATTTATATAAAGATCATAATCCTGGTTAACTATTGATGAATGAATTTGTAATAATTGCGTGCCTGCTATTTTAACTTCAGGAATTGAATCGTCACTTTGCTGTGCATAAAAATTACACCCCAATAATAAAAACACAGAGACAAATAGAGCTACTTTTATTTTCACTTTGCTAACCTTTAGGAAATATTTAATAATTCTTATTAATTATTTTTTTTAGTTAAATTGAAACTTTCTGGCGGTCCAAGATAACTAGGTTTAAGTCCGCCGCAGTCTATAACAATTTTCTGAAGAACTACTCCCGGATCAACCATCCAGAATTTTAAAGTATAGATACCGGGTTTGTTAATAGAGTGTTTTGATTCTACTATATTAATATTATTTGCTGCCCATCTATTCCAAACTGGATCACGGTTCAAGTCAGGAGGATTTGGATTATATGTCATATTAATTATTTGGGGAGTTTCATCATCAAAAGAAATTGCATAACGAATTCCCTTTGGACTGTTATGAAAATTAAGAGTTGGTGAGAAATAAGCCTTAACTGTAACTTCACCTTTACTAACTAAATAAGTTTGATATTCTAAATGGGGACTATCATTGCCGGGAACTACTTCTTTAGAAGTTACAGGAACCGGGGTAACTGCAGAAGAAGTCCTTCCTAAGTTTGGAATTATTTCCCAGCTTATCCCTGCACTATCAACTTCTTTTGTAAAGTGAGCAGCTTCAATCGACACATATCCATTACTTTCAAAGAAGCCTTTAACATCATCACTATCAGGAAGAACCGGATTTCTTACAATGGCTTGTATAACAACCTGTCCCCCCGCTGAAGAAGCAATAGTAATCGGAACTTTAGTCTCGCCTTCGGGCACTTTGTCCCAGCTAATGCTAATCCATAATTTGTCTTGAGTCAACAGCTTACCGCTTGTTTTATTAATAATAAGCCATGGTTCACCAGAATTAACAGAATAGAAAAATGGAGTACTTCCCTGGTCAAATAATTCTATATAATATGACTGATGATTAAGTCTATCAAAATCAGGGAGTGTTAAAACACTGTCTTCCGGATACCACTTTTCTGAACCCTGAATAGCGACTCCCATTTTTGCTTCCATTGGTATATCAATTTTCTCTACTTCTGGCATATCGTTTTGTTTCGGTTCCTGCCAATTAGTATATCCAATATGAGTTTGATCCATCATATGGTCCCATTTACCATCCGCCATAATTTTGTTATAGTAGTGAGAAAGCTCGGCATCTTCCTTAAATAATTCTTCAACCTTTTTTGCGAGATTATTTGTTTCCACTCTTCCCTGTTTTGCATAAATATGATTTTTTGCGACAGTAACATAGAGATCATTTAAATTTGCACAAGCTTTTACAGGATATAAAACAAGCTGGTAAAATGCATCTTTATATTCCTGGGGTAACGATTCATATATTTTTTCCGCTTCTACTGTAATTTTGTTATAATCACTAACGACAGTTTCTGCCTCAAGATAATTAGTTAAGCTATAAGTTTCTGGAGAAAGTAATTCAGGTTTTCTACGTGAATTATATTTTGTGTATTTAGAAATAATATCTGCTATCTCATTAGAATATTTTTCTCCAAACTGTTCGGCAGCCCAGTTTGTATAATAATCCGGTAAATCTTTCGCAGAATATTTATCAGGGTTCCATGCATAATCTAAAAAGAAACTGATCGGAAATTCCAATGGTTTAATATCACCAACATTTACAACCCAAATCTGGTTTGCACCATATTTATAAGCAAGATGCATCTGTTCCCAAACTCTTTCAATCTGGTTTGTGTTGAGCCATTTATAATTTCTCGGTCCACCAACGTAATCAAAGTGATAATAAATTCCGTATCCTCCTTTGCGTGGTTTCTCGTTCAGCTTTGGAAGTTTACGGATATCTCCCCAATTGTCATCACACAATAAAACAGTTACATCATCGGGAACCCGCATGCCTTTATCATAATATTCCTGGACTTCTTTGTATAAAGCCCAAACCTGCGGAACATCTTCCAGATTTTTACCAGTGACATCTTTAATTATTTCACGTTGATCTTTTACAATCTTTTCAAGTAATCCAACATTTGCATCTTGACTCATTGCTTCGTCACCGTCGCCGCGCATTGCTAATGTAATTACACTTTCATAGCCGTTCATTCTTTCGATACCTTTTCTCCAAAAATCACGAAGTTTTTCTTCATTCGTAGCATAATTCCACGGACCGGAACCATATCGTTGCCACTCTACATGAGCGCGCATCATAGGCTCGTGATGTGAAGTACTTATTACAATTCCATATTCATCAGCAAGTTTTGGATTTAGTGAATCATCATCAAAAAAAGATCTTCCCCACATAGCCGGCCAGAGAAAATTTGCTTTGAGCCTTAATAGCAGTTCAAAAACATGTTCATATAATTCATGATTGAATTGAACTGTTCCATATTTCTCCATAGACCAACCTGAAAGAGCAGGAGCTTCATCATTAATAAAGATTCCTCTATACTTCACTTTCGGTTCTCCGGTTGTATAACCGACCGGTAAAACGTAAACATTATCTTTCTTTTTAACAGGAACATCTGCCCACCAATACCATGGAGAAACACCAATCTTTTCTGAGAGATCAAACATTCCATAAATAGTTCCTCTTTTATCACTGCCGGTAATTACCAACGCCCGGTTAACATTAGGAAACGGGTTTTCAACCACCTGTATCAAAAACGTTTCCCATTTACTTGCGATATCATCAACATCAAGTTTTTTATCTTTTACAAGCTGATCTATTAATGAATTTTTTCCAAGGGTTCCTATCAAAACTATTTCTTTTCCCTCAGGAGTTTTATCAGGAGATATGATTGAAAGAGCAGGTTCGGTATTTGTTACATTCTTAATATCTGTTTGAAGTAATTTTGCAACCAGCTTTACTCCAGGATAATCTTCGGAACTAACAAATAGTTGAGAAGATTTGCCAGCCTCAGAAAGTGTAAAAACTCCTTCACTTTTTTCTGTAGATATATATGAGTCATTAGGCACTGCAAGAATATTTTGAGAACTAACTACACAGACAAGTAAAGAGAATAAAACAAATAAAAAATATTTATTTATTTTATTACGATTAGTATAAAATTCTTCTTTCATTTGACTCTCTCATTATTCATGACAAAATAATATCTTATTAAACTCGTTTAATAATAAAACACATCGGTAAGTTTTTTTTGGGATTTCAAAGTAACCGAACATGACAAAATGTAAAAAAATATTTCTCACAAGATTTAAATTATAAATTTTGATGTAATAATCTATTATTATTTAAGAAGAATTAATTTTTTTGTCAGATCTAAGTCACTTGTTTTCAATCTATAAAGATAAATACCACTTGCAAGTCCGCTTCCATCAAATGTTACTTCATAACTTCCTCTATTCTTATAACCTTCAACCAAAGTTGCTACTTCCTGACCGAGAACATTATATATTTTTAACGATATGTAACTACTATGCGGAATCTTGAATTGAATTTTTGTCGTTGGATTAAACGGGTTTGGATAATTTTGGTATAATCTAAATTCAAGCGGATAATGATCATTTTTTATCGCTCCTACAGTTGTTATCAAATCATCACTGCCGGGAGATCCATTTAACTCGCTTGAAAGTCTCCAGTATGAAGGATCGTTAGGATCACCAGTTGGATTTTCTTCTTTTGATACTAAGGAATATCCTTCTCCATCGGCTTCAGTTGGCCAGGGTGACTTATCGTCATACGCCATAGATATTAAGGTATCCGATTGAGGAGAAAGAATAATTAATTCTTCCCCACTATTATCCAATGCCCCACTGTATTCATCAAATGGAGAGAATCCATATCGACTTGTGAAACTTTCTTTGTTCGAAGCAAGAACAACAAAACTCCCAGAATCTACTACAGTATTTTGAGGAAATGTATATGAAATTCCGTTGGTGAATTGGACCCCCCCAATATCAATAGCACTTCCGGTATTTTTCAATTCAATAAATTCAAAGTCTTTGCCATCGAGTGAATCAGGTACAAGTGGATGATAATTAATCTCTGTTATTTTTAAATATTGAA
The DNA here is from genome assembly GCA_963727535.1 of uncultured Ignavibacteria bacterium. GTDB lineage: Bacteria > Bacteroidota > Ignavibacteria > Ignavibacteriales > Ignavibacteriaceae > RBG-16-34-14. Next base: position 584,682 of record CAVSGR010000001.1, read on the forward strand.
AATCTATAGATACAGAAATAGAAATATCGAGTAAAGCACTCCATTCATCTCTATAAAACCTCCTGATTTTAAACCTGGTACTTGTTGATAATACTATTGGGCTATCATAAACAGAAGCCGTACCGGACGGCTCACCTGATATTTCAGGATCATTTCCATCGGTTGTATAATATACAGTGCCTCCGAGGAACGACATTGTTAATGTATCTCCCCCATCAACCACATCGTTTATTAATGGATTTCCATTAATAAGAACTTTGGGTACAGTGATAGTTGGAAACATTCCTTCATCTTTTAGCTGCTCTATAAACGTCGCGGTTCTATATGGAAAATAATTATCTACTAGAAAAGATTGTTCATCAAGCCAGAATTGTCTGTCATACAAATAGTACGGTCCAGAAGCGTACTGATGAACATCACGCCTGTAATCTCCCCATCTTGCAGATTCAGCAACAATTGCTGTATCAATTTCATCCGCTCTTTTCATCCATCTGGCTAAAGCGGCTTCAGGTGTGAGTGCACCTCCATTGAAACAATGTTTTTGTACTCTGTCTGCACAGAGCTGTTTGAATTCTGAATTTTCTAATAACAATTGAAATAGTTCACTTGGATTTCCACTGTTATTTTCATCAAGAACACTGGATGAAACGTTTTCCAAAATATGTTCAGCGTCCCAACTAAAAAATTGAAAGCCCTTTCCTGGATTCATTCTGTTTCTTATTGCAATCCAGTTATGATGATCCCAATCCCAGTTTGCTCCGTAAAAATTGATAATCATATAATCAATAAGATTTTCAACATCTATATAAGCCGGGTAAGAAGGATTTGTTATTCCATCAGGATTTTTTCCTTGAATTTTTTGGTAGTTCGCGTTATCGGTAAGTCCTGCACGAGCAAGTGAAAACATAGCATTCCATGCAGTCTTTTCTCCAGAGACAACTTCTCCATAATCCTTAATAATGTCGTAGTCCTCTTGTTCACCACCTAAATATGTTTCAGCAAAATCTTCATCAATATGTTCGGTAGGATTATATATACCCCAATACAAACCATTGATATATAAATTAACGTAATCTCCATGCCCTGCTGGCATTCCCATATCGAGTTGCGTGTCTTTTGCCCACAAGTCACGAATCAATTGGTCACGTTTACGTTCACTACTGCTCATATGCAGCCAGGTATTTCCATAAGTTGCGCGAAGTACAATTGAATTAAATTCATCAGTAGCTTCCGCACCAAATAAAGGATAATGTAATTTAGATTGACCATACTGCTCCCTAAAAGAAATAGTAAACGAATGTTTCGGGGTTTTTTCTGCCTGGCGACTGGCTCCTCCATGAAGTTTTAATCCACAATCAATCTGAAATTCCTTTGAACCATTGCGATCAAAATATTCAACGGATGCTGGACGTTCCCAGCCGTCTCCTAAAGCCGGCCCCCCGTTATATCCGGCTGCTCCGGTAAAGATATAAATACCGCCAGATTCCGAATCTGGGATTCTGGAAAAAAGATTACCCCTATCCGTCACAATTGAAATAGTCGGTAGTGAGAGTAATGCTTCTTCCATTAATCCAGAATATCTTGGATCCTGGGTTATTTCCGAATCCATCCCGTAATCTGCAATTGCGGTGTCTGGTATTTCAGTGTAAGCTCCCCATTTTGCAGGGTAGCCCGGAGGATTATTCGGTTGATTAATAACATCTTCTAAAAAGAGATATGTTGCGGTAGTTACTCTGCTTGGTAGCATTCCCTCATTCATTGCAATTGCACTGAGTATGGTAGTCGTAGTTATAGAAACAGGTTGTGTATATAAAATACCGGTTGACTCACTTGGTGTATCACCGTTTGTTGTGTAATAAATTTTTGCAGATAATAAATCAGAGGTAATTACAACATCAAATGATGTTTTGTAAAAGCCATGTTTTTTATTAAAAATAGGAGCCGGCACTGGTTGCATTGTTGAAACAATATTCTTAGTACCTGGCGTTGGATTCGCACTAAATAAAAAGCCTCCCTCATAATAAGCATAAGAAATGTCTGTTTGTTGCTGTGGAAACTTAGGACTGAACACTGTTGCCGGATTTCCGGCGGGATCAAACAAACCAAAATACTCTCCTGAACCGCTTAGTTTAAAGTTAGTGTGTAACTGATACCCGCTTATCGAAATATTTTTATCAGATGCAAATACAATTAGATAACTATTCGGAGAAAGCATTTCATCAGGAAATTTCCATTTATCAATTTCTGTTGAATCGTCTGTCAATGACCAGTTTAATAAATTCACCGCTGACGCTGTTGGATTATAAATTTCAATCCAATCAGAATAGTCGCCATCACTGTCTGCAAGAACAATAGAATTTAAAGCCATAAATTCATTAATCCGTATGGTACTATTTTGTGCATACGAATATGAAAAAAGAACTGATATGGTTACTAAAATTTTTAATAAACGAAACAAAGATATTCTTTTCATTGCTAAAATTACTTTTTGATGGGACATCGTTTGGTGTGACTACAATTTAACAAATAGAAACCTAGAAGTATTCTAATTTTACTTCTATAAAAGTCCATAACTCCCCTTTCATTACTCCACTAAAATAAAAAAATTTTTCATTCAATAAGAAGGCATTTATTTATAATAGAAACCTTCTCAGATTGATATCGATATATATAAATTTATAAATATTTAACCAGAACTTAGTTCGATACAAAAGTAGTTATACTTTCTGGTTCTAAAGTTAAAGTAAAATTGTCTCCTGATACATCAAAATCATTACCTTGCTCACAATTCTTAAATTCAGATGTTGTATATGGTGTAAAGGTCGTAGTCATATCTCTATTTTGTATTCTAAAAAGAGCCTCCACCTCAGTAGACCCGGGATTTATGGCAACAATAACCACTTTAGAAGATGTAGTATCTTTATACGCAGTAATATCAACACTATTTCCATAAATACTGCTTTCAACTCTATAAAAACCTGGACGTATAAATCTGGAAAACTGGGACATAACGTAACCTTTTCTTGTAACATTTCCTTTGTTGACATATGTCCCATCCGCAATAGGGCCATAGAATCTTACTATATACCACCACACATACGCACTCATATTTGACTTCATACAATTGTTGAAGCTTTGGGCTGTTGCAATTGCGCTGGCTAAGGAAGTATCCATATTGGCACCGTTCATATCGCTATTTATTAAATATTCAGTCATCCAGACTTCTTTTCCTTTTTCTTCTGCTAAGGGATAGAGACCCAAACCACTGCCATATATATGTCCGCAAATAATATCCGTATTTGCACAAGCAGCGGAATCATTTAGAATAGGATCAGAATATGCACGATTGAAATGAAAAGATTCAGGATCCATCACCTTAGTTCCTACAATAGAATCGGCATAGTCTTTCATAAACGTAAACATCTCATCAGAGGTCCAACTGGTCCATTGATCTGTAATATCCGGTTCGTTCTGAACAGATATACCATAAATGGGAACACCATTGTTTGCCATATATGTTATAAATGAATTAAGGTGTGCTGTATATTCACCATACATATCATGACGAACTCTGCTCACACCATTTACTGTCTCAACCATATCTGATGGCGCATACCATGGTGAAGCAATAATAGTTATACCCCTATCATAAGCTTTTTTCGCAGTAGGCAGATATAAATTCCAGCGATTGCTATCGGCTTCAACCATTATTCTCAAAATCGTAAAACCTATCTGACCATCTTCAGTTCCAAAAGCAGTTTCAATTTCAGAATCGGTCATATCCGGTCTCCATAGGAGTATATTAGATGCACCAAAACCTCTTATTATTTGATGCAGACTGTCAAAATCAATTGTGGCTGTTGGTAAATAATCTACAGAAAAACTGATTGTTGTATCTTTTTGTATAACTACATTTTGTAATTCCTGAGGAACTATTGCAGGAAGAGTAGTGCTCGTGTTTTCAAGTCTGATTGTAAATGTGTTCCCCTGAAAATCCTGTCTTTTGTTTACTTCTGTAGGAGATGAGTTTTTTGTTAAAGTTAAATAATTAGAATGTGGAAATGTTGAAAAACCATTTACATTCTGACTAAAAATCATTTTCTTAACTTGAGATTCGTTATCGGTACCGAGTTTGTAAAAATATACACCACTTGCTACTTTTTCTCCGAAGTTGTTACGTCCGTCCCATAGCACATTGTACAAACCAACAGATTGCTGACCAACATTAAACTTTCTTACAACTCTTCCCAAAATATCATATATGGTTACCTCTACATCTGATTCTTTTTTTATTTGATAAGGTATAGCAGTAGAAGAAGAAAACGGATTAGGATAGTTTTGTTCCAGTTCAAATTTTGTCGGTAAAGTTTTAGCTGGTTCTACCGAGGTTACACTTAAATTAATCTGATAACTACCTGAAGTATTAGTCAAAGTTGAGAATTTTATAGTAGTATCAGCATTATCAACAAAAGTAACCGAGGCATATTTTATTGGAATTCTCGAAGAGGTAATTCTTCCACTTACTGATATTGTCTGAGCACTGATTTGACTTAGAAATAGTAGTTGAAATAAACAAAATAAAAGAAAAACAAATCGGCTTCTTTTTGAATTTAAATTGGTAATTAATTTTCGCATTATTATTCCTCATTAGTATGCATATTTTTTTACAAAATTATTTTTATTACGTTTAATAAGAAATTCATTTCTATCTCCCCTGAAAGTAATTTGTAATTCTAGAAATTATCGGTTCTAAAAGGTGACGCGGGCAATCCTTCTTTGTTATATAAATTTGCGCCTTCAGGATTATCTGCCCATGCATATCGCACTGCAACCGGGTCTCCTATATTATCATTCCACACAACAACTTTATCACCTTTTATTTTTGCCTTTGCCCAGATAAAGTGTTTATCTGCTCCTGCTATAGCAAAATATTTAAGATCTCCCCCACCTTTCACAACAAGACCACTTCCAATGTGTGTAAAGGATAATACTATTTTATTTCCTTCAACTTTCATTGATTTATAGATTGGACCGGAATAGACAACATCATCTCCATAGGCTATTTTTTCAGCGGCAAGCGCAAGTCTGTTGCCGACATCTTTTTTATCAACCGGATGAATATCATTCCATTCTCCGACATCGATTGTAACAGCCATTCCCGTATTTGGCAAAGACAAAGTTTTTAACTGGGCTTCACGCAACAATGCCCAGTCGCTTTCGGTGGGTTCACTTTTGGCTTCCATAAAATTAGGAAGTTGGACAAACAGAAACGGAAAATCACCTTCTTCCCATTTATTTCTCCAATCATTAATCATCGCAGAAAAAAGATCAAAGTAATCTCCGGGTCTCCCTGCATTTGATTCACCCTGGTACCAGATTGCTCCTTTTATTTTGTAGTTCAACAACGGTGCAATCATAGCGTTGTATAAACCGATCGGCATCCATCTTATAAAAGTCTGGCTTGCGAGTGAAGGCATAATATCACCGACTTTAAATTTCCATTCTCCTTTCAAATCTATCGTATCGTTTTCTGTTTGTATCTGGTAAGGTTTATCAAATACAAATCCACCTCTATCTGAACTATTAACTACACGAATTACAATCGTGTTCTCACCTTCTTTTATAATTCCGGCAGGAATATCATATCTTCTTCTCGGATAAAGATAAGTTGTATTCCCGATAAATTTGCCATTGATAAAAACTGAATCTGCGTCGACAATTCTTCCTAAAATAATTTTAGCTTTTTTCCCGACCACTGACGCAGGGATATTTACTTTTTTTCTAAACCATACAACGCCATTTAGAAAACCGGTTTTTGTATCTGCCCAATAACCAGGGATTTTCATAGTCAACCAGTTTGAATCATCTAAAGATGGATCACGCCAGGAGTCTTGATTTTTATAACCCTCATCTATTTTTGATGACAAATTATACCAGGCATTTATTCTTTTAGAGTCGCTTGTTTCTATTTTTTCAATTAATGAACTGTCCCTGAATAACCGGGCTTCGTTGTAATATGCAGGGAACTTTTTTAATGCATCCTCGCTTATCCACGATTCTACCGGAGAACCGCCAAGACTGGAATTGATTAAGCCGACAGGAACTTTATATTTCTCGTACATTGCTTTTCCGAAAAAGTAAGCAACTGCGGAAAAGTTAACTACGTTTTCCGGATTTGCAATTTTCCATGACCCGGATTGCAGATCTTTATGAGCAACGTTAAAATCATATTTCTGCGGTACGTGGAATTCTCTAATATATTTATTCGTAGAGTTTGCAATTTCTTTTTTATAAACCCAGTCAAACGATCCGAGTGAGTGTTCCATATTGGATTGACCTGAGCAAACCCAAACATCACCAACCATAATATCATTAATTGTAATAGAATTACTCGCATCAATTTTCATTACATAAGGTCCGCCGGCTTTTAATTTTGATAACTCAACTTCCCATTCGCCATTCTGATTTGCATTTGTTTGATAGGTTGAATCAATAAAATGAATAGTTATTTTCTCGCCATCTGAAGCCCAACCCCAGATCCTTACATTTATGTCACGTTGTAAAACCATCCCATCACTAATTAGTTTCGGTAGCTTTACCTGGCAAAATGTAGAAGTCGTAATAATAAAAATCAGGAATAAAATTGTTTTATTTAATTTCATTATAACACCTGTTTTTAAGAAACTTTCATCAACAAACTTACAGTAATTAAACCGTTTTATTGTTTACTACAAATCAAAAAGTAATCAAGTTTGCATGGAAAAATTTCTGTACTCATTTTATAATTTTATTTTTGATAAACTAACCTAATATAATACACAGCACCTGCAACACTTCCTGGCGATGCTTGAAATTTCAATCTTATGTTATCTTTTCCTTCAATCATAGAATTCGGGATTTTATATTCTACATCCTGGAACTTAGATTGGTACCATCTCCCTGTATTATTTTCTGATATTAATTTATTATCATCGATATATATATCAAACATTCTGCTTCCCCACTCATATCCCCAATAGCGTACTATCAATGACAAATCTGTTTTACCTTTTGTTGCAAGGTTGTAGCTAAAATATCCATCGTTATTTGCATCGCGCCAGAACTCATCCAAACTATTACCGGACTTTGAATTAAAACTTTTCATATCATGATCGGCTTCCGGTTGTTGTTCTCCGGGCGCCACGAAATCTATTGTTCGATTTTCCAATTCAAGTTTTGCTTTTTCATCTGCAGCAATAGAATCCAGATAAGAACTGTATTGAGAACTTGTTAAAGCCATCCAATACATCATGTATCTTGCATCATGAATTTTAAAAAATGGTTCCAGTACAACGTTAATGGGATTAATCATTTTCAAATTCGTTATCGTAAAATTCAGGGGTTTATTTTTTACTGGTAATAATTCATCAGTAATTTTGGGAAGATCGTCATGAATAAATATCGGAGCTTTATCAATAGGAAGTTTTTTCCCGCTGGCAATTTGTCCCCACCTGCTATCATCCGCAATTAGACCTGCTAAATCTTCAGTGCCGGTTTTAGCCCCGAGTAGAATTGGTCCGTGTAAAAACGCAATATATTCCGGCACGTTTGGCAGATGTTCTATTGTATTATGCATAGGCAAAATAATTTCAACAACATCACCGGCATTCCAATGCCGATCAATACCAAAATAAGAAGATGGCTGAGATGTAACTGGAAAGGTTTCACCGTTGACAGTTACTTTGAGTGTACCATCCTTTACCCAGGCAGGATATCGGATCATTAATATAAAACCGGATGATCCATCAGTTATAGTTAATTTAACTTTTTCTTCGTACGGAAATTTTGTTTCCTGTTTGATCTTTATCCCTTTTTCTCTCCAGTTTAATTCGGAAGAGACAAAGAGGTTCAGGAATAATGAATCATTCTGATGTGTGTAAATTAACTCATTATACTTTCCATGGTTTTCCATACCGGTTCCTACACAGCACCACATTGCTTCGTTCGGAGCCGAATAAACTCTATAATGACGCGGACGTGCCGGTGTAAAGTAAACATATCCGCCGGTTTCCGGATTTTGTGTTGATAAAATATGATTATACATCGTCCTCTCGTAATAATCTATATATTTTGCCAACGGATGAAACCTGAATAAATCCTCAGTCAGTTTAAGCATATTATAAGAATTACACGATTCGGGACCCTCAACATCCTCAATGTAATCACTACTCGCTTTTACACTTGGAAAATGTTCTTTTCTACTGTTTCCACCAAATGCCAGGCTACGATTTTTCGTAACTGTCTCCCAAAAGAAACTGCTTGCATTTAATATATTCTTCATCATTAGTTAGTTCCGCAATTCTTTGAAAGCCAATAACTTTAGGAATCTGAGTATTTGCATGTTTATTATCAAGATTATCATTTCCTACTGCCATAGGTTCAAGCAATGCTTTGTGGGAAAATCGTTTTGCAGCATTTAAATACTTTTCATCTCCTGTTATTTGATATGCATCTGCAAAAATCTCATCCATTCCACCGTGTTCTGTATCAAGCATCGATTGCATTTGATCATCTGTCAATTCAGAAGTAATATTTATTCCCCAGTCGCAAAATTTTAAAAATATATTTTTTGCTTCTTCATTCCCTGTATATAACCACGCGTCTCTTAATCCAGCATACATCTTATGAACATTATACCATGGAACCCATGCTGCACGGTATGCAGTAAAGTCTCCTGTTTTTAATGTTGACCATATTTTTTTGCTGTTAGGCACTCCACCCGCATAACCAATTCCCCAATCGGGATTATTTTCCGTATTAGATTTCTGACAAGTTTTGAGTTCAGATATTATATACTCCATTCGTCTTTTGCATTCGGCATTATTAGTAGATGCGTAATTTATTGCCATTGCAGATAAATAATGTCCGCCAATGTGTCCATCTAACCCTGCCCAATTTGGATAGCTTTGCGCCTTTGGTTCTAGCCCTGCTTCTTTGCGGTAAGGAGCCAGTAAACGGTCAACATCATATTTTAACAGAGTTTGGATATTGAGGTCGCGGGCATGTTTAAAAGGTCCATCAAGCAATGTTACATCGCCTAAGGGAAATTCATTTGAATATAATTTATCCTGAGCAAAAAAATTACCGGATAAGAGAAAACAACTTGTTAAGATTAAAATAAAATTTTTCATTTTTATACTCACTTAATACTTTAGTAAACAATCAATTATTCTTTTCCTGAAACACTTTATAAGGTTCAAGCTGATCTTTAAATTTGATAATTAATTCTTTCAGCGCCTTCATATTCACCTCACCCTGTCTAAGCATATTAACCTCCCAGGTTGGAGGTATTCTCATTGCAGTAAGTTCTCCCGCTTCCAAAAGATGTGCAGAGGTTTCCGCAATATCCAATCCATCTTTCCAGGTTGCTTCTGTATTCTGCAACCAATTATTACTTTGATCAATTACCTTTGTTACCCAACCTTCTTGATCTGGAACAGAAGGAAGAATGTCTCCTGTACGTTTACGAAAAAATCCCATAATCGCAGCTGCAATAGATGGATCACGAACACTCCCATCTTCATAAAATACGCCGTGAACTGTTCCCCATCCTTTACGAACAATCATTAGTTCCCAAATATACCAACCTACCTTAGCGTTCATATGTTCCTGAAGTGTAATATCGTAAGGGTTTGCACGTGCAATACAACCGATCTCACCATTAATCAAAGGTTTATTCACTTTTGCTGCAAACTCTTTAGCTCGCATAATGTTATTCCTAATTTCCTCTTTAGTCTGCATATAATCATGAAACTGAAGTACATCCACATAATCTGCCAATTCAATCATACCATCAACAAAAGCCATCCCAATTGTGACAGGTGTATTGGGATCTAGTTCATGGAAAGTATTAGCTAAAAATTTACTTGTCTCGAAGTTTCTTAAAACTCTTTCACGCGGAGTTGGCGGCCAATCTGGTTCGTTCATAACATCCCAGAAAGCAAGTCCCGGTTCATTTGATAAAGTGTTAATTAAAAATTTAGCCCAATCTCTTGCAAGGTTTCGCTTTGTTGTATCTCTCAACCATGGTCCGTAACCTACAACAGGCATAACTCCTATTCCTCTCTTATAACATTCTTGTACGAAATGCTTAAGTTTTAGAGGAAGACCCTCCTTATCTTCAACATAGGCTTCATACGGAACAAAAACACGCACCTGATTTAGATTTAGACTTTTTGCTAAGTCAAGATCAAATTCAATTCTGGTAGAATCATACTTTACCCACGTATCGATATGGTGGTGTGGTGAAACTGCATTTGCCGGAGTATAGTTGAAACCCCTGATAAGAGAAGGGTCCTTGGAACCAGTGAAATCAAATTTTGATTTTTTTTCATTCGGATCAGTCGATGCTGCCTGTACAACTGAACAGATAAATAAAAGAATTATTATTATTATTTTCATAATTCGAACCATTCCTATAAATTTATAAAGTAATCTGCTTCTATTACAGATTTTATTTAAACAACAATGGGGCTATTTTATATAGGTCGTGTCTCCACACTGGCCAGGCATGTCCTCCGGGATAATCATCATATAAGTATTTAAGATTCATCTCATCAAATTTAGAACGCATAATCTGACAATTATTATAAGCTATATCTTCTTTGCCTCCAATACCAATCCACACAAGTTTTAAATTGCTTTTGATCTTATTAATATTTTTTTCCATTAATTCATATTGTGCATCTGCAAGATCTTTTTGCATTGGTAATATCCAGCCTGAACTAAATATTCCCAAGATATGAAAATAAATCTGTGTTATTCATTCCCACGAAAAGTGTTTGAATTCCGCCCATCGATAAACCTGCAAGAGCACGATTTTTAGAATCGGTTTCTGCACGATAATTTTTTTCGACAAAAGGAATGATGGATTGTTTCAATTCTGTTTCAAATATTCTTAAAACCCTTTCCCCGAAATCCAGCAAAATCTGTATTAGTATTTCCATCGGGCATTACAATAATCATGGGTTTTGCTTTTTTCTCGGCAATGAGGTTATCAAGAATTAAATCTGTTTTACCCTGCATTGCCCATCCTCTTTCATCTTCGCCGCCGCCATGTAAAATATATAGGACAGGATATTTTTCACTTGTATTAAGATCATAATCAGGGGGAGTATAAATATAAAATTGACGCCAGCTATTAAAGACTGTTGAATAATATCGCCTTATCCTTATATCTCCATGAGGAACATCTTTTACTGCATAAATGTCATCTCCTTTAAACGGTATTTCAATGCCGCTTGCCATTCTTCCCATTCCATAAAAAGTTTCGCTCGAAGGATCAGCAACAGTAACTCCATCTATTAATATAGAATAATAATGAAATCCTTCGCTCACAGGATCAGTTGTTACTTCCCAAACACCTGCTGTATCTTTTTCCATATCATATTTTTTAACTAAATCGATTTGAACTTTTTGTGCGTCTGGTGCTTTGATCTGAAAGATTACTCTGCTGTCTGGTAATATTCTCGGATAATTTGCTCTCCTAACATTTGTTGAAGCAGGCATTCCTACAACACTGTATTGAGGAAATGTCGAGACATCTACAGGTTTAAAAATAAGTTGTGAAAACATATACAAGCCGTTTTTCCAAACTTTAAATTCATGTACTCCTGGTTCGATATAAAAAATATGAGGGACATTGTTGGCTTGTAAATAATCGTGAGTGCGTTTACTGAATGTAATTAAACCATCATCAGCGCCGCACGAAATCCAAAGCAGCTTCAATTTCTTTTTTGCTTCATCAGGATTCGGAAGTAATTCTTTAGGAGGTTTAGTATTCGGTGCAGCCGAGAAACTACCAATCCAAGCAAAGATATCCAGATTACCCAATCCAAAATTCAATGCTTGACCGCCACCCATTGATAGACCAGCTATAGCACGATGTTCTCTATCAGTATAAACAGGATAATTTTTTTCTACGAATGGGAATTAAATCGTTAAGTAAATCTTTTTCAAAAGTTGCGAACGCTTGTAACCTTATCTGGAGCCATAATATTTCCACAGCACGGTCATCTTTCATTGCCCTGCCGTTAGGTAAAATAACTATCATCGGTTCAATTTTATTTTCTGCATAAAGGTTATCCAAAATAATCTCTGGATGACCTCCGTTAAGCCATTCATACTCATCACCGCCAATACCGTGTAAAAGATAAAGCACAGGGTATTTTTTATCTTTTGAATATCCCGGAGGAGTATAAATCAAAGATTTTCGTTTTATGCCGACAGTTTTTGAGTAGTAATAAAAAGAATCAATTTTCCCATGTGGTATATCAACACGCAGACTATCAAAACCTGCAGGCGCTTGCTTTTCTACAAGTTGCGCATTAGAATATCGATTAAAGACTGATAAAACTAAAATTAAAAAAAATATTCGTCTCATAGTTCCTCCTGTAGTATAGAGTATTAACTTATCTCAAACTTTTTATTAAATATTTTTTCATAATTAATCTTTTAATAATTTTTTACCATTATTTACTGTGTATCCGGAATAGGCACTGCCGCAGGCAGAGACTAAGCAGGTTTGCCAAAAACGGTAAATTCTATAATTCCAAGGGGATTGGTCCTGGGCCAGTTCGTTATGACCAGACGAACAAAGCGACACTTCACCGGCGGAATTTCTTCAAAAATTGTATTACGTGAAATTGTGTTGTCTGTTTGATCAAGTGCTGTAAAGTAATTATTTCCGTCCATTGAAACTTCGATCTTGTATTGATAAATATCATCAGGAGGCGGTGCAGAAGAAGACATAAAACCGAAGCCCCTTCTTCCACTGTTAAACATTAAGCGGACAGCATCAATGGTAAACAATTGAACAACATCAAAACGAGTTGCAGGGGAAAGTTCGATAGTTAGAGTCGGCGTCGTATCGGTTGGTGCAGGTTCCCACCACGTACCACTGGAGTTGTCAACTGCATAGGCTGCATTTCGTCCCGGTTGTTCGGAAGAAAATTTTGAAAGCGCATTCATAGCACGAACTTTGTTAATGGTAACTGGAATCGATCCACTGTTTCCTTTTGTTGGATCGCTAATTGCACCCGGAGCCCACTGAGGTGTATCAGTGATTTTTACAAACATGTTACCGTCTTTATCAAATAAGATACGATCCATTCCAACACGCCGTCCACCAGGCGGATTAGAAAGAACGATCGTATAAAACTGCCAGAGATTCCCATCAGGTCCCTCAACTATACTGCCGTGAGCGGTTCCGGTAACTATACCATTAGTTTTTCGGAGCAGAGGATTGTTAGGAGCATAAGTAAATGGTCCCATAGGTGATTTTGCAGTATAGTATCCTTCTGCATAAGTCTTCCATTGTGTACCGGAAGCTGAATATTCCAGGTAGTAAATGCCATTGTATTTTTGAAGCGATGGACCTTCGATCCATGCAACATCAGTGTACTCGTTCATCTCACCGTAACGTTCCCAAATGTGATCACTGTTAAATCCAAAAAGATGTTTGACCGGTCTGGCAAACCTGCTAATGTCATTCGGGTCAAGAGGTACAACATAAATACCGCTAACACCTCGTCCCGGATAATATAAGTACGGTTTGTTATCATCATCAATAAAAATATCCACATCGAAAGCTCCGTTCCAACCTCCTTCAACGTCGGGGGTGTTCTTCCATTCTCCAATACTGGTATATGGTCCCAACGGGTTGTCTGCTTTGTACACTGGGCTTTCATTCCCGCACATATAAAAACTGCCGTTGTATTTCACTACATGCGGTGCTATAGGAACATTATCGACTTTCTGGAAGGACCAGTTGAGCATATCGTCTGAAATCCATGCACCACCGCCTGTGCAGAACATATAATACTTACCCTGTTCTTTTATGACTGTGATATCACCTGCTGCATTACCGCCTGGTGCTATAATCATAGGCAGCGGATTACAGTAACGCTCCGTTTTACCAATCTCCGGATTCGACCCGGGATTTGATTGACCGATAATAGTGTTGGAAGTGCAAACCATTCCTAGTACTATCAATAAATAGTTAATAATTTTTCTCTTCATATTCTTTTCTCTCATTAATGCACAATATATAACTTTAATTCCAGCCTAATATTAATTCAGAGAAAACTATAAAATCTACAGTAAGGCGATTCCCTAATTTTCTCTGATAGGAAAATCCTTTCGAAATTATTTCTTCAACTCAATTGTAACAACTGATTTTGAAGGTAGATCAACTTTAAGAATATTATTCTGAATACTGAATGACGAAAACTTTTGGATATTAACCTTTTCAGGTTGCCCAAAATCATTATAATCATTTTCATTCGGCGCAGTAATTATTTCGCCTGAAGCATTAGATAAATTGTCTGAACCTCTTAAATCAATTTCAACATTTCTATCTTTATGCGGATCAATATTAGTAAGCGATACGTGAATTCTTCCTTCTTTATCTTTCGAAGCAGATGCACTTACACTTGGTAAAGTCATACTATCATATGAATAATCTTCGCAGGTAACATTAATTGGTAAAAGAGTTGCATCTTGATGTACTTTATACATTTTGAAAACATAAAAAGTTGGAGTTTTTACAATTTGATCATCTTTTGTAAGAATCATAGCTTGCAAATACATTTACCATTTGTGCAATGTTCGCCATTTTAACCCGGCGGGCATGGTTATTAAAAATATTGAGATAAAGATCCTGCTGTTACGGCATCACGCAAAGTATTTTGTTGAAATAAAAAGCCTGGATTTGTGCCCGGTTCAACAGTTGAACCAATTTCCCCATTCGTCAGCCATTATGCCAATTCTATTTTGCGGATCATATTCATCCATTAATGCTATATGTTTTTCAAGACGTTCTTCCATAACCAACGTATTTTTCATTGTGTAGAACCAATCATTTTCATCGAATTGTCGTCGCCGAAGATTTGTCATTCCAACCATGACAAAATGTATAGTAATGAAATGAATATCCTTGAATTAAATTTCGAAATTTTTGTGTTTTCTTTAATACTGTTTCTGTCCAATCAAAATCGGGATCGGTACCACCACTTGCTACACGATACAATCCGCGTCCACGCATATAAGTGGAAAATCTTTTATACAAATCCGAATAATAATCCGGAGTCATATTTCCGCCACAGCCCCAGCTTTCATTTCCGACTGCCCAAAATTTTACATTCCAGGGTTTATCTCTTCCATTTTTCTTTCTCAATTCAGTCATAGGACTTTTTGCACTCGGAGTTAACATACTCAACCCATTCTGAAGCTTCCTGAACAGTACCGCTGCCGACATTTACGCAAATGTATGGTTCTGCTCCGATCATTTCGCAAAAATCCAAAAATTCATGTGTCCCAAAACTATTATCTTCGGTTACCCCTCCCCAGTTGGTATTAATAATAGAGGGCCTCTGATCTTTCGGACCAATCCCATCTTTCCAGTGATAAGTATCAGCAAAACATCCGCCGGGCCAACGTACAACAGCAGGACCAATTTCTTTAAGTGCTTCAACAACATCATTTCTTATACCGCGGGTATTGGGAATATTAGAATTTTCACCAACATAAATTCCACCGTAAATACCATGCCCTAAATGTTCGGCAAAATGACCATAAATAAATTTACTTATTGTTTCTTTACCAAGATCAACATTTACAATAATCCGGTTTAGATTTTACTTTTGGATTATCCGCGTGCATTTAATAAAATCATATTAAATACAAACAACACCAATAATAATTTTTTAAAAAAGCGCATTTTCTTCTCCTTTATTATTTAAGTGAACTGTATTTCAATAAAGCTTATCAATAACAATCGAAATTTCTTTTTTATTGAAATCAACTTCTCCTTTTTCTAACCCTACGTATCAAAAAAAGTCCATTAACTAATGTTTATATTTAAATTTTTCATCCATTTGATTATTGGCTTCATCCATTCTTCTGTGGGCTGACGTAAAACAAATCCATGATTTCCTTTAGGATAAATATGTAACTCAGCAGAAACATTGTGATGTCTTAATGCCTCCCAATAAACAATGCTATTATCTACATCAACTACTTTGTCATCTCCGGCTTGAGTAATATAAGCTGGCGGAGTATTTCCATCTACCTGCAATTCATTTGAGAATTCATCAATTATTTCTTTCGATGGATGTTCGCCTAATAAACCATCTCTTGAACCCTTATGGGTTAAACTATCCTGCATACTTATTACCGGATAAATCAATATCTGGAAATCCGGGCGCAAGTTTGTATTGTTATTATTTTCAATCACAGCCTTTTTGTAATGAGTAGCTTCCGTCGAAGCTAAATGTCCGCCTGCAGAAAAACCCATAATGCCAACTTTGTTGGTATCGATTCCCCATTTTGCCGCATTTTCTCTAACAACTTTAATTGCTTGCTGAGCATCCTGTAAAGGACCTATTTTTTTATCTATCATTGTTGAATCATCAGGAAGTCTGTATTTAAGCACAAAAGCAGTAACACCGTTTCTTGCAAATTCCTTTGCAGTTTTTATTCCTTCCCCCTGGTAAACAACCACGGCATAACCTCCTCCGGGGCAAATAACTACTGCAGCACCTGTAGCATTTTCTTTTTCGGGTAGAAAGATTTCGAGAGTTGGCTTTGTTACGCCAGAGAACATTCCAGAGCGTTCATTTTCTTTTACATTTGATTCTTTCGAATTAGGAACAGCTCCCGGATATAAATTAATTATTTCCTGTGCTTTTATGTTAAGTGAAAACACCAAAAGCAACACAAGACAAACTTTTAAAGTTTTCATATAGCCTAATATTTTAGTTGTAAATTTATTTAATCAATTTTTTAATTGATTCAAATTTGTTGTTTTAGATTATTACCTTTGTTTATTCGGATTAATATAAAGACATTCATTATTTCTGTAAAGAATTCTTTAGAAATTTTTATTAAGATTGTATTCTATATTTCAATTATTATCTACTAAATTTTTTACAGCATTAAAAAGAAAGAAATATTATGATGCAGCAATATCTATTATGCATTCATTTTCACCCCAAAAGAAAGGCCAGTCGTCTTTGTTTTCAAGGTAATCAGGTTCCAGCATAAGCAGGCCCGGTACTACACCGCCGGCAACATTTGAGAAGTCCGCTCTGGTACGTCCGTATATAACTTCCTTGGAGTGCGTACCCACATCCGCAACAAACGAAAGATTAGAATATGGGTGACATCCAAAAAGATAATCTATCCCGCGTAGGGTATATTCCGGCCCGATGATGTTAGGAAATTCCTTGTGAGCGTAGAAATTCGTTATTGCCCACCTTACTACTTCCTCGTTGCCTCCCCAATGTCTGGTTCCTATCGGCACGCCGTACGGATTTTTTAAAAGGAGTGAATCATCTTCTACCTTAAGTTTTTTTATAAAAGGTTCAAGTTTCGCTTTGTATTCTTTACCGAAGTAAGGAATTGCAATCAGTGCATTTTCAATATTCAATATCCGGAAATCTTTCTAGTCCCTGCCATATTGCATTAGTAAATACATCTGCATACTTTTTATTATTTGTGGAAATGTAAAGCTGCAAAGCTGCAGAATGTTGTCATACCTGCTCCAAAGAGTACTTGCAAATCTGGTTATTACTGCCTTTGGTTGTATCCTTTTGCTGTCTGTCCCAAGAATTCTCAGCAGCAGTAATGCATTCTGAGGAAAGCGAATCATTATATCCTTTAAAAGCACGACTTGCATTAGCTAGACAGGCTATCGAACTATAATTCATCCATGGTTCATTTGTGGTAATTGCCCATCTGTCATCGAATTTCCCGCTGTAATCTCCTTTAACTTCAAATGGTTTCAGATTTGGATCATAAATTAAATTATCGGTTATTGTAGAAGCGTCGCCGAGATGAACATATTGATATAAGATGAGGCATTTCAATTGAGGGAATAGCACGTCCGAATGCTTTTTGCATTGCGAGCTGCAGAAGAACACCATGTTCAATCTGCTGAAGCATGTCGGGTTTACCATCAGGATCATGAATACCGACATAACGATGTTTTTGATTAATATAAGTTTCATCTAAATCCGGTTTAAATTGCTCCCAGGAAGCAGCAAGAGCTGATATTGTCCGGCACTGTGAAACCTCTTCAACATCAAAGTCACCAGCGTCGAACCAGCCACCTACATTTAGTCCCATTATATGTTCTCCGGGTTTGTAGCGTGTATCTGTTGACGGACCCCATTCTTTTATTGTCCATTAGTTGTAAATTTGGCGGCAGCTTGCCGTGCATCATCCAGGAACGGCACGCCGTGCCAAACTCTGTATGCATCCTTTAACAAATACATGATCCATCTGTACCGGCAGAAAAACATCCAATGTCTGATGCCATACATTATCATAAACGCGGGTATCTATAGGAAAAGTATTCCGTTCTTTGATTCCCGTATTGAATAATATATAAACCGCTGTCTCTGACTGAAGAGAAATCAAATCTCGCATAGTTATAACGAAGGAATGAGTCCCCATATTTTTACATCGCCTGCAAATTCTGTCTTTAAAACTTCCATCCGGCATAACTTTAAGCAAAGTTGCGGTTTTATACGGTGTATCGTTTTTATCAAGTTCCATTACCGCAACCTTTTCCTGTGTTGGATAATAACCAACTTGTGAAAATCCGATTACAGGTTTGCGTATCCAATTTTTAATAGTGCTGGCAGTTAAATACCATTCAACTACTTTTCCTGTCTTATTTGAAGGAATAAGACTTCGCACAACGAACCATCCGTTTTGTGCAACGTTACGACCATCGTAAAGCATTAAATCACCATCCATAGAAGTAATATCAACTCTTTGTGCTGAATCTTCTGGTGCAAGAAACAGAGTTTTTTTCCCTCAGCTATCGGCAGAGGATCAACAAAAATATCTCTTCCCCTATCATCAAAAGTAGAGAGACCGAAGTATTGAGGGATTCTGTCTTTAAGCGGCTTAACCACCATAGGCCCGGCAGGATATTTCGGAATTATTCCAGGCCTTCCATCCATAAAATATGTTTTTTCGAAATATGCAGAAGGCAAGAATTCAAGGTTAAAACCTGCATGACCTTCTAATTCTTTAGGCAAAGGTTTATCAAGGAAGACATCAATCATTACACCTTGATCTTTTGCTGTTACCACAATTTTGGAATCGAAATTATATTTTTCGTATTGAAGTTTTACTTCAATGCTGTTATTCTCCTTATCTACTTTACGATCTATAAGCATCGGGACGAGATCCCACTGTTCAGGCGTAGCTCTTAATCTTACAGCACCGTTAGTAGCCGTTCTTACCCCATGATGAATTAACTCAATACCTGCAGTCTTTTCATCAAAAAAATAACCATTATATTTGTTGCTGAAGACCAATACATTTAAGTCCCGGTGTTTCAAAATATCCAAGGTCATTTAATTTTAATTTATTTTCCTGAATAAGTACTTAACTAAGAATAAAAAACAAAAACGATTATTAACAATATGCTTATTATTTTTAATAAATCATACTATTAAATAAATTCAAATTATTCATACATTCACCTGTTGTTAAGTTAAATCACAAAAAAAATTAAACGTAAAAATGGATAAGATCAAAACACTCATTTCATTTTATTACTTTCACCAATAATAATTATTAATTATGCTTATCTTTTAATATATTCTTCATCTTGGAATTATATTCACAACCACACGTTTATATCTTGATAACGGCAGCTTACCCTTGTCTGTAACTTTCAAAATGAATTGTGCAGTTTCTTCTTTATCAACCTCGGGGGCAATCACCCAGACTCCGTGAACGTTCTCAGCTGAATTAATTTTTATCAATTTTTTATTTGAACCAGCTTCAGGATAGTTGAACCACAGATAACTGAGATTATCTCCATCTGGATCGGTAGCTGTGGCATCCAGACCAAAGCCTTCTCCTGATTTTACATTCATATGTTCAGGAACCAATAATTCCGGAATTGGCGGATGATTAGCTTCCTTATATGATTTCGTGCACCAGCTCATCCGGGCTGCAAAATCATTCTGAAAGTCATTTCGCCAACGCAACAAAGTAGCTTTATTACTTGTTAAGATTACGGAGTCCAATCGAACTGCACGTCCATATTCATTAAAAATATAAGGAGTATATTCGTCGACCGCATCTGTCCAAATAACCCGGGTCTCGGGTACTATAGGTACGCCTGAACTTCCTCTTTTAAGAGAATCAAAATCAGGCTTATATAATTCGTAACGACCGCCCCAGCCTCCCAAATCAGGATGCTCCGGTTCATTTAGTCCATTAGGTATTAACGACAAGAATGATGGTGTATCACCCTCCATTCCGTAGGCTACGTTAGGATATACAGCACCTAGGGGACCGTGACTTTGCTGTATATTTTCCGCCAGCCAACTATTGCTAATTTCCTCATTATTTATTCCGTTTATATAACTATTAATTGCACTCCATGTTGCGCTGCCATAATCATCTCCCGGGCTAACAATGTAAAACAAGTCAGGGAAATTTTTCCTAATCCATACACCACTGTCGTCCTGGTCGGATATTGTATAAACCCTAAGTTTTGCAATTAATTTTTTAGCTTCTATTTCTGTTTTTGTATTTTTAATATCATATAATGCTTGAGCAAGGGTATTCACACCTCCCCAGACGCATACCCATAAAGGACGTTCATCTTTTTCTTCAAGTATTTTTATAATCCATTGAGAACCCGGTGAATCTTTCCCCTCGCCAACTCCCTGCATTCCATATTTTGCTATGCCATGCTTTACTTTCTCTAAAAGTGTTTCAGCACTTGGAAAACCGGCTTCGTGTTTATTTAGGTTAGGTTGTACTTTGCCGTAAGCTTGTATTATACTTTTTATATATTCAGGATGAGTTATTGTTTTTTGCCATACAGATGTTGTAGCAATTACTCCTTCTATATCAATTACATTGGAGTACAATAATAAACGGACCATTGACTCCGAATCATCCGGGTCGGCACCAATATCCGTTAATATAATTGCTCTGTTCTTTTGATCCACCTGACTGTAAAGAGATTGGAAACAGAGTATCAAAAAAACACTACTCAATGCAAAAACAGTTTTCCAGTGTAATGAAATCATTGTCATAACTCCTAGTCTTTCTTCACCCCGACTTTTATTTGTGTAAACGAATGAGCAGGAAATGAATATGAGATCTTACCACTTTTAATTTCAATCTCTTTGGTTACCGGCACATACTCTTTTTGTTTATCAAATGTAAATGGAGTATCCAGTGAATCACTATCCACCAAACTCACTTCTGCTTTTCCACTAAATTTTCCCGAATTATTTATTATTTCTGTAGAGATAGCTTTATCTTTATTTCTGTTTATAACATTAATGTAAACTGTATTTGTCTCTTTATTGTATACTGATGTAACATCAAGATAAGGTATACCTTTATACTTCTCCGTATTAAAAGTGTCACATTGTACATACGTATCAAGAGAATTACCCAAACAATTATTTGAGAATAATTTAAAAGTATAAAACAATGGGGATTTAAAAGTTCCTTTTTCACGATCGCTGCTTAATAACGATGTCATCATTGTAAAATTAGACATTTTAACAATATCAGCGTGACGTATAAAAGAATTTAAACATTGTGCAATCGGCAGAACGGATCTAAAATTTCTTCCGAATGATCCCCACTCATCAACTGAAATATAAATTGGATTCTTGAATTCTTTCATTGCTTTAACTGCTTTAATTTCTGCTGCAGTTACATTAATCTTCTCTTCAAAATCCATTGCACTCTGTCCCATAAAAGAGTAATAGTCACGTGAATTTTCCCAGTAGCGGTGAATTGAAAGATAACTTATCATATCACCAAGTCCGGTGAGTATTTTCCGGTTCCATTCAACCCATTGACCCGTGCTCTCGTAGTAGGATGATCCAGAAGCTACAAACTTAATTGTGTTATCTACCGATCTCATAGCCTTAGCTGCTTCCCTTGCAATCTTAACATAATCTTCAGCTTCTTTATGACCAAGTTCCCAGGGTGCACCGTCAACTTCATTACCGAGATCCCATATTTCCACATTGTATGGTTTTTCGTGTCCATACCTTGCACGTAAATTAGAATAGTATGTCCCTTTCTTATAGTTGCAGTATTCAACCCAGTAGCATGCTTCCTGAATATTACTAAGACCAAGATTTACACAAACAACATTTTCACTGCCAATGGATTTATTTAATTCAATCCATTCATCTGTGCCTACATGATTATTATCAATTCCACCCCAGGCAAGATTAATTCGAGCGGGACGCTGGTCCCTAGGTCCGATACCATCCTGCCAATTGTATCCCATAACAAAATTTCCTCCCGGCCAGCGCATGTTAGTTATCTTGAGTTCTTTCATCGCATCGATGTAATCTCTTCTGAATCCGTTCTCATCCGCAAGAGGCGAAGATGGGTCGTATAGATTTCCATAAACTGTATTGAAATCAACTGTGTCGGGTAAACCCATTCTCCTTCCATTGAAATGGATAGGTTCCATAAATACACCGTAAATGTTAGGATCAATCTCTCCGATTGTTCTATCTATATCGATTTTGATTTTTGCGGTTTGAGAGAATAAAGAAAATGGAAGAACTATTAATAAGGTGAAAAATATCTTTTTCATGATCACTCCTGTTTTATCAAGGATTATAGATTGAAATTATTTTATCAACTTTTTCATTTCATAATTTTATTATCACAAAACTATAATATGATGATTTAATGATTATCTCAACAATTCATCACTTTATGTATCCAGCTTCCCTGTAATACTTTTCAGCACCGGGATGTAAAGGCACACCAAAATTTTTCCAGACAGTTTTCGGATCATAAGTATATATTCTGATGAACCACTTTAATGCTCCATGATTTTCATCAATAGCTTTAGCCAGATCATAAGCAGCTTGTTCCGGAGTGTCATCCCGTGCAAAGATAGCTTCTCCTGATCTGCCCAGAGTTTTGATCCTGCGGTTGATACCTTTAAGCAAACTGTTTTGAACTTCGACAAATTCAGCATCAACATTTTGTTGCGCAATTAGTTTTAACAAGTCTTCAGGTAGTTCTAAAAAATAGAGATCAAATTTTTGACTTAAAGCTGTCCAGTAGGAAGATTCAGGATTCATCGAAGGACTTGCAAGGAAACCAGCGATAATATCAAACTTACCTTTTAAAGCTTCTTCTACTGTAACCCGGGTATTACCTCCCCATTCTTTAATATCATCTGTAGTTATTCCATAATATTTCAGGATGATCATCATATTACCATCGGTACCCATAATTCTTACAGGCATATGTTTCTGTTTGATAACGTTGAAGTCTTTGATCCCCGATTCTTTTTTAACTGCAACCAGATAATAAAATGGATCTTCTATTTTGGCAATAAGCCGGAGGTTACGAAACGGTCCCTGACCAGCAAGTTTATTGTTATATGCTGAGCTCAACATTGCACTTGAGGTCACACCAAAATCAACAGGTGCATTAACACGAACATTAACTCCATCTTCAAGATTTATTTCATCAAGGGCCGGTGGATAATCATGTTCAGAAACAAGACGCGGTCCATATCACCGGTTACAATTACGGCAAAGAATAACAGAATAGCCAAAAGGTTCCATTGCTTCTTTAACAAAATCACCAAGCTCTCCCCAGGGACATCCGGTTTCACAAGCAGCAGCCATTACCGGTTTTTTAACATCCCAACCTGTTGTACCGACATCAATGTTTCCTGTGCTGTCAGACTCGCGGCAGTAGCACAACAACTACGTTTACATATTATAAATAATTTTTTCATTTTCATTTTTAATTTTGCATTATCTTGCTTGAACCATTTGCTCATTTACTTGAGTAACCCAATTTAACGGTTTGTGGTTGCCTAATTTTAGATGTAACTCTACAGGCATATTCTTCGGCAAATGTCAGTCATACTCAGCTTTTCCTGACTGGTGTGTTGATAGAAGCATTCCTTATGGTGCTGTGATATCATCAATTCTATATGGTGTAATTAAAGTGATGTACTGCTTTATCACTGAAGTAATGGTTACGATCACTGTTCGCTCATTAATGTCCCAAGCTAACTTATTGATCCTGGGAAAGTAACGGGTAAGCATCCCGTTGATTGAACCCTTTACTAACGAAGGAGGTAAAGCGGGAAGTACTTCAATCACACCAGGACGCGAGTACGCCAGCATTTCCATCATGATGGTTTGAATTCCGCCTTGTGCATCTGGCATAGGTCAGGCATACGTACCATGTAAACTCCTGAGTGTAGTGGTAAAATATCCCTGCTCAATCAATTGTCTTAATTCTGTATCTACCATAAAGCAGTCTTTTTAGCCGAGCCCCAACCAAAGCGCGATGGCAGCCGCCATGTGCAGCTAATCTCTCTGGCGTGCGTCTCCTGTCAACGATCACTGCGGCTCGCGCAAGCTGCGGTGTACTGTCAGGATCAATTTCGTCTCCTGGCCAAATACTGTAAAGATGAGAAACATGACGATGGCTGTAACGTTCTTCCAATGTGGGCCAGGACCATTGCTTCAAGGTGCCATCATTCTCCATTAGATAAGGCGGCAATTTCTCTAACATCGCTTTCCATTTAGATACGTTACCAGCATCAGAACCTAGGGTCTCACATGCCTCGATGAAATTCGTCAGTACTTCCCTGCACACACCTATATCCATGGAAGCATTAATCACCAACATTTTTGAAGGATTCAGGTTCCCCGGATTATTCTCTGGGGAGAAAGATGGAACGAATATGTAATTCCCATCTTTGTCGGTAACAGTTAAGATATCCTCGTAAAAGAGCGCCAACTCCTTATATGCCGGAACCATACGATCAAGGAGAAAGTCCATATCCCCGGTTACGAGATAGTGATCCCAAAATGGACGTAAACACCATCCCCCAGCAGAAATCTAATATGGGTGAGGCCAGATCTCTCCGGTCGAAATAGCATTGGAGTAATGGAATGTAACACCCATTCCTTTGTCCGGCCAAAGAGAATAATGTGTGCCGCGCATTCCGAAAATGTTCTTTGCGTT
Organism: uncultured Ignavibacteria bacterium; assembly: GCA_963727535.1. Taxonomy (GTDB): domain Bacteria; phylum Bacteroidota; class Ignavibacteria; order Ignavibacteriales; family Ignavibacteriaceae; genus RBG-16-34-14. The sequence goes on from CAVSGR010000001.1 coordinate 609,747, forward strand.
TACTCTGAAGTCTGGAGCTAAGCTCTCCATCCAATTGAAGTATGCATCCATACCCTCCCTAAAGTCGCCTTGTACGCCAGGAGAAATTTGCAGGTTAATATTCGCATTTGTTTCAGCCTGCATGTTGGGATATTTACCGCTAGTAAGAATGAACAAGTAGCGTCCCATTTCAAAAATCTTCTCCAGCAAACCGGGCAAGTAATCGATACGCGATCTTTGGTCTGCAAAAAGTTCTTCTGTAGACATACCGTATTGAGAAGCGCCACCAAAATCTACTGTAACACGGTTAAAAGCCTCCGACTGAACTTTACGGTGCATCTCGGACAATGTCTCATAGTCAGGTGTTAACTGCTCTACTGCAATCCTCAAGGTTTCCACCTTATCCTCGCTGTAGTCTGCAAACCATTCGATGCGGGTGAGGAGCATTACAAATGATGCATTCTTTATAACTAAAGTATCATTATCCATCCGGGCAGAACCACCATTGCAAATCACCCGAACTACACCGGCGTAACCACTGTTGTCTGTGGAAGAATCTAAAAGACACTTGTAAATCAATAGTTTTTCATTAAAGCCATTCTTAATTTCGCTTTCGCGGCTGCTCGTCACTGAGCGCACTGAAGTATCATTACTCCAACTTGGACGCCTTCTTCCCGGTGCTTCCGACAGTGTGACTCGTGTATTCACAAACTGTCCTTTCGGAGCGGTAAGCAATTGAACAATAACGTTATCTGGACGTGAGGTTAACGTTTTGCGAAGCCAATCGCCATGCTTGTAGTTCCAATAAATATTTGCTTCACTACTTTCAAAATCGACGGTGCGGAGATAGTTCTTTACCAATGCAGTCTTTGGAAAATCAAGACGCATAAGGAATGCTGGTATTGTCGGGTATCCCCATGTATTCTGCTTAATAGGACCTTTCTCCATTTCCTTAAAAGCGAATTCAATAGCTTCCTGATATTTCCCGTCCATTACCATTTGTCTCACTTGCGGAAATATGTCTGCAACTTTTGGTACCTCTAGTGGTCTGTGCCATGGCTTAAGCAAACTTTCATGATGAAAGAGAATTTGTTCAGAATACGGATCTCCTGCTAGTTCAATATTCATCGCACCATTGCCAGAAGTTATACAATCTCTCGTCGTTTTGCCTAGAGTGATACTACAGAATCCGTGACGCGGTACGATGTTCCGCTTAAGCCGTTCCGTTAGTGACATTGGTGTTACCCGAACTTCAGGAGTCAATTTTGATTCCGGAAATTCCAGGAGGCTTAGTCAAAAATTTATTCTTCTTAACCCTTCGAAGATACTCAGTCGAACGAATATCCTCTTGTGCTTTTCTTAGAAGGGTTGAACTCTGATTGGAAATCAGGGATGATTTTTCAGAATCTATTCTACTTTCGGGGAACAGAAAGGATAGTTTTAAAGTGCTTAGCAGACCAGCAAAAAAAGCGCTGTTCCTGAGAAAAACTCTACGCTTCATAAGTTTCTCCTAAATTCATTCTTTACTCTATTCTTAGTGTATCCTACCTTAAAATAGTTTCTTCAGTACTTTGAATTTATTTTTGCTGGTAATTGGTCTCGGTTCCATTTTGTCACCCAATTCCATCGTCTCTGTGTGGTTTCTCTTTTACGAAAACCATTGGGTAATCCGTTTCCATTCGGATCTCCCGTTGAGATAAAATTTATCCAATAGTCAGACATTATCTCCGCTATCTTTTCGTCTTCTTCTTTCCACGGCCGGTTGAGCGATTCAGGTTATCAAATACGTATGGAAGCTCAGAGGAGTGGAAAACAAGATAGCGTTCTTTAGTTGCGCCAGGTTCCTGATGCGTAAAGATGTATGTGTATATATTTGTCTTGCAAACCTTCTCTCGTTTTTCTGCCCACAGATACATGGAGACCATAGACATATCACGTGCAAACTTTTTCTGCGATTCCGCTGCTTCGGCATCGGTGGAAGCCGGGTAAAGTTTCAAAATCTCAACTGCCAGCGAACCCGCCTGTTGTTCTGCTTGTTTTTTCAAATCTTCTGCCGGAACTTTGCCATAATTATTGTTGTAGCTGCCTTCGTCTGCAACCCAGCCGGTTATTGTAGCAACATCATTCTGCTCGTTCGCTTGAAAAATTTCATCACCACTTTTTGGCAGAAACCATCCGTCCACAATCGGGAAAAAACGAAACTCACCTTTGGTAGCAGCAAGCAAATCACCTGCCGGTATTGCTCTTAATTCAGCTAATGTTGAAGCGCCCAATGCTTTGGTAAACTTTGCCCCGTTCTGTTCTGCCGGTGCCAGACTTACTCCCGGACCAATGCTGACATTGGTACCGCTCTGAGCAATTGCACGAATAAACAGTCCTTTTGCAAGAGGCGATGCAGTAAGATAATTTACAGAAGCTGCCCCTGCAGATTGTCCCATTATTGTTACACGAGCCGGGTCTCCTCCGAATGCAGAGATATTCCTCTTGATCCATTTAAGTGCGGCTACCTGATCCAGTAGTCCGTAATTCCCCGAAGAATTGTGTTTAGATTCTTTTGTTAATTCCGGAAGCGCAAGAAACCCGATCACTCCTACCCGGTAGTTTATTGTAACAACAACCAATCCTTTCTTTGCCAGGTTTGTTCCATTGTACACAGGCACATTGCCTGAACCGCCGGTGAATGCACCACCCGGAATATACATAACCACAGGACGTTTCTCTTTCGATGATTTCGCAGCAGTCCATATATTCAGATACAGACAGTCTTCACTCACTCCCCCTTGCGGTTGATATTCAGGGGTCCACGGGCCTAATCCATTTACCATTACCTGAATTGGATTTGCTGAGAATTTATCTGCCTTTCGCACACCTTCCCAGGGTTTGGGAGGACGCGGTGCACGCCAACGCAAATCACCAACCGGCGGTGCGGCATACGGAACACCTTTGTAAACTGTAACTCCGTTTTCAAATGTTCCCTGAAGTAAACCTTCTTCAACCTTTACAGGGGCGGGATGCTGTGCAACTGTAAGGCCTGTAAGCATTACAAATACAGCGGCTAGAAAATATTTTTTTTTCATATTATAGTTCACATTATTTGATGTTAATACTTCCATTACTAAATCAAAAAGAAACATTATAAAAAAGCAGAAACAAGAGCTTCAATATTTTTATTATAGCTGTGATTGTTTCGAAATAATCATTTTGCCCACGCTTCTCCTTCTGGTGTTCGACGCCATTTGAAATAGTCATCAAGAACTTTAAGTGAGGCGGAGCTTGGTACCGGTCCCGTATGCGGCGTCTTGCTGAAATACATCACAACAGGATTGTCATCGCTGAAGGCAGGCCACTCAGGAATACCTTTACCATTAGGATTACCATATTTGGCAAAGTTAGTCCAATAGGTTGCCATGGCTTCAGAAATTTCAAAATCGGATTTTGTTAAATTACTATCCGAAGGATTAAGATGCTCAAAAACATAAGCCACTTCCTGACCGTGCGGTGAACCGTATCCTGCTCTTGGCGAGTCTTCCGGATAATCAGGATGTTGATCAAAATAATAATAGTATACTTTTGATTTTCCTATCTCTGATTCAAGCCGAGCCCAACTCCATGTATGCCAGCCAAATGCTGCATCACGCATCAGGTCGCGAGTGGTTTTTGGTACCGTCGTAGAATCAGTGGGATAAGCTTTTAAAAGCTTTTCTGCAAATGGACCATAACGTTTCTTTACACTGGCTATATAATCATCTGGAGTTTTAGGTGGAGAAAAGCTTGCACCTTCATCTGAGTTATAACCAACCAAGATTGGAGTATCATTGAACTTGCCCGCTTCGTAAAGTTTGTATTGATCATCTGGAATAACATATCCATCGATGATCGGCCATGCTAATCCTCTTATAGCCGGCAAGTTTATCTGCAGGAATTTTTCTTAGTTCCGCGATGGATGAAACACCGGCACTTTTTAGTATATGCTAATCCGGCTTGTTCTGCATCGGCAAGAAGTTTCATGTTTTCACCGGGATAAGTTGTGGACCGTGGAGGTCCGAAAGAACCACCACTTTCGGAAATAGCACCTTCAAATAATCCTTTAGCGAGTGGAGATGCGCAAAGCATGCTAACAGCAATTCCTCCCGCCGATTCTCCGAATATTGTAACTTTATTTGGATCCCCACCAAACGCTGCAATATTTTTCTTAATCCATTTAAGAGCAGCTATCATATCAAGAAGACCGTAATTTCCCGAAACGTGATTGCGGACTTTCTGCACTTAACTCAGGATGTGCCATAAATCCAAGTTGACCAACGCGGTATGCAATACTAACCAGCACCACACCTTTTTTAGCCAGATTTTCTCCACTGTAAGTTGGAACAGAAGTAGAACCACCGTTGAAACCTCCTCCATAAATCCAAACAAACACAGGGATGTTATCATCAGCTGATTTAGCAGGAGTCCAAACATTTAAATACAGGCAGTCTTCACTCATATCCGACGGAGAACCCCAACCCTGTATCGGACCAAGTGCAAATTTATCAGCTTGCAGTACACCTTCCCATTTTGCTGCAGGCTGAGGCGCGCGCCAACTAAGATCACCAACTGGAGGTGCTGCGAACGGGATGCCTTTGTAAACTGTCAATCCATCTTCATATGTACCCTGTAACAATCCTTCTTCAACTTTAACAGGTGTCTCGACTGTGTCGGACTGCGCAATGGCAAAACCGGCAGCTAACGATATAAAAATCGCTAATTAAAAAATAATATTTTTCTTCATAAAAATGATTCCTTTAATTAAATCTAATCTATTTGTTTTCTTCAGAACTCTGTCCTGTTTCAGGTTCCGTTGAATTTATAGCCCAATAAGAGAAAGCATTTTTTCAGCATATCGTTTTCCAAACTCTCTATAACCTGCCGCTGTAAAATGTAAATGCTGCTGTCTGGCTGGGCAACCGGCTGAAGAAATAACATATGAATTGGGAACTGTCTGCGGCAACTCGTCAATGATTTTATTCATGCTTGCACAAGCACCATCTCTCGTCAGCATTCACAACTTCGCCGGCAAGCAGATGGCACTTTTTCAGCGATCGAGTTTAGGTCTTTTATTAGATTGTCATATATGCCTTTTACTTTTTCAGGCCAATCTTTATCATTTGTGTTTGATTCTCCCTGATGCAGCAGAATTCCTTTGATGACACCATCTTTCTGCGCCAGTTTTGCCATATCAACAAGATACTGATAAGGGTTTCCGTCATATTGTTTAATAATATTTTTCATCCAAGGTGGAGCAGTTGAATCATAAGATTGATAATTATCTTTTTCAAACAATTCAATTTTGCATCCTGCTACAGAAACATTAATGACTCCCACTTTGATATTCTTGGGCAGGTTAGCAACCATAGTTCTGCCAAAATAATCAGCGGGACAAAGACCTGTCATAGGACGGCATAATGGAGGAACAGCAGTATACCAATGTCCTTTTATTCTATCTAGTTTTGGAAAATCAACAGCTGCCAGAACCTGGAAGCGATCATCCACATTCTTCTTGTCCTGCTCTTCAATTCCCGGAAAGCCTTCCATGTTTGACTGTCCAAAGCAAACGAAAATGTAAAAATTCTGATCTTGTGAAAGTACTTTAGTATTTATTAAAAATAATCCCATCAACAGATACATTAAAAGTTTATACTTCATTACCTCTTTCTCCAAAAAAATATTGAATCATCAATTTAATTTTTCATCAGATATTTTATAAAACAAGAGAACATATTTGTTTAGTTGTTATCCGGATAAGTTTTCTAAACTTGAATTAGAAAAATTTCTATAAAAAATATAATTTCAGAAATTCTATTTAATTACTCTTGTTAATTTCATATTCATTTCATTATCCATAACAATTGCAATTACGTCAATTGTATCGTCATCAAGATACTTACACTTATGTTTGATGATCATTCCACCTGTATCTACATCAAATGAAAATTCATTTCCATTTACTATCCCGTTGGTCAATTCATTTTCTCCCATAGCGGAAGAATTCTTTCCTGTTAAGGTGTTCCCGTCTACTTTAAATGTAAATGTTAATTCCATATCTCCTTGCGGACTACTGATATTACCAATCCATTTACCATTAATTTTAGATTCTTCTTTTACCCTGCTTAATTCCATCACCTGATCTCCAAAGGGCATACTTAGTTTTACAGTATCACCATCCAAAACTCCAGTGTGACTTATTACCTGTCCATTAACATTTACATCAAATGAAAAATCATTTCCCTGTTATCTTTCCATTTTCGATAGGTAATGATCCCATTTCCGAAGTGACATCTCCATTAAGTGTATCCGCATTTACTTTAAAAGTAAAGACTAAATCCATATCTCCGTTTGGTCCGCTAAATTTACCTTTCCAGCTACCGTCCAGTGTTTGTGCGTTACTGGTTATACCAATTACCAACAACAAAAGAACTGTAATAATTGTTTTCATTTTTTCTCCATTTGTTTTAAAAGTTTAAAACTATAACTGTTAACAAAATTATTTAACATTCTAAATAAAGAGAACTAAGAGAGTGTATAAAAGTATCGATGAATAAAATTCACACACTCTCTTTAACCAATATTCTAATCCTTAAATAAAAGCTGTGCAAATTCATGCAGACTTCGTCTCCATGACAGAAACTCATGTGCTGTTCCAGGCGAAACGTAAAAGACACTATTAATACCATCTTGTTTCAGGGAATCTGCGTTCGTTTTTGGGTCACCACCAAAAAAGCCCGGTCTGTTACCGCGGTTTTCTAAGTTCACGGCTGCCAAAACTAACAAATGCTAATTTAACTTTTTCCTTGAAACCTGGCGTATTGTTGACATCATTCATAGAGAATGTTCCGCCACTGAAAAGTCCGATTTGCGAAAACTTATCCAGGTTAGCCAGCGTGATCGTCTTGGTTTCCATTCCACCCATAGAGAGCCCAGCCATTGCGCGATGACTTCGATCTGAAAGCGTACGAAAATTTGCGTCGATATAAGGAATCAATTCATCTACCAGAACTGTTTGAAATGGTTCGATCTTGAAATTCCTGAGACCACCGATCTTAACTTCATTAGTCATACCATAAGTCATTACGATTATGAAGGGTTTTATCTTGCCTTCAGCAATCAGGTTATCCATGATAAGATTTGCATGACCCTGGTTACTCCATGCAGTTTCATCCTCGCCCCAGCCATGCTGCAGGTACAACACAGGATATCGCTTCGTCTGATCTTTGTCGTAATCGGGCGGAGTGTAAACAAAAGCTCTGCGTGAAGTGTTTGTGCTTTTAGATGGAAAGAGAATCTGCTGCACTTTACCATGAGGAACATTCTTGAGAGCATAGAAGTCCTGCATCCGGAGCAGGAATTTCAATGCCGCTTTCCCAACGAATAGAACCATAAAAATTCAAAGTACCGGGATCGTTAAATGTTCCTCCGTCAACCGTAAGATGGTAGTAGTGAAAACCTTTATCCAATGGTCCTTCAGTGGTTCCCACCCATGCTCCATCTTCAGCTTTTGTAAGAGTAGTTCCTCCTCTTCCACCAAGCCCCAGACTTACATTAACACTTTGAGCATCAGGGGCTATGATGCGAAATCTTGCATAACCTTGTGAGTTAACCTGCGGGTATTCCTGTCCCGGTTGATTTAATGTCGAAGGTTTAAAGTCTTCTTTAACAGTTGGTTGATCTGTCTGTGCTAAACTCAGCGGACCGAAAAAGCCAGTAATAAAATCAACCCAATAACATACAGTTTCATAATTTTTCTCCTTTAGTTTTTAAACAGAAGCGGCGCAAATTCACATAAGCTGCGTCTCCACGATTGCCATTCATGAGCAGTAAGAGGAGAAACATAGGAAACAGCATTTATACCTGCCTGCTGTAATGCATCCGCTGCATCCTTGAGACCATCTGATCCTCTTTCACGACTACCAAAACTCATAAATACAAGTTTTACTTTTGATTTGTCCAAAATATTTGATGGGGCAACAGTCCCTCCGCTGAAGATACCGATATAAGAGAACTTATCGGGATTAGCCAAGGCAACGACTCTAGTTACAAATGTACCCATCGACAAGCCTGCCATTGCTCGGTTATTACCGTCAGATAATGTTCTGAATTTACCATCGATGTACGGAATCAGATCATTGAGCATCACGTCTTTGTAAGTATCAAATGAAAAAAGCCTTCGAAATCGTGTGCTATCCGGAGGTGTTCTCTGTCTTTCTCCATTTGGTCCCGGTCTAAATGGTTTTGGAGGAACTTCACCCGGTTTATAGGCAGCACTGGTTTCCATAACAACAATGAATGGTTTTGCTTTTCCTTCAGCGATCAGGTTATCGAGTATTAGATTAGTTCTTCCCATTTCAATCCACACTCGTTCATCTTCACCACCGCCGTGCTGAAGATAAAGCACAGGATAACGCGTTGAAGTGTTGGTTTCATATCCCGGAGGCGTGTAAACAAAAATATGGCGCCAAGCACTGATCGTCTTGGAAAAATAATTCTCGATAAGCACGTTACCGTGAGGTACATCTTTTAAATCATAAAAACTGCCGTCAGGATCGGGTATTTCAAATCCATTGCACATATGGCTATAACCGATGAATGCATTGGTAGCCGGATCCAGCACGATTGCGCTATCAACAATCATCCAATAATTGTGATAACCTTTATCCTGTGGTTCACTTGTGTAAGTCCACACACCGTCATCACCTTTAACCATGTCAAAGGGAACATTGGCAATGGCAACCTGCACCTTCTGTGCATCTGGTGCATTAAAGCGGAAGGTAACACGCGAATCAGCTTCTATTCGTGGATATTCTGCACCATAAAGATTGTAAGGATTAGGGTGAACTGTACCAACCACATTTGAGTTAATCAAAACCTGACCTGTTTGTGCTAAACAAATTTCACTAATTGATAAAGCAATCAGTAAAACAGTTCGGAGTATTTGTTTCATTTTTAAATCTCCTTAAATGATTTTAGTTGCTTTACTATCTTCACGGCGTCTTAAAGTTCCAACGCGACTTGTCGCTTTTGGGATCGAATTTAGCCAGTGTGGGTGTACTATTACCCACAGCGATCAAAGCTAAAGGTCCTTTTGAATTTGGTACAACCTTAGGCATTATACGATAAGTACCATCAATCAACTGGTCTATTCGCCAGAGTTGTTCCGGTGCACCAGTAAAAGTTGGAACTGTTACAACCTCGCTGGCTGAAGTTGCAGCCAGCGTGCGATCTGTTCCGGCGATAGTAATTTTGAAATATGGCGAACCTGGATATCCGCCAACACTATCAACAGGTGTAATTGACCACACCTGGTGAGGGCGGGATAAGAAATCCCCTATGCGAACGCCGATATTGCCTGTCGGCCAACCATCAATTACTTCTGATAGTTCCTGCGGTTGAATTGGTTTCACAGGTTCGTTATTGTCCCGCCTAAAAAAGCCTCTCATACCGCGGGGCATTCGCACGAAGTCTACAACAAGTTCGAGCCCGTAGCCACTGCGTTGGGATTGAATCTCAAAGGTACCTCCCTTGAAGTCATCACCTGCAACAGGCCATCCATTTTTCCAGAGCAGTGATTGAATGTGCAGTACACTACGTCCGCTTCTATCCAGATCAGCCTCGTAATGGCAGGAGAATTTCTGAACACCGTCGCCCAGATCCATCAGACCGAAGTGTCCCGCCCCAGCTAAGTGACCTCTGGCGCCAACCACGAACTTGCCGCCGCCTTTAAGCATAGGTACATCCATATTATCAACATAAGGTCCCGTTATATTTTTAGATCTGCCCACAACAATATTATAAGTAGAGTTTGGACCATCACAGCATGTACCGTGAGTAGCAAGCAGATAGTACCATCCATCGCGATACATCATTGCCGTAGCTTCGCAGTCAATAGCGATATCTTTTGCTTTGTTACCTGCAATACGTTTTCCCGTCCTGGGATCAAGCTCAACAATTCTGATGAAACCATAATACGTTCCGTAAGTGAGCCATAGTCTACCATTGGGATCAAGAAGAAATGCCGGATCAATTGCATCGCAGTCCTCAACACCGTTAGACGAGGCAACGATGGTTTCATCTTTAAATCCGAAGTCGGGAGAATTGGGGATCAAGTGTTTTGGTCCACATAACATAAACATTGCTTGCGTGTCCGCCTGCCAATCCGCCGCCGCCTTTTGCATAAGATACGTAGTAACGATCACCTATATGAATAACATCCGGGGCTACTCCACCGCCGGGACGTACAGCACCTCTGTGCCAAACCCAGCCGTCGTCGGAAATCAAACCGCCGCCGCCAGTACCGAAAGTGTAATACTTGCCGTCGCACAGCGTTACGGTTGATGGATAATGGATGTAAGGTTCGCCAACTTGAGCCAATGCCGAACCAGATAGCCAGAACAAGAGCAGGGCAGAAACCGCTGCTGTTAGAATACGGAATTTCATAAAACCTCCAATAACAAAACTATTAAGATTAAAAAAAGTATAATTCATTATTTCCCAGCACTTTCAATGTTCATGGTAAGATCCTTAATTGGATTACCATTCTCATCTATAAAGCGTACACAAAAATCACTCATACCCGGACCATTGATTACGGCACCTCGAATAATGTTTTGACCTTTTTTAAGTGTGAGTCGATTGGAAACACAGTCATCCATAACCATACGACGATCACCAGAGAGGATGACAGCTTCTTTGCCATTAAGCCACCACATAGATGCCGAATTAGAACCGACTGCCATACGAACATTCTTCATCTCACTTGGGCTATTAACAATAGTAACTGCCCAGAACAGAACGCCGTATATCTTTTTATTCAAACCATAGGCGAAACGAAAAAGTTTAACATTGAAATTGGTAGCGTCCAGGGCATGCCATACCAGTTCCTGATCCCCTACCTTCACTTTATCACCATCTTGGGGAACAGCTGTAAATTGGGTGGGAAAGTATAAGGTATCAAAAGCGTTTCGAATGTAGCTGTCTGTAAACACGGTGTTGCTGCGGTTTGGTTTGTCAATAGGTTCAAGAAGCAGCCAGCGCTGGAGAAATCCGTCAGCGTCCGGAGCCTTGGGGGAAGATGTAACAGGCTCAAAGTATGGCGCAAGACTACGAGTAGTATCACCGGCTGTTGTGCTGTGAACAGCACTACCGGATATACCAGAGTAACCCTGAAGCGCCAATATAACAAAGATGCCGAATACGAGCATCATGATATTTCGGAATATTTTCATAGTACACCTCTTTTAGAATAGAATTTTAGATTCTTGTATGCAAAAAATGAGAACGAATCTCTTTTGAATTAAACATTAACTTTTACTTAAAAACTAAGGAACCAATTCCAAAACTATAACCGAAATAGGAGGCATATTTACTTTAAGATTTTCTCCTGTGATTGTGAAATCGCTGAAAGTTTTAGGTTCAACTTTTACAGGATTCTCAAATGTATTATGATCGTGAACATCCGGTGATGTTAAAATCCTCCCAGTAATTTTTTTAGCATCAAAGTCTTTCAAATCAATATCAACCGATTGACCGTTTATATTATCAATATTTGTAAGTGAAATGTGAATCTTACCTGATTGATCTTTTGAAGCAGAAACAGATAGAGCAGGAATTTTTGTGTTATTCAATACAAAATCATTCGAGGTAATGTGAATCGGTATCAGTTCTGCGTCCTGGTGAACATTGTACATCTCCATTACATAATATGTAGGAGTAAGAATAATTTTTTGTTCGTTTGTAAGTATAACTGATTGAAGGACATTTACCATCTGTGCCAGATTTGCAATTTTAACACGGTCCGCATGATTGTTAAATATGTTCAACGTAATTCCGGCAATCATTGCATCACGCATTGTATTTTGCTGGTATAATTGTCCGTTACCTTCAGGATCGGTTTCATACCAACCGCCCCATTCATCAACAACTATTGCGACTCTTTTCTTTGGATCATATTTATCCATTATTTTACTGTTACTGCTAATCACATTTTCCATACGCCATGCTTGCTGCATAGTTTTAAAATATTCATCATTTGTAAACTTTGTTGATGAACTTTTGTTACCCCAGTTTGTAACAGAATAATGATGAATTGAAATGCCTTCAAATCTTCTGGCAGGTATGTTCTTCATAATTTCTTCTGTCCATTTATTTCCGGGACCACCGGGACCAACTGCTATTCTAAAAAGTTTTTCGGTATTACTGTAACTAGTCATTGCAGTCGCAAATTGTTTGTATAAATTTATATAATGGTCAACCGTCATACTTCCACCACAATCCCAAGATTCATTTCCTATTCCCCAAAATTTTACATTCCACGGTTTATCACGGCCATTCTTTTCACGCATGTCAGTTAAATAGCTTGTTCCATTAGCATGATTTGCATATTGTACCCATTCAACTGCTTCCCTTACCGTTCCGGTATTCATATTAACAGCAAGATAGGGTTCCGCACCAAGCAATTCACACATATTTAAAAACTCAGTCGTACCAAAACTATTATCTTCCCTCACATTACCCCAGGCAAGATTTTCAATTGGTTTTCTCTCATTTTGTGGTCCTATGGCATCTTCCCAATGATAAGTATCTGCAAAACACCCGCCGGGCCAACGAAGAATCGGTATTTTTAATTTCTTGAGAGCATCTATCACATCATTTCGCACTCCGTCTGTATTTGGAATTTTGGTGTTATCCTTACCAACAAAAAATCCGCCGTAAATACACCTTCCCAAATCCTCTGCAAAATGTCCGTAGATGTTTTTACTTATCTGTGTTTCTGCCGAATCTGTAACTAATGTAACTTTGTTCTGAGCTATTAAAACAAACGGTAAAATTCCAAATAGAATTGATAAGATTAATTTTTTCATTTTCGATTACACCATTTTTTAAATTATGTTTTCCTTAATACAAAGTATGGCTGTTGTGTTAAATTCGCTGTTAAACCCGGGTACAACCATGCGTTATCTGGCTTTTCTCTCACTTCAAAGTAATATTGAAGAGGATACAAAGTGTCGGTATAATCAGCCGGAATGGTTGCCCGATAACTTTTATCTGTTCGCTGCATTTCCACTGTTTTGAATCGTTCGGCATGATTTACATGACGATAATATAACAGCACTGATTTAATTGATTTCTCAATTGATATTTCTATCTTAATGGGTTCTCTGACTTTAAAATGTTTCGGCTGCTCATGGTGACAAATTGCAAAATCACGTTTGGGTCGTCCCAAAGCTTCCTGTATAGCCAATCGTACATTGTCCTGCTGAGTAGCATTTTCAGTTGGGGTTTCTTCCAATATTTTTCTCATAAAATCGATATCTTCATCTATTGCGGGCAACCTATCAAGCCAGTGACCCCGAATCAGATCGTATTCACCAATGGTGATGTTATGTTTATAAACATCCCTCGCAATATTTGCAAGTTCTATCCAGAAGTTCCTTGCCTTATGATAAGTTTTTATAGATAATTCCAATGCAGTGCGGTCGCCGCTTTGCTTAAAGATTCCGAAGAGAACGCCGGCTCTGAATTTGGCTCCAAAGAAACGACCTAAGCCTGCTGCTATCGTTACATCAATAGCCATTCTGCGGAATTCAGGTTTTTGTTTTCCTTTAGAACTGTTTTTTGCCGCGGCAAGATGTTTATCTGCAGCCTCAGCATAGTCCTCTATCCATTGTGCATATTCGATTGGAGAATATTTTCCGCTGCGTTTACCTTTTAACAATTCATCGGCAAAATCGTTGATACGCATAAACAATTGAGGATCCATCGGGCTGACATTGCCAAAAACCTGGGGCGATGGAGTATCCCAATACGGATTCTGTTTGGGATCGGCCAAAGATTGGTTAGTGTATATCTCGGGCCAGTAAGTATTGTTACCAGCCGAAGCTCCATGAGCAGTTAACACAATCGGAAGTATGGGGAATGCGTTTGCCAAAGCTAACTCAACTTCATCGCTCCCCGCACCAAACTGTTTAACCAAATATCGGCGCCAAACATCCGGTTCAGTAGCAGGATTGTAAGCCAGCCTGCCAAAAACTCTGTAACTGTAAAGATATTTTTCCCAATCCCATTTAGGTTTTAATGATTTATCCAAATAAGCGCAACGACCACCTGCAATTCCCGAACCCCGCCGGCCTTTGAATGAAAGCGGTTCCATAAGTTCGGCTCCGACACTACCGCAAAAACTGAAATTTTTTGAGTGAGCAGAACTCATTTCAGGATCACCCCAAAGCAAAACTCGTTGTGTGCCCGGCCAGATTCTGTGCAAGATACCGTGCTGCCTGTTTTCCTTAAATAGATCACCATAACCGTAGCGCATAAAACTTCTCGAGCCAGCACTCAGGTTCATTAATCCTTCCGCTTTTTGATCCGCCTTTGGAATTTCAAACGCCCTAATATCTGCTTGATGATAAGGCAAGCCAAGGTGTTCTGCCCAGTACTTGGGAGAGACATTGACCGGCATTCCGGTGGCAACTGCCGTGTCTATCATTTCCTGGTTTATTCCTTTCGCATGCATATCTATCTCTACTTTTCGACCACACGTAGCTACTCCGTCAAATACTGTTTTCCAAAAATTGTAACTACCTTCTTTTACACCACTCTCTCCATGCACCCGGAACGTTATTCCACTGATAGCCGGACAAGCTTTCAAAAGTTGTCGAACAGCATCCCGGCAATATGCGCCGTGAGTTTCAGGTGTTAATCCTTCAATTGTATAGTTTGCATTAGGACTATTCAGCCATTTATACCCGTGCATCCAGATTCCCAACTGAAATTGAATGCCCCGGGCTACTGTCTGTTCGCTTATAAACTTAAGCATCTCGAGATTCTTCTCACGTTCCGCATCAGGGAGCTGCGGTACTTTTACATTGTATCCCGGAACAGATAAAAAGAACGGATAGGCAAAAAGGAAATATGCGTCAGTTACATCCTGGAGAAAATCATAACCTATTCCCAAACTCAAACTAAATCTATTAAAGCGTTGCGTGGTTAACATTGTAAGATATTGTTTCCACATCTCGCGGTCGTAGAACCAGGGTTTATCTTCTATTTCGCTTACAAAGAGTCTGCTGACGCTGCGGATTTTATTTGCAGGTTTTTCAATAACGGGTTTTTGAATTTTCAAAGAATCCAAAGGCTGAACGGAATATTGCACACGATCGGCAAGTTCCAGCAAAGCGTAAACAAGTCCGCGAGCGTCATATCCGCAAGCCAATAGAATTTGTTTGTCATTAAATTTAACAGGAACTAATCCAAGAGCTTCATTTGTATCTGGGAATTTCAATTTTTGAATTTTTTAACAGCGTTCGAGATAAAGTTGAATCTGATCCGGTAACAACAATAATTAAATCTTCACCTCTTGCCTGAGAAATCATATCACATCTGAATACATCTATTCCTTCTAACTTTAATGATTTCTCCAGTTCATTTACAGCCCACTGCGAAGGATGCAAACCTGCTGTTTGATCATCCTTATCTATTACAATAGAGACTCCATTTGTATCAAAATCATAAAAGCTTAAAGCAGAAATTCCCAAAGCAGAAACTCCGGCTATCTTCACAAATTGTCTTCTGCTAATTCCTTTCGGCTCGCCGGTAGTTTTTTGATTCAGAAAATCTTTCATTGAATTTACTTTTTCAATTTCCTTTAAATAATTTTTGATAAAGGTCCGGGTTGAGTTCATACATACCGGTAATACTATGAAGATGATTTGCAGAAACCCATGGGAGCCAGAATCTGTGTCCACCGCGTCCGCGGCCATACCACCCCGGACCCAGGCTCCAGTGTTCCTGCTGCCATCCAATCCCTTTCATATCATACTGGCGTCCCGGAAGCGCAACCATTGATTTGGTGTCATGCAAAAGAACCCGTGCGACATAAAGATAGTGCTCGTCTTTTGTATAAGAATACAACTTAGCATAAGATGGAGCGGACCAGTCCAGATATTCATCCGCTCCGCCCGGACCGCGAGCCGATATTCCCTGAAGCCCAATTGTCGGAACTCCTTTCTTCCAGTGCAGTTTGGCATTATCCGCATCAACTGGCATCGGAAGATTCCAAATCCATATCCAGCTTTCAGCATAATCTGCAGCAACTTTTGCGCGTTCAAGCCATTTAGTATCTTTTGTTGATTCATATAAACTTAGATATGCTTCCAGACTCAACATCCCGGCTTCTTTATCGGTAATATTCGGGTTGTCACAAGTACCGCCAACGAAGAGTTCTTTTTCTCCCCAATTTTTCCAGACATATTCTGCTGAACGAATTGCTGATTGCATGTATTTGGGGTCACCTGTTTCTTGAGACATTAAAATAAGCAAAGGTACCGGACAATAGCTGGTAGATCCTGTTTGTTCTGCGACCTCACTACTTCCGGATTTCCAGCGCCGGGGAAATGAGCCATCATCCCGCTGCTGTAAGATCAGCCAGTCGACATATTTTTTAACCCAGCTTAACCATTCAGGATGTGCGTGACCAAGTTTGCGTTCTCTTTGATATGCTTGTACAAGTACCCTCATACCTTCTGTCGCATTTCTTATAAAAGGTGCAAGCCATTCCTGATGATCACCTGTCCATGGTTTTCCAGTTGCAAGATCGTAGCCTGACTGTTCAAGCGGTATTTTAGAAAGTGCATTAATCATCGATGAAATAATGTTCAGTCCGATACTTCTCATTTTTTTTCCGCGTACGGTAGTGTCACGGTTGCTTTCAAGTAATAATTGATTGGCACATTCGATGTTCTTACTTACAAAACCCATAACACGACATAGTCCAATTCCATTGAGGTTCGGTGGTATCAAATGTAGCCACAGCAAAGGGGATTCCTGTTCGCCCGTCAATTGTAGCAGCCTGATCAGCGAGATGATCGGTAAGAACCCGACGCACCTGATCAACATCGATGGGAGTAACTGCCGGTTTTAATGTGTTCCATGCCCATCGCCAGGTATTACGCGTAACATCACTAAATGACTCTTTGTTACCGAATCTGAAATTTATTTCGTAACTATGATTAACTCCTTGAGAGATAGGATGAAACCGGCGAAACCATATTGGCTGTGAGCCTGCATTTGGTCCGAATGCATATCTGCTGATAGTACCGGGAAACTGGAAACCAAACTCGATAGGATTTTCGTCCTTCTGCCATGTTCCAAAAGCACCAAATTGAAATCTTGCATCGGTCATAACATTTTTTACTAGTTTTGTTTCTTCATCTGTCGATGCACCATTTGGTGATGGATCAAGCATGGCAACCGAAGAACCATTGCCGAAAGAAAGCGCAAACAGGGGAGCCGGAAGCATATCTTCACGTAAAAGAAATCTTCGAGCCTCGTAGTTTAGTTTACCACCAGGCGACCGGTCTCCATTGAAGGTTGGATCACCATATATAGCACCTGGAGCCATACAATTTATATCATTCCAGCTTACTGCAGAATCGACCATAAAAACTATCGATGAATTGAAACCTCCAGGATTATTCCCAACCACTTCTATTTTTCTGTTAATTGAAAGTACAGTTTCGCTTATATTCCACGTGTCATGAATACGAAAGACAACTTTTTTTCCATATACTATTTCAGCACTGGCATCTATACCTGAGTCCGATTTCCGGATGGTATTGTATCCGGAGTTAAGTTCATAAAGCTCATTTTCTTTCTCAAAGACTTCAATTCTGGCGGGTGACTTTTGCGTGAGGTGTGGAGCTGCTCCTCCAAAAATTTCGATACCCCATTTACCTTCTGCAGTACGGATAAATGAAACAGTTGCACCGTTCTTTAATTTTCCAAGTTCAACCTGATTGCTTTGTTGTGCAAACGAAACCGATACTGATACTGATATGAATAATAAAAGTATTAAATATCTGCCCAACATCTTTAGGTCTGAAACAATGTCCAACTTATTTCGATTCATTGTTTGATTTAGCGAGTCGCTTCAGAATCATTACCCTTTCTCCTCGCATTCCCTGTGACTTCATAGAGATAGAATCTCCCATAACCGTGCATTGATGGCTCATAGTCATATCATTAAAACTTGTATCAAACGAGAACTTTTTGCCATCTATCTTTCCATTACTAATTGGAATTTCTCCCATTTGAGTTTCAAGAGAACCGGTTAAACTATCTCCTACTACATGGAAATTATACATTAATTCAAAAGATCCATTCGGACCTTGCATTTCACCTTTCCATTTCCCCTCAATGCTCTGTGCATTAGCAATACTCATTGTTAAAAAGAACGCTAAACAAAAATAAAGTAAACGTGACATGGTTAATCCTTTCATAATATGTGAATGAATTTGTTGTAAGCTCAATTGGTTTTCTTTTAACTATTCTATTGTAACTTTGAATGATTTTAGATCATTATTGTCAGAACTAGTCCCATAGAATATTTCATATTCTCCTTTAGCTATTTCCATTTTACCGGCTTTACGATCAAAAAATTCGAATGATAAAGGTGATAAATTTATGATAACATTGCTTGTTTTACCTGCAGCCACATTTACCCTTTGAAACCCTCTTAACGTTTTAATCGGTCCATCTATATCATTAACCTTATGTACATAAACTTGAACAGTCTCAGTTCCGTCTTGTTTACCTGTATTCGATACAGGTATTTTAAGTTCAACACTTTCATCTTTTTTGATTTCAGTTTTACTAATTTGAGCATCACCAATTTTGAAAGTTGTATAACTCAATCCATAACCAAATGGGAAAAGTGGGTCGGACATAAAACGATAAGTACGACCTTTCATTGAATAATCTTCAAAATCCGGTAACTGGTTTATATTTTTATAGAAGGTAATTGGGAGCTTACCTGAGGGATTGTAATCACCAAATAATACATCTGCAACTGCCTGTCCACCGGATTCACCGCTATACCATGCCTGGAGAATAGCTTCACAGCTTTCTGTTTCCGGTACAAAATCGATTGCAGAACCTGAGCAGTTTACAAAAACAATCTTTTTGCCAGCTTGTTTAAGCTCTTTTATACATTCACGCTGTATTTCCGGAAGTTCTATATCAGTACGGTCGCCACCCTTAAAACCAGGCAATTCGACTGGCATTTGTTCCCCTTCCAATTGAGATGAAATACCGCCGGCGAAAATGACCACATCAATATCTTTTAGTTTATTAATAAGTTCATCAAATTTAACAGGTATTTCTTTACCAAAGTTTAAACTAAGACTTGCCGGCCAGTTACCTATCTGCCTGAAATTCGCTTCAATTTTATATTCTTTACCTTTTTCAACCTGTAATGGAATACGGATTGTACGAGGTCCCCATCTTCGGGGTTTAAACAGTGTATCTGCATTTACTATAAGTTCGAACCTTCCTCTTGGCTCTATTTTAAATACAACCTCTCCCGATTCCGAAGGTTTATAAACTGTTTCGTATTTACCCGAGAAATCTATTAGGTTAACTCCAGAAGCAAATTCATGCTGTCCTTCAGTGGTTAATTGTATTTGATTGTTTATTTGTTCAACAACAGCAGCTTCACCTTTTAATTCACGGTTGTTCCAATATGTGGCTTTAATTCCTGCCTTGCCGTTTATTGAACAATCTCCAATTACAGTTTCAATGTACATCTTCTCTGTTAAGTCACATCCTCTGTCATACACTATATTTTTATCGGAAATTTTAGTTTTGATACCGTCAAGTATCGTTATTGTGCTAAAAGGTCTACCATTGTAATTTCCCCACATCAGCCGCTCATCATCAGCATTGGGACCAATTACAGCAATTTTTTTTATAGATTTTGATAAAGGTAAAATACTGTTTTTGTTCTGAAGGAGAGTCATTGTCTCTCTCGCCATATCCAAAGCTAATTTTTTATGTTCATCGTTATTAACTATTGATATTGGAATTTTTGTCCATGGCACCAATGCATCATCGTCCATCTCTCCCAGATCAAAACGACCAACTAAAACCCGCATTAAACTTTTATCAATATCCTCTTCATAAATTAAACCTTTTTCTACAGCCTCAGGTAATTGTTTAAATGAAGGACCTGCACATTCAACATCAGTTCCGGCAAGAACTCCTTTAGCAGCAGCATGAACTTCATCTGAGGAAACTTTATGGCTGTTATAGAAATCGGAAATTGCTCCGCAATCGGAAACCACAAGATATTTAAAGCCCCACTCATCTCGCAGTATTCTCTGAAGTAATCGTGTACTGCCGCAGCAAGGTTCATCATCCAGACGCTGATATGCACACATTACTTCTCGAACACCTGCTTGTTGAACCAAAGATTTGAATGCAGGAAGATATGTTTCCCTCAAGTCGCGTGGATCAACATTATTAATATTGAGTGTATGCCGGCTCCATTCGGGTCCAGAGTGAACGGCAAAGTGCTTGGCACAAGCTAAGAGTTTTCTGTACCTGCTATCGGTAGGACCTTGCAAACCTTTTACAACAGAAATTCCCATTCTCGAAGTAAGGTAAGGATCTTCACCGTAGGTTTCCTGCCCTCTTCCCCATCGCGGATCGCGAAATATATTAATATTAGGTGTCCAAACGGAAAGACTAAGGAATCGCCGATTCTCCAAACCTCTCTTTTGAGATTGGTTGTATTTGGCTCGTACTTCATCAGATACAGCATTAAAAATTTTGTAGACTAATTCATCATCAAAGGAAGCTGCCATGCCTATCGGTTCAGGAAAAACGGTTACACTATCATTATTTGCCAAGCCATGCAGGGCTTCGCTCCACCAATTAAATTTTTTTAGTCCAAGACGAGGTATAGCATCCGATTCATCACTCATTAAGGTTGCTTTTTCTTCCAGCGTTAAGCGTGAGATTAAATCTTTAGCTCTCTCTTCCGAACTTAAATTTGGGTCTTGATAGGGCAAAGTTTGTGCTCTTAAACTCAATGAGAATAAAAAGCATATAATAATCAGTAATTCTTTTTTCACTTTATCTCCCGTTTATGATAATATAGATTTCAAAGAGTTTTTATAACGAATCCGCCGTGTGGCTGCACAGTTATATTAATGGGGTTTGAAAAATCAATATCTTTTCTAACAAAATCTTTCATGTCATCCGAGTCTGTTATAATAAATCCTTTTGATGATTTAGACACAAAAGAAACGTTCAAAGTTATATTACGATTTGAATTTTCTCCGTTAATGCCTGCTATGTACCATTTATTTCCTTTTCTTCTTGCCAGTACAACATATTTTCCAGGATACCCATCGATAAATTTTACATCATCCCATGTTTCGGGCAACGAACTCATATATTCCTTAACAAAATCTTTTTGAGCTGCCATTCCGGTTGGTGTTTCGGCAATGTGCTGAATGCCGGAAGTAAATAAGACAGATAGAGCGATTTCAAAACCGCCGGTAGTTCTGCGTTTTAAATTTGGTATACCTGAAAAGTTTACCGGGGTAAAATCCATCGGATCAAATAGGTTTCTTGTGAAGGGCAACATTGCACAATGTGAGGGTTGATTATCTGCAAAGTACTGTCCAAAAGTAACGTACTCTTCTCCTCTGATAGCTTCCATACTTACAAGGTTAGGATATGTTCTGTACCAGCTTCGGGGGAAAGTACACCCGTGAAAGTTTACAGCAATATTATAATTTGCTGCATCCTTTAAGATATCGATATAATATTTCATCATTGATTGCCCGTCACCGCCAAAAAAATCTACCTTTATGCCGCCGATACCCATATCTTTTAATTTTTGAAACTCGGTTAATCTTAATTCTCTCGTAAGCATTTTGTTACGTGGTGTTTGTGGAGTTGTATTCCAGTCTCCGGCTGAATTGTACCATAATAAAATTTTTACATTTTTTGTTTTTGCATAATCTGCAAGTTCTTTGATCTTTTCATATCCAATTTGTGTATCCCAAAGAGCATCGATGAGACAGTATTCCCAATTCATAGATGATGCAAAATCAATGTATCTTCGTTGAACATCATAAATAGTAGAATCATCTTTTAAAATAACCCAGCTCCATGATGCTACACCCGGTTTAAGCCACGAAGAAACATCATATTTAGCCGGAGTTGCTAAATCGGTTTCCAGAGTTGATTCAACAAGCCCTCCAAGGTTATCCGATATTGCAATAACCCGCCAAGGGGTAAGCCACGGTAAAACAGATTCAGGAAGAAAAGGTCCGCCATCTCTGCTTTCCTGCGGCTCAGGAAATTGTATTGAATATTCACCATCGGGAGAAAACTGGTTTAACCGTGATCCGCAATAATTAGTGTCGACAGCGGTTTCAGTAATACTAATCCAGTATTTTCCGAAATTAAATAGTGCCGGCATTACCCATCCCGCCGGATTAGGAGAAATCGTTCCGACAGATATATTCTTTTCATAATAGTTCTCATACGAAGGAGAGGCAAAACTCCATCCTGTTCGGGCATCATCACACGGCTGCAAAAATGCTTTTGTAGAAGGATCAAAGTGATATGAAGTTAATTCCTTGTAAACTGTTAAAGCCGTATCTGTTTTCTCCGGGAAATAATATCTGAATGCTACACCATCGTTCGATACTTGGAAAATTATTTCCATTATTTTAGAATTCACATTCTTCAGATAGAAAATTTGTTTGTTGCCGGAGTAGCTACAATTTAGTCGTTTACCATGCAGCAGAGTGTAATTTTCAGAAACAGCACTAACATTTGAGACCGAATCAAGAGTTAGCCCGGTAGAAAAATCTTCATCGCTTCTGATAATACCTAATTTCGATTGTTTAAGAATTGTTGAACCTGAATAAGAAACAGAATAAACTGCTGCTCCGGTGGGTGTAATCCAAAAGTTAACAGAGATTTTATCATCTGGACTTTTTAATTCATGACTCTCTATGCAAAAAACATAAGTAGAAAGAGTTAGTATAAAGAGAACAATAAATAATATAATTTTTCTCATAAATGAAATTTCCTATTTTTTTTATAAGACAACTTAAAGCTTTATTATCGGGATATTTTTAGACTACAACTCCTTTTTTCAAAATTATATTAGCATATAAAGCTGATTCACTCGTGGCAATTACAGCATAAGCCTTTTTAGCTCTTTCATAAAAAGCAAACCGTTCAATATGTTCGAAATCCTTAAAAGGTTCTTTGCTTTCTAAAATTATTTTCCTGTATTCATCCCAGATTACAGGTTTAACATTATCACCCGGGACTACTTCCATTAATCCAACAGGGTTTTCAACATATATATCAAGAGGAAAAAATTTTAATACTGCTTCTAAAACTTCAGGTACATTATGCCCATCGAGTCGAATTAATCTTTGTGCGATTGAAGCAGCAGGAAAATTTCCGTCTGCAATTACTAATTCATCACCGTGCCCCATTTCCATAAGTATTTTCAGTAAGTCGGGGCTTAAAATATTCGGTATATGTTTTAACAATTTATTAACTCCTTATACTATTTTATTTCTTCATCAAAGACGACGGCAACTTTACCGCATTTGCCGCTTGCCATTAATGAATATGCATCACTAACATCATTCAGTTTAAATCTATGGGTTATAAGTGATTCTGGTTTGATTTTCCACCTAACCAATCGTTCAACAAGTTCTTCCATCCGCCAGATATTGGTAACCCATGAACCATAAATCGTTTTTTGGTCGTGAATAAGATCTCTCGAAGGTTCGAATTCACAGGTACCGCCTTCCCCAAGGAATACAATCTTTCCCCATTTACGCGCAGCCTGAATACAAGTAAGGCGAGCTTTATTATTTGCAGAACAATCAATGGATTTTTCTACACCGTGTCCTGATGTTAAATCTCTGATTTGCTCTACATTATTATTGCCTGCTTTAATTACCTCATCAAATAGTCCGGTGTTTTTTGCGATGGAAAGTCTTTCATCAATAACTTCAACTCCGTATATTTTTTGTGCGCCTAATGCTTTACAAAGCATAGCCGATGCAAGACCAACGGGACCTAAGCCGGTTATTAAAACAGCATCATTTCCGCTAATGCCAATTTTTTCCAAACCTTCGTAAACAGTTCCAAAACCACAAGCAACCTGGGCTCCATCCGAATAGCTCAGCTCATCCGGTAAATAGACAAGATCTTTTTCTTCAGCGAGTAAATATTCCGCCATTCCGCCATCACGCTGCCATCCGTAAGCTCGCCTGTATTCACTTGTGCAGGATATCATATACCCTCTTCTGCAATCATTGCAGACTCCACAGCCGGAGATATGATAAACAATTACTCGATCATCTTTTTTGAACCGGCGGCATCCGGGACCAACTTCAACAATCTGTCCGCTTGGTTCATGTCCGGCTATCATTCCGGATTGATATCCTTCAGGACCTTTGCCTAGATGTTCATGATAAATGCATCGAATATCCGATCCGCAGATCGTAGATGATTTCATCTTTAATTAAAACTTCACCATGCTTAGGAACAGGAATATCAAAATCCTTCAATTCTGTTGTACTATTTCCTGGAAGAATTGCCCCAACCATTTTACTCATTAATTCACCCTTAAAAATAAATTTTTAAACAGGAGTTATTTCTCCACTTAGATCCCACAAGTCTTCCCAACCCTGAGCATCTTTCCAGAGAAAAACCTGTCCTTTTATTAACCTGCAATTCTTATCTATGTTTGAAATTTCTTTCATATCGTTTTCACTTAATTGGACATTAACAACAGCTTCAAGGTTTTCAAAAAAATGATTTACAGAAAAAGGAATTGGGATTTGTCCCCGCTGTATTGCCCATTTAATAGCTACCTGAGCAGGAGTTACATTTAATCTATCAGCAATATTAATTATTACTTTGTCTTCAAGATCGACAGTATCATCTTCTGTTCTGTCACGTTCAGGGCGTCCCGGGGAACCGAGCGGACAGTAGCCTATCGGCTGAATATTATTCTTTAAACAGAAGTCAAATAATTCCTGCTGCTGAAAATGAGGATGCAATTCCATTTCGTTGCAGGCTGGTTTTATTTTTGCATCTCGTAATAAGAGTTTTAATTTCGGTACTGTCATATTCGAAGTGCCGATATTCTTAACCAGTCCATCATCAACGAGTTGTTCCATCTGTCGCCACGTTTTCATATAATTTTCGTGAACGTATGGTTTAGCATTGGGACTGCGTGATGAAACATCACATTTAGGAGGATGATAGTTTGGAAAGGGCCAGTGAACAAGATACAGATCAAGGTAATCTATTTTAAGATCTCTTAGTGATTGTTTGCATGATTCAATAACGTTATCATGCTTATCATTCCAGACTTTTGATGTGAGCCATAAATCTTCCCGTTTAAGAAAACCGCTCTTAAATATTTCATCAAGAACATTTCCGATATTTTTTTCATTACCATAAACTGATGCACAATCAATTTGCCGGTAACCAGAATAAATTGCTTTCTTAACTGTTTCTGATACTGTTCCAGCAGGGACATAATCTGAACCAAAAGTTCCATATCCGATACATGGGATTTTACTTCCGGTATAAAGTTTTTTGGTTGGAATTGAATTCGGATTTATCTGCTTTATTACATCATTCATAATTTATTCACTATTAAATTTACCAAAATTATTTTTTAATGGAATCATTTCATCTAACAATACTTACTAAACTTCGCTTCTTATTCAATTGAAATATTTTTTTTCAAACGAATATCTTTAGAAGAACTTCCAATCTGAATTTCCCATTGTCCCGGTTCTGTTTTAAGATCGTTTGTTTTAGTATCGTAAAAAGATAATTCAGAAGCAGGAATTTTGAATGTAAGTGTTTTACTCTCTCCTGGTAAAAGTGTAATTCTTTGAAAGCGTTTTAATTGATTGATCGGTACTTTTATCGTTGCATCAATACTATGAGCATAAACCTGCGTTACTTCATCACCTTTCATTTTGCCTGTGTTTTTTACTGTGAATTGTATTTCAACTTCACCATCTTTGTCGATCTTATCAGATGTAAGTTTTAGATTGTTGTATTCAAACTTAGTGTATGAAAGCCCATATCCAAACGGATATAAAACCGGCTGCTCAAAATACATATATGTACGCGGGTTATTAATAAGATCGTAATCAGACATAGGTGGAAGTTCTTTTGTTGAAGCATAAAATGTTTCGGGAAGTTTACCCCCGGGA
The DNA here is from genome assembly GCA_963727535.1 of uncultured Ignavibacteria bacterium. Lineage (GTDB taxonomy): Bacteria > Bacteroidota > Ignavibacteria > Ignavibacteriales > Ignavibacteriaceae > RBG-16-34-14. Next base: position 635,819 of record CAVSGR010000001.1, read on the forward strand.
TTAACATCACCGAATAAAACATCAGCAATTGCTTTTCCGCCAAACTCTCCGTCATACCACGCTTCAACAATTGCATTTGCTTTGTCCTCAGTACCTGCAAGAGCAATGGGTCCGCCGTTTACAAGAACAATAACAATATTAGGATTAACAGATGCGACAGCATCAATTAAATTTCTTTGTACCTCTGGCAATTCAATTTCTTTACGATCCAGTTCTTCCTGTGAAATGCCGGGTGAAATTCCCAGAACAAGAATAACAGCATCATTTTTTTTAGCAACTTCTTTGGCTTTATCAAAATTCTTTTGGCTAAGATCCCATGTTAATCTTGCAACTGCACCTAAGGCGTTATCATAATACTCGAATACTATATCATATTCTTTACCGGGAAGCAATTCTACCTCTTTACTAATTGGTCTTTCACCGTGATCATGCCAGTCATCTATTACTAATTTTCCATCTATATATAAGCGTGAACCATCATCGCAGCTTGTACCAATGTGATGAACCGTATCGGGCGGAATTATTTTTCCTGTCCATCTTACGGAAAACTGATCTTCAGGAATTCCCGGCGCAGGAGATTTAGTTCCGAAACTAAAATCTATATTCGGATCGGTTCTGGTTACAACAGGTTCTCCGGATAATTTCATATTATTAAAATATTCACCTTTCATTCCTGTTTTACCGGTTCCCTCAACTTTTCCAAAATATTGTGTTTCAATGGGGCGTAACAATCCGCTACTAAGACTGGACCCAGACGTATATTCTACGTTTATACCAAGAGATTCAGCTTTGTTTTTTATTCCTTCGAGAGGGCTAATCTGAAAGGTAGGGAAGCCACTGTAAATACCTAATTCAGCGTTGGCTGCATTGGGACCAATAACTGCAATTGATTTTATTTTATCTTTACTTAAAGGTAAGATTCCTTCATTCTTTAGAAGTACAATTGATTTTTGTGCAACTTCGTAAGCGAGGTCGCGATTTTCTTTGCTGTCGAGTTTATTTTTTGTAATTGAACTATAAGGCACTGCTTCCGGAGGATCGAATTCACCTAACCTAAAACGTGCCGAAAGAACTCTTGTTAAAGCGCTGTCAAGATCTTTTACTTCCAATAAATTTTTATCGAGTGCTTCTTGTAAGAATTGGCGATAAGCTACACCACAATTTAAATCGCATCCGGCAAGAATACTTCTGGCAGCAGCTTCTGCACCCGTTTTGAAAAAACGATGTCCATACAACATATCGAAAATAGCTCCACAGTCGGAAACTACGTACCCTTTAAATCCCCATTTCCTTCTTAACAAATCATTTAATAAAAATGTATTTGCATTACAAGGAACCTGGTTAAACTCATTGTATGCGCCCATAATAGAGTAAGCTTTTCCTTCAACTATTGCACTGTGAAATGCGGGCAAATAATATTCGAATAAGCTGCGCATATCAACATCGGAAGAACCTGTATGACGACGTGCTTCTTCATTATTTGCAATAAAGTGTTTAGGAGTAGAAACTGTTTTTAAATAATAAGGATCGTTCCCCTGCATTCCTTTAACAAATGAAACAGCCATTCGGGAGAGCAGATACGGGTCTTCACTGTATGATTCTTCATTACGTCCCCAGCGTGGATCGCGTGCTATATTAATAGTTGGACTCCAATAAGTTAGTCCTTTTCCAAAAGCTACATTATAAGCTCGTGCTTCATCTGATATTGCGGTACCCACACTAAATATTAAATCGGGATCCCAGGTAGAACCCATTGCAACAGCTTGCGGAAATGAAGTAGCATCACTGGCAAGCAAACCGTGTAATGCTTCACTCCAATAATTATATTTGGCAACTCCTAATCTTGGTATCGAATCTGATTCATTAGTTAATTGTTTAATCTTTTCATCAACAGTCATTAAGTTTATCAGATCAGAAAGTCTATCTTTATATGCGCTTGGTTTAAAAACATTTACGATTACTGAACTTTTTAATGAATCTTTATCTTCATTTAAGGGGGAGAGAATTAATAAATAATAACCGGGTCGTGGGAAAGTAACTTCTGTAATTGGATTAGAAGCATCTTTAAAAATGACTTCTGAATTCTTCGGACACGTCCATTCTATTTTTATTCCGTCGGATACACTTCCCTTGAGTTCCGCAGAATGTGTATTCCCCCAATTTATAATTTGATTTTTGCCTGCATTAATTGTAATAGCCTGCGCTAAACTTAAAGAAGAGTTTAATAGAATGAGAACTAATATTTCGATTACTGATTTGATGACTCTTTTTTTCATTTAATTCTCCATATTTAAAATAAGTTGATTATAATTTCCTTCCCTTCATAAATTACCTCTTTATCAAAATTTTCAGCAGAGTTAATTCCGATGCCTTTGTTTTTCCCCACACGAACAATATTGAATTTACGTTCGGTCAGCATTCCAGGAAAAGAACCTTTACGGGCACTAATAGTTAATTCTTTTTTCGCATCATCCCAGTTAAAAGTTATAGTAGAATAAATTCCTTTCTCATAATCATAGTTATCGTTTTCATCTTCGTACAGCGTAAATTCACCATCGGCGCCGGGATAAATCCTAATTTCAATTGGGTCACTTTTTTCTGTTGCATATTGAATTGCAGGTCCCATTGGAATAATTGAACCGACTCTTATATATAGAGGAATTTTATCAAGAGGTGCATCTGTATTTATTGTTTGACCTCCGTTAAAAAGTTTGCCCGTCCAGAAATCAAACCAGTCAACTGATTTTGGTAAATATACATTCCTCTCATCTACTTTCGGTTCAGTTACCGGAGCTACAAGAAAGAATTTTCCGAACATAAATTCATAAGACTTGATTTAATGCGGAAGTGTCTTCGCAAAAGTCCATAACCAATGGACGCATGATAGTTGATCCGTTTTCCGTAACCTGCCATGCTTCGGAATAAATATATGGCATTAAACGATAACGCAAGTTTAGCATTTTCTGCATATCATCTTGAACCTGCTGACTATAATGCCACGGTTCGGTTTCCGATTGGTATCCGTGAATTCTGAAAATAGGATTGAATACACCCCATTGATACCAGCGTGTTAGCAACTCTTGATAATTTTCATCAGTATATTGCGATTTGCCAGGACGGAAAAATCCGCCGATATCTGTTGTCCAATAAGGCATACCGGTAATTGTATAGTCAAGTCCGGCAACAATTTGCTTTCTATAAGAATCCCACGTTCCGCCAATATCGCCTGACCAGTTTATTGTACCATATCTTTGTTGCCCGAGAAAAGCAGACCGCGTTAGTATGCAAACTCTTTTCTTAGATGTAGTTTCACGCTGCCCTTCATAAACTGCCCTGCTGACAAATAACGGATAAGTAAGACGATAAAAATCTCCGGGTCCCAGGTATGTTTTTGACCGTGCAAGCATCGTTTTCAGGTTCGGTGGCGTCCATCCACCAGGAATCAACACCATAAGAAAATAAATTTTCATTTAATGTATTCCAATAGGATTTCCTTGTAAGCGGATTGAAATAATCCAGCCATTTACTATCAGGTATATAAAGATTTTTTGCTACGTACTCTTTCCCAATTGCAGAATTCCTATCCGGGTTTGACCAAATTGAAATATTAAAATGTGCATTCAAATCGTGAATCTTTTTTATAAATCCCGCCGGGTTGGAATAATTAATTTCATCAAACATGTGGTACGCCCCAGCCGTTATTACCCCAGTATTGCCAGTCCTGCACAATAACATCCATCGGTATATTTCTCTCCCGAAATTCTTTAACTGTTTCCACCAAATTTGCACCCGACGTATATCGTTCACGACATTGCCAGAATCCATAAGCCCATCGAGGTAACATAGGAACACCTCCTGAAAAATTCCGGTAAGCTGCAATTACACTGTCTGCTGAAGGTCCATAAAATACGACATAGTCGAGCAACTTAGCATTTGGTGAACTGAAAGTAGTTTCATCTCCGGTAAGTTTCAAGGACAACTTTGGTGTATTACTAGATTTACAAATTAACTGTACCTGATGTTCCCCGGCTTTTAAATCTACGAGTGCCCCTACAGCCGGAGGGAGCCAAAAATTTATTATGTCGATGCATGGCTTTCCGTCGATCACAACATATTGACGATTATCCATATCGCCCAAATCAAGAAATATTGAATAAACTCCATCTTCGGGGACTTCAAATTTCCCGGTGTAAAGCGATTGACGCTGCGATACTTTTTGTGTACCGGATGTTGTTGTTACTTCAATCTCTTTATTGTTCCCTTCGGTTGACTGCTCATGTTTTGCAAGCTGAACAAAATTATCCGCCGGGTTAAAATCCGTTAGTCCGTATTGATGCCACAATAAGCCGTATCCTTTGCTTGAATAAATAAACGGTAACGAAATTTGCGAGTTAACTTGGGTTAAACGGCGTGTGATGTTTCTTAAATTATAATGTCCATCCTGAAATTGTCCCAATCCAAAAAGATATTCATCTTTTGGTGATTCAAAACTTTGTTCTGCTAAAAAGCAAGGTTCTCCCATAACAGAATCAGGAATTAATTTTCTTGTGCCGGTTTTCTCGCTCAGGAAGATTTTTCCTGTATTATTTGCAAAAGATAATTTACCGGTTTGTTTGTCTATAATAACAACTATTTTTTTCTCTTTTAATTCAAGCTTTGTAGGTGAGTCAGCAACCTTCAATGTTGGAGTTTTATAATTTGAAGTAAAAATAAGTTCAGGAATTTTAGCTTCCACATCTTTATAGAATTTTATCCTAACAGCATTTTCTGATAAAGGTGAAATATTAAGGGTCCCTTCTACTAAATGGACATTTATTCCATTCTCTAAATGTTTATAATTTTTTACAACCTGTCCCTGGCCTAAAAGAGGAAACAGGCAAGCTAAAAACAAATATCTAATTTTCATTTCAATAGTAATGACAATTTTGTTTTTAATTGAAAAAACTAATAACGTTAATAATCAAATTACATAATTTGTAATTTTAATTAAACTGCCCCATCGTCATTTGAGTAATAAAAGTTTCTTGATGTCGTTGTAGTGTCCGGCTTGAATTCTATAAAAATATACTCCACTTGGTAGGCTTGAGGCGTTGAATCGCAAAGAATGGTTCCCTGCATTTTGCTGTTCGTTAACCAGCGTTTTAATTTCCCTTCCGAGAATATCGAATACCTTTAATGTTACAAAAATATTTGCAGGCAATTGATAGCTAATGAGTGTGGATGGATTAAAGGGATTTGGGTAGTTTTGATACAAATTAAATGTATTAGGAATATCATGGTTTGTTTTATTAACAACAGATAAAATGTTATTTCCTGCTTCTATCATAATCATTTGAACTGATCTCGCAGGTGAAGTAAATTTAATTTCATTTTCAATGGGGTACGCATCAGCCGGAAGATTTGATAATTCGCTAAAAGGTCCCCACTGGTTTGTGTTCGGACCGTATCCATTTATATAAACTTTTTGCGAAAAGTCACCGTCATCTGTTCCACCTGTAAAAGAGTAACTATAGTATTTTGCACCGACGCCAATCGAATCCGTATCTATTCTGATTACTTTTTCTACAGTATCTTTATTAACAATAACTACTCCGGTTTCGCCGGATGAATATTTTGAAGCATAACAAAGTATATTGCTGTTTGATGAAGAAGTAGAAACTGCATGATCGCCATAAAATTTCTGTAGATAATATAAATAATAAAATTCCGGGCGGGGATGATGTAAATAAACGGTATCCGGACCACTATAAAACATTTGTGTAGTCCAAGAAAGAAGCAGCCATCTTGCACCTAAACCGTAGTTGTTTTTAATCAATTCACTAATAAGAATAGTAGCCTGCATACCATTGATATAAGATGTTGCCTGATCCTCAGTTGCACCCAAGCCCATATTGTATTCTGTCAAAGCAACTGGCTTTGGAGCTGCATTAAATTTAATGAAATCCTGCTTTAAAAAATCTAATTCCCTTTTAGGTTCTGATACAGCAACATTTAAAAGGTATATTGGTGTATATGTATAACCGAAATAACTATGAATAACATAAAAGTCTGCTTTATCGCCAACTTCATTAAAGAAACCTTCATTCCACGTCCTATCAACAAAATTCCAGCTTGTTGGACCATCAATAACAACCTGCCCGCCTATATAAATTGTAGCTCCAATTTCCTCAGCGGCAGCTTTCATTGAATCAACAAAAACCTTAAAATGTTTTCCGTACAGTTCTCCGGAAATAATTTGCGATTGTCCATCTTTGTTAAGTGATGTATCAATCATCCATCCATACTCCCAAGGACCACCGTTTTCATTACCGATTTCCCAGAACTTTGTTCGTCCATTATCATAACGCACCCAGTCAGCAGCAAGATGTGCAGCCTGGGCTACAGGGTCGTCGCTTGTTCCATAACGCGCATAAGCGTAATTAACTGTTATTAATCCTTCAGAAACATTGGTATTCTCACGAAGTGTATAATACTGGTCGGGTGTAGTTATGTCACCACTTACTCCCGATTGCCCATAAAATTTGCCTTTATTTGCAGTTCCAGTTGCCTGGTCGTATGTGGTACCATCATAAATGGAATCCGGAACATCGGCTGGTATTCCATTCCAAAAATATCCATTTGACCAGCTTCCACCCGGGAAACGAATGAGAGTCGGCGACAGAAGTTCAACTCCTTGTACAAATAAAGGATCATCATGAGCACCGGCCCAGGCTGCAATTGAGTTACCAAATACATATTTGGAAATTTTTCCAAGAGTGTCGCCATTAATTTTAACTGTAACTGTTGCGGGTTCAACAGGTTTTACCGCATCCACTGCATTAGGTATTACGGCTGTCTTTAATTCAAAATCGTCTAAAAAACAATTCTCATCACTCTGTCCATAAATGATTGAGGTCAACATAATTGTTATTAATAAAAAACTGGAATAAAATAATTTGTACATTAAATTACCTCCATTGTTGTATCATTTATAAAATCATTTTTCACTATGTCTGTTATTACCCATGGAGCTATCTGATTTATTTCGGGAAAATCTTTAAAGACCTTTTACCTCGAGTTTAACTATATTATTTGAACAATTGAAGTTACTGCACTTCATAGTTTTTAATTGTTAAATATTATAGCTTAGTCATCGTTATTAAGAATACATCGTTCTCACGAATATCTAATTCTTTCATGAAAGATTCCCCTGGTTTTACTTCAATTTTTTCACAGTAAATTGGCGAACCGTCATTTAATTTTTTTATTTCCTTTACCTGCTCTTTTGTTAGTTGACTTGGTCTGCCCATATCATAATAAGTTGTGTAAGGATCGTTTACACGATAACCAACTTTGTAAATTTCAAGATTGTATTTACCGGCAGGAATTTCAGAAACATTAATCTTTACTTTGCCTTTTGATTTGGCTGGCAAATCGCGTATGTAATATTGCTGATTATTTATTGAATCAGGAAGTGTGTAAGTAAAATCCCAAAACAGAACCTGTATGTTTCCATTTTCATCTTTACATGCCCACGAAGAAGAATCTTTATTAATCAACTCTGTACTACCAAGTTTGTTCATGAATTGATAAGAATAAAAAGCCGGTTTATTAATTGCTTGGTAATTCAACAAACCAAAGCCGCCGTGAAATGGTGTAAAACGCGGTCCTGGTTCTTCAAAAATATCCGTGAATACCCAATACGACATTGAATTAGCCGCATCTCCAACTTGTTTAATTTTATCAAGTATATATGCTGCTTCATGGTAACTATCATGTATCGGATCAGCAGGTGTGTATGAAGAACTCCATTCGGTATAATGAAGTTCTAAATTAGGCATAGAAGAACCGGCAATTTCTTTTCGTGAAGTAATAACATCGGCGCTAACACTCATAGAATTCTCATCGAGGATAGTACCGGAATGTCCGAACTCATCAAGATATCCTTGTCTAACTCCATAAGAATGAGTGCTAATAAAATCTAACGGAAGATTATTTTTTTTGCAGAAGTCTATCATGTCAACTTCCCATGCAGCCCCTGCAGTAGCAGGTCCGCCAACACGATAATCTTTATTTACACTTTTTATAGCATTGACGGAATACCTGTATAATTTGAAATATTCCTCCTGTGTTCCCGTCCAGAAACCCGGAGTAAGGTTAGGTTCATTCCAGACTTCAAAGTACCACGTCTTTACTTCATCCGCACCGTATCGTTCCGTAAAATGTTGAGTTAGATTGCGGATAAGTTCTCCCCATTTATCATAATCTTTTGGTGGTGTTACATTTCCTCTCCACCAAAAAATAGTCTGTTTACCGCTCGCCAGTGCTTGCGGCATAAATCCTAATTCAACAAAGGGTTTCATCCCGATACTTAATATATAATCGTATAACACATCTATGTACTGAAAATTATATTCAGGATTTCCTTTTCTGTCTTCCCGATAAACTCCCATATCATCCGTTAACAATCCGTGCATGCGAATATATTTGAAACCACATTCTTTTTTTACATAAGCCAATTGCTGCTGCCAATCAGCCCGCAATCCCTCGTTGGCTCTGCCTGCGCCCACACATTCCTTAAACATTGTGTTAAGAGGATCTTTAACTTGATTAAAGTCTATATTAATTATCCGCTCAGTGGAAACTGATTGTGCAAATGTATTGTTAATACATAAACTAATTAGAGTGATTAAAAAAGCATTAAAGTATTTTTTCATTATTAGATTATCCTATTTATTTTATTTGAGCAATAAAAGTTTTTTTGTTTCATGGTATTTACCAACTTCAAGTCTGTAGGAATATAGTCCACTTGGTAGATTGGAAACAATTTATTGTTAATCCGCATTAATAAGAATTTTTGTCCCCTTTAATCCTTCCGAATTGGCTTCTAGCTTAATTTTACCCGTTTTATTTTTCGATTGGATAACAACCAGACATAAACCATTAAAGGCTTTTCTAAAGTTTGCCTTAAAGGATTCATGTGAAGTTTCTGACCCATTGTCGACACCAATAATTTTTCCCGGACCAGAGATTTTAAAATTAACTAAATTATCCGCATAAGGAACCATTGTACTGTCTTTATCCAAAATTTTAACAGTTATAAAAGAAAGATCTTTTCCATCGGCTGAAATTTGATTTCTATCCGCATCGAGAATAATCTTTTCCGGTTTTCCCGCCGTCTTAATTTCTGTAGTTAAAGTTTTTTTGTCTTTAGTGCCTACAGCTTTTAAAGTCCCAGGTGTAAAAGGAACTCTCCACATTAAGTGCAATTCATCGCCGGTTTTCCTTTTTACTCCAAGAGATTTACCATTTAAGAATAATTCAACTTCATCGCAATTTGTATAAGCCCAAACATCTATCGTTTCGCCTTCAGTCCAATTCCAATGAGGGAATAAATGTAAAACCGGTTTATCAGTCCATTCACTTTGATAAAGGTAATATGCGTCCTTAGGAAAACCGGCAAGATCGATAATTCCAAAATATGAACTTCGGGAAGGCCATTCGTAAGGAGTCGGTTCCCCAAGATAATCAAAACCTGTCCAGATATACATACCGGAAACATAATCATATTTATTAACCTGGTTTAATGCTTCTTCGTGTGTTGCACCCCACGGTGCACTACAATTATCGTAAGCCGAACAAGTTTTAGCAGGATTTCCATCATTAAAAGGTATGTCCCATCTGATTGGCCATGCGTATACTGTCCTAGGCATGTCATAATGTCCGCTGTTTCCAAAGCAGAAGTTGTTTCGGAACCGATCAATTTTTCTCCCTGAAATTTTTCTGGGAAAGTTTGATAATCTTCACCATGATAACTAAATCCTATTAAATCGAGTGCATTGGATTTTAGCACCGGATTTAAGGGATCAGTACTGTTACAATTCGAGGTAATCGGACGTGTTGTATCAAGTTTCCTAATTATTCCGGCTAATTCTCTTGCAATAACAGAACCGCTGCTGTCCTTATGATCCCACTGTTCTACAATTTCGTTTCCAATACTCCAGATAAATACACTGGGATGGTTGCGGTCTCTTAAAACCATATCTTCAAGATCGCTTTTATGGCAGTATCCCAATCCAACGAGTAATCATATTTTGTTTTTTCTTTCTTCCACATATCAAATGCTTCATCCATTACAATAAATCCCATCTTATCGCATAGATCCAAAAGTTCCGGTGCCGGAGGGTTATGTGAAGTTCTGATCCCGTTACATCCCATTCCTTTAAGGATTTCGAGTTGGCGCTCAATAGCGCGTTTATTTATCGCAGCACCAAGACAACCGAGATCGTGATGATCGCACACTCCATGTATTTTTAATGGTTTTCCATTTAAGAAAAATCCCTTTGCTGCATCAAATTTAAAAGTACGAACACCAAATGTTGTGGTGTAATCATCACATATTTGATTATCATAGTCTACTGATGTAACGGTTTTATATAAACCAGGGTTTTCAACCGACCACAATTCAGGATTGCTAATATTAAATTCCTGGTTTACTTCAGTAACAGAATCTTTCATAATCAAATTTGAGGATTCTGTTTCTGCAATATTTTCTCCTTCTTTATTAAAGATTGTTGTTTTTACTGTAACCTTCTGATCTTTATTAAGTGCATTTCGCATTTTAATTTGAATTGCAACTTTCGCTGACTTTTCACTTACTTCAGGTGTTGTAACAAATGTTCCCCAATGATCGACATAGATTTTATTCGTAGTAACCAGCCAAACATTCCGATAAATCCCTGAACCGGAATACCAGCGTGAGTTCGGCTGCTTTGAATTATCAACTTTTACTGCTAATACATTTTCTTTATTTCCAAAGTTTAAATATGGAGTCAACTCATATCTGAAATGAACTATAACCATAAGAACGAATACCGAGATAATGATTATTAATCCAAACTTCGCTGCTCCTGTATATTCCGTCAAAATCAATAAAAATTAATTTAGCAGAATCTGCATCAGGTAGTGTGAAAGTTTTTCTGTACCAGCCTATTCCGCCCGGCAGTGCACCTCCTCCAACGCCAGCCGGATTGTCTTTATTGAATTCCCCTTCTATACTCCAGTCATGAGGAAGGTTAGTGTTCTCCATGCAGAATCATCTAAGCCAACTTCCTGGCCATTATCAACATCCCCTAAATGAAATTTCCAATCATTACAAAAATTTTCTGTGCTTCTTGCTTGAGGTATATTAGAAGAACAACCTATTAATGCCGTAATAAAAAAATAAAACAGCAAGGCATTAGTAATTTTCATAAATATAGATTTAGTCATTTTTTTTACTCCTGAAAAATGTTAGATAATCTTTCCTTGTTTAGTCAAGGCTCTCCTGATTATAATTTGATTACCTGTTTCGTACCATCATATTTAATAATCTCATTCGGCTTCGATGTAAAATTTAAACCGGAAGGTTTCTCTTTACTAATCTTAGTAATTTCAAAAGTTCTTGTTTGCAGCATACCTGGAAAACTTCCTTCCCTATTTCCAATGGTAAGATTATGATTCGATTCAGAATAACTTACCAGAATGATTGAGAATTCCCCTTTTTCATAATTGTAATTTACATTCTCGTCTTCATAAATATTAAATGAACCATCACTACCAGTGTAAACAAATAACCTGATTGGATCGGCAGGCTTTTCTGTTGAATATTGAATATCCGGACCACAAGGAATAATAGATCCTTCTTTTACAAAGATTGGAATATCAGTATAAGGCGCGTTAGCATTAATTGTTTGTCCGCCTTCAAAATATTTTCCTGATTTCAATTCGTACCAGCCGCTTCCTTTGGGTAAATAAACAGAACGGGATCTTGCTTTATATTCTGTAACAGGATTAATTAAATAAAGCAGGACCAAACATAAATTGATCTCCGATGTTTAATACATTTCTATCATTTCCAAAATCCATAACTAATGCACGCATAATTGTATAATCATTTTGAGTAACCATACCGGTTAATGAATAAATGTATGGCATTAAACGATAACGTAATTTATCATAAGAAGCATGGTTTGGTAGGCAGGATGATCATCCGGAGCGATGTTGAACATTTCCCGGTAAGGAAATTGACCATGAACTCTGAACAAAGGACAGAAAGTACCAAACTGGAACCATCTTGTATTTAATTCTCTCCATTCATCAAGATCAGACTCATTTGGACTTTCATAACGGGGTTCAACTGCAAAACCGCCGATGTCTGTAGTCCAGTATGGAAGACCGGAAATTGAAAAATTTAAGCCTGCAGAAATTTGATTACTTAGGTCTTCCCATCTTGATGCGATATCTCCGCTCCATGTTGCAGCAGCATATCTTTGCTGTCCAGCAAAAGCAGAACGTGTAAGAATAAATACTCGCTTATCGGGATTTACTTTTCGCTGACCTTCATAAACAGCTTTTGAATTCATCAATGAGTAAGTATTTAAATATCGAGATGCTGATCCCAAAGCTGTTGGTTCTTCCCGTAATATTGTTTCTTTCCTTGAAAGATTGGAACATATATCTGGCTCAGTTGCATCCAGCCACCAGGCATCAAATCCTTTTGAGAAAAGATTTTCATTTATTTGATTCCAATAAAGTTTCCCGGCATCTGAGTTATAAGCATCATAAAAAGTTGAAACGTAACCCGGTCCTACCCAATCTCTTTGTCCTTTTTCAACATTACGCATGTAAAGCCAACCACGTTCTTTAAATTCATTATAATGTTTTGTACCTACATAAAACTTTGGCCAGACAGAAATCATAATGTGTGTATGAAGATCATTGTGAAGTTCTTTAACCATTCCTTCAGGATCGGGATAACGCGACTTATCAAATTCGTGACTCCCCCATTGATCTTCTTTCCAGTAAAACCAATCCTGAACAATATTATCAAGAGGTATTTTACGTTCACGAAATTCTTTTACAACCGAAATCAATTCATCTTGTGTTTTATATCTTTCACGACATTGCCATAAACCCATTGCCCACTTCGGCATCATTGTAGCTTTTCCGGTAATTTCCCTATAGCCGTGAATTACCTGATCCATATTGCTACCGTAAATAAAATAATAATCAATCTGGTCAGCAACTTCAGAATAGAGAGATGTATAATCTTTAACTTCTTCATTTTCAGGTTCGAGATAATCTAATCCTATATATCCGCCTGTATGTATCCATTCGATTTTTATTTTATAATTTTTACCTTTTTCCATGTTAAGCTTTAATATGTGTGTCCATGGGAGCCAGTTTTGCCTCCATGAATTTACAACTAACTTACCATCCAGCCACATTCTGGTATATCCACTAGAATATAATCTGAATTTATGAATGCCCGGTTCGTTACATTCAATTTCCCCGCTCCAACGAACAGCAGCTACATTTTGTTGAAATCCTTCAGGATATTCATCATTAACATCAATAAATTTATGTTCTATTCTTGATTCCAAGCGTGAAGAATAGAGAGAATCGAATTCAGCATCTTTAAAATATTCTGCAGTAAGTCCTCCTTCACTTCCATCTTTATCAAAAAGCTTAAGAGTATTTATAGGTTGATAATCACGGATATCGCCAAATTTTGTCCGGGAATTATTATCCCATAGAATTCCATAATTTTTGTTAGAAACGAGAAAAGGATTTGCTGCAATAATATTATATTGCCATAAATCGACATCATACTTTTTATAATTCATAATACCATTTTGGTGTTGTCCAAGTCCATAAAAAGCTTCATCAGCAGATGTATTAAAAAGTTGTTGAATATGATAAGTCTTTTCTCCCATTACTTCAGCGGGTGAAATAATTTTTCCACCTCCGGATTTTTCTTCTAAAAGTAAGTGGTTGTCAGAATCATAAAATGTAATTGCTCCTGTTAAAGTATCTACAGTTACAATAACTTTTGCAGTGGAAATTTTGATTAAGCTACCTTCTTCTGTTACAGACCACTCGACTGGTTTCCATACTGTTTTGTTTACCATTAGACTTGCACGTGATGAAAATGAATCAACCGGGGATGCAACAATACGAATAATATCATCATTGCATATCTGAACTTTTATTAAACGCGGGTCAGAATCTTCTTGTTTAATTTTAAGTATTATTCCATCGTCTTGTTTTTCATATGTAGGGATATCGTAAGACACAGTATCTGAGTCCTTAGAAGAGTTCTGGAAAGAGGTTATTCCATACCCATATTTGTATAAAGGATTATAGTCCTTAGAACCATAATTGATAGGAATCTGTTCCATGCTTTTCGGCCAGCTATGCGATAATACTCCTCTTGGAGTATAATCTCCAAAAAGAACATCCGAAATACCTTCCCCTTCTGTTCCAGGCAGCCAAGCAGCTATAATAGCATCTGAATAGGGTAGGATCTTTTCAATAATTAAAGGTCTGCCTGATATTAAAATAACAACTACAGGATTACCATAACTCTTCATTTTTTTTACAAGATTTATATCCGATTCAGTAAGCTCAAGATCCTTTCTATCTCCGTTGCCTTCAGCGTAAGAATTTTCACCTATTACTACTACAGAATAAGAGGCCATGGTATTTGCAAAGTTGCCGTCTACTGAATAATCAATTGTATCATTTGGAGCTACTCCCCTCATACCCTGCAGGATGGTTGTACCTATAGTGGTATTTCCACTCCCTCCCTGCCAGGTGATGGTCCATCCTCCGCATTGGTAGCCAAGATTATCTGCATGATCACCTGCAACTAAAATTCTCACATCATTTTTCGGCAAAGGCAAGACATCATCATTTTTTTTTAGAAGAACCAAAGATTCCCGTACGCATTGACGCGCAATTTCTCTATGTTCCTTAGAACCAACCTTGGAAATTAGAGATTTATCAGAGTAAGGTCTTTCAAATATTCCAAGCATAAATTTGATTCGCAAAATTCTCCGTACAGCATCATCGATACGTTTTATCGAAATCCTTCCTTCACTCACAAGACTCAGCATATCTTTTTGAAATTCTTTATAACGTACCGGAATCATAGCCATATCAAGCCCTGCATTAATTGCTAATTCAACATCCTTTTTATAGTCGGGACCAAGCAATCCTACAGCCGCCCAATCGGAAACGACAATACCTTGGAATCCGAGCTCTTTCTTCAAAACATCTGTAATCCAATATTTGCTTGCAGACATTTTTTCACCATTAATACTACTAAAGGAAACCATAATGCTTCCGACTCCAGCTTTAATTGCAGCAATGTAACCAGCAAGATGAATTCTTTTTATTTCATCAATACTACCGACGGTATTTCCTCGATCTATACCTTTCATAGTTCCCCCATCACCAAGGTAATGTTTAGCGCATGCAAGTACACTCGTAGGTTCATTCAAAGAGTCACCCTGAAAGCCGTGCACTTCTGCCACCCCAAACATTTCCGCTAATTGTGGCGTTTCACCAAAACCTTCGTACGTCCTGCCCCATCTTTCGTCCATCGGAACAGCTATGCATGGAGCAAATGCCCAGTCTATACCTGTTGCAGAAACTTCTTCAGCAGTAATGCGTGCTGCTTTCAATACAAGAGCGGAATCCCTTGTGCACCCCATTCCTATATTTTGAGGAAAAATAGTAGCGCCGTAGATATTGTTGTTTCCATGAACAGCATCGATCCCATAAATTATTGGTATTTTTAATCTTGTTTTAAGTGCATAACTCTGAAGCGAATCATAAAGAGCAGCCCAGGTAGTAGTATAATTGTCAGACGGATCAGAATCCCCGCCGCTAAGTATAGAGCCAATAAAATATTTAGTTATATCAGCCGGGTCTTCCTGCAGTCCTGTAATATCCACTTGCATCATTTGACCTATCTTCTCGTTCAAAGTCATTCTACCAAATAAATCATTCACTCTTTGTTCTATGGATGCTCCAGAATTTAAGTATAAGGGAGTCTGTGCAGATGAATTCGCAACTATTATAAATACAAAAAGAGATAGTGCATTTCTAAATATGTTATATATTTTCTTCATGTTTATCCTGATTATAATATTGGACCAATACGCTGAATAAGAATTTATTTCATTTCAATGAATTCCGGTTCGTAAGGTGCTATGGTAAAATTGCCGGAGTAATCTTTATCAAAAAGAATACTTCTTGATTTTCCATTCATTTGTATTTGCTTCGGCTCGCCGCTTATATTCAGATATAAAAAATGATTTTTGTCGATCTGTCTTGCCATCACACTGTCAGGTACTTCAGGACCTTTTTTAATGGAAAGTTCATTGATAAGTTCGTCAGTCAAAGGGCTTAACACTTCTTTTCTGGCTGGCAGGCCAATATAAATTGCTTGCCTTTACCGTACTTGTTGGAAGTTATAACCGGATAATCTTTATCCAGACTGGTTATATTTCCCAGGACTTCAGCGCCTTTCGGATCAATTATATCAAACCGGGGTGATTCCGTTTCAATATCTTTCCCTTTATAACTCACGCGAATTTTTTTGCCTTTATAAGAAATTCGGGAAATTTCATTCATGTTTTCGGTTTCTTCGTAGCTTCCAATGCGAATACCAAAAACATCACTCAACAAACCCGGACGTGTACTTTTAAATACCTGATTGGTGGTATCTACAACTGCTGAATAACTTGTCATTATAGCAGTGCCTCCGTTGGATACATAATCTCGAATTTTTTCGGCTGTTAACGGATCCATAACTGTAACACCGGGTATGATCAGTAACTTATATTTCAGGTCACTCCGTGTAATATCAAGCATGCGTACATCCATGTTGCGGTCAAAGAATACATTAAAGCAGTTTCCAATCTGACCATCATGCTGTTCCGGAAATGAATAACTGGCGATCTGGCTTGGAAATGAAAAAGCCAATCCGACTTCAGCCTGCGGTTTATAAGGGAAATATTTTTCAATTTTTTTAAATTCGGTGGCAATTTTTTTATATTCGTAATATTTCCCGTTTGTAATCCCATCCCAATCAAGCATGCCTTCAAGGTATTGTTCTTCACCTCCCCACATGCTTTGCCATGTCCATCCACAAACCATTTGGTTACCATACATCAGCGAAGCATAAGCCGATTTCTGCAGGAGTTCGGAACGGCCGTCATGGTGGTAAATTCGCTGCACCAGAAAGGATTTGTACTTTCAAACTGAATCCGTACAATGCCAAATGAAGCCTATATAATCCCATCATTTTTAATTAATGACTTACCTGCATAAAAACCTCACCTTCCCGTGTCATTTTACCTGAATAAGCAATGGGGGAATAATCGAAATATTTCAGCTGGCTGAAATACCAGGCATTGGTATTTATAAACGCATCGGGTGCATTGGTATTCACCTTATCAATCACTTTAAAAAGCAATTGATTGACCTCATCGGAAATAAAACGCCTAAAATCGAGTATCCGTTCAGGTGCTCCGTTTATATGTCCCGAAACCGGAAAACCAATTTCGTCCCAATGGTTAATTTTTCTTGACCAGCGTTGTCCTGCCCAGGCTTTATTTAAATTATCAATGGTTGCATATCTGTTCTTTAGCCAGGAAATGTACCGTTGTCTGGCAGATTCGGAATAAGAAATCGGGCCATCACCCGACTCATTGTCGATCCCGAAAGCCAGCAAAGCCGGATGTTTACCATAATGTTTTGTAATTGAATCGGCATATCTCAATGCATATTTCTGGTACATCGGATCCCCAACATCTTCCATATAACGATGGTTCGGATACAATACGTTTCCATGCTTATCGGTAATGTTAATTGATGGATATTTGTAATGCAGCCATATTGGCGCCGGTCGAATGGCAATATCGAGAATAACCTTAATGCCGGCCTGATCCATCATGTCCATAACTGTATCAAACCATCCAAAATCGAATTTTCCTTCTGCGGCTCGTAGCTGTCCCATGCCAAATGCCCCATGCGGACAACATTAAATCCGGCATTTTTCATCATTTGAATATCACTCTTCCATTTCTCAAGATTTTTATCATCGTGGGGATGATAATTAGCTCCAACATATAGCTGCTGAGATTTTAAGAACAGATGTAAAAATGAACAGAATTAAAAAGGAAGTATATTTTCGATTTTTCTTAAATTCATACGCTTCATTTAATATTATACTGGATGCTGAATGTATTGAAAAATATTATTTTTTTTGCAATTAACCTAATATAATAGTTTTACAATTTTTAATATAACTTTAACCTGAGTTGGATTAAACCTCTGGCTGAAAGCAAAAAAATAAATTCTTTCCCATCTTTCTCATAATTTCAGAATTAGTTATCTACTATAACATCCAAAAGAGTTAGAAGATAAACATCTGTAATTAAAATTAAGAACTTATGCCTGTATTAAAAAAATAAAAACACACCCCCCGGTATAAAACCGGAGGCGTGTTTTGTGAGGAGGAGAATGAAATTATTTTCAAAAGCGTAATTTCTGGAAATTGAATTTCCTCCTGCGTCACGCGATAATCAGACTCCGCTTGCTAAACTACTTCCATCGAAAGTAGCAGCATATTTTCCTGGCTGTAACTGTCCTGAGAGAAGCAGAGCTACTTCCTGACCAAGAATATTGAATACTTTTAAACTTACAAATCCGCTATTAGGAACTGAATAACTTATCTTTGTAGATGGATTAAAAGATTCGGGTCATTCTGCTATAATGCAAAAGTATTGGGAACTGCGTTTGTTCATTTGCATCACCAATGTAAACCCCACCATCCTAATGAACCAACCGGTTTCCCGTCCATACCGGCTGTTTCTAAAGCAGCCTTGGTGTAGCTTAAATCATAATCCCAGGGCCATTTGAAAGCAAGGTAATCATTTACTCCGTGCCAGTTAACTGCATTAGCGACCGTACCTCCCGACCACTCAGTCCTGATATTGGTACGATTTTGAGCAAGAAGTTCGTCAGTTCCGTTCATGTCCTTAATACCGGGATCAACATTCATTGTGTTTTCTTCTACAAAATACTTAAACAGTTCATGTATTTCCGGTCAATTGTCCAATCTACAACATGCAAGCTATCGAATGTTGAAGGATTTATGATATTACCGTAGTTGAATATGACCAAATATATTTCTTCAGATTCCATGTCCAGTTTGCTGTGATCGTGGCTTTCGAACATTGCTATATTATAGTGATTATCCAGGGATCAGGAAAAACTTGAGGAGATTGATCCCAATAATCCTTTATAGGTTGAGTGTAATACTAATCATGTTCTACAATTCCCAAACCAGTTCGCCTTCGGTGAATCGCCGTCTCCATTAGGATCGTAAGTTGTTCCATATACTGCGCCAGGTCCGTAAAGTGAATCTGGAGTCTGTGGATTCCATGAGTTTCTGCATAATTCATCGGACCTTTCACTTCAGCATCATGATACCATCTAATTGCATCATAATCATCAGAGAAAGAATGACAGTTCACAATAAGGTTCTTCCTATATTTTCCTATAATCTTGCGATGTTACATGATTGGATGCATCATACAGTTCACCAAGGTATTATAGTCAAAATATAAATAGAAGCTTGCCCATTCAATCCATAACAGCCAAATTCATAGAATGTATTATTTCTCTAATTACTGTATCCATCGTTTCGCCGGTGAACTTTACGCCGTTCCAGGTTGCGCCCATTCGATTCCCAATATACTGAATGTAATTATTGGTAATGTATATGAGTATTGTTAAGTCCCCGATCGGCGAACATCGCCCACCAAGTATAAGGGAACTCTGAAATCCGTCCATCATAAACGTATCTATCCTTTTGTTCCATTTACTTCCATAGAAATCCAGTCAATGGGACCTGTCCCGTCCAGGTTGAAACCGCTAATCCAGATATTTTTAAGGTTGCGCCATCATAAAAAAGATACCAGCGGTTTACCGCACTTCCGTCTTCCTTTAAACCACCAACGAACAACCGGCGGTATATTAAAGTCGTCCGGCTTATCAGCAACTATAATTAATGGAAAGTCTGCCTGGATTGTTTCTGTTAAAATATATTGTGCATTACGCCTGCAGCTTATATACTTTGTGGAGTCTTTCCCCTGTAGCATTTGTGTCGGCTTTAATAGCTTCGTTTAAAGCCCCTAATGCTTCACCCTGAGAATTCAATGGATCCTATAATCATGTCTCGCCGTTTTCAAAGTTTGGGCACAAAGTATATTGTTGCCCATCAGGAGCAGTACATAATAGTTAATAATATCGACATTTTTTTCATACCTTGTCTCCTCTAATTATTTAAGTATTAGTTAATTGAATAATTTATTGTTCCTTACTAATGACTTTGACATAGTGAAGTTCTATAATACCGTTTACCCTACTTTCCTTTTTTGATTAAAGTTTTAAATTAATTTTAAAAGTTATTCTCAATATCACCTCCTGGGGAAAATCTTTAATATTTTCTTTTGGATTTTTGTTTTACATTAATACAACACCTAATATTGAAACCGGAATCCAGGTTCACACTTCTACCGTAGTCCTCAATATAATTGGCAAAATCCAGATGATTTATTATATCGTGCTCTTTTTCACCTGACAGGTTATTCACATTCAGGAAAAACTCCAGACCGTCGAATGGTAGTTTTTGCAGTATTTGCACATCATAGCGATAAAAATCCGTGGAATAGGCGCGTAATTCTTCATACCAGCTAGCAGTTTTGAATATATGGGACTTGTATCTCATCGCCCAGCGTATGGAGAATCCTTTGTAATCATATCCAATCATGAGATTCAGCAAATGATCCGGTTGTTCTATCATTGGAGCGGCATATGTAGTATCCTGATTATAATAAGTTGTTATATAATTGCGGGGGTTGTTCGGATCTATTTCTGTTTTTGTTTTGACTACTGTTCTTGGATATTTTGCTTCTGATATGTTACGGGTATAGTTCACATTTATGACAATGCCTTTTAACAATCCCGGCAAAAACCAAAAATTAGACTGCCATTCAAATTCAAGTCCATAATTATAAGCCGGATTTTCATTGTTTTCGGCATAAGCTGCTCTCCCACGGTACATAATAGTAGGTAATTCGAAGAATGCAGTATCTAAAATTACTTTCTGACCCGTCCAGAAAATCATATCCGTAATTTTTTTGTAAAATGCACCAACTGCCAATAAACCGATCTCGTTCGTATGGAAAGAAACTGCAGGTCCCAGTTTCGGGATAATTCCGGTTTAAGGTGAAAATTACTTAAATTATCGATGCTACCTTGAGTGCCAATCATCCAGCCCGGCATAATATTGTTGTAATTTGGTCTCAACAGCGTATGTGTATATCCGGCTTTAACCGTTAGCCAATCAGTTGGTTTGTAAAAGATTTGAATCATTGGCAGCCAGAACTCATTTTCACGCACTTTGGTAACAGTATCTATTGATGTAGCTGTAAAGCCCCGTAAAACACCTATCCTATTTCCCCGGTACCCAGTATATTCTGTCCTGTTCGCTTCATATCGAACGCCGGGCACTAACAATAAATTAGGACCAAGATTGATTTCCGGCATCACGTAAAAAGCATGGTAATCTTCAAAGCCGTGATAATCACTATAATGCGAGCCGGGAAAATCCGGTTGATACAAAGTATATAAGCTATAAACCGAATTGTCGGGTATTGCCGACGCAAGATCGTAAAGCTTGCGGAATTTATCCTTGTCAAACAAAGGGCTAAAATTATATCTGCTCCCAGGAAATCGCCATCATGCTTGTTCAGAAAGTCTTCTAAATATAATGCCTGGGATCAATGTTATAATAATCTTTGTTCGCTGGCTTATTTCAAAATTATCATGAGCTAATTTTATGAACCCCTCATTAGCAAACTCAAAAGCCGTTTTGTCATACTCTTTCGTTTTATGCTTTAGTTTTCCCCCTGTGCTCATTTTTACATTGACCTGGTTGGTAATATTAAAACTATAAGTTATATTTAGCTCACCGGAAAGATCCCGTTCCCGGGTATCAGTCTGTTCTACCTTTAGCCTACTCAATGCCATATTATGGACCATTTGATCCATGGTATATAATAATAAGTCAGGAATGGTTTCGGGATTCACATTTACGTTAAAACTAGACGTTCTATCACCTCCAAAAGGAAGATCGGGAATATTCCCGCCATTTTCTGAAGATATTTTATAAGGTAATTCATTTCCTGAGTAAGAATGGGAGAAGACAGCAGTAATTTCCCAATTTTCCCAGCGGTGATCGATTTGAAGTGAATTGGTTAAAATAGTAAGCGAGCGTTTGGGTGTATCATCAAAACTAATGCTGAAATCATTTGTCGTAAAATCATAGTTATTTATATAGTTTGTTTCTTCCCGGTTTATCGGCTGAAAAAATTGGACGATTTGATAGTAGTTGAAGGAAGGGAATAATCTAGAACCAGGGCGCCGCCAATCCGTTGAACATTTCTGAATATCTCTTTTAATTGCATGCTATTGGTTTTAACCGGAGCGGTTAAATTTTCTTGTGTAATGTTAACGTCTCCCAATTGCTGCGAGCCAGCATCCTTTTCTTCATAATCCATCTGGGCATAAACACCCAACTGTTTTGTAAAGAATCGATTGCTGCCCCCTATAGACAATTTGTAATCCTTATATGTATTTCTAAGGGTATTCATTCCACCCTGGGTTATCACATTGAAAGTTGGGACATCGGGTGCTTTCTTAATTCTAAAATTGACGATACCACCGGTGCGTGCTTCCTGGTTAGCCATAACCGATTTCGTTAATTCAATGCCTTCAAGCATATACGGAGAAATCATGCTGAGATCAGTGCTGCGGTCTTCTTCACCGGTAGCTGTCATATTTACACCGTCAATCTGGATGATTGAATATTTTGACGCCATTCCCCGGATCACAACTTTATTACCTTCACCGCCACTTCGTTCCAGCGATACGCCGGGCAGGCGACCGACCGCTTCCGCAGCATTGGCTTCCGGTAATTCCTGTATCTGATTTTTTGAAACAATATTTTTAATTGTTGTTGAGGAAAGCTGCTGGTTTATTGCCTGCATTTGACCTTCTGCCTGTGATGTGACAAGAACTTCCTCTCCTTCGATAACTTTGAACTTCATTTTTATATCAAGCTCCATTTTTTCGTCGGAACCAAGTTGAATTTCTGTGCTATCATCTTCGTAACCAAGATACTTGGCGATTAATTTATAGCTTCCCGGTGGTATGTTGGTGATATAATAATTGCCATGAATATCTGCTGCAGATCCAGACTTGTACCTCTATGTAAACATTGGCGCCCGGTAAAGCATCTCCTGAATTATCATCAATCACATGTCCGAATATTCTTCCAGTTTGACATGAACAGCAACGGACATGAAAAATATTGTTACGGACAATAAAAAAATTATAATTTGTACCTGATTTTTCATAAGATACCTCGTATACTGTCTTACTATTTTGAGTAAAATTTGATCAAGAGATAACCTAGTTTAATAGCTGAAATGTTATAGAGAAATGGTTGTATTTCTTACATAATATTAGATACATTAGCGTTGTAAAATAAAAACAACTGCTGAATAAGTCGTTTCACTAATGTTCCAATTATTTTAGAAATTGTTCCAATTTTACTTATTACATATAGAATATGTCTCTAACAGTAAAAACCGGATAAAAAAATAGACATGAACTTTAATTTTAGTTTGATTAAGCTAAATTGACTATTGAGAATAAGCTGCAATATGAAACTTTTTTTACAAATTAGAATATTATTTCCTCTTATTGCCTGTTTAATATTTTTCTTCAATTACATCTTATATTCACAGTCGACAAACAGTAACGTTAAATTTGTCAGATATTCTACAATGATGGGATTATCTTCAAATTCACAGAAATGTATTACACAGGATAAAGAAGGTTTTATATGGATTGGTACTGAAGATGGACTGAATCGCTTTGACGGCTATACATTTAAAATTTACAGAAAAAATCCGCTGGATTCAGCAAGTCTGAGAAGCAATATAATTTCCTGTTTATTTACAGACAGTGAAGGAACTCTTTGGGTTGGTACTTACAGCGGAGGTTTAAGCCGTTATAATAAAGAAAATGATAATTTCTACACTTTCCCGAATTTAGTCGGTTCCAACATTAATACCTTAGCTGAAGATAAATCTCATAGAATATGGATAGGATCATCGGTTGGATTTTTAATGTATAACCCTAAAACAAATAAATTTAAGCAGATTCTGCCTTACACTGATAAACCATTTGATCCCTATGACGTTAACGAATTTGCAGTGGATAATGATACGCTTTGGATTGCATTTTCTACCGGAATATTAAGTGCGCTGAATACTTCCACAATGGTGTTTAAAAATTATAGGTTGTTTCATGTCTCTGGTCAAGAGACAGCCAATTTCACCGTTAATTCCTTAGTTTTAGATAATGATAACATCTGGATAAGTACATGGAGTAAAGGTATATGGATATTCAATAGAAACTCTGGTACCTCTCACCCTTATGATAACGAAGAAAGCCAATATATTAACTTTGTTTTTAAAGATAATAAGAACAGGTTCTGGTATAGCCCGGAGTATAAAGGTCTTGTACTGCTTGAAGGTAAAAAGAAAGTTATATTTAAGGAGGATGACTTCAATCGTAATAGCATATCTTCCAATTTATTGTCAGGTATTTTCCAGGATATGCAGGGGAATTTATGGATAACCAGTAAACTAGGCGACCTAAATTATGTTGAGCTTAATAATCCGTTTAGGAATTGGTACAAAAGACCAAATTCCAAATACGAATTAAGCAGCAATTTAATTAATACTGTTATGGTTGATTCAAAAAATAGGATTTGGGTCGGTTATGAAGAAGGTGGAATTGATATTCTGGATTCTAAAAATATTAAACCCAAAATTCATATCGGCGGGAATCATTTAACCGGTTTAGGTGCCGGACCTGTAATGTACATTTTTGAAAGCAGGGATGGTATTATCTGGGTTGGAAAATATTTAGACGGATTAAAACGGTATATTGAATCTTCAAAAACGTTTTCCTCATATCAACATATTAATGAAAATAATCAATCAATTGTTGGGAATGACATAAGACACATTTCCGAAGATAGTAAAGGTAATCTTTGGATTGCGGTTCACGGAAGCGGTGTAGATATGTTTAACCCGCAAACGGGAATTTTTATACATAATAAATCAGATATTAACGATACTGTACATACAATCCTGAATGACTGGGCTTATACTGCCTTATGCGATAATAACGATAATATATGGGTCTGCACAGTTGCCGGAGTATCTGAAATTATGGCTAATGGTAAAACGGTAAAACAGTTTACGGAAAATGACAGTGTTAAATACAGTTTAAGTAATAATTTAGCTTATGTCGTTTTTATTGATTCTAAAAATTATGTCTGGATTGGAACAGCAGATGGGTTAAACAGATTAAATCCCAAAACAGGTATAATAAAAAAATTCCTCACGAAGGATGGTTTACCAGGTAATCTTATTGTTGATATCCTTGAGGATAATAATCATGACCTATGGATAAGTACAACCAACGGCTTATCAAAATATTCTATTAAAAACGGCACATTTGAAAATTTTTCAGTTCAAGACGGACTTACAACAGATGAATTTCATCAATTCGCTTCTTCTAAAAATAAAGATGGAGAATTATTCTTCGGTGGAAGGGACGGATTAACATGTTTTTATCCGGACAGTATCAAATTAAACAACTATAAACCACCTGTATATATAACTGATTTCAAACTATTCAACAAAGAAGTGCAAATTAAAAACGACAGTATAAAGAATGGGTTTTATCTCCCCCATCAAATAATATATTGCAAAGAAATAACTCTCAACCATAATCAAAATGAAATAACACTTGAATTTACTGCTCTAAATTATCTTAATCAGGCAAAAAATCAGTATAGATATAAACTGGAAGGATTCGATAATTACTGGTCTTCACCGGGATTTAAAGAGAAGTTACTTATACAAATTTGGACCCGGGAGAATATACTTTCAAAGTAATGGCTTCCAACAATGATAACATCTGGAACAGGGAAGGAAGGTTATTAAAAATTATTATCGAGCCGCCGTTCTGGAAAACTTACTGGGCTTATGCTTTTTATTTTTTATTTATCGTGTTTCTCTTTTATGTTTTCAGGAAACTTATTTTGCACGAAGCTGCTATAAAAAGGAAACTTGAATTTGAGGAACTTGAGATTCAAAAACTGCATGAAATGGATTTGTTGAAAATGCAGTTCTTTGCAAATGTCTCTCACGAATTCCGGACCCCCCTTACACTTATTATAGGACCTATTGAAAGACTGCTGCATGATGTTAAAGATGAATTTCATCAAATACAGCTTAGCTTGATAAATAGGAATGCGAACCGTTTACTGAGAATGATAAATCAGTTAATGGATTTCAGAAAGATTGAAGTATCTAATCTGGAATTGAATCCCACAAAAAACGACATTGTTCTTTTTGTAAAAGAAATAGTAGACACTTTTAGACAGGATGCGGTTCAGAGGAATATAAATTTCACCTTTAACTGTACAAAAACTGCATTGGTGATTTGGTTCGACTCGGATAAGTTGGATAAAATTATTTATAACCTTCTATCTAATGCATTTAAATTTACCACGCGATAAAGGCAACATTGAAATATCCCTGGATTTTAACAATGTGGATATGGAAACGGGAAATTCTAAATCCGAAATTTTCCGGATTGAACAAAAACAAAATCAATTGCACTCCGTTAACGATAGTAATACTGCTGTTCTTGCGAAAGTTAAAACATTTAAAATTTCGGTCAAAGACTCCGGTATCGGTATAGACAAAGATGCTCAAAAGAAAATATTTGAAAGATTTTATCAAGCCAAGAATAATATTACAAGTCAGGGCACAGGTATAGGATTATCTCTTACATATGAATTGGTTAAGCTTCATTTGGGCGAAATAATTGTAGATAGTACACCTGATGTAGGCTCTGAGTTTACCATAATTCTTCCTTTATGGTTAGAAGAAAAAGACCTGCCGCAGCTTGCCGGACTGGAAATTCAGAAATCATCAAATAATAATGACAACGGCAAGGAAGTAAAGACTATAGAAAAATACGAAGCTGAAAAAATAAGCTATGAAGAGAGGCAACTTCAAAAGAATCTACCGAAGATTTTAATAATTGAAGATAATGCAGATATGCGGCTTTTCATCAAAAATGAATTTCAAAAGAATTATAAAATTATCAAAGCTCATGATGGAATAGTCGGTATTAAAAAAGCATTTGAAGAAATTCCGGATGCTATTATCTGCGATATAATGATGCCTGGGAAAGATGGTTTTGAAGTTTGCAAGACGTTAAAAAATGACGAACAGACCAGTCACATACCCATTGTAATGTTAACCGCAAAGAGTTCGGAACAACATACAATTGAAGGTTTCGAGAGTGGGGCTGATGATTATGTAGCTAAACCTTTTAGCTCAGCAGTATTAAAAGCAAGGATTAAGAACTTAATCGATTCAAGAAATTTGTTAAGGAAGAAATTCATTAGTGAACCGTTTGCGTCGCTGTCGGAAATTTCACCTTCTAAAACAGATGAAAAGCTTTTTCAAAAAGCATATTCAATTGTAGAAAAGAATCTTAATAATCCTAATTTTGATGTTAACAATTTTGCCTCTGAAATAGGGATGAGCCGCACTCAATTATACAGAAAAATTAATGCTATTTCGGGTCAGCCCGTTAAAGAATTCATCCGTGTCATACGGTTAAAGAAAGCAGCAGAACTATTAGTAACAACTGAAAATAATATTACAGAAGTAGCATATACTGTTGGTTTTAATTCTTTGTCTTATTTTACCACTTCATTTACAGAATATTATGGAATGAACCCTACAAAATATTTAGAGAAATATGTTAAATGATCTTGCTTTTAATTAACAAAACAAATAGTTCAATACTTCTTATTTTTTATTCTTTTAAGAAATTTTTGTTTTCCAAATCATTCAAATCATTCACCGGTCGTTCTATATCATAAGGAATCGGCAACCTGCTAAACTGCTGAAAATAAAGTAGGCAGCCATCTTTCCATTCCTGGGCATTGATACATTGTTTTCTAAGCTTGTTTTGAACCATGCTAAACCGCTCAGGATCCACGTAAGGCTGAACCTTATCCCAAACTTTTTGAAACTCACGCACCTGCTGTAAACCTGTTTCGTAATGATAACACATCTCATCCCACAATGAGCGTCCGCTCTTCATTTGATAATTCCACAATAAATGATGAAACCATAAAAGATAAATTTCAGGACAGGTTTTCACATCATTAAATTTAGAATTCAGCGGTTCACGGTATTGGGAAACAGCATTGCTTCCTGTTAGTGTTCGGTCAAAACCGATACCGTTGGTATCGGCTTGATGATAGTAAGGCGGAGTCCAATCCGGACGCAAGCCTTTGGGTGCATACCAGGGTCCCGGGCCATAATGGTTGTTACCCGCAAAAATATGATGTGATCCCAACGGCATCATATAGTTAACTGCGGCTTCGCGGCTTTCAAGCATCATTTGTTTTACCGGGATCAGAAAATTATGATTCCATTCAATTGGAAGGACTGTAGTCTTTGCTTTATTTTCCAATGCAGTTGGTTTAAATGTAAGCTTCAGCCATTCATCTGCAATTTGTTCACACGTTAACTGGTCGTTCCATGCTAAACGACCGAAAGCATACCAGTTTGCTTGTGCAAATGGATGACCGCACCAGTTGGTATCTAATCCTATATTTGCTACACCTGCAATTGCAGTATATTTCTGCAGATAAATACTTCCATCAGTGCAACGTGCAACAGTACTCCCAATGCCTTCCTGGTAAGTGTCGCTTTGAAGGAACTCTTCCCACATTGTTGCCAAAAATACAAGGTGAACGGATTGACCAAGATATTCCTGGGTAATCTGCAACTCTGGCATAACAGAAGTTTTTTTCATAGCGCCAAAGAGTGGACTGAATGGTTCGCGAGGTTGAAAATCGACCGGACCGTTTTTTACCTGAATAATCACATTATCTATGAAACTGACCGTCAAGCGGCATAAATTCCGAATAAGCCTGCATAGCACGATCTTTTTCCTTAGGACTATATACGAAAGCCCGCCACATGACAATGCCGCCGTAGGGTTTTAATGCATCAGCCATCATATTAGCGCCATCGGCATGAGTTCGTCCAAAATCCTGCGGACCTGGTTGACCTTCGCTGTTTGCTTTAACCAGGAATCCACCGAAGTCAGGGATCAAGCTATAGATTTCTTTAACCTTAGTTTTCCACCATTTAATTACTTTAACATCCAGCGGATCGGATGTCTTCAATCCGCCCAATACAGCCGGTGACGCGAAATTAACAGACAAGTATGTTCTGATTCCAAACGGGCGCAGAACATCGGCAATAGCTTTTACTTTTTTCAGACATTCATCAGACAACATTTGGGGCGAAGCATTTACATTATTCAGAACGGCCCCGTTTATTCCAATAGATGCATTAGCTCGTGCATATTCCTTCCACAGAATTTTGTCTTTTTCAGTAACAGTAAATGAATCCTTTTCACTATGCCAAAAAATGGAAAGCCCGGCATACCCACGTTCTATTGTTCCATTTAAATTATCCCAGTGGTCAAGTATTCGTCGTTCATACGAAGGATTTGAAATTTCATTATTTATAGACTGACCTGTTTGTTGCCGACGTAATAGCTCGTATACACCGTATAAAATTCCCAGCTCTGTGTTTGCATGAATCTCGCCGGGGCTTAATTTGAATCCATCTCCTTTTATTAGTGGATCGGATTTGACTAATAGTTCAATGGTTGCGCCTGATTTCCCCTGCCAGGAGTTTTTCAATTCCTGTTTTGCGATGTTTAGGGTGACTGAACTTTTCGAGCAGATAATTTTTACCGGGCCCGTGCTTTTACCGCGAAGCCAAAGTTTATGTCCATCCTCTGCATGTAAGCTTAGTGACACAAAAAAAATACAAATTATGATCAAAGCTTTTTTACGCAAAACTGTCTCTCCAATTTGTTGACCAAAATTCTAATCTATATAAAATATTTTGTTATTATTCTGCATTAGTCCCTATAAAATTATTTTATTGAATCGTAATCTTAACCATTTTCAAATCCTTTGCTTCGGAGCTACTGCCATACATAACTTCATATTCTCCCGGGGTTACAGCCATGCTATAAGTAGCTTTATCATAAAACTCAAATGAAGAAGGCGGCAGATTAATATTAGCCTGGCTTGTTTTCCCAGCGTCAATATTTACTCGTTGAAATCCTCTTAATGTTTTTATTGGTCCATCTGCATCATTAACCTTATGCACATAAACCTGCACGATTTCTGTTCCGTCGCGTTTACCTGTATTTGATACGGGAATTGTAAGCTCAACACTTTCATCATTTTTAATATTGGTTTTACTGATTTGGGCATCACCAATTGAAAAAGTTGTATAACTTAATCCATAACCAAACGGGAAAAGAGGATCGGACATAAAACGATAAGTTCGGCCTTTCATTGAATAATCTTCAAAATCGGGTAACTGTTCTGAACTCTTATAAAATGTAATCGGAAGTTTACCTGAAGGATTATAATCACCGAATAAATACATCGGCAACTGCTTGACCGCCGGACTCTCCGCCATACCAAGCTTGAAGGATAGCATCACAGCGTTTCGGTTTCGGGAGTCAAAGCAATTGCGGAACCGGAACAGTTCACATAAATGACTTTCTTTCCTGCTTCTTTTAAAGCTTTTAAGCAATTAAGCTGAACTTTAGGAAGATCTATATTTGTACGATCTCCGCCTTTGAAACCGGGATATGATACAGGCATTTCTTCACCTTCAAGCAGTGTGGAAAGTCCGCCCGCATATATTACAACATCAACTCCTTTAAGTTTATTTATAAGCCCGGTGTAATCAACATCTACTTCTTTACCAAAATTAAATTCGATGTTTGCTTCCCAGTTATTTAACTGGGCATAACGAATTTCTATTTTATATTTTTTCCCCGCTTCAACTTTAAAAGGAATACGCGAAGGAAGTGTTCTCCAGTTATTATATCTTCTTATTGATTCGCCGTTCACAAGTAATTCGAAGTACCCGGTAGCACCACATTTGAATACTATTTCTTCACTTTCAGTTGGAATGAATTCAGTTTCATAAAGCGCAGAAAATCCTTCAAGTTTAACCCCGGAAGCAAACTCGTGTTGACCTGCAGTGGTTAATTTTATTGGGAATTCAATTTGTTGTCGTGGCAACAATATCACCTTCACGTTTGGGATTATTCCAGTAAGTAGCTTTAAAACCTTTTTTACCATCAATAGAACATTTTGAAAAATAGCTTTCAGTTACTTTATCCTCGACAAGATCACATCCCTTATCATAAATAATTTTATCATCTGATAGTTTTGTTTTTATTCCATCTAAAATTGTAATTGTATGGATAGGTTTTCCATTATAGTTACCCCACAGCATAGATTCATCATCGGCATTAGATCCTATTACAGCTATTTTATTAATAGATTTTGATAATGGCAGAATATTATTTTTATTTTGAAGAAGCGTCATTGATTCACGAGCCATATCCAAAGCAAGTTTTTTATGTTCTGCATTATTTATAACCGACTTGGGTATTTTTGTCCAGGGTACAATATCATCATTATCCATTTCACCAAGATCGAAGCGTCCAATTAAGGCACGCATTAAATGAGTATCAACATCATTTACTGTTATTAAACCCTTTTCAACAGCTTCGGGTAATTTTTTAAATGTAGGATTATCCCATTGACATTCAACATCAGTTCCGGCCAGAACCCCCTTTGCAGCAGCGTGTACTGCATCGGATGAAACTTTATGACTTGTATAAAAATCAGTTATCGCACCGCAATCTGAAACAACAAGGTATTTAAAACCCCAGTCATCGCGCAGAATATCCTGAAGCAACCGGCTATTTCCGCAGCAAGGTTCATCATCCAAACGTTGATAAGCGCACATAACTTCTCTAACATCAGCATTCTGCACCAATGCTTTAAATGCGGGTAAATATGTTTCCCATAAATCACGAGGATCAATATTATTTAAATTAATAGTATGTCTGCTCCACTCCGGACCAGAATGAACGGCAAAGTGTTTTGCGCAAGCAAGAAGTTTTCTATATTTCGCATCTGCAGGACCCTGTAAACCTTTGACTACAGATATACCCATACGTGATGTAAGGTAAGGATCTTCGCCATAAGTTTCCTGTCCGCGACCCCAGCGGGGATCACGAAAAATATTGATGTTTGGTGTCCAGACTGAAAGACTTAAGAAGCGTTTGTTTTCTAAACCCCGGTTTATTGCTTGCTGGTATTTCGCACGTGTCTCATCTGAAGTTGCGTTGAAAATTTTATAGACTAATTCATCGTCAAATGAGGCTGCCATACCTATTGGTTCGGGAAAAACTGTAACACTATCATTATTTGCAAGCCCGTGTAAAGCTTCACTCCACCAGTTAAATTTTTTAATACCAAGGCGGGGGATTGCATCAGAAACATCACACATCAACGATGCTTTTTCTTCCAGGGTCAAGCGGGATATTAAATCTTTAGCCCTTGCTTCAGAACTTAAATCTGGATTTTGATAAGGTAGTTGTTGTCCCCACAGGTTTGTCACAAATAAAAAACTTACGACGACTAATAGTTTATTTCTCATATTTCAAAGTTCCTTGATTTTAATTTATTTCTTTGTTGTTAACAGCAGTTGATTTTTATTATTATTTAATCTCTTCAAAAACCATTTTGTCTATGTTAAATAGATCACCGTCGTCTACAAACTTTAATATATGCTGACCGGCACTTAATTTTATTGATTTTTTTACAACAGTCCAGTTTTGAAATCCCGCAGTATTTGGAACTGAAATTATTCCTGTCTGGTCTGTACCATCAGCATTCGAGATGAAACTTTCCGCTTTCATATGATGAGGCAACATAAAATGAAATTTGATATGTAGCAGTTTTATTTACATTAACCGTATATGCCATCCAGTCTCCGATATTAGTCCAACCGACATTATATCCGCCTGCAGAGCAATTCTTCTATATCTACTCCCTGGTTCTGAATCGATATTGACCGCCTTGATTAATATCATCGCTATCATAGTAGGCATCGCCCTCACAGCCGGTATCAAAATCTTCTGCTTCAATTGTTCCCGGAATAACGTGTGGTTTGTGAGAATCCATGCCTTTGGCATAGGCTTCCTGTTTCGACTCGCAGACTTCCATAAATTTCCAACTGTAAGAAGAACCATCTTCCGAATTTAATAATTCAGCTTTAATACCCTCAGCGGGTTCGGTATTCAAGGACAATATCATATTTGGAAATTGCTTATTTGAAATTTTTAATAATTCGTTGTGTGCATCATCAATTTTCCAGAATTGATTATCCTTCCCGACAAAATCAGAAATCGCAAGAGCCTTATCAGGAATACTGCACTCCAATACTTTTTGATTATTTTCACGGTTCATAATTTTATAAATACCTTTACCTTCAGATTCCAGTTTCCATTGGTTTGAAAGATCTTTTCTTTTTCCGGTCAGCGTTAAATCCGAACCAAGTATTAAACTGCCTCCGTTATCTCGCGGAACTATATAATAATGCGGACTACAATCAAGCTGAGCAGACATACCTAGCGGTGGAATTTTACCATCGAAGTTAAGCTTTAAAACGTATGCCATTTCTTCGAAAGATATCTCAGGTAAATTAACTATTAACCCTTGCGTATCCTGTTTGAAATTTAACGGAAGGTATTTTCCTGCTTCGCCGTTTATAAGTTCAACAGATTTCAGATTCTTTTAAATCGATTCTATCTGAGGTCAATGTTGTTAGCGTTACTTTTTTCTCATCTTTTTCCCTGCCGAGTAGTATTGCATAAAGAGTTGTATAATCTTTCGATCTTGTATAGCGAACATCTTTTGCTGTACCCTCGATAGGAGCTCCCATTACGCCGTGAGCAGCTCCCATTTTGGTTGGACCTTCACCGTATTTTTCCCAAGCACGGGTTGAATACACTGCCTCGCCATATTTTTTTAACCACGAACCCATTGCAAGTAAAATATCCTTTTGTTCCTGTGGTATTGTACCATCGGCTTTTGGAGAAATATTAAGCAGCATATCCCCATTTTTGCTTATTCTATCAATAAAGCTATGGAGTATCGCTTTGGCGGTATAGTATCTAATCCCTTCTGTGTAGCACCAGCTTGAAGAACTAACAGCATCATCTGTAAGCCAGTAATTATCTGTAATATCCGGGGGACCTCCACGTTCATAGTCCAACACAGCACACTTAGTATTCAGACCGTCTTTAAATGTGGCTACAACAGGTTTGTTCCATTCGGCTGCACTATTATAGTAGTAAGCCAAAAATTGCAAAAGAATCGGTTGTGAAATAATATGCAAATTGAAATCTTGGTAAATGATATCAGGTTTATAGTTATCGATAATTTCCTTGTGCTTGGCTAACCAAAAAGCTTCATTCTTTTCTTTCCCTTGCTGCCCGAACAGCTTTTGAAGTTTCGGATCATCTGTTTTCGGTACGTGGTCATAATATCCGGTAATGTTGTATGCGTGATGCATTGAAAGAATTACCCTCATATTTTTTTTGCGGATAGCTTTAGTTAATAAACCCACCAGGTCAAGTTTCGGTCCCATGTCTTTTGCGTTCCAGGGATTAACTTTGCTTGCCCACATCGAAAAACCATCGTGGTGCTCAGCCACCGGACCGGCAAATTTTGCTCCTGCATCTGCGAATAGCTGTGCCCATTCATCAGGATCAAATTTACCACCTTCGGATTTGAGCTTAGGCGCGAACTGTACAAAATTACCTTTTTTGTCTTTCGCACCTGTTATGAAATAATTGTACGGCCACTCTGATGGATCTCCGTAAGTTTCAATATGATGCTTATTTTCTGCTGAACCTTTAATGTACATGTTTCGGGGATACCATTCGTTTCCAAACGCAGGGACAGAGTAAACTCCCCAATGAAAATATATACCGAACTTTGCATCTTTGAACCACTCGGGAACCGGATTTGCCTGCTCCAATGATTCAAAGGTTGGTTGATATTCTTGCTTTTGAGTTTGTGCTGAAACGTTACCGTTTATTCCTATTATTAATAGAAAAAGAAAAAATATACTTTTGTTTTTCATAACTATTTTATTTTTAAGGTTGTTTAAAACATCTATGTCAAAAATGACACAAGATGATTTTTTAATTTCTGTATAAAATATATTTTAAGATATACTTCACAAAATATTATTAGCTAACATTAATTCTAAAAATGTTTACTATATTTCTCTCCATCTAAGTTCAATACTCTACACATTGTTCTGTCCAGGTTGGTCCGGTTATGTAAAACATTCCGTCTTTATAATGTACTGGTTCGATTCCTAATTGAGGAGTTTTTTCCCACGGTTGTAAATCTGGACAGTAAGGATAAGGGCGTTTGTCATACATAATGTAATGACAAGAACTCCACAGCTTGCCGTCAGGTCCAATGAATAATGAATTACTTGCTGCTTCACAATAAGGGTCTTCACTGTCCTGGTATTTCAGATTTGCATATCCACCTTCATTTGCAAGTTCCGAACGATATCCTTTTTTCCGTGTACCAAAAATTGGTTCACGTGATGCAAATCGCCACGGACCAAGTGGTGATTTTGATTTTAGTAAACCGATTTCATATCCGCGAGTCCATGTAGAAAAAACATGAAATAAGTATTATCTTTCTTGACAACACAAGGGGCTTCTATACCTCCAACCATCCAGTCGGGATTACCAGGCGATTTTTTATCAAGAAATTTCTGAATTCCGCCAATGAGTTTGCCAGTTGATAAATCAATTTTAGCTTGAAAGAGTCCATTACCACTGCAGTATAAATAAGTCTGTCCATCTTCATCTTCGAACAGAGTTGCATCATTATTATATTGAGGTGTTAAAGGACCATTTACAAGTTTGTAGGGACCCGTCACTTCATCAGATGAAAACAGCCAGATGCTGTGCGTTTTCATACCTTTTGGATCATCCTCGGTCACTTTTCCACTGTTTACAGTAAGCCAATATTTGTTCTGTATGTAATGAATTTCAGGAGCCCAGAAGCGTCCGTTGTAAGGACAGTCCGGAGGAAGTTTGCTTGCATCAATTAACCACGAATGGAATTTCCAATGTATTAAATCATCGGAAACTAGTAATTTAACTCCTGGATTTGGACCTGTCCACACAGGTAATGATGTCCCTGTACAATACCATTTTTTACCAACTTTAATAATGCAATGATCACGCATTGCTATAGAAGTATCTCTGGTAATTGGATTTGTATAACAGAAGGTATGTTTAGCCGTGCTATCAGTTGATTCATTTTTATTGGTTTGTCCCTGTGCAAAACAAATAGTAGTAAAAACAAAAAAGCTCCAAAATAAAATTGATCTAAATCTCATATTAATTTTCTCATATTTATTTATTAAAATCTATTTTCTTTCATACATACTTTCAGGCATTTTGAGATAAGTGTTTTCATATCCGCCGTCGTCTACAATAACCTTAAGGAAAACAACTCCGGGATCAAACGGTTTGATGGTTAATATATGCACTCCGTCTGTTGAATGAGCCAAAGGAAGTGTTGTCTCAGTTTCAATTATTCTTGCTGCGCCTGCCGGATACATTTTTGAGTAATTGTTTTTCCAGGTTAACTGATCATTAATATTCCATTGTTTTTCCATTCCACCGTCAAAGGAAGCTGCAACACTTTGTCCGCCTTTTTTAAATGGAAGTGTACTATTAAAAATAATTCTCAATTTAACGCTATCCGATGTTGTATTAAGTTTCATTTTGTACCTCAACAACGCGCCGTTTGTATTTTCTGAATAAGGCATCAAAGCAACACCGGAAAGAGTTCTTCCAAGATCGGGAATGACAGTCCATTTTGTTTTATCGGTTGTACTGCCTTCAAAATAGTGTTCTGCTTCCATAACAACTACGCCGCACTTTTCATCAAATATGTAACCGCCTTGCTTTGTTTCTTCCGGCGTTACACGAGTAATAATCGGCATAATATTACCTTGCTTTGGTTCATCCCATGAAGTATATCCAATATGAGTTTGATCCATCATATGATTCCATTTGCCGCTTGCTATATTATGATTGTAATCATATGAAAGTTCAGCGTCGCGTTTAAAACAATATTCAACCCGGTCAGCCCAATAGTTTGCTCTTAAATCTTTTTCGTAAGCTAATTTTGAATTCATTGCAGTTGAATAGTACATGTCATAAAGATTAGCCATTGCGCTCACAGGATGCAATATCAGTTCTTTGTATGTATCCTTATATGAATCAGGCATATCCATGAATTGCCTTAATGCTCGTGCTTCTAACCCCAAATAAGCATCTCTTACTTCCTTAAATTCGCCGCTTTGCAGGTTATAAGTTCTTTGATTCATCATTTCAGCGGTAACGCGGCTGTTAAACTTACAGTATGTACTTAATATATCTGCCGCTTCAACTGAAGCATCCAAACCAAATTGTTGTTCACAAAATTTTCTTGCATATTCTTGCAGATTATTTGCCTTAAAGGATTCAGGATTCCAAGCCATATTTAAAAAGAAATCAATTGGGTATTCATCAGGTTTCAGATCGCCCACATTCAAAATCCAGATTTTGTTAACGCCGTAGCTGTAAGTTAATTGTAGTTGTTCCCACATGTGAGCAATTTGCGTCATGTTAAGCCATTGGTAAGCTCTGGGGGCGCCGTGCAAATCGACATGATAATAAATACCATAACCACCGGGATGTTTTTTCTCACCCAATTCCGGGAGACGGCGTACATCGCCCCAATTATCATCACACAATACAATTATCATATCATCAGGAACTTTCATTCCTTTATCAAAGTAATCCAAAACTTCACTATATAAAGCCCATATTTGCGGAGTTTCTTTAGCAGGTTTGTGTGTCACTTTCTCAATAATTTTTCGCTGGTCGCTCATAATTCTTTCAAGCAACTTAAAATTTTCTTCCGCACTTCCTGCATCAGTCATAGGAAGATCACCATCGCCGCGCATACCCATAGTAATAATGTTTTCATAATTTTTATTTCTTTCTAATCCATCCTTCCAGAACTTTTTTAATCCTGACTCATTTGTCTTATAATTCCACTCACCATTCCCGTACTCTTTACGATGTGTATCCCACTCCTTTTGGGCGCGCATCATCGGTTCATGACGCGAAGTACCCATGACTATTCCATATTCATCTGCAAGCCTGGGGTTTTCTGGATCATCTTCATTAAAAGCTTTTCCCCACATTGCAGGCCACATATAGTTTGCTCTCAAGCGAAGGAGTAGTTCAAACATATGTGCATACATTTTACTGTTGATGCCTCCAAATTTTGCACGCGCCCAGCCGCCGAATGCCGGTTCTTCATCGTTAATAAAAATGCCCCTGTATTTTACCCTGGGTTCACCCGATGAATAACGACCTTCTAAAACATATGCAGATGGTCTTTTCATAGCGGGTACATCGGCCCACCAATACCATGGCGATACTCCTAATTGTCTGGATATTTCATAAATTCCATAAATTGTACCACGTTTATCACTGCCTGCAATTACCAAACACTTCTTCACATTTGGTTTTGGATTTTCAATAGTAGCTATCACAAAACTTTCCCACTTTCCCTTTAAGTCTTTTGTATCAAGCTTACCAGAAGATACAAGTTCATCTATGACTTTGCTTTTCCCTAAAGTACCTATTACTATTTCATTGTTTGCAAATAAACCGTTGCCAACAATTCCCGGCTTTACACCGGTCACGCTGTCAACATCCGATTGCAAATCACCGATTGCACGAATAACGCCCTTGTAATCATTAGTATCATAGAGAATGGAAGCTGCCGTGTGATCCATTGTAATAATTGGAAAGTCCAATTCATTTGTAGGTTTATCAACAATTATATTTGTCGTTAGTCCACCGGTTTGTTGTGCACCAATAGGCAAACATAGAAGGATGTTTAATAAAAATGTAAGACTAAATTTCCTTAAATATATATTTTTTAATAATATCATCATCTTGTACTCTCGGATATGCTTCAGGAAAACTTTCATAAATCTATATGATTGCTATTTGTCCTGGAGTTAATATGAAATATGATAGAACACCAGGATAAAAAGTTTCTTACAAAGCGTGAAAGTTTTTGCTTTAAGAAATTATTTACCTTTAACTGATGTTCATTTAGATCTTACTTCCAAATACCTTTCTGTCCTTGGTCAAATCATATTTTATACTTCTATATTTGGCTGAACTTTAATCCTTAAATAGTAACTGTGCGAATTCATGCAGACTGCGTCTCCAACTCTGCCACTCGTGAGCTGTTTTGGGTGAAACATAAAAATGAGCATTGATTCCTTCCTTTGATAACGCTTCTGTATCTTTTTGAGGATCGCCGCCAAACATTCCGCCGCCATTTTTCATTCGGTCAATTTCACGACCACCATAGCTGACAAACACGAGTTTGACTTTCTCTTTAAAACCCGGAGTATTGGCGACATCTTTTGAACTGATATTTCCTCCACTAAAAAGACCAATATTTGAAAATGTATCCAGATTTTTTAAAGTAACCATTTTGGTTTCAAAGCCGCCCATAGAAAGTCCTGCCATAGCCCGGTCAGGCTGATCGGGTAATGTGCGGAAGTTGGCATCTATGTAAGGGATCAACTCATCGATGAGAACAGTTTGAAATGGTTTGATAGAAAAACTTCTCATGCCACCCATTTTAATGTCATTGGTCATACCGTAAGTCATTACTATTATGAATGGTTTGGCTTTACCTTCAGCAATCAGGTTGTCCATAATTAAATTGGCTTTACCTTGATTTGGCCAGCCATATTCATTTTCCCCATAACCATGTTGCAGGTATAATACAGGATATCTTTTGTCTAAATTCTTTTCATAGTCTGGTGGTGTATATACAAACGCTCTTCGTGAGGTATTGGTGCTTTTTGAAGGAAAGTAAATCTCACTTATCTGTCCGTGCGGTACATTCTTCAATTCGTAAAATTCCTGATCATGCGCAGGAACTTCTATACCGCTGCCCCAACGCATTGCACCATAATAATATAAACTGTTTGGATCAGGAACTGCAGCGCCGTCAACCCAAATCTGGTAGTAGTGAAATCCTTCGTCCTGTGGTCCCGATTCTCCTGTCCAAACACCATTCTTATCCTTTGTCAGATTATATTTTACAGCACCAATATCTAACAGAACAGTGTCTGCCTCAGGCGCAGAGATGCTTGTGCGAACACGTCCTTCGGAATTAACCATAGGGTATTCTTTGCCCGGCTGATTTGTTGAAGAAGGTTTGAAATCTTCCTTAACTGTTTGTTGGTCTGTTTGAGCAAAACATATTGACCCTGACACAATTAGTAACAGAATTACGAAATTAGCTATAAGTTTTTTCATTGTGATTCTCCTTTAATCCTTAAATAAAAGTTGAGCAAATTCGTGTAAGCTTCGCCGCCAACTCTGCCATTCATGAGCTGTTAACGGAGAAACATAATAGTGGGTATTGATTCCGATTTTTTTCAAAGCTTCGGTGTCAGCTTCCGGATTACCGCCGAAACGGGTCTTACCATTATCAAGTTCACGGCTGCCATAGCTGATAAAAACGAGTTTCACTTTATCCTTAAAATCTGGCGAGTTGTTTATATCGTCCATAGTTATGCTGCCGCCGCTGAATAAACCGACTTGTGAAAACTTATCCGGATTAGCCAGTGTGATGATCCGGGTCTGCATACCGCCCATCGATAGTCCAGCCATACCACGATGCTGCTGATCAGCAATGGTGCGGTAGTTGGAATCAATCATCGGAATGATATCTTCAAGCAGGGTCTTTTGGAATCCGTCTGCCCAGCCTTTGGGAGGCCAGGGACCCGAAGGCCTTTCACCTGGTTTTGTTCCGGGGGTCTGTTGAGGGCGCCATGTTCCGTTATCCATTACAATTATAAATGGTTTTGCTTTTCCATCAGCTATCAGGTTATCCATTATCAGATTTGTCTTGCCCTGATTAGACCAACCCGTTTCATCTTCTCCACCACCATGTTGAAGATACAACACCGGGTAACGTTTCTCTGTATCTTTATTATAATCCGGCGGTGTATAAACAAAACAGCGACGTATGCTATTATTGCTTTTTGAAAAATATAACTTCTCATTTATCTGACCGTGAGGTACATCCTTTAGTGCATAAAAGTCCTGATCGTGAGCAGGAATTTCAATACCGCTACCCCAACGGCTGGCACCGTAATAATATAAGCTGTTTGGATCGGGTACTGCAGCTCCGTCAACCCAGAGTTGGTAATAATGGAATCCTTCATCCTGTGGACCAGATTCTCCTGTCCACACACCATTTTCATCTTTAGTTAAATCGTATTTCACAGCACTAATATCTAACTGAACTTTATGTGCCCGGGGCGCTGAAATTCTGGCACGAACCCTTCCTTCAGAATTAACCATAGGATATTCTTTACCCGGCTGATTTGTTATTGCAGGTTTGAAATCTTCCTTTACGGTTTGTTGGTCAGTTTGAGCATAGCTCAAAGAACCCGAAAAAGTAAATAATAAAATTATTAAGAAAATTAAATGTCGTTTCATTTAATGTTCTCCTTTAGTTTATAAATAAAAGTTGATCAAATTCATACAAGCTTTAACTCTCACTAACTATTAAAGCCGAAATATTAAATGAGTATTTTTAAATAACATTCCTTATCAATTTTTTGTTTTAATTGTAATTCCAGAATCTTTTAAACCGTCCGAGATCGCAGTAAGTTTTATTTCCCCGGTTTTATCTTTAGACTGTATTATTACAAGTGCTAAACCGTGGAATGCTTTTCTCTCACTGGCTTTGAAATATTCATGGCTAATTGGATTGCCGTTACCAACTCCTGCGATAGTTCCTTCTCCATTAATATTAAATTTCACAAGGTTGTCTGCATTTGGACAAACGCGACCTTCCTTATCTACGATCTCAACTTTTACATAAGAAAGATCCCTGCCATCTGCGCTGATTTCTGTTCGATCTGGAGTTAATATTATTTTAGCCGGATCGCCGGTAGTTTGAACTTCATCAGTGCAAATTATTTTTCCGTCGTTTTTAGCTACTGCTTTTAATGTTCCCGGAGAGTATGGCACCTCCCATACTAAATGTAAATCTTTTGTATCACTGAATTTCCTTTCCCCAAGGGATTTTCCATTCAAAAATAATTCTACAGATTCACAATTACTGTAACACCAGACTGGTATCTTCATTCCTTCAAAACCTTTCCAGTTCCAATGAGGAAGAATATGAACCATCGGTTTATTTGTCCACTGACTCTGGTAAAGATAGTAGCGGTCTTTTGGGAATCCGCATATATCAACTATACCAAAATAGGAACTTACAGAAGGCCAGCTAAAAGGAGTTGGCTCCCCGATGTAATCAAAACCCGTCCAGACAAATTCGCCCGCAACCCAGGGAGCATCCTTTACTGCCTTAAGTGTTGTTTCAGCCGTATTGCCCCAGTTGGGAGCGTTCATATCGTAAGAGGAACACTGGTTGTTCATTTCCTTTATTATTTTAAGTGTATCACCATCCTTAACAAGATTGTACACTCCGCGTGTACTTACAGCTGACGATGTTTCTGAGCCAAATAGTTTTGCCTTTCCTTTATAAGTATTGTAAAAAGCTATATTGTAATTAATGCCAAATACATCGAGCGGTTTTGCAAATCCGCTTTTAACTGCGTCTCCCGGCGTGTTACACGCTGAAGTAACAGGCCTGGTCGGATCTTCCTTGTGGCAAATATCCACAAGCCTTTTCGACATTTCATAAGCGTTGGCACTGCTTTGTTCAGGTATTTCGTTTCCTATACTCCATAAAATAATGCTTGGATGATTTTTGTCGCGGTGAATCATATCTTCTAAATCCCTTTCACTCCATTCATCAAAAAACTGCCCGTATCCATATTTTGTTTTGTTCCTTTTCCATTCGTCGAATGCCTCGTCCATAACCAGAAAACCCATACGGTCACATAAATTCAGCAGTTCAGGTGCAGGCGGATTATGGCTTGTGCGTATAGCGTTGCAGCCCATGCTCTTCATAATTTCCAATTGACGTTCGATTGCTCTTTTATTTACAGCTGCACCCAGACTTCCCAGATCGTGATGCAGACATACGCCTTTAATATTAACATGTTTGCCGTTTAAGAAAAATCCCTTATCAGTGGTAAATTCAAAAGTGCGGATTCCGAAAGAAGAATTATAAGTGTCTACAATACTACCGTTCACAATAAGTTTGGATTCAACGTGATAAAGAGTTGGATTTTCCAGCGACCATATTTTTGGTTTTGAAATTTTGACAACCTGCCCGAAATTGTTGATGCCGTCTGTTTCTACCTTTTGAGTTGAGCTGCTGCCTCCAACTTTGTTTCCTAACTCATCAACTATATTAGTTTCGAGGGTTACCTGCTGTGCAGAATTATTTTGATTCTGTATCTTCGTTTCAATGTGAACTGTCGCTTCGTTTTCAGAAACTTCCGGTGTTGTAATATATGTTCCCCAATGTGCAATATGAACAGGGTCAGTTACAGTTAATCGTACATTACGGTAAATGCCCGCACCGGAATACCAGCGCGAACACGGCTGCTGTA
The DNA here is from genome assembly GCA_963727535.1 of uncultured Ignavibacteria bacterium. Taxonomy (GTDB): domain Bacteria; phylum Bacteroidota; class Ignavibacteria; order Ignavibacteriales; family Ignavibacteriaceae; genus RBG-16-34-14. The sequence goes on from CAVSGR010000001.1 coordinate 679,456, forward strand.
CATTAGCCCTGACTGCCAAAACATTTTTCTCACCACCAAATTTTATATGTTGTGTCAATTCATACTGAAAGCTTGAGTAGCCATAAGGTCTGTTACCGAGATGAATACCGTTGATCCAAACGTCGCTGTCCATATACACACCGTCAAACTCTACAAATACACGTTTGTCTTTAATATTTTCAGGAAGTTTAAATTCTTTTCTATACCAGCCGATACCGCCATCTAAGTAACCGCCTCCGCTTCCGCCCGGACTGGTCGATTCAAAAGGACCTTCTACAATTTTTTCCCCTTCATCATAAATGCCGCCTCCCTGAATACCATCGAACACCCGGACAGCAATGCTATTTTTTCCGCCGTAGTCGATTATTTCATGCGGGACTTTATAATACCGTAAGATATCCCATGCAGTAGTGTATTGCGGTGGAAAAGAACCCATTCCGCCTACCTTTACACCGTTAAAATATGTTTCATCAGCGTCATCAATTTTGCCAACATTAATAAAAATATCTTTCCCTTTTAAATTTTCAGGTACATTTAGCTCTCGTCTATACCAGCCATAAACGTTATCTTTAGTATAGTTAGAACTTTTTTCCCAGTTTGAAGGAAGTTGTACAATCTGCCAGGAATTGTCGTTTAAATCCGGGCTCTTCCATTGCTGGTTATCTCCCTCATTAAATTTCCATTCACCTTTCACAACCTGGAATTCAGGTACATTCTCTTTGTTTGTTTCGGATAAAAAATGTCCTTCAATACTCCAGTCGTGGGGAAGATCAAGTAATCTCCAATGCGAATCATCAAGTGAAGGGTTTTGTCCGTCTTTTACATCGCCAAATTTGAAATGCCATTCTTTTGTGAAAAGCTTTGTTGTTCGTGGAGAATCAGAAGCATTGTAAAATTTAGCTGACAAAGTAACAGCAAGCAGAACTATGCCAGTAATTAGAATAACATAAAATTTAATTTTCATTTGATAACTCTTAATTATTTAGTTAATTATATCACAAGTTATTTGAATTTCATTTTATTTATGGTAATTCGGTTAGACACGTTAATGTTTTTTAAATTCATTTTTTATTTAGTTTTGAATTGCCACCAGTCGAAATTGAACGAAAATCTTTTTCCCCCTGAAAAGAAAGTATACATCGTGAACTCCTATGATATTTTTTTTGATCGGGGCAGTAATTAGTTCTCCAAATACCTCCTTCACGTGAGGTTTTACAATTCAACTAAGTAGAGAATTTTCCATCGATATTATCGATAGCTATTTCGATTTTTCCGCCATAAAAGCAGATGCAACACTTACCTCAACCGATTATGCTCCTTCTGAAAAATCAACACCTTTTAAATGTATAATCTCCATTTTGATATAGCGATAATTTTCCCTCCATCAGAATCGTAGCTGTTTTCAATTTGAACTCCAGATTGTTCATTAAATTCGTCTGCTTTGTTCCTGATAAATGGATTACGGTTGGTAACTTTCACGCGAACTGGAGTTGAGCTGACATTACCAAATTCATCTGTGTAGCTTATGGTTACAACAGTTTCTCCGTTCGATTTTGCTTCAATTGTTCCTTTAGATGCTGTAACTACCTGTGGATCAGAACTTTTATAGAGCACGTTATTTGTTATATCTAAAGTGTGTCCGTCAACAAATTCCGCAGTAATAGCAATGTTCTGTTTACTTCCAATAAAAAGAGTAATATCGTTTTTATCAGACTGAATTCTTTTTATAGTTTGTTCATCTTTATAACTTCTAACAAGTACATACAGTGAATCGGTTTTTCCTTTGTAATTAACAGACAGATTTGCTAAGCCAAAAACTAATTCCTTCAATCAACCCTTTTTCAATTTTTACAATTCCTTTTAGGCTTGCAGATACTAATGCAGATGCACGTGCATCTTTTTGTGAGCCATCAGAATAGATTGCCCTAACTGTTAAAGGAAGAAATTACAAACTCGAAACGATATCAATCTTAAATTTTTGTACTGAAGCATTGATAGCTACCAATTCGTTCTTTTGATTTTTTTCTTCAAACTTCCAATAATCAAAATTGAAAAGTTTTTCACCGGGATTACCTCTGAATATCAGGAATAAATCGTGAACACCGGAAGCATTGTCAACAGATGTAGATTTTAATTTCCAATTGTCCCAACCCCCTGTATTTGATATCGGTAAAGATCCAATTTTGGTACCGGCCAGACTGTCAATTCGTAATTCAATCTCTCCTCCATTTAACCCACTTGAAACACTCGCGCTAAAAACTGCGGCTCCTTTATATCCAAAATCCACACCTTCGACTTTAATAAAATCATATTGTCAATGTCGGTAACATAGACACTTCTAATTCCGTCTTTTCAGTTTTCACCCCTTTTTCCCAGCCATAGTTTCGGCTTCATTCCGTATAAATGGACTCAAAGTACCCATTTGTTCAGCACCTGTCTCTGACCACCAGGGGAGGTTTTGTATTGTGCCATCGGGGTTATAACTCATTTCTTCCATATAAACAGAACGACTTTCCATAAAATTTAGATAGTGATAAATTCAAGTCATAATTAAAACCAAACACATACGAGTTCCCTTTGTAGTCAATAATACCCGGATGATTTCCCGTGATCTTTGACAGCATCCATTATCATTCCTTTATATTCCCAAGGACCCGTCGGAGAATTGCTCATTGCATACCCAATACCTTCTGGGCAACAAGTGGAAGCATATGCCAAATAATAATGCTCATTGCGTTTCCAAACCCATGGGCCTTCCTGGTAATTGGTCCGGCTTGGAAGATTCAGTTATTATTTCACCGGAATAAGAAACCATATCTTCATTTAATTTAATATAGTAGAGATCGGGATTTCCCCAGTACATATAAGCCTGTCCATCATCGTCAATAAATACAGTCGGATCAATGTCATGTATAGCTATTTTTAACCAACGGTTTCCCAATAGGATCTTTGAACGGTCCATAAGGACTGTCGGAAACCAACACACCTATTCCCACGCCATTGGGCATAGGGCAGTATAAATAAAATTTACCGTTCCGTTAAATACATTGGGGAGCCCAGGCACCATTATCGTAGTTTACCCATTTAAAATCTTTCAAGAGAAGCTACAACTCCGTGGTCAGTCCAATTCACCATATCGGTTGAAGTATATAGCAACCAATTTTGCATTTTAAATCCAAATGCATCATCTTCATCATGGCTTGTATAAAGAAATACTGTATCTTATACACCATTGGTGCAGGATCGGCAGTGTAATTGGTTTGAATGATTGGGTTTTGAGCATGGGCTGTGGAAAGCATTATCGCTGTAAAAAAGATAACCTCAAAAATTCTTAATATTCTTTTCATTGTTTGTTCTTATTTTATTTGTTTTCAATACACCATTCTATATCTTTAATTTCTATTCTAGACTTTCGCGTTACAGTTTAACCACAACTTTCTTCCCGTCATAGGTTACTACTTTATCAAATTTTCAACAGGAATAATTCCAATGCCTTTATTTTTTCCTACAACAACTATGTTGAATTTACGTTCATTAAGCATTCCCGGGAAAGAACCTTTACGATCATTGATAGTCAATTCTTTTTTCGCATCATCCCAGGTAAAGGTTATAGTAGAATAAATTCCTTTCTCATAATCGTAGTTATCATTTTCATCTTCGTATAAAGTAAATTTACCATCGGCTCCGGGATAAATCCTTATTTCAAGATCATCCCATTTTTTCTCAGTTGCGTATTGTACTTTTGGACCAATGGGAATTATTGACCCTGCTTTTGCGAATAACGGCATAATATCAATCGGCGCCTCTTTATTTATTGATTGTCCGCCTTTTAATTTTTCACCTGTCCAGAAATCAATCCAATCTGTTCCTTTAGGCAGGTAAGCTTCTACACTTTTTATCTTACTGAAATCCCCAACTTTAGTTGTATCATTCCCCTTAACAACTATTTTAGAATACATTGGAGTAGTTACGGGACAAACGAGCAGCGACTTACCAAACATATATTCATTGTTGATATCCAACGCATCTTTATCATTCGCAAAATCCATAACCAGCGCACGCATCATTGTTGATTGATTTGCAGTTACATCCCACGAGGTAGAATAAATGTATGGCAGCAAATAGTAGCGCAGGTTTATAAACTTTTCAATTGCATCATAAATCTTATCTCCTTTTTTACCGAACTGATAAATTTCACGTGGCGCATCTGTTCCGTGTGAACGCATCATAGGGCAGAATGCGCCGAACTGTATCCAGCGGGCATACAACTCACAGTAGTTTGCATCATCAAGTTTTTGTGGAAAGTTCCAGAGGAAAAAACCCCCAATGTCGCTGTTCCAGTAAGGAATATCGCTGAGTGAAAAATTTAATCCTGCAGAGATTTGTTGTCTAAGTGCATCCCATGACGCAACAACATCACCCGACCAGGTATTGGCGCCGTAACGCTGCTGCCCGGCAAATGCCGAACGTGTAAGAATAAACACACGTTTATCGGAAGTTACAGAACGTTGGTGGTCATACAACCACCAACAGTCATTAAAGGAAAAGCGTTCCTAATTTTTCTGAATGAACCAAGATATGTTTGATCATCTAAATCGGAAGGTTTGAAATTCAAATGATCCGGTTCCGATGAATCCATCCACCATCCGTCCATTCCAAGTTTGAATATTCCGTTGTTTAAATATTTCCAATAAATATCGCGGGCTTCCGGGTTGTAAGGATCATAAACTCTGACACCTGAAGGGTAATCCATTCTCGGAGGCCATTTCCCGGAACCTGATAAAGGCCACGTTTCAAAATTCATAAGTGCGCCGATCTTATCCAGGTCTTTATATTGCTTGGTTTTTGGACCGAACGAATTCCAGATTGATATCAACATATGTGCATTTAATTTATGTACGTCATTAACCATTTTTTGCGGATCGTAAAAGTCTACATTCAGAAAGTCCATTGCATTCCACAAATAGTTATTGCCCCAGTACTGCCAGTCCTGAATTATGCCATCAAGCGGAACTCCAAGCTCCCGGTATTTTTTGACTACATCGATCAATTCGTCCTGCCCTCTATAACGTTCTTTGCTTTGGAAGTAACCAAAAGTCCATAACGGAAACATCGGAACCTGTCCTGTTAATTCTCTCATCTTGGCAATTACTCCATCAGCATTGCCGCCGTACATAAAATAATAATCCACACACTCGCCAACATCAGATTTAAACGATGTGCTTTCCGTGTTATCTTCAAAAATAGTAGGTGAATAATTATCCCAAAACAATCCGTAACCATTTACCGACACGAAGAAAGGAATATAATCATCAGTATTCCCCTGTATCATATTTAATTTCAGGTTACGCTGAATCATTTTACCCTGCTGTTGTTCTCCCAATCCATAGATGGCTTCATCTTTATCCAGAACAAATGACTGTAACACGCTGTAGGTTTTTACACCGGCATCATCGAAATCTGTAAAGGCAACGCCATCAATTTTCTCATTCAATAAAGTTTTACCGGTTGGTGTTGAAAAAGAAATTTTTCCATTTTTTAGATTCAGATCTACTTGAATATTTTTACTTTTCAGGAAAAGATTATCGTCTTTTTGATTTATAGTAAAATCTGTTTTTTGCGGAGTCTCAATTACAGAGAGACTTTTTTTCTCAAAAGTTTTTCCTTCCGGGGATTTCAAAACTCTGACTGTCGATGGATTATAGAATTGAATTTCAACTTCTATAGAATTGATTATTGATTTGATTCCCCAATCTGTTTTCTGGTAAGTTTGAGCATTAACCGTATTAACCAATACAAAAACAAAAAGTACTATAATTAAAAGTTTTTTACTCATATCAACCTTTCAAAAAAATAAATAAATCGAGGCAATCCGCCATTCTAAAGAATTAACTTTGTTAATAATGAAAGTCTATTCAAAACTTACCCAATCTATTTCAATGTCGATGTTATTTTTTAATTGCACAATGAGGTTATGAATTCCAGATTCATATTCTAACAAAGGTGAATTAATAGTAGTCCATTCAAAACCTTTAGGAATTTTTACGTCGGCAATTACAGGACTATCAATTTTATCTAAATGTAATTGAAGAGTACCGCCTGTTTTTGATTTAGCTCTTACATTGACCGATTTGAATTTATTACTTCCGAAATCAACACCATTGTATTGTATCCATGCATTTTTATTATCGAGTATTGTCTTCCAACCTCCGAACTTATTTGATGTATCTATAAATGCTACCGATGAACCTTCATAATTTTTAACGCTGTACCTGTCAATCTGAATATTTGATGAAGCATTTGTTATTCCAACACCACGCAATGTTGGTATTACTTTTTTAATTGTACCGTCTTCATTGAAAGACAAACTATCTATTCTAACAGATCTGTTTTTATCAAAGTTTGGAGAAAGATCATTATGATGATAGAAAAGATACCATTGATTTTTATAGTCAATAATTGATTGGTGATTAGTCCAACACCCAGGTTTTTCATCCATTATCACTCCGGTAATCTTAAACGGTCCCATCGGATTATCACCAATTGCGTATTCTAATCTTTCGGTTGAATCAGGTACGTGAGGATAAGTAAGATAATAGATACCATGCCTTTCAAACATAAATGGACCTTCTTTTAATCCTTTATTCGGAAGACCTTCAATTATTTGCGGTTCAGAGGCAAGTTCTAGCATGTCTTCTTTCAACTTAGCCACATAAAAATTTCTTGCAGCCCAGTATAAATAAGCCTGTCCATCCTTATCTATAAATACGTTCGGATCAATGCCGCGAGCATTTTTAATAGGTTTTGGTTGAGGAGTAAAAGGACCATAAGGATTATCTGAAACAGCTACGCCAATTGAAAAACCTCTGCCCAGCGTTGAATCATTTGCAGGTGCAGGGAAATAAAAATAATATTTTCCGTTATTCTCTATACAATCCGGAGCCCACATTGCGTATGCTTTTGAATTAACCCACGGAACCTTTTCCTGGCTAACGATAACACCGTGATCTGTCCAGTCAGTAAGATTTTCAGATGAGAAAACGTGATAGTCTTCCATACAAAACCAGCCGGGACGTCCCCGTTCTTCATTAGCAAGAATATCGTGAGAAGGATAAAGATAAACTTTGCCGTCAAAAACCCTTGCTGAAGGATCCGCTGAAAATTGATCCCTGATAATTGGATTTTGAGCAAACAGATTATCTGAGACAAATATTATTAAAACAACCAAAATGAATTGATAATAATTGTTATTTCGCATAGCATGTTCCCGTTAATTGATTAGCCAAATTTATTATATTTTAATAATTCTATTTCATTAAAATGAATTTCTTTGTATCTGTAAAAGCTCCTGCCTGCATTCTATAAAAATAAATTCCACTTGAAAAGTTACTACCGTTGAATTCGACTTCATAATTTCCTGCAGGTTTTTCTTCGTTAACCAAGGTTGTTATTTTATTACCGAGGATATCGTAAACATTTATTTTTACGAACTTCATTCCGCCAGAGGCGGACGGGAAAGAAGTTCCTACATCTGGAATTGTATATTTTATTTTTGTTGTCGGGTTAAATGGATTGGGATAATTTTGTTCTAATTTAAATCTTGACGGAATGTAGTTAGTCAAAGAATTAATACCTGTTATTAAATCATCCGTTGGCATGGATATGAGGGTACCTATAAGTTTATTTTCATTGTCAATAACTACAACATGCACTGAATCGGCCAAAAGTGGAATCTTTGTCGAATCATTAAGCGTAAATGTTTCAAGGGGTGTTACATCATAACTTAAGCTGGTATCGATTAATGCTCCCGTGCTGTCTGTAAATTCTAATCTCGCTTTGCCAATATGAAATACACCGAATTCACCTGTAAATCGTTTAGTATCTTTATTATAATCAAAGCACCTGACTGCACCAGCTTCGGTTACAGATAGAATTGGACCATTTACTTTAGCCGCCCACCAATTTTCCGTAAAAGTATAACTTCCGCCATTTGCAGGCAGATCAACAACAGGACTGACAACCTCTACTTCAAAATAATGAGGATTGCCATTTATCCACACTTCATTTCTTGCACCGTCGTCGGGATATTCAGCGTCTTCAAAAATATCGAATGTCTTGGCATAAGTATAACCTGTTAATTCGTCCACATAACATATCCAACCAATATGCGAATCGGCAAAAAGCTTTTGATCATCCGGGCGGTATTTTACTCCGTAAATGCCGGGAGCTACTTCTCCAACCCATGCTTCAGATGGAGTCGTGTCACCTCGAAGATCTGTATAAACACCACTTTCTCCATATCGGCTTTCGGGATTAATCGGAAAGTAAACCCAAAAATTATCGAAATCGGTCTCTCCTGTATGTGTGGTAATTGATTGTGTTATATCCCAGACACCCCATTGTTGTGTCTCATTACTATCATTAATAATTGTCTGTTCAACCTTTATGCGGCTGGTACTTTTGTAGAGTGTTGTTCGGCGCTGAATTCGTAAATCAGGAGCCCGCCATTGTTCAACAGGACTCGTAACCGTTAAGCTAACAGAATCGGAAAATGTATCTGCTACCGCTTCATATAAACCGTAATCCAAAGTCGGTGGAGGAGGCCAGTTCCATATAGCCTGCGGTGCCGGCCAATTTTTAAAGCCTCCAAAGTTTGGCCAAAAACCAGAAGATGATGGTGTGTATATATTACTAAATTCTTCTGGATTTACATATATAGAAGGATGATCACCGAGATCATATTGCATAATTCTTGCCCCAATAACCGGAACTGTTGCTACAGTAACCAAATCATTGCTCATTACCCATGCATCCCATCCCCAGCTATTGTAATCTTTAATTAATTCTATGTTTGGATTTTGTTGTGCACTACCGGTATTCAACGTATATAATACTGTAGATATTAGATATAAAATTATTTTTTTAAGGTGATTTGTTGTCAACAATTCTCCCTCTGTTTAATCCGTTTGTATATTCTTCTAGTATGGTTCAAAAATAATAATAAACTTCTCTTTCAATTTTAGATCTTTTAGCTTTGCCATATAAATATTTCTGGCAGCTATTTCCGATTAATTTAACTTGAGATAGTTACACATTAATTATTTCTGATACAGCATTTTTATCGAGCGTGAATAATCTTTTGCATCCATACGGCATATATAAACGCCACTGGCAAGTCCTTCCGCACTCCATTGTAAACGGTGTTCTCCTACAGGCACTTCACCTTCAATCAAAGTCTCAATCTCTCTGCCCACTATGTCATAAACTTTTATCGTCACAAATTCATTCTTCGGAATATAAAACACAATCATAGTTGACGGGTTAAAGGGATTCGGATAGTTTGCACATAGTTGGAAATCAACAGGTTTACGTAAATCTCTGTCAAGAGTAACATCTGTTACTAAATCCTTCCCATCACCTACAACGGTAATTTCATTCAACTGGTTTGTACCAATACCCAGGTTGTGAAGAAGATCGAGGTAGTTATCGCATTCACTGTCTCCATAACTGTTGACCGCCGGCAGTTTAAGTTTTTGTGCTTCACAATCTAATCCCATCAGATATGCTCCGATGCTATCAGTAGCAACAGGATTTTTACCAGTAATAAGAACATGACTTTCAGACGGCTCAAAATTCGGGTTCCACACTCCTTCACCTCCGGTAGCATTTTTTATCCCATCGATAACAGAAAAATGGACCGGACGTGCTGCAAACAGATCGCAAATTGATCGCGGCAAGAATGTAGCAGACGATCCGTTCGTTGGACTGTGAATTGCCTGACGACGGTATTGTATTGCTTGTGTTGTATAAGAAGATTGCGGGACAGAACCAATCTGATTTTTTATCGAACAAGTAATGCCTGCTTCTGCATGATGCTTTAATTTTGCAATAGATACATACACATCTGTATCAATTACAATTTGATTCATGTTTAATTTAGGAAAGTTAAAATAGTTGCTGCCTGTTGAAACATCTATGAAGGTTCCTTCAGTAATATTAGCTAACTGGCACCCCAGATCATTCTTAATATCCACATATCCCTGGAAGACATCGTTGTCGAAAGAATCATAGCTTCCCAAACTCTCAACCATAATAATTTCACCAGGTGTGACTCCTGTATCGATAATTGATTCAACTACAGCGCGGACGACCGCCGGATGACCCCACATTGCTTCAGTAATCGGAATCCCATTTAATTTTGCATCTGTTGCGCTTCCCGATCCGCCAGTCATGTTAATTTTTATAACAACTTTTTTTCCTGAACCGAAAATGTCGGAAATACCACCAATCTGGTCAAAAAGAGACTGCAATTTTTGTTTTACACCATCTTGGACATCATCGTAAATGTAACTGTCTGCAGGTGTACCTATTGTATTGGAAAGCCCAACCGTAGCTAAAGAAGATAACGATTTATTACGATCGTAAGCAAAAACCCCTGAGGGTTTCAGATAAGGTACGACTATTAAACCTGTTATAGCCATGCTTGTCTTCTTTATGAAATCTCTTCGCGAAGAATTCGTTGTATAAATATTTTCAGTTTTCTTTTTCATTTCATTTCTCCCTTCGTATGAAGTTAACTATTTCAGTGCAATCAAAATCTACTCCGGTACACCTGACCCAAGCATATCTCCCGCACATTATTTATTGAAAAATTATATTAAAACTCCTTCTCTTATCGTACTCCTGAAAGTGTATATTCCTCTCCTGGTTTTGTAGCAATATCATATAAAAAAGTATTTTTCAAGTTAACTTTATTCAATTTTGCTTTATTTGAAATTAAAGGTTGTTTGATATCAGGTGTTTGGTAAAATGGATTTTGATTTTCACCTTCTGCAATTTTAAGAGGAATTTCGCCTTCCGATTTTAATTTTGTATAGGAACGAATCCTGCAATTACCACCCAGGTTTGATTTAATAACCAATTTAGTGATTTCACCGTTTTTCCATTCAATGTTTTTTATTTCAAATCCACCACGTGCATGTAAACCTTTTATGCTTCCATCTTTCCAAACATCAGGTAAAGCGGGAAGGATAAAAATTGCGCCATCATCACTTTGTAAAAGCATTTCAGTAATACCTGAAGTAAAACCAAAATTACCATCTATCTGAAACGGAGGATGAGCATCGAACATATTCGGATAAGTACCGCCTTTTCCAAATCCTCCTTTATTAACAAGACTAATCTGATCAGTTATTAATTTATAAGCATGGTTACCATCTAAAAAATGAGCCCATAAATTTATTTTCCAATTCATAGACCAGCCGGTTGAAGGATCACCTCGATAAATAAGTGAAGTACGCGCCGCATCGAAAAGTTCCGGTGTGCGGAAAGGAGAAATTTGATTTGACGGAAAAGCTCCGTATAAATGCGAAACATGTCTGTGGTGATCTTCAGGATTATCCCAATCTTCAATCCATTCCTGCAATTGTCCATATTGACCGATCTGCATAGGAGGTAATCTTTTGAGTGCGTATTCTATCTTAGGAATAAAATCCTTATCAGTCTTTAGTATTTTTGCTGCTTCTATTGTCTTGGTAAAAAGATCGAACAACAATTGATTATCCATTGTTGTTCCTTCAGAGATGGAGGATTCAGGATGAACCGATGGCGCATTTTCGGGAGAAACTGAAGGACAAACAACTAACCATTTATGTGTCGGTTCTTCCACTAAAAAACAAAGATAAAATTCTACGGCACTTTTCAACACAGGATAAACAGATTTAAGATATTCTTTATTTCCATTAAACTCATACTTTTCAAACAAATGCTGGCAAAGCCATGCACCTCCCATTGGCCACATTCCCCAGAATGATCCGTCAATCGGTCCGTTAATCCGCCAAATATCTGTGTTGTGATGTAGCACCCATCCATCAGCACCGTACATATCCTTTGCTGTTTTTCTTCCAGTCTGAGAAAGTTCACGTACCATTTGAATAAGTGGTTCATTCATTTCGCTAAGATTGGTTGGTTCGGATAGCCAATAATTCATTTCGGTATTAATATTTACAGTGTATTTACTATCCCACGGCGGATATAGTTGATTGTTCCAAATTCCCTGAAGATTAGCAGGCTGACCACCGGGTCGTGATGAAGAAATGAGCAAGTAACGACCAAACTGAAAATACAATGCAGCCAATTGTGGATCGTTACCTTTTGCAAATTGATCGATACGAATGTCAGTTGGATTTTTTACAGAATCGGTTACTCCCAAATCAATGCTGACTCTGTTAAAATATTTTTGATAATCAGCAATTTGATCTTTTAAAGCCTGTTCATAATTTTTTTGTAAGGCATTTAGGAGATAGGCATTTGCTCTTTCACCGGCATCAGCACTGATATCATTATAATTATTGAAGCTCGATGCAATTGAAATATAAAGAGTTGCAATGTTTGCATTGTTTACAATTAAACTGGTATCAGTTGAAAATATTGACCCACCCTCAGTTTCTATTTTAACCTGTGCTTGAAATTTAACTGCACCTTTAACTGAATCGCAATCACCTGTTATTCCGAACATAATTAATTTATCATTACCTTCAGTTGAAATATTTACAATAGCAGGACGATTAATTGAAGCTATGAAACTTATTTTGCCAGGTTCGCTGGAAGTAATTCTATAGATTATAACCTGGTCTGGAAATGAGGCAAAGGCTTCGCTTTTATATGTTACTCCATCAACATCATAGCTTGTAGAAGTAATTGCTGTTTCAATATTTAATTCGCGATAATAGTTTGTAAAATTTTCATGTCCCGGGAATGAAAGATTAAGATTCCCAACTGTTTGATAAGGCATACCTTGTGAAATTTTACTTATGAATTTTTGATTTACCAGGTCTTGTGCTTCATCATACTTACCTTCAAAAATTAATTTTCTTACTTCAGGTAAAGCATCTTTAGCATCAGGGTTATCATTCTGGTTAGGCTGTCCTCCCCAAATTGTATTTTCGTTAAGTTGAATTACTTCTTTGGAAGGATCTCCGAAAACCATTGCACCCAAGCGACCGTTACCAATTGGCAGTGCTTCAACCCATTGTTTTGCTGGTTGATTATACCAGAGTTTTAGCAGTGTGTTACTTTGTGCGTGTAAGACAATTTCAAACAGTAGAAAGGGTATGGTGAGTAAAATATTTTTCATAATAATTTAGTCTTTCAAATCTGCACTTGTTTTAAACCAATCAAAATCGACATATCCACCTAAAGTTTTGGTTGCATAGTTAAAAAGGCAGAATTTATTTCCAGTAAAAACTTTAAGATTGAACTTCATTTTAAGCTCATTACCAATTTCTATAAAAGATTTATTATCAATGCTATATGCAAACGAGACCGTGCCTGTGCCTGGCGCTGCCTTCCCGTCAAAATAGTGAGCAGCTCCCGAACCATAAATTGCACTTGAACGTAAATAAATTGTTGATCCTTTTACAATTGATGAATCAATTGTTTCACCATTATTTACCATTATTATATAATTTTGTCCGTTCACTTTTTTTATTCCTATATAAGCATAAGGATCCTGGAAAACTGCTAATCCCGCAATGTCACCCTCTTTCATATTTTCGATATCCATTTTTGTAGTGGCAACAGAAGCTAACGTATCTGAATAATATGCAAACATTCTTTGGGTAAGTGTATTACGGGCATTTTGTAAACTATCAACGACTTTTACAGTTTCAAGCCTTAAGTACCCGGGATTTTCGGTTAAAGACCATTTTGTAGGATCCGGATTATGATTCCATCCCCACTGCATATCTAAAGTTCCATTTTCAAATTCATCAGATGTCGGTAATATTTTAATTGGATATGTCTTACCCACATTTGGTTTTTTGTATGTTACAACAGCGTGCCCGTCCACTCCAACCATCGGCCAGCCATCTACCCAAGTAACTGGCTGCAAAGATGGAAAACGTCCGAATGGACCATTGTCAACAAAAAGCATAGTCCACCATTCTCCGGTTTGTGTTTTTATAAGTGCTCCCTGGTGTATGCCAAAGTTGGGACCATGTGTAGTTTCACTTATCACAACTTTTTGTTCATAAGGACCATAAATATTTTTTGAACGTAGAGCTACCTGGATTCCATCTAATCCACCATAGGTACAATATAAATAGTAAAAACTGTTAATCTTATAAAAGTGTGAACCTTCAAGACCTCTACGGATATCTCCTTTAATAATCAGCGAATCTCCGGTTATTGGTGCAAAATTTTTATCCAATTCAGTTATGTGAATTTCGCTGTATCCGTGTGCTACGTAAATTCTTCCATCGTCATCAAAGAACAATCCGGGATCATAAAATCCCTTTGGTAATTTTCTTATTTCCCAGGGACCTTCCGGTTTTGTTGCAGAACATATAAACCCACCTTCATTAAGCGTAATAAATAGCAAGTAGAATTTTCCATTGTGATACTTCAAGCTCGTTGCCCATTGCCCATGCCCATACCTATTGCAACCGTCAAGATCATAGCATGGGCTAAAATCAAATCGCTGAACAGCGTTGCTGCAATACTCCCAGTTTACTAAGTCTTTCGATTTAAGAATTGTAACTCCTGGAAAGATGAACATGGTTGTATTAACCATATAATAAGTGTCATCAACACGAATTACATCCGGATCAGGAAAATCAGAAGCAATTACCGGATTAGTATAAGTTCCGTCCCCATTATCACTTTGTAATTTTTGTGCAAGAATATTGGTAGATGAAATAAATAATAATATCAATACTGCAGTAACAGTAGTTCTTTTCATTTTTCCTCACATAAGAATAAAACTAAATTTTAATTTTTTTTCTCAATAAAGATCACTTGTTCTAAAAGGAGTTGCGGGTAATCCTTCTTTATTATAAAGATTAACTCCTTCCGGATTATTTGCCCAAGCATACCGGACAGCGACAGGTTCTGTTACCTTATCGCATGACACAATTACTTTATTATTTTCTATCATCGCTTCAGCAGGATAAAACACATCATCTATTCCGCATATTTCAAAACACTTTAATTTTTCACCATCTTTGGCAACCAAACCGCTCCCGGTATTAGTAAAAGATAATACAATTTTGCTTCCTTCAATTTTCATTGATTTATAAATTGGTCCGGAATACACAATGTTTTTTTCACCATACGCAATTTTCTCAGCAGCAAGAGCCAGACGATAACCAACAGGTTTTTTATGTTTCGGATGAATATCATTATATTCACCCACATCAATTGTAACTGCCATCCCGGTATTTGGTATTGCTAAGGCTTTCAGTTGGCTTTCACGAAAATATGCCCAATCATATTTTGTGTCTTCAACATTTACCTCTACAAAGTTTGGAAGCTGAACATACAAGAAAGGAAAATTTCCCTGGTGCCAGTTTTTTCTCCAATCTTTAATGAGTAATTTAAAAAGATCATAATGTTCAAAAGCCCTGCTTGTGTTTGATTCGCCCTGATACCAAACAACACCTTTAATTCTATAATTAAGTATTGGTGCAATACCTGCGTTAAACAATCCCGTAGGAATTTTCCCTGTAAACAAACGATCTTCCAAAGGTTCGGCGACTGTTCCTATTTTGTATTTCCATTCGCCTTCGAGATTTATTTTTTTGTCTCCAGTAGAAATGTCATATTCTTTTCCCGGTACAAATCCGCCATGACGTATATAGCTAATGTCGCGAACTACAATTATGTTTGAGCCTTCTTTTAATAAATTTTCGGGAATTTTATATACTCTTGGAGCGTATTGAGAACCGGTAGTTCCGACAAACTTTCCGTTTATAAAAGCAGTATCACAATCAAAAATTCTACCTAATTTTATTACAGCAGGTTTTCCAACCATATCGTGAGGAATGTTTATTTCTTTCCTGAACCATACCACTCCATTCATAGAACCGAGTTTTGTGTCTGTCCAATAACCGGTACATGTGTTGTATCCCAATCCAGAGTATTAAGTTTGGGATCGAACCAGGTTTGCTTCGAATCTTTAAGTCCCTCATCATTCTCTCGTATCAGGTTATTCCAGTTTGCAACTCTTTCATTATCCTGCTTATTAATTTTTTCCATATATCCCGGATCTTTAAATCTCAGTAGTTCCTCGTAGTACATCGGGAATGATTTTATAGATTCTTCGCTTATCCATGCTTCAGCCGAAGAGCCGCCCATATTCGAGTTAATCAATCCTATCGGTACCTTATATTTTTCATACAAATATTTTGCAAAAAAGTAACCGACCGCTGTTATGGTGCGTACATTTTGGGAATCGGCATGCTCCCACCTGCCGAATCTAAAATCTTTTTCACGTTCTTTAAAATTAGTTCCGGGAAAAGTAAAAAATTCTCTTATAAACGGATTATCCAAATGCTCAATTTCGTCTTTATAAATATCTCTCACCGCTCCTAACGTCACTCCCATATTTGACTGTCCTGAACAGACCCAAACATCACCAACAAGAATATCATTAATAGTTATAGAATTACTCGCATCAATTTGCATAACATAAGGCCCGCCGGCTTTCAGATTCGAAAGCACCACTTCCCATTCGCCGTTTTTATTTGCAGTAGTTTGGTATGTTGTACCGATAAAATGGATTGTTATCTTCTCTCCACCGGAAGCCCAGCCCCAAATTTTTACTTTTGCATCCCGCTGTAGAACCATGCCGTCGCTAATAAGTTTAGGAAGTTTTACCTGGCAAAAACCGCTAATAGAAATAAAAAAGAAGAGAAGAAAAGTCCGCATACTTATTTTTGATAGCACTATAAGAAGTTACTCCAAATTTAGATTGTTTAACAATATCATCTTTAATAAACAAAAATATTTAATATTCTTTTTAGCCTAAACTATTTAATCAAAATCATTTTTTTAGTTTGAATAAAATTTCCTGTTTGTCCATCTTGACTCAGGCGAGCCGAGACAGAAATTCTATAAAAATACATACCGCTTGCAAACTTGCTTGCATCCCACTTTACAGAGTATCTGCCAACAGTCTTTTCTTCATTTACAAGTTCGGCAATTTCTTTTCCGAGTATATCATAAACTTTTAATGAGACTTGTCCTGCGGTAGGTAAATCATAACTAATTGTTGTTACAGGATTAAAAGGATTAGGATAATTTTGAAGAAGGAAAAATTCCTTGGGTACTTTTGAATTTTCATTTTCTGCTGTTGGAATTATAACCGAGTTTGCCATTCCCGGTGTACCATGTCCTGTTGATGCTTGCCAATTTTCACCAATCGAGTTATCACTGTATGCATCTATTAACTCAAGAGTTGCTCCTTCTCCATCGGCTTCAACCGGCCAAGGTAACTTATCGTCGTAAGTTAAAGAATCGACAATCTGTTCTTTATCATCGACCAATTTCATAAATTCACCCGAACCACTTAATCCAAATCCTGTTTCTCCTATATAATTTTGTACATCAGGGAAAAGTGAAGTAAAAGCACTGTCATTTTCAACTACTACAAGATATCCGCTGGAATCTATAATAGTTTCTTCAGGGAAATAAAATTTATGGTTATCATCGCTATCAGAATAATACCAGCCGCTAATATCAACCGGTTTATTAGTCGTGTTGAATAATTCAATCCAATCACCTGGATCAAAATCATCGGCAGAATTATAATTAATTTCATTAATAACAATTTCTCCTGCAGTTGAACTATCAACTGAGAAATTAGCCTGTATATTAGTCGAGTTAGTTACAGATAAACTTATTGAATCATCACTTGATGTTACATCTCCGCTCCATCCAACAAACTTAGAACCTGAAACTGGAATTGCTTTCAGATGAACCTCATTATCCTGAAAATAAATTCCACTAAACGGCATATTGCTTGTCTCCAAATTTAAAGTGTTAAGCTGCACTGAACCACCTGTTGTTGCATTTATTGTAAGGGTGCCGTTTTCACCACAACTAAAATAATTGCGAAGGTGATCACGCATATATGCAGGGCGGTCCTCTGCAAAAGTCGTCATCTTATCAAGATTTTCACCTGAAATACTCCACCGTGCTCTGTGTTTTGTTATTTCACTGGAGATGTGATCTGCAATCTTATTTATTATTTCTGTAACACGTTCACTTTTAAAATTCGTATTTAGCAAATCTGCAATTTGATTGATGAATCTATTTCGGATAGTTGGATTTTCTACTAATTTTCTTTGAAGCAATGTTGACCATGGCGGATTAGAGTATCGCGTTTCTACTGGAGAAAATGTAAATGCTACATGATCTTCCCATGCACCATGTGCGTAAAGACCAAAACCGAATTCCGTACCGAAAAGAAGCCAGCGCCATTTACCTGATGCACTTCGTTCCCGCCAAAACTTAATATTGGTTCCGGGCCAATCCAAATTATCATAATAAACCTGCGACGCAAAATAAAGGAGACATTCATTCAGATCAATTACTGAATCGATATAGGCGTATGCGGCATCCGTAGTCATATCGTTTGTGCTAATATAATCGATTAACTTTTGATAACTCAGAGAATCTCCATGAACTACTTCCATATTGTTCTCCAACATATCGATATTATCAGGATCGACGCCGTGCCTGTTAGCAATGTAATGTTCATTTATTTTTTCACGGATATTATAAATCCCCCAATATTCTCCATTAATAAAAGAAGTCGCTGGTCGATATTCCTGATAATCAATATCCAAATCTTTAACAAGCGCTTGCATTACTGCATCACGAATATGTGTGTACTGAAAATCATTCCCGGCATTTCTAAGAACGAATGATTTAAATGTAGTAAGCCAAAAACCCGGGAAAAGCGGATATTCAAGTGAAGAGGAATTATAAGGATCCTTAAATTTTACTGAAATAGATTTCTGCGGCCACTCTGCACTTTGGTTACCAAAAATTTCGATCCCACAATTTTCTGAGAATCCCAGATTTTTATCGTCATCAAAAAATTCCACGTGTGCCGCACGTTCCCAATCCATAGTATAATTAGTATAGATACCTGAATCAGGATCAAAAAGGTTATTAGGATCCGTTATTAATGAAATTACCGGAAGATCAGTTTCTTCATTAATAAAATATGATTCATACATAGTTGGAGAAGCAAGATGGTTTGCCCTTTTACTTATCGCTTTAAGAACTGTTGTTTCACTAATATTGATAGGGTCAGTATACTTTAACGAAGTGGTATCAGGATCGCTTCCATCCAGAGTATAATAAATATTGCTTGTGTCTGCAGACAATTCAACTGAAACTGCTGATGGATAAAATCCTCCTGGCAAAGAAACTGAAACTGAATCGGAAAAATCCTGGATTTCTTTTCCAGTATTTGCAGAACCGGGAGAAGGTTCCTGGAAAATCCAGGAAGTCGCTCCATCACTTATTCTTCCATAAGAAACATCTGATAAAGAAGCAGGTACGTAAACACGATCAATAATTGTCCCACTCGAATCACTCAATATTACTTCCTCACCGGAAGCGCTTATCTTAAAATTTGTATGCCAATAAATATTCTTCATATTCTTATTCGAAGCAAAAATTATCAGGTGGTCACCTGATTCCATAACGGCATTTCCAAATTGCCATTTTTTAATATCCAATGAGTCATCACTAAGATAATACCCCGAAATATCTACTTGCCCCAAACTACTATTATATAGTTCAAGCCAATCCGATGCATCTCCGTCTTCATCATAAATTGTTGAACTATTGGAGGACATTACTTCATTAATAACTACGCTCTGAGAGAAAACTATGTGTTGCGCAAGAAACAACATAAGTATCAAAAATTTTTTCATTACTTTACTCTGTTTATTTATGTTAATCTTAATTTTATGTTTTGATATTATTTAAAATATTTTTCAGCAAATTTTATGAATGTTGGCCAATTATCAAGTGTAGTATGTCCACCAAAATGCTGCCTGAATGCAATATCCCCATCAATAAGTGCAGTTCCCATTGGAGGCATTTCAGTTGTTCCCAAATCTTTTTTACCGAGAAGTCTATAAACCGGTCCAGCTGCAACTGCCGCCATAAATTGTCCTTTGTCATCAAGCCAGTTCCCTTCAACCTGGGGAGAGCCGCAGCTTATAAATACAGGACGAGGAGCACACATTGCAATAAGTTCGTGAGCATCAACAGGTAAATCTTTTGCAGTAAGCGGCCCCGCATATTTCAGAAAGTTACCAGCCATCCAATGATATTCGGATGTTGATGCAACATTCTCAATCATTTCTCCAAAATTACGACGAAGTAAACTGGCTCCGCCCTCTCCAGATGATCCTATAAATCCAATTGCGAATCTCTGATCGTAAGCCATGGTCACTAAAGCTGCTTTTCCATAACGGGAAAGTCCTTCGATAACAACTTTATTTCCATCAACTGATTTATCGGTTTCAAAATAATCCAAAGCTCTGCTCGCACCCCATGCCCAGGCACGCAAAGCTCCCCAATCATCCAATTTGCGCGGTTGTCCTTTGTTAACCAAACCGATAATTCCATCTGTCAATCCCTTGCCGTTATCCGCTTGAAAACTTGTTGGAACCAAAATAGCATAACCCCAACCTTTGGATAAAACCATAGGTCGCCAGGTAGACATTGAATCAATATATTTTTTCATCCGGTCTGTCATATTAAAGTTTGCCGGAAAATTAAAACCGAATTCCATCATTACCGGAACAGGACTTTTTACATTTGCAGGTGTAATTAAAGTTAAATTTATATTAACCGATATTAAAGGATAAGATGAATTATCAACATGACCTGAAAGTTTTTTGGTAATTACAGGAATATTTTTTATCGTATCTTTCGTTACACTCATAACTTCCCATTTAACATTAGGAACATTTTCAGGTACCCTTCCATAAATTTCTTTATCAAAATATTCTTTTATTTCAGGACGCCGTTCCTTCCACCACATTTCCGATTGTAACTTTTTGTCCATTGTTTAAAATCAATGGATCAGGAAGATCCGGATAAGGATTAGCTATTGATTCATCAGAATTAGCTGCATTTGGTGCTTCGGGATTTCCTGATGGTCCCGCGCGAAGGGAATCTATACCGAGTAGTTTTAGTAATCTTGCATGATCCTGTTCGGCAGATAATGTATCGAGAGGAATAAAGGAATCGGATATTGAATTCTGTGAAAAGATTTGACAAAACGTAAAAACAGTAAGTAGGAAAGTGAAATATACAATTTTCATTTCTATAACCTTTATGGCTGAAATTATAAATAACTTCAGCCATAAAGTTAAGAATTAATTAAGAATTTTATCTGGACTATTTAAGCAGCATAAGTTTCTTTGTTGCATTAAAATTATCGGCACTAATCCGATAGAAATAAACACCACTTGAAAGATTCTGAGCATCAAACATAACTGTATACTGACCAGCCGCTTGTTCTGTATTTACTAACGTCCTTACTTCCCTACCCAAAATATCATATATTTTTAAAGTTACCTTTGAAGCTTTTATAATACTATATATGATATTTGTAGTTGGATTAAAGGGATTAGGAAAATTTTGCTCTAATTTATACTCAGATGGAGAACCAGATGCTGTTTCATTTACACCTACAGGATTATCTTTAATATACTGAGCTAACCACCAAAGTGCTGGTCTTGCTGTACCATCAGTATTAACCAGGTAAGAATAAGTTAACCATGTCCGACCCTGAATATATCCCCAAAGTGTAACTCCTTTACTCCAGGATGTTGCCACATAACTGGAAATAATTCCTGATACTTTGTCTTTTGTTGATTATCATCTTGGATATTAATATCAAACTCAGATATATATATCGGTATTCCTGTTGCTGCCAGTCTATCCAGATTTGCTTTAATTGTTGCTGCGCTTGTATTTTCTAAACCATGAGCCTGACAACCAATACCGTCTATTAATCCTCTGTCTTTTAATAGATTAATAACTTGAATGTAAGAAGTTGTAGCTGAATTATTATTAATAATTCCATAATCATTAATCAATAATTTAGCATTGGGTATATATTGCCTTGCCAATTCGAAAGCTTTTATTACCCAATCCCAGCCTGTAGCACCATTACCGCCGAGAGCATTTTTATAATTTGCACGTCCGTTGCCGCCATCAGGTGGATTGTGCCCATTAAGAGGTTCATTAACAACATCAATCATATCCATATCAGGATATCTTTGTCCTACCATCCTAATCCAGGTTTCAATGTAACTAATCTGCTGTGCAGAGTCGAGACCAGAAATCCAGGAAGGCTGCTGCTGTCCCCAAATCAGATTATGATCTTTAAAAATTAAACCATTGTTCTTTGCATAATTGTAATCGTTATCCAGACCGCTCCAATTCCATTGAGTAGTATCGGGTGAAGTCCCTGTTCCTACAGAACCCCATTTACCTGCATTTTCAGGAGTGAGCTGTGTCCAATAATTTTTAAAATCATTGGCAGGTGAATCACCGGCACTGCCTAAAAACTTAGGCGAACCGGTTGCTAATGCCGGACCCTTCCATACTAAAGATGAATCAATTGTTTCTGTAGGTAAAGTAAAGCTGCCCGGTAGTCCCTTATCAAGATCGTTCACAGTATAGTATAAGTTGGTTTTCCCAAATGCAAACTTATCAATATCTAATCCATCTTCGCGGCTTCCGATTTGAAAGGTTTGTGTAAGACTATCTAAACTTACATAAAAAGTATCACCAAGTGCACCTGAATATGTATTTTTAGTCGCATTTACCCATTTCCAAACTCCCGTGCCGAGTGTTCCCGGACCATCTACAACATCGGCAGAATCGGAAAATCCTGCTGAGTCAAGCCCATTATTAAAAACCCAATCTGCTGCTGCAGTATCGTTCTTTTCACCAAATCCCCTCGCATAGAAATAACTATCATCATTAAATCCGTTGGCTCCAACTCGTAAGCGAACAAATAAATTGTAAAATCCTGAATCCGGGAAAGTTACCTGGTATGTTGCAACACGGGTTGTATCACCCGGGCTGGCAAGCCCTGTATAATTAGAATCTGCTGTAATATAGGTAACATTTCCATCCTGCATCGTCGACAAGTAACTGCCAAGTGTACCGGATTCCGCTTCAACAGTTACAGGTTTTTCCCCGATATCAATATCAGCTTTATTATAAAGGAACCGAACTTCTGACGAATCCAGTGCCTTATTGTAAATATTAAACTCGTGAATTTTGCCAATCCATTGTACATCCCCTGTATATCCGCTCTTGGCAAGATATGCAAAAGCTGTGCTGATACTGCCGATATTGTTGTTGGTATCAAGTTTTGCGGCTCCAGTCATAGTACCATCAATGTATATTTTGATTGAGTCGTTGGTAAGGGTACTTACCATATGATGCAGATTGCCGTCATCATATTCAGGACCGTTCACTCCGGTTTCAGCTGACCAGGGAGTTGAAGTATTATTACAAGAGATAGCAGTACGGCTTATGCTATCCACTCTTGCTGCCGTCATGAAATAGTAATTGATTCCAATGGAGTTTTGTGTATTACCAAAAAAAGCCAGCATCGTAAAATTGGGGTTAGCATTTTTAGTTGGCGTATACCATGCTTCAAGTGTAATCTCCGAATAGGTATTTAAGGCAATAGAATCAGCTGGTAATTTCAAATATTGTTCTTGAGCAAAAGTAACAAGGGCTCCACCTTTAATAGTAGCACCGCCCATCAGTGTACCATTGGCATGACCAACGTAATCATTGGCAGTTCCATCTTCAAATTTCCAGGAATGAGTAAGATCTGTAACCCTGGGATCGACTTGGGCAATTGCAACTGAACTTGCAATCAGCATTATTACAAAAAACAAAGTAAAATATTTATGCATGTTTATTCCTCTTTAAATCTTTTTGTTATTTTTATATTATCATTTTAGAAATATCATTTTTTTCGTTTGACTGAATGTACCTGCTTTAATTCTGTAATAATAAATTCCGCTTGCCAGATTACCTGCATTAAAATTCAAATGGTGAGTACCTGTAGAGAATTCTCCTTCGGCTAATGTAGTAACCCGCTGCCCTAATTGATTATAAACAATCACCTTTACTTTGCTATAAATGGGTAAATTAAAACCAATACTAGTAGTAGGATTAAAAGGATTTGGATAGTTTTGTTCAAGTTCATATTTGCGCGGATCCTTAATATTTTCTCCCGTAGTTCCTGTAGATAGTTTATTTTCCGTAAAATAAAATGACTGCAGCATAAATAATTTATTCGATCCTGATCCGGTAAATAACAAATAAACATCATGATATCCTGAAATATTAGACAATAATTTTGCTGAAAATGTATCGAAGGTTGTCCAGGATCCTGTGCCGGCTATGTTACACTCCGCAATTTTTGTACTCGCATCTATTGAATCTATATACACTTCAATAACTCCTCCGTCGGTAGCGCTTGAAGCAATTATTTTTATTGAATCGGCACTTTTTTGATACTCATCATTTCCAAACTCAACTCCGGCATACATTGCCCAGTTATTATTGTAGATGTTGTCAAGAACAGTTGTATTTGCGTTTTGTACCGTCCTTTTCGTTCCCAACTGATTTGCAGGACATTCAGCCAAAATTGGTGTAAATGCATCACGGTATATATATAGATCAAACCAACAAGGTTGAACACCGTTTACATACAATCCTTGCCTGGTACCGGTAAATGTTGAGAAATCAGAATAAGAATCAATTGAAGATACATCAACTGCCTGACCTACTTGTGTCCAGTTATTTCCATCACTACCAAAATATCCACTTATTTTATGATTGATCCGGACCAGCTTAAGCCACAGTGTATCGCCAATACTGTTTTCAGCTTCATATTGAGTGCTTCCGAAGCTGAATCTAATTGCCTTATCACCAGTACTCGATAATGAACTTACAAGTTTAACATCCATAGTTTCATCGCCGCGCATAATCCATAATCCCGCCTCATCGGAAGTTGATGATGGATAAAAATTGAGTTTTGTAATTACAGAATAGTTATGTTCCCCATCGTTTTTAATTAATGTATTAGCTTTTGAAGTACTCTTTGGGGACAAGAGCAACCACCCCGGGCGATCAGTAAGTGACCATTTATTTTCGGGTGTATAGCCCAGAAAGGACCATTCAGGATTTAAGGTATCTGAATTAAAAAAATCAGTATGCGGAACCATCCACGGAATGCCGCTGCTGTACAATTTCGGTGCTACAAATGAACTATTAATTGGATAATCGGCAACAGGTTTACCAGATGAATCATACCGAACCTGATTTAACAGTCCCTGCCTTCCCTGTCCTTTCCATTCTCCTTTTGCGTAAAGCGGATGCATAACCCAGAAAGTGCCGTCATCAAGCATTACAACCGGCGACACATGATTTGGACTTTCAAAAAGTGAACTATTTTTTTGAGGATCATTTTCATTGAAAAAATTTCCCGGAGTTGTCCAATATGATGAATCGGCAGTAAGCGAATCACTCCACATTACATACTGTCCTCCCGACAAATCTCTTGCAAAAGAATAGTAATAATGTCCTTCATACTTCCACATAACCGGTCCCTCAGCCCAACTATAAAGATATGTGTCGGGATTGGAAGATATTTTAGGATTCAGCCAATTCAAATTGTATACAACACCTGTTGGCTGCCCATCATCTCCCAATTCCACAATACCATTATTAGGTTGACCATTTTTCACAACCAAATACCATTTATTATCATCATCAATAAATATCGAATTGTCATAACCTAAGCTATAGGGAAGACTTGAAGGATTGTTCATACGCACTGGTGTACTCCAGGGACCTTCGGGTTTGGGAGCTTTTACAAAACACATCGAATAACCATTCTTAAAGAAATCCCAATATTCACCATTATGATAAACAATCTGACCTCCCCAACAACCTCCACCTGGCGAATCGCCATACTCTGACCAAGAACTAACCGGTTGAGCTATGGCTTCCCAGTGTACAAGATCAGTAGAATAATAAATAACCGGTGTCACATTAAACGAAGAACCGGTAGTATAAAAGTCATTGCCAACTTTTGATATTGTGCAATCTGGATGATCTCCGGGGATTACGGGATTCATATAAGTTTGAAAGGAAACTGATTGAGCGAAAACAGACAAACTAAATAACAAAGAGTACAAAACTCGTTGGATAAAAGATTTCATTTTGCCATTCCTTAATGCTTAGTTGTTGTGAAGCTGTAAATCATTCAAAACTTAAAAAGTCACTATAAATTTAAAGACTAAGCCGGCAAAATAATAGCCAATTTAAATCATAGACTAACCAGATAGCGTCACACGAAATATCGTGGTTTATGAAATTTACGAAACTCACGTAATCCAATTCCTTTTTCTTTCTTAAAGTATCTTGAAATATGTTCAACATCAGTAAAGTTAAAAAAAGAAGTTATTTGAGAAATTGTGAAATCACTTTCAATGAGTAATTTTGAAATAAGTTCAATACGTGTATATTTAATTTCTTCACCTATGGATCTGTGAATAGTTCTTCTGAATCTCCTTTCAAGCGTACGCCTATTAATATTAGTAGCCTTTACAACATCTTCAACTATAATTTTATTTCTTACATTATTCTTGATAAAGCTTATTGCCTTCGCCACTAAGAAATCATCAATTGCAAGAATATCTGATGATTGCCTTTGGACTACATAACTTGGGGTAACAATTATTTGCTTATTGTAAATCTTTATTTTATCAATCATATCATCCATTAATTTAGCTGCCTGATAACCTGCTGATTCAACATTTAAGGCAATACTTGTTAGAGGCGGATCACTTATGTTGCAAACCATAGAATCATTATCAACACCTATCACAGCAACATCTTCAGGCACTTTTAAATTGAGCAATTTACATACTTCAAGAATATGCTGTCCACGGTCATCGTTGCAGGCAAAAACGCCGACCGGTTTTGGCAAAGCATCGACCCAATCCCTTACATGATGCTGCTCCTTCTCCCAATCATTTTTTTTAATTCTTTTAGGTGGAATATAAACGTAGGTTTTATAGCCTGCTTTACTAGTGAATTGACAAAAATGTATTCTGCGCTCTTTAGACCAGTCATAACTATCAAAGCCACAAAAAGCAAAATTCTTTAACCCTTTTTCTATTAAATGTTCGCTTGCAATCTTTGCAATTGAATATGAGTCGGTTTTTATTACGGGCAAATTTTTGGGGTATTTGGAATCGTGTATAGCAAGTATTGTAGGAATTTTTAACTTCAACAATTCTTTTGATATTAAAGAGTCGCGCATAATAATTCCATCGGGTTTCCAATTTGTTAGATGAGGGATAGAAGATTTTAAACCAATTGGTTCTTTATAAAATGACCACGGCCCGTTCAGTTTAGAATAATGAGCAATCCCCATAATTAATTGTCTGCCAAATGCACGCGAAGTTTCTACAAGCAATACAATTCTTTTCATATCACATACCTTACCTGCAAATAACTACTCTAATCACACAATTTCAAGTTACTTTTTCTTATCAAAATTTATATTACTGTTACCGTTTATTAACGTGTATTCTGCAAGATATTTAAATGTTTACTTTTGGGGGAACCAAACTTTCATTTTTCCAATTCCTCTATTCGACCATATAACGCCTCCAGCTATAAGGAAATTTTGCATTCGTCCTTCTTTCTCACACTTATCAAATGCATAACGAATAGTAACATCCTGAATTGTTTTTATTTTAGGCAGCCAGAAATTATTATTGAGAATGACATTTCTAATCCCAACAGCAGAAATCGGATAGTCTGAATATTTTGAGTTCTGTTGAGAACAACTTTGTACAATCAGAGCTAACAATGCATAAAATAATTTTTTCATCTATCTAACTAATATTCCTTTATTTGATCTCACTAATCTTTAATAATTTTGATCCATGTTTTCTTATATACAGTGATATCTCATTACTAAATACTCTAATATCTTTTTTTGCCCACAAATCGCGAACTGTGCATTTACCTTTAAAACCTAATTGATCAAATTTTAATGATATCATCATCGAGTCCTGAGGTAGAGAACCGGTTGGATATTCAGTAAATACATGAAATTTTACAGTCGCACCTTCTGTATGATTTACACATTCTTTATCAAGTCCGGCTAAAGAAGTGAAAGTATCGTATCCTCCAGGAATATCATACTCGATAATTGAGGTAGCGTGTGTACCTATACCGTCAGCGTATTCTTTATTATCTACAATTAATTTATTTCCGCCAATACTTTTGCCTACAGAAACAGTTCCCCAACCTGCTGATGCATTTATCCATTTTATATCTGTAAGATTTAGCGATCCTTTTTCACCAATCAATTTTGGTTCGATCCAATCAGCATGATCCCAATTATTATCATCACCGCCATTAGTAACTACAAGGTATAATTTTTTAGTTCCCGCTATATTTACTTTAACATTTGTACTTTGTTCTCCTGATTTA
Organism: uncultured Ignavibacteria bacterium; assembly: GCA_963727535.1. Lineage (GTDB taxonomy): Bacteria > Bacteroidota > Ignavibacteria > Ignavibacteriales > Ignavibacteriaceae > RBG-16-34-14. Next base: position 707,824 of record CAVSGR010000001.1, read on the forward strand.
TAAGTAACAAGATCACTATTCCATAAAGCTAAACTTTCCTTAATTGGTTTTTGATCTGAAGTATAAAAGAGAGCAATATATTTATCATCGGAATTTTCATCATCTGCAGCCCATGCAATTTTTTCTCCATCATCAAAAAGCAGCTTATTGTTTTTGCTCTTATTCAGAACATCAATTGCTTCTTCATTTGTAATTAAATTTAAAGTAAAGTCATCATTGTCTGGTAAGTTTCCACCAAACATAAGCGGTGAACGGCAAATCATAAATAGTGACATCAAAGTATATTGTTCATCTTTAGTAAACAGACTCATATGCGGATCGCCACGTTCAGCTCTAATACTTAATTTTCCCAAAGGAAGCATATCACCATCCGGCCAATGTCCCGGACTCATATATGGAATCCATTTCTCAAAAAGTGAAAAGTGCGCATTTAATTGCGACCAGTTATCCCAAAAGTCATCTATTATTCTCCACATATTTGCATGACTACTGACGTGATCTGCAAATTCTATCGGAGTTTCTCCAGGAGATGTGCTTAAAACAATTTGTCGTCCGCAACCATCAATAGCCTTTCTGATCAATTCAATTTCATCTTTATGATAAGGACGGGATAAGTCATCAATCTTTACAAAATCAACACCCCACGAATGCATAAAGTTTAAAGAGAGAATTATAATATTCCTGTGCACCGGGTTTACTTGCATCAACAGAATACATATCGTGAAGCCAGGTACATAGTTCTTTAGTATTATAAATTTCTTTCGCTGTAGAATTACTTCCTAAAACCGGAGTATTTTTTTCAACAGCGAGCTTTGGAATGCCCCGCATAATATGAATACCGAACTTAAGTCCTTTACTATGAATGTAATCAGCTAATGGTTTAAATCCTTTGCCATCTGCGGAAGATGGAAACCGATTAACCGCAGGCATAAGTCTTCCATAATCATCAATATTAATTATAGGATCTTTTTCATTGTAACCATGAGTGTGAGGGTTTTCAACATACCAGCGAATATCGACAACAATATATTCCCACCCGTATTTTTTAAGATGTTCAGCCATATAATCCGCATTAGCTTTTACTTCTTGTTCAGTAACAGTAGGTCCGTAACAATCCCAGCTGTTCCATCCCATTGGAGGTGTCAAAGCATAATCACCAAAATTCTGAGCATTCAGAATTGTTGCGAAGAATATCAAAACTGCAAAAGCTAACTTGTTACTCATTTCGATGAATTTTTTAAGCAATCTCACTAATTTTCTCTGTATAAAATGTCCTCGGGAATAATTTGTTTTTCCATATGTGGACCTTTAATGCTTACATCTAATCCCATTCCGCCGCCAGCCTGGAAAAACAGCAGCTCAATTTTGTGATAGCCACTATTCAACATAGCAGTTCCTGGTCTCTCAACCATTGCATGCTGCCCATCATTATTAACAACCAATTTATTGTCAATTAAAACTGCGGACCCATCATCAGATGTCGAATAGAAAGTATATAAACCGTCTTCAGGTATTTTGATATATCCAGTGTACGTTAGTGCAAAGTTCACTTCACTTACCATAGAAGGAATAACAAAACTATTTGCTGTACCGGAAGACAAAGGATTCATATCAGCAAAGTTTGGAAGACTGCTACCGTTATATTCATAATAATTATAATCCACACCTTGTGTCGGATTTTTTAAATTGATTTCCTTACGTTTCAAATTAACTTTGCCATCTAATTCAAGAGCGATAACGGACATCGGGGGCATATTAACTTTTAAATTATTCCCGCTTAACTTATAATCGGAAAAGTCAGCAGGTTTAACTTCATCCGGATTATCGAACGTGTTGTGCGCATTCATTTTTTCTGCTGTAAGCATTTTGCCTGTTATATTATCTGTTCTAAAACTTTCTATACTTAATTCAACATCTTGTTGTTTGTCCGGATCGATATTACAAAGGGTAACGTGCATCTTACCTGTACTGTCGACTGAAGCAGAGCAATTTACTGCAGGAAGCGCATCATCTTTGAAAAGATAATTGTCTGAAGATACTTTTACAGGAATCATCACAGCTTCCTGGTGTACTTTAAATAAATCAAAAACCCAGTATGTTGGAGTTAGAATCATCTTATCATCTTTGGTAAGAATCATTGCCTGCAATACATTTACAACCTGCGCGATGTTTGCCATTTGTACACGGTCGCAGTGATTATTGAAGATATTAAGATTACATGCTGCAGCAATTGCATCACGCATAGTATTTTGCTGATACAAAAATCCAGGATTTGTACCCGGTTCTACCTGGTACCAGGTTCCCCATTCATCAACTACAAGAGCAATTCTCTTAAAAGGATCATATTTATCCATTATTTTAGAATGCTTTTCAACAAGTTCATTCATATGCAGAGTTTTCTTCATTATATCGAACCAACCGTTTTCATCAAAATCTGTTGCAGTTTTCTGATTTGCAAAGGAATAATAATGAAGAGCTAATCCGTCAAAAAAAGGTGCATCTTCTTTCATTAAAACTTCAGTCCAGTTATAATCATCTCCACTTGGACCGCAAGCGATTTTAAATAATCTATTCTCACCGTAGTTATGCATATACGTTCCATATCTTCTTACCTGGTCGGCATAAAAATCCGGCGGCATATTGCCTCCGCATCCCCAATTTTCATTTCCGATTGCCCAATACTTTACTCCCCACGATTTTTCCCGCCCGTTTTTCTTACGCAAGTCGGTCATTGGACTGACGTTATCCGAATTAACGTACTCAACCCACTGTGATAATTCTTTTACTGTACCGCTGCCAAGATTTCCTGTTATATACGGATCACATCCTATTAAATTGCAAAGTTCAAGAAACTCGTGCGTTCCAAAACTATTATCTTCAGTAACTCCACCCCAATTAGTGTTAATCATTTGGGGTCTATCTTTCGGATCGCCAATTCCATCCATCCAGTGATATTCATCGGCAAAACAGCCGCCCGGCCATCTTAAAACCGGAACTTTAATTTCTTTAAGTGCTTCAACAACATCTTTTCTAATACCGTCTATATTGGGAATTGAAGAATTTTGTCCTACCCAAATTCCTCCATAAATGAGATGACCAAGGTGCTCAGAAAATTGACCATAAATATTTTTATTGATTTTATATTCTTGTTGAGTAGCATCAATCGTTATTTTATTTTCATTTGTTTGTGATTTTATTGTTAATTGCGAGACAACAATTAGCAGCAGTAGTAAGAAAAATTTTTTCATTTATTATTCCTTAGGATGTTAAAATTATATTCTTGTATATAAGGTTACACCTTAAATTATTTTTTATAAATTACTCTCTTCCTGAACCGAAAAATGAATTAGCAGAAAAACAATAATTAAAACTGATGTAAAAATTCTATAATGATTATTACTCATAATTATATAATTCAAATCTCTGAATTTCGTATCCGTCGGTTCCTAAAATTCTAATATGCCTTCCCTGATGTATTTGATCTCCATTTAAATGTCTGATTACTTTCCATTGATTATTGACGAACTTGCCTTCTTCATCTTTTAAAATTCCAACAGTAAGATCAGGGCTCTTTAAATTTTTAAAAGTGATAACAACGCCTGAACCGGCAAGATAAAATTCATCTTCACCGGTTTGAATAATAATGGCGCCGAATGTTTCCCATTCATCATTTTTAGAATCGGCTTCATATCCCAATGTGTAACTGTGCTTGATTGTAAATTCATAATCTCCAAAATCTATAATACTTTTTTGATTTTCTTTATCGAGTAAAACACCATCAATTTTGTTTTGTCCCTGGTTTGATATTATTATTGGTGTTAACTGATTAACTAAATTATACGCCTTACCTAAGGATTCATTTGCAGGATCATTTGTAGAATCAATCGAGAAAGGAGAAAAACCTATCGCTTCGTAATGCCCAAGAACGAATAATGCTCTGGCACCAGCTGAGGGACCACCTCTTGTTTCCGGTATAAATAATGGGTTGTCTTGTCGGATGTATAAATCGCACCAATGTTCAATGTTGGGGAAGTAAATATCCGGTGCCAAGAAATCTATAGCTGGTCCTCCTGCTTTCCATACGTCCATAATATGTGGAAGCGGACCGCCACTTGGATAACCCTCACCCGGCAATCTATTCGGACGGTTTAAAGCGGCATTAACATACATTGGAAGAGGATAAACTTCTTTACCGGCTTCAATAATTTTATTTGTGAATTTTGAATAATACCATGCCATGAAAATTTCATCTGTTTGAGGACCCTTTCCAAAAATTTCTTCCCATGTTCCAGATTCTTTAAATCCATTTTTTTTCCATATCTCTTTGAATTCCGGTACCAGGTTTTCTTTATTCTTTATTAAATAATTGATGAACTCTTCCGGTACATTTTCATTAAACTTTTTGTTTGCAAGTGTGCTATAGTCTCTTGCAACCGGAAGCATACCGATCTCATTCTCGGTTTGTATCATTATTATGGTATGATCGTTTTTATCAAAATCTTTTATATGTTTCATCAATTCCCGGTAAGCATTTAAATCCGCTTTAAGATTCTCTTCACTGAAAGGTGTAAGAATCTCCTGGCTTTTACCATTATCATCCTTTGCTCTAGGAAATCTATCTTGATCTTTTTTAACCCAGGATGGTGCGTGGCTGGACATACTGTTTTTCCATGAACCGAACCACAACAGAACCAGTTTAAAATTATTTTTTCGCGTTTCATCAATTAGCTGATCATATAACGTGAAATCGAATTTTCCTTCTTCAGGTTCGATAAGTTCCCAGTAAATAGGTGCTAGTACTGTGTTCAGATTCATCATCTTTAATTTTGGCCAGGCGGGTTCCATATATTCCAGATTCGTAAAGGATGAATTGCCGAGTTCACCGCCAAGAATTAAAAAAGGTTTGCCATTAACGATTAATTGAGTTGTAGTGTTTCGTTTTTTTAGATGTGGAGTGTTATCGTTTATTAAAATATTTTTTGTTTGGGTAACTGAGGAAGTAGTTAATACTATTAAAATTAATAATAGTCTTTTCATTTTTAGTGGAACATTATAATTAGCGTAAATAAAAAAGCCTGTCCATGAAGTACGGACAGGCAGTGTTTCATAGACCAAAAATTTATCCTGCCTGTTTTTCAACAAGCAGGATAAGAGAATTCTAATCTTACATTATTTCAACAGCATTAATTTTTTAACACTTACAAAATCTCCGGCTTCTATCCTATAGAAGTAAACTCCGGAAGAAAGATCAGAAGCATTAAAGTTAATTGTATGATAACCAGCTGTTAAATTACCATTTACCAAATCTGCAACTTTCCTTCCCAAAATATCATAAACAGCAAGATTGACGTTACCACTCATAGGTAAGGCAAATTCAATCGTAGTTGTTGGATTAAATGGGTTAGGATAGTTTTGGTTCAAAGAATATACTGTTGGAATTGAGTTATTATTAGTGTTATCCACTCCTACAGTAATTGGTGAACCCAAATCTACTTTAACGTCAATAAGATTCAACCCAGTAGTACTTGCATTAGAACTACCAACTGCGAAGTTTATTGAATTAAAGATAGTTGTTGCAAGTGGACTATGAGAATCCATTATATGTCCTTCTAATAAGTATGAAGAACTCTTAATAGAGTAACCCACTGCAGTTTGTCCACTGCCCATATCTTCGAAAGTTAATTTGAAATCATAAGTTCCGGCTCCTGCAAGGCTAGGAGTCATTTGATTGCCAAGTACATAGTTGTCTGCTCCATCTGTATTTAGCCATGATGTATTTACTACACCACCAACACTACCATTTCCATTGGAACCCCATGCCGGGTTACCATTATTTCCGCTGTTTGGTGCAAATAAATAACCGGAATTATAATTTTCATTACCAGACCATGCCGGACCATATGCAGTAGAATCAACAACCCCTGCGCTATCACTATAGAATAAACCGAAGCGTAATCCATTCATTCCGTCAAATCCACCGCCTACAAATGCCATCTTTCCTGTAACAACCAGTGCGGTATCAGGGTGATCAGTTAGTGAAACAGCCCCACCAAAATCACCGCGAACAGATGCCCATTGATTTGTAGCAACTGCACCACTTCCGGATATACTTGCATTACCATCAACAGATCCCTTTGTGAGAGTCCATCCGCTAACTGAAGGATCACCGTATAATCCCCAATCTCCAATAGAAATATAAAATGCCTGCCATGGAGCCACTGGTACAGTTATCGGATCACCTTTAGAAACATGAATATCAATGAAATTTAATTGATGGACACCGGTACCAGCCAGATGTTCATTTGTAACTCCAAAACAAACACCGTTAAATTTGGTGGTAATTTGTGCAGTATCAATTGCAGTTCCACCAAACCAGTAACTATTATCTGTTTTGATCAAATACCATCTTACTTCGTTAGTGTTATTACCCAAAGGTTGAACAGAAAAGGCAAAATTATAGGTACCTGCTGTAACTACTGCATTACGAGGAGCTTGTTGTGCTGTCGTAATCGGGTAACCACCGTTACTGTAAGTACTGTTCCAGCCGCCTCCGTTAACTAACCAGAGAGTACCAGAACCTCCTGAACCACTTGAAAGATCTCCTGTACCGCTTCTTGGTGTAAATTCATAACCTTGATGTGTTCCTGTTCCTGACCACATAGCCGAATCTGTGTATTGATTTTCTAATGCGTTATCACCATCCTGATATGTTAAAGCATAACGGATAGGAATATAACTGTTACCTAGATCGCCGCCGACCCATTCAATTTTTCCCATTACTATAAGTGCTTTATCTGTAGTTGCTTCAACAGGATAGTTAAAACCACCACGAATTGTTGCCCATGCAGTACCTGTAGGTTCTCCTGGTATTCCCATAGAAGCATTACCAGCTAATGTAGTGGAATCATTCAAAATAGGCCAATCAGAACCACGATTTGTTGCACCCCACTGATCAACATAAAATGGTGTGAAAGGTGGTAAAGGAACTGTTATCGGATTACCTTTAGAAACATGAACATCAATGAAATTTAGTTGATGGACACCGGTACCAGCTAAATGTTCATTTGTAACTCCAAAACAAACACCGTTGAATTTGGATGTTATATTAGTATCAACAGCAGTACCGCCAAACCAGTAACTTGTATTATCCTCACTAATCAAATACCATCTTACTTCGCTTGTACTATCGGTTAAAGGTTGAACAGAAAAGGCAAAATTATAGGTACCTGCTGTAACTACTGCATTACGGGGAACCTGTTGTACTGTAGCAATCGGGTAGCCGCCGTTGCTGTAAGTACTGTTCCAGCCGCCTCCGTTAACTAACCAAAGAGTACCGGCACCACCTGAACCACTTGAAAGATCTCCTGTACCGCTTCTTGGTGTAAATTCGTATCCTTGATGTATTCCTGTACCTGACCACATAGCCGAATCTGTGTATTGATTTTCTAATGTATTATCACCTTCCTGATATGTTAAAGCATAACGGATAGGAATATAACTGTTACCTAGATCGCCGCCAACCCATTCAATTTTTCCTGTTACTATAAGTGCTTCATCTGTAGTTGCTTCAACAGGATAGTTAAAACCAGCACGAATTGTTGCCCATGCAGTACCTGTAGGTTCTCCTGGTATTCCCATAGAACCATTACCAGATAGTGTAGTGGAATCATTCAAAATAGGCCAGTCAGAACCACGATTTGTTGCACCCCACTGATCAACATAAAATGGTGTGAAAGGTGGTAAAGGAACTGTTATTGGTTCACCTAATTCTACATTGACATCAGTTAGATTTATTTGCTGGACACCGGTACCGACTAAATGTTCATTTGTAACTCCAAAACAAACACCGTTGAATTTGGATGTTATATTAGTATCAACAGCAGTACCGCCAAACCAGTAACTTGTATTATCCTCACTAATCAAATACCATCTTACTTCGCTTGTACTATCGGTTAATGGCTGAACCGATATCGCAAAATTATAAACGCCTGCTTTAACTACTGCATTACGGGGAACCTGTTGTGCTGTAGCAATCGGGTAGCCGCCGTTGCTGTAAGTACTGTTCCAGCCGCCTCCGTTAACTAACCAAAGAGTACCGGCACCACCTGAACCACTTGAAAGATCTCCTGTACCGCTTCTTGGTGTAAATTCGTATCCCTGATGAATTTTTTCTTTTGCTGAATCCGCAATAGATACCCATTTGGCGGAATCAGTATTTTGATACGTTAAAGCTATACTATCCTGATATGTTAAAGCATATCGAATTGGTATATAACTGTTACCTAGATCGCCGCCAACCCACTCAATTTTTCCTGTTACAACTACTGCATTTTGTGAATCAGCCTCTATAGCATCAAAACCACCACGAATAGTTCCCCAGGCAGTACCTGAGGGAAGAGTATCTATACCCATACTACCATTACCTGCCGGGGTAGATACATCGTTCAATATAGGCCAAGCAGAACCACGGCTTGTTGCACCCCACTGATCAACTGGGGTACCTTGCCCATAAATTGCAACTTGGCTAAAAACTATTAGCATAGCTGCAACTATAATAAAAACACTATTTAGTTTTTTCATTTTGCCTCCTTTTTTGTTTATCCAGACCATCTGAGATTTAAATATTTTGTAAACTTCCTACTACTTACTAAAATAATCACATATAAAAAAAATATCTTTTACTAAATTACCACCAAGTTATTTCTTATCCCGATAAAAAATTACTTCTTATCGGGATAAGTATTTTAAAAGATTATTTTCTTGTCTTTTATTTCATTAGAACAAATTTCTTTGAAATTGAAACACCTTCAGATTCCAATCGATACATATAAACCCCGCTAGCTAACCCTGTACCATCAAAGGTAGCTACATAATTTCCGGTCTTTTGCTGACCATCAAATAAAGTTGCTACTTCCTGTCCAAGAGTATTATATACTTTCAAAGTGACATAACCATACTTTGGAACTGAATACTCAATTTGAGTAGTTGGGTTGAATGGATTAGGATAATTTTGTCTGAGGACATAATTAACAGGGGTAGCGCCAGGTTTTTCATTCACAGCATCGGGACCTGTTGCTGAACCATAGTCGAGCCAGTTATTAATTGTTGTCCATTCATCATCCCTCTGGGCTTTCCAAGTAGACATTTGCTGGGGATACCAATTTAAATCACCCAACGGTAAACTACCCATTGCTGCAGTCTGATACTGGGTATTATTATATGCCAGATTCTCAGGCAATGGCCAAACTTGTTTAAATCCTGCATTTGGTTCGTAGGACCAGTCAATGTCAGCAGCAGTACTCCACTTGTATTCTATAAAAATAAGCATTGTATCCTGGTTAGTAGCTTCAACAATAAAACCCGGATCATCTCCGTAAATAGTTGAATTATCAATATTCATCCTTGGAAATTCTTTGTTGTTCATAGCGTCTGTGGAATCAAAGAACTGATCGATGGCATCCTGACTCACCATTGGGGATGGATGAAAGAGTTCAAGATCATTCCTGCTCTGGTGCTGTGTTTTACACCAGTCACAGTCTGTATACCAGTTTTTCATATAGTCGGTATAAGCATAAGCATCATTCCCTACAAATATGCTTCTATCGTGATCTGTAAAGTCAACAAACTCTGAAAATCCAAAAGAGTCCACGGGTGTAACATTATCAATAACACTACCAGCCGGGTTTCCACATAATCCAGCTTCAAAGTCATCAAATGTCTGGTCCGGATCACATACATCAACCGCCCTGTAACCATACATAAATGGATTAACAATTATAGAGTTGGTTACGGACATGTTCTTATTCCAACCAGCGGTCTGAACAGCCCATTCAACAGTATTTAGAATTGTACAGTGATTGAATTGAACATTACTATGAAACTCATTCCCCTCACTCATTATAACTCGACCGAGGTTATCAAATGTACAGTTCTCAAAAAAGAGGCTGTCGGAATGCCAACCTGAGCTCTGGTAAGGGAAAGAAACTGCTCGACCATAATACCGGAAATGATTATCAGAATTATTTCTCCAGTAGCAGTTCTCGAATTTACCTACAAAATCGTCTCCTTTTACTAGAATAGTTCCTCCGCCTTCGGCCCCTATTCCGTTATAATCAAATATACAACCATCAAAAGTACCTCTTTCAGGATTGTCAGCTTCATCCTGATTTTCAAAGCTAATGGACGAAGCCACTTTAGATCCAATAAAATCGGCGAATCGTACCCAGATATTTTTCATTATAAGATCGCCGTATGTTTGTATAACGTAATCCTTAGTTATAGCTTCATCAGTCCATATGATTTGTGGAGGTGCAGAATTTTGTACTGTTACAGGATCAGCATCTCCCGCCCTTAACGGTGTCGGGGCAACAATTTCCAGGGTTTGTCCTTTATCGATATAAATACTTCTACTAAGTACATAAGCTTCATACGGGTTCAGCTTAAATACTTTATTGTTGATGCTATTATCAGCTATTGCCGAATCAATGGCACCGTTAAGGGTACCATAAGCCTGAGTTTCATAATACCCCGGAACAACCACCGTATCCTTTTGAGCGTAAGACAAAGTGCCTAAAAATAAGATTATTCCGAATATTAATAAATGCTTCATATTACCTCCTTATTAGTAATGATTATGTTAAGATTCAATTTATAAATTCGTAGAGATCAATACCTAACTCTTAATCCAAGATTAGCAGTCAGGCCATAGTTCTGTATGTTTGTAAATCCATTTATTGACCTTTGTATACCACTAGTATTTTCATTATTTAAATTATTAACATTTAGGATTAACTCGCTATTGAACCATGGAAATTTCTGGCTGGCCTGAAAATCTATCCGGAAATAGTCTTTTGTGAATGAATCAAGCTCCGGATTGATTCCACCATTTCCAGTAGCTCTATTAGACTGAAAGAGAAAAGAAATCCTGGCTGAAAATCCCTTGTAATCGTACCCAAGCGATGAGTTTAGAGTATGATCAGGTTGATCAATCAATCTACCTGTAGAGGAACTGTCGACAAGGAAAAATATAGTTTTTGCATCACGACCTGTTCCTTCAATTCTTCTACCAAGACTATAATATGGAAATTTGGTATCAGAAAAAATGCGGGTGTAATTAATACTAAAAACAATATTATTAAATGGTTCAGGCAAATACCAGAAATTGTGCTGGAAGTCGATTTCAATTCCTTTTACAGTTGCTTCATATGGATTATTCAATGGTTTAATAACTGTCGCATCCGATTTTCCTGTAGAAGCATTGATAGTCGGGGTTACTACTGGGGCCCCATTACGGAAAATCTGGTAATTGGAAAGTTTGTCAATTCCGGCATCTTCAGCTACATCGATTCTATAGCTGGCAGTATAAACAAAGCCATCCACTGTTTTATAGAAACCGCCTACGGTGAAAAGTCCTAATTTGTTTGCATAAAACGTAAAGTTTAAGTCATGGTTAAAAGCTTTAGCAGGTTTCAAATCAGGATTTCCCGCAAAGATTTGATTATTCTGCGTAACAGTGAATTTTGGGGTAAGTGAGCTGAAATCAGGTCTGGACAGAGTTTGCGTGTAAGCATAACGTATATCCATCCAACTGAGTGGAGAATATTTTACCTGCACCATAGGAAGCAGGTAATCATTTTTTGAATTAGAAGTAGTATCATACATTACCTGCGACTGAGCATTCCTCTGGTCCTTAGCATTATATGCAAAATAATCGTCGTTCACCTTTTCGTAACGTACTCCACCAACTACCATAAAATCAAGAAAATTAACTTTCGACATTGCATAAGCTGCGTAGTAATTATCATGATAATTATAATCGTTGGTAAGGCGCTGATATGGTCCGTTATACCAACCGCCAACTGCTCCTGAACTAAGACTTGCATCGGATGCATCGAATGCAGGATTACCAATAATATAATTCATAATATCACTCAAAACACCAGGGCTGGCAGCGTAAAAAAGAGGTCCATAAGTATTATCTATAAAAGGGTCATAAAGATCTTTATTACCATCCTTGAAATAAATGCCAGTAAAATCTCCCTGGGCATCTGTTGATATCCCATACTTGTTCTTGAGTGTCCTCATTAAGACAGATTTAATACTATTATCAGTAGCATTAGCATTTCCATCGAATCCTAAATAAGGAGCTTCCTGATCAGTGGAAATTGATTGCCTATCAAATTGACCACCGAATTTAAAGAACCCACTTAAAGAATTACTAAAATTAAAGGGAATTTGAAAATCTGCTTTGTAAGTATATTTATTATCTTCATAATCGTTGCTAAATAAATTTCCGCTTCTTAATACGACAGAGGAATCTAATCTAAAGGTAGGAAGAAGATAAGTAAGTTGATCGGGAGTTATATTATCACGCGGTTCACCAGCCTTCAATGCAGTAACCTGGTTGAAATTTACTACACGTGATTTATCCAATTTGTTTTCCGCAACATTATAGGTAGCTGATAAATCTGCAGATATAAATCCAAGATCATATTTAAACTTTAAAGAATGCATCCGTTGATCAATATTATTTTCACCAACACGCATCGTCCAGTTCAACCTGCCGCCTGCATAATCAATTGTTTGCTGATGATCAGTAAAACCTGAATTTATTCTTGCCAATAAATTAATAAGCTTAATAGAACCATTAGGGAGTTTATAATCAAGGATTAAATTTCCACCATAACGGTTTCTTGTTTCTATATGCCTGTCAAATGTAACACTATTTACATTTACAGGACGATACCCTGTTGCAGGATCTATATAAGTTGCGCCAGCAGCAATACCGTAACCTGCATTCAAATTGTCTGCATTTCGGTCATAAGATTCAGCATTTAGAAGTGCATATACTCCAAGATTATCATTAAAAAAGCGGTCACTTCCGGAAGCTACAACTTTGTAATTACCATAGGTTTTACTTTTTGCAGTATAACCCTGCTGCCATGAAAAATCATAATGAACCTGAGAAGGAGCTTCCCTTAATTCCATATTTACTGTTCCGCCAATTGAATTAGCATTCATATCTGGCGTAAGCGATTTGTATACAGAAATCATCTTTAACATATAGGGAGATATCATTGTCAGATCCACACTACGGTCATTTTGTACACCGCCAGTAGATACATAGGTGTCTGACGTAAGTCCAATACTTGAACTCCCTGTTGAAGAAAGCCTGACTCCTTCAACCTCGATAGCATTATACTTAGGTGATAATCCACGAATAATTACCTTATTGTCTTCACCAGAACTTTGCGTTGTTGCAATGCCGGGTAAACGGCTTAGTGCCGAGGCAGCGTTAAAATCAGGTAGCTGCTGTATTTTTTGTTCCGAAACAACATTACTTATTTTATCGGAGGAAAGCTGCTGGTTAATTGCCTGTAGTTGTCCCTGAGCCTGACCGGTTACTACTACTTCTTGACCCTCAACAGCAGTGGCTGAAAGTTGAAAATCTATTTCTAAAGTTCTGTTTGCAGTAATTTCAAGCTCCATAGTCTGCGGTTGATACCCAACATAAGAAACCGTAACGGTTTGTTTTCCCTCCGGTATGTTACGGAGTATAAATTGTCCATCAAGATTACTAGCTGAACCTATACTCGTTCCCTCTACAATAATATTGGCTCCAGGCAACTCATCTTTGCTAGTTTTGTCATACACTGTACCTTTAATAGACCCGGTTCCTTGCGCAAATAATTGTTGTAAACCAAATATCGATATAAATAAACTTATTGTTAATAGTTTCTTAAACGTATTTTTAAGGAACATATTAGCCTCCTATTGAATTTTTATTTTGTAACATTTTTGTATTAAAAAATATTCTACCAATCGAATATCTAACATCTTTTATTCTATGAATGGAACACATCTCTATAAATATAATTTTGTTTTTTGAACATAATTTCAATATCAAAACTTCACATTAATTATTTTGGTTCTCAACTATCTTTAAAACTGCATCATAAGCCGGTTTTGGATTTCCATTTCGATCAAACAATAAAGGATAACTAGTTCTTCCGAAAACTGGCCAATTGTTAAGCCAGGAATCTCTATCTGTAACTCCCCATAATGTTACACGACTCATACTCTTACTGTTGTGTACAAACACACTAAACAAATCAGCATATCTTTCAGCTAATAATTTTTGAACTGAATCTGGAAGTTCGTTCTTATAAGGATTCAATTTTTCTCGTGCTTCTACATTAAGCGATATATCTGCACCCCTGTTAAAAGTTGCCTGAGGAAGAACATCAATATCTAACTCTGTAACCATTACCTTAATTCCCAATTCAGCAAATGCCTTTATTGAAGAATCTAGTTGAGAAGTTGTAGGCCAATCCATTTTATAATGTCCTTGTAACCCAACACCTGATATTTTAATTCCTTTTGATTGAAGGTTCTTTATCAACTTTATAGCACCATTACGTTTTGGTACATTGGCTAACGAATAATCATTATAATATAATTCTGCGTCCGGATCGGCTTCATAAGCATATTGAAAAGCTTTTTCTATATAATCTTCACCTATTATTTTCATCCATTGTGTCTGACGTAAAGTTCCATCTTCATTAAGGGCTTCGTTCACTACATCCCAACCGTTTATTTTTCCTTTATATCTTCCAACAACAGTTTGAATATGATCACGCATTCTATTCAATAATGTTTCTCTATCTACAGCATTTCCTTTATCATCTTGAAAAACCTGTCTTGGCACCTGGCTATGCCATATAAGTGTATGACCTACTATAAACATATTATTTTTTTGACCAAATTCAACATAACTATCAGCATTTTTGAAATTGTATGAATCCGGCTGTGGATGAATATTCATCCACTTTAATGCATTTTCTGGTGAAATAGAATTAAATTGTTCTTTAACAATAGCATCGGCAAGTGTATCCCTGCCGGTAAATTGAAACTGGTTGAGTGCAGCCCCGATCAGAAAACTATTTTTAAAAGCATCCTTCAAAACGGGCTGTCCTTTTGCAGGTATAATCATTAGTAGGACAATAGGAATCCAGTTCAAATTATTTTGCAACCTAAACTTCATGCTTCTACTTCCAAACGTCTGTCAGCTAAGTCTTCTTCTATTTTAATCATCATTTTATTTGTAAGCGGATAGAAAAACATTAAGGCACCACCTACGATACCAAAAATTGCAGGTAGTATGCTTATTAATAATAGTATTCCATTCATTGATTCAGAGGTTTGGGTAATATTTGGTACAAAATCATTAGCTGCAAGTACCCAACCTATAATTGCTCCACCTAACGTCAATCCAAGTTTAAGCGCAAATAATGATGCTGCCATAATCAACCCGGTTGCTCTTCTTCCGAATTTCCACTCACCATAATCAGCCGTATCTGTGTACATTGCCCATTGTAAAACTGAAACAACACCGAAGAAAAATGTTAGAATAAAGTTTAATAAGTATATAATTACAAGGCTATCAGGAGGCAGGAAAAAATAAATAGCACCTAAAATTGAACTTATTGATAAAAAACCACCGTAAACCAATCGTTTATTCAGCTTCTTTGTAAACTTATGTGTAAAGATTGCCCCTATAATACCGGCTACTGAACCGGAAGTGAAAAATATTGTTGTAAGAAATTCAATTGAAAGATGAGATGTACTTCCAAAGAAAGTAAAATCCTGTTCCTGGATATAATATTTGACATAATAGGTGACTGAACCACTCCGGATAACAATAAATATCAATTGAAATACTGTGGCTAAACCAATTATTACCCATGGTTTATTGGTAAATAAATCTTTTATATCCTGTCTGAAATTCGACTTTTGTTCTTTGGGTGGAACTACTCTTTCCTTAGTTGTAAAGAAAACAACTGAAAATAATGCAAACGCCAATCCGCCAAGACACGCAACCGCCCATGGCCATCCAACTGATGCATCACCATCGCCAAAATATTTCACAAGGTAGAGAATTGTGCTTTGAACTGTAAATTGACCTATAAATGCAGCAACAAAACGATATGATGATAATTTTGTTCTTTCAACATTACTTGAAGTCATTACACCCATAAGAGCAGAGTAGGGTACATTTATCGCAGTATAGAACATCATCATTACTGTATAAGTAAGATACGCATAAATGAGCTTGCCGGTATCCTGAAACTCGGGGGTTATGAAAGTTAAAATACTAACAACAGTGAAAGGCAAACCTACCCAGAGCAGGTACGGTCTGTATTTTCCCCAGCGTGTGTTTGTTCTGTCAGCAATCATACCCATAATTGGGTCATTGATTGCATCCCATAAGCGGGTAACTAAAAACATAACGCTTAAAGCAGCAGCAGGAAGACCAAAAACATCTGTATAAAAAATTGGTATAAAGCTCATCACAATTTGGAAATACAGATTCGATGCAGTATCGCCTACGCTATACCCAATTTTTTCTTTTAAGGACAGT
Organism: uncultured Ignavibacteria bacterium; assembly: GCA_963727535.1. Classification (GTDB taxonomy): domain Bacteria; phylum Bacteroidota; class Ignavibacteria; order Ignavibacteriales; family Ignavibacteriaceae; genus RBG-16-34-14. Next base: position 724,244 of record CAVSGR010000001.1, read on the forward strand.
TTTTCAGTAATTGCTTGCACTCTTACACCCTCGGATTTGTTGCTATGTAAATTACTTTACTCTGGCTTCTGCCTCAACGCTATTTTACATGGAGCAAAACTTTCGTTAAATCTTCATCTCGTGAAGAATTTCCTATCATTATCTCAAAATCACCTGGTTCAACAACATATTTCATATCTATATTAGTAAAAGCTAAATGTTCGGGTGAAATAGAAAAACTAACCGTTTTGGTTTCATTTGTCTTCAATTTTATTTTCTTGAATCCCCTTAATTCTTTTACTGGCCTTGTTACAGAGCTGACAACATCACGGATATACATTTGAACAACTTCCGAACCTTCATAAGTTCCTGTATTTTTGACATCAACCATCACTCTGGTAGATTCCCCCGAATTTATATTATTGTTTTCAAGTCTTAAATTTTCAAACTTAAAATTAGTATAACTTAATCCAAAACCAAAATGAAATAAAGGTTTTATGTCCTGTGAAATATAATCGAGAAATTGAGCACTTGGCTTGTGATTATAATACATAGGTAATTGTCCAGCGGACTTAGGAACTGTAATAGTAAGTTTCCCGGATGGATTCACATCACCAAAAATAACATCAGCTGCAGCAGTGCCTGTCTCCTGTCCCATATACCATCCCTCTATTATAGCCGGAACTTTCTCAACTAATTTATTAATAGATAGTGGACGACCATTCATCAAGTATAGAACAACAGGTTTACCTAAAGCTATAATTGATTCTGCCAATTCATTCTGTTCACCGAATAAATCCAGAGTCATATTATCGCCAATATGCTCTTTTGCCCAGGCTTCGCGGCAGAGATGTTCATTTTCTCCCAAGGCAAGAATAATTACTTCAGCATTCTTAGCAATTTCAACAGCCTCTTTAATCAATTCAAGATTTTCTTCTCTGGAAGCAAATTTAATCTCATTGTTTTTCCAGTTAAAATAGCTGGTCGTTGTATTTGTAGTTAATTTACAACCTTGAGCAAACAAAACCTCTGCATTATTATCAACTTTTTTCTTAATGCCATCTAACAAACTTACCTTTTCATAAGGTTCACCGGAATATCCTCCGAAGTATAAATCTTTAGCGCACGGACCTACTACAGCAATTTTTTTATATTTATTTATTGAGAGAGGAAGAAGAGTATTACCATTTGGAAGCAAATCATTTTTAAGTAACACGATAGATTCCCTTGCAGCTTGCAATGCTAATTCTTTGTGTTTAGAATTTTTGCTTACTTCAATAGCATCACTTACATCTATATATGGATTTTCAAATAAACCAAGTTCGAATTTTAATCTTAAAGTCTGAGATACCGCTTTGTCAATATCCTCTAACTTAACTTTCCCTTCTTCCAATAGTTCTATCAAGTACTTGTAATAATTAGCTTTAGGAAATTCAAACTGAACACCTGCATTGAAGGCAATTGATGCAGCACTCTTTTCATTCTCGGCAACTGATTCCTTTAGCAAAATCTGGTTAATAGCAAAATAATCAGCGACTACCATGCCCTCAAAGCCTAATTCTTTTCTCAAAACATCCTTTATCAACCATTTATTTGCGTGGGAAGGAACTCCATCAATTTCATTATAGGAAGGCATTACTGCGACAGGTTTTACTTTATCAATACACATTTTAAAAGGAGCCAAATGATAATCACGTAAAACACGCAAGGAATAATTTGCTGGTCCCTGGTTTTGTCCTCCTTCAGGTTCTCCATGACCCAAAAGATGTTTCAAGGTAGCTGCAACGTGATTGTCAGAAACTGTCCCATCATCATTTCCCTGTAAACCTTTTACTGCTGCACATCCCAGTACACCATTCAAATAAGGATCCTCACCATATGTTTCTTCAACTCTTCCCCATCTTGGATCGCGGCAAACATCAATTACGGGAGATAAAGCATGGTGTGTACCTCTTGAACGCATTTCATGAGCAACAATATTATATACTTTTTCAAAAAGAATGGGATCCCAAGAACTTGCTAAACCAATTGCCTGCGGAAATACAGTCGAATTGGGACGCATCAACCCATGCTGTCCTTCATCTACAAATATAGCTGGAATTCCTAGTCGTGTTTCTTCGACGAGATATTTTTGAATTCTATTTCTTAATGCAACAATTTCTTTTATTCCAAGAGTAGAAGGATGAACAGAATTGCATCCGTTTCCAAATATTTCTTTCATCTTAGATGGATCGCTCAAAATTTCTTCGCTGAAATCTTCAATCCCATCATTCCAAAGCCCCATTAGTTGAGCAATTTTTTCTTCGATCGTCATCCGACTTAACAGATCTGAGACTCTTTCATCAATAGAAAGTTTCGAATCTTTATAATCGAGGACTTCTTCCTGCCCTAATGTTTCACTAACAGTAGATTTTTCTGTCATAGACAACTAACTAATGTATGAATTAATAATGTTCTCCAACATCTCCTGTCTCCCACTTTCTAAAACAGGAGTCCCTTGTTTAAGAGCCCATTTTTCTACTTCTTCGAGTCCTGCTTTTCCACTCATAATTCTAGCACCAATACCGGAACTATAACTACTATATCTTTGTTTTACAAAATCACTTAATGCTTTATCATCAATAATTTTTTGTGCAATTAAAAGTCCTCTGGCAAATGTATCCATTCCTCCTATATGAGCATGGAAAAGATCGGTAGGATCAGTTGAACTTCGTCTTACTTTTGCATCGAAATTAAGTCCGCCTTTACCTAATCCGTTTTGGTTCAATATTATCATCATCGCCATTGTTGTACTGTAAATATCTGTAGGAAACTGATCAGTATCCCAGCCCAACATTAAATCGCCACGATTTGCATCAACACTGCCAAGTTTTCCTGCAGCTGAAGCAACGGCTAATTCATGCTCAAAAGTATGACCGGCTAGAGTTGCATGATTCGCTTCTAAGTTTAGTTTGAAGTCATCATACAAACCATGCTCTTTTAAAAAGTATAATGTTGTTGCTGCATCAAAATCATATTGATGTTTTGACGGCTCGGCTGGTTTTGGCTCAATTAAGAATTGTCCTTTAAAACCAATTTTCTTTTTATAGTCAAGAGCCATATGAAAGAACCGCGCCATTTGTTCTTGTTCTCTTTTAAATCAGTATTTAAAAGAGTTTCATAACCTTCACGCCCACCCCAAAACACATAATTCTCACCGCCTAATTCTTTTGTTGCATCAATCGCATTTTTAATTTGAACTGCAGCGTTAGCCATTACGTGTGCATTTGGACTCGTACCTGCACCTTGTGAGTATATTGGATTACCAAATAAATTAGCTGTTCCCCATAAAAGTTTAACTCCCGTTTCTTTCTGAAAACCTTTTGCATAATTAACAATCGTCTCCAGGTTCTTGCAACTCTGAGAAAGTGTTTCACCTTCAGGGGCAATATCTCTGTCGTGAAAGCAATAATAGTCAACACCAAGTTTTTGAAAAAATTCAAATGCAGCATCCATTGTTTCCTTGGCTCGGTCAATCGGATCAGAAGCTTTATGCCATTCACGGTTAAAGCTTGGATCTCCAAACATATCCTTGCCATTACCCATAAATGAATGCCAGTATGCAATAGAAAACCTGAGATGTTCTCCCATTGTTTTCTTGCCGACTTTCTGTTTTTTGTTATAATACTTAAATGCTAAAGGATTTTTTGAATCTTTACCTTCAAACTTAATTTGGTCCCTTACTTTGGGGAAATATTTATTAGTAGTTTTCACTTTATTCTTTTATTTGTTAGGTGGATAGAAGAGATTTTTTATAAAAAATAACACGAAAGAGTAACCTTCAGGATCATTATTTTTTTATCGAATTTTCCTACATGTTCAAATTAATTTGAACCGTTTTAATATTGCAATATTTACTCTTAATGTCAATAAATAATTTCACTGCTTAATTATTTAATTTATGAAGTAACTGTGGGGGAAATCTTTATAAATTAACTAATAACATATTTTTTTCAGCAATTCTTATTAACCTGAAGTTATGTTCAGAATTAGTTTTCCAGAATTTGCTCTAAATTGCTTTTCCAAATTTTATATACAGAATCGTATTTCTTTACTAATTCCTTATCAGGATTTAGCTTTTCTATAACTTTTAATCCCTTAAATGCGGCTTCATTGGAAGTAAAATAACCGATTCCAATTCCTGCCCCTCTTGCAGCACCTTGCGAACCATCAGTATTATATATTTCAAGATTAACATTGCAAGTATTTACAAAAGCTTCACGAAAAACTTTACTCTGGAAAAGATTTGAGTAGCCTGCCTTAATAACTTTGAATTCAAGTCCGATCTCCTTCATAACATCAAGTCCATATCTGAAAGAAAAAACAATTCCTTCCTGTGCAGCCCTTATCAAGTGTCTTTTATCGTGTATATTAAAATTAATTCCTGAAAAATGACCATTCACATTTTTATTCTTCAAAACTCTCTCAGCACCGTTTCCAAAAGGATGACACAATAATCCTTCCGAACCAATTTCTACTTCGGACGCAAATTCATTAAGCTGGTCATAACTAAAAGCATCACCTAAAATATTTTTCTTAATCCAGCTATACTGAATACCCGTTCCATTTATACAAAGAAGCACACCATTATTAATTTTCTCATTTGAATAATTTACGTGCGCAAAAGTGTTTACCCTGCTGAAATCATCATAAACATTTTTATCAGTAACTCCATAAATAACTCCGGAAGTTCCTGCGGTCGAAGCAATTTCTCCGGGATTCAAAACATTTAGCGACAAAGCATTATTAGGTTGGTCCCCCGCACGATATGAAACGGGAATTCCTTCTTTCAGATCCAACTCCTTCGCCGCTTCTGTTTTTAAGTTTCCTTGTTTTCCAAAGGTGGGAACCGTATCGGCTAATAATTTTTTATCCAATCCATAATAATCGATTACTTCATCTGAAATATTTTTCTTAGTAAAGTCCCAAAATATTCCTTCACTCAGTCCTGAAATTGTTGTATGAATTTCTCCTGTAAGTTTCATAGCAATAAAATCGCCGGGCAGCATTATCTTAAATATTCTTGAATAAATTTCCGGTTCGTTATCCTTTACCCATTTAAGTTTCGAAGCAGTAAAATTTCCGGGAGAATTTAAACAATTGGTTAAACAATAATCCGGGCCTAAATCTGAAAAGGCTTTATCACCTATCTCAACTGCTCTGCTGTCGCACCAGATAATAGAAGGACGAAGAACATCCTGATTCTTATCAACTAAAACCAAACCATGCATCTGGTAAGAAATTCCAATTCCTAATATTTCATAATCATCCAAAGATTTCTTTGAAAACATTTTTTTTGTTGCTAACACAACATGCTGCCACCATGTATCCGGATGCTGTTCCGCCCAATCAGAGTGTGGAGAATTAATTTTCATTTCCTGTTCAGGAGAATTTGCTGAAGAAACCAATTCTCCTGTATCAGCGTTTATTAAAGATGCCTTGATTGATGAACTTCCAATATCATATCCTAAAAGTAATTTTTGTTTCATTCGAATCTCCCAAATGGTGATTTAGTTTTAAATTCTCATTTCAAAATTAATATTTTTTATCCTAAAAACATTATTCCGATTGACAGATGTTGTTAAAACGAATAATGAATTTAAAAGTGTAGTTTTGAAATTAGCTCTTGTAAAGATAAGAAATAACGGTGATGTTAATTAGGTCGAGGAACTTTGGAAGGAATTTCTGAAGAAAGAAAGCGGTTAGAACTTCGGCATTTGGCTAGAACTATAAAAGAGAAGCCTTCATTTTATAAAAATTAAAAAATATTTTACTAAACTGTTACAGGAGTCAAAACTTTTGTTGATTCCCTGATAATAAATTCTGTATCCAAAACAATTTTTTCAACGGGCAGCAATTCCGCAGATTCAATATTTCTGATTAATATTTCTGCTGCCTTTCTACCTATATCGCGTTTTGGGGCTTTTATTGTTGTCAGCGGCACAGGATATATCTTTGCATAATAAATATCATCGTTGCCGACAATTGATATATCATCCGGTATTTTTATATTTAATTCTCTAAGGACCGTCATAACAGCAAGCGCCTGTCCATCATTAAAACAAACTATTGCAGTCGGATAATCTTCTTTACCTCTATTCTTAAAATATTCGACAGTATTTTTATAGCTATCTTCATATCGTGAACCAACAGATACAATCATATCTTTTTTAAATACCAAAGTACGCTCACTAAAAGCGTGACGAAAACCTTCAATTCTTTCTTGAGTGTGTGAAGAATCTGGTGGACCGGCAAAGTGTACAATTTTAGTATGTCCGTTATCAATTAAATATTTAACAGCTCTTTTTATTGATTTTAAATTATCAATAGCAACGACGTTAGCCTGTATTCCTTTTACATCCTCAAGTAAGACAAATGGATAGTTTATCATTTTAAGTTTAAATAGATGTTCAATTTCAGAAGATCCTTCAACTACGGGAGCTATAATTGCACCTTTAATATCTTTAGTTGAAAAAAAATGTGAGAATTTCTTTTCACATTCATGGTCATTTTCGGAACTTGATACGACTACAGAATAACCTTTCTCTTCGGCATATTCTTTAACCCCAGATGCAATTGAAGTATAAAAAGGATAATTCAGATCCTTAATAATTACTCCAATGCTTTTATCCTGATGACCATTCTTTAAATTTCTTGCTACTCCTTTTGGGCGAAAATTTAATTCTTTCATTATTTCTAATATATGATCTCGTGTTCCAGGACTAACAGATTTTTTTGCATTAATTACGGCAGAGACTGTGCCTTTTGAGACCCCCGCGTGTCTAGCTACATCATCAATAGTAATTTTTTTCATTGAAACTCCGCTCTCTTTTGAGAACAAACCGGCAATTGAACCGGTTTAATTTTTTTCTAAAAGTTTAAAATATCATTTGAAAAGGGTAAAATCAACATTTAAGTTAAATATCATTTCGTTTTTTTGCGGTGAGTAGTAACAATAAGAGACATTTTTCTATAATATCTGCTATATTGGCTAAAAAGAGAGAAAGTTTTATATATTATTTAAATATTATAAAAAAGCGGGAAGACCTAATAACCTGTTTATCGTTTTTTGTTACTCACTTCAATCCAATTCTAACAGATCGACCCGCTTTTTATGAGGAGGCTCTTATAACTATTGTTTAGTTTTTAACTACTAAGTTCTTTTCAAGCTGATTGGTTATTTGCTTGTAAATGTATTCGTGATCATAGGTCCATGCAAAGTTTCTACAACTTCACCATCTTCAATTTTTACTGTGTAGATATAATCAGTAAGATAATTAATTAAATTCTGATACCTGGTTGTGATGTCTAGACTTTCCATATAAATAGCATGTTTATTTCAAATTTACTTATCATAATTCCTGCAAATATATAAAGATTTTTTTTGAGGATTTTATGATAGGGTGAAGGGAGACCTTTTAGTTAGTTGTCACACTGAGCGAAGTCGAAGTGCGACAACTTTTTTTATACTTCAAACATTTTTTCACCAATAATGATGCACATTTTCTTTAATATACTTTTCATAAATCGCATTCACTTCTTCCATAGTTTCACCTGATAAAAAAGGAAGATCAACTGTACTAATATTTTCCTCAGCCTGGCTTTCTCTTTTTGCACCGGGAATTGCACACGTTACTGCATCAAACATTAAAATCCATTTAAGTGCAAACTGAGTCATAGTCATTCCCTTTGGACAGATAGCTTTTAACTCATCAACAGCTTCAAGACTCAAATTATAGTCAACCCCTGAAAAAGTTTCTCCTTTATCGAAGTCTTCACCGTTGCGGTTAAACTTACGGTGATCATCTTCTTCGAAATTAGAATCTTTAGTAAACTTCCCTGTGAGCATTCCTGATGATAATGGAACTCTTGCTAAAATTCCAACTCTTTTCTTTTTTGCCTGTTCAAAGAAAAGATCGGCAGGACGTTGCCGGAACATATTAAAAATAATTTGTACAGTTTGCACATTTGGATACTCAATTGCTTTAAGTGCTTCTTCTACTTTTTCAACACTTACACCATAGTATTGCAGCTTACCATCTTTAACAAGATCATCGAGTATCCCAAAAACTTCGGGCTTATAATAAACTTCCGTCGGAGGACAATGAAGCTGAAGCAAATCTATTGTTTCCGTATTTAAATTTTTCAAATTTCTTTCAACAAAAGATGTAAGATTTTTTCTATTATAACCCTCGGCAACATGAGGATTTAATCTTCTTCCGGCTTTAGTTACTATATGAAATTCTTCGCTTCGTTCTTTTTTTAATTTAGCAAGAAGCTGTTCGCTTCTACCATCGCCGTAAACATCAGCTGTATCAAAAAAATTAACACCCATATCCAAAGCTTTATTTAAAGCCTGAAGAGATTCATCATCTTTTACTTCTCCCCACGTTCCACCGATTGCCCACGCACCGAAGCTTATTTCAGAAACTTCCCAGCCTGTGCGTCCCAGCTTTCTGTATTTCATTATCGTTCCTTTGAATATTAAAATTGTAGTAGTTAAGAACAAAAATAAAAAGAAAAGCTTTAAAATTTAATTAATGTCTTTTTTTTAAGAAACGCAAAGTAAAACTGAACTTTGATTACATATTCTCTGTAAGTTTTTTCAGCTCTGTAGATTGCTTGTAAAATTCAGGTAGACTAAGTTCTTTGAGATAAACCATTCCGTGAGCGGCTCTTACTCTTGGTATATCGTGAGTGAGAAAATAGTCCTTTCCAAGGCAAGTTCTGATTGTTTGATATTGTTCAACCTGTATTCGTTGAGCAAGCCCGCTAAAAGGTCCATCAAATTCATAACTCGGAAAACTTGCCGACTTTTGAGAACCATAACTCTTGATAAAAGTATCTTCAAGAATAGCAAAGGAATTCAGACTAACGGGGACATAAATATTTGCTTCTGCGGGATGAAACCTGTACCAGACATTCCTGTATCCCCAAACTTTAATATTCGAATTGCCGGTTTCCTTTTCATAAAGTCTTAAAGCTTCACTTGTTGCCTGAAGGACTTTATAGTGAGTGTCCGGTCCACTTCCCTCGGGATCGAGCGCAACAGTGACAATTGTCGGATTTATTTCTTTTAACAATTCCAAAATAGGCAAAACATCCCTGTTGATTTCCGGGTTCTCTGTAAAGATTTCTCCCTGGTAAAATCCTAAACGCAAATGAGGTACGCTCGAACAGTTAAACCCAAAATGTCCCCAAACAATTTCTTCCTCAAACTCGCGCAACATTCCCTTCAACTTCTGAACTTCAGAAATATCTTTTTTACCAGGATATTGTTCCGAGAAATAATTAATAAGTACATCAACTCTGTTCTCAATATCAGTAAGATTATCGTCTTTATAAATTTCTATAATATCTCTCAGGAGTCTTCTGCAAATTGCTTCCTCTCTAACTGTTTTATGATGTCCGGCAACACCATCAAGATATAAATTTACATCCTTGTTTTTCCCTTCCATAAAAGAAGGTTCAAAATATTTCACTGAGAATTTAGTTTTAAATTCTTCGGTTCCTAAATGATTTTTAAGTTCAATCAACTGTTCCTGCATATAAGAATTTGTTACTGCAGTAAATCCGCTAGTTAAAGTAGCGAAGAAATGTTTATTGTTAGAATTACGGACAAGATGATTTATTAACGGCAAATAACCGAGCATAATATCATCATGATGAGGACCAGAGTGAAGAATTACTTCATTATCGAAATTCTTCATTCCATATTCAAACCTTTTAATTATTCCATCATAAATTGTTCTCCCAATTTCGTTTACAGATATTTGTGCTTTTTTCAGAATTATTTTCCCGAATCTGTCTGAGTTATAATCTTCTTCGGTTAATTCAAGAAGAGATTTATTTTTTGCAATACAAAGGTTAATTACCGCTCGTTCAATAGATGTCTGCGAAATGGTTTCTTCTTTTTCAACATCCCTGAATCTTCGTTCAAGTAATCTTAATGCTGCTCCATTAGTTAAATAGAACCGGGCATTCTTTAGCATTTGAAGAACAGTTGCCGGGTAATGATTGGTTCGTGAATTTTCAACTGAATCCCTTACAATATTTGCCTTTGCTTCTCCGGCGGCAATAATAATAGTAGTCGCATCTTTGTTGTAAGTAATTGTTTCAAGTCCTATTGTTAGGACAAGCCTGTTCCTGGCAATTTCAATTCCACCAAGATCAGTTGCCGCAGCGGCTTGAGTTTCATAATTAGTTTGTATTAATCTTGTTGTTGAATAATGATCGCTCCCCATAACATTGAAACCAATATGCCCATCCGGACCAATTCCTCCGAGAAAAAATCCAATTCCTCCAAGTTCCCTTATCTTCTTTTCGTAGTTTGTACAAAACTCATCAACAATTTCGATAGTCTGCTTCTGAAGTCTTTCTTGACGAGTACTTGCATATCTCGTTCTTAATGAAAGGTCAACTACTTTGCCAGGAAAAATTTGATCGAGAAGTAAATTTTCAGCAGTACCGATTTCATTAATATTCATAAACAGGGCAAGCTGCCTGTTAAGTTTCAGTTCATCAAAATAATATTTCTGAATGTAGTAATAAAAGCTGTTGTGCTGAAAAGAATCGATTGGATAAAATTCATCTATCTGAACAAATCTTAATTTATCAAGCGACGGTCTTTTTTTAGTATCAATGTCGACTTTCTTTAATTCATTTTGTATTTCAGATGATTCCCAGTTCTTAATTATATTTACCACCCATTTTATAAAATGCTCAGGGGTTTTCCCTGTTGGCAAAGATATAACTCCATTCGGATTTTGCTGAACCCATTCTACAAATCTTAAAGCTGTAAGTTTTCCAAGCTCAGGGAAATTATCTACCTGTATAATCGGAATTTTTTCTGTTGGTTTATAACAAAGTTCTCTTCCTGATTTTTCTAAATAATATTGTTCAACTTTCGATAACACTTCTCTTAAGCCTATTTATTAATATTTATTTCCATAATACTTGTGGAGAATGATAAAAATTAACTCTCATCACTTTCCAGCGCAACCCCTGTTCTGCAAGTCGTTCTTTATATTCATCCCAATTTCTACCTTTAACCTGTGACCAACCAATTTCGGCATGACCGGCAAGTCTTGGAAATGCCATATATTCAATATCGTTGAGATCAAGAATTTTTTCCGTCCATAAAGGAGATTCTATTCCGATAATATTATTTTCAGAAATTCCTTTTATCAAGGTAGCAGGATCCCAATTGTATGCATCTTTTACTTCAACATAACCTGCCCAAAATTGTCCAAGTGTTGTTGTCGAATCATATTTCATATCTAAATAAGTTTTTGATGCGGGGGACATTATTATCTTCATTCCTCCTTTAACTGCGTTCGGGTCTACTTCATTTGCCCAATGCTGAGCCAAAGTGCCGGGAGACAAATTTGCTTTTGTTATTTCATCCCACCCAATCATCTGTTTTCCATAAGAATGAACTATGCTTTGAACAGTGTCAATAAATTCTTTGTACTCAAGTGAATCTACTTTTGGAGCTTCATCTCCTCCAACATGAATATACGGACCAGGAGTAATAACAGAAAGTTCTTTTACTACATCATTAATAAACTTGTATGTTATAGGTTTCTTCAAGTCAAGAGCACTAAATCCTACATCAATACCTGTATAAAGAGTTGGGTTAGTCCCATCAAAGGTTAGTTCCGGGTATGAAGCTAAAGCGGCATTTATGTGTCCCGGCATATCTATTTCTGGAACAACAGTAATATATCTTTCTTGTGCATACTTAACTATTTCAGAATATTCTGCCTGAGTATAATAACCGCCCTTTCCCCCGCCCACTTCAGTACTTCCTCCAAAAACAGCGAGCCTAGGCCAGGAATTAATTTGTATTCTCCATCCCTGGTCATCCGATAAATGTATATGGAAATAATTTATTTTATAAAGAGCAGCCAAATCGATATAACTTTTTACAACATCCACACTAAAAAAGTGACGTGCTACATCGAGCATAATTCCACGCCATTTAAAACGAGGATAATCTTTTATTGTTCCTATAGGAATTTCCCATAAACGGGGTTGAGTTTCTGAACTCTCAATTGAAGGGGGAAATATTTGTCTTAAAGTCTGAACACCTCTGAACAAACCTGCCGAAGTATTTGCAGAAAGATTTATTTCTTCTTCAGTTATGGTTAGTTCATAGCCTTCTTCACCCAAAGATTTGGTTTGCTCATTTATCGTAAGATAAATATTCCTTCTGCCGGAACTATCATCTGACTTTAAAACCGGAAGAGAATATCCTGTTGATGGTCTCATCTTTTTCACAAGATAATTACCAATAAAGATTGTTTCTGAATTTTCAGGCTTTATAAAAATGTTAGTATTCTTATCAAGAATAAATAAACCCTTTTCCGTAGTTACCGAAACAGGTTTGGGTATTATGTCAGAAAAAGAACCGGTTAGATTTGTTACCTGTTTTTCTTCCGCTGTAGGAGAGGTTGTTTTACAAGAAACAAAAAAGAAAGAAAGGAATAAAGACAGAACTATCAAAAATTTATTATTCATTCTATTCCAAAGGTTATTGCTATCTAAATAAAAATTAGGCTTCAATGCTATTTTCCTTCTTATTTAAATTAAAATAGATAATGTACCCAGCTATAATACCAGCTAATAGTAAAAAAGTCCCTGTTATGTAATCTGCAAATATTATTTTGCCAATTCCAAATAAAAACGTATATATTAAAGTTATACCCATGATCCAGTTAACAAGTAATCTCCAAAAACCTATTTTTTTGTTTTTCCCTGGAACTAGTTTCTGAATATGTTTCCAGCCAATACCACCGGGGTAAGTTCGTTCATAAAATTGGACCAGCTTTTTTTCTTCAACTGGTTTAGTAAGAAAAGTTACTATGAGCCAAACTACAGTTGTTCCAAACACAATAGGATAGAGAGTCATAGGAGACTCCATCCCAAACCCATAAACTGCAATGGGATATATAATTAATGGAGCAATCATAGCAGAAATTTCCGACCAGGCATTTATTCTCCACCAATACCATCTTAAAATTAATACAGCACCTAAACCTGCACTCGCATTTAGAATAAATATCCACGCCCCTGAAACTGTTGTTAGGAAGAATTTTGTTATCAGTAAAGAAAAAATTATCATCACAATAACACCGATCCTCGATATCAACACATAATGTTTTTCGTCGGCATTTGTTTTAATGAATCTCCTGTAAAAATCATTTATTATATATGAAGTTCCCCAGTTTAACTGAGATGCTATCGTCGACATATAGGCTGCAAGGAAAACAGCTATCAGTAATCCAAGAAGACCGGTCGGTAAATATTTGACCATCAGCTTTGGATACATTACCCCGGGATTAACAGTGTTTTCATATTTTTCATATAGACCATGAAATTCTGTTGATTTATAAATCTGGTCATCCGATTTTAGCAATTCCTGGTTATTGTATGCCTCAACTACTTTCTCATATAAGACAGGATTTTCTTTTTGAATCTGCTCAGGATTTTCGGCTCTTGGAAGCAAAACCAACGATGCCAGCGCTACAAGAATCCAGGGCCATGGGCGAATAGCATAGTGTGCAATCGTGAACCACAAAGTTGCAAATAAACTATGCTTTTCATCTTTGGCAGACATCATTCTTTGTGCAATGTAACCTCCACCTCCCGGATCAGCACCTGGATACCAGCTTGACCACCACTGCAACAATACATAAGCGAGAAACGCACCTATCGGTATTGCAAGAACACCTGCTGTTACACCTCCTGCAGAAACATCACTAATTTTAGGTAAGAAATTTGTAACCTGTGGGGATAATTTTTCTTTCAGTGAAACTATGCCGCCTACTTCAGGAAGGTTCAAAACAAATATTGCCAAAATTATACAACCTGCCATTGCAAATACAAATTGAAAACTATCCGTCCGTGCGGTACCTAACAAACCGGATGCAGATGAATAAATGGCAATTATGAATGCAGCGATTACAACTAATAAAAATGAATTTATCTCAGGGAAAGTAACATGAAAAATTATTTGCATAGCTTTGTGAACCCAGCCCATAACAATTGCATTCATCAACAAACCAAGATATAAAGCTCTGAACCCTCTAAGTGCAGCAGCAGCTTTGCCGGAATAGCGTAGTTCTACAAATTCAACATCAGTCATTATTTCTGCCCGACGCCAAAGCTTTGCAAAAAAGAAAACAGTTAACGTCGCACCGATTGCCATATTCCACCAAAGCCAGTTTCCTGCAATACCGTTTTTTGCAACAAGTTCGGTTACTGCAAGAGGAGTGTCTGCAGCAAAAGTAGTTGCTACCATAGCTGTTCCTGCAATGTACCAGGGTAAGTTTCTTCCTGATAGAAAAAATTCGCCTGTATCCTTCCCCGCACGGCGCGTATAATATGCAGCTATTGAAAAAACTATTAGAAAATAGATTACTATAATTACTATGTCCCAAATTTGAATATGATGCATTTTAAATTCTTTTAATTATTTGTAATTACATTTATCTCAATAGATTCAGAAGCTGTTTTCCCACCATTGTTGTCAACAGCAACAGCTTTAATTTTATGCTTCCCTATAGCAGCATTAAACAAAACCCAATCGAAGGGAGAAAAAGTATTATATCCTATAGAATTTCCGTCTACAAAAAATTCTACTTTCACTACCTCCCCATCCTGATCATCTGAATTAGTTTTAATTATAACATTAGAACCTTGTACAATATTATTTTCTTCAGGTTCAACTATTTTTATGGTTGGTAGAATATTATCTGTTTTTGAAATGAAATCTACAAAATCCGTCATATTTTTTTTGTAAATAGTGTTTACAAGTGTACCCGAAGAATCATCACCATTTATTGACCAGAACATTAAACCTTTTAGATTATATGCATCGACATATCTTGCCTTTAATGCGATCGAACGCACATCATCATATGTCCAGAAAAATTTTTCTTCAGGGTTATATAACCATGCTGCCATCGCAAGATTATCCCAGCAAAGTTGATATCCATTTTTTATTATATCCGAATAATCATTATAATTTTTAAATCTTATATGATGTTTTACAGCATCAGCATTACCCTGTTGATAAAGCCCGGAATTAATGCCTTCAACATTTTCCCAACCCTTTCCATAAAACGCTGCTCCGGGAATAATTTTGTCGCTGCTTACATCACAAGAATCCAATAAATACTTCACAGTATGATCCAATGATTCTTTTCTCCAGTCGGGATCGTTAGGTGAACTTAAGAGGTTAGTATGATGTCCGGTTATTGAATCCCAGATGCCATGGTTATCATAAGTCATTACATTAAACCAGTCCAGATATTGCTGATCTTTATTAAAGTTATATTTCCAGAATTCCCAGCTCCTCGCAGAAACTGCAGAAGTTAAAAGTAACTCTGGATTTATCGCATTTAATTTTTTTCTAAACAAAGCAAACAAAGCCGTCATATTTTCTCTGTCACTTGGATTATAATGTGTTCCTTCGGGTCCCCCGCTAATTGGAAATTCCCAATCGATATCAAAGCCATCAAAAATTCCTTTTGCAGAACCTTTACCACCGGCATTATTTTCAACTGGCAGATTTCCTTCAATAAAAAAATCAATGCAGGCATCAACAAATTTTTCTCTTGATTCAGATGTAAGCGCGGCATCAGAAAAATAAGTTGAACCTCCCCAGCCTCCGATCGATAACATAATTTTTAAATCGGGATGTCTTGCTTTTAATTTTCGCAATTGATTAGACTGTCCGCGTAACGGCTGGTTTGAACTATCTGCTATTCCATCGATGCTCTTCTCTTTTGAATAAACTTCATGGTAAACAGAATATGCATTAGAAAACCAGGGAATAATCCCGGATGAATCAGGTAACGGTATTGCAAATGCGTAATCTAAAATAGTTATTTTATCCGCCGAACCATTTCCTTCCAATATTTTTAAATAACCTGGGTAAGATCCGGTATAATAAGACACTATTTCTTTTTTCTGAGCCAGTATTATAACCTGAAAGGTCAATATGATAAATAAAATAATTCTCACTTATTTTTCTATTTAAGTAATATCATCTTTTTTGTTTGCAAATAATTCCCTGAAGTTAATACATACATATACACTCCACTTGCAAGCCCGCTTCCATTAAAATTTACTTCATATTTCGCGGGCGTTTTTATTTCATCGACTAAGATAGAAACTTTTCTTCCAAGCGAATCAAAAACTTTTAGAGTTATCAGGGAAGTTTCAGGAACTATATATACTATTTTAGTTGTTGGATTAAAAGGATTAGGATAATTATCAGACAAATAAAAACCATTTGCTAAATGATTAAAATTTGTTTTTACGGAAGTTACTAATCCCATATTCTTTCCAATAGTTTCAAGTAACGGTTGTTTGTTTGAAACTATGTCTTGCCCGAGCGCCCAAATCATAACGCCAGCAAGCTGATTTTCTTTTGCATAGTCACATTTGAATCTTATAGACATAGTATCATCATAAGTAACAAACTTTGTATGATCGGTATTTAATAGATACGGTACTTTGGAAAAATCATCCCAGTTATAATTCCAATTACTGTTCATTATTCTTGGAGCAATGTCACTAAAATATAGATCGGTCACACTCCCTGTTATCGGTTGGTACAATCCTGCTGCGTCAAATTCCTTTCCATAAAAAGGGACGCCCAAAAGTATTTTGTTGCCGGGTACTTGTCGTTCTACTTTCAAGTATATAAGACCAAGATCATCTGCACCGTCGTTGCAGTTAGATGGTTGATAAATAGGAGCGTTATGACCTGCATGTGCTGTCCAGCTTCCATGAAAATCATATCCCATCATCGAAAACCAATTTACATAATCAACCAATTTATCGAATTCAATATATTGTCCATTATAAGAACCCGCACTTACAGCCATAGTTATAATCCATTCAGGATTTTCCTGGTTAAACCTTTCGCGTAATTCTTTAACAAGTTTTGTTAGATTTTTTCCTTCTGCCGTGCTGGCAGGGGACTCCCAATCCAGATCAATTCCATCATAGCTTTTATCTAACAGTAATTCTACAACTTTATTTATAAAATTATTCCTTGCTAATGAATCTGCTACTAATGGTGCAAATCCATCGCTCTGTCCCCAACCACCGAAAGCAAGAAGAATTTTTTTACCTGCATTATGTACCGCGCTGGCTAAACCGTAACTAAACATTGCCTGATAATAAGAAATATTACCACTGCTTTGCGGCCAGGCAAATGCATGAACCACATGTGTAAGATTTTCAAATTCTATATTTTGAGGAGAAAGTGTTGATTCCAGCCAATCAGGATAATATCCGACCACTTTATTTTGTGCATAAACAAAATTACTACAAGTAAAAAGTATTACAATGATTAGGAAATTTTTTTTTGATGAAATATAACCGAAAAAAACTTTCATAAGTTTTTAATCTATTTATAGATAAACTTCAGCTAAACCTCCAAGTAATAAATGGGCTATCTCAATTCTGAGATAGCCCCGGGAATGTAGATAGGGAGGCTTCTACTGAAAAAATTATTTTAAGAGAATCATTTTTTTAGTTATAAAGTTTGAATTCTCTCTTAGTGTATAGAAATAAACACCGCTTGAAAACTTGCTCATATCAACTTTAACATCATAACTGCCATTTGGTTTAAATTCATTATTAAGAAGTGTCATTACTTCCTGACCGGTTATGTTGTAAACTTTTAATGTTATATTTCCACTTTGCGGAATGCTGAACCTGATTGTAGTGGAAGGGTTGAATGGATTGGGGTATGCCTCATAAAGAGTAAATTTATTTGGCACTAATCCGGGAACTTGTTCAACACCTGTTACACCTGTAAACCAATATGGATCGCCAATATATCCGCCATCAGTAGCGCCTGTCTTTAGTGAAGTATTACTGTATTGCAAATCAGACGATTCAGGAAGCGGCCAATCTGGAACCCAGTTTCCCGAACTAAAATCTACATTAGTAATCTGGTAACCGTATAATTCTGTAGTACCAGTACCGGTTCTAACAGCTGTGAACCAATTTAATAAACCAACATTGTCACCGGTTCCAGGATCCAATATAGCATCAATCGAAGAACCAAAACCCGGATCAACATTCTGATTACCTGATTCGACAAAACCAGGCCACTGAGAGTTATCTGCAAACATATTAACTGTAGGAGGATTCATCCATTCAGTTGTATAAATTGAATCGACATGAGCAGTATCATTCCAGGCAGTATAAAAGGATGTTAATCCTGAGGACCAGAAATAAGCGTTATTCATAACTTCTACATTTCTCAATAACTCTGCCGCCGGATCTCCTGCACCGGTTGAAGCATGACCAAGAAGAATTGAGGCTGTTGTTGAATCCAACGGTCCCATAGTTATAATTGAAGGACCGGTATTTGGAGTAAAAGAATCCCATCCTGCAAACTCCGTTTTATTCTCACCTCCTGCATAGGCATTATAAAAGAGATTGTCATTGAATTTTGCATTTACCATTCTATCGAGGAAAAATGGATTCTTAAAAGTGACTACTACATCATTGTGTGAAAATTCATAATAATTTACAATACCACCAGTAGCTGCCGTAGCATAACCACCTACACAAAGCATTGTATTATTCTTGATTACGATAGAATCTGTGGGAAATGCACCTAGATAATTTTCATTACGAAGTAGCTCACCAACATACCATTGACTTGGTTGAGTTGTCATATTTCTAAACTTACAGTTAGTAATGTAAAACTTATCCCAGCTACCACTGTAACCAATTGCAAACTGTGACCAATTTTCAAAAACTACATTGTCAGCAATAAGTCTTATATTATCTGACGATATCTGGACTGCCTGACCACTACCATAGTTTACAGTATTATTAATTGCAATACCTAAGAGATAGATATCTTTAAGCATAAATTGATTTCCATCCCCGGTAAATGTAAATAATACACCCGGAACTGAACCATCTCCCAGTACATCAGGTTGAATACAAGGGGGTCTGCCATCAGAACCGAGCATACCAACTATAGAAATGCTGGACTTTGCTGTTATAGTTGCATCAAAAATATAAGTTGTGTCCAAAGAAACAAGTTTGTATACACTATGTGCCTGTGCTCCGTCTGAGGTCGTATCACTTCCAATAACAACATCAAGCGTCGGTCCGTTTGCATAAACAACAAGTGTATCACCGGCAGCGAATAACTGCTGAGGCAGTGCAACTAATGCTATAAAAATCATTAATAACACTGCTGTATACATCTTTTTCATTTAGTTCTCCTTTCTAAATTATTTAATAATTCCATTTCATCTTTTTCGAACCCAGTAATAACAGGTCCCTCTCTTCCGCGGTAAATATGTTTAAGCATTACTTATTCACCTCCTTTTGTTTTATTAAAGATTTAACTACTTACACTTTTATTAATTAGTTATTTTAATTCTGTTATAATTTCAATCTTACACCAAGGGTACCGGTCATTCCATAATCCTGCTGGGACTGAGGCACTCCGCCTCCCTGGATTATACTGATATCATTTGCACTATTTATGTTGTTAAGATTCCCAAAGAGTTGTATGTCATACCAGGGCAAATCCTGTTTAACAGCGAGATCCCATCGCGTGTATGAAGTAGTACTGCTTCTTAATTGTGGCCAATAATTTGGTCCTGTAAAAATATCAGCCTGGTAAAGCATTGATACTCTTATAGAGAAACCTTCAAAATCATAACCAAGAGATAGGTTAACGATATTGTCGGGTTGATAAAGAAGTCGGTCAGTAAATGAAGTATCTACATATTGAATAGTGCGTCCGACTTTCCTTGCGTCAGTATAGGGGTATTCGGCATCTGAAGATACATGTGTGTAATTAACATTTAAGACTAATCCAGATAAAACACCTGGTAAATACCAGAAATGAGTTTGCCAATCGAGTTCAATTCCCCAATCTTTCACACGGTAAGGATCATTAACATATGTATTGACATTATATGTCCCACTAGGAGTAGATGTCACTAAACTTGGTGGATAATATTTTCGGGCATTGGCACCGGAAACATAAAACGTCCAGGGATAAATCAGATTGTCAATTTGTTTAAGGAAACCGCCAACCGTAAACAACCCTATCGTGTTATCATAAAACGAAAGATAAATATCATAATTTGTAGACCTTGACGGTTTTAACTCATAGTTATTCCATCCAATTTCACCGATGGTAGATACGTCTATTCTCGGAATAATTGCATTATAGTCTGGGTATGAAATAGTGTTTGTATATGACAAACGTATATCGAACCAGCTTAACGGACTATATCTTAACGAAACATCCGGTAACCAATATGCATGATCAACGGTGACTGTTGTATCATAGTGTAGGTATGGTCCGCCTGTAGCTGAGGCAGTATTTTGCAAACCCCGTGAAGATGTATATGTTGTTTTAAGATCCTGATACCTGACACCAGGAATAATAGTGATCTCCGGACCAACATTGATTGTAGCCATAAGATAAAAAGCACTCTGATCTTCGGTACCGGAATAATCGTTTGTTGCAGAATTAAAAGCGTCCCGGAAATAAGCAATATTGGCTCCGGGGGTTGCTGCAATAAAATCAGTTTGAGACTTTATGTAATTTGCCATCTCCGAAAGCATACCATAATTAAGCGGCAGGATCATATTATAATCGCCGCCAAGAAATTCACCATAACTAAAGTTGGGATCTAAAAAAGGACTGATTGGTATACTAGTTGTGTTGTTGTACCTCTTTGTAGACGGAAAGTGTGATGCAATCAGACTATCAACAAATTTTGCACTTGTAAGACCTAATCCTTGTCCGCTCGATTGATCATAATCATATAAGCGTTTTTTATAACGGTACATCCCTCCAAACTTTACTTTAGTAGAAATCAAATCAGAGATATTCAAATCTTTTTCTAAGTCTATTGATCCGGTAAAGGCGCGTTCTGTTGAAAAGCTACTATTGGTTATGAGACTACTTAGATATGTAGAATTAGTATCGTTGTTTGCTGCAAGCGGTATAAGTTTCGGGTCTAAATTAGACACATTTAAAAACTGGGTTAAGCCCGCTGAAGCTTGTTGAAAACCAATAGTCCAATCACTTGGATTTTTATTTTCAGAATATGAATGTGATAGTTTTACATTAGCATCAAAAATCGGTAACGAGTATTTTACATTAAGAGCATTGGTAATAATGCTCAAAGTACTATTTGAACGAGCAAGGGTGTAGTTATGTACATTGTTCAGAATATCAAAAGATTCTGCACGGTTTTGCATATCTGTATTTCCTGAACTCAAAAAATTCATCAGGTTGATCTTACCATGTGGGAGTTTATAATCCATCACAATTGTTCCATTCACTCTGCGTCGATCTCTTAGGATATCATTAAGATTTAAAGTTGAGGTTAGGTATTGAATGGTACTACTTCCCTGATGATTGAAAGAAGCTCCTAATTCATTTGAAGCAAGATTCCTTCTTTCAATATCTAATTGTGCAAAAACCCCGAGCCGATCATCAAAAAATCTGTCCTCTCCACTTCCGACTAATTTATAATTATTATATTTATTGTACGCATTAGATAAATTATTATAACCGCCTTGTAGAAGTACATTAAACTGTGGTACACCCGGTTCTTTTACCTGAGCCTCTCTCAATTCAAAATTCACTACACCTCCAATAACATTAGCATCCATATCAGCAGTAACTGTTTTCGAAACTTCTATACCTTGAAGCATATTTGAAGAAATCATGCTTAGATCGGTGCCACGATTAAAAGGATCGGATGAAGACATTTGAATTCCATCAATCAAAATTTGATTGAATTTGGGTGCAAGACCTCGGATTACAACAGTATTCCCTTCACCTCCATTTCTTAGTACAGAAATACCGGGAAGCCTCCCTAAAGATTCTGCAGCATTTGCATCAGGCAGCTCCTGAATCCTCGATGAAGAAACGGCATTCATAATTTGAAGTGATGACAGTTGCTTATTGATTGCTTCCAGTTGCCCAGTCGCCTGACCGGTAACAACGACGGTTTCACCCTCAAGGCTAGCCGGATTAAGATTAAAGTTTAGTTCTATTTTTTGATTATCTTTAACTTCGATTTCAACTTGAAAAGATTCATAACCAATGTATGTCGCACGAATATTATATGAACCGGGCGGGATATTTCTTATTACATACTTTCCTTCAACATCAGTTGCAGCACCTAAACTTGTTCCTAACAATATTATATTAGCGGCAGGCAAGGACGTATTTGCTTGTGCATCTTTTACATATCCTTCAATATCTGAATTGGCAGAAGCCGAAATTATGCTGCCCATGAATAAAATTATCAGAATTACAATCCCCCGGTTAAAATTTAATCTGTACATTTTATTCTCCTTAATTAATTCTTTTCCGTGAAAAATTATTTTTATTTTTTTCAACGTTTCTTTTTACATCGAGAATTAAAGGGCGAGTAATATCTTTTGAAATTAAACTGCTGGCACCAAGCACAGCAGACATACCGTTTTCAACTGTAGATTTCAGAATCTTTATTTTGCCTTGATAAATTTTTAACAAGTTCTTTTCAAAGTGTTTACGTGTTGGTCCAAGAAGTAATTCGTCTGCGTCTGCAAGTCCTCCAAAAAGTATTATTGCTTCTGGTACAAAACTTATGGCAAGATTTGCCAAAGCTTTACCGAGTATTTCTCCAGTAACTTGAAATGCACGGGTTGCAATCGGATCACCTTTTATTGCCAGGTCATTTATTAATTGACCTGATATTTGAGTGAAAGGAAGGTCACGTAATTTACTTTGATCATTATATTTAGCCATCAGCTCAAGTACTGTTCTGCGAATCCCGCTCGCCGAAGCATATGTTTCCAGACAACCAATCCTTCCGCAGTTACATTGACGTCCGTCTGGATTAACAATAGTATGACCAAACTCGCCGGCTAAACCTCCTTCACTATATAATGGGCTTCCGTTAATTATAATTCCGCTACCCAGACCTGTTCCAAGAGTTATAACGACAAAGTTTTTTAATCCTTTACCAAGTCCAAACTCGTATTCGCCTAAAGCTGCGGCATTCGCATCATTTGTAATTGCAATTGGTACACTGAAGTTTTTTCTCATCATTGCCACAAAATTCACCTTACCCCATTTGATATTTGAAGGTGTTTCTATTGTGCCGTGGGAATGATTAGCCATTGGGGCAGCAATTCCAATTCCCGCTAATGTATATTTAGGCGAGTATTTTTTGTAGCCGGCTTTAATCTTACCTGAAAGTCTCTTTATAAACTTGTCGGCACCTTCATATGGATTAGTTGTTATTGCATTTGTGAAAATGCATTTACCGGTACCGTTGATAAAGCCAAAAACGGTATTAGTTCCACCTATGTCCACTCCTACTGTTATTTTTTCTTTTTTCATTTCAAATATTATAAGCTTTATAAATAGTTTGTTGAATCAACAAATTAAATTATTTGATTTTATATTTTGTATTTATTCTTTAATTATGATCTAAATAGTTATTTTATAATCATCAAATATTACTTTGATTGCCAGGGTAGCAGCGCCCAACAAGCGAGGTCGAACGGACAAAGACGTAGGCAATATTGAAATAATTTTCTTTTTCCCGTAAAAGGTTCTGTTCTTAGCTTCCTGGGCGATCTGCGGATAAATAATATCCCAGGCTTGAACAATTCTACCCCCAACAATAATTACATGAGGATCAATAATCTTAATAATATTAGAAATACCTAAACCCAGGTAATAGCCGGTTTCAGATAGAACATGACGAGCTGTTTTGTCATTATCAATCGCTGCCTTGATTATATCATCTATACTAATATTAACAATATTTGCAGAGCCATTTTTTTGTTTGATATACCGGCTGATGGTTGCACGGTCGGAAGCATACTTTTCCCAGCAACCACGACTGCCGCACGTACATTCTTCTCCCCCTTCGTATAAGACAGTATGCCCCACTTCACCGGAAGCATGAAATTCTCCATCAAGAATTTTATTCTCAACAACAATTCCTGAACCTATACCCGGACCAACCTGCAGAAAGACAAAATTAGATAAATTAAATTTATGAGCACCAAACCAGAGTTCAGCAAGTGCGGAGCATTTCGCGTCATTTCCTACTGTTAAAATTCTAATATCAGGCCAAAGTTCTTTAATAGTAGTACCAATATCATAATCTTCCCACCCAAGATTTGGTGCGAAATTAACTATCATATTTTTTGAATCAACAATACCAGCAATGCTTAAACCGAGTCCTTCAAGTTTTTTTACTTTGAGGTCACTGCAAAGTGAAAGTAACTCTTTTGAACATAGTTGTAGAAACTCTTCCGGCGTCCCTGGTTTGGATTCAATAAATGAAGTTCCTAAAACACTGCCATCAATATCCGTAACTGCAAATCTTGTTAAAGCAGCATCGATTGAAATTGCACCGATTAAATGTTTGCCAAGCTTTAATGAAAGATCAAGAGGATTTCTTCCAACATTGGGATCCGAAGTTTTTTGTTCTTTTATTAGGTCTTCATTTAACAGGTCGGTAACTATACTTGAAACAGTACTCTTGTTAAGGTTAGTTAAGCGCGCAATTTTTGCCCTGGAGATGGGTTCTTTATTTCTAATCATATTTAAAATCATAGAACGATTAATATTCCGAACAACTTTTGCATTACCGCTAATTATGTTTTCTGTTTTCAAGTTTTTCTAGTCGAGAATTAGTTTGTTGTTTAAACCAACGAATCGAAAATAAAATTTTCTTTTTTTAAAGTCAATAACCATAAAATTTTTTCGACTTTTATATTATTTGAGGATTTGTCCAGCTTGGTCTCGTTATAAATAGCTTTTTTAGACTATTTTGCTGGGTATTTCATCGTCCATGTCTATCTGCTTATATAAAAGGATTCCTAAACTTTCATTAATATTTTTAGTATAAAAATCCACATTACTCCCCTTTTTCATTTAATCTTTAAGACATCTAAAATTTAATTAATGCTTTAACTACATTATCCTGATAATTTGAAACAATGTTAAAAGCTTCCTTGGTTTTGTCATAATTGAATCTATGTGTAATCATAAACTCAGGAGAAAGTTTTCCCGAAGCAATTAAATTAATTACGGAATCAGTTGATTTATTTTGTCTCCGGACATTTTGTATTGCAATTTCTTTACGTCTTATTTTGCTGATGTCAAAAGATATTTTGTCTGGTTCAGGAATTCCAACAATCAAAAGTGTTCCTCCTGGTTTTAAAATATCCACAGCATTATCGAGAGCTTCCTGTTTGCCGCAGCATTCAAACGCAGCATCAAATCCATCGGGATTTATTTTTCTTAATTCCGCAACTATATTTTCTTTATCAGGATTTCCCGTCCAAACTGCTCCGGCATTTTTTGCAATATTCAAACGATAATCAACTTATCAGTAACAAAAATATTTTTGAAACTGCGGGCTTGCAATGAAATCATAACTCCTAATCCAATCGGTCCGACACCCAAAATTGCAACTGAATTTATTTCATCAATATCCTTTATAAACCGTGAAGCATAATATCCGATAGTTAAAGGCTCAACCATTGCAGCCATTTCACTATTCACATTTAGTGGAACCTGATAACAATTTTTTTCGGGCATGACAAGATATTCTGCAAGACAGCCATCTATTTGTCCGGGACAACCGAGAAACTTTTGATTTGTACAGGTATGTTCCCTGCCGGATAAACATTGCTGACATTTATGGCAAGAAAGAGCAGGCTCGACTGCAACAATATCACCTGGTTTTACACTTGTAACTTTTTTGCCAACTTCTTCTACAATGGCAGAACATTCATGACCGATAGTAAAAGGAAAATCAATTACCTGGTCACCGATCTTCCCTTCTTTATAATAATGAATATCGGAACCACAAACACCGACTGTATCAATTTTAAGAAGCACATCGTCATCGTTGATTATTTGAGGCTTTGGAGCATCAACAATTTCAAATTTTCCAATTCCTGTTAGGTTAACTCTTTTCAATTTTACTCCACTTTGTACAAGTACATTTACGTCAAACTTCACATTGTCAGTCTGAGCCTGTCGAAGACTGACAGTCACACTTCGACGCGCTCAGTGTGACAATAAACTTTCCCTCACATCAACAGTCTGCATTCCCGCTTTTGATGCCGCTTCCAATCCCGGGTCTCCATCTTCAAAAACCAAACAAAATTCCGGTGATACATTTAAACTTTTAGCCACAGCAAGAAAAATATCCGGTGCAGGTTTTGGCTTAAAAGGATCGTTTGCTGTTAATATTGTTTTAAACAAATTAAATATTCCGACCACTTCTAGTTCCTTATGAACAATATCACGAACGCTTCCAGAAACAACAGCAAGAGGTAATTTCCCGAAATATTCTTCTGCAATTTTAACAATAGGTTCAATAGGCTTCACTGAATTAATATTCCTGAAATAGAATGCGTGTTTTTTAGTAACAGTCACTTCGGGATTAAGATTTGTACCAAATTTTTCATTATACAATTCTATGATTTCAATTTCTTTCATTCCTTTTAAAGAATAAGAGAAAATCATAATCAAATCTTTCATTGAAGAATCTGAACGCTTCCTCCCATGCTTTCATATGAAGGGGCATTGAATCTACAAGTGTTCCGTCGCAGTCGAAGACTAATGCTTTTATATTATAATCGATTGAAATACTTTTCACAAAATTAGATTTGTATTAATTTGTAAAATTAGTGATGTGCTTAAATTGTGCAAACTTACAAAAAGAACTAAAAATTAATCAGGTATAATATACTTCATTCCACTTCAATTCTTTTTTAAACTCTGAAATTTTTGTCGAGTCATCTATCAACAAGAATTCTATTCCGCACATTTCAGCAAAGTCTTCGAGATATTCAGATGTTAAAGCCTGGCTGAAACCGGTATGATGAGCGCCGCCTGCAAGTATCCATGCGTGAGCAGCAATTTCTAAATTTGGTTTTGGAATCCACAATACTCTTGCAACAGGTAATTTAGGAAGAGGTTTATCGGGAGGAACTGCAGTTACTTCATTAACAATCATTCTAAATCTATTTCCCATATCGATCAATGTTGCATTTATGGCTGGTCCCTTAGGAGTGTTAAAAACCAAACGCGGTGGATCAGCTTTTCCTCCAATCGATAAAGGATGAATTTCCAGTTTTGGTTTTCCTTCAGCAATTGACTCGCAAATCTCCAGCATATGCGCACCGAGAACTTTATTTTGTTTAGGATCAAAGTGACAAGTATAATCTTCCATAAAAGAAGTGCCGCCTTTTAATCCCGATGCCATCACTTTCATAGCACGAACAAGTGCAGATGTTTTCCAATCACCTTCAGCGCCAAAGCCATAACCGTCTGCCATTAATCTTTGTACAGGAAGTCCCGGCAATTGTACAAGTCCGTGAAGATTTTCAAATGTATCAGTAAATCCTTTAAAGTTTCCCTCTTTTAAGAAACTTCTTAATCCAATTTCAATTTTTGCAGTTTCAATTAATGACTGACGTTTCTCTCCATTCTTCTTTAAAGAAGGAACCAGAGAATATTTATTTTCATATTCATCAAGAAGTTTATTTACCTGGGAATTAGTTGAAGCATTAACATATTTTACAAGATCGCCGAGTCCATATCCATTTACAGAATAACCGAACTTCATTTGTGCTTCAACTTTATCGCCTTCGGTAACTGCAACTTCTCTCATATTATCACCGAAGCGTGCAAACTTAGCTCCCTGTAAATCGAATTTTGCACAAGCAGCTCTTGACCAAATTGCTAATTTTTCATGAACTTTTTTATCCTGCCAGTGTCCAACTATTACTTTACGCGGTTTGTTCATTCTTGAACAAATAAATCCAAATTCTCTATCACCATGAGCAGATTGATTAAGATTCATAAAATCCATATCGATACTGTCCCACGGAATATCGCGGTTAAATTGTGTATGTAAATGAACGAAAGGTTTCTGCAGAACTTTTAATCCGTTTATCCACATTTTTGCAGGAGAAAAAGTGTGCATCCATAAAATCAGTCCAACACATTTGGGAGAGTTGTTCGCTTCCAAACAAACATTATAAATTGAATCGGGAGTTGTTACAAGAGATTTAAAAACAATTTTTACAGGAATTTTATCAGAACCGGATAATCCTTTTACAATCTCTCTAGAATTTTTCTCAACTTGCTTTAAGGTTTTTTCACCATAAAGATGCTGGCTTCCGGTGATGAACCATACCTCATTTTTTTTTAAGTCAATCATTTTTTCTTACCAGGTTTAGTTTGTCCATAATATGCATTCGGACCATGCTTACGCATATAATGTTTGTTAATAATATGTTTTGGTAAAACTTTTAATTTAGGATTAAGCTGCAAAGCAACCGAAGCCATTTCTGCAACACGTTCGAGTATAAGATTATTTTTTACAGATTCAGCTGGAGAACTTCCCCACGTAAACGGAGCGTGGCCTGCGAGAAGAACTCCGGGTGTTGCAACCGGATCTAAATTCTTGAATCTCTCTACAATTAATTTACCTGTGTTTAGTTCATAACCATCATCAACTTCTTTCTTTGTTAAGAAACGAGTCACAGGAATTGTTCCGTAAAAATGATCCGCATGCGTTGTACCGTAGCAAGGAATTTCTTTACAAGCTTGTGCAAATATAGTTGCATAAGTACTGTGGCTATGAGTAATTCCGCCAATGTTCTTAAAATTCTTGTAAAGTTCGATGTGAGTCGGTGTATCTGAAGATGGTCTTAATTTTCCCTCAACAATTTTTCCGTTTAAATCTAAGACGACCATATCTTTGATTTTCAGCTTATCATAATCAACACCACTTGGTTTGATTACAACAAGATTTTTTTTTCGGTCTATTCCACTAACGTTACCCCAGGTTAATGTAACTAAATTATATTTTACTAAATCCTGGTTGGCTTTTAGGACTTTTTGTTTTAAATCTTCAAGCATAATTTATTCTAAGTTATGTCAAGCTGAACTTGTTTCAGCTTCTCATATATTAATAAAAAAGATTCCGAAACAAGTTCGGAATGACAATAGGAAAATTCTACTATTTCTCTTTACGAACCTGGTCGCGTATATCAAGCAAATCTTTCATAACATTATACATATTTCCACCTGCCTGCCGGTCAGGCAGGTTCCCGTCCTTTGTTCCAAAACCATCATGCAATTGTTTATAAATCTTGTACAACTTCCTATATACCAAATGATTTTGTTTGTTTGGTTCATAAGTTTTGCTGGTGCCTGTTATAACTTTCTGAGCCTGCAGAACATTATCAAATCCACTTACTTCTTTACCAGCAGATACAGCACCGAACATTGCAGCACCTAATGCAGGTGTTTGTTCACTCTTGGAAATTTTCATTGGGCGTCCGGTAATATCGGCATAAATCTGCATTATTAAAGGACTCTTAATTGCAAGCCCACCGCAATTTATAACTTCGTTTATCTTCACTCCATTTTCTTCAATTCTATCTATAATTGCAAGTGCCCCAAATGCTGTTGCTTCAATTAAAGTACGATAAATTTCATGCGGCTGAGTATAAAGCGTTTGACCGATAAGAAGTCCGGTTAATCGAACATCAACCAAAATAGTTCGGTTGCCGTTATTCCAGTCAAGCGCCATCAGACCGGTTTCTCCCGGTTTTAATTCAGATGCAGTTTTTCCAAGATTTGCAAATCTTTCATCCTGAGTTTTGCCAAATTTTTCAGGAACAAGATTATTCATAAACCAGAGAAAAATATCTCCAACTGCGGATTGTCCGGCTTCAATTCCAAAATAGCCATCCATAACGGAACCATTTACAATTCCACAAACTCCCGGAATATCTGCAAGTTTTTTATCATTTGGAGAGACCATGATATCGCAAGTGCTGGTTCCTAAAATTTTAACAAGAGTTCCCGTTTTTATTCCGGCACCGACAGCTCCCATGTGTGCATCAAAAGCACCTACTGCTACTGATACTTTTGTTGATAGACCTAATTTATCTGCCCATTCTTTAGAAAGATATCCAACTCTTTCTTCGGCAGAATAAGCTTTGTTTGTAATTCTGTTTCTTAACGCGCTCAAACCTGGAGAAAGTTTTTCCAAAAATTTTGAATCGGGTAAACCTCCCCACTGGCTATTGAACATTGCTTTATGTCCCGCAGCGCAGATACTTCTTTTAAGATTGTCCGGCTTTGTATCTCCAACTAATATTGCAGGAATCCAATCGCAGATTTCTACAAAACTATATGCAGAATCAAAAACTTCTTTATTTTCTTTACTACAATGAAAAATTTTACTCCAGAACCATTCCGATGAATAAACTCCACCGATCTTTGCAAGATAATCAGGATATTCTTTTGCTGCTAATTCTGTTATTTGCTCAGCTTCAGCGTAGCTTGTATGGTCCTTCCAAAGCCAAACCATCGCGGAAGGATTGTTTTTAAATTTATCTATAAAACATAATGGAGTTCCTTCAACATCAACAGGCATTGGACTGCTACCGGTTGTATCAACTCCAATTCCGATAATTTTATCAGGTGAGAAATTTTTATCAGAAACTTTCGCCTTTTTGATTGCTTCTATAATTGTTACTTCAATTCCAAGAAGATAATCTGCAGGGTTTTGTCTAGCTAAATTAGGATCACGTGAATCTAGAATTACTCCCGATTCCCCCGACGGATAATTAAAAACATGAGTAGAAATTTCATTGCCGTTCTCAATATCAACTATTAGAGAACGGCATGAATTAGTTCCGTAATCAAGACCAATTGCGTATGTGCTCATCTGATATTATCAAATTTTTTCCAATGACTTTCAACTATAATCAAATATCAACCTGAGAAATAAATGTAAATTCCAAGTATTATAAGAACAAGTATTACTGATACTATTACATCTCTTGCATTCCAACTGCTTCTTGATTCTTTTTTATGATCAGCTGTTGTTGTGCTGTAAGTTAAACCTTCGAGTTTTCCATAATCCGGAGCTTCTGTAAAATAGCTAACACCAACCATAACAGCTATACAAACTAAAAATATCAACAAACTGTAATATTGGAAGAAGATATTATTTACAATCCATAAAAATGATCCTTCAGTGTAAGAAAACCCTGCCATCATTTTAACAGGCGTATCTACTGCAAGTCTGAAAATTCCCATTGCAAAACCGACAAGTAAAGCCGACATACAACCCTTAGCATTTAATCTTTTCCAGAATACTCCCAGAAAAAATACAACGAAAATAGGAGGTGCTAAATATGACTGCACACCCTGTAAATAATCATAAAGACCTCTTCCGCCTTGTATAACCGGAATCCACAATAAACCAATTATTACCATAACTGTTGTTGCAACTCTTCCCATCCAAACGAGACGATGCTGTGAAGCATTGGGACGAATCTTGGAATAGAAATCCATTGTAAATAATGTTGAGGAAGCATTAAAAACCCCTGCAAGGGAACTCATCAAAGCAGCTAACAAACCCGCAACAACAATTCCTCTTACGCCAACCGGCAGGATATACGCAACTAAAAGTGGAAAAGCTTTTTGTGCATTGTCCCTTATCAATTCACCATTTGCACCAATAAGTTGATGTTGAATTTCAGGGACAAGTCCATTTTTAGCAATTGCAAAACAAATAAGACCTGGGATAATAAATATAAAAACCGGTAGAAGTTTTAAGAAACCCGCAGCTATCGAACCGCGTCTTGCTTCCGTTTCGTTTTTTGCACTAATAGCACGTTGAACAATGTATTGATCCGTTGTCCAGTACCATAAACCAATTATCGGTGCGCAGAACAACATTCCGAGCCAGGGATAATTCGAATTAAAATACCAAGCCATTTTACCAACCTGACTAACCGGTGCCCATGTACTTTCAACACCAGCCGGAACCATAGGTTTCCAAAGATTAAGCATTTCAGATCCAACCGTATCTTTTAATGCTCCCCATCCGCCTAAGACCTGTAAACCAAAGTAGGTTACTAAAATAGAACCGAAAATAAGAATAATAGTCTGCAAAGCCTCTGTATAAGCTACGGCACGCATTCCACCAAGTATGGTATACAAACCGGTTAATACAATTACTAAAATTGAACCGACCCAAAAACTGTCGAGACCTGCAAAGGATAGATCAGGTAATAGCACACTAAATACAATTCCTCCTGCAAAAATTCCGACTGCTATTTTAGTAAAGATATATGCTACTAATGATATCAAAGAAAGTAAGGTTCTGTTGCCGGGTGAAAATCGCCTTTCCAAAAACTCCGGCATAGTAAAAACTTTTGAACGCATATAGAATGGAGCCATAATCCAGCCAAGTACCAGTAAACACCAGGCGTGAAGTTCATAGTGAGCCATTGCAACACCGTCTGTTGCCCCGGAACCTGCTAATCCTACAAGATGTTCGGAACCGATGTTGGATGCAAATATAGATGCGCCGACTATAAACCAGCCGAGATGTCTTCCAGCAAGAAAGTAATCAGTAGAATTGTCTTGACGCTTTTTGATTACCCACCATGCTAAACCAAGGATTATAGCAAAGTATCCTGCTATTATTATCCAGTCAATACCAGTTAATGTGCTCATTATCCACCCTCAATAGTGTATGATTTATATGTTTTGATAGTCTATTTATTTAACTGAAAACTTATAAATAGTTGTTTGCTTGTATACATCTCCCGGTCTTAAAGTAACTGACGGGAAATTTGGTTTATTTGGCGAATCCGGGTAATGCTGTGCTTCAAGACAGAGAGCACCTCTATGTTTATAAGCAACTCCTCCCTTTCCCTTAACCATTCCATTAAGGAAATTCCCTGAATAAAATTGCAAACCTGGTTGATCAGTAAGAACTTCCATAAATCTTCCGCTTGTTGAATCATAGACGCTTGCAACTTTTCTTACTACGCCTGGCTGATAATTATTTAAAACCCAGTTATGATCGTAACCTCTTCCAAATTTTAGTTGCTGGAAATCGTCATTTATTCGCGATCCAATTGTTGTGGGTTTACGAAAATCCATTGGCGTATTTTCTACAGGAGCAATCTCTCCAGTAGGAATCAATGTATTATCAACCGGAGTATATGAATCAGCATCAATAGATAATTTTTCATCCAGGATAGTGTTATTAAAGTTCCCTGATAAGTTAAAATATGAATGATGTGTCGGATTCAAAATGGTTGGTTTATCTGTAGTGCCTTCATAATCTAACTTGAGTTCATTATCGTTTGTTAAAGTGTAAGTGACCGAAACATTAACCGTTCCCGGGATAACCTTCGTCTCCATCAGGACTAACCAAACTAAGTTTTAATGCTGGTCCAGCTTCACTCGTAATTGGTTCTGCATTCCACACAGCTTTGAAGAAACCAATTTTTCCACCATGCAGATGATTCATTCCATCATTTATAGTTAACTGATATTCTTTCCCATCAAGACTAAATTTCCCCTTACCTATTCGGTTACCGTATCTTCCTACAATTGCTCCAAAATAGGAATTATCATTAACGTAACCCTTTAAAGAGTCGTATCCCGTTACAATATCATCAAAATTACCTTGTCTATCAGGCATAGTTAAAGAAACTACCCTGGCTCCAAAATTCATTATTTTTGCCTGGGCACCTTTGTCATTAGTCAAAGTGTAGATGTCAATTTCATTCTCACCTACCTGCCCAAATTTTTCTTTAACAACAGAGGATTCTTTTTTATTCATACTGTTGCATCCTGCTACTAGAAAAAAAATTAAAAGAAATGTTAAGATGTGTTTGTAGTTCATTTTTACTCCAATTCGGATTTGAATCATAAATCTGAGTGCAAAATATATAATTCTTTTTACTTAATAGAAAACTTATAAATAGTCGTTTGTTTATAAATCTCTCCGGGTCGCAATACAGTTGAAGGGAACTCCGGTTTGTTTGGCGAATCCGGGAAATGCTGAGCTTCCAAACAAAACCCTGTTTTGCTTTTATATGTTATTCCATTTTTCCCCTTAATCCCTTCAAGAAAATTTCCCGAGTAAAACTGCAACCCCGGTTGGTCCGTAAAGACTTCTAAAAATCTCCCCGAAGTAGAATCGTAAACTGAAGCAGCCTTTTTCACTGTTGAATCATAATGATCCAAAACAAAATTGCAATCGTATCCGCTCGCATTTTTCAATGATTCATAATCTTTATTAATATTTAAACCGACTTTATGTGGAGAAGTAAAATCCAAGGGAGTATTTTTAACCCAGCAATTTCTCCGGTTGATATTCGTTCGTTATCGACAACTGTATATTTATTTGCATTTATTTGTAACTCATGATCTAATATTGTTTTAGAGAAATCCCCCGTGAGATTAAAATAAGAATGATGTGTAGGATTTAGAATTGTCGGTTTGTCTGTTTTTCCTTCATAATTTATAACAAGATCGTTTTCTTCAGTCAGAGTATATATAACTGCAATAGAAACTTTCCCGGGGTAACCCTCTTCTCCATCCTCACTAATATATGTAAGTTTTAAGGAAGCTCCCGGTTCATTTACAAATGGCTCTGCATGCCAGGCTACTTTAAAAGAATCCATTCTTACCTCCATGTAAATGATTTTTCCCATTATTAATAACAAGATTGTATTCTTTCCCATCAAGATTAAACTTACCTTTAGCGATACGGTTTCCATATCTTCCAACAATAGCTCCAAAGAAAGAACTATCATTTACATATTCTTCGAGGGAGTCATAACCTAAAACTACATCTTCTATCTTGCCGTTTTTATTTTTAACAAATATATTTTTTACAATTGCCCCATAATTAATAATCTGGACTTCAGTTCCAGCTTCATTCTTAAGTGAAAAGAGAAAAATCTCTTTACCGTCAGGAAGTTTTCCAAACAATGTTTTTTCAATCATTTAAATGCCGGATTGTTAGAAGTGAATAGCTAAGGTATAAAGTGCCCTTGCAATTTATGTCCGAGAGTTTAACAGCATAATTTTATTTTTTAGTCTATCTAATTTATAATAATCATTTCATAATAGCATTATAACCGACAAAAAAAATTGAAGTGCATTTTACATAAGTTCTCAACTAATTATGCAAAAGTTTCCATATAAAATTTGTTGTAATTAGAAATTTTTATATGTATGTTTCGGCTGAAGGGGGGTATTCTCTCCCCATTTAAAAGTTTGGTAGAATACGCTTTAAATGTTTGTAAAGTATAAAATAAGCCTATCTTTTTATGGTCAAAACATTAGGCCATGTATTAATAGCTATAGGGGTAGTTGTAATTGTAGGATGGGTAGTTGAAGTATCCTTTCTTAAAAGTATTTTCCAAGGTTTAGCGACAATGAAGTTAAACACGGCAATATGTTTTTCTCTCGCCGGAGTAGGAATTGAATTTTACAATAAAAACTACGAAAAAAAATACATTTCTTTAACCACAACTGTTGGGGTCCTTATTTTTTTGATTAGCGCCATTTCCTTGTCTGAGTATATTTTTAAAATGAATGTTGGTATTGATGAGTTAATAGTCAAAGACGATATAATAAAATTAGACTTGGCTCCTGCAGGCAGAATGTCTCCTGCTACAGCATTTTGTTTTATATTAACAGGTTTGTCCTTTCTATTTATCTTCTTCAGGAAAAACTCTCCATTTCTGATTTCAGCATCCTTTATACTCGTGCTTTCTCTTTTTGATATAGTTGGATATTTATATAATTACGATCAGTTGTATGATATTTTTGCATTCTCAAGCATGGCAATTCATACTTCTATTGCATTTTCAATATTTTCAATTGGAATTATAGCTGCTAAACCTCCCCAGGAAATAATTGAAATATTAAAAAGTAATTATCCCGGTGTAGTAATGACACGCCGCTTATTAATACCTGTCATCGGTTCTACCATACTAATGGGCGGAATAGTAATTGCTATAGTAGAAAATAATTTTGTCGGTTATGACATAGGAATAACAATATTGGTTGCATTTATATTAATTCTTTCCATTTTAGCGTGTTGGCATAGTGCCCATTTACTAAATAATACCTATGCTACTCTCCAAACATTGAATCGTTCATTAGACAAACGTGTGATTGAAAGAACCAAAGAACTTGAATCATTTACGTATTCAGTTTCTCATGATTTACGAGCGCCACTCAGAGCTATAAGTGGCTACGCTAAAATGCTGGAACAGGATTACAATAAAATTATGGATAAAGAAGGAAACCGTTTGCTTAGTATAATCCAGGATGGCGCAAAGACTATGGGATTACTAATAGAAGATCTGCTTGCTTTATCAAAGTTGGGAAGACAAGTATTAAGAAAATCAAATGTGGATATGACTCAGTTGGTAAATTCCGCTCTTCAGGAAATAAATAATACTGTAAGTCATAAAGCTGAAGTTAGAATCAATAACCTGCAACCTGTAATAGGAGATTATTCTTTATTAACACGTGTGGTAACAAATTTACTCTCAAACGCAATAAAATATTCTTCAAAAGTTGAAAATCCTGTTATTGAAGTGAGATCTAAAATCGAAGATGAAGAGGTTATATATTCCGTAAAAGATAATGGTGCAGGATTCGATATGAAATATGCTGATAAGTTATTCGGTGTCTTTCAACGACTGCATTCCGAAAATGAATTTGAAGGAATCGGAGTAGGGCTTGCAATTGTAAGCTTAATTATAAAAAAACATGATGGGAAAGTATGGGCAGATGGGAAAGTAAATGAAGGGGCAACATTTTATTTTAGTTTACCAAGTCAAATTGTAAGTTAACTATAATAAATAAAAGGATAAAAAATTATGCAAAGGGGAGAAATAGAAATTCTACTAGTAGATGATAATATGAATGATGCTGAGCTTGCCATTCATTCCCTTAAGAAGCACAAGCTCACAAATAATATGATTCACTTGAAAGATGGCGCAGAGGCACTTGATTTTATTTTTTGTACAGGACAATATGAAAACAGGGATATCAATAATAAACCAAAGGTAATTTTACTTGATTTGAAAATGCCAAGGATTAATGGAATTGAAGTATTAAAAAAAATAAAAGAAAATGAGATTACGAAAAAGATACCTGTTGTTATACTTACTTCATCAAGAGAAGACCCGGATATACATACCTGTTATGAATTGGGAGCTAATAGTTATATAGTAAAGCCAATAGATTTTAGCAATTTTCAAAAAACTGTTACGGATCTAGGATTATATTGGCTGCTCCATAACGTTTCAATTAAGTGATAAAAGTATGAACGAACCCCTAAAAATTCTCCATCTTGAAGATGTACCATTAGATGCCGAACTAGTTAATTATGAACTTAAAAAAGGCAAAATTCAGTTTGAAACGCTTGTTGTCGATAATAAGGAAGATTTTATAAATGCACTTAGAGAATTTTCGCCCGATATAATTTTATCTGACCATAATCTTCCATCCTTAAATTCTATTGATGCACTCAAGATTGTAAAAGATGCCGGTTTAAAGATTCCCGTAATTCTTGTTACTGCTGCTATGTCTGAAGAATTTGCAGTTGATGTGATGAAGGGTGGAGCTGTTGAC
This sequence comes from uncultured Ignavibacteria bacterium, assembly GCA_963727535.1. Classification (GTDB taxonomy): domain Bacteria; phylum Bacteroidota; class Ignavibacteria; order Ignavibacteriales; family Ignavibacteriaceae; genus RBG-16-34-14. Next base: position 761,808 of record CAVSGR010000001.1, read on the forward strand.
TACGTTTTAAAAGACAGGCTGCAACGCCTGCCAACTGCAATAAAAAGTGCGATGGAAAAATTCCGGTTAGCAACGGAACGGGAAAAATTTATTGAAAGAATTATTAAGAATGAATCTTTTTTAAAAGAAACAGAAAGTTTAGCGCATATAGGAAGTTGGGAATCAGATTTAGTGAACGGAATTACTTACTGGTCAGACGAAACTTATAGAATCTTTGGATACGAGCCGAAAGAAATCAGTCCATCATTTGAAAACATGATAAAGGCGGTACACACTGATGATAAAGAATATGCAAAAAGAATGACTGCCGATGTATTGATAGGTTTAGAATCCCGAAAATTTAATTTCAGGGTTGTCTGGAAAGATGGTTCAATAAGACATATACGCTCCGAACTTTTGATAGAAAGAAATGAAGAAGGATCTCCTATAAAAATTACCGGCTTCAACCAGGATGTTACGGAAACCCGCTTAGCAGTTGAGGAGCTACAATCATCTCGTGAGCAGTTAAGAGCACTTGCCGGTTATCTTCAAAATATAAGAGAGCAGGAAAGAACAGCAATAGCCAGGGAAATTCATGACGAACTTGGACAGGTTCTTACTTCTTTAAAAATGAACCTTACAATGTTGGGCAAATCAATATCTTCTAATGAAACAATACCAAATCGAAAAGAGCTTCAGGATGAAATTGATTCTATGAAACAGGTTATTGACAGTAGTATTAAAAGAATAAAAAAGATTATCACGGAACTAAGATCAGAGGTACTTGACAATCTTGGATTAATACCTGCCATTGAATGGCATATAGGTGAGTTTATTAAATCAAGCGGCATAGAAATTAATCTTAATAACCTCTGGGGAGAGGCCGAATTAAATAAAGATATTTCTATAGCGGTTTACCGGATTCTACAGGAAGCATTAACTAACGTCGGGCGACATTCCAAAGCAACTAAAGTAAATGTCCTAATTGAAAAAGATGGAAATAATTTTAGAATGGAAATTCAGGATAACGGAATAGGTATTAAACAAGAGCCTTCAAAAGGCTCAAAAAGTTTTGGTGTTTTAGGAATGAGAGAAAGAGCTATTATCTTAGGAGGAAATTTTAAAATAGAAAATTGCGAACCCGGTACAAGAGTAATTGTTAATATTCCCCTCAAAGATATAGTAATTAAAGATTCCGCATAACAGTAAAAGCCGAACCTTCTCCTTTTTTACTTCTTACAAAAATTTCCCCATTAAGTAGTTCGATATACTTTTTAGTTAATGCTAACCCCAATCCGTTACCTTCATATTTTCTTGAATATCCTGAAGATTCCTGTGTAAAAGGTTTAAATAAATTGGGGATATATTCCTCAGCTATGCCGTTTCCAGTATCAATAATTTCTATATACAATTTTTTATTTTCATCATTATAAATATGAATATCAATTTCGCCTTTATCCGTATATTTTATAGAGTTGTCAACTAGGTTACTGATAATCTGATCCATCAGGTACTCGTCGGTATTTACTTTTTCTTTTTTAAGATCATAACGGATATTAACTTTTAGTTGCTTATTCTCTATTCCTTTTTCCTGTCTTCCTACAATATTCTCAACAATATTTTTAAGGTTAACATCTCTTTTGGAAATTGAAAATGTTCCTGTGCTGACCGTTGCCATATTAAGTATAAGTTCCATTGTACGAATCAGCCTATTTCCTGCTTCTTCAGTGCTGTTCAATATTGATCTCATTTCATCGTTAAAACCATCTTTCATTTCTTCATCAATTAATTTTGAAAGATTAGTTAAAGTATTTAAGGGCGTCCTCACTTCGTGCGACATTTGCGCAAGGAATTCTGTTTTAAGCTTATCCGATTCTTCGGCACGTTTTTTTGCTTCTATTAATTCCTGCTGAGCTAATTTTCTTTCTGTTATGTCTTCAATAGTTCCTTCATAATATAGAACTTCAGCATTGTCTCCTTTTATGGCTGTAGAGTTTTCAAGAATATAAATCGGTTTTCCTTCCTTATTTATCCAGGTTGTTTCAAAACCAATAACTTCCCCATCACGATCCATTATTTCCTTAAACTTATCTCTTTCATCCTGATTAATAAAACCTTCTGCTTTTAAATCTCTTTTCCTTAATTCTTCAAGAGAAGAAAAACCAAGAATCTTTATTAGGGCAGGATTTGCTACAATAACTTCCCCACCCGGTGTACTTCTATATATACCTACAGGAGAGTTCATAAATAAATTCCTAAAACGGTCTTCACTTTCTTCCAGGGCGTTCTGAATCACTTTCTTTTCTATCCGTTCATTACGTTCATTAATCGCACGTTCTATTGCGGGTACGAGTTTTACTAAGTTATCTTTCAGGATATAATCTGTTGCTCCCTTTTTAAGTAACTCTACTGCAAGCTCTTCACCAATAGTTCCGGTAACGAATATGATTGGAATCTCGTGAGATTTATTTCGAACTAAGTTTAAAATTTCAAACCCATCCTTAAATGAAGGTAAATTAAAATCACATAGCAAAATGTCATAATTCTCTTTTTCAAATTCATGTAAAAAATCGTTTTTATTAGAAACCCACTTAATTTCATAATCAATGAGATCACCATTAATATGATTTTGCATTAGCTCTGCATCAAGAGGATTATCTTCTACATGAAGTATTTTTAATAGCTTACTCATTCCGACCCATTTTTGTAAGAAAAATCAAATATCCCGGTTAAAGTGGGGGTTCATTAATTAAGGTCCAGAATATTCCAATTTGTTTAATAGTGTCGACAAATTTTTCGAAGCTCACCGGTTTAACTACATAAGCGTTAACACCAAGTCTATAACTTTCAACAAGATCTTTTTCTTCTCGTGATGAAGTGAGCATGACAATTGGAATATCTTTCAGGTTTTCATCAGTTTTTATTTGCTTTACAACCTGCATTCCGTCAAGTTTAGGCATTTTAAGATCAAGAAATATTACAACAGGATTTCCCGGCTCCCTATTACTGAATTTGCCGCCACGATATAAGTAATCTAATGCCTCAGCTCCGTCAATAACGTGCACTATATCAAGGTTATACCCTTCAAGAGCCAGCAGCATAAGTTCCGTATCTTTAGGATTATCTTCAGCAAGTAAAATTTTTTTTGAATCTTTCATCTCTTGCTCTCATTATAGTTAATATTAAATTATTCTAATGGTAATGAGAAAAAGAACGTCGTTTCTTCTCCTTCGGTACTGTTAGCCCAAACATTACCACCATGCTTTTCTATTATTTTTTTAACAGTAGCCAGACCAATTCCGGTTCCGGGAAAATCTCTTACTGCATGCAAACGCTGAAAAACTCCGAACAATTTATCATAATATTTCATATCAAATCCCACACCATTATCTTTAACAAAAACCACTATTTTATTCTCCTTTTTTAACGAGCCTATTGTAATTTCCGGCTTGTTTTTTTTAGATGTAAATTTGACAGCATTTGAAATTAAATTTACAAGTACTAATCTGATTAAAGTATAATCTGCGGCTACTTCAGGCAATTCTTCAGTTAACCACTCTACATTTTTTTCAGCGTCTTGTTTTATTTTATGCACAATCTCCTGAATCATATTATTAAGATTTATTTTGGATTTGTGTACTCCTGATTTTGCTGTCCTCGAAAAGGATAGGAGGTCCTCAATTAAATTCCCCATTTCTATGGAAGAATCTTTAATAAGATTAAAATACCTGAGATTCTTTTCATCAAGCTTTTCCGTAATATTTTGTTGAAGTATATCGAGGAAACCGTTAATATGCCTTAGAGGTGCTCTCAGGTCATGAGAAACTGTATAACTGAATGCCTCGAGTTCTTTATTCACAGCTTTGAGTTTTAGATTTAGCATCTCTGTCTCTTCTTCGGCTGCCTGGCGGACAAAAAGTTCTTTCCTTATTATGAAATACATAAAAGAGAAAATAATAAGAACTATCAGCGAGAGGCTTGAAAAAGTAATGATTGTGTACTCAAAATTCGATTCTTTTTCCCGATGTAATTTTTCAAGTTCAGCATGCTCATAACTTTCTACTTTATTGATAACACTTCTTATATTATCCATTATCCTTTCCCCATTTCCTATTGCAATAATTTCCTGCCAGTTTTGGCTTTCCCCTTTTTTTTGAAGTGCAACTAGTTGTTTATCAAACTTTAATCTTTCTTCTAAATATATTTGAAGCGTATCGACATAATTTGTTACAAACTTATTACTCTTAAGCAGTAACCGGAGATTATTTAGTTTTGACTGAACACTATCAATTGAATGTAACCGTCTATCGATGAACACATCATTACCGGTTATTAAAAAGCCCCTGGTCCCGAGTATAATATCTTTAATGTGGGAAATGCTGATTTCAAATTCACTTAAAGTTTTATACTTCTCTTCTATTTTTTCTGTTGTATTAATAAACCTGATACTGCTATTAAACGATACTATACTTATTACAATTATTGTGGCGAACGCTAACCCGAACCCTCCCCATATTTTTTTATATAGTGGTACAGCTTTATCTAATTCTTTTAAATTTTTTAGTATGGTTGTTTCATCAGACAATGCTAACAAAAGAATGCTGCCCCCCAAAAAAAGAAAAGACGACGCAGTATTAATTGCCATTGGAATATAGCTGCCGACATATATAATTGATTTTCCCAGCAGGTATCCCAATAAGAAAAATAGTCCCAGTGTGACAACAACTATAGCAGAAGCCATACTTACATGTTCAAAAAGTTTATGCCTGGATCTTATAGTTGAAAAAAGTGTGGCTATTGCGGAAAGTATAAAAGCTACGGCAGGTGTAAAAAGACATTTCCCCGATTGGAATCCCGGCAATTTTTCCTTCTTTAAATTTGAAGAATAGAAAATCAATATTTGAGCTAATTAAACCTGAAAATTCAAGCAAATAAATAGTGGATAATATAATTACAATAAAAGTACCGGTTCTTGCAATAACATTTTTGAAAGACAATTTTCCAGATAAGAATAAAACCGAGATGCTTAGAATGATAAAAAGCAGAGCAGTGTTTGGAGCCATCGGGACAAATTCGCTAGTTATACCCTTAAGGAAATCTGTCCCCGTAAACCACCCAACAAAAGCAGAGACACTTACTATAAATACAATACCTGAACTAATATTTATCAGAGTTTTAATATTAGTTTTTAACATTATAACTAAATCTGTCTTTTATATATTAGTAAATAACCTCTCTTGTGTAGTAATTTAAGAGTAAATAGTTTACGAAACAAAGTTTTTTGTTATTATCAAAATTATACTTATAGCATTTAAACCTTAATAGAATTTAGTTCTCAATGACAGGAAGGTAACTCAATTTAACGGAAAATAATTCAGTATTTTTTTACTTCAGTCTAAACTGGATAGGAATTTTCATTTCAACATTCACAGGTCTTCCTCTCTGCTTACCTGGGACAAACTTAGTTGCTTTAACCGCATTAAGTGCTACTTCATCCAATAACGGAAACAAACTTTGTATTACGTGTGTATTAACTACATCTCCTTCTTTATTAATTATAGCAGCTACTACAATTCTTCCTACAATACCTGTCCTTCTTGCTAATTCGGGATAATAAAGTTTATTTACTATTGATTCCATCCCCCCAACAGGTTTTGGTGGTTCTTCAACAGCAACAAATATATGATCCTCATCTTCAATTATTTTTTCTTTTTCTCTTTCCGGTGGCTTTGTGAATTGTTTATTGTAGTTTATACTGACATCAACAAATTCTATTTCCTTAATGTCATCTGTTACAGCAATTTTAGGAACTAACGGTTTTGGGAGATCAGGCGGTTTAGTTGGTTGAATAGTTTGTGTTATCTCCTCTACCTTTATAATATCCCGAGTAGTGGGTTTAAGAACTGCACTATTAGAATTTCCCGGAGCTATTTTAAAAGCAATAATAACGAAGAGTAGCGAAAACACAACACTGATTTTTATATAAGTAGGATATTTACTCCTGAGATCGGCAGAATGGTATTTTAATGATGGCATGGTTTCTCTCCTCCACAAAGTGATTAATTCTGTTTTGAATTAAGTAGAGGTTTTACTAAGAGACAAGAGGTTTAGTTCCTGAAGGAGGGTAATTTAATTCCCCAATATTTTTAAATATTATATATAATTAAAAGAACCCCACACTAACGCGCAGGGTTCTTTATAAAGAAATTAGAAATCAACAGCGACTGAGAAGCGTACGGAACGACCTAAAATAGGACGACCGTTTGCTGCAGTAGGATCGCGGGGATCACCTTCGGTTAAACCGTGTGAGTCGCCTAAGTTATCACCGCTAACGTTAAATGTTATGCCGCTTGTTGTAGCAACAGAAACACCAAGATCAAGTTTGGTGAATGAGTCTAACTGAAATACATTATCTCTGCTGTCCCATCTTTTCCCAATATATCTGAATGCTCCATAAACAGAAGCAGAAACACTATGAGTTATCGGGAAGTCATAGCTTGGTGCAAGACGGAATTGGAAATCAGGCTGACGCCAGATTTTGTTTCCAACTGTTTGCGGAGCCAGTGCAGCTTCCGTTATTTTGCCACTCTGGAAAGTTCCTACAAGGTTAACTCTGAATCTTTTTACATTTAATCCAGCATCTACTTCAGCACCAAATGTACGTGTTTTCAAAAGTGCAGAAGCTCTTGCAGATAAGACGTCTCCATCAAACTGCTCAACCATATTTACGAAGCCGGTAATAAATAAACTATAGATTCCGTGGTCTACTTTAACTCCCGCTTCAAACTGGTTGAATAAATTGGGGTCTACTGTACCATTAACGCCTACAATATTTCCACCATCTTTGCTAATCGTTCCACTTTTTAGGTTATAAACATTACTTCTTACGTCATCGAAGTTGGGAAATAATGAACCTTTGGAAGCGCGTCCGAAAACACCGACGATATCATTTATTGCATAATTGAGAGCACCTGTCGCTGCCCAATCATGTCCTTTTAATCCGGCAACCAGGTTTGTATTACCATCTATATCCTGATCGAATGTAAAATTAAGATGGAAGAAATCATAACGGGCACCAAGATCCAATCTTAATTTATCAGTTAGTTGCCATGAATCACCGGCATAAACTGCAGCCATTCTGGCATCTCCGGATTCATTAATATTGTAACCTGGACCGCCCGGTGCAGCTTCTTTAATAATACCACCATTTTCAACATTCTGAACAGTCACGTCATTACCAAGAGTCCAGAAATCCATTGAACTCCAGAATGCCTGGTATGTACCAAGAGTGATTTTATGTTTATCAACAGTTTTTGTTAAGCTTATATCGTTTGTAAGAGATTCAATCTGTTTTTCAACAACCCAATATCCGTACTTCTGTACGTAACCTGATGTTATGGTTTTACCATCATTAGTATGCAATGCAGAAACTCCAAGAGATGACATTAAGCTTGCTGCAGTCATGGGACCACCATCAGGTACAAATCCCAAAGTATTAGCATCTCCATTTGTGTAGGAAAGATTATCGCGTGCAGTCCAGTCTGAACCAAGATCATAATTAAAGTTCAAACCGCCTACTATTCCTTTCCATCCACGTCCGTTTGAGAAATCAAACTCGGAGCTATCTCCTGCTGCATTTATTCTTAAAGACCTGAAACGAGTAGCATTTCCAAGCTGTGCAAATGTACCTTCATTGTTTCCAGTACCCAAAGCCATAGGTAATATCCATTGACCGTGGTCATTGGTAAGTCTTGCAAATCCATTTACAACACCTTTGTCAAAAACTCTCGTAAGCTGCAGTGTAAATTGTGCACCTCTTTCAGAATTAAATTGAGTGTTTCTTATACCTGGAGAAGTTCTGAAATAACCACCAGCCATATAATAAAACTTATCTGCAATAGGACCACTTACAACAGCATCAAATCTTTGTTGGCTATAATCGGAAGTAGAATACTTAACTCTTCCTTTTGTTTGATCTGTTCCCTGCAACAGGTTAAAGTTTGTGGTTAAACCTGATTCACCATTAGAAAATACTGAGCTTGGTCCGCCTCTCAGAGCTTCAGTCGATGCAACAGTTTCATCAATACGGAATATACTACTCTGCTCAAAAAATGAGAGTGTTTCAGTTCCATAGATAGGAGCACCGTTGATTGACATTGTTACGAAAGGTGCATCTCCAGAAGAAGGCAAGCCTCTTACAAAAATGTTTGCACCTGCAACTCCACCGGAACTTTCGGACCAAACACCAGGCACTAAATCTAATGCCGCGGCAGTACTCGGCGGCGATAGTTGTTCCATAGCGCGAGGAGAAATAGTAGTAATTGCAAAGCTTGCATCTTTCTTCTTTATTCCCGCTCCACCGGCTGTACCGGTAATCACCACATTCTGCATTTCCAAAACATCTCCCTCTAAAGTAGCGTTTTGTTCAAGCTCGGCTCCACTGGATATAGCAATACCAAAGTTTTGTGTTTTATAACCTACTGCACTTACAATAAGAGTATAGCTGCCGGCAGGTATTTTTGTGATAGAGTAATTACCACTTACGTCAGTGGCTGCGCCAATGTTAGTTCCTTTGATGAACACATTAGCGCCAATTACGGCTTCGCCTTGGGAATCTGTTACTTTTCCCTTCATTGACCCTTGGGCAAAGGTTAAATTACAAAATAGAAAAACAGTTATTACGAAAATTAAAGTCCGCAATAACGGAATTGTGAATTTATTACACATATTTCCTCCAATATATATTATTAATAACCGGAAAGTTATAAGGAAAGTACATCCGGATTTTTATTCACAGAACAGCTATATGCATTACAATTTACAACATATCCAACCAGAATATTGTTATACAATTTGCTTGCCCCTCTTCTGCGGCAAAAAGCTAAACACTATGTTACGATAGTTAATTTTAGCTGCCCGCTAATCATCAAAATTTAAATTAAAAATATAATATTAAATTCACAAGTTTATAGATCACAAATTCTTTTCTAAAAATTATTTATTATTAGATGGATTAGTCGCCCTGTTTGTTTCATTACTGTCAAAAATTTAATATCTTAAAAAATATTTACATATAAAATTTAACCTTCCGAGGGTACAATGCAGAACTTTAAAGTAAAGCTGTCACTCTATATAAATTATTTTGTAATAGGATTAATGCTCAACAGTGTAGGCATTGTAATATTACAGGTGATAATTCATTACAATGTAAGTGCCGGGGGAGCGAGTGTTCTGGAAGCTTTTAAAGATTTATCCATTGCAGTATTTTCTTTCCTGCTGGCGTCCTACATTCCAAAGTTCGGTTATAAAAAATCAATGTTAACCGCTTTGCTTGTTGTAACTGCCGCTTCACTAGGTATGAGATTCTTCGATGGCTTTTTAATGACCAAGATACTTTTTGCTGCAACCGGTTTCAGCTTTGGATTAATTAAAGTATCTGCATATTCAACAGTTGGATTGATTACAGAAACCTCCGATGAACACGCAAGCGTTATGAGTATTCTCGAAGGAATTTTCCAGGTTGGAGTTCTTTCCGGTTATTGGATTTTTGGATTTTTTATTGGAGATGGGGACCCAACTTCCCGTGGCTGGCTTGATACATACTGGGTACTTGCGGTTCTTTGTTTAATAGCCTTCTTCAATTTGCTTACAGTAAAATTAGATGAAAGCGCAATTCAAAAGAAAGAAGAAAAATTCTCTGTTGTTCATGAAGTTTGTTGAAATGCTTGCCTTAATTAGGTTCCCGCTTGTTTTGGTTTTTATTCTAAGTGCATTTCTCTATGTGCTGATTGAACAAAGTATTCAAACGTGGCTGCCGACATTTAATAGAAGTATCCTTCAGTTGCCTAACTCTATAAGTGTTCAGATCGTCAGTATTTTTGCCGGTGCTATTGCATTTGGCAGAATAGCAAGTGGTTACTTTATTAAAAAATTTTCCTGGATGAGGGTTCTAACTGTTGTAATAGTTTGTGCAATGCTGCTCGTAATATTAGTGCTACCTATAACCAAGGGGATCAAAGTAGGTTCGATTAATAGCTGGACTGACGTACCTTTAGCCGGATTTTTACTCCCGATGATCGGACTTTTTCTTGGTCCTATTTATCCAGCTTTAAATTCTTCTATTCTTAGTATTCTTCCCAAGCACAGGCAAAGTGCGATGAGCGGACTTATAGTTATTTTTTCAGCTCTCGGCGGTACAACAGGTTCTTTAATTACAGGTTATATCTTCGGTAACTTTAGCGGGCAGACAGCATTTTATTTTTCTCTTATTCCGATGGGAATTTTATTCACTGTACTTTTCTTCTACAGTAACATCAGGAAGAAATTCAGATTCGAGGAATTTTAAAATGGTTTTGCAAAAAAAAGATTTTATACAATTATCCGGAGAACTTTACACAACTGTTCAATCATCAGGAATATTTAAAGATTCAAAAACTTTTGTCGATTCAATTCCTAAAAATGATCCGAAATTAATAACTGAGCTTTACGGAAACGAAAAGGCAAAACATAATTTTAACCTGAAAATTTTTGTAGAATCCCATTTCAACATCCCATCAGAACTGGAAGAAAAAATTAATCTTCCTGAAAAAAGAAGTATGAAAGAGCATATCAAAATATTGTGGAATGTTTTGAAAAGAGATGCGCTTTCAGATGTAAATAAAAACGGTACTTTAATTCCAATTCCAAAGCCTTATATAATTCCGGGAGGAAGATTCAGAGAGATTTATTACTGGGACAGTTACTTTACGATGCACGGTCTTCTTGCAGATAGTGAAATTGAAACTGTTGAAAATATGATTGACAATTTCTCTTTTTTGATAGATGAAGTGGGTTTCATTCCCAACGGCAATAGAGTTTATTATTTATCAAGGTCCCAGCCTCCTTTTTTTGCTGCCATAATAGATTTAGTCTGCAGATACAAAAATGATTATAACTGGGGAATAAAATATTTAGCCCAACTTGAAAAAGAATACCAATTCTGGTGTGATAATTCAAGTAATCACATTGTTAAACTCTCCGATGGAAATAAATTAAACAGGTACTTTGATCCGGAAGGATTACCAAGAGAAGAATCATATTTTGAAGATATTCAAACAACACAAAGTTTATCTAAAGAAGCAAAAATAAATCTATACAAAAATATAAGAGCTGCTTGCGAATCAGGCTGGGACTTTTCCAGCAGGTGGTTCAGAGACGAAAACAATCTTTCAAGTTGTGTAGCTTCAAATATTCTCCCTGTTGATCTTAATAGCCTTTTATATTTTGAAGAAAGTTTAATTTCAAAATTAAACGATCTGAATGGCGATAAAATCAAAGCTCAGAAGTTTTCAGCTCTGGCAAAAATCAGGAAAGAATTAATTAATAGAATCTTCTGGCATGAAAAAGAAAAATTTTATTTTGATTACAATTTTCAAGAACAAAAAAGCTCAAATATTTATTCTCTCGCAGCCTGCTATCCTCTTTATTTTAAGATTGCAGAAAAAGGAATGGCAGAATCTGTAAAAGAAAAAATTGAAATTGATTTTTTGAGAGATGGCGGAGTATTAACAACATTAAACTTTACCGGTCAGCAATGGGATGCACCAAATGGCTGGGCACCACTTCAATGGATCACAATTAAAGGTTTGCGAAATTATGGATTCAATCAACTTGCAGACAAGATTAAAAATAGATGGCTTACTTTAAACGAAAAAGTATTTAACAATACCGGGAAAATGTTTGAAAAATATAATGTTGATGATATTTCTTTACACGCAGGCGGCGGCGAATATCCTTTGCAGGACGGTTTCGGCTGGACAAACGGAATTGCAAGTGCATTATTGAATAATCTTGATGAAGAAAATTCTTATTATCGAACAGAGTATAATTTCCATTAGGTAATCTCCTTATATGATGTTGATGAGAAAAACCTATGGAATCATTCAAAAAAGTAAACTGATTATTTTTACAGTATTGTCCACCCCATCTCCATATAATGTCTCCTGTCTGTCTGTCTATCTTTGTAACTTCATCTAAATTTCTGCTTGAGAGCAGAATGTTTCCATCATCATCAATCTCAATAGCATTACCGTGAACATAATCTATTCTTGTCTGTGTTAGGTCAATATCGGGGGCTGCATCGGTAATCTTAAAATGATCCCAACTTCTCCACTCAAACACTACATTTCCATTCCCAGCTAATTCCTCTATTATTAAACCAATCACAGTAGCGTTTGGATCACCCCCCGTAACAACTGTATCCATCGAAATCTGTTGATAATCATAACCCATTAGTAGTGTATGATGATTTTCAAGAATCAAGCATTCATGTTCATCTGTTCCGTAACCATGCCACATATAGATGCTATCAACAATATTATATGAACTATCCATCAAAAAATAATATCGATTGTGGTAAGTAAGCTCGCCAGTTGATTCTATATCAAAATTAAAGACTATTCCGTTGGACGTTTTTTTATAAAAAACAGGAACTCCGTAATTATCGGTTATTACTAAATAGTTTGCTGAATCTCGATTAGTAACCGAAAAAGGTGCTAAGAAAATATATCCGGGTGCTGGGTTATTTAATGAATCAACTCTAATTTCAGGGAAATCTGCAGGGAGACTATCGTACTGTATAGTGTATGTCTTGCGGCCCGGATTACTTTGAGATTTATGATTTGATGGATAATAAGAATTATTGTTGAATTCAGGATCCAAAAACTCAGAATGTCTTTCAAAACCAGATCTTACCGTTTTGTTAAGACTTATTTTTTCAGTCTCAAATGAATATTGTAATTCTGGAACTATTTTGTCTGAAATTGTCTTTAAGCCTTTATTCGATTTAACAGTAACAAGCTCTCCCTCGACAAAAGACTATTCCTAATCTTGTAATCAATCTTCCTATATAATTTCTAATATTTCTTTGAACCAATTACTCTCCTTTTTGCAAAAGATAAAGGGTAATATTTTAGTTGATATGTCACTAATGAGTTAGTTCCATTCACTAATGTATATCGTCGTGAATTACTATTTGCAAAAATATATTATAAAAATAAGGGAGGACTAAAATGCCAACATTAAAATTTCCTGAAAAAACATTAATAGTATTTTCAAAATTAGGTTTCATAATTTTTATGACTTACGTTTCAATTATTTCGGGGTGCAATAAATACGACTCTTCATCAAACTCTTACAGCAACAATAATAACAACAATACACCTGGAGCAAATGAAGTATTCATCCAGGGTAATTCATTTTCACCGGCTAACAAAACTATTGCAGTAGGAACTACAATTAAATGGACAAATTATGACGGTTATGCCCATACCGTTACAAGCGGGGCACCCGGTTCTGCATCGGGTTTGTTTGATTCAGGTAATATTGGATCAAACGGAACGTTCAGTTATACTTTCGATCAGGAAGGAACATTTAATTACTTTTGTAAAATTCACAATTCTATGAGGGGAACTATAACTGTCCAATCATCAGGTTATAATCCAAAGAGATAAAAATAACTTTATCTTTGTTAAAACCTGTCAAGATTTATATCCTCCCACGACGCAGGATCATCTAAGGATTCTAAATGAGTAAATACTGTAACTCCCGGTAATGCTTTTCTAATATCGGCTTCTATATTTTCTAATAATTGATGACTATGATGTACCGACCATTCACCGGGAACTAGTATGTGAAGCGTAACAAACTGTCGTGCACCAGATTGACGTGTGCGAAGTGCGTGATATTGTATTCCGTTTTGAATATAAGGTTCTAATGCTTTTAATATTAAACCTTGTTCGTCAGCCGACAAAGCAGTATCCATCAACCCGCGTACAGATTTGCGTATGATGCGAATCCCGACCCAAACGATATTAGCAGCTACTAGGATCGCAAAGATAGGGTCCAATCTTTCCCAGCCGGTAATGGCTACAGCACTAACTCCGACAAGTATACCTGCAGAAGTCCAAACATCAGTCATCAAGTGCTGTGCGTCAGCTTCGAGAGTAATGGAGTGACGCTGTTTGCCAGCCCGCATCAAAATGGCTGCAACAGTTAAGTTTATTAGAGAAGCTGTGACAGAAATTGCTAATCCCAATTTAATCTGCTCAAGAGGTTTGGGAATTATAAGTCTCGGAACAGCCGTAATACAAATACTAAGCGCCGCAATTAATATCAGCATTCCTTCTACACCGCTCGAGAAGTATTCTGCTTTACTATGCCCATAAACATGGTCTTCATCGGCGGGACGTGCAGCGATGGTTAACATAGCCAAAGCCATAAACGCTCCAATAAGATTTACAACAGATTCAAGAGCATCTAATAATAATCCAACCGAATCTGTCAGTAAAAAGGCAACAGTCTTTAGAACAATTGTAAGTATCGCTGCGCCAACTGAAAGCCAGGCAAAATGGGTAAGCGGTGTGCTTTGTTTAGTAGCAGTTACCATGGGCTTATAGGCGATTTTTTCTTAAACTTAAAATGTTGTAAAAAGCTAATATAGCTTAGAATGTTCAAATAAATCTAACAATATTTATTGAATAGTGTTTAACAATTCTAAGTTAATTATATTTTCGTCTCCTTTATTTCAAAGCAGATGATTAAATGAAGAGTCTTTAGTCAGGAAGTTTTGTTATGAATTAAGTCTCGCCTGATTCTAGTATAATAAGTGATAAATAAAACCATGACAAGAATGAATATTACTATTAAAAACACCGGGAAGTGATTCTCTTTAGCAATTTCAATTGGAGATATATTACCCGAAAGAACAAACGCTCCCCAGTAATATGGATTGGCAGAATAATTCTTCATAAAAAATACTTTAGCTTTTCTTAATGCTTCCGATTTATCGTATCCATCGACTAAATATTTATAGAAGCTTTGCATAAAGAGAGAAGTATATTTATCGTTAACATCCCACATAGAAACAACGACACTTCTTGCCCCCGCTTCAAAAAAGGATTTCTGCATTCCCAAAATGCCCTCAGCTTTATCAACTGCTCCTGTACCTGATCTGCATGAACTTAAAACAACCAGATCACTGTTAAGTTTTAGCTGATGAATTTCTTCAGATTCCAGGTAACCGTCTTCATTATCTTTAGCCGGACCTTTCGAAAAAATAATTAATGGCTGGTCTTTATAAAGAAAAGAATGTGTCGACAAGTGAATTATGCTGGAATTACTTGCATTTTCCTTAAAGTTTTTTTCTGTGGCATCCTTTAATAGAAACACCGACTTATCTGAAAACATATCACTAAGTTGTTCTATTTCCTGCTTTGAATATTTAAGTGGAAACAAAACAAGGCTCCTGGATTCAAAGGAATTATCTTCCAACAGTCCACCGCGATAACTTATTGCAAAATCCTTATTGCTTATTTCAGGGTCCCCGACAAATAAAGCTTGTTTATTCTTAGGTTTAGTCATTTCTTCCTGAAGCATAAAGACAGGGATCGACGGTGTATATGAAATAGCATATTTCTCTATCAAAAAGGTTTTGTTAGCGTAGTAAAAAGGGCTGTCCCCTTTTTCAAATTTTGTTACTAAAAATTCCATCGGGATTAATGCCATTTCCATTGGCATAGAAAAAATTATTTTTTCATTTTCCAGAATAGAGGAAATAACATTTTTCAATACAGCATTATAAAGCTCGTTGGATGCTTTTGTGTTGAAAGAAAAAAGATCCTGGTTGAAATAAATATCGCTTTCATCTGCATTTTCAGAATATAAAGCCGAGATATGACTAATCATTTTTTTTACTTCGCTGCGTGATATGTCGATCTTATCAACCTTAAAATTTTCTTTCGATATAACAAAGGCATAAAGTGATTTATCAGTTAGAAAATATGTAATTATATTTTCGTCTTTATCAAGATTGTTTTGTACACTTCTTATATCGAAAGCATTATCACCTTTCTTATCAGTAATAATATTTTTTTCTGAAAACGATTTTAATTCAGCCTCAAGTGATTTTAACTTTTCTCCGGAGTAAATACCTGAATTAATCTGCCACCTCAAATCATAATATTGTTTAAGTATGTTATCATTTTTAATCTTTGAGCTAATGATTAGATCGTTTAGATTTTGAAATGTATTCCTGGAGCGGGATCTTTCAATAGTTTGAAATGCGTTTTCATTTTTACCCTGCTTTAGATATAACTCGGCAAGAGCATTAAAAGGCGCATCGAATCCCGCGAAATGTGAAATCTGAATCTCGGAATTATTAACCATCGATTCAGATATTTTTTCGGTTGCCTCAATTGCTGTGCTATAATAAAATTCAGCTTGAGCCGGATTACCATTTAGCTCATAACATTTTCCAAGAAGATACCCGGCTTCTAGATATGTATTATAATCTTTTCCTTCCAGTGCAAGACTATTAGCTTCTTCAAAACAGGATATCGCTTTTGATAATAAATTCTGATCTAATTTGATTTTACCGAGATAGAGATACTGCACAGCTTCCAACTGAAAAAGTTCGTAATCCCTGCTTTTGTTTAGCAACGTTAATAAAATTCCTTCTGCATCATGAAATTTTCCCTCTGCATAATAATTATATGCTAACTCACCGGAGATTAGAATTTCATAATAAATATCACCGACAGATTGTGAGTTCTTCAAAGCTTCCCTCAAAAAAGTATTGCTTTTTTGAATGCTGTCAATCCGTGAATAAGCTATTCCGATTTTTAAGTCTACATCTTCTTTTTTATAAAGGTAGGCGTTCTCGCCCATATTTTCTTTAGCATTCAAAAAGATGTTGATAGCCTTATGCGGTTTACTCACATTAAAAAAAAGAGTCCCAATACTTACGTCCAAATCAGTTTCATAATTAATATTTTTTACCTGCTTTGCAAGCTCTTTTGCTTTTGTATAATAATTTAATGCCTTCGAATAATTTGAAAGATTTGCATAAACATCTCCAAGTCCTCTTAAATTTAGAATTTTGGAAATTGTGTTTTCGCCTGCATAGTTCAATCCACTATTATAGAAATTCAGAGCCAATGAGTAATTTGCCTGTTGCGCATAAACTGCTGCAATATTTGCAGATAAATTTGATAGGCGTTCTTTATTATTTAGTGTGTTATAAAGATCGAGACTTTTTTCATAATTATTCCTTGCACTGACAATCTCATTTGTATAAGTATAAGAAACTCCCAGTTCCGAAAGAACTGTTGCTTCAATATCCTGGTCCTCAATAAGCTTTGATATCCTAAGTGCCTCTAACAGTTTATTTCTTGCTAAATCAGTTTTGCCATTTTCATCGTCAAGTATGGCTAGATTAATTAATGCTTTAGCTTTTTCTTTTTGGTTGTCAAATTTTTCGGCTAATTGAAGAGCCTGTTGATAAGTCTTCCCGGCATTTTTGTAATCTTCCGATAGTAAATATATAGATCCTTCGGCAATCAAAACTTTAGACATCTTTAAGTCTGCAATATCAATTTTCAATTTACATTTTTGCAGTACTTCAAAAGATTTCTGATAATTGGCGAGACCTCTATATGCAAAAGATAAAAGATATAACATTTCAAAATCATCTTTGCTATCCAGAATTTTAACGGCATCGCTATATTTATTTAAATGATAATTTACCAGCGCCGTTAAATAATCGAAGTATTCATTTTTATCATGATTGCCCTTCGATATAAAGTCTTCAATCTTCGGGAAATTTCCTGAGGCTTTTGCACTAAAAATCAATTCATCATAATATTGATAATGTTCGGGAAATGTTGGCAGATAATAATAAAGTTCATCAAATGAATTTTTGTATCCCTTTTTCCTCATCTTAAGCAAGGCAAACAGATAGTCTTTTTCAAAATTATTTTGTAAGAAAGAAATAGAATCACTAACCGGATAGTTTATTCCCTGGTTTAGCAAAGAATATTCTAACCGGAAAAATTCTTTAGAAAAAGTTGTCCTTGATTTTGTATTGTCGGGAGAGTTCTTTGTTGAAGTATCAGTATTAAAAAATTTAAAACTCAGAGAAGCTAAACTTAGAATGACAAAAATTATCACCGATTTTAAAATAAACATACATTAAATCCGTTTGCCTATAAAATCTTAAGTAATTCTTCAGCCTTCTTATAATAACTGCCCTTTCCATCAACTACAATTTTAAGATGTTCTTTAGCCGAAGGGATATCATCAATCAACAGATATGCTTTAGCAATATAATAATTTGCATCAAGTTTAAGATTATCGAAATTACCAGATGTGTTTAGTTCAATAGATTTATTAAAACTTTCTATCCCCTTCATAACATCTTCTTTGTTATAAGATTCGAACAATCCTAAATAATCCTTCTCACCTTTATTAACGCATGTAATTCCAAGGACGAAGTAACTGTAGAATAATGTTTTGTCGTCATCGTTCTCAGCAATATCTTCGTGAAGATATTTAACAGCCTCGTCATATTTTTTATTGTCAATTGCATCCAGTCCCCTTTGAAAATATTCGGATGCTCTTCCGCGGGAAGTATAAAAATCATTACCATCTAAAAAGGACTTTTTATAATCCGGAGTTGTAACTGACGATACAATAAATAATCCCATATAAATTATCGCAACTGCAGCAATAGAAGCGAAAGCATATTTGAATTTCCTGATATACTCGCTTCCTGTTGGTTTGGTTGTTATAGTATTATTTATAAACTCATCTACGCTCGAGTATTCTGAATTTAATTCTTTAAAAAGTTCCTGGCACTCATTGCAAAGACGCAGATGATCTTCTATTTTGTTAGCCAACAATACAATTACTTTTCCTTCAGTTAAATTGTTTTTGTGAAGCACATACTCCGCCATTAATTCTTCATCAATGTGATCATTGCGTTTCAGTGAGTTTTTTAATTGGAGGTAGGTTTCTTTAATTTTTCTTAATTCCGGATTATTCAAAGCTTTTGAAAGATATTCTTTTTCCTCATCGGATAAAGCTTGTTTATCTAACAATTCTAATATTTTTTCAGTTTCATCCATCTTAATTCGCCTTATTTCTCTTACAAATCATTAGTAGTGTCAAAAAATAAAAGGTGACATTATTCGAGTTTATTTTTTAACTCTTCAATTGAACGATAAAACATTTTCTTTACAGCTGCCTCATTTTTGCCAAGCTGCTCAGCTATTTCCGAAAACTTAAAATCTCCCCAAAATCTAAGTTTAATTATTTCCTGCTTTTCTTCACTCAGTTTATCCAACGCACTTAATGCTACACCCACGTCAAATCCTTCATCCGTTTTAGTATGTGAATCGTCTGCAGTTATTTCTTCATTGAGTTCAAAGGTTCGTTTGGCTCTGGATTTTTTATACCATCTTACAAAAGTCAGGAACAAAACCCTTCTTAACCAATTTTCAATTGTGTCTATTTTTTGATATTGTTCAGCAAAGCTTATATAAACATTTGATGTTAAATCATCGACATCATCTTTATTTGTAATTTTTTGTATGTGGTGCTTTGACAGGAAATAGGAATATGAAATTTCCCTTACATGAGCAGAAATCTTTGAAAATGCTTTTGAATTTCCCTCTTTTGAAGAAATGAGGAGAGCTTCAAGCTCTGATTTTGAAATATTAAGGAAGTCGATTTTTAAATCTCTTTTTGTTTGTCACTAATTTTATAATATAGGCACTAAAATAAAAAAAGCTAAGAACTATTATGCATAAACTATATATTATTATATTATTTTTGTTCTTAACCGGATTAAATCTGCAGGCTCAACCTAAACTAAAAATTCGACCTAATACAATTCATTTTAAAAGTTCTTTTAATCGATACGAATATACTTATTTAATAAATGAAGGAGATCAAACACTGCGCATAGATAGTCTTGGCATTAAAGAAAATTTCTATCTAGTTGATTTTGAAAATGACTTGCAACTTCCTAGTCGACATCAGTCCTTATGATACCGTAAAACTAAATATAACTTTGACTAACTTTTACAAAATTACAGAAGCCGATACGGCGGACGTAATTTTGGTTTATTCCAATGCCGATATAAATCTTGGAGAACTTAAAAATTAAAATTGATTTTTATGATAATGATTATGGAATTTGCGCAGGAAAAGTAACTGATGATTTATCAATTCCTGTTGAAAACTCAAAAATATATTTTTTTTACTGGGGTGTTTATTTATTTGATTCGACAGTAACAAATTCAACAGGAGATTACAGTTCGATTTTACCAAAAGGCAATTATACAATAGGCGCTTATAAAGAAGGTTACAGGACAATATTTTCAGGCAATACACCGGATCCATTTTTTTCAGAGGTTGTTAGCATCGATTCGGGCGGGTCAGTCAGTATAAATTTAGCATTACCCAAATTAGCTCCTTCTTCTTTTTCAATCTCCGGAAGATTGTTAAGACCGGTTTCCGGCAAACCGATTCCAATCGGTCTTGTTGTGGTAAGAAAAGGAAGACATACTCCCGCTCAAAAGAAATCTGATTCTTTACAGATTCCCCCGGTCTATGCAGGTTTTGCTAACGAAGCAGGAAGTTATAATGTAAGTGTTGATGACACGGGATATTATTTTATCCAGGGATTGGCTAATGATTATTTACCGACATACTATAATACACAAAACGTTCCTTCTTTATTCTGGCAAACCGCGGATTCAGTTTTACTTAATTCATCGCAAAGTAATTTAGATTTATACTTTGAAAGAGACTCTTCTTTTGGTGCAGGTAAAGTTTCCGGTAAAGTATCATTTTCTCCTTCGGGTAATGAAGATTTTGAAGGAATTACATTACTAGCAGAATCAGTGACCAACACCAATTATTATTCTTATAATTTCTGTAAAGATGATGGAAGCTATTATATCACTAATTTACCTTATGGAACCTACCAGATCGTGGCTCAAAAAATCGGTTTAAATAATGCAACAAGTTATATTTTTACAATAGATTCATCCCATACATACACTCCGACATAGATATTATATTGGATCCAACAGATGTTGAAGATGAAAACCCGGTACCTGACAAATTTATTTTAAATCAGAATTATCCGAATCCTTTCAACCCATCTACAACAATTTCATTTAATTTGCCAAACACAAATTTGGTTACACTAAAGATCTTCAATCCGTTAGGACAGGAAGTTGCAATTTTGTACAATGATATTTTGCATGCCGGACCGCATAATTTTACTTTTAATGCAAGTGAGTTACCAAGCGGAGTGTACTTCTATAGATTAGAAGCCGGATCATTTGCGCAAACAAAAAAGATGATACTGTTGAAGTGAAAATTAATTGGGACGGATGAGACTTTCCTAAGGGGATCCCTATGGGAGAAACACCGACTCGCTGATTATGAGATATTCGAGAACCTTCAAACATAAACTAATATCGAAAGAAACGGAGAGAAGTTGTTAAAACTGTCAAGAGGGATTTTACATACATGCAAATAACTTATTACAACGATCTTTCAAAGCCAATTCAACTTCTTTGATTCGTAAAAGTATTTCCCACCTTTCTAATTCATGGTTAAACTTTATTTTAGTCTCTTTAATTACTTTTTTAGTTTACCAAATCATCTATTTTATTTACCTATTCCATGTATCTCGGTATTTCCTCTAGCATCTGCAAGTAACATTTATTATTAATTTACTTGCATTTCCTTTAATATTTTTTGGTGATTTTCAAAATAAAGCGCTGCAGCGCCGAGTGCAGAAACCTGGTGAAGTTTACTTTCGACTATTTTTAATTGCTTAATCGAATTTTGATAAGGGCAAGAAGCCAATACCTTGTTCAAAGAACTTTTAAAGTAATCATAAGCCTTGCTTACAGAACCACCAAGAATTATTATTTCAGGATCTACTGTTAAAATTATTGCTGAAATTGCATTTCCAATATGAAAACCAAATTCATTAAATATTTCCAGAGCATCGTTATTACCGTTAACGGCATTTCTGTAAATTTCTTCGCCTGTTGAATTAAATTTATTAGTAAAAAATTGACCGCTGCAATAATGTTCATAATTGACTGTCTTTGTAAGGAAGCATTCCAAATTCACCTGCACCACAATTAGCACCCAGATACATTATGCCGTTAGTATATATTCCTGAACCAAAACCAGTACCGATTATTAAGCCTACAATGTTTTTATAATTTTTTCCTATTCCGAAATACTTTTCACCAACAACGAAACAGTTAGCATAATTATTAATATTTACAGGAACTTTAAATTCTTCTTCAAGAATATCTCTTAAGAAAAACTTTTCTCAATGCGAGGTATATTTTGCACATCGTAAACAATCCCCTTTTCAACCTTCGACTACACTTGGAACACCAACACCAATATCTAAGAGATCGAATCACCAAAGACCTTGCGAACAGAAGTAATTATTTCGTCAATAACCTTCTTTTCTGTTCCAGTTGGATGAAATTTGTGTGGGTAAATAGATCAGTTACATTATCCTTATGTACCTTGCCAACCCTAATATTGGTTCCACCAATATCAACACCAACGATAGTTTTATCTTCCATTTTCTCTTACAATAATTTTCTGGATTTATTTTCTAAACTTGCTTTTTGAAAATTGGTTTCATTTTTTATAATTGGGTTTGCCCAAATGCTTATACTAAAGATGTATCCTAATGTGTAAAAATAGGAATAACATTCCAAATCTTAATCCGATAAAATCGGGGAGATAAATCGAATAAGTAAGAGGAACAATTGCCCCCCCGATGATCCCTGTACATAAAATGCCGGAGAAGGAACCATGATGTTTATCCAGAGAATTAAGACCCAAAGAAAAAACAATCGACCACATTACTGAAAGGAAAAACCCTGCAGCAGGGAAAAAATATAATGGAATACTACCTTTTGAGAATAATGCAATTGCCAAACAAATCATTGCAGCAATTGTGAAAATTCTTAATACTAATTTGCTGTCAAAAAGCTTTAAGAGGATTAATCCTAAAACACATCCAACAGTTAATAGTCCCCAATAGTATGATACCGTATCTGCACCAGTGGTTTGCGGATCAAACCCATGATATTTTGATAAAAACTCAGAAATCCAATTTGCTATTCCCTGTTCAGTTCCTACGTAAGCGAATATCCCGATAAAAAATAAAATTACAATTTTATTTTTAAATAATTCTTTAATTGAACTCCATGCACTGTCCGTTCATCTTCTTTAAGTTCTACTTTTGGCAATCTAATTATTGCAATTATTATAATCATTAATATCGATACAACTGCAAAAATCCAATACAAAGATACCCAGGGAAGTTCCTTAGGAACCAGATTCGTTAAAGTTGATAAAAGTACATTCTCATTTGAATTACCTCTCTGCAAATTACTAACATGATAAGAATAGAGCTGTGGACTCAGAAAAGAGGCAGCACCAAAAAACAATTGTGCAAATACAGAGTTAAAAGCAAAATGCTCTTCCCCTCCTGCAGTTCTTAAAAGAGGATTAATTGCCACCTGCAGCATCGCCATGCCAAACCCAATTAGAAATAAAGAAATTATTGAAACAACGTAAACAGGCACAATAGCGAAAAAGAATGCCCCGACTGCAGCTACTAAAAAAGCAGCAATCATAATCGCTTTTTCATTATATTTTTCCAGAAGCATTCCTGCCGGAATAGACATTATATATGCTATGAAAAAGGAAGGAAAAGCTACTGTGAAGTAACTAAGATCAAAACTCTTAATTATATCAGGTATGATTGGTCCAATAATATTGGTAAGAAATGATATTACAAAAAAAAATGATGGATATCAGCCTACAATAAAATAATTTCTTTTCATTAAACGCTTCGACTTATTTATAAATGATATTCTAACAATTTAAATAAAAACCATAGACCGTATAAGAAAATCAATTATCTATTCATACTAATGTTTTTCCTGTTTCTTTATCAAAAAAATAAATCTTATCACTTTCAAGATAAATTTTGATTTTGAGACCGAGAGTTAAATTTGCTTGTGTTCTCATTCGTAAAATAAATTGAACTCCATCCAATTCAAAATAGATAAATGTTTCATTACCCATAGGTTCTATTACATCCAGAGTAATTCCAATCGGAATAGAATTTTTATCATCACTATTCTATTAAAATATTTTCCGGGCGAATTCCAATGGTTACTTCTTTTCCCAGCATAATTTTTTAGAATTTCCGATTGTAATGAGGATAAACCAAAATTAATATCTCCCTTATTGACTTTTAAAGCTCAGGTTATTTTTATTCGATATTATCCCCATCAATAAAATTCATTGCTGGACTTCCTATAAATCCTGCGACAAAACGGTTTATCGGTTTATTATATAAATTTAGCGGGGTATCGACCTGGTTTACAATTCCTCCTTCCATTATTACAATTCTATCACCCATTGTCATTGCTTCAATCTGATCATGGGTAACATAAATCATCGTTGCATCCAGCCTCTTGTGAAGTTTAGAAATTTCAGTTCTCATTTGAACTCTCAGTTTTGCATCAAGATTGCTCAAGGGTTCATCAAAAAGAAATACTTTTGGCTTACGTACGATAGCTCTCCCAACCGCCACTCTTTGTCTCTGTCCGCCAGACAACGCCTTTGGTTTTCTGTTCAGATATTCTTCCAGACCTAAAATTTTTGCAGCCTCTGAAACCCTTTGTTTAATTTCTTCTTTACTGAATTTTCTCAGCTTTAACCCAAATGCCATGTTATCATAAACAGTCATATGGGGATATAAAGCATAATTCTGAAATACCATTGCGATATTTCTATCTTTCGGTGAAATGTCATTTACGAGTTTGCCATCAATATAAATCTGACCTTCTGTTATCTCTTCTAACCCGGCTATCATTCTAAGTGTTGTAGATTTGCCACAGCCAGAAGGACCGACTAATACAACAAACTCCTTATCATTAATAGTCAAACTAACATCATTTACAGATTTTAGATTATCACTATAAATTTTCGATACATTTTTTAATTCGACGACTGCCATAATTTACCTGTTAGATTTATTTAAATGTGACTGTGTAATGATTCTTCGTCTCTTGTACTACATGTTGAACTTTTATTTCAAAAAGAGAATTACTTTTTGTTCCTGTAAATCCATCATTCACATTTTTACCGTTAATAAAAATATTTTGTGTCTCTTTAGGGGATATAATTTTGAATTCCATAATATGCCCTTCAAATGATTCAAGATCAAACTCCAGTGTTTTAGATTGTTTATCATAAACCGGTGAATAAACGATGGCATTTGCTGAACTCAAATACGGGGTTAATGTCTTCCCTAATTTTAAACTGATATTTTTTAATATATTAATATCTTCAGGAACAACCGCAGAAGGTATTTCTTTATCATCATAATTAATTGATGCTATCTCATTTCCTTCTCCGAGAATTTGGACTGAAACCGGAACACCTTTAATTGTAACCGTTAAGGCTACATTATTTAATTCTTGAGGAAGATACGGAGCAAATCCAATATTCCATTCGCTTTCTCTTAATCCAAATAAATTGTAGAGAGTGTAAAAATACCATCCGCCTGCCCAAAGAAACTGAGGCTTGTCTATCTTACCATAAAAAGCCGGGTTGGTTTTATCACTGATTCTATATTCATACAAAGCAGGCTGACCATTCGGACTATTTATTATTCCCTTCAGAGTCATTGTCCGTTTAATAAACTTTAAAGCTTCTCTATTAAAACCATTATTTATTAATCCCAGAGCATACCATGCATTACCATGCGGCCAGATTCCTCCATTTGCATAATAGTAAGGATCACCGGCTTCATTGCCTGCAAACCCCATATAATCAATCAGCTTGTTTAAATCCATTGGATAGATAGTATAAATACCAAGCTTTTCATCTAATAAATTTTCTTTGGCAGTTTTTATCAACTTTAGATTTTTATCTTTATCGAGTAAATTAAAATGGGAAGCAAGTAAAGAACCCATATAGATATGTCGGTCTTCTGTTCCATCTTCAAAATAACTTATCAGGTAGTTCAGTTTATCATCCCAAAGCGAATCAACTAAGTTTCGATTCATTTGATTTGAAAGATCTTCAAAAGATTGAAGTCTGGAGTTATTCTTTTTCAAAGAAGCCGATATAAAATTAAATTCCCGTAATGCGCGAACGGCAAGAATCGTCATATATGCGCGGGGGCCAAAGTTATTCCCGATATCCCACCAGTCAGGCCTGAATGACCACATCAAATCATCTTCACCTTTATTCTTCAAAGCTGTTTCAATACTTTTTTCTATAAAAGGATATAGTTGATTTAAAAATTCTTTATCCCCGGTATGACGAAGATAACTTGCACATACAAGTGTAAACCAAAAGTGATTCCAGTTTTCGGTTCCCGCAAATTCTGTTTTATATTTTGTGTCTTTCCAGTAATATGCATGCGGTATGGTTTTATCTGTATCAGCCAGACTAATAATGTATTTCAAATCTCTTTTAACTCTATCAAGATCAAAGTTTACTGCTGCCAGATCAGTAAGTAATGCATCGTGAGTAAAGTAAAAATTATATTCTGCTTGCGCAGGCATAGGTACAATTTGTCCATTTAAATAGTGTGCATTTGTAGTTAAAACTGCTTTTGCCCACATCGCAGTAAAATCAAGATCTCCATCGCCGGTTGTTATTGGATTTTTTGGAAGTGATTCGGTGACGATATAATTTTCGTATTCATTGATTTCTTTTTGATAGTTTGCTAACAGGTAATCTGTTTTTCCCTTTCCTTCTGTAATTAATGACGATCCTATTATTTGAACAATTTTCATTGACTCATTAGGTTGCAATTTTTTATTATAAATGAAAGCTGATACAGGTCGCCCGGGATTTTCTTTTGGAATTACCATGTTGGGTAACATAGTATCCGTGTTCAGCCACCAATCATCAAGACTGCTAAATTTTTTATCTATTTGTGAAGATGAGGTAAAACTTGATGGAAGCAGCCCTGCATTAAGAATAAAAACCTGAGCATTCCCTGTTTCAATATCCGGATAGTTAATTCTTATTATAGAACCTTTATTATCAGATTCAGTATAAGCTTTATCTTTCAAATTGTATGAATGGCTTGTCCGTAAAATTGTTTCTAATCTCGTAAAGACTTCATATTTTTTTTCAACTTTTGATTTGTTGGTAATAATATATGTAACCACCATCGCTGGTTCATTTTTACAAAACTCATAACTGATTTTTATTTCGCTGTCAAATTTCTCCTTGCTAAATGAAACTGAGTAAGGTGTTTGATCAACATCGTAGATTTCATTTTCAAGAATTCTTTTTGGTGAATTACCGACTTTTATACCCACAGACATAATTCTGAAGTTTTCACGTTTCCAATAATCATCACTAATATCTATACTGTTTGCAACGGGATAATAAAAACTTATCCGGTTAAGCATCGGAAAACTTTTATGAATTTCAATTCCAACATATGGGCTGCCGACTTCAATCTGCCCAACTTCCTTGATACTTTTTATATGAAGCAGGTTTTTATCCTGCCCAAATATTGCCGAAGGCATTAGGATATAAAGAAAGAAGAGAACACAAAGCATTTCGAATTTAAATTTCATAATAAAATCATTTTGTTTGAATTAGTTATACATCTTCCAGTTTAACTATTAGCCCCGACTTGAAGGTCGGGCTATTAAGAAAATTATAATCATACATAGCTTATTCATTTATTTAAGTAACACTATTTTTTTTGTTTCAGAAAAGTTGTTTGATTTCAAATCTGACAAAGTAAATTCCTGAATTCATCATTGTACCGGAGGCATTTCTACTATCCCATTTAACTGAATAGAAACCGGGCAATTTCTCGTCGTTGACAAGAGTTTTAATTCTCTCACCAAGCACATTAAATATTTCAAGCTTTACATTTGATTCATTAGAAATTTGGTATTTAATGGTCGTCTCTCCATTAAATGGGTTAGGATAGTTTTGTGACAAGCTGTAATTCTCAGGTATTTTGGGTTCTTGCTCATCATCAACATCAGTAACAAAATCATAAAGGGATTGAATATTTCTATACGATAATGCATAATTGTAAATTCGTATATCGTCAAGTGTACCTTTGAAATTATACTGATTATTGCCCGGTAACACCTGTCCGATCATTAAGTCTATCGGAGTTGTTAAAATTAATCCTGAGAAAGATGTAAACGCATCGAGTTCACCATTGATATAAATTTCGAAATCATTGCCGTCATAAAGTGTGGTAACATTATAAAGAGTGTTTTGTACCAACTCAGTTTCAGAATCAAGATCTTTTGTACCCGAACTACTTTTAATAGTCCACCGTATGTGTTTATTTGTAAGTGAAACCTTCCATCTGTTTTCCCAATTACCATGAGAAAGAGGATAAGATTCTCTGTCAAAAAAATCTCCAACTTTTATCCAGAAATTAATAGTAACAGCATTTTGAAAATTTAAACCTGAACTGACAGGCACGCTTATATAATCATTTACTCCATCAAACGAGTATGCGCCGGATGGATTACCCCAACGATCCGAAACTAGAGCAGCGCCCGAAACTGTTCCATTATTATTAAATCCGCTTTGATCATTAGCATTCCCGTTAAAAGGATAGAACGCGACAAGGTCACCTGTTTGCTGAATTGTTGTATCACGAACCGACACTTCAATACTATCAATCATTTGCCCTCCACGAGCATCATTCACTAAACATTTTATATAGTAATTCCCCGCTGCAGATGGTGCTGTCCATCTAATAACTGCTCCTGCACCTGATATGCTGCCATATATTGCAGACCAGCTATAATTTAATATATCTCCATCCGAATCAGTTGCAGCACATTTAATTTCAGAATCAGAACTGAGATGAATTTTTCTTGGATGAGCAGTCATTCCCGTTATTACAGGATCGGTATTGATATACTCTGCTACATCAATATATAATGAATCGGAGATCGTACCCCCCTGACTATCATTTACGGTGCAGATAATTAAATATGAACCGGGAGAAGAAGGTGCCTGCCAATTAATCACAGATCCCGTTCCTGTAAAACTTCCACCTGATACCGACCATTGATAGGTTAATGGATTGTTATCTTTATCAACTGCAGTGCAATAAATTTTTGCTGAGTCATTGAAAACAATTATTTGCTTATCTGATGTAAATGATTTTATTCTTGGAGAATAATTTGCTACTGTTTGTCCGGACAGATAATCAATTACAACTCCGTTAACTAAAGCTTTATCAAGATCAAAAGTTATTGTACTTCCTGCAGAAATAATCACAGCAATGACTGCTGCGTCTGCAGGCATTGTGATTGATGTTTCTCCTGTAACAGACGATTTTATAATTTTATTTGTAACAGCATCGTATATATCATGCATTCCACTCCCGACATTTATAGTCACTGACTTTTCAGTTTGATAAGGATTGTAATAAAGAAAACTTGGAAAAGCATCTTTATGAAAATAATCAGTCTTCAGAAGATCAAGCTGTAAGATCATTTGAACATTTGTAGTGTCAATTATTCCACCTAATATTCCAACATGTGAAGAACCATAAAGTGCAAGATTCGTCATTCCCCAGTTCCCGCTGATCGCATCTCCTGTTGCATAAGGACTGTTCCCGTTTTGCGATTGACGAAGAGCTTCATGACCTATATAAGAATTCGGATCATATTGGTGAGCCCATACTTCACTATCCTGGTTTTGATCAGGAAGATAATTAGTGTATAAAAGCCGAGCAGCATTAGAAGCATTCAATACCCATTTACCGATTGCTCTTGCAAATCTATCATCATACCTAACTAACGGAACAAGTGCGCCAACCTGTTCAAAAGTATTCATTAAAAAAGCATAATTATTACTTCCATTTACTTCACCAATTAATCCATCAACATCATAGCCTCCCCACGTACCGGTAATTGCACCCCATTGGCGGAGCGGTCCGACATCAAAACACCAATTAATAATTTTTTGAATGTTGTAGCTTGTACCTAATTCGGCATTCATTCTTGCAGCTGTATAAGCGCCATAAGATAATTGCAGTTCATAAGAAGGATTTGATGTAAGTGAATTCAGAAACTCCGTACACCATTCTGCGCCTATTCTGTATTCATCATTGCCTGTTTCTATATAAGCATTATAAAGTATCCAAGCTAATGCACCTGCGGCTTCCGGTTCAACAACTCCAGATGAATAAGGAGTCATAGTCATCAGATTAAATGCACGGTAATTCATAGATGGAATTAGCCAGGGTGTTGTTCTTCCGCCCATTACTTTTACAGCTTCAAGCCATTGATTAGCAACATTGGTAAATTGATCAGAAAAATCTCCGACAGATGGATACTGATTGTAGAGTTGGTAAAAAAATACATTCGGCATTACATCGTACCACCAATCATCCCAGTTACTCCCCGTCGGATGATTTAAATAAACATTTGCATTGTTCGCTTTATTAAAATACTCTTCGCACATCAAAACCCAATTGTATCCGTTTTGATTGCTCTTATCTATACCAACTAAAGAGGCACCAATAGTAGCAGGGATAATATTTATTCCTTCAGAGGATAATGGCGCAGTTGTACCAACAACTGTATGAAGACCAAAACTACTATGCTCAGAATAATTTATTGTATTTAAATTAAGCCAGCTAAGCGGGAGATATTGCCCGGTGAGGTTAAAATCAAAAACGAAATTATCATAACCAATTGCAACCTGCTTCCAGTTTCTCATTTCATAAGGTGAGGGTGCATTCGGGATCTGCTCGATACGATTAATATTTATTTGTTGTGCGAACATATAGGAAGAGAATAATATTTTTGTAAGCAGCCCGGTTAACAAAAATAACTTTAGATATTTTTTATATTTCATTACAAGTTCTATCAATCATCTAGATAATTATTAAGCGCATAAATCTTTAACTGATCCGAATTTATTTTTTTACCGGAGCGGGAAGAAATATCTAATAATTTTTCTTCACCAGGCAAAAGAATAAATCCTCGATCAGAAAAGTTGCAATCCGGATGCTGGGCATCTACAAAAATTGCGATGTTGTCTGAAGTAAGATTCAGACAATCCGAGGAATTATTTTTTATAAGCTGATATTCGATCTTTGCAGCACAAAGATTTTTATGCTTCCATTCTCCTTCTATAAAATAATTTCTCGATAGAATATTATTTTTTTCATCAAGAAGAGTTGCGACCAATATTTGATTTTTATCATCTGGTAAAAGAGTTGAATGAATATTTATAGGGACGAGAGATTTATTTTCTTTTTTTATCTGAATAATTTCTTCTTTAATAAGACTGCCGAAAGATGTATCAAACAAATTTAATTTGAGTTTGTGATTATGATTTCCAGTTTTACCATTTTGCAGAACTATTTGAAAGCCTTCGTTATTTTTTATGAAGCATATCCCATTTGGCTCGAAAACATTTTTAACGAAGTAGTAAGATAATTTCGGTCTTAGTTCCGAATCAATCAAAGCCCAGCTTGAAACCGGCCAGCAATCATTTAATTGCCAGATAATACTTCCATTTGTTTTTGGAGATTCAAATTTCCAATATTCAAGGCAAGTTTTAAGCGCAAAAGCCTGGCTGAGTTGTGCTAAATAAATAAAATTACTCCAGTTAGTATTTAAAGGTAGATGTCCTGCAAGAAATTTAATCAGTCTTTCGGGCCCTTCAACTTGTTTATTATGAAATTCAAAAACCTTATCCTGAATTTTTCTGTTTTCCACGGGAATATATTTTTCAAATGTGGATATGTTTGCCGGCCCCTGGAAACCAAATTCTGTAACGAATAAGCTTTCATCCTTTGCGACATTTTTATAATCAATCCACCGGCTCCACAAATCCCATTGATGATTATTCCCGCTGCCAAATGAATTCGGATCATCATCATTTCCAAAAGGAGAAGACTGCCAGTAAAGTCGCCCAGGGTCAATCTCATTTAGAACCTCAGGAATTATTGAGTGATATATTTTATATCCCGGCATTTCTTTATAAGATGTTTTTTGTGTCTGGAACCAGATCCATTCATTTTCATTATTACCGCACCAAATTGCAAGTGAAGGGTGATGCTGCAATCTTATCACATTTTGAGTGACTTCTTTTTTAACATTTTCAATAAATAATTTATGTTCCGGGTAAGAGCCGCAAGCAAACATAAAATCCTGCCAGACCAACAAACCAAGCCGATCACATAAAGAATAAAATTCATCATCTTCATAAATACCACCACCCCAAACCCTAACGATATTCATATTTGCATTTTTAGCAAACATTAAAAGTTTCGAATATTTTTCTTTTTTAATTCGTGGAAGAAATGAATCAGCAGGAATCCAGTTTACCCCCTGGCAATAAATATCTCTGTTGTTTATACGAAACTTAAAATTCGATTTTCCATCTTCAGTAAGAATCAACTCAAGTTTTCTTATCCCGACATTTTTATTTATCTCATCAAGAACGATTTTATTATCATCTAATATTTTAACTGTTAAGGAATATAAACTTTGTTCGCCTTCCCCGTTCGGCCACCATAGTTTCGGATTTTTAATTTTAATAATGGTCTTAAATTTTGTTGCGCTAATAATTTTAGTTTTCTGTTCATAAATATTTTCAACATCAGATAGATTGATTTGAAGTGAAAGTTTATCTGATTGACTACCGGATATTTCTGTGATCACTTCAACCTCAGCTAAATCATCATTGAGCTTGGAAGTTTGAAAGGTAACAGTTTCAATTTTTGAATCAGCATACTCTTCTAAATAAACATTCCTCCAGATTCCGGATGTTGGAAAAGATGGACCCCAATCCCAGCCGAAAGAATATTGCGCCTTTCTTATATATACTCTACTTGAATTAAGAGCAACCGGGAGTTTGCCGTATTTCTCCATCTGTTCTGAAGCATACTTAAGCGGAGATTTGAAAATAAGCTTCAAAAAATTTGCTGAAGGTTTTAAGATTTTTTTAACATCGTATCTGAATGATAAAAACATATTATCAGTATCGCCCAACTTTACATCGTTCAGATAAATTTCACATATCGTATCCAGACCTTCAAAAACCAGGTTAACATTTTTTTCAGCAGCATCTTTAAAATCAAATTTGGTCAGATAAATCCAATCGCAATCGGCAATCCAATTTAATCTCAATTCATTATCTGAATAGAAAGGATCTTCAATAAACTTATTGGCTAATAAATCAGTATGGATTGTTCCCGGCACCGATGCAGAGAACCATTCTCCGGGTTTGATTATTTGATTGGGTAAAGCTTCGATAGAAGAAGAATCAGCTAATGCAAAATTCCAATTCTCATTTAATTCTTTTCTCTTAAACAAATCTTGACCATTTTAAAAAAAAGTTAATCTGCCTTTTCAAATTCTTTTAATGCAACAGGATTTAAAGAAATTTTTAACAACGATAATAATCCTTCAATTGTAGATTCTGCCCCCGAATTTTTATTGATTAAATTTTTATTTTCAATTCCATCATAAAAAATTCCATTATGCGGATTGTACATAACGGTTCCTGTTGGATTACGACCAATAAACCATTTAGCAATCTTACCTGCTTTTATTGCATAAGTCGAATCTGATGTAATGTTATATGCTTCGAGTAAAGCAAATACCATAGGTCTGATACAATAAGCTATTTGTGAAAATTTACTTGATTCGACAACTTCATATTTACAATCATTCCTTTGAACTTTGAAATAGCTCAGGAAACCAGACTCGATTAATTGGTCATAAAAATTATTCAACTCTAATAAAACACTCGTCTTAATTTTCTCATCTCTTAAAATATCGTAAGCTTTCAATAAAGCATAAGACTGTGAATTGCCCCATCCATGCCAGGTATTCTGCCAGCTAAGGAATGCACCATTAAATTCACTTTCCGGATCCTGAATCTGCATCATCATAATTCCATCAACCAATAACTGCAGGTAGTCCAGGATTTCTTTATCGCCGGATATTTTATAATAATCGAAAAGGCTTAATACTAAAAGCGCAGATTGATCGGATGCAATATCCCCGGGAAGCCAATCCGGAAATTCGATTCCATCAATTAATACTTTCCCTTTCTCTTTGGGAATATTTTTCTTAATTGCTTGAATAGTCTTTTCAATACTTTGTTTGACAGTAATTATATTTTCGGTTTTTGAATTGGCGAAATATTTATAATCTTCCATCAAAACCCAGAGGGCGCGCCACGACCACCAGTTTGGTTCGGCGATACTTGTTCTAAAAGTTTTATTAATCGAATGATCTTCCAACATAAAGTTATAAAAGAAGCCATTCTCTGCCTGCATATAAAGAACAAAATTAATAAGCTTATGGAACATATTGAGACTTAAGGTATCCTTAAAAGCCTTAAAATATTCCAGGTAAAAGATTGCAGCGCGGGCAGCATCATCTATGCAAGCATAACCCTCATCATCAGCACCGACATATTTATAATCAGGAGCGTTACTATAAATATGAATTATAGCCATCTCTTTTCCATTTACATTAATTTCTTCGTAGAGGTAATCAAGATGAGATTTATTAACAATGAAATTTGTTTGAGCGAATGATAGCTCACTGCAAAGAAAAATGAAAAGCGGTATTAAAATCCGGATAATATTAAAATTAAATTTTTTCAAATATTGTCAGCTAACACATAATGATAGAAGATATTCCACATTTGTTTCTGCTAAACAGATATTCATATCGGCACCTGAGTAATAAATTTTAACATCATCATTATCTTCTATAATCCATCCATTTGAAAAGATAACATTATTCACATCGCCAATACGTTCATAATCTTCATCCGGTGAAAGAATTGGTTCTCTGCTTTTTCCTTTTACTATCCATGGTTTGTCAAGTTCAAGTAAAACAACTCCGAGTTTGTAAATAGAGCCGGTTCCAAATGATCTTACACCATGATAAAGCATCAACCAACCGTCTTTGGTTTTAACCGGGGTACTTGACGACCCGATTTTATCAGACTCCCATGTTCCTCTTTCCGGTTCAAGAAGTGCTTTATAACCGCCCCAGTGAATCAGATCTGGACTTCGGCTTATCCAGATATCTCTTCTGTTTTCTGCAGAAGGACGGTCAACCCTCCAGTAATATCCATTAATTTTTCCCGGGAATATTGCACAGTCTTTATTTGAAGGCTCGGAAATAGGTCCGTGAATTATGAAGTTCTTAAAATCTTCTGTCTCAGCCAAAATTACTAAAGGCTGATATTTGGAATAGCCGGTGTATGTTATAAAAAATTTATTTTCGATTTGTGTAATCCTTGCATCTTCAATTCCCCATTTAACATAATCATTAAAATCTTTATGATCTTCGGAAGTCAAGATTGGTTTTTCACACACTTTATAATTAAATCCGTCTTTACTTTCAGCAATTACGAGTGAAGATCTGCCAATTGGCATTTCAACTCTGCATAGAAGCAGATAGCCGCCGTTGAATTTAACAGCGCCGGCATTAAAAATACTGTTAACTTTAAATGGCACATCTTCTTTAGTAAGAATAGGATTTTTACCGTATCTGGATATTTTCAATTAGGTTACCTTTTATAATTTATGGTTTAGACTCAGTTAATTTTTTTAGTAATTCACTGATACTAACTTTCGCGATGCTGCATGCATGATCCGACATAGCATAAGGAATAATAAGTTCATCTCCATGTATTGCCCCACCGCAGCTATAAACAACATTGGGGACATAACCTTCTCTTTCAATTTCATTAGGAGTTAACAGCGGCTCTTCCAAACGACCAATAACTTTTGATGGATCATTTTTATCCAATAAAAAAGCTCCTATAGTATATTCTCTCATAGACCCAACTCCATGACTTAAAACAAGCCAGCCTGCATCTGTTTCAATTGGCGAACCGCAGTTACCAAGCTGTATAAATTCCCAGGGATAAGTCGGTTTAAGAATTAAATTCTTTTGTGTACCAGAAATGAAGATGTTCCGAATACATTAAAAAAATATTTTCATTATCCTGCCGGGATATCATTGCATAAAGCCCGTTTATTTTTCTAGGGAAAAGTGCCATCCCTTTATTCTTTATTTCCGGTCCGTTTAATGTGCTTATTTTAAAATGAAGAAAATCCCTAGTCTCGAGAAGTTGTGGAAAAATAACTTTGCCATCGTAAGCTGTATAAGTAGCATAATAAGTTCTTTGACCGTCATCTTCAATAAACTCAACGAAACGAGCATCCTCAATTCCATTTATTTCCGAAGGGGAATGAGGAAAAATCACCCGCTCTGAGAGTCTTTGATCAGATGAGTATTGAATTTCATAATTAGAAAGGGCAAGTGATAGAATTGCTCTTGCAGTTAATTCTTTTTCC
This sequence comes from uncultured Ignavibacteria bacterium, assembly GCA_963727535.1. Classification (GTDB taxonomy): domain Bacteria; phylum Bacteroidota; class Ignavibacteria; order Ignavibacteriales; family Ignavibacteriaceae; genus RBG-16-34-14. Next base: position 798,043 of record CAVSGR010000001.1, read on the forward strand.
CCTGGTTTGTTTTTGAAAGGACGTACTAAAACTTTTATACTTTCCTCAAGGTCAGTAATTGTAAAAATATCTTCAAGACCGCCTAAAATTTTCTTTGCAAAATCATTCATTAAATCAAGTTCAGTAAGCTTTCGTTCAAAAAGCATTTTTTCATAAACCGGATTTGTAATATTTTCTGAAATCGTAACATACCGAGTAGGAGTAGTAATAGTTATTCTATTCTCTTTATCAATTATTCCTGTCCTAAAAGTTATTGACGAAATATGCCCCTCCCCGGTAGCTCTTAAGCTTAATATAAAACGACGGCTTCCATCCGGTAAATCCGTTTGATCTGGATGCCATACGATTGAAGGATTAAAAAGTGCAGCAGATTCTAGAGAATATTCCTGTGTAAAATAGGCTCCGATTAATAATTTTCTCTCTTCACTTAACGTCAGGTCTGTTAATAAATACCTCCTCATCTGTTCAAACCTGTTAAGAAAAAAACTGCGCAGCCTTTGATGCCGTTCCTCAAATTCCGTCATTACCTGTTTAAGTTCTTTTTTAATTTCCTTTTCAGAAAGAGTCATAATTCTTCCGATAATTTTTATGACTCTCTCTTCAGAGAGAATCGTAAAAGGTTTGTAAAGAACTCTTTTATAATCAGGCTTAATTACAATCCCCGTTCTAATTGCTTTCATTTATTTCCATAATTTGTTTTAATAAAATGTCTGCCCATATTATTCCTTAATTCCTGTTGAAGCCATACTCTGTATGAAATATTTTTGGAAGAACAAATAAGCCAGGACTATTGGCAATGCGAGCATAACAGCCGATGCTAATTTAACACCTAACTGTGACTCGGCTCTTCCTCCAACAGCAAACAGGGTAACTAACTGCGGCATAGTCATTAAACTTTCATCGCGAATAACAATCAACGGCCAGAGCACCTCATTCCAGGAAGCCATAAAAGTTATTATACCTATTGTAATTATAGCCGGCATTGAGTTTGGCCAGAGTATTCTGAATATTATTTCTAATTCGTTACATCCATCAAGTCTTGCTGAATCAATTAAACTTTGGGGTATGGATTTAAAATATTGCCTGAACATAATTATACCCAATGCGTTGATAAAATATGGGACTATCAATGCCCAGTATGTGTCAATCCAGCCAAACTTTACCATAATAATATATTGTGGTATTAAAGTTATTTGGAATGGAAGTGTCATTGTAAATATTATGACGTAAAAAATTAAATCCCTGCCTTTAAACTCGAGTTTAGATAATGCATAACCAATCATAGATCCGAAAACTAATACACCTACGGTGATTGAAGATGCAACAATAAGGCTATTTATAAATGCACCACCGATCGGAATTTTATCAAGCATTTGTGAATAACTGCCCAAAGTTAGTGAAGTCGGCAGAAGCGATAAATTTCCAATTTCATTTTCTGGTGAAATTGATGCCATTATCATCCAGTAAAATGGATACACAAAAACCAGGGCACTAACAGTTAAAGCCAAATAAAACAATATCTTTTTTACTTTTTTCAATTTTCTTTCTCAATAAATTTTTTCTGAATTACTACTACTCCCAAAATTATTAAAGCGAAGAATAATCCTAATGTGGCTGCATAACCCATGTGATAATAGAAAAATCCCTGCTTATATATATAAAGGACAGCTGATATGGTGCTATTCAAGGGTCCCCCTCCGGTCATGACATAAGGTTCAATAAATAATGAAAAACCGCCAATTGTTGAGAGTATTACAACCATAAAAATTGTTGGATTTATCATTGGTAATGTAATCTTAAAAAACTTCTGCCAGTGAGTAGCTCCTTCAAGTTCAGCAGCTTCATAATATTGAGGCGGAACAGTTTGAAGCCCAACTAAAAAAAGTATAATGTAAAGCCCGACATTTTTCCATGTAGCCATTATCGCAATAGAACTCATTGCTATATCAGGGTCGGTTAACCAGCCAACCTTACCTAAACCAATCCCGGTTAATAATCTGTTAAGCAAACCCGTGTCAAGCCCGAATAACTGCTGCCACAAAATTGTAACTACAACTCCTGAAACAATCACAGGAAGAAAAAATGCTCCTCTGAAAAGACCTCTTAATTTAATTTTTTGATTTAATACTTCCGCAAGAAATAAAGCAAAAATAATTTGAAGAGGAATATGAATAACTAAAAATATCAGGGTGTTCCCTATTGATCTAAGGAACGTTTTATCACTGAATAATCTTACATAATTATTAAGTCCTGTATATTCCATTGGAGAAATAATATTCCATTTATGAAATGTAAGTACAATTGAAAAGCCTACTGGAAAAGCAACAAAAAGAAAAAAATGTATTATATAAGGCGATACAAGCAGGTAGGGTAATATTTTTTTTCTATTAATCATTTTAAAATGATCTACTTGAGAAATAATAAATTAACAGCATCTGCAGCATCTTTGATAGCTTCTTCGGGAGTCTTTTTGCCGTAAACCACACAAGCCTCGTACTGTTGGGAAATCAGATCAAAAATTTCTTTCAATACCGGAGATGCGTCGGTCCCTTTAACATACATTGACTGATCTGCGAATATTTTCATCTTTGGATTTTTCTTGAAATAATCACCAAAAAAAGTATTAACACTAAGATTTTTTCTTCTTGGTAATTGGTTTGTTATTTCTAAGAGTTTCAGATCGCCTTCTTTATCAATAAGGGTTTCTATATAATTCCATGCCGCCTGAGGATTCTTGCAAGTTTTAAAGATAACTATATTTTTCGGATCACCGTATGTATAAACAGGTCCTTTATGTTCATCGGGTACAGGCATGAAAGAATATTTGTATTCAAAACCTTTCGGCTTAAACTTTTCGGCGTGAGCTATTTCCCATGGACCTGTAAATCTTGTTGCAATAGCACTGCTTAAGAAAGGATCCTGCCGTGCAGAAAGTTTTTCTTTTGAAAAATAATTTTTTTTGTACAATTCACTCAGAAAAGAAAAAACCTCAATCGCGTACTTATTATTGAAAACTGCTTTGTTATTTTTAACCAACGGCGCTCCACCTGATGCTGCAAGATACAACGGATAAAAGTCAAAGAATCTTTGCCACCATGTTACTTCTACTTCACTATACCCAAACCACCTGTCAACATATCCATCACCATCAGAATCTTTTTGGAATTTTTGCGAAGCGTTAAAATAATCCGAATAAGTTTCTGGTGGACCCCGCAATTCCAGACCATTAATAATGTTAACATTATAAATCAGCATAATAGGATTGATTTTCCACGGAACCTGGTAGATATGACCATCTAGAGATGTTATTTCTTTAATAACAGCGGCGTCACAGCGTTCATATAGAAAATCCATAAAGCCTTTGAGTGAATCCAAAGCAACCAATACTCCCGCCTGGGCATAAGCTTCAACGTCTCCCTGCCACATGTTGGAATAAATGTCCGGAGTGGTATTTCCCACAACTGCAGCAAGTATAATTTCTTCACTCGATCTTCCTTCAGGCACAGGTTGATATTTAACCTGATCGTTGGGGTTGTTCTTGTTCCATTTATCTGTAATAGCTTTAGCAAATATTATTTCATCGGTGTTATTTGAACACCAGTATAATATTGCATCATGAGAATTTTTATTATTGTTGCTGCAACCCATTAAAACATAACTGAAGAGGACTATGGTTACAATATTTAAAAAAGATTTCATATAAAATTTCTATTCCCAGCTCGCCCAATCATTATCAATTGAAGGATATATCGGTCTTGGAATTAAACTACCTCTTTTTATTAAATACATATCAATAGCTTTTTTATCATTTTCCGATGACACATTTATTTTATCCAGCACATCTTTGTTGATTTTTACTTTATATTTTTTCTTCAGCTCCAGAATCTTGTGAAGAATTTTTCCAGTTAACTTTTCACTTAAGATATCAGATTCAGATTTTTTTTTCTCATTCACCAGATTAATTTCTTCCGAATTCAAAGTAATTGAATTTGCCAATTCATTTCTATAAGCGCTGTAGGCTATTTTATCTTTCCACCAACCCGATTGTTTTTTTACCCAGCCGGTTTTATCATATTTTTTTTCAAAAGCTTCTTTTGTCAATAGTTTATCTCTTACCATAAGCCAGACTAAATTTTCCAAGGATATTGAAAAACTAGTCAGATCATCTTTTAAAAACTTAACATACTGATCCCGATCCCTATACCAAATAATAAATTCATCCAATGAAAAGTTATTATTTGCACCAACAACCAGTGAAATACCCGGATACTTCTCGCCTCTTTTTAATCCAAGGTTGGATAGTGCCGTATCCAGTTTTTTATCTAATTCCCATTCGTTATACTTTTCTGGCGTGAGCAAAGTCTTTCCTAAGAAGGATCTAAGAATATTAAATGCATCCCGTTTAATAATAGGTTTCTCGCTTGAAATTAAGTCATTCACATACTGATCTGATAAAGCATCCATTTTACTTTTTCTTATTGCTTCAATTGACTCATACCTGAGCTTAGTTTGCTCAGTTTCGTTTGAAATCAAATTTTCCCAGATGTTATCAATTTTAACAATGTACCATCCATCGTCCGTACGAATAGGAGCCGAGATATTCCCTGCTTTCAGAGTATCAAGGATTTGTGCGAAGACCGGGTTTTTAACATAGATATCATATAAACTGCTTTTCATTTCTCTGTCATCAGTAAAAACAGAATCATTTATTTGTGAATAAAAAAGAGAATCAAATGGAATTCCGTTGTTCAACTTTGTAAGATAATTTTCTATTGATTGCTGACTATCAGAATAAAGCCACCTGGTTTTATATTCAATAAGTTTCTTGCGTATAACTTTTTGAATTTCATTTTCATTTACTTCTACTTTGGGTAAAATTTCTTTTTTGAATAATTCTTCAGTCGCTAAATCAGATTGAATATCTTTAAATAATCCTTTTGCATAATCCTGTTCAATACTTTTTTTTTGATAACCCTCCAGTGCCAGAAGCTTTTCATCGATAATATAGTTTAATTGAGTTTCTTTAGAATTACTTTTCCTTTTAGGGAATGCAGGTCCAAATTCGTAATTGTAATAAAATTCTTCTGCAGTAATTTTTATTGTGTCAACCTCAGCAACAATTTCTTCTTTATTAATCTTATTCTTATTGTATTCATCGAACAGGTCCTGAGAAAAGCCAATGTTCAGATTTAGAAAAAATAATATGAGTAAAAATATTTTCAATTGTTATTTTCAAAAGAATTTGAGGAAAAATATTATAGGAATAATTATTAAAACTTTATCCCTACAGAAAAACAGTGCACATTTTTCAAACGCCCGAAGTCTCTAAAAGCATAATCGAAATTTACGGTTGCGGTACTCAATAACATTTTAGAATCTACGCCAGCACCAAATGATAACCCGCCTTCGGCATCCTGGAGAAAAAGAGAATTATATCCGGCTCTAAGGTATAAATAATCCATAAATGAAAACTCTGTTCCAACATTTAAACTCTGGTAATCATTATTAGGGACTAAAGCATCTGCAGAGATAATTAATTTATAATCATCGTAATTAAATGCATGAGTTGAAACACCTATTTGGAAGTAAAGCGGCAGGTCCCACGAATCTAATTCAATGTTAACAGGTATTCTATCATTTGAGCCTTGCTTGGTTGGATCAACTGAAATAAAATATCTTGAATCCCTTCCCTCAAGCCGCATGGGAGTACCAAAGTTTGACATTACGGCTCCAATTGTTAAACCTCCTAATAAATCCGTTCTAAAGGTGGTGCCTGCATCAATGGCAAATGCAGATGAGTTCATATGCCATATAGTTTGCTGGATATATTTAGCGGTTATGCCCACTGAAAATCTGTCCGTTAAATGTCTCGCAAATGAAATGCCGATAGCTATATCTCCGGCACTAAAATTCTCTCCTGTTCCCTCAGGTTGTTCAACAGTTCTTACTTTCATGTCATCCATTGAAAGCGAAGTAAAGCTTAGGCCCAAATTTCCAAAATCGCCTAAAGGCATAATCAAACCGGCATAATCAAATCTTGTGTCGGCAATCCAATCAGTATGAGTTAGTATTACTTCATATTGAGTAAGGTTCGCAATTCCTCCTACATTCCAATACAAAGCTGAAGCGTCATTTGCAATCCCAACAAATGCGCCTCCCATTCCATTGGCAGGTGCACCAACTCCAATTTCTAAAAAAGAAGCTGCAGTTGTGCCGGTCTTCGAGACGTTCTGAGAATATAGATTTTGATTGCATAAGAAAAAAACCAGAAGTAAAAAAAATATTTTTGCGTGAGTTATTTTATTCATACCATCCTCTTGCAAAGATTAAAACTTTTAGATTTTATCATTTTATTATCGCAAACTTTCCAATTTTTTCACCGACTCCAGGCGCATCAACGTGAAAGACGTACACACCGAAAGCAATATCCATCCCGTCTTTAGAAACGAGGTCCCAGCTTTCCTGTCCATTTGAAATGGTACTTGAATGTTCAATTGTGTTAACTAGTTTTCCGCTAATAGTATAAATTCTAATTGTACATTGGTAAGGTAAATGAATAAAAAATATTCTTCTTTCACCTCTTCCAACTTCACTAGAAAGCGGTTCCCACGATGCTGCACCAACATAAGGATTGGGCACAACAGCAATATTATTCATTTCTGCCAAAGCATTGGTTTTATCAAAACCCTGACCTTTTGTGGTAAACTCATAGAATTCACCGTCTCTGAATGGTTTTGTATTGACAACTTTAAAGACATCCCCGATTTGAGGAGGTATTTGATCTTCTTCTTCAATTGTAGTGTCTTTAATTAAAGTAACTGACCAGCTGACACGTAGATCCGAATTACTTGTGGCGGGTTTACCTAATGAATCCCCAAAGACAAAAAATATTGCATCACCATCATTGAACATTCCATCTGTATTCTCATCACGGAAGATAAACTGGAAATGATCTTTCTCTTCCGTAACATTTTTTATGATAATGTTAGATTGAATAGGCTGACTAAAGCTTGTCGCGGGGAAAGATAAATCACCCTGCCCAGCTTCAGTTAACTGAATTTCAAAATCAGCAGGGTAATCAATTTTTTTCCCAAGATATGCAGCTCGATATCTTTCATCAAAACCAATCTGAACTGTGTAATTACTATTGCCAACAATCCATCCTGATTTATCAAAATCAATCGTCACCGAGGTATCGCTATTAACATCGGCAGTAAAGCCATCAATGATAGGAGTTTGTTCTTTAACTCCGTTAATTGTCTGCAAGTTTAATAAAGTATCATTTTTAATTACATCTATAAGAGAATATTTAGGATGGGCAGAATTATGAAAAGGAGAGTTATCAAAAAATTCTAAACGGTAAGTATTAAAATTCTTAATTGAATCCGGATTGAGAATACTAATAGAAATTTTCCCGGTTCCAGGACCACTTCCCTCAAAGGATTGTATTTCAGGTGGGAGATAACCGGCAGCAGGTGCTCTTGGAGTAATTACAGCAGTATTAATATCAGTTGAGATGTTTCCATTAATATCTTTTTTAAGTATAGTAGTTGTTTCCGAAGGAGGAATACCTTCAATATTTCCCTGAACAGTTACAGTTTCAAATCCTCTGTCATAAGCAGCAATAGCATAATAATAAGTTTGTCCGTTCTGGACTGTTGTATCAATAAAGGAATGTTTAATTCCTGAATCATCACCCAAAAAGAATTTTGCTCCATTTACATCAATCGGATGCAAACCGGTTACTCCGTCTATTAAATCAAATTGAGCAAGTGGGGATCTGAATACCGGCTTACCATAAGCGTCAGTAATAATTTTGTCTTCAAGAAAATTTGGTTCAGTAGAACGATAAACCCTGTAACCCTCAAAATTTATTCTCTGGTAAAATTTGTCGAATGTTTTTTCTGCACGATCATCCCAGTATAATGTTACTCTATGATCTCCGGGTACTGCGGTAAGAATAGGTTTCTCAGGCGGTTTTGCAAAACGATAATTAGCATTATAAATTTGCTGAACTGTTTTCTTTCTTCTGAAAATATCATCAGTATTAATTCCAAAAATCATCGACATTGAAAATCTCTCTGTTTCACCTGCTTCTTCAATTACACCAGTAGAAGCGGAATATGTATTTCTTCCATTCATGCTAAAAAGATAGCTTGAGAAATAATTGGCTAAATTAACTCCTACAAGAGATTCACCATGCGGAGATGGAAGACCCGAAAGTACTGTCCAGTTTTCTTCATCATTATCCAGTTCATAAGTGTGTACGGCATAAATTTTAAATCCGGTAAGTCCCAACTGATCTGATTCATCCTTATCAAGAATACCAAAATCTGGTTCTCCCTGGTCAGGTTTTCCATTTCCTTCTGTTCCGTCAATATCGGGTCCTGTATAATTATCGTCAAATGGACCTATTCCATCAGTTCCAACATCATCGTTAAGAGATTCACCTTCGTCCCACTGACCGTTTTCATTTAAATCAAAATAAGAACTCCAATTCGCATTTTCATCTGCATCCCAATGTGGTCTCCAGGAATAGCCATAAAATGCAGAAAATTTTGTTGTATCCTGAAAAGGATTTCTTAGAAAAGGATCTAAGTTTGGATCAGTGATAAAATTAACCGGATTGTTATCGCGCTTTTCATCAGTAGGACCATCAGAATCATTATCAATTCCATCATCGGGAACACCGGGACTCTCGAGGAAAGCATAACCAGCATATCCAACCGGACTCCAGTTTCCAGGGCTGCCTAAAATACCTGGTTTGAGCCAGGCATATGACATATCCAACAATTCATTATAATCACCGGCATTGTTTGAAGAATTATCATGCCCGCCTATGCCCCAATCCACATATTGTGCAAATAAAGTCTTATCATAATCATAAGTGCCCATATTTGTAATTTCATAGTACCAGAAGATTACATCTTCTGCGAGAACCTGTGACCACTGAAAACCTCTTGCTCTGACTTGCATTCCCAATCCTCCTCTTGATGGGTCATCAGCATCAGGAGTAAAATTGTGTTCCAGGATGTACTGCCTATCTTCATTATCATCAAAAACAAAGTAGGTCTCCACATCAGCATTAAAAACACCTTTACCAAAAAATCCATTCCAGCTGTTATCCCAATCCAGAGGTCTATCAGGCCACGAAGTGGGCCAGGTATTCGGATCATCACTTCGGGCAGGGGAACTACTAAACTGAGAAGTATATCCCGGCAGAGGCCACCAACCATATGTTATACCTGTCGAAGCATTATAACGAGTAAATTCGTAGTAATTCGATTCGAGAGGATGAATTAAATTTCCCGCGGGATCCTTTGCTTCCGCTTGTACAATAATTGCAACTCCATCTACATAGGTATGATTAGTCCCCTTCGGCCAGACCCCACTTCTATTGGGCTCATTCTCCCAGTCTGCGATTTCTCCGAAGTTATAATAAACAGTTGCTGCAAGGTTTCCATCCATATAACCTTTTTTTGTTTGGTTATGATCACCCTTGTTTTTATCAACGATTCTTTGCCCCAGAATCAAACCCGGATTATTAATTGTAAATGCTGCAATAAGAATTAAATAAGTGAAAATCTTTTTTTTCATCAACACTTTACACTCCGATAAATAAATACACTAAAAAGAAAAAGAAGCACCAACTACAATCTGTCTAGGTGAAGAATAAAAATCGGGTCTTGTAAAAAATTCCTGAACAGTATTTACACCTCTGGGAGGTTGTTGATTCCTTGTGAGTTCAAGAGTTTCTCCAGCCCTGCCTGTATCGCCAAAAACATTAATCTCGTTGAGAGTATCAAACAGGTTATAAATCTTCGCGAAGACTGATAATTTCTGACCAACTATTTCAAAATATTTCGTTACATAAAAATCTACATCAAAAAAAGCTGGTCTGTTATCACTGTTTTCCAACCCTGTCCTTTGATTCTGTAATGATGGTGTGTATGGTAATCCCGAACCAAGTCTTCCAATAAAACTTGCAATGTAATCCCCGGGTATTCCAAGTGTCAAAGTAAAATTTAAAGAGTGAGTTCTATCCCAGTCTAAAGGCACAAGCTGCTTATTTTCCTCGATGGGCGGATTTGACTGGGCATTATTAAAAGCAGCATTAGGATCAGAAGCACTTCCCTTTGCAACCTGGAAAGTATAATCTAATGTGGCACCTATACCATAACTAAATCTCTTTTCTAATGACAGAGTGATACCTTTAACAGAACCATAATCCCTGTTAACAAGTTTACTGAATTTTCTAAATTCATTTTTTATATAGATTTCGGATCCAAGTAAATTCCGAATATCCTTATAATAACCTGTAATTGTAATTCCTAATTCATCTGTTAAAGCTTGCTGCAGACCAATCTCATACATAATAGTTTGTTGAGGTTTAAGGTCAGCATTCCCAATTGTGTTTCCGATATTCTCCGGAAAGTCACCTGTTAAAGGAATTCTGAAATTTGGATTTCTGTATAAATTTTCGAAAGGCGGAATTTGGAAAAAATGACCATATGAAATATGAATTGCACCTTTATCCGATATAGGGTAAGACAACCCTATACGAGGACTAACCTGATACTTTGATTTTGCTTTTATTAATAATGAATCGGGAAATGGCGGCAAAAATTCATCAAGCTCATTAATTTTATTAGGATCTTTTAAATATTTTCCATCAGGTTCAAAATAATCAAACCTTAAACCTACATTAACTATTAAGTAATCATACTCTAATTTATCCTGAATATAATATGCAAATTGATATGGATTGGATTGATATATATTAAAATTAAAAGCACCGGGTTCCGGTATCTTAGGTTCAAAATTTGAAGTTGCATCAATAATTATTTGAAAATCCTCATACTGTAAATCGTGATGAGTAAATTCAAACCCTGATTTAATTTGATTTATGTTGTCAATCTGCCAAGTGAAGTCAGTTTTGCCGGTTATGCTCGTTGTGGTATGATTAAAATGCCAGTTTTGTGTACCACCAGTTAAAAATGAATTACCGCTTACATCTTTTTTCCTGTCAGGATTTACATATCGCGGGTCAAGCGGGTTTTCATAAACATACTGCTTATATTCCGACCTGATTCCCGAAGCAGAAAAATCAACGAACGCCGAGTTGCTTAGCAAAAGTGTATAGCTTGCAATACCTAAAAAGCTTTTCTGAAATTTTTTATAATCGCCATCCGGGTTTAATTTATAAATATGATCATAATCACGGAATTTATTATCCTGATATAAAGCGGAAAGAACTATCCCTTTCCCCCCACCAACATTAACAGCCAATTTTCCCTGAAGTGATAATTTCCTGCTGAAATTCATCGGGACATATTTTTTATCTCCTGTTGAGCCCACATACCAATCCGCAGAATTATTAGCTGAGAAGTTAGACGAATCTGATGGGTTAAAAATTCTCTGTCCATAAATTGCTCCTTCATCATCATTGTATCTGCCGGAAAAAAAGAACTTCAGTAAATTTCCAAATCCCGGAACGGGTCCGCTTAAGTTTCCCTGAACGTTATAAACATCAGATGGATTAACACTGCCTATGTTTGTAAAAATATTTTTATGGGTGCTTATATAATCTCCTGAATAGAAAGAAATATCTCCATCTAATTTATCACCGGCAATCTTTGTAACCTGGTTTACTACACCAGATAGGGCTTCACCATATTCAGCATTGAATGTACCAGTGAGTACCTGAATTTCCTGAATACTGTTCACTTCTACTGATAATGATGACTGACCGGAATAGACATCGTTTACGGGAACACCATCAATCAAATATTTAACCTCGCTATCTCTTCCTCCTCTAAAGTGACCATCTACAACACCAGCTTGTAAATTTACTACTGCTGAAACATCTTCAAGGGGAAGCATTGAAATATCTTCGCCACTAACATTTTGTTCAGTTGATGTTAAATCTTTCCTTACTATAGATCTTTCGGCAGTAACCACGACGTCTGTTAGTTGAATTGATTCTTCAGCTAATTCAAAATCAATTTTTGTGGTTTGATCTACAGATACTTTAACATTTGTAAATGTAATAGATGCGTATCCAACTAAAGAGGCTTTGATATTATAAGTACCGGGAGGAATATTTATTATAAAATAATTACCATCAAAATCCGTTGCTGCACCCAGGTTAGTTCCCTCAATAATAACATTGGCTCCAATCAGAGCTTCCTTGGTTGAAGCATCTAATATTTTCCCGGAAATTTTTCCTGTTGTTCCTGCGTGAACAACTGCACCAGCGAACAAAAGCAATAAACAGAATAATGAAGCAATTACTTTATTAGTAAAAGTGAACATTACATCCGCCTGTTTTTACATGAAAAGAAAATTTATTTAAATCTACAATAAGCATAAAAATAAGGGGTGCTAAACTTTTAGCACCCGCTTATAAAATAGAACTTATTTAAGCAGTACCAATTTCTTGGTCTTTGTAAAATTACCGGCTTCAAGTTTATATAGATAAATACCACTTGAAACTTTACTACCATAATTATTGTCGCCATTCCACTGAACATTATGAATACCAATATTCTGTTCACTGTTAATCAATGTCCTAACTTCCCGACCTAGAATATCATATATCTTCAAAGTAACATATGAAACATTTGGTATCGAATAGCTGATAGTAGTAGTGGGATTAAAAGGATTTGGATAATTCTGGAATAAATTATAATCGGCAGGTAAGAATTCTGTGCTTTCTACACCTGTTACACCGGTCTTCTTCACTTCGAGAGCATCCATATAAACTGTACCAGAAAATCTTCCCAACGGATGTAACCTTACTGATATAGATTTTGCTGTTTCACCTGATGGCGGGTCAGGCACTGTAACGTCTACATAAAATTGAGTCCAATCGAAAGATGTCGCATTTGGAAATACTAATGGTATATCCGGACTGGCTTCATATTGTCCCCAACCTTCATTATTGGTTAATGTTGTATGGTATATTGCTGTAAGTGATACACTCCATGCATCTCCAACTGCCAATGCTGAATCAGGCTGAAGGTTCATTCCTTTTATCCAAACACTTATTCTTAAATTATCACCCGGCATAACATCAGCCAGTTCAAATCTTTTAGTTGAAACAAACCCATCGTGTGTGCCTACCGGTATATCAAATTTTAGTGAATAGTTTCCATCGTATGCTTCTTCATCTGTTACTACTGTATTCTCATATCCTTGATCCAATACTCCATCGTTTCCCCCTATTGGAGGCATCCAGTAAAACCATCCTGTCGGTACTCCAACTTGTGTATTCCAATCCTGTCCTGCCCAGCCGTCTCTGCCGTTAAATAAATAATCATCTGTCCATACTGTTCCTGTTGCATCTTTCCCTCCTACAAACCTGATTATCGTTGTCCACGAATCTTCCGGTAATACTATCTCGCCTACTGCTGTTGTATCTGCTACCCAACCGCCTGTACTGGCTACACTTTGATCTAAGTCGAATTTCTTCTCTCCTATCAATACACCTGCACTATCATAGAACGAATAACTTGCATACCATTTCTGATCATCATTTACCGGATTTGTATTTACCCCGGATGTCATATAATACAATCCAAATTTTATATCTACATCCTTAAAATGTTTTTCTGACCACAAATCTGCCATATTCTCTGATTCCCACATTGCTGCTTCTGTGGTTGCACTCTTTTCTATTTTAAGTGATCTTCCCATTGAACGATATTCATCTGTTGCCCAGCTTAATGTTGAACCATCTGGTTCTGCTCCTTTTGTCCAGTATGATGGTAAGCTTTGCTCGAAACTTCCTATCTCATTTATTCCCGGGAGACTCAGTTTTTCAACTGTTAAATCATCCATATAAACTGTACCAGAAAATCTTCCCAACGGATGTAATCTTACTGATATAGATTTTGCTGTTTCACCTGATGGCGGGTCAGGTACAGTAACGTCTACATAAAATTGTTTCCAGTCAAAGGATGTTGCATTTGGAAATACTAATGGTATATCGGGACTGGCTTCATATTGTCCCCAACCTTCATTATTGGTTAATGTTGTATGGTATATTGCTGTAAGTGATACACTCCATGCATCTCCAACTGTCAATGCTGAATCAGGCTGAAGGTTCATTCCTTTTATCCAAACGCTTATTCTTAATACATCACCAGGTTGTGCCTCATCAAGTTCAAATCTTTTAGTTGAAACAAACCCATCGTGTGTGCCTACCGGTATATCAAATTTTAGTGAATAGTTTCCATCGTATGCTTCTTCATCTGTTACTACTGTGTTCTCATATCCTTGATCCAATACTCCATCGTTTCCCCCTATTGGAGGCATCCAGTAAAACCATCCTGTCGGTACTCCAACTTGTGTATTCCAATCCTGTCCTGCCCAACCGTCTCTGCCATTAAACAGATAATCGTCTGTCCATACTGTTCCTGTTGCATCTTTTCCACCTACAAACCTGATTATCGTTGTCCAGGAATCTTCCGGTAATACTATCTCACCTACTGTTGTTGTATCTGCTACCCAACCGCTTGTACTTGCTGCACTTTGATCTAATTCAAACTTCTTCTCACCTATTACTGTTCCGTCTTCTTTATAAAATGTATATGTCACATACCATTTCTGATCATCATTTACCGGATTTGTATTTACCCCGGATGTCATATAATACAATCCAAATTTTATATCTACATCCTTAAAATGTTTTTCTGACCACAAATCTGCCATATTCTCTGACTCCCACATTGCTGCTTCTGTGGTTACATTCTTTTCTATCTTCAGTGATCTTCCCATCGAACGAAACTCATCTGTTGCCCAGCTTAATGTGGAACCACTTGGTTCTGCTCCTTTTGTCCAGTATGATGGCAAGTTTTGTTCGAAACTTCCTATATCATTTATTCCACTCTGCGCTAACAAAGGGATTTGAAAAATGATGACAGATAAAAATCCAATCCACCATTTTGAGATTTTGTTGAAACTACTCATTAGAGCCTCCAGGAAATTAATTGTTAATTATTGTTGTTTAATACTGTTATTATTATTGTTACGAAACGTTATTGGTCTCAAAGAATAATCCTCTAATACGATATTTTTTATGCCATTAAATACTGCTACAAGCATTTTTATTTTTTAGGTTTATTAGGTTCTATATTGTGTAGTTGATTCTCTGACAATTAGTTCGACAGGTACAAGAATTTTTTTGTTAATAGTTTTTTTGTTTTTTAAAATATTAGCCATCAATCTAAATGCTTCCGCCCCTAATTCAACTTTAGGAACTCTAACTGTTGTTAACAACGGATCAAGCATTAGATCGGCTTCAACATCATCAAAACCTATTATGGATACATCCCCTGGTATACCATAGCCTTTATCTTTTAAATAATGCATTACGCCGATAGCCATCGCATCATTGCAGGCAAAAATTGCAGTTACGTTTTTGTTTTTATTGAACAACCGTTTTGCCGAATTATATCCGTTTTGCCGATCAGGATATGGTGAATCAATAATAATTAAATTGTTTTTGAGAGGTATTTTTGCTTTTTCGAATGATTGTTTGTAACCATTCAATCTATCTCTTACACTAGGATGTTCTGCATCTCCACCGATAAATGCAATGTTTTTATGTCCAAGATTAATCAAATGATCTGTTGCTAATATCCCCCCCTGAATATTATCAATTAAAACCAGAGGGACAGTGTTTGAAGGAGGAACAAAGTCAATAAAGATAGTTGGTAAATTATATTTCGAAAGTCTTTCGATAAGATTGTCTGGGATTTTACCTGCAATTATTACTCCATCAACACCTTTATTAAGAATAAACCTTGGTAATTGTTCATTCTTATTAAAACTTGAATTGACGGAAGTTAATAAAATATAATAGTCTTCATTTCTCGCCTCGAATTCAACCCCAAGAAATATTCTCGTATAAAATGGTTCAGTACGTAGAAAGTGGTCGTCGGTGATAATAAATCCTATAAAGCCGGTTTTTTTTGAGACTAAATTTCTTGCAGATTTAGAAGGATGATAGTTAAGTGTTTTGATTGTCTTTAATATTCGGTCTCTGGTTTCGGCGGATACACGTTTATTATTATTGTTAATTACAAATGAAACAGTCGCAATAGAAACTCCCGCTTTCTTAGCAACATCTTTTATAGTTGTACTCATATATTATAGGTTAAACGTTTAACTAAAAGCTAATGAAATAAATACTTAGTTCCTAATTCCTAGATATAAAGAATTCCATATTTACCAATAATTGCACTTTTTAATTATTTATTTTAGTTAAACGTTTAACATAAAAATAAAAAATGCCTGTATATAATTAAGTTAAGAATCAATAGGGTTAACAAAAATCTTAAAAATATCTCATGCTTAAATTTTAGGTATAAGAAACGTAGGACTAGGTAAACTTTGTTTTCTTCCCCTTTGGGATTGCTGACTATCAATCAGTTTGCTTTCTTCAATTCTTATTACTCTACTATTTTTCAATCCTGGACTACAAAAAAAAGTATTGTAAATTATTTTTATCTACTACAGCCTAGCTTATAAACAATATCGCCTTATCGATTGACATAGTTTTTGACATAGTTGAACACTGAAATGGGCTAAATTCTAGGTCATTTTAGGTCAATGGGAGGAATTGCAGATAAAAAAAGTTTTGATTTTTGCTTAAAATCGTGGGCCCAGATGGACTTGAACCACCGACCCGCTGATTATGAGTCAGCTGCTCTAACCAACTGAGCTATGGGCCCGGAAAAATGGAAAAACTTTTCGTAAAAATAATACTTCTCTGAAGTTAAAGCAATTATAAGTATCGAGGCATAGAGACTCTATAACTAATAACTTAATAACTTAATAACTTAATAACCTATTAACTCTCTGTTCAGCTATTTCCTTTAATATTCCTTTCAATAAAGAATAAAACTTTCCGACTGTTTCAATATTTACTCTTTCATCAGGCGAATGAGCACCCATAATTGTAGGTCCGAATGAAATCATATCCATTCCGGGATTTTTTCCTTCAAGTATTCCACACTCTAGCCCAGCGTGAATCGCTTTAATCTCAGGTTCTTTATTAAACAGATTGTGAAATACTTTCTTAGATGCTTTAAGAACTTCCGAATCCATATTCGGTTTCCAACCTGGGTAGCCATCAGTCTTTTCAATCTCAGCTCCTGCAAGAGAAAAGATTGAACGTACATTTTGAGCAATATATTTCTTTGCACTTTCAATTGAGCTTCGCTGGCTTGTACCTATTATTATTTTATCGCCTTCTGTTTTAATGCTAGCAAGATTAGTAGATGTCTCAACAAGATCGGGAATGTCCTGACTTATCATAATAATACCATGGGGCAAAGCAAATAAGGTATTAATTAATTTATCAGAAAATTTTCTTGTAAATACTTTTGAGAAATTCTGATCTATTTTGCTCAAATTTAATTTTTACTCCGTCTGTCCGAAGTTTTAAATTCATTTGCCAGAGTTTTTTCAACATCTCTTACAATTTTTTCAATATCCTTTACATCGGAATCCTTAATAAAAATAATTACCTCAGCTTCTCTTGGAATCGCATTTCTTAAACTGCCCCCATCAATTTTGGCTATCCGGTAATCAAATTTACCAATGTGTGCTAAAGCTCTGGTAAGAACTTTAATTCCATTTGCTCTGCTTCGGTTTATATCCAAACCAGAGTGTCCGCCTTTCAATCCTGTAGCCATCAATTCGAAAGCGGTAAAACCTGATGGTGCATTTTCAAATTCAATATTAAAAGTTCCAAGTGTGTCAACACCGCCCGCACATCCTACGTAAAAAGCACCATCCTCTTCAGAATCCAAATTGAGAAGAATTTTCCCTGCTATTAATCCCGGTTCCACTTTTGTCGCGCCGGTTAAACCAGTTTCTTCATCAATGGTTAATAATATTTCAACCGGTCCGTGTACCACGTCTTTATCGGTTATAATAGAAAGTGCAGCAGCAACACCAATTCCATTATCGCTCCCAAGTGTTGTTCCTTTTGCTTTTATCCATCCATCTTCTTTTACCATTGTTATCGGATCATTGTCAAAATCGTGTTTGGTTTCTTTATTCTTTTCACAAACCATATCAACGTGTCCCTGCAGAACTACTGTTGAAGAATTCTCATATCCTTTTGTAGCAGGAAGTGAGGCAACAATATTTCCAACAGCGTCTTCTTTAAATGAAATGTTTAATTCTTTGAATAAGTTACGCATATGAGCCAGAATTTTTCCCTCTTTTTTACTTGGTCTCGGGACCTGTGTAATTTCATAAAATCTTTGCCAGAGAATCGGCGGCTCTAATCCTTTAATTATTTCTGATGACATAAAAACTCCTTAAGTAATAGAACAAAAATTATATTACTTAAATATAAAGAAATTAGAAATTGGATTGAACCAAAAGACAGGTTATATAATAATTTTACTGTTAATTATCAGGTACAGTTTCACTTTGTTTTGCAGCTATTCTTGCATTCTTTCTTTGCATATCTGTTAAATATCTTTTCCTGACCCTGATATTCCCGGGAGTTATTTCGACATATTCGTCATCTGTTATCCATTCGATAGCTTGTTCAAGCGTGTGAATAGTCGGCGGCTCAAGCCTGATTGCTTCATCAGCTCCGGAAGAACGCATATTTGATAACTGTTTAGTCTTTGTAACATTAACATGCATATCGTTATTGCGTGAGTTTTCCCCAACAACCATTCCTTCATAAACTTTTGTACCCGGCTCAATAAAAAACACCGACCTTTCCTGCAACTTATACATAGCATAAGCTGATGCAATACCTGCTTCCATAGCAACAAGTGCTCCTCTTTGCCTGTGAGTAATTTCCCCTTTATAGGGTTCATAACCATTAAAGTTA
The DNA here is from genome assembly GCA_963727535.1 of uncultured Ignavibacteria bacterium. GTDB lineage: Bacteria > Bacteroidota > Ignavibacteria > Ignavibacteriales > Ignavibacteriaceae > RBG-16-34-14. The sequence continues at coordinate 816,911 of CAVSGR010000001.1, forward strand.
TGATGCAAAATTCCGTTACCTTTTGTATCAGTCATAAATTCGGATCTGTAACCGATTAATCCTCTTGCAGGAACTACAAACTCAAGTCTTGTATTGTCTTTATATGTAAGCATATTTTTCATTTCACCTTTTCTTTTGCCAAGCTTTTCAATAACCGTTCCGACAAATTCTTCAGGTACATCAATAATAACATGTTCAATTGGCTCTGAGAGAACATCAATTATCTTTTTGAAAATTACTTCAGGTCTGCTAACCTGCATTTCATAACCCTCTCTTCTCATATTTTCAATCAATATTGCAAGATGTAGTTCTCCCCTTCCGCTTACCCTGAAAATGTCAGGAGAATCGGTCATTTCAACTCGGAGACTAACATTTGATTTCAATTCTTTTGAAAGTCTTTCACTAATGTTTCTTGTTGTAACATATTTTCCTTCCAGCCCGGCAAAAGGAGAATTGTTTACCATAAAATTCATTGTAATTGTCGGTTCATCTATTGCAACAAAAGGAAGAGCCTCCGGTTTTTCAGGGCTTGCGAACGTATCTCCAATATCAACATCTTCAAAACCTGCAATTGAGCCAATATCGCCTGCACTTAGCTCATCAACTTCAACTCTTTTAATATTTTCGAAGGAGTACATTTTTGAAACTTTAGAATTAATCTTCTTACCTTCGCGAGTAATAAGAACTATGTTCTCTCCTGTTTTTATTACTCCACTATGAATTCTGCCAATGCCAATTCTCCCGAGATAATCATTATAATCAATTGCAGAGATAAGCATTTGAAACGGAGAGTTTATATCGGCTGTTGGTACAGGAACATGTTTTATTATATTATCGAGAAGCGGAATCAAAGAAGTGCCCTCATCTTTAAGATCGGATTTAGCGATTCCCTGTTTTGCAATCGCATAGACAAAAGGAAAATCAAGCTGTTCTTCCGTAGCGCCAAGAGAAATGAAAAGATCAAAAACTTCATTTAAAACTTCATTCGGGCGCGCATCTTTTCTGTCTATTTTATTAATAACTACGATTGGTTTTAATCCTAAGTCGAGAGATTTCTTTAATACAAATTTTGTTTGAGGAAGGGGTCCCTCTGCAGCATCAACTAATAAAAGAACACCGCTGACCATTTTTAAAGTTCTTTCAACTTCACCCCCAAAATCAGCGTGTCCAGGAGTATCAATTATATTAATTTTTATTCCTTCATAAGTAATACTCAGATTTTTTGCGAGTATTGTAATTCCTCTTTCTTTCTCGAGCGCATTCGAATCCATTACTCTTTTTTCAACCTGCTGATTCAATCGAAAAGCCCCTGTTTGTTTTAATAAATGATCAACAAGAGTGGTTTTGCCGTGGTCAACGTGCGCAATTATTGCAATGTTCCTGATATGGTCTAAATTAAATTTCACTTGTGCTTTCTTAATAAAAAATGAGTTACTAATATACCAACAATAAGGCTATTCTTACAAAGTAATTCGGCAGGACTATTTAAGAAATGATCTGTGTATTAAGTGCAATTTCCTCAAGAACTGAAGAAACTTTAAGGCAATCTTTCATCGAACCGTAAAATACTATCGCTTTTCCCTTAACATGAACTTCAAAAGCAAAAGAACGCGCCTGACTAAAATTGCATTTAGTTGCTTTAATTAACTGATCAATAACTTCTTCGAAAGTATGCCAAGTATCGTTGTAAAGAACTACACGGTTTTCTGTTCCGATAGTTACTTCTTCCTCTTCTATAATTTCTATAGAAGGATTTTGTTCAGTTAATTCTTCCATAATGATTAAATTAAAGAATAAAATCTTAAATAAAAATAAGCCAGATGATAAAAACAGGTTACTTTAAGCCGGTTTGATTTTACTGCAGTTATTCATATATTTTTCGAAAATAAATGAAGATTTAATTGGAGATAAAATGAATATAGCAGTTTGTGTTAGTCACGTTCCGGATACTGCTACAAAAGTAAAAATTGGTGATGATAATAAAACTATCAACCAGGCTGGAGTAACATATATTATCAATCCCTATGATGAATATGCAGTTGAAGAAGCTTTAAAGTGGAAAGAAAAAGCCGGAGGAGATAGTAAAGTTACAGTTATAAGTGTTGGTAGTGACAACAGCAAAGAAACCATCAGAAAAGCTCTTGCAATGGGCGTCGATGAAGGTATTCTTTTAAAGGAGGATAATCCAAGGGACTCAATGGGCATTGCAAAAGCACTTTCAGAAGAGATGAAATCTCGTAAGTTTGATGTTGTTTTTTGTGGAAAACAATCAGTCGATTATGATGCCGGAGCAGTTCCTCAAATACTAGCGGAATATCTTGGATTTTCCTGTGCAACTGTTGTTGTTGATTTGAAATTAGATGGAAACAAAGTGACTGCAGAAAGAGAAGTCGAAGGTGGAAGAGAAGTAGTTGAACTAGAACTTCCTGCAGTTATCGGTGCTCAAAAAGGTTTGAATGAACCAAGATATGCTTCATTAAAAGGCATAATGTCTGCGAAGAAAAAAACTATTGAAGAGAAACCGGCTGCCCAGACAGATAATCTTACAGAAATAATTAAGATGCAAACACCGCCGGCAAAACAGCCGGGAAGAATTTTAGGAACAGATGCTTCTGCGGTTCCTGAACTTGTCAGGTTACTAAGAGAAGAAGCAAAGGTTATATAGATATGGCAAAAAAAATATTGGCAATTCTTGAACAAAGAGAAGGTAAATTAAAAAAACCTTCTTTTGAAACTGCTTCTACTGCTGTTAGATTAGCTTCAGAACTAAATCTTGAAGTTGAAGTTGTTGCAGTTGGAAATGAAATAACAAATCTTAATGAAACAGGGAATTATGAGATCAAGAAAGTCACTCATCTAAAAAGTGATAAGCTTGGGAATTATTCCTCTTCGGGTTATTCAGAAGTTCTAGCAACCTTTGCCAAAGAAATTGATGCCGAATACCTTCTTCTGGCAAATACAGCTTTAGGAAAGGATCTTGCTCCTTATATTGCTGCAAAGTTAAATGCAGGATTAATAATCGATGCCGTAAATATTGATACATCATCTGGAGAAATAATTGCAACTCGCCCGGTTTATGCAGGCAAAGCATTAGTTGATGTTAAGTTTAAGAGCGATAAAAAAGTATTAACAATTCGCCCGAATGTTTTTAAAGCTATTGCTAAAGATAAAGTCGAACCGGAGATAACTGTTAAAGAAGTCGAGCCTACAAATTTAAAATCAAAAGTAATTGATTTTAAGAAGTCGGATAGTAAACTGGATGTGGCTGAAGCTGATATAATTGTTTCTGGCGGAAGAGGCTTAAAAGCTCCTGAGAATTTCAAACTAGTAGAAGAATTAGCAGAAGTATTGGGCGCTGCTGTGGGAGCATCAAGAGCAGTCGTTGATGCTGGATGGAGACCTCATAGGGAGCAAGTTGGGCAAACAGGCAAGACAGTATCCCCAAGTTTGTATATTGCCTGTGGAATTTCGGGTGCAATTCAGCATCTTGCGGGAATGTCATCTGCAAAGTATATTGTAGCTATTAATAAAGATAAAGATGCACCTATTTTTAATATTGCAGATTATGGTATTGCCGGAGATGTTTTTGAGATACTTCCTGTTTTAACTGAAGAAATAAAAAAGATTAAGTAATAAGGAGTTAGGAGATTTTCTTTGCAAAAAATTCAATGTGAAATTTTAGGTTTATCATCAAGCCCATCAACCGGAGGAGCGTATGCAATTTTACTCAAGGAAGTAAACGGAAACAGGAGACTTCCAATTATTATAGGGGCTTTTGAAGCTCAGGCTATCGCATTGGAAATTGAAGGAATAAAACCGCCAAGACCACTAACTCATGATCTCTTAAAGCAAATTACAGACAACCTGGGAGCAACTATAATTGAGGTAATAATAGATGATCTAAGAGAAAATACGTTTTATGCTAAAATCATATTTGAAGTTTCAGCTCTTACAAATGAAATAGATGCCAGACCAAGTGATGCAATAGCTCTTGCAGTAAGAGCCCAGGCACCTATTTATGTTGCCGAATCAGTTATGGAAGTTGCTGCTTTTGTTCCTTCGGAAGAAGGGGACACTGAAGAGGATGAGAAGGAAGAAAAGGTTGAAAAAGTCCCTCACACTAAGGAAGCCAAGCTTGCTGTTCTGCAAAATAAATTAAGAGAAGCAATTGATGCGGAAGAGTATGAAAGAGCTGCTAAAATAAGAGACGATATACAAAGATTGACCAGCAATAATTAGGATTAATTAAAAACACTCTTCCCTATTTCACATTCCATACATTTCGTCTTGGAACAATAGGTTCTGAAAAGTTCAATCATTCCCTGGTATAAAATACTTCTTTTGTGAGCATTATTTAGAAGCAAAGTAGAAGATACTTCCTGTACTAAGTTGTTGTCGCAGTTCTGATAATAGTTTATATAAAGATTCAGGACTTTCTTAGATAATTCTTTCTTATCGAACATTTCAAAATAGACAGATGCAAATGGAAGTATAACGTTTACAATAATCTCGTCTGCTCTCGATAACCCAATAAAATATTTAGTCTCTGTTCTGATTTGTTGCCCAAAATTGTAATAACTTTTCCAATAACCTTTACCTTTTACTATGATATTTGTTCTTAGATCTCTCGTTACTCTAATACCTGGTTTCTTGAATTCATTAATAATTTTAGCCACAAGATCTTCCTTTATCATTCTATAAATCAGTTCAGCTCCACCGGCAATTCTTATTGTCGGAAAATTAGAAGGTCTGTGTTTATAAAAGTGCCAATCTTCTGTGGTTAAAGTTTCACCATCATATTGAGGTTTAATTACGTTCCAGCATTCTTTTAATTTTTTTATATACTCAAGTGTTTCTTCATCTTCAAATGAATCAGAATCCGGGATTATACCTGCAACGTGGAAAAGTATGGAATCAATAAATAATGGGAAATTATCCTGTTCAGAAAATTTCTTTATGAATGATAATTCTGCATAAGTTGCGAGTCTCAAAAATTCTTTTTTATTATTTGAATATCCAAGCGCTTCGAAAACCTGCTCGTAAAAAAGCTGTTTCCATAAATTTGCCTCTTTAAAATCATCGAATGTAAAATTTCTTTTGTAAAAGTCCTCATTAAGTTCATATTTAATTACAGGTTCTTTTAGATTTAATTCTCCCAGGTATTTCAACTCTTTTAATCTTTCAATGATTTTCTCCCGCTTCCTTTTGAATCTTTGTATTCCAAGTTCAAATATAAAATCAAGTTTTTTCTTTTTATCCAGTTCGTCATTTATTTCGATGCATGGCATTTTATTAATTCTGTCTTTTCTTTCAGATTGAATTGCATCCTGAATTTTTATCCTGATATCTTTTTCTAAAAAATCTCCAAGCGGTAATGAAAGGACTTTCCTTCCTTCCTGTGTATAAACAAAAGAATGTTTTGAATCATTATTTAAAGCGGCGTGGAGAATAACGCTGTTATATCTTTTATTTAGATTGTGTCCATGGCTTTTCCAATCTGAATAGTTGCTGTCTATTTCGATATCACCGTTGTAAGTTATATTGCCAATTTTAATTCTTACGTTTCTAAAATCGGGACCACCAAGCTCCGTATTTTGTTGACCTGTGTCCAGAACAATTATTTTATCCCCATCCCTGGTAACAAGCTCATTTTCAAAACGCTGGTCTTTCCAGATTTCATAAAGAAACTTTTCATAGATTTTTATAGTCTTTTCCATCTAAACCTCGCTTAGAAAAACAGAAGATTTGATCTCACCCTTTGCTGAGCAGACAAACAAAATTGAAAGGTGATTGCTTTTTTACCCATCTTGTAGAAATTCCTCTCAATTAAAGCAATTATAACTTACAGTTATTAAAATAAAGAATAAATCAAAAAGAAGTGAAACTATTTTGAAAGTAGTCGTTTTACAGTCTTATTTAATTGAATAACTTCCCCTGAGGCGGCTTCCGCAAAACGTGCGGTATTATCTTTATAAATTATTCCCCGGCTTACATTAACAAGTAAATTTAACTTTTTCTGTTGAATAAAAAGATTCATAACATCCTCAAGATTACCTCCCTGAGCACCGACACCAGGAAGTAAAACCGTTAGGTTATCAAAGTCAGCAATGTTTTCCTGAAGTTCTATTAAATTAGTTGCGCCAAACACAATTCCACAATTATTATTTTGGTTCCACTGTTTAACTTTCTCAATAACTTTCTGGTAAAAATACTTACCATCTTTTAGTTGAAGCTTTTCAAAATCATTTGCACCCGGATTGGAAGTTAAAGCGAGAATAAAAATCAGCTTATCAGAATATTCAAGAAAAGGTTTAACAGAATCTTCTCCCATATAAGGATTTATAGTTATCGAATCAAATCCGAAATGGTCAAATAGAGACTCAGCATAATATTTTGAAGTGTTACCAATATCTCCTCTTTTTGCATCTCCTATTTTTAATATATCATCAGGAATAACTTCAACCGTTTGTTTCAGAATGTCTAAACCTTCGGAACCAAATTTTTCATAAAAAGCAAAGTTAATTTTGTATGCCGCCGCAAATTCTGAAGTTGCTTCAATTATACTTTTGTTGAATTCAAAAATTGAATCCTTATCTTTTTTGAAATGTGATGGTAATTTTTGTGGGTCGGAATCTAATCCTACACAAATAAATTTATTTTCTTTATTCTTGTTTTGAAGTTTGAGGAAAGCATTCATCATCTGAGTAAGAAAAATAATAAAACTTCGTTAAACTACCTAAGCATAGCTCTTTCTTGTGCGGTAAATATTTGCCGCTATTCCAAGCATAAAAAGATTCACGAGGAGAGAACTACCTCCGTAACTTACAAATGGAAGAGGAATTCCTATAACCGGTAAAATTCCTAATGTCATCCCGATGTTTACCACAAAGTGAATAAAATAAACAGAGAGAATCCCGACTAAAACTAAACTTAAGAATTCATCTTTTGCAGCAGATGCGATTTTCAATAATCTTAAAAAAAGGAATAAGAATAATCCAATAACTATAACGCTTCCTATAAAACCAAATTCCTCCCCAACAACACAATAAATAAAATCAGTCCATTGCTCCGGAATATATTGAAGCTGGGTTTGGTTACCGGCAAGAAATCCTTTACCCAAAAACCCTCCTGAACCTATTGCAACTTTTGCCTGTATTGCATTATATCCTGCACCAAGAGGATCCGCCATTGGATCAAGAAAAGATTGTATTCTTCTTTGCTGATGTGGACTTAGAATTGAATAAGCATAATCTACTAAAAAGCCTGCTCCAAGATTCAAAGCAAAGATTGATCCGCTGAAAAAAACATTTTTCTTGAAGATAAAAAGTGTTATAGCAATTAATACTAAAGCTCCGATAAAATAATAAACTCCAAATAAAGCAGAGACTGCAACAAAGGCAGGAGACAAAACAACGAACAAACTAAAGAGACTTATCCCCTTCCAGAAAATTAATGCTAATATCATTCCGCCAAAAACAATAGCAGTACCCATGTCAGGTTCAAGCAAAATAAGTGCAATAGGAATGAACCCGATAGAAATAGCAAGAAAAATATCTACGAAAGAATCAATGTTAGCATTTCTTCTGCTGAGAAAAGCCGAGAGTCCGAGTATAGTTCCTATCTTTGCAATTTCAGAAGGTTGAAAACCAAAGGGACCTATATCAAACCAGCTTCTAGCTCCAGACACTTGTCTACCTATGACAATTACAGCAACCAGCAATAGTAATGAAAAAAGATACATCGGTATAGCAGCATAACGGAATGTATTTGTAGGTAGAGAATATATAAGAAAGAATATCCCAATTCCTGCTGCTGCCCAGATTAGCTGTTTTTCAAAATTATTTCCTGCCGATGGATTATTTAATGTCGAACTATATATAGCAAGAAGTCCAATCCCAATCAGTAAAATGCATGGGATAAACAATCCGAAATCAAATTTGTCTTTAAGTTTATAATCAATTTGCATTCAACGCACCAATCAATTGATTACTGATTTCGGGAACTGTCTTTATCTCTTTTTTCAATTTATCTTTTTGCAGGTATGCTTCTATCATTTTTTTAGCAATTGGAGCCGCAAAGGTAGCACCGAATCCGGCATTTTCCACAACAACTGCTATTGCAATTTTAGGATTCTCATATGGGGCAAAACAAACAAAGAAAGCATGATCTTTACCATGTGGATTTTGGGCTGTACCCGTTTTGCCGGCTATTTTAAGGTCGTTCATCCTGATACTTGTTGCAGTACCAGCGCCGTTCACAACAAGGAACATACCTTGTTTAACAATTTCAAAAGCTTCTTTTTTTACACCTGTGGAAATTTCTTTAGCTTTAAAAGGAACAAGCTGTTTTGTCTTGTCATCAATATATCCTTTTACTAAATGTGGCACATAAGATTTTCCATCGTTTGCTATAAGTGCAACATATTGTGCTAACTGTACAGGAGTTACACTTACCTCCCCTTGTCCGATACCCAGACTCGCCATAATGCTTTTCGGCCAATTTGGTCCATATATTTTTTCATAATATTTAGAATCAGGTATCAATCCGGCAACTTCTTCTCCAATATCTATTCCCGTTTTTTTATTAAAACCGAATCTTCTTGCATAAGCTGCCCAGTTATCAATTCCAATTCTATAAATCAAATTATAGAAAAAGGTATTACATGATTTTTCTATTGCATGTATAACATTTAAAAGAACCATGTGGACCGCCGTGACATTTAAAAAACCTTCCGTACGTAAATCCCCCATTACAATAAATTGTTGTTTCATCCGTGATAACACCCATATCGAGAGCAGCCAATGCAGCGAGCAATTTAAAAGTTGAACCTGGTGGCTTAACGGACATTGTTGCCCTGTTAAATAATGGCTTGTCAGGATCCTTGTAAAGTTTGTTTAAAAATTCTCTTGATGTTACATAAGAAAATTTATTGAGATCATATTCCGGGGCACTTACTATAGCAAGTACTTCTCCTGTAGTAGGTTCAATTGCAACTGCAGCACCCCTTTTCCCTACAAATTCTTCTTCAGCAACTCTTTGAACATCGGCATCAATTGTAAGAAGCAAATCATGTCCTTTTTTTGAAGGTATGTCTTTAGTTCCATCTTTGAATTTTCCTATTTCCCTTCTCTTAGAATCGACAAGTACATAATCATGACCTTTCTTACCTCTTAGGTATTTTTCATAGGTTCTTTCGAGACCATTATTACCAACATAGTCCCCAGGTTTATAATAATCATCTTTATCGAGCTGCCCGGGAGAAATCTCTTTATTATAACCAAAAGTATGAGACATCATTATTCCGGCAGGATATCCTCTTTGCATTTCAACAATATAATTAACACCCGGCAGATGCAGAGAATTTTCCTCCAACCAGGAAACTACTTTAAAATCTATTCCTCTTTTAATGCGGATTGGAATATACCTGGAATAAATCTTGTTATTATTAAGAATCTTATCAATATAACCCGAATCAACATCAAGAACGGTTTCTAATATTTTATTTAATGATCTGTCATAATTAGCCGGAGTTATCCTTAAAGTATAAGCAGGAATGTTACTAACTAAAATTTCCTTGTCCCTGGCAAGAAAGGCACCTCTCAAAGGTATCTGTTCGATCGCTTTTATACTATTGTCGGCAGATTTTTCATCATAAGATTTTTGCTGGATAATCTGCATCTGGAAAAGACGAAAAACAAGAAGAGCAAAAGTAGCTGTCAAAACAAAGTATATTATTGCTCTTCTTCTTGAAGAAGCAAACTTACCACTGATCAAGAAAATCTCCTTCCCGGTATAAATACGATAATCATTATACTAACAACAGCAGTATATAGTCCCGGCATAAATCCTTGTTCAAAGAAAAGAAGTAAAAAATTTCTTTGCAATTCGGCTGTTGAAAAAAATGAATATACTATTGATTCGACAATAGAACACAGCAATACAATAAAAGAAAATATATAAGTCCCGGCATAAATTTCTCTTTTATTTTCATTCGAAAAATATCCGGCTATAAATCCTGCTATAGTTTTCGAAAGCATTGCGCTTCCTAATAAACTACCGGTAATCAAGTCAAAAAGAAAACCAAAAACGAATCCCAGAACAGTTCCGTATACCTGCCCATAAATGATGGAATAGTAAACAAGTAAAATTAAAATTAAATCTGGTGTCGCGTTATAAAAAGCAAAAAGAGGAATTACTGTTATTTGCAAAATCAGCAACGGAATAAATATTAGTAACGGGAGGATGTATCTTATATTCACTTTTCTTCCCGTTTGTAAAAATTTAATTCCAGGTTTTTCTTCTCTTTGCTTTCCACAATACCTATTACAAAAACATTTTCTACAGAAACGAAATCTACATAAGATTTTATTTTTACTTCGTTAAAAATTCCCTCTTCAACTTTGGTTAAACCAAGCACCACTCCAACCTGTATTGGAACCGGCACAATAGAACTTAACTCAGATGATATAATTCTATCACCCGGTTCAACATCATAAGTCTTAGGTACATTGATAATCACAAGATCTTCCCCGTTCCACTTCATTACACCATCGACTCTGCTTCTTTCATCTTTTACAGTAATCTTCAAATCAATATTTTTTAATGTTCTTGCAATTGCATAATCCTCGGAGGTAGAGTTAACAATTCCAACTAATCCCATATCATTAATTACAGGCATTCCCGGTTTTACCCCATCTTGAGAACCGATGTTTATTGTGATCGTACTTTGAGATTTTGTTAATGATTTAGATACAACCGTTGCTGGTATAAGAGGATAACTTAAAGAATCTTTTATCTCAAGAAGTTTTTTCAGTTGTCCATTTACGACAGCATACTCTCTTAGCTTGTTAACCTGAAGCATTAGTTCGGCATTAACTCTTCTCAGCCTTTCATTTTCACTTTCAACCTTAGCAGTATTAATAACATTTGAAATTACAGATGTGACTGAAGCAAAAGCACCGAAGGCTATCGAGTGAACTTTTTTTATTCCAGGTTTTTCATTTAAGGAAAGAGTTACGAGGCTAAGTATTAAGAGAAGAACTAAAATTATGTATTCTTTAAATTCGTTCCAGATTTTAGAAAAGAATCTAAACATTAATATCTTCTGTTACGTATCAATACTTTACTAAAATGATTAAGATTTTCAATTACTTTTCCTGTTCCTCTAACAACTGCGGTTAAAGGGTCTTCTGCAACATGAACAGGAAGATTTGTTTCCATCCTTATTCTTTCATCCAATCCTTTTAACAGCGCACCGCCACCTGTTAACATTACACCACGATCAAGAATATCTGCAGATAATTCGGGTGGAGTTCTTTCGAGCGATTGTCTTACAGCATCTACAATCTGAACAATTGCTTCATTTAAAGCTTCTCTAATTTCTACAGAACTGACTTCAGTAGTTTTGGGAACTCCTCCGACCAAATCCCTTCCTTTAACCTGTATAGTTATTTCTTCTTTTAAAGGAACAGCAGAACCGACTTCGCATTTAATCGCTTCACTTGTTCTTTCACCAATAAGAATGTTATGATTCTTTTTGAAGAACTGCATTATCGCATAATTCATTTCATCACCGGCAATCCGGATTGACTCTTCATTAACAATTCCCGACAAAGCGATAACGGCAATTTCAGTTGTTCCGCCGCCAATATCTATTATCATGCTTCCAACTGGAGCTTCAACATCAATTCCGATTCCAATTGCAGCTGCCATTGGTTCAGCAATTAAATGAACTTCTTTTGCACCGGCATGTTCCGCACTATCTCTTACAGCTCTTTTCTCAACTTCAGTAACACCGCTTGGAACCGCAACTACAACACGACGACTTGAAATTATTCCGCCGCGAACTTTTTTAATAAAAGCTCTTATCATTCCTTCTGCAATTTCAAAATCAGCAATAACTCCATCGCGCATCGGTCGGGTAACTCTTATTTCTTTATGTTCTCTCCCCTGCATCTCTTTTGCTTTGTTACCAAGTGCAATAATTCTTTTTGTATTTTTATCGAAGGCAACAATCGAAGGTTCATTAAGGACAATCCCCTTTCCCTTAACCCAAATTAAAGTGTTAGCCGTCCCGAGGTCAATTGCAATATCGGCTGATATGAAATCGAATAATCCCATAAATCCTCTTAGTGTTTAAAGTGTCTTATGCCGGTAAAGACCATCGAAATATTATTTTGATTTGCGGCATCAATAACTTCCTGATCTCTTACAGAACCACCGGGCTGGATAACAGATGTAGCTCCGCATTTAATAATTTCCAAAAGTCCATCTGCAAAAGGGAAAAAAGCATCAGAAGCAGCGACCGAGCCTTTAAGATCAAGTCCATGTTCCTGAGCCTTCATATGTGCAATTTTTGATGAATCGACCCGTGACATTTGACCTGCACCTACTCCGAGTGCCGCTTCATTTTTTGCAAAAACTATTGCATTTGATTTTGTATGTTTTGAAACAATCCAGGCAAACATTAAATCCTTAAGCTCCTTTTCAGAAGGTTTTTTATTAGTAACAAACTTTAAGGAATTCTCAGATAAGGAAATGAGGTCGGGGTCCTGAGCTATAACGCCGCCAGGGATATTTTTGAAATTCTTTCTTGTAGATCTTACCGACTTAAGCTGTCTCAAAAGTCTTCTATCCTTTTTCTTTTTAAGGATATTAACAGCTTCTTCTGTGAACTCCTTTGCACATACGATCTCTAAGAATATTTCGTTCAACTTCTGAGCCAGTTGTTCATCAACAACAGTAGTTAAAACCACGATACCTCCAAAAGAGGAAACGGGGTCACATTTCAATGCCTTCTCATAAGCTTCCAATGATGTAGAACCCCTTGCAACACCGGCAGGATTTTGATGTTTAATTATAGTACAGGAAGTTTCTCCGATATCCTCAGCTAATTCAACAGCAGCAACAAGATCAAGGATATTATTATAGGATAATTCTTTCCCATGAAACGTTTCGAAGTATTCATCGAAATTTCCATAGATTTCTGCTTTCTGATGTGGATTTTCTCCATACCTCAGACTTTTTTCTAATCTATAATTAACCCTGATATAAGAAGATGGTAGAGAAAATTTATTTTCGAGATAGTTGCTAATATAAGTATCATAATTTGCAGTGTGAGAAAAAGCTTCGACGGCAAGTTTCTTGCGTGTATCTTCCGAAACTTCTCCATCTTTAAGTTCGGAAATAAAAGTATCATACTGTAAAGGATCTGTAAGAACGGAAACGTGTTTATAATTTTTTGCAGAGGCTCTAATAAGGCTCGGTCCCCCGATATCAATCTGTTCAACTATTTCATCTAAACTTGATTTAGGATTTTCCGCAGTCTTTATAAATGGATAAAGGTTAACACACACTACATCAATTGGAAAGATTTCATTTTCTTCAGCTTCTTTCTTGTCGTTTTCATTTTCTCTTCTCATCAGGATGCCGCCGAATATTTTAGGATGAAGTGTTTTTACTCTTCCGCTGAAAATTTCGGGGAAGCCAGTAACATTGCTTATTTCAGTTACTTCAACTCCGGAAAACTTTAAAAGTTTTGCCGTATTCCCTGTGGCAATTATTTTATAATTCAATTCGGTTAAAGACTTTGCTAACTCAACAACATTTGTTTTGTCCGATACACTGATTAACGCTGATTTTTCCACTAAGAACTTTTCACAATGTTTTAATTTATAATAACCCGGTTACTAACAATTTTAATTTTGCCTTCTGCAAATTTACTTATAACAAATGGAAGTAATTTATGTTCAGCTTCAAGAACTTTTGCTGCAACTTCTTCCGGGGAAGCAACATCCGATATATCGACACATTTTTGAGCAATTATTCTTCCCGTATCATAAGTCTCGTCAACAAAATGAACTGTTGGACCTGAGACTTTAGCCGATGATTCAAAAACAGCTTTATGAACTTTCATTCCATATAACCCTTTTCCACCGAACGAAGGCAAAAGGGCAGGATGAATATTAATAATTTTGTTCTTGTATCCTGAAATAATGGAACCCGGAATTAATTTTAAAAATCCAGCCAGAACTATAAGATCTGTATTTTGCGAAACAATTATATCACCAAGACTTGAGTAACTAATACAGCCTTCTTTATCTCCTACTGTATAAGTCGATATCGAATTTCTTTTTGCAATCTCAAAAGCACCGCACTGTAATTTATCGCTGACAACAGCTGTAACGTTTATTTTACCCTTAAGTAATTCCGAATTTAAAATTGCCTCAAGGTTAGAACCGCGCCCGGAAACAAATACAACGATATTCAATTTTTTATACTAAGGCTGCTGAAAAATTAGTTAAATAGTGAAATATTGTCAATTATGACATAAAATGTTAGAACAATTAATTTTTATAGCTGTTCCTTCTGCTTCAACGAATTAATCAAAGTCTTCAACTTATTTTGGTAATCATAGTCATTGTAATCTTCTGCTTGTTCTATAAAATAATTTGTCGCGACTTTATCACCTAAATAATAGTTAGCTCTTGCGGCATAATAACAAGCATAAGGCAAAATCCATTTTTCATCCTTAACCTCAGTTTTTATTGCAGCAGAAGCAAGACTAAGTGATTCATCATATTTACCAAGGTTAAAAGCAGCTTCATTTAAATAAAGATACGCTTCGGCTTTTAATTTACTGCCTGTAATTTTTTTAAGAAGAGAACCTAACGAATCATAAGCGGCCTGATAGTTTCCGGCTTCAATCATGTTATCGGCTTTAATAACATCAATTTCATTATCGGATAAAGTCCTTTTTAGATAAATACTCCCTTTACGCTTAGCATAATTATCATCATCGAGATCCATATTCCCGTTTTCACAGGAACTGAAATAAACAATGGCGCTATCTCTTAATCCCGTAATTTCATAGCTCACTCCTAATCGGAATGATGCAATCCCGGTATAATCATTGTCCGGAGTTGTTTTAAGAAATTTTTTGTAATGAACGATTGCAGAATCAAATTGATTCTTTTTATAGAAAACATCTCCAATTAAAAAGTTGGAAAAGGCAATTACCTGAAGGAATTTTTCATTGTCATAGTTCACAATTTTTCTTAAAATTTTCTCAGCCGCATTAAGCTTTCTCTCTTTTATATCTAAAGACGCAAGCGAGTATTTAAACAAAAGATTTTCAGGATATTTATTTACTAATTTTGTTAGGTATTTCATTCCTTCTACAGAATCCGGTGTAACCTGGGAGTAATAATACTGAGCCTCGATTTTACAATATGTTCCCTCATCGGCAGCTAACTTTAAGTATTTAATACCAAGCTCTTTATCCCCACCTATTCCAGCAAGTTTAAGCACCCACCTGAAAGCGCCGGGAGTTTGCCCCGCAGCAAAATTATAAAGTCCCAAACCAAGGTAAGCATCATATCTTTCAGGGTTAATTTCAATTGCTTCCTCCAGGTATGAATTTGATTTTTTACCTGCCCAAACCGCATCGAGATAATTTTCAGCGGCAGCAAAAGCAATTGCCCTATATGAATAATTTGAACCGAGAAGATAAAGCAGAGTATCACTATTAGAATCCTGATCGAGTAACTCAAGTCCTTTTTCAATCGCAGTATCGGAATAAGCAGTAAAAATGTTCAACTCGTTTTTATCTTTACTGCTTAGATAGTACCACACATAAATTCCTGAAAGATAGTGGTAACCTTCCGGTCTCTCTGGATATTTTTTTATGATATCCCTGAAAGTTTCCTCTGCCATTTCCCACTTGAAATGATAACTCTGTTCCAATCCCTGCATAATATTTTTTTCAGAGATCCCTTTTGTCTGTGCAAAAACAGTGCAAGAAAAAATTAGTAAAAAGAATATCAAGCAGAAATGTTTAGTAATTCTGAATATCATAGCGTTATCAAAAAAAATTGGTCAGCAAACTCTAAGTTTATACTTCTACGAGTTTTATTTCCTTTTCTTTAGAATGGATAAGAGAAGCTTTTACAAACTCTCTGAATAATGGATGAGCTTTAGTTGCTCTTGATTTTAATTCCGGATGGAACTGGCATCCTAGAAACCAGGGATGGTCGGGAATTTCAATTATCTCCACAAGTTGCCTGTCAGGAGAAAGCCCGCTGAATATCATTCCATGTTCAGATAAAGTCTTCCTGAATTTGTTGTTCACTTCAAAACGGTGCCTGTGTCTTTCTGAAATGAAATTACTTTTATAAGCTTTAAATGCAAGAGTATCTTCTTCAAGGTTACAAGGATAAGAACCCAGTCTCATAGTCGCGCCCATATTCTTAATATTTTTTTGCTCCGGCATAAGATCTATTACACTAAAATGATTTCCTTTGAATTCAGAACTGTTTGCTTTTGAAATACCACATACATTACGTGCAAATTCAATTACAGCACACTGCAAACCAAGGCATATTCCTAAAAAAGGAATTTTATTTTCTCTCGCATAACGAATAGCTTTTATTTTTCCCTCGATCCCCCTCTCACCAAAACCTCCGGGAATTAAAATGCCATGAATTCCCTGAAGAAGTTTGTCAGGGGAAACATCATCTAATTCCTCCGCTCTTACTTGTCTTACTATAACTTTTGCATTGTTTTCAGCACCAGCATGAATAAAAGATTCCATTATACTCTTATAGGCATCAAGATGATCGGTATATTTTCCGCATACAGCAATCTCAACTGTGCCCGAAGGATTTTTAACATTTCCAACAAGGGTTTCCCATTCTTCAAGCTTTATTTTTTTATCAGGGAGATTCAGTTTGTTCATAACTATTTGGTCAAATTTTTCTTTAAAGAGAACCAACGGTACTTCATAAATTGAAGAACAATCATAAGCAGAAATAACAGATTTGGATTCCACATTGCAGAAAAGAGCAATTTTATCTCTTAAATCTTTAGTAAGCTTTTTCTCGGAACGGCAGATAAGTAAATCCGGTTGGATGCCAAGTGCAAGAAGGTTTTTTACACTGTGTTGAGTTGGTTTCGTTTTTACTTCTCCCGCAGCAGGTATAAAAGGAACCAGGGTAACATGAATACTAATTGCATTCTTCTTCCCAAACTCAAGCATAAGTTGACGCATAGCTTCAATAAAAGGAAGTGATTCAATATCACCAACAGTTCCGCCAATTTCTGTAATAATAATATCGTACTCACCAAGCTCGGCAAGAGCTGTCATCCTGGATTTTATTTCATCAGTTATATGTGGAATAACCTGGACAGTAGCTCCTAAGTAATCACCTCTTCTTTCCTTTGTAATTACTTCGTTATAAACCTGACCTGTAGTTGTGTTATTATTGTGTGTCATATTAACGTCTAAAAATCGCTCATAATGACCAAGATCCAGGTCAGTTTCCGCTCCATCATCGGTAACATAAACCTCACCATGTTGAAAAGGATTCATTGTCCCCGGATCAACATTTATATAAGGATCAAATTTCTGAATTGTTACTTTGAAGCCGCGTTGCTTTAAGAGGAGACCAAGAGAGGAGGCTGTAATGCCTTTTCCAAGTGAAGAGACTACTCCACCTGTTACGAATATGAATTTTACTTTTTTCCGATGCGCCATTCTGTTTGTTTTTGCATCGAAATATAGAATAAGCTGAGACGAAAAACAAAAAATATTTCAGAAAGATTCAAAATAAAAATATTATTTTTCGACAGACGCCCTTTTCATAAACTCACTTGTAACAGATTTAGGTCTTATAAGCGGAAACATCATTGCCCTATTAACAACAGCCTGTGCTGTTAAGCCAAGACTTCTCGATACAGCAAACAAAACTGTATAGTAGGAAAACTCTTTCATTCCATAATGATAAAGAAGTGAACCGGAAACAGCATCGACATTTGGCCATGGGTTTTTAATCTTTTCAATCTTCTTTAATTCTTCAGGAACTACTTCAAATAATCTTGTTACGGTTAAAAAGACAGGATCCTCCGGCAGATGTTTTTTACCGAATTGCATAAATGCATCAAATCTAGGATCAGTAACTCTTAAAACTGCATGACCATAACCCGAAATAACTTTTCCCGCATCAATTGTTTCCTTTACAAAAGCTCTTATCTGTTCTGTGGATGGAGTGCCGTTAAATTTATTCATCAGATCGAGAATCCACTTTAACGTTTCCTGGTTCGCCAAGCCATGTAAAGGTCCCGCCAAACCGTTAAACCCACCGGATAATGAATAATAAAGATCAGATAAAGCAGAGTTGATGGTTTGCGTTGTGAGAGCGCTAACGTTTCCTCCTTCGTGATCACAATGAAGAACAAGATAAAGTTTCATCAGGTTATAAAACTCTTCTTTCTTGTTCTCCACTCCAAGCATATGAACATAATCCCCGGCGATATCCATTTCTTTATCCGGAGCGATTATATCACCCTTATTAAAATGATACCTGTAAACAGCGGCAGCAACAGCCGGAATTCTTGCTACAATGTTTAAGGCATCTTCAAGAGTCGGTTTCCAGTAGTCTTCCTTTCTCAATCTATGGTATTCTCTTGCAAAGACTGATTCACGCTGCATACTAAGTAAAGCAGTATCAAGCATTGTCATTGGATGGGAATCTTCGGGCATAGCTTTTAACACATCCCACACATATCCGGGAACATTTTTTCTTTTCTTTATCTCAGCACTAAAATCTTCTAATTCATTTTTATCTGGCAATTCACCTGTAAGAAGCAAATAATAAATTTCTTCGGGAGATTTTTCAACAAGATCTCTAAGGTATCTTCCTCTTATTATCAATCCTTCTTCTTTAGGAACTCTTGATGTATCACAAATCAGAGCCCTGATATCGCGCATTCCACCATAAACCTGGTTTATTGTAACTTCGGATATTACTTTTTCACCTGCTTTATTAAGTATTTCGTGCGCTTCATTACGCCAGTCGGGAATTTTTTGGGAGAGTTTATCGAATATTTTTGACATAAATTTACTGTATAAGATGAGTTTTATTATAGAATATTTGCTGGCTAAATTACCCCTTTTTTATTTGTATTTCAATACATTAAAGTACCAAATGGCATTGCCATTTATATTTTATTTAAAGATTTTTTCACTATTGTTAATTAAGGAAAATGAATTTAATGATTACAGTTGTTTCGCGCATTCGAAGTATCTAATAAATGTAGTGATTTTGATAGAAATTGAGCTTAAATATTTCTAATAAAACCTATATTACCCTTCTTAAATATTAACTAATTCTAAACTCAGTAATTAAAAAAATTGTCTAAACTCATAATTATAATAACTGTCCTGGCAAATTGTTTTTATATCACTTTTGCACAGGACCTGGCATATGAAAATAATTGGGACCGAAATCTCGAGGGAAAAACTATCAGTAAGATTTTTTTAAGAACTTTAAATGTAGCCGGTGAATCAATAGATGGAACTATTTCTTCAGATAGTACATGGTTTAACAACTTAGCTAACTCATTCCATTACAAAACAAGGAACTGGGTTATCAGAGAAAGATTATTGTTTAACGAAGGAGACAAATTAAATTATCGCACACTTTATGAAAGCGAAAGATTACTAAGAAGCAGCAATCTCTTTTTAGATGTTAAAATAAACGTATTTCCTTCGGCTATTTCTAAAGACGAAGTAGAAATTGTAGTGATAACAAAAGACAGGTGGACATTAACTTATCTCGCTTCATACAAACCGGGAAATAAATCAGGGTATCTTGGTTTGAAGGATAATAATTTTATCGGGCTTGGACATACTGCTTTGGCAGAGGTTACATATAACAACGACCCCTCTGTTGGGCTGGGTGGAAAATTAGGTTATACTGTATCAAACATTAAAGGGACGTACACAGATTTTAATTTAAACTTTGAAGCCAATAAAAAGTACGACATCAAAAGTATTGGTTTAGCAAAGCCATTTATAACTTATCAAACAGAATGGATTGCAGGATTTATATTGAAGTGGGAGAGAAATACTTATGAGACTTTTGATGATGATAATAATTTAATCTCTCTCCCATTGAAAAAAAATTCCCAGGATTTGTGGGCAGGGAGAGCATTTTCAGTAAATCTTGCTAATAACTTTAAGAAAAGTAATTCCAATTTAATTACTTCACTTAGAATATTGAGTCTTAATCATTCAGAAAGACCGTACAACCCTATGCAGTACCGCATTTTTGAAAACAGCACTATGTTACTATTTGGAGTTGGAATTGTAAGCAGAAATTTTTATAAGGACAAATTTGTTCAACAATTCGGAACAACTGAAGATATTCCTGTTGGAGAATCGATTAGTCTGTCAACGGGTCCTGAAAAAAGAGAATTAAGCAACAGGTGGTACATAGGCATTGAAACCGCTTATGCAAATTGGTATGATGACTATGGTTATTTCTCCGGAAGAGTCGGCATCGGAGCATTCAGAGGAAATAATCAATGGGAACAAAATACTTACCGTGTTAGTTTGTTATACAATACCTATCTCTATAAATGGAATATCTGGAGATACAGACTTTTTATGAATTATGATTTGCTTCTTGGATATAACAGAATATCCGGCGAACAAACATATTTGTATTCAGGTACAGGTTTGCGTGGGATTAACAAAGCTTACGTTGCAGGAACTAAAAGAATGGTACTTAATTTAGAAGCAAGAATATTTAGCCCTTATGAATTACTTGGATTTGTTATCGGCGGAGTTGCTTTTTCAGATTTTGGATTAATTGCTGAATCAAACAGAGGATTCTTAAGCAGCAAGTTCTACCAGGGTTATGGCGCAGGATTCAGAATAAAGAATGAATCAATCATCAGTGCAGCATTCGAGCTTGTTTTTGTTTTTAATCCATATAATCCCCAAAACAAGGGAGCAGCTTTTTCAGTTTTATTATCAACCAACTTTGCTATTGGAATAAGGGAGATTGGATATTCTAAACCATTTGTAGAGTCTTTTTGATTCAACTATTTTTAAGCAAAGTGTAAGCTCAATTTTTTTTATCTTTAAGAATTGAAATGAAAACTTCAGGAATAAAAATATTTATAGTGCTTTTGATGGGAATTATTTTCTCAAATAGTTCCTTAGCTCAAGAGGATACTACTTCAAGTTTAGCTTATAAAAGGAATAGACCCGACAAAAGACCAACTCCATTTTATCAACCCGATTTGGCGTACAGATTGTGGCAGCAATTTAATTTAATTAGGGAAGCAAATTCGGGAAATGCTTTTGCCCAGCACGAACTTGGACTAAGATATTTGTTAGGAGACGGAGTACCTGCTGATACTGCCCAGGGAGCTATCTGGATAAAAAAAGCTGCTGATAAAAATTTAACATCAGCAATCTTCAATTATGGTATTCTTCAACTGAACGGTTGGGGTGTAAAATGGAATCCTTTCAATGCTTTCAAAGATTTCTATAAAGCTGCAACCGATGGAATGGCTCAGGCTGAACATGTCGTAGGATTATTATATACTGACAATCTTATAGTTAAAAAGGATTATTTACAGGCTTATAAGTGGGTAAAAAAAGCAGCGGATCAAAAATATGAACCTGCTGAAAAATCACTTAAAGAATTAATTAGCAAGATACCTGCCGGCACGCTGGATACGTCATCTGCAAAAGAAGACCCGGTCCTAAACGATTCGACAAATAATAATAATTCTCTTTCTTCAACTGCCGGACTTGTATTTATTGATTTCGATGCTATGTCGGATTCAGGACAGGAAGTTACGGATAAAATGCTTGTCGAGAATCTTTCAAACCCGGGTAATGAAAACATTACTGACACAACTACTGAAAAAGAAAAATCTTTGGAGGAAGTAGGTAGCAATAAAATTGCTGATTTGTTGAAGCTTGCAGACTATGGAAGCCCGGAAGCATTAACTTTACTTGGAAGATTGTATCAGAAAGGAGTTCACTTTCCTAAAAACAATATTACTGCAGCTTCTTATTATGTAAGAGCTATTAGATTTGATTCTCCAACAGCAAGCAGATTACTCTATGATCTTTCTAAAGACGGACAGTTCGAGACGAAAGTCCAAAATCTTTCTAAAAAAAATAATCCCGAAGCAAGTTTCGTATGGTACTATTTAACAATACTAGGGTTTGATAACAGAATTGCTGAAAGTGATGCGGTTAATCTATTAAACAAATCTGCGGCAACAGGTTATTTGCCGGCAATTAATGAACTTGCACTAAACTATTATACAGGAAGTCATATTGCAAAAGATAGAACTAAAGCCTTAGAGTTATGGCGGTCTGCTGAAAAGCAAAATAATCCCGAAGCAAAAGTTCAGATTGCAGCGGGAATTATTTTTGGAGAAATAAAAAGCGATGATATTGCAGATAATATTAAGTACCTGACCGAGTCTTCTGAAAAAGGATCCGTGCTTGCACAGGTTGCATTGGGTTACGCTTATGAAAATGGCGTAGGTTTAGAAAAAGACAAAGCACAGGCAGTAAAATATTACAGGTTTGCAGCACAAAGAGGAAACAGGTTTGGCTACAGAGAATTAAAAAGAATGTATGATGAAATTCGCCCTGTTGATGCTTTGTTTAAGATTAATTGATTTTTTATTGTAATAAATCGACAATAAAATGAAAAGAAGAATATCTACAAAAGCAAAAAAGCTTTACGATTTCTACAAGGGCGATTTAACAATAAAAGATATAGAAAAGCTTATTGTAAGAGATGTACCTGAGCTCTATGATTTTTATGCAGGTAGAATGGAAAAACCTGAATATAGTCACAATAAAATCAAAAGGCTCATTCGAACTCTAAAAAATCTTTTTATTGAATTCCTCACGCAGTTAACTCCTATCCGCAGAATAATTTTCTCAGTTGCTTTGGTAATTTACTTCTTCTCTTATATTAATGGTGACTGGCAATGGGCTACAACAGCTTTTATTCTCGTTTGCCTTCTTATCGCTTTTGAACTATCAGATAAATTAACTGCAAAGAATGAACTTGCAGTTGCGCAGGAAATACAAAAGTCGTTGATGCCAAAAGCTCCACCGCAAAATGATCATTACGAAATAAGCTGCTTTATGGAAAATGCGAGAGAAGTTGGTGGAGATTATTACGACTTTATTGAATGTGAAAAATCAACAGGAAAATTGTTTGTTGTGGTTGGCGATATTTCCGGCAAAGGTATGGCTGCAGCCCTCCATATGGTCCAGGTTCAATCAGTACTTCATCAAACAATTTATGACTGTGAGACTCCTAAAGAGATTCTTTCTTCGATAAATAACAAAATAAAAAGGATATTGCCACGCGGTTCTTTCTTTACAGTTTGCATAGCTTCAATAAATCCTGATGGAACTCTCTTGTTGTCGCGCGCAGGTCATCTTCCTGTTCTTCACTATAAAAAAGATGAAGATACTTTTATAAATCTTTTGCCCAAAGGTATAGGTATCGGGATCGCAGAAAACGGGTTATTCGATACAACTCTGGAAGAGATTTGTGTTAAGCCCAGCAAAGATGATATCCTTGTTTTTTATACTGATGGTGTCTTAGAAACACGAAACAGGTTCAAGCAGGAATTTGGAGAGGAAAGATTAATGGAAATCATAAGTAAATATAAAGACTCTTCCCCGGATATCATTAAGAATTACGTTGTCCAAAATATTTCTCTTTTTAAGGATAATGCTCCTTCCCACGACGATTTTACACTTGTAATATTGAAAGCCAAATAGATTTAAAAAATCAAGAGGGGTTCTTTAATGGCGGGACGATTACCTTCTGCAAAACAAAAAGTCCTACAACAAAAAAAACACCTATAGCAAGCGCAGCAAATCTTTCATTAGAAATATCTGAGACAATTCCATAAACTAAAGGTCCAACAACTGCCGAAGACTTTCCAAATAATCCGTCATAAAAACCAAAAAATTCTGCTTCTCTTTCTTTTGGCGTAAGCATTGCCATTAAACTACGGCTGCAGGACTGAGAGGAGCCGATCGCCAATCCGGCAAGCAACCCAACAATATAAAACTCAGAAACTGTTTGAACAAAGAAAGCACCAATAACAACTGCTATCCACACAACCAGAGTTATTGTAATAGTTTTTTTAGGACCGATATGATCAGAGACTATCCCAAAAATAAAGGAGCCCGCAATAGCAGTGCTTTGTACAATAACGAAAAATATAATTACTTGTTCATCAGTCATTTTCAAAATATTTGAAGCAAAAATAGAAGCAAAAGCTATTATGGTAATTATTGCATCATTATAAAGAAAGAAAGCAAAAAGGAATCTGGATATGGAAGGATATTTTTTCCTGAAGAAAATATTTTTGAAAGTTTCAAAACTTTTGTGTATTCCGCTTTTTATTATATCTGTTTTAATAACTTCGGAAGTTTGAGGTTCTCTTATAAAAAGGAAAAGTGGAATTGAAAAAACAAAAAAGAATATAGCTGCAACGACAAAAGTTAATCTTATATAATAATAATATTCAGGAGATGAACTTTCCGGAAGCATAAACATTACAATCAGCAGAACTGCAAGAGCACCAACATAACCCATCGCAAAGCCGTAACCAGATACTCTTCCGAAATTTTTCTTTTCCGTCAGGTTTGGCAAAAAGGCATCATAAAAAACAAGCCCTGCTTCAAAACCGATATTAGCAAGAATGAAAAGGACAAATCCTAAAAGGATATCTCCCCTTTGTACAAAGAACATCAACAAAGTACAAATAACCGACAAAAGAGTGAACATCAACAAAAATCTTTTCCGGTTTCTTGATACATCTGCAATTGCGCCAAGTGGTGGACTTAACAAAGCAGCAATCACCATTGAAGTACTAACAGCAAGTCCCCAAATCCAGTTTTGACCGCCCGCTACATGATTGGAAAAATATTTGGAAAATACAACCGTAACAATGATGACTGAGAATGAAGTATTTGCAAAGTCAAAGAGTGTCCAGACAAAGATTTTTCCTCTATCTTTCATCAATTATTTTTTGAATCAGTTTTGGAAATTGTTTCTTCAACTAATCCCCTGCCGGATTTGTTTAGCTTACCGTTTTCTTTAAGCTCGGTAAGAATTGCATCGAGTATTCCGTTTATAAATTTTCCGCTGCGTGCAGTGCTGTACTCTTTTGCTATTTCTATTGATTCATTTATAGAAACTTTCGGAGGAATGTCCGGGAAATAAAGAAGTTCGCAAATCCCCATTCTTATAAGAACTTTATCTATTAAAGCAATCCGGTTCATTTCCCAGTTTGCAACGCGTTCCTTAATTTTTTTATCGAAATCGTCGCTGTACTTTATAACTTTTGAAATAAGTTCATTGGCAAACTCTTTATCTAAAGGGTCATCCACATCTTTAAGTAAAGATAGAACTATCTGCTTATGCCCATCATGGTTCATTTCATAAGCATAAAGAATCTGTAAAACTTTTTCCCTGACTATTCTTCTTTTAAATACAGACATAACATTTTAAAATATAATTCAAATTGCAAAACACCAAAAAATAACAAGAGCTATACTTTCTCTTACCCTGTAATAAAGCATATTGTCAAAACTAAGTTTAAGTTCGGATGCAACTACTTTAACTTTAAGATCGAAGAAATTGCTGATCTCCCTGACTCTTACAAGATGATATTTATCCGATATAATATAAATGTTATCAAAATTTTCTTTTGTAACAAGCTCCTGCTTAACAAATCTAATTTGCTCATTCGTTGAAGTTGTTTTTGTCTCAATCATTATATCAGATGGGTCTAAACCTTTATTTAGGATATAATTCAACGCAACTTCCGCTTCGCTCAGTTCGCCTGGGGCATTGCTACCTGTAAGCTGCACTTTGTTAATTATTCCCTTCTTATAGAGTTTTGCAGCTTTGTCAATTCGTGAAGCAAGTGTAGGGCTCGGTTTATTACCAGACCATACTGCAGCACCAAGGACAACTCCAATATTTTCTCCTTTGCTTTTATGCAGATCTTCATTATAAGTTTTCATTTTCAAATCCATATAAAAATAGGCAAACAAAAGTAACACAATAACTATTATTAATGAATTAACAATTACTCTCAAAAATAAAAAATCCTTTGTGGTGAACAGTCTTAACCACAGAATAGATATGAACATAAACATAACAAACTGGTAAGATGCGAAGATAATTCCGACTATAAACTTGTTTAATGTTTGTTCAAAAATATAAATATTGTTTGGCGGGAGTTTAACAAAAGATGAAAGGATACAAAGAACAAGAAGCAAAGATAAGGCTACAGTGTAAACTACCAGTGTGCCCGGCTTGAGACTGCTTTTATCCTTAAAAAGAAAAATCAAAACCCCAATGATAAGAACTGAAGTAAAAACTAGATTAAGAATATTGCCGATGTTTAATATCCGGAAATCGGAAAAAGGAAGATTTTGGTTTTTATATTTTGTAAAGTACAGAAGCAACAGATGAACAATAAGTACCAATATTACTGAAGCAGCAACGGATCTTTTAGTCTTAGCAGACATTAACAATCAATATTTATATTTCAAAGAAAACATAAGTAAATACTTCTGAATATATTTCCTTCATGCCCATAATTTACTTTTATTAAAACTAAAGATTTAATGAAACTATATATTCAAAAAGTGAACATCAAGTTATGAATAATATTGATAAGTTTTATTAGAGTATGGCAGGGTAAAAAATCAATCTTGTTTTATATTAAAAAAGGCGTCCGAAGACGCCTCTTAAATTTTTATTGAAGCCTGAATACAATAGGTATAGAAACCTGAACTTTTACAGCTTTACCTCTTTGTTTACCAGGTTTAAACTTAGTTTGTTTTACCGCGCTTAAAGCTGCTTCATCACATCCGGCACCTAATCCCTTAATAACTTTAGCACTTGTCACTGTTCCAGTTTCATCAACGAAAGCAAGAACATAAACTTTACCTTCAACACCGGCTCTCTTTGCAATTTCAGGATAAACAATTTTACTTTGAATAGCCTGTATTCCACCGATCGGTTCGGGCATCTCTTCCACAGCCACAAAATATGTCGGTTCTTCATCAACCTTCTTCTCTTCTTTAGGCGGAGGCGGTGCTGACATTTGTGCGTTAAGATCAATTTCAGTAGAAGCAATATCTATATCTTCAAGAACATCTTCAGAAGGTGCTTCTATTGGAATCGGGGGTTTGGGAGGTGGAGGTGGTCTGTTCTCCTGTTTGGTATTTTGAACATCCTCAACCTTGAAAAGCTCCTGTGCTCCCTGCTGGAGAGCCGCTGTTTTACCAACATCCGGAAAGAACTTGAAAGCAACAATCAATATAAGAAGCGAGGCAACTAAACTGATCTCGACTACTTTTTGGTACTTTCCTCTTAAATCAGCTTTTTCATCTTTTATAAGTGCCATTAAAAACTCCCTTTAGGCTTATTACTTGATAACTTAATCAATGAAGTTTCTGTTGTCAATCTAATCTTTAGCATCTTTTACTTATAAATATAAAAATAGTTCCAAAATCCAAAAAATTATTCAGGAATAAATTTATTGACTTTAAGTAGTAATATTATAAAAACGACCGCCAAAACCAAGCCACTGAAATCAGAAACAAAGTCAAAAAAATCGCACGATCTACCTGGAATAAAAAGCTGGTGAAGTTCATCAAATATACCGTAACCACTGCCTAAGAGAATAGTATAAAGAGAGTGTTTTCCTTTAATCTTGGGATATTTGCTTTGGAATATTAGAGTAAGATTAAGTAATACTCCAAGGATAAAAAATGCAGTCATATGCTCTACTTTATCACCTACCCCAAATGATGGCAGAGAAGAAGACGGATATGATGTAGCTATGAAAAGCAAAACCCAGTAAATTTTCAGGGAATTAAAGATGATTTTTCTGTTTCTCTCTTCAAATAATTTAAGCAAAACTTTTCCTCAAAAATTTTACAGCATTAGGAAAATTGTCCATGATATCTGTAGCAGTGTAGCTATATTCAGTAAATTTTTTAATTAGTAAATCTGCAGCCAAACTATGGAGATAAACCCCGGTAATTACAGAAGTTTCCATATCTTTTAACTGTGCAAGAAGACCCGAAATAACTCCTGTTAAAACATCGCCGGTACCAAATTTTGCCATCCCTGGATTTCCTGTTGAGTTAACCAAGGCTTCTCCCGAAGGTAGAAATATAATTGTCGGAGCACCTTTCAAAACAAGATAAGAACCAGTTCCTTTAACAAATTCTTTTCCGTATTTCAGGACATCTTTTTTAATTTCTTCCTGATCAACTCCGATAAGAATTGAGAACTCACCTAAATGAGGAGTCAGAACAGCTTTCTTAAGATTAAGCCCTTTATATTTTTTACTTATTGCAAAAATCGCATCGGCATCTATAACCAAAAATTTAGATCCTGCAGATTTTATAAGTTTAAAAGCAGCTTCTGATGTTTCTTCATCTCTTCCTAGCCCAGGACCTATTGCTAAAACGTCTGCCCATTCTATTCTTTTCTTAAGTGATGGAATTACTTTAGCCAAAAAATGTTCCCCTGCATTATCTTCATAAGCGTCAACAATTACTTCTGTAAGATTTTTATGAACTAATTTTCTTACTGATTTTGGGAAAGCAAGGATGGATGCTCCTGCCCCGCTTCTAAGTGCAGATTTTGAAGCAAGCACAGCCGCACCTGGTAATTTCCCTGAACCTGCAATTGTAAAAACTTTTCCAGCAGAATATTTGTGGATATTCTTTTTTTTATATGGAAGATTTTTATAAATATCTTCCGGCTCTACAATATATTCTTCACAATTTAATTCATCGTATAGTTTATCACTTATTCCGATTCCGCCTTTTATAACTTCACCGGAATAATATGCTCCATCAGAAATGAATAATCCTTTTTTAAATTCACCAAGAGTTACGGTTAAATCAGCTTTAAAAACCGTGGAACCTGAACCGGTATCAGCATCGAGTCCTGTTGGAATATCAATTGCGACTTTAATTGAATTAATCTTATTTAGTTTTTCAACAATACTTTTGTATGGTTCTCGGGGTTCCCCTTTAGCGCCGCTTCCAAGTATTGCATCTACAATTAGAAAAGAATCTTTTAGCTGGTTTATATCTTTTATTGATGAATATTTTTTAAGCGAAACATTCTTAAATCTTTTTTCATAACCTGAAATGATTCTAAAATTTATCTTACAATCTTCTGATAATTCTTTTTCATCCCCGATGAATAATATTTTAACACCGTAACCGTTGTTGACACAATGTCTTGCGGCAGCAAACCCGTCTCCGCCATTGTTCCCCTTTCCGCAAATAAATCCAATTACTTTTTCTTTATCTCCATTTAAAAATTTTTCTTCGATCCATCTGTAGATTTCCGCCGAAGCATTTTCCATAAGCACAGGACTGGGTATCCCCAATTGCCTAATAGCAAAATCATCTACACGTCTTATTTGTTCTGTTGAATAAAGTGGAATCATTAATTCATCAAAAGTTTAAACATTAAAATAGTTCCGCTGTTATTAATAATAAAGGTAGTTAGTTCAAAAGATTTGCAGTAAAATTCTATAGGAATGAAGTAATAATATTGATTATTGTTCCCGGAGTTATTCCTAAAACTATAACAAGTAACACAGAAATAATAACAGCTAGCAAACCTGTGTTGTGTTTCTGAATTGCTAACTCAGTTTCAGGATCCTTAAAGTACATTAAAACGACTATCCTTAAATAGAAATAAACACTGATAACACTCGATATTACTCCAACAATTGCAAGCCAGGTAAGGTCAGCTTTTATTGCCGCGATGAAAACATAATATTTGCCGAAGAAGCCTGCGAAAGGAGGAATTCCTGCAAGTGAAAACATAAATATAGAAAGCATTGCTGCAAGACCCGGATGTTTTGCTGCAAGTCCAGCATAAGATTTTATCGAGAGATTTGTTTCATCTTTTCCTTCAATTATAGAAACGATTCCGAAAGCACCAAGATTCATAAAAGTATAAGCTAAAAGATAAAAGATTATTCCTGCTACACCTTCGTAATTTCCTGATGCAAGACCGATCGTCATATATCCCGCATGTGCAATTGAAGAATATGCAAGCATTCTTTTAATATCATCCTGTGCAATTGCTACAATGCTTCCAAATAACATTGATAAAACAGCAACCACTGCAAGATAAGGTTCAAAAGTGTTTGCAACTGAGCTGCTAAAGACTGCAAAGAAAGTTACAAGAATTGCACTGAAAGCGGCAGCTTTTCCTCCGGTTGAAAATAATCCTGCAACAGTGGTCCCGGAACCCTGGTAAACATCGGGAACCCACATATGAAATGGGAATGCAGCTATCTTAAATGAGAACCCTATTAAGAATAAAAGCATTCCGGTGATAAAAAGAATATTTCCTGTTAGTTCAGAAAAGTTTTTTGTTATAAAATCTATAGATGTTGTTTGTGCAGAACCATATATAAGTGCAATACCGTAAACTGTAAAACCTGTCGCAAATGCACCAAGTAAAAAATATTTTAATGCAGCTTCATTAGCTTTAAGTTTTTTCCTGTTTATTCCTGCGAGTACATAAAAACAAATCGACATCAATTCCAAACCAAGGAAAATTACGAAGAGATCTTTAGCGCCAGCCATCAGCATCATACCTAAAACAGACGATTGCAGAAGAATATAAAATTCGCCAAAGTAGGAATCATATTTTCGCAGGTAATCTACAGAAAGAAGAGAAACCAGTGCGGCGCCAAAAGTAAAAATGACGAAAAAGATGTTTACATTTCCGCCGGTCGTAAACATTCCGCCGAAAGTTTCTGTAATAGAATTAATTGTCGTTAAGGAATAAATTCCTGAGAAAAGAAATATAATAATCGAAATCCACGGGAGAACAACTTCACTCTTCTTAGAATACATTTCGATAAGAAGTGAAATTAGAATTCCCGCGCCAATAATTTCCAAAGGTAAAATATTATAAAACGTTTCCATTAATTTTTCAGTTATTCTAAGAATAAAATGTCAGCATCAGTTTCTTCAATTCTTGCTTTATGTTTTTCTTCAATATAAACAGCAATTTTTTGATGATTCTGAAAATCAAAAATGTCCTTGCCTTTTTCAACAACTACGAACTTAATCGATTCGTATTGAGTTAAAGAGCTTTTCAAATCTTTGTAATCAAGAAAATAGAGATCCGTAAAATCATCCTCTTCATTTATTATTATTCCTTTTGAATGAGATGAGAAATCTGTAATTATTTCTTTCTCAATAACAACTTTAAGAAAGTGAGCATGGAAAGGAATAATGAGCCTGTTTCCATAATAAAGTGCAGTTGTTTTGTCTTTTAAAGTTTCAGCTATTGTTTTCATAATCAACCTTTACCTAAAAAGAAAATATACCAGACAACAGCAAATATAGGGATTAAAATAATAAGCGAATATTTGATAATATAAGTAAAGAAACTCGGCATATTTATGCCAGCTCTTTCACAAATAGATTTCACCATAAAATTCGGTCCATTGCCTATGTAAGTTAAGGCTCCAAAGAAAACTGCGGCGACAGAAATTGCCTGCAAATAAATTTCATCGTGAACGACAAATTCCTGAACCTGCGATTTTACATTTACATCAAGTGCATACTTTCCCATTGCAGCGCTTAAAAAGTTAAGATAAGTCGGGGCATTATCTAAAAACCCGGAAAGTATTCCGGTTGCCCAATAAAAAACTCCGGCATTTAATTGATCTCTGAGAATGCTTGCTTGGTGAGCAATTAATTGCAAAGCAGGAATCATTGTTGCAAAGATTCCAACAAACAAATAAGCAACTTCTTTTATCGGTTCAAAATCAAATTCATTTGCTTTTAAAACTTCCTGATCGGCAGTTTTAAATGAAAGATAAACTACAGAAAACATTATTATTTCCCTTATACCGAAAGGAAGTGGTGCAAGACTTGGTACAAATGAAAGCACACCTGGATCGATAAAGACAGAGATAATAATTATTCCAAGATAAATAAGATTTTTTAATCCTTTAAATTCAATCTTGCCTGAATAAGATTGTTTACTCTCACTTTCTTCATTTCCTTTGTTGAATGAATCGACTATATAGAAAATGCCGAGAATTAAAATCATTGCTGGAATCCAGATGTACCAAACATTCTGAATTACCCAGAAGAATGGAACACCTCTGAGAAAACCGAGGAACAAAGGCGGGTCACCAATTGGAGTTAATGCTCCCCCAATATTACTAACAATAAAAATAAAGAAGATGATGTGATAAGGTTTAATTCTATTCTGATTAATCTTAATAAATGGTCGTATCAAAAGCATAGATGCACCGGTCGTTCCAATTACATTTGATATAATAGCACCGAAAGCAAGAAATAAAACATTTAACAAAGGAGTGGACTTCTTATCAACTTTAATAAGAATTCCTCCTGAAGCTACAAACAAAGAACTTAGTAAAGCAATAAAAGAGAGATATTCTGCTAGTGTATGAAGAAGCGAATTAGAATCATTTAAAAAGACTAAATAATAAATAACAGTAATTGTCCCGAGACTAACTGCAACTTTAGGATAATGATGTTCCCAGAAGTGTTTATAGAATAACGGACCCGTCGCAATCA
Source organism: uncultured Ignavibacteria bacterium (assembly GCA_963727535.1). Classification (GTDB taxonomy): domain Bacteria; phylum Bacteroidota; class Ignavibacteria; order Ignavibacteriales; family Ignavibacteriaceae; genus RBG-16-34-14. Next base: position 849,387 of record CAVSGR010000001.1, read on the forward strand.
TCAAAAGTAAAACAACAAACGGGATAACCATTAAAGTATCCGGCAGTTGATGACTGCTTTCTGAAACTACACCAGTATCGGAAGCAATTAAGAAATCTGAAACCAAAGCAAATAAAATAATTAATGCGGGGGAGAATCTTTTCATTACACTACTTAATCATTACCTGTTTTGAAGGAAGAACCTGCTTGATGATTTTTGCTGATGTTTTTTCGGAGACATTCAGAAAGGTACTCGGGTAAATTCCTATCCAGATAATAAAAATGAATATCGGAATCATTACCAAAATCTCACGGAAATTCATATCTTTTAAAGAATTTAGCTTTGGATTTGTCACTTCACCAAAAACAACTCTTTGATACATCCACAACAAATAAACTGCGGCAAAGATTACTCCTGAAGCTGCAAAAACTGTGTACCACCAGCTATCTAAAACCGGAGATTTAAAAGCTCCAAGAAGAATTAAAAACTCACCCACAAAACCATTCAATCCGGGAAGTCCAACTGAAGAAAGTGAAGCAAACATCAACATAAAAGAAAAGACCGGAACTATTTTAGCAATTCCACCATATTCACTTATTTCGCGTGTGTGAGTTCTTTCATAAATAACTCCTACCAAAAGGAATAAAGCTCCAGTTGAAAGTCCGTGATTTACCATTTGTATGATTGCACCCTGCACAGCTTCCTGAGTCATTGCAAAAATTCCAAGAACAACGAATCCTAAATGTGCAACTGAAGAATAAGCAACAAGCTTCTTCATATCTTTCTGAACCATTGCCACAAGGGCACCGTAAATAATTCCAATTACTGCAAGAACGGAAATGTAAGGAGCGAATGTAACTGCAGCTTGTGGAAATAATGGAAGACAAAATCTCAGCAAACCATAGGTTCCCATCTTAAGCAAAACTCCTGCAAGAATAACACTACCTGCGGTCGGCGCCTGAACGTGAGCATCAGGTAACCACGTGTGTAAAGGAAATAGTGGAACTTTAATTGCAAAGCTGAACGCAAAAGCAAGGAACATCCAGTTTTGAATTGTCTTTTCAACTTGTGGTCCGACTGAGTAAAGCTCAACAAGATTTGTAGTAAAATGTCCAAGCGGAGTCGATGCATAAACTGCAAGCCAGATTATTGCAACAAGCATTAGTAAACTGCCGAACATTGTATAAAGGAAAAACTTTATCGAAGCATAAATTCTTTCTTTCCCTCCCCAGATGCCGATTATAAAATACATCGGGATAAGCATTGCTTCCCAGAAAATGTAAAAGAGGAAAAGATCAAGAGAAACAAAAACGCCGAGCATCCCGACTTCGAGCATCAACATAAAAAATGTAAACTCTTTTACTCTGCTCTTTATACTCGACCAACTTGAAAGTAAAGTAAGCGGAGTTAAAAAAGTTGTGAGCATAACAAGAAGAAGAGAAAGTCCATCGAGACCAACGAAGTAAAAGATATGAAGGTTTTCAATCCACGCAAACTTATGAGTAAACTGAAAACCGGATTTGCTGCTGTCAAAATTAAAAAAGATAATTAATGAAATTATGAATGCAAGAAGCGATACGGCAAGTCCTGCATACCTTATTAAATTTGCTTTTTGTTTATTGATAAATAAAAGAAGAAAACTTCCTGCAAAAGGAATTAAAAGTAAAAAAGATATCAAGCTGCTGTTTTCCATTTTATAAACTTAAAATTATCCAGAATAATGCCGCTGCAATTCCAATCATCATAATAACTGCATAAGACTGTGCAGCCCCTGTTTGTATTTTTCTGATTACTCCTGATGTCGATCCGATCAGTGATGCAACACCGTTTACGACTCCATCAATAATTTTATTGTCGGCTATTTTCCATAAGAATGAATCGGATGTTTTTACGATCGGATTAATGACTGTTGCATCATAAATTTCATCAACAAAATATTTATTCCACAAAAGATTGTATATCGATTTGAATTTCTTAGCGGTGTTATTTGCGATAGAAGGCTTCTTAAGATAGATATATCTTACAAAGTAAATTGAAGCAATGACACCAACTACTGAAATTGTCATCAAAAGTATTTCTTGAAAATGTGTATGCATTCCATAGAACATAAGCTTTCTTTCGGCATTCGCGAAAACAGGTTCTAACCAGCCATGAAAAATATTTCCATGTTCACCGGAAAAAAGTTCGGGAATCCCGATAAAGCCACCAATAGCGGAAAGTATAGCAAGAATAATTAATGGAATTACCATAACACCTGGCGATTCGTGTGGATGTTTTTCATGTCCGAATCTTTCTTTTCCTTCAAATGTTAGGAAGTAAAGTCTGAACATATAAAATGCAGTTATAAAAGCAGTCAAAGCACCTATAAGCCAGAAGAGAAATCCTCCGTTTGCAAAAGAGTCCCAGAGTATTTCATCTTTACTAAAAAAGCCCGATAATGGCGGAATACCGGAAATTGCAAGTGCAGCAATTAAGAATGTTCCGGCAGTTTTAGGCATGTGTTTTCGCAATCCACCGTAATGTTGAATATCCTGTTCTTCATGCATTGAATGAATTACCGAACCGGCGCCAAGAAAGAGAAGTGCTTTGAAAAAAGCGTGAGTCATTACGTGAAAAATTCCTGCTGAAAAAGCACCGACTCCCATAGCAAGAAACATATAACCAAGTTGGCTTATTGTGGAATAAGCAAGAACTTTTTTAATATCATTTTGAACAACACCGATTGTTGCTGCAAATAAGGCGGTTAAAGTTCCGATGACAGCAACAACCGTAAGAATTGCAGGCGCAGATGCAAAAATAATTGAACATCTTGCAACCATATAAACTCCGGCAGTAACCATTGTTGCAGCATGTATCAATGCAGAAACCGGAGTCGGACCAGCCATTGCATCAGGAAGCCAGACAAACAAAGGTATCTGAGCAGACTTTCCTGTCGCGCCTATAAAAAGGAACAATGCAATAAATGTAAAAGTAGTTTCCGGAACACCAAATGATGAAGCTTTTGCAAATACATCACTGAAGTTCAGGCTGTTGAAAGTTAAATAGATTAAAAACATTCCTAGAAGAAAACCAAAATCTCCTATCCTGTTTACGATAAAAGCTTTTTTAGCAGCATCACCTGTTGTGCCTTTTTCAAATTTTTTGTCATACCAAAATCCAATCAGAAGATAAGAACAAAGACCAACACCTTCCCACCCTAAAAATAGAAGAACAAAATTGTCGGCAAGTATCAGGTTCATCATTGCAAAGATGAAGAGATTCATATATGTAAAAAATCTCCAGAAACTTTTATCGCCATGCATATACCCGATAGAATATATGTGGATCAGAAATCCGACGCCTGTAACCACCAAAGACATAACAAGTGAAAGCTGGTCGATCTGGTAAGCAAAACTGATATCGAGAGAATAAACTTTTAGCCACGTAAAAAGATTTATTATTGTTTTTCTTTGTTCGACTGGCAGAGCAAGAGTCTGGAAGAAAGCAAAAACAGTAATAAGAAACGAAAGACCAATTACTCCGCTTCCAATTATTCCTATTACTTTTTCATTTTTTATTTTACTTCCAAAAGCTCCATTAATAATGAAGCCCAAAAGAGGAAGTAAAACTGTTAAGTACATTAAATTGATCATAAAACTTTATTTTGGCGTGTCATCCTGAGCCTGTCGAAGGATGACTTTATTTTTTCAATTTGTCACACTTCGACAAGCTCAGTGTGACAATGCTCTACCACTTCAAAATGTTAATCTCGTCAATATTAACTGTCTGTTTATTTCTGAACAGAGCAATTATTATTGCAAGTCCAACTGCTGCTTCTGCAGCAGCGACCGTCATCACAAAAAAAACAAAAAGCTGTCCAACCGGATTTCCCATAAAAGAAGAGAAGGTTATTAAAGTTAGATTAGCTGAATTCAGCATCAGTTCAACAGACATAAAAACAACAATTGCATTTCTTCTTGTAAGAACTCCTGCAACACCAACAATGAACATAAATGCACTGAGTATTAAGTAATAATCTATTGGAACAGACATTGTTATACTCGATTACAATTTGTTAAAAACCCATTGTCAGTCTGAGCCTGTCGAAGACTGACGTCACACTTCGACCTGCCTTGCCGGCAGGCAGGCAAGCTCAGTGTGACAATATAATTTCCTGAAAGTACGTTCACTATTTAATCAATCTTCTTTTTTGCTAGAATTAGTGCGCCGATTGTTGCAGCAAGTAAGAGAAATCCTGCGGCTTCAAAAGGCAAAACATAATTTGTAAATAATTCTCTTCCTATCGTTTCTATTGTTCCGGCGTTTATGCTCGCCTGTATATTTGGAGAAACATTTTGAGATGCAGAAGACGCAAAAATCAAATATGCAAGCTGGATAAAAACCAATATTGCAATTGCAAAAGAAAAAGCTTTTATTCCTTTAACTTTAGTAACACTTTTTTCATGCTCAGGTTTAAGAAGCATAATTACAAAAAGGAAAAGAACCATAATTGCACCGGCATAAACTATAACCTGAATTACCGCAAGAAATTGTGCATTAAGTAAAAGATACAAACCTGCAATCGCACCGAGATTCAAAATTAAAAACAGTGCTGCAATTACAATATTAGCTCTTGTAATCATCAGAACAGATGATACTGCTGCAACGCCTGCAAATAGAATAAAAAGTATAGTCTCTAACGTCATCTCTCTCTTAATGGAAGATGGTTGATGTTTGATGGAAGATGTTTTTTGAAATTTCCATTTTATATTTTTCTTTTATTCAAATTTTGTTGCGATGTTAATTTTATCGATGTAAATATCTTTTTAAGTTCGAAACTTTCATTTAACATATTCTTAAACTTTTCAATCTTTTTTGAATCCGGAAGAATAGAATTTAAAACTCTTAACCAATAATTACTTTCACTCGCTTCTTTTAAAACGACTCCGATCTTATGAATAAAATCCTTACCTGATTCTGCACTTTGTGCTTCTTCGTAATTAGCTCCAACAGATGTTGATGCTTTAGCTAATTGAAATGTAATAACCGCAAACATTTTACTTTTAGGCAAAGTTTCAAGAAAAAGTAAACAGTCAACTCCAAAATCAAAAGTTCTATTAAGTAACTCTTCAGTTTTACTATTCATTTTAACCCTCCATTTTTTATAGAAATTCAATTTCAAATTTTGTTTTGCCTTTCCATCTTCCATCATCCATTTTCCATCAACCATCCGTCAAGGAGTATTCCTGTAAATCATTCTCGGGAAAGGAATAGTTTCCCTAACATGCTCAAGTCCGCAAATCCAGCCGACAGTTCTTTCCAATCCTAATCCAAAACCGGAATGAGGAACGGAACCATATCTTCTTAAATCAAGATACCATTCAAAAGCTTCCTGAGGAAGATCGTGTTCTTTAATTCTTTCAAGAAGTTTATCAAGATTATCTTCACGCTGACTGCCGCCAATAATTTCTCCATAACCTTCAGGTGCAAGCACATCTACTGCTAAAGCAAGATTTTCATTTTCAGGATCGCGTTTCATATAAAATGCTTTTACTGCTGCAGGATAACGATGAACCATTACAGGTCTGTCAAACTGTTCCGAAATTATTGTTTCATCCGTTCCGCCTAAATCATTGCCGTATTCAAATTCGCTTCCGTTCTTCTTTAATATTTCGACAGCTTCATCATAAGTAATTCTAGGCAAAGGCTTTTTAACATTCTGAAGTTTTGTTGTATCTCTTTCAAGAACTTTTAATTCTTCTTGCATATCTTTTAAAACTGTCTGCACAACATGCTCGAGAAAATCTTCTGCAAGATCCATATCATCATTCAAATCATTGAAAGCAACTTCCGGTTCAATCATCCAGAATTCCGTAAGATGTCTTCTTGTTTTGGATTTTTCTGCTCTGAAAGTCGGACCAAAAGTATAAACTTTGCCAAGAGCCATTGCACCTGCTTCAGCATAAAGTTGTCCCGACTGAGTTAAGTAAGCTTTTCCAAGATCAAAATATGGAGTTTCAAAAAGTGTCGATGTTCCTTCAACAGCATTTGGAGTTAAGATTGGAGGATCCATTAACGTAAATCCCCTGCCGTCAAAAAAATCTCTTATAGCTCTTACAATTCTGTGTCTTATTTTTAAGATAGCAACTTGTCTGCTCGAACGTAACCACAGGTGCCTGTGATCCATTAAGAATTCAATTCCATGTTCTTTTGGAGTGATAGGATAATCGTGAGCTTCGCCAATAACTTTAAGATTTGTCGCATCGAGTTCGTAACCGCCCGGAGCTCTCGGTTCTTCTTTTACTTTTCCAGTTACTTCTATTGAGGTCTCTTGCCCGATCCTGTCGGCAGTTTCAAAAACTTCTTCAGTTACATTTCCCTTGAAATAAACACATTGCAGGTAACCTGTTCCATCTCTCAAAACCAAAAACTTTATCTTGCCGCCCGATCTTTTATTATAAAGCCAGCCTTGTAATGAAATCTCCTGTCCAACATACTTACCCAGATCGCTAATAGTAATATTCTGCATCAAAAAGTAGAAATAGTTTCAAAAATTAAGTTTTCAAATATATATAGGGTGTGAAAGAATTCCAAAGACGGGTTGTCATCCTGAATTCATTTCAGGATCTCTTAATTGTCATTCTTAATCCTGCCTAGCGAATAAAGAATCTAAATCCAATTATATTTGGATTAATTTTGTCTACCTTATTTTTTTAAGCGATATTATGCACAATATTAATTTTCTATTAATTAGGCGTTTAATATTTGCAATAAAAGATTTTTCATTTTACATTATAAACCAAATTCAACAACATTAACATCAATTAAGAGAGGGTGCTATGAAGAAACTATTACTTCCCTTTTTACTTCTTTCATTGTTCTTTGTTAGTAAACCTGCATATAGTGCAGTAGATACTCTTACAATAGCGCAAGCTATTGAAGACCTGGATATGGATTTTGTTCCGGATCGCTTGGGTGATACTGTTATGGTATCGGGTGTTATTATTTCACCAAACTTTCAGACATCTAACAATTCATTTTATTTGTGGGATGGAACAGCTGGAACCGATATTTTTAACTTATCCAGTGTGACTAACGGAAAATTTAATTGGGCACTTGGAGACTCACTTGTTATAACCGGTAAAGGTCGATCAGTTCAATGGAGTAACTGAAATAGTTCCTTTAGACTCCGCGAGCTGGGACTCAGTTGGTACAGGTACAGTCCCCGATCCGATGCAGTTAACACTTGCATGATTATAAAGCTAATCCTGAAATGTATGAAGGTTCTTTAGTAATGTTTAAACAATTAAGTAAAGTAAGTGGAACATGGCCTTCAAGCAGCAGTGGTGAGCATATATTTAAGCGATGGTGTTGATACCTTACAATTTTATATCGATTCAGATACAGATATTAAAGGAACATGACGAACCTCTTTACCCGGTTGATGTAGTTGGCATTGGAAGTCAATATGATAGTTCCCCTCCGTTAGATGGTGGATATGAAATTTTACCAAGATATTATGACTGACTTTACCCCAAGCATGGACAATTGCACATGCTATAGCAGACACGGATATGGATTTTATTCCTGACCATTTAGGTGATACGGTGAGGGTAAGAGGAGTTATTACCTCACCAAACTTTCAAACATCAAATAATTCATTTTACTTATCGGATGGAACAGCAGGAACAGATATTTTATTATGTATGCATCAATCTAAAATTTAATTGGGCATTAGGAGATTCACTTGTTATAACCGGTGACTGTTGCTCAATATAATGGAATAACTGAAATAATTGCACTCTGATTCTGCTAGCTGGGATTCTGTTGGAACAGGGACAGTTCCCGATCCAATGGAGATAACTCTTGCTGAATATAAAGCAAATCCTGAAATGTATGAAGGTAGTTTAATTCTATGTTAAGGGATTATCTTTAGTAAGTGGAACGTGGCCAACTTCTCCATAGTCAGCAGCTGGCAACTACTTTACAAGTTAGTGATGGTGTTGATACTGTGCGATTTAAGAATTGATTCTGATACTGATATTGACGGACAAACTGAACCTACATGGCCGCAGGATGTAGTTGGTATCGGAGTCCAATTTGACACGTAGTGACTCCATATAGATGGTGGATATCAAATTTTCCCAAGATATTATACTGACTTTACTCCTTCTGCAGTAGTTCCTGTAGAATTAGTTTCATTCACTGCTTCAGTACAGGACGGTGCAGTTTTATTACGCTGGTCAACTGCAACTGAAGTTAACAACAAAGGTTTCCAGGTAGAAAGAAAATCTTCTACAGAAGATTGGAGCAGAATTGCATTTGTTGACGGCAAAGGAACAACAACAAATCCCCAGATATATTCTTATGCTGATAACTCTGCAAAATCAGGAAGCTATTCATACAGATTAAAACAAGTAGATTTTGACGGCTCATACAAATATTCTAACGTTGCTGAAGTCAGCTTCGCAGGCGTTACAAAATTTGAGCTTGCTCAGAACTATCCTAATCCTTTTAACCCAAGTACAACAATTAGTTTCAGTATTCCTGAAGCTTCTAATGTTTCACTAAAGATTTTCAATACTCTCGGACAGGAAGTAAAAACTTTAGTCAGCGGGTTTAAAAGAAGCAGGTTCTTATAAAGTTAATTTCGATGCAAAGAATCTTACCAGCGGACTTTATTTCTATAGAATAGAAGCAGGAACTTTTTCACAAGTTATGAAGATGATGCTGCTTAAATAAGAACTTTGTATCTTTTGTTTTTACAAAGCCCGGCTCGTCCGGGCTTTTTTTGTTAATTGTCTTTAACTAGAGAATTAATTCTTTCTTTTGCGAGAATAATGCTATCTAAGTTTTGCATTTTCGTAAGGTTAACCCACGGCTTTAGCCGTGGGTCAATAAGAAAAAGCTACATTATTAACTGTTTCAACAGTTTTATTACATTAGGACTATCTTAATTAAACATTAAAAAAAGTTATAATTATGTTACAGAATGTAATGGCATTATCGTTGCTAAATAACAAATATTGTTTTATGTTTACTCAAAACCAATGAAGAAAAAAATATTAATATCGACTTTAACAATATTGTTCCTTGTAGCAACAACTGGACTGTCAACAACTGTTAGTTTTTGCAAGATGGCAGATACCCAGAACAAAGGGACATGTTCAATGCATCATAAGCCGGTAAGTTCCGGTTGTTGTACCGGTGAAACTTCTGAAAGTCCGCACATAGTTTCTTTTGAAAATCCCGGTTGCTGTGAGGTTGAATTTGTCTTTAATAAAGTTAAAGATGATTTTGTTTCTAATTACAGTAATGTGAATTTCTTTTCGGCTTCTGAAAATTTATTTCAACCTGTTACTTTAATTCCATTAGCAAATGATTTTTCTCCTGATGAACTTTTTTATTGTGATTCTTCTCCCCCGTTTCTGATTAATCCTGACTTACAAATCACCAACTCCGTCTTTCTAATTTAAACCCTTAAATAGTTTTATCAGGGTTCCAGGAAAACTATATCCTTTCCCGCATCCTGTAATACCTTTTTCAATTTTTGATTTATTCAACTTGAAGAGTGAATATATAAATCTATTAAGGATTTCAGATGAAAAAAATATTTCTTATATGTTTAATAACAACAGCAATGCTTGGCATAAACATAACTTATGCACAGACTGATTTAGACTCTTTGATCAGCAAAGCAATTAAAGTTAGTCCAAAACTTTCAATGCTGCGTGCAAAAAGGAATGTTGCAGGAAATAAAATTCCGCAAAATTCCAATTTGCCCAACCCGATGTTAACGCTCGGGCTGATGAACCTTCCTACAAATTCATTTTCCTTTAACCAGGAACCGATGACACAAAAAGTAGTAGGATTACAGCAAACAATTCCTTTCCCCGGGAAATTATCCGCGATGGAAGATGCTACGGCTATAGATACTCTTATAGTTGATAAAGAAATTCAGGATGCAACAAATGAGATCAGGAAAGATGTAAGCGAAAAATACTACTCGCTCAGTTTCTTTCGCAAGAGTCTTATGTATGCCAAAGAAAATAAAAACCTGCTCGGAAAAATTTCAGAAGTAGTCAGCACAAAATATTCTGTTTCTACTGCAAGCCAGCAAAACCTGATAAAAGTACAATTAGAGATAACAAACATCTCCGACAAAATAGAAGATTTAAAAAGTAAAGAAGGTTCAACACTTTCATCATTAAATGCACTTTTGTTACAGGATGCAGACACACCGATTGCTGTTGAAATTTTTGATTCAATTAAAACAATTGATGTTACTGTTAAGCAGCTCGATTCACTTGCAAAGGCAAACAGACCTTTCCTGCAGGGAATACAACTCTCACAGGAAAAAGGGAAATTGAAACAAAATGTTGCCGAGAAAAATTACCTGCCTAATTTCACTCTTGGTGTTCAATACGGTCAAAGAGATATGCTGCAAAAAACAGGTGTTACTCAGGCTGATTTCCTTTCCTTTTCTGTAGGAATTTCGTTACCGGTTAACTATGGTGGAAAAATATCATCGGAAGTTAATGAAGCAATTTCAATACAGGATTTGTACTCACAGCAATACTACCAGGCGTTGCAATACCTGGATGGAGTATTTGGTACCAATGTAACAGATCTTAATTCATTAAAGAATAGGATAAATTTATTTGAAACCGCTCTGCTTCCGCAGGCACAACAAAACCTGAGTTCGGCACTTTCCAGTTACCAGGTTAACAAAGTTGATTTTATAAATGTTATTGATGCGCAGAATCAGCTTTACATGATTGAAACAAATCTTTACAAATTAAAAACAGATTATATCAAAAAAATATCTGAGCTGGAATTTCTAACCGGGACGAGTCTAAAAAATAATTACGGAGAATAACAAAGTGAAAACGCAAAATATAATCATAGGAATACTTGTAATAATAATTGGAGTGTTACTCTATCTCTGGCTCAGCAATTCCGGAAGCAGCAGTGCCGCTAATATGAATAACAACTCAGGACAAACAGCAGAAAAGGGAAGAAAAGTTTTATTCTGGCGCGCACCTATGAACCCCAATGAAGTTTATGATCATCCCGGAAAATCAAAGATGGGAATGGACCTCGTTCCGGTTTATGAAGATGAAGCTTCCGGCGGCGGCGTTGTAACAATCAGCGGTGCTATTCAACAAAATATGAACGTTAAAACCGCAGTTGTTGAAAAAAAGAATCTTAGCTCTCAGGTTATTACTAACGGGATACTTCAAACAAATGAAGAAAAAGAATACGTAATCACAACAAAAGTCAGTGGCTGGATAGAAAAGTTATATGTTAACTATACAGGACAAAAAGTTGAAAAAGGTCAAAAGCTAATAGACATTTATTCTCCCGAACTTGTTGCCGCTCAACAGGAACTAATCACTGCTTTATCTTATGGCTCATCTGTCATGAAAAGCACAGATAAGAGTATTGCTGAAAGTGGTCAGGAGCTTATCAACAATAGCGTAAGAAAACTTGAGCTGCTTGATGTTCCCGATTCTGAAATAAAAAGAATTGAAAGTACAAAAGAAGTTAAAAAATATGTGACTCTTTATGCTCCTTTTGACGGAACAGTAATCCAAAAGAATATTATAGAAGGAGAGAAAATTGGCGCCGGAACTCCCCTACTGAAAATAGCAAACCTGAATAACCTCTGGCTATTAGCCGATATTTATGAATATGAATTACCAAAAATAAAATTAGGCTCACCTGCTGAGATCACTTTCAATTTTTTACAGGGAAAAATTTTTAAGAGCAAAATTTCATTCATCTATCCTACTCTTGATGATAAAACGAGAACTGTAAAAGTAAGATTTGATATCCCAAATTATAATGATCAGCTAAAACCTTCTATGTTTGCAAACATAGTTATTAATGGAAAAAATCTTGGTGATTATCCTGCTATTCCCGAACAATCCGTACTACGAACAGGACAAAAAAATGTTGTTATTCTTGCCCTGGGTAATGGAAAATTCAAACCTGTTGAAGTAACACTTGGTGATTATTCCGAAGGATATTACCAGGTTCTTAATGGAATAGCTGCAGGCGATACAATTGTAACTTCCGCACAATTCTTAATTGATTCAGAAAGTAACCTGAGAGCTGCGCTATCACAATTCAGTAGTTCTTCTTCAAAAGACACATCAATGAATATGAAATCCGGTGACAAAATGGATTCAACGAAGGATATGAATAAAGATGACAGCGCTGAAGTTAAAGATCCGAGAATAAGAAAAGGCGTGATTGATCTTGCTTCAATAGATAAAAATAAAGATGGGAAACTTTTTGAAGATATAATGGATTGGAATGTTATCTCTGATGGACCGGGTGAATGCCCTTTATGCGGAATGACATTGAGAGAATTCACAATTAAAGAAGTGAAAAAGAATTTAACTGAACATGGATTTAAGTATAAAAAGTAATGTCATCCTGAGCCTGTCGAAGGATGACAGTCACACTTCGACAAGCTCAGTGTGACAGTGCTACTATAAAGGAAATAAAAGTTTTTGGAGAAAATTAAATGACAACAAATAGTCCAGCAAAAGATGGAATAATTGCCAAGATAATTGAATGGTCAATTAATAATAAAATACTGGTAATAATATTAACTGCTGCACTCATATTCGGCGGCATCTGGGCAATTCAAAATACGCCAGTTGATGCAATACCCGATCTGAGCGATGTGCAGGTAATAATATTTACAAAATATCCCGGTCAGGGTCCGCAGATAGTTGAGGACCAGGTAACATATCCGCTTACTTCAAAAATGCTTTCTGTTCCTTATGCAAAAGATGTAAGAGGTTATTCGTTCTTCGGTTTTTCAATGGTCTATATAATTTTTGAAGATGGAACCGATCTCTACTGGGCAAGAAGCAGGGTACTTGAATATTTAAGTTCAATGAGAAGTTCTCTGCCTGAAGGTATATCACCCGAACTCGGTCCGGATGCTACCGGTTTAGGATGGGTTTACCAGTATGCACTTAAATCCAAAACAAAAAGCTTACAAGAATTACGTTCAATTCAGGATTGGTTCCTGAAATATGAATTGTCCGCAATCCCCGGAGTATCAGAAGTTGCGAGCGTAGGAGGATTTGTAAAACAATACCAGGTAAATGTTGATCCTACAAAATTAGCATCCTACAATATTCCGCTAAGTATGGTTACAATGGCAATTAAGAAGAGCAATAATGATGTCGGCGGTAGACTGATGGAAATGGGCGAAACAGAATTTATGGTAAGAGGTTTAGGATACATAAAAAGTATTGACGATCTGAAAAATATTGCAATCGGGAAAGATAAAAGCACCGGTACGCCGGTTTATTTGAAAGATGTAGCAAATATAGATATAGGACCCGAATTAAGAAGAGGGCTCGCCGATCTTAACGGAGAAGGTGAAGTTGTTGGCGGGATTGTAATTCAACGTTACGGAGAAAACGGGCTGGCTGTGATTAACAAAGTAAAAAAAAGATTACAGGAATTACAATCTTCACTGCCTCCTGACGTTCAGATAGTCCCTGTATATGACAGAAGTGAACTCATTCATAAGGCAGTTGATAACTTAGGCAATAAACTTTTAGAAGAAGGTTTGATTGTTGCATTAGTAATTATTCTTTTCCTTCTTCATTTCAGAAGTTCGCTCGTTGCAATCTTCACTTTACCCACAGCAGTACTGGCTGCTTTGCTTGTTATGAAATTACAGGGGTTAAATGCAAACATTATGTCTCTCGGTGGAATTGCAATTGCTATCGGGGCAATGGTTGATGCTGCTATAATAATGGTAGAAAATTCTCATTCTCATATTTTGCATAACCAGCTTTTACCGGAAGAAAAACGGAGACCTCACTGGGCAGTAATTCTTGAGTCATCGAAAGAAGTCGGACCATCGATTTTCTATTCGTTGTTGGTAATTACAGTTTCTTTTATTCCTGTATTTACACTCGAAGCGCAGGAAGGGAGATTATTCAAACCGCTGGCATTTACAAAAACTTACTCGATGGCTGCTGGTGCAATATTGGCAATTACGATCGTTCCTGTTCTAATGGGTTACTTCATCCGAGGCAAGATGAAAAAGGAAGATGAAAATCCAATTACAAGATTTTTGATGAATATCTACCATCCGATTGTTGATTTCGTATTAAAGAAAAGATGGTGGGTAATCATACTTTCTTTATTAATTGTTATCGGTTCATATATACCCTTTGCAAAGCTCGGTTCTGAGTTTATGCCGCCGTTGTATGAAGGTGATCTGCTTTATATGCCGACAACATTACCCGGAATCTCAATTACCAAAGCCAAAGAATTATTACAGCAAACAGATAAAATCATAAAATCATTTCCGGAAGTTAAATCTGTCTTTGGTAAAATTGGTCGTGCAGAAACAGCTACTGATCCGGCACCTCTCTCAATGATCGAAACAACTATTCAACTAAAACCTGAAGATGAATGGCCGGAAGGAATGACTCGTGAAAAACTCGTTGAAGATCTTGACCAGGCAGTAAAAATCCCCGGACTCACAAACGCGTGGACTATGCCGATAAAAACAAGAATCGATATGCTTTCAACAGGTATTAAAACTCCTGTAGGAATTAAAATTGCGGGACCGGATTTAAATGTACTTCAGGAGATAGGTAAAAAAATTGAAGAAGTTACAAGAACAATCCCAGACACCCGCTCTGTTTATGCAGAAAGATCTGTCGGCGGAAATTATGTTGACTTCAACATCGATAGAAACGCAATCGCAAGGTACGGACTTACAATTGCCGATGTTCAAAATGTTTTTATGTCAGCAGTCGGTGGAATGAATATCACACAAACAGTCGAAGGACTGGAGCGTTATCCTGTGAATCTCCGTTACCAGAGAGATTATCGCGATAACATCGAGGCATTAAAAAGAGTTCTTGTTCCACTCCCGGGCGGTGGAAATATTCCTCTTGATGAATTAGGCGATGTTGTGATACATAAAGGACCACCTATGATAAAATCAGAAAATGCACGACCGAATTCCTGGGTTTATATTGATATCGAAAACATTGATGTAGGAACTTATGTAGAGAATGCACAAAAAATAATTGCACAAAAAATAAAACTTCCACAAGGATATTCATTAATATGGAGCGGGCAATATGAGTATATGGAAAGAGCAGCTAAAAAATTAGCGCTGGTAATACCGCTTACTTTACTGATTGTAATACTTCTGCTTTACTTTAATACAAGATCATTTATAAAAACCGGAATAATACTTCTCGCACTTCCATTCTCGATGGTTGGTGCTGTCTGGTATCTCTTCCTTGCAAATTTCCATTTAAGCGTGGCGGTATGGGTAGGTATAATTGCTTTGCTTGGTGTTAGCGCAGAGACCGGTGTAGTTATGCTGCTTTACTTAGATATCGCTTATGAAAAATGGAAAGAGAAAGGATTGCTGAAATCATTTGCCGATCTCAGGGAATCCATTTTTGAAGGTGCTGTAAAAAGGATTCGCCCTAAGATGATGACGGTTATGGTACTCTTCTTCGGTCTTCTGCCAATATTAATTGGACATGGTTCCGGTGGCGATGTAATGAAAAGAATTGCAGCACCAATGGCGGGAGGAATTTTTACCAGCTTAATTATGGAACTGACGATCTTCCCTGCGATCTTTTATATATGGAAAAGAAGAGAACTGAGAAAAAATAATCTGATAACAGAAAACAACAGGGAGAATTAAAATGAAAGAAATAAAAGCATATATAAGACATGAAAAAGCCGACCTTGTAATTGAAAAATTGGAAGAAGCCGGCGTAAAAGGTATGACTCTGCTGGATGCAAATGCTCTGGCAGAGTGGGCAGATAAAGAAGCCTTCAGCTTCTCCATTGAGTATGTTCAGAAATATTCAAAAGTAGTTAAGATAGAACTGATCTGTAATAATGAAGATAGTGACAGGTTAGTCGAAGTGATCAAAAAATATGCACATACAGGTAACAGCGGTGATGGATGGATATTTGTCAGCCCTGTTGAGAAAGCAGTGCATATAAAAACAGGTGAAGTAAACGATTTTAAAAATTTATAATCATAAACAAAAGGAGAAAAAAATGTTAAAATATCACCAAAACATTTCCATTAGTTTTAGTTTTTGCATTAATGTTCACAGTTTTATCATTTGCACAGCAGGATTCCTCTGCAAAAACATGGATATGAAAATACACAACATGGAAATGATGAATGACTCAACTCATCAGATGAAAGAAATGAAAATATGTCTAATGAAAAAGATTCCATCGTACGAAGGTGTGATTGATTTAGAAACAATTGATAAAAATAAGGATGGAAAAGTTTACCAGGACTATGATGGACTACAATGTTATATCTGACAAACCGGCAAATGCCCGCTTTGTGGAATGAAATTAAAAGAGGTTTCATTAGAGAAAGCAAAAGAAGTTCTTATCAAACACAATTTTAAAGTAAAAGGAAAATAAAAACGATGGAAATTCTGGTTGGCTTAGGGTTTATCGCGTTAGTTGCTTTTTTTGCAGTTAGAAAATTTAAAGCAGCAAACAAAAAAGACTGCTGCAAATAGATCATAAATAATTTAAGAAGCTTCCCAAAAGGACAAGAATGAAAAGATCACTGACCCTTATCGTACTGTTAATACTAAGCACAATTTTTACGGCTTCGTTCGCACAGGGCGGACACTTTGACCCGGATACTCTTCAGGTTGTTACTGTTAGTGGATTTGCTATTGTAGACACAACAATCGGTATAAACAAAATGTATTACCTTGATGAAGATAATGACGGAACCCCCGATTATTTTTTAAATTTTGGTCCGTGGTGGTATGAGCCCGACAGTTCAACCGCTGCAAGACCAAATGATGCAGCTCAAATAACAATAACAGGTGGACTCGCAGCTTCAACAAATATGAACGGTTATCCAATGATTATTGTTTATGAAATCAATGGAGAATACTGGAGAGATCCTTATGATCCTTTCTGGAATCATATGGGAACTAATCACGGCGGCAATTATATGATGGATAGTTGTTACACATCCGGCTTCGGGTGGATGCACAATTCTTTGCAGACGGTTTCACTTAGTGGTCATGCACTCATAGATACAACATTCATTATGGCTCATTATTATGTTGATGTAAATAATGATGGTACACCTGACTACTACTTAAATTTCGGACCACCATGGTATGAACCAACCTCCGGTGCTGCACGTCCTGAGTTTGGTGACTCAATAAACATTGTCGGTGGAATGCTCAACAATGGACTTCTCCCAATGTTAGTTGTTTATGAGATAAATGGATTACAATGGAGAGACTCATCGAGCATTGGTCAACAATTTGGCGGCGGCTGGATTCACAGAAACATGAATGGCGCGCAACAATTCCACACACCTTATGATAGTATGGACAGAGTCACGATGAATCCGGGCTGGTGGAACAATGGAGGTGGACACAACGGTGGAATGAGTGATTCATTATTTTGCCAGATACTTGAAATATTTCCCATGGATATTCATACACTCGGTGATGAGAACGCATTTGCCGGTTATGAAATGGATTTCTTTTCCACATCAATGATGGGCGGAGGAATGAATAACCAGATGAGTTGCGGCGGTCATATGAATTTTAATAGTAATGCAGATTTTCAATTCCATTTTACTGATGAACAATTGATGGATGCAAACATTACCGCATCATCTGTTAAAGTAAAATATTGGGATAGTGATATTAATCTGTGGAAAGAAATTTCCAATGCAACTTTAAATACCGTAAGTAACACTATTACTTTCAGCCAGACAACAGCGGCTAATTACTTTATTCTAACAGGAGATTCGCCTACTTCAGTTGGGAACACTGGTAATGCACTGCCGGATCAGTTTATTCTAAAACAGAATTATCCGAATCCTTTTAATCCATCAACAACAATTGAATTTTCTCTCTCTGAGAGAACAAAGGTTAAGCTAATCGTGTCTAACATTCTTGGAGAAAAGATTGTTGAATTAGCAGATGGAATATTTAATAGCGGAAACTATTCAATTAAATTTGATGGAAAGAATCTTTCTTCGGGCGTTTATTTCTACCAATTGATAACTGATAAGTCTGTTCAAGTTAAAAAAATGCAGTTAATTAAGTAGGGAATGAGTTACCTTCGAGGTTACTGAGCAGATGACAATGCGCTAACCCCGAAGGTTAGGAAAGTAAAGTAGTAAAAAAATGTTTTATAATTTTTTCTTTGGAGATCGCTGTGCTATTCGCCACAAAAATCCGATTAGTGAATGGAAATTTATTTACCCCGAAGATGTAATCCATTTTTCATCCTTTTGCACTATTGAATTACTTCATTCCCCTTCTTATTTACATCTTACAAAAAAAGAGTAAGAAAAAATTATGCTTCATCACGGTTTCATGGGAGGAATGTGGTATGGCTGGATATTCTGGCTGGTTATTTTAGCGGTAATCATTTGGGTGATCGTCAATCAAATGAATAAAAACAAAAGGGATACCCAATCGCCGCAACAGGAATCAGCACTGGATATTCTAAAGAAAAGATATGCACAGGGGGAGATAAATAAAAATGAATTCGAAGAGAAGAAAAAAAATCTATCTTAAAGTTTCGTGTTCGTAAAAAAATAAAATCATGTTAAACTTTGTTAAAAGAATGTAACGTATACCACTTTTAAACAATTTATTTTTGATCTGTAACAAAAAAAATTAAATGACTCGAAAGGAGTTGAAAAAATGTTAACAAAAAATTGATTGCAGTTATTCTCGCAGGTCTTCTTATCTCATCAGGCATTATTATCAATGCCCACAGGAAAAATCTGTTGAACAAAGATGAAAAATGACCACAGAGAAGAGGTGATGGATTACATGATAAATCACACAATGTTATGCAGAATTCATGAACAAAATGATGAATAATAAGGATGCCTGAATCCAATGATGGGTAAACTGATGAACAACAATCATTCACGCTGGAATATGATGAATCGGAAATTGCCAAAAGCGAATACCGAAAGTTCATTTTGGAATCAAATGTGGCAAAACATCATAATCATAGTAAATGCTGAAATGATGCAGGGATGATGGGAAATGATGCACGGTGAGGAATGATGAATCATAATATGATGGGTCATATGATGAACGATTCAACTAAATAATTCGCGGGAATTATGGATTTCGCCTTCTGGTAAAAAATAAGAGAATATTCATTCATTTCCCCGTTTCTAAAAAGGACGGGGGATGAATTAATGATGAACGAGATTAATTTTGTAGGAGAATAACCATGTCTTACTATTTTTCAAAAAAATCAGCTTTGGGGTTCGATGAAGCAATTAAAAAAGTAACTGAAGCTTTAAAGAGTGAGGGTTTCGGTATCTTAACAGAAATTGATGTGCGGGAAATATTAAAGAAGAAACTGGATGTGGATTTTCGTCCTTACAGAATCCTTGGTGCCTGCAATCCTCCCTTTGCCTACAAAGCGTTGCAAACAGAAGACAAAGTCGGTATCATGCTGCCATGCAATGTTATCGTCCAGGAAAAAGAAGATGGAGTTGAAATCGCTGCAGTCGATCCGGTGGCGTCGATGCAAGCCATTGATAATCCCAAACTTGGTGAGATTGCCGACGAAATTCGGAAACGGTTGCATAGTGTGATTGATAGTTTATAAATGACAATTGGCTGCGTGGTGTCAATAACACTTAGCAAAAAAATAGGAATGCCGAATGAAAAACGAACATCAAGATCATAATCATAGTTCACACAATATAGATCATGACAAACATTCAGAGCATGATCATACAAAACATAATGACCAAAGTTCTCATGAAAAGATGAATCAGAAAAAAGATGAGCATAGCGGGCATAGCCATTCGGAACATCACGGTCATATGATTAAAGATTTTAAGAAGAGATTTTGGATTTCACTCGTGATTACAATTCCAATCCTTCTTCTCTCTCCCCTGGTCCAGCAATTTCTGGGACTTAAAGAAACTTTGCGCTTCAATAGCGATATCTATGTTTTGTTTGCGCTTTCATCATTCACATTTTTCTACGGCGGCTGGCCTTTCTTAAAAGGACTATTTCGATGAATTGAAAAAGAAGCAGCCGGGTATGATGACATTAATTGCACTTGCAATATCGGTTGCATATTTCTACAGCAGTGCTGTTGTGTTTGGTGTAAAAGGTGAAGTTTTCTTTTGGGAGCTTGCAACACTGATTGACATTATGCTTCTCGGTCACTGGATAGAAATGAAATCAGTTATGGGCGCTTCAAAGGCTCTTGAGGAACTTGCCAAACTCATGCCGGATGAGGCTCATAAAATTGATGATGACGGGAATGTTACTGACGTTCCGGTTTCCGAACTTAAGCACGAAGCTAAATTATTAATAAAACCGGGAGAAAAAATTCCAGCCGATGGAAAAATCTTTGAAGGGAAAAGTTCCATCAATGAAGCGATGATTACAGGCGAATCCAAACCTGTTTCCAAAAGTGAAGGTGATGCAGTAGTCGGCGGATCAATAAATGGCGAAGGCTCAATAAAAATTGAAGTTGAGAAAATTGGTGATGAAACTTTTCTTTCACAGGTTGTGAAAATGGTTAAGGAAGCACAGGAGAGTAAATCCAAAACTCAGAACTTTGCAAACAAAGCTGCTTTCTGGTTAACAATCGTTGCAATTTCTGCCGGTGCTATTACAATGTTTGTATGGCTTGTTATTCACAGGACAAAGTTTTAATTTCGCTTTATCCAGAACTGTTACGGTAATGGTAATTACCTGTCCTCATGCTTTAGGTTTGGCAATTCCATTAGTCGTTGCTGTTTCAACTGCACTATCTGCAAAGCACGGTTTATTAATAAGAAACAGAAATGCATTTGAGCAGGCAAGAAACATCCAGGCAATAATTTTTGATAAGACAGGAACATTAACCAAAGGTGAATTCGGTGTAACAGAAACAATTTCATTTGATGATAATTTTGATGAAAAAGAAATATTAAAATATGCAGCAGCGGTTGAATCAGAATCAGAACATCCGATTGCGCAGGGAATTGTAAAATCATCCCGAAGGGACAAGGAAGATAAATATCAGTTAAAAGATTTCAATTCAATTCCCGGCAAAGGTGCGGAAGGGAAAGTTGATCCCGCAAACGGGACAAGTGCCAAAGATGTGAAAGTTGTTAGCCCCGGTTATCTTGAAGAGAATAAAATCGAATTACAAGAGAAAGATAAGATTGATAAATTATCTGCACAGGGTAAAACAGTTGTATTTGTTCTTATTGATAATAAGCTGACCGGCGCAATAGCATTAGGCGATATTATCCGCGAAGAATCCAAAGACGCAATAAAACAGCTTAAAGAGTTAGGGATAAAAACGATGATGCTTACCGGAGATAACAAACAGGTCGCAAAATGGGTTGCCGATGAGCTCGGATTAGATGATTATTTTGCCGAAGTACTTCCCGGTAAAAAAGCAGAAAAAATAAAAGAAGTTCAGAGCCGCGGATTGATAGTTGCAATGACAGGCGATGGAGTAAATGACGCTCCTGCTTTAGCACAAGCGGATATTGGAATTGCGATAGGTACAGGAACTGATGTTGCGGTTGAAACTGCAGACATAATCCTTGTTAAAAGTAATCCGAAAGATGTAGTTTCGTTAATAAAATTTTCAAAAGCAACTTACAGTAAAATGATTCAGAATTTAATTTGGGCTACAGGATATAATGTAATAGCTATTCCACTTGCGGCGGGAGTTTTATATTCAGCAGGAGTTATTTTAAGTCCCGCTGTTGGAGCAGTGTTAATGTCTTTAAGTACGATTATAGTTGCAATAAATGCAAAGCTGCTGAAAGTATAACTCTATCCTTATTTTAGCTAAATGAAAGATAATTTCTTAAAGAGCGGCATACCTGGAAGATGCTATGAAAATACTTGTTAGGTTAGGATTATTGGCTTGGTTGCTTCCTTTTGTGTTGTGAAATTTAATAATTCGAATAAAAAAGATTGCTGTAAATAAATTAAAAATAATTAAAGGAAATTTATATGAAAATCTTATTAGGCATATTGCTGACATTAGTAATTCTTGATCGTAGGTTCAATAATTTTTATTTACAGCGGTTTGTACAATGTTAGCGCAATAAATAAAGAAACCGGAATAACAAGATGGGTGTTAAACACTACGAGTGATAACTCGGTTGAACATTACTCAAAAGATGTTTCCGTTCCTGATTTAACCAGTCCTTCAATGATAAAAGAAGGTTTTGAACATTACGATGAAATGTGTGTAAGTTGTCATGGAGCACCGGGAAAAGAAGAATCGGAGTTATCAAAAGGATTAAATCCCCACCCTCCATATTTAGTAAGAAGTGCAAAGTATATGGATCCTAAAGAATTATTTTGGGTTACAAAAAACGGAATAAAGATGACAGGAATGCCGGCATGGGGTACAACCCATTCCGATGAAAAGATATGGGCAATGGTGGCATTTATGAAAAAGCTACCCGATATAAGTGCCGAAGAATACAAGAAAATGAAAAGCGAATCAGAGCCAATGGAAGAAGACACAAACATCAGGTATAAAAAATGAAAATAATATAAAAGTAACTGGATTTTCTCCACAAGAGAACAAAAGTTTGGTTAACTTTGTCTAACATTTTAGAAAAATTAAAGGGAGAAGAAAATGTTTCATAATTTTTTCTTTAACGGAATGTGGTTCGGCTGGATTTTCTGGGTTGGTATTATTGCATTAGTTATATGGCTGCTTGTTAACCAGGGCAACAGGAACAGGGAATATTATCAGCATCAAAATCAGTTTCCACAGCCTCCTAATCCACAGCAGGAGTCTCCATTGGATATAATAAAAATGAGATATGCAAAGGGAGAAATAACCAAAGAACAATTCGAACAGATGAAAAAAGATTTGGGTTAAATAATTGCTTCAGTTTACTCCACTTAATTATTTATTCTGATTTTTCGCCATCGATTTTTCATATTTGCCTTTTATTTCAAGAATCCAATTGTAAATCTCATTTTTTTGTTCACTGCTTATTTTAGCTTTCTTTTTCATAGGAACAAGAATCGAATCCCACTCTGCTTTAGCATATTGATTCGGATTGTATAACTGATGGCAGGAGTTACATTTAGAAACAAATAATTCCCTGCCTCCTGGAAATTTGGTTTGTTCTTTCATATTAACCAAATATCCCCCGCTACAAGCAGCAATTAGACAGAGAATACATACTAACAAAAGGAAAATTATTTTCACTATAGTTCTATTCCAAGTATCGTTCTGAACTCAAATTTTTCGTGATGCAGGAGATCTAAATTGTTTCCTGTTGAAGGGCTCCCAGCTACCTGTGCAAGAAAATTAAAGGTTATATAAAAACTTTCTGTCTGTAAATTAACCGTTGGTCCCAGGAATGATGCCTCACTTTCCTCTTCTTCATAAATTCCTTCATATCCTCTATGATTTCTAAGTTCAAGACCAATGGAAAAATTTGGATTAACATCGTACATAATACCGCCCGTTACTTCAAAAGCGGATTCATTAACTCCCTCAATTACTTCACTTTCTATTTCGGAACTGACATTAAGAACACCAACAAAATTATCAAACCTTTTTGAAAATATGGCTTTGGATTCATATTCTATTTCATCACCTCCGTAAGCAAACTCAAAATATAATGCAGGGTCAACAAAAATTTCATTCGGATTTGTCAGCCTGTATCTCAATTCAAGAGAAGTTGATGAAAAACCAAAGGATTTTGAATCAAATAAATTATCCTCCGAAGTAATCTGGTCAAAGTTAAAATATAAGGAAGCAGAGAGTCTGTCGGTTACACCATATTCAAATTCAAAACGCGGTTGGAAACGATAAAAAAAACCCTCATCTTTACCAATCCTTCCCGTATTCCAAAGTTCGAATTCAAACGCTCCTTTAGGCAAAGTATATGCAAGATATGATCTTCCAAAATATCTTCTGTCGGCAAAAGTATCATTAAAGAGTACTATAATTAGAAGAAAAACTAAAAAGTAAACCGATCTTTTCATTTGGCAATAATCCTTTATTTATCAGAAAATTTTAAGTTTTTATTATTATTTAGATTAAATCTAAATAAATATAACAAACAAAGCAAGCCTGATTAATAAAGAATCTTTAACACCATTTTGTATTTTGCTAATCTTTGTGACTGACATCCACGGTCAATCCAATTATAGTTCAGAGATATAAATCGCAAAAAGTACGATTAGATGTCTCTGATTTTTTTTATTTTACCGTAATCAAATTTGGAGTTAACTGCCAAAGTTAAAACATGGGAAATAAAAACTACCTCACCCGCAAATGTGAACGGCTCGATAATGAAATAGACCAGCTTGTTTACAAGCTTTATGGATTGACAGCAGAAGAAATAAAAATAGTTGAGGAAACTATATGAAAATTAAAAATACTTTAGCAACAAATAATCTCTCTTCTATAATATTGATTCGACTGCTGGTGGGTTCTGTTTTTCTTTCAGAAGGGATTCAGAAATTTCTTTACCCGGCTGCATTAGGAATTGGCAGGTTCATTAAAATCGGCATACCTTCACCGGAATTCTTTGCGCCTTTTGTAGGAATCGTGGAAATAGTTTTCGGGCTTTTGATAATTATTGGTTTGTTTACAAGAATCGCAGCTATACCTTTAATAATAAATATCAGTGTTGCAATTATCTCCACTAAAATACCAATACTCATAAATGTAGGGTTTTGGAAAATGGCTCATGAGGCAAGAACAGATTTTTCGATGCTTTTAGGATTGATTTTCCTGTTGATTGTTGGCGCCGGTAAAATTTCTTTAGATTCATATCTTTCAAAAAACAGCATTACATAATCAACAGAATTTTCCTGTGGCACTGTACCATCTTTTACAAAATCTCTCTCCAGGATTTCGATGTTTGATAAATTTTCTCTTGTAATCTTTTGTTTCAAATGACTTATCATTTCTGATTCAATTTAAAATTCTCTTAACAAAATTTTTACTTCAGCAATATCATTTTTTTTGTTTGCATAAAATTGCCTGCACGCAGTACGTAAAAATATATCCCGCTTGAGAGTTCACTGCTTCCAAAAGGTATTTCGTAAAAGCCCGGCTTCTGTTCCTGGTTTATCAGAGTCCTCACTTCCCTGCCGAGTAAATCATATATTTTTAAAGAAACATTAACAGTTTTAGGTATTTCATATTTTATCGTGGTCGTGGGATTGAACGGATTAGGATAATTATTATATAAAGCAAACTTAGAAGGAGATTGTTCATTTGACTCTACTGAAACAAGTGCATTGGTTAAGTCCATAATTGGTCTCAGTCTCATATTAAAAGTTTTAAGCTTGACCCAACCTATACCATCATTAAGATCTCTTTAATGTTCCGCGAATCAACATTTCCGTCATCAATCAAAATTCCAGTTTCGGAACCAGCTGTAAAATATACAACAATGTAATAGTCAGTGCCTGCTATAAGGTTTGCATCGTTTCCATTTAAATCTACATAATTCCAACTAAATAAAGTAAACTCTGAAGCGTCACGATTTACTGTATTACCTAGCTTTGTCTCCTGGCAAGCCGTTGTTTCCAGACCATATTTCAAAAGAAATAGGACCGGTAATTCCATTAGAAATATATATATGCAACAACGCACCGGTAACCTGTCCTGAAAAATCAGGAGTGAACTTTACAGCAAACTTTTGACCTGGGCTGACCTTTATATCAGTATAGTGCACCGTATTCCATTGGTCATATACATAGCTTTTAAAATTTTTAGGTAAAGCAGGATTAATTAAATCTACCATAGCATCCAAAGATATTTAACTTGCCGTATCCCCACACAGAACTTGGAACTGCCCCAGTAAATCCATCGGTCACAGCATTGTTAGTTAAATAAGATTTCACCTCGCTGTAAGTCAGGTCATATTTTTGCTGAAGTAAAAGTGCAACAGAACCCGTAGCAACAGGAGAAGCCATACTCGTACCTTGTTCAATAATATATTTCCCATCACCAATCAGAGATGTACGGAGTCAGGGGATGAATCTCCCGACCTTACAGAAATAACTCCTTGCTCCGGGTGCAGTAATATCCGGTTTTTGTATCCCATCTCTTCTGGGACCAATACTACTGAAAGATGAGATATCATCTGAACGATCATTTGAACCGTAATAGTAAGCTCCTCCATCAGAACCTTCCCATCTCCACCTTGTTACAAACGAACCGACCGTTATTGCATCATTAGCTGTAGCCGGCTCATCCAACGTATATTCTGAATTTCCGCCCGATCCAAAGCTACTGACATAGTTTTTATCATACAGCCACCCATGATAAATCATTGATTCGGAAGAATTATTTGTTACAGATAATTTCCAGTTTCCTGCTGCAGGAGTTTTTGTGGAGATATTATCATTCACATAAAAATATACATCCCTGTCTCCGGTGTAATCGGTGTTTCCTAACTCAATAAACCCATCATCGGTACTTAAAGATGAATTTGTTGTAAACGAATTTGGAGTTGTTACTACAGTAGTCACAGCTCCGGCTTTATCAAACCAGAGATCAAATGCAAAATCATCATTTCCGAACCGGTACGGGGACTATAAGAATCGACATAAAAGTTAAAATCTTTTGTGGAACCTTTTGCAAGAGAACCTGTTATATGAATACTGTCTTCACCATTATTCCCTGCAGAGGCAACTACAATTCTCCCGGATGAAGAAGAAACAAAATTATCAACTGCTTGTTCTTCAGTACTTGTTCCGTCGTGCGGGCCCGGAGTTTCCTCCAAGGCTAAAATTAACTACTATTGGTTCATTCAATTGGTTAGCTACATCTTTTGCATAAGATAAAGCATCAATAATATGATTTTCCATAAAAGAACCATTTCCTGCTTTAACAATTAAGCAGATCTGCTTCGGGTGCGATGCCTGCAAATTTTCTATCTGATCTTGTTGCACCATTTCCTGCGGCTGTTCCGGCAACGTGTGAACCATGCCCAAATGTATCCTGCTTCTCTAACAAAATTTGCAGGTGCTCCATCAATCTCATTATTAATATCTGCTTTTGAATATTCGACACCATAATTCAAACCTGAGAAATTTATCCCGTCCCTATCCTGCGGTGTTTTTTCACTGCCGGTTTTTATCAATGTTTGGTCCCAGATATAAACTATCCTGCTTTTAGTTGGATCATCTGGATCCCTGAAATCAAAATGTTTCCAATCTATTCCTGTATCAATAATACAAACTAAAACTCCCTGTCCTTTATATTCTGTGCTATTGACAAAGCCGGAATTTAAGGCTTTAGCCCCGATCGTTGCACCGGCAACATCATTTGCGGGATAATTTAGTTGTGAGGCTAAAATATATTCGGCATCTTTTTGTCTTGCCAGATTTAATAGCTCGTCAGGATGAATTCTAACAGTTGCATATTCACCAAACGATGAATTAACATCAAATCCATTCGACTTCAATAAAGAAGCATCACCTGTTTTAACAATAACTTCAATAATGCCATCTTTAATTTCAACAGAACCAACTTTTGATAAGGATAAAGATTTCGAAATTGAATAATTATTATGTTATTAATGGTATAAGTCTAGGATCAATTTTTTTTAGTAAATCAGAATCCGCATTCTGAGCAAACAGAGTAACCGATAAAAAAATGCTAAAAGATAAGACTATCCTTTTCATTAAGACTCCATTAAAAACTACAATTATTTATGGCAAGACCTCCAAATGTTGAGCCATTTAAAATCTAATTATTAAGCGGTTGTTGTTTCCGTGGAGATTGAAGAAATATAATAAAATCTTTTCCGGAAAGTTTAAGAATTGATGTAGATGTTCCTCTGCCGGTAAATATATCATCACTTACAGAATTTATTTCAACACCTGTAGATTCAATATCCTCCTTTAGCTGGTCATCAATTTCTTTATCGCAGACACCAATAAATTCAATTTTATCATCAGATTTATTTTCTCCATTTTCTGATATTTTCTGTAATATTGCTGCATCGAGTTTATCCAATGACATCTTTTCCGTATGCGAACATCCAAAGAGAAAAATAGAAAACAAAATTGGTATGAATAGTTTCATAATACCCGTTTAATATTGATGAAAATGAAAATAAATATGTAATTGTTCAATATTAAAATTAAATAAAAAGATTTTGTAATGATAATGAGATTATGAATGATATGCAGAATAATTGTGAATACAGTGTACAAAGATAATTATTCAGTCTATATATCTTGTTATGCGCCAGAGTGTTATGCTGAAGTGATTCTGTATAATTAACAGTTGTACTGCAAAAGGTAATGCGGAAAATAAATTAATAATTATTGCAACAATTGTGGGCCCAATACTTGGGGCTGGTATTGGTATATAATTGTAAAAATTTAGATAATCAATAGGTGATTTAATTGAAAAATGTAATGATTGCGGTTTTCTTTATAATATTAGGCGTATGGGGCTGTTCATCGGATAATCCGGTTAACCCGTCTGTTGTGCCGGCTTATGTAGGCGTGTACCAGGGTACCACTTCGGTAGGCGACAGCGTAAGTTTTACCGTAACAAATGTAGGAGGAACAGCATTCGTAACTTCCTATTTCCTTTCATACCGCTATTCTTCGGGCGGCTCTTCTACGTATGGAACAAAAACAGGAACACAATCTGAAGGAATTGCAAAACTTATCGACAGCGCTTTTGAAATATCGTTAGGAACAAGTACTGAAGAAAAGTTTACAGGAACATTTTCTGATGATACTAAGCTAAACGGAACTTATAAATTTGACAGCGAGGAAACCGTCAGCCCGCTTACTTATGTATCCGGCTCTTTTTCCCTTAATAAATAAGGCTCAAAGTAAAAACTATTTTATAAATGTTTTTATATCCCGCACTAATAATTTTACTGCGGGATTTTTTATTTCTTTATTAATAATTGAAGTTAGGTAAAAGACAACTAAATTAATTTCCACAATAAATTTTTACAGATAACACAATTTAAAATAAATCAGATTTTATTTTATCATCTATGAGTAAATATGTTTTCTTTTTAGATAAAGATTTCTTAAGCTTTATCAAACAGCTATAATGCTCTTTAGATAATAGAAAATAATATAGCTCACACATTCCGAACTGCACTTTTGCCTTCTGCCGTTTCACATTTTCTATCTTCCATCTTTGATTTTACATTTTACATTTCCAATTTTTTAGTTTAAGTTTCAGAATAAATTAAATAACTCTTCCTGTTTCTCTTATAATCAATATTGAGCAGATAAAAAAGGTGGGAAAAGTGAAAACAAAATTATCAATTCTAACATTAGTAATTTTTTTCTATTCTACTTTCTTATATTCACAGATTATCAAAGACTACGGAATGAAGATAGGTCTGACAAGCAGCAATATTATAGTAAAAAATGCAAAGCCTATAATAGTTGGTAGTAATAGTTATATGATAGATTATCCCAACGGACAACTTGTATCTCCAACAATAAGTTTATGGGCCAAGGTTATTGATGATAAAATATTGAGTCTTGAGTTTGAAACATCATATATTATAAAAGGTTTAAGTGAGACACAAACAGAAATGATAACTACAGCAGATAATCCATCTGCCGGTACCTTGGAAAAAATCACAACAATTGAAACAATTAAATATTTACAACTTAACATTAACGGTCAATTAAAGTATTGTGCCGGGGCTGTAACTGTTTATGGCATAATTGGTCCCGCAGTAAGTTATATATTAGGCTCGGAGAATTTTATTATTATAAAAGAAAATAAGAAGGATTTCATCTTCGGGTATAATCTGGGAATAGGATTAGACCTAAGCAAATGGATTAACAAAAGTATTTTTATTGAGGCAAGATACAATGGAGACTTCACAGAATTTTATAAAAGTGGTACCGAATTCTGGAATAAGGTTTGGATTTTTAATGTTGGAACTTCATTATAATAATTGCCTAACCGACACCCATCCGGCAAGTAAAAGTTGGAAAAAATAACCAGAGAATAATATGGCTCACACATTCCGAACTGCACTTTTGCCTTCTGCCTTTTCACATCTTCCATTTTCCATCACCCTTCTTCCATTATAGATTTTACATTTTAGTTCTTTTAGATTAGTTTATTATGCTTGTTTTTTTGACTCTTATACTGATTTTTGTTCGTATCTAACAAAGAGGAGATTTTCATGTTTATCATTAAAAAAAAATTACAAATATTCTTTTTAATACTTGTGTCATCCGGCATCTGTTACGCACAATTTTTAGATAATTTTGATAACAAAGAAATAGATGGATGGTTCTTTTTTACTGGTGACGGAAATGCAAAAATGGATTTTCTCCAAAGAGATGACTATGCAACTATTTTAGTAGATGGGACAAAAGACAGGGACAATGTATACTGGACATTAATTAAACGTGATGTAACAGCTTCTCTCGATCTAAACAAATTTAAAGATCCTTCTTATCAACTACGCGTCGAAGCAAAAGTACGCCTTCACAATGCACCTCGCCGTGTTAATATGATGGTAAATACTCAAAGGACTACTAATTTCCATATCGATTTAATGGAGTTTGATATACCTGATACTACCGATTGGCATATCATCAGTATGACGACTAAAAAATTTGATTGTGTTCCCGGCGATACAGTTTATGTGCAGTTGTGCGTAACAGACTATGGATTAGATAAATATTATGTCGATTTGGATTACTACCGTGCAGACATTGTAAATGTTAATACTGCAAGACCGGATAAAGGAGAGCTTGTTCCCTATCATCCTCCCATTCCGGATGTAAATACTTTTTCAGATCATATCAACGTTACACAGGACTGTTTGATTAATTCTGTTTTTCCCAATGTTAACTTTAATGACTGGCATATTAAAGAAGAGGATGGAGATAAAAAAATATTAACCGTAAATGCTAATCAATGGACTATTTTAAGATGGGATTTTGGACAATATAAAAATTTAAAAGCCGATGGAGCAGGTTTATTGGAATTAACAACATACTCAGTTCCTAAAGGCGGCAACTTTATTGAAGCTTATGGTCAGGATTTTGGCGAAGAGTTCGGCAAAGTAAGAGTAATTGAAATTTTGGGTGGAGATCCTGGGTGGGATCAAAATAGTGTGACGTACAATAATTTTATGAATGACAAAACTTATCCTGAAGTTTTTAATACACAGATGGTTTATGATGTAGAGTTATCAGAAGAAAAAGGCGGTAAGAATTTTATTACAATTTCAAAACCTGTCTTGCAGCGTATGTTGGATGGGAAAACAAAAGGTTTACTTATTCGTCCACTGGGTGCAATAGAAGCTTCTTTTTATGCTTCGGAAAACCTGATGGGTAATGTTTCTCCTAAGCTGCATTTTAATATTGTAAAACGGTAGGAACTTGATTAATCAAGTTCCTACATATTTCCAGTTCCTGTAGATTAAATTTTACATTTTATTTTTTTTAGATTAAGTTATATATACAAAACAAATAACAACACCCCTGTTTCTTTATTTGGGTTGGGAAAAAGGATAAAATGAAAGTTGGGACTTTTCGAATGAGACTAAAATCAATAATAATTTTTCTACTTTCAGAGTGTTATAAAGCTTGTCCGCCTTTGACGGAGAATTTTGGCAGCATAATTAATAGTTAGGTGTTTAACAAATTGCGAGGGGAAATATGAGAATAAATAGAATAATATTATTTGTATTCATTTCTTTAATGGCAATCTCTTGTAAAAATAATCCTATAGCTGTAGATAAATCCGAATCTATATTTGGAATTTGGAATAGAGTTGAACCGATTTTAGATAATTATAGACAAGGTTCATCTGGTATTACTACTTTAGAATTATATGTTGATTCAACTTACAATGCTGTTTTCGGAACAATAAAAACTACTCACGGAACTTTTGAAGTTACCAAATCAATAATTCCACTTTTTTCAATGGATAGTATTTACGTTCTGAATTTAATTGATGAGAAAGATATTCTAAATAATATCAGCTTCAGAATTATTTCCTTTAATAAAGATTCTCTTTCTTTACATAGAATTGCTACAGATTCAGTTGATGAATTTTTTAAAAGAAGTTCTTATATAGAATAAATGTTTATACAAAAAAAAAAAAAAATCACGATATATTTTTTATATTTTAGTAAAGTATTAAAAAAAACACCTAACCGCTTAAAAAAGTAAAAAGTCAATGAGCCAATCAAGCGGACGCCCCCGCAAAGCGGGGTAAACTATTTCGCAATTGGCATTTTTATTATTTGAAAGTTTTAGTTCCGTTTCGGCTTTGTTGTTCTGCGCTGCGGGTTAGCCGCCACTCCGTTATCGCACGAAGAAAATATGGAAGTAAAAAAGCAATTGAATAAAGTTGGAATGATAATCATTATAGTTGTTTTTTGTATACCAGTGGCGATTGTGGCTACTTTAGTTACCTCATCATTTTGGGCGTGGTTTGAAACCACATTTAAAATAGAATCGTATGGCCATTCTGGACCTGCTGAATGGTGCTATTTAGCCTCTTATGTTATTTTGATTACAATCTGTATTTCAGTTTGGTCAATATCTAAGCGTAGGATTGTCAATAATAAATAAACATGTAAAATTATATTGCTAAAAATTTAAGAATGTCAAAATCAAAAAAACATCATTTTATTTCTCAATTCTATTTAGCTGGTTTTACTTCTGATGGGACAAAAGATGGACATATTGTTTGCAAATGAAAAATTGTTCTATTTAAA
Organism: uncultured Ignavibacteria bacterium; assembly: GCA_963727535.1. Classification (GTDB taxonomy): domain Bacteria; phylum Bacteroidota; class Ignavibacteria; order Ignavibacteriales; family Ignavibacteriaceae; genus RBG-16-34-14. The sequence goes on from CAVSGR010000001.1 coordinate 882,113, forward strand.
AAGTTGTTTAATGAATGTAGCGTTGTTGTGGTGGGCTGCGCCTTAGCCACAATACCCTTAACTGTAAATTAGTTTATTATGGATATCAAATCAAAAAAAGCATTATTACTGGATATGAATAGTACTTTCATGTTTGGTGAAGATAGATTTGGAGAATCTGAAGATTTCTCGGTTTATTATAAAAGCATTGGCGGTAATCTTGAGCAAGATTGCCTAAATCAAACAATTCGTTCCGCATATGAATATCTTGACACTAGATATCCGGATAAAAAATATAGAAATAGCTTCCCTTCATTGGAAGAAGCAATTAAAGAAGTTTCAGAAATTAAAATCAATGATGTAGAATTAAAAAAAATTGTGAATACATTTGCTTTCCATGAATTAGGACAAATTTCAGAAGACTATGTAAAAGTCCTCCATGACTTGAATGATAAATTTATACTAGGAGCAGTTATTGACATTTGGTCTCCAAAAAATGCATGGATTAATCTTTTTAAGAAATTGGGAATAATTAGTTTGTTTAAATCTATGTCTTTTTCATCTGACCATGGTATTGTAAAACCATCTCCAAAACCTTTTCAAAGGGTATTAAAAGAGCTTGGCATATCTAATAAAGAAGCATTAGTTATTGGTGATTCACCTAGAAGGGACTTAGGTGGTGCACAAGCGGCAGAGATTGATTGTATTTTAGTTGGCGGCAAATGTCATCCGGAGGCTTTGCTGTGCTATGATAATCTTCTGAGTTTTTATTATAGTTTATGATATTTACAGCTAACCAGCTTTTCAACCCGACCACCGAACTCAGTCGGGGAAGTTTATAAAAATTTAGTTTGAAAGTTTTGTGTGAAATTGCTATTTAACATTGAAAGGAAAATTAAGTAAACAAAAACAGTTGTTGCAAAGAAAATTAACAACAATTTTTATAAACTTTGACGGAAACAAAATAACTTAAGTTTGCTGTTTTGGGTGGCGGGTTATTTGCAACTCCATTAGCTACCAGATAATTATTTAAATAATTTCATAATGAAGTACATAAAGTTATTATTTCTGAGCCTGATTTTTAGCGGTTCATTAATCTATTCACAAGAGACTAATGGAAAGTCTGGTTTTATTTCTCTGAATACCGGAACATTTATTTCTTCGATTGATCAGTTTTCTAAAACGTATGACTCGAGATTCGGTTTTATCTATGGTATAGAAGTCGCTATCGCCAATACTGAACAAACATATTTTTTCATAAAAGTTAGCTATTTTGTAAAAAATGGTACACCGGTTACAAATGATTTTGATTACTCAAGCGGTTACCCAATTTTTGTAAAAGTTAACAAAGAAGGTTCTGCTAAGTTTACCCAGTTACTCATGAACGAAGGATTTATATACAATTTATTCTTAGATTCTGATTGGACTCTAGGATTAAATGGGGGAATAACTTTTTGTTTAGTTTCAAAAGAAGAGAAAAATGCACGTGGGGATACTTATTATTCAACTGATGCATCCGGAATGTTTGGAGTATTTATTGGTGCTGCACTTGAAAAGAAATTTAATGATAGTCACGTCTCAGTCTTCTTAGAGCCGCAATATAATTATGTCAAAAGTAATGTTTTGATAATTAATTCCACAACAAATAATGTGTATATAGGAAATTATGGTGGTTTAAATTTAAGTGCGGGAATTAGATTCTATTTTAAAGAAATAAAACTGCATTAAATAAAAAGGTAGCTATCCTGTTCTTCTGGCCGACCGCCGAACTCAGTCGGGGAAGTTTATAGAAATTTAGTTTGAAAGTTTTGTGTTTTATGAAAGTAGGCTTTTAATAAAAAGGTGAGAATTATGAAAAAGAATTTATTAAAACTGTTTCTGTTTCTCATTTCACTATCAGTAATGTCGTGTAAAGATAAACCCACAGAGAATTCTTCTTTAAATACTTCTAACTATGAAATTGTTTTGAGTGGTTGGAATGGAAAAATGGGCAAAGAAGATCACATTATTCAGTTAAACTCAGATGGAAGTTTTACTCAGTCCGTAATTAGTTGGGACGATTCTTGCGGTAAAATATCATCAACAGATTATAATAAATTTATCTCTGAACTAAATGCTATTAATCCTATGCTGATTAGTTTATATCATACCGGTAGTTGTACAGACGCAGATGGTGGGAAGCAAACAACTAAGCTAATATTAACAAATAAAGATTCTAATAAAACAAATACTATTCGTTGGTCAGATTGTGAAAATGATGAGGCAAATAAATCTCTAATCGAAAAATTAAATCTAATACGCGATCACATTAATAATGTAATTCAAATAACAGAAAAACATTTGTGTAATTAGAGACATAAATTAAAAGCCTAACCCGAAATTCAAAGCGACCGCTATCTTCGATGCGGTCCGTTTATGGTTTTTAAGTTAGTTAAATAGAACTAAGTAGCTGTTAATGTAGTTAAAGTACAAAAAAAAATAGCGTTGGTTAGTTAAGCAACATTGCAGTTGTAGGCGGCGGCTAAAAACCACGTCGTTAGGCGTTTACTCAATTTTTGAAAGGACTTATAAATGCAAAAATTACGTGTTGAAAGTTTTACTATTTCAATCGATGGATATGGTGCGGGACCAAATCAAAGTCTTGAGAATCCTCTGGGGGAAAGGTGTGAAGAACTTCACCAGTGGTTTTACCCCACAAAGACCTTTCAACAAAATGTACTTGGAAAGAATGAAGGTACCTCTGGTGTTGATAATGAATTTGCAGAAAAAGGATTTATGAATATTGGTGCATGGATTTTAGGGCGTAATATGTTTAGTCCGTATCGCGGCACGCCTAATACTGAGTGGAAAGGATGGTGGGGTGTTAATCCGCCATACCATTTTCCTGTTTACATTTTGACCAATCATAAACGGGAATCTATTGAAATGGAAGGTGGTACTACTTTTCACTTTGTAACGGATGGGATTAATGCAGCTCTTGAAAAAGCTTTTGATTCTGCAAATGGCAAAGATGTAAGACTTGGTGGAGGTGTTAATACAATTCGTCAATATCTTAAGGCTCAATTAGTAGATGAATTACATTTAGTTGTATCACCTATAATTTTAGGAAGTGGTGAAAATCTTTATTTGAATTTGGATCTCACATCATTGGGATATAAATGTATTAAACATATTTCAAGCGATAAGGCAATGCATTTGGTTATAAAAAAATCGATTAACACCCTAACATAGAATTTCAAGCCCCCAGTCAGCCTGATTGTACGTGAACAATAAGATGATTATTTTAGACTATTAAGGTAAACTCAAAATAATCAAAATCAATCTATCTATATTCATATAGGAGGCAATATGAACGGAGATACACACCTGGAGATAAAAGATAATTCAGCAAACCCCGCCCCTCTCGGACTGCTCGCATTCGGTATGACAACAGTTCTGCTTAACTTTCACAACTCCGGTATCTTTGAACTAAATTCGATGATTCTTGCCATGGGAATTTTCTATGGTGGACTTGCACAGGTTGTTGCGGGTATAATGGAGTGGAAGAAAAACAATACATTCGGGTTAACAGCTTTTGCATCGTATGGTTTTTTCTGGCTGAGTCTTGTCGCTTTAATTGTTATGCCTAAACTTGGCTGGATAGACAAAACCTCAGAAACCGGGATGGTTTACTATCTTTTTATGTGGGGAGTTTTCACATTACTTATGTTCGTCGGTACATTCAAATTATCCAAAGCTTTGCAAGTAGTTTTTGGTACTTTAACATTACTTTTCTTTTTATTAGCAATCGGCGACGCAACCGGCAGTGCCGGTATAAAACAATTTGCTGGTATTGAGGGAATATTTTGTGGAGCTTCCGCAATTTATGCAGGTATTGCCCAGGTATTGAATGAAGTATATGGAAAAACTTTGCTGCCATTGGGATTAGTAAAAAAATAAATCTATAAATCAGAAAGCGCTGGTGTTTTATTCGCTCTTGTCAAAAAAGCGGAGATACTTTATATTTTAAAGAAAATAAATTGCCAAATGAGTTTAATATACTTTGCAACCGTAGGCTAAGTAAAAGAAAGATTGGTTAGGATGGTTCTGCTAAAAAAAATTAACCTTGCATTGAGAGGAATTATGGAATTCGGGATTGTGGCTGCATTGGTTTATTGGGGATTTCATACAGGAAGAAACACTTTTATGAAAATTATTTTAAGTATTAGTACACCTGTTTTAATTTTTGGTTTCTGGGGTTTGGTTGATTTTCGCAACGCAGGAACTATAGCAGAATATCTCCGCCTTATCCAGGAACTCATATTATCTGGATTAGCTGCAGTTGTACTATTCTTTTCGGGTCAGCACGCTCTTGCCTGGGTTTTAGCACTTATCTCTATCATTCACCATATCTTTATTTACATTTTAGGTGAAACTTTACTAAAAAAATAATTATCTTTTTTATTTAAGATTATCTATTTCTATACAAACTTCGTTGCCACAAAACAATTTTTTTTAAATTCTTGATTAAAGAATTTATAACTTTGTTCAGTTTTGAAAGGAAGTAAAAATGAAAACAAACCAGCCTGAACAATTCCATAATAAAACTCAAAAAGTAAACCTGTACAAAAATTCGGTTTATAGTACTTTGCTGCTTATAATTTTTTGTGTACTTCCTGTAAGTGCTCAACCATCCGGAGGTCCCTACGGTCCTGTTCAATTAACATATAATTTACCAATGGTTGCCGGTAAAATTTATTATGTTTCCCCTGATGGAAAAGCAACTCAATCGGGCGAAGAACTTTTAAATCCAACAACTATAGAATCAGCAATTGAAAGAGTAAAGACAGGCGATGCTATAGTTATGCGTGGTGGTACGTATCGTACCGGAAATCTTGTTTTAAACCAGGGAATTATAATTCAACCATTTGCTGATGAGCAACCTGTTATAAAAGGTACCTATATTGCAAAAGACTGGAAACAACAGGAAAACGGGTTATGGGTCACTGAATGGGAGCATCTTTTTCCATCAAAACCTCAAAGCTGGTGGCGTCGTCATCGTCACGGTTCGGATGTTCCGCAACACCGTTTTAATAACGACATGGTTTTTGTTGATGGTCGTTTTCTGCAATCTGCCGGCTGGGAGGGTGAACTTGATGAAAATTCATATTACATCGATTACGAAACTAAAAAGGTTTATCTAAGTTTTGACCCAAGAGAGCATGAAATTGAGATCACAGCTTTTGATATTGGATTGCTGAGAACGACTAATGATGTTCACGGTAAAAAATCGGATGGCAGGGGACCTGTAATCCGGGGAATTACTTTTTCGCAATATGCTTCGAGAACTATTGAAGTTGAGGGCTATTATCCGGAAAAATTAGATCCTGAAGAAAATCATGGTAAAGATGTTGTAGGAACAGTGCTTGAGAACTGCACTATTTCTTACAGCGGCAGGATTGGTGGAAATTTTATTGGAGATTCTTTAATCATCCGCAACTGCAAAGTAAGCGATACCAGTACTGAAGGAATTTATATAGTTGCTTCTTCTGATGTACTTCTTGAAAAAAATATCTTCTTACGTAATAACATTGAACATTTCCAGGGGTACTACCCCTCTGCAGTCAAGATATTCAATCAATGTTACCGTGTTACTTGCCGCGATAATTTTGTTACTGACCAGCAGAATTCTATCGGTATCTGGTATGACGTTGGAAATGTAGACGGCGTGTTTATCAACAACTGGCTTGAAAATATTCATTATGATGAGACTCATCGTAAACCAAATGATGTCTATCCAACAGGAGCGGGTTTTTATTTTGAAATTTCAAGAGGAGCAATTTGTGCGGGTAATGTATTCGTTAACTGCGATGCCGGAATTCATCTGCGTAATGCTTCAAATGTTCAGGTTTATCAAAACACATTTATAAATAGCCAGATCCTGATTGGTCGCGATGATAGAACGCCAAAGGGAGATCATTTTGATTGGCATCCAAGCACTGGTCCTGGTATAGATGAACGAGATGGTCATATATTTGAAAACAACCTGATGGTTGCAGATAAAAACTTTAATAAGCCGCTTCTATATGTTTGGCAGCCGGATGTTTTGTGTGGAATGGTAACTAAACCACAATTGAAACAACTTAATTATAATGTATATGTCCGTGATTTTGATTACAATGCAACTGCGCTAATTCAATGGTGTACATTTAAGAATGATTGTAAAACTCTTTTCCTAAATTCAATTGAAGAGCTTCAAAAAATAAGTTCCGAATATTCAGTTCATAGCAGTTACTTCCAAAATTATCACGGACAATTATTTAAAGGTATTGAAGTCAACAATTACCAATTGTTAAAATCGTTTCCGGGATCAAGCAATGCTGTTACACTGCCGTCAGCAATAAGCAAGCTTCTCGGACAAAAAGGGAAATATATCGGAGCTTATCCGCCGATTGAGTAAGTTTAACAATCATAAAAAGAAATTATTTATCAGGAGGTTAATTGGAAAGTCTGGACGTAAAAGCAGTAATATCGGGAATTTTATTTGGGATTTGGCCTCTTCTTATGAACAGAAGTGGTTTGAGTGGTAATCTTTCTACAGTAGTATTTGCAACTGTTGTACTTGTATGTGTGTTTATTGTATCATTCGGCAGCCTGCAAAATATAACTGTTAGTAGTTTACCGTGGGCAATCGGAGCCGGAATTGTTGGTGCAATAGCTTTACTTGTATTTAATAGCATGCTGTCAAAAGCTACACCGCAGGCTGTGGGTACCTTTATAGTTTTAATGATAGTTGCACAGATTATTATCCCGGCAATATACCAGGCAATACTGAACGGTGGGTTGCCCGCTACGAAGATTGCAGGATTTGTGTTTGCAGCAATAGCAGCAGTTTTATTATTAAAATAATCAGAGGAAATTGAAATGTTTATCGGTCATTTTGGCGCAGGGTTCGGGGCAAAGAAACTTGATCCAAAACCTTCACTGGGGACATTATTTCTTGCGGCGCAATTTATAGATTTGCTCTGGCCTTTTTTTATTATTCTCGGTATTGAAAAAGTAGAAATTGTGCCGGGTGTCTCCGCATTTAATCCATTGGATTTCACATATTACCCTTTTTCTCATAGCTTGTTTGCTGTGATTGTTTGGGCAGTAGCGTTTTTCGTAGTTTATTTTGTTATAAAAAAGAATTTCAAGAGTGCAATGTTGTTGGGGCTGTTAGTTATCAGTCATTGGGTTCTCGATCTTATAGTACACATTCCTGATTTGCCAATATTTCCCGGTGGCAGTGTTAAGGTTGGATTAGGTTTATGGAATTCCATCACAGGAACTATAATTGTAGAAGGATTGATTTTTCTTGGCGGTGTTTATCTCTACTTCAAATCGACTACAGCTAAAAATAAAAAGGGCACGTTTGCTTTATGGGGATTGGTGATATTTCTGATTCTAGTTTATGTTATGAATATCATTGGTCCTCCTCCAGAATCTGCACAAGTAATTGGATATGTAGGATTATCCCAATGGTTAATAATTGCCTGGGGTTACTGGATCGACAGGAATAGACAAGCAGTATAAATATTTAGACTCGTTCTGTGGAAGGTTTCATAATTACTAAACCTTTGCTAAACTTGATTTTCAACAGCAGGTTCTTTTGAAAATTTTTATTACTACAATTTTATTAAGTGTGATTCTATTTAATGCCGCAGGATACGAAATCGTCTTCGCATGTCTTTTAATTAATAGTGGTGAAGAAGCTTATGAAAAAGAGATGGGATCATACCAGGAAGTGACTTTAGTTATTAATTCCACCAACCGGAATCTGCTTAAAAGAAAAAACGACAAAGAAATAGTTTATGAAGGAAGTCTTTACGATATAAAAAGTGAAGAGACTGTCGGGAAAAATTTAATAATTCATTGTGTAAGAGATGCAAAAGAACAGGAATTGCTCGATCATTTCGAAACTTTTCATTCAGGAAGAGATAAGAAGAACAGCAACAAACCTATCGAAGGATTTATCTTCAAAAACCAATTAACATTATTTTTTGCAGATAAGATTTTAAAAATTGAGCCCCAATTAAATTCTGCCCAAATTATTTCTTACGGACAATTTTATTATTTGCAACCGGAAATTAAACTACTTACTCCCCCGCCTCAAGCTAATCTGATTTAACCAAAATTAAGTTTTAATAACTAATTCTTTTCTCCTTTTTTAAGGAAGAAAAACATCTATTCAAAATATTGAGGCATCAGATGAAAATATTTTTTTCATTAATCTTATTGCTCATTTTTAATTTTACGCTTTCTGCACAGATTAAATTATCGGGAACGGTAAGCAATAAAAGCGATGGGGACAAACTTGAATCCGTAAATATTTATTTGCCGGAACTTCAACAAGGTACTGTAACAAACAACGAAGGTTACTATGAAATTTCAAATCTACCGGAAGGATTTTTCCAGGTTCACTTCAGCTATGTTGGTTACAAAAGCCAGGTTGTTAATGTTGATTTGAAAAACGGGAATGTTTCTTTAAACATAGAACTTGAACCTTCGAATATTGAGATCGGCGATGTAGTTGTTATCGGCAACTCCGTTGATGAATTTGAAAAAGCTCCGTTCAAGATTGAAAAAACCTCTGCGAATGCTGTAAAGAGTGATGGCTTCATTTCTCTTCAAAGATCATTAACACTTTTGCCGGGGGTATCAGAGCTATCTAATGGTTTTTCCATTTCAAAGCCTGTTATAAGGGGATTATTCGGATACAGAATTGCAGCAATTGTAAATGGTTTACGGTTCGATAACCAGGAATGGCAGAATGAACATGGTTTCGGTGTAAACGAAGTTGGAACAGGAAGTATTGAAATTATCGAGGGACCTGCTGCATTATTGTATGGTTCTAACGTAATCGGCGGTGCAGTTAATTTTGTCGATCCTGCATTTGCAGATGTCGGTACTACAACCGGGGAAGTAAATCTCGAAACTTTCTCGAACACACTCGGCGCTAATCTTACAGCAAATGTAAAAGGCTCAGGCAAAAAGCTGCGGTGGCAGTTTCATCTTGGCGGACAAAGCCACGCAGATTATTTAGATGGAAATGATGAAAGAGTTCCAAATACAAGATTTGAAGCTTTGGATGCAAAAGGTATTTTAAATTATAATGACACCTGGGGATTTTCAACTCTTGAATATTTATTTTCTTATCACGTTCACGGAGTTGTCGAAGAAGCTGAATTAAATAATCCAAAAGATAAAGAAGAAGATCATTTTGAAAGAGAATTTGAAGGACCTCATCATATTATCGGAACCCATGTAATTTCTCTTAGAAATCTTTTTGTTAAAGGAAATTCAAAATTCAAAGTTAATCTCGGTTTTCAGAATAATCATCGTGAGGAAGAGGAAGGTAAAGATGAAGGCGGCGGCGGAGAAGGAGACATGGCTGACCTCGATGTTATGCTGAATACTTTTTCTTACGATGCCGAATGGCTTTATCCTGTTTTCGAAAATTCCGAACTTACAATCGGTACACAGGGACAAATTAAGGGAAATGAAAATGAAGGTAAACGTATTCTTGTTCCTGATGCAGATATGAATGAGTTTTCGTTTTTCACTTACTTAAAAAAGAATTATGATAAATTTCTTTTTGAAGGCGGTGCGAGGTACGATTTAAATAAAATTGAAACTCAGGAAATGGGAACTCCGGGAGAAGAAGCATATTTCCAAAAACTGGATCGTGATTACAATACATTTAACGGGGCTATCGGAGGTTCATACTTCCCTACCAGCAACTGGACAATAAAAGTAAATTTTGCTACAGGATTCCGCGCACCAAACCTTGCGGAAATTGCATCGAATGGTGTACACGAAGGAACTACAAGATATGAACGCGGTGATCCGAATTTAGAGAGTGAACAAAATTACCAGGCTGATCTTGGAGTAACTTATGTTGCAAACTCGGTTAAAGTTAGTGTAAGCGCTTTTAACAATCATGTAAATAATTTTATTTACTTAATGCCGACCAATCAAAAAACACCGGACGGAATAAATACTTATTACGACTTTGTTCAGGATGATGCTAATCTTACAGGCGGCGAAGCAGCTATAGAAGTTAAGCCGGCAAAATGTGTAAACCTCAATGCATCTTATTCAACTGTAATCGGTAAAAAAACAGACGATACTTACCTGCCGTTTATGCCTGCCGATAAAATTATTGCCGAAGTAAAATTCTTCCTTTCCGATTTTTCTTCATTCACAGGAACTTTCTTAAATGTTCGTTTGAGAAGCTATCTTAAACAAAACAGGAATGCAGATAATGAAACTCCGACACCCGGATATTCTTTATATGATGCAGGAATTGGTTCTTCAATTAATTGGGGTTCTGTTCCTCTGAAGATTACAATAAATGTTACCAATATTTTTGACAAAGTTTATATAAATCATCTCAGCTTGTTAAAACCGTTGGGCATTTATGATATGGGAAGGAATATTAGTTTATCGGTTAATGTTCCGTTTAGTTTGAATTGATCTTATTAAGTAGGAACTTCATTAATGAAGTTCCTACGGGCTTTATTGACATAATTAAACGTTTAAGTTATTTTTAACAAGAGTGCTTCACTTCCCTATCTTCTTATTTGGCGGGGGAAATGAGTTTCAAGTTTTCTGTATCATTCTATAAGTCTGTGTGTTATACAGAAGTCGTTCGGTATAATTGATTGTTATGTGCTCATAAACGTAAAAATAATTTTGGAATAATTATATGACTCTTTTCGACATATCGATTAAATATTACAAAGGAATAGAAGTTCTTGAAAATTTAAAATGTGGGGATATTAATACATATGTGGGTAAAAACGATTCTGGTAAGTCTATAATTCTTAAGGCGCTGAATTGTTTTTTTAATAATGAATTTTCTTTTAGTGATACCTACAAAGGAATTCCTGCTGGGGAGGTGACCCAAATAAAACTTCGATTCACTCCCACAGAACCAATTAATTCACTTGCTTTGGATAGCGACGGAAAAATTAGCTTGATAAAAAAAATGTCTTTTTCAACCGCTGGTAGGTTAAACAAAGATTTATTTTATGAACATAATGATATATCTGATGATAGGTTTGAAAATGTTTGGGGTGTAAAAGAAGAAAATCTTAATAATTATCTTGAAGAATTAGGCATTCAACCAACTCGTTCTGGACGTGGAGTTACAAATTTATCGAAAATTGAACAAATCGATCAGAATACACAGACTATTGGTAGAAGGTTAAAAATACATCCTGCTGAAGATTTTATTAAAAACATAGTAAAACAATATGGAAGTGTTGAATTGCCTGAATATTATTTCTTTAACGCAGAACAAGATCTTAATGTTTCTTCTGCAGAATTTCAAAATCAATTTAAACCTATTGCCAACCAATCATTAGAGAATAACGCCAACTTAACAACACAAATTGAAACAAATGTTGAAAGTGATCTTGAAAACGAATTTAAAATAATTTCTACGCTTATGAAGAAAAATGTTCCTGAACTTGATAAAATAAAGCCAAATATTACGTGTAACTGGAAAAATTTGGTCAAATTCGATTTGTCGTTAAAATTTACAAATGAGAATTATGATATACCTATTGCAAATAAGGGAACTGGTTTCAAACGATTATTAATGGTAGCATATTTTGAATATTTAGCACAAAGGCAAGCAAATCGTTATAGAATATACGGGCTTGAAGAACCCGAAACGTTTCTTCACCCTTCTTTGCAATATGATTTACTTGAGTCAATTAAAATATTATCTGAGAATAATCAATTCTTTCTGACTACTCATTCACCCGTATTTGCTGGTGCAACAAAAGATACAAACATAGTGATTGTTAAAAAAAATAATGGCATATCCACGTATCACAATTCAGAAAATGCTGATAGAGCTTTAGATGAAGTCATAAATGAACTTGGAATAAGACCTAATTTTAATCTACTCAATGATGATTATAGAAAAGTTGTGTTTGTTGAAGGTAAGGGCGATGTATTATTCTGGGAGATTGCATTAACTAAATTGAATGGTGCAATACCAACTGAAATATTATTTATTCCTTGTGGAGGTGATCAATTAGAATTTTTTGTTAATGCCAAACTATGCAGAAAAATAAATAGGCATTTTCTATTTATCGCAGATAGTGATAAAGGAGCAATAAATTACAATTCAAAGCTAGCTAGCAAAGCTAACATAAAGTTGACTGTTGAAAATATGGGAGGCGAGTTTGAACTACTTATGAAAAGAGAAATTGAAAATTATTACCACCGAGATGCCATACAAAGAATACTTGGGACTAGCTTTACACTTCCAAATGACTTTCAAATCAATCCTTACGAAGACATAAAAGAAGTAATCAAAGAAAAAATATTGGCTACATATACCGGTAATTTTAAAGCAAAAAATAATTTGGAAATCTTTCGCGAAATGACAGTAGCAGAATGGGATGCATCTTCAGTGCCAGTGAATGGTTCAAATGATTTAAGAAAAATCATTCAAAAAATATTAGTATAGATCGCACATAACATCTTTAATCCTCCTTCGGAGGACAAGTAAGTAAAAAGTCTTTCACTTTAAGGTTATTTGACCTCTCCCTCGCCCTCTCCTTAGTAAGGAGAGGGACGGGGTGAGGTTATTTTGTATTTGTGTTTAAAATAAAAAACCCGCCATTAAGACGGGTTTTGTTTTTCATCGAATGAAGTTCTTTACTTTATCTCAATCGTTCTTGGTTTTATCCTATCGTGCTTTGGAAGCTTAACAGTAAGCTGTCCGTTTTCAAACCGTGCCTCTATCTTAGTCTCATCAACACTATTGCTTATCCTGAACTTCCTGTAATAGTTGCCTACTTCATTTTCGTTAAGGATATACTTTTTGTTTTTCAGTTCCTTGTAATTTACTTTACCTAAGATCGCAAGAGATTCTTCTTCCAATTTAATCTTAACATTATCTCTTGTAACTCCGGGCATATTTGCAACTAAATGAAAATCATTTTCAGTTTCATATACATCAACAAACGGGGCAACAACTGCTTCTGTTTCAAGAGTTTCTTCCCAGTTCTGTTCTGTTTCTTTAACTGTTACGATATCTTTATTGTCTGTCATTTTTATTCTCCTTTTTTTAAACCTGTTATCTCCGTAGCACAGAATAGTATTCTGTGCTACGCGTATATATTTACTTTTTGTCTTTGTCTTTATCTTTTTCTTCATCCACAACTTCGTAAGATGCATCCTGTGCTTCTTCATTCCCGGATTTAGCTTCTTGTGAAGCACCACCCGCTTCACCTTGTCCCTGTGGATCAGTTGCACCCGGCTGGGGACCTTCTGCACCAGCCTGCTGGTAAAGCTGCGAAGCTATCTCATTCCATACTTTAGTTAAATCATCGTTTGCAGATTTAATTCTATCAGTATCATTTGAAGAAAGAGCATCTTCAACTTTCTTTATTTCAGATTCAAGCCGTGACTTGCTGTCAGCAGACAATTTATCTTTCATTTCTTCCATCTGCTTCTTAGTCTGGAAGATCATGCTGTCAGCCTGGTTTTTAACCTCGACTCCTTCTTTCTTCTTCTTATCTTCGGCAGCATGCTCCGTTGCATCATTTTTCATCTTTTCTACTTCTTCCTTAGATAAACCGCTTGAAGAAGTTATGCTTATGCTTTGTTCCTTATTCGTGGCTTTATCTTTAGCGTGAACATGCATAATACCGTTTGCATCGATATCAAAAGTAACCTCTACCTGGGGAACTCCTCTCGGTGCAGGTGGAATTCCATCGAGATGAAATCTTCCAAGTGTCCTGTTATCTGAAGCCATTGGTCTTTCACCCTGCAGAACGTTTATTTCCACAGAAGGCTGATTATCAGATGCGGTTGAAAAGATTTCACTTTTCTTTGTCGGTATAGTTGTATTTGCATCAATAAGTTTTGTAAATACACCACCGAGGGTTTCAATACCGAGTGAAAGTGGAGTTACATCGAGTAACAACACATCTTTTACATCACCGGTTAAAACACCACCCTGGATCGAAGCACCAATTGCTACAACTTCATCAGGATTTACACCTTTATGAGGTTCTTTCCCAAATATTTTCTTTACAAGTTCCTGTACAGCAGGAATTCTTGTAGAACCACCGACAAGTATTACTTCATCAACCTGCGAAGCAGTTACGCCCGCAGCTTTAAGAGCCTGCTCAGTAGGTCCAGCTGTTCTTTTAACAAGATCATCAACTAGTTGTTCAAATTTCGCTCTTGAAATATTAATATTAAGATGTTTCGGACCTTCCTGTGTAGCTGTGATAAAAGGAAGATTAACATCTGTAGTTGACGAAGAAGACAATTCTATCTTAGCTTTTTCAGCAGCTTCTTTTAATCTCTGCAAAGCCATCGGGTCATTTCGTAAATCAATTCCTTCCTGCTTCTTGAATTCATCAGCAAGAAAATCAATCACTCTCTGGTCAAAGTCATCGCCGCCGAGGTGTCCATCACCATTAGATGATTTAACTTCAAAAACACCTTCACCTAATTGAAGAATCGAGATATCAAAAGTACCACCGCCAAGATCATATACTGCTACGAGATGATCTCTCGTTTTTTTATCCAAACCATAAGCAAGAGCAGCAGCAGTCGGTTCATTAATTATTCTTTTAACTTTTAATCCTGCAATCTCACCTGCGTCTTTTGTTGCCTGGCGCTGTGAGTCATTAAAATACGCCGGAACAGTTATAACAGCTTCTGTCACTTCCTGTCCGAGATATTCCTCAGCAGTCTTTTTCATTTTCTGTAAAATCATTGCGCTGATTTCGGGAGGGGAATATACTCTGTCACCAATCTTAACACGCGCACTATTACTATCACCTGAAACAACTTCATAAGGCACCTTCTTCATTTCCTCTGTTACTTCATCCATCTTTCTTCCCATAAAACGTTTTATTGAGAAGATAGTATTCTTAGGATTAGTAATCGCCTGTCTTTTTGCCGGCTGTCCTACTAATCTCTCACCTGATTTAGCGAATGCAACAACCGAAGGCGTAGTTCTGCCGCCTTCAGAGTTTGGAATAACTACAGGGTCATTACCTTCCATAACAGCAACACAAGAGTTTGTTGTTCCAAGGTCTATTCCAATTATTTTACCCATTATTAAAAATTCCTTTCTTTACTTTTATTTATGACGAACCAATTATTTTACTTCTATAAATTTCTCAGTTGCCTTTTTAGGCTGAGCTTTTTGAATTGTTACATTCAGAATACCATTATCAAATTTTGCTTCAACGCTATCAGGATCTATTTCATCCGGCAGTGTAAAGCTTCTTGTGAATGAACCGTAAACTCTTTCACTTCTGAAGAAATTCTTTTTATCGTTTTCTTCTTTCTCTTTCTTCTTGTCGCCGGAGATTGTTAAAATATTATCCTGAAGAGTTATCTTTATGTCTTCCTTTTTAACTCCCGGAATCTCAGCTTCAACATAAATGTTCTTTTCATCATCAGATATGTCTATATGCGGATAATAATTAACATCGGTGGTTGGAAACTCGCCAAAGAACCTGTGAATTCTTTCATTCCAGTTTTCAAGTTCTCTTAAGGGCTCAAATTTTATAAGTGTCATTTTATCAACTCCTGTCTTTCTTTTATATATTTATGACGATTCTTTAATAAGTTTTTGTACTTATATAAACAATGCTTATGCCAAGTCATTTAAGAATGATGTAAGGTCTTATATTATAAAAGGTTACAGGCAAAAAGTGCGACAAATATTATAACCTAAAGTTTGTCTGAATATCTGACTTTATGGCAGCATTACTTTATAATTAGCAAAATATCTGACATTCACGACAGACAGGATAACAATGATTGAATCAGTTTTAAACCTAGAAAATTTTGATCTCAAGCTTGATACGGAAATAATAGGGAGGAATATTATCTATACTGATGAGGCTTCTTCCACAAATAGTTTTCTACTTGATCCTTCCTCTGGTGGAAATATTAATGGAACAATACTTATCGCCGAGAAACAAACAAAAGGACGTGGAAGAAAAGACAGTCAATGGTACAGCACAAAAGGATTAAACCTTACTTTCTCAATTCTTCTTACTGATAAAAAATATTTTGCCAAACATTTTAACCTGATAAACTTTGCAACCGCATTGTCCACAGCTATAGCAATTGAAAATCTTTTCCAGTCAAGAACGGAATTAAAATGGCCAAATGATGTTTTGATAAATAATAAAAAAGTTGCGGGAATTTTAATCGAGTCTTCCTCCAGAGGAGAAAAGATTGAACGCGTTGTAATTGGAATTGGCGTAAATGTTAATCAAACTTCTTTCCAGGGGAGCTACAATGTTAACCCGACATCACTCAAAATAGAAACAGGCGAAAATATTGATAGAGAAACTCTGCTTGCAGAATTGCTAAATGTATTTGAGGAAACTCTTGAGCAAGTAAACTCAAATCACAAATGGATTCTAAAAGAATGGAAAGAAAGATGCGGAATGATCGGGGAAAGAATTTCTGTAAGCGATGGTGAAATTACAAAGAATGGTATTTTTGATGATATAGATGAGAACGGATTTATGCTTTTGAGAAAGAAAGATAAAATTGAAAAAATTTATTTTGGCGACGTGAGTATAGTTTAATGCTGATTGCAATCGACATAGGCAACTCAAGAATTAAAGTCGGAAAGTTTGAAGATTTTAAATTTACAGAATTTCATTCCTTTAAAGATATTAGTGATGTTTTAGGTTTTCTGAAATCTAATTCTAAAGATAATGTTGCTATATCGTCCGTAGTTCCTGATAAAACAAAGATTCTTTCAGAAGAAGTAAAAAAAATAACCGGCAAATCACCTTTCATTATTACAAAAGATGTTAAAACAAATCTTACAATAAATTATAAAACTCCCGAGACTTTAGGTATTGATAGGTTTTGCTCTGCAGAAGGGGCTTTCTTTCTTTTTAAGAATTCGGAAAAACATAAAAATTACAAAGAAGGTTCGTATATCCTCGCAATTGATCTTGGAACTGCAACAACAATAAATGTAATTGAGTATCCGGGAAAATTTATCGGCGGTTTAATCGCTCCCGGTTTAGATATGATGTTTGAATCTCTTAAACAGAGGACTGCGCAACTCCCTCTTCTAAGTATCTCTGATTTTGTTTCAACAATTGGTAAAGATACAAGTTCCTCAATTGCAAGCGGAGTTGTAATCTCTGTTGTTGGAATGATTGAAAAAACAATAAATGACTTATCCTCTTCCAATGTATTTGTTTATTTAACGGGAGGAAATGCTAAAAAGATTATTCCGTATCTCAACTTTGATTTTGTTTATGAGGAAAGTTTGGTTTTGTATGGTGTAAATGCTTTGTGGAAATTGAATAATAGCTAATAAACTAAATCTCTGTCCCTTCACTTATCGTAATGATATCTACAAGCATAAATTAATAATTTGTTTTCAGAAATTTTGTACACTAACCTGTGTTCTCTGTCGATTCGCCGTGACCAGAATCCGGCGAGATCAAATTTTAACAATTCCGGTTTGCCAATTCCTTCATAAGGATGTCTTAATATATCTTTAACTAATTCATTAATCTTTCTTAGAATCTTCTTGTTTTCATTTTGCCATGAAATATAGTCTGCCCAAGCATTTTCAGAAAACACAATTTGCATTATTCTTCAATTAAGTTGTTTTGTACTACTTTCCCTTCGTTCATTTGCTTAATTGATTCATATAATCTGTCTGCGTTTGTTTTTGAACTAAGTAAATGAAGTGTTTCCATCATTGAATTGTATTCATCCAAAGAAATCATTACTGTTCCTTTTCCACTTCCTCTTTTAATTATCAGTGTTTCATGATTGTTTTCAACATCATCAAGGAATTTCTTTAACCCGACTCTAAATTCTGAAAAATTAGCTGTTAGCATTATTCACCTATATAAGTTACTTTATAAGTACCATAATATGTACTTAATTAGTAATATACAAATCTAAATTAAGTAATAGGTGTCCCAATTAAGGAGATTTAACGAGGATAAATTCTTTATTGAAGTAAAATAAGCTTACAACCTGATCAACTCATTATCAATCAATCTTGTATTTCCCACTTTGGCAGCTACAAGAATATAATACTCATTTCCCTCTTCTATTAAGTCAACTTCTCTGAATCCGTAAGCATTGACAATGCCAACATAATCAAGCTTTATCGATTTCTCTTCACCAATTATTATTTTCATATTGCCAATAACTTTTTGAGGATCCATTTCTTTATCTTCAATCAATTTCCTTGCATATAAAAGTGATTTATGTAATGTTAGTGCTTTTGTTCTTTCTTCGGGAGATAAATAAATATTCCGTGAACTCTTTGCCAAACCATCCTCTTCACGAATAATAGGACAAACAACAATTCCAATATCATATTTAAGATCTTTAACCATTTGTTTGATGACCGCAGCTTGCTGTGCATCTTTTTGTCCGAAGAAAGCCATATCCGGTTTTATACAATTAAATAATATCGATACAATTGTAGTAACACCGCGGAAATGTGTCGGTCTGAATTCCCCCTCGAATATTTTCGAGATTTCATTAACGTAAACATAAGATTGATAACCGGAAGAATATATTTCATCCTCAGAAGGAACAAAAACATAATCAACATTATATTCTTTTAGAAGTTTATTATCATGTTCAATATCTCTCGGATATTTTTCGTAATCTTCAGTTGGAGCAAATTGAGTTGGGTTAACAAAAATAGAAACAACTGTTATATCACAAAGTTCATTTGATTTTTTGATTAGTGAAAGATGTCCTTTGTGCAGATACCCCATAGTAGGAACAAGCCCGATTTTCTTTCCCGAACAGCTTATCTGCCTGGAAACAGACTGCATCTCTTTAACAGTAGAAATTGTTTTGATCAGGAACCTCAGTTGAGTAGAGTCAAAACATTAAAAATTGTTTCTTTAAGATTTTTTCTCGGGGTGATTATATCTACAAACCCCTGTTCAAGTAAAAATTCAGAACGCTGAAAACCTTCCGGCAAATCTTTGCCTATTGTTTGCTTAATAACTCTCGGACCGGCAAACCCAATAAGAGCTCCCGGCTCTGCAATGTGAACATCGCCTAACATTGCATAGCTTGCTGTTGTACCGCCAGTAGTCGGATCAGTTAAAACCGAGATATAAGGAAGTCCGAGTTCAGCATATTTCGCAAGACGTGCACTTGTTTTTGCCATCTGCATTAATGAGTATGCACCTTCCATCATTCTTGCACCACCGCTTGAGGAAATAATAATAAGCGGAAGCTTATTCTTCCCCGCTTTTTCAGTTAGGCGGGAAATCTTTTCTCCTACAACGGAACCCATGCTGCCGCCTATAAATTTAAAATCCATGCAACCTAAAGCAACATTGATTCCATTAAGTTTTCCTGTCCCTGTTTTAACAGCATCCATCAGCCCGACTTTTTTAATCGTCTCATCGATACGCCGGGTATATTTTTTTGTGTCTTCAAAGCCGAGCGGGTCGGCAGAACGCATTTTCTTATCCATCTCTTTGAAAGAACTCTTGTCGAGTATTACTTTAATATACTCGCTGCTGCCTATCCTGAAATGATAACCACATTTGGAACAAGTCCATAAATCTTGTTCAAGCTGTTTCTTATGAATTATTTCATTACAGCTCGGACATTTTTCCCACAAGCCATCTGGTAGTTCTTTTTTCTGGCTGTCAGGATCAATATTTTCTTTTGATCTTTTGAACCAGGCCATTAGTTTGATTTCTCTTTTTGCAGAGTAGTAGTATCTTTATTCTTGAGAGTATCTATTTCCTCTTTAACAACTTTTCCGTAGAGTTTTAAAACAAAATCGGGACTACTATCATCATTAGATTGAATAGTAATATACTTTACCTGCTCTCCGGATCTTCCCCTGGAGTTGAATTCTACTTTTATATTTGTTGATTCGCCCGGCATTAATTCTTTTTTTTCAGGAAGAGCTGCCGTACATCCGCACGATGCATGCACTTTGTCTATTATTAATTTGTCTTCTCCCGAATTCGTAATAACGAAATCATGTTTTACTTTTTCCCCTTGTACGACTGTTCCAAAATCATATTCCTTTTCCTGGGAGACTATCTTTGGACCAGAATACTGCGAGTATGATACTGATATCAACAGGCACAACAAGGTTGAAATTTTCTTAATCATTTCTTCATTCCTTTTATTATGAAATCTTTAAGATAATTTGGTTCTAAAAAATCATATTCTAAAGTTAATAATCCCTTACCAAACTTTTCAAACCATTTGGCAATGTATTTTGCGGAAGGCGCTGTAAAACAGGTTTTACTCTCATTTTTAACAGCGTTTCCAAAGATTAATTTGTTTTTAACTCTATTTTCTATCTTTTGAGTATCTATTATAGTCAAATTGTGAACAAATATATAATTATTACTTTTAATTTGAAACTCTGCAAAATAAGCTTCTTCAGAATTAACTTTGTTTGCAATAATAAATTCTGTCCCCTCACTTAGAAAATCAGTTAATTGATATGCCATTGCTTCGAATGTTGGAACAGGTGCGATGGGAAGCGAAGCTCCAAAAGCCAGACCTTTGGCAGTTGACATTCCAATTCTTAAACCTGTAAACGAACCGGGACCCGCGGACACAGCTATGCCTGCGACCTGGTTTATTTCTGTTCCGGACGTTTTTAAAACTTTATCGACAAGATCAAAGATTACTTCTGAGTGTGCATTCTTCAGAAGCATTGAAAATTCGTAAAATCTTTCTTCATCAAAATAAAGACACACTCCGCAAATCCTCTCTGAAGTTTCCAAAGCCAAGACTGGTTTTCCATTAATCATATTTATCAAACCTGAAATTGCGAACTGAATCTTCCGTCATTTCAATATTTATTTCAATTCTTGATTTTGGTAAAACATCCGGGATAATATTTCCCCATTCAATAAATGTAACGGCATTAGGATCATTTATATAATCGTTAAACCCGATATCAAAAAGTTCTTCTTTATTTTTCAACCGGTAGAAATCGAAATGATAAACTTTTTTATCTCCGTAATAAATATTTACTATTGAAAATGATGGACTGCTTGCATTCGTGATTCCCCAAACTGCAGAAGCACTTTTCACAAAAAAAGTTTTTCCGGCACCAAGTTCACCGTTAATAACAACAATCTTTCCTGAGTTAATTTCAGTGGCAAATGATTTAGCAAGAACTTTTGTCTCTTCTTCCTGTAGAACAGTTTTTTCAAAAGGATAAATCAATTTATTTCGGTTCCATAGTGATTACCGGTAAAATCATTTCTTCCATAGATATTCCACCATGTTGAAATGTATCTTTATAATATGTCAGATATTTATGATAATCAGTCGGGTAAACAAAATAATAATCTTCTTTAGCAATTATATAATTAATTGTAACTCCACGTTTAGGAAGTTTATATTCTTCGGAATTTTTTATAAACAAAGCATGTTTATCATCAACTTTGAGATTTCTTCCATACTTAAACCTTAAGTTTGTAGATGCTTCCCTGTCTCCAAGCACTTTTGCACCGCGCAAAGATCTTATACTGCCATGATCGGTTGTAATAACAATTTTAACATTATCCATTTTAGCAATAGATTTGAATGTAGAGAACAAAGAAGAATGAATAAACCAGCTATTTGTAAGTGAGCGGTAAGCTGATTCGTCAGGAGCAATTTCTTTAAGTATATCCGAATCGGATCTTCCATGGGCTATCATATCAAGAAAATTAACTACAACAGCCGTAAGGTGGGTATTCCTGTAAGAAAGAATATTATTCTCGAAATTTCTACCAACTTCAGGATCAATAATTTTAATGTATTTTAATTCATTACGGAGTTTTATTTTTTTTCTATCGAGAAGCAACTGGAGCAGTTCTTTTTCATACTTGTTCATGCTGTTTTCGTCATCATCTCCAGACTGCCATAACTTGGGATAATACTTTTCAATTTCTGACGGGAACAGTCCACTAAATAAAGAATTTCTTGCATAAGGTGTCGCTGTTGGTAAAATAGAATAGTAATATTCCTTATCTATTTTAAAGAACTCACTAAGATGTTTTTCCATAACCAGCCATTGGTCCATCCGCAGGCAATCCAACACAAAGAAAAATAAAGTTTTGTTTTCCTCTCTCAGAGTATCAAACAAGAAATTTTCAGCAATCTCGGGAGTAAGTTTAGGTCTGTATTCATCATGCTTCAAAGCAATCCAGTCTTTGTAATTCTTTTCCACAAACTTGGAGAATTCTTTATTTGCTTCTTTCTTCTGGTCATTTAAAGTCTGTCTCAAATCAATTTCGGGATGAGCATCGAGTTCTACATCCCAGTTGGTAAGCTTTAAATAAAGTTCGACCCACTCATCAAAGTCGGGTTTCATTAAAAGCTGCCGTGATATTTCATTAAAATCATTCAGGTAATCTTTTGCTGCATACTGACCTGAAATTGTTCTTCCTTCAAGCAGCTTTTTACAAACGAGTAATATCTGGCTTGGGTTAACCGGTTTGGTAAGATAATCATTAATTTTGCCACCAATTGCATCATTCATAAGAGTTTCTTCTTCACTCTTAGTTACCATTACGACAGGAATTCCGGAATTTATTTCTTTTATTTCGCCAAGAGTTTCAAGTCCACCCTTTCCCGCCATCATCTCATCCAGGAAAATTAAATCATAAGGTTTTTCTTTTACCAATGCAATTGCATCTTCGCCGTTAGTAACTGTATCTACTTCATATCCTTTTTCAGATAAAAAGATGATATGCGAACGTAAGAGTTCTATTTCGTCATCGACCCACAAAATTCTTTTTGGTTTCATAAAATCAAATGCTTCCTTTATCAGTTTTAAGATTAATAAATTTACCTAACATTTACAATTTATTTCAGTATATCAAATTTGTTTTATTTATTTAACTATCTCATTAAAACTATTGAATAGAAATGTGGACATCCAATCCTGCCTCATTTGTAACCGTGGGAGTTACCCTGGATGCGCCTTCGGGTTGAACCGAGGATCTCCTGTAAAATATAGAAAGAGTAACTTTTGAACTAATAGTATATTTTATTCTCGGTTCAATAGTTGTTCTTGTTGTTCCGTCTTGTGGGATACCTTCTTCCGTAAAATTATTCATTTCATATCGGACTATTGAGTTTTGAGTACTAGAATAAGAAAAAGTAAACTCAATATCGTTTTTTAAAGAAACACCAAATAACGGAAGCTCAAATCCCGATTTGGAATATCCGGCAGTTATACCAATATCTCTTGAAAATGTTTCAGTTATATTTTGGTTTGAAATACCAAGATTATAATTTGTACCTGTAGAGTATTTTACGCTGCTTATTAAATTTCCTCCCCAGAGTTCACCAAATGTAAAATTCAATCCTGCCAAAGGCGTAAAACCATATTCTATTCTTTGCGATTGTGTTTCCTGAACTCCGTCAGGACTGATCCTCCATCCTTCAGTATAAGATGATGAATAAACATGGCTAAATGTAACCTTTTTAGCCACCTTCTTAAAAAGAAAGAATTTTTCGAGACCATCCCACGTAATACTCCAGTTTGGTCTGGGAATGTAGTTAGCAATATCTTTAAAAGAAACCAAGTTTCGATAACCACGGAAATGTTTCAAATCCTTCAACAAAAGCAGAAGAGAGACTGGAGCCGGGATCGGTTGAATTTGGATCGTATAATTCGTTGACTTTTTTTATTCCATTTTTAAAAACACTGAAAATAAGAAATGGCGGAAGTGAAAGAAAACTTCTGCTAATACTTCCTGTAGAAGTAATATTAGAAAGAATAAGATTGCCATTATCATCGCCTCTAAATGTTGTTGTTTTATTGATGGACCAACCTACTTTCCAATTCAAATCTATTTTAGCCCCTTCCCACAAAGGTCTTGAGGTTCTGAGATCAATATTATTAGCATTTGAAAAAGCATCACTCACGTTTGAACCCGGCAATGCAACTCTGCCTCCTACATTGTCATCCAATCCCAGCATAAATCCTCTTGAAGGCCCGCTTGAACCATCCTGGTTTATCCCCCAAAAATTACTAAAACCTGTACCTGTTCCGGCAATGCCAGACTTGGAAAGACTATTGTTACTTGTAAAATTTATAGTAATACTTTCATAATCAAATAATAAAGACTTTGCCACAGATTCCAAAAATAAAGCCGCAGTTTTTAAAACCGACTGTTTCACCTTCCCAACAGTTGTATCGTTTATTGCAAGTGAATCTTTTGTAATAGTTTTTGAAGTGTCTGCAAATCTGTCTTGTACGACCCTCCTGTTATTACTAAGATTTTCCTTTCGCTTATTAGGTGAAGTTTCTTCAGATTTAAATAATGGCTCAGTCAATGATTTAAGTCTAAGAGTAAATCCTATATTCGATTTACTGGAAAAACCTGCACTCCGTCCCAACTCTTTCTGCCTGAAATCAAAATTCCAATTATAACCGACCGAATATCCGGCAGAAATAGTAAAATATTTATTTAAATCCCAAAATGAAGGTAACCTGGGAACTGTTCTGAAATCTGTGGTTTGACGATAAGAATAATCTTTTCCAAACCATACTCTTGAAAAAATATCATGCCAAATATCGCTTTCATTTCGCTGTACCTGAACGGGCTGTCCAGTTTGATCCAGAATAACCTGACCATTTTTATCAAGTGAATTTTCAGTTTCAAGATATGCCAGAGAAGAAGTAACATTCGCATTATAATTAATGGAAAGATTGAAGAAACCACCTTCGGTAACTTTCCAATTAAACCCAAAACCACGCGTTGTTCCAAAGTCTCTTGTTATTGACTCTTGAGCATCGGTTATTTGTCCGGAAATTTTTCTCGGTCGTGTTACATTTGTAGTCCGGTTTCTCTTTGCGGTAAGATTCAGTGTAAACGTCTGAGGAAGATAGTGTACTTTTAAATTTCTGTAATCACTGAAAAGAGCTAAAGCGGAACCAAGCACAGGGATATCAACCGGGCTAAAAGAATATTGGGGACCGAGTTGTAAGCCATATGCTATGTTTGCATTCCATACCCAGTACTTATTTGAAAGTACAGTAGGACTTCTACCAAAAGTTTTGTTATAGTTAAAACCGAAAGTAAGCGAATTAAAAGTATCCCTGATTAACCAGAAATTTGTCGGGATTTTTATTTTTACATTGGATGCTGACCAACTATCTGAAATACTTAATGTCTGTGTTTCATTTTCTAATTCTTTAGAATTCTTTGGACCAAAACTAATAGAGTCCGGATTAGTGTTGTCCAGTTGTTTGCCTGCTTCGGTTACACGAATGTCAGTACCGGGTATATATAACGGCTTTCCTAAAGACTCGGAATGTGAGTAATTAATTTTAAGGTTACTTTCAGACATATTGAAAGGAAGTAGTTTTAATACATCAAAATCAGTTGCAATACTCCAGTTTGTAGATTCCACTCTTGATCCAAACCTGTCTGAAAGTCCGTGAAAATAAGGGTTCTTTTTACTCATATTAATGCTTATACCAAAGAGATCAGCAAATCTTAATGAGGTGTTAAAGCTGTATGCCCAGCCCGGAGAATCATCGGCCCCAACAACTCTCAACTCATTTACCCACACTTCCCCTGAGAGTGGAATCGGTGCACCACCCCCGGTTTCTTTTATATTATAAATTCCAACCGATAAGAATTGGACCGCTGTAAGTGTTGGATTTCCCTTGAGTCTGTAATAATGCCCCACTTTTCCCTCGACCGGTAATTCATAAATTTTAGTTGTTGAGTCCCCTCTTGTTTGCTTGAGAGCAGTGATTTCTTTAAACGGAATACTTATTTCATTCCACCCTGGCAAGACCGGCTGCCTGTATTCATAATAATTATTTGTATCGGTACCAAACCTGAAATAAACCTGGGAAGCATATTTCCCATTTAACGTATCCGACAGTGATCCGGTCGACTGTTGCTCATCACCATGAATAAATAATTTCATTTCTGAATAATTAAAAACATCTAATGGTCTATAAAGGAATTTAATCGCTTCTCTTGATTCTCCATCCTGAAGATCATTTACAATAAGATCTAACGATTGTTCATTCCTTAATACATTTTCGTCCGGATGCGCACGATCCCTTTCCTGGAAAACTCCTGGTGGTAAGGTATAATTAGGATTGTCTTCGTAACTAATAACGGAAACAGAAAGAGTTGAATCTTTTTTTACAGCCTTCTGCCACTGGCTTCCCACTAAATTAAACTCGGTCATTCTTATATGAACGAGACTGCTCACTCCTGTTACAAAAAGTCTTATCGATTCGATATTAGTAAGACTGGGACTGCCAACAACTGTTGCTGTGTCTTTTAAAGGAATTCTAAATAAATACCATCCGTCATTATCTCCACCTCCAGCAATAAATGGATTTGTCTTCGTCGTATCGAGTGGAACTGCATACCTGAAATAACTGTTTAACAAATCAAGCGTACCGTTCCTGTTAAGGTCCTCAGTATCAGGAAGTTTACCGCCTTCGGTTAAAGTTGCATTTCCTTCGGTTCCATTTATGTTAAAATATGAATACGGATCATTAGACTTACTGGCGGTATAAACAAAATCATCGCCGCTTGGGTCAGCTTCTGTACTTCCGTACTTAGTCCTTTCGTCTGCATCAACGATACCATCTAAACCTGTATCCTCCCCCTCATCTATCACTTCGTTAAGCTTTTTATCCTCGGTATCGAGCAGCCTGTTCGGTATTACATCTTCACTAATGTTTCCAAGATCAATATATACTTTTGCATCAGGCGGAGCCTGGTCAATCTGCGCCCAAAATTCAATGTATTCTATATTTTCTTCAACAAGATTATTAGCTGTTGAAGAAAGAAGTTTCATCATACCGCCCCAGTTCTGCCGAAGATTCTGATGAATTAAAGAATTGTAATTATATGTTCCAGGGGTATCGGGCTGAAAGACAAAATCCATTACTGTTACTTGTTGATCTTGTTTACTTGCCTGGCGTAAAGGCCAGATTTGAGTTACCTTAACATCACCCGGGGTAATTGTGTACCACCATGATTTTGCTTTATAAGGCATTTCCTCCTGCGGCTGGAGAGTACTTGGAAGAAACTCAAGCTTAGCCGGAGGACTTAAATCTTTCCAACCTGTATAAGATATTCCTATCGGAATTGTTCTTTTGGCACCTTCAAAATCATCTATATAAGCTATACTTTTTCCCTGGTCCGCAGCAATCGTACTTTTTTTAGTGTTCGGGTCGGGATTTATATATGCATACTCCCCTGAAAGAGTAAACGTTGACATCTGCTTTGTAGAAATAATATTATCAAGTGCTTTGGTTAAAAAAGGCAGGTCCGCAGTTGTACTGAAATCAACACCATAGATAGAATTACTTAACGGTTCCTCACCTATTCTAACTTTATCGCTTAATGTTTGCTGGTTAAGATTTAAAGCCGTAAAACCCAGCTTGGTTTTTTTTGAGAAATCGACCGTACCCCTTGCTCCTAAAAGTGTTTTAGACGCAAGCTGGAAGAGATCATTTTGTTCATAAGTGATTTTTAAATCGGCACCTGGAATTAAAGCTTCATCGTTTCGTATAACTAATTGTCCAGTGTTATAATCAACTGTATAATCTAGGCCGGAAGTCAATTGATTCCCATTCAATAAAACTCTTACGGAATTCTCAACAACATTAAATCCCAGTGAATATGATGATGTAGCCTCACCGGTACTCTTTCCGGTTAATATCCATTTATCTTTATCCTTAATATTACTTGCTGAAGATGCCGTTGTATCGTAAACATCAGGAAATGCATACTCTTTTGGAATCTGAGCCGGTAAATCACTACCAAAAGGTTGAAGTTCCGGGAAAATAATTTCTCCCGTAGCCGGAATAATTGTAATACCTGGCCGAAAATCAAAAGCATTATCAGGGTTTGCATTTTTACTAGCATCAAGAAGATCGAGACCGAAGGCGTTTAGTAACCTAACCTGACCTGATGGTGTTGGAATATCGATAGCGGGTTCTTGTCCTTCGATTTGGTATTTAATACTAAACTCAAAACCTTCTTCTTTAACGTTTCTTGAATCAGAGGGATAAATATTTCTTAGTTGAAGTTTCCATGCTTGTGTCCAGCTAGGCTGAAGATTTTTCGGCTTTATAAGTTTAAGAACAAGTTTTTGATCACTGGGCGTGCTGGCTGTTACAAACTCTCCGTAGTAAGAATCGTCATTGCTTGTTGAGGGACTATTTTGAACGCGGTATGCAACAGCAATAATATCGTCTGTCTGAATTTGTGCTGTAAAAGTAATATATCCGGTTTCAGGATGAAGAATGTAATCTGTTCCCTGTTCAAGTAAAAGAAAACGTCCGAAAGTTATTTGACCTGCTACCGGATCAACATCATCCTTTCTTAGCCCAGGATCAATGTCATCATAATTTTGTCCCTTTGATAAAGCTGGTAAATTAATATAGACATTGGCATTCCTTTCTTTAGAATTATCCGGGGTAACAACATTTACAGATTTCCAAACCTGGATATCAACTATTGTATATTGGTCATCAACTACTGGTGTAGGATTACCATAATATTTATAGAATAAATTAAGGTCAGGTTTTGTACTTGCATAAAGAGTATCTACAAAGTAGTGGTTTGTTGAATAATCATAAGCTCTTTTGGTGAATTCTTTTGAAGTCGAA
Source organism: uncultured Ignavibacteria bacterium (assembly GCA_963727535.1). Classification (GTDB taxonomy): domain Bacteria; phylum Bacteroidota; class Ignavibacteria; order Ignavibacteriales; family Ignavibacteriaceae; genus RBG-16-34-14. The sequence continues at coordinate 910,767 of CAVSGR010000001.1, forward strand.
CCACCGGCAACACTAACTTCTTTTGTTTCCCCCTTCTTTTGACTTGCAAGCGTAGTCAAAGTTAAAGGACCCATTTTCATCACTGCTTTAAGACCAAATAAAGCTTCGGAACCGCCGATAAGAGGAGAGGTTTGCAGTGAAACATTTCCTGCTTCAATACTTTGAATTATTTCATCTTCATAGCCGGTATATTTTATCTTAAGCTGGTTTTCATATTCAAAAGTTCTCTCAGTATTCCAATCCGCATTAATATTTAATTTATCGCCTATAGTACCATTAACATTTATCTGCACTTGTTGTTTAAAATCCGGTTCACTCCTTGTATTTCCTAAAAGTGATGTTGTAACGCCTTCTGTAGTTTGGCTTCTGAAAGCGCCGTGAATATCAACAGCTCCACCAATTCTCAAGCTGATCTTGGGTTCACCAAAAATGCTGAGAACGCCGACACTTGGAAGAGGAATTTCAAAATCAGTTATATCTTTTATTACATCACTCAATTCTCTTTTGTTTTCTTTGAGCTCATAAGCATATCCGAGGTCCTCCCATTGTTTCCTTTCCCTTAAAGCTATTCGCATTTGGATGTAATCATCAATAGGCATTCTCAGAAGAATTTTAGTCTCCTGCCCGGCTACCTTCTCTTTAATAATTACAAATTTCCCGGTTGAATCAATTTCAATACTCCTGGTTTTGTAAGCAGGTGAAGGCTGTGCAAAGAATTCCGACATTCTTTTTTGTTTAAGAGTAACGTAAGGAAGATCTTCTCTATGATAGTGAAAATATTTCAATCTTGCTGTTGAGTCTATAGCCATTGAATCAACTACAACAGAATCCTTTAATGCCAGGCTATCTGTTTTTGTTAAGAGAGAATCTTTGCTGATTAGTGAATCCCGGATGCTGAGAGAATCCTTATTTAAAAGCGAGTCATTAACTATTGGTGAAATTCCAGGACTGTTATTAAGATTTGAATCGGCTGAAGCAGTTGCATTACTCAACTTAATATTTTTATAAAGACCGCTTTGTGTAATTTTTTTATTTTTGGTGAGATTATTAGTTGAAACAGAATCGCGAAGTGATTGGAACTTAAAAATAGCATCAACCCAAATCGAATCTTTTACCTGGGAGACATACCTGTGTGAAAAGCCTAAGTTTATTACAGCATAAACAATAACAGTATATACTGTAATTAGGCGGAGACTAGTCCAGATTAATTTTGTGACTCTCGCTTTTATAAGTAGCCTTAAAAAAGAATATTACTAACTAAAACAAAAGTAAATGTAACCTAATCCAGCCTCCTTGTATTTTAAAAATTGTTGCGAAAAATAGAGAAAATCGCTTTTTATATCAATCACAATTGAAAGTAATTTATAATCTCCAACTAAATTACAAGACTAATGTAAAGCTTTAAGATATATGTGTTAAGGTAAATATTTGGCACTTAGTCTTAACCGCTTCAAAACGATAGCAAATACTTTTACCAATTACTTAGTAAATTTTTTTACCAATTCTTCATGTTGAGGATAAAGCTGAAGCAGTTCTTTTCTTTCGCCTAATTCAAAATCTGAAAAATCGAATCCGGGTGCAACCGTACATCCGAATAATGAAAAAGAATTTTCATCAGAAAGTTCGGCACAAAACCAGTATCCTTTTTTAATCACCAACTGCATACTCTCGCCAGCATCAATATTTTTGCCAAATAATCTTTGCAAAACTTTACCTTCTGAATCAATTGTATATAATTTTACACTGCTTCCATCGTAAAAATGCCATATCTCGTCAGATTTAAGTTTATGAAGAAGTGATTTTTGATTCCCCTTTAAAAGGAAATAAATTGATGTAGAAAAAGCACGGTTGCCTTTATATCGATTTGGCAAACCATCTTTAAGCAATTCATCCGAACGGTAAACTTCTCTGAAATATCCTCCTTCGGGATGAGGAATAAGTTTAAGCTTTTCAATATATATATCGGCTTTATTCATCAATTAATTTCCTCTGCTGCCATTCTGCCACTTTTCACTGCGCTTTCTATTGTTGAAGGAAGTCCTGTGTTTACCCAATCCCCTACAAGAAGAAGATTTTTTATTTTTGTCTTTGTATTCGGTCTTGTATCAATAGTCTTGTTATCCGGCACAAATGTAGCGCGTTTTTCTTTTATTACTTTGTAGGATTTAATTTCTTCCCGTTCGATGCCTACATATTTTTTTAACTCAGTTACAGCTATTTCAAAAAGCTCTTCTTTTGGTTTGTCGATAATATCATTCGCATCACTTTTAACAAGGGTTATATGATCTTTGTGTGTAAATACCCAATGAATCGGTGAGCCTATTAAAGCGTAGAAGTCATTGCCGTCATGCTGAACTTGTTTCAGCATCTTTCTAACTGATAGAGATTCCGAACCAAGTTCGGAATGACCTTCTAACCAGATATGAATTGTAAGAATTGATGAATGCTCAAAACTCAAATTAACATCTTGAAGAAATCCGCCCTTCTCAATTTTCTCTAAGGCAAACCATGGAACTGCGCTTATTGCATAATCAAAACCAGTTATTGTCCTATTTGAAGTAATAATTTTTTTCACTTCATCATCTCTAATTTCAAAACCTGTAATTTGTTCCGAAAGATTTATCACTCCTCCATTTTTTTCAATAAAATTTTGTGCTTCATTGCAATAAGATTCTGATAATCCTTTCAAAGGGAGAATAATTGTTGAGGCTTCATTTCCTCTTGAAAACATTTCTTTAAGTATATCTGAAAAGGCTTTTGCGGAAGCTTTTGTTGTATTGGTATTCAAGGCTCCAACAGCAAGAAAATCCCAGAAAGATTCTCTGATTTTTTCATTTTGTCCCTCCATTAAAAACCATTGTTGAACTGTAAGTTTTTTTAATTCGGAATCAGAATAAAAATAGAGCTTGATAAAAAACCTAAGAATTTTAAGTCGGTCTATAAAACCCAGAGCTTCAAAGTTCAATAATCCAAATAAAAGATTTAAAGGATAAAAAAGCTGCGTGGCTTCTAATCTGTATAATTTCCCTTTATCATTTAAAAAATTTACTTTAAGTCTTTGCTGGTATGAAAAATTTTTCTCAGCGTCAATCAGTTTCAAAAACTTTAAAGTCTCTCTGTAACACCCCATTAAAATATGTTGTCCATTATCTATAACTGATTTCGTTTCTTCATCATAAAAAGAATAAGCTCTTCCTCCGAGCTTTGGAGAAGCCTCAATCAATTCAACTTTATGTCCGGAATTTGCAAGGAAGGAAGCGACAGAAAGACCTGCAAATCCTCCGCCGATAACTATGATTTTTTTCATCAATAATTCAACTTAAGAATTAATTTTTTATAGCCACGACCTTCAGGTCGTTGACAAATTGCCCCATAATATAATGGCTTTAGCCACAATTCAATAAATTTGGACTAAAGCCCAGGCCTTATATTTAATAAAAAAACCCCGACATAAATGTCGGGGCTATTCAAACAAAATCAAATTCATCAATAAACTAAACGGTACTTTGCCCAAACTCCCAGAGAAATCCCTACTTTCTCAAAAGAACTTACACGAATATTTTTTTTATAAATATTGTATTCCGCATCAATTATCTTTTCGAGAAGTCTTGTATAAATGTGCTGCATAGCTCTTGCCGCAAACATCGCCTTCTTATCATCGAGATCGAGATTTTCGGTAGCAACTTCAAAAAACTTTTCCGCTCTTTCAACTTCATACTTCATAAGGTTGATAAATCTTTGGTCATATTCCTGTTTGAAAATATCTTCTTCACTGTAAGAAAATCTTTTAAGGTCTTCCTGAGGCAAATAAATTCTTCCCTTAAGGGAATCCTTTTTAATATCACGCAGAATATTTGTAAGCTGCAACGCGATCCCGAGATTCACAGCAAACTCTTTTGCAGATTTGTGCTTATAACCAAAAATCTCGATGCACATCAACCCTACAGTAGAAGCAACTCTATAACAGTAAAGCCTGAGATCATCAAATGTCAGGTATCGTTTATTTTGCAAATCCATTTCCATTCCTTTAAGCAATTCAAAGAAAGGCTCGTAAGGAATGTTAAACTTGTGAATAGTACTGCCGAGTTTGTTTAACAGAGTATAATCCGATTGCCCGCTAAAAGCTTTCTCAAGTTCGATGCGCCATTTACGAAGCTTGTCATATTTTAATTCATCCGTTTCATTTCCTTCATCGATAATATCATCAGTCTTCCGGCAAAAAGCATAAACAGTATTCATTGCATCTCTCTTTTCTTCGGGAAGAAGATTGAAAGCATAATAAAAACTGCTTTTACTTGTCTTTGCTATATCTTTTGCTGCATCCATCATATCATTATTAAGTCGATTTAATAAACTTCATCGTGTGAACCAATATCTATAAGTAAAACTCTATTTTTATCCATAAACTTAAAAATAATCCTGCAATCATAATCGACTGAGAAAGGCCCAGCAGCCTTTTAATGTCCCCGATAATTTATGAGTTTTAAGTTTCAAATGAAAAGGCTCTTCAGAAAACGTTTTTATTGATTGTTGAAATTTAGATTTAAGTTCAGAGTTTCGTGATATTTTCTTTTTATAACTTCTTCGAAAATTATTATCCCAAACAAATTCAATCATTCTCAAGGTCTCTTAACAAGGACTCTTTATCACCAGATTTTACATTGCCAGCATTATAATTTCCTTCTGCTTCTTTTACCCTTCCGGCAATTTGGTATCTTCTGAATTCAATCAGCTGTTTTTTTGCAACATCCAAAAAATATTCTTTCTCATCATCCGGCAATTCCTCAAAATTTTCCAATAGCTTATTTAAAGCAATCGAAGACATATTAACCTCTTTTATATTAACTAAAGCTTAATCAAAATGATTTCAGCAATAGTTTTAAAAAATCTACTTTACTTAATTTCGGTCTGATATTTATTGTATTGTAATCAATTTTTTTAATTTTTTTAAGTATTGATTCACCACCCAGAATTGTCCAAGCAATCTCAAACTTCAGTTTTCCTTTTAAGTGCTTTAGTAATCCTTTACCATCGTTAAACATTTCTTCTGTACGGCTAATATTGTGCCTTAAAAGTTGCTGTAAATTAAGACTATTTTCCTTCAACTCAAACGATTTTCTGTTAACACCAAATTTTTGCATCTCATCTTCAGGAAGGTAAATTCTCCCCTTTTGGAAATCTGATGCTAAATCCTGCCAAAAATTTGTTAATTGCAATGCAGTACAGATTTTATCAGAAAGTTCGAAACATTCATCATTTCTTATATCGAACAGTTCGAGTATCAGACTCCCAACAGGATTTGCAGAATGTTTACAGTAATCGAGAACTTCATCAAAATCTTTATAGCGTTTCTTTGTTACATCCTGTTTAAATGCTTCAAGAAGATCGTAGAAAAGAGATGTCGTGAGTTTTTTTTCATTAATTGTATTTATCAGTGCAATTTCGAAATCATTTTGAGGATTGTTATTTAAAGCCGAGGTAAAATTATCTTCGAACTCTTTCAGTTGTTTTAATCTTTCTTCTTCTGAAAGATTTCCTTCGTCAGCAATATCATCAGCAGTTCTGGCAAACCAATAAATTACAGCAACATGCTTTTGAAGATCTTTAGGAATTAAAAAAGATATTACAGGGAAATTTTCATAATGATTTTTAGCGAATGATATAACCTGTTTGTAAAAGTCTTTTGAGGGCATTTTGAGATTATTATTTTTTTGTTTGAGTAAAATAAAGATTTTACTACTAAGGTTTTAGTTACAACATAAAAAAGCCGGATAAAAGTCCGGCTTAATCTAATTTTATGAAATATTACTTTATTTGTTTACTGTTCTCATACCATGTTCGTGGTACCGCTCACCTGCAACTTCATCAACGAGAATTGATTCACTAAGAAAATGTAATTCATTTTCACTTAGCGAAAGTTCAACAGCTTTTATGTTTTCTTCAACATATTTTTGTTTTTTTGTGCCTGGTATTGGAACAATATCTTTTCCCTGTGCAAGAACCCAGGCAATTGCCAACTGTGCCGGCGTACATTTTTTATTACTTGCCATTTTTTCAATTCTATCTAAAAATTTAATATTCGATGAAAGATTTTCTCCCTGGAAACGTGGAGAGTTTAACCGGTAATCTTTTTCTTCAAAATCTTTTTCAGATTTGAATCTTGCAGCAAGAAATCCACGTCCTAAAGGACTGTAAGAAACAAATCCAATTCCGAGCTCGCGGCATAACGGTAATATTTTGTCTTCAACATGTCGTGTCCATAGTGAATATTCAGTTTGCAAAGCAGTTATTTGATGAACTTCATTAGCTCTGCGGATTGTTTCAGGTGCAGCTTCAGAAAGACCAAGGTAACGAACTTTTCCTTCTTTCACTAAGTCAGCCATAGCACCAACTGTATCTTCTATAGGAACTTTTTGGTCAACACGGTGCTGATAATAAAGATCAATTACATCTATATTTAGTCGTTTCAAGCTTGCTTCACATGCCGATTTAACATATTCCGGTCTCCCGTTAACTCCAAGAAATTCTTTGTTCGGTCCTCTAACGTTTCCAAATTTTGTCGCAAGGATGAGTTTGTCTCTTCTATCCCTTATTGCTCTACCAACTAGCTTTTCATTTTCACCAACGCCATACATATCAGCAGTATCAAGAAAATTAATTCCGAGTTCTATTGCATAGTGAATTGTTTTTATTGACTCATTATCGTCGTGTGAACCGTAGAATTCCGACATTCCCATACAGCCAAGTCCAATTGCGGAAACTGCGGGACCATTCTTTCCGAGTTTTCTCATTTTCATCGTACTGCTCCCTTTTTTAATATATAACTTACTTATTGACAAAAAGATTTGTTGTAAAAATCAAATAAAGAAAAAGAAATGATTTCTATTTACCCAAAAGATTTCCCCATCCGTTTGTTTTTATATCTTTGTAAAAATCCTGTAAGATATAAAACGCTTTTTTCTTTATTCCTTTATCTGAAATTATTCCTTTCCTGTTCCAGAAGTTCTGTATAACAGGCAAACTGCGGCGCGGTGAACGGAAATCCGCAAGAACCCATGGAGTCATTCCATTTAAATGTGGAATTCTTCTCATCAGTTTAACTTGTTCTTTATAAACATAAGCCTGGAATTCTTCGGTCCATCTTGTTAAGCTATCGCCGTGCATTCCCTGCAATGCCCCCGCTCCAAATTCACTTATAACTATTGGTTTGTCATAATCTGTTTTGTAATTAATTTTCCCAATTCCGTCCGGTAAGCCGACATACCAGCCAAGATATTCATTCAGTCCAATTACATCTAAATATTTACCAAAAGGATCATCAATGACAATTGTAGTATCATTTATAAAATGATTCTCTAAGGCTGCCGTCAACAACCTTGTATTATCAAGCTTTCTTGCCCGCTCAGTTAATTTCTTCAGAAAATTTAATCTTGCCTCGCTCAAAGGTGTTTCATTTGCAACTGACCATAGAATTACTGAAGAACGGTTTTTATCACGTGTTATCATTTCTGTCAATTGGTTTTCTGCATTTTGAAAAGTTTGTTTGTTATCCCACAATATTGTCCAGTAAACCGGAATTTCAGACCAGATCATAATTCCCATCTTATCAGCCAAACGAATAACATTTTCGCTGTGCGGATAATGAGCCATTCGAACAAAGTTTCCATTTAATTCTTTTATCCAATTAAGAATTGTTTCAGCATCTTCTTCACTATTTGCTCTTCCACCTGTTATTGGTTTTTCTTCGTGAGAAGAAATTCCTCTTAAGAAAATAGGTTTGCCATTCAATAAAATCTTCCCATCTTTTGTTTCGATTCTCCTGAAGCCAATCTCATCGTTAATTGAATCTGTTTCAGAAAGTATTTTTACATTATAGAGTTTCGGATTATCAGGCGACCACAAAACCGGATTAGCATTAAAGCTAACTTTGCAAAATCCATCGTCATTAGTTTTTGAAGAAAATTCTTTATGAAGTTCCGGTATTTCAATTTTTATATTCTGATTTTTCTTTTCTCCTTCTAATTTTACCCAGCAAGATATTTCGGTATCTGAACCTTTGGCAAGTTGGATAAAATAATCTTTAATAAAAGTTTGAGGAACTTCGACAAGAGAAACATCACGAGTTATTCCGCCATAGTTCCACCAATCAGTATTAACTGTAGGAACAAATTCCCTGCTTCTTTTATCATCAACTTTTATGATCAGATAATTATCTTTTTCTTTTACAAGATTTGTAATCTCAAAATTGAAAGGAGTGAAACCGCCCTCGTGTTCACCTAATTTTGTCCCGTTAAGGTAAACAACTGCTTTATAATTTGCCGCCCCGATATAAACAAATAATTTTCTCCCCTTTTCTAAATTATAGTCAAAATCTTTTTTGTACCAGATTGTTCCTTCATATAAAAAAAGTTTTTCTTTTTGAGTATTCCAGTCTCCCGGTACTTTTAGTGAATCGGATTTATCAAAATCATATTCAACCAAATCACTTTTAGATTTTGGTTTTCGATTCTTGAAATATCCATTATCACTTTCTTCATAACGGTAATTGTAAAAACCATTTTCATAAGGATCAATTATAATCTTCCAATATCCATTTAAAAGAAAAAGTTTTTCTGCCATCTATATTGGTTATTAGAGAAGATGTCTGGCTAAAAAGAGATGATGAGATGAGAAATGCTAAAAGAATATTTTTTTTCAATCTAACTCCTTCTGTGCCCGGAACAGGACTCTCCCAAAGGGATTCCATTGGAAGAACCTGCAATTAAGTGCCCGAAGGGGGACTCGAACCCCCACCCGATTACTCGGACTAGACCCTGAACCTAGCGTGTCTACCAATTCCACCATCCGGGCTTTTTATAATTAAGAATGAACGATGTAGAATTTAGAATTCATAATTTGAAATATACTTATTTTTTCATTCTACATTATACATTATGCATTCTACATTCCGCTCTCGCTACCACCCTGAGTCCCCTTTCCTGTCTTCGCGTTTTATTTTTGCGCCGCCGGAATGTATTTCACAGTAGGGAGGAAGATTTTTATCGATTGCAATATCAGTCACAGTTTCGGGACAATTTTCAGTCGCAAGCCTCGTATCTCCAAGATCCATTGTTTCTTTGCAGAATTTCACTGTATCTATACCATCAGGAATCTGAAAATATTCTAAAGGTATATTCAATTCTTTGTATGCATCTTCCATAAACATAGCCCAAATCGGCAGAGCAGCTCTTGCACCCTGACCATACCAATTTGTGAACTTTACTCTATGATCATCGAAGCCAACCCATACACCTGCAACAAGCTGCGGTGTAAAACCTACAAACCATGCATCGGAATAATTTTGAGTCGTACCCGTTTTTCCTGCAGCAGGAAATTGAAAATACTTTCTTACTCCCATACCGGTTCCAAAATTAATAACATCCTGCAGCATACTTGTTATTACCGCAGCAGTTTGCGGAGAAATTGCTTCAGTATATTGAGGCGCAAATTCATCAATAAGGATTCCATTCCTGTCTTCGATTCTTAATATAGAAATTGGATCCACATGTACACCTTTATTTGCAATCGTTCCATAAGCAGATGTTAATTCGAGAGGGCTCACCTCTGATGTTCCAAGTGCTATAGAAGGATAAGGATTAAGCTCAGAAGTAATTCCCATTCTCTTGGCATATTTCAATACCTGCGCCGGCGGTGCTATATCACTGATTGTTAATCTTCCTGCAACAACATTTATTGAATTTGCAAGAGCCTCTCTTAAAGTAACATAACCGCCGTATTCGCCATCGGAGTTTTCCGGCGACCAACCGTTGTTGTTAAACTTCTGATTAAGCAATGTATAAGCCGGAAAATATCCATTATCTATTGCAACGGTGTAAACAATAGCTTTAAATGAAGAACCCGGTTGTCTTCTTATTCCGGTTACGTGATTTAATCCTCTGCCAAAATCCTGGTTCTCTCCTCCAACCATTGCTTTTATTTGTCCGGTTGCTGGATCAATAACTACAAAGCCCGCTTGAATTGTGCTTTCAATCTTTTTTACAGAATCAACAAACTCCTTGTTATACTTTAGCCTGTTATAAATTTTTGCTTTTTCTTCTTTATCACTTGCACTTCTGTATTCGGGATTACTTTTGATTGCTTTATCCACCAATACAGTCAGCACATCCTGATTTTTTTTCCAGCTCCAGTTTTTATCAAAAAGAATCTGGTATTCAGCAAGATGTTTAGATACTACTTTGTTTGCAATTTTCTGCATTCTCATATCAATCGATGTATAGATATTCAGCCCGTCCCTGTAAAGATCATATCCATATTTATCAGATACTGAACTCAACTTCTGCCTGATATATTCCATAAAATGAGGAGCTTCAGAAGTATTACCTCCTATTTTTTCAGAGGCAAGTGTAATTGGTTGCAATTTTAGTTTGTCATATTCGTCTTTGCTCAAATCACCAGTTACAACCATGTTGTGCATTACAAGATTCCGGCGGGCAATGGCATTTTCAACTCTTCTTACCGGATCATAGTGTTCGGGAGATTTTAATAATGCAATAAATAAAGCTGCTTCAGGAAGAGTTAGTTCACTCGCCTTTTTCCCGAAATAAACTTCTGATGCAGATTCGATTCCGTAAGCACTCTTGCCGAAGTAAGACACATTAAGATAAAGCTCGAGTATTTCTTTCTTGGTGAAATTCTTTTCAATCTGAATTGCAGTTATCCATTCCCGTATTTTTCTTATTCCCGTACCAAAAAGAGTTTCGTGAGAAGATTTTAAATCGTAAAGATTTTTAGCAAGCTGCTGAGTAATTGTACTTGCACCTTCCCGCGAAAAAGTAAAAACATTTTTTATCATTGCTTTTACAAAGCGGGATAAATTAACACCCCAATGACTATAAAAATCCCTGTCTTCAGTTGCAATTAAAGCTTGTGTAACATAAGGCGGAAGGCTATCGATATCTGTCTCTATCCTGTTTTCAATATAAAATTGTCCGAGCAGTTCCCCATCAGTTGTGAATACTTTACTTGCAAGCTGCGGACTCGGATTTTCGAGCTGTTCAAGCGAAGGTAACCCACTAACAATATATATAACAAAAGCAAGAAAAAGAGCGGCTATAACAGAAAGAAAAATTAATTTTGTTTTTCTTTTCTTAAAAAAGCCGGCTGATTTTTTCTTGTTCCGGTAAGATTTATCGCTGAAATATTTCTTCATATCATTATCGGATTTTTTTCTTTTCGCCATTACATCAATTCCAGTCTACTATTTCAAATTTATTATTTTGATAGATACCATAACAAGGCTCATCGAGCCACGAACCTAAATTTATATAATAACCATTTTTGTATTGCTTAAATCTTCTCCGGTGAGAATGACCGAGCAAAACGAAATCAAATCCTTTGTCTATTTTTTCTTTAGCAAATTCAAATAATCCGTCTTTTTCACCATAATCTTTTTTTGAAGTATAATCTCTGCTCGACTTGCTTGTCCGGCTTGCAAGAGCAATTCCAAGATCAGGATGAATTATTGCATAAACTTTTTGAATTATCTTATTTCTCAAAATCTTTTTAAGAATTTTATATCCAAGATCATTTTTTACCAAACCATCTCCGTGAGCAAGATAAAACCTGCTGCTGTTTAATTCAATTTCAATATCTTTCTCATACAATTTAGCACCAATCTCCTTTTCAAAGAAATCCCGGTGCATAAAATCATGATTCCCAATTATGTAATGAAGCTTAATTCCTTTTTCAGTTAGACTGTGAAGATAGGTTAAAGTTCTGAAAAAACCTTTCTGATAAACATGTTTATATTCAAACCAGTAATCGAAAAGGTCGCCGAGAATAAAAAGCTCATCACAATTTTCTTGTGCAAATTGTAAAAATTTAATGAGAAGATTTTCCTTCTCTTTTTCCTCTTCTTTACTCTGCAAACCGAGATGAATATCAGAGATAAAAAGGTAAGTTTTATTCACTATTCACTTTATTTTTGATGTGCAATTTAAGAACTGTGCAGGTGAAAATGAAAGTCATTAACAATTACTTGTGTGAAATATTTATATCTGCCAAAAGCCAATTAGATGGATCGGCAATAATTATAACAGGTTTAAATTTCAATTCCTGCTGAATTGTCTGGGTTCTTGAATTAACTCTGAAAGTTGCATTTTCAAATTTCCCACTCTTATCAAGGAACTGGAACTCAACGGGAAAATCAAAAACTTTATATCTATCCTGTGTTTGTTCTACTTTTAATTTAACAAGGTATTTTCCATTTGTTTCTGATTCAACATTCCAATCCACATTCATTTTGATCTGGTCGTCACCATCAAAAACCCACTGATTAAAAAACTGCTTAAGATCTTTACCGGAAACACTCTCGCAAACATTTTCAAAATCATTTGTAGATGCAGACTTGTATTTGTACTTCTCAAAATATTCTCTTAAAATCTTAAAGAATGTAGAATCACCGACTTCCCATCTCAACATATGAAGTACCCAGCCGCCTTTATCATAAACCGTAGAACCAAACATATCTGCAGGATTATAAACAGTTCCCACAAAATTATCCCGGCGTTTAGAAAGCATTGAAGACTGCAACGCCTGGGATCCACCTTTGTGTTCATCATACAAAGCTTCACAATAAGTTGCAAAACCTTCATTCAGCCAGATATCTTTCCAAGTTTTTAGCCCAACCGCATCTCCCCACCATTGATGTGAAAGTTCATGGACATATATATCATTAAAAAATTTTTTACCTCCTACAAAGTTTGAACCTATGCCGGTTAAAGTCTGGTGTTCCATTGCGCCTAACTGCCAGAGAAATTCTGCAACTCCGTACTTTTCTTTAATAAAAGGATATTCGCCAAATGTTTTTGCGAAAAAGGAAATCATCTTTGGATGATCGGCAAAATCAATTTTAGCATTATCGAAATGCTCAGGAAAAGCATAATATTCCAGTTTCATAGAGTCCTGTGTTAAAGGCGAAATATATTCATCAGTAAATTCTTTATAGATAGAAGAATAAAGAGAAATTAAATATGTCGAAATCAGGTAATTGGTTCTCCAGTGGTAAGTTGTTCTACCTCCCTTTGTTTCTTTACTAATTAACAAACCATTAGAAGCAGAAGTGTAAATAGAATCATTTGTTATGCTCATATCCATTGTAGCTTTATCGGAAGGCAAATCATTGCACGGAAACCAGGTTGATGCATAAGTCGGTTCGCTGAGACTATAAACAACTGACTTCCCATTAATTTCTCCGAATATAAAAGAAGCAAAGCCCATCCTTTTAGGTTTTCCTGAATAAACAATTTCAACAACAAAAGTATCGGAATTCATTTCACTCAAAGGAATAGATAACTTAGTATTTTGTTGTTTAAATAAATTTTTCTTCCCGTTAACTGTAAGATTTTCAACTTTCATATTATCATAAAGATTAAAATCTATTTCAGGAACATTTTTATCTTTTAAGATTCCTATAATAGTTACATCACCTTTAAGCAATTTTTCTTTTGGGAAAAGATCAAAATTTAAATCATAATGTAGAATATCCATTTTGTACTGCACATCCGAAATGTAATTTGGCTGAATGCTGATATACGGGGGACTTAATAATTTTTGCTTAACTACATTTACTTGTTTTTTTACAGTCTTAATAGAATAATTAATCGGCGAATCTCCGATTTTCCATCCTATAAAAAAGAATAAAGCAAAAATTACCACCGACATTATTTTAGTGCCTGTCTTCATCTTATTTATTATCTTTTTAATTATTCTGTTTCCTTAAAGAAATATTTATTATTGTTTACTGTAAAATAACAATTACAGAAATTGCCAATCAAATCATAATTCGATATATTATTTATAAAGAAGAAAAAATTATAATGGTTTTTCCCGGTTCATCAATCCTTAGAGACACAGTTACAATGCTGCTTGCCGGCGGGCAAGGGGAAAGGCTTTATCCGCTTACTGCTTACAGAAGTAAACCTTCAGTTCCTTTTGGCGGCAAATACAGGATAATAGATTTTGCTTTATCGAATTGCCTCAACTCAGGTTTAAGAAAAATTTATGTTCTTACTCAATATAAATCCGATTCATTAAATCAACATATTCTCGAGGCTTGGAGTATTTTCAACCCTGAACTCGGGGAATTTATTTACTCAATCCCACCGCAAAGAAAGATGAATAATGATTGGTATCTGGGCACATCAAATGCAATTTACCAGAATATTAATCTTTTCTCCAGCGATAAAAAAGCAAGATGGGTTTTAATTCTCAGCGGCGATCATATTTACAAAATGGATTACTTAAAACTTCTTCAATATCATATTGATATGAGAGCCGATCTTTCAATTTCCTGTATTGAAGTTCCAAAGGAGCAGGCAAGCAGGTTCGGAATTGTAGGGGTTGAGAAAAATTACAAAGTAAATTCCTTTATTGAAAAACCTGCTGAACCTCCCGTAATTCCGGATAACCCGGAATCTTCATTTGTAAACATGGGCATTTATGTTTTTAATGCTACTACGCTTAGAGATGTAATGCAGGAGATGGAACAAAAGAAAATCAAAAGCCATGATTTCGGTCAGGATATTATTCCTTATATGGTGAAGTCAAATCTTAATGTTTTTGCATACAAGTTTTTTGATGAAAATAAAAAGATGAAACCGTACTGGAAAGATATCGGAACGATTGAAAGTTATTACGAAGCAAGTATGGATCTTATCAGCATTACACCCGAATTTAACTTTTATGACTTCAGCTGGCCGATGAGAACATACCAGTATCAATTCCCTCCGGCTAAAACAGTTTCACACGAAGGTGAAAGAGTCGGGCGAACTTTAAACTCACTTATCTGCGATGGCTCAATTGTTTCCGGCGGACTTGTTGAAAGATCTCTTCTGGGACCGGGAGTAAGGGTAAACAGCTTTAGTTACGTTGTTGATTCTATAATAATGAATAATACCAGCATAGGCAGACACGCAAGAATTAGACGTGCAATTATTGATAAAAATGTCGTCGTTCCGGAAGGTTATGAAATTGGCTTCGATCTGGAAGGCGATAAAAAGAAATTTACAGTGACTGAAAGCGGTATAGTAGTTATTGGCAAAAACCGGGTCTTAACAAATTAGCCTTTCTTAATTCAAAGTCATCTATTTTCTAAAATTCTTTTGTTTAATAAACAGCAGTTATCGTATTTTTGTATTGTTTATAATTAAAGAGCTCCTTAATTTTAAAACTAGTTTATTGAAGGGGTTCTTATGGGACTTAAAAATTCAAAATTTCTTTTCTTGATAATTATCTCATCGTGTTTTTTCTTTTCAGAAACCAAAGCTCAGGACAGTCTCTACCTTATTGGCACAATTATAGGTGAATCCACAGAAAAAAGAATAACCAATGTTAAAGGCATTGGTGATATAAACGGAGATGGCTATGATGATTTTATGATCTCAATGAGAACGGGTAAGAAAGTAAGAGATGAGGGAATTGTAAAGTTATACTTAGGTTCTGCCGATGGAAATTTAAATCCCGACATAACATTCCACTATCCCGGCAAAGATAGTTTGAATGATTTCGGAGAAGTAGTTTCTGGCATTGGGGATATTAATAATGATGGTTATAATGATTTTTCCATAGCAGGTATATTTGGAGATTAGGGGGTTATCCCAAAGGAAAGGTTTTTATTTACTTGGTGGGGAAACAGTTGATACAATACCCGCTGCTGAATTTAATGAACCCTGGATTCAAGATTATTTCGGTCAGGTTGTTGAAGGTGTAGGAGATATAAATAAGGACGGATATGATGATTTTATAATAACATCACCTTATAACTGGACAGACGGGAAAGGGAGAGCATATCTTTTCTATGGGGAAGCTGCATTTACAGGTGATAAGGGGATTACTTTTATAAGTGATACTTCGACTGATTTTTTTGGTACGAGTGCTGCTAATATTGGAGACATCAACCAGGATGGTTTTGATGATATTGCAATTGGAGCTACTGCATGGTTGCCGGGGATGATACTGCCAAAGTTTACATTTATTACGGTGGGAATAGCATTAATACTGACCCGGATACAATTTTACATGCAAATAATTCTAGGGATGAATATGGAAATATAATAAAGAATGCTGGGGACATAAATAAGGATGGGATGATAGATTATTTTATTTCTAATAATACAGAGATCAATTTATTCTCTGGTCAAGATACAATTATACACTTTAATGGATCTGTATATGGGGCTGCAGGTTATATAAATCTTGAATCGGATTGTGATATAAATAATGACGAATATTCTGATTTTATAGTCGGAAATGCAAGCTATAAAAATTCAAATGGTTTTATAGTAGGAGGGGCTTTTGTTTATTTGGGAGGCAACACTTTAGATACTATACCAAAATTCAAACTCGAAGGTGAAGATCAATCAGTTGAGTTTTCTAGAATTATGTCCACTGCTGATATAAATGGCGATGGATTTGATGAAGTATTTATTTTCTCCAGGTTTCCGGATTATGATTCCTCTTTTGGTAAAGTATATATATATTCTTACAAAAAGATAACAGATGTAAAAGATAACAGAAAAAATATTCCCGATAAATTTAAGCTCTTTCAGAATTATCCTAATCCATTTAACCCAACTACAACAATTCAATATTCAACAGATAATAGACAGTTTGTTAAACTAACAATATATGATGTACTCGGTAGAGAGATTGTTACCCTGATCAATGAAGAAAAACCTGCCGGGGCATATAGAATTGAGTTTGATGCATCAAAATATAATTTAAGCAGCGGAGTTTATTTTTGTGAATTTAAAATAAATGGAATTAGCTCGTCGAGAATAAAAATGGTGCTTATTAAATGACTTATTGATTCTAATAAGAAAATGATTAACCTTTCCTAATCCTTCAGAATCTAATTTCTGTTTACTAATATTTAATTTTGTCTTATTTTTTCTCTGCTGAAATAACGGTTTAATTTTCATACTTAGTTAATATGAATTCAAAATTAGAAACGAAAATAAAGAATCTGCCTTCTAATCCCGGCATTTATCAATTCTTTAATGATAAAGGGAAGGTTATTTATGTCGGCAAAGCCAATAACTTAAAGAACAGGGTTAGAAGTTATTTTCACGAGAATTTGGCTTCTCCGAAAACTGAAATTCTGGTAAAGAAGATAAACGACGTGGAACTTATTATAACAGATAACGAAGTTGAAGCACTTGTACTCGAGAATAATCTCATCAAAAAATTTAAGCCGCGTTATAATGTTAACTTAAAAGATGATAAATCATTTCCTTATATAAAAGTCACTAAAGAACCTTACCCTCGTGTTTATCCTACAAGAAGAATAATTAAAGATGGCTCAAAGTATTTTGGTCCTTATACAAGTGTCGGGAATATGAAAGCTTCTCTGAGAATGATAAATGAAGTTTTCAAGATAAGAAGCTGTAAGCTTGATATTACTCAGGAAAGTATAGACAAGAAAAAATTCAAAGTTTGTCTCGATTATCACATAAAAAAATGTGACGGTCCCTGCGAAGGTTTGATTTCTGAAATCAGTTACAACGAGATGGTCAACGAAGTTGTAAAAGTTCTAAAAGGAAAAACAGATGAACTTATTAAAGATTTAACTCTTAAGATGAGTTCCTCTGTGGAGAATCTTGAGTTTGAAAAAGCTGCTGAAATAAGGGATAAGATAAACCAGCTTACAGCAATTTCATCGAGACAAAAAGTTGTAAGCGATGATCTTGAAGACAGGGATGTAATTTCAATTGCTTATGAAGGAAAAGATTCTGCTTGCTCTGTTTTTAATATAAGAGACGGAAAACTTGTCGGGAAAAAACAATTACGTCTTGCAATCGGAGACATTGAAGAAGAAGCGGATATCTATTCTGCCGCAATAAAATTTTATTACAGCGAGTTTGTGGAAGTTCCAAAAGAAATATTAATGGATGTTCAGCCTTCAGATTCGGAAACACTTTTAAAATGGCTGAATTCTAAATCAGAGCGAAACGTAAAATTTATCTTTCCACAAAGAGGAGATTTAAGATCTCTTGTAAAGATGTGCAAAGAAAATGCAATTCTTCAATTAAAAGAATTACAGCTTCAGAAAATGAAAGCGGAAGGTTCTGTTAATTATGGAGTATCAGCATTAAAAAGAGATTTGAGATTAAAAGACTTACCGAAAAAAATAGAATGTTTCGATATCTCAAATCTGCAAGGGACGGATTCTGTTGCTAGCATGGTCGTTTTTGAAAATGGAAAACCTAAAAAAAGTCAGTACAGAAAATTTATTATAAAAGAAGTCGTTGGTCCTGATGATTTTTTAAGTATGCAGGAAGTTATAAGAAGAAGATATTCAAAACTAAAAGAAGAAAATCTTCCTTTACCTGATTTAATAATGGTTGACGGAGGTAAAGGACAATTATCTTCCGCCGTTGAAGTTTTAAATGAGATTGGATTTTCAAATTATAATATAATTGGTCTGGCAAAAAGGCTTGAAGAAGTCTTTCTTCCGGGACAATCTGATCCGGCTTCAATTCCTAAAACATCATCAGGATTAAAACTCTTGCAGCAGGTAAGAAATGAAGCACATCGCTTTGCTATAACTTTCCATCGCAGCAGGAGAAGCAAAAGAACAATAAAAACAGAGCTTACGGATGTAAAAGGAATCGGACGCTTCCACCGCAAATAAGTTGCTCAAAGAGCTTGGTAGTTTATCAGCAATAAAAATAACAGGATATGATAAACTCACCGCAATTATTGGCAAAAAGAAAGCAGATATTTTATTGAATCATTTTAAGGAAGAGACGAATGGTTAGATACCAGCAATCCCATGACAACTTTTTCACTTGATACTTATTTTCATTTTCATTTGGTTTACAAATCATAAAAGCGGGAGAACTAAATGAAAGTCTCAAAAATTCTTATTCATTCTAAAGCAAATCGTTTTTCTTTTTGAGTTTTAATGGTATTAGCTTTTTCTTCAACAAGTTTTTCTCAGGAAAGATTTAAGTTCGGCATAAAAGGAGGAATTGGCTTTTGGCGACTCAATAATTTGCAGAATAGCCAAAACATGGTCGTTCTATTATTTTATTCATATCCGCTAGGTATTTCTTTAGGATTTTATGTAGAAGATAAATTGTCTGAAAACTTTTCTTTTACTGAAATTGTTATATCAAAATAGTATATGCAAAGAAACAATAGACACATGGCCATGAAGGAGTTTTAGAGCAGCAAGTTACAACTAAATATTTTACTATTCCTATTATTATCAAATATCAAGTCCGCAATTATGGAATACCTATTTCTTTTTAGGCCATGCCTGAGTTCCTATTTATGTTATCTCAGATTAAGATGCGGAGATTACAAATTTATTACCGTACCTCCTTGGTTTGATTTAAGAAATACAAATTTCAACCAAATAGTTGATTACGGGCACAATGGGTTCGAAATGATATAGGTTTTTAATTTCGAATATTGGCACCTGGAGAAACGCTGGTTTAATGTTTTTGGTCGGATACGAATTCTAATTATTTAGCAACTCATTCCGTCTTCAGTCTTCTTCCCAATAAAAAATAAAATCCCTGTAAGAATTGCAGCAATTATTAATATTGAAAGATAAGGAGACAAACCAAAAGCAGTTGGAATATCTCCGATAAGCATACAAACAACAGCTACAACAACAGCATAAGGCAATTGAGTTCTTACATGTTCAATGTGATCGCATCCCGAAGCCATTGAGCTTAGAATAGTTGTATCGGAAATAGGCGAACAATGATCGCCGAAGACAGAACCGGCGAGAACAGAGCTAATCACTCCAACTAAAATTAAGGATTGATCCGCTGGCTGAAA
The DNA here is from genome assembly GCA_963727535.1 of uncultured Ignavibacteria bacterium. Taxonomy (GTDB): domain Bacteria; phylum Bacteroidota; class Ignavibacteria; order Ignavibacteriales; family Ignavibacteriaceae; genus RBG-16-34-14. The sequence continues at coordinate 930,618 of CAVSGR010000001.1, forward strand.
ATGATGAATGTTACAAACTCCGCTTGATAAAGGTATAACTATCGGCATCATAATAGCCATTGTTCCAAAACTCGTTCCAGTTGAAAAGCTTGTTAGAGCACACACAAGAAAAACCAGCACAGGCAAAAACCGCGGGTTGACTGAATCACTTAGAAGGCCGACTATGTAATCAGCAGTTTTCATATCCTGAGTAACTGTCCCAATTCCCCATGCAAGTGTTAAAATAATTACTGCTAAAAGCATTGCCTTTAGACCGACAAACCATGCATCGACAGCTTCATTCACAGTCATAATTTTCTGAAATACAATCATAATTCCCGCAACAAGACAAGCAGAAAAACTCGACCACAAAAGTGCAGAATATGAATCTGAGTTTCCAATAATATCTCTTAAACTATAATCAGTTATTCCTTTATCGTGCAAAGCAGAAATGCCTGTAAACACCAAGCCAATAATTGTTACAATAATTAAAACTACAATCGGAATAATTCCGTTGTACCACCTTGCCTTTTCTTTATTACCAAGAATACCGTAAGCATCTTCAAAATCTGATGCAACAGTAGCTCCATCTCTATTTAGTTTGTTTTCTTTAATAGCTCTTCTTTCAGCAGTATGCATTGCTCCAAAATCTCTTTGTAAATATGAAGTAAGAAATACAAAGATGAGCATCATTATAGGATAAAATCTGAACGGTATAGTTTGAATAAAAATATCATAAGCATTTGCCGAAGAACCGATTGTGCTTAGTCCATCACCAATCAAACTAACTTCAAATCCAATCCAGCTACTTATTAAGAAGATACTCGAAACCGGGGCAGAGGTTGCATCGACTATAAAAGAAAGCTTTTCTCTAGAAATTTTCATTCTATCGGTAACAGGTTTCATAAGATTGCCGACAATCAGAGCGTTGGAATAATCATCAAAGAAAATTATTATTCCCGAAAGCCACGTAGCCAGCAAAGCCGATCTTCTCGTCTTGGCAACTTTTGTGATAACGTTTGCTATTCCCTGTACTCCCCCGCTTTTTGAAATCAGTCCTATCATTCCGCCAAAGAGAAGTGTGAAAACTATAATCTGGACATGTGACTGATCACTTATTGCATTTATAATATAAGTGTCGACAACTCTCAGAATTGCTATTCCTATATTGTAATCAAAAACAAAAACTGCCCCCACAAAAATTCCAATTAAAAGAGATATAATAACCTGTCTTAAAAGAAGAGCTAAAACAATTGCTATTAATGGCGGTAAGATGCTAAGTATTCCGGGAATAACTCTAATTTCTGCTTTTGGTAAATTAACTCCTTCATATCTTACAGAAAAATTTCCTGTTTGGGATAAGGTTAGCGAAGTGTCTACCGTTCCTTTATGTACATTTACAGAGATTGCTTTTATGTAGTTCTCATCCTCAAAAATTACTTTTATAGTTTTAACAGAATCAGGAAGTTCCTGCGCTTCTATAGAAAATTTAACATTCTGAAGTGCTAAACGAGGCACTTTTACTGTTTGAGAAAAGCTAAATTCCGGCAGCAGAAAAAATAAAATGAATAAGAAAAATATTTTCTTCAAAAATTTTTATTCTTTTTGTAGATAAGATGATAGGAAATATAATCTCTTAGTTAAAAAAAACAAAAATAAAATACTATATTGTGATACATTCTCTGAAGATATTTTAATGAAATTCTTAACAGCAATAACTTTGGTATTCATATTTTACGGCTGCCAGCCTGTAAAGGATAACCCCCTGCCGGAAAAATTTAATGCTGCCAAAATAAAAAACCTTATTATGCAGGCAATCGATAAAGATTCAACTGCAAACAATAAACTTTCAAATCTTGTCGATTTACATATAGATACAAATAAATATAACTCTGTTGTGGTTGATAGTCTTACTACAAATAAAAATACGTTGTACTTTGTTATAATGGAAAACGAAAATCCTTTATATAACAGGTTCGCAGTTTACAACCCCAATCTTACACCGTTATTAAATGATAAATCTCTCAACGGAAATATTTCTTACAAAACAATAAAAGCAGCCGGGAAAGATTTCATTGAGATAGATGAATCTTATCTTTCAAAGGATACTTTATTATTAAATAGAATCTCTCTTTACTCAATTGATTCAGCAGGAGTTGCTCTTTCATTCAGAACTAATACAAAATTTTCCGAACCAGGTAACAACTTTACTCAGGATTTGACAGAAATTTCGGATACTTTGATTCAAACAAAAATAAGTGGTCCTAAAAAATCTAAAATGAATGGAATGACAGATAATTTTATTTTTGATTCATCAACAGGGAAATATTCATCATCACAAAATCTATTTGATCAATTCATAAAAAAAGAAATTGAAAACTTCAATCATCAACCTGTAAAGGATCAAATAGCCGATACTCTTAAAACTGACTAATAAAAACTTATGTACAAGCTTTTACTCTTCCTCAAAAAGACCGACAATAAAGAAATCAATAATCTTTTTACAGACTATACCTTAAAATATCTTTCTGAATTAAGCGGTGAAGAAGTTAAAGCCGCTGATGTAGAAAGTAATCTCTTGCTGGATGAAAAATATAGTAAGTTTTGCGAAGTAACTGTCTCATCAAAAGAAGAATGGGATGCAAAAATGAATTCCGGGGCTGGTAAAGAACTTAACAAACACTTAATGAATTTACATCAACATGTTTCCGTAATTTTTGTTAATTATCCTGACTAAAAATGAATCTATATTTAATCCGGCATGGTGATGCTGAAAAATTATCCCTTTCGAAAACAGATTTTGACAGAGAGTTAACTTCCAAGGGTAGAGAACTAACTAAAAAATCAGCCGAAGCTTTAAAAAAGATTGTTAAACCTTTCGATGTAATTGCTTCTTCACCTCTCACACGCGCAGTTCAAACTGCAGAAATTGTTGCTAATGTTTTTGATTATTCCAAAGAAATAATTACCGATAAAAAAATAACTGCCGGGAGCAGCCCTGAGGACCTGATCGACTTTATAAGATCAATTAATGTTGAAAATATTGCGGTGGTGGGACATGAACCCGATATGTCGAATTATGTTTCTGCTTTAACATCATCTTCGGGAGTGTATCTGGAATTTAAAAAAGGTGCCGTGGCAAAAGTAAATTTTGAAGGAAAGGTCAGGATGGCAAGCGGGACACTTGAATTTTTAATTCCGCCAAAAGTGTTTGAATAAAAAAAATCGGGAAACCGTTTACACAAGCTCTTGCTTACCGCTGCTTCCTTCCGGACCTGACGGAGTTGGGCAGTTACATGTTACCCGGCTCCCGATTCTGTGAATATTAAAAATATTCACGGCTATTGTAGGGGGAGCAAAAATGATAAAAATTATTGACTATATCAAGTATTTTGAAAAAAATAGGTATTTTCGTTTACACTGTTATTCTTTGTGAAATTATATTATTTTAAATTTTAACTGAACGAATTAATCCGAAGTGAAACTTTCTTTCTAAAAAAAAATCAGGAGTATAGCAATGGCAGACAAAAAATTAAGCGGTGAGGTTTTCTATCCGACTGACGAAGTAGTAAAATATGCTAATGCTAAATGTGATGCACTTTATGAATCCGCGGCAAAAGATCTTGAAGGTTTCTGGGCAAAAGAAGCCGAGAACTTACACTGGTTTAAGAAATGGGACAAGGTAATCGATGACTCGAAGAAACCGTTCTATAAATGGTTTACCGGTGCAAAAACAAACATTGCTTATAATTGCCTCGATGTTCATGTAGAAACTTTTCGACGTAACAAGCTTGCAATTATCTGGGAAGGTGAGAATGGAGATTTCAAAGCTTTGTCTTACTTTGCCCTTAAGCGCGAGACGTGTAAGTTCGCAAATGTTTTGAAAAGCTTAGGAGTTAAGAAAGGCGACAGAGTTACAATTTATATGGGAAGAATTCCTGAGATTGCAATTGCAATGCTTGCGTGTGCACGAATCGGGGCAATTCACTCGGTCGTTTATGGAGGTTTTTCTGTTGAAGCTTTACATGAAAGACTCGAGGATAGCCAGTCAAAAGTTTTAATTGTTGCAGACGGTGCTTATCAAAGAGGAAAGATCGTTGAGCTTAAGAAAATTGCCGATGAAGCTTTACAACGTGCCGCAACTGTAGAAAGTGTTTTGGTTGTAAAAAGAACTGGTCACCAGATTAATATGGAACAGGGACGCGACATGTGGTACCATGAACTGATGTCTCTTCCAATTGCTTCCAACAATTCTGCTGTAGAAGAAGTAGATGCAGAAGATCCATTATTCATGCTTTATACTTCAGGCACGACCGGAAAGCCGAAAGCAATTCTTCATACACACGGCGGTTACATGGTTGGAACTTATTCGACTCTAAAATATGTGTTTGATATTCATGAAGAAGACAGGTACTGGTGTGCAGCTGATCCCGGCTGGATAACAGGACACAGCTATATAGTTTACGGTCCGTTGCTCAACGGAGCCACATCATTTATATATGAGGGTGCTCCAACTTTTCCATTTCCAAATCGCTGGTGGCAAATGATTGAGAAATATGGAATAAATATTCTTTATACTGCTCCTACTGCAATAAGAGGCTTTATGAGATATGGTGAAGCATGGCCAAACCGTAATGATCTTTCTTCATTAAGATTACTTGGAAGCGTGGGAGAACCAATTAATCCTGAGGCATGGAGATGGTATTACCGTGTTATCGGAAAAGAAAAATGCCAGATTATGGACACTTGGTGGCAGACTGAGACCGGCATGTTCATGATTACACCAATGCCATGCACACCACTGAAACCAGGCTCCGGCACAAAACCTTTTCCCGGCGTAATTGCAGATGTTGTTGATGAAAACGGTAATTCAGTAAAGCCGAACGATGAAGGTTATCTTGTGATAAAAACTCCCTGGCCTGCTATGGTAAGAACAATTTATAATGATCCCGACAGATATGTAAATCAATATTGGAGCAAATACCCGGGAATGTATATGACAGGCGATTCTGCTCGCAAAGATGAAGATGGATATTTTTGGGTAATTGGTAGAGTGGATGATGTAATAAAAGTTTCCGGCTACAGGCTTGGTACCGCTGAGATTGAAAGTGCTTTAGTGAGTCATCCTTCTGTTGCGGAAGCCGCGGCAATTGGACTTCCACATGAAATAAAAGGCAATGCAATTCATGCTTATGTTATTTTGAAAGCTGGAATAGCCGGAAGCGATACTCTTATTGAAGAATTAAGACAGCATGTAGGACATGAAGTTGGACCTATTGCAAAGCCTGAAAAAATAGAAATAGTTGATTCGCTTCCCAAAACAAGAAGCGGAAAAATTATGAGGAGAGTTCTAAAAGCAAAAGCTCTTGGACAAGATCCGGGTAATTTATCAACCTTGGAAGAATAAAGAAAAATAAATATATAAAGGTGTCTTGAATTTTCTCAGGGCACCTTTTTTAATATCCTCCTATGAATCATCTTAACTCTGCTAAAAAACCAGCTCCATTAAACAGGTCACTATCATTATCTCCCTCTGAGGTTTCAAAATTAAAAAAGGAGCTTGTAACCATAAAAAAAGATGTGTATAAACAGGACCTTAATAATAAAATTATAAATGGAAATTTATTTAAAGTTTTAGATCATCTGCCAAATAATTTTATTGATCTTTTGTTTATTGATCCTCCATATAATCTTCACAAAAAATTTAACCTTACAAAGTTTAAAGAAATGAATGACAGCGAGTATGAAGAATGGCTAAACTCATGGCTTTCTAAAATTGTAAGACTGCTTAAATCAAACGCTTCAATTTATATTTGTTCTGATTGGAAATCATCAAACGCAGTTTATAATGTCGCTAAGAAATATTTTAAGATTCAAAACAGAATTACATGGGAAAGAGAAAAAGGAAGAGGGGCAAAATCGAACTGGAAAAATTGTACTGAAGATATCTGGTTTTGCACAGTTTCAGACAATTATACTTTCAACTTAGATGATATAAAAATTAAGCGGAAAGTTATTGCTCCCTATCGAACTAAAGACGGCAAACCAAAAGACTGGGAAGAAAATGGAAAAAATAATTTCAGGATAACACATCCTTCAAATATATGGACAGACATTACTGTTCCTTTTTGGTCAATGCCCGAGAATACAGAACATCCTACACAAAAGCCGGAAAAGCTTCTTGCAAAAATAATTCTTGCAAGCTCGAATAAAGGAGACTTTGTCTTCGATCCTTTTGCCGGTTCAGGAACAACTTTAGTTACAGCAAAAAAACTCGGAAGAAATTTTTCGGGAATAGAACTAGATGAATACTATTGCTGCCTTGCAGCTAAAAGACTAGAGATAGCAGACAAAGATCAAGCTATCCAGGGTTACAGTGATGGTGTTTTCTGGGAGAGGAACACTTTCCAAATTGCTAAGAATGGAAGAAATTCTCGATCGAATGCTGATCAGACTGAGGGTGAAAAAGCAAAAACAAGATGAAAATTAAGAATAGAAACCAATCCTAAGTTGTTCTTGCTTACCTTAACCCTTTTCCATAATTTTTGATATGATATTTTATACACTTTTTAGTGTGGAATTTTATGAATAGAACTATAGTTGCAATGCCCGGAGATGGTATTGGCAAAACTGTCCTTCCTGAAGCAATTCGTATATTAAACTCAGTTAGTTTTAGTGCTGAATATATTTATGCAGATATAGGTTGGGACTTCTGGTGCAATGAAGGAAATGCTTTACCACAAAGAACAATTGATCTTTTAAAAAACATAAGATAGGATTATTTGGTGCAATAACAAGCAAACCTAAAGATGCCGCTGCAAAAGAACTTGATCCTTCCTTAAGAGATAAAGGTTATGTTTACTTTAGTCCTATTGTTGGATTGAGACAATATTTTAATCTTGATATTTGTATTCGACCATGCCAATCATTTAAGGGAAATTCATTAAACTTTATAAGAAGAAGTAACAACGGGTTTGAAGAGCCAATTGTTAATGCAGTTATCTTCAGACAAAATACTGAAGGCTTGTATGCAGGAGTTGAATGGACAAACCCGCCTAAAGTTGTTAGAGACGCTTTCGAAACTCATCCCAAAATGAAAGCTTTCAAAGATATAGCGAGTGAAGATTTGGCAATCTCAACAAGAATTGTTTCCAGAAATGCATGCAGAAGAATTATACGTGAAGCTTTTGAATATGCTAAGAAATTTGGATATACAAATGTAACAGTTTGTGAAAAGCCGAATGTTTTGAGAGAAACTTCCGGGATGATGTATAATGAAGCCAAAATAATTGCGAGAGATTATCCTGGAATTCAGTTGTGGGATACAAACATTGACGCACAAATGATGTGGCTTACAAAAAATCCTGAGATATATGGAGTTCTGGTTGCAGAGAATATGTTTGGTGATATTATTAGCGATGGTTTTGCAGGTTTAGTTGGTGGATTAGGTTTTGCCTGCTCCGCAAATATCGGGAAAGATGTTGCTGTTTTTGAACCGACTCATGGCTCAGCTCCAAAATACCAGGAATTAAATCCTTCAATTGTAAATCCTATTGCTATGATTTTGAGTTCTTGTATGATGCTCGATCATTTAGGTGAAAATGAAAAAGCAAATAGAATCAGGAATGCAATAGCAAAAGTTATTGAGGAAGGAAAAGTTAAAACTTACGATATGCTGAAGTTAAAAGGTGGTCCCGATGTTTTTAAGAATGGTGCATGTACAACTCAGCAAATGACGGATGAGATAATAAGAAAAATTGCTTAATTTTTAATTCTCTAATTGTTCATTCAACAATTTAGCAATGAAACAATTTAACAATTCTATAAAAAAATAAGAATAAAACATTCGTATAATATTTATCTGGATGTGATATGAAAGAACAAGTTTTAAAAATCTGGCCTGAAATTAATTGGATAAAAAATGAAAAGCTGAGAGAGAAAGTTTTAAACTGCTGGACTTATGCAATTGAAAACAGTGTTTTAACACCAGAAGATCTTGAAGTAATTCCTTTCTCACTTTTAATTAGAGATTGCAAAATATCTTTTATGAACCATAAGCGTACAGCCGTTCAGCTTTCCGTGGATATTGCAAAAAGGATGAAAGAGAATTTCGGAGATGAAATAAAAATTGATATGGATATACTTATTGCGGGAGCAATACTTATTGATGTTGGAAAATTAATCGAATATGATAAAGTTGATGGGAAACTTACAACGAGCAAAGCCGGACACCTGCTTCGTCATCCTTTCAGTGGTGTTGCAATTGCAGATCGCTTCGGTTTACCCCCCGAAGTGCAGCATATAATTGCTTATCATGCAAAAGAAGGGGACCTGGCAAAAAGAAGTGTTGAAGCAATAATTGTTCATCATGCAGATTTTGTGAGTTTTGATCCGTTCAAAGCGTGAAACGTAAAGAGAAACGAGAAACGATAGACGATAAATGGAAAACGAGATTATATTATATGTTAGATTTAGAACATAAAAATTTAGATGTATGGAAGAAAAGTCTCGAATTTGTTTCAAACATATATAGACTTACTCAAGCATTTCCTCGTGAAGAACAATTTGGGCTAACTTCTCAGTTAAGGAGAGCATCTGTTTCTGTTATATCTAATATTGCAGAAGGATTTGCACGCAGTTCGGAAATTGAGACACGAAGATTTCTGGAAATAGCACGATCTTCTTTAGTCGAAGTTGACACCTAAATTGAAATATCTATCACTCTTAAATACTTGACTGAAAGTGATATTACAGAATTAAAAGAAAATTCAAATCACATTTTTGCAATGCTAACAAATTTGATTAAAAAGTTTTCAAAATAAATTCAGATGATTTACTGTTTACGTCTTACATTTTTCGTCTCTCGTCTTTCGGAGGTAATATGTCCCAAACACTCGTAGAAAAAATCGCACAAAAATATGCTGTGGGATTAAATACTGAACACGAAGTGCATTCCGGGGATTACCTTTCAATCAAGCCTGCTTATGTAATGACGCACGATAACACAGGTGCAGTCATCCCAAAATTCAAATCTATCGGTGCAAAAAAATTATTTAATCCGCGGCAGGTTGTTCACACACTTGACCACGATATTCAAAACAAAAGTGAAAAAAATTTGGAGAAATATAAAAAGATTGAAGAGTTCTCTAAATCAATGGGTGCAGATTTTTATCCCGCGGGAAGAGGAATCGGTCATCAGATTATGTGTGAAGAAGGTTATGCGTGGCCGGGAACAATGGCTGTTGCTTCTGATAGTCACTCAAATATGTACGGTGGATTAGGATGCTTGGGAACTCCGATTGTTCGCACTGATGCTGCGGCAATTTGGGCAACAGGAAGAACCTGGTGGAAAGTTCCCCCAATTGCAAAAGTAGAATTAACCAGGAAACTTCAAAATGGCGTAACAGGAAAAGATGTTATCATTTCTCTATGCGGATATTTTAATAAAGATGAAGTCTTAAATCATGCGATCGAATTTGTTGGTGATGGCATTCAATACCTAACTATTGAAGAAAGATTGACAATTGCAAATATGACAACTGAATGGGGTGCACTTGTTGGATTATTCCCTATCGATGATAAAACAATTCAATGGCTGAGAGCACGTGATAAGTTTATTCAAAAAAGAGGACTTGAAGGAGTTTTATCCGATGTGGACGGGAACGGGAAACATCCAAGAATAAATGAAGAAAGAATTTCTGAACTTGAAAAAAACATTATTAAAGCTGATAACGATGCTTTTTATTCAAAAGAATTGAAAATTGATCTCTCAACAATTGAACCTTATGTATCAGGTCCAAATTCTGTAAAAGTAATGAACTCAGTTTCAGAACTGAAAAAGCAAAATTTAAAAATTAATAAAGCGTATCTCGTTTCCTGTGTTAACAGCCGACTGGATGATTTAAAGGAAGCAGCAGAAATTATGAGAGGTAAAAAAGTTGCAGATGGAGTTGAATTCTACGTTGCTGCTGCATCCAGCGAAGTTCAAAAGCAGAGTGAAATTGCAGGCTACTGGCGGGAACTTATTGATGCCGGAGCTAAAACTTTGCCACCCGGCTGTGGACCTTGCATTGGATTAGGAACCGGATTACTTCAGGATGGAGAAGTCGGAATTTCTGCGACGAACAGAAACTTCAGAGGAAGAATGGGCTCACCAAATGCGTTTGCGTATCTTGCTTCACCGGCTGTTGTGGCAGCTTCTGCCATAGCAGGTAAGATAGACTTTAGCTGGGAAAATGGAAGTAAACAAATTGAAGCTGAAATCAAAACCAACAAAAAAAAATCTACCGAAAAATCTTCAGTGAAAATTCTGCCTGAATTTCCTTCAGTGATTGAAGGAAACCTTTTGTTCTGTCATCAGGATAATTTGAACACAGATGGAATCTATCCCGGTAAATATACATATATTGATGACTTCACTCCTGAACAACAGGCAGGAGTAGTGATGGAAAACTACGATCCGGAATTCGGAAATATTGTGAACAAAGGCGATGTCGTTGCCGGCGGATTTAATTTCGGAACAGGAAGTTCACGCGAACAGGCTGCAACTGCATTTAAGTATAAAGGAATTGCTTGCGTTATTGCCGGCTCATTCAGCGAAACCTACGCACGTAATGCAATTAACAATGGTTTTTTAATTATCGAATGTTCTGATTTAGTAAATGATCTTAAAGAAAAATATGGTAAAGAAAAACTCAGTGTCCAGACAAATAAAAAAGTAAAAATAGATTTTGAAAATTCTTCAATCACTTTTGATGGAAAAGAATACTCGATAGATCCTGTGGGTGAAGCTGCGCAGGAATTGATTATTGCCGGTGGATTAGAGGAATGGGTGAAGAAAAATTTGTAAAAAGTATAATAATGGCTGATAACGATATAATAATTCTGGACCAAATTCTTACTAAGCGTAAAGAAATCATTGCGCCAGACTTATCTGATTCAGATTATTTTGAAATATTTTCGGTTGAGGAGTTACTAAAGGAATACAATTTAGATTATGAGGAAATTGAAAATAGTATAGTGGGTGGTGGACACGATGGGGGGATCGATTCGTTCTTCATTTTTATTGAAAATAACTTGGCTTCGAGTGATTTTGATTATAGCAGAATAAAGGAAGGAGCACAAATTGAGTTTGTGATTATCCAATCAAAAACTCAATTAGGTTATAGCGAGAGTGTAATTAATAACTTTATTTCGACTTTCGAAGACCTTCTTAATATGAAGAATAATCTTAATGATTTGGTTAATGTACATAATTCAAGATTACACGATAAACTGATATACTGCGCAAATCCGTAAAGAAATACTTCAAAATTTCAAAAATAAAATTCTCGTTCTTTTATGTAACAAAAGGAGATTGAACAAATTCATAGAAATGTTATAGAAAAATAGACTCGTTACAAAAAGTAATTAAACGTTACTTTTCCATGCGGAATTTCAGTTTGAATTTGTTGGTGCTGAAGATTTACGAATATAATCTAGAAAAAGAAAAATAAAATAATTCATCTTATAATTACTGGCATTACAATTTTAGAGGAGATGGTATTATATGTTTGGTCAAATTTAAAGATTACATTAAATTCATTACTGATGAAAGCAATAATAGAATTAAGTAATCTTTGATGTAAATGTGAGGGAATACGAAGGAGCAATTGAGGTTAATAGAGCAATTAGAGACACATTGGAAAGCCAGAAGCGGGACATAAATTTTTGGTGGCTAAATAATGGTATTACGATAGTTGCTACAAAAGAATCTATGATAATTGGTGATTTAGTATTAGAAGACCAAAAGTCTTAATGGATTGCAGACTGCACAAGAAATCGTCAAGAATTTAAAGATCATAACCCAAAAGATTATAATCGATTGATTTTAGTGCATTTTATAGTAACAAAAGACGAAAGTATTAGAAATCAAATTATTAAGGTAACTAATAATTAAACGCGAATCGTATCTTATTGGATGAAAGCATTTGAGAAAATACATTTATGACATTGAAAATTTTTAGGTTTCAAGGAGATCTATTACGATAGACAAAAGAATTTTTATAAAAATCAGGAGAAACCTAGACACCAAATAGTCAGTATGCAATTCATTGCACAATGTTTTGCGGCAACGATTCTTCAAGAACCTAATACAGCTAGAGGACGGCCTGGTAACCTTATCAAAGATGATAATACGTATTCAATAATATTTAATGCAAAGAATGACTTAAAGATTTATTTACATGTAAGAAAGTTTGTAAAATTTATTGATGAAATCTAGAAGTGATGCGCCTGAATTTGCAAAAAATGAAAGGATGAATTTAAGATTTCATTTTTCAAGTTTGATCACAGCCTTATTATTGGGAAATAATCAAAATCACTGCTAAAGGATTTTGTTAATAAAATTGATCTCGATAAAATCGATAAATAGTTACTTTCCAAATGGATTAAAGATTTATGGAAAATATTTAATAAAAATGAAGAATTAAATTAGAAAGAACCGCATATTGCAAAAACTAAAGAATTTGATTTAAGGATATCAAAACAGAATAAACAATTAAAATTCTAGAAAAATAAAACAGATTAAGAGATTGTAACATTATGAAGACAAATCAATTTCCCGTACCATTTCAGAATTTGCAGTAAATCTTAAATACGAAGACTTACCAAATGAAGTTATCAATGAAGTAAAAAGATATTTGTACGATTCAATCGGATGTGCATTTGGCGGATATCATACGAAAGATGTAAAAATCTTACGGGATATTTACAAAGAAATGGGCGGCAAACCTGAATCAACAATAATTGGCTACGGTGATAAAATTCCCGCTGTGAATTCCACCTTGGTTAATTCGTTAATGATTAGGGCACTCGATTTCAATGATATTTACTGGAAAGAAGATCCTTCACATCCTTCCGATATTATTCCTGCTGCATTGTCCGTTGGAGAAATGGTTGGGGCTTCAATGAAAGAAGTAATAACAGCAATAGTTCTCGCTTATGAATTTGAACAAAGACTTTGCGAATTTGCTGTCCCGGGAATCCGCGAACGTAAATGGCATCACGCAACTTTAACACAATTTGTTTCCCCTATTGTTGCCGGAAAAATTCTTGGACTAACCGTAGACCAGATGGTTAATGCAATTGGAATTAGCGGAAGCCACAATCATACTATTGGTTGTCCTACCGCGGGCAAACTTACGATGATGAAAAATACCGTTGATCCAATGGCTGTTCAATCGGGTGTGTTTGCAGCTTTAATGGCTCAACGCGGATATTCCGGAACTGAAGCTGTTTTTGAAGGGAAAGAAGGATTGATGGATACTTTCCTTGGTTGGAATGCGAAAGAACAAAAAGTTGAACCTGTTAGTATGAAAGGACGAGATGGCGTTTCTGAATGGAAGTGGAATATCGATAAACTTGTTAGCGGACTTGGAGATTCTTTTAAAATTCTTGAATGCAGTATGAAAGCTTTCCCAACCGAGGCTTTAACCCACACTCATCTTTCGGCAACTTTAAAAGTAATTACGAAAAACAACATAACTTATGATAAGATCGATTCTGTAACACTTACAACTTTAGCCCAGGCTTATGATATTCTTTTTGATCCACACAAGTATCGTCCTGAATCAAGAGAAACAGCAGATCACTCACTTCCCTACTGTATTGCTGCTGCCTTGGTAGATCATAAAATTACAACTCAATCTTTTTCGAAGAAAAATTAAAAGATCCAAGAATCTGGGAAGTAATTGATAAAATAAAAGGCGAAGCATCAATTGAATTTGAAAAGATGTTTCCGGCAAAGCAGCCTTCAAAAGTTGTAATAAAAACAAACGATGGGAAAGAGTTTTCGGAATATCTTGAATATCCGAAAGGTGATCCAAGAGAACCGATGACGATGGAAGATCTCGATAATAAATTTAATTCTCTTTCGGGAGAGCTTCTTTCATCAACAAGACAAAAAGAAATTAAAGATGCGATCTTCAATGCGGAACTTTTGACTACGAAAGAGTTTATGAAGAAACTCATTGCCTGATTGTTTCATTGATTCATTGTTTAAATAAATGGAAAAGAAATATTTAAAGCTTAACAACATTGATGCTTACAAAGTCGCTTTCAATTTGAGCAATTATGTTTGGGATTTGATTATCAAATCGGGTAGATTTAATCTAGATACTATTGGGAAACAATTTATAAGATCGGTTGATTCGATATCAGCAAATATTGCAGAAGGTTTTGGAAGATACTCGAAGAAAGATAAAATTAAGTTCTTTAGAATTAGTTTTGGTTCGATGTATGAATCATTGGATTGGAATGAAAAAGCATTTAAGAGAAAAGTAATAAGTAAAAAAGAATATGATCACATCTTTTCTGAGTTACAAAAACTTCCAAAACTTATTCATCAATTGATTAATTTCACAAATGAAAAATTATCTAAATAAAACAATGGAACAATTTAGCAATGAGACAATATTGTTAAAGTAATAAGTAACTCAGGATGAATTAAGCGAGTTTATATGATACAAAAACAAAAAAAAGTTAGTGCAGGCAAACGTGGAGAATCAGTTCGATCTGATTGCTATTTCGAAGTCGAACTGAAAAACTCAGACGGAATAAAAATAAATATGAAGAGCAAAGTATCTTCAATGTATGGTGTGTCAATAAAAGCTCAAATAGAAGATATGTGCAAGTTCTTCGCTTTAAAGAATGCAGAAATATATTTTGAAGATAGCGGCGCTCTTCCCTATGTTATTACAGCAAGACTGGAACTTGCAATAAAAAAATTAAAACCGGGAATTCAAAAAGAATACCTTCTTCCCTTTAACAAGAAGAATCTTTACAAAACAACTAAGGACAGGTTAAGAAGAAGCCGTCTTTATCTCCCGGGAAATGAACCAAAATTTTTCATCAACGCAGGACTACATTCTCCAGATGGGATTATTTTAGATCTTGAAGATAGTGTTTCGCCATCAGAAAAGGAATCCGCTCAGCTTCTTGTAAGAAATGCTTTACGTGCAGTTGATTTTTACGGCACAGAAAGAATGGTTCGTATCAATCAATTACCAAAAGGAATTGATGATTTGAAGTTTATTGTCCCTCATAACCCGCATGTTATTTTAATTCCAAAATGTGAATCAGCCGAGCAGGTTCTTAAAGTTCAGAATGAAGTCATTAGACTGAAGAAGAAGAGTAATATAAAAGATGAAATTTATTTTATGCCTATTATAGAAAGTGCACTGGGAATATTAAAAGCTTTTGAGATTGCATCTTCTTCAAAAAATATTTGTGCGCTCGCAATCGGACTTGAAGATTACACAGCAGATCTCGGAACTCAAAGAACAAATGAAGGAAGAGAATCTTTCTTTGCAAGATCAATGCTAATAAATGCAGCAAAAGCTGCAGGAGTACAAGCGGTTGATACAGTATTTTCTGATGTCGCTGATATGGACGGATTACGACAATCAGTTCTCGAAGCGAAATCACTTGGTTTTGAAGGCAAAGGATGTATTCATCCAAGACAAATAAAAGTTGTGCATGAGGCATTTGCACCAACTGCAGTAGAAATTGAAAAAGCAAAGAAGATTGTTCTTGCATTTGAAGAGGCTGAGAAAAAAGGATTAAGCGTAGTTTCTCTTGGAAGTAAAATGATTGATCCTCCTGTTGTTAAACGAGCATTAAAGACAATTGAATTAGCAATAATGAATGATCTTCTCTCGGGAGATTGGAGAAAACAATGAAATTAATTAAAAACGCTGCCGGAAGATTAATCCCTGCCGAGGTAAATGGACAACCACAAATTCCTTTTAAGGGAATTAACAATTACAAACCGACCGGCAATAAAGCCAAACCACCATTAAGAACCTGCGTTGATTATCCAAAAGATGGTAATAAAGTTGTAAAAGACTTAAAGACTGCTTTAAAAGAAGCCGGATTAAAAGATGGGATGACAATTTCAACTCACCATCATTTAAGAAATGGTGACATTGTAACGAATTTACTTTTTGATACAGTAAAATCTCTTGGAGTAAAAAATATCAGGTGGTTCCCTTCTGCTTCATTTCCTGTTCATGAACATTTAATTAAATATCTTAAAGATGGGACAATCCATCATATTGAAGGAAGTATGAATGGACCTCTTGGAAGATTTACATCCGAAGGAAATATGAAAGGAACAGGGGTTCTCCGTTCTCATGGAGGAAGATACCAGGCTGTTCAGGATGGTGAGGTTCACATTGATATTGCAGTAATAGCAGCCCCAACTGCAGATCCGTTTGGGAATGCAACCGGCGACCGGGGACCTGCAGCTTGCGGATTATTAGGATTTCGCACTTGTTGATTCAGAGTATGCGGATAAAGTTATAGTTGTTACAGATAATCTCATTTCTTTCCCTTGCGTTCCCTGGCAGATTCAGGGAAACAATGTTGATTATGTTGTTAAGATAGAATCGCTTGGAGATCCTTCCAAAATTGTTTCTGGAACAACAGAAGTAACAAAATCACCGGACAGACTTCTAATTGCTGAATATGTTGCACAATTTATTGATGAAGCCGGAATAATGAAAGATGGATTTTCATTCCAGGCAGGTTCCGGTGGAACTAACCTTGCTTTTGTTCTTTTCCTTAAAGAAAGAATGAAAGCAAAAAACATAAAAGCAAGATTTGTGAGAGGTGGTTCAACAAAATATCTTGTTCAGATGTTAGAAGAAGGATTAACAGATTATATTCTCGATGGGCAGACTTTTGACCTTGAGGGTGTAAGAAGTATGCAAGAAAATCCTAACCATATAAATACAAGTCCTTTTACCTCCTATAATTTTCATGGTAAAGGTAATTTTGCATCTATAGTTGATGTTGCTGTACTTGGTGCGACCGAAGCAGATATAAAATTCAATGCAAATGTTGTAACTCATTCAGATGGTTATTTGCTTCATGGTATTGGCGGTTGGCAGAATTGTCTCTACTCAAAATGTACAATACTTGCCATCCCATCATTCAGAGATCGTATTCCTGTAATAGTTGATGATGTGACAACCCTTTGTGGAGTGGGAGAATTAATTGATGTTGTAATAACCGAAAGAGGAATTTGTATTAATCCAAAAAGAAAAGATTTGTTGAAAGCATTGAAAAATTCCAACCTTCCAATTAGAGATATTAAAGACCTGAAGAAAGAAGTTGATGAAATCTGCGGCGGCACTCCTGCAAAACCTAAAGTAAACAAAAGTAAAGTTGTAGCAATTGTTAAATGGATTGACGGGACAGTGCTGGATTCTGTTTATCAAGTTGATGCTTGATATTGGAAATATTTATAAAAATTTTCTATTCTTCAAAATCGAGATTCTTTGGGCTATAATTTTCTTCTTTGTTTTTTAGGACATCTGTAACAGGGACATCTTTATTGACAATAGTAATATTAACATTATCAATCCATATCTGACCTCTCCCCTGCAAAAGTATACCGAATGAAATTTCGTCACCAATAGGAGGAACATCCAAAACAATTTCAATTTCCTTCCATTCAGAAGATCCGACAAGAGGTCTGTCTCTCATATCGTCAAATGAAAGAGGCTTTCCATTTGCATCATTCACTCTCATCCAAAGTGCTGCCCATCCCCCTATGTACCTGGTTTTTACATAAGCGCTGAGTTTAATTCTCTGCGCCCGGTAATTATTAGCCTTAAAATTTTGCATTAGTGTTACAAAGCCAACCGGATTGGAAGAAGCAGATTTCAAATAGGCTGATGCATAACCGGAAACCTGTTCACCGAGGTCGACACCAACCGCATAATCCTGGGGGTTGCTTCCACCTAATAGCCATCCATCGGGAATATCTCTGTCATGAGTTTGCGGAACCGATACTAAAGGATATCCACTCTGCGAAAAGAGCTGAGTCGAAAAAAAACTTAAAAGAGAGAGAATATATACAAACCTGGTTTTCATAAAATTTTACCTTTAATATCGTCTTTAATTGATAATTAAATAACCAAGAATCCTGCCATTGCTGTAAATTTATAAGTTTGTTACCCCTTTCTAAATAGCTGATTTTTAAGCTGATATCAGAACCGGAAAATCTAGTTTTTGAAAAAATTTCTGCTATTTAAGTAATTACTTCTTTAGCAGGGAAAGCAAGTCTAATTCGATATCCTCTTCACAAAAAAATGGTTCGCCGTAATTTTTTCTTATCTGGAAACCATAGAAATGAGCACGGGATTCTATGTAACTAACAAAATCAGGTTTGCTGATAAAAGTTTCAGGTTCTTTACTTTTAGGATTATGAAACTGTGATTCATAAGCTCTTACAGCTTCCATTTTCGTTTCGTAGGAATCAGAAATATCAACAATGAATGATCGGCTTAAAAGTGTAAGTCTGCATGTAATAATAAAGATGAGCAGGTCTGAAAGAAGTTTGAGATATTCCCCCGTCGAAGGTTTCTATTTTATTTAATCCTGTCTGAAACATAGCTCTCTTTATAATTTTACTTACATCAATATGATCCGGATGGCGGTCATTAAAATAAGGAGCAAAAATAATTTTAGGTTTGTATTTTCTTATTACTGTAATCACCTTCATTAAATTTTCCTGGTTATCCTTTACATCGCCATCAGGAATAGAAAGGTTTTCTCTGACTGATATTTTAAGAATTTCTGCTGCCTTGCTCGCCTCTTCTTTACGGATTTCGGGAGTTCCTCTTGTCCCGAGTTCTCCTTTTGTAAAATCAATTATTCCGACTTTAAAATTATTTGCTGTCATTTTAGCAATTGTCCCTGCCATAGACAGTTCTGCATCATCAGGGTGAGCAGCAAATACAAGAGAATGAAGGTTCATATTTTTTTTATTTAATATTCAGAAAAATTTTTGAATGAACATAGCAAATTTTTCCTTTTGATTCCATTAACCTGCTTATCAAGCCCTTCGATTATTGATAAAATACGAGAGAAAATATTCAGGAAAAGGGGAAATATTCATTTAAGTTATTGATATTTAACCCATCTTATCTTATAATCTTATACCTTAAATAAAATTTTAGGAGGGGAAGTAAATTGGGAAAGATAATTATTCGCTGGCATTCCAAACATGTCATTCTCTTGTTATATAATTACCCAAATCAGCTAAAAAATTGTTTCCGAAAGAATTAATCTAAAGGTATAATTATGAAAGGATTTTTTATTTCCATTCTTCTTTTTTCATCAATGATTTCTGCGCAGGAACTTTACGATTTAAAGAATGGCAGATTAGAAATTCCATTTTATAACAACGGAATAATAGCTAATGCACCTGTAAGCGGAATAAGTGACGGCAGAATTGATAGTATCGGATTTCTCTTCTCAGCAGGATTTTTTCTTTCCGGAAAAGATAACGACACAATTTGGTCTAATGGTGTAGCCACATCCTCACGAATTGAAGATTATCAGCCTGGCAATGTTGATTCCATTCCGTACAATCCTAGTAACGGGATTTATGTAGTGACTCGTTCTAACAATACTATAGATGATCCATTTGGATTTTATTGGCAAAAGTGGAGATATGCTGTTGAGCATGGAGCTGATTTTTATGATGGTGATAGAGATGGAATTTATGACCCGGTTGATCTAAACAATAATGGCAAGTGGGATCCAAATGAGGATGCCCCCGACTTAATTGGCAACATTACGGCGTGGTGTGTTTATAATGATGGAGTGTCTTCGGAAAATAGATATTTTAAGAAAGAACCTCTTGGTATTGAAATACAACAAACAGTATTTGCTTTTTATTCTTCATATAATTATAAATTTGATGCCCGCTCCTGTACATTTTTTGTCAGATATAAAATACTAAATACCGGTAAAGTATCGGATGAGTTCGACTCGGTCTACTTTGGTGGCTGGGCTGATACCGATTTAGGCGGTAGCAATGGATTTACAGATGACCTTGCTGGTTGTGATACCTTACAAAATTCTGGATATGTTTATAATGAGGGTGCTGATCCTGATTTCGGCATCAATCCACCGGCACATTTCATAAAAATTCTCCAGGGACCATATTCGTACATCGCTGATGAGACATTTATTGATAATAATTCTAATGGTGAGTATGATGAAGGTATAGATACCCCTGTTGATACCGCATACAATTTTAAAGGTGAATATAAAGGAATCGATACGTTACCCGGAGCCAAAAACCTTGGAATGACCTCGCATATTAATTATGAAAGTTCTGTCGGCGATCCAGATAACCAAGAGCAAATGAGATACTACTTGATGGGAAAAAATCAAAAGGGAGTCCCTCATAATCCATGTTCCACTGACGATTTGGGTGACTTGTTTGGTACAGTATTGGGAGGAGTTGATTGTTCAACTATTCCTCCACAATTTATGTATTCGGGAGATCCTGTAACTCAAACAGGCTGGATAAATAATTATGCTACAGATCAACGCCAGTTAGTTTCCGCCGGACCATTTACTCTTAAAGTGGGAGAACCTGTTACCATAATTGTTGCTCATATTGTTGGAAGAGGGACTGATTCACTTAATTCAATTACAGTTTCAAGAGGATTTAGTGAAGCAGTAGAAGGTTTTTACAAATCAAATTTTACGGATATTGTTGTTTCTGTTGATGATAAAAATACGAAACCGGTTCCATCGTCTTTTATACTTTATCAAAACTATCCAAACCCGTTTAATCCAACAACAAAAATTAATTTCGTAATTCCTAAATCGTCAGTCGTAAATCTTAAGGTTTATGACATATTAGGAAGAGAAGTTGCCACTCTCGTTAATGAAGAAAAACACCCGGGAAGTTATGAGATTGAGTTCGATGGTAGTAAACTTTCAAGTGGAGTTTATTTTTATCAACTAAATTCAGGTTCATTTATTTCAACTAAGAAAATGTTAATAATAAAGTGAGTTTGTTATGAAAAAACTAATACTAATATCTTTTATACTTCTATTATCATTTCCGCTCATGGCACAAAAGACAGCTATCTTAAAACCTGATGGTAGCTTATTACCTTTAAGAAAATCAGAAGTAAATAATGAGTTTGATAAGATTGATAAACACAAGAATCTAAGTATTGAAAAAAAAAATCCTTTTAATAACCAACAAGATTTTGATGATACACTCAATTATGATAACAATTGGAATGTAATATTTAACTTTTCAGGACGGGAGTGGTTATTACAATGGTTCCAGGCTCCGACTGATTTAACATTAAAAAAAATCGGGTTTGCTTGTGTTGAAAATCCTGATAGTACAAAGATTGAAATTAAATTGGTAAAACTAAACTGGTCATTTCAACAATTATCTGATCAAACAGCAACGCGCCACGGATACTATGAAGCCACAGGAAATGGATTTAATGATATAACAGCTTTCTCAGACAATCCTGACAGAACCGGTGGATGGACTTCGATTCAAAGTGGCGAAACAGAACCATTTGCAGAGGACATTTGGAGCAACAATGGTATTGGATATACAATTCTTCCGGTAGGAAATAATACAATGGTTGGATATCAATGGATCGATTTAAGTGTTTGGTCTCAACCAGTGATAGCCAAAGGAGAAATATTTGGTATCGCTATTAAAAATGCAGGAGTTGATTCAAGTAGTAGTAAAATTAAGTTTCGAGCAGGAGAAGCAAACAATTATAATTATCCTGGATGGAAATTCTATTAAATGGAAGACTTGAACCCGGAATTGATTATGGATGGTGGAGCTAGAGAATTTACATTTGATTTTGCTGCTGTTGTTCAATTGAGTGGTGAATGTTTTTTGTACATACAAATTACTAAACTTAATTCAACAACTAGTACTGAACCAAGATTGGTGGAGGCTACAATTGTTGGTCCTACCCCAAGTCCTTATCCTATGGATGTTAAACTTAACTACAGTACAGATAAAGGCAGTAACTGGACGACCAGTCAAATGAATTACTATGGGGAGACAATATTTATTCAGGTACAATACCCGGATTTCCCGGTAAATACACAATGTTGAATATTATACTACCGCTTATGACAGTCTCACAGGTTGTTCGGGAGAGGGTTATTCCACGGAATTTAGCTTACACTATTTTTGGCTCCGTCCGGGGTAAATACTTTAGTAGTTTTTAATGGATTCAATGACGAGGCACATGGTTTTCCACAAGATTATTACTTTGGCACCGGCGATTTTACAAACGACACTACTTTTGAGTTTGACCACGATGTTTGGGCTTATGGACCATTAACTCCGGAACTTGCCAATAGCTATAAAAACATTATTGAAATAACAAGTTCAGATGGTCCTGAAAACTATAATAATGATGTAATCAGGGACTGGATCGCTGCAAGCCCCGATCATAATTATATGCTTGCTGGACAGGAATGGCTTGGAGCTAATAATTCTTATACGGATACGAATTATTCTGCCGGTGATTTTGAATATGATATTCTTGGTCTTACACATAGTTATAACGATATCAGTTTTGATGGAACATCCGGGCAGGAGTTGCCAAGTCTGGTTAATCCTATCCAAGGTTCCTTGCTTTGCGATTCTCTTTATATGTTGTTTAACACAATGCCGACAGATTCACTTGTCTATAATCCTGCTTTTGAAATTGGAGGAGGAATAACAAACTGGATTGATGGCTTCGATGTTGCGGAAGGTGTTGATGTTGATATGACTGTTGAATCAAGAGGAATTGGAGGATTTCCACATGTTCAAACTTTACCTTGTATTGCACATCATACACTTACAGCAGGTAATAAAATAGCATTTATGTCTTTAGATCCGATAGCAATTGATACGAAGTCTGGAACAGATAATTATTATTGGTATGGATTCAGTTCTACTGCACCCCAGGTACAGGTTTTACACTGGTTCGGGGCTGATGTAGTTGGTGTTAATAAAGTTGATAATAAAATTCCAGATAAGTATTCACTTAGTCAAAACTATCCCAATCCATTTAATCCAACAACGAATATCGAATTTCGGATTGCGGATTTCGGATTTGTCTCGCTAAAAGTTTATGACATACTTGGAAGAGAAGTTGCTACACTTGTTAATGAAGAAAAACCTGCTGGTAGTTACAATGTGAGTTTTGATGCTTCATCTTTATCAAGTGGAGTGTATTTTTATCGTTTAAATTCAGGTTCGTTTATTTCAACAAAGAAAATGATTTTACTGAAATAATTCTTTCTATGATTTGAATACTAAAGCAATCCATTCGTCCATTCTTTCTTTTTGAATGAATGAAAAATCCAATTTATAATGATTGATAATATCTTCTTCATCTTCAACAAGTAAACCGGAAAGGATTACGAATCCGTTCTTTTTCAATTTTGATTTTAAATCATTAACTATACTTAGAAGAATATTCTTTTGAATGTTGCCAAGAATAATATCAAAATCTTTTTCTGCAATATCTTTTGTCTCTCCTGTCATAATTTCAATATAATTCTCAACTTTATTTATTCTACAATTCTCTGTCCCGTTTTCATAGCATAATTCATCATTATCAATTGCTATTGCTTTTTCAGCGCCAAGCTTTACAGAAGCAATTGAAAGAACAGCAGTCCCTGAACCTACATCAAGAATTTTCATTCCGGGTTTAACATATTTTTCAATTAGCTTGAGCATTAATTTTGTTGTCTGGTGTTCACCAGTACCAAAAGACATTTTAGGATCAATCGTAAGAACAATTTCATTTTCTCCAGGGATATAATCTTTGTAAGATGGTTTTATTACAATCCTGTCTGTGACTTTAATAATGTTAAGGTTTTTCTCCCATTCTTCATTCCAGTTTTTGTTCTCAAGATTAAATTCTTCGACAGAAAATTCCTCGATAACTTTTTCACTAATTAATCTTTTAAGAAAAAATTTTATTTCTTCTTTCGTAAGATCCCCTGCAGAAAAAACTTTAATAAAATCATCTTCTTCAGTAAGACCAGAAATATTCAATTCCCAAAGAAGTCCACTGATTATTTCTGGAATAAAAGGAGTCGTTCTGATATGAAATTCTTTATAAGTCTTATTCATTTAATGCCTTAAGATGTGAATAAACAGAAGCTGAAAGTGCATCGAGATTGTATCCTCCCTCAAGCACAGAAATAATTTTAATATTTTTCTTCTCGACAAAATCCTTTAAGATTTTTGTCATCTCGGCAAAATCATTTTCTGTTAATTCCATATTTGCTAAAGGATCATCTTTATGAGCATCGAATCCCGCAGAAATAAAAAGCACTTGAGGATCATAATCATTTAATACTTTTATAATTTTATTATTAAAAATTTCAAGATAAGTTTTTCCAGATGTTCCCGCAGGCAAAGGAAAATTTAATGTGTATCCTTCCCCTTCTCTACTTCCTTTTTCTGTTTCAGTTCCGGTTCCCGGGTAAAAAGGATATTGATGAAGACTAATAAAATAAACCTGTGATGAATTATAAAAAATCTCTTGTGTCCCGTTTCCGTGATGCACATCCCAGTCAACAATAACAATTCTGTTAAGGTTATACTCATCTAAAGCGTACTTGGCACCTATTGCAATATTATTGAAAATACAAAAGCCCATTGGTCTTTTGCTTTCCGCATGATGACCGGGCGGTCTCATTAAAGAAAAAACAGAATTATAAGAATTATCCATTATTAGATCGACGGCTTTTATAACTGCTCCGGCAGAAAGAAGAGCTGCTCTGAATGAATCTTTTACAATATAAGTATCTCCCCCATCGAGCAAAGTTTTTTCATCATTAATTGAATCAACTACAAATTCATAATGATTATTTGAATGGGCACGCAATATATCTTCTTTATAGATTTCTTTAGGTTTTATCAAATCAGCTTTGTCAAAAAATTTCTTTTCATTTAAGAAATTAATTACTGAAGAAGTTCTTTCAGGCCTTTCAGGATGAGTGAAAGGGGGTTTATGATTGAGATGAAATTCATCATATATAACTGCAAGTTTTTTCATAATCAATAATTTACCAGGATCTTACAAATTTCGTCCTGAAAATTTCTTGCAGTTGTAGTATTGTTCACAAAGTTTTCCATCAAAATAGAAAATGCTAAAAGTTTGCCACTCTTTGTAGCTAGATATCCTGAAAGATCACTAATTCCGGAAATAGTTCCTGTTTTTGCTTTCACATTTCCTTCTGCAATAGTTCCTCTCATTCTTTTTTCAAGAGTTCCATCTACTCCCGCAATCGGGAATGAATCTAAAAGTATTTTATATAAACCGGGTTCGGAATAATAGATATATTTTAGAACTTCGAGAATCAATTCCGCAGAGACAAGGTTATAGTGTGATAATCCCGAACCATCTACCAACCTGTATTTTTCGGGATTCATTCCAATCAAAGTAATAAAATTGTTTATAACACTTATGCCATTTTTAGCAGTAGCAGGTTTGCCGTAATACTTTTCCGCCATTGCATAAAGAACCATTTCTGCGCAGAGGTTATCACTTTTTTTGTTCAACGGTTCTATAACTTCGGATAAAGGTCTCGCTAAGGTTCTTAAATAAATTGCACCATAAGGAAGCCAGAAATTATCAAGCTTACCTTCGACTTTAATTCCTTTTCTCTCAAGAGTTTCTTTAAATAATGCAAGAAAATATAAATCGGGTCTGAAAACGTTAAGACTCTCAGGTTCTTCGTCCCCGCTAATTATTTTTTCGGCTCTCACTTTACCGGTCGCAACAATAGTGTTTTTTTTATTCATCCAGTCCCGTGTAATTTTATAGTACTCCTCACCATTGAAAGGAACCGAAACAGTTTCATTATAAACTTTAAAATAATCTGAATAAGGATTTAGAATAAGATGTGCTCTTGTACCGGGCGTAGTTCCAATTAAAAGTGCATCTACTGAATTTTCGTTAATATTTAGTGATGATAAATATGGAGAATCGGTTGAGGGATCATCATCCCACATCCACCCTTTTCCCCAATACATTGTATCTATTCTGGAAACGTCTGCAAAGATATTCCCTTTGATTTTTTTTATTCCAAGAGAGTCTATTGCTTTTACAAAATAATCAAGGTCATTAATTGAAAAAATAGGATCGAAACCGCCGACAACATAAATATCGCCATTAAGAACACCATCATCTATATCGCCTTTATAATAAAGTGTGGTTTCAAAATTGTAATCCGGACCGAGAAAAACCAATCCGGCAGCAGATGTTAATATTTTCATATTAGAGGCAGGATGCATAAGATACTTTATATTCTTCTGATAGATTGTATCATTGTCGGTAAGATTGTAAACATCGACGGCAGCATGAGTCGATTCAAAAAAACGATCGGATAAAAGTTTATCAAGTTTCTTCGCGAACAGATGTTTGAGAAAAACAAAAAGCAGGAAAAAACAGAAGAGCAACTAAAAAACAAACATTAAAATTAATCTTCATAGAACTATAATCTTATTTGCATGGGTGCATGACTGCATTATTGCATGGTCGATATTTCTTCATGCAGTTATGCATCCATCCAACCATGCATTTATACATTTTAGAAATACTCTCGTACTCTGAACTCTGCACCAATTTTATTTTCTACAATATCTTTTGCTTTTTCAATTTCAATTTCATCAATTGAAACAACAGACATAACCACTTTCTCAACATATTGTTTTGCACTTTTCGCAAAGCTTATCATTTCGTTAAACATGCTTTTCTCAACTCTCATTATCTCTGCATATTTTGAAGCGTTGATTGCATTAAGACTGATTGAAACAACATCAATAATTCCTCTTAGTTCAGGAGTAATGTCTCTCTTATTAATAAAGCTGCCATGACCGTCAGTATCGAGTCTTGTTTTCCCTCCATTTTGCTTAACATATTTAGCAATTGTTTTAACAACATCCCACCTGATTGTCGGTTCGCCATATCCACAAAAAACTATTTCTCCATATTTTTTCGGATCACCGATTTCCTCAATATATTTTTCAGCAGGAGGTTCTTCATTCTTACTCATCTTAAGATTATAACCTTCGAGAATTGCATCTTCTTTTCTTTTGCAGAATACGCAATCAGCATTACACCTGTTGGTAATATTTATATATAAATTATTTCCAAGTTGATAGGTAAAATTTGTTTTGCCCGGATTTCCTATTCCAAACAAACGAAAAGCATTTACAGAAGTTATTCTCCCGACTTCTTCTACAGAAATGTTATGAAGTTCTGCAATTTTTTCTGCAACGAGCTTTACATAAGAAGGTTCATTTCTTTTACCCCGAAAAGGAACAGGAGTCATAAAGGGAGAATCGGTTTCAATTAAAAGATGATGAAGCCTTATGTTTGAAACAACTTCGCGGAGTGAATCGGCTTTTTTAAAAGTAATATTTCCCGTGAATGAAACTAAGTATTTCATTCTGATCAAATCTCTCGCATCGGATAAAGAACCGTTAAAGCAATGGAACTGTCCACGCAAACCGCTGTTACAATATTCCTTTAACAATTTTCATAACATCTTCATCCGATTCCCTGTTATGAACAACAATCGGCAAATCAAGTTTTAATGCTAACTCTATTTGTGAACGAAAAGCTTCGATCTGTTTTTCTTTTGGAGAAAAATCATAGTAATAGTCGAGACCGATTTCCCCGATTGCTACAACTTTTTTATGCTGAGCCAAATCTTCAATGACTTTTAGATTTTCGTTTGTCCAGTCTTTTGTTTCGTGTGGATGAACTCCAACTTCTGCATAAACCATTTCATATTTGTCGGCAAGCGCGAGAGTTTGTTTTGCAGTTTCAATATCTGTCGCCGGAACAATAATATAATCCACTCCGGAAGATTTTGCTCTTTCAATAACTTCATCTATATCTTCAGCAAAATTCGGATAAAACAAATGTGAATGTGTATCTATAAACATAGAGTTTTTGTTTATGTAGGGACACAGCGCGCTGTGTCCCTACCATTTTTTTAATTAAGACCTAAAGGAACTTCAACACTCAAAGAATAATTTCTTATCGGTGCAAGATTGCCAATCAGTTCGACATAATTGTAATTCAAAACATTGTTTGCATTAAGAAAAACTTTTAAAGGAACGCCCTCAAAATCTAAATTATAACCTGCTCTTAAATCAAGAACAAAAACTTCAACTCTTAATTCGCCATCGGGAACCAAACCGAGATTTATCAACTCTTCATCAATTTCTTCAATACGGCTCCAATATCTGAAATCTGCACCAGCGGAAAAATTATCGAGAGAAAAATCGGCTTTAGCATAAAAAGTATTTCTCGGACGATACTTAAGAGGTTTATTCTTTTCAATATCTCTTGCCCAAAGATAAGAATAACTCAAAGAAACATTTGTGCTAATCTCTTTCAAGTCAATCGTAGCTTGAAACTCCATTCCCTGGATTCTTGCTCTAGTAAGATTATCAAATATGACAAGCCCGTCAACATCAACACCCGGCTCGATGAAATTATAATACTCGTCATTAAACAAAGCAAGATCAAAAGTGACAGGATTAAACGGCTTATAATTAACTCCGCTTTCAATTGTAAGATTAGTTTCAGATTTTAGCTTTGGGTTTGGCTTAACTGTAATTCCACTCGCCGATGTTGAAGTAAATGCTTCTGCTGGTGTGGGCGCTCTGAATCCAGTACCAACTGAAGTTCTGAAAATTAAGTCATCTGAAAATTTATAGTTCAAACCGAATTTTGGAGAAAGTGCATTGCTTCCATTTAGTGTATCGAGTTTATTGTAATCATATCTTAATCCAAAAGAAGTGATGAGAGGGAAATCAAACTTCCAATCTGCCTGTGTGTAAGCACCGAAACCAAATGTAGAAGGATTTCCAAAAAGATTGGAATTAACTTGTGCGCCGGAAGTTTCTAAACCAGAAACAAGTACTAAAGAATTAGACAAGCTTGAATTCAATTGTACTTCTCCTCTGAATAAATCTGTCTTGGATTTATTTATAGGAGTTGCCCCATCATCCCAATTTGTATGATAGTAGCTTCCTTTAACATTTAGAAGAAAATTATCAGAAAGTATTTGTTTATAAATTGCACCGAACATATTTCTATCTGCTTTTACAACCTGACCTAAATCACTAACCGGCGGAACCAAAGCATTTCTTGAATCTCTCCAGTAAACAAAGTTCCCGCTTTTTTTATTAAAAATATTTGCAAGAAGTATAAGTGAAGAAGTTGGTGTAAACTTTATGTCACTTTTAATGAAGCCAATATATCTTTTAGAAAAATTATTTTGCCTGTAACCAGTGTCTTCCAATCTCGAAAGAGAAACAGCAATACCAATATTATTAAAAGTATTTGCATAAGAAACTGTTTGTCCGTTAAAAGCTCTGTACTTCCCCGACCAATCCCATTCGCTATAAGAAGGTTTGTCATAAGCACCAACATAAGTTTTTAGATAAATAAACTGGTCTAACAGGAATTTTCTTTGTAATAAGATTAACAACACCCCCAATTGCGGTAGAACCATAAAGTGAGCTTGCAGCACCTTTAATAATTTCTACTCTATCTAATATTGTCATCGGAACAACTTCCCAGATAGTTTCGCCGGTATCTCCTGTATAAAAAGGTAAACCATCTATTGCAAGAAGAACCCGCGATCCGGCTCCCCTGCTATAGCCGCTCGAACCTCTAATGCTGATTTGATCATCAGTCATATTAATTCCCGGGACATATCTTAAAGCATCTTCAAGATCAGAGAAATTTTTCTTAGAAAATGTTTCGGACCCAACAACTTCTGCACTTACAGGCAACTCTGAAATTTTCTGCTCGTATTTTCCTGCAGTTACTACAACTTGTTCTGATTCTACAGGTTTTTCATTAAGGACAATATCTACACTTATTGACCTATCAATCAATTTTATTTTTATTTTTTGAGATTCGTAACCGATTACGGAAAACTGAAGGTTATAATCGCCGGGAGAAAGATTTTCAATTATATATTCTCCATCAAGATTTGTCGATGTACCTATGTCACTTCCAATAATAATAACATTAGCTCTTGGTAAAGGATTGTTTAAAGAATCTGTTACTAAACCGGAAATGGAAAAGGTTTGGGCGGAAGAAATAGTTGAATAAAATATTATAATTAGAAATAGTATGTTTTTAGTATTCATTTTGCTTTTATAACAATCGAATTGTTGTCATCTTGGCGGCTGCTGAGGTGGATTATTAAAATCACAAACTATATTAATATTCTTAACAAAAGTATTTTCAGGGACAGTAAGTATTCCCGGCTTTGTTGAATCACCTTCATTGTAATAAAGTCCAACGACATACCAGTCTGCTCTTTCCAAAGAAACATCTATTTTTGAAGACTGAGCTACAGACACATAAGAATAAGTTCCAGCCTTGAATTCTCTTGTTCCCGGAATTACCGAAGAATCGAGTGAAGAAAAATTATATTCAGTAGAACCGAAAGGTATTTCAACACTTACGTAAGCTAAATTAAAAGCATTAAAATCAGAAGTAGAAAGTAATGGATCAATAAATATTACAAGGTGAGTTCTTTTTACACTATCAGGCCATTGACCTACAAAAGTTATTTTTCCTGAGAATCCCGTTTGTGTATTTTCCGGCTGAGGTCCAATTCCACCGTTGCATCCATTTAGAATCAGGATAAAAAATAAAAAGGAAACTGTTAACCTCAACATTACTCAACTTCACCGACTAAAAAAGATTCTTCGCCAAACTTTTTTGCAATTTTCTCCACAGCCATTCTTTGATCTTTGTTTATGATTGATATCAAACCAATTCCAAGATTAAATACTTTTCTCATTTCCTCATCAGAGATTTCTCCGGTTTTCTGAATGAGCTTAAATATTTCTGGAACTTCCCAGTTACTCCATGAGATTTTTAACTTTAATCCTTCAGGAAGAATTCTTTTTGTGTTGCCCACAATTCCTCCTCCTGTAATATGTGAAAAACCCTTTACTTCAATTTCTTCTTTTAGAGCTTTTATAAGTTTGAGATAAGATTTATGAACTTTAAGAAGTTCTTCCCCTAATGTTGAATTTAATTCAGATATTTTTTCATCGACCTTGAACTTTTCAAGCAGAACTTTTCTTGCAAGAGAATAACCGTTTGTGTGAAGTCCGTTTGATTTAAAACCGATCAGTATATCACCTTTCTCAATTGATTTTCCATCGATAATTTTTTTCTTATCGACAATTCCCACGATTGTACCGGACATATCATATTCTTTCTCGTCATAAAGTCCCGGCATCTCGGCAGTTTCACCTCCGATTAAAGCACAACCATTTTCTTTACACGCAATTGAAAATCCTTCGATAATTTTTGAAGCTACATCAGGATTAAGTTTACCAAAAGCTAAATAATCCAAAAAGAAAAGAGGTTGGGCACCACAAACAGCAATATCATTTACACAATGGTTAACAAGATCCTGTCCGACTGTACCATGAGTATTGGTTGCAAAAGCAATTTTAAGTTTGGTCCCGACTCCATCAACACTTGAAACTAAAACTGGCTCCACATAATCTGAAAGTTCAGGTTTATAAAAAGCACCAAACAGCCCTATATCAGAAAGTACATTTTTATTAAAAGTAGACTTTGCAAAATTTTTTATTTTTTTTACAACTTCGTCACCGGCATCAATATCGACTCCTGCAGATTTATAGTTACTACTCAAAATTCAGGCTCCTTATTAAAAGTTTTTAATCATATAAAAATAAGTATTTAATGAAAATAAACAGAAACTTAAACTTTAATTGTTATTTGGCAAATGTATTGAAAAGTTCATTATTGGAAGAAGTTAATCTCTCATTTCTGAAAATGAAAAAATTGTTTTTCTCTGGTTATAGAAATTCTAATCGAGCAAAACCTTAGTTTTTATCTCATAAGTAACATTTAGTGAATATTGAAATCGGAACAATTTTTGACTAAGACAAATAAACAAATTAATCTTAGATGCAGAATTATATAAAAAATATCGCTCTATTACTGTCTCTTGTGATTATTATTTTAGATTTTTATACAGTTTCACCCGGTTTGAACAAAGCACCCAATCAAACCTATATTTATCTCTCCGCAAGGAATATTGGTAATGACGAACCAATTAACTCTGCCACCTTTACCTTAATCTTCGGGCCCGCAACTTCTACAGCGAGTTTGGAGATATTAAATGACCCTACCTGGGTTGAGTTCAAACCGGTTGAGTTTAATACAAAATTTTGGGGAAGATCTGTCGTTAGAAATAACTTCTACTCCTTTGAAGCAAATACAGTTGACGGATCAAATTCGTTCAGACAAACGAAGAAGATGATTCTTCTTTAATAATTCTAATCATCTTTTCGATTCCCACAAACCCGGTTCTTTTCCCAGGACCGGGTTTTGTGTTATTATTCCCTTCTTAATAAATTATCTAAGACTGTGCCTGCTAAACCATAATAAAACAAAGTCTTGTCAGAGATATTATGACTGATTTTTCGATGAAATTTTAATTATATTTGTAACCCGAAATCAGGAATTACAATGAACCGTGAATTAAACGAACGGGAAAAAAATATCCTTAGACATATAATACAGCAGTTTATTTTGACTGCTTCTCCGGTTGGATCGCGAAATATCACGAAAAGATATGATATTGGACTCTCACCGGCTACTGTAAGAAATATTATGTCCGACCTGGAAGATGCTGGATTTGTAGATCATCCGCATACTTCTGCAGGCAGAGTTCCTACAGATAAAGGTTACAGGCTTTATGTCGATTCATTAATCGATATCCAGGAGATAAAACATTCAGAAAAGGAATTTATAAAAGAAAAACTTACAGAAAGTTATGAAGCTGACGAACTGTTAAAAATCACCTCGGCTTTATTAAGCAAGATAACTCAACAGCTTGCGTGTGTAACTTATCCAAGACTCGAATCAGGTGTTCTTCAAAAATTGCAATTAGTTTCCCTTTCTTCCACGAGACTTCTTGTCGTAATCAGCATCGAATCAGGATTGGTTAAAACTATAACATTAGAACTTTCAACTGAAATGGAAGCTTCAAAGTTGGAGCCGATTCAGAATCTGCTTAATGAAAGACTTTCAGGATTAACTCTTAAAGAAATAAGAACGACTTTTAATGAAAGGCTTCATGATTTAATTGAAGATGATAAAACTTCAATAATCAGGCTTTTTTATGATTCTGTTGATAAAATTTTTAAGGACGTTCAAAAAGATAATATTCTTATCTCCGGAGCTAAAAATGTTATACGGCAGCCTGAGTTTGAAGACCCTGAAAGGTTTCAGGGCATAATAGAACTTATTGAAGATAAAGATATAATTGTACATATTCTTGAAAAATCGGGTGAAATAATTCCCCACCAGGTTTTTGTTTCAATCGGAAGCGAGAACGATGATCAAAAACTTAATGATTACAGTTTAATTACAAAAGAATATAGTCTTGGCGAAACACATGGCACTGTTGGAATTATTGGTCCTAAAAGAATGGAATACTCAAAAATAATTGCCATAATTGATTATATGTCGAAAATGCTTTCAGAAATATTAACAAATACTAAATAAGGAGTAGATTAAAAATGGGTTCTAATGAAAAGAAAAAGAATAATATGAAAGATGAAAAGCAGCCTGAAGAATCAAAAAAAGAAACTGAAGAAATAAAGGAAGAAGAAATATCTTCTTCTGAAGAAGTGGAAATAAGCGGGGAAGAGAAAAAAATTATTGAATTAGAAAAAAAGGTTGCAGAACAAACAGATAGATTTCTTAGAAAAGCTGCTGAGTTCGAAAACTATAAAAGAAGAACTGAAAACGATCAGCTAAACTTAATTAAATATGCTGCTGAATCTTTTATAATTAAACTGTTACCTGTGATCGATGATTTTGAAAGATCACTTGAACATGTTGATTCGGCAAATGAATCTCTCAAAGAAGGAATAAAATTAGTTTATGATAAACTAATAAAGGTTCTGGATGAACAAGGCGTGAAGAAAATGAATGCGGTTGGAAAACCATTCGATGTTAATTTTCACGAAGCTTTAATGCAAAGGAAAGATGATAAGGCTGAACCGCACACTGTCCTGGAAGAATTAGAAAAAGGATATCTCTATAAAGATAGAGTTATAAGACATGCTAAAGTTGTGGTTAGTGAAGATACATCGGAAGAATCAGTTGGAAGTGATAAAAACGAAGAAGGAAAAGAAAATTAAATTTTATGGCTAAAAGAGATTATTATGAAGTGCTTGGTATTGAAAAAAGCGCAAGCAAAGAAGATATCAGGAAAGCTTACAGAAAAATGGCGATGCAATACCATCCGGACAGAAACCCTGATGATAAATCTGCTGAGGAAAAATTTAAAGAAGCAGCAGAAGCTTACGAAGTTTTAAATAATGATGATAAGAAAGCACGTTATGATAGGTACGGACACGAAGGTGTTAAGAGTGGTTATGGCTCACAGGGATTTACAGATATAAATGATATCTTCTCCCACTTTGCTGATATTTTTGGCGGAGGCGGGGGTTCTATATTTGATGATTTCTTTGGAGGACAAAGAACAGGCAGAAGACGATCAGGCGGAATTCCCGGCTCAGATTTAAAAGTTACACTTAAGTTAACACTCGAAGAAATTGCTGAAGGAATCTCCAAAAAAATAAAGCTGAAAAAATTTGTTAAGTGTGACGAATGTAACGGCACAGGAGCCGACGGCGGTTCATCAACAAAAACATGTCCCGTTTGTAACGGTTCCGGTGAAGTTAGATCTGTTTCGAGATCCGTCTTCGGACAGTTTGTAAATATTCAAACGTGCAGCAATTGCGGCGGCGAAGGTGTCGTGGTTGACAATCCCTGCAGAAAATGTCGCGGAGATGGAAGGACACAGGAAGAAGTAACAGTAAAGATCGATGTCCCGGCTGGCGTATACGAAGGAAGCTATATGACACTTCGTGGTGAAGGAAATTCGGGAAGGAAAGGTGGATCAATCAGGCGATCTTTTGGTTATGTTCCAGGAATTGCCACAC
This sequence comes from uncultured Ignavibacteria bacterium, assembly GCA_963727535.1. Lineage (GTDB taxonomy): Bacteria > Bacteroidota > Ignavibacteria > Ignavibacteriales > Ignavibacteriaceae > RBG-16-34-14. The sequence continues at coordinate 965,491 of CAVSGR010000001.1, forward strand.
GAATATTTTGTACGAAACGGTGATGATATATTATATGAAATTTTTATTAGTTATCCCGACGCAGTTTTGGGAACAGAAGTAGAAGTTCCGACGTTTAAGGGAAAAGCAAAACTTAAAATTGAAGCAGGTACACCGCCGGGTAAACTTTTAAGAATGAGAGATAAAGGGATTAAACATCTTAATTCATCAGGTCACGGTGACCAGATGGTAAAAGTTAATATTGATGTTCCCAGGAAGATTAACTCAAAGGAAAAAGGACTGCTTAAAGAACTTGCTGATCTGCCGAATATCAAGAATGCCGGCGGACGTGATGGAAAAAATTTCTTTAAGCGTATGGGATTTTAGATTTTATCTTTAACAAAATGAATTCGTTGGGGGTGTTAAATGCTAAAAAAATTATCCCGTGTAGTCGGGCTTACTGAAACTGAAATAAAAGTTCTTCTTTTTCTAATATCCGCTTTTATTTTAGGATTTGGATATAAAACTTTCTTTAAATATGATGATACTGGTAACCCAAGAAAGTTTGATTATTCAAAGGAAGACAGTATTTTCTTTGCTTCGGGAAACAAATATGATTCCTCAGAAACTGATAAATCAGTTGACTATAAGCAGGAAGTTTTAGATTTTAATGAAAGTAATTTTACCGGAAGTAATGCCAGGCAAACTCCTGAAGAAAAAAGTATTAATATCAATTCTGCAAGGCTTGAGGATTTAATTTTATTACCCGGAATTGGTGAAAGTACAGCAAAAAAAATATTGGAGTTGAGGAAGAAAAGAGGCAGTTTTAAGGCTCTGAAAGACTTGTTGGATGTGAAGGGAATAGGCGAGGTAAAATTCAACAAAATAAAAAAGTATATCTTTATTGAGTAAATTTTAATTTTTAATCCCGGAGGGAAAATGGCTAAATCTGAACCCTGGTATCTTCATGCCGGACTATATACGCTCATTGTTATATTAATAATTATTTTAATTAAGGTCGCTATAATAGATCCGAAACAAGTTTTAAACGAGGAGAAATTCAATAAAGGAGAATCCCGCCTGAGGATGCACAATCTAAAAGAAGCTGAAATTTTATATGAAAAGAAATTCGGAAGATTTTCCGGCAGTCTCGATTCTCTCATAAATTTTGTAAAGAACGACAAGATGGTTGACAGCATAATGATGGCTGTTGACACCGTAACTAAAAGATCTTCCAATCCTTTTGAAAAATTAGCTAACGGAGAATTTACACCGGACAGCCTTTATAGAACACCCGGGTCCCATCAAAAATACATAGTAAAAATCGATACTAGTATGACAGCTGATACTGTAATAAATCGCCGTGGGAAAATAATAAGAATAGATTCTACAACAGTTATTGGGTCCAAATATTATATAGAGGATCCGGATGGATACGGGACCGTCGGAAGCCTTGATAACGATGCTCTGAAAAACACAGCCTCGTGGGAGTAAAATATTTTGCGAATTGCGGGTAATGAAAATCATACCGGATTTACTCTTACATCCGCAAAAGTTCAGCTTGTAGAAGTAAACTTTAAGAACGAAAAATTTATTCTTCAAAACATCGATGAAGCTTATTTCGATGAACATCTGAACCTTACCGAGGATAAAGAAACAAAAATCATTTCTGTTCTGAAAACAGCTTTTAATGAACTGCTGATTAGAAATCACCTGTCAGCCGGAAGTATTTCCTTTACCTTACCAATTGAAATGTTTTACACAGTTCAGATTCCTTATGATAATACACTTCTTTACCAGGATCTGCTTGAAGAAATCAGGTGGGAATTATCAATTCTCTTCCCTTTTGTAAATACAAAAGAATTGGTAATCCAGCATATAGAGATTGAAAAAAATAAAATTCTCGAACGGAATACAATCCTCGTTAGTGCACTTCGAAGAAAATATTTGCAAATGATAAAATTCTTTTGCGATGAAAACAAGCTTAACTTAAAATTTGTTGATAACAGTCACTTTGCTTCTGAAAGGGCTCTCTCATCCATTTACAATTTAAATGATTCTGTAACGGTCAGCCTTTTTGTGAGCAGTAATTACTTATCGTTGATATTTTCTTTAGATGGAAAATCTGTCCTGTTTAAAACAATCGCTTATAATTCTGCAATGGAAATACCGGATATAATTTTAAAGGAAACCTCTCCAAGCGAAACTGTTAACATCAATCGGTCGCTTATTGATTCGGCATACATTTCCGGTGAAGATATTTCCGATTCATTTGTTAGTTCGCTGAATTCAAATACGGGGATTGAGTTCACACGTTTCAATCCGTTTGGGAATATTAGTCCCGATCCAAAATTGCTTGAGAATAATAATTTCTCACAAAAATTTAACACATTCTCCCCTGCCGCAGGCATCGCTTACAGGTTAGACTAAAAATCCGAACGTTCATTTAATAAGATTCTATTATGAAGATGAGAATAATTTCCGGCGAGTTTAAAAGCAGGTTGATAACCGTACCTGATTCCAAGCTTATCCGTCCAATGACTGACCGTGTAAGAGAAACATTATTTAATCTTTTGAATAACAAAATTGATTTTGAAGGAATAAAAGTCTTAGATCTTTATTCAGGCTCTGGTTCTTTGGGGATTGAAAGCGTAAGCCGCGGTGCTTCAGAAGTTCATTTTGTTGAAAAGAATTTTCCAATCTACAAAAATCTTTTACAGAATATAGATTCACTTGGCATCGGAGAAAAATGCGCAGCGCACAAAATGGAAGTTATCAAGTTCGTTAATTCTTTTTCTGAAATGAATTTTGATCTTATTCTTGCAGATCCACCTTTTTTTAAAGATGATATTTACGAAGCCACAAAGAATATTTTAATAATAGATTTCTCAGAAACAATGGTTTTATGATTATAGAAAGATCAATTCAAACAAAAGAAAAGACATCGAGAATTTTGAACACGAACCGTTCAAAATTATCGGTGATGCATGCCTTTATGAAATAAGAAATTAAAATTTCTTCCCTTCTAAAGTTATTTTTTTAATAAACTGCATAAGTATTAATAAATTAATATTATTTCCTTGACTTTGTATTTTTTTTTCCAAATATTGAACCAGCTTTTTTCTCAGGAAATTAACAGTGGGAGGACTAATGAAAAAAGTTAATCAAATATTAAATCTTATTTATGTTATGGGGAGAGGGGTATGGGAAAGTTAACGAAAGAGATTCAAATAAATTTACCTTCATTTATCCTTTCTCTCTTACGTCCATATAAAGCACAATCAAGAAAAATTAATCGGTTTCTACCACAATGAAAAGAATAATACTAAACATAGCATTTATAACCATAATTATATATACAGCATTTAGCTGTAACAAGGATTCTGTTATCTCTACTGAAGGGGACCAACCCGGAAGAAGAGACTATGTTTGGACTGTAGACACAATAAACTCATATGATCCTATTTACAGATTCTGGGCAAGTTCCCCAACAGATGCATGGGCTGTAACAACAGGAGGAAATCTATCCGAATCAATTTTCCACTTTGATGGAAATCATTGGTCTACAGACGGAGTCTTTAGGTTGCTTTCCCCACACTCAATCTGGGGCTCTTCAAATAATAATGCCTATATAGGAGGGTCAGCTGGTAAAATATGGCACTTTGATGGAAATAGCTGGAGCGAGGTTGCAACATTAACAAAAGATGGACACGATGATATTGTTTTTGATAATATATGGGGTGGTTCATATAATGATTTTTATATTATGGGGGCTTATCACAATGATAATGGGGCTCCAAATAATAGTGTTATCACACATTTTAATGATAATATATGGACATCATTCGATACTGATAATATTATTGGGATAGTCGAAAGGTTATATAAAAATAAAACAGACGGAAAAATTTATTTGAGAACCAATAGAATAGGTGGAGGAGAATATTTTGATAGCACACTTATTTATAAATACGACCAAGGAAAATATTCGGAAATCTATAGTAGCGTTTGGACGAGAGGTTTACAGGCAGATATAAGTTTTATTAATAACGAAGTATATTTTGTCCTAGGCAGCAAAATTTCAAAGAGAATAAATGGTCAATTTAAAACCATTTTGGAAGTGAACAATCCTAATTTTAACCAAAAAATATGGGGAAGAAGTTCAAAAGATATATTCCTCTTAATGATCGATGGCTTAGTCCATTATAATGGTAGCGATATGAAATATTTATTCCATTTTAACAAGTCTTCAACCGAAATATTTGGTGCCGCTCTTTTCGAAAATGACGCCTTCTTTTTAGTTTCGGAGGCTGAAACAAATTTAAGTCTAATATATCATGGAAAATTGGAATAAGAATACAGGAGGATAAAGCTTAAAAAAATCAGGAGACGATGCTGACACACCGTCTCCTCTAATGAATAGTCCTATCAAGGCTAGCTACCTTAATTATTCATTTTTATAAATGAAAAGAGGGCTATTCTGCTTTCAAAGTTAAAAAATTTTTATCAATTAAAAAGGAGGGAATCAAGAATAAAACCATCATTAGAGATTATTCAAAAGTTCATAAAAAATGGAGTCTAAAATGAAAAAAATATTTTTGTTTGTTTTATTAATATTATTTAATAATAATATACTAAGTGATAGTATTTCGGGGAATAAAACTGTTGTTGCATATGTAGAACCTAATGAAGGAAATTCGTTTTTTTCTTATGGTACATTTGGAATCGATATTGGCAAAAAATATATAGCTGAAGCTTACAGCCGAGAAACAGCCAGGACACTATATATGTTTGATCTTAATTATATCCCGAGCAATGCTGTAATTAATAGTGTTTCGTTACATTACTTTGTAGATGATTATGATAATAATTCAAACCAATTTAAGATTAGGCAAGCTGAATACCATTCTATTCCTTATGATATATGGCAAAACATAGGACAAGCAACAGTTTTATTTTCTGATATATGGTACAGTACTGGTGATTTAACAAGCGAAGCATTAACTAACTTGGTAAATAGCAGTAAAGGAAGTTATATGTATTTAGGAGGTATGTCACAAAGTGAACTATATACGACTTCCTGGGCAAATTTAGAGTTAACTCTAAATATTGACTATACAATTTCAATTACAGCTGATAACAATTTTACGGACAATAGTGGTAATGGGACTCACGGCTCTATAACAATAAATGGCACAACCCATAATAATATTCCTTCCAGTGGATATACTTTCGAAAAACATACAGGACAAACTCTTACGCTTCAAGCTGTTTCACCACAAACTGATAATCAGGGTTATCAGAGGACATGGGCTTCGTGTGAATTAAGTGATTGGACCAGAAGTGCCGTGCACGTATGGTATAATCAAACATATTCATTTACTGTTACAGGAGATGACGATGGAAAAACTTATAAAGCAAATTTAGCACAAGTTCAAACTACAACAAGCGGACAAATGTCTTCCAGCGAAAACTGGTTTACTAATGTTACATTAAGCGGTAATGTTACAGTTCCATCCGGTGTTACCCTTACATTAAATCCCTGTGCAGTAGTTACCTTAAATAGTAACACAATCACTTCCACAGGCGGTACAATAACAGTACAATCAGGTGCAACAATAAGTGACCTAGCTGCAAAGTTAAAAAATGGTTCTATCTTAAAGGGTTTATACCCAACGATTCAGTCCGCAATTAATGCTGCTTCGGATTATTACACTGTCGAAATAAAAGATGGAACGTACTCTGGAAACATAACAGTTAATAGTAAAGATTATTTAAATATTGTGGGAGAAACAGCAAATGGTGCTACAATTAACGGAAATTTGACACTCTATTCATCTTCAGGAGTAAATCTTAACAATTTTTTTACTTGTAACAAAATCAATATGAGCAATTGTCAGGATGCCGATGTTTATGTTAATATATTCGGCAGCGGTATGTATAGCGGAATACAACTTTCAAATTGCGACAATTATGAGGTAAGTTCATATATAAAGAATTTCGCAATAGGAATTCTATCTGGCTCAAGTGATGGTTATTCTTACAGTTATTTAGAGGACAATGGTAAAGGTATATATGCAACTAATTCTGATGTTTATCCTTTTTATTCCGCTTTTTGTGTAAGCAATAACTATGATTTATATGCTGTCTCAGGGAGTTATATATATGCAGAAAATTGTTACTTTTATAATGAAACTCCTGTTACATACGGAAATGTAGATGTAGTTGGGGATATTTACGATTGCGGCGATTTGTCAAAACGTGTTGCCTCAAATAATAAGAACTTTATAGCTGATTTTTCTAAACACACTAATGCAGCTGACGAACCTCCTGCATTGAGAGATTATAAGTCATTAGTGGATAAATACATAAATTTATCATCAAGAGTAAATAAGGATATCTCGGAAAAGAGATTATTTGATAAAAACGAATTTAACGATGAGTATATTTTATTAATATCCGATTATAAAAACTATATCGAAAATTATCCGGAATCAGAGTTCGCAGGTTCAGCTCTTAGAATTGTTACAAATAGTTATATTCGCCTTAAGGATTATAAAGTAATATATGAGTATCTGAATAAAATCATAAATGGAGGAGGAACTGTTAGTTTACGTAATGCTGCGGAACGATGGCTGATATCATACTACCGTGAACAAAAGGACTTTGATAGTGCAATTAATATTGCAGATGAACTTCTAAAGAAGCAAATTGATAACATCATGGCTTCCGAAGTTTTGTTTACTAAAGGAGAGATTTACTTATACGATTTAAATAATCCAGATAAAGCAGTCGAATGTTTTTCTGGTGTAGTAAGTAATTATCCCAATGAATCTCTTGTAGAGTTCGCAAATGATGAACTGAAACTTCTTGGATTTGATACTAAAGGGAATAAGTTAACGTCTGGTAGTGGTTCAGGCTTCAGTACAAGCAGTTATCCAAACCCGTTCAACCCAACAACGATAATAAATTATACTTTGCCCGATAATGAAAAGGTTATAATAAAAGTATATGATATTCTCGGAAGAGAGGTAAAAGAATTGATAAATGAACAAAAAACAGCAGGAACATATTCAGTTGAATTCGACGGAAGTAAATTATCAAGTGGAGTATATTTTTATACAATAACTGCAGGCAAGTTTTCTGAAACAAAGAAAATGGTCCTAACCAAGTAATTGAATAAAACTCTAACAAAAAATCTATAATCATAAAGAGGCAATTTCGTGAAAGAAATTGCCTCTTTTTTTCACTTCTCCAAAATTTTAATCTTTTAATTTTATAAATGAACTTTTCTACTTAACTTTTAAATAATAATTTTTGAAATAATTTTTAAGAGCTATTAATGAGAAAAGTAATTTACCCCGGCACTTTCCTATAAGTTCTCAAATAATTTCATAAAAACATTTTTCTCCTTATGTTTATATAAATGAACATTATAATTTAAGGTATGTTATGAGGAAAGTAATTTATCCCGGCACCTTTGATCCGGTTACTTACGGACATATAGATATTATCAAAAGAGCAATCGATCTTTTTGATTTTGTCGCCGTCACTGTTGCTGTCAATCCTTCAAAGAAACCTCTTTTTTCTCTTAAAGAAAGAGTTGGCATGCTCAAAGAAAGTCTTAAAGAATTTGATAACATTTCCGTGGATTCATTCGATGGATTGGTAGTGGATTATGCACATAAAGTCGGTGCAACAGGAATAATAAGAGGATTGCGTGCTTTAAGTGATTTCGAATATGAATTCCAGATGGCACTGATGAACAGGAAACTTGCAAAAGATGTTGCAACAATTTTTTTAATGCCCCACGAAAAGTATACTTATCTCAATTCATCGATCGTTAGAAACTTAGCCGAGTTAAAAAGCGATGTTAGTGATTTTGTACCAGCACCTGTTCAAAGGGCATTCAAAAAGAAGCTCTCTGTGAAAAAATGAAATTTGTTTTATTACTAATTCTTACAGCCGGTTTATTTTCATTTTGCTCAAAAGAAATTAGAGAACCGGGAAAGAAAACTACCGACAAGGATTTGAAAACTATGGCTGATTCACTGGCAAAAAATATAATGATTATTGATACTCACATCGATGTTCCTTACAGACTCTCAGAACATTGGGAAGATATTTCTAAAAGAACCAAACGAGGAAATTTCGATTACGTAAGAGCCAAAGAAGGTGGATTAAATGTAGCTTTTTTTGCTATTTACACCTCAGCCGAATTAGCCGAAAAAGGAACTTCAAAAAGTGAAGCAGAAAAATTAATAACTATGGTTAAAAACATTGTAAAAGAAAATCCCGGTAAGTTTGCTCTTGCTATGTCTGTAACAGATGTTAAGAAACAATTCGATACCGGCATAATTTCTCTTCCAATGGGAATGGAAAATGGCTCACCGATTGAAGATAAGATTGATAACCTAAAATACTTTTATGATAAAGGGATAAGGTATATAACTCTTTCACACTTTAAGAATAATCGTATTTGTGATTCCTCAACTGATGATGTTAAAAAGTGGAATGGTCTCAGTCCTTTCGGGAAAAAAGTAATTGTAGAAATGAACAAACTGGGAATGATGATTGATGTATCGCATATATCTGATGATGCCTTTTCCCAGGTTTTGGAAATAAGTAAAGCTCCGGTAATTGCATCCCATTCTTCCTGTAGATTTTTTACGCCCGGGTGGAGTAGAAATATGTCGGATGAGATGATAAAAGCACTGGCAAAAAATGGAGGAGTAATACAGATAAATTTTGGTTCTTCATTTCTAAGTAAAGAAATCAGAAATAAGATCAATGCTAATCACGCTTACATTAATAAATATGTCAAAGAAAAAAATCTTACGGGAGAAGATGCCGCAAAATTCAGGACAAAATATTTAAAGGAGCACCGCCCCGGATATGCAAATGTAAAAGATGTTGTAAAACATATTAATCACGTTGTAAAGCTTGTAGGAATAGATTATGTCGGCATTGGTTCTGACTTTGATGGAGTTGGAGATTCTCTTCCGGAAGGATTAAAAGATGTTTCTCAATATCCAAATTTAATATACGAATTGCTTAAAGCAGGCTACTCAGACAACGACATCAAGAAAATATGCTCAGAAAATATTTTAAGAGTCTGGTCTGAAGTAGAAAAAATTGCAAAAGAAAAACAAGGTTGAGCATAACTCCCATCTTAAAATAGTTGACAATCGTTAATTAAAAAACTTATCTATTATTTTCTCCAAAAGAAGATTTTAACTTACCAGTTGTTTAATTTTACAATCGACAAAAAAATATTTTAGAGAGGTAAAATAAATTGAAACCACTATCTGACCTGATTTCTTCTATCCAAGAGAGCAAAACACTCGCTATAACTTCGCTTATAAAAAAATTAAAAGCAGAAGGCAAAAATGTTTTAAGTTTTAGTGCAGGCGAACCTGACTTCCCTACTCCGGCATTTATTAAAGAAGCAGCAATAAAAGCAATCAATAATAATTTTACATACTATACTCCTAATGAAGGATATCCTGACTTAGTTAAAACAATTATTAAAAAGTTTAAAGAAGATAATGCTCTCGAATTCAATCCCGAAAATATTATTGTATCGGACGGGGCAAAACATTCTTTATACAATATCTTGCAGGCAATCTGTAATCCTGGAGATGAAGTAATTTTTCAATCTCCTTACTGGGTCAGTTATCCTGAAATGGTAAAGCTTGCCAGAGCCAACTCAGTGATAATTGATGCGGGAGTAGAAACTGAATATAAAATTCTCCCAGCCGCTCTTGAAAAAGCAATCACAACAAAAACGAAAGTATTTCTTTTTAACAGTCCTTCAAATCCCACGGGATCTGTTTATTCTAAAAAAGAAATTCTGGCTTTAGCTGAAGTATTAAAAGGAAAAGATATATTCGTTCTGACAGATGAAATATATGAGAAGATAATATTTGATGGAGAAGAACATTTCAGTATCGGCGCTGTTGACTTCTTAAAGGATAAAACTATAACTGTAAACGGAGTAAGTAAAGCTTACTCGATGACTGGCTGGAGAATAGGTTACGCCGGCGGTCCAAAAAATATTATAAAGCTTGCAAGAAATCTTCAAAGCCATTCTACATCAAATGCAGCTTCTATTTCCCAGGCAGCGGCACAGGCTGCTTTGTCTAATCATTCTTCTGAAATTGATATGATGGTTGGCGAGTTTAAGAAGAGACGTGATTTCATCGTATCTGAATTGAATAAAATTCCCGGTGTTAAATGTCCGCTACCTAAGGGAGCATTTTATGTATTCTATGATGTTAGCTCCTATTATGGAAAGTCCGTCAATGGTTTGGAAATAAAAGATTCGACAAGCTTTTGCAATTATGTTTTAACTGAGCAGAATGTCGGGTTAGTTCCGGGAGTTGCTTTTGGAAATGATAATTGTGTCAGAATGTCTTATGCCTGTTCGCAGGCTCAGATAGAAGACGGACTGGGAAGATTACACAAAGCGCTGGGTAAGCTTAGTTAATTTTTAACAAGCATTACTAAAGAATTATAAAGTTCATCAACTGGGATTTGTTCGCCTGTCCACAGCTCAAAAGATTTTGCTGCCTGGTGAACGAGCATTTTTATTCCATCGAGAATTGTAGCTCCTTTTGATTCAGCTAAACTAAGAAGTTTTGTTTTCGGAGGGTTGTAAACGAGATCAAAAACTATTTGTCCTTTTGTAAAAGAATCACCAAGTGTTGTAATTGAATCATCGTTTTCCGGCGACATTCCCACAGAAGTAGTATTAACTACAAGACTACTATTCTTAAAAATATTAACAAGAGTGGGAGGAAATAATTCAGATGTTTTTATAGAATTGTATTTCATCTTGTCAACGAAATAATTTTTAAGAGCTTCTGCACGCTGTTCTGTTCTGTTAGTAATATGTATTTCTTTTGGCTTAAAGTATCTTATTAAAGTATAAATAACGGCGCGCGCAGCACCACCAGCACCGACAACACTCACTTCCTTCCCAACCAGGTCCTCTTTGTAAGGTGATAACGTTGCAAGAATTCCATCGACATCCGTGTTATAACCGTTAAGTTTTCCATGATCATTAACGATCGTGTTAACAGAACCGATCATAGATGCTTCATCGGAAACATTATTCAAATGCTGTATTATATTTTCTTTATGTGGAATAGTTACATTAAATCCTATAATATTCAATGCGATCATTCCTCTCAAAGCATTCCTTAAATTTGCAGGAGGCACATCAAAAGGAAGATAAATGTAATTCAATTCCCTCATCTGAGAAGCAACATTATGGATAAAAGGAGAATATGTATGCTTTATCGGGTGCCCGATCAAACCAATCAGTTTAGTATCAAGATGAAAAGTATTTTTCATAGTTCAAACAAAAAAATATATCTCTTTTTATAAGAATTCAAGCTAACATAAAAAATTATAGAAAATTAATTACTAAGAGTAATAATCAGATTTCCCCCAGAAGTTTCTTAAACAACTTGGATGATTTAATCTCCGGGTACTCCTTAGCAAACTCGGAACGAATAGAAGGATTAATTAAAAACGCTGCTTTCAAACAATCGACTGCTTCCTGAGTACGGCTGAGAATAAAATTTATTTTGGCTTTACCATAATAAGATGTGGCATCAGCCGGGTTGTGCCTGATACAATTATCATAGGCTTTCAAAGCATCCAGCCAGTCTCCCATTTCGAACAACGTTTCAGCAAGATTAAAGTTTATCTCATAACTATCCGGCTCAATCTTTAAAGCTGCATAATAACTTTTGGCGGCTTCCTGGAGCTTACCTAGTGAATATTCTAGATCAGCTTTAGCAAACCAGGCATCTGCATTATCCTGCGACATAGTTATCGCTTTATTAAAATCTCTTAAAGCAAGATGAAATTTTCCAGCCGAATCATAACAGAAACCACGCGCAAGATAAGCTTCATAATATTCATCATTTATTTTAATCGCTTCGGAATAGAATTTTATAGCGTTAACCATATCACCAAGTTCTTCGTGTATATTTGCAATGTTAAAGCAGGATGCTTCATCTGTCGAATCAAGTTCGTGAGCTTTCTTAAAACACTCTATAGCTTGTTCATATCTGCCAAGGTCAGCAAGAGCATTTCCCTTATTAAACCACGCACTTGTAAATTCCTCATTAATAGAAACTGCAAGATCGTAACACTCAATTGCTTTTTCCAAATGACTTAACTTGCCAAGTATTACACCTTTATTGTACCATGCTGACGGGTTATAAGGCTGAGAAGAAAGGAAACTTTCATAAGCTTTCAAAGCTTCGTTATACTTTTCCAAATTTTCATAGCAAAAACCTAATTCATAATATGCTTCTTCATACTCCTTATCCATTTCAATAGTTTTATTGAAATATTCTATTGCATCTTCATACCTTTCCTGTCTTTGGAAAAGAAGCCCTAAACTAAAAACCGCTTCGGCATTATTCGGATCTAGTTTCAAAGCAGATAAAAGAGACTCTTTTGCCTGTGCAAAAAATCCAAGATCTTCTTCGGAAGAAGCTTTTTCAATATAAATTTCTGAATCGGCAGGATTTAGAGATAAAGCTCTTTCAAAACATTCCAACGCAGGTTCAGATTCAAAGATACTATTTAGTAAAATACCTTTCTTCAGCCAATACTCAGAATTATAAGGAGAAACTTCAAGAAGCCTGTCAACAAAATAAATTCCATCTTCATATAAATCATTTTCCTGGCAGGAATTAATTAAATCCTCTATAGATTCCAGTGAGTTATACAGTTCCCCATTATCGATTAATTGTTTATATTTTTTAATATCTCCTTCGAGATTATGTATATCATCAAACAAATTATCGCTGCTAAAATCAGAATCGAAATCTGCCATCAAGTATCTCCAATTATTTAAAGTGTCGCAAAAAATGTATTACTATTAGCTCATAAAAGCAAGCTGAATTTATTGATATTGAACCAGGAAAAGTTCAAAAGAATGTTAATGAGATGTCTCACTCTCGATCACTTATTAAGTACAGATGTCACTTTTTCAGCAGCATCTTTAAGACTTGTTGCTACTTCAAAATTTAACCCGGACTTGCTTAATAACTCACCAGCTTCTTTTGCATTTGTACCTTCAAGCCTTATAACAATCGGAACGCTAACCTGCATTTCACTTGCAGCATCAATTACGCCCTGTGCAACTCTATCGCATCTAACAATTCCGCCAAATATATTTATCAAAATTGCTTTAACATTTGGATCGGTTAGAATAATTTTAAATCCATTTGCAACTGTAGTTTTGTTTGCGCCACCACCGACATCAAGAAAGTTTGCTGGCTCACCGCCTGCAAGTTTGATAATATCCATTGTTGCCATCGCAAGTCCGGCGCCGTTTACCATGCAGCCAACATTTCCATCAAGCTTAATATAATTTAGGCTGAACTTTGATGCTTCTATTTCTAAAGGATCTTCTTCATCAAGATCTCTGAAATCAGCAATTTCTTTCTGCCGGTAAAGTGCATTGTCATCAAAATTCATTTTGGCATCGAGAGCAACTACCTTATCATCATTTGTAATTACTAAAGGATTGATCTCAAGAAGAGAAGAATCGGTTTCTGTATAAGCTTTATACAAAAGTGATATAAACTTTACAAAATTTTTAAATGCATTACCTTCTAGTCCTAATGAAAAAGCTAATTCTCTTGCCTGGTAAGATTGCAACCCGATCAAAGGGTCAACCCAGACTTTGATAATTTTTTCAGGAGTTTCTGCAGCAACTTTTTCTATTTCAACACCACCTTCAGTCGAAGCCATAATTACATTTTTAGAAACTGCTCTGTCCAACAATATTCCGAGGTATAATTCTTTTTTGTAATCGAGACCTTCAGCGATAAACAAAGTTTTAACTTTTTTCCCCTCCGGTCCGGTTTGATGAGTTACTAAAATATTACCAAATATTTTTTGCGCATATTCTTTTGCTTTATTAACAGAAGTTGTGAATTTGACTCCGCCTTCTAAAACCAATTCATTCCTGTTTTCAGGATTATATAATTTTCCCTTCCCTCTGCCGCCAGCATGGATCTGTGATTTAACAACAAACTGGTTTATTCCTTTTTGCTGAAGCTGTGAAATCGCATTATCGACTTCTGATAAATCTTTAATTGCTATTCCATCCTGGATGGGGACATTATATTTCTTTAATATTTCTTTTGCCTGGAACTCATGAATTTTCATTTAAGCCTCTATTAATTTCAAAATTATTTTTGATTCAGAATTTTTTTTAGAAATATCAAATCATCTTTATCTCTATATCTATTCAAGGATTCTTTGTTTTTTATTAGTTCTCTTAAACCTATATAATAAATTTTAATATTACTGTCTGATAGATTAATTTTATCTTCTTTTTTATTATTCCAAGCTTCTTCGAACTCGACATTTTCTATTGAGTTTAATAGATCAATTCGATTCGGCGGGATACCAAATTGAAATACTTCACCGCTGTTCATCAACTCTTCAATTTTCTTAATACCTGGAATCTCACTATCCCAAAAATCATTTAGCATTTGAAAAAGTTTCTCTGCATTCTCTTTCGAGAGTTCATAAAAAATATCAATGTCACCTGTAAGTCTGGCATGTCCATAATAAATTACTGCTTCTCCTCCAACAATAACATATTTTACATCATATTTCGATAAAAGAGAGAGAAAATCAACTATATCTTTTGAAAAAAAAGCAGGACTCATTTTTTTACACTTTTTACATCAGGAGGATTTTCGCCATAAAATCTTTTTTTGAGTTCATGTGCAACTTTTTTACGCTCATCTGGGGTCATATTTAATTGCTGCCGGATATCCCACTCTTCAGCTTCTTTATAATTTTTAGCTTTATTAAAAACTCTTTCCATGACTACTATTCATTGTTATTTTTATTTTTCACTCATAAAAGGATAACGCCAATCTTTAGGTGGATCGAAAGTTTCTTTAATTGTTCGGGCAGTCATCCATCTCATTAAATTCATTCCGCTGCCTGCTTTATCATTCGTGCCGGATGCTCTGCCACCACCAAATGGCTGCTGACCAACAACTGCCGCGGTTGGTTTATCATTAATATAAAAGTTACCCGCAGCATTTCTTAATCTGTTGGACATCTTTGTAATAATGTTTCTATCCTGTGCCCAAACAGCACCCGTTAAAGCATAAGGAGAAGTTTCATCGCACAAGGTAAGTGTCTCATCGAACTTATCATCATCATAAACATAAATTGTAAAGACAGGTCCGAAGATTTCTTCTTCCAGAGTTTTAAATTTAGGATTTGTGGTTACAATTGTAGTCGGTTCGATAAAATATCCTTTTGAATCATTGAAATTTCCGCCGGTTATTATTTCTGCATCTTTGGAATCTTTAGCAAATTTAATGTAACCCGTAATTGATTCGAAAGCAGCTTTATCAATAACTGAAGACATAAAATTTGTGAAGTCCTCGACATCTCCCATTTTTATTTTATTTATTTCATCAACATATTTTTTCTTAAAATCACTCCAAATAGATTTTGGAATATACATCCTGGATGCCGCAGAACATTTTTGTCCCTGGTATTCAAAAGCTCCACGAATAGCAGCTACAACCAATCCGTTAACATCTGCAGAGTTATGGGCAAATATAAAATCCTTACCGCCGGTTTCTCCAACAATGCGGGGATAGTATTTCATATTCTTTCAAATTATCTGAAACAACTTTCCACATATTCTGAAAGACCTCAGTCGATCCTGTAAAATGAATTCCAGCTAAATTCGGATTGCTCATCGCAGGAGTTCCAACCTGCCCGCCAGAACCAGGCACAAAATTAATCACACCTTTCGGTAATCCTGCTTCTTCAAATAGTTTCATAAGATAGTAAGCAGAATAAACGGCGCTCGATGCAGGCTTCCATAAACAAACATTTCCAACAATAGCAGGTGCAGTCGGAAGATTTCCCGCAATCGATGTGAAGTTAAAAGGAGTAACAGCAAAAACATATCCTTCCAAAGGTCTATATTCTAGACGGTTCCACATTCCGGATGGCGAATATGGCTGTTCCTCAATCAATTTTGTAAAAAAGTAAGAATTGAATCTCCAGAAATCAATAAGCTCACAGGCAGAATCGATTTCAGCCTGGTGAGCAACTTTTGATTGTCCGAGCATTGTTGCAGCATTAACTGTTGCACGCCACGGACCTGCAAGCAGATCAGCCATTTTTAAGAAGACCGCAACTCTTTGTTCCCATGGCATTTCTGCCCATTCTTTTCTTGCTTCGAGTGCGGCTTCAATCGCCATCCCGACTTCTTTTTTACCCGCTTTATGATAAACTCCCAAAACGTGTTTGTGGTCGTGAGGGATTCGCATCTCGGCAGTGTCGCCGTTTTTTACTTCTTCACCGCCAATAATTAAGGGAACTTCTATTTGTTTCGATTTTAACTCGGATAATTTCTTTTTTAGCTCTTCCCTTTCGGCACTTCCCGGCTTGTATGATTTTATTGGTTCATTTATAGGCTGGGGAACTTTAAAATAGGCGTTAGACATCAAAACCTCTCATAAAAATCTTTATAATAATAGAAAAATTACAGCTTTAAGTTTAGAGAAGCAAAGTAGATATTTGTTCGGTAGTTTTAAGTTTCTTATATACTTACGAAAATTTCAACTTCACAAATAGTTCTATTACCAGGTTTTGATCGCTTCTTCTGTTGTCTTAATTTCGGCACCATAATTTGTCTTTCAAATATTCGAGCCCCTCAATCTGGGCTTTTTCGTCGAACGCTTCAACGCCATCCTGAAGAATAACCAATTTGTAGCCTCTAAAGAATGCATCAGCAGAAGTATGACGGTCACAGATATTCGTATGTAAACCGGTAATGTATAATTTCGTAATACCAAGGCTTCTCAAATGCTGGTCCAGACCAGTTTCAAAAAATGCTGAGTATGTTCGTTTTTCAAACACATAGTCAGAAGATTCTGGTTTTAGTTCAGGAATCACTTCTGCACCCTGTGTTCCTTTCATAGCATGCTCACCCCAAACACTAAGTTCAAAATCTTCTTTTAAATGGGCATCGTTAGAATAAATAACAGGTACACCTTTTTTACGAGCTTCTTCTAAAAGCGTCTTAAGATTTGGAATGATTAAATCCGCTCGTTCACATCTTAATTTTCCAGTGACAAAATCATTTAACATATCAACAACAAGAATTGCTTCGGAGCTTTTCATCAATAAATCTTCCTTCCTTTTTTCTTTTTGTTTAATTTAATCTTTGTTCCTTAAGTTAAAATTGCTTTGGACCTCCTAAGTTTACAGCATTTAATGCGAAAATGAAATGAAAATTTTATTGCAAGTTTTTTCCTTAAGTTATAACTTCTCTGATTATTTATAAAACTATATGAACAAAGCTCTTTTGTGTAAAACTATTCCTGAACTTTTCGAATACCTTACTGAGGACTTCGGAAAGAAAACCGATAAACCTTTGATGAAAAGAAAAGTCGATGGGAAGTATGAAGGAATATCATATTCCGAATTTAAGAAGGAGACCGACAGTTTTACTTTTGGTTTAGCTGCTCTCGGATTAAAAGCTACAGACAAAGTTGGGATCATTGCTGAGAACCGTCCTGAATGGGTTTATTCCGATATGGCAATTCTTAATCTTGGTGGAATCGATGTTCCGATTTATCCATCTCTCACTGCTGATTCAATCGAATTTATCCTTGCAAATTCTGATTCAAAAGGAGTTATTGTTTCCAATAAATTCCAGTTGAATAAAATCTTAAAGATTAGAGATAAAGTTAAAAGTCTTCAGTTCACAATTGTGATGAATGAAAGCGATATGCCGGATGATGTTCCCGCTCTTTATACATTTAAGAATGTCCAGGAAATGGGAGAGATTTACAAAACAAATCATCCAAACTATCTAACCGAAAGTAAAAAAAATATTAACGAAGATGATCTTTGTACAATCATTTATACTTCCGGAACTACAGGTGAACCAAAAGGAGTAATGCTCACTCACAAAAATATTCTTTCTAATGTAAGAGCAGCTTTAAATTCATTCCCGATTGATGATAAAGATATTTTCCTTTCCTTTCTTCCATTGTGCCACATCTTTGAAAGAATGGCTGGCTATTATACTTGCTTTACAGCAGGCTCTACTCTTGCTTTTGCAGAAAGCATAGAAACAGTTTCTCAAAATCTTCTTGAAGTTGAACCTACTTTAATGATGTCCGTTCCAAGATTGTTTGAAAGAATTCATTCAAAAATCATTAAGAATGTTAGCACCCAGAGTTCTTTGAAACAAAAGATTTTTTACCGGGCGATTGAGACAGGTAAAAAATATGCAGCTTCAAAAAAGAATGGTAAAATCTCTCCCATTTTATCAACTCAATATAAATTTGCCGATGCATCTTGTATTTAAGAAGATAAAAGAAAAAACCGGCAGCAGACTTAGATTTTTTATTTCAGGTGGAGCTGCTCTTTCATTAGAATTAGGAGAATTCTTTGAAGCAATTGGAATTCCTGTTCTTGAAGGTTACGGTTTAACAGAAACTTCTCCTGTTATTGCTGTCAACAGAATCGATGATTACAAATTCGGAACAGTTGGAAAAACTCTTCCCGGTGTTGAAGTAAAGATAGCTTCTGATGGCGAGATTCTTACGAGAGGAGACTGCGTAATGCAGGGATATTATAAAAATAAAAAAGAAACGGATGCTGTAATAAAAGATAACTGGCTTCATACAGGAGATATTGGTGAATTTGATAAGGACGGATTTTTAAAAATTACTGACAGGAAAAAACATCTTTTTAAAACAACTGCCGGGAAATATATCGCACCGATGCATATTGAAAATCTTTTTTCTGCCAGCCAGTTTGTTGACCAGTTTGTTCTTATCGGCGACAGAAGAATGTTTTTGACTGCATTGATCGTTCCGGATTATGAAGCAATTCAGGAATATGCCGATTCACATAAAATCTCTTATAATAATTTAGAAGATCTAATTAAGAAAAAAGAAATTTATGATCTGTTTGAAAAAGAGTTGACTAAGTTCCAGAAAAAGCTTGCTAATTATGAAAAGGTAAGAAAGTTTGCTCTGCTCGAAAAACCATTCACTCTTGAAACAGGGGAAATAACACCAAGCTTAAAAGTTAAAAGAAAGATAGTAGAAGAAAAGTATTCTCATCTTATTGAAGAAATGTATAAGGGATTAGAAAATTGAAAATTGTTCATTGAGTATTGATTATTGAAAATTCTTTCCGAGAAGTTCTTGTTCTTGGATAACATTCAATGTTCAATACCCAATATTCAATTCTCAATACTCAACTTTTAAAATTACAAAGAATGACGAGCGAAGCTCAAATGACTATCGAATGACTGATGACAATTGACAAATGACCATTTCAACTCTGCTTTAAAATCTCCAGCATCGCATTATGAATTTTTCCGTTGCTTGCAAGAATCTGTTTTGAATCGACACCAATCTGTTCGCCGTTAAAGTTTGTAACTATACCGCCAGCTTCTTCAAGAATAAATTTACCTGCACAAATATCCCACGGATTTAAATAAACTTCCCAGAAGCCATCGAACACTCCCCTCGCTACATAACAAAAATCAATTGCGGCGGAACCAAGTCTTCTTATTCCTCTTGCTTTTCTCGTAAACGATACAAACTTCTCAAGTGCATTAAATGGATTCTGATGAATGTTGTATGGAAAACCTGTTACAAGAATACTGTGTGCAATATTTGAATTTTCACTTACTTTAATTTTTTCATCATTTGCAAAAGCTCCTCCCCCGCTTTCTGCCGAGTATAAAACATCTTGCGGAATATCATAAACTACTCCCGCAATTGTCTTTCCGTTTTTCTGAATTCCAATTGAGATTGAGAAAATCGGAAGTCCGTGAGCAAAGTTTACAGTTCCATCAAGCGGATCGATTATCCAGATGTATTCAGTTCCTTCTTTAATATTTCCTCCTTCTTCGGCAAGAATGCCATGAGAAGGATATTTTTTCTTTACAAAATCAGTAATAAGTTTTTCAGAAGCTTTATCGATATTTGTAACAAGATCGGATTCGTTACTTTTATATTCTATCTTCAGGTTTTTGCGAAAGCCTTCTCTTACAATTTCTCCCGCTTCTCTCGATATTGCGATCAAATCATTTAACATAGCTTACTCATATTAGTTATACTTTATAAAATTACAAGTCAAATTTACAATATTTCAAGGTAAGCTATAAGTTTAAGTTCCTTGATAGCCCATCTGCTTTTTGATATATTTAATAATTAAATTAAGTTCAGCAAAAGAGGTAAAGGAGTAAGTTTTTTTGGATAATATCGAAGATATAGAAGTTAAAAAAGATAATGAGAATTCAATTGTAGAAAACCTGCCGGAAATCCTGCCAATACTGCCTTTAAGAGATATTGTGATTTTCCCATATATGATTTTCCCGGTATTGGTCGGCAGAGAGCAATCGATTAGAGCAGCAAATTATGCTCTTGAAAATACAAAGTATATTTTTCTTTCAACTCAAAAAAGATCAAGTTTAGAAGATCCTAAAAAGGAAGACATTTATAAAGAAGGAACTATTGCCAAGATAGTTCAGATTTTAAAGCTTCCAAATGGTTTGATGAAAATTCTTGTCGATGGAATACTTCATGGAAGAATCGTTGAGTTTACAAATAATAAGAATTTCTTTGAAGCAAAAATCGAAGTAATTCTTCCATCATTTGAACAGAATCATGAGATGAATGCTCTTGTAAGACAAATGTCTCAATTGTTCAAAGATTATGTTAAGATTAGCAGGAACATTCCTAATGAAACGATTGCTGCATTCGATAACATTGAAGAACCTGACAGAAAACTTTTCTATGTGGCGGCAAACATAAATCAATCAATCGATGTAAAACAGGGCATCCTTCAAAAGTTCATTTTGAAAGATCAGTTTTACGAGGTAATAAAAATCCTTAATTCTGAAATCGATATTCTGAAAATCGAAAAAGAAATCGATAACAAAGTACAGGAGAATATTGCAAAGACACAGAGAAAATTCATCATCCAGGAGCAAATCAAAATTCTGCAGGATGAACTTGGTGACGAAGAAGATAGCACGCCTGAATTTGTTAAGCTGAAAAACCAGATTAAAAAAGCTAAAATGCCTAAAGAGGCGGAGGCAAAAGCACTTGAAGAACTTAATAAGCTTAAGAAAACTCCCCCAATGTCCCCCGAATCAACAGTAATAAGAAATTATCTCGACTGGCTGATTGACATTCCCTGGTCTAAGAGAACAAAAGATAACCTGAGCATAAAGCATGTTCAGAAAATTCTCGATGAAGATCATTTCGGATTGGAAAAACCGAAAGAAAGAATAATCGAGCATATTGCTGTTTTGAATCTAGTAAAGCAAATGCGTGGACAGATACTTTGTTTTGTCGGACCTCCGGGAGTTGGAAAAACTTCTCTCGGCAAATCTATTGCGAGAGCACTTGGAAGAAGCTTTATAAGAATAAGTCTCGGCGGCATCAGAGATGAAGCAGAAATAAGGGGACACCGCAGAACTTACATCGGCTCGATGCCGGGTAAGATTATTCAATCAATGAAAAAAGCGGGATCAATAAATCCTGTTATGCTTCTTGACGAGATTGATAAGATGAGCATGGATTTCAGAGGCGACCCTTCTTCGGCAATGCTTGAAGTTTTGGATCCCGAACAAAACCATACTTTTAATGATCATTACATTGAAGTTGATTATGACCTTTCCCAAATAATGTTTATTACAACCGCAAATGTAAGATATAATATTCCTCTTCCTTTGCAGGATAGAATGGAGATAATAGAGCTTCCGGGATATCTTGAACATGATAAACTTGAAATTGCTAAAAGGCATATCATTCCAAAACAGCTTGAAGCTCATGGTCTTGGAAATAAAAATGTTAAGATTAGTGATTCGGCTATTTTGAGAATTATAACTGATTACACACGCGAAGCCGGAGTAAGAAATTTAGAAAGAGAACTTGCGTCTGTTTGCAGAAAGCTTGCACGGGACATCGTGCTCAAGGAATCTTCAAACGGAAAAGAAAAGAATACCAAATTTATTGTCGATGACAATAAGATTGAAGAATATCTGAAAGTGCCAAGATACAGGCATCTTACACACAACTCTGAAAAAAGAGTTGGAAGTGTAACAGGACTTGCGTGGACAAGTGTCGGCGGTGAGATTTTAACTGTTGATGTTACCTTAATGAATGGCACAGGGAAACTAACACTTACCGGACAACTTGGAAATGTTATGAAAGAGTCAGCGCAAGCTGCACTGAGTTATATAAGATCCAAAGCCAAAGAACTTGGAATAAACCCGAACTTCTTTTAAAGGAAAAGAACTTCACATCCACTTACCGGAAGGCGCTATTCCAAAAGATGGACCTTCTGCAGGAATAACAATGGCAATGGCTTTATATTCTGCTGTAAGCGGAAGGAAAGCTTCAAATGATGTAGCAATGACAGGCGAAATAACTTTAAGAGGAAATATTCTTCCAATCGGCGGCTTGATTGAAAAGCTGCTTGCTGCAAAAAGAAATGGAATTAAAACAGTTTTGATTCCAAAAAATAACGAGATAGATTTAACAGAAATTCCGAAAAAAGTACTGGAAGGATTAAAAATAATTTCAATTGAACAGGTTGAAGATGCGATTCCTTATGTTTTTCCGGAAAGTTCAAACGGACATTCGTCTGTAAGTAAAAAGAAGAAGAAAAAGAAAAGTTGATGTCTGAGACAATATTAGTAGATAAAGATCTTTCGCTGGAAGAAAAGTATGCGGATCTTATTCCGCAAATAAAAAGTTTACTGAGTCCGACTGATAATCTCATTACAAATCTTGCAAATTGTACGGCGGCTCTTAAACAGGCATTTGAAAAAATAAGCTGGGCAGGATTTTATTTATTTGACGGCAAAGAACTTTATCTGGGTCCCTTCCAGGGAAAAGTTGCCTGTAATACAATTCAAATCGGGAAAGGCGTTTGCGGAACTGCGGCTCAGCAAAGAGAAACATCGTTGTTCCTGATGTAAATAAATTTCAGGGACATATTTTTTGTGATGCCAATTCGAAATCTGAAATTGTTGTTCCTATACTAAAAAGAGATAATTCCCTATTCGGTGTTCTGGATCTTGATAGCTACGCGTATAAATCTTTTAATGAAACCGATAAGAAATATTTGGAAGAGATCTGCAAGTTTTTAACTGAAGAAATTATTGGTTAATTTTTTCCAACTAACTGAATCTCAAAATTAATTGTTTCTAGTATACTTGGCGACTATAATGATTACTAATTCCACAAAACAAAAAAATTAATTTGACAATCAATTTTATTTGAGCTACGTTTTCTCACAAGATTAAAATCTTATTGTTCTTAAATATAGACGGGGTCTAATTTCCAAACCAACGGGGGAAAAACCGCTGGGGTTCCTCAGATTTATCGTTTATAAAATTTTCTCAAAAAATATTTTTCGATAAGGTTAAGTACGATATAATTCGAATCGAGTTGTTCAATAATAATCTAATGGAAAATAATAAATAATTATAAGGATTACTCTGTTATTGGTTTTTTCTATGTTTGGTACAATGATAGCAATGCTCCAACTACAATAATCAAATATGAAATCTCTAAAAGAGCAAATGTGAGTCTTAAAATCTTCAATATACTCGGGCAAGAATCGAGGTCCTTGTTAATGAAGAACAAAGAGCGGGACAATATGAAAAGCAATTTAATGGAGCAAAATTAAGCAGCGGAGTTTACATTGTTGTATTACAAACAAATGAAGTACAACTTGTTTGCCGTATGCTCCTAATTAAATAAGGAAATAAGCTATGAAATCAATTTTTATTCTAATGACTCTATTAATTATTACTTTTCTACCAGTACAAATATTTGCACAAATAGATACAACCGAAAAGAATTTTATCCACTCCATACTGGAGATACTTTGGCAATATAGAACCCAAGATAATTAATTCTTTCTACTGCAAAAACAGTTGGGGATACTATTCTAGATGGTGATAAATATTACATTATTACAGGTGGAGGCACTCGAACTACCGGTAGGAATTACTAGGATTGATTCTCTTATGAGAGCTATAAACAGATGGGGTGGACCAATAGGAGGCGATAGCTGTGGTGGTAATACACCATACGAGAGCAGCATATACCACTTAGCAGAACTGGATAGTACAGCTTGGGAAGTTTGTGAAAATTTTGATGGAATACTAGCCAAACCGCTTGTTCGCTTCAACAATATTATCATACAAAATATTTTTGGACAGTCGCGCGAGGTAATGCAGTTTGATTTCGGAGGAGCTACTGGCTATGGAGATACGATCTGGCACTATGGCGCGAGCTTAGCAAAGGGAATTGGGGTAATTGAAGATCGATATTTTGAAGGAGAATTTAATATTCTACAAGGTGCAATTATTAATGGAGTAAAATATGGTACTATTGTGTCTGTTGAAGAAATAGCTGGGTCAACACCCAATAAAATAAATCTTTACCAAAATTACCCCAACCCCTTTAACCCAACTACAACAATCAGATATGAAATCTCTAACCTATCCAATATTTCATTAATAATCTATGATGTTCTGGGAAAAGAAATATATAGAATGATAGATGACAAAGAATATAATGCAGGAAAATACAGTGTCGTCTGGAATGGATTAAGAAAGGATGGAAGCAAGGCTGCAAGCGGTATTTATTTTTACCGATTAATTACAGATAAGCAAGCTTTATCGCGTTCTATGATCCTACTAAAATAGTTTTCTCAAGAATAAATCTGTCACACCTTTAAATTATTACATTTCATCCTTATTATACATCCTTGCTAGCACAAATGCTTTTTGATATATTTGTTACATAGTTGTCCTGCTGAACAATTTTTCAGTATCAAAAATAATTATAGAAGATTCCGAAACGAGTTCGGAATGACCAATAAATCTAATTTAATATGGCTTACGTTGTAACAGCAAGAAAATGGCGTCCTCAAAGATTTGTTGAAGTTGTTGGACAGGAACATATAACCACAACTCTGAGAAATGCAATTAAAGATGGACGAATTGCTCATGCTTATTTGTTTGCAGGACCTCGCGGAGTTGGCAAAACTACAACTGCAAGAATTCTTGCCAAAGCTTTAAACTGTTTAACTCCCATTGATAATGAGCCTTGTAATGAATGTGAAATTTGTAAATCTATCCAGGCAGGACAACTTTTAGATATTATCGAAATTGACGGCGCATCAAATCGTGGAATTGATGAAGTAAGAACTTTGAGAGAATCTGTTAAATATGCTCCGACGCGCGGCAAATATAAAGTTTATATTATTGATGAAGTTCACATGCTTACAAAGGAATCTTTCAATGCATTCCTTAAAACTCTGGAAGAACCTCCCGCACAAACTATTTTTATTTTTGCGACAACCGATGTTCACAAAGTTCCTTTAACAATTATATCGAGATGCCAGAGATTTGATTTCCGCAGGATCGAGCTCGATACAATAAAATCTCTTTTAGAAAAGATCGCAATAAGTGAAGGCATTGAAATAGATGACAAAACACTTACACTTATTGCACGCAAAGCCGATGGGGCATTAAGAGATGCGGAAAGTTATTTCGACCAGGTAATTGCTTTCTGCGGCAAAAAAGTCGATTCAACAACAGTTACAAAAATTCTGAATCTTATAGATGATGAAGTTTATTTTAAACTTTCAGATGCTGTGCTTGCAAAAAATTTCAAATCAGTCTTTGAAATATCAGATGAAATATATAAGAACGGCTGGAACTTCACTGATTTTATGGATGGCTTGATCGAACATTTCAGAAATATTATGTCCGTTATAATAACAGGTAATTCAGATAGTGTTGGATCTGCAGAAATTTTCAAAAAAAGATACTTGGATTATATTGATAAATTTTCCGAGAGCGATGTTTTAAGGTTGATGAATTTTCTTAACAAGAGCGGACAGGAATTACGTTTTTCACAAAATCAAAAACTAAAAATCGAAATCGTTCTCTGCCATCTCATCGGATTAGAAAGGACCTCGACAATTACCGAAATAATCGAAAGCATAAATAAAGGTACCATCGAACTTCCTTCAAACCAGAACAGGGTACAAGAAAAAAAAAATTATAACCCGGGACTAAGTTATAAGACACAGTATTCCAGCCAATCAAATCTTACAAAAAAAGAAGTAAAAGAACCTGCAGGGAAAAATAACAGTTCATCGGAATTTAATTTTGATGCTGTAGTAAATAAATGGCAAAGTTTTACAAATGCAATCTCCCAGGAAAAAGCACTGACCCTTGGGCATTTTATTTCTAATATTGAACCGGTAAGCTTATCAGGAAACAAACTTTATCTTCAATTCAATAAAGAAGAAGATGAAAAATCTTTCTTTTATGATGTTGATTATATAACTAAGAAGGCTCATAATTTTTTTGGTAAAAAATTAGAACTAATTGCTAATAAACAACCGGTTCCGCAAACTTCTAAACCAAAAAGAAATATTGAGAAAGAAGAAACGGCAGAGCACCAGCAAGCGAGTACAGGTGATGAATTTGTCGATTTGATAATAAATGAGCTCGGCGGAGAAGAAATTAGTTGATTTTATATTGTTTTTAGCTTTTTTTACAGCCCTTCATTTTTTGAAAAAATAAAGAATATTAGCTATTTTTAATGTCTATGCCTCAAAAGTTAATTGTGGCTATCGATGGCCCTGCAGGTTCCGGTAAAAGTACATCTGCTAAAATTGTTGCCCAAAAATTAGGTTACCTTTACATCGACACAGGAGCTATGTACAGGGCAATAACTTTGCTGTCTATTAAAAATAAAATCAGCAATGATGAAGATGTAATAAAGCTTGCTGATGGAACTGATATAAAGCTTGATTTTATAGATGGAGAAACAAAAGTAATAGTTAATGATGAAGATGTAACAGGTGATATCAGAACCCAAGAGGTTAATTCCCAGGTTAGTGAGATTAGCAAGATCGAAGGTGTTAGAAAAATTTTAGTGAATAAACAGAGAGAGATGAGTAAAGGTGACCGCGGAATAGTGATGGAAGGAAGAGACATTGGAACAGTTGTTTTCCCAGAAGCAGATGTTAAAATTTTTATGACTGCTTCAATCGAGGCGCGTTCTGAAAGAAGAATGAAAGAATATTTGGAAAAAGGAACTGATATATCCCTGGAAGATGTTAAAGAGAATTTATTAAGCCGGGATAATATTGACTCACATCGTGATGTTAGTCCTCTTACGAAAGCTGATGGAGCAGTAGATGTCGATACGTCAAAAGTATCTATTCCTGAACAAGTAAATATTATTTTAGAAGAAATTAAAAAAGCAGCGAACAGGAAAGGAATTGAATTTTCATTAGTAAGCTGAAAGAAATTTTAAACCATATTAAATAATTATGTTAAACTAATTTATCTGCTGCATTTCATTTTATGGTTTTTGATCTTGCAACAGAAATAAATATATAATTCAGGAGGCTTAATGTCCCAGGAAGAAAACAAAGAAACGATTAACAAACCCGTGACTTCGATTGATTATGAGAAGGCGAAGAACAAATTTCAAAACGAAGAATACTCACAGGAAGAATTCCTTACATTGGCGAAACTCTATTCTGAGTCGTTCAAAGATGTTAAAGAAGGCGAAATAATAAAAGGTAAAGTTGTTAGAATACAGGGAGATAATGTAATTCTAGATGTCGGTTTCAAATCCGAAGGGTCAGTTCCGCTGTTAGACTTTCCTAATCGGGAAGTAAAAATAGGACAGGAAGTTGATGTTGTACTTGAAAGTGTTGAAGACCAGGAAGGCAATCTTGTTTTAAGTAAATCAAGAGCGGACTTCTTAACAATCTGGGATAAAGTTCTCAGAGCACATGAAACCGGTGAAATTCTACAGGGTAAAATTGTAAAAAGAATAAAAGGCGGAATGGTTGTTGACCTTATGGGAATGGAAGCTTTCCTTCCGGGTTCACAAATTGATATCAGACCGATCCGTGATTTTGACGCTTTTGTTGGTCAAACAATGGATTTCAAAGTTGTAAAAGTAAATATCCCAACAGAAAATGTAGTTGTATCACACAAAGTTCTAGTTGAAGAAGAAATTTCTGATCAGAGAAATGCTATTCTCGACAGCCTCGAGAAAGGACAAATTCTCGAAGGAACAGTTAAAGCAATTACAGACTTCGGAGTTTTCGTCGATCTTGGCGGAGTCGATGGTCTTATTCATATCACCGATTTAAGCTGGGGAAGAATAAATCATCCTAATGAAATTGTTAAGCTCGATGAAACAATAAAAGTTGTTGTCACCGATTTCGATGAAGAGAAAAAGAGAATTTCTCTCAGTCTTAAAAAACTTCTTCCGCATCCATGGGAAAGCATCGAAGAAAAAATTCATGTTGGCGATAAAGTTTCCGGTCGTGTTGTATCTCTAACTGACTACGGTGCATTTATCGAAATCGAAAAAGGAATCGAAGGACTTATTCATAACTCTGAAATGAGCTGGACGCAACACATTAAACATCCTTCACAGGTTGTTGCAATGGGACAGATTGTGGAAGCCGTTATTCTTAGCCTGGATAAAGAAGAGAAGAAAATATCACTTGGAATTAAACAACTCGAGCCGGATCCATGGCAATCACTTATGCAGAAATATCCGGTTGGTTCAAGACATTCAGGAATAGCCAGAAACTTAACCAACTTTGGAGTATTCGTTGAACTTGAACCGGGAGTTGATGGATTAGTTCATATTTCTGATCTATCTTGGACAAAGAAAATAAGACACCCCGGGGAGGTTGTTAAGAAAGGTGAACAGCTCGATGTTATCGTTCTGGGAGTGGATGTAGAGCAAAGAAAAATATCGCTTGGACATAAACAGGTCGAAGATAATCCATGGGATAAATTTGAAAATAGTTATGTTGTGGGCACTCTCGTAGATGGCAAAGTTGTCCGGATAATCGAAAAAGGATTGATCGCAGAACTTCCAGAAGGAGTAGATGGTTTTGTGCCTGCAACTCAGCTTTCTACAGGAAAGATAAAAAATGTTGCAAACCATTTTCCTATTGATTCCGATTTATTGTTAACAGTAATAGAATTCGATAAGGAAAATAAAAAGATTGTCTTAAGTGCAATTGCTGCGCTCAAAGAAAAATCAGAAGATGAGATTCAGCAATATATTGAGTCACATAAGCTGGAAAAAGTAACTCCGCAGGATATTAAAAATACAGAGACAACTGCAATAGATACTTCTGAGTTCCCGATCTTTGAAGTCTCCGAAGAATCACATCAAAAGCCTCCGGCTGACAATAAGTGATTTTTACGGAAATCTTTAAATTAAGGGCGGGATTTTTCCCGCTCTTAAAATTTTAAATAGAATGAAACAAACCGTAGCATTACATACTTTAGGATGCAAACTTAATTTTTCCGAGACATCAACTATCGGAAATGAATTTCTTCGTAACGGATTCTCATTAGTTAATTTTAAAGACAAGGCTGATGTTTATGTCCTGAACACATGTACTGTCACTCAAAATGCCGAGAAAGACTGTCGCCAGCTTGTAAGAAAAGCACTCAAACAAAACCCTGAGGCTTATATTATTGTTACTGGTTGTTATGCTCAACTCCGTCCTTCGGAAATAGTTGATATAAAAGGTGTTGATGTCGTTCTTGGCAGCAATGAAAAGTTTAAACTTTTTTCTTTAATAGATAATTTTCAGAAAAGAGATTTAGCCTGTATTTTTGTTTCCCCAACTGAGAAGTTAAACGAATTCGGTCCTGCTAATTCTACAGACGCAGACAGCAGAACAAGAGCTTACTTTAAAATTCAGGATGGCTGCGATTATAAATGCACTTTCTGTACAATACCTCTTGCAAGAGGATTAAGCCGAAGCATGAACCCGGATGAGGTTGTTCACCAGTTCAGAAATCTTGTTGATTCAGGTTATAAGGAAATAATTCTAACCGGTGTAAATGTCGGGGATTACGGGAAATCTTTTTCAACTGATCTCTATAATTTACTTTTAAGATTAGTTAATATCGAAGGCGATTTCAGAATAAGAATTAGTTCGATCGAGCCAAATCTTCTTTCTGATGAAATAATAAATCTTACAGCAGAAAATGAAAAGATATGTAATCACTTTCATATTCCTTTGCAAAGCGGTAGTCCCAAAATTTTAAAGATGATGAGAAGAAGATATAATGTTGGAGATTATTCAAATTTAATTTATAAATCCAAAGATAGAATTGAAGATCTCGGAATCGGTGTTGATGTAATCGTCGGGTTTCCCGGTGAAACCGAAAATGATTTTATGCAGACATACAATTTTCTGAAAGAGCTTCCTGTTTCTTATCTTCATGTATTTTCATATTCTGAAAGACCAAACACTGCTGCAATTGAATTTGACAATACAGTTGATATTTTTGAAAGACGCAGGAGAAGTAATATGTTAAGAATTTTAAGTGAAAAGAAACGATACGAATTCTACCAGCAAATGATTGGAAAAGAACTCGATGTATTGTTTGAATCGGAAAACATTTCAGGAAAGATCAAAGGATTTTCTTCAAACTATGTGAGAGTTGTCCTCGATTATAATCCTAACCTTGTAAACAAAGTATATTCTGTTGCTATTGATAATATTGTCGATAATACTTGTTCCGGCAATATTAAGGGGACAAAAAAATCAGTTGAATTAATAGCAAGTTGATATAGATATTTATATTTAAATATGAAAAAATTATTATTCCTAATATTCGGCCTCGCCGCTTTAAGCTTTCCTCAAAATTCAAAGAACTTGCTTGAGCTTAAACAAGGATTAAAATCTGCTCCTGAAAAAAATTTGCAGGAGATAAATGTAGTCTACGATGCACCAAAAAAGAAAAGCCCGGGATTAGCAATTATTTATTCACTATTGCTGCCGGGGATGGGAGAATTATATGCCGGCTCTTACTCGAGTGGAAAATATTTTACTATCGCTGAAGGAGCGTTATGGACAACATACATCGGTATGAAAGCTTACGGCAACTGGCAGAAAGACAGGTATAAATCTTTTGCTTCTTCTAAAGGTGGAGTAAATTTAGAAGGAAAGAATGACGATTATCTTTCGACAATTAGCGAATATTCGAATATTAACGACTACAATAATGAGAGAGCGCTTGAAAGAAACTTCGATGAAATGTATGAGCCCTCTACTTATTACTGGAGCTGGCAAACTCCCGATGATAGAAAAACTTACAGAGGCATGTGGGTATCGAGCGAACAAACTTTTAATGATGTAAGATTTGTTGTCGGGGCTTTAATCGTTAACAGGATTGCGAGTGCAATAAACGCTGTAAGATTAGTTTCTTCCTACAATAAAAGTTTAGATGAAGAAGTATCGTGGAATTTTTCTGTAGGAATTTCAAGACCTGTTAATCTTCCCGAATCCCTTACTTTCAACTTTCAAAAGAATTTTTGATAAAATATTTGCTACCCTATTTTAGCACCATCATCTTTTTTGTTAAAATATAATTCCCTGCAATTACTCTGTAAATATAAACTCCACTTGAAAGTGTTGAAGCATCAAACCTCACTTGCCTGTATCCTGCCTGCTGTACTTCATTAACCAGGGTTGTTACTTCTGCTCCAAGTATATCATAAACTTTTAGTATTACTTTACTGTCCACCGGAAGCTGGTATTGTATTGTTGTAACCGGATTAAACGGATTGGGAAAGTTCTGCTCCAGTTTATAATCTGTTGGCGGAGTATAATTCAGTATAAATAATTTTTTCTGAAAGATTGATTTGTTATCAGTTATCATAAATTCAACACTATCCTTTACATTAACAGGAGCTTCTCTTTTTATGTCGAATGAAAAAGCTGCTTCCGTTTCTCCTTTTGCATCTATTCTTTTAATAATTTGTTCATCTTGGTTAAACTGTAGATTTGATGAACCTTTCAAGAGTTTCACAGTTACATTTTCTGCATTTGTTATACTTGAAATATTTGATAAGCTAAGAATTATTTGGTTACTCTTAGTCCCAGGCACTACTTCGTAGATAGTCTGGGAATAAGTAAATAAAAATAATCCCGATAGTAAAAATAAAACTATTGCTTTCATTGTTTTGTCTCCCTCGCATAGATAAATAATCTGTGCTACATTTTAAAATGCTGAGTTTAATTTAACTTTCGCTCCAATTCCAAATTCTATATCTTTTGCTATAAAAGATCCTTCTATCTCACTATGTTCTTTTATCCACAATGTACCATTGGGTACAAAAAAATTAGCTTTAATTACATTGCTTATTCCTATCTTTGCTGCCTTGGGAGTAGCACCGAGATTTCCATTATTTCCATTTATCCCGCCTACATAAAAAATTATATCTTTTGCACTTACTGTAGTAGTATCTTCGGGACCAATATAGCTTCCCTGTCCGCTGTCAAACTTATCAGCTATTCTTACTTCTGAAGGCGATTGAAAAACTATTTGATTATTAATTCCCCCATTAAATAAGTTTATGTGATATTCTCCTCCTCTCAATATCAGTTTCCCGTTCTTTTTTACCTGGATAGTTCCATAGCTTCCCGGCTGCAACGTTTGTTCTCCGCCAATTGGTATTACAATATCAATTGTCCCTGGCGTCGAAGATTTAAATTCAGGAAAAGTACTAACTATTGGCAATTCCAACGGCGTATTTTGCAAACCTGTGATAGTACCATTATTGTCAAGTTCGTTATAGTAAACATCACCGTTTATAGTAGAACCTTGTTTTACTTTTATCCTGGTTGCTTTAATAGAATATCCAACCGGAGTAGTTACCCCAATTCCAATTGAAAGTTCAACCTGTGAATCCAGGAAAGGAGCAGAACCTGCTTCATTTACACCAATATCGCCGGACAAGACATCCGAATTTTCCTTTAACCATAGGCTATGTGTTGCAAAGAGAGCGTAGGTGGATATATTACTCCCCAACGGTATCTCCGGTAATCTGTCTAAAATGTATTGTGCACTGTAGTAGAGAAATTTCCAGCCTTCTATTGTTATAAAACGAGGATCTGAGTTAAGAGAATCTTTATAAACTACATCAACAGTATCCTGAAAAGATTTAATATTTATAACACAAGCAATTGAATCTCCATTTTGTAAGTTTGTTTTGGCAGATTGAAGTTGATTTTGCAGTTCACTGATCAATTCTTCATTCGCTAACCAGTTATCATTGTAAACAGTATCTACTAAATTTATTAATTCATCGATTAGCTGAAGGGTAGATTTCAGTGAATCCAGATTCTGTTGTTTGAATACAATTAAAAACTCTGCAACAATACTTCTTGATGTTTCGTTGTGAATTTGAGTTAAATGATCACTTACATACTGATAGTTTTGAATTGATGGGTAATACTCAAATAAATCCCTCACTATCTCAGTTGTCATTGTTGAATCTAATAGTAATCTGTTTCGCATCAGTTCATCTAAATTAGGATAATTAAATTTTAATAGGTTATTTAATGCCAGCGCCCTGATTGATCTATCATTTAGTCTATTATTAAAATTTTCAAAGGCATATGCTAAAATTGGAGCTGTCTCTATTCCGTATTTCTTTACAAGTGTATTGATAGCATTATAACTTTCAGACCAATTATCTAAGTACGCTATTCTAATTAATTCTTGTTTTGCTTGACTTTCATAGGTCGGTAAATTATTAATTATCTTTTCCAAGAGATTTGAAGAATTCCTGAATGTTTCTGGCTTTTTTCTATCTACTAGTTCAAATACATTTTCCGCTGTAGAATAATCTCCTTTTAAAAATAACTCATATGTTATATTAACCTTCATTTCAAGAGTGTCTATAAAATCAGCATTTTCTACATGTATAGTGTCCACAGCATTCATAAACTGATGTGCAAGTGAAATGAAATTTGGTGAGTTATACTTACTTAATGCTAATAGATAATCGTAAGCTAAGCTTCGCCCTTGTTGCCAAATAGTCTGTTCCAGAATTGGCACTACTTCAGGAACATTATAAAAGAGTGCTTCCCCAATAGCTTTACTCCTATCAAAGTAATCATCACTCTGAATCATTGACAATATATACGCTTTTGTTTCTGCTGAAGGTTCTTGTTGCGCCTTTATTATAGAATTAGTTAGTATCAGTATTAGGATTACTATTTTACTTAAATATCTCATTTTCAACTCCACGCTTATTTATTGATAGCTGCAATTGGAACAATCTTTTCCAAATAGCTTTAGAGGAAATCTTTTTTCTAGTGCTGTTTTGTAATCTTCTATTCTACCTTTTATACTTGGTCGACTCTGAATTTCCCTTTCGTGGTCTAATTCCTTGGCAGAATCTCCTGATCCGCTGAGGTTTTCTATTTCTTTGTTAGCCCGTTGAACAAATCTCCAAATTAGATCATATATAACCTTTTCAGCATTCAATCTATGAGTTTCATCATAACTTTCACATAAATCTTTATAATTCTCAATATCATTTATTAAAGTAGGAAACATTTCTTCA
Source organism: uncultured Ignavibacteria bacterium (assembly GCA_963727535.1). Taxonomy (GTDB): domain Bacteria; phylum Bacteroidota; class Ignavibacteria; order Ignavibacteriales; family Ignavibacteriaceae; genus RBG-16-34-14. The sequence goes on from CAVSGR010000001.1 coordinate 999,966, forward strand.
ATTATACTTTTATAGTCGGCCAAATGTTCTCTTTCATGTATTCTAATTAATTCAATCGGCACATACTTATATAATTCATTTGGATAACAATTGAAACCGCAGAAATCAGCAAATGCTTGTTCGGCGTCATCCTGCAGAATTTTTGCAGGATCATTTACTTCATTAATATTTTCAATTAGCATTTTGGGAACACTTCCTGGTGGATTAATCTTCAAATAACAAACACCGGCAATAAAATCCAATATCAGAGGAGTGGGATTGTTATTTTGAGGATTAACAAAATAATAATGCACCTTATCAACAATCTTGTAAGGTTCTAATTCCCAAGATTTAATAAATGTGTTGGTATTATAATCATATTTAAATCGTTTATACTCGATAGGCTTAGAACCACCTGCTTGGTCAGATTTATTTGGATCATCACAGACTTGGGCCAATTCTGATATTTGCAAATAATCTCCGTTATCATTAACAGAAATTGGGTAAAATTCATTCCTTTCAACAACATTATAACTAATTGTAGAATGTTCGGTTGAAATGTTATCGCATTCATTTTCTTGTACAATATCAACACTTCCAATACCAAAAGTTGACTCAATAAAATCGCCAATAAAACATGCACTACTTTCTGCATTGGGAGATGCCAAGGTATTCAGTTTTTCAACCATTTTTTGTTTTTCCGAAATCGAAAGTGCTGTGTTATTAACTTTGCTCTTAACATCTTTAATAAATGCCGCCTTTTCCTCGACAGATCGATTTTTCTTCATAGCAACTTTAGGCTTTTCTTTGCCAATTTTCTTAAATCCAGTGGGACCATCTGGTGCTGCTATACCTGCACCTATTATTCCACCATCATCAATTAATCCTACCCTTATTTTAACAGTACCACTATCTGCAGACACATCAGCAACAAAATATACCGGAACTGAGTTGGGTATACCATAAAAATGTGGTTCCAGGTAACAATCTTCTTCATCGCAGGCAAAGAGATTTCCTAGACAACCCTCTGCAATTCCTATCTCAAAAGTCTGATCTGGTGGAAAAACTTCGATTGTACCATCAGGATTTCTTTTCTTTATAACTATAGAAGCCGTATCACCTGGAGAAAGTGTATCGGGTGTTATCGTTACAAATACTGGTGATGGCTGAATTAAAAATAATTTATTTGCCGATTGTATTTGCGGATCGGAAGTGCTTATCCTGATAATAACACTGTCCTCAGTATCCGCACTGATACCATCTGCTATATAATCAAGGTCTGCAACGCCACACGGCTGTCCCGGTCCAAAAGTATATTGCTCAATGCCGGTCAGGCTTTGTACACTTTCTCCATGTTACCGGATCAATTAGACTCCCGTATTCTCCTCCCTTTAATAATTTCAGCATTATATGTCTCATATAAAGGGAGACAAAAACTGCAACTATGATCCGATAAAACATTAAGTTCCATAAATACTTCTTCGCCGGTGTTTATTTCTTCCACCCCGAAGCTTTCTGCAGAAACTACATATCCGGTTGCAGGATAAGCTGTTGCCGAATCTGTTTTTATTACTCCTCCCCATTCAGCCTGAACATTAACTTTTACATTGCTGCCATTAAAAAGGCTATCCTGTTCCAGACTTATATCTTCAAGTTCCGCCAAAGTAACCTCTATATTATCGCCGAGCAATTCAATAGTCGGGAAATAGCTGCTAAAATCATAATGATAAAAAGAAGCAAATTCCTGACCACTTGTTATTGTTAGATTAATAAGGTTCGTGCTGCTATTCCAGGATACTCCGGTAGCACAATTGTTTGATGCACCTATACCAAGCTCCCCAAATTTCCTGTAGCACAACTCATTTGACACCAAAATAAAAGAATAATCCGAAATAAGAGGCGGAGTATATTGCACATTAAAGTAAGGAAATGAACCACCACCGAATCCCCCGATCAAAACAGCGCTGTCGTTTCTTACAATTACTCCGTCAAAATAAAGCTGGTAATAAAACCGTGTTGTATCATAAGGATCCTGATTAACTCTTGGCTGAAACCAGTATAAACCTGCACGCGCATTATTAACAGTAAGTGAAATACTTCCCCCATATTGCCAGTCTGCACCAGCGCTTTGGCATGGTATAGAAACACCTATAACCGTTGCCTGAGCCCCCGGGTTGTCCCATTGCAGGTTAAAAATAATTGTGTGTTCGCCAGATGAAGAATTACTAAAATACTTTCCAGGTTTAATTTCCACTTTCTCTTTTATTATTACCTGTGGAAATAAATCAAATACAGAGAAAAAGGAAATAAATATAATTAAAGCTACCTTTTTCATTAAACCCTCTCCCATATAATTGCTTTAGTAAAGATGTGATTCTACAGATGAGATAACCGCTTCTTCTATAATCCCAAATTTGAACCCGACCCATTTAAACCCCCTCAAGGATTTATAATTAAATTTCTTGAAAAGAGTTTAGAATAGTAAAATTAAAAAGTCAATAGTCCTTCAAAAAAAACTTTAATATTTGTTTAGTATTTTACCAAATCTTCATCAACTCTATTTTTTTAAGAATATCCTCTTCCATTCTTCAACGTCATTAATCTCTTCTGTTCTAGATTTTTCTTCATCAATACTATTTCCTTTGGTAAGCGTCGTTCCAAAATCCTTACTTGAAATTATCGTGCAGCCACACGCTTTGCCAAAATTTATTAATTCATTATCTGAAGTGATAAGAATAATGTTCTTCCTGTTTTTTATTTTTTCTATATTTTCTTTAATAAGAGAATCTGCAAGTTTATTTTCTGAATAAATAATTTTACCTTTTGGTAAAGACAAAGGAGTATTTGCATATCCATCAAAATGAAGAGTTAAGTTTATCTTTTTATTCTGAAAATATTTCTGTAAAAGATAAACTAATTGCTCTCTCGATCTTTGCTTATCACTTTTTTGCAGTTTAAATAAGTCCGGGATTTTCCCGATAACATTATTTCCATCTATAATATAATGCAACATATTTTGCCACCTTCAAGGTTAATAGCCGCTGTAAAATCTATCTCTCTTTGTTATCTTCAAATCCTGTAGCTGCGGAGCTTTGACTCTTATTTCAAGAGTGTAACCTCTGTAAGTACCGATTGGGTTCCATGTAAAATTCATAATCCAGCAATGTAAATCACGTGAGATTTTTATCTGCGGCGCAGCAAATTCTTGCCTGTCAAAATCATAACTGCCACTGAAAGAGAATTTCCACTTTGGTGTTAGATTAAAATTAATAGAACTGCTTAAGTTAGAGCTTATAATTGCCTGCGCGGGATTCATTTTATTTAAACTGTAATTATAATTGAGTGAAACATCCCATGGAATTGTAAAATCAGCATCTTTGGTATCATAAATTCCTTTGTAAACCTGGTTTTGCTGTCCAAGCTGAAATTCATCTTCCTGGTTTAGAGAAGTTCTATTTTCTGGTTCTGAAGATTTTAATTTCTCACCAGATAAACTAGTTGATATCGAGAAGCTAAAATAAGTAAGCCTTAGTAATCCTTTCCCTTGGTCAACTAGAAATTTATTAATACTTTGTCCAGCTTCATTCACATCATATAATGTATAAGTTGAACTGCCATTAAAGCTAAATAAATTTCCTACCTGTGTTCTGAAACCAAGACTTATAGGTGAGAACTTAACGCTATCTGCTGCAAAGTTATAACCTAAAGAAGCATCGAGATTTAAGAGCTGTATCTTTTGTTCTTTAGAAGTTGTATCGGTAGGATCGACTGTGGTTTTCATTTCAAAAATATTTGAAACATTAAAAGCAATATTCTGGGTTTCTCCTCTTCCAGGTCCACCGAATATTTCTCTTTCAAACTTATTGTACTTTACGGTATTGCCGTCAGAGTTAACATAACTTCCGTAATAACCCCAAAAAGGCTCTGAAAAATCAGGCGTGTAAGAATAACTTATACTCGGACTAACTGTATGCCTTATTGCACTAATTCCCAAAATGCCCGGCTGAACAATTCCATAAAATTTTGTGTGAAGCTCGTACGCCTGTACTGAAACTTCTTACCATATTAATTTCATTAACATCTTTTGTTACTATAGAATCATCCCCGTTAGTTGTTAAACCTGCAAATTCTTTTTCAATTCTTTTGTTATACCATCTTTCCATATAGCTGATAGAAGGAGTTAGACTAAAATATCCTACCTTCGGTGAAGCATTTATATTTACCTGGTGCTGTATTACCTCCTCTTATTTTAAGACCATCACCTGTTTTGTTCCTGTTATTCTGAAACAAGCCGGAATAAGTGTACCCGATAAGTTCATACCATTTGTAGTTTCCGGAACTTCCCTTCCCCCTGAAAGGATATTTTTGTGACATGTTAAAAGAAAACCTGGGAAGAATTTCAGATATAGTTTCATTGTCCAGATTTTGAGTCCTGCTGTAATTTAACGACATACTGTTTCCTGATTCATCCCACGATTTTGTCAGTGTAGCATTTGAAATAATATTTCTCGTTAATACTTCATTCAAATCATAAATAGTTCTTCTCGAATAATTTGAGCCCGAGACGAACTGAAGATTTGCATCTAATCGCAAAGTAGGTGTGATAGTTTGATTATGACTTAATCTCATAAACCAGTCTTTGCTTACTGTTCTATCCGGATCGGAAGGCTCACCGGTTTTAAAAACTTTGTAATTTCCTTCAAGACTTCCGGTAAAATTATATCTTTTTGCATACCTGAAACGCGAATTGAAATTGAAGCTTCCTCTTGTATAATAATCCGACGTTAAAAGAAGATCCATATAATCGCTGATCGCCCAGAAATACCCGAAGCGTGAAAAATATTTCCCGTAAGTTGCATCATCTCCAAACACAGGAGGAACAATTCCGGAACGTCTTCCTGATTCAAGAGGAAAAACAGCGAACGGTAGTGGAACAGGAAAAGGAACGCCTCCGAAAAACATCCATATCCATTTGGCAACGATTTCCTTTTTATTGATTACTTTCATTTCGGGAGAATAGAAATAATAGTCGGGCGTGTCACTGTCGCAGGTTGTATATATTCCATCCTTAATAAAATATGTATCCTCATTAACTTTATTAATTTTTGCTCCTGAATAAATCGCTCCATCTGTTTCTGTTCCTGCAGCAGAGATAAATCCCCTTTTAGTTTTAAAATTATATCTCATCTTAAAACCATTGTAACTATCCGCACCTTCTTTTAAAACAGGTGTTCCTTTATATTTGTTTGGAAGCGAATCGGACGGAACTCCCTCTGCATCTATATTGTTTGTTTGGAAATCGACAAAAATGTTTGCGCTCTTAAGATTGGTTTCTCTATACTGAATCGAAGCGTTTCCGTATATATCCATCTTCTTTTTATTCACGTAAAAGATTAATGAATCGGAAGATTCCGTATAAATAGTAGTATCGACATCATAAGTCTTCTTACTTAGAGTATCCGAAATTGAAAGGCTGTCTGAAAGAATTGGGGCACGCAATGAGTCTGCAACAACTAATGTATCAATTTCCTGGGGAAAAGTCTGAAGAGAGAAACTCAGAAAAAATATTATCAAAATAAATCGCATAAACAAAGATAATCATAAAGCAATTTTATATAACGTTTACACCAGGCACTGGTATCATTTTTACGCTTTTGCAGAAAATACTATACTGCTGCCTGTTTCGATTTTTCAGTCATTAAATATAAGACGAATGTACTTTAATAATTGTTATTACTTTGTGTACTGAAAATCTACTATTTTTATTTCACCCGGATAAGAAATATTTCCTATTGAAGTTGAAACAACAGGCCTGGCATAAAGTGATAAGCTTGATGAACTTCCCGAATAACCACCAATGTTTAAAGCGAGATTAATAATCGAGTCATAACTTTTGTCTTTGAAGAATTGCATAAAATCCATTCCGATCGTTAAAGGAATTATCGTTTCTTGTCCGGTTCCCGGGACGGATATTGGTGAACCGATGTTTCCTGAAATAGTTTCTTTATTATCAATTAATAATCTCCACGGAAATTCTTTTAGAGTAGCATTAGTTTTAGGATAACCACCTGTTCCATCATTCGGATTATTCGCTTTAACATTAAGTACAAAAGAAACTGGAAGTTTTCCAGAAGCAAAGGAAGAAGAAATCTTAATTAGTTCTACTGCTGTAAAATCACTCAATTTCTTTTTATTTGTAAGATCAACTCCGCTTAGACTGAAACCGCTAACATTACCTAGTTGAAATTTTAACCTGGATATGTTTGTAAGAGTCTGATAAACACTGCAGCTTAGATTGTTGAATAAAAAGATTATTAAAAGTATCTGAAACGACTTCAAACAATAATATTCCTAAGATTTTTATTTTTCATTCTAATCCCTCTTATTTTATTCTTGATTCTTCGATCTTTTTAATTATTTCATTTGCAACAGTCAGAGCACGCAATCCATCTTCCCCCGAAACAACCGGGCGTGTTTTAGTAATTACTGCTTTGACAAATAATTCTAATTCATAAGAAAGAGCATTTATTTCCTTAACCTCAGGTTGCTCATAAACTAATCTTTTCTTTTTGTCACCGACACCTATTTCAACAAATGAAGTTCCTGATGAAACTGTATCTTCAGCAGAAAGTAAACGGTAAACTTCGGAAGCACCGGTAACAAAATCTAAACCGATATAATTATCTTTTTGAAAAATTCTCATCTTTCTCATTTTCTTTTGGGAAATTCTGCTGGCAGTTACATTTGCTACTGCCCCGTTCTCAAATTGTATCCGGGCATTTGCAATGTCAACATTATCAGAGACCACTGCCACACCGCTTGCATCGATTCTTTTTACATCGCTTTTTATAAGACTAAGGATAACGTCTATATCATGAATCATAAGATCAAGCACAACCGCTACATCGGTACCGCGCGGGTTAAATTGGGAAAGCCTGTCACTCTCGATAAAAACAGGATTTGAGATATATTTTTCAAGCGAAATTAAAGCCGGATTAAATCTTTCTATGTGACCAACTTGTAAAGTAAGTTTCTTTTCAGAAGCGAGTTTCACTAATTTTTCTGCTTCATCAATTGTTGATGTTATCGGTTTCTCCAGGAAAACATGCACTCCCCTCTCCAAACATCTTTTTGCAACTTCAAAATGTGCTGTGGTTGTAACCGCAACCGATACAGCATCGACTTCTTCAAGTAATGATTTTTCACTTTCAAAAACTTTTAAGTCAAATTCATCACTTGCGGTTTTTGTATTTTCCGGATCAATATCAAAAATCCCTACAAGTTCACAACTTTCAATTCCTGAAAACATCTTGGCATGCAGTTTACCAAGATGACCGACTCCAATAATTCCAATTTTTAATTTTTCCATTTTTTTACCGGCTTATAATTTTTGCATAACCAATTATTCTGTCGTAGCCTCCATAATTCGGATCTTTATAATATAAAAATACATGATAAACATTAGAAGTTTCCCATGTATTACCCTCAAGATAAATCCAATCATAATTTTTTATTACATCATTGATGACATCGGCTACAACATACTGGTAATCATAAATACCACGCTTGAGCAATATTGTTTTTGAATAAAGTCCATAGCTGTTTGTTAGCTGATATTCTGGAAGAACCTGCCAGTTGTTAAAGGCTCCTACAAGAAAAATAGCACCTGCATTTTCATCGGGAGGTCTTATTGAAAAAGTGACATTCAGATAAGTAGCAAAATCGTTTTTATAATTTGTTAAGATTGATCCACCGTTCATATCGCGCCTTGCCGCTTTATAAAACCTGGAATATTCGATTCCATCAAACTGTGCTTTAACATCTTTACTGCTGAATTTATTTGTATTTCTAAAATCAGCCTGACGGTATTCTTTAACAGGATAAATATCTCTTGCAGTAAAAGAAAATTTTCTGTTTCCGTCCCAATAAAAATGTCTCGTGTTTGTGTTGAAATCGCGATTAACAATATAAGGCTGATAAATCTTTTGATTTTCAATTATTTCAAGATGATCTACAAACTGTGGAAACATTTCATCAGGAATATTAAATTCGGCGGTTACATTAAATACTTTTGCGAGGTCCGCAGGTGAATAAACTTTATCCTCCAGTTGTTCCCTCTTTAAAGTGACATTCATTTTAATATCATTTTGAATTACATAAAACTTTCCCGAACCAAAAATGATTGAAGTATCATTAGAATCCGTAATATAAAACATCCATTTCCCGGAAAATGGAAATTCAAGATCAGGATAATTTCCCGGAAATTCACCTTTAAAATGATACTTTGCATCCTTTACCGAAACCGGAAGAGTTTCCAGGTTAAGAAAGTGGGCGATATTTTTTCCAACATTTGCAAGAAAAATATTATCGGTAGGATTCCAATCTTTATCACAAAACCTGAAAACCACATTAAGGTTCGGCTCAAATTCAGATTCCACATCAAATTCGATTATCATCCCACCTGCTTCGGGAATGATTGGAATTAAAGTTTCATCCTGCGATGAATAAGCCCTCAGAGTTTTTATCTTAATATCCTGAGATGAGAGAAAAGAAAGTGGAAGTAAAAATAAAATTAAAGAAATAATTTTGTAAATCATTAAAAAGCTGTGTCAGTTATTTTCTTTTTGAAAAATGGACTCTAATTCCTCCCTGAATCTCGATGCATCTTCACAAGGATAATATGTGCTTATTAAATTAGAAGCGAGTGCATTTTCTCCAGCATTAAGATAATTTATATACGCAGATGCAACTAATGATTTCACATTTGATGTTGAGTCGCAATCATTTTTATCTTCTGAAGGAATGTTTTCTAAAGTCGAAAGTATATTATTGTTTTCATTCGTAAAGAGATCGTAAACCTCATTATTAATAGAATAGATTTCACCTTCCTCAAATTTCCAGCAATTCAAAGGCAACGACACATATTCACTATTTTCATTCAAGTAAACAAAATCGGTATTCCCTGTGACAATTATAAGTCCTTCAATTTCCCCTGATTCTGATTCGTAAGGTTGTGTAGTCCCTGAATTTATTTCCCCTGCAAGGTAAAATGTATCCAGCACATTATAAATGTATAGTTCATATATGAACTGGTCGTTCAGAGTGATGGAAGAATCTCTCACTAAGAATTCATTATTACCATCTCCATCAAGATCGGCTAAATAGCCAAAAGGATTCAGAAATTTTTTTGAATAAATTTGTTCCCCGCTGGTATCCTGTACTGTAAGAGAATCTCCAATAAAGGTAAAAGTAAAGAGGTCCGTTTCAAGCTCAGTTTGATCCTGAGAAAAAGTTTTGGGCAAAAATACAAGTATCAGCAAAAATAGCGATGATAAACTTAGTTTGTTCACCCAAAAACTCTTTAACTAATTTCTTAAAATTCAGAATTCAACATCTCAAAATTCAAAATTTCTCACAGTGTTCTTAATTTCGTTTGTCAGCTTAGTCATCGCTTCTTTCGCATCACCAAAATACATAAGTGCATTCGGATAGAAGAATAATTCATTATCGATTCCTGCATAACCAACATTAAGAGAACGCTTATTTATTACCACAGTTTTTGCATAATCTACATTCAAAATAGGCATTCCGTAAATAGGACTGCTCTGATCGTGGCGAGCAGCAGGATTAACAACATCATTCGCACCGATTACAATTACTACATCGGTATTTGAGAAATCATCATTTATATCTTCCATTGCAAAAAGCTTATCATAAGGAACTTGTGCTTCTGCAAGAAGAACGTTCATATGTCCGGGCATTCTTCCTGCAACAGGATGAATTGCAAAACGAACATTTATACCTTTCTTCTCAAGTACATTCATTAAATCACGTACGGCATGCTGAGCCTGTGCAACAGCCATTCCGTAACCGGGAACAATTATAACACTGCTTACAGAATCGAGAAGCATTGCAAGTTCTTCGGCATCTATAGATTTTGCATCACCCTTTGGTGAAGATGTTCCGGTTGCTGGTCCCGCAGTACCTGCTGAAGCCCAACCGCCAAGTAATACATTCATCAAAGACCTGTTCATTCCGCGGCACATAATAAGAGTAAGTATTATTCCGGAAGCTCCGACGAGCGCTCCCGCAATAATTAATTCATTATTTCCAAGAACAAATCCTGTTGTTGAGCCTGCAATTCCCGAATATGAATTTAATAGTGATATTGCTACAGGCATATCTGCACCGCCGATTGGCAACACAAGAAGAACACCGAGAAGAAGTGAAACAAAAACAATAATTAAAACTAATGAAATTGAACCGGGATTAATAACTATATAAATTCCACAGGCAACTACAGCAAGCACCAGGATAAGATTTATCGGATGCTGTAGAGGATACTTAACAACCTTTCCGGTTACAATCCCCTGCAATTTACCAAAAGCGATCATTGAACCTGTGAATGTAACTCCACCGATCAACAAGCTAAGTATGATTGCAATTCCCTGGTCGATGGGAAGATTAAAAACCAAACCCTTGTCAACAGGATAGTTAGGATTAATTTTATAATATTCGGCAAGTGCAACAAGTGTTGATGCACCGCCGCCGAAACCGTTTAACATTCCAACCATTTGCGGCATTCCCGTCATAGGAATTTTTATCGCAAGTATAACTCCGATTGTTGAGCCAATTATTATTCCGATAATTATCCATTCAAAAGTAAGCACATGCTGATCGAACAAAGTGATGACAATTGCCATCAACATTCCGATTGAAGCAAAGAGATTTCCTTTTCGTGCAGTTTTTGGCGAGCCAAGATATTTTATTCCGAAGATGAAAAAGATCGAGGATGCCAGGTAAGTTATTTCAATTACAATTCTCATTTTTCATCCTCACTTTTTCTTCTTAAACATTTTTAACATTCTATCGGTAACTAAGAATCCGCCGACAACATTTATCATAGCAAAGATTACAGCAACCATTCCGAGTATTGTGCTTATTGTAAATTGTTCGAGTCCCGCACTTAACAACGCACCAACAATTGTAATTCCCGATATTGCATTTGAACCCGACATAAGCGGCGTGTGCAATGTTGGCGGGACCTTAGTAATAAGTTCAAAACCGACAAATATCGCCAGCACAAAAACATAGATGTGCATTAAAAAAGTTAAATTCTCCATAAACATTTTCCTTCCTTAGGTAGGCTGGTTCTATAAATTTTTTCCAAAGTTAATTCCATTTATAACATTTCCTAAGATATTATCTAAAAAGTTTGTCAGTCTGAGCTTGTCGAAGACTGCTAACAAACTCACACTTCGACAGGCTCAGTGTGACAGTAATAATCACTTTTGAAGCAACCTCTTTATATATTTCACTATTTTATCAATTCCTTAACACGTGCGTTCACGACTTCTTTTTTATAAGTGATCAGACTCCCCTTTACAATTTCATCATCGAGATTTAATTCTACCTTTCCTTCTTTCCCAATGTAAGTTATTAATCCTAAAAGATTTTTAGAGTACATCTCGCTCGAATGAGTCGGAACAAGGCTCGGTAAATTAGGTTCACCTATAATTGTAACTCCATACTTTTTAACAGTCTTTCCTTTTTCACTAACTTCACAGTTTCCGCCAAACTCGACTGCCATATCGAGAACAACGCTGCCCGGTCTCATATTCTTTACCATTTCTTCTGTAACAAGGACAGGAGCTTTTCTGCCCGGAACAAGTGCTGTTGTAATTACAATATCTGCTTCAGTAATGTGCTTGAAGATAAGTTCTTTCTGTTTCTTAAGGAATTCTTCCGAAGCTTCTTTTGCATAGCCTCCGGCATCCTGCATATTTTCATCTGTCTCGACTTCGATAAACCTTCCGCCGAGAGACTGCACTTCTTCTTTAACCGCGGAACGAATATCTGAAACTTCTACAACGGCACCTAATCTTTTCGCGGTACCGAGTGCCTGTAAACCTGCAACTCCCGCTCCCATAATTACAACTTTAGCGGGAGAAATTGTTCCGGCAGCCGTCATCATTAAAGGAAAGATTTTGCCAAGCTCGTTTGCACACATTATAACACTTTTGTAACCCGCAAGGTTTGCCTGCGAACTTAGTGCATCCATTTTCTGTGCAAGTGTAGTTCTCGGAATCATATCCATCGATATTGCATCGATTCCTTTTTCTGCACATTTCTTTGCAGCATCTGGATAATTTAATGGATAAAGAAAAGTAATAAGCAGTGTCCCCTCTTTCATAAGATCAAGTTCGTGCTTTTTAAGTTCAGGGTGTTCCATCGGTCTTTGAACTTTAAAAACTATATCTGCAGATGAATAAAGTTCCTGCAGGTTATCTACAATTTTAGCTCCTGCCGATTTATATTTTTCATCGGTGAAGCCTGCATTTAAACCTGCATTTTTTTCAATTTGAACTTCAAACCCGGCTTTTATAAGCTTTGGAACAACATCGGGAACTGTGGCAACTCTGTTTTCACCGGTTAGTATTTCTTTTGGAATGGCTATAATCACAATCGTTTTCCTCCGTAAAAAATCAATAATTCACAACTAAAAATTACTTGTATTTTGAGGGAAAACCAAGTCTTTATCTCAAATCTCAAAAGTCAAAACTCAAATATTATGAAAAATTTAGGATCAGCTTAAGGAGTCGGCGTTTAATCGTGTTGTTTCCCTGCTAAAATCGGTAGGATTAATTAGGCAACGTTAATTCCTGGAAGAGCTTAAATACATGCCTTAATATTTATTCAATCACAATAATATCAATCGTTATATAGGAAAATCTTAATTTATTCTGAACGAATATTGGTATTTAGAAAATCAAAACTTAAGTTCAATCCCGATCGGGCAATGATCTGAGCCCATAACATCGGAAAGAATAAAAGCGGACTTGAGATTTTTACGCAGACTTTCACTTATATAAAAATAATCAATACGCCAACCGACATTTCTGTCTCTTGCCCGTGTTATCATATCCCACCAGGTATAATTATCAGGTTCTTCATTAAACACCCTGAATGTATCTATGAATCCTGTATCTAAAAACTTATCTATCCATTCGCGTTCTATTGGCAGAAAGCCGGATATTTTTCCATTTTCTTTTGGTCGGGCAATATCAATTTCTTTATGAGCAGTGTTTACATCTCCGCAGATAACTATTTTCTTTCCCTGCTTTAACAGTTTTTTCAGATGTTTCAAAAAAGTTTCGTAGAACTCCATTTTATAATCGAGTCTTTCCTGCGATGCTTTGCCGTTAGGGAAATAAATATTGAAAAGAATGAACTCTTTATAATCTGTAATTATAAATCTGCCTTCGCTATCGAACTTTTTAATACCGATCCCGTTTTTAACATCAACCGGTTCGGGTTTAGTGTAAGTAACAACGCCGCTGTAACCCTTTTTCTCAGCCGAAGAAAAAAAGGACTTATAACCTTTAACCGAAGTCAGGTCTTCAGTTAATTGTTCGGGATGAGCCTTGGTTTCCTGGAGACAAAGGATGTCCGGCTTCTCGGTATTAAACCAATCGAGCAACCCCTTTTTATAGGCGGCTCTTATTCCGTTTACGTTCCACGAAATAATTCTTATGTTCGGCATAACTCTCCCTAGACAAATTATTATTATACACAAAATCCCGGTTTGCTATCTATAATAAACACCGGACTGAAATTTACGTGTAAAAGATACATAAAATTTTATAATTGATAGAACAGAATGAAAACCAAATCTTTATCTCAAATCTTAAATCGCAAATCTCAAATATGTGAAGCAAAAATTCCTCTTATTTGAACATTATTATATATAAAGATTTGACTTTGAGATTTGAAATTTGAGATTTCAACAAAACTCCTTAACCTGCAATTATTAAAAAGCTGTCACACACTACTTAGTGACAGAGAAAAGGGACTAGTCCTCGTAGAGGATTCATAAATTTTTACTTTGAATGTGCCACAGATCTTACAGATATTAAACGTTGTGAATTATAAATCGCAATCAATATATATAATCCCTAACAGGGTTAAAAAAATTGCAGAATGTCACGAATCGTTTCCTGACAAACAAGTATTCTAACATCATAAAATATATTTTATATAATCCAGTTTATATGTAAATTAGACAAGAAATATTAATAAATTAAAGTTTATGACCTCATCACCAAACAGCTCTGAATGGAAAAAGCTTGTCGCTAAATATCACTCGTCTAACTCTTTAAAAAGCAGCTGGCAGTTAATCAACTCGTTTGTTTCATATATTGGTTTCTGTGTATTAATGTACTTCAGCCTTGAATGGAATTATATACTGACACTTCTGCTTTCTATTCCTGCTGCAGGATTTTTGGCAAGAATTTTTGTTATTCAGCACGATTGCGGTCATGGTTCGTTCTTCAATTCGAAAAAAGTAAATGATTTTTGGGGAATGGTCTGCAGTATTTTTACTTTTACTCCCTACCACTATTGGAGAAAAGGTCACGCAATTCATCATGCAAACGTGGGTAAACTCGAACGACGCGGTATTGGCGACGTTTACACAATGACGGTGAATGAATACCTTGCGAAAACTAAATGGGGCAGGTTAAAATACCGTCTCTACCGCAACCCTTTGTTTTTGTTCGTCATTATTCCAACATTACTTTTTTTAGTCGTATTCAGGTTCCCGAACTTTAAGCAAAAAGAGATGAAAAATGTGTATCCCAGTGCTTACTATACAACCCTTGTAATTGCTTTATTAATAGCGGGAATGATCTGGTTGTTTGGATTAAAAGTTTACCTGATGATTCAGTTACCAATTATTATCATAACTTCAACATTAGGTGCATGGCTGTTTTATGTACAGCACCAGTTTGAAGATACCTACTGGAATTATGAGAAGGATTGGGATTATACGACAGCAGCTCTATACGGAAGTTCATATTATAAACTTCCAAAAGTTTTACAATGGTTTACCGGTAATATCGGTTTCCATCACATACATCATCTTAGCCCCAGAATTCCAAATTATAAACTGGAAAAATGTCATAATGAAAACCCGGTTCTGCAGACAGACTCTGTATTAACTTTGCGGAAAAGTTTTCGAAGCATTTTCTTAAGCCTCTGGGATGAAAAAAAGAAAAAGCTTGTAAGCTTCAGATACTTAAAGAACTTCCAGGTTGAATAGTCCGTGTCTTTCTCACTTCTCCAGAAATATTTAAAAGCTTGATATTAGCTATTAATTAAGCTAACTTAATTACGTCTAAAGAAAATTAAGATTTAGTAACCTTGTAAATCCTGTCTATTTAATCCTAACTTTCCTAATAATGACGATAAAACCAAGGTATTATATAATGCCATATATGGTTTAATGTTTTTTTAATTTTTTTTATAAGGAGTTCGAATGAATATCTTTGTTGGCAACTTAGCTTCTACTGTAAAAGAAGATGAGCTTAGAGCACTTTTTTCACAACATGGAAAAGTTGATAGTGTTAAAATTATACGTGACATGTTCACCCAAACATCAAAGGGATTTGGATTTATCGAAATGCCGGGTAAAGCAGAGGCTCAAAAAGCTCTTGATGAACTGAATACATACGAGCTTAACGGGAAAAAGCTTACTGTAAACGAAGCAAGACCTCAAAGAGAAAGAAGAGGCGGCGGCGGCGGCGGAAGAAGATATTAAAATAAATTCTTTCCATTTTAAGCTGCGGTTTTTCCGCAGCTTCTATTTTATTCTTACCCTGTTTCTTTGATCACTTTTCTGCAATTATAATAAATTAAATAGCTTAATTACCCTCCCACTAAGTTAATTAATCGTATATTCTTTTATTAAAATATCTATTTATTCAAAATCAATTATATGGTTGGGATTTTAACAACTAAACGCATATAATTTTTAAGGCAGCTACTTATTTGAAAATAGTAAAGCAAATAACAAACCGGGAAAGTAAGTCTCTTGATCAATATTTCCTGGATATCGGTAAAGTCGCTCTTTTAACAGCTGAAGAAGAAGTTGATCTTGCAGTAAAGATCCGGAATGGAGATTTAAATGCACAACATAAATTAGTGAAAGCCAATTTAAGGTTTGTAGTTTCTGTCGCAAAGATGTATCAAAACCAGGGACTTTCACTCGGCGATTTAATAAATGAAGGAAACGTCGGATTGATAAAAGCCGCCAAGCGGTTTGATGAAACCCGTGGATTCAAATTCATTTCATATGCAGTCTGGTGGATAAGGCAAGGAATTACGACCGCTATAGCAGAGCAAACAAGAGTTGTCCGTCTCCCGATTAACAGGATTGGAAACTTATCAAAATTAAACAAGGCTTATAAAATCCTTGAACAGGAAAACGAGGCGAAACCTTCCCTGGAAGAACTTGCAAAAGTTCTAAATGTCAGTACTGATGATGTAGCGTTTACATTACAAACCTCTGCAAGGCATTTGTCACTGGACGCTCCTTTGACCAACAATGATGAAAACAAAAACAGCTTAAAGGATGTTATTGAAAATGGTCAGGATTTACCCGATAAAGACCTGATGCAAGAATCACTTGAACAGGAAATCGCAAATTTTCTTTCCAGCCTCAATAAAAGAGAAGCTGAAATAATTAAACTTTCATTTGGAATAGGTAGTCATCATAAAGCTACCCTTGAGGAGATCGGGGAAAAATTTAATTTAACCAGGGAACGAATAAGACAAATAAAAGAAATGGGTTTAAAAAAGTTAAGAAACAAAAAAGAATGCAACAGGCTTAAGGATTATTTGGGTTAATATTATTATAAAAAAATATATCCCAAAAAGTTATTAGTCTTACCCTCTTTGTCCTATGCTTCCTCTTTTGAAGCTTGTTCCCTCAACTGACTTAAAGATTCTCTTCCGGTTATAAAATGTGCAATAGTTACAAATAGAACGGGAACGATAAATATTGCCAGCAAGGTTGCTGCAAGCATTCCACCTAGTACAGTCCAACCGATTGTAGCTCTTGCATAAGCTCCTGCCCCACTCGCAAAAATCAATGGTGAAACACCAAATATAAATGCAAGAGATGTCATCAATATGGGACGTAGACGCAGCCTTACAGCTTGTAATGTTGCTTTAACTAAAGGAACACCGCTATCAAAACGGCTCCTGGCAAATTCCACAATTAGTATTGCATTTTTTGCAGCAAGACCGATAAGGGCAACCAAACCGATCTGGGCATAAACGTTATCGCTCAACCTGGGAATAAATGTTAAAGCCAGTATTGCACCAAAGGCTCCGATCGGGACAGCAAACAAAACTGAAAAAGGAATTGTCCAACTTTCATACAAAGCTGCAAGAAACAGGAAGACAAATATTATCGATAAACCAAAAATAGCAATTGTACTGCTGCCTGCATTTATCTCTTCTCTCGTAAGACCGGAAAATTCGTATCCATATCCGGAAGGAAGAACATTTGCAGCTACTTCCCTTAAAGCCTGTATTGCCTGACCGCTGCTGTAACCTTCTGCTGCATTGCCGTTTATTTCGACAGATCTGAAAAGGTTGTAATGAGAAATTAACGGTGCATTCTGAATAACTTTATAATTAATCAACGTACTTAAAGGAATCATTTTCCCTGTGTTGTTTCTTACATAGTATTTATTTAAGCTTTGAATAGTTGAGCGGTAGTTCGTATCGGCTTGAACAACAACACGGAAATTTCGTCCATAGGTTGTAAAATCATTTATATATGAACTACCGAGAAAAGTTTGAACTGTACCGAACACACTGGCAATTGAAACTCCAAGCTTTGCACACTTTTCTCTGTCCACATCAAGCTGGTAACCAGGTGTTTTTGCAGTAAAAAACGAATAAACACGGCTTAATTCCGGGCGCTGGTTAGCTGCAATAATAAATGATGTAACAACATTTTCGAATTGTTCTATATTATCAGTACTTTCCTGTTGTTCTAACTCAAAAGTAAGACCACCTGTTTGTCCAAGTCCGGGAATTGCAGGAGGAGAGATCACAAAAACATTCGCACTTTTTATTGTAGAAAATTTTCTCTGCAGTGTCGCCATCAGGGAATTTAAGTGAAGCTCATCATTAGATCTATCACCCCATGGTGTTAATTGGATAAAAATTGTTCCGCTATTTGATTTTGAAGCAAAGTTGACAACATTTATACCGCTTATCGCTGCAAAATGGGCTACTCCAGGGGTTTGCTTTAACATTTCCATCATCCTGTTCAACACTTCAACAGTTCTTGAAGATGATGCGGCTTCCGGAAGCTCGAAAGAAACATAAACGCGCCCTTCATCTTCATTAGGAATAAATCCTGTCGGCTTGTTCATAAATAATAAAACCGTTCCGGCGTAAACAACAACCAACATTATCAAAAAGTAAGGAGTAATTTTAACGCATCTTCTCACACCTTCCGAATAAGAAGCGGTTGTCTTTTGGAACCAGTTATTGAAAATGGAAAAAAACTTGTTGAGTCCTTTTGAAGAATTCTTAACTTCAGTCGGTTTCAGAATTAAAGTACACAATGCCGGGGTAAGTGAGAGGGCAACAAAAGCAGAGATCAAAACTGATACTGCAATTGTTATTGCAAACTGCTGATAGAGTTTACCAACTATACCGGGAATAAAACCAACAGGAATAAAAACTGCCGCCAGTATTAAAGCTATGGCAACAACGGGACCCGAGATGTCTTTCATCGCCATAATTGTAGCTTCTTTCGGAGTCTTCTTCTCATTATCTATATGATGCTGAACCGCTTCCACAACAATTATCGCATCATCTACAACTATTCCTATCGCAAGGACAAATCCGAACATTGTTAGTGTATTTATAGTAAAGCCAAAAAGATTAAAGAAAGCAAAAGTTCCTATGATAGAAACGGGGATTGCAAGAATAGGAATTAAGGTCGCACGCCAGTTCTGAAGGAATAAAAATACTACAAGTACAACCAATCCCAGGGCTTCCAGCAAAGTGATAACAACTTCATCTATCGATTCACTAACAACGGAAACAGCTTCAAACGGGATATTATAATCAACATCCTTAGGAAAAACTCTTTGTAACCGGGTCATCTCATCATATACTCCTTGAGCTACATCAAGAGCATTACTCCCGGGAGATTGAAAAATCAGAAGAATTGAAGAGGGTTTTCCGTCAACATAAGAATTATTAGCATAACTGACTTTCCCAAGTTCCACCCTCGCAACATCTTTTAAATGAACTTCCGAACCTGTTTGAGGATTTACACTGACAATAATATTTCTAAACTCATCTTCGGTACTTAAACGGCTGTTTGTAAAAACAGTGTACTCAAAAGCCTGGCTGCTGCTTTGCGGCGCAGATCCTATTGTTCCCGCAGAAACCTGCAGGTTCTGTGAAGCCAAAGCACCAGTAACATCTGATGCTGTGAGACCAAGTTGTGCTAATTTATCCGGCTTTAACCAGATACGCATACTAAAGTTATCAGCACGAACGAAAATATCACCAACGCCTTTTACACGAAGAAGCGCATCCCTGATAAATATATTTGCATAATTATCGAGAAAACTAATGTTGTGTGTAGCTTTAGGTGAGTAAAGAGCTACTATCAGAAGAATGCTCGATGTTCTTTTTCTAACTACAACTCCAAGTTGTTTTACAGAAGCAGGTAACGTGGGGGTCGCCATATTAACACGGTTTTGAATATCCAAAGCTGCTATATCAGGATCGGTCCCTTCACTAAGTACAGCATTTATCGATGCACTTCCATTGCTTGTACTGTTGCTTGTCATATAAGCCATTCCCGGGGTTCCGTTTACCTGCGATTCGATCGGAGTGGTTACAGTTTGTTCAACTGTAAGTGCATCGGCACCTGTAAAATTGGCTGATATCTGAACTGTAGGGGGCGTGATATCAGGGTATTGGCTTACAGGTAAATTTAAAATAGAAAGGGTACCTATTAATACAATTATTATTGAGATTACAATTGCCGTTACCGGTCTTTTTATAAAAAGATTAGCAATCATTTCTTTTTCCGATCAAGTCAGTAGAGGAATTATTCATTTGTGTTTTATCTTCTAGTTACTTTTTGGAGATGTATTGGGCGAACCAACCATAACCGGCGAACCATCCCGTAATTTCTGAACACCTTCTGTAACAATTTGTTCTCCCGCCTTTAAACCATCATTTACAATAGTCTCATTACCAATTGTTCTTCCGACTTCAATTCTTCTTTGCGAGACTTTATTCCCATCAACTACAAAAACAAAATATTCTCCCATCTGCACTGTAACTGCTACGGCTGGAATTAGGATAGCATTTTTTTTATAATTTAAAACTCTCACATTACAAGTGAGTCCAGGTTTTAATAAATCATTATTATTAGAGAATTCTAATCTTGCCGTTAATGTGCCCGTTGTAGGATCAACAGCACGATCCATAAATAATAAATGTCCGGGATAAGGATATATAGTTTGATCCGGTAAAAGAAGTGTAAATGTAGAATCTTTACTATCAGATTTCTTATTAAGCAGACTAGTAAAGAGACCTATTTCTTTTTCATCGATTGAGAAATCAACTACAATAGGATTGTTGGATGAAATAGTATTCATTAATGTTTGTCCGACTATTACAGCTGAACCTAATTTTACCTGCGAAATACCGATCGTTCCGTCGAATGGAGCATAAATAACTGAATTACGATAATTAGTTTCCGCCATACTTAAATTACTTTCAGCCGATTTCATGTCTACTAAAGAGTGTTCTACAACTTGTGTAGCTATGGCGTTGTTCTTCGCAAGATCCTGGTATCTAGCATAATCCTGCTTTGCCCTTTCAAGATTTGCTTTTGCAGCATCATAAGCGGCTATATACTGCTGCTGATCAATTGCATATAATTTCATTCCCTTGGTAACATGCTGTCCATCTTTAAAATAGATATCGGTAAGATAACCTGATACCAAAGGTCTTAGTTCAACCTGGTTAAGAGCAATTACAGTTGCGGGATATTCAACATAGTAAGCAGCATTCCCCGATTTAACAGTGTGAGCAGAAACCTGGGCAGGAGGCATTTGCGGCATTCCGCCATTATTCTTGCTGCATCCGGCAAGTAAAAAACCGCTTACAACGAACAAGCTTAATAAATAAATTTTATTTTTCATGTAGTTATAATTTGATATATATATTTCCATAACTTTCCTTTTAACTGCCCATAGCAAATTAATATTTTAGAATGCCTAAAGCTTTTTCAAGGTCGAGCTTACTGCTTAGAACCTGGTAAAGTGCGCTTACATAATTTACTTCAGTTGTTCTTAAACCGGTCTCTGCAGTAATAACATCTAAATAAGTTTTAATTCCATTTTTATATTGAAGTTCAATTGTGTTATAAACCTTCTTTGCAAGATCAAGATTATCTTTCTGAATCTTATAATTATTGAGATTACTCTTATAAGTCGCCAAAGCCTGAACGTATTCTGTATTAGCAGAATTCTTAAAAGATTGTATATCATATTCAGATCTTTTTAATTCCAATGAAGCTTGCTGAATTTCCTGAAACCTTTTGCCGCCTTCAAAAATAGGGAACGACAACTGCAAACCTATATAAGCCGTCGGATAATTTTGGTCATAGAGTTGAGAAAATTTGTCATTAAAAAAATTAAAGTTATAATTTCCAAAAGCCTTCAAAGACGGGATAAAGCTCCATTTGTTATAACTAAGGTTTGCCTCCTGTAAACTATGGGCTGTCTGCAAAATTTGGTACTCAATCCTATTTTCGTAATTAATTATTTCAGTAGTATCCACAGAAATATCATTCTTCATCTGGATATGATCATAAACTAATTTCAATTCGGAATTTGCCGGATAACCCATAAGTTGCTTCAAATAAGCGTAACTTGTTTTTAATGCCTCTTCTACCCCTCGCTGCTCTGCCTTTGCATTATTAAAAGCAATAGTAGCTCTCATATAGTCTGTTTCGTCAACCAAACCACTTTTAAATTGATAATAAGTATCCTTCTTACTTTGTTCTAATCTTGTAACATCATCACTTATTAATTCTAATTGGTCCTGTGATAAAAGTACTGCATAAAAAGCTTTACTTACGTTTACAGCAAGACCTATCTTGTTACTTTCGGTAAGTTGTCCTGCTTGTTTTGAAACTTCAGCGGCAGTACTGCTTGCAAGCAAAACATCCCTGTTAAAAATAGTTTGGTTCACAGAGAATTGTGCACTGGACGTATTTATAACGCCGAATCTTACAATGTTACCCTGGATTACTGAACTTTGAAGCTTGTAGTTATGCTGCAAATTATAAGTAAAATCAATTTGCGGGAACCAGTCAGCCAGTTTACTGTTTATCTCTTTGTTAGCAATTTCTTCATCTAATAAAGATTGCTGAATCGATGGCTGATGTGTGAGAGCATATTGAATGCAATTTTCTAATGTTGCATTTTCTAATAATGAATCTTGGGTGGCATCGGACTGAGCAAAAGCTGGAATTGCACTTATTAATAATAGAATAAAAAACAGCGGGCGTATTTTCATTTTAAAGCGATAATGTTTTTGTCGAAAAATTTCGCAATTCATAATTATGTATAATTAAAGACGTTCTAAAAAAAACAAGGAATATGCTTAAATATATCAATGTATAATTATATTGGCAAACACATAAACTCCCCATAACTTTCTTTACTTTTCTTTTGGTTTATCATCTTCAAGAGATGTATTGCCAGACATAGGCTGTTCGTGAGTTAGGCAGTGCAATGTTCCCAATCCCCAGACAAGATCTACAGAATGAATTCCAATCACAGGTCGATCTGTTATTAGCTCAGATAAAATCCCTAATGCTTTTTTGTCATTAGGATCGTTGAAGGTTGGAACGAGAACTGCATAATTTGAAAAATAAAAATTGGCATAACTTGCAGGGAGTCTTTCTCCCTTAAAAACAACTCGGTGAAGGCATTGGCAATTCAATAACATTTAAGCGATGAACCATTCTCAAGTTTTGCATCCTGTAATCTTTCTCTATTTTCCTTTAAAGTTTTATAATTAGCATCATTTTTATTCTGACTCCCTGAACAAGTACAACTGTGTTCTTATTTACAAACCTGCAAAGATCGTCAACGTGGCCGTGAGTGTCATCCCCTGCTATTCCTTTGCCCAACCAGATAGTGTTTGTAATTCCAAGATATTTATTGAAGACTTCTTCATAATCTTTTTTCGTAAATCCGAGATTCCTTACCTGGACTTTATCATCCATCAGGCATTCTTCGGTAGTTAGCAAAGTTCCATTCCCATTCGAATCAATGCTGCCGCCTTCAAGGATAACTTGTTTCCCTTTATGTTCCGCTATAATTCTTTTCAAATTAAATTTTTCAGAAATGAATTTTGGAAGTTTTTCATCTTTCTTATAATTATTATACTTAGCCCAGCCGTTAAACTTAAAATTCACGCAAGAAATATTTCCGTTCTCATCTTTTACAAAAGCAGGACCGGAATCTCTCCACCATCCGCGGTTGGTTTTTAGCTTATAGAACTCAATGTTTTCAAAATTTGCATCAACTGATTTTAAAATTCGTTCAGCTTTTTTCTGATGTTCCTTATCTTCGACTAAAATTCTTACTTTTTCTCCTCGCGAAATGTATCTTGCTATTTCTCCGTAAACCCATGGAATTGGAGAAAATTTTCCAGGCCAATCCGTTTTATTATGCGGCCAGCCAATCCAGGTTGCTTCATGAAGTTCCCATTCTGGTAGAATTTCAAATTTCAAATCTCAAATCTCAAATGTTGAAGGATCGTAGGACTCATAAGGTTCTTTTATAAACTTGGAACCTGATTTCATAGTAATTATAGATGATGCTATTATCTTTGAAATCTCATTAGCTTCATTTAGAAGTTCTTTAACTCCATTTTTGATATTTAAAGCATCTCTCATTAAACAGAGCCAATATTTAGTCTCATTACTTGATTTTAAGGATATTTCATAAAATTTAATAAAGTCCTTTTTTGAATGTGCTGCCCTGGCTTCAATCAAATTTGCACCAATTGAAGTAGCCGATCTGATTAATTGATCTGCTAAAGAAATATTAATTCTTTTTAATTCAATGGTGTTAATAAATTTTACAATTGAAACAGAAAACTTATAAACTCTATTTTTTAAATCTTTAGCATCCATCCAAATTCAGATTTGAAATTTGAGATTTGAGTTTTGAGATTCCAAACTCACTTCAAAAATCTTTTTGATATATCCTGATAAGTGTCAATTCTTCTATCTCTCAGAAACGGCCAATTACGACGTATGTATTCAATTCTATTCAAATCAACTTCCGCAATAATAATTTCTTCCTTATCAACTGAAGCTTGGGCAATGACTACTCCCTGTGGATCGGCAACAAAAGATGATCCCCAAAACTGAATTCCTACCGATTTAGAGTTTTCCTTTTCCAATCCTACCCTGTTAACTGCTGCAACATAAACACCATTTGCAATAGCATGACTTCTTTGAATTGTCTGCCATGATTCGAATTGTGCTTTGCCATGTTCTTTCTTTTCGTGAGGATGCCAGCCAATGGCTGTTGGATAAAAAAGAATTGCTGCCCCTTGCAGAGCTGTTAATCTTGCACCCTCGGGATACCATTGATCCCAGCAAATTAAAGTTCCTATATCACCGTATTCAGTTTTAAAGGATTTATAACCAAGATCACCGGGCGTAAAATAAAATTTTTCATAATAAGAAGGATCATCAGGGATGTGCATCTTACGATAGACGCCAGCAATTTTTCCTTTTGTATCGATAACAGCAAGGGAATTATGATAAACTCCAAGTGCCCTCTTCTCAAAAACCGGAACGATAACGACAACCTTTTTCTTTTTTGCGATTTCCGAAATAGCTTCAGTCGATGGGCCAGGAATCGTTTCAGCTAGATTAAAATAATCTATATTTTCACTCTGGCAAAAATACTGAGAGCGGAAAAGCTCCGGAAGGCAAATTACCTCTGCCCCTTTTTTTGCAGCTTTGGAAATCCAATCAATTGCTTTCTGCAGATTCTTATCTGTGTTTTTGTTTAAGGCAATCTGGATTAATCCAATTTTAAACTTCTTATTTTTCTTCTTCATAATTATTTAATTGTAACCATAAGTTGAAATAAGCATGCCAGTTGAATCATATTCTTTTGATCTTTGAATTTTTCCATTTTTATAAAATTCTTCTTTACTAAGTTTGCCATTCTTAAAGTACGATCTTGACCAATCTTCCAATTCACCATAGACGTAGTTTTGTTCTTCTTTAACAACACCATTAATATAATATTCTTTTCGTTTACCATTAAGCTTGCCACCATCATAATTCTCTTCAGACTTTAGTAAACCTATATCATAGTAGGTCTGGAATTGCCCCTGGATAGTATCATTTAAATAATAACACAAAGACTTAACAATTCCATTTTCAAAGTAGGTTAAAGCAATTCCATTCTTCTTATTATCTTCATAATTTATTTCGGAAGCAATTTTTCCGTTCTCATCATAGTTCCTGGTCATTCCATATTGTACATTGTTAATAAAATCCATTGAGGACTTAACAATTCCACTTTCATAATAAGTATAAGATCTTCCCTGCAAAGTATCGTTAGTATAAAACCATTCTTCCATCAGGTAGCCACTGGGATAATAAATTTTTGTTGAGTTTTCTCTTATACCGTTCTTAACAAAAATTTCATCCTTGAGAGAACCGTTATTATAATAATCTTTATCAGTTCTTTCTTCAGATTCTAGTTTTCCGGTTACATCATATCTTTCGCGATGAACTAATTCACCGCCGACATAATTGTCTTTTACTCTTATAGTTCCACCAGTGTCATATACTTTTACTTCGCCTTCAAGTTTGTCATCGAGATAATAAGCTTCAAGAGCTACTCCGCCGCTTTCGTTAAAAACACGTGTAACTCCCTGCATTTTTCCATTGAAAAATCTTCTTTCTACTTCCACTCCTCCCGATTTGTAATAAGTTTTCGATATCCCCTGGAGAACGCCGTTATCAAAAAGCCATTCTCCCTGTAGTTCACCTGTTTTATAGTAGGTATAAGTTATACCATCGAGAACACCGTGGTAATAATTTTGCTCGGCCCAAAGTTCGCCGCTTTCATAATACCATTTAGAAGTCCCTTCTTTTTCTCCCTTACTGTAATTCCATTCGATACTTTTTATTCCATCTTCAAAATACCAGGTAGAAATACCATCTTCCTTCCCCATAAAATATCTCCACTCTTTCCACAAATGACCATTGGGATAATATTCTTTATATATTCCGTGCAGCACTCCATTCCAGTAATCACCTTCAGTTTTCAATTCACCATTTGGGTAATATGTTTTCTTAGTCTGCACTGCAGATGTCGAATCCTGCGAATAAGAAATAAATGAAATGAAAAAAATGGCAAGTAAAATGAATATTGTTTTAGAAAATCTGAGCATTAATTCAGTCTGTCTATGCTAAAAATTATTTACTACAAATTTAAGATTAAATAAAGCCAAGATAAAAGCATTAATGTTTACATGAAAAGATTTGAAACTATGCAAGCCTGAATCCTGATTTAACCAAAAGCTCTTTGGCTTTTTCAGCATTCGAATTTGTCTCGAAAGAAATTCTGAAAGTTCCGCCTGTACCTTCTCTTATTTTAAGCAGTTCGATATCCTTAATGTTGATTGAGTTTTTGAAAAGAAGCTCAGTCATAATGTACAGGCTTCCAGGTTTATCTTCTGTATAGATAAAAACATCATAGATTGGATTAAGGAAGCCTTTAATGTTTGATGGGACAGTTTCTCTTTTCTTTTTTGATGATTTAAATTCTTCTTTTAGAAAATCAATATCACCTTTATTTACCGAATCCTTAATTGATTCAAGCCGTAAAATTAAATCCTCGATTGATGAAACAATTTCATTTTTGTTGTAGCGGAATATCGGTTCCCATATTTCAAATCCGCTCGAAGCAACTCTTGTCATGTCTCTGAAACCACCGGCTGCAAAATCAAGATAATTAATCTTTTCATTTTCTTTCAAAGAATTAACAAGACTTACAGCAAGCACCTGGGGAAGATGGCTGACATAAGCAATCACTTTGTCGTGAAGATAAGGGTCTATAAATCTTATCCTGCAGCCAAGGAGTTTTATTAAATCTGTGAACTGGTCAACATTGGGAAAGTTGTTTCCTTTTTCAGATAATAGATATAATGAATTTTCAAAAAGTAAAGGATCGGAATTCTCAATGCCTCCCTTTTCTTTTCCGGTCATCGGATGACCACCGACATAAAATCCTTCGCTTTTTATCTTTTTCCATTCATCTTCAAAAATTCCCTTTACACCGCATACATCTGAGAGTATTGTTCCCTTTTTAAGCTTCGGTGATAATTTTCTGAAATACTCGAGTGATAAATCTGTAGGAAGACAAAGAAAGATTACTTCTGAATCAAGACTTTCTTCGGGAGAATTAATTTTAGCGTCTATTATTTTTTGTTTAAAAGCTTCTTCAAGAACCGGCTCTTTATCGAATCCTATTATTTCAAATTCTTTCCCCGAGTTTTTTAGTGCCTTTGCTAAGGAACCGCCAATTAATCCAAGACCAAGAATTGAGATTTTGTGCATGTTGAAAACTTAACAGAAAAATTTATTCAGATAAGGAAATTTAAAAAGACAATAAGATAGTTACTAATTAAAGAAGAATTTAAATGAAGTCACGTTCCTATCTTCAGGAAAGGTCTAAAAGATTATTTCGGTGGAGGAGTTGTGTTCCCACCATCTAAGGCGACTTTCCAGGTTCCGTCATTTTGTAATTTCCACACAGTAAAATAATTACCGTAGTAAGTAGTATCTTTTAATTCAAATTTCCAGTTTCCCCAAGTATATCCTAGTTCTCCTGATTTTGCAACTTCGGCTTTAATTGGTTCCCATGTTAACGTTGTGGGTCCAGTTTTATCTTTATATAGTTCTTCAAAAACTTTTTTACCTATTACAGGATAACTGCCATCATTGAACTTAACAATATCATCATCAGCATAATGTAGAATTGCTTTAAAGAATCCTTCCTTCACTGCCAGATCTGACATTGCTTCGTCAGTACTAATTATTACTTTCTCTAATTGTTTAGAATCGGGATTTTGATTACAGGAAGTGAACACAAAAATAATTACTGAACAAATAGCTGAAAGAAATTTTATCATGAAAGAAACTCTTTTATTTAAGAATAAGTTTGTGTTAAACTATACTTCTTCCAATAACTTCAGCTATCGCTTTAACTTGTTTCATTAAATCTACAAACTGGTCAGGAAGAAGCGCTTGTGGTCCATCAGATAAAGCACTATCAGGATCGTGATGAACTTCCACCATAATTCCATCAGCGCCTGCAGCAACCGCAGCTCTCGCCATTGGTATAACTTTATCGCGTAGCCCGGTAGCGTGTGAAGGATCAGCAATCACAGGAAGATGACTTCTTTTATGAACAACCGGAATTGCTGAAATATCAAAAGTGTTTCGGGTATAAGTTTCAAATGTTCTTATCCCGCGTTCACAAAGCATCACATTCATGTTCCCGTTTGCCAAAATATATTCTGCGGACATGAGTAAGTCATCGATCGTTGCCGAAAGACCTCTCTTCAGCATTATGGGTTTGGTTGTTTTTCCCAGATCACGTAGCAAGGAAAAATTTTGCATGTTCCTCGCACCGACCTGGAAGATATCTGTATATTTTTCTATAAGATCGATCTGGCTGCTTTCCATAACTTCAGTAATAACTACAAGTCCGAATGCATCTCCTGCCTTGCGTAAAAGTTTTAACCCTTCTTCTCCTAAACCCTGGAAAGAGTAAGGAGAAGTACGTGGTTTAAATGCACCACCTCTTAAAATTTTAGCACCTGCTTTGGCAACTACTTCGGCAATAGTGAAAATCTGTTTTTCACTCTCAACAGAACATGGTCCTGCCATAATAATAACATCGTTCCCACCGACTTCCACGTCACCTATTTTTATCTTCGTATCTTCTTTCTTAAAAGTTCTGCTGGCAAGCTTAAAAGGTTCGGTAATCCTGTAAACTTCTGCAACGCCTTCAAGAACCTGTACTTTGCGTGTATCAAAATCAGGTTTAACACCAATTGCTCCCAGTACTATCTGTTCTACTCCAGTTGATTTGTGAACTGCAAACCCGAATTCCTCAAGATGTTTTATAACTCCTTCAAGTTGTTTCTCTTTAATATTTTTTTCCAGGACTACTACCACTTTTTTCTCCGTAAGAATAATTAATGAAAACTTTTTTCGCCAGCTTCAACAGCAAGGTCAATATGATCTTCCTTTGACGGAACAGCACAAGAATAATCGGGACTGTAAGCACAATAAGGATTATAAGCAAGATTAAAATCAATTGTATAAATAAAATTTTTATCCGGGTTCAATTCAAAATCAATATATCTTCCAACGCCGTAAGTTTCTTTACCAGTAGTTTCATCGGTAAACCAGATGCTGAAATAATTTTCTCCGCCCCGTGTAGTTCCCTCATAAACATTTACAAGATAATCTTTTCCCTTATAATTAAATTTTACATAACCGTATTTTACAGCGTTTCTTTTTTCTCCTTTAGTTCCATAAATAATTATCGTATCTTTTTTTTCATACTCATACAGTTTACTCTTAAAAACAAACTCAGGATCAGGCTCATAATATTTCAGGTTAGAAAATTCAATTTTAGTCCTTGAGTTAAATGGAGAATTCGAATCGTCTTTCATAAATTCATCTTTCTCTTGCCTGGATTTGTTAATCTCTGCGATATATTTTTCGTCTTCCGGTGAATACTTCTTTCCACAAGAAACAAATATGAATGCGGACGTGAAGACCGCAAAAGTTAACAAGAGATTTATTTTCTTCATATAAAAAAACTAAATAAATATTTGGTTAAAAACTATACAAGTAAAATTAAATTGTTGATAAAAAATGTTGTTATTCTTACTTTTTAAACTATATTTAAGAAAAAAGCTTTATACTATATCCTTATTTTATTGTGATATTTTTGTGATACTTTAAGCGTAAATTATTATTCAGAAGTTAAAAAGGACAGTACAATGAGACAATATAAAATACTTGGAATTATTTTCTTATTAAGTACGGTAACACTATTAGGACATGTAAACATAACATATCCTGTTGGCGGAGAAACATTCAATGCTGGTGATACGATCACAATTAAATGGGTAGTTGCTATTGATCATGGTCCAAATAAATGGGATTTATATTTCTCTTCGGATGGAGGCTCTTCTGTAGTTAACATTGCATCTGATCTTCCAAAATCACAATTGAGTTACGCATGGGTTGTACCTCAAACTTCAACTAACCAAGGAATAATAACGGTCGTTCAGAATAATGATGTTGGCGCTGATTACCAGGACATGAGCGGCGACTTTACAATCAATGTAACAACTGGCGTAACCGATAAAAATACTTTGGCAAAAAATTTTGTTATTTACCCGGCATATCCTAACCCTTTCAACAGTTCAACAGTCATATCTTTTAATTTGCCCGAACAAAGTCCGGTTAAAATAAATGTTTTTAATATTGCCGGGGAGAAAGTAAAAACAATAGTAAATTCTGAAATGCAGCCGGGCTTGCACAAAGTCAGATGGAATGCTGACGACTTTCCATCAGGAGTTTACTTCTATGCAATTGAAACGAAGAATTTTGTAGAAACAAGAAAGTTAATTCTACTAAAATAAAATTAATCCTTTTTCTTTGCCTTCTTTTTTAACTCGCTCAATTTGTTTAAAGCTTCAAGAGGCGTGAGCTTATCAATTTCTATTCCATCAATCTCTCCTCTTAACTTATCATCCTGAACTTCAAAAAGACTAATCTGGTTTTCTATTTCAGGGTTCATCTTCGAAAGCTTTTCTTTTCGTTCTTCATAAGGAGTCAGTTCCTTACTTTCCAGGTTTTGCAGCACTTCTTTTGCCCTGTTAATAACGAACTGCGGAAGTCCTGCCATTTGTGCCACCTGGATTCCATAACTATGGTCCGCTTGCCCGGGATTTACTTTGTGAAGAAAAATTACTTTGTCACCGTATTCTCTTACTTCAACTTTATAATTCCTTATACGAGGAAAAATCGCTGCCATTTCATTTAACTCATGATAATGAGTTGCAAAAAGTGTTTTGGCTTTTATCTCAGGATGTTCGTGAAGATATTCGGTTATTGCCCAGGCAATTGAGATACCATCAAAGGTGCTTGTGCCTCTGCCTATTTCATCAAGAAGAATTAAACTCTTGGAAGAAGCATTATTTAAAATATTTGCCGCTTCCTGCATTTCAACAAGGAAAGTACTTTCACCGGCAGATATATTATCGCTCGCCCCAACACGTGTAAATATTCTATCTATTAATCCGATCTTTGCTTTTTTTGCGGGAACAAAAGAACCGATTTGAGCTAAAAGAACAACCAGACCGACCTGGCGAAGATAAACAGATTTGCCTGCCATATTTGGTCCTGTTAAAATTATTATCTGGTTCTCATCTGAATCAAGTTTGCAGTTATTTGGAGTGAATTTTTCTCCAGGCGGAAGAATTCTTTCAACTACAGGATGCCTTCCTTCAATTATTTCTACAAGATTATCTTCGCTCAACTCAGGTTTAACATAATTATATTCTTCTGCACATTCTGCAAAAGAGATAAAACAATCGAGCATAGAAATTAATCTTGCATTTTGTTGAACTGCTTCTGCTTCAGAAGCAACAAATAATCTTATTTCATTAAACAATTCTGATTCAAGCTCATATATCTTTTCTTCAGCATTAAGGATTTTATCTTCATAATCTTTTAGTTCAGGAGTTATAAATCTCTCTGAGTTTACAAGAGTTTGTTTACGAATATAATTTTCAGGAACTTTTTCTTTGTGTGTGTTGCTTACATCAATATAGTAACCAAACACTTTATTAAAGCTAACTTTCAAAGAAGAAATTCCCGTCTTTTCTCTTTCTGATTTCTGAAGATTTGCTATCCAGTCTTTTCCGTGTAAAGAAATATCTCTTAACTCATCAAGCTCAACACTGAAACCTGTTCTCACAACTCCGCCATCTGCAAGACTTAAAGGAGGTGAATCAATTAAGGCAGATTGAATTTTCTCAACAAGTTTCTCTAAAGGATTTAATTCATCTTTAATTTGTTTTAGTGTTTTAGTTTCTACCGGTGAGAGCAAATCTTTTAATAGGGGAATTTTCCTTAATGATGTTTTTATTGCAACAACTTCTCTCGGATTTGCTCGTCCTGTACAAATCCTGGAAATCAGTCTTTCAAGATCACTGATTTCATTCAATTCCTTAAGAAGATTTTTTCTTAAACTTTTATTTTTTAAAAGATCAGCAACACTCTCCTGTCTTTTTATTATCGGATCAAGTGTTCTCAACGGTGCAGAAATCCATCTTTTGAGAAGCCTTCCTCCCATTGGGGTTACTGTACGATCCATTATTTCAATTAAAGAACCTTCCCTGCTGCCGCCTTGCATTGAAAAAATTATTTCAAGATTTCTCTTTGTAGAAAAATCAAGCGCCATATAATCGGAAGGATTATAAAGAGAGACATGATTTAAGTGAGAAAGATTTGCTTTTTGCGTTTCCTGAAGATAATTAAGTACGGCTCCTGCTGCCATTATTCCAGAAGTAAGATTTTCAATTCCAAATCCTTTGAGATTTACAGTTTTGAATTGCATCAGAAGTAATTCTTTTCCATAATCAAAATTAAAAATCCAGTCGTCAAGCTTCGTAACTCTTAATTCTCTATTTACTTTATGAACAATTTGAGTAAGCTTTTCTTTATCACGTTTCTGCACAAGTATTTCAGAAGGATTTATAGTTTCTATTTGTGGAATTATCTGATTCGCATCAACCTCGTAAGTATAAAATTCTCCAGTAGAAATATCACAGAAAGAAATTCCGGCAATTTCTTCTCTCAGGCAGATTGCCATTACATAATTATTTCTTTTATGATCGAGAAGCTTATCGGAAAGTGTAACGCCGGGAGTGACAACTTCAATTACTTCTCTTTTAACAATTCCTTTGGCAAACTTTGGATTTTCAACCTGCTCACAAACAGCAACTCTGTAACCTGCTCTGACAAGTTTGGGAAGATAAGTATCGATTGCGTGGAAAGGAAAACCGGCAAGAGGAACATCTTCTGCGGCGCCATTCGCTCTTTTTGTTAAAGTTATACCGAGAACTTTGGATGCTGTTTTTGCATCATCATCGAAGGTTTCAAAAAAATCCCCAACTCTGAAAAGAAGAATCGTGTCGGGATTCTGTTCCTTAACCTTATAGTATTGAGCCATTAAAGGGGTTTGCTGCATAACTTAGTAAAAATACTTTAATGGGGTTATAATATCAATTTATGTTATATTTTATCTGATAATTTGGGATGTGTTATGAAAAACTTAATCATTCTCATTTTCTTACTTTTTGGATATGCGTATCAACAGGTTGTAAAGGAGAAAATCATTTCTTTTGAATCCAATAATGAAACAACAAAGGAAGTTTGTGACATTTCAAAAGATGGGTCCATTATTGTTAAAGAATCTTTTAGTAACGATTCAAGTGCATACTATCTCTACTTATTAAATAAGGAAAAGAAAAAAGTGTTCCTTGCTGGTTCTTCAAATGATCGACAAGGATACGCTTGGTTTTCAAATAATTATGTTGTTATTAGACTAATATCCAATATTAAAACATATATAAAAATCTTTGATACGAAAAATGGGATTGAGAAAACAATTGAAAATGAATCGGGAAATGTTGTTTCTGCATCAGTTCTTAATCTTAATAATATTATATATCAATTAAGAACTCCTAACAAAACTCCAAAAATATTTTACTTGAAGAATAATAAAGAAACTTTCTTAGCAAATGGGATTGGAGAAAAATGGTCACCGGATGGGAAATGGATTTTGATTAAGAACGTAAATAAGATAAAACTCAAAAAAAGCAAGGACACAAACGATGAAAACAATTCCTTCTGTAAGATATATAACCTTAGTGGAACTGAAGTTTTAACATTGAATAACTTCAAAAATGTTGTAGATATAAGATGGTCACCAAACTCTGACAAAATAGTACTAAGAGAGATCAGTGATAAAGGTTTTTATATTTTATATTTAGAATCTTTAGATAATGGATTAGTAATCAAGGATACATATCATTTTAAAGGTTTTGAAAAAGTTGGCTCAAATTTCAGCGTTGCAATTAACATGGAATGGGATTTAAATGGTGAAAATATAGTATTTGCAAAGACAGTTGAAGATGGAGAAAAAATTCTCGAGACAAGTATTTGGACTCATAATGTCAACAACCATTCTAACCAAATAATTACAAATAGATCACCTCACAATATATTTCATATCGGCTTTAATTCTAATGGAAATATATTTTTGGCAGAAGAGTATGAAGGAAATGGGACAAACATTTTTCAAATTAATTTAGAATAACATAAAACTTATAATTACTCCGAAAATTAATTTGGTAAAGATGTCATCTTTCTAATAGATGACATCTTTTAAATTTTATTAATTCTTATATCCAACCACAGTTATACTAGAAATACTTGAATTGCTTTTCCTGAAGTCACTAATTTCATCTTCGGATAAATATTCTTTCAGTATTTCATCAGGTAGAGTGATTAATCTCGTCTCTTTTACCTCGACATTTGTAAAACCGGATTGCTCTATTATTCCAAGATATTCCTCTTGTTTAAGTGCCCCTGAAACACAGCCAGCATACATTGCTGCTGCGTCTGTTATTCTCTTAGGCAAGTCACCAGAAGTAACCATATCAGAGACACAAAAATGTCCGCCCGCTCTTAATGCTCGATAAATCTCTGCAAAAGCTTTTTGCTTATCCGGAACAAGATTAAGAACACAGTTACTTATAACAACATCGGCAAAGTTATCCGCGAGCGGAAGGCTCTCAATATCACCGAGTTTGAAATAAACATTTTTATAATTCAGTTTTGAAAGATTTCTGTTTGCTTTTGAAAGCATTGCATCCGTAAAATCAATTCCAACTACTATTCCTTTTTCCCCCACAACAGATCTCGCAACAAATACATCATTACCGGCACCTGAGCCAAGATCAACAACTATATTCCCTTCTTTAATTCCGGCATGTTTTGTTGGTAAGCCACAACCGAGTCCCAAATCCGCATCGGCAACATAACCGTCAAGTGATTTATAATTTTCACTGAAATTTGTAAGATCAGCTTTATCTGAACCACAACCGCAGCCACATCCTTTTGATAAATCCGAAGTTATTACTATTTCAGAATATTTATTTTTAACAACTTCTTTTAATTCAGAATCTTTCATTATAATACCTCAAATTTTATTTAATTATAATTCCATTAAGTAGATCGTTTATTTTTTTTTGCGCTTCAACTAAAGTTGAATAATCTATGCAGTAACATATTTTGGGGCCCTCAATTTCTCCCCTTATAAAACCAACCCGCTTTAATTCCTTAAGGTGCTGTGAAACTGTCGCCTGTGCAAGGGGCATTAAATCAACAATATCGCCACACATACAAACATTCTTATGTGCAAGTATTTTAAGTATTTTTATTCTCGCAGGATGTGAAAGAACTTTTGCCCAATCGGAAATTTTATTTTCTGTTTTTGTAAACTCTTCTGATTTTGTAAGAGCCATCTTCTATCTTTCTTAATCGTTCATCGTAAATATACGATGATTAGTTGATTCCATCAAGGATAAAAAATAAAATATTTAAGATCGCTTAGAACAACCGACAAAAGTGGCTGATGATAAAATTGAGAGTAATCCACCTTTTGAGCAAGTAACAATGGTTTTTGAAGGTAACAGGTTAATTGGAACTTCTGAAGGTAATTTTAAAGATTACTGGGAAAAAATCGAATAATATTTTGTTAGTAAAAAAACGGGGTGTTAACGAACACCCCCATTTTATTTTAGTATTAAAATTTTACCCGCCCTATTCAATCATCGCTCTTGCTTCCATTTTTTTTGCTTTTGTGGTTAAATAGTAGAAGGCAGGAATCACATAAAGAGTTAAAATTGTAGAAGCGATTAAACCTCCGATTGCAACAACACCTAAAGGAATTCTCATTTCCTTTCCTGCTTCACCAATACCAAGAGCAAGAGGAAGCATTCCAAGTATGATAGCAACAGAAGTCATTATCTGAGGTTTTAGTTTTGTCGGTGCTGCTTCCAATAAAGCGTCGTGAGGTAAATAACCTTGTTCACGCCTTAACTGGTTTGTATAATCCAAAATAAGTATTGCATTGTTAACAACAATACCAATTAACATTATTATTGCCATAAGAGAAGTAATGTTGAAAGCGATGCCTGTGATATAGAGCGATAGTATAACACCTATTAATCCAAGCATAACAGTCAGCATAATCAAAATAGGCTGCAAGAAACTTTCGAGTATAGCAGAAAGCAACATATAAGTTAAAAGAACTGCCAGGAAGAATGCAAAAATCATATCTGAAACCATCTCATTCATCATCTTAACATTTCCACCCCACCTTACATAATAGCCAGGAGGCAAATCTAAATTAGCAATTCGATTGTCTATTGCGCCTGTAATATTACCAAGCGGAACACCGGCAGCCGGTGAACCGGTAAACTGAATAGATGTAAATTTATCTCTATGCAAAATTTTTGAATATCCAGTCGTGAACCTGACGCTTGCAAGCTGCGATAAACGGTAAGAACCGTTATGTGTAGCAATAGGAATATTTCCAATTTTTTCCGGTGTATCAACCGACTCATCATTCAATGTAACCGTGATGTCGTATTCGTCACCAAGTTCCCTGTATTTTGCCGATTGGATACCTTCCACAGAAGCCCTGAGTGTAAGTGCCAGATCAGCTATGGTAATACCGGCATCATTTAGTTTTTCCCTGTATGGAAATACTGTTATTTCCGGTTTACCTGCGCGTGAACTCTCATCTAAGTTATTTAAGCCAGGGATATTGTGTATTTTTTGTAAAACACTGTCCTTATATTTCATAAGTTCTTCCTGATCCTGCCCCATCAGGAAAAACTGAATAGGTGCGCCGCCTTCACCCATTCCAGAGGCAACATCTACTTTTAATTTAGCATTTGGAATATCTGCTAATTCAGCAGCTAAGATTGAAATCATCTTTTCAAGCCCGATTTCTCTTTCCTTAACATCAACAAGCTGAACATCAATCCTTGCCATATTTGTACCGATATCAAGATCGCTAAGCTTGCCAAGATTTGTAATAATGTGTTTTACTTCAGGATGATGTTTAATCTTATTCTCAATTTGCCTGATCTCTGCCGCAGTAGATTCAATGTTATATCCAACCGGGAGCTCAACCTCAATTTTTATTTTTCCGTCATCCATAGTTGACATAAATTCAAATCCGAGTTTCGGTGCAAAAATCACCATAACCAGAATAAATAATAAAAATGAACCTGCTACTATAAGAAGGCTTCTTATTTTTGATTTAAGAACCCATACCAGTGATCTTTTATATAAAGCCGTCTGTGCATCTTCAAACTTATTAAGTATTGCTGCTATTCTACCCGGCTTATGTTCTTTTTTCAAAATAAGTGAAGCAAGCATAGGTGTAAGAGTAAAAGACATCAACAAAGAAAAAATAGTAGCAAATACTGCAGCGAGTGCAAGCTCTCTTAACCATAATCCAACTAAAGAAGACATATTGGCAATTGGTAAAAACACAACCAAATTTGTAAGAGTTGCAGCCATAACTGCAACTGTCATTTCGCTTGTGCCTTTATAAGAAGCCATCTTAATGTTTTCACCCATTTTCCTATATCTGAAAATATTCTCCA
Organism: uncultured Ignavibacteria bacterium; assembly: GCA_963727535.1. GTDB lineage: Bacteria > Bacteroidota > Ignavibacteria > Ignavibacteriales > Ignavibacteriaceae > RBG-16-34-14. The sequence continues at coordinate 1,037,676 of CAVSGR010000001.1, forward strand.
ACACAACAATAGAATTCGCAACTAACACACCGACGGATACTGAAAGTCCCATAAGCGTCATCATATTTAATGACAAACCAAATGCTTTAAGTAAAAAGAAAGTAGAGATTATCGAAGTGGGCATGGAAAGAGCAACAATAATTGTAGAACGAATATCATGTAAGAACAATAACAATATTATACCCGTAAAGATAACTCCAAGTATGATGTTGCTCATTGTATCGTTAACGCTGCTTTTTACAAATTCCGATTCATCATTTACAATTTCAAGATCGGTTCCTTGAGGTAAGGTTGCCTGGATTTCGGGAAGTGCTTTCCTGATAGCCTGTGCTACTTCTACAATGTTGCCCTCGGTACTTTTAACAATACCAAGTCTCACAACATTTTCATTCCTGAAATTTTCTTTTACATTAAAGTAAATTGATCTCTGCCTGACATCTTTACCGCCATCCACAACCTGTGCAAATTGTCTTATCTTCTTCGGTCCAAAGGCTGTCGGAACTTCAATTTCTTTTATTGTTTCAGTACTATCGAATTGCCCGCTAAGTCTGACAGTATATTCCTGATCACCAATCTGGAAATAACCTCCGGGGATATCCATATTATGCGCAGCAAGAATCTGGGTTAACTGAGGCAGAGAAATTACATTTTCATAAACTGTTCTATTATCAAGAACAATTCTGATTTCTCTTTCCTGTCCACCTGTTATCTGTACTTTTGCAACCCCCTGAATTTGTGAGAAGCGGTCATTTAATTGTTTGTCTGCAATTTCATAAAGCTGACGTGCATTAAGATCGCCGCTGAGAATAACATCAACTACCGGGAATTGTCTTAGATCAACTTTCTGAACTATCGGTGCTTTCGCATCATCGGGAAGATCATTAATAATTTCATCAATTTTATCTTTTACTTCCTGGTTTGCAACGTTTACATTTTTACCAAGCTTGAATTCCATTATGATGATTGAAACACCGTCGAGAGAATAAGATTCGATTCTTTCGACCTGGCTTATTGTTGAAATGACTTCTTCAATTTTTTTTGTGATTAGTGTTTCAATTTCCTTCGGGTTAGCTCCGGGATAAACAGTTGAAATCGTAACATAAGGAATTTCCACATCAGGCTGAAGATTAAGATTAAGAGTAAAATAAGCCAGTGCTCCAAAGATGAGAAAGATCGATATTCCAACTGTTGTCAGTACGGGACGGTTAATAGATACTTTTGCTAAAAACATTTTTCTGTTCCTTCTATTGAATCACTTTGACTTTTGTACCATCCTCCAATTGAGATGCACCTTGTATAATCAATTGGTCTCCCTTGTTTAACCCGCCTGTTACTTCATACTCGATACCCGAATCCATTCCGCTTGTGATGTATCTTTTAGCAGATTTTCCTTTTTCATTCACAAAAACAAAAACTCCTTTTTCATCTTTTTGAACCAGGTTCCTGAGAATTACAATAGCCTTATTATTTTCATGAACAAGAATTTTTACTTCGACAGTAAGCCCGTTTTTTAATTCCATATTTGAATTGGGAAATTCAATCTCGGCATAAAAAGCCTGCTGCATCGGATCGATTCCAAGTGAAACGTCAGTCACTTTTCCCGAATAAGTTTTATTGTTATAAATGATTTCAGCACTCATGCCTTTCTTAATTAAACGGATCTCTTTATCTGTAACCCAAACTTTAGCTTTCATTGTATTGAGTTGTGCAATTGTAAACAGATGAGTTTCACTTTTAACATTATCGCCTTCATTTACTTTTAAATCGACAAGATATCCGTCAAATGGAGAATCAATGAAAATCATATCTTTAGAAGCCTGTAAATTGGATTTAGCAACAAGGTATTGTGTTTCAGCCGCATCATAATTTGCTTGTGCTGTTTCGCCCGCTTTCAGCAAGGCTTTCATTCTCTCATAAGTTTTTTCTACATTTTCAAATGCGGATTTAGCCTGTTCATATTGTGCTGCCATATGATCTTCAGGAAACTGTATCACAACCTGGTCCTCTTTAACAAAGTCTCCCACTTTAAAATTTATCTTCTCAATTTTGCCACTGACTATTGAGCTGCGTGTAGCTTCTTTAATACCGCTTAGTTTTGAAAAATAACTGAGATATTTTTTGAAAGGTTGTAGTTTCACTTCCGCCACTTTAACAGGAACACCTTCCTCTTCCTGGATCTGGGCTATACTTTTAGAATCTTCTTCCTCTTTGCCGCAACCATTTATAAGAACAGATGTAGTAATTATTAACATTAAGACGAAAATAATTTTAATTTTTTCAGAATATTTCATAACTATTTTTCTCCGGTAATAAATAAAACTTTGAGTTAATCCTTATCTTCCTTGAAAGTATTCATGTAATGTTTATCAGTTTGCCCTGTTAATTGTTCAAGTTCAAATTTTGTTATCATATAACTGTGAAGTGATTGAAGCTGGTTTATTTTAGCCTGCTTCAATGCTAAGTCCGCATTTTGAACTTCTAATTGAGTTGCCGTGCCTTCTTTATATTTTACTGTTGAGATTTCGTAAGCCCGTTGTGCAAGTCCAACATTTCGTTTCTGTGCACCGAGTAAATCCATTACTCTCTTTAGCTCCAACAGTTTGGATTTTACCTGTGACTTGACCAAATCCTTTAGTTGATTTAACTGCTCTTCAGTCTGCATATAATTTATTGTCGATTGTTCAATCCGGCTTTTTGTTTGTCCACCTTTGAACAAATTAATTGAAAGGCTTAAACCTACATTAACCGACGAATAATTTTGAAAATTCCATTCCTCGGAACTTCCTGCATAAGTATAATTGCCAAAAGCAGCAAGAGTCGGCCAGAATTCTGCGCGGTCAAGATCGACAAAAGCTTCATCTACCTGTTGTTTAAGTTCGAGCGTTTTTAAACTATAATTTGATTGGGTTGCCTGCCCGATAAAATCGGTTTCGTCTAAATTTTGAATTTTCTCAAAACCAAATTCACCGGAAACATCAATCTCGGTTTGTTGATCCAGTCCCATTACTATTTTAAGAGCATTCTTTGCGTCTGCAAGATTATTCTGTATCTGTAGAACAGTCGGACGAATATTCTCAACCTGCACTTCTGCCTGAAGCATATCAAACTCAGATACAAGACCCTGACCGGATAAAGCTTTTACAGTTGAAAGATTTTCTTCTGCATTACTGAAACTTTCTTCTGTAATTTGTAATAATTCTTTAGTTAACAGTACACCGTAAAAAGCTTTCTGAACATTTAGAACTGTTTCAGAAACTTTATCCTTTAAGCCCTCTTTAGAAAGGTCCAGATATATTTGCGATGCACCAATGCCCCTGAAAACTGCCGAGCTAAAAAGTGTCTGAGTTAACTGGACACTTGTTTCAAAATTATTTTTCTGAACGAAAGATTGCAGTACATTCTCAACAGGAAGAAACTTGTCGTTGTCTCTCGGTATAACTCCTTCATCAAACAGGATACTATAAGTTGCATTAGTAAGTAAAGCCTCAAAATTCGGGAAAGATGTTTTTGGCTTTTTAAGAAAGTGAGAGAAGTTTGCCGAAAGATCAAGACTTGGCAAAGCGTATCCAAATGCTTCACTTACAGCAGCATCTGATTTTTCAACATTCATTTTTGCAATCTTAATGTCCCTGTTATTATCAAGTGCCACTTGAATAGCTTCTTCAATAGTAAAAGTCTGAACCTGAGCATTAACTATGAATGGAAGAAACAGAAGTAATATAAAAAGCGATTTAGCCGGATTAATTTTTTTCATTTAAATCTCATTCTTTTCATTGATTAAAGAATTTTTGTTCTGCCTGATGAGAAATAGTTGACAATTATAAAATATCGGGATAGATGTATTAGTTCGATTTTCCCAAAATTTGCGGATACTGAATTTAAGTACACTATTTGCCACGTAAATAAAGCGGCTCCTAAAACAAACAATGAACTCCCCTATTAATACTAAATTTTCAGTATTTCAAAATTAGACAAATAAAGAATAATTATCACATGAAAAATTAGGATTATTACAATATTTATTTGAACGGAACTTATTAAAAGTGAAAGGCAAGATTCTTATACGTGTCTCAACTTTTTTATAATCACTGTATATACAAATTTCAAAACAAGTTTTTTTTAGGAACTATCTAAAAAAAGTGTCTTTATTTTTTCTTATTTATCCATCTTAACCAATCAATGCAGCGGTCAGTCCATGATTCCAGGTGACCTCTCCCCAATGCTAACCCAAAACCGTGACCACCTTCAGGATAAATGTGCATCTCAACCGGAATCTTTTTTTGCCGTAAAGCTTCATAAAAAACCAGGCTATTCTCCACCGGAACAGTTCCATCATCATCTGCATGAACTATGAAAGTCGGCGGAGTATCCTCCTTTACCTGGAGTTCATTTGAATATAAATTTACCAAAGAAGAGTCAGGATTTTTACCAAGCAATGCATCGCGTGAACCCCGGTGCATAAAAGGTTTTGTAAATGTAATAACAGGATAACACAGTATCATAAAATCAGGTCTCGAACTCATTCTATCAATTTCATCTATTGCATTTGGATTACCATAATCAAAATGAGTTCCTAATGTAGATGCTAAATGTCCGCCAGCTGAAAAGCCCATTACCCCAATTTTATTTTTTTCAATATTCCAATCGGATGCATAATAACGAACTATTCTCATAGCTCTTTTCACATCGAGCAATGGTGATTTATAACCAACTATATTGTTACTTGAAATAGGTAAACGATATTTTAATACGATTGCAGCAATTCCTTTGGAGTTTAACCATTTTGCTATGTCAAGACCTTCCTTATTGTAAGCTAACCTTACATATCCACCCCCGGGACAAATAACCACAGCTTGCCCGGTCGCGAATATTTTAGTAGGCAAATAAACTGTCATAGCCGGAATTTGTACATTACTAATCCTGATTGCATCACTGGAATCCCTTACTTCAACTTCGTTTGTTTTTTTATTATTTGGGATTTCCCCTTTCCAGAGCGGCATAGTAAAACTTTGTGCAAAACTTTCTACAGCAATTAAAATAAAACTTGCAAATAAGAATAATTTTGTTCTCATCGGATTATCACCATTAAATTATTTTAGTAAACAAATACAAATAAATGATCTCTAAAATCATTTTTGTTGAATCAACTTAATTTTTTTTAATAATATTGGCAAATATTATTCTATAAGATAATATGCGTCCATTATTAACCTAAAATATCTTTGTAATGCTTTTGTTATATTATAGCGTTTTAATCCGATAATAAGTGTTTTAGTTTCAGTATAAAATTTGGTTTACAGAAAAATATGAACAAGATCCTTGAACTTTTTTTTCACATTTCTAAAGATGCAAGAGGCAAATACCAGTTTGAAGATGAATTCTATTCATTAAGAGGAAATTTAGTAATTGCAAACGGTGCAAGTGCGCGCAAACTTGCAAATAAAATAAACAGTGCAAGACAGTCGGAAGGGAAAACTGATGAGTTTGTAAGCGCAGGACAAATAAACACGCTCGGTTTGCTTCATGAAATATTTCATTTTCTTATAAGATATTATGAAGAGAATGAAAATCCCGGAGTCTTTGCAAGAGGAATAAATCATCTTAAAAATAATCTTACTGAAAAAGAATTATCTTCCGTTTTATCAGAATATGTTAATCATTTTCCAACGCCCGATGTTTACAAAGGCAAAGTAAGTGCAAATGATTATTTAAATGGCAATACTGAAGGAAAGCCAAACAAAGAGATAATACTTGAAGAAATAATTTTACTTAATCTTGAAAATATTAATCCTGCCACTCTCCAACTCAAAGAATTTTATTCTGAAAAACCTTTAATTGAAAAAACAAAATACCTGGAACTTGTAAACCAACTGGAAAAGTTTTTCTCTTATGAAAAACCATTTGGACCGGAGAATCTTCCGTTAATTCATTTTCTCAGAAAACCGATACTCGAATCTCCATATAATCTTGATGGACAGCTCGATTACATACTTAAAAACTGGGGAATTTATATTTATGATAAATTCGGAAAGAGATTGCTTACCGGGAAAGATATTGTATTTGAAGACTCCAAACTTTTTCTTCAGTTTGTGGGAGGGAAAGGAACTCCTCCCGTTCCCGATTACGAATTAGAAAAACTAAAAAGAGTAAACAGTCATTACGAAGAATATGAAAGGTTCACAAAAGATATTGAGTGGATGCCAAATGTTGTTATGATTGCAAAGAATGCTTTTGTCTGGCTCGATCAGCTTTCAAAGAAATATCAAACAGAAATAAGAAGACTAAATGAAATTCCGGATGAAGAATTGGACCGCCTTGCACGATGGAATTACAATTCACTATGGCTTATTGGAATATGGGAAAGAAGCAGTGCATCACGTAAAATAAAACAGATGATGGGAAACTCCGAAGCAGCTGCTTCAGCTTATTCTCTTTTTGATTATGTTATTGCTAATGAGCTTGGCGGTGAAGATGCTTTCTACAATTTAAGAGATCGTGCATGGCAAAGAGGAATAAGACTTGCGAGCGATATGGTTCCAAACCATACAGGAATTTATTCAAAGTGGGTTATAGAAAAACCAAACTATTTTATTCAAACAAACTATCCTCCATTTCCCGGTTACAGTTTTACTGGACCGAATCTATCAGATGATTCGAGAGTTGAAGTAAGAATTGAAGATAAATATTACAACAGAACAGATGCTGCTGTGGTTTTTCAAAGAAGAGACAGCTACACCGGAGATGTTAAATATATTTATCACGGAAATGATGGGACACATATGCCGTGGAATGATACTGCTCAACTTAATTTATTGGATCCTGAAGTGCGGGAATCTTTATATCAAACGATTAAACATGTTGCTGAAAAAACATCAATCATTCGTTTTGATGCTGCAATGACTCTTACAAAAAAGCATTACCAGAGATTGTGGTTTCCACAGCCTGGAACTGGCGGGGCAATTCCTTCACGTTCCGATTTTGGTTTAACACGCGAAGAGTTTGACGGCGCAATGCCGAATGAATTCTGGCGTGAAGTTGTTGACAGAATTAATAAAGAACTTCCTCACACTTTACTTCTTGCCGAAGCATTCTGGTTAATGGAAGGTTATTTTGTAAGAACTCTCGGAATGCACAGGGTTTATAACAGCGCTTTCATGCATATGCTGATGAAAGAAGAAAATGAAAAATACAGAGAGCTTATCAAGAAAACTCTCGATTTTAATCCTGAAATATTGAAGCGCTATGTAAACTTTATGAGCAATCCAGACGAAGAAACAGCAGTTAATCAATTCGGTAAAGGCGATAAATATTTTGGCGTCGCTGTTTTAATGGTTACACTGCCGGGGCTACCGATGTTTGGGCATGGACAGATAGAAGGATTTTCTGAAAAGTATGGAATGGAATATAAAAGAGCTTACTATGATGAATTTGTTGATGAAACTCTTGTAAGCCGTCACGAGCACGAAGTATTTCCCTTAATGAGAAAGCGTTATCTATTCAGCCAGGTAGATAACTTTGAGCTTTACGATTTCATCGGTGATTTCGGAAATGTAAATGAAAATGTTTTTGCTTACACTAACAGAACTGATTATGAACGAACGCTGATCATTTATAATAATTCTTACATTGAATGCAAAGGGACAATAAATTGGTCGGCACAAAAAGTTAATTCGTCTGGTGGCAATGCTTCAAACAAAAAATTAGCTGAGGCTCTCGGACTAAAGTATGAAGACAGGATTTATTATTCATACAGAGATCATAAAACAAAACTTCAATTTTTGGTTTCCTCAAGACAAATTCACGATCACGGTTTTTACATTGCTCTTAATGGTTACGATTACAGAGCTTGCCTCGATTTTAATGAGATTTATGATTCTGATGGGAGCTGGGAAAGACTTTATCATCATCTTGGTAGAAGAGGCGTCTTTTCTCTTGAGCAGGAATTGAAAGAGTTAAAGTTAAATCCTTTACACGAATCAATAGTTTATTATTTAGAGCCAGAATTTATAGACAGAATAAAATTCGAAATAATTCATCCTGTAGTAAAGGGAAAGAAGAAAGAAGATTCTGTTATTAAAGAAGTTGAAGAGAGAATAATTTTCATTATCGATCAGTTAAATAATGTTCAGAGTTTTCATTTCGACAACGAAAAGATAATTAAAGAAATAAAAAACGATTTTGAGTCTGCAAAAAAATTAAATAAAATTCTAAACTCTCTTCAAAGGAAGCACCCGGTAACTTACCGTGAAATTATTAAATCTTTTGTTATTTCTAAAGATGATGAACTAAACAGTAACTGGATGACTTTCTTTTCTCTCTTTTTAACTAATGCAATATTAAACTCAAACACTAATAATGAGAGTTTATTTGATGAATTGATTTTAGGTAAGCCTCTTCATTCTGCTTTTGTAAAAATTCCTCAAAACCAGGAAGAAGCAGGGAATAATATTACGCTTATAAAAATCCTCACATCGAAAAACAAAACTCAGTTATGGGATACGACTAACAAATCTGAATCAAAAACAAGAAAAAAGAAAGTCAAGTTAAGTGAAAGTGAGTTTATTAATCAACTTCTTAGCGATGAAGAAACTCGCTGGTATATAGGTGTTAATGAATATGAAGGCATAAAATATTATAACAAAGAGAAATTCGAGAATCTTATTAGCTGGTTGTTTACATTAACGTCTCTTATTTCTTCAAAAAGAAAAATCAAAACAAGTGTTGAAGATCAAATAAAAGAATTACAGAAGAATTATAAATTCTTTAAAAAAATCAAAAAGGCATCTGCAGATTCAGGATATAAGCTTAATAATTTACTAAGTGCATTTGAAAAAGAGAAAGTAAAACCAAAAGGAAGGACCCAAAAAGGAAAAGTCAAAAAAAGTATTAAAAAGAAAAAGGGGTAGTATGGTTGGATTAAGATTAGTAAGTGGCCTTGTTGTTCTCTTAACTTCATTTTCCTTTGCACAATATCAATTAGAAGATGCTTTCCCAAATCTCCCTGATTTTACAAGTCCCGTAGATTTACAGAATGCCGGGGACAATACAAACCGTATTTTTATCGTTGAGCAAATTGGAAGAATTAAAGTATTTAGTAATAGTAATGATATCTCATCTGTTAAAACCTTTTTAACTATTACTGATAGAGTTACAAGCGGCGGTGAAACAGGATTACTCGGATTGGCTTTTCATCCGGATTACGTACATAACGGTTATTTTTTTGTTTATTATACGGCACCTAATCCACTAAGAAGTGTAATTGCCAGATACCAGGTAAGCTCAACAAACCTCGATTCAGTAGATAAAAATTCTGAATTAGTTTTACTAACTCAAGATCAGCCCTATCAAAATCATAACGGAGGACAACTTGCGTTTGGTCCCGATGGTTATCTCTACATTGGTTTGGGTGACGGCGGTTCCGGAGGAGATCCAAATGGCAACGGGCAAAACAAATCAGCTTTTCTTAGGAAAAATTTTAAGAATAGATGTCGATAATCCTGAAGGAGAAATGAATTACGGAATTCCTGCAGACAATCCTTTTAAAGGCAACACAGAAGATTATAAAGAAGAAATTTATGCTTATGGATTTAGAAATCCATGGCGTTTTAGTTTTGATCCCGTTACAGGCTGGCTTTGGTGCGCTGATGTCGGGCAGGATTTATACGAGGAGATTGATATAGTTGAGAACGGAAAAAACTACGGATGGCGGTGTTATGAAGGAAATCATTCATACAATTCAACCGGATGCGGAAATATGTCCGAATATACTTTCCCAATCTGGGAATATGGACACGACCCGGAATGTTCTATAACAGGCGGATATGTTTACCGCGGAACTAACCAGCCGGGATTAACAGGAAAATATATTTACGGAGATTATTGTTCAAATAAAATCTGGGCACTCAGTTATGATGGAGTAAATCCTGCTACAAATGAGTTTCTTCTTACTGCACTGTCGTCTCCATATTCTTTTGGCGTGGACGAAGTAAATGAACTTTATTTATGCACGGCAGGCGGAAGAATTTATAAATTTACGCCAATCTCGGGAACTGCTGCAAATGATGTTAACTCTCTTAGGAAAGATTATTACCTTAAACAGAATTATCCAAATCCTTTTAATCCAACTACAACAATTACGTATAATATTCCCGAAGAAAGTAATGTTAGAATAGAATTACTAAACTCTATAGGAGAAGTTGTAGAGCAGCTTGTAAATGAAACAAGATCATCCGGTATTCATAAAAATGTGATTGATGCTTCTAAATTTGCTTCGGGAGTGTATTTTGTAAGGATGGTTGCTACCTCGGTTGTATCTAGCAAAGTCTATCGCAAAACAATTAAGATGATTTATTTGAAGTGAGCTTATCTAGTAGATTTTTTCCATTTTAGTATCTGCTTTGCAAGCTTGCAGTTACACTTTCGTTAATGAAATATAATTTAATATTTCTTTTATGCTCTGGTTTTTATTTTTAACAAGGGTATCTATAATTATATCAGCGTTTTTCGGTTCTTCGTATTTTTGAGAAATTCCTGTAAAGTTTTTGATTTCACCTTTTATCGCTTTTTTGTATAGTCCTTTAACATCTCTCCTGATACATTCTTCTAAATCACATTTGAGATATATCAAATAAAAAGGAACTTTAGACATTTTTTTAATTTTGTCTCTGCTTTTTTTATATGGAGATATTAAAGCACAGATAACGGTTAATTTATTTTCAGCCATTAGTATTGCAGCCTCTCCAACCCTTTCTACATGTCTGTTTCTTGCTCGCTGAGTAAATCCGGTATTAGGAAATATGTTCCTAATATTATCTCCGTCTAATACAATTACATTTTCCCCTCTTCTTTCTAATTTCTTTGCTAAAATATTAGAAAGAGTAGTTTTACCAGAGCTGGGTAAACCAGTTAACCAAATTATTTTTCCCTTATTTATAGCTATCCTCCACCCATTTTACTGCATTGGGATCAACAAATTCTTTCCACGAATTATCATTATTTCTTATTTTGTTTCTTATTTCAGTTCCGGATATTGTTTTAATATTATTAGGGGGTATATGTTCTACAATTCCATATCCAACACCCCTTCCATAGTTAACCGATTCAATATCTGGAATTACCATTACCCTTACTATTCCTTCCTTTACTTCCTTTTAAAAATATCCTTAAGCATTAAAACTACTTGTGATGAAGTTAAAGGATTTTCTTCATTTGGTTCAATATCCCTTATACAAATTAAAACAGGAACGTTATTTTTTAGCTTTTGATCTATTAGCCACCTATGTCCCAAATGAAATGGTTGCCATCTTCCGACGAACATTGCAAATTTCAAAGTTATAATTTCCTTTTTTAATGTTTTATTGTCCAAGACCCCATACGATTTATTTCTGCTCTTTCTCTTTCAAATTTATCAAATATTTCTTCTTACTGCCAATTGAAAATTTTTGATATGAAAAATAATTTTTACTAACCCTTCTTCAATTTTATAAATCATCTTCTATGGATTTAAACTTTCTGTTTTCATATCTTATTAACAATAATTTCACTACTCCCTTAACTTCCCTAAAGAGAGTTGGCTTCCCCAAATAGGTCGTTAGAAAATCCAGTAGTTGTTGATAAACTTTAGGATTCGACAAAACATCACTATAGCGGACGACTAGAAACACGCCGATAGAATCTCCAATATGTTCGTTAAGCCGGATTTGAATATCCCTCTCCAATTCATCCATATCAGATTCAATTGAAATAGCAATTGTTGTTTCAGAAGGTAACTCGGTATAAAAACGTAACGGAAATTGAATAAAACCTGGATACAACAAAATAATATCGTCGTGATTCGTCATCGAATCAAGTAGTTGAGAAATTTTCTTCCAATCTTCAATTGGTTTACCTGCCTCATTCTTCATCCAATCTATTGCAAATATAAAACAGAATAATACTAATCCTATGGTTAAAACAATTCTTATTTTTTGTTTGTGAATCGTAGCAATCTGAATACCTACAAATCCGGCAAGCGGTATAATGCCAGGTAATGCTGTACGTCCAATCAGGATAGGAAGAACGAGAACAGAGTAAATCAGCAGTTGGCTCCAGTAAAATGTGGCAGCAGCTAAAAATGGCAAGCTCATCCGCCAACTGCCAAGTAAAAATATAGTGAAAGCAAATACTGAGAGTACAACAACATCCAGATTATAGCTTAAAAAATGTGCGATTCCATTTGCTAACACTGGAAATACTTTTGCTACCATCAAATAAGCTAATTGAGCCTGATTGATACCAAATAAATCTTTTGATACCAGATTTAACATATCTCCTGAAATGTTAGGAACCCACCAACCATTAGGATCTTTTTTTAATCCCGGGATGAGAAATAACTGTAAAATAAAAATGCAGGCAGGTATTGTAAAAACTAATATTAGTCTTTTAAGATTAATTTTCTTCCATGCCGGTCTACTAAATATTATGTATAAAACAGTACTAACTAATAGCATAATTCCCACTGCATGAGTTGTCACCGCAATGCATAAGCTGACATCTAACGCCAGGTAGTTAAACAATTTTTCAGGTTCTCTGATAAGCCGGGAAGAATAGTACAATGACAGAGTAAATGCGAAAATAAGTAAAGAATAATCTCGAAGCTCCTGCGAGTATCTTAACATCATAGGCAACGTAGCCACGATAAGACCCGCCAGCAAACTACCGTAATGAGAATATGGCTTTACCCATTTTAAAACTAAACCGATGGTTCCTATACCAAATATTACAGATAATAATCGCAGAAATTCTTCGCTCGTATTTAATCGGGACCATAACTTTAACAAGACAAAGTACAATGGCGGGTGGTCAGTGAAGCGCAAATGATTAAGAAAATCATGCCTGAAGATCAAATTCAATGTATGAGCTTCATCTAGCCATATACCTTTACTTAAACCAATAATGCGCAAGTATGCTCCCAAACATAGAACCCCCAGAGCTAACCAAGAGTAGAGCAGTTTATTTTTTTTGAACTGCGAAAGTCCATTCTTGAGTAATGATTTAAACACTAACAACTATAATATATACTTATAATTCAATATCAATCTAATTTATTAACATATACTATTTGAAATTAAATTTGAATAGAATAAAATAAAAAAAGAATTTAGTATTTCTCTTTTTGGGACATTAATAGGGAAAGATTTTTCATCTTTTTAGTGCAAAATTTCGTTTGACTCCGGGTTTCGTTTGAAGTAAATTTATGCAAAAGTATTAGTGCAAAGTAGATATTTTCTATTATTGAGTTACACTAAACTTTAAGCTATCACAAAACAAACAAATTACTAGATAATTCCAATGATGTTGATCATTTTTGGGAATTTATTATCTATTTAATTCAAGAATTGTAAACGAGAGGAACAAAATGCCGGACTCCCCCTTTAGAATAAATTCAGCAGCTATTGCACATGAAACAATCGACGGTGAAGTAGTAATGGTAAACCTGAAAAATGGAAGCTATTACAGTATGGATAAAGTAGGAGCAGTTATCTGGAATTATATAGACAAAGGTATTTCACAAAGACGAATAACTGAGTTGATTAAAAATCAATATTTAGGAGAAAATCCTGAAATTGAAAATAGTATAACTGAATTATTTGCTGAACTGCAAAAAGAAGAACTTATTATTTTAAGTGATTCTGTTAACATCCCTGATAAAGATCTTAGCCTTGATAGCTTAGAAACCGAAAAAAAACATTTTGAGAAACCTGTTCTTCAAAAGTTTACAGATATGCAGGATTTACTTCTTTTGGATCCAATTCACGATATTGATGAAATGGGATGGCCTAAAAAACCAACAGACTCTAAGGACCAATGACACATCTTATAAGTGTTATCATTCCTGTTTATAACGGTAAGCAATTTTTATCAGAAGCAATAAACAGTATTCTACAGCAAAATTATAATCCTCTTGAAATTATTGTCGTTGATGATGGCTCAACAGATGGAACGGTAAGATTGCAAAACAGCTTCGGTGAACAGGTTAGGTATGTATATCAGGAAAACAAAGGTCCTGCGGCTGCACGTAACACTGGTCTTGTGGCAGCTAATGGAGAATTTATAGCATTTTTAGATTCAGATGATGTATGGCCTCCCAACAAATTGAAGACACAAATTAATTGCTTACTTCAGGACCCAAAATTAAAAGTAACAATTGGGCATACAAAAAGTTTTGATTCAGAGATTATAAATGCAAACAAAATTCTTTCGGAAAAAGATTCCGTAATTAGTGTTCAGCTTGGCAGTGCCCTGTTTAGAAAATCTGCATTTGAAAAGGTTGGCACTTTCGATGAGAAATTGAAATTCAGTGAGGACCACGATTGGTTTTTAAGAGCAAGGGAAACAGGAATTGAAATGTTAGTTTTAGAAAATATAACATTGTATCATCGCCGTCATAATAACAATATGACTGAAGGGGCTAATCTGGATACATACCAATTGACGGCTATATTAAAGAAATCGTTGGATCGCCGTCGTTTACAAAATGACGGGAAAGCCAATTCTCTTCCAAAATTTTCTGATTATATTAAAAAGAAGTAGTTAACTTATTAATGATTGATAAAAGTGATGGGTTATAAACCTCAAATAAATATTAGTGTAATTATTCCGGTTTACAATGGAGAGTTATATCTTACAGAAGCAATAGAAAGTGTTCTTTCCCAATCCTTTCAACCTTCAGAAATAATTGTTATTGATGATGGTTCAACAGACAATAGCCAATCAATTATCAAACAATATATCCCGAAGGTAACTTATATTTATCAAGAAAATAAAGGTACAGCAGCTGCACGAAATGTTGGCATAAGAATATCACGAGGAAATTTTTTAGCATTTCTCGATCAGGATGATATTTGGCAGACAGAGAAACTTGAATTACAAACAAGTGCTTTTCAAAAAAATAATAAACTCGATATTGTCTTTGGACATCTTCAACAGTTCTACAGTCCTGAACTTAAAGATGAAATCAAAATGAAAATTTATTGTCCGGATCACCAGGAGCCAGGTTATTTACCTTCGGTTATGTTGATAAAAAGGGATTCATTTTTTCAAGTAGGCTTATTCGAGACCAACTGGAAGATTGGGGAGTGGACTAACTGGTACATCCGTGCATCAGAATCCGGACTGAATACTGAGATGTTATCGGACATTCTCGTTAGACGCAGAATTCATAATGAAAATAAAGGAGTTCTTCAACGTGACCAAAGAACTGAATATGTAAAAATAATAAAGGCATCTTTAGATCGAAGGCGTGCAAAAGGTAAAATATAATGAGAGCATCAGGATTTATTAAAAATTTTCAGAAAAGAAGAATACTAGCTGGCAAATCAAGAAAGTACATTTCAGGTAATACGGAATTTGGTATATACTCATTGATTTCTAAAAATCCTCCTATCTTTTGTGTAAGTCACTGGATGAACGAAGACTTGAAGTTTTCGCATTCAATGGAAAGAATATTTGAGCATCTTAAGAATCACAGAGCTTACTTTTTATATTTTTGGTGCTGGAATATCGATGAACCTGAGCGGGTTCGACTTGTTAAGCATTTCGAAAATCTTCATCAAAAGAAGTACTCAAAACATAAATTTATTCATCTATGCAATACAATTCATCAAAAAGAAGAATTTCAAAAGAATGGATTAAGTGCAATTTTTTGTAACCACAATGCTTTTATAGATGAAAATATTTTCAAACCGATAGAAGATTGTACTAAAAAATATGATGCAATCTATGATGCCAGGTTTAAGGATTACAAGCGACATTATTTGGCAGCCAAAATAGAAAGTCTTGCCCTCATATATGCATTTAATCCAACTATTGACGACCTCGATTACATAAATAAACTAAAGATGCAATTTTCAAAAACAACATTACTCAATCATCCGAACATTGTACCATATAAAAAACTGACAAGTGAAGAAGTAAATAGAGCTTTAAAATGAAAGCAGGGTGGGTTTATGCCTATCAAAAATTGAAGGAGCGATGTACGCCAGCATCCAGTATTTACTTAGTGGATTACCTGTTGTTTCCACAAAAAGTCTTGGTGGTCGTGATGTTTTTTTTGATGACGATTATGTGCTGATAGTCGAAGACAATGCTGATGCAGTTAAAGAAGGTGTGGAAATAATCCTTAAAAAAAACTTGTCTTCGGATATGATACACAGTAAAACGATTGCTAAAATAATTCCCCACCGAAACAGGTTCAAATCAATAATTCAAAATATTTATGATAATGAGGACGTAAAGAGAAACTTTTATGAAGAGTGGGATTCAATATTTTGTAATAAAATTGTCAGGTACCAGAAACACTCTGATATAATTGAACAACTCGACAACTCAATAAATTAGCAATAAGAAATTCTATTTGAATTTTCTGGAAAAAACCAAATAATATGCGCGTATTAATTATTTCTGATGTTTGTAATCCTGGATGGCCCTCTCTACCATCATTTGCATATCAATATGCTTTAGCAATATCTAAATATGCTGATGTTGTTGTTGCCACACAGATACGTAATTCCGGAAACATTGAAAAAACAGGTATGGGAAATATCAAGGTTGTTTATATAAATACTGAAAAGATTGCTGCTCCTCTTTATAAATTAGCAGTTTATTTGCGTGGAGGTAAAGAAAAGGGTTGGGCAATTCAAACCGCCATGGATTACCCGAGTTATTTGGTCTTTGAATGGTATGTCTGGAGGCATTTCCGAAAAGACTTAAAAAATAAAAAGTTTGATGTCGTCCATAGAATAACTCCAATATCAACTCTTCTCCCAAGTTTTATGGCTAAACGTTGCCCGGTTCCATTTTTACTTGGTCCTATCAATGGGAATCTCCCATGGCCCAATAAAGTTGTATCTGTAATGAAAAAGGAAATGATACGTGGCGAACGTTTTGTTAGTTCTATTCTTAAAGCTTACAGAAAATTTCCTTATTACAAATCAACTTATAAAAATTCAGCAGGTATTCTTGCATGTTTCTCTCACACTGTAAATGGTTTACCAAAGAAAGTGAAATCGAAAGCTATCAATTTTCCGGAAGTGGGTTTTGATCCGAAATTATTTTCAATATCAATTTCCCTACCTAAAAAACAGATGACGATTATTTTTGTCGGCAGGCTTGTACCGTTAAAACTCCCTGATATTCTTGTACGTGCGTTTTCTAAGAGCAAGATATTGCGTCAGCATAAATTAGTATTTGTCGGAGATGGACCCGAACGGACTAATTTACAAAAATTAGCTGCTAATTATAGTTTGGCTGATTGTATCGAGTTTAAAGGACAGCTGCCATTGTCTGAGGTTTCAAAACTGATGCGTCAGTCTGATATTTTTGCTTTTCCTTCAGTTCATGAGTTGGGCGGCGGAGTTGTTATAGAGGCTATGGCTTGCGGGCTTGCATGTGTTGTGATCGATTTTGGCGGTCCCGGAACATTAGTATCTAATAACTGCGGTATTAAAATACCATTAGGAACTGCTGAAAATATTTGTAGCCAATTCCAGAATGAACTCGAACGACTCGTCTCAGATCCTGAACGAGCGCAAAAGATGGGCATAGCAGCAAATAAGCATGCAATGACATACTATACCTGGGATGCTAAAGCACGTAAAACTTTAGAAATTTATAGCTGGCTTATCGGGAAACAAAAGAATAAACCTGAATACTGGGATCAACCAGTTTATCAACAGAGCCCGGAATTAATAGAATTAAAATCATAAGGAATATGACAAAAATCTTTGGAATAGGACTTTCACGAACTGGAACAACAAGTTGTTGTGAGTTAATGAAAAATCTCGGTTTCACAGCAATCCATTTGCCTTTTTCATTTACCCAAATAGATGAGTATACTTTTTCTAATGATACGCCTGTTAGTGCTAAGGTTTGAAGAACTAGACCTACGATATCCTAACTCCAAATTTATTTGTACTATTAGGGATACTCAGCTATGGACAGCTTCTTGTTTGAAATGGGTTAACCAAAAATCACGAAACAAATTTTATTATGAACTCCCCAGTGACGAAGTAAGAAAATGGATAAGTGACGGAGACTTAAACTTATACAAACGTGATTATATGTCAATGGTTGAAATAACAAAAGAGGAACTTCTTTCCGCTTACCAAAGACATGATCGAAGAGTCCGGGAATATTTTAAGGATCGACCTGACGATCTTTTAATAGTAGATCTAACTGATGAAAAATTCCATCCGTTTACAAAAATTGTTCAATTTCTAGAAAAAAATAACCTTTTAAAAATACCCAATACTAACAGTTCTAAATATTATTCGATAAAATCGGAAGGGGAAATTTCTCCTCAAATTAATAATGATATTACAAGATCAATTGTCACTCAATATAAAATGGCAAATACCTGGCTGCAACTCGGTAAAATAAAGCAGGCTGAAAAAAGTTATCGCAAAATCATAAAGATCAAACCTGATAGTAAAGATGCCTATTTACAATTGAGCAAACTTTTGAACAAAAAAAATCAACAGGAAGAAATTATTAAAGTACTGCAACAAGGTGTTGAAGCTAATCCGAATGAGGCTGAGTTGCATAAAGAATTTATTAATGCAATGGAGCAGGCAGGAAAACTTGAAGATGCGTTTGAGTATTACAAGTTATTTCAGATAGGAGAAAAAAGAAAGATTGAAAAGGATGAAATTCTTTGCTGCGTTGTTGTACGCAATGAACTAAAGCGATTACCTTATTTCCTCTCATACTATCGTGGAAAGGGTATTTCTAAATTTTTTGTTATTGATAATAATTCCGGTGATGAAACCATTCCTTACCTTCTTAGCCAGACTGATGTATCAGTGTGGCAATCAAAACTTTCTTTCAACAAAGCGAACTTCGGATCAGTTTGGTTTGAATTACTGCTAAGAAAATTTGGCAAGGGACATTGGTGTTTAACTCTGGACGCTGATGAGTTGTTGGTTTATCCGGGGTGTGAACAAAAAAATATTCAACAGTTATGTTCTGAATTAGACCAAGATAACAAGACAGCATTTACAGCTATACTACTTGATATGTACTCTGACAAAACAATCAAAGATACAAAATATGTTACAGGTCAGAATTTTCTCGACGTCTGCCCTTATTTTGATCTTAAATATTATCACACCAAATATGAGAGAAGCAGTCCTTATAAAAATCAAACTTATTACTTCGGGGGTGTGCGACAAAGAGTTTTTGGAGATGACGGTTCTTATCTTTTGAGCAAAGTTCCTTTACTTAAGTATGATTCAAATTTCATTCTTGCGGGCGGACAACACTGGACAAATCGACCTGAAAATGAAATTGCCGAAGAAACCGGTAGTCTTTTACATTTTAAATTCTTTTCAACATTTATAGACTATACAAAACAGGAATTGGAAAGGAAAGAACATTATGGCAATGCTCTTCAATATAAAGAATACGCTCAGGGTTTATTAAATAATGAAAACATGACTTTATATGATAATAAATACTCTGTAAAATTTTGCGACAGTCGGCAGTTGGTTGATTTGGGAATTATGAAAAGTGGGAGTTTTAAAAACCTCTCAGATTAGATTGAAAACTGAGATGTTTCCAGAAATAAAACCAGTTCTCACTGATACCGTTCGTCCGTTTTGGTCTGTTATGATTACCGTTTATAAACGAACTCAATATTTGGAAAGGGCTTTGAAAAGTGTTCTTGAGCAAGCTCCATCTGCTTATGAAATGCAAATAGAAGTTATCCAGGATGGAATAGATGAAAACATACAAAAAGAAATCGAAGACATTATAAATAAAATTGGTGGAAATAGAGTTTGTTTTTACCCGGCATTAAAACAGTATGGACATCCTCACATTTTCAACTTATGTATAGAACGAACCCGGGGACTATGGGTACATTTACTTCATGATGATGATTGGATAAAACCGGGATTTTACAACTCTTTAAAAAGAGGAATTGAAACAGAACCTAGTATTGGAGCCGCTTTTTGCCGCCAGATTCATTTAAAAGATTTTGGAGCTAAACAGTGGATTTCGTGGATTGAAAGAGAAACTCCCGGGATAATTTCTAACTGGCTGGAAAGAATTGCGGTCTCAAGCAGAATTCAGTTTTCATCAATTGTTGTAAAACGCGAAGCTTACGAAAAATCAGGTGGATTTTTCTATGGGGTAAATTCTGCTTTTGATTGGGATATGTGGAAGCGTATTGCAATTTCTTATCCGTTTTGGTTTGACCCGAAAGTACTTTTATGTTCTACCAAAGACGGTTTGGCTGAAACAGACTTTCTTTTAAAATCTGGTCAGCAGATTGCAGATGCCCGTAAATCAGTTGAATTTTCTTTGAGCTATTTACCCGAGAGTGTTGCTGATGATCTTACAAAAAAGGCCAACGAACACTATGCATACTATGCAATGGATGTAGCTAAACAACTATTAGAAAAAAAAGATTATAAAGCTGCACTAACAAATATTGTGGAAGGATTAAAATGTTCTGTTACGAATGATGTAAAAGAAAAATTACTTTCAATTTTATTATCTGGCGATGAAAATTAAAGATGTGAATAAAGAATCACAAGCTGCAATCGATAATGCTGAAATTCAATTTAAGCTTGCTAACGTCTGGCAAATCCAGGGAAAAGTTGATGCAGCAATAGTTGGTTATCTCCGCGTATTGAACCTTGATCCGGATCATAGTCCTGCTTATTCCAAATTAGCAAACATTATGATCAAACAAGGTCACATCAAGGAAGCAATTTCCTACTTTAAAAAGGTTATCGAGTTAGAACCAGATAATAAAGATGCATTTTTCAAATACAATTATTTAAATAGCCTGTTGAAGGGAAAAGCAAACAATGATAAGGTGCAAAATAGAGATATTCTTAGCACTAAGAATTTTGAAATTAAAAATAATCCTGAAGGGAAAATAAATTTACAAAATCAAAGAACTTTTCAGTGTCACAGAAGCGGATGGAATTTTGTGATAAATTCTTTGAAGCCATTGCACAATCAAAAGGGGATACTCTTTGATGGATTTATAGAGCATAATTTTGCATGGAAACATCAGACAACTGAAGTAAGATCACCTGAAGTTTTATCTAAAATGAAAGTTGAAGGAACATTCGATGATTTGGCTACCTCCGAAGAAAAAGGAATTACGCCTTATACAGAACCGTGGATTGGTTTTATTCACAATCCCCAGAACATCCCAACATGGTTTCATTATCAGGAATCTCCGCAGACTATTTTTGCAAAAAGAATCTGGCGTGAAAGCCTTAAATATTGCCAAGGCTTGTTCACGTTTTCGGAATACCATGCAAAGTGGCTGCGTGAGCAAACCGAAAAGCCAGTCTCAACTTTATTTCATCCAACGGAATTACCTGAAGTAACTTTTGATTTCTCACGCTTCAAGGATAACCAGCAAAAAAAGATTATACAAATCGGCTGGTGGCTCCGTCGTTTGAGTTCAATTTATCAACTTCCTGTTGCCAAAAATAATCCTATGAATTATGAAAAAATAAGGTTAGTACCTTTATTTTTTGCAAATGCACATACATATTTAAAAGAATTAATTGAGCATGAGCAAAAAGAAAATAACTTAAAAATAAATCCTGATTATGCTGGTAATACTCGTGAGATTATTCACGTATCCAACGAAGATTATGATAACTTTTTAGTAGAAAATATTGCGTTTGTGCATTTATATGATGCCAACGCCAACAATGTCGTTATCGAATGCATTGCGAGAGCAACACCTCTATTGATCAACCCTCTGCCTGCTGTAATGGAATATTTGGGCAAAGATTATCCAATGTACTTCACAAATCTGGATGAAGCCGCAATGAAAGCATTGGATATGAATTTAATTTTAGAAACACATAATTATTTGAAAAATGCTGAGATAAGAACCAAAATTACAGGGAAGTATTTTTTAGAAAGTTTCAAAGAAAGCGAAGTATATAAATTAATTTGAAAACTAGTTTTAAAAAATATTAATGATTAACAAAAAAATTAGATCTATCGACACTCAATTCACGCTTGCCAAAATGTGGCACGTCAGGGGAAAATTTGAACGTGCAATAGCAGGTTATCAGCAAATTATAAAAATGAGGCCGGATTACATCGCTGCACATTTGGAATTAGGTGAACTACTCACTAAACAAGGAAGAATTGAAGAAGCTATTTCAATTTATAAAAATGCATCGTCGCTAAATCCAAATGAAATAATTTTTAACAAGCTTATTCAGCAATTACAAAACAAACAAAAAGGAAACTCAATTACTGAAATTCCTATTTCGCTACAAAATTCAGATGAAGTGGGACACAAACGTATTTTGCTCTATTCTGATTGTACAGATACAAATGGTGTTGCCCAATGCAACCATCTGCTACTTTGCGAATTGAAATCAATTGGCTACAGGGTAATTTATGCTCTGCCAAAAGCATCAAACAGTTTTATAGATGAGCAAAACAAATCAGGAATATCTCACTTATGGATAGAGAACTGTGACATTTATAACAAAAACGGCAATGCCGGTGCATTTATTAATTATTCTGAAGTGGAGAATCTTTTTGCATCAATAAATCCCGATTTAATTATTTTTTCCAATGGCAGTCCACTTTCGAATATGGCGGCAAGACAAACTGCTGCAAAATCTAATATTCCTTTCATTGATATTATCCATTGCGTAACAATAGATTGGGCAAAACAATTTGCTTCTCACATGGATAAACTGTCAGATATCTTCGAGAAAGCCAGTAATATTATTTCTGTTTCGGAGGAAAACTTAAATTCTTTACGACAACATTTTGGGCTATCTAAAGAAAAGGGTCAAGTAATATATAACGGCCGACCCAGTGAATTTTTTAAATCACCGGATCCTGAAGTTCGCCAAAAAATTCGGCAGGGATTAAATATTCCAACCGAGGCAGTTGTTGCTTTTACATCTGGGAGAATGGAAATCGTCAAAGGATATCAATACCAGGTTGAATCTATAAAAGTTCTTCAGCAAAGTGAGGTTTGGCAGAATTTGTATTTTGTTTGGGCAGGTACCGGTACAATCGAAAACAATTTGAGAGCAACAGTTGAACGTTTAGAAGCAACAAGCCATGTTAGGTTTTTAGGGCAACAAGATGATATCCCGGCTCTTTTGGATGCCGCAGATATTTTTATCCTGCCGTCCCATTTCGAGGGTATGCCGCTGTCGGTTATGGAAGCTATGGCAAAAGGATTACCTGTAATTGCAACATCAGTCAGCGGAACCCCTGAAGAACTTGGTGATACAGGTAAATTATTACCCAATCCTGAAATTGACAGACAGACAACAATAACACAATTAGCAAACACAATCGAAACCTGGACAAAAGACAAAAATTTAAGGCAAAAAACCGGAACGGCATGCAAAAGAAGAGCAGAAAAAATGTTTAGAGTAAAGTCTATGCTGGGAAAATATATGGGAGTTATTGAAACAACCGTTTTAACTGCATCACCTGGTAAGGTAACTAATGTATAATTCAAAAGTCAGTATAATTATCCCGACTTACAATAATGCTCTGTACATTGGAGATGCCTTGGAGAGTGTTTTTTCTCAGTCGTATGATTCCTACGAAGTAATTGTTATTGATGATGACTCAACTGATGACACATCTTCCATACTTAAACCTTATCTGAATCGAATTAAATATATTCATCAGAAACATTCCGGCGTATCAATAGCAAGAAATAAAGGACTTTCTATCGCAACCGGGAAATACATAACCTTTCTTGATGGAGATGATTTCTTTTTCCCGGACAAACTTATGAAACAGGCTAAGTTCCTGAATGAACATTCGGGAATCGGTATGGTGCACAGCGGGTGGAATCTTATTGATGCGAATAAAAATTTAATCGAAAAAAAAGAACCCTGGCGTAAAGCCCCTAAACTTGATTTGGAAAACTGGTTAATTTGGCAGCCAATCTTTTTAGGAGCTATGATGTTTAGAAGAGAATGGCTCGATAAAGTTGGAGAATTTAATACATCTTTAAATCAGGCTGAAGATACCGAGCTTCTATTACGCCTCGCTCTGATAAAATGCCCTGCCACATGGTTAAAAGAGTCGACGGTCTATTACAGGCAGCACAATATTGGTATCACTAATAATTCTTTGGAGAGAGTAATCTGCGTTAACAAGGTAATTGATGATTTCTTTTCCCATAAAGAACTTCCTGAAAATGCACAGGAATTGGAGAAAAAAGTTCGTTATCAGATTTTAATGTGGAGTGTTTGGTTGTTGTACCGAAGTGGAAATAAAGAGCAAATAAATGATTATCTTCGAAAGACTTTAAAATATCTGAGCGATTCACCAAAACATATTATTCATGGTTGGCTAATTGCACTCTTGCAACACTGCCGGGCAGACAGGGATTATAAAATTGAAGAACTACAAAATTTCTGGCCATATTTTAAAGATATTATTCGTGGAGAAGAAACAACTCTTGCAGGCAGCAAAAAATTGTTTTATTGGCTACTAAAATCGGAAACACAATTGAAATCTTCAAAGAAGAAGGAACAAGTAGATATAGTTACAAAGGAGAAACTAAGTAACGATGGATCATAAAATCAAATCAAACTTAAGGCAGTTAAGTCCTGATGAAGTAGAACTTTTTATGAAGGATGGTTACCTAGTAATTCGTGATGTATTCCCAAAAGAAATAACTGACCGGATAATACCACTGATCTGTAAAGAGCTTAAAATAGATATAAATAATCCTTCAACTTGGCCAAGACATTTAGTTACATTACAGAAAGTTTTACAAAAACAAAAAAATAAATTGCCGTCAAACTGGCATAAGTTCACTCCGGTTGTGGTCTTGAGAAAAGAATTAAATACAGAATTATTGGATGAAATATATACTGAGCGTTACAAAGGAATTATTGATGATCTTTGCGGACACGGACGGTGGAAACAGAATTCCGGAATTGGACATTGGCCAATTCTTTTTCCAATATTTAAGGGACAATCTTGGCAACCTCTGGAAGGTGGCTGGCATCTTGACGGAGATTTTAAGCGCCTCAGCATTAATTCTGCAGGCGATTGGGGTTTGATCCTGATGCATCTTTTTACTGATATCCAGTTAGGCGGTGGCGGCACGGCAGTCAGACTCGGTTCGCATCATTACACCGCTCGTATTTTAGCAGAGGCAGGTCCACACGGGCTAGAAAGAGATGAACTAATTATTCGTTTACTTACAGCAACCAGACATTTACCTGTTAAAGAGATTATAGGAAATAATGGAGATCTCATCCTTATGCATCCCTGGATAGTGCACACCAGTAGTCTCAACACAGGTGAACAATTACGCATAGCAGCAAACAAGCATATATCTTTATATGCTCCCCTGAATTTTAAAAGAAAAAAGAAAAGCGATCTTTCGCCTGTTGAACTTACCGTTGTTAATTCCATTGTGGAACACGGATTCCGCCTTCCTTTTGGTAAGAATGAATTATTGCATACTCCTAAAAAATCAGTAAGTCAAAGAAAGATTACATTAAAAGCAATAATAAAAAGAATTCGCAGGCTTCCATATTTTAATGTTAAGGATATTGTAAGAATAATTGTACTCGCCAGCAACACTTATTGGCCATTTTTTACATTGAATAAAAAAACATATCAACTTGCAATTAAAAGTTTTGGCAAGCTTTGTAGTAAATATCCCGAAATAAAAAGCGTTTATCTACGGCATCCGCTTACTGAGGGTAACTGGACTCCAGCATTGAGCGATCTTGATTTGACTGTAATTATCAGGAAAGATCTCGCTGCCGAGATAGAATTCGATTTTCTAAATTCGTTCTGGGGGAATTTCAAACGGCTCAAAAAATTTTTCCCTATGTTCGGGGAAATTTACATGTTGAATGTAGCAAACTTTGAGTTGTGGCAAAAGCTTGAATTTGAAGGACAAAATATTCAAAATTGGTCACTGCTTTCCGGAAGTGATATAATAAAAAGTTACGATTTAAAGGGTAACTCTTTTAATTCTGATGGTTTTGATCATGCTTTTAGTTTTTATTTGAATCACTTTTTAGAATTGTATAATCACAAAAGAGTATCATCTCGCTTAGCTTTAATTGATTTGGCAAGAGTAAAAAATAAAATATTCAAATGCATTTATAATACCGGCAATAATCATATTGTAACCGATAATCTTAACTCTGTCATACTTTCTAAAACTGAATTGTTCCACGGTGTTGTTCAAAAGTTAAAAGAAAGTTTATCAACGAAGCTTCTTCCACCATCAGATATTAATAATCAATGGAAGAAGAAGGCAGAAGAAAAAAATAATCTTTTTGAAGATTATGATATCGTAGATTTGAATGGATTATCATCTTTATCCGATAATATTCAAAGCATTTATCTAAACTATAACAAAAAAATGTTCATTATATTAAAGGATGGTCTTGATCGGTCAACCGTTAATAATTGTTTGGATGTTATTGCCAAGACTTTTTCAGATGAAGAGAGGTTGCCCATAATTCTTAATGTTAACTTTTTCAGATATTTTTTACAGCAATATAAGCCTTTCGAATATGGCCATTTTATAGCTTATAGAACTTTAATTTTTGGCACTGATATTTTACCGGACATTGCTCCGCCGGATAAATTGGCGATAACCAATAAACTTATCATGGAAGCTTCGGAAATTATCAAGTTTCCTTTTTCACAAAAGTTTTTCTCATCAACCGGTAAGTGGAATTCTGTTCCGGAATTTGCTCATATTTTTGATACTACTTTGATGATAAAACATTATTTAGAACACGACTTCATAGTACCCTGGTATCAGGATTTTCTGGAAAACAGCCGCAAAGCCTCTCCAGAGTATTTAGAAAAAATTGAAGATTTGAGAACTCGCTCAGAAAAACTAAAGGATAAAAGCCTTCACTTTGAGTGGTTTAAGCTTTTTAAACAATTAGCCGATGATACCCAGAAAAGTATTTTAACGAGTAATAAGTTTCCAACAATTCCAAATGAGATCCTGATTAATTATTGAGATCAATTATGTTAGCTTATAAATTAGAACATCTAAACCTTCTACGCGAACTAGCGGTAACTCATGTAAAAACGAAAGATTCAAACAGCGTTCTTGGAATTCTATGGAGCTTTTTAAACCCTTTCATATTCTTGATTATTACATTTGTCGTATTTAGTATGCACTTTCGCGGTTCAACACAACATTACGGCGTTTACGTTTTGATCGGCTTCGTACATTATACATATCTTTCTAATTGTACGATGGCGTCTATGACTATCCTCAAAAGTATGGGACAGATAACGGAACAAACTTTGTTTCCTAAAGAGTTACTAGTCTTTAGCGTCGTCTTATCGCAAACCTATGAATTTCTCATTGCGATAGCTATTACTTTAATAGTTGCCTTTATAACAGGTATCAGTTTTTCCTGGACAATGTTATTGATCCCTTTTATAGTCATTTTACAAATAATATTTGTTCTGTGGATTTCCCTTGCCTTATCCTGGGCCTACCTGCTGATCAGGGATATCCAGCATATTTACCAGGTTTTCCTGAGACTTCTTTTGTTTATATGCCCGATATTTTATCCGCAATCTTTTGTAGAAGGCAACTTTTGGGCAGAACTAATTATAAAAATCAATCCTTTAACTTATATTATTAACTATTCGCGGGAAGTTATTATAAGTGGCAAAATGTTTCCAATAGAATCTTTTCTATTATTCACACTAATCAATATCATTTTGCTATACCTTTCGCTAAAACTTTTTAAGCGCATCGAACCCCGTTTTGGAGAGTTATTATGAATAATCATGCAATAGAAGTTAATAACGTATATAAGCGTTACTTTTTAAACTCCCGTCTTCCATTTATTACTTTAGTTAAAGATACGCTTGGGAAAAATGGTTTTGATCCGAATGAATTTTATGCCTTATCAAATATCTCGCTTGAAGTTGAAAAAGGAGAATGGCTCGGTGTAATTGGTCATAACGGTGCGGGAAAAACAACCTTACTAAAATTGGTCGCCGGCTTGCTTAAATCTGATAAAGGAAAAGTAAAGTTAAATGGTTCAGTTACATATTTAAGCGGTTACGGTGTGGGAATGATAGATGAATTATCAGTCGTGGAAAATATTTATTTAAATGGAGCTATATATGGCATTAAACGGCAGGTTATAGGTGCAAATTTAAATGAAATAATCGAATGGGCAGAATTGCAGAATTTTACCAAGACTAAATTTAAACATTTATCGAGCGGTATGCGAAGCCGTCTTGCATTCTCAACCACACGTTATCTTGATGCAGATATTTACCTTATGGATGAAGCGCTCTCTGCCGGGGACAACAGGTTCCAGGAGAAATGCGGGGAGGTTTTTGAAGGTTATAGGAAAAACGGTAAAACATTTATGATCGCTGCACATTCTTTTGAATTTATAGAAAAGTTTTGTGACAGAACACTTTGGCTGGACAAAGGTGAAATAAAAGCGTTTGGAGAAACGTCTAAAATTTTAGGACAGTACAAAGAAACTCATCCGAAAAAGAAATAAAAAAAATAAAGATGGTTTATTTGAAGTGAGTAGGATTTACTAATATCAAGGTTTTATTTTTTAGGATAACCCTTGCTCCATAGCATAATTCTTAAACTTAAATTCATGTAATTCAACAAACTGTTCTTTTATAACTTTAAAACCTTTTCTAAGGAAAAATGGTTTTGCAGTTATACTCGCTTCAGTAAATAGTTTGGTCATCTTTAATGATTTTGCCCGTTCTTCAATTTTCAAAAGTAATTTAGAACCAACGCCCTTGTTTATAAAATCGTGAGCGACATAAAAACAATCTATATGCCCGTTATTTTCCAATTGTGCAAATCCAATAATCCGCCCGTTTTTTTCTGCTACAAAAGTAATGGTTTTGGTAAGCCTGTTTCTCCATTTGGCTAAATCAGTATTTTGAGGAGCCCAGGCTTCGATTTGTTCTTTAGAATAATCTTTGCTGTTTATTTTTCTTACAGTCTCAGTAAAAAGATGAACTATCGCTTCTGTATCATCATTTTTAAATTCACGAATGATCAAAATTATTATCCCTTTGAAAAAAGGAAGCTCTAACGTTTATCTTTTGATAAAATCCCAAACAATATTAATGCGATCGCAAAAATAATTCCGCCCACTAAAGAACTAATTATCTGCTTAAGCAAAAGTACAGAGAGTACAACACAAACAACTACGAACAAAATTGCAGCAACTTTACTATTCATTTTTTCCCTATAAAAGAAACATTATGTTTTACAAATATTATCTAAGATTCTCCCAAAATCCATTTTACAGCAGCCTTAGAAGAGTAGAAAGGATGCGTTAAATAGCCCTCGTCATTTTGTTCAACTAAATCCGGAATCACAGCATCTTTAGGTTTTTCGATGATTATTGCTATTTTATAACCTCCAAAAATATCAAGATGCTTTTTATAATAGTTGGAAATTTTCCAATATTCTTTTAGTAAATTTTCAAGAGTTGCGTTACGATAATCCAGGATAAAACCTTTTGTTTCTTTGGGAATCAAGTTATATGTTATCGCATAATCCCAGGAAGAAAAAATATCATCAAAAGTTATAGAGCCATAATAGTATTTGTATAAAATCTGTGTCGCCTCGTCAAAAACAATTTTAAATTTTTCCTTGGCACTGGTTTGAGAATTATTTTTTGTCATTTAAAGATTCATCCGTGAAATATTGTTTGTGCTTAGGTTGCGAGAATTTTTCGGCATTTACTTCTTTTGATTTTCCTTTTGGTATCGAAAGAGAAGTCCATTGATTCCACGAATCATTTTACCGATATAAACAATTTGCCCGATATGATATGCGCAATGACCAAGCTGCCTGCTTATCGCTTCAACAACTGTGTGCCCCTGGTTACGAATATACATCTCTTTTGTAAGATCTTTTTCTGTTAATGAATTAATAGCCTTGAACAAACAGTCCCATCCTTCATTCCACTTTGAAAGAAGTTCTTCTTTATCCTTAATATCATTGTCAAATTCCGAATCCCTGTTTCGCCATTCTTTTTCACCGTCTGTCGTTAAAAAGTCTGTCCAGCGCGAAAGCATATTACCCCAAAGATGCTTTACTATGGTTCCAATGCTGTTACTTCCTTCATTATATTGCCAGAAAAAATCTTCCTCCTCAAGTTGGGCAAATGTTTTCTCCCCGAGCATTTTATAATACTCAAATAATTTTTTTATACTCTCTAAATAGCTATTAGTCATAAATTCTCCTTCAACCCGGCATTAATTTCATCAATATTTTTGTACAATTCAAGAAGAAATTCAAAATGACTCTCACTGCGTTCAGAGTGACAACAAAACTATGAATAAAATTTGATCCCGTGTCCCATTACAACAATAAATATTATATAAAGCACGGCGATTGAAATAATCCATTTCATATTCCTAGTAACTGGAAGAAGGTTTAAGTCCATAACTTGGCTTAGTCTTATTATTTATTCTTAAGATTAGCAAAAAGCCAATAAAGCCGACGAATGTTTCAAGGGCATCTTCTTTAATTGCAGGCAATGATCCGAAAAGATCGAATAAGGCAGCGAAACAAGCAGAAACTCCAGCAGCCAGATATGGTACTAAAATTAATTGTTTTCTTCGTCCTGAATCATCACCTGTGATTAGCATCAGCTTTGCTGAAGCAATTCTAATTGTAGTGTAATAAAGAATTAAGCCAATTACTACAAGAAGAGTTCTCCAAAACCAACTTGGTTGTAAACCAGTAATAAGATAGGACCAATCGTCTTTGTTTGTTATTCCAGAATAAATTAATCCTCCCGTGCCCCAAAAAAGATTAAATGCCATAAGAAGAATTAAAAAGTATCTTGTTTGAACAGAAAAATTTTTGTAAGAATTAAGCAACAACAAAGACAAAATTCCTGCAAGAATATTTGCGATAGGACCACCAATATCGACTAAGGTATTACCATTATTAGAGTGAAAAAATGCCGAGCTTAATAAGCTAATGGAACCCCCACTCAATATGCAGGTCCCCCCGTGGCCAATTACCTCATGAATTACATCTGCTACAATGTATGCACATATACCTAATGCACCTAACATTAATTTGTCATCAGAAACTGTTTGCTTTTTATCCAACAATAGAGATTTCTTTAATTATAATGTTTACAAGTTAATTAATAAAGTGTAAATTTTAATAAATTATTTTGTTATAAGCCTTACAACTGAATTCGCACAATTCTCACCATCAATTGCTGCAGAAACTATTCCTCCTGCATAGCCGGCGCCTTCACCGCACGGAAACAATCTTTCAATCTCTACGTGCATTAATGTTTCTTTATCTCTCGGAATTTTTATTGGCGAGCTTGTTCTGCTTTCCGGTGAAACGATTTGTGCTTCTTCTGTGTAATATCCTTTCATCTTTTTGTTAAAGATTGAATAATGCTTCCTTAAGATTTTTCGTAATGAAAGAAGGCAATAAATCATGGAGCGGAGCAGAAGTTAAACCTGGAATGTAAGATGTACCCGGCAATGATGAAGATTGAACTTCTTTCACAAAATCTGTTACTCTTTGAGCTGGCGCACTTTGTGTTTTGTTTGCAAGTTCAAACGAAAGAGTTTCGATTTCCTGCTGTAATTTCAATGCCGAAAAAGGATAATCACTTTCATGTTTCTTCCAATCATTTTCATCTACAGAAACTACAAAACCTGAATTAGCATAAGGAGAATCTCTCCTTGAAAGCGACATTCCATTTACAACAATTTCACCGGGAGAAGTTGATGCAGGAACAATTATTCCACCGGGGCACATACAAAATGAATAGACTCCCCTGCCGTCTATTTCACAAGCTAAATTATAACTTGCAGCAGGAAGGTTTTCCTGTTTCTCCTTTGTATGATATTGAATTTCATTTATGAGAGATTGAGGATGCTCAATCCTTACTCCAAGTGCAAAAGGTTTTGGTTCTATTTTAATATTTCTTTTATGAAGAAGATAAAAAATATCCCTGGCAGAATGACCGGTTGCGAGAATAACAGAATCACCAAAATATTCCTTTTCAAAACCTGTATCAGCCGGCTTTGCAATTATTCCCAGTATTTTTTTTTCTTTCAAAATAAAATCAATTACCCTGGAGTTGAAATGTATTTCTCCACCGCAATTAGTTATAGTTTCTCTAATTGCTTTAACGACATCCGGAAGTTTATTAGAACCAATATGAGGATGTGCATCAATTAAAATATCTTTCGTTGCTCCATGCTGAATGAGGATGTTTAAAATCTTTTTTACGTCTCCCCTTTTTGTAGAGCGCGTATAAAGTTTTCCGTCACTATAAGTTCCTGCACCGCCTTCTCCAAAACAATAGTTAGAATCGGGATTAACTTTGTGAAACTGTTGTATCTCTTTTAAATCTTTTCTTCTTGCTTGAACATCTTTTCCTCTCTCGATTATGACTGGCTTTATCCCGAGTTCTAGTAATCTTAAAGCAGCAAACATTCCTGCCGGACCACAGCCAACAATTATAACTTTTTTATTTCCTTTAACATGTTTGTAATCAATTTTAAAATCTTCCGGAACAGGATTTTCATTAATAAAAACATTACATAAAATTCTGAATACGGGATTTTTGCTTCGTCCATCAACCGATCTTTTTAAAGGAACAACAGCAGTAATTTCGGAAGGATTTAGCTTTAGTTTTTCTGAAGCAGATTTATAAAGAAAATCTTTATCATTAAGATTCTCAGGGGGAACGACAAGTTCGGTTTGTTTTATCATGATGTCCTCTATTTATGAGGAAGTCCGTTTTTCTAAAGTCATCCTGAGCCTGTCGAAGGATGACTAAGTTAAAGTTCTTGTCACACTTCGACAAGCTCAGTGTGACATACTGTTACAATCTAATTGTTACATCAAGCCTTTTATCCAGCCGCCATCAATTTGAATAGTGTCGCCGGTCAAATAACTCGCTTTTGCTGAAGCAAGAAAAACT
This sequence comes from uncultured Ignavibacteria bacterium, assembly GCA_963727535.1. Classification (GTDB taxonomy): domain Bacteria; phylum Bacteroidota; class Ignavibacteria; order Ignavibacteriales; family Ignavibacteriaceae; genus RBG-16-34-14. The sequence continues at coordinate 1,070,666 of CAVSGR010000001.1, forward strand.
ATTACCGAAGCAATTTCACTTGGTAGTGCAAGCCGTCCCATAGGAACTTCCTTAGCCATATCTGCAAGCACTTCTTCATGAGATGTTTCTTCTCTCTTTGCTCTTTCGACTGCAAGTTCATAAAGCCGGTTAGTTAAAGTAAAACCAGGCGCAACACAGTTTACTGTAATATTGTACTTTGCAATTTCATTACTTAATGATTTAGAAAAACCAACTATTCCGGTTCTTAATGAATTAGATAAAACAAGATTATCAATTGGCTGCTTAACTGTAATTGAAGTTATGTTGATTATTCTCCCCCACTCTTTGATTATCATATCGGGGACGACCAGGTTACAAAATCTTACAACACTTAATAATACCTGCTCAAAAGCAGCATGCCAGTTTGGTTCAGTTAATTCTCTGAAGTAGCCGGGTACAGGACCGCCGCAGTTGTTAACAAGAATATCTATGGTGCCAAATTCTTTTTTAACAGATGCTACCGTTGCTTCAATATCCGATGCTTTATTAAGATCACATACACACCAGAATGGTCCCGCTTTATATTTACTTTTTAATTCGTCTGCTGTTTTAATCAAATCATCTTTATTCCTGGAGCATATCGCAACATTGCACTCTTCTGATAAAAACGTATCGACAACGGCTTTACCAATTCCTTTGCTCGATGCCGTAACAAGAACGGTTTTTCCTTTTAATCCTAAGTCCATTTTATTACTTAAGTCTAATAAAAAATTATTTTAAAGATGAATAAATATTAATCAGTCCTACACGAATCATCATCACAGCAATTGATGCTAGTAGAAGTGAAGCTATTTTTGCAAAAGCCCTGGAACCTCCCTGACCAATTACTTTTATGAGCCACTGTGCATTAAACAAAACTAATCCGACTATTAGAAAATTTAAAACCATTGAGACTATAGTCGCTAAGTAGCCAAAACCATCAACCAGAATTAAAATTGTAGTAAGTGCCGCAGGTCCCATAATAAGAGGAATTCCGAGTGGGACAACACCGATATCAGTGCCGGGGTCTCTTCTTTTTTCAGATGAACTTAAAATATCGGTAACTGAAAGGACTAAAAGTATTATTCCGCCTGCAATTCTGAAATCATCTATAGTTATTCCCAGGAAATTCAATACGGCTTTTCCACCGCCAAGAAAAATATTTGCAACAATAAATGCAGCCAGTAAAGCTTCTAGAATTAATTTTTTTCTTTTTGCCGCAGAGATTTCATGTGTATATCCGAGGAAGATCGGGACAGTGCCAATAATATCAATAGCAACAAATAATGGAATAAATGATAATAAAAAAATTTGGATCATAATTACTTTGAAATTCCTCTTCCGGCGTCTTCAATAAATCTAAGCAGATGTTTTATTTCTTCTACCTGATGCAAATCGGATTTAATTTTCTTTACTGCCTGTGAAACATTCAACCCGGAACTATAAATCAGCTTATAGGCTTTCTTAAGATCTTCTATAGTTTGAGGCTTAAAACCTTTTCTTTTCAAACCTACAATATTTAATCCTTCATATTGAAGTGGATTTCCAGAGAATAATGCATAAGGCGGAACATCTTTAACAACCATCGAATGTGCACCAACCATTGTATTCCTCCCAATCTTACAAAACTGATGAACACCTACTAAGCCTCCAAGCACAACATTATCTTCCAGAACTACATGCCCTGCTAAGGCAACACTATTAACAACTATGCAGTTATCTCCTATAACACAATCATGCCCTGTATGAGAGTTAGCCATAAAGAGGCAATTATTTCCTACAACAGTTTTGTTTCCTTCAATTGTACTCCGGCTGATAGTTACGAATTCTCTTATTGTATTGTTATCGCCGATTACTAATTGTGAATATTGTCCTTTGAATTTTAAATCCTGTGGAATAGCCGCAAGCACTGAGTAAGGATAAATAATATTGTTCTTTCCAATTCTTGCACCGGTTTTAATGTTTGCATTATTATGAACTACAGTTCCTTCTCCTATCTCAACATCATTTTCAATAATAGCAAAAGGACCTATTTCAACATCCGAAGAAATTTTTGCTTCCGGGCTAACGATTGCAGTTGGATGGATTTTTGACATACTGAGAAAAATTATTTTTATAAAAACGAATTAACGATTAGCATAACAAAAATAATAAATTTGTTAAGATTTAACCATCGACTCTTCAACAATTTTTGCAGTATCGAGAGCTATAACAAGCTCTTCATTGGTAGGTATCCGTAAAACTTTAACTTTGGAGTTATTTGTAGAAATAATTTTATCGTGATTTTTATTTTTGCTTTCATCCAGTTCAATACCGAGGAATTCAAGATCATCACATACTGCTTTCCTTACATCATGGGAATTTTCTCCAATGCCACCGGTAAAAACAAAAGCATCGAGACCACCCATTGCGGCTGCATAAGAACCAACATATTTTTTTATTCTGTAACAGAAGAGATCGAAAGCATAACCGGCTCTTTTGTTGTCTTCTTTCATCGCCTTCAAAATTTCCCGCATATCACTGCTTTCACCACTTATTCCAATCAATCCGCTGTGTTTATTAAGAAGTGTATTAGCTTCGTGGAGCGACAAACCTTCTTTTCCCATAATATAAAGTATGATTGAAGGATCTATATCACCGCTCCGCGTTCCCATTAATAATCCTTCAAGAGGAGTAAAGCCCATAGTTGTATCTACAGAGATGCCATTTTTAACAGCAGCCATGCTGCAGCCGTTACCGAGATGTGCAGTTACAATTTTTAATTCTTTGATATCCTTTCCAATAATTTCTGCAGCCCGGTTTGCTACATAAAAATGTGATGTGCCGTGGAAACCGTATCTTCTTATTTTATATTTCTTGTAAAGCTCATAAGGTATTCCATAAAGAAAAGCTTTAGGAGGCATAGTACTATGAAATGCAGTGTCGAATATTGCGCATTGAGGAGTGCCGGGAAGCGTTTTTCCTGTAGCTAATATGCCTTTGATATTAGGAGGATTATGAAGAGGCGCAAGCTCGATATTATCCTTCAATACCTGGATTACTTCATTATTTATCATCACAGATTCTGAAAACGTTTCACCTCCATGAACTACTCTGTGCCCGACAGCTTCAATATCTTTTTTATCAGAAATAACTCCATGGTTTTTGCTTAACATTACCCCCATCACATATTCAATAGCAATGTTGTGATCGAGTATTTCACCAACAACTTTTATTTCATCACCGTCATATCGTTTGTGCGTAAGAATAGCGCTGCTCATACCTATTCTTTCAACTACTCCTTTTGCAAGAGCAGTTTTTTCAACCGTGTCAAAAAACTGGTATTTTATCGATGAGCTGCCGCAATTTAAAACAAGTACTTTCATTCTTTTCCCAACACAATTTTATTAAAACTAATCATCATTTATAATATTACCATTCTCATCGTATTTATAAAATCCTTCTCCTGTTTTTTTGCCGAGCTTTCTTTCGCGCACAAGTTTTCTAAGAATCGGGCAGGCTCTGTATCTCGGTTCTCCGAGTGTTTTCCATAGTGTTTCCATCCAGGCAAGCACTTCGTCAAGCCCCATACTGTCGGCAAGTTCGAGGGGACCCATTTGAAAATTGTAACCGAGCCTCATTGCAGTATCTATATCCTTTGCGGTTGCAACACCTTCAAGGAGAATATACATTGCTTCATTAAGAAGTGGAACTATCGCTCTTGTAGTTACAAAACCGGGATATTCGTAAACTTCAACAGCGGTTTTACCTATGCGTGCGGCGAACTTTTTAATTTTCTCCACAGTTTCATTAGAAGTGTGCAAACATTTTATAAGTTCAACTAAAGGAATTTTAGGAACAGGGTTTAAGAAGTGCATCCCTATAACTTTTTCCGGTCGTGTTGTGGATTCCGCTATTTTGGTTAAGCTTAATGTAGAGGTGTTAGAAATAAAGATTGTATCCTTATCGACAATTACATCTATTCTCTGGAAGATACCTTTCTTCAATTCGAAGTCTTCATCAACCGCTTCTATTACAAGATCACATTGAGCAATTTTATCAAACGTAGTTTCCCATTTTATTCTGCTGAGTATAGCTTTTTTTTCTGATTGAGTTACAGACCATCTCCTGATCTCTCTATCCATTAACGATGATAAATTTGTTTTTGCTTTATCCAAATGTAGAGAATCCTTTTCAATCAAAACTACTTCAAGTCCTGATGCTGCAATCGTCTGAGCAATTCCCTGACCCATTAAACCGGCACCTATAATTGCAATAATATTTATAGAGTCTTCATCGTACTGCTTTCTTTTTTCAAGCAGGTCTTCTAATTTTAAGTTTCCGTTTGTCATTTTATCTTCCTAAGAATTTCTTTTATTTATCATTTTTCTTTAATAATATCAACTACTTTGCCAAACCCCATTAAAAATCTTTTTTGTTAAACAAGTAAATACTGTATCCCAAAGCAGTAAGCATAAAGGCCAATGAAGTAAGAATTGGCTGCCAATCAACTATTCCTTCCCCAACAGCAAGATTAATTGTTGTTCCTCCGATGAGTTCAGAAGTTTTGGGCACAATGTAATAGAAAAAATCAATTACCGATTTAAGAAAATCACTGGTAATAATAGCACCAAATTTTGTTCTTCCTGCATAAAGCAATGGACTTAAAATGAGGAATATAAAATATGCCGACATCATCCCAAGCATTGAACCTTGCGTAACAACTCCACACAGAACAATAAGAGCATAAAGAACTGCAAATGTAAAAGTGACTGAAAGAATTATAGTGAGAAAAGCAAAGTTAAATATTGAAAACCTGATCGATATAACAAGCCAGACACCAATAACAAGAAAAGCAACATTTATAAAAACAACTAAAAGTCCGCCAAAATATTTTCCTAAAAGCAACTGCAAGCGCGAGATAGGTTTTGATAAAAGAAGATCTATATTTCCTTTTTCAAGCATATGCGGTACAAAGCTTGCACTTGAAAAGATGGAAAGAAGAATGCAAAGACTTACCAGGGGCGTTATAATCAACAATTGTATCGAAGTAACAATTTGGTCAAGCATAAGGGTTTTATCATGAACAGTAATGCTGCTTTCAAGAGCGGCATCGCTTAATACATTAACAGCTATTGCAGAAATAATTATCGCCAGTGCCGACAGCCCAATAAAGAAAAGAAAAACTTTCCTGGCAAGTGCTTCCCTAACAGTATACCAGGTTGCTATCCAGATGTTATTCATTTGTCGCTTTTCTCCGATTCATTTATCAACGAGATAAACATTTCTTCAAGAGTGTTTTTAAGGGGAACAATCTCTTTAAGCAGAATTCCTTTGCTTCGGATATTATCTATGATTTTATTTAATTCATTAATATCAGTTACTTTTACCAAATAACTGCCATCTGGTTGCTTTGTAAAAGCATTACCAATTCCAATATTTTCAGAAGTACTATCAACTACCAATTTATATTCTTCTTTTTTCTCAGTTAATTCTTTTACTGTTCCTTCACGGAGAAGTCTTCCTTTGTTTAAAATTCCAACACGATCTGTGATAAGTTCAACTTCGGAAAGAAGATGACTATTCAGGAAAATTGTTTTCTGCCTGCTTTTAAGTTCTGCTAGTATATCCCGAATCTCTTTTCTTCCAATTGGATCGACGCCATCAGTCGGTTCATCTAAGAAAAATTAATTCCGGATCATTTATTAAAGCTTGTGCAAGTCCCAGCCTTTGCATCATTCCTTTGGAATATGCTTTAACTTTTGTTTTCTTCCATTGTGAAAGCTTAACAAGCTCAAGAAGCTCATCTATTCTTTTATCAAGACCGGCTCCGTTCATTCCACTCAGCCTGCCGAAATATTTGAGAACTTCTCCGCCTTTTAGATATGAGGGATACTTATGATTTTCCGGAAGATAGCCGATCTCCTTCTTTATTTTGTAATCAGAAATATCTCTTTCAATCATTGAAGCGCTGCCTGCAGTAGGGAAAGTAATACCAAGAAGAAGTTTAACAAGAGTAGTTTTCCCCGCACCATTCGGACCGAGCAATCCAAATATCACGCCTTTTTCAACATTTAAATTGAAATCAACAAGCGCCTGAACTTTATTCTTTTTGAAAGATGAGGAATAAACTTTCGTTAACCCCTTAGTTTCGATAATCTTCATACACTAAACATAAATAATCATAGTGTAAATTTAATGAAAAATTAGTTCTTTTAATAAGATTTGTGATGTAAGAATCCCTGAGCGGATAAGCTGTTTTGAGCGTAGATTAAAGTCGGGAAATATTTTGCAGCTTCCTGTTTTTATCCTATTTTTAAAGCATCATTATTCAATGAGCCAATCTTCGTGCAATAATTTGAAATATGTTTAGGAAAGAGAACCTGAAAAATATTTTGTTAGCAGCCGCCTCAGGAATCTTGTTGGGAATTTCCTTTAATTATTTCATTTTTGTAACCGCACTTTTCGCTTTAGTTCCTTTATTAATTGCTATAGATAATAAAAAACTGTCTCATTCTTTTTTATTGGGATTAGTTACAGGCATATTCTTCGGTATTATATCCTGCAGTTGGATGGTACAACTTGTACAAAGATATACAGGAACTGAAACGTATACCGGAGCTTTGCTTACTTTTTTTTCTGCCATATTTCTTGGACTTCAAATAGGGATTTTCTGTTTTCTATATACTTTGATATCCAGGAAAAGCACTTCAACTAAATATCCTGTGCTGATGAAAGTTATAACCGCATCGGCAATATGGATTATTCTTGAATGGTTTAAGATGATTCTTTTCCCCGGTATTCCATGGTTAATGTTTTATCTTGCAATTACACAAAGACATGGATTTATCTAATCCAACTTTCGTCTGTGACAGGTCCCTGGGGTATTTCATTTATTGTAGTTACTATAAATGTACTTATATCACTTGCGATCATTAAAAAAAAAATAAAGTATCTGATCGTTTCCGGAATTATCTTCACTGCAAATCTTATTTATGGATTTATTGCTGTTCAATCAAATACTTCTTCTCTTTTTAATCCTGAATTTAAGGCAGCCATTATTACTGAAAATATTTCTGCCGAAACGAGATGGCAAAAGGAAAACGGAGATTCTTTAGCCTCGATTCTTATCAACCTTAATGTCGAAGCCGCAAAATCAAACCCTAATTTAATTGTCTGGACTGAAACAGCTTTGCCATGGAGATTTTCTCCTGATGATGATCTTATAAAGATAGCATTGAGCAAAACACAAAATACCAGAGCCACTCATCTCATAGGAATATTAACTACAGCTCCTGCAAAACCCGGCTTTGTATACAATTCGGTTTATTCGATTGAATATGATGGCAGGATTACTTCAATATATAACAAGAATGAACTTCTTTCACTTCTTGAAAAACCTTTGTTTGAAACAGATCTATTTAACTCAATGCTGCCTTTTTTTGCAAATATTGGATATAGAAATGCACTACCCGGAACAAGCTATAAACCTGCTTATACTTCTGTTGGAAAAGCAGGAATCTTGATATGCAATGAATCCATTTTGCCGATTTGCGCAAGAGTAACTTCGGATGAAGGCGCAGAGTTCCTCGTAAATATGAGTAATGATGCGTGGTTTGAAAATATGTTTTTATTAAAGCAACATTTTTATACAGCGCGCATGCGTGCGGTGGAAAACCGAAGAGATATAATCGTGAATAGTAACCGGGGAATTACAGGCATAGTTGACTCAAAGGGAAACATTGTGTCACAAAAACAATCGAAACTTCCCGGGTTACTTACAGGAAAAATCGAGATCAGGCACGACAAAACAATTTATACAAAATACGGAGACTGGCTTATTTATTGTTCTTTTCTTATAATTATAGTGGGTGGTAGAAAATTATATTTTACAAAAAAGAGATAATCTATGAAAAAAATATTACTTGTTCTGATTTCAGTTTTAATCTATACAACAATTTCCGAAGCCTATATGAAACAGGGAAACTGGCGGTGGAGAAATGACGACGGCTCTGAGACCACAGCTACCTGGAAAGCAGCAGAAAATACCGGGTTAGGAACAATTTCTCATTCAACTTCTAATATAAGACTTAGAATAGGATTGTATAATGATGATCCATCTTACATGCGATCTTTAAATATGGTTTTATATTACTCTTCAGATGGTTCTACTTGGACACAAATAACTACAAATCTAAATAATGCTTTCTTTTTATCTTCTTCTTCTCTTCAAACTTCAACGATGGTGAAAATACTACAGCACAGCTATCTGCAAGTGGAGCTAATTTTAAGCCGGTCAAATGATAGAATCTTCGAATACGTTCACCAAGGGTTTAGCTGCTAATACATATACAGAATATGAATTCTCAATACTTTCCTCAAGGTTCCATACAGAATAACACTACTTATTATTTTCAAATCAGGCAGACAACTAATAATTCTCCGATAAATGAATATGGAACTAACCCAAGTTTAACAACAGACGGCACCTGGCCTGTTGAGTTAACTTCTTTTATTGCAGAAGTAAAACAACTATATGTTGTACTGCATTGGAAAACAGCTACAGAAGTAAACATTTATGGATTTGAGGTGGAACGGGCTTCGTCTTCGACTACGCCCGGTCAAGACTGGCAAAAAGTAGGTTTTGTTCAGGGAAATGGTAATTCAAACTCGCCAAAAGAATATTCTTTTGCCGATAAGGAATTAAGTGGAGGGAAGTATTCATACAGGTTAAAACAAATAGATCAATGATGGACAATTTGAATATTCAAAAATAGTGGAGGTTTCTGTTTCAGAACCGACTAGAGTTTGCTCCTCGAACAAAATTATCCTAATCCATTTAACCCAACAACAAGAATAAAATTTTCAATACCGGAAGTACAACAAGTTCAGTTAAGAGTTTATGATGTTCTTGGGAATGAAGTTGCAACATTAGTAAATCAAGAGAAAGAAGCCGGGAACATACGAAGTTCAATTTAATGCTTCTAATCTAACAAGCGGAATTTACTTTTACACATTAACAGCAGGTAGTTTTTCTGAAACAAAAAAATTAATGTTGCTCAAGTAAAGAAATTAGAGTAAAAAATTTAAGGGCAAGCTCGAATACTTGCCCTTTTTATTTGTTTCTCTTTTTCAATCCTTTCCCTTTTTACTTAAGTTGTTTTATATTGGCAAAGCTCTTAGAACTTAAGTAAATAATGGACACACTTCAGGCATTAAAAAAATATTTCGGATATGATAAATTTCGTCCTGCACAGGAAGAAATAATCAACTCTATTCTTGATGGCAAAAACGTTCTTGCCGTTTTGCCAACAGGAGCCGGAAAATCTGTTTGTTATCAAATTCCTTCACTTGTTTCGGATAATTTTTCAATCGTTATTTCCCCGCTTATTGCTTTAATGAAAGATCAGGTCGATTCGCTTAACCTGCCTGCGGACAAGCAGGCTCAAAAAGAAAATCTTGCAGCTTTTATAAACAGCACAATGACTTTTTACGAGGCTGAAGAAGTACTGCAGAAAATTGCTTATGGAGAAACAAAACTTCTTTATATCGCACCTGAAAGATTAACTAATATTAATTTTGCCGAGAGATTGAAAAAACTCAATCCGTCTTTCTTATTCATTGATGAAGCACATTGTATAAGCGAGTGGGGACACAATTTCAGACCAAGTTATGCCAAGATTAAAGAGTTTATTGAATATACAGGAATTGAGAAAGTCTCTGCGTTTACTGCAACAGCAACTCCCGAAGTTATAAAAGATATTTCAAATCAGCTTGGATTTTCCAAAGGATCCCTTTCGGGAAAAGAACCTGTAATAATTGTAAAAGGGATTTGAAAGAGAAAATCTTCATCTAAATACAATCATTACTAAAAAGAAAAACGAAAAGTGCTTCGAGCTTCTTTCAATTAATCAAACACCCGCAATTATCTATACTTCTTCAAGAAAGAAAACCGAAGAAATATCCGAATATTTGAACATGCGTAGAATAAGTTGTTCATATTATCATGCCGGGCTTAATTCAATTGAAAGGAAAAAAGTTCAGGAAGATTTCTTGAATGATGTTGTTCCGGTTATTGCCGCAACAAATGCATTCGGAATGGGAATAGATAAAAAAGATATCAGAACTGTAATTCACTATAACACACCAGGCTCTATAGAAAATTATTACCAGGAAATCGGAAGAGCGGGTAGAGACGGGAAAGAATCTCAAATTTTCCTTTTGCATGATGAAAATGATATAAGAATACAGAATTATTTTTTATCACAATCGCACCCGAATAAAGAGCTTATACAAAAAATTTATAACGCAATTTGCGATTATGGAAAAGTGGCAGTTGGAAATTTATCCGATAAAGAAATTCCTTTGGAACTCGATTACATATCATCTTATGCAAAGAACTGAAATCTCAAAAGGACTTTTGCATGCATCACTTGAAATTCCTGGAATCCGCCGGTTATCTGTAAGCTCCTTTCAGAATATGATAAAAGAGATTCACTCCAGGTTTTGTGGGACATAGACAGGTTAAAAGATTTTGTAAAAGGTTCTATTGATAATAACATAAAAGAAATTACGCTTTTACTTTTAAGAGAATATGGTAGTTCTGTCTTTAGCTCGAAAATTCAATTCTCAGTATCACAACTTGCAGAAAAATTCGGATTAGACTTTAATGATGTTAATGATGCATTAACTACTATGGATAATATGGGAATAATAGTTTATGGGAAATCTCTTTCCAAAGAAAGTGTTTTATTAACTGAACCACGAATTGAGAGCGATAAACTAAAGCTTAATTATAAAAAGATTTTAGAAAGTTATTTGAACCTTCAGAAGAAGATCGAGAAAATGGTTGACTATGTTTTTACCGATGAATGCAGGTTTAAATTTATTCTAAGTTACTTCGGTGAAAATGTCGATAATTATAATTGCGGAAAATGCGACAGATGCAATGCGGATGTTAAAAGCAGTGAAAATATCAATAAATATGTTTCGGAAATTGTTTTAAGAACATTTATAGTAAATAAAAAAAGCTTAACAGAATCTTTGTTAATAAATATTTTACGCGGCGCAGCAAAACCTCTTGAATATCCCGATATAGAAACTTTCGGCGCTTGTGTGAATTATAATTCGGCAGAATTAAAAAGAATAATCCGCTCAATGATTAGCAAAGGATTTATGGAAGAAGATCATTATAAATCAAAATTATTAAAAATAACTGAGAAAGGAATAGCCGAAGCCGGAGAGAAAATTGAAAAGGGAATTATTAAACGACCTGATAATTATATTGAGAACTTAGAATTGTTTAATATTCTGAGAGAAATTAGAAGCCGCGCATCAAAGAAATTTCATCAGAATGGATTGATTATTTGTCCGGACGAAACACTGAGAAACATTTCTTCAAAGAAACCTAAATCAAAAACTGAATTTCTTTCTATTAAAAATACGACTGTGCGAATGTTCAATAAAATTGGTGAAGAGTTTCTTGAAGCGATAAATAATTTTAACGATGGGAAAAGTGATACTCCCAAAAAACAAATAATTTCAGGAAACCTTCCTGCAAATATTCGCGAAACGTATTCTTTACTTAAGAAAGGCTATCAATTAAAAGAGATGGCACAATTGCGCAAGGTTTCCGAATCAATTATTTCTATGCAGATTGAAACTATTCTGGAATTTGAACCTGAATTTAACATAGAGCATCTTTTTAATTCAAATGAATTAAGAAAGATTACTTCTGAAATAGAGAAGGGTTATGATGATTTAAAAGATCTTAAACAGCGGCTCGATATTTCGGTAAGTTATCCAATGTTAAGAATAGCAATTGCAAAACATAAATTCAGCCGGGCTTCTTCTTTAGATTTTCAACATGAGCAATAACCTTATCGAAAAAACTTTCCCATCTATTTGAATCCCGGTTGTAATAATCAATTGTTTTTTTATATAATTCTTCGGTAACGTTATATTTCTTAAAAACGGCATCTCTCAGGCTGTCAAGACCAGTAGAAGAAAGTGTAACCGTATCCTGGGCAATAAGCATATCTGAATAAATGTGAACAAGTTTATCTTCTTCAATAATTTTTTCTTTGTTACAGCTAAATAATAAAAGGAATAAAACAGATAGGGAAAAAATTGTGAGATTATTTTTCTTGAGCTTCACAAGTTTAGTTCATTTTTTTACTTGCTTTGAAAAGAATCTCCTTCTCTTTTGAAGTAAGATTCTGGTAACCTGACTGGCTTATTTTATCAAGTATCCGGTCGATATCTTCCTGAGAAACTTCATCTTTTCCTTCGACTTCATAAAATTTTGCATCCTGAACATTTTCTTCTTTCTTTTTGAACTTATCACTTAATCCACCTAAAGGATTAAACGGCTTTGTAGTCCGGTAGGAAGATCGTTTAAAAACATTTTTAATCGCAACATTAGTATTCTTATCGAGTAAAAGAAAAATAAAGCCAGTAAGAGCGCCACCGAGATGCGCAAGATGAGCAATATTGGAGCCTGCGCTGTCAACAAACATAAATTCCATTACAACTAAAATGGTGATTAAATATTTTGCTTTAATCGGGATGAAGAAATAAAGAAATATATACCTATTTGGAAAGAGCATTGCAAACGCAATCATAACACCGAATATAGCCCCTGAGGCTCCAATCGTAGGAGCAGCAACGCCACCGAATAATGGAGAGATAAATAAATGGCACAACCCAGCTCCAATTCCACATAATAGATAGTAATAAAGGAATTTTTTTGAACCCCATAAGTTTTCTATTTCCATACCAAACATCCATAAAGCAAACATATTGAAAAATATGTGTCCAAAACCTCCATGCAGAAATTGATATGTTATAAGTTGCCAGGGATAAAATGAAACATCTGCAAATGTACTCAAAGGAATTAGCGCAAAATATTTAATAATTGTATCGGCTAACGAGAGACCGTTTCCAACAGCGATACTTTGACCCAGAACCTGAACTAAAAAAACAGCACCGTTAATTATTAAAAGATTTTTAATAACCGGTGGAAAAAAACTAAATCCGCCAAATCCTGTTGGTCTGTAGTATGTATTCACTTGTATCCTTACTATAATTACAATTGTGTCATTCCGAACTTAGCCTGTCAATCGACAGGCTTGTTTCGGAATCTCTTTAAAATCGTAAAGATGCTGAAACAAGTTCAGCATGACAATTAAAAAACCTTAAATATCTGTTAAAGCTGCAACACCAGGTAAAGTTTTACCTTCCAGGAACTCCAGTGAGGCACCACCGCCTGTTGAAACGTGTGAGACTTTATCATTAAGTCCGGCTTTGCTTATTGCCGCTGAAGAATCGCCACCACCGACAACAGTCACTGCCCCATTTGAAGTCGCTTCGGCAAGAGCTTTGGCAATCTCAAATGTACCTTTTGCAAAGTTCGGCATTTCAAAAACGCCCATAGGACCGTTCCATACAATTGTCTTTGATTTCATGATTTCGTCGCTGAACAATTTAACAGTTTCGGGTCCTATATCCAATCCCATTTTCCCGGACGCTATATTATCAATACTCACGATTTCAGAAGGAGAATCATTTTTAAACTCTTCTGCAACAATAATATCAACCGGAAGCAAAAATTTTACATTCATACCTTTAACTTTATCGAGCAATTCTTTAGCAAGTTCAAGCTTTTCTTCTTCAAGAAGAGATTTACCAATCTCTTTTCCCTGAGCTTTGAAGAAAGTAAAAGCCATTCCACCACCAATAAGCATTGTATCTACTTTATCGAGAAGATTATTAATTACATCAATCTTACCCGATATTTTAGCCCCGCCTAAAATTGCACAGTAAGGTTTCTTTGGAGAAGAAACAGCACCTCCGAGGTATTCGAGCTCCTTTTGCATAAGATAACCGGCAGCACATTTATCAATATATTTTGTAACACCTTCTGTCGATGCATGGGCTCTGTGTGCACTTCCAAATGCATCGTTAATATAAACATCACCTAATTCCGATAACTGTTTTGCAAATCCCGGATCATTTTTTTCTTCTTCTTCATGAAACCTTAAGTTCTCAAGTAATACAACATCTCCCGTTTTCATATCATTAACTATTTTCTTTACATCTTCGCCAATGCAATCAGGTGCAAGTGTGACATTCTTACCTAAAAGTTCACTAAGTTTTTCAGCAGCAGGTTTAAGGCTGTATTTGGGATTTACTTTCCCTTTTGGTCTACCAAGATGACTCATAAGAATTGCTTTGCCACCGTCTGAAATAATTTTCTTAATTGTCGGCAAAGATGAAACAATTCTTATATCATCTGTAACTTTTAAATTCTCATCGAGCGGTACATTAAAATCTACTCTGACAAGAACTCTTTTATCTTTAAGATTTAAATCATTAATTGAAAGTTTTTTCATTTTATTCCCTCTTTATTATCCGGAAATTACGGGTTCACCTGTAATAGGATTGAAATTAGAAAAGCGGGGCTTTGCAGCCCCGGAATAATTTATTTCTTTGTGATCTTTAATAAAAGATCTGCTACACGGCAGGAGTAACCCCACTCGTTATCATACCACGAAACAACTTTGAAGAATCTTTTTTCTCCTTTAAGATTGTTCTGAAGTGTAGCCAAAGCATCATAAATAGATGAACGCTCATCGTGAACAAAGTCTGTCGAAACAACTTCTTCATCTGCAACACCGAGAATACCTTTAAGGTATGTTTCTGATGCCTTTCTTAAAAGTTTATCAATTTCTTCAATTGAGGTATCTTTTTCCGAACGGAAAGTTAAGTCGACTACAGAAACATCAGCAGTAGGAACTCTGAAAGACATTCCTGTTAGTTTACCTTTTGTAACAGGTAAGACTTCACCGACAGCTTTTGCTGCACCCGTAGAAGATGGTATAATATTTATAGCAGCAGCTCTGCCGCCTCTCCAGTCTTTCTTGGAAGGACCATCGACAGTTTTCTGTGTCGCAGTATAAGAGTGAATTGTAGTCATCAAGCCTGTTTCAATTCCTATACCTTCTTTAAGAATTACATAAACAAGAGGTGCCAGACAGTTTGTTGTGCATGATGCATTAGAAATAATATTATGTTTTGCAGGATCATATTCCTGGTCATTAACACCAAGTACAAGAGTTTTTACATCGCCTTTACCGGGAGCTGAAATAAGGACTTTTTTTGCACCAGCTTCAAGATGTCCTTTTGCTTTATCGGAATGAGTAAACAATCCTGTAGCTTCAATAACAAACTCAACTCCGAGATCCTTCCATGGCAATTGTGAAGGTTCTTTGGTTGCCATAACACATTTTATTTTATTACCGTTTACTATTAGTACATCGTCAGTTTCGACACTAGGATTGCTTTTTTCAGTACTAAGTTCTCCTTTAAATCTACCATGAACAGAATCATATTTTAACTGGTAAGCAAAATATTTAGCATCGGTCGTTATATCTACTACAGCAACTACATCAATATCTTTTCCTAAGACTCCGCGCTCCGCTAATAGCTTGTAAAACAAGTCTTCCTATTCTTCCAAATCCGTTTATCCCTACTTTTACAGCCATATTCTAAAACTCCTTTTTTGAAATTAAATTAAATATAAAAAAGATAAAAATTATCCATATACAAAATTACTCATAAGGGGTTTTAATATCAATTGAGAAAGGGTTCAAAAGAATGGGTTAATAATAAATTAATTAACCTTAAGAAGACAAATTTCACTGAAGAAATATTAAAAAAGAGGTAAAGAATTCAGGAATCTTTACCTCAGTTAATTTACATAATAATACAGGAAATATATTATTTATAGAAATACGGATCTAAAACACTTACTTCTGTAATCTTATCAACAGGAATCCCGTTTTTATCAGCTGCTTTTTTTATTGCTTCAGGGGACGGGGCATCATAGATACAAAATGTTTTTTTCTTATCTGCAGAGACGAATGAGTAAATCCAGGGTAACATGGTTATCACTATTGTTCGAAATTACACCTTGAACAATCTGGCAGCCTTTTTCATTTACAGGCAGATTGAGACCTTTTGGGAAAGTGCGTTCAACTACGTATCGGTTCATTACAGTTGCCTTAGTGCTATCTTGTCCAAAGATAGTTTGCGAGAATATTGCAGTTATAATTAAAGCAAAAATGAACATCGATAACTTTTTCATTCCAGACTCCTAAAAGAATATTATTAAATTGATTTTTTACCTGCTGTTATTATAAACTTAATGAAAAGTTATTTCTCCCACATTTAATTCAAATAATAGAACATTTAATTCATTCTATTTTAAGATTGAAAAAATATTGGGGTAGGAAAAATGGAGATGAAAAAAGATTTACATTATTGAGCTAGCATATTCTGAAGGAAGCACACCGAATCTTCTTTGAAAACATTTAGAAAAATAAGAAGGATTATTAAAACCGGATTCATACGCAATTTCAGAAATATTGCCTTTTCGTGCTTCAATTAATCTTAGTGCATTTTTTAATCTAATCTCTCTTATAAAATTATTAGGTGAATGCCCGGTTAAATCTGTTATTTTTCTATATAATTGTGCTCTGCTCAAACCTATTTGTTTACTAAACTTATCCAGATTAAAATTTTCATCATTCCACATTTTTTCGGTTAATTCCATTAATTGGTTAAGAAAGTTTTCCTCAGAAGTATTCAAAATCTTTACTGATAGATTTTTACCATAACCTAAATTCATCTTTTTGTAAATATCTCTTATTACAGATGAAATTATTATTTGCCCTCCCCTTCCTATTGAACATAGGCTTTTGCCTAATTTAATAGCGTCGCCAAAAAATTCTTCACTTTCAGTAACAGGAGAACCCGCGGTCACACCAATTACAACCTCAATTTTATTATGCTTTGTATTGTTATTATATTTTATTAAAGCTTTCTGTATTTCGATTGCACAGCCAATAGCATTTGGAATAGATCTAAATGAAGCCATTAAGGAGTCACTTGAATTTTGAAGTTCCCGCCCTTCAAATTTTTTCAATAAATTACTAAAAGTCCTATCGAAAAAATTATACGATCCATCCCTTTTTTCTAATTTTGAATTAACACATAACGGATAGAATACTTCCAAACTCATAATTGTACGGAAAGCTGTTTCTGTAATATGTTTTTCATAGTCCGCTATTTCCGGATTAGATACCCGTCCCAAAAAAATTTCGACTACATCACATTCAACTTCAATTATATGATTTGGAACAGAACCATGTGAATTTTTATGTAATTCTCTAACAGCTTTTTTATTCGGAGCGTCAATTAAGCAAAAAACTAAGTTCTTTCTTTCATCAAACCAATAGGTTAACGTTTTACAATTAAATTCTGGGGCCATTTTCACATCAAGCTGATGCGCTTCTGAAATATCTTTTGCTGTTACATCGCTTAAATCATGGCGATCCATATAAATCGGCATTAATCGTTCCTAATTATTTGATAAAGATTGAACTTACTTCACTCACGTTAAGAAGAACACAATTACAAAGTACTTATGTTTTTAATTTAGTTTAATATCTCGAAGGATTAGTAATAAATTCAACTTATGTAATTGCGATTCTATTGTCAAGAAATTATTAGATAATACAAATTGTAAAAGATGCCTATTAAAGTCATAAAGATGATTCAGTCTTATGTTGAATTGTTCCCCAAATTCCAGCTCATTTTATTCTTTATTATAATACGATGCAAACAAAATTATTTCTACCACATTTAATTCAAATGATAAGACATTTATTTCATTTCCAATTATATCAAATAGTTCAAGATGATTTATACAAAAAAACCCTCTTCAAAGAGGGCTTTCAAAATTCATAGTAGTTATTTTCATTTTAATTGCGTGGGTTCCCCTTGCACCATTTTTTTATATATTCTGCAATAGAACTTGTAGGAGCGCCGGGTGTGAATAATTCTCCAACACCTTTCTTTTTAAGTTCTTTAATATCTTCTTCGGGAATAATTCCCCCACCTGTAAGCAAGACATCGTTTAATCCCTTTTCTTTCATAAGATTCAGAATTTTGGGAAATAGAGTCATATGAGCGCCTGACAAAACACTTATTCCAATAACATCGACATCTTCCTGTAAGGCAGCTTCCACGATCATTTCGGGAGTTTGCCTTAACCCGGTGTAAATAATTTCCATTCCCGCATCTCGTAATGCCGCAGCAATAACTTTTGCGCCCCTGTCGTGTCCATCGAGACCAGCTTTTGCAATCAGTACTCTTATCTTTTTATCCATCGGTAGAATCTCTTCTTGTATTCAGTTCAATTCTTATTTTATCCGCAAATTCTTTCATAGAGCCGTTTGAATACTTTTTGAAGTTAGGACTAAAACTAAAATCATTTGTAAAACGGGGAATGATATGAAAGTGAAAATGGAAGACTGTTTGACCGGCAGCCTTACCACTATTAACTACTATATTAAAGCCATCTGCTTTAACGCTCTTTTCAACAGCACGGGAGATAGTCTGAAGCCCATTAATAAGATAATTTAGTTCTGTTGAAGTAAGTGAAAGAAAGTTATCATAATGCTTTTTAGGTACAACAAGAGTGTGACCGTAATTAACAGGTCTTATATCGAGAAATGAAATTATATTTTCATCTTCATAGAGAATTTCTGCTTCGGATTTACCGTTGATAATATCACAAAAGATACAATCCATAATTCAAAATAAGCTTAATTTATCCTTAAGGCAAAAATTGTTATTTCATCTAAAAAATGTTTATTTAGACGCTAAATTTCTAAGATAATACTTGCGTGCGTTTATTAAATCATCCTGAGTATCGACAGATAAAGAATCAAACTCCGTAAGAACAATCTTTATTTTCAAGCCATTCTCTAACATTCTCAGTTGTTCCAGTTTCTCTGTTTTTTCAAGATCAGTTTGCTGCAGTTTTGTGAATTTAAAAAGATAATCTTTTCTATAAACATACAAGCCGATATGCTTATAAATTTCTGCAAGTTTTATTTTTTCAGAATTGGTTTTTGCATCTCTTACAAAGGGAATTGGTGATCTCGAGAAGTAAAGAGCAAAATTATTATAATCAAAAACCACTTTAACAACAGAAGGTGATCTTAATTCATCTACTGTTTCAATTCTTTTTGCAAGAGTTGAGATGTTAACAGTCTTATCAAACAAAAGTGGTTCAACAGCGTGGTCAATCATTGTACCTTTAATAAAGGGTTCATCCGCCTGGATGTTTACAATTATTTTTGCATCACTTAAATCTTTAGCTGCATAAGCCACTCTGTCTGAACCTGATTGTAAATCTTTTGGAGTTACAACTACTTTAGCACCAAAATCCCGTGCTGTTTTAGCAACTCTTTCATCATCAACAGCAATAATAACATCATCAAGAACTTTTGATTTTTTTGAGTTTTCATAGGTGTGCTGGATAAGAGGTTTCCCGCCAATATCGGCAAGTATTTTACCTGGCAATCTTGTAGAAGCGAATCTTGCGGGAATAATTCCGATAATCATAATTTATCTCTTGTACCGCGACGGGTACATACTAGCTCAACCAATTACTTTAGGAACTTTAAAAAATTCCTCATCACTATCAGGAGCATTCTTAAGTGCTTCTTCCCTGCTTAACGAAGGTTTTAGTTCATCTTCTCTGAAGGCATTATTTCCTTCAATTGGATGTGATAACGGTTCAACATTTTCTGTATCGAGTTCGTTCAGCTTTTCTACATACTCGAGTATCTGGTTAAGCTGATGTGTAAAATACTCAAGTTCTTCGGTGGAGAATTTAAGTCTGGCAAGTTCAGAAATATGTTCGACATCTTTAAGTGTTACTGCCACTACTTAGTTCCTTATATTTATCACTTATAATATCTCTTACTTTTCCCATAAGTTCAAGTTCATCTTTCCTGCTTTTGATATTATCGGATGGAATAGGTTTGCCAAAATCAACAATAACTTTTCCTGAATTTATTTTAAATGGTTTTTTCTGAAAGAGATTTTTAGTCCCGACGATTGTCACAGGAATAACCGGGAAACCAACTTGTGCTGCAAGGTGAAAAGCTCCTCTTTTAAATGGAAGCATTTCACCTGTATTACTTCTGGTTCCTTCTGGAAAAAGAAGAACAGATATTTTTTTATGAACAAGCATCTTCTTTGCATTTTCAATGCTTTTCATCGCTTTTTCGGGATTTTGCCTATCAATTATAATATGCGGACCTAATTGCATTTGCCAGCCAAATAAAGGAACCCACGCAATCTCTTTTTAAAAACAAAACTAAAATCATTCGGTACATATCTTTGAAGGACGGGAATATCAAAAAGACTTACATGATTTGAAACAAAAACATAAGGTGTTTTGGGAATCACATTTTCTTTACCTGTTATCTTCACTTTTATTCCAGCCATTGCAAGCACAGGTGCCGAAAAAACTTTGGTAAGGACAAAATAAACCTTGTGGCTTCTGTCTAATAACCCAGCGAGTAATGCTAATGTTGAGACAATAATTGTTTGTATGAGAAGCAGAATTAATTTAAGGTAAGCCACTTAATTGCTTCCAAACTCAAGTTTGCCTGATGATGGAGAAGTATTATCTTTATTAAGAAATTTTCTTAAAGCATTTATCCTGTTCTTAATAGAAGGGTGACTATAGAAAAACCACTCGATGAAAGGATGAGGATCTTTATCGCCAAGATTTTGCTCTGTTAATTTTTCAAGTGTAGAAATGTAAGATTCAGGTTTCCCCGTTGAAGTTATTGCATATTCATCAGCCTCGTATTCAAATTTTCTTGAGAGAATATTATTGAACGGACTTTGTATTAATCCTATCACCGCTCCCCACAAAGATAAGATTGGAAGTGCAGCAATTTCCTTTATCGAATTAAATCCAAAAAGCCCAATAGTACTTGCATAAAGAACAGCAATCAGAAATAACGTTAAGAAACTTGTTACTGTTCCAATTACAATATTCTTGGTTATATGTTTCTTTTTATAATGTCCTAGTTCATGAGCAACGACAGTTTCAATTTCATCCTGGGTGTAATTATCAATAAGCGTATCCCCAAGAATAATTCTTTTTGATTTGCCGATTCCAGTAAATGCAGCATTCGCTTTTTTTGTATTCTTGCTCATATCAAATTTATAAACGTTCTCGACTTTTATTCCTGCATCGTTAGAAAGCTTTTCAATTCTAGATTTTAATTCCGCCTTATCTTCCGGAAGATTTTCATTATCAATCGGGGTTATTTTATAAAAGAAAGGGAGAATAAGAACAGGAGCAATCCTGCCAAGAACAACAGAAAGAAGAAATAGCCCAATTGCAAGCGGCAGCCACCAAACAGAACCAAACCTATTCAAAACATAAAAAAAGAAAATTAAAACCGGAACGCCTATTACAATAGAAATTAATAATCCTTTTAAATGTTCAAGTATATATTTCAAAAAAGTCTGATTTGAAAGATTGTATTTATGCTCAAGATGAAAATCTGTATAATAATTTATAGGCGCGAAGATAATTGCTGTAACTCCACCAACAACAAATACAAAAGTAATAAACAGCAAATAGGAATTAGAAATATATTCTGAAAGGAAATCATTCAGTGATGAACTATAACCAAGCAAAACAAATAACAAAATCAGGATAAAAGAAAAAGTCCCTTTCCCGATTCCGATTGCAAGTTTAATGTTATTATATTTTTTATAACTCCGGTTTTCCATGCAAGATATCCAGAAATTGAATACTTTAAAATAAAAAACTCCTGCATAAAAACAGGAGTTTTTTTTGAGACACTGAATATTAGTTAATCTAATCTTTCTTCTTTTTTATTGATTTTCCGTCAGAACTCAATCTTGCAATATATTTTTCGGGATCATTTTTGAATTTCGCAAGGCATTTCTTGCAACAAAGGGCATAAGTTACACCTTTATAAGTATAAGTAATTTCAGGATCAGCTTCTTCATGCGAGACAGGACAAACTATGTTAAAAACCTGATTACTGTCTGCTTTTTGTGCAACAGTCGTGTTATCTTTTTTATCATCTTTTGTTTTTTCCTGCGCAAAAGAGTTAAAAGAAAAACTTGCTCCAACTATAAAAAAAACTGCCAATAAAAAAATTCTTCTCATCATATCACCTTTTTATTTATTTATTAAAAACCATGTCATGTTTTAAATTACTTTTACATCCCCGTCAGGAATCCAGCCTATTTTGCCATCCTGCAAACGAACTTTTATCCAGTTATC
Organism: uncultured Ignavibacteria bacterium; assembly: GCA_963727535.1. Lineage (GTDB taxonomy): Bacteria > Bacteroidota > Ignavibacteria > Ignavibacteriales > Ignavibacteriaceae > RBG-16-34-14. The sequence continues at coordinate 1,092,843 of CAVSGR010000001.1, forward strand.
TACTTTATCTTCAAGTGCGACTTTTAATCCCTCGTGAACAATAAATGCATCATTACTACCTGAATCCGGAGAAATTTTAACATTAACTGTATTTTCCACAATAATACCTTTCTTAACATTGAATTCCCTGTTTAGCTTTACCGTTAACAAAACTGCGGTGGCTATAAACAAGAAAAGAGCGACAACTCCGGTCATCAATATAATTTTTTGGCGAAGAGGATTCATCACAAAAAAGTAACAACCTATCGAAAAAATAAGTGCCAAATAAAAAATATATGCCATTATTGTCCATCCTGAAGACGAAAAGAACGATAATAATCCTTCCCACCATTGAAAGAGAAAAAATTCAGGAAGAGATTCTACTTTGTCTATTATCTTTAAGTTTGCAAGACTCAGGTTGTGAACAATATCATCATCGCCGGGAGACAGCTTTAAAGCTTTCTCATAATATAAAATTGCATAACCAACCTCTCCTGTTCTGTAATATGCATTACCAAGATTGTAATACAGAGAAGCACCTTCATAACCTGATTGAACAAGATTTTCATAAGTTTCGATTGCTTTTTTGTAATGCTTCTGTTGAAAATATTCATTCCCCTGCTGAAAAGTTGTTTTCTCTGAAGCAAAGGAAATAGAAATACCTGACAGTAAAATTACAGTTAATATGAGAACAATATTTTTCTTAAACTGGTTACGCATGTTTCTTAACCACAATTGATTTTTCTATATCAATAATCAAATCCGAAAGTTGATTGTACATATCGTTCATCGCTTCCATTCCATTACTGCCGGGAGCAAATCTTACGAATTCACACTTCTGTGAAACTTTTTCAACTCTTTCTACTATATCCTGGTTAACATTCTTTGCCTGTAATTCAGACATTGCTCTTTCAACAGTAAATTCGGATTTAGGAATATGCAGCTTGTCTTCAAGATAGCCGAATAAAGCTGCCGAAAGTTCAGTGTAAAATTCTTTATCCTGTTTTTTAACCATTAAACTTTGTGCAATTTTCAACCTGTTTTTAGCAACCTTTTGCGCTTTGCGATAACGTAAAAGTTGGACATCGGCATTTAATTTTTCATCTCTCTTTTAAATGCAACAAAACCGATCAAAGCAAATAATGGAACTCCTACTGCCGCCCAAAAACCGGGACGGAAAATCAGCAATTCACTTTTTTTACTTATATCATCACCTGATGTCTTTATATAACGTATATCTTCACTTAAAAGTTTTACATCTTCTTTATTTAGTCCGCTTATATCCGGTTCCGATACACGTTCTCCTTGGTCAACATTAATAGTGTAAGGTTTTGATCTTAAAGTGACATAAGATCTTTGATCAGGATTAAAGAAAGAAAAGGTTACTCCAGGTATTTGTTTTTCTCCGGGAGTTCTTGGAACAATCAAATACTCAATAGTTTTTTTACCACTTATTTTGCCTGTCCTATCAATCTGTTCGGAGACTTTAGGTTCATATTTTTCAACGCCGGGTGGAAGCTTTACTTCGGGAACATCAATCAGCTTTATATTGCCGTTTCCATTAATATTTATTTTTAATGAGACAGCTTCATTAGTTTTAGTTTTATTCTTATCAAGAGAAGAATTCATAGTAAAATTACCAACCACACCGTTAAAAGATTCCGGCTTCTTTTCATTTGGTAAAGGTATTACATCAATTTTAAGCGTATTCGATTTTGCAGAATAATTAACCGTTTGTCCTCTTCCAAAGGGATCATTAAAAAAATCATCAAAGAAGTTATTGCTCTTTTTCTTTTTCTGAATTTGTACAGGAACTTCGAGTTCAAAAGGAGTGACAGAAAGTTCTCCTGTTTGACTCGGGAATAAAGCGACTTTCTTCAAAACACCAACTCTAAATTGTTTGCCGTTAACTACTTCTGTGGAAAAAAGAATATTCCTTGAAGTCTCGAGCTCTTCAGCCCAAAAGCCATGATATTGAGGAAGTTTCGAAATCGACATTTGTGAAGCAATATTAAGACGAGTGTACAGTTTGTAAGTTACAGTAACCTGTTCCCCCTGGTAAACTTTATGTTTATCCGCAAAGGCTTTTATAAAAAGATTCTCTGCTATCTGCGAATCAACAGAAGGTTCTTCGTCATTTTTAGTAACCGGGGCTCCTTTTACAATCTCCACAGCAATCGGATCACTTTTATAGGTTTTGTCGTTATACTCAATAGAAGCGCTGCCGATATTATACTTGCCAATAGCCTTTGCTCTTAAATAATATGTATATGTTAATGAGGCTGAAGAAGCACCATTGACAAACTCCATACTTGTTGATTGATTCGGACCGGAAAGGATCATAAAATTGCTTAGATCGGGAGGAGTAAAACTTTTGAGTCCGTTTACATTATCCCCTGAAAAAGTGAAAGATAATTGGAACTGGTCATCAATACTTATTTGAGTATGACTGGTTGAAGCAAAAAATGTCTGCGCAAAAACTATATTGCCGGAAAGGATCAAAAAACAAAAAATATTTTTTATAATCTTAACCATTAAATTTTCTTACCAATCCTTATCGGTTTTAACCACAGTTCCGGTTTTTCTTCTCAATTTTTTCTGAATATCTTTTTCATTATTCTTCAGAGCCTGCAATATTCTTTCTGCTTCTTTTTTGGAAATCTGATTTTTCTGAGCTTTCAAATTATCCTGCTTAGCCTGCTGATTTTGGTCAGGTTTATTCTGCTGGTTCTGTTTATTCTGATCTTTCTTATCCTGGTTTTTCTGATTTTGATTTTTATTCTTGTCGTCTTTGTTCTTATCGTTTTTGTTCTGCTGGTTGTCTTGTTTATTCTTCTTCTGGTTTTGCTGGTTATTTAGCAAAGATAAAGCATAAGAAAGATTATACTTCGTTTCCATGTCGTTAGGATTAATCTTCAAAGCATTCTTATATGCTTCGATACTTTCCTTTATTTTTTTTGCCTTTAAAAGCGAATTCCCAATGTTATGATAAGTGCTCGCTTTTCTTGAAGGATCCTTTGTAAGCTCAAGAGAAGAATAATATTCTTTAAGTGATTGATCGAATTGTCCTTCTTTATAATACGCATCTCCAAGATTGAAGTGTGCTTCAAAGCTTTTCGGATCTTTATCAATTCCTTTCTTAAAATTTACTTCCGCATCCGGGTACTTTTTCTGGTTGTATTTATCCACACCGGAATTAATCGTACTGCGCTGCGCAAATAGCAACGGCGAAGAAAATAAAAGCATATAAAAAATAATTTTCATCTTATTGCCCGTTATTTATTCCGATTCTTTTTACGATGTTGCTAATCCACTTGTTCTTATTTTCGCTAATGAAAAATTCTACAAATAACAATAAAATTGCCGGAGCTAAAAAATAATAAAATCGGTCCTCGTAATCAGTTACTTTTTTTACCCCGAATTCAGTTTTATCTAATTGAGAAAGCTCTTTATAAATTTTATCTAAGTAATCCTCATAATTTGAACCACGATAATACTCGCCGCCTCCTGCCGATGCAATCTGTTTTAAAGTTTCTTCATCGAGTTTCGTTAAAACAGTATTGCCATTTTTATCTTTCTTAAAACCAACCTGGTTTCCCTTTGAATCAAATAATGGAATAGGTGATCCATCCGGGGATCCGAGACCTATTGCATAAAGCTTCACTCCCATAGAAACGGCATCAGAAACTGCTTTGTTTATATCTCCTTCGTGATCTTCGCCATCAGTAATTAAGACAATGGCTTTTTGTGTACTTACTGATTTATCAAAAGATTTTAATGCTAAATTGATTGCAGAAGCAATCGCTGTGCCCGGCTGTGGGACAGAGTTAAGATCAACTGCCGAAAGAAAAAGGTTTGCTGCAGAATAATCTGTCGTTAAAGGAATTTGTACATAAGCTTCACCGGCAAAAATTACGAGCCCAATCCTGTCACCGCGAAGTTTATCAATCAGACTTGCTATCTGGAACTTTGCTCTTTCGAGACGGTCAGGTTTTATATCTTCTGCCTGCATACTTAAAGAAACATCGAGAAGAATAAAAACATCAATACCCGTTTGCTTCACTTCTTCCATCTTTGTTCCTACTTGCGGATTTGCTGCGGCTATTATCAAAAAACATAAAGAGATTATAATTATGCCGAACTTAATCGTGTTCTTAATTCCACTGAATGATGGAAACAAAACATTATGGAGTTTCCTTTCAGAAAAATTCTGAAGCAGCTTTGCCCTGTTTCTTCTGTACAACCAATACAATAAAATAAGTGCTGGAATTATGTACAAAGCATTCAGGTATTCAGGATTTGCAAAACGAAACATCATCAAAAATCTCTATCTATTTATTTCTACAACCTTCAATTATATCAACTGTAATAAAGCATGAATGCTTGGTTGCATGGCTGCATGATCTCAAATTTAAAATCATTCTTCATGCATCTATGCAAACATGCTTCCATGCCTTTTTCACGGTAACTTTCTCAAAATTGTTCTTGATAATCCAAGTTCCATCAAAAGTAATATCAATCCCCCAACGAGCCACGGATAAAAAAGTTCCTTGGCATTTCTATAAGAAGTAATTTCAAGCTTTGTTTTTTCGAGCTTGTCAATAGTATTATAAATTTCTTTAAGTTTTTGAGTATCAGTTGCTCTGAAATATTCACCATCAGTAGTTTCTGCAATTTGCTTTAAAACATTCTCGTCTATTTCCACGGGAACCATCTGGTACCTGATCCCAAAAGGAGTTTGAACTGGATAAGGAGCTTCGCCGCGTGTCCCGACTCCAATTGTATAAACTCTAATATTAAAAGTCTTAGCAATCTGTGCTGCTGAAATCGGGTCGACCTCTCCGGCATTATTAACACCATCAGTTAAAAGAATCATCACTTTGCTTTTTGCTTTACTATCTTTCAACCTGTTAACGCCGTTTGCAATCGCATTACCTATTGCAGTTCCGTCTTCAATCATTCCGCTTTTTATTTCTCCTAAAAGATTTCTCAGGACAGAATAATCAATTGTTAAAGGACATTGCGTAAAAGCATCTCTTGCAAAAACCACAAGTCCTATTCTGTCAGAAGTTCTTCCCTGGATAAAATCATCAATAACTCCTTTTGCTGCATCAAGACGGTTTGGCTTTAAATCTTCTGCGAGCATACTGCCTGAAATATCCAGCACCATTGCAATATCTATTCCTTCAGAATAGACGTTTTCACCTGATTGAAAGTTCTGCGGTCTGGCAAGAGCAATTATAAGTAAAGCAACAGCAAGCATTCTGAAGATATGAGGAAGATATTTTAATCTTTCGCGCCAGGTCGGTTTAAGCCCGCTAAAAATATTTAATGAAGAATAATTAATCGATGTCTGTGATTTTCTCCCCCTATACCAATACCAAAACGCCATTAAAGGAATAAGAATAAGAAAATAAAGTATCCATGGATAAGCAAAAGTTATATTATTCAGCATTGCTGGTAACCTCTTCACTCTTTTGCTTATTTTCCGGAACTGTTTTCTCCACAATCTGGTACGCCTGTTTCATCATTTCGTCATTAGCAGATGCAATAGGTTTATATTTTGCAAACTTTACTAGGTCTGCATTATTAAGAAATTCCTCGGTGATTTGTAATATCTCTTTTGCATCGTTTCTGTTTTTTAACTTTCCTAATGCTTCATCAGTGGTTAACTCAAGAGCAGGAAGATAAAATCTGTCTTCAAAATATCTTCTGATAATCTCTGTTATGGTTGAATGATATTCCTTTACTTCTCCTTTTTGCCAAAGTTTTTGTTCTTCCAATTCATGCAGTGAATTTAAAGCTGTTAAATATGCCGGAATCTTAGGAGCCCGCTTCACCTTTTTACCTTCTTCCTCAAGTTTTTTCTTATGCCTCAAGTATAGATACCGTGCAAGCAGAATGACGGCAAGTGCTATTAATATGTAAAGTAGAATTAATCTCCAATCAAGAGGAATTCTTATCGGATCTTTTACATCTTTTATTTCTTCTTCCGCTTTTACAGGAAGAGTATGAACGGTAAAATAAAGTGGATTTGTGTTAGTGATTAGTGTGGTTGTGTCATTTCCGACATGGTAACCAACCGGAATAGCTGGAATCGAGATATTTGATGAATCGTAAACAGCAACTGTATAATTATAATCTATAGCCTGTTTACCGTTTTCCTCAGATATTACAGGGTCTCCAATTTTTATTAACTCAAGTTTTCCAAAAACATTGTTAGTAAAAGGATTATATACCTTTATATTTTTATCGTGTTTAACTTTTATTGAAAGATGAATATAATCCCCAACAAGATAATCGGTTGTATCAGTGCTTGCAGTTGCACTTATATTTTGTCCATAACTGCTTAAAGATAAAAACAGCAGGAATATCAGAGTTAAACCTGTTCTTACCATCTTCCTTCGCGTGTTCTGAAAAATTTAACTAGAGGTTTTACATAGTTTTCCCCTGTATTTATTTCGATGCTGTCGAGTCTGCTCGAAAGGAATAAAGACTTCCTCTTTTGAATAATTTTTTGCCTGACATCTTTAATGGTTTTTTGCACCTTTGCATCACTTGTATCGAGCCATCTTTCCTGACCTGTTTCAGAATCCGTGAGCTTCACAAGCCCTATTTTAGGTAATTGAAATTCTCTCCTGTCATTTATTACAACCCCGACAAGATCATGTTTCTTACCGACAATTCTTAATATTTTTTCGTAGCCGTTATCCATAAAATCCGAAATAAGAAAAACTATACTCTTCTTTTTTATTGCATTATTCATGTATTCTAAAGCAGACTTAATATTTGTCGCTTTTCCTTTCGGCTCAAATGAAAGGACTTCTCTTACTAATCTTAATACGTGAGTTTTCCCTTTTCTCGGAGGAACAAATTTCTCAATTTTATCGGTAAACAAAATTAAGCCGACTTTATCATTATTCTTCATTGCAGAAAAAGCAAGTATTGCACTTAATTCTGCTGCAATTTGCTGCTTGGTTTTTTCTAATGTTCCGAAAAGAAGTGAACCACTCAAATCAACAAGAAGAATTACAGTCAGCTCTCTTTCTTCCTCAAAAATTTTAATGAAAGGATGGCTAAAGCGCGCCGTAACATTCCAATCGATGTTTCTTATATCGTCACCAAATTGATATTCACGAACTTCGGAAAATTCCATTCCTCTTCCTTTAAAGACCGAATGATATTCTCCGGAAAAGACCTGGTTTACAAGCCCTTTAGTCTTTATCTCAATTTGTCTTACTTGCTTTAATAATTCTTTAGTTAACATTTACTTTTGCCGTCTTCCGTTTCACTTCTTACGGTACCTCAATCTTGTTTAAAATTTCCTGGATAACATATTCCGAAGTTATCTCTTCTGCTTCTGCTTCATAAGTAACAGCGATCCTGTGTCTTAAAACATCGGCACAAATTGCTCTAACATCTTCAGGGATCACATATCCTCTTCTTTTTATAAAAGCCATAACCTTTGCACCTAATGCTAAGTTAATGCTTGCTCTTGGTGATGCACCGTAACTTATCATATCCGCAAGTTTTTCAAGTCCATATTCTCTAGGCGATCTAGTTGCAAAAACAATATCGAGAATATATTTTTCAATTTTTTCATCAACATAAACTTCGTGAACAAGACTCCGCGCCTTAAGAATATCCTGTGGAGTTATGACTGGTTGAATATTAACCGGAACTGAATCAACATTCTGTTTCATAATTTTCATTTCTTCTTCACGGGAAGGATAAGTAATTATTATCTTAAGCATAAACCTATCGACCTGCGCTTCAGGTAATGGATAAGTTCCTTCCTGCTCAATTGGATTTTGCGTTGCTAAAACAAGGAAAGGTTCTTCAAGTTTAAATGTTGATTCGCCAATTGTTACCTGTCTTTCCTGCATTGCTTCAAGAAGAGCACTTTGTACTTTTGCGGGAGCCCTGTTTATTTCATCTGCAAGAATAAAGTTTGAAAAGATCGGTCCCTTGCGGATAAAAAAGTTAGCTTCCTTTTGATTGTATATCATTGTTCCGATAAGATCGGCGGGAAGTAAATCTGGTGTGAACTGTATTCTCTGGAATTTTGCTTTCATTGCTGAAGCAAGTGTTTTGATGGCGAGTGTTTTCGCAAGACCCGGAACACCTTCCAACAAAACATGCCCGTTGCCCAAAAGACCAACAACTAATCTCTCAACCATTGCTTTCTGTCCAATAATAACCTTGCCAATCTCGCCGAACAGTAAATCAACAAATGAGCTTTCCTGTTTAATTTTTTCGTTTAATGCAGCTATGTCCAAATTAAAACCTCATAATAATGTTATTAAAGATATAGTTTACTTAAGAAAAGTAATGAGACCTACTCACTTGTAAGCAAATTAGACGCTTCCAAACTTAAAAATGTTGCATTTTTTAATCAATGCAATTTAATCATTATGAACTTTGAAAACACCAAACTTCAGGTAGGAAGTTTCAGGCATTGCCGGTAGAACCGGATGGTCAAGTGAGGCACCGTTATAATCAATTAACTGAATTGATTTGCCTGTCTTTATTGAAGCTTTTTTAATTAATTCTATAAAATTATCTTCAGATAAATGATGAGAACAGGAAGATGTAACAAGAAAACCATTTTCATTTAGGATACTCATTGCTAGCCTGTTTAGTTTTTGATATCCTTTAATTGCTATTGGCAAACTTTTTTTGCTCTTTGCAAATGCAGGGGGATCAAGAATAACGATATCAAACCTTTTATTCTCTTCTATACATTTATTCAGATAATCAAAAACATCAGATACAATAAATTCACTTCCTGATTTAAGGCTATTCATCTTAAAATTAAATTCCGCTTCTTCAATTGCTTTTGAAGATGAATCGACAAAAGTGACAGAAGAAGCTCCGGCAGATGAAGCGTGCAGTCCGAACCCGCCGGAATTACAAAAAGCATCGAGTACTTTTTTACCTTTACAAAATATTTCCATTAAAAACCTGTTATCGCCCTGGTCGAAGTAGAAACCGGTTTTCTGTCCGGTAAAATTGATTTTGTATTTCAGCTTTCCGTCTTCTATAATTTCTTCATTAATTTTTCCGAGATAAATTTCATCCTCTTCGTGAAGTCCTTCCAGTTTACGGAAATATGATTCATTCTTTGAAAAGATATTTTCTGCACCAAGTTCGTTTTTTAATATGTCAACAATAATTCCAATATTTTTCTGCATGCCAAAAGAATATACTTGAAGAACAAAAGTGTTATTGTATTTATCAATAATAAGTCCGGGCAAAAAATCACTTTCGCTAAAAACAAGTCTATAAGATTTTCTTTCAGGATAAATTATTTTTCTTAAATCGTAAGCAGCAAATATTTTTTCTTTAATAAGAAAGCTTAAATCAGTAATTCCCTTATGCGATAAAAGTCTTATGCCTATAAGAGAATTTTTATTATAAAAACCTGACCCAAGAAATTTATTTTTGCTGTCGAGAATTTCAACAAGCTCACCGTTTTCAGGTTCTCCTTCTATTTTTTCCATTTCGTTACTAAAGACCCAGAGATGTCCAGATAAAATTCTTCTCTCTTCGTTTCTTTTAAGATAAATTTTTGTCTGCATTTTTTAATAACTTTATATACATAAAATAGTTTATTTATTACAGAAAAGGGGCAGCCAAATGAAAATTCTTGCAATAGAAAAAGAAGTTCCCGGTATAAAGGAAGATGATTATAAACCGTTTCTTAAACATGAAGCATTGGAAGCGTGGAAGCTATATCAGGAAGGAATAATCAGAGAACTCTATTTTACTCAATTAGATAATTCCGCTGTATTAGTGTTAGAATGCAAAGATGCCGATGAAGCAAATAAATATTTAAATATGCTTCCTTTGGTAAAAGAAGGTTTAATAAAGTTTGAAGTTCTTCCTTTAATCCCTTACCCGGGATTTGCAAGATTATTTGCTAATATTAATTTACCGTAGCACAGATTATTAATCTGTGCTTATAATTGAGAGACTATGAGATGAAAAATTTTGATGGAATAATATTCGATATAGATGGAACTTTAACTTCAACAAATGAATTGATCTTTGCATCCTTCAATCATGTTAGTTCAAAATACTTAAACAAAAAATTAACTAATGAAGAAATCATTTCTCTTTTCGGTCCGCCGGAAGATGTAATTCTTAGGGAATGGTTTGGTGATAATCTTCCAGATGCTTTTGATGATTATTATAAATTCTATAAAGACGAACATCATCTCGCTGATATTTATCCCGGCATAAAAGGGATTTTAAATTTTATTAAATCTAAAAATATTCCTCTTGGAATTTTTACGGGAAAAGGAAGAAAAAGTTCTCTCATTACTCTTGAAGCTCTCGGCATCGACAAATACTTCGATCTAATTGTAACAGGAGATGATGTTATCAATCATAAACCATCAGGAGAAGGAATAACCAAATTTGTAAGTGAATTTAGCCTTGACAAAGAAAAAGTCTTAATGATTGGAGACTCGCCCGGAGATATAAAAGCTTCACGTGAAGCAGGAGTAAAAATTGCATCTGTTGTTTGGGATAGCTATTCAAAAGATAAGGTATTAAAATCCGGAAGCGATTATCTTTTTCATTCTGTAGATGAACTGAGGAAATTTTTAGAAAAAAATCTAGGATAACTTTCTTTCCCTGCTGTTAATATTGTACAACTGGCAAATAAATCAGACGTTGCCTTTTCAGAAAATTTTTGGTAAAATTCATCAGATAAAAACAAAAGTGGGACATAATATGAAAAACAGGCAAAAAGTTTTTCTCTCTCTTCTATTTCTGTTTACAATGATTTTCTTAAGCTGTTCAAATCCCGTGGCACCGGATGAGGTTGACCCACGCTTATTTGGTGAGTGGTATTACACAGTTGATAACACTTCAATTTACCCTTCTCCTCAAACATTATTTTATGGAATTCAAATAACTGATGACAAAAATGTTAAATCTCTGGGAATTGAAACTGAAACAGGTAAAGTAGAAATCGCAAATAATTCATATAAAAAAATAATAAAAGCTAATCAGGGAAAGATAGAGTGGCAATATTCTGTTATAGGGATAGGAATGGTAACTAAAACTTTAAATTATAAAATAGAAGATGAAAAATTAACTCTTACAGAAGGAAATCAGAATTATACTTACACGAAAACTAACTTAGGCGCGCAGTTATTTGAACCCGTAATCTGTAGCCTTTCTCTTAAAAATGATACTACGATTTATGAAAATGAGAAAATATCCTCTTATCCATCTGCTTATATAAGTAAAAAGTCTGACTCCTGGTTTTCATTAACGGCGGAATTCAATCATGCATATTTAACCATTGATATCAATAATTTCAGCGGAGCGGGATATTATGAAATTCCTTATAATAGATTTGAATTCGCGGAGTTTCACGGAGACGTCGGATTAATTTTTGTTTCCGATTCACTTTCGACTGGTAATATAACTATTACTCAATATGATGAATTAAACAGAATCTGCTCGGGAACATTTTATTTCAATGCGGCTATCCCAAATGATCCGGATAGTGTAGCAACGGTATTCAAAGAAGGGATATTTACAGTTCCAGTTTATAAATAACGAAGCAAAAAAGATATTGAATTGATAAAGCCATTTATGTAAAATATGTCAAAGAAAAAATTACAGGGGCTGAAATGAAAATTGTAATAAATATTTTTTTAGTTTCTTTACTTTTACTTACTCTCAATGGGTGTGACTCAAATATCAATGGACCAAATATTAATGAATCTTTGGGCTACTTCCCATTGAAAGTCGGTAATCAATGGGAATTTTATCATGCTTATAATGATTCTATAACGATTGAACATAAAATAGTAGAAGAAATATCAATCGATGGGAAAAAATATTTTATAAGAGACCAGCAATCTTACAGAGATACTTTGCTGTTAGATGATGATATTATCTGGAGAAGAAACGGTGGTGTTGATCAGAAATGGATTGACTTTAATAAGAAAGATGGGGAGACGTATCAATTAGGCGAGTATGTTATTTCAGTCAAAACTAATATTGAAGTAACTACAAAAGCAGGAACATTTAAAAATTGCATACGTTTTTTCTTCGATATCCCTGGTGCAGTTGATGACGAGATTTCCTACACCTTCGCTAAAGGAGTTGGAGTCGTAGAGATAAACGGAGCCTGGGTTTATTATTTATTAAAAGATTTTAACGTTAAATAATATTATTAGTTCCCTTCAAAACTAAATGGGAATACAAAATAAACTCTCGGTTCTATTCTTTTCTGTGGTTCATACCCGACAATATTATCATCTGCATCACGTGTTGGAGTGAACGTCCAGTTATAAACTAATGACACAACCATAAATGGATAAGGTTTATAACCGACTTCAGTAAAAAGATAAGAACGGTCATCGAGTGTGAAAAGATCTTTTTCATTCCTTATGTTTATTTTATCATATCCGGCTCTTAAAACAAAAGGAGCTTCATCGGGAGCTATTTCCGATTCTATATGAAGAATGCCGCTGTTCGGAGTTTTATCCAATCTCTGGTAACTGCCGACTACATAAAGCAAACCAAGTGCGTTAACTCCCAACTCACCGTACCAGCCGTCATCATTATTTACCAGGCCATCAAGAAGTGCTGCTTTACTTGTAAAACTTCCGGTCGCTTTATCTGTAACTTTAAATCTTTCAATCTCATAAAACGAATTAAAGTAAGATGGGATATAATGATCTCCATTAAATCTTCTTTCAAGTTTTGCTGATACCTGCACTAATCCTAAAGGATTGAATTGCGCAATTACACCGGTCGCAGCACCATGACCATAATTAATTATTTTATTGAAATCATAATAAAGAGTAACATCGACAAAGCTGCCTGAAATTACTGGTAAGCCAATATCAAAACCAACAATACTTGTAGCGCCTTCGTCTGTTGTAGTTTCAAACTTATTTGTGATATTGTTGTAACGACCTGCGATTATTCCGGCATTTTCATTAAAGTCGCCCGTGTAAGTTAAACCAACTTCAAAATTACTTATGATTGGAATGTCTCGCCACGAAGTATAATGAAGCGGTCTTATATATCCTCTTATTCCAACTAATCCGGCTTCTCCAAAGCTGCTATAGATTGATTCAAAACCGAAATCCCCGAAATCGATATCTGTAACAAGCCCAATTTTTCTATTATCAAAAGAAGGACTGTTGTTGTAGCGATACATTATGGTTCCGTGCCCAAGCGTGTAATAATCAAGAGCACCGAGCCTGATATAAACCGGATCATTCTTCAAACCATATCTTACATATCTTATAATGCTTAAGTAATCTGAAACATCATTAAAAGATTCTTTCCTTAAATTTCCATTCGGATCAAAAGTAAGACGAAGATCGAGACCGACGCCAAAGTTTGCAAAAGAAACTTCCGGTTGAAGAGCAATTGTATAATTCGGCTGTCCGTCAATCCAGGTTATTCCCGCGCCGCCTGTAAATTGTCCCTGTCCCGGTCTTGGATATTGGTTGAACTGTGAAAATGAAATTGAAGAAAAGATAATTACTGTAAGAAGAATGTATAATTTTTTCATTTAAATAATCCGGATTATGATTTTAGGCAAGATATGAAAAGAAATGATTTATTGAAAAGTCTACCTCACAACTGCAAGCTTTTGTGTAACATCCTGCTGTTTTCCGTCGCGGGTGATAATTATTTTATAAAAGTAAACTCCGTTTGCAATTTCATTCTTGTCTTGATCTTTGCCGTCCCAAAAAATACGGTTAAAGTCAAAATTCAATTCTGAAGATGTTTTTGTTATTTCTCTTATTAATCTTCCGGCAACTGTAAAAATTTTAATCTTTAATTCATCGGGAATCTGTGTAAGCTTGAAAGTAAAGTATGTTTCCCCGTTTGTGGGATTTGGATAATTATAAACATAAAGAATTTTTGTATCCTCATTTACAATAAAGTTTTTTTCAACTCCGGAAGAATCAACAACATTGCCGGAAGCATTCTTTGCAAAAACTTTCAGAGTATATTCGCCGCTTTTAAGAACAGGTTTATATGTTACAATAACTTTCGGGTTTGCAGAATTATATTGATAAGTTATAATTGAAGTGTCGGAATTTATTTCAACATTATTTAAAAATATTGCCACAGCAGAAGGATCGGCAATAGGCAACAGCGATTGATCATACAATTCAGCTTTTATTTCCGGTTTGGAAGAAATATAATCACCATCTATATATATCAACACCGTCAAAAGTTAGGTTGAGAGTCGGAGTTGTTGTATCAGGCTTTACATAAAATGGAACCTGGTAAAAATTATTATCTTCAAATAATTCGGGAACTTTATTTTCGTGATCTACGGTAATAGCAATATTATTCTGTCCTGCATAATCCTGAGTATTAAAAGTGACATCAAAAAATTTATGGCTCAACGCAGTCAAGCTGATTTACAGTAATATCTGAAACAACCTTTCTATCATTATTAGATTTAAGAACCTCAACCAGGATTTTAAAACTATCCGCAGCAGTTTCGCTTGCATTATAAACTCCAAAGTCCAGTTTCATATCTTCTCCAATCAAGAAGAGTATCTTTCTCGACTTTAACAACCTGGTAATTTATTGCAAGTTCAGGAAACGTTTCGAAATTAATTCCTAAAGAACTAATTGAAGGAGATTCGTGCAGTTCATTTGCATTTAATTTTGCCATAATTTTAAGCAAAGGATAAACTGAAGCATCAATACTTGAAAGCGAAGAAATATTGTTTGTGAAAGAAAGTTCATTTAAAGTATCGATTTCTCCATTTGCTTTTATACCAAGGGGAAAATAATTAATCGAAGAGCCGGAAGGAACCAAATCCTGCTTCTGAATATTTAGCCAGCCGGAAGAAGTTCCGGCAGCAGGAAATAAGACATATCCTTCATTATTGATAACAGCTTTTGAAACTGAAAAATCTGCGGCACCAAAACCATTTTTCTTAAAAGACTCAACAACACTTCCCTGCTGTGCACCTTTTTTACCAAGGACACACCAGGAATCTCTGTATCTTACACTATCGACGTATAAACTTCCATAAGTCTCAATTGCTCTTCTAACCTCTGTTCCACCCTCAAATCCAAGAACAGATTGAGCGCCGTCATCACAAATTGCCATTGCCACTACGGTACCTTCCGGTAATGAATTTAAATATGCAATCATTGAATCGGCAGGGTCCGCATCACTCTGAAGAAAGTAATGGGAATTTTTTGGCTCAAGCGTGGTTGTATCTATTTCTGCTGTAACAATGCCCCAAAAATATGTGTTCGCCAAATGTTCAGTACCATTATAGGCAAAAGAAACATAAGAACCCGCAGCAGTTCCTGCTGACGAAACTTTCAAAATATTTTCGCCGGTTGTTAACTTCCAGCCGGAAGCGGAAGAATCATAGTTAACATTAGATCCCTCTACATCATTTTCATTAAAAGATTTGTCTATATACCAGGTGAAATTTTTATTAACATTCTCAAATGAAAAAACATCAGACCATTCCTGGCTTCCATCATTAAGTTTTACTCTCCACCAATATCTTTTATTAAACTCAAGAGAATTCAAATCAATGAAGTATAAACACTATCCATACTTTTATTAATATCGGTTGCGTTTTGAAAATCAGGATTGTCGGATAATGATAATTTTAAATCGTTCGATGCAGGAGTAAGAACAGGATTCAGAACTCTTAAACTGCTACGGTCACTATTATAATACTTTTCTACTTCAAGCGGTCTTACTGAAGTTGAAAATACAGTAAATGTGAAATCAGCAGTATTGTCCGTTTTATATAATTCATCTATTAAATTTTCCTTATCTAATTCAACATTTACTTTATGCTGCCCGACTTTTCCTTTAACGGGAATATTAAGAGTTAACGTATCATAAAAGAGCGGAACCGGAATTTTGAACTCAGAACTAAATGAGACATTATTAGTCCACGTATCAACTATAGAAACAGTTACAGAATCGTCAGGCACTCTGCCTGTATTCTGAATTTCAATTTTCAAGGTGACACTGTCTGTCATATCGTTTGGGTTTTCCCCTAAAATAGAGAAAGAACTTTCCTTAACTACTAAGTTTGGTTTAGGGGGAGTTTTAAGATGAATGATCGGATCACCAAATAAAAAATTACAATAGGTAAAAACTCTGTTTACATCTGTGAACCCGTTTTCTTCCAAGCTGCTGTATTTTAGCAAGAACATGCGCTTCCCCCACAGACGATGATTCATTGACTAATAAATTGTTATAAAAAAGAAAAGGGAAACGAAGTGATGTGGATAAATATCCCCAGCTTGAATTACCGAAATAATTTATTGCCTGTCCACCGGGATTTTGCAGAAGGAATAATTCTCCGAACGCATCAACATCAGGTTCAGCGAACTTTCCGGTTGAACATCCGAAGTCGGAAATCAGGGGATTTCGATTGGAATAATTATTTTTAAGATCCTCAAACGAAGTTACGCCGTTATCCCATGTCTGTGTTCCGCTGTGACCAATGTAGGAAATGAAAAGTCCTCCCTCTCCAATTGCTTTGTTTATCTCGGTAAGAGAAAACGGACCAAAGTTTGAAACCGGATCAAAGGTTTTGTAAAAATGAACGCCCGATCCACCAACAGGTTTCGGTTTAACAAGCTCATTCAATATCCGGTCATTTACATCCCTAATCTGATTGTAGGTTGATACATCTCCGCCGCTAAAGAATAAATAATTTTTATTCCAGGAATCATACTGCCTGTTAATATATGTTTGATGTTTCTGTAAATAATAAATAACATCTTCATTGCTTGTCGCGGGGATTCTTCCGACATACATTTGCGGAATTTCTGCTGCCGAGCTGTCCCACATAACATACCAGGTATCGCTAACTGGATTACCATAAGAAGGAACAAAATCTTTTTTAATAATACCATTTAAAGGCAATATTATTTTTTTGTAATCATAATTCGCATCGCCGATTATATTGAGATAAGATGGTTTCGGCGACTGCCAGTTTTGATTAGCTGCAAAAAGAAAATCTCTAACAGCTTCTGCTTTGTCGAGACCATAAGAAAATTCGTCGTAAATATCATTTATATAAATTATTTCAACTTTATCATTATAATTACTTTCTATAAAATTTTTGTACTCATTAACAGACGTTTCAAATTCTTTGTTTGTAAGGATAATATAGTCGGCAGTTCGTTCCGGATTTCTGAGATTTACAAATTGCTTTTTAGTTACAAAGCGCGGTGTTCTTTTGTACTGATCATCAACAATCAAATATTTATCTCCCCCCGAAACATTATCTGTAAAAGTCAAAGTGCCGGATGAAAGATTGTAAGAAGTTATTCTCTTAAACTCCGGTTTAATTTTATAAACTGATATTTGGGAATTAGTAATATTTGTAGCAGTTACAACTCTTTCCGAAGAAACAACTGAATCGGGAATTGTAATCATCAATGAATCGTTTACTGCAACATTCGATCTATAAAAATCAATATCGACCCAATCAATTAAAGATTGCTGAAACGATGCTGCTGTTTGTAGTCCATAAACAGAGTAAGTATTATTTGTCTGATTAAGGACATTTGAATTGAATTTCGATTCTAAATTGACAGTTTGTCTGAAATCATAAAAAATAGTGTCAACAGGATTTGAAGAATTAAGACTTACTGCATTAGCGTGAGCATTAGTAATAGCATCTGCTGCATTGCTTATTAATCTGGTTAATGTTTTTACCGGTGTATTCGGTACAAAATCAGGAGAATCAAAATTGTAAGAAGAAGAGCCGCCTGTTCCCAGAACTCCCCAGGTCCACACTTTATTCTCCTGCCAGTAAGGAATCTGAACCCTTGCAACAACAGCATCATAATACCAGAGTCTTTCATCTTTTTCCAAATGCATTTTTACAATATGACTTTTGATGGTATCTGTTAAAGAAGGGACAATTGTGTTGATCGAATCGGCTCTTAAACCATTTTCACCATTCCACGTTAACCAAACAAAACTTGTATCGTTATACCTGTCATAGTAATTAAGATAATCGGTACCTATGGGAACGATTTGTCTATAATTTGGCGAGCCATAATTTTTTTCAGCCCAGAATTCTATGTAATCATTTTCGTTAAATGAGTTATCATTCTCTGCGGAAACAAATAAAGGAATTTCTTTCCCCTTATAAAAAATTTTAAATGTTAAAGGATTTACAGATAAAGGATCAATACCATAATTTGTTAAATCATTATAAGTAATTTTATAAATTCCATCTTCGGGAATAGCAAGCTTAACATAATCTTTTGTGTAATCAATCCAGTTGCCGGTAGTATCACTCAAAGCAGAACTTTTCTGAAAAGATCTGTATTGATCGGCGCTTTCATAATTAATAATTATTTTACTTAAGTCTTTATCGAACTTACTTTTTATCCCTGTGTTTCTTGCGAAAGGTTTTACGTCAGTAAAATTTATTTTAAGGTTTGTTCCAGAAAGTTCAACAACCTCTTTCTTTTTCCAGTTGTAACGGTAATTATTAATCTGAAGGACAGCACAGTAATAACCTCTTATCCATGTATATCCGACAATTTTAATTTCTTCTTGCGGATAAATGTCACTTGTAAAATATTTTAACGCAGGTGCACTTTTTTTATAATCAATCTTGTCATCATCTAATTTCATTTCCGGGTTCAACATTATATCAACATTAGAGATGACGCTTTCTTTTTTATCAGCTAAAACCGTATTGATTTTTGAATTGGGAGGAATTGCAACAAATATAGTTTTCACAGGAAGTGCAGGCGCGCCGGGCTTTCCTTCATCAATTGCCTTTGTAAATTCAAGAGTTTTCTTTCCGTCTTCATTTTTAATAAAGTAAGGTTCGCTGTTAAAATTTAAATGGATATCTAATCCATCGCTTTTATAAATAATATTCTGAGATTTTACCTGTGGGAGAAAATCTGAATTAAAAAGGGCTAAAATAATTAGTGTAAAAACGTAAAAAATTTTCATTTATATTATTGAAGTGTTCATACAATATATCTTTGATTGGAATACATTTCAAGTTAAAATTGATTTATCTCAATCTCATTTTCAAGCTAATTATCCTATAAAGAAATTCAGGGATACCAAG
Organism: uncultured Ignavibacteria bacterium; assembly: GCA_963727535.1. Lineage (GTDB taxonomy): Bacteria > Bacteroidota > Ignavibacteria > Ignavibacteriales > Ignavibacteriaceae > RBG-16-34-14. The sequence goes on from CAVSGR010000001.1 coordinate 1,111,925, forward strand.
GATATATCTTTTCCACAATCTTCCTGGTTCAGTCAATAATCTGAATAGCCATTCAATTCCGAGTTTTTGAAAAATAACTGGGGCTCTTTTCATGGTACCAAGATAAAATTCAAAAAAGTTACCTACACAAATAATAATTTTGTCTGACGAAGCTTTACTTATTTCATTAGCCAAATATTCCTGTCCGGGTACTCCCATACCAATTAAAATAAATCTTGCTTTATTGGCATTCACTTTTTCAATAAGATCTTTTTTTTCCGTTTCACTAAAGAAACCTTGACAATATTCGCCTAGATTTATACCTTTTTCATTCAGGGATTTAACTAAGAATGCTTTATCAAATTTTCCACCGATAATGAAAACAGGTTCTTTGCTCTCTATTAATTTATCTATTATTAAATGGTTTACGTTGGTTGCATCAGTTCTACTAATCTTTTTCTTAAATAAAAACTTTAAGGAGAGAAATATCCCTATCCCATCAGGATAAACGGAAAAATCCTCGTCGATAAGTTTTCTATAAATTTCATTTTTATAATAAATATTGAAACAATTCTGATTGAAATAAGTAAGCAACAAAGCGGAATTATTCGCACTGAAAATTTTATCAAGAATAATTTGTTTTTCAGTAATTAACCAATCAAATAGAATCATTAGACTCAATCAGGGAATTATAAATTTCTTCTACTTTGCTAAAGTATTTATTGTAATCACATTGGTCTTTTACCTTTTTATAAAGATTTTCTCCTAGTTGTTCGGTTGTATGTATATTATTCAACAGATAAATAATTTTTTCAGCCAATTCATTGGCGTTCCTTGGATCAATTAGAAATCCGTCCTCTCCATCATTTATAAATTCTTTAATACCTCCAGTATTTCCGCCAACGAAAGCTCTTTTGTTGGAACCGGATTCAATCATTACAAAAGGAAACGGTTCTATCCTTGAGGGAAGTATTACCATCGTAGCAAGTTGGTAAAGTTTAAAATAATCACTGCTGGGTTTTATATGTATTATGGAATTAAATCTTTACCATTAAGATATTTTTAAAGCTTTTGTCAAAAATTTTCCCACACATAATCAGCACAGTATCATTATATTTCCGCCTTACAATTTCGAAAGCCCTAAGCAATGTATCGCTTCCTTTAACTAAATTAATTTTCCCAATAAACAGTAAGATTCTCTGATTTTCTTTTAATCCATAGTAATTCAATAAATTTTGTTTCTCTTCTTCACTCAATGTCTTAAAATTCTCGGCAGGCAAATACATTTTTTCAATTTTGTCAGGAGATACTTTAAAATTTTTCACCAAACATATTTTTTATATAATCTACTTCGCATATAATCTTGTCCGACTTGAAACTCATATTCTCATAATTCTGAACAAAACTTAATGCAGAAGTAACTGTTTTTAATTTTAGATTTGAGGCAATTTTGTTTGAAATAAGTTCCGGAAACCTATGATAGGAATGAATAATATCTATCTTATTTTCAATACAATAATCCTGTACAGCATTATAAAATTTATTGTAATAAAAAATATTACTTAATCCCCTTCCAAATTTGATTTGTTTAAAATTTACATTTTTTATTTTTCCGAGTCTTTCAATAGAATCACCGCCGTTCGTAATAAAATGATTTTTTATAGTGGGATTATTATCAAAGTAAGAAAGTGTTAGATAAACCAGTTTGCTGACTCCGCAGCTATAATTAAAATCAGGCGATATGTGAAGTACATTCCTCAAGACAAAAACAAATTTTTATAGATATTTCTATTTTGCGAATAAAATTTTCAGAATTGTATTTTGTTTATTGCAACCTCAAAGCCATTTCGACCGAGTTCGTTTCTAAGTTTAGCATTATCAAGAAGCTTTAAGATATTTTCTTTTGCTTCATCTATATTATCGGGTTTATAAACTAACCCACAGTTATATTAGTCAGTATTTCACTAAAGCCACCAACATCCGGAGCAATGACAGGGATTTTATTACCTAAAGCTTCCCACATTGCAAACGGCATTACCTTCCCAAGCAGATGTAAAAAGAACAATATCGAATAAATTATAGTAATGTATTTATATCGTCTACGAGTCCCAAAATATTTAAATAATCGTTGAGACCTAAATCTTTGATAAGTTTTCTTAAGTATTTTTTAATTTACCATCACCAAAAATTAAAAGATGAGTTCTGTTTATCTCTAAGATAAGTTTATTAAAAAGTTCTATCGCCTTTTCTATTCTTTTATCAATTTCAAGTCTTCCAACAAGTGCAATTATAGTCTATCTCATTTTGATATTCTTGAACTGATTATATAAGTCATAATTTGTTTTGGTTATAATCGAATGAAATCACATCCATTATAATAAGCTATCGGTTCCGGAAATAAATGCGTCTCTTTCATTAATAATTCTTTACTTTTCCTTGATGGGACAAGAACCACATCTACTTTTCTCCAAAAGGTTTATAATAATGTGAAATAACCTGTATATGATTTTTTCAATGAATCCATAATAAGGGTTATTGATATAAAAAGTCCATGATAGTTAAAAATGAATTTCTTTCTTAAAAAAATATTAACCAGTCCCGCTATTGTGTAAGGCTTTATAAGATGTGTATGAATTATAGATATATCATTTTTTTTAATGAAACTGTAAATATCACTAAAGGCTTTAACGGAAATTTTCTTCTTCAAAGATTCAGAAACGAGAAACTTAATTCCCATTTCAGAAAGTTCTTTCTCGATTTTTTCTCCACCCTGGAAGATTAAGAAATGCTCAAATTTTGTCTTGTCTGATAAAGTAAAGATCATTTTCAGATGAGCATAAACTCCATCCGATTTACCTGTTATAATATTTACAATATGGCAAACCCTTATCATACAGCAGATTTATAAATTGATAAATACTGCTGACTTATTTTTTCCCAGTTCAACTCCTCATAAATTTTTTTTGCATTGTTGGAAATCATTTTCAAATCTAATTTTCCTGCATGAATATCAGTCAATAGATTTGCCAAATTATCGGGTTTCGAACTTTCATATATAAATCCATTTACTTCATTCTCAATCAGGTCTTTGATACCTGTGTTTTCACAAATTATTGGAATAATGCCCATGCTCATACATTCAGCAACAAAAATTGCGAAAGAATCGAATGCAGATGACTTGATAATAAAATGTTTATCTGATAAAAAATTACGAAGAGAATCTTTATTCATTGGACTTACAAAGGTAATATCAACATCATTTTTATTCCCAAGTTTTTTTTCTTTCCCGATTACGAACAATTTAAAATTTGAGTTAGAAGGAAAGTCTTTCAACAATTCTTCTAATCCTATGTTGAATGAATTATAGTAAACAAAATTATATTCTTTACTAAAATCAGGAACGATTTGCTTCTTTGCAAAATCTTCATCAACCCCGTTTGGGACTATATGATATTTTTGTGTAAGGTTATATTCTTTCTTAAAAAGATTTGATAATAGCTTCGATGGGAAAATTAAAATATCAGATTTACTAACCGATATTTTTTCAATCCATAAATCCAGAAATGACTTTTTTACATTTATTAATTTTGTTTCATTTATGTAAAGACCATGAAAAGAAGAGATAAATTTTGCTTTAAGAAATTGTTTTAAAATAAAAATTATAATCTGAAATCTTTGAGCATTAATAAAATGAATTACATCATACTGTTCAATAAGAAGTTTAAAAATAATTTGAAGAATACCTAATCTTAAAACATTGTCTTCTACTTTTTTCTTACCAAATATTTTTTTAAAGAAGAAATAATCAGAGTATCCGCTAAAAAAATATTCAATGAAAGTAACATCAGTATTTGGTCTTTTAATTGCTGATAAAGTTCCCTTGCAACTCTTTCCGGACCGGAAAGGATATCACCTTCACCATATCTGCCGATTAAAGCAATTTTCATGAAAAAATATTAATAATTTGAGAGTCGCTTAGATTAAGATAAGTATTTTTCGGGATTAAAGATTTGTGGTCTTTTCATTTCCTTGCAAACCACAACTCGGGATTTTGATTGTCTCTTGAATTCCATATTTCGAAATGCAGGACATATCCTTCAAGGCTTTCACCGACTTTTGCAATGAGACTACCCTTATTTACTTTGTCTCCTTCATTCACATAAATTTCGGAAAGATGACTGTAAACAGTACGGTAATCATCTTTATGAGTAATTATAATTACACTTCCGTAACCGGGAATATAATCCAAAACAGAAACAACTCCTTCTGCAACTGCCTTAACACTTAAATCTTTTGAAGCTTTTATATCAACACCATAATTCAATGTAATTGTGTTGAGTTTCCTGTTCCTGTTTTCTCCAAACTTCCCGATAATTCTACCGTGAACTGGCCAGTTTAATTTTCCCCTTAAAGACGTAAATGATTCAAAGCTATCCGTATTAAGATCTATATTATAACCGGGAGATGAAATATTGCCTGAATTTGTTTTGCTGCCGGATTCTTTGTTTAATCTTGCAAGCTCTTCTTCTTTTCTTTTTCTCTCTTCCTCAACCAATTTTGCAATAAGATTTTTTATTTGCGTCTCGGAATCTTTTTTTGCATTTAGTTCTTTCTTTAATTCAGTCTTATTGTTTTTTATTTTTTTGAGAACTTTTTGCTTCACCGCCAGCTTTTCTTCCAGACCTGCTTCTTCTTTTTTCTTTTCGGCTGTCACCAGCTTTTTCTCTTTTACTTCTTTTTCTAATTTTTTTCTTAATTCTACAAGTTCCTCTTTAGATTTCTCAAATTCCTTCAAATCGTTCTCTCTCCTTGCAGAAAAACTCTGAAGATATTTTATTCTTACCATCGCCTGGTGAAGCGATTCGGAATCAAAAACTCCTGCAAGTTCATCCATCTTACTATTTTTATAAACAGCAACCACATATTTTGAATAGTTTTTTTGCAGCTGCTCTATCTGCCTTTCTAATTCATTTATGCTTTTTTGATTTTCAGAGATTTCGTTTTGTTTAGCTTTTTCTTCAGATCTTAGTTTTGCAATTAGCTTATTTAATAGAAAACTTTGTTTGTTATAATTTTCTATAGCAGCGTAAGACTGTTTTTCTTTTTTAGTTTGATTTTTTATTTGAGTTTCAAGATTTGAAATTTCGTCGCGGATATTTTCAAGTTCGGTTTTTCTTTTTGTTATATCATCCTGAGAGAAAGAAAAACCTGAGGAAAGTATAAGTAATAATAATGTGTAAGCTAAGAGACTTTTTACCATTTTATTATAGTAGCATCGCCGGGAACTTTAAAATCAATTGCGATGCTTCTTTTGTTCACAGCCATGCTTTTATAATCAATTGAAACTTTCTGGTTATCCTTTGTATTTTCCAATTCAATTTTATAAGGAACAGCAACATTTTCAAACAATTCGAACTTTGAATATCTCCCCTCGAGCAGCTTTTCCTCATCACTATTAAAAACCTGGAAATCGGTAATTCCAAGCTGGCGGATATCAACATAATATACCGACTTTCTTAAAGTATTCGGATCAATATATGTAAGAACATATTTGTCGTAATCAACACTATATTTTTCCGGAGGGCGATATAGATTATTTGTAAGATTGACCGAACCTATAAACGCATCCATCAACTCACTAAAAGTCAAATTTATTTTAAATATCTGGTTTAATATATCACTGTCAACATCACCTTCGTATGCCGTGTTGCTCATTGCGTCATAAAAAATAAAATTTTGCTTCATCACCAAAGCCTGGGCAAGCTCAATTCCAAAAGGACCATACATTGTTAAATAAAGAGAATCCGGTTTCTCCAAAACTACTTTAAATGATACACTCTGATTACTGCTTCCATTCCTTACTACAATGGTTCCGTTACCTTCAAAGTTTTCTATCCTGCGTCGATTAATTTCAAGTTTCTCTACAAGTCTTTCGGAAGGAAGAATTTCAACATCGTCAGTCGGTTTAGAAGGTACACATCCGGGAATGAACACAATAGGAAACAGCAAAAGCAAATATTATCAATAAAGCTTTTTTCAAATCTCGCCCTTTTCGATTTTATTTTTTAAATCTGTATTAGATGAATCGAGCTTGTACGCCTTTTGCCAGAGCTGTGATGCAACATCTTTCTTTCCCATCTTAAACATAATATCGCCAAGGTGTTCAAGCATTACAGAACTTTCGCCACCAATTTTCATAGCTTTTTCGAGATAAGATTTAGCTTCCTCATAATTTCCTAACTTATAATAAACCCACCCGATTGTATCGAGGAAAGAAGAATTTTCAGGTTCTTTTTTTATGGCGAACTTCACCATATCCAAAGCTGCATCTAACCGTTCGCCCCTCTCAGATAATGAATAAGCATAATTATTATTTACTGTTGCATTTGAAGAATCAATCTGCAAGGCATGTTCATAAGTCGAATCACATTTATCCCACATTTTAAGTGCGTCGTAAATCAAACCAAGTGTGCCTAAAATATTTACGTCGTCAGGACGTATAGCCAAAGCTTTTTTGAGATAAAGAATTGCTTCATCATTTTCTTTAAGCTGACTTAAAGAATAACCATATGCGGATAAGGCATTTATATCATTAGGATTAATATCGATGGCAGTTTTAAGATATTCCACTGCTTCCGAATGTCTGCCCTTCTGGGCAAGTGATAGTCCTAAAAGTAAATTAACTACAAAGTCTTGAGGGAAAAGCTGGTAAGCCTCATTCATTACTGTTATAGCTTCATCATAATGCCTGTTATCAAAAAATAATCCTCCTAACTGGCTCCACGCCTGAGAATTTTCCGGGGCGAGGGTTTTAACTTCATCAAAATATCCCAGAGCAGTACTGTCTTTCTTTTCTGTTAAATCGATTGCACCGAGATACATTTTAACCTGCCAGTCAGTCGTATCTTTATCTACTTTTTCAAAAAGCTTTTTAGCATAGCCAATCATTATTGAATCTTTGAAAGATTGAGCAAAGAAAGAAATTCCAACTTTTATTTTTGTGTCGAGCGGTATATCGGGTTTCTCAAGAATATAATTGTATTCATCGGCTGCTCCTGCCCAATCACTCTTCTTTATCAGAAGCTGTGCTTTTCTTTCTCTAGCATCGAGATCATCAGGAGTTAAATCAATTATATCATTAATTATTTTTAATGCTTCATCAATTTTACCTGCTCTTGTATAAACTTCCGATAATAATTTCTCAACAACTACGTTTGAAGGATCAATAGTTAATAATTTTTCAAGAGCTTCAGCCGATTCATCGTAATTACCAAGGTTCTCATGAAGTTCTGCCACACGAATAAGTATATTCCAGTCAGGACCGACGATTTCTGTTATCTTGTTATATATTGCAATTGCCTGTAGCGGCTTAGAATTCTCGTATATCCTTGCAAGTTTGTAATAAGAATTTATTTGAGTTGAATCGAGTTGAATTATCTTTTCTAATACTGCGGCAGAAGAATCGTACTGATGTGCTGCGGAGAAAACATCCGACAACAAATCATAGTATTCAACTTTTTCAGGAGATAACTCGATAGCTTTTTTACTATTCTGAAGTGCGAGCGGAATTTTATTTATTATCATGTAATTTTTTGCCAGGGCATAATAAACTCCCGCTGCAGGATCGAGCCTGATAGCATCCTGAAACTCCAGTATAGCTTCTGCGTATTCTCCTTTGGCTTCGAGAACAGATCCATTAATGAAATGGTCCAAAGCTTCGTTTTTATTCTTTGTCTCATTTTTATCATGAGATGAAATTGTTTTTTTTACCGTTGTCACTTCTTTAGTCGAAGAACAACCTGCAATAAAAACACCAGCCACAATAACTAAAAATATTTTTGTCATATCTCGTTTGAAAAAATATTACTCAACTAGTTTAATAACAAGGTAATCACTTTTGGTCAAGAAAATTTCTCTGCCTATGGTGCAACAATCGCGCTTATGTTGATTGCAAATATACTAAACTATATCTTTGCATAAAGTGGATAAACTTATGGAAACATTTGACCTCGGCTTAGCTTTTATCTGGGAATACGACACAGACTTCATTAATCTTATTGAAGGGACCTTACAAAAAGCTGGCTTAACAACATTCCTGGTTCAGGAACACAATGTTTATGAAGTAACAGAAAAAATCAGGGACAGGAAATTATCATTTAAATTTTATCTCGACCGGGCTTCTGACGTGGAACCGGCATTCGAGGAGATTGGGAGAATTCTTACAAGGAGAAAAGCGACAATAATAAATCCTTATAAAAAGATTCAACTAGCAATTGATAAAGCCAGCATGCACCTGGAATTTATTAATGCAGGTTTGAATGTCCCTCATTCAATTATTATTCCTCCGCATAATGAATTAGAAGATGTGAAATTAACTGTAGAAGATTTATCAATTCTTGGGAGACCTTTTATTATAAAACCGTGCAATACAACTGGAGGCGGCGTTGGTGTTGTTACAGGAGCCGAAACGTTAATGGAGGTTTTACAAGAAAGGCGTGTAAACACAGACGACAAATATATAATCCAGGAAAAAGTTTATCCCAGTATTCTTGAAGGAAAGCGTGCATGGTTCCGCTGCTTCTGGGCTTTCAACAAACCAATTGCGGTTTGGTGGGATGATATGACACATATTTACGAAGAACTAAGTGGTGAAGATATTATAAGATTTGGCTTGAAAAGACTTTTATATAAAACAAAAATTATTGCAAAGGTAACAGAGCTTGATTTCTTTTCAACAGAAATTGTTTTAAATAATGAAAAGAAATTCGTAGTAATAGATTATGTTAACGACCAATGTGATATGAGATTTAAATCTAAACATAAAGATGGAGTTCCGGATTTAACTGTAAAGCAAATAATCAATAATCTCAAAAATTATATTGTAAGAATTAAAAAACAGGAAGCTATCAATAAGAATACTCAAAACCAGAGTGAATAAAAGGAAGATAAATATTTATACTATTATTATAATGTCATTGTTAATCGGGGGACTACTTTTTTATCATTATTTCATAAACATTTATGAAGTAATCGTGTCTGCCGAACCCGAAGCTTTGTATGCCGATAATCAATCTGAAATTGTTGTATCGGTTGTTCCTTTAAATTCTTTCGGTTGGAGAGCTTTATTCAGAACAGCAAGCGCAGAGTTTGAAATAAAAGAAGGACTTCCTCTTGTCGAAATTATTAAAATAGATAAAGAAAACGGTAAGATGATTTTAAAAGCCAAATCAGAAAAAGGGAAAGTTGTTATCGAAATAAAATCTCCCTTCTCACTCTTGCCGACGATCATAGAAATTCCGATATATCCGAATTATGGTTAAATTTTTTATTAAGTTTGTTTTGTTGATTTACAGTCACTCTTAACGGCAATGAAAAAATTCTTAATTCTCTTTTTATTAATTCCACAATTTTCAGTTTTTGCCCAGGGCTCAGCGGGTGATAAAGCAAAATTTGAATACCGCTATCTCGTCGATATGCCTACTGCAGGAATATTAGATAAAGGATTTGTCGGTGTTGTTGCAGATATTTTGCCTTATGGAGAATTAATTTCAAGAATCGAAGTCGGTGTTTTTGAAAATATTAGTTTTGGTATTTCTTATGGTGGAAATAATGTGATTGGTGCCGGTACTCCAGACTGGAACAAATTGCCGGGAATAAATCTTAGAGTCAGAATAATTAACGAATCTGTAACTGTTCCCTCAATTACTTTGGGTTTTGATTCGCAAGGCAAAGGAGAATATTTCGACAAAGAAAAAAGATATGCAATAAAATCGCCGGGTTTTTTTGCCGCAGTCAGCAAAAATTTTGAGTTGCTCGGTTATTTATGTTTGCACGCAACCGCCAATTATTCACTTGAAGGAACGGATGGAGATAATTTCGTTAACCTGAGAGCGGGAATTGAAAAAACTATCGGTCCTAATATTTCGATTGTTGCAGATTATGATTTTACTCTTAACGATAACGCAACGAAAATCTTCGGTGAAGGAAACGGTTATCTTAATGCAGGAATTAGATGGGCTGTTGGAGAAGGCTTCACTATTGGCTTCGACTTAAGAGATTTGCTCGACAATAAAACATGGAGCCCAAGTACTGCCGACCGTGCCTTAAGAATCGAATATATTAAGAGCATATTCTGATTGTCTGTTCATAATAAACCTTCTTTAATCTCACCTTGTCTTATATAATGTACAGAATAGTTTAGTTTTATATACAGAGGCAAAAAGATTGAGTGGAAATTTTGTAGAAAGCGGCATTTTTTTATCCTTTAATCAGGCTTAATTTTTGTCCATATTCATTTAGTTTTTAAGTGTTTTAAGTGGAGTGATAAAATGAAAAGATTAAAATTATATATTCCTGCCTTGATAGTTCCTTTTTTTATTGCAGGCTGTTATACCCAACTTGCAATGAGACCTTCCGCCAATGATTATCCTTATGAACAATCACAGGATAACGGAGATAGTTATTCCGACGCTCCGGCTGATTCAGAAGAATACTACACAGATACTGAACCATATGACAGTGATTATGACTATAATGAATATAGTGATAATCAGGACGCCGAAATAAACAACTATTATATCGGGACATATCCTTTCTATCACAGATATTACTGGGGATATTACCCATCGGTCTATTTCGGATTTAATTCTGGTTATTCATATTATGATCCTTACTCTTGGGATCCATTCTATTATGGAACCTGGTGCGGTTCATATTATTATCCACCTTACTATTCTTATTACAATTATTATCCCGGTTATTATTATTCAGGCTATGCATATCCATATTACGGCGGGCATTGGTATTCAGGACAGGGGACGTACCGTGAAAGAAGTAAAGATGGGTATAGGCTTCGCAACAATGACGGCTTAAGATCAAGCTATTCATCTAGAGGATCTTTAACGCGAAGCAGCAATACGAGATTAAACAAAACTGCTGGGGTCAGCAATAGAGATGCTAATACAGTCAAGAATCCAACAAGGAGCGGAGTATCAGGCAGATCAGGCTATGATTTAAGAAAGATACGGAATGAGCGCCCGATTGAGAAAAGGACAAAAGAAAGCAATACGATTAGAAATAAAAACGAAAGGAAAAGCACTTCTCCAAATACTATCAGGAAGAATACGAACAAAAATTATGATTCCCGCTATAAAAGACCTGAAAACAGATCATATCATAACGGAAATAAACAAAAAACTGAAAGAAAAAGTGGCGTAAGAGAACGGACAAAAAGTAGTAATATTCCTAAATCTTACTCCCCGCCTCAAAAGAACTATAATCCACCTCAGAGAAGTTATTCACCACCTCAGAGAAGCTCTAGTCCCCCACGAAGCAGCGGAGGAAGCGGTAACAGCCGTGGTGGTGGTAATAATTCTGGAGGAGGAAAAAGGAGGTAAGAGAAATGAGACCTCTTAATAAAATATTATTCTTAATTACAATTGTAATTTCATTCTTTATCTCCGGGTGTTACACAGTACTCTGGACACCTGAAGAAGAACTTCCAAATGAAAGCACTTATCAGCAGGATAGCGGTAGTGCCTATTACAATGATGATTACTATTATTATTATGATTATCCATGGTGGTTAACAGCCAGCTATCCTGTAACAAATATGAATGATAATAATACAAATGAACGTAATAGAGATATCAATGCTTTAAGAAACACAGGTGATGGAAGAGGAACACCTGATAGAAGAGATGTTTTAATTCCACCGCCTGCTACTATAAATGATAATACAAACACTAACTCGAATAATAATTCAAATAACACAAACACTAATCAAAATACAGAAGTAAGAAAATCAACCAGTTCCAGTAATACTAATTCTAATAACAATTCGGCACGGCAGAGTTCAGGTAATAATTCAAGTATAAGAAATAGCAGTGGCGACAGAAACAATGGCGGCGGGAGAAAATAAAAAATGTTTACTCGTATATCCAGAAAAATATTAATTCTATCATGTATAATTGCTTTAAATTCATCTTTTATATCTGCACAGGATGTTAATGATGTTTTACGTGTTGCAATTCCCGGACTTGGCTCAGACGCAAGAGCACTTGGAATGGGAAACAGCTACATAGCTTTAAGCGACGACGGCTCGGCATCTTTTTTTAATCCGGCAGGATTCGGATTACTTAAGAGGCTGGAATTCACAGGCGGACTAAGTTATGCGGGCTTCGATAACAATGTAAACTTTTTTAATAACAATACTCCCTATTCAAACAGTAATACTAAATTAAACCAGCTAAGTTTTGCATTCCCCTTCCCTACTTTACAGGGAAGCTTGGTTTTTGCTTTGTCTTATCACACGACTAAAGATTTAACGGGAGCAACAAAATTTGATGGATTTAACGGCAGTAATACTTCATTGATCCAGAATTTGATTAATACAGATATCCCTTACGATTTATATCTAACTGATCTCAACTATAACACTCCTATAGCTGGTAATCTTAACCAAAGTGGAAGTATTCTAAATTCTGGCAGTATTAATAACTGGACTTTTTCAGGCGCATTAGAAGTATACAAGAATCTTTTTATCGGTGCTAATCTTAATATAAACTCAGGAAATTTTAAATCTAATAATGATTATTATGAAGATGATACAAAACATCTTTACCAGGGAAGAACAGATCCAACAGATTCAACTACTGCCGATTTTAAGACGTTTCATCTAAACAGAATACTTGACTGGGATATTTCCGGCTGGGATGCGAAAATTGGATTTTTATATCAGCTTGAGAATAATGCAAGATTTGGTTTGACAGTTCAATTCCCAAAAACTTATGATATAAAAGAAAAATTCACTGTTAATGGCTCAAGCGAGTTTGGAAGCGGGTTTATATATGACCTGAGCAGTAATAAATATAGTGATAATGTGGAATACGAAATTGAAACTCCATTTGAGCTTGGAGCAGGTTTTTCTGTTAATTATGTTGGACTCGTTTTCAGTGCACAGGCAACAATTATTGATTATTCACAAACCACATTTAAAAATGTAGATGGATTGACTGAACAGTATGCTGAAAATCTTAACAAGAATATTAAAGATCAGTTAAGATCTGTTTTCAATTTTAACCTTGGCATTGAATATAATGTTCCGGGCGGTTTAAGATTAAGAGGCGGATATTTCGTTCAGCCATCTCCTTACCAGGGTGATCCTTCTGAATTTAACAGAAAGTATTTAACCGCTGGTATAGGATTTCTAACTAATGAAACAGTAGGTTTGGATTTTGCTTATGCTTACGGATGGTGGAAAGATTTCGGTGATAATTATGGTACAAACGTTTCAAGAACATTTCAGGATGTTAAAACACATCAATTTATTATGACAGGAACATACCGTTTTTAACACTTCACTTTTAATTTGACAGCGATTTATAAGCATCTTATTTTGATATAAGATGCTTTTTTATTTTAAAATAGTTTTTAACCGATGTATTAATAATCCATTGAAAGACGATCTATTTTTCTTAATAGCCCCGACATTTATGTCGGGAGAAAGGGGGATTTATAAAAGGGGTTTTAAAATAAATTTGAAAAAAAAAAAAAAAAAAAAAAAAAAAAAAAAAAAAAAAAAAAAAAAAAAAAAAAAAAAAAAAAAAGAGGAAAAAGGGGGATCTTATAAACGGGGCTTTAACCCAAATTTGCTAAAGCCAAGAGTTCGTTCTTCTTTTTCAACGAGCTAAAACTCGTGGCTATTATTAATATTGAAGAGAGCAACAATAATTAAAGGAACTGTCAGCCGTATAGAAAGCAAAGATTATTACACCTTCACAGAAAATGAAGATGAATTAATCCGTTGCAGCCTCAAGGGTAAATTCAAGAAAGAATTTGGTTTAAAGAAAGACAAGCTTTATCTAACTGACATTGTAACTATAGGAGATTTTGTTGAATTCGACATGAACGATGACGGAACCGGGGTAATATATAAAATAGAAAAAAGAAATAATTATATTTCAAGAAAAGCCCCGAGAATAAGAGGCGCCGGCTACAGAGGCGAAAGACTTGAGCAGGTGATTGCTGCAAACATTGATAAATTGTTTATTGTTGGTAGCGTGCACGAACCCGAATTTAACAACAAAGCTATCGACAGATTTATCATAACCGGTGAAAGTTCTCACCTACAAATAATAATTGTGATTAACAAAACTGATCTTGATAAAGAGAACATTGCTGAAGACTGGGAATCGTTATACCAAAGAATAGGTTACAAAGTAATTTTATCAAGTACGGTTTCCAGGGAAGGAATTGAAGAAATTAAAAACGAAGCTGAAAAATATAAGAATATTTTCTGGGGACATTCGGGTGTTGGCAAATCATCTTTACTTAACTCAATCTATCCGGAATTAAATCTTGAAACCCGGAACATAAGTTCTTTTACGGATAAAGGGACTCATAAAACCGTCACTTCAATTATGATAAAGACTGACCCAAACACTTATGTAATTGATACTCCTGGCGTAAGAGAAATTGAACCGTATGGAATTAAAAAAGAAGATCTTGGCCATTACTTCATTGAATTTTTATCTTATGCCGAACAATGCCGTTTTAGTACCTGTACTCATTTCCATGAGCCGGATTGCGCTGTAATTGAAGCTGTAAAGAACGAGAAAATATCGGGAATACGGTACGACAGCTATTTAAGAATGCTCGAAACAATAGAAGAAGAAATCATATATAAATAGTTTTTCCACAATTTGAAAGAACTTAATCAAACTTTATATTTGGAATGACAATAATTGCGTGATTGATGGAAGATTTTATAACAGCATTAGTTAGTTTATACACTAAATTTATATCCGAAAAGTCAGGAAAGCAGAAAGAAGCCTCGCATCAGAGAAGTCTTCTTAGTTTTGCCATAGAGATCAAGGATCAAAAGTTTGAACAAAAAATAGATCAGCTTCTCAAGTCTTTTGAGACCTCATTATATTTTTGCTCACCCGAAGATAATTTTTCTTTCATAGCTGTCGATGAAGCTTACAGCATAATTGAAAACGGCAACGGTAGATTTGCTGCAACCGACAAAAAAATAAAAGACATATCGGATAAGTTTATCAACAACTGGGGGGATATTAACCTTCCCCTGTTTACGGGAGCAATGAAATTTACTATCGAACATTCCGATGATAACTGGAAAGATTTTAATGATTCGTCATGGTTCGTTCCGGAAATAATCATTTGTAACCTGGATAAAAGACACTACTTGATTTATAATTTCTACAGTGAACAGGGATTTTCAAGAAACAAATTAATTGAGAAATTCAAATCTAAAGTTGAAAATGTTTTTGAAATACTTTCGGAGCCAACCAAAGTTTCCTTACCAAAAATAACTAATTCGACGGGGCAAACTCCTAAAGACAAGAAAAAGTGGAAGCTTCAGATTAATGAAGCTCTCGATGAAATAAATGAAGATCATATAAAAAAAATTGTTCTTGCAAGAAAAATAGAGCTGACACTTTCAGAAGAACTGAACATTACAAAAGCAATTGAAGAACTTAAAAAGGATTATCCAAATTGCCATTTGTTTGCTTATCATAAAGGTAAATCGACTTTCTTCGGAGCAACTCCGGAATTAATAACAAAACTTTCCGGTGGTAAAATTCACATAGATGCAATTGCCGGATCAATTGGTCGTGGTAAAACTGATCTGGAAGATTTGGAACTTGAAAAGATTCTCACGTCAAATAAAAAGGACCTCGAGGAGCACAGGTATGTGCTTGAACATTTTAAAAGTGTAATAGATAATTTTGGAGAGAACATTGCCCTGGATGAATTTCCTTCTGTTAAAAGATTAAAAAACATTCAACATCTTTTAACCACAATTGTAGGCGATTTGAAACCCGATACTAGTATAATGAATATTTTAAGAGAACTTCATCCAACGCCAGCGGTGTGCGGTTTTCCCAAAGATACAGCATTAAATCTTATAAAAAAGATTGAGAACCAGCGCAGAGGTTTATATTCAGGAATTATCGGCTGGTTCAATTTTAATAACGAAGGTGAATTTGCTGTCGCAATAAGATCGGCTGTTACTTATGGAAATAAATTAGTAGCTTATGCCGGTAGCGGAATTGTGGAAGGCTCAGAGCCCGAATCTGAATTTGAAGAAACTGAAATGAAGTTAAAACCAATTTTATCCCTGTTTGATGAAAAAAAAGATTAACCGAAATTATTTTTGGGCGGAAACTTTCATCAAAGAGTTAAGTTCGATTGGTGTAAAATATGCGTGCATATCTCCCGGTTCCCGCAACACACCTTTAACCCTCGCGATTGCAAATAAAAAAGAAATAAAATCTTTTGTTCATATTGATGAAAGAAGTTCAGCATTTTTTGCTCTTGGAATTGCCAAAGCTACCAACACTCCCGTCATTCTTTTATGTACTTCAGGAACTGCAACTGCAGAACTTTATCCTGCAATAATTGAAGCTTACCAGCAAAGAGTTCCGTTAATTGTTTGCACTGCCGATAGACCTCCCGAACTCCTTAATACGGGAGCAAATCAAACTATCAATCAAAGCAATCTTTATAAAAATCATATAAGATGGTTTTTTGATACCGGATTGCCGGAACCGATTCCGAGAAGAATCAGGCATATAAAAGCAATTGCTAAAAGAGCAGTATATGAAAGTATGGTTCGATCGAAAGGTCCGGTGCATTTAAACTTTCCTTTCAGAAAACCTTTCGAGCCTGATATTATAACCGATGAAGTTGACGCCGAAGTAATTAAAACTGCTGAGCTTGTTTTGCCGGACAAAAAAGATTTGTTTAAAGAAAACGGGAAAAATATTGTTTCAGAAAAATGGTTTAAGGAAGCTGCAGAATATCTTTCTAAATTCAAAAAAGGATTGATAATAGCAGGGCCTGAAAATTACAATGAAACATTTCATTTTAACTGTGGAAAACTTGCATCGCTACTTGGATATCCGATACTTGCAGATGGAGCTTCACAATTACGGTTTGGAAATCATAATAAAGAAAATATACTTTTCAGCTTCGAAGGTTTTCTTAGATCTGATTCTTTCGCCCAAAAATATAAACCGGAAATAATTCTGCAGTTCGGAAGGACAGTTACATCCAAAGCTTTAGGAACTTTTTTTGAGAAATGTACTGCAGTTAGGTTTATGATTAATGAATACGGTGATTGGTTCGATCCGGCAAACAGGGCAAATGCTTCTTTTGCTTGCAAACCATATCTATTCTGCGAAAAAATGATTGAATATTTTCAATCCAAAAAAATAAACAGAAGTTCTGGTAAATGGCTTAAAGAAATAAAAGAACTCGACGAAAAATCTTTAGAGGCAAAAGACAAAGTTATACGTAATTCAAAATTCCCGAATGAATGTGCAATAATTGAAGAACTTGTAAATGTAATGCCGAATAAATCTCAGTTGATGATTTCCAATAGCATGCCGGTCAGGGATTTAGATTACTTTGCTCCTATCTCAAAAAAAGATATAATCATCTTCATTAACCGCGGGGCGAGCGGGATTGACGGAATAACTTCAACCGCTCTTGGACTTGCTGCCTTAGAAAAAAAGCCAACTGTCTTGTTAACTGGAGATTCAGCTTTTTATTACGATCTTAACTCACTGCTCGCTGCAAAAAAATATAAAATTTCTTTAATTGTTATTTTGATAAACAATAATGGCGGAGGAATTTTTGAGGTCCTGCCTATCTCGAAATATGGAAAAGTTTTTAACGACTATTTTGTTGCTCCTCATAATCTTGACTTCTCACCTTTTGTAAAAGCTTTCGGAGGAAATTATTCTCTTGTTAAAAACAGGGAAAATTTTAAAATTGAATTTCGGAAAGCATTAACAAGAAAAAACTTTTCGGTATTAGAAATAAAAACAAAAGCTGCCGACTCGCTTAAAATAAGACAAGCTTATTGGAAAGAAGCGAATGCTAATCTTCAAGGTTAGCATAGAGTTAGCGGCATCTTAACTTTGAAGGTTGACAAACCATGATTTTCGAACTTGCAGGATTAAAATTAAATGTAGAATTTTTTCATTCAGCTGAGAATGATAAACCTCCGCTTCTGTTCCTACACGGGTTTACAGGTTCATCAGAAGACTGGAAACCGATTACAGCTAAAATCGATAAAAGTTTCCCAACAATTGGAATTGATATTATAGGTCACGGTGAAAGTGATTCTCCGGAAAATGAAGAGCTTTACACTGCGGAGGCAATTGCAAACCAGTTAAACAGTATTATTGAGCTTATTACAAAAGGGAAAGTTATTCTTGTAGGGTATTCAATGGGCGGAAGAGCAGCCCTAAATTTTACAGTTAAGTATCCTGAAAAAGTTTCCGCGCTTATTCTTGAAAGCACCACACCAGGTATAAAAGATAACAAGCTTCGTAAAGAAAGAATTAAAAATGATAATGATATAATTCAATTTATACGAACACACTCGATCAGAGAGTTTATAGATTACTGGACTGGCAAAGAAATATTCAATACTCAAAAAAGATTTTCCGAAGAAAAAAGAAATCGTATTAAAGAATTGAAATTAAAAAATAATCCGGTTGGTTTGGCTAATTCCCTGCTTGGATTCGGAACTGGAAAAATGTTCCCGTTGTTTGAACAACTAAAAGAGATTAAATGTAAAACTCTACTTATCACGGGTGAACTCGATACGAAATTCACAAACATTAATATGGAAATTGTTAACTTACTTCCAGACGCGGAACATAAGATTATAAAAAATGCAGGTCACAATATCCATCTCGAAGAACCGGAGAGGTTTATTAATGAAGCAAATCAGTTTCTTAGCTCACTAACTAATCTCTGAAATTTTCAAAATTCCTATTCTTATTTCGTAACATTCTTAAGATTTTAACCAGTAAAGAAAATTCCAAACCCAGCGTAATATGTTGCATTTTTTGATTAACAACACAATATTAATATTTTTTGAACCGATATAATAGTTATATTAATGATTCAAATTTATGCTAAATAAACATTAAAATGAGTGTAGAACTACATTTCAATAATCAAAAGCATTCTGTTAAAGCCGGATCCCTGTTGCATGAATATGCTGAATCATTTGGAATTCATGTACCTACCTCCTGCAACAGGCAGGGCAAATGCAAGGAATGTTTGGTCGAAGTTACAGAAGGAATGGAATGCCTATCTGAACCTGTTGCTAAAGAAGCTCATTTAAGATCATCAGTTGTTTCGGGAAAGAACAATTTCAGACTTTCGTGTAGAACAAGAATCATTGCCGAATCAGGTGTAATAAGATGTAACACAATGCACCGCGGCGAAATGCGAATTGAAACAAAAGCTCTCGAACTTCCGGTTCATAATCAAAATATAAAACCAGATCCCACTGTAACAAGAGATGGCAACCGAGTTTTATTGGATGTAATTGAGATTGACCAAACTGATGAACCAATTCATGGACTTGCACTTGATCTTGGAACTACCACAGTTGTTCTTCGTCTGTTAAATCTTGAAACGGGTGAAATAGTTGCAACAAATTCATTCGAAAATCCGCAAAGATTCGGCGGTTCCGAAGTTATGTCACGCATTCATTACGATACTGTAAACAAAGGCAAACTACTTCAAAGAACTCTTGCAGGATATTTAACTCATGCAATTGAAGATTTTCCTGTTGATCCCAAAAGCATTTATGAAATGGTTATCGCCGGCAATTCTACGATGCGTGATCTTTTCTTTCGGCTTAATGTTTATTCGATCGGACAGAATCCTTATCAATCAATAACTGAAATTGAAAAGACTGAGGGAAAAAGAATAACAACAAGCCTGGCAGAATCTCCTAAAAGATTGCTGCTCCCTATAAATCCCAAAGCAAGAGTTTATGGAATGCCAATAATAAGTGGACACGTTGGAGCTGATGCCGCCGCTTGTATGCTTGCAATTGATATCGCCAATGAAGATCGCCTTGTTGCAATAATGGATATCGGAACAAACACAGAATTAATTCTCGGCAATAAAAATAAAATACTTGCAGCTTCCTGTCCTGCCGGACCCGCATTTGAAGGTGGAAACATAACTTTTGGAATGCCGGGTTTGCCGGGCGCAATAGAAAAAGTAAAAATTAATCCTGATGGTTCATTTTCATTAAAAGTTATTGGAGAAACTTTGCCAGAAGGAATTTGCGGTTCGGGTTTAATCGATCTACTTAGCGAATTGCTGAAGAATGAAAAGATGAATTATTTAGGACGCTTCTCTCAAAATGAAGAAAGATCGATAGTTTATTCAAATAATGATTACGAAATTTTTCTTTCTGAAAAAGATGTAAATGAACTTGCGCAGGCAAAAGGAGCGAATGTCGCAGGACTTCATACTGTTTTCAATAAGTATGGAATTAACTTCGATGATGTCGATATTTTTTATCTCGCAGGCGGGTTCGGACGACATCTAGATATAGAATCTGCAAAAAGAATTGGTCTTATACCAAACATCGATAGTTCAAAAATAGTTCAGGTTGGAAATGCTGCAATTGAAGGCGCCAGCATTGCATTGTTATCAAAAACAAAACGAACTGAACTTGAAAAATTAGTTGAAAAAGTTGGACACTGCCGGCTTGAAACTGATCCTTCATTCTTCGATTATTTTGTTGAAGGTTGCCAGTTTAATCCTGTTGAAACTTTACACGATAAAATCAAAATAGATTCTCAAACTTGATTAATATGAATGAATTCATCAACATAAAACCTGATATTAATGTTAGAGAATCCGAATACAAACGACTGTTGGGTTATCCTTCTGATTATGAGCTTGAAGACAGAGCCCGTGAACTGGCTGATTGGGCAAGAGAATGGTACAACGAAAATGGAAAGCCGTGGATTTATGCTATTCAAATTGACAAACTCAGCACTTCAAATGAAAATCTTATTATTGGCGATATAGAATTATCATCAAAGAGACTTCGTAATCAATTTGCTGAAGCAGAAACAGACAGCGCAATGCTTACAGTGGTAAGTGCTGGAAAAGAATGCGAAGAGAAAGCTCATCAACTATGGCTTGAAGGAAAACCTGATGAATATTTTTTCCTTGAAATTTATGGTTCTGCAGTTGTTGAGCATTTGGTTATGACAGCAGGTTTCCGTTTTTGCGATTGGGCTGAGAAAAATAATATGATGGTTTTACCTCACTACAGTCCCGGTTATCCCGGCTGGAAAGTTGGGGACCAGGAAAAGATTTTACAATTAATTGAGCAGAATAAAACTCACGATTTACCAGGAGAAATTCATTTATTGGAATCCGGCATGCTCCGACCAAAGAAATCAATGCTTGCTCTTTTCGGGATTACAAAGAATATAAGCAAAGTAAGAAATCTTAAAGAATTAATTCCTTGTGAAAGTTGTTCATTAGCAAACTGCCAGTACAGAAGAGTTCCATATAAAAATCCTCGAAGACAAATTGAAGATATTCGTAAATTACAATCCGGCAATAATGAATCTTTAAATGGAAATGAAAAGATTGAGTCTGTTCTTACTCAAAATGCAAAATATTCGGTTAGTCAAAAGGCTCTTCGAAAATGGTCGGATGAAAGATTGCAATTAAATTTTATGAATGATAATTCTATTGAAGCAAAGTTCAGGTATGAAGGAACAACCTGCTCAAATATGGGAAGAAAACTTGAATTCGATTATAGAATTAAATTAAGTTCTCAGGATGAAGGGTATAAAATTACCGGTCTGGATTGTAATCCTTCAAACAGTGATGATGGATATAAATATATGTGCGAGTACATTAAAAATCCTGAAGAGTTGATGAACCATATTGGAAACGAAAAACCGTTATTCGGCAAATCTTTAAATGATATTTTGAACTGGGAACGGCAGTTTAGCCCTGATGGCTGCTTCTGTAATCCCGAAAGCAGAAATCATAAATGGGGTTTGGCTTTTGAGGTACTTCATTTTACTTTGGCGAATCGTCACCCTGAACTTGTTTCAGGGTCTTATGATAAAAGGAAATGAATAATTATTATGGTTACATTTTAACCAATGATTCAAGAACACTTTATATAGAAGTTACGAATAACCTATTAAGAAGAATTTATTAACACAAGCATAAATTTATTGAAGAATTGGCATAGACAATGGGAAATAAATTCGATTGAATCAATAAACGAAGAATGGAAAGATTTGTTTTGGGAATGGCTAAATTCGGAAGATGCTGAAACGAGTTCAGCATGATATTACTAAAAAAATTGGAGAACAAACTGTGATAAAACTCTGCGATATAAATCAGCAGGCAAAAGAAAAACTGCCACCTGCTTTTATGGAAAAATCAGGGATTGGCACACACTATACAGACGCTTTCATCAAACCGATGAATAAAACTCTTGAAGATGGGACACGAATATCGTGCAAACGTAAAGGTCTAAAACTTACATTAGTTGCAGGGACTAAAAAAGGTGAAGGTTTAATGAGAAGGCTCGATGTAAGCAAAGATCCGGTAGTAATGCTTAAGGCAGCATTAGAGGAAGCAGCTAAAGCAGCAGGAATAGGATTAGACATTACAGATAGTGAAATTTTAATTGAACCATAGTTGATCTGCCATGCTGAATTTTATTTCAGCATCTGCTGAAGATTCCGAAACAAGTTAGGAATGACTGACTAAATAATTTTTTTAAAGAGGAAAAAATATGCGACCTGAACAATGGGAAACATTTAAAAAAGCTGCGAGAATGGAAAAGCTAGATAAAATTCCAATGGCTTTGATTATAGACAGCCCGTGGATACCCGGCTATCTCGGAATAAAGCATATGGATTATTATCTCGACCCTGAGTTGTGGTTTCAATCCAATCTGAAAATTCACCAGGAATATCCCGATGTAATTTTTATCCCTTCCTGGTGGATGGAATATGGAATGGCTGCTGAACCTTCTGCACTTGGTACAAAAATTAAATTCTGGCAGGATAATACTCCGAGTGAATATCACACTCTTTACCATCTTGAAGACATTGATAATTTTCCTGAGTATGAAGTCGAGTTTGATGCTTTTATGGCAATGACATTACACAGAATAAAAATGCAGAAGCAGAGAATTTTAGATAACGGTTACATTCTGCCGATTGCAACTTCACGCGGTCCCCTTTGCACAGCAGGATTTGTAAGAGGTACAACTGAATTTATGATCGACCTTGTTGAAAGCCCTGAATACTCTCATAAATTAATTAATCTTTGTACAAATCTTATTATTGACTGGTTGAAAGCCCAGGCAAAAGCTTTGGGAGATACAGTAGAAGGCATTTTTATTTTAGATGATATTGTGGGATTCATTAATGAAGAACATTATGAAGAATTTGCTCATCCATATTTGAAAAAGATCTGTGACGCATTTCCAAAAGACTGGGTAAAGATTTATCATAATGATGCCGACATAAATGCATGCCTGGAACATCTTCCCGATTGTGGTTTTAATGTTCTTAACTGGGGCAAGCAGACAAATATTGAAGAAGTTAAAAGCCGTGTTGGTAACAGGATATGTCTAATGGGAAATGTTAACCCGCTTGAAATTGGTGTTCGCGGAACTCCCGAAGAAGTATTTGATGCTACAATTGATGTCCTTGAAAAAAGCGGCGGCGAAGGAATCATACTTTCAGTTGGTGGTGGTACAAGTCCCGGAATGCCGCGTGAAAATATTTTAGCAATGCAAAAAGCTTTAAATGAATATAATGCTAAACGTTAAAAGTCATCCTGAACTTGTTTCAGGATCTTTATTATTCTTTAGATTCTGAAATAAATTCAGAACGACATAATAATTACAATAACAGAGGAATAACTCATGCCCGATTATGCTTTAATGAACCAATGCCTTTATGAAGGCAAAGCAAAAGAAGTTGAACAAATGACAAAGGATGCCTTGGCTGAAGGACGAACTGTCCAGGAAGTTTTGAATGAAGGACTTATTGCCGGAATGAGCGTGGTTGGAGAAGATTTTAAATATAATATCTTATATGTGCCCGAAGTTTTAATTGCAGCCCGTGCAATGAAAGCCGGAATGTCAGTTTTGAAACCTTTGCTTTCCGCAAAAGATTCTAATGTAGATCCTAAAGGAATTCTGTTGATGGGAACTGTACGCGGGGATTTGCATGACATCGGAAAAAATCTTGTATGTATGATGGCTGAAGGTGCAGGTTTTGAAGTTCACGATATCGGTGTTGACCAGAGTATAGATAAATTTCTTGCCGCTACAGAAAAATTTAAGCCGAACATTATCGGTATGAGCGCTTTGCTGACTACAACTATGACATATATGAAAACTGTTATTGACGGCTTCAAGGAAAAAGGTTTAGGCGAAATTAAAATGGCAATCGGCGGAGCGCCTGTAAGCCAGATGTTTGCAGACGAAATCGGAGCAGATGGATACGGAGCCGATGCGAGCAGCGCAGTTGATTTATTCTTAAAATTAGTAGACAAAAAATAATTGTAAATTCTTAATTGTTAATTTTTAATTAAATAAAATGGCATTATATCAAATACTTTACTGGCAGGAAATTCCATCTCAAGTAAAAGCCTGGGATGATTTTGATGAAGTAAAATTAGAATTATCATCGAAGTTCATGCTGATGATAGATCATGCAGCAAAAGAGCAGAGGCTAATTAATGAAGATGATTATCTCGCTCAATGGAAATGGAGTAATGAAGAAGAACATCCCGGAACACCTCAGGAAGTTGCCGAAGCTGTAAAGAAAGAGCTGGAAGAAAAGTTTAGTACAAAATAGATTTAGCCCCGACCTTTAGGTCGGGGAAAGGATTAATCTCAATAACCACGGCTTTAGCCACAATTAAAAAAGGTTTGGGCTAAAGCTTCACTTTATTTTTGGCACTTATATGCCCCCGACATAAATGTCGGGGCTATTAACAAAATTTATTTTGTAAGACATTAACCCACGACTTTAGCCGTGGGTTGCCTGATAAAAATTATATTATTAACCGTTTTAACGGTTTACAATTTAACCGATCACAAAAAATTACAAATAATTAAACTCATGAAATCTCTTCTTAAAGAAATAGAAAAAGGAAAAGTATTAGTCTCTGACGGAGGATGGGGAACGTACCTGCACTCACTCGGTTTGGGTGTAGGCGAATGCCCAGAAATCTGGAACATCACACATAGAGATAAAGTTTTGAGCATACCTAAAAGCTATATCGAAGCAGGTGCTGATATGGTTTTAACGAACAGCTTCGGTGCTCATCCAATAAGACTGAAACATTACGAACTGCAGGACCGTGCGTACGAACTTAACGAGGCTGCTGCTGCTATATCTAGAGAAGCCGCAGGAGAAGATCATTTTGTTTTAGGTTCCATCGGTCCATCCGGTGCAATAATTATGATGCAGGAAATTCCTGAAGAAGAAGTTTATGATGGATTCCGTATCCAGGTTGAAGCTTTGGCAAAAGGCGGAGCGGATGCAATTTGTGTTGAAACTATGTCCGAGATTGCAGAAGCCACTCTTGCAATACGTGCAGCTAAAGAATTTACCGACCTTGAAGTTGTCTGCACATTCACATATCAAAAAACTGTTCACGGTTATTACCGCACTATGATGGGAGTTTCACCTGAAGAGATGATAAAAGCTGTAAGAGAAGCAGGCGCAGATATTATCGGAGCTAATTGTGGGGTGGGTTTTGACCAGATGCTTGAAGTTGTAAAAGGAATAAAAGAAGTCGACAGCACAACTCCCGTTCTGGTTCATGCAAATGCAGGAATTCCCTTTGTTAAGAATAATAAGACTATATTTCCCGAAACTCCTGAGGAGATGAGCTCAAAAGTTAAGTACCTTGTTGATGCCGGCGTAAATGTTATCGGCGGGTGCTGCGGCACAACACCCGATCACATCCGCGCTTTTGTAAAAGAGATAAGGGGATAATAATTCAGTTAAAGTTCTCAGGAAGTGGGTTGTGACAACTGTGGAGTCCCTTCTTTAATAAATTCTTCAGGAAACTTCTAATTGTTGTGTTTTCACCCCTTTAATTAAAAGCCACAGCATTATTGAAATTTCTCCCAGAATCCAAAATGGTAATGCAAATTGTCTTACAATACTTTGGTAGTCGGGAAAAAGCAGAATTGTAAAGAATGTATAATGTAAGCTATACCGTTAAGAATGAGAAATACTCCCAAAATACGAGGAATAAACTTCGATCTATAAACCAATTGACCAAATGGCAAAAGCCAAAGTCCCCAGAATGTTTCTAATACAATTGATCCGTAATCATTAATCTTAAAAAATAGCATTGCCAAATCCTGCTTCTGACTAATCCCGAATGTTTTCAACACTTCGCCTTTTAAAATCATAAGGGAAGCGATATTTAATGCCTCCATAAAAAAAACGGCAGGAATTTGTACAATCACCAATGCAACCAAAAGTTTAGCCTGACGCTCATTTACCTTTTTGAACAAACGGTATAGAACCAATGCTATAAAAACCCAAATGGTGTTGCTGATAATGTCATTAATTATACTTGTTCGAAATAAAAATTCATTAGTGAGAATCTTATTGGCAGTAGCGGCAGCATCACCTAATACAATGGTTTGTGATGGGACATAGAATACACCGTAGAGTCCTGTTATTACCCAGATAAGATATAATACACCGGCAAGTCTTGCAGTTTTTTTAGTCGAATTCATTTTTTCTCCATTGTTGCTTATCTAAGCAATTGAAGTCACCCAGGTGATTTTTAATTTTTAATGCTCAACTATTTTTGCTTCTGCAGTACTTTCAATTCCGAACAATTCATACGGTTGTTTCTTAAAATTATCATTAAATAAAAATGTGGTTAGAAAAATGAACACTGCAAATCCAAGAACAATAAGTAACTGAACTCCAGATGTTTTTTGAATATCCTGTTTTGATTTTACATCACAAACTTCACCCGGACAGTATTGAACTTTTTCTCTAAAAAACATTGGATAGAATTTGCACCCCAAACAAATTCCAAATGCCGTTTCAAAGAATAAGAATATCAGGCAAATAAAACAGATAAGACCTGTTATGGGGCTGAACGCATTTACTATAACCAAGTGAATGAAAATTGTTGTTGCCAATACCACTCCAATAATCCATGCAAACTTTTTTTGAGGGGCTCCAACATATTCGGGAACCTGGTTTCTGACAATCAAACGACCGATTATTAATGAAGGTGAAAATTTAGGATTAATAAAAACCCGTATTGAAATATCTGTGAGGAATATTGTTACAGCATATTTAAGTAGTAAAAAATCTCCCTGAAAAAGTACTTTGAGTATCGAGATAAACATCAATAAAAATAATATCCCCGCTGCTGCCCTGATTTCTCTTTCATTTAATACAGGAATGTTATATCCTTCGACTGTCTCTCCGAATTTTATTATTTTATTCATTTTATCCTTCTAAAATTTCCTGGATTTCGACTTAATTATTTTTATGCAAGAATAGGTAATTAGATTAAGAACGTAAAGGGAGTATCAACATAATGCGGATTTACGCAAACAGACGACGTAGTTTTGTCTATTAAATTTCTTGAGTAAACATATAAGAAGTAGGTATATTTCAGTGTGAAGAAATTGACTGATATAAAACACCTCAGATTTTATTTATGGGTTGGAGCTGGTTATTTTATCCTGGCTCTTATTATTAACCTGTCACAATTTCCCGGTCCATTTCTATTATGGGTTATAAATGAAATTTGGAAGGCTGCTTACATTCTATTAGTGATTTATCTTTTCTTTGAGTTCACTCTCCCTCAGCTTAGCAGAAAAAAAATCTTCAGATCACTTGTCCTCTTGGCAGCACAGATCTTTTTATTTTCATTTGCTCTCTATTTCTGGCTGCTTCTTGGAACTGTGCTTCATATTTATACTGATTTTATACATTATTCTTCCTGTTCAGACGGAGTGGAAGACCAATTTGGATCAAGCATTTTTGCTTTGTTAATATTCGGGATTACAAGGCACATCTATAATTTCATACAACTAAAACAGGCTGCACAGCAACTCCGGATTGAAAAACAAGAGGCAGAACTGAATTATCTCAAGTCGCAAACGAACCCGCATTTTTTATTCAATACTCTAAATAATATTTACGCATTAGCGAGAGATAAATCTGATCTGACTCCGGAATCGGTCCTACGACTTTCTAAAATTTTGCGCTATATGTTGTATGAAACGGGTGGCGAATATATAGCAATAGAGCAGGAACTGAAAATCATTAGTGATTATATTGCTCTTGAAAAATTACGTTATGATGAATCTTTACATATTAATTTCAATTATGATGTTGAAGATATGAAGCAGGCAGTTCCACCTTTGCTGCTTATCCCGCTGGTAGAAAATGCGTTCAAGCATGGCGCTTCCGAAACCAGGTCCCACCCGTTTGTCGATATTCATCTTTCGGTTAATAACAGGCAGTTAACATTCATTGTGAAAAATTCTGCGGATGGTTTTAACGTGGAAGATAAAGTAAAAGAAAACATTGGTCTCTCTAATTTAAGACGGCAGTTGGAATTGCTCTTTACCGATTATAATTTATCTCTTGAACCGGATGAATCTATTTTTACAGCAACACTAAAAGTCAATCTTGCAAGCCATGTCTAAAATAAAATGCATTGTAATAGAAGATGAACCTTTAGCTGTAAAAGTATTGGTGGATTATATTTCGCAGGTACCTTTCCTGGAATTACAATCCACATTTAAGGATGCCATTCTCGCAACAGAATTCCTGCATAATAATCATACCGATCTTATTTTTTTAGATATTCATCTGCCAAAATTAAAAGGTATGGCTTTTTTAAAAACACTTCTAAATCCGCCTGCAGTTATTGTTACCACAGCTTATCATCAATACGCTGTGGAAGGATTTAATCTTAATGTTACAGATTATTTGCTGAAGCCGTTTGAGTTCGAGCGTTTTTTAGTCGCGGTAAATAAAGTTAAAACAAAAGAAAGAGAGCAATCAGGCATCAAATGAAAACGAAGAGACAAAAGATTTCATATTTCTTAATGTGCAGAAAAAGAAAGTAAAAATTTTATTCTCTGAGATACTATATATTGAAAGTCAAAGGGAATACATCAAAATCGTTACGGCAAAAAGAACATACCTTTCAAAAATGAGTACTCAAAAAATTGAATCTCTTTTGCCTTCAAATCTTTTCAAACGGATTCATCGCTCTTTTATAATTTCAATAGATAAGATTGAATCTTATACTGCCGAAACTGTCGAGGTTAATGGAGTGTCTATTCCAATTGGCAGGGGTTATAAATATATTTTAGAAAATTTATAGCTAAAAACTATTCTAACCAGATGTGTGAAATAAAAAATAACTAAGAAAAACTGTTGTCCGAAGGACTCCTTCGGAGAAACAGTTACAAAAAATTACTTTTATTTTCGTTAACCCACGGATTAATCCGTGGGTTAATAAGAAAAGCACAACATAACTCGACCGTTTCAACGGTTTAACAGTTAATCCACACAATGCTTATTCTATTTTCTTTGCCGGTATATCGCGTCCGTTCTGGTGTAAAATCAATTTTTCTATTTTGCCGTTTTCATCTTTTACAAAAGTAATTTGTGCATCAACAACTTTTAAATAATATTCCAATTCCGATTTCGGAAATATCTCAATCTTTGGCTGCCCTGTCGCCTGTGCAAATAGCTTGTCATCTTCTTTTGTAACTGTAAGGATAAACTGAGGATTTAATTCATACTTCCCTGTTAATAAATCATAAACTTTCGGATCCACTTTCACGTTTCCGGTAAAGGGACATCAACTCCTAGTTCATGCAATTTTTTTATACCGCTAACATTGTAAGGATTAAGTTCAACTGACTTTTTATAATTAATTATTGCATCTTCTTTATTCCCACTAAGCATTAGAGCTTCTCCATAGCTGTCATATACATTAAAGGATTCGGGATAACTTTTACATTTAATTTAAAAATATCAATAGCCTCTTTATATTTTTTCTTATTTAAATAACCATACCCCAACAAATTCATTGAAGCCTCGGGTATTTTTTCTCCTTCATCAATTTTTTTATTATAAAAATAATCAGCTGCATCAATCCCTTTTTCCTTTAAAAGCTCAGTAAAACTAAGCAGTAACGGTTTTTTGGGCATATCATAATGCTGATTATAAAGGATATCGATTATCTTATCACTTATCTCATTCAGGTTTGTAACCCCGGTATTATTTAACAGTACAATCAAATCTTTGCTGTTTGTAATTCTCAGTATTAAGGAATTAAAACCGTTTATTGTACCGCCATGCGTTATTATATTTAATGAGTCATCAACATTATCGAGATGTTTTTTAATTAATCCCCAGCCGTAACCATAGGAATCAGCAAACGGCGGTTTAGCATATGGAGTAAAAATTTTATTCATATATTTTTTGGAAAGAAGTTTGTCCGTATAAAGCGCCTGGTCCCACAGATACAAATTCTCTACCGTTGAATAAATAGAACCGGCAGAATAAGGCACAGTCATATCAATATATTGAGCGTTAAAATAATCAGACCCTGCTTTTTCATAACCGGAAGCACGTTTGGGAATTATATCTGCCGTATGATCATAGCCGGAGTTTTTCATCCCCAGCGGTTCAAATATTTTTTCCTTTAAAACATCTTCATAAGATTTTCCTGTTACTTTCTCAATTATATAACCGAGTAAAATATATCCCGAATTACTGTAGTTGAATTTTGCTCCCGGCTCAAAATCAAGAGGAAGATCCCAAAAGCTTTTAACTAAATCCTCCGGTGATTCCGGGTTTCGCATAATATCTCCGAATGTCGGCAGATCAGTATAATTATGAATTCCCGAAGTATGAGTAAGCAAATGATGTATTGTTATTTTGTCCCCTTTATCCTTCGGGTAATCAGGAATATAAGTAGTTACCGGGGCATCGAGCTTTAATTTTCCTTCTTCAACAAGCTGCATAATAAGCATTGCAGTAAATTGTTTTGTAACCGATCCGACCCTGAATTTTGTGTCCGCAGTATTGGGAATATTCCATTCCATATTTGCCAGACCGAAACCTTTTTAAAAATGACTTTCCCACCTTCAGCAACTAAAGCACTCCCGTTAAAAACTTTGAACTTATAATATTCATTAAGTAACGATTCTATTTTTTCAGCTTTGGTTTGTGGAAGTATTATTTGAGAGGAAAAAACAAAAACTGAAAGCAGCAGAAAATAAAAAAGTTTGGTATTTACATTTTTCATTTTATTTCCGGTTTAGTGCATTAAAGAATGACTCAAAATATAAAAATTTGAAAATATTAAAAATTATTTTTCGATGGACCGTTACTCAGAGACCATACTTGAAACTCACTCTAAATCTCTCTCTTACAAAGAGAGAGACTTATTAACAACAGAACTATTCATTAATATTCTGTCAGTATATAAAATGTAAAGTTAATATCTCCAAATAGGGTTCAATCCCTATGGGATTGCTAAGTGTTGGGTTAACTTTGTTTTTACAAACATTTATTCCCTAACGGGAATAGTATCCGAAACCTTACTCATCTTATCTTATAACAATCAATTTGGGGTACATCAATCCCATTGGGATTGAACGTTTGTAACTGTAACTAGCCAAAGAAACATACAACTCCGTAGGAGTTGGACATAAAGTGTTTTAATTAGACGGCAACGAAAATTGACTTCGAGCTTGCTGAAGCCGGTTGTAACTTCCTGGATAATACCAAGCTTTGCATAAATCTGGTGGACAAAGTTTCTTAAATATGGAATCCTGCTGAGAAAAAAAATTGAGTTGCTATTCGTACTATTTCAGCAACACTGCTTTTTTCATTTGTATAAAACTTCCGGAAGTCAATCTGTAAAAATAAACTCCACTGGATAATTCCGATGCATCGAAATCAATACTATAATTACCTGCCGGGAAGTACCGGTTAATAAGTTCATCTACCAATCTTCCGAGTGCATCATAAATTTCAATCTTAACATTATCTCCTTTCGGGATAGAAAAATTAATCTTTGTTACAGGGTTGAAAGGATTGGGATAATTCTGGCTTAATGAAAAATTCCCTGGAACAATATTATTAACAAGCTTTACATCATTCCCATATCCATAATCAATCTTGAAAGCTAAAAAGTCGGGACCAAAGCCGGGCTCTCCTGTTTCGCCTCCAACATAAACAAAATCGCTATCTCCAATAAAGATCCGAAACCCTTCTTCAAAAGTACTGTTCGGCGGATCAAATTTAAAAACCCAGCCTGGTTCCCCTTCTTTCGAATAAGTTGCAGTATAACACATCCCTACAGATACAGAATTATGCGTTTCGCCTGTTACATACACATTATCATAATTATCAAGAGCAACATCCATCGCAAAATCGTTTAGGCCTTCGGGACTTTCAAAATCATTCGACCAGATGTCCGTACCATCAGGAGAGATTTTTTTTGTTCTATAATCCCAGGAGGAGTTGCCAAATTCATATCCAGCAACAATAATATTATTATCAGAATCTACAACAATGCCGGTTTGTACTTCAATAGGATACTGGCTGTTGGTACCATCATTTGTCCATAGGGTATTGCCTTCAGCATCCAACTTAATCGTCTTTCCCGGGCTTGAAGTTATGAGAATAATATTTTCTTCTTTGTCCAGAATAATTTTACCTGGAACTTCCTTTACGACAGGAGTCTG
This sequence comes from uncultured Ignavibacteria bacterium, assembly GCA_963727535.1. Lineage (GTDB taxonomy): Bacteria > Bacteroidota > Ignavibacteria > Ignavibacteriales > Ignavibacteriaceae > RBG-16-34-14. The sequence goes on from CAVSGR010000001.1 coordinate 1,144,539, forward strand.
CCAGATAACTTCACCATCCTTATTTAATTTTACAATAATAGCATTACTTGAAGGCAAATCGCCTCCGTCCCAGTAAAGTTGGATAAGACTAGCATAAATGTCATCAGCCTGATCGGTTATAAGATAATTTACAGAGTAGTCGCTGGTGTCATCAGAAAATGTAACTGTCCAGATAGAATCCCCGCTGGATGAATACTTTGCAACACATGCAGACACTCTGTTATAAGCTATTACAGGATCTTCGTTGGAATCGAGTGTTACAAAAATTCCCTCAGAATAAACATTAATATCTGAGTTAAAATTTTTTGCGAAGATCAAATTTCCTTCAGACGAATATTTTTGAAATATTGCATAAGGAGAACTTTGATCAAAGGTAGAATTTCCTATGACATAAATATCTTCATGAGAATCTATTGCGATAGAAGCAGCTTCATCCGCGGAATGGGGATTTGCAGTATATCTGATTTCTAATAAAGAATCTCCCTTATCTGAATACTCCAAAATAAGGAGATCCGGGATTGTATCGGGCCCCGCACTAAAGCCAGCTAGGTATAAATTCTGGTTATGAAACTTTACATCCTGAACAATATCAACTCCATTACCCGGACCGTTATAGGTTTTGTGCCAGGCAAGTTTCGGCCATCTTTGTCCATAAATAAAATTGGAAGAAATGAGAACAAGAATAAGCAGTGTTAAATCCCTTTTCATAACCCCTCCTTTTTTTATCTACTCCTCAATTCCTAAAGGAGTAGTGTATTAAACATAGCTTAAATGCTACATTATTTCAAGATATAGGATTATGAATACCTGATACTGGATTCCAACCTTTGGTTGGTAAACCGGATACTTGATATTTAGTTATAAGAAGAGTTCAATCCCTACGGGATTGCAGTAGTCTGGGCTGTCTAACTTTATTTTTACAAACGTTTATTCCCTAACGGGAATAATATCCGAAACCTTACTCATCTAAGAACAATCAATTTGGGGGTACATCAATCCCATCGGGATTGAACGTTTGTAACTGTAACTAGCCAAAGAAACATACAACTCCGTAGGAGTTGAACATAAAGGGGAGTTAATTCGATAAACTGGATGCCTGCTACTAAACAGACTTTCGGCTGGAACTACATCCGCTTATATTTGCAGTTGCTATAATTATTCACTTATAATTCAGATTCCGGATATTCCGGTAAACCGAAATTCCGGAATGACACATTAAAATATATTTTTAGAAAACAATGACAGAAACTCTTGTTAAACATATAAGCAGTTCACTTTCAATAAGTAAGTCACAGGTTTCAAATACGGTTAAGCTGTTAGAGGAAGGGGCAACGATTCCTTTTATTTCGCGTTACAGGAAAGAAGCTACCGGCAGTCTTGATGAAACAGAAGTATCGGCTATTGAAAAAGAATGGAAACGGCTGCTGGAATTGGTTAAGAGACGTGAAGCCATTCTTAAAAGCATCAACGACCAGGAATTGTTAACTCCTGAGTTGGAAGAGAAAATTAATAACTGCTGGGAAATGACGGAGCTTGAAGATATTTATCTCCCATACAAACCGAAAAGAAAAACAAGAGCAAGTGCAGCGCGGGAAAAAGGATTGGAACCTCTTGCAGAAATAATAATGACGCAGAAGGAAGAACAGATAGAATCGATTGCAGGAAAATATATAAACGATGAAGTACCGGATATTGAAACAGCATTAGCAGGTGCAAGAGATATTATTGCAGAATGGATTAACGAAAATGCAGAAGCGCGTAATAAAATCAGGCAATTATTCGAGCGCGATGCAATAATAAGTTCAAAAGTGGTTGAGAAAAAGAAAGATGAAGGAACGAAGTACAGCGACTACTTTGATTTCAGCGAACCGTTAAAACGCTGTGCAGGTCATCGCCTGCTTGCTATCCGCAGAGCAGAACAGGAAGGGATTTTGCGTGTATCGATTTCGATAGATAATGAATCCGCAATTGAAAGTCTTGATAAAATCTTTATAAAAAATAAAAATGAATCTGCCACGCAGGTCGGGTTGGCAATTAAAGATGCTTATAAAAGATTATTAGCCTCATCGATTGAAACTGAATTTAGGAACAGTTCCAAAGCCAAAGCCGATGAGGAAGCAATTCGTGTATTTTCCGAAAACTTGCGCCAATTACTTTTAGCTCCTCCGCTCGGACAAAAAGTTACGATGGCAATCGATCCCGGTTTCAGAACGGGCTGCAAGCTTGTTTGCCTCGATCAGCAGGGAAACTTGTTACATCACTCAACAATCTTTCCTCATCCTCCACAGCCGAAAGCAGATGAAGCATCGGAAAAAGTAAAAGAGCTTATTAAAAAATATAAGATAGAAGCAATCGCTATTGGAAACGGAACCGCAGGCAGAGAGACGGAACGTTTTATTAAATCACTGATTGATAAATCAGGAATAACAGAAGTGTTTATGGTGAACGAAGCAGGCGCATCGATTTATTCTGCATCGGAAACGGCGAGAGAAGAATTCCCCGATCTCGACCTGACTTACCGCGGCGCAATTTCTATTGGAAGAAGATTGATGGATCCGCTTGCCGAGCTTGTTAAAATCGACGCCAAGTCAATCGGAGTTGGACAATATCAACACGATGTTGACCAGGATAATTTAAAAGATGAACTTGGACCACGTTGTTACTTCCGTTGTAAACAAGGTCGGAGTAAATTTAAATACTGCAAGCAAGCATTTGCTAAGTTATGTTTCCGGCATAGGACCAAAGCTTGCAAAATCAATAACGAACTACCGGCGTGAAAACAAAATTTTTCATTCACGTAAAGAACTGATGAAGGTAGGCGGACTTGGAGCAAAAGCGTTTGAACAGTCTGCGGGATTTTTAAGAATTCCCGGCGCAGAAAATCCTCTTGATAACAGCGCAGTTCATCCTGAAAGTTATTCTATTGTTTCAAAGATGGCAAAGGATTTATCTCAACCGGTAAAATCATTAATTGAAGATGCAAAAATACGTCAGCATATTGATATAAATAATTACGTAACCGACGCTGTTGGTTTGCCGACTTTAAAAGATATAATGCAGGAACTTGAAAAACCCGGACTTGATCCACGTGGTAAAGCAGAAGTGTTTTCATTTTCCGAAACGATTAATGAAATAACAGATTTAAAACCCGGAATGCGTTTGCCGGGCATTGTAACTAATCTTACAAAGTTCGGTGCTTTTGTAGATATCGGGATAAAGGAAAACGGTTTGCTGCATATTTCTCAAATAACAGATCGTTTTATTAAAGATCCCGCTGAAGTTTTAAAGTTAGATCAGAAAATAACCGTGCGTATAGTTGATATCGATGTTGAGAGAAAACGGATTCAGTTGAGTATGAAGGAGGGGTAGGTTGCGTAAGTGAAAGTCTTAATAAAATAATCGTAAGGGATTAAACAAGAGGAGTGATTGTTATAATTCCGTCAAGAAATGGTTCTTGGCAGCAAGGGAAGGAATGTTTTAAGAACTCCTATTTATAAATATCTTTTCGATGACCGATTCGTAATACGATTACCTTACCATCTTCAATATCAAAAATAACTCTGTAGTCCCCAACTCTAAATCTATAACTCCCAATTATTGGAGTAGATAATTTCTTGCTGCTACCGATAGGATCATTTGTTAAAAGCTTAATCTTGTCCCCTATTCTGGTCTTTTCTTTTGAACCAATTTTTTCAAGATCTTTTAACGCTCTTTTAGTAATGAGGATTTTATACATCAGAAAGTTTCATCATAGTTCTTATAATCCCCCGCTTTATAATCTTCCCTGGCTTCTTTAACAGAATTAACGTATTCTTTACTTGAAAGAGCTTTTAAATCTTCAAGATAATCTTCCATAGCTTCCTGAACAGTTTTAGATATTAAATCCTTTAATTCATCTATTGTTAAATCAGAAATCTTTGTATTCATTTTTTTACTCCTTATAAAGGCTTAATATTTTATTAAGCTTAATATAAATTTAAACATAAGTAGGGACAAGTCGCGACTTGTCCCTACAACCTGAAAACAGGATTGAATCTTTTATATTAGGGTGCGTGGACTTCCCCCGGTCACGGTTATGGTACCGTTATCTACAGTGGTTTGCAATGTTTTGGCGAGATTATGAAAAACTGGGGTTAAGGTTAGTGTCCGGAGGAAGTCACCAACCCCGCCAAAGGTAGGCAGGCATTTGGTGACTTGGGGAAGTGCAACTATTTATTGTGAAATAACAAAAATTGGAGTATTAAAGAAGGGCTTAATAATAATTCCTATTAAAATAATTATTTGTTCTATTTTTTGTTGCTTTATTGATACTTGAATGACCTTCATTATCTATTATGACTTCATAAAGTGTGACCAAATTAGTTTTGTCATAAAAATATTTACTATGAGTCGTAAAGAAAAATTGATTTATCTTGTTGTTAGTTGTCTTATTTATTTCATCACTTAAAAATTTTATTAGCTCTAGTTGATACAGTGGAGATAAATTTAATTCCAGTTCTTCTATTAATATAATTTTTGAGTTGGTACTAAATATTTTTACTAAGATATACAGAAGTTGTTGTATCCCAGAACCATAATTACTCAAAGGATATCTTATTCCCTCTCCCATTCTTTAACATTAATTCATATCTATCATTGAATTTTGTAAATCCAATTTCAGGTTTTTCTAATGGCGAATTTAACAGATGAGACTTTAGTATTTCAACTCCCCCATCTTTCACCTTAAAGGAATCAATAGCTGATAAAAAGATTCCATGAATTTATCATAATCATAAAGATATAATTCAAATAATGAATTCCTAAAAGACGTAGGAACAATTTCTCCATTTTCTTCAATGTCTTTCATAAAAGTATCACTTGCAACAATTCTATTACTGTCTAAAAACAAAATACAATTATTTAATTCTTTTAGTATTCCGTCAAAATGTTCTTGCGAAAGACTTTTATTATTAGGGAAATATTCGCCTTCCTCAAAAATTATTTTATTATTCATTTGTACTTGCTTCAAATTAATTCTTGAAGTCGTTTTGTTTGTAGATTCAAAATTACCACGTATAAAAATGTTAGAATTATCTCTATTACTAATAATTTTTTCTTTAGTAAGTTCCGAAATAAAAGGGATCTCTTTTTTAGAAAGTTCGAGCGTTACATCAAATTCAATTGGAATATCCATATTATTATTAAAATAAATATATGGGAGATCACTAATTTCACCTTCCCAGAAATTAGTAAGGTTAGTAACCTGTCTACGATTCTCTTCTCCCGTTCCTACCTTTACTTGTTGTCCAAAAGATTTAGTTTGAAACACTAGGTTTAGAAACTTTAACATATTTGATTTTCCACTATTATTAAGTCCAAAAACCATATTAATATTGCCAAATTTTGAAGCAGGGAAATTGTATAAGCTTTTAAAATTTCTAATCTGAAATGATTTTATTTTCATTTTTAACCTATATAATCTTGAAATGTAATTAATATATTCCCTTATTAATTTTATTTAAAAGTTGATTGGTTTATATTTTTTTTTCTTTAGATTCAAAGCTAAAATTAGATGAAACCTAAAAAATACATCAGTATACTTTTTACCTTTAAATAAGGGATAATTTTTATTTATTAATATTTTTTTGTTCTTAAGAAGAATAGCTGGGAAATTAGTATTTTCATATTCCCAACTGCCTAATTCAAGATTGTAATTTGTATTTCCGAAATCTAATTTTCTCTGGAAATGTTCATTATCTATTAGAAATGATAATTGTCTTATTTTCTTTGTTTACTTGAATTGGTTCTTCATTCTTATCTAAATTATTTCCTTATTACTTTGAAAACCTCTATCTTGGAGTTTGTTTATTTTTTGCAAAGTACTTTTGGAATCGATTGATTTTAGATCTTTTAATCGATCAACTTGTTTTGGCTTCTTTTGAAAATGTATTTATATCGTAAGTCTGAGTAGCAAGATTAACAAGTCGTTTTTTAAAATATTCTTTTAGTTTTTCATAGTCCTCATCGTAATTAAATTTATCTCGATCTAATGAAATCAAATCGTTTAGCCCGTCAATTATTATGTATATCTCCAGGTAAGATGAGTCAAACTTGCACGCGTACCAGATTCTGTACCCGCCCAAAGGTTTCTCTTTGACCAACACCTACGTTTAAATTTCTAACTTTTAAAATCTCTTGCCTCTAAAGGATGAATCACATTATAATTTGTGGCAATAAAATATTTGAAATTTTATTTTCCCGATATTATTAAACTTTCCGGAATGTGTTTCTAATATAGTTTTTGCATGTACATTACGTTTTATTGTAGTATTATTAATTTTTACTATAAAAGGTTATTTTCGAATGATATTCAAATATTTTTCTAAAATCTTCATTAAGCATACTCAACAGGTAAGTCTTCAGACAACATCCAAGTTAATTGATCCATAGGTTTCCAATTTTTTATTGAGAACCTATTAGATGAGACCTTATATTTTGGATAAAAAAATTGATTAGTTAGTTCGGTAAATCCTCGCATTACAATTTTCGTAAATTGCTTATTGAATATTGTTCTGTCTATTTTTTTTCCACCAGGTATTTGAATTTTTTCTACTTTTATTAACTCATTCGTTTTTGAAAAATAATTAGCACTTGGAATGTTAGCATAAACAATTTCATTTGACCCCCGTTTTACGATTCAATGTAATAATTTTTACAAATGGAAATACAGAAAGAAAACCAACACCGAACTGACCGATGATTTTTCTTCCAGAAACTGTTTCGCCTTCTTTCTCGCGTGATTGGAATGCTATCCTTAAATAAAAATCAAAATGTAATTCTGACATACCGTGTCCATTATCTTCTATAGTAATCAGTTCTCTTTTTAAATCAATAGTCACATCAACTTTATTAGCATCGGCATCATAAGAATTAACAATCAATTCTTTAAGAGCTTTGGGGAAATTTTCATAGGTTGCCCCACTTAATAGTTTTACTATTCTTTTATCAACTCTTATTGATTTCGGCCGAATTTGTTCTATCATAAACCTACAATAAGTACTTCTCTATTATTGAGTGAGTCTCCATTTTGATGATTTAACGCATATTTGTAATGTATACTTCTAGTATATACTTTTTTTTCCTTTTTTTTAATAAAGTAACTATCGTTTCAATCGATGGTATTCCACCCTTTTTATAAGAAACAATAATCTTTGATTGCTTAAATTTCTCAAACAGTTTATCAAATGATTCTATTAAATCTTCAGAACCAAATTCATTACAATCTTTGTCATATTTAAATCTTTTATTTATTGTTTCATATATCAATTAAATTTTCCCAACTATCATAATTTGCCAACCCTTCTAAGAAATGGTATGTCCTATTGTAAAATGAAGTCTCGTTTGATGAATTTTTTCGAAAATATGGCGGATCAAAGTAAACCAAATCAAAATTATCGTCAGGTAAATTATATACAGAGTCATTAACAGCGACGCATTTTTTTGAATTATCAAAAATCAATTTATTCGCTTCTTCAATAAACTTAAAAAAGTAATTGTCGAAATGCTTATTCCACGTATGAAAATTACCAAATGATCTTTCAACTTTATTTTTTCTTAAGTATAAATTTTTTCTGTGAAATAAATTAAATGGCCTTTTAATCAAACACGCTTGAAATAAAGCATAAAATGCTAATGCTTTTTTATATTCTAAAATATCTTTTGTATAGGAATCATTGTTGATTAATGCAACTGTGTCGTCAATCCATTTGTTTTCACTTGGATAATAATAAATATCCTTAAAAAAATCCTGAACAATTTTTGTTTTGGATTCATACTTTAATTATGAATAACATTAAATCCTTTTGATTAAGAATTATATCATTATTCTCTATTAGGCTTTCCCGATATAATAATTAAACTTTAAATTGTCATTATAAGTTACTGCCTTTCCCATTTTTTTAAATAGATAACTTACTGAAGCCGTCCCTCCAAATCCGTCAAGAACCGTATTAAATTTTAAATCTTTTATTACATTAAAAATCCAAGGAATAATTTTCCTCTTACTTCCTTGGAATCTGGTTGAAGGGAATTTTGTGAAATCAATTGAAAGAGGCATTTACATTAAAATTAAATGTTTATTTAAAATATAATACTATTTATCCTTAATTGTCACAGTTATTAGGTTGTTTGTTGTAATACGGGGTGTTACACCATTTTCAAAAGCAAACTTAGGTTAATTGCTAAACAGTTTCAAGATGCAGGATGCCGGATTCCAGATGCCGGATACCGGATACCGGATGCCAACCTTCGGTTGGTAAACCAGATACCGGATGCCGGATTCTTGATACCGAATACCGGTTGCTAGATACTAGTTACTGGATACTAGTTCCAACCTACTGTTGGTAAACTGGATACTTGATACTATATGGAAAAAGAAAAACCCGCACCATTTTACTGCTGCGGGTTTTCGGTGATTTGTGGTAGAGAATTTAATTTATTTCTAAAAACCTGTCTTTTGAGGTCATTGATATGCCGCACCTGTTTGGTGCAGTATCAGCATAAGTATTTCCGCAGGTGGGACAAACATAATAGTTAGACGGCAGCGAAGATTCCTGTTTATCATTGAGTTTGCTTAGAGCATCTTTATAAAGCTCTTTATGTTTCATTTCAGTCTTGTATGCATAATTGAAGGAGATAGTTGCAAGGTTAACATTTCCTTCACTTGCTGTTTTAATGAAATCCGGATACATTGTTGCTACTTCGTAAGATTCCCCGTTTATTGCATCCTGCAAATTTTCCTTTGTTGATTTAACGCTATACTCCGGCTTGAAATCATCCATTTTAATTTCAAGCTGCCCAAGAACAGCCCTGTGATTATTTGCATGTATTCCTTCCGATTTTGAAGCAGCTTCAAAAAGCAATGCGATTTTATCGTTTCCTTCCTCTTTGGCTTTTTTAGAATAAGCAAGATATTTTGCACTCGCAGTAGTTTCACCAATAATGGCTGCTTTAAGGTTGTCAACGGTTTTGATAGCAGAACTGTTTGCTGGTGTAAAATTGAAATTTATCACGGCAAAAATAAGTATTGCCGGTATTACAAAGATCATTCTCTTCATTTTTAGTTCCTTTCTGTAATTATTTGTCTGATTGACTTAATCAAAATTAAACAGGGAACCTAAAACGAATCTTAATCCATTCTTAGAATATGCTTAAAATATTATAGATGGCTTTACTTTTTAATTTGAAAGGTAAATGTAGTGCCGGATGAAGGTTTGCTTTCCACGTGTAGATCAATATCCTGAAGCTCACAGAATTTTTTTACAATAGATAATCCAAGTCCGAATCCTCCTGCTTCGGAATTACGCGATTCATCAGTTCTGTAAAACCGGTCGAATATTTTTTTTACCTGCTCTTCCGACATTCCAATTCCTTTGTCTTTTATTGTGCATTCAAGAAAAGTTTGGTAATCATTTAACTGAACATTTATTTCAGACCGGCTGCCCGAGTATTTTATAGAATTGGTAATCACATTTTCAAAAATTATTTCCATCATCGATTCGTCAACAACTGCAGAAGTGTTGCCATTTCCATTAATGTTTACTTTTATCTCTTTATCAAACAGGATGGGTTCCAGACGATTAATTGTACCGGCAAATAAATTTTTCACATCAACATTTGATTTATTAGGCAGTACTTTACCTGAATCATACTTTGCCAAAAATAGCAACTGATCAATCAATCTTGTCATCCTGTCAGATTCTTTAATACAGTAATTTATTTTTTCTTCATACTGTTTTACTTCCCTCGGTTTTCGTATTAAAACTTCGAGAGTACCTTTTATTACCGAAAGCGGGGTTCTTAGCTCGTGTGAGGCATCTGATGTAAATTGTTTTTCACGAAGCAGGTTATCCTCTAGCCTGTCGAGCAATTCATTTATTGTAGAAATAAGCAGATAGATTTCATCTTTATTTTCAGGCAGTCTGATTCTTTCCTGTAAATTCTCTTTAGTAATCCTGTTTGCTGTTTGTATAACATTATTAACCGGGGCAATTGCTTTTCCGGCAATATATCTTGTGGCGAAAAACAATATAAATAATATTACAGGGAATGATATAAAGAGAACTTTTTTCAGATTCTCAAGTACCAGTTCGGATTCCTCTAAAGGAATTGCAACTAATAGATAAGCAATTTTTTTACCGCTGTTATTTAAGATAGGAGACTGTACCTGGTAAACTGATGATTTAGAAAGTATTGTATTCAGGTAATACCTCGGTAAAGTCGTGTTGTAATATCTAAGGCTGTCATTCAAAAGATTGGAAGTCTTCTTTATTGTTTTCCCGTTAATGTCAGTCACCTGTATAAAAGTCGGGTTAACTTCAATTTGTTTGTGTTCTCCTTCATTCCATTCTAGTGAATTTGTAAAAATTAATTGATCGCTGTCTGTTATGTGAATACTATTGCTTAATTCACTTAGCTCTGCATTAAGGTCATCTTTTAAATGTGAATAGACTGTGTTATATACAGTCCAGTAAATTGCAATAAAGAGTGAAATGATTATAAGAGCCGTAGCAAAAAGATAGTATGCCGCAACCCTGTTTTTAAATGTAATAATCAATTATCTTCCTTCGCAATGTAGCCAACTCCCCTTATTGTATGGATAAGTTCTTTGGAATCCAGTTTCAGCTTTTTCCTGATATAATTTATATATACATCTATAACTGATGTATCAGCGTCGAAATGGATGTCCCAGACATGTTCGATTATACTTGTCCTTGTGCATACTCTCCCCTTGTTCCGCATTAGATATTCCAGCAGTGAAAATTCCTTTTGAGTAAGCAAAATTTCTTCTTCGTTATTAAATACCTGGTGAGTTTCCGGTAATAACTTTAATGGTCCTAAAACAAGTGCACCATTTTCTGAATTCTGGACCCGCAATTGAACCTTTATCCGTGCTAACAATTCAGAAAAGTGAAAAGGTTTTTTGATGTAGTCGTTTGCTCCGCTTTCAAGCCCGAATATTGTATCATCTACTGTATCACGTGCCGTCAGAAAAATTACGGGAATTTGAGGATTTACTTTCCTGACCTGTTGCACAATTTCGATACCGCTGATTCCCGGCAGCATCCAGTCAACTAAAAGCAAATCATAGCTGTTTGAAAGAGCCATTTGCAATCCTTTTTTGCCATCCAGTGCGGTATCAACAGCAAAATACTCTTCTGTCAGTCCATCATGTAAAAAGTTAGCAATTCCCTTTTCATCTTCAATTACAAGGATGCGCATTAGCACTCTCCTCTAATCTTCATCTTGTTCTGAAATATTTTTTGAATCTGATGATCCTAAATTACTAAATCCTAAATCAATCGTTACACCTGCTGCATGTTTATAAACAAGTTCCCCGCCATAAAACCCTGTTCTTGTAATCGATGCTACACCAAGTAATAACAAAACAAACGCGACCCATTTGTAAATGCCTGCATATTTCTTGAATAGTACCAGTGCAATTCTCACAACAGCAACGCCGGTCATAAGCCAGAGTGAAATGGTTGCTGCATTTTCGTGATTTTCCAATGCTTGTTTTAATGCCCCTGCTTCAGTGACTCCTTCTCCTGCTATATTACCGGACAAGTAGGCAGCAATAACACCAAGCGTTCCTAGTATCAACATATAGAAGCCGGCTTTTGTGAAGAATTCCTTTTTGAAGATTATTCCAATTGCATCAGCCAGGAACCCAATAAATAATAAAGCTATTGGAAAATGAACGATCATTGGATGTAAATGATTCAAGTCAAACATATTTGCTCCTTTCTTTTTGAGCAAATCTAATATCCTTTTCTTAAATCATTCTAAGGAAATTCTTAAAATTAGATTAGAATGAAAAAATCTTTCCGAATCCAATTGAATTCTATTCAAATCCATTTGGGCGCTTATAATGGAACTTTTTAAATCTCTTGCGGAGAGTTCATCATAGGACTAAATTTCAAAGTCATTATCACAAAAGGTAAGGGAATCACAAATGAAAAAATTTATTGTTATTTACCACGCACCTGTAGAAGCTACTGAGCAAATGGCAAACGCCTCACCGGACCAAATGAAGGAAGGAATGAAACCGTGGATGGAGTGGGCACAAAAATGCGGAAATAAATTGGTCGATTTGGGAACTCCATTAAGCGGTGGACAAAGAGTTTTGCCAAATGGTAAAAGCGAAACGAGCAAAAGAAACGTGTGCGGTTATTCCATACTTGAAGCCAATAATATAGAAGAAGCTAAATCCCTGTTGATTGGACATCCACACCTAAAGTGGAGAGGCGATTGTGAGATTGAAGTACACGAGGCTATGCCTCTTCCGATGTCCTAACATATTATTAAATAACTGGCACTGTTCAATCCCTACGGGATCGTTATAGTATTAGGTTGGCTATGTTGTTACAAACGTTTATTCCCTAATGGGAATAAAAAAAAACTGTTGTTTACTCACATCTCTAATATTATTCGATTTTTTCAATCCCATAGGGATTGAATGTTTGTAACGTTGAGTTAGCCCAGAAACCTAACAACTCCGTAGGAGTTGAACAAGGGGAAAGTTAATTCGACGGCGGCGAAGACAAACTTGAAGCCTGCTGCACGCCTGTTGCAACTTCGTGGATGATACCGAGCTTTGTATAGAGCGGGTGTATAAAGTTTCTTAGGTATGGAATCCTGCTTAGAAAAATAAGTCCCGATATTAAGCTTACAACTCCACCGGTTGCCAGTGCAAAAGCAGTCCCAATAAATCCTGCAAGAATTCCTGCAAGCAAATTTCCAAAAGGCGACATTCCCCTGAATGCCATTGTGTATAAGCTCATTACTCTTCCCCTTTTATCTTCTTCAACAATTGTCTGCAGTAGCGTGTTCGTAGAAGCAATGACAAGCATATTACTCAAGCCGGCAAACAACATTATGATAACGGAAAAAATAAAAATATGGGAGAAGGAAAAAACAATAAGGCTTAGGCCAAACAAAGAAGCAGACAAGGCAATCAATCTTCCAAGTCCGAGAACAGTTTTTTTATTAAGCAGGTAAACCGCGCCAAGCAAAGCACCAGATCCAAAAGCGCTCATCAAAAAACCGAATGTACTTGAATCTCCATGCAGAATCTCTTTTGCAACAACAGGAGCAAGCAATGTAATTGTAGAACTGAACAAACCGATCACTGCCAGCTGACTTATCAAATATTTTATAGGCGGAAACCCGAAAGAATATTTAAAGCCTTCGGAAATATCCTTTAATATTTTTTTATCCTCTGTTATGTGTGTAACAGGAGTGATCTTCATCTTTAATAATGAAACAACCACCGCTATATAACTTATGCTGTTCAATAAGAAACACCATCCTTCACCGACAGTTGCAATTAAAATACCTGCAATGGATGGTCCAACCAATCTTGCAGCATTAACCATAGATGAATTAAGTGCGATAGCGTTCCCGATATCTTCTTTATTGTTATCGATCATCTCGACGACAAAACTCTGTCTTATCGGCATATCGAGAGCGTTGATGATACCGAGAATTGCACTAAGAATTATGAGATGCCAGACTGTGACTAAGTTAAATAATACAAGTGCAGCCAAAACAAGTGCCTGAACAAGCGCAAGTGACTGAGTGATTAAAAGAAGTTTGTGCTTGTTTAAGCGGTCGGCTAAAACTCCCGCAAACGGCGCAATTACGAACATCGGTATCTGCCCGGAAAACCCAACGATTCCAAGAATCAGTGCTGAGTTTGTTAATGAATAAACAAGCCACAACATTGCAACCATCTGTATCCATGTCCCTATCAAAGATACACTTTGCCCGCTGACGAACAACCTGTAGTTCTTATACTTTAATGCACGGAACATCTGTCTAAGGTTATCGTGTACGGTTTCTGAAATATGGTTGTTGTTACGCAGTTTCATTAATCAGCTAAAATTATAAAAATGATTATTAAAAATAAGAATAGTTGAGGATTAAAATTTGTGAATCCATAACAAATCAAACTCACTCTGTAGTCTCTCTCTTACAAAGAGAGAGACTTGCCCGCCTTGGCTCGACCAAGTCAAGACAGGTAATTAATAAATCACTGTATGATAATCCTGACAGGATCTGATGAAATACAGTTAGGAACTCAAATTCTAAGTCATCAAAAGTTCTTTTGCACATTAAAAGAAATTCGTATAAAAATTATTCTTTGCGAGCGTTAAAAGATAAATTCTGTTTGAGTTCCGGTTTTATCGGGACGAGTTAATTTATCTTAGCGAACGAAGAATAATTTTAGAATTTCTTTTTAAGTGCATGTTCTTTTGCTACTTTTCTTGCGCCAAGAAAAGTAGAACAAAGAAAGAAAGATAGATAGGTTTTTTAGCGGGCACGTTTCCGCATTTTTCCATATTTTTACTTTATTAAAATCTTAAGGTAAATAAATGAGTTTTAACTGGAAAAAAGTAAAGGATTATTCCGACATCCTCTATGAAAAGATCGAAGATCCCGATGGCGGGATGGAAGGAATTGCAAAAATCACGATTAACAGACCTGAAGTTAGAAATGCTTTTCGCCCTGAAACTGTAACGGAAATGTATGATGCTTTTTCCGATGCACGAATGGATGAAACAATTGGAGTAATTTTATTAACAGGATATGGTCCCGCAAAAGACGGGAAATATGCTTTTTCTTCCGGCGGCGACCAGAGAATACGCGGAGACAAAGGATACAAATCTGAAGAAGGCGCACAAAGCTTAAATGTTCTCGACCTTCAAAAATTAATAAGAAGTATTCCCAAACCAGTGATTGCTCTTGTTGCTGGATATGCAATCGGCGGCGGACATGTTCTTCACGTTGTTTGTGATTTAACTATTGCAGCAGATAATGCAATCTTTGGGCAGACTGGTCCTAAAGTCGGCAGCTTTGACGGCGGACTTGGTGCAAGTTATCTTGCAAGAATTGTCGGGCAAAAGAAAGCACGCGAGATCTGGTATCTCTGCAAACAATACAGTGCACATGAAGCATTAGAGATGGGATTAGTAAATAAAGTTGTTCCTGTAGAAAAGCTTGACGAAGAAGGTGTAGAATGGGCGAAACAAATTTTGCAGCACAGCCCGATGGCATTGCGTGTTCTTAAATCTGCTTTTAATGCAGAGCTTGATGGACAAGCCGGAATACAGGAACTCGCCGGCAATGCAACGCTTTTATATTATATGAGTGAGGAAGCACAGGAAGGTAAGAAAGCTTACTTGGAAAAACGTAAACCTGATTTTAAAAAGTTTCCTAAGCTTCCGTGATAGAATACAGATGACACTGATTAAGACTGATTATTATCGGATAAAAAATCAGTGAAAATCCTTGTCACACTGAGCCTGTCGAAGTGTGACATTCGTAAGAATAACAGTCAGTCTTCGACAAGCTCAGACTGACACAATTTTTAATTATGAATTTTGAATTAAAGAATTGGCTTCTTGCAAGCAGACCAAAAACGCTTCTCGCTTCTGTTGTGCCCGTTATGGTTGGGACAGCTTTAGCAATAAGTGCAGGTAAATTCAATCCTCTTGTTACCCTGGTTGCATTGATATGTTCTTTGTTAATTCAAATCGGAACAAACTTTACAAACGATCTTTACGATTACCACAAAGGTGCAGATACTGCCGAACGTAAAGGTCCTGTACGTGTACTTTCTGCCGGTCTGATTTCAGTTAAAGAGATGAAAACCGGAATTGTAATCACTTTCCTTTTAGCTTTTATTCTCGGGCTTTATCTTGTTTATGTAGGTGGAATAATCATTCTTGTCATCGGTATTCTTTCTATTATTGCGGGAATTGCTTACACTGCTGGTCCCTATCCTTTGGCTTACAAAGGACTCGGAGATATTTTTGTTTTTATGTTTTTCGGTATAATAGGAACAATGGGAACATTTTATCTTCATACAAATGAAATCTCAATGCCTGCATTTTTATCATCGATTCCTGTGGGTTCTCTCATAACAAATATTCTTGTTGTAAATAACTTCAGAGATATAGAAGAAGACCGCGCAGCAGGCAAAAATACTCTTGCAGTTAAACTTGGAAAAACATTTACACAGTATCAATTTATATTTTTGATTATAGTTTCCTTTATTGTTCCATTGCTTCTTTTTCTTTTCTATGGTTTTAAATTTTGGATATTTCTTCCCTATCTTACACTACCTGCTGTTTATAAAACTATAACAATGTTGTTTACGTTAAATGGCACTCAACTAAATGAAACTCTTGAACTTACTGCCAAGCTGTCTGCGCTGTACGGCATTTTATTTTCTGCCGGGCTAATGTTATGAACAACCTTGAACTAACCTATGTTCCCTATTCAGCTAATCTTAAAAAACCTTTTCAGACATCCGGCACAACAATAACAGAAAGAAACGGGTTTATCTTATTTCTCAAGAGCAACGAAAAATCAACAGGAATTGGTGAAGCTGCTCCTCTTTCCGAGTTTGGTTCCGAAACTTATGAAGATGTTGAAAAAGCATTAGAAAATTTTTCTCTCGGGCTAAACATTGATTTTACAAATATTGAGGGAAGCATTGAACAAAATTTAAGTGCTTATGATAAGCTGCCTTCTTTAAAATGCGGATTGGAACTTGCTATATTAAGACTGCTTTGTAACGAAAAGAAAACTTCTATACCTATTTTATTAAAAAGAAATTATTCCGATTTTATTTTTGTTAATGCTTTAATCGGGCTCATTCCTTACAATGAAGCAGGAAAAGCTGCAACAGATCTTATTAATAAAGGATATAAAACTATAAAGATAAAAGTTGGCAGGAATGATTTTGAAGAAGATCTGAAAACAGTAAAAGAAATAAGAAAAGCTGTTGGTAAAGATATTAAACTTAGAATAGATGCTAATGCAAAATGGGAGAAAGAAGAAGCACTCCAAAATCTTACATCACTGGAGCAATTCAATATCGAATATGCAGAACAGCCTGTAAAAGATTTAAATGATTTTCTTTTCCTAAAAGATAAAACTAAAATTCCGCTTGCTGTGGACGAATCAATAAGAACAATGGATGATGCTTATGAAATTATCGCTGATAGTGCTGCATCATTCCTTATCTTAAAACCTATGATGCTTGGAGGAATAATCCCGACCCTAAAAATTGCTGATCTGGCAAAGGGGAAAGGAATTAAGTGCATTGTTACTTCATCCTTTGAAAATATGATTGGTAGAATTTCAATGGTAAATGCCGCAGCCTTGATAAATAATAATTTATCTCATGGTCTGGCAACCGCAGACTATTTTCATGAAACAGATATACCCGATCCGTACCCGGTCCTGGAAGGTAAGATTTTATTTGGCTTCTAAATGAATATTTTAAACCTGATAAGACCAGCAGATATAAAATCCGAGCCTGCCTCTACTGCTGCAATTTACAAAGACACAGAATTGTCCTACAAAAATCTCGCGGAACTTGTTGATAAAACAGCCTTTTATTTAACTCAAAATGATATAAAAGAAAACAACGTCGTTTGTTTATTGTTCAACAACAGCATTGAATTTATTGTAATTATTCTTGCTCTCTGGGAAGTCGGTGCTGTTCCCATTCCTTTGAACACAAGGCTTCTCGAAAAAGACTTAAATAAACAAATAACATTTCTTAATCCTAAAAGAATAATTAAAAGTAAAGAATTTGGAACCACTTTAACTCATGGAAAAGATTTAATAATATCTTTTAAAAAATTAGGAACGGTCAAACAGAAAATAAAAATCCAGGGTTTCTTAAAAGAAAAAACCGCTCTTATACTTTTTACATCGGGCTCTTCAAAAAAACCAAAAGCAGTGATGCTTTCTTTCGAAAATTTAATTCAAAGTGCACTGATTGGAAATAAAGTAATACATCATTCGAAAAAAGACATATGGCTGGCTTCACTTCCCTTTTATCATATTGGCGGCTTCTCAATTATTTTTCGCGCATTAATGTTCGGCGCTTCAATTGCAATTCCCAATTCTCTTTCAAATGATGATCTTAAAGAAACAATAAAAAAACATCATCCGACTTTAGCTTCCTTAGTTTCTAACCAATTGAAGAAATTTGTTGATACTAATTTTGCTCCGCCCAAAGAATTAAGAATGGTTCTGTTAGGAGGAGGCTTTTCGGACAAAGAATTAATATTAAAAGCAATCGATCTGAAATGGAACATCGCAAAAGTCTACGGCTCAACAGAAACTTCCTCTTTTGTTTCTATAATGGATAAAGAAGAAGTAAAAAGGAGACCGGAAGCATCGGGGAAAGCAATTTTGCCAAACCAGGTTTTTATATATTCTGACAACGAGGAAAAGCTATCGTCTAAAAGCGGAGAGATTATAATAAAGAGTCCTGCAATTATGAAGGGTTATTATAAAAGCCGGGACAGAACAAATGCGAAATTGAGAAATAATTTGTTTGCAACCGGAGATATTGGATACCTTGATGAAGAAGGATTTTTATTTGTAGAAGCAAAAAGAAGTGATCTTATAGTTTCAGGGGGAGAAAATATTTATCCTGCTGAGGTTGAAAGAATAATCTTAACTCATAAAAATGTTAAGGAAGTTTGTGTTATCGGAATAAAAGATAAAACGTGGGGACAGGTTGTTGCGACGGCTGTAGTATTAAAGAAAGGTACAAAGTTATCGACAAGCCAATTGAAAAATTTCCTAAAAGATAAGCTCGCGAGTTATAAAATCCCTAAAAAAATATTATTTGTTGATAAGTTGCCTAAAACAGAACTCGGGAAAGTAATGAAGGAAAAAGTAATAGAGTTATTTTGATAATTTAAATAGCCACGAGTTTTAGCTCGTGGACTTGGTTGGAAAGAAAAAAGGCTTTAGCCTCAATTTCAAATTTTAAGTTGTGGCTATTCACAACTCTTACTGATGTTTTTTTAATCCTTCTAAAACCTTCCCCGGCAATGTCCTTTTCTTCCAGTCCTTTTTACTAACACAAACATGAACTGTTCTAACTTTGTCAGTTATCTCACCTTTTTCGTTTTTGCACTCATAATTCAATTCAAAAGATGAAGATTTTAGCTGCTCAACTTTTATTTCAACAGTTACGGTTTGCCCATACTTTAATGGTCTGTGATAAGATGCTTCACTCCTAATAATCGGCATTATATAATCATTGTTATTCCAAAAATCTTCATCAAGATCAAACGTTGAAATCATTTCTTCATAAGCAGAATGACAGAGTTCATAAATTCTTGCAAAAAACAATATTCCTGCGACATCACAATCGTGAAAATTAATTTTTCTTTTGTATGTAAACATAATACGACCGGGATCTGTTATTGAAAATTACTGGCACTAATTTACTTAAGAATTGTCTTAGTTTTAAAAACTAAATCATAAATATTGAACACCTACGGTGTTCTGGAATGACTGGTTTGATAAATCTTCTACAAACATAGAATCCCTAATGGGATTCTTAGGAAAAAGTCGCGTAGTGACTTAATGTTTGTAAAATCAAACGTCAATTTATACTGGAACTCCATAGGGGTTCAACATTTATTGTAACTTTTAGTTTACCCTAAAATCCTGAAGACAATCTGAGCATTTGGGAACTATATTTAGTATTTTTTCACGACAAAAAATTAGATTACATTAAAGCATAATTCTTTCGGGAGATAATAATGAGTTCAATCAAAAAAATTGCAATTTTAGGCGGCGGAAATATTGGTCTTTCCATTGCACGCGGTTTAATAAAAGATAAGAGATTCTCGGCTTCCAACATTTATATAACAAAAAGAAATACTTCTGCTATCCCTGAACTTGTTAAAAAAGGATTTAAAGTAAGTACAAATAATAATGAGGCAGTTAAAAATTCTGAAATAATTATCATTGCCGTTCAGCCACAGCAGTTAAATGATCTTCTCACGGGAATAAAGAAAAATCTTAAGGCAGGAAAGCATATAATAATTTCTATTGTTTCCGGCGCAAGTATAAATGCTATAAAGAAACTTGCCGGAAAAAATATTGAGGTCATCCGCGCAATGCCGAATACAGCAATTGCTATCCAGGAATCGATGACATGTTTATCCGGTACTGATAAAAAGAATTCTTCATTACAGATTGCTAAAGAAATTTTTGATTCTGTAGGTACGACTTTAGTTATAGATGAGGATTTAATGGTTCCGGCTACTGCATTATGTGCCTGCGGAATTGCATTCTTTCTAAGAGCAGTAAGAGCAGCGTCTCAGGGTGGAATAGAAATCGGTTTTCACTCGGAAGAAGCTTTACTTATGGCTGCACAAACTGCAAAAGGTGCTGCCAGTTTATTATTAAGTATGGAAGACCATCCGGAAAAAGAAGTCGACAAAGTTACAACTCCAAGAGGCTGTACAATAGCAGGATTAAATCAAATGGAACACAGCGGTTTCAGTTCTGCAATGATTAAGGGAATTGTTAGCTCTGCAGATAAAGCTGCCTTGCTTTATAAGATTGATTAAATAATAACTAGTCTCGATAGTTATTTTTAGCGCATTAGTACTTTGTATAAGAGTGTACTTCTACCGAAAATTTATAGCAATATTTTCCGATGATTTTTCAATCTCATCTTTGGCGACTTTTTAATACTTTACACTAGAAAATTAAGGTATTTAAGAAGTCTCTTCCTTACTCAGATGGCATACGTTTTGACCACTTTATAACAACTATTCAATGAAATAGTAGATTATAAACGTTATGGATCCCGCGTAATTAAGATTGTGGGCGTTGTAAAATGTTCAGATACGTATTTATATGCCTGAAAATGGTACCATATTAAACCCCTTTCACAACATTTCAGATCATTTCCTGTTATCAAGAAGTTATACCTAAATGGGAAAAATAAACAAACAGGATGATAGCAACCCTTCAGAAGTTATAGAGAGAAAAAATACTGCTCAGAAAGTACGTTCTCTCTTTCAATCAGCACCGGATGTATTTGTTATTACAGATAATAATGGAAAAATATTAACTGCCAATAATCAATTGGAAAAAGTATTTGGCTATAGCGAAGATGAAATAATCGATAAAAATCTTTGTTTTTTATTTCCAGAGAGATTCCGGGCAAAAGATGAATTAAACATAATCTCTTGCTTCAAAAATTCTTCTTCACAAACTATAGGAAGCAATTCTGAACTTTCCGGGTTAAGAAAAAACGGTTCTGAGTTTTTCATTGAAGTAAGTATGAATCGTCTGAACGTAGATAATAAAGAAACTGTTATTGCAATTATCAGGGACATCACCGAGAAAAAAAAATCAAACGATAATTTACAATTAAGTGAACAGCGATATCAGAGATTAACGAATATTTCTCCTGTAGGAATATTCAATACTGACGTAGAGGGAAAAACCACATATGTAAACCCAAGGTGGTGTGAGATTTCAGGATTGTCTTTCGAGGACGCGTTAGATTATGGTTGGCTTAATGCAGTTCATCCTGAGGACCGCGAGAAGTTGATAGATAGCTGGGAAAAGTCTGTTAAGTCTCTTTCAGATTCCATAATTGATTATCGTTTTCTGCGCAACGATGGATCTATTGCATGGGTAATGGGTAAAGCAGTCCCGGAGACTAATCTATCCGGCGAGATCATCGGGTACATAGGAACTATTATAGATATCACAGAGCGTAAACAGGCTGAAGAAGCACTACGGCGAGAACAAATTTTACTGCGAACATTAATAGATAACATTCCTGATGTAATCTACATTAAGGACAAATCTTGTAGAAAGATTATAGCAAATTTAGCAGACATCAAAAATATGGGGCTTAAAAACGAGTCTGATGTAATTGGCAAAAGCGATTTTGATCTTTTCCCAAAAGAAATTGCTGAAGAGTTTTTTAAAGATGATCAGTTCGTAATTCAGTCTGGCACCCCAATATTGAATCGGGAGGAACTCCTTATAGATTCTGGTGGAAAACAGAAATGGTTACTAACTTCAAAAGTTCCCTTAACTGATGAAAGGGGAGAAATTTCCGGTTTAGTCGGAATTGGTCACGATATAACAGAGAAAAAAAAGGTGGAAGATGCATTTAAGGAAAGTGAATTTTTGCTTAAAGTATCCCAAAGAGTAGCCGGACTTGGTCATTATACGCTCGATATTTCCAGTGGTAAGTGGGAGAGCGGTGAAATACTAAACGAGATATTTGGAATTGACGAAACATATCGAACTGACGTTGCGGGATGGTCAAA
This sequence comes from uncultured Ignavibacteria bacterium, assembly GCA_963727535.1. Taxonomy (GTDB): domain Bacteria; phylum Bacteroidota; class Ignavibacteria; order Ignavibacteriales; family Ignavibacteriaceae; genus RBG-16-34-14. The sequence goes on from CAVSGR010000001.1 coordinate 1,166,708, forward strand.
TATTTTACATCCGGATCATAAAGAAAGAATGAAAGCATATCTTAGCAATGATGTTATTACCCAACACAAGCGATTTGACTCTGAATATAAAATTGTTCGTGTAAACGATAAACAAGTAAGGTGGGTATACGGTATAGGGGAATTGAAATTTGATGAAAATGGCAAACCTATCAAAATGATAGGAACTATACAGGATATAACTGACAGAAAAAAAGCTGAGAAAGAATTACGAGAGAGTGAAGAACGATTTCGTTCACTTTATGAGAACAGCACTCTGGGTATCTACAGAACTACTCCTGATGGAAAAATATTATTAGCTAATCCAGCATTAGTTAAAATTTTGGGATTTGATTCTTTTAATGATCTTGCCAAAGTAAATCTCAGTAAGGAAGGCTTTGAAACCCCAGATGAACGAACCAGATTCATTGAAAGGGTTGAAAGAGAAGGGGAAATTAAAGGATTAGAATTTAACTGGAAAAGCAAGAATGGAAATACTCTTTACATTAGAGAAAGCGCAAAAGCGGTACGTGATATAAATGGTAAAACACTTTACTATGATGGGACAATTGAAGATATCACTGAAAAGAAAATATTTGAAAATGCGTTGATTAAAAGTCAGAGTCAGCTTTCTCAAGCAGCAGAAATTGCACAACTTGGTCCCTGGGAATATGATGCAATAAAAGACCAATTCATATTCAACGATTATTTCTATAAACTTTTCCATACTACAATTGAACAGGTTGGCAGTTATGCTATGTCGCCTACTGAATACGCCAATCGTTTCCTCTTCCCTGAAGATGTTCATCTTGTTGCTGAAGAAATGAAGCTGGCTATGGAATCAACAGATCCTGGTCTCCATAGACAGTTAGAACATAGAATCAAATATGCTGATGGGAAACCCGGCTATGTAACAATAGATTTCTTCATTGTAAAAGACAACAATGGTAGAACAATTAGAACATACGGTGTAAACCAGGATATAACCGAACGCAAAAAAGCTGAAAAAAATGCACTCATACTATCAAAAGCAATGATACAAAGCCCGGTGAGTATCCTGATAACTGATGCTAAGGGCAATATAGAGTATGTTAATCCAACGTTTACAAAAGTAACCGGATATAGCCAGGAAGAAGTGACAGGTCGGGATCCAGGAATACTAAATTCAGGTCATCATTCCAAAGAATTCTTTGCAAATCTTTGGGACACAATTTTATCTGGGAAAGATTTTGCTTGTGAAATGTATAACAAAAAGAAAAATGGTGAGTTATTCTGGGAAAATGTAGTTGTATCTTCGATAGTAGATGAGAAAGGAATTATCACTCATTTTGTTGCGGTGAAAGAAGATATAACGGAAAAGAAAAAAATAGTTGAAGAACTTATAGTAGCCAAGGAAAAAGCAGAGGAGATGAACCGCCTCAAATCAAGTTTTCTCGCAAATATGAGTCACGAGTTACGCACACCCCTTATTGGCATAATTGGCTTTTCCGAATTCCTAAGCAACGATTTAGAAGATCCCGGACTAAAGGAAATGGCAGAAACAATTTTCAATTCCAGTAAACGATTATCCGAAACTCTTAACTTGATTCTTGATCTTTCAAAAATCGAGGCAGATAATATACCACTTATCCCTGAAGTGTTTGATGTTGCGGCTACATCTTTAGAAATAGTAAATTCTTTTAAGGAGTACGCGAATAAAAAAGGAATATATCTTAAAACTGTTTTTGAAATGCCGAAATTTACAGTTAACCTAAATAAACAGGCATATCACTCTATACTTAATAACCTTGTAAATAATGCTATTAAATTTACACATTCGGGTGGTGTTACAGTGGATTTATCCGCCGATAAAATTGACGGTAAGAACTTTGTTTCTATAAAGGTTATTGATACGGGCATAGGGATATCAAAAGAAAATCACGATCTGATCTTTGAAGAATTCCGGCAGGTAAGTGAAGGTCTAGAAAGAAATTTTGAAGGCTCTGGACTTGGATTAAACATTACGAAAAAATTTCTTGAAAAACTAAAGGGGACCTTATCTATTGAGAGTGAATTAGGAAAAGGAACTATTTTTACTGTTAAACTGCCGCTTTCAGAAGATTTGCAAGTTGCAGCTTCATCATATGAAATTAAATCTGAAGAAGTAGAAGAAAAAAAAGCGCAGTTGGATACTCCCTCCATACTAATAGTTGATGATGATGAAAACATATTTAAACTTGTAAAAAACCATTTAAAATTAAAATTCAACGTAAGTTGTGTAGAAAGTGCCTATGATGCCTTGGAACTTGTAAAAGAAAAGAAATTCGATGTGATTTTTATGGATATAAATCTGAAAAAAGGCGTCGATGGGAAACAGGCTACCCAGGAGATAAGAAAAATACACGGCTATGAAAATACACCTATTGTTGCATGCACAGCCTACGCAATGGTGGGTGATAAAGAAGAATTTCTTTCTGCGGGTTGCAGTCACTATCTTTCAAAACCTTTCAGTA
>CAVSGR010000002.1:0-117117 GCA_963727535.1 uncultured Ignavibacteria bacterium
ACCTTCCCCATCTTAAATCATTACAAAGAATAACTTTTATTCCCTCTCTTAATTCATTCTCTTTTGGTTTAAATGGAGTTACAGAAACAAAAACGGTTGGCTTTATTTCAGACGGCGGGAAGAAATGTTGTCTGGGGAAAAAATCTCCACGAGTAATTTGTAAATAGATAAGTAAATGTTCTTCAGTAAAAGAATTTATTTTAACAAGTTCAAAAATTGCTTTTTCTAATTCATTAAAATCTTTAAAGTTTATCTTTAATCCAGCAAGACTTCTATTTAATCTTTCAAAATGTTCTTCAAGCCTAAATAATCTTCCATTATGCCAGCGAATAGTTTCATAAACACCATCAGCAAACAGGAATCCCCGATCGAATGGAGAAATGCTTAATTCATTCCCTTTAATAAATTTACCATTTAGGTAGAAGAGGATTTCCTGATTATTCATTTTCTTATCTTTAAAAATAATCAGAAAAAAATAAATGTTGAAAAAATGGGGAACAATGAGTGAATTTTTCCTTTTAAAACGAATTATGCGGAGATCCCCCAAATCTCCGCATAATCAATGCCCCGCGTAAGTGACTTTATTCAAGTTCTTCGGCACTAAACTTAATTAAGGCGATTATTTTTAGCATCAGTATTATTACTAAAAATTTTTGAGGGAAAAGTTACATTTTCAGGAGAATATTATTCTAATTAATTCCTAGACTACGTATAGATACCTATCTGTCGTATCCCATTTTATTCAAACATACTTTTGTTGCCAAATAGCAAACATAGTTTTAACATATATTTATTATATGAATGTAAATTTATACAAGAAGAGAAATTATTTTGCAATATTTTCCGTAATCCTACTGATTCGCTATAGTTTTAAGGTTTTTATATTTGTAGTAAAATTAGGAGGAATCAATATGGGCATACCAGCAGCAAAAAAAATAATCTCTGATATTGTAACGTGGGAGTTTTTACCTATTGAAGAATATCAGGATAAATACTACTTTATAAAAAAGATTAAGGGATTTTTTCCAGATCTTTCAGATGATAAAATTATTTCTGCTATAGAATATGCCAACAGACAATCAGGGTTATTCTTAAGAAAAAAGAAATATGTTAATGCCTTGAGTTTAAAAGATGTTTGCGGCTTGAGGCTAAAATGAAAAATTTTATATGCTGGATAACTCAGATGATTATTTAAGACTTTTATTTAATTGGGGAAATCCTATATATTATTCTCTTTTCCTGACTATTACAATAACAATAGTCATTTTCTTTTTCTTCAGATACATTATTCTGCCGCTAAGAAAAAAGTATATCCTTGAAAAAAGAGAACTTGAGATAAAAAATGTAAAGCTTATGGCTTTATTTGCCGAGCTTGACCCGAACCCCTTAATAAGAATAGACCCGGATGGAACTGTCATTCATCTGAATGATGCCGCAAAAAATCTGGAAAAAGATATCCCCATCCTGGGAGAAAAAATAAACAAGATAATCCCTTCTATAAATTTCTCATTGGAAGAATGCATAAAAAAAGAGCAGTCAGTTGTACTTACTGAAACAATAAACAATAAATTTTACTCTATTATATTCAAAGGTATTTTTTCACTCAATATTGCACAAATTTATTTTGACGATCTTACTGTAAGGAAACAATTCGAAGAAGAATTAGAAACCTCGAAGGTTAAACTCAGAGAATTATCAGAACATCTCCGCAACACTCTTGAAGATGAAAGGCAAAGGATTGCAAGAGAACTTCACGATGGCGTTGGTCAAAACCTGTATCTTATAAGATTAAAACTTAAAACCATTGAAGAATCCCGGGGAAAAGGCTTTTCAGAAACTGATTACAATACTCTCTTCAACTCAATCGAAAGCTCGATAAATGAGCTGAAGGAAATTATATATAACTTGAAGCCGAAAAATCTTGATGAAGTCGGGCTCGGTCCTTCTTTAAGAATCTTAACAAAAAGAATTTCCGAGGAAACCGGAATTAAAGGAACTGTGGATATTTATGGTTCCGAAGAGAGGCTGAATAAAAAACTCGAACTTACTCTCTACAGACTAACACAGGAAGCATTGAGCAATATCGTTAAACATTCCAGGGCAAAGGAATTTAACATTCAGATAATGAATAACAAAGATATTATAAAGCTTATGATTTCAGATGACGGGGTCGGGTTTGATCCTGCACATACAAATAATAAATCAAATTCTTCCGGTTTCGGGCTTCTTAATATGCAGGAAAGAATTGGTATCTATAACGGCAAACTGAAAATCGATTCATCGGAAGGGAACGGAACTTTAATAATTACTGAAATACCAAAAGAAGAGATCATTTATGAGTGAAAGCATGATAAGGCTTTTGATCGCAGACGATCACAACTTATTCAGGGAAGGAATAAAAAATCTTCTTGCAGATGAAAAAGATATTTTTATAGTGGGGGAAGCGGAAACTGGCGAATCTCTTGTTACAAAATACACAGAGCTTAAACCCGATATTGTTCTTGCCGATATTTCTATGCCGCAGTTAACTGGAATCGAAGCTTTGGAAAAGCTAAAAAAATCAGGACAACATCCGAAGTTTCTGTTTCTTTCTATGTTTGATGGCGATGAATATGTTTACTACTGTGCAAAAGCAGGGTGCTACGGACTTGTAAGTAAAAAAATTATGAGAGGTGAACTTATTTTTGCAATCAAAACTGTAAATGAGGGAAAAAGATATTTTGGAGCAAAAATTCCAGAAGAAAAACTAAATGAAATTATCAGCAACTTTGAGAAAAAAACCGAAAGAACCAGGAATGGGTATGAGCTTACTCCAAGAGAAGAACAAATTGTAAGATTAATAAGTGAAGGGTTAACAAGCAATGAAATAGCCGACAGGCTTTTTGTAAGTAAAAGAACTATTGATACACATAGAACACATTTAATACAAAAGCTTAATCTTAAATCTTTACCTGATTTAATTAAATATTCAATCAATTTTTGTATGACGACGGATAAATCAGAATAAAGTACGTTACACGAGTGAATAAGTTATAATCTTAGTAAGAGAGCTTTTAATATGGTTGATAAATCAGGTTAAAATCTTATATTAAGACTGACAAAATGGAAGGAGTCGCAAAATGGCGGATGAAATAATCGGCAAAATCTTTTCGAAGGATGAAGCGGACAAAAACTTTGGTCCTGTTTTATCATCTGTAAAAATCCCCTCTTCAGAACTAAAAACTCTGATCAACGGGTCAAACAAACTTGTAATGTTCAGTGTTAACGAAGGTAAGCTTTCTATTTTAAAAGAAGGTAGAGCGGTTCTCTATCCGGCTGGTTTCAGCCCAAAATCTGATGAGAAATACGCTGCATACAGCAAAAGTGTTGTTGAAGAATTGCTAAGTTCGGGTAAAGCGGATATAACGGTTGTCGAACAAAGGCAAGAGGTGATATCTGTTTCTAATGGACAACAAACTTTAGAAACCAGCGATTGGTGTCCACCTATTTGTCACTAGAGAAACCAAGTGATTTATAGCATAATAAGTTATTCTTCAATTTTTATTTGGTTGTCCATCCCTTTCAGACAAAAAAGAACAACCTACTTTTACTATTTCCTTGTAAATGCAATTTCGTGTGTTCTTTTGCTTATAGATAAGATATTGTTAATTCATCCTGCCTATTTGTACCTTGTACAGGGATTTTTCTTGATGGTTTTACTTTTTGACTTCAAAAAAATTCCTTATTACGCACTCTTTCTAATAGGGATTTTAATTTTTTCAGTAGCATTAGCCTTTTTATTATCGATAGAGATCATAACTGTCTGCCTGATAATTCAGCACGCTGTCATTTTTTTTATAATTCTTAAGAGAACAATTCTTTACAGCTACAAGGAAGAAAAATTAAATCTTTTCCAGTTTGTACTTCTCCTCTACGAAATAACACTTGTAACAAGGTTTTTAGTAGTTTTGCACAACATTAAAACAAGTATAATATTTTTTTATTTAACTGCAGCTTTTGGTATTATCATAGGTATATTTTTTCTCATTTATAATGTAGAGAACAGCCCTAAAATTAGTATGGCAAGTAAAGATATTATTGATAATTAGATTATAAATACATTAGTAATTAATGCAATAATTGTGGAACAAAAAAAGACGTAATCTCTATTACTAATGGGATACAAACTTTAGAAATGGCAAATTGGTGTCCACCATGGTGCAGTTAATTTACTATTAATGACTATACCTATTCTTATTGGTAATATTACTAGTATAGTTTGGCTTATTATACCTTTCAGACAGATAAGGACAAAATTCTTCTTCTTTTTCCTTATCTATGGGATTTCTTCCGCCCTTATGCTACTAAATGATATTTTACTAATACACCCTGCTTACTTTTATCTGGTACTGGATTTTTTCCTAATAATTTCTCTTTTCAATTTTAAAAAGTTTCCTAATTATGTACTCTTTTTAATTGGAGTTTTAATTATTTCAATAATATTGCCTTTTTTATTATCTATAAGAATCATAACTGTTTGCTTAATAATTCAGCACGCCGTCATTTTCTTTATAATTCTTAAGAGAACAATACTTTATAGCTACCGGGAAGAAAAATTAAACCTTTTCCAGTTTGTACTTCTCCTCTATGAAATAACCCTAGTAACAAGGTTTTTAGTAGTTTTGCACAACATTAAAACGAGCATAATATTTTTCTACCTCACTGCAGCTTTCGGTATTCTTATTGGTATATTTTTTCTCTTTTATAATGTGGAGAACAGCCCTAAGTTTAGTATTGCAAGTAAAGATATTATTGACAACTAAATTCAAGAGAGACTTATACTACGGTTGTTATAGATAAAATCCTACCTTTTTTATAGTTGTATTTTTTAGTACAAAATATTTAATATTATAATTATAAATTCGTTGTTCCAAAACCATTAACATAATTTTAAGGATAAATCAAAATATGAGTACAACTAACATTACTGCACTTCAATATCCTATCGGAAAGTTCAGTTTCAAAGATGATATGACTCCCGATAAAAGAAACAATTGTATTCTTGACATCGAATCGACTCCCGCAAAATTAAGAGAAGCAGTAAAAGGCTTAACAGATGAACAACTCGATACACCATACAGATCGGAAGGATGGACAGTAAGACAAGTTATACATCATATTGCGGACAGTCATATTAACGCCTATGTAAGAATGAAATTAGCACTAACTGAAACAGAACCAACTATTGGCACTTACGAAGAAAAAGAGTGGGCAAAACTTTACGATGTCTTTCAAACTCCGATCGAAGTTTCACTCAACCTGCTTGAGTCACTCCATAAAAGATGGGTTGTTTTGTTAAAATCTTTAACAGAAGCTGATTGTAAAAGAAATTTTATTCATCCTGAGTCAGGACTAAAAACTGTCGATTGGTTGATCGCACTTTATGCATGGCATGGAAATCATCATACTGCGCATATTACCTCATTAAGAAAAAGGATGCTATGGTGAGTTGAGATGATGAGATAATGAGCTTCGTGAGATAAGACTATATTAAAATAACACCACCCCCGAGACAAATTTCATCATCATAAAAAACAGCAAATTGTCCCGGTGCAATTCCTTTATCGAACCCATCTAAAAATACATTACCGGTTTCATTTCCATTCAATTCCAATCTGCAATTAAAGAAATTAGCTCCGTGTCTTATCTTTACTTGTAAATCTTTTTTATCAGGTTTTGATCCGGAAATCCAATTAAACTTTCCAACCGTAAAATCACTGGTTTGCTCTGTTTTGATTTTCTCTTTCGAGATATAAACAAAATTATTTTCTACATCTTTTTTAACTACATACCAGGGACCACCTGAAAGCCCAAGTCCAGAACGCTGACCAATTGTAAAATAATAATAGCCATTATGCTCGCCAATTACCTTTCCGTGTCAGCGTTAATAATGTTCCCGGTTTTAATTCCAAGATGATGTTTTATAAATTCATCAAACTTAATCTGCCCGAGAAAACAAATTCCCTGGCTGTCTTTTCTAACTTTATTCGGAAGATCATATTTTTCAGCAAGCGTTCTTATCTCATCTTTTTTATAATTACCTATTGGAAATAAAGCCCTTGAAAATTGTCCCTGTGTAAGGTAAGCCAAAAAATATGTCTGGTCTTTCACCGGGTCGGGAGATTTTCTTAATTGAAACCCGCCATTTATTTCCTCTACTTTCGCATAATGCCCGCTTGCGACCTTTTCAAAAGAATCATCTATCTTGTCATAGAATTGTCCAAACTTTATAAGACTATTACAGAACATATCGGGATTTGGAGTTCGCCCCTCTTTAATTTCAGAAATAGTATAGGAAACCACCGAGTCCCAGTATTCTGTTTGAAGAGAAATTACATTTAATGGAACATCTGCCTGTTCACAAACCCCTCTTGCAAACCTTAAATCTTCTTCCCAGGGACATTCACCCAAGAAAGAATATTCATCCTGAAGCCATATCTTTAGATAAAATGCAGTAATGTCGTGTCCTGCATCTTTCAATAATCTCAATGCAACGGAGCTATCGACTCCGCCCGAAAGTAAAACAGCTATCTTCATTCTTAAAAAAAATTATTGCTACAAACATAAGGAATGATAAATAAAGAAATGAGCTAATTTGAGGTTACTTTTAGTAACTTATTTGTTTTTCTTTTTTAGCCCCAGTTTTTCTATAACAGAATTATAAATATCTTCATTAACACGACTTAACAAAATGGTTTGTAAAGTTCTTACCTTTTTAATAGAATCATAGAAACCTATGGTTATTTTACTCTTACCGTCGTAAATTTTCATTAGTCCTCTTACTTTACCTTGGAATACACCACCTGTAAGTGTTACAATATCCTTATAAAAAATTTCATCTTCTCTTTTACTTAAGAAAAATCTCTCACAAACAATTTTTTCTTCATCAGCAATAATTTTGTAAGGGAGTATATGATACAGCATAAGATAATGTCTGTTAAAGAAATAAATCAAAGCAAGTATAATTAATAAAGGGACAATATTTGATAGATCTTTATCGAGCCTGATAATTATTGGAACCAGGTAAGCAGATAAAATAACCGTAACAAATATATTTCCAAACCGGAAAAGCAGTTTGAAAAAAAACGGATATTCAAAAGTATATATTTTTGCTTCTTCAAAAGGTTTTGGCAAAATAAATCCCGGTTGTATTTACAAATTTTCTACTGCTATTAATCAAATTTTATTTTTACAGGATTGTTTGTTTCGATCTTAATTCCTGTAACATCTTTTAAAATGTCTTTTACTTCCTGCATATCGCCTGGATTAATCTTTTTTAATGCCATAAGCTTTTCGGGATCATCAAGAAGCAAATTAAAATTAAGATCAAAAAGAGTCACGGAAGATTTATTTACATAGCTTGCATTTGTCTCCTTAATTTCACCATCTGTTTCTACAACAAGAGAAATATTAAAATCTTTCAATAAGTCTTTTAGTTTTGATAAATCTCCGGCGTTTAGACTATCTGTACTTGTATCTCCCATATCCATTGTTGAATCTGCTTTTTCGCTTTCTTTAGATGCAGGAGGCATATTAATAGTAATCTCAGAACCGTCATTTCTATCAAATTTAAAAGTAATATATTCTTTCTTCTCGGGTTCCTGTCCGGCAGCAGCTTCTACTCCTTCAGGTATTTTGCTATCCGGGTTCTGATCGAATCTTAATTTATTTAAGTCCGCAAAACTATATATAGCTGAATAACCTTCTCTTCCATCTTCTTGAAGCTCTTTACCAGAAATAAATTGTACACCCTCACCATAATCGGATGCCTTATTTTTTATCTCCTCTTCGTTGTATAAGTTAAATTCCTGGGTATTAGTAGAGTCCGCAGCAAAACCGGACATAAACTGTTTCATCATCTGGACCATCTCACTGCTCATCAACATAGTTTCTTCAATCATACCTGAACCATCTTTGTTTACCTTTATTTTTGTTTTTACATCAATACAGCCGGTAATTGCCAGCGCAACAAAAAATATTGCAAGTGATGCAAATAACTTTTTCATTTTTACCTCAGGTTTTAATTTATTTAAAATTAAAGAAGATTGCTGGCAAGTTCCGCCAGTTCAGATCTTTCACCTTTAATTAAGTTTATATGTGAGTAAAGTTTTTGTCCTTTAAAATGTTCTATAAGGAAAGAAAGTCCGTTCGACTGAGAATCTAAGTAAGGATGATCTATCTGGTAAATGTCTCCGGTAAAAACAATTTTGGCTCCTTCTCCCACTCTTGTTATTATCGTTTTAATCTCGTGTGGGGTTAGGTTTTGTGCTTCATCAACAATAAAGAAAATTCTTTGCAAACTTCTTCCTCGAATGTAAGACAAAGGCTCGATTACTAGCTTTTCGTCTTTTATCAAATTATTAATTAACTGGTGCTGCTTATCTGTTTCGGAAAACTGATCCTGTATAACTCTTATATTATCCCACAATGGCTGCATATATGGTTCAATTTTACTTTGAACATCACCGGGAAGGAATCCAATATCTTTATTGCTCAATGGGACAATAGGACGAGCAATAAATATTTGCCTGTAAGATTTTCTGACGTGAAGTGCACTTGCCAGAGCGAGAAGAGTTTTTCCGGTTCCAGCTTTCCCGGTTAAAGAAACAAGCGGAATATCACTGTTTGTTAAAGCATCGGCGGCAAAGGTTTGTTCCGCATTGCGTGGTTTAATACCATAAATATAATTCTTATCTATTTTCTTTATCGTCCCCATTTCTTTATCAAGGTATGCGAGAACCGACCTGTTAGCGCTTTTCAATATAAAATATTTGTTGGGAACAGATTCCCCTTTCCATTTCTTGAGAACCGGCTTTGCAGGAATTTCGTAGGGGGACTGATATAATTTCTGAAGAAGATCATCGTCAAAGCCCTCAATAATTTCTTTACCACTGTAAAGTTCCTCCACACTACCAATTCTGTCAGTTGTATAATCTTCCGAAAGAATCCCCAGGGCTTTTGCCTTCATACGCAGGTTTACATCTTTACTTACAAGAATAATTTTGGATTTACTTTTATTCTTTTTGCTCCATTCAAGTGCAACAGAAAGTATTCTGTTATCAGCATTATCTTCGCGAAAGATGTCTTTTATTTCAGGAAGCAATCCGCGTGTTAAAGCAACTCTAACTTTTCCTTTACCAGGACCTAAAGTAACTCCACCATTAAAAATTGCAGTACCGGTTATTGAATCTAAAGTTCTTGCAAACTCTCGCGCGTTAAGATTTATTACCTGGCTTCCTCTTTTAAAATGATCCAGCTCTTCAATAACAGTCAGTGGAATTACAACATCGTTTTCCTGGAACTGATGAATAGACGATGCGTCATGCAAAATGACATTCGTATCCAGTATGAAAGATTTGGGGGTTTTGTTGCTCATAAATTATTGATCGTATAGTTTGTTAAATAGTCGGAAAGATTTTTTGAAGACAAACAAGTTGAGATGAATAAATCTGTATAAAAATTCAAATTTTTCTAATCTTATAAGAACGATAAATTTTATGCCTGATATATAACTCTTTCTAACAATAATTTAAAGTCACTTGAAGCATTTTAACATTTTTTAACAATTTAATATTCTAAATTGAATCTATAAACCCAATGGATTATATTTGTTGTCTAAAAGCGAAAAGAGTATTGCACAAAGAAAGAAATTCCTTACCAAAATTCGGCACAGGCATAAAACGAGTCTACACAATGTAGCCACTCCGAGAGTGGCTATTTTTTTGCGAGGACTAAAATCGAGAGAAAGTTTTTATAATGGATGACAAAAAGAAAATTGCACGACTTATACTTGAAGACGGAACTACATTTAACGGCTACAGTTTCGCGCATGATGGAAATACAAACGGTGAGGTCGTGTTCAATACAGGAATGGTTGGTTACCCGGAAACACTGACTGATCCTTCTTACAGGGGACAAATTCTTGTTTGTACTTATCCGCTAATCGGCAATTACGGAATTCCTAACGATGAAAGAGTAAACGGAGTTTATAAAAATTTTGAATCCGAAGAAATTCATATCAGGGCATTAATTGTCTCAGATTATTCTTTTGAATACTCTCATTGGAGTGCAACCAAATCACTAGGAGATTGGCTGAAAGAAAATAAAATACCCGGGATTTACGGCATCGATACAAGAATGCTAACAAGAAAACTCCGTGATAAAGGAACTATGCTTGGAAAAATTATTATTGATGAGAATTCTGAAATCGATTTTGATGATCCTAATGCAAAAGATCTTGTGAGTGAAGTAAGTATAAAAAAACCAGTCGAATATAAAGCAGGTAAGAAAAAAATTGTCCTGGTCGATTGTGGAACTAAGAATAATATAATCCAGGCTTTTTTAGGAAGAGATATTACAGTAAAAAGAGTTCCATATAATTACGATTTTGCAGAAGAAGATTGTGACGGTATTCTTTTATCAAACGGACCCGGCGATCCGAAGATCAATAAAAAGACTATTGAGAATGCGAGTAAGGCAATGGGAAAAAATATGCCGATACTTGGAATTTGTCTTGGTTCGCAAATATTAGCTCTTGCCGCTGGGGCAGATACTTACAAGCTTAAATATGGTCACCGCGGACACAATCAACCTTGCAATGAAATGGGTACAATGCGGTGCTATATAACATCGCAAAATCATGGTTACGCTGTTAACGCAGATACTCTTCCCGAAGACTGGAGACAATGGTTTGTGAACGATAATGACGGAACAAACGAAGGGTTATTTCATATTTCAAAACCTTTTTTTGCTGCGCAGTTTCACCCGGAAGCTTCACCGGGACCGGATGACACAGAGTTTATCTTTGATATGTTTGTAAGAGCAATAAAATAATTTGAATGAAGAAGGATTTGTAAAAATATTATGATGATAAAAACCACGAAACCTAAGAAAGTTCTCATCCTTGGTTCAGGAGCTTTGCAGATTGGACAAGCAGGGGAATTTGATTACTCCGGAAGCCAGGCAATTAAAGCACTAAAGGAAGATGGCATCACTTCGATTTTAATTAACCCGAACATTGCTACGATACAAACCTCTGCTGATTTCGCAGACAAAGTATATTTCCTTCCCATTAAAACCGAGTTTGTAGAAAAAGTAATTAAGAAAGAAGAACCCGACAGCATACTTCTTCAGTTTGGGGGACAAACGGCTTTAAATGTTGGCGTTGAACTTTACGAAAAGGGATTGTTAGAAAAATATAACATTAGAGTTTTAGGCACATCGGTAGAAGCTATTCAAAATACAGAAGACAGATTACTGTTCGGCAACAAATGTTCTGAAATAAATTTAAAAGTTGCAATAAGTGAGACCGCAACAAATGTAGATGAAGCAGTTGCTGCCGCGGACAAAATCGGGTACCCGGTTATGGTAAGAATTGCTTATGCACTCGGAGGTTTGGGTTCTGGAATTGTAACAAGAAAAGAAGAGCTTGTCGAAAAGGCAAGAAGAGCTTTTTCATTTACAAAACAAATTCTTATTGAAGAATCGCTTCATGGCTGGAAAGAAGTTGAATATGAAATTGTAAGAGACAAATACAATAATTGTATAACCATCTGTTCGATGGAAAATATAGACCCGATGGGAATCCACACAGGCGACAGTGTTGTAATTGCTCCTGTTCAAACATTATCTGCAAAAGAAAATTTTAAACTTAGATCAATCGGAATAAAGTTAATACGGCATCTTGGTGTAATTGGAGAATGTAACATTCAATATGCCCTCGATCCAAATTCAGATGACTACAGAATAATAGAAGTAAATGCAAGATTAAGCAGAAGCTCGGCTCTTGCATCAAAAGCTACAGGATACCCGCTTGCATTTATCGCAACAAAGTTAGCCTTGGGATATGCGCTCAATGAAGTTGAAAATATAATTACAAAAGAAACGTCAGCTTGTTTTGAACCTGCGCTCGACTATGTTGCATTGAAGTTCCCAAGATGGGATCTTCAGAAGTTTCAACAGGTCAGCACACAGCTTGGCACTGAGATGAAATCGGTCGGCGAAGTTATGTCTCTTGGTAGAAGTTTTGAAGAAGTTCTGCAAAAAGCTATTAGGATGTTAGATGTTGGTGCAAAAGGTTTTGTATGCAACGATCTCGAGTTTAAAAATTTAGATAAAGAATTATCAGAACCAACAGATAAAAGAATTTTTGCTATTGCAAAAGCACTTCAATCCGGATATTCTGTAGAAAAAATATTTGAGCTGACAAAAATCACCAGGTGGTTCATCTATAAGATGAAAAACATCATTGAAACCGAAAAGAAGCTCAAGGAATTAAAACCGGATGGAATTACTGAAGAGATAATGAGAGAAGCTAAAGCAAATGGTTTTTCGGATTTACAGATTGCCATGCTTACAGGTTCGGAAGAATTGGCAATAAGAAAACTTAGAAAAGATTTGAATGTTCTTCCCATAGTTAAACAGATTGATACACTGGCTGCTGAGTTTCCGGCACAAACAAATTATTTATACCTTACTTACCACGGAGTTGAAAATGATATACCGTTAGGTGAAGAAGGACAAATAGTAGTGCTTGGCGGAGGACCTTACAGAATCGGTTCTTCTGTTGAATTTGACTGGTGTTGTGTAAATGCAGTTATGGCTATAAACAAAGCCGGGTATAAATCCATAATGATTAACTGCAACCCTGAAACCGTAAGCACTGACTATGATATTTGCGACAAGTTATACTTTGAACAATTAACTTTTGAAAGAGTTCTCGACATTTATGAATTAGAAAACCCGGAGGGAATCATTGTCTCAATGGGTGGACAAACTCCAAATAATCTTGCAATAAAACTCCATAACTACGGTGCTAAAATTTTGGGGACCTCACCGAATCAAATTGACAATGCAGAAAACAGGAACAAGTTCTCACAGATACTCGATAGAATTGAAGTTGACCAACCGGAGTGGAGAGAATTAACAAGCATTCAGGAAGCGAAATCGTTTGCCAAAAGAGTAAAATATCCTGTTCTGATCAGACCGAGCTATGTTCTTAGCGGTGCAGCAATGAGCATTGTATTAACTGAAGATGAACTTGAAGAATATTTACAAAAGGCTACTGATCTGAATCCCGAACACCCTGTTGTTATAAGCAAGTTCATTACAGATGCAAAAGAAATTGAAGTGGATGCTGTCGCCGATCACGGAAATTTATTCTGCTATGCAATCGCCGAGCATGTTGAAAATGCAGGAGTTCATTCAGGCGATGCTACAATAGTTCTTCCACCTCAGCGAACATATCTTGAAACAATGAGAAGAGTTAAGATAATCACTAAAGAAATTGCAAAAGCTCTTGAGATTACAGGACCTTTCAACATTCAATTTATTGCAAAAGATAATGATGTAAAGGTAATTGAATGTAACCTGAGAGCTTCGAGAAGTTTTCCTTTCGTTTCTAAAACTCTTAAGATTAATTTTATTGAGATTGCAACCAAGCTGATGCTTGGCGAAAAAGTTCCGAAAATAGATAAATCCTCTTTTGACGTTGATTATGTCGGAGTAAAAGCTTCGCAGTTTTCATTTACAAGATTAAAGGGCTCCGATCCTGTAACCGGTGTGGAGATGTCTTCAACAGGAGAAGTTGCTTGCCTTGGTGATGATTTTAACGAAGCTTTTCTTAAAAGTTTGATGTCAACCGGTTATCGAATTCCTAAAAAAGCAATAATGCTCTCTACGGGAGTTTTAAAAAGCAAAGCAGAGTTAATAGAAGAATTACACTTTCTGAAAAAATTAGGTTTAAAGTTTTATGGAACAGAAAGAACTGCAAACTTCTATAAGCAAAACGGGATTGATGTTGATATCCTTTACCGTTCTTTTGAAAAGAAAGAACCGGCAATCTTAACTTATATGTCTGAAGGTAAAATTGATCTCGTGATTAATATTCCTAAAACATCTGAAAGAGTTGAACTGGATGATGATTATTTAATCCGGCGGAAAGCAATCGATTTGAACATTTCTCTCTTTACAAATGTACAGTTTGCAAAAAGATTCTTCAAAGCTTTAAAGCATTATAACGAAGATACACTTACTGTTAAAAGCTGGGATGAGTACAGTTAATATCTCAAATTTCAAATCTCAAAAATCAAATCTGTAAAATCTAAATTGATTTAAGAGCCTTTTTCTTATTTATATAGATATTAGTTATCCAGAAAATTAAAACAAACAATAATCCTAAATAAGAAGTTCCATCTCTGAAAAACGGTGAGTGTACGTGATATTCAATTACTTCAGCCGTGTGTTCATCTATAAATTTTGCGCGGATTGATAATGTCTCTTTACTTTTCAAATCAATGCCTTTAAGTTTTATATCTTCTCCCGTAAAAGTATTTATCATTCTAGTTCGGTTTTCAAATCTGTAAGCTCCCCTGTCGATTTCAAAATATTTACCAGGTCTTTCTTTAACATTTCTAAGTGTCTTTACATAATGATTATTCGCATCAAACGGTTGATTAAGAATAAATAATGGGACAAGCATATAAACAATAAATACTGCTGCAAAAAGACACCATCTCTTGAAATTTTTAAGCTCAAGATTTAAGGTAGCGGAAACACCTTTTTTGAAAGTAGCAAGGAAATAAAATAATCCGAAAAATGTAATTAAATAAGTTGGAAGACTTTCCGGCCAGAAAAGATCGAAGTTAAGCAAGTTCCAGTTAAAAGGAGCAAATAGCTGCGCACCGTTTGCCCATTTCTTTTGAAGTGAATCAAGAAGTAAATGAATCAAGCTGC
This sequence comes from uncultured Ignavibacteria bacterium, assembly GCA_963727535.1. Classification (GTDB taxonomy): domain Bacteria; phylum Bacteroidota; class Ignavibacteria; order Ignavibacteriales; family Ignavibacteriaceae; genus RBG-16-34-14. Next base: position 14,773 of record CAVSGR010000002.1, read on the forward strand.
CAAAAGCCAGAATCAAAAATGTTTTTAGAAAATCTTTTGATAATGAAGCAATCGCTAAACTAAAAATAAAGCAAAATAATAATGTTGACTGAACTATAACATACAAACGCAAATCATACGGACTGACTTGCGGAAAAAAAATGTGAGCGGTGCGCTGCAAAATCCATGGCACATCAGGAATTATACAGGCAAGATAAATCCATTTAAGATCAGCTTTGGTTATAACTGCTCTTGTTGTTGCGCCTCCGATACCAAGATGAGCTAAAGTATTTGGCATTTATATAATTTTATAATTCGTTGTAAGGAATTTTGGGAAAGCTACGGTACAATCTGATCTCCTTCTTTATCAACAACATAAAGAGCATTAACAGGACAAACAGAACAGGATTCAACCAAGATTTCTTTTTCAATATCAGGCGTGTTTACCTTAAATGAACATATCTTTCCATTATCAAGCTCAAAAACATCAGGTGCAACTCGAATACAGTTGGCAGTTCCTATACAGGTTGTTCTATCAATTTTAATTGTAAATCCGGAAATATTTCTTTCGGGGAAATCGTCCATAATTAATTTCCTTTTGTTAAGATTAGTCATTTAAATTAAACCATTTTGCTTTAATATAAAGAACCCGATTGTAATTGTAACAATAGAAGCAAGAGTAGTCAACAAGAGAATATTGCCGGCAAGCCTGCTATTCACTCCCATTGCCTCAGCCATAATAAAGCTTGCGATGGCAGTTGGACACGCAAAAAGGATGAAAATAATTCCAAGATCATTCCCTGTAAAACCAAAAGCATATGCCGCAAAAGTTGCTGCAGCAGGAATGATAACAAGTTTGAGCAAAGTTGAAATTATTGTAAGCAAATGATTTTTTGTAATGTCTTTAAAGCTGAGAAATCCGCCTATGCCAAGCAGTGCAAGAGGCAAAGCTAGTTCGGCAAGATAAGTTCCCGTTTTAAGAAGGACATCGGGAAGCTCTATTTTGAAGTACCAAAAAACCATTGCTGAAACCACGGCAATAATTAGTGGATTCTTTAGAATTTCAAGAAGAATTTTTTTATAGTCTGCCCGTTTTTCTTTTTTAAAGGAACTGTTAATGCTATAACAGATAAAACATTATAAAGCGGAATTGTAAAAGCAAGAATAAGAGAAGCCTTTCCAAGACTTTCTGTTCCATAAAAATTAACTATGATCGCGAGACCTATGATTGCATAATTCCCCCTGAAACTGCCCTGAATAAAAGCTGCCTTATCTTTTCCATCTTTGGTCAAGAAACCTGAAACAATCCAGGCTAATGAAAAGGCAACAAGAGTTCCCGCATAAACAAAAATGATTGCGCCTGCATCGAATATCTTACCGATATCGACACTTATAATCTCAATAAAAATTAAAGCAGGAAGTGAAATTGTAAAGACTATCTTTGAGGAAAGCGTAACGAAATTATCATTTATCATTCCCAGTTTTTTTAATAAGTAGCCGAGAGCAACTATGAGAAATACTGGGGCAACAAGACCGATTGAAAAGATTAAATTCTGCACACACTAATATAATTCAGGATTGTTGATTTTGGAATTGCAATTAATAGAAAAGAGGACAAATAGTTAAAAGACAGAGTAATCAAAGTTATAGTTCGAACACAGACCAATCTTTAAAAGCTTTTTTCTCCTTTAGAAAGGGATTGTTCAATGCTTTGCTTTTCAAATCTTTACTCTTTAACAAAACATACTCAATATGTTTGTTTGAAAGTCCTTCGAAACTAATCTTACGATCTTTATTTATGATTTCATTCTCTTTTACTTTGGGATTGGAATCGGAGTTTAGCACAAACATTTCAGGTTTGTTTGAAGCAATCATAACATTTAAATAAGACCAGTCCGGAACCTCAATTAATATTTTACTTTTTTCATTTACTATTAGATTTTTTTCCACATATCTTCCTGTTCTTAGATCTTCTCTTGTAAAAGCATCAATTCCCATCAAACGGTAAATGTGAAATGAATAATAAATCAATAAAGTGATAAGCAACAAAGGTATTTTAACTTTTTGTAATTTTTTCAAATATTTTATTTCAAATGATCCGATATTTTTTATGAAGTGAGCCGTGAACGGAATTAGAAGTATGTTCCAAAGTTCAGGCACGCGCCAGATATTGTGAGTTGGAATTCCAATTCCTAAGAATGAAAGTAATACAAGCGGAATAAAAGGCAGAAGTATAAAACTAAACCATCTTCTTATAAGACTTTCCCTTACAAAGAAATAACCTAAAGAAATCACACCGGGAAAACAAAAATAAATCAGGTTGTGATGGATAAATCTGAACAGGTAATTATTCTTTAATATTGTAAAGAAAGATATTCCTTGTGCATTCTCATATCCCCTGCTTGCATCATTAAAAAACTGCAATGGATTGCCCGAAGTATTTGCCTGGAATAAAAACCAGTAAAGAGGGAAAGCTAATCCAACTAAAGTTATGAGCAATATATTTGCAAAACTTATTTCTTTTACTTTTAGTTTTTTAAATATTATCAAAATAATAACAAGAGACGCAGAAAAGAACCAGCCTTCATATCTTACAGAAGAAGAAATCGCAAAAGCCACTGCGGACAAAATAAGATGATGATCCCACGCAGATCTTAGCCACATTGTAAATAGTGCAATGCCGGAGAAAATAAAAAAGTAATACATCGATTCGGAAAGAGGAACCGCACTTAGAATCACTCTTGTTGGAAAGAATAAAGCAAGGAGTGCAGATAAAAGCGTTATGTATCGATCTTTAAATAATTGATGAGAGAGCCAGATAAAAGAAACGAAAGACAAAACACTGAAGAAACTACAAATTATTCTTGGCGTCCAGAATAGATCAGGAATAATTTTTATTCCATAGCCGACGACAACTGTGTAAAAAGGAAGCCACGTTGGAGTTACTTTGTAGCCCCCGTGAAGCCATTGATAAGCAAGTAAAGTTCTTCCGCTTTCATCAGCGGAGATAGAATAAAATCCGGATAAATAAAGTAAGGAATTTAACAGAACTGAAATGAAAATTAATAAAAGTATAACCAGAAAGAATTTTTTCTTATCATTTATTACAGCATTAAAAATCCCGGATTTATTTTCCATACTCAAAATGTTTTGAGAACTAATTCAATTCTTTCATTTTTCTTTCTTCCTTCAAGATCCTGGTTTGAAGCTACAGGAGATAAAAAGCCAACACCGTCCGGTATTAATCTTTCCGATGCAATTGAATACCTGTCTGTCAAAACTTTTATTACGGCAACAGCACGGTTTTTTGAAAGAGACAATTTGAAATCAAGTCTGCCTGCCATATCTGTATGACCAACAACATACAGAATGACTCCTTGATTCTTCTTTAAATATTTTGCTATTTCATCTAAAGCGGGTTTGGATTCTTCTTTAAGATCAGCCTTATCCTGTTCAAAATAAATTCCGGTAATAATTGAATACCCTTTGTTCTTTAAATCAGCCTCAATAGTTTTTGCATTTGTATTCTCCTGCTTCTCTATTTTTTCTCCTTCACCGACAACATCGATATGAACATAGATTTCATTTCTATCAAACTCATTAATGACAATAGCAGTATATACTTTTTGACCGGGCTGGTTTATTTGTCCTACTATATAATACCTTTTCTCTTCTCCTCCTTTTGTACCAGCAATATTACTTTTAAGCTTTTGGGGAAGCTTATCATAAATAGAATTAGTCCAGTTTCTCCCGGCAACATCCATCGGTCTGGCAGCTCTTGTAAAAGCAATTAACTCAAATCCATTCTTTTTAAGAGCATTATCATAAAAATCAACAACATCCTGAAATTCGGCATTCTTAACCAGGTATTGCAACGTTGTTATTTTTCCGCTAAGAGTTCTTGTATCGGTTCGTGTATATAATTGATCGTTAGGAGAATTTTTTACCAGGGGACCTAAAGTAAGTTCATAATTCCCGTTATTAGTTTCATTATAAAATATGATTACAGAACCCGGATAGCGCTGAACATGAGGATTATCCCTACTTCCATCAACATCATTTTGTGCATTAACAGAAAGTGGTAAAAGAAAAATACATACAACTAATATTTTATATTTTATGGTTCTCATACTTTCTCCCGGAAGTTTTCTCCATAATAAAGAAAATAATGATATATTTTTCATCATAAAAAATAGTATTTAGTAAAAACAAATTTTCTTCTTAACGAAAATACAAACAATCGGTTAATTATGACCATATTTTTTATAGTTTTCCTTATAGTTTATTCAGCTACAAATTATTACATTTTTATCCACGGATGGCATGCAATCGCTCTTTTCCCTTTTCTAAAACCATTCTATATAATTATTTTTTTACTTGCAGCTTCGGGATATATAATTGCAAAAATTGCCGGCTCGAAAATTCCAGAAATTATCTATGACATTTTGCTGTGGAGTGGTTCTTTTTGGTTTGCCTTCATGCTCTATTTCTTTCTGTTCATTCTTTTAATTGATTTAACAAATCTTCTTAACCGCTTTTTTACAATTTATCCGACTTTTATAACTGCAAATTATTCAGCCGCAAAGTTTGTTGCCTTTATTGTTGTTTTATCGGTTAGCATTATAATCATAATAGTAGGATTTATAAACACGAGAAATATAAAGATAAATCATGCTGAGATTAATATTCCTAAAAAGTCGTCAATGATAAATGAGCTTAATGTTGTACTTGTGGGAGATTTTCATCTTACCCTGATTAACGGCGGACTTCTCAATAGAGTCGTAGAAAAGATTAATTCTCTCGATGCCGACATTGTTTTAATGACCGGAGATATTCTTGATGATAACATTAATATTCTGAAACGCGATAATATCGGGAAAGATTTATCTAAAATTAAATCGAAGTATGGCGTCTTTGTTTCAAATGGAAATCACGAATTTATAAATGGTGCCGATGAATTAGATAAATACATGGAAGAAATGGGATTAAGTGTGATTAGGGATTCATCTGTTTTTATCGAGAATAGCTTTTATGTCGTTGGAAGAGATGATAGAAGTAAGATTAATTTTACAGGAAAACAAAGAAAATCTTTAAAAGAAATTCTGACAGACATTAACAAAAATTATCCTGTCATTCTTTTAGATCACACTCCAAGCAAACTTGGAGAAGCGGTAAATGAAAATATTGATCTTCAGCTTTCCGGTCATACGCATAACGGGCAAATGTTTCCCGTAAACTTTATAACAAAATGGATTTATGAAATAAGCTGGGGATATTTAAAGAAAGAGCAAACCCAGTTTTATGTAACTTGCGGAGTCGGTACCTGGGGTCCACCAGTTAGATTGGGAAGTGATTCTGAAATTGTTAATTTAAAGTTAAAGTTTTTAAAGTAACCCTTAAGGCTTATTCTCTTCCTTATTGAGTTACTGCTGTAATTATTTCTCTGTATTGTTAGTTCAGTTTGAGTTAGTAATGAAGGTGCTGTTTAATAATTTCATTCTTTTTAGATTAATTTTGAGAAAGAGTCGAATTGAAATCTTGTACTTTATTATTTCTCATTTGCTTTTTTGCTATTTCCAGTTCTTATACGGAACTCACTGCTCAATTTGTACATTCCAGGAATAATGGACCGTACCAGATCGAATCCGGCTTCCCCTTTTCTACCCAATATTTTACTGATGAATATAATGCACACAAACAAAATTGGACAATTTCCCAGGACAAAAACGGACTAATGTATTTTGGCAACGGGGACGGCGTACTTATCTATGATGGAACAACCTGGGAATTAATAACACTTCCAAACCAGTCATCAGTATTAGCTCTAACTTTAGATAAAAACGGAAGAATGTATGTCGGGGCAGTTGGAGAAATCGGCTATCTGGAAGCTGACTCCGTTGGACGATTAATTTACGTATCCTTGTTATCATTTTTAAAAAGAAGATCAGAATTTCTCACGAGTATATAGTGCTCATTCTACTTCGGAAGGAATTTATTTTCAGACGCCCGAAGCACTGTTCAAATGGACAGGGAAAAAATTTAAGGTGTGGAAAGCAGGAGAAAACAAATTTACCAAGGCATTTTGGATTAACAGCAAGTTATTGTTAAAAGTTAACAATGACGGATTGTTTCAGTTAAAAAATAATGAATTAAAACCGCTGCCCAACAGCAGATATTTTTCTGATAAAACAATTTCAACTATCCTTCCTTATGATAAACAGCGTTTGCTAATCGGAACTCTTAACCAGGGACTCTTCTTATATGATGGACAAAGTGCAGAGCCTTTTAACTCCGAGATAAATAATTTATTGAAGGAAAACAAAATCTATTGTGGAATACAATTAAATGATTCTTCCTTTGCTTTTGGAACATTACAGGGGGGATTATTCATTATTGATAAAACCGGAAAACGACGCCTATCTCTTAACAGCCAAGCTAAAATAACATCACCGATAATATTTAATTTGTTCCAGGATAAATCGGGAATAATCTGGGCTGCAATGAATGACGGTATTGCCAAAATAGAATATCCATCCCCATTCTCTGAATTTGGTTCTGATACACAGTTAAAAGGGACAGTCGAAGCAGTTATCAGGTACAATGATAAAATTTATGCGGGAACAGACCGGGGTTTGTTTTATTTGGATAATAGTAAATCTGAACAACCTGTTTTCCGGCTTGTAAAAGGTGCTAATCAAAGAATATGGTCCCTATTATTATTTGAAAATTTCTTATTGATTGGCTCAGATGTGGGAGTTTATCAGCTAAGAGGGAATGATTTAACTCTTATTAGTAATTTCAAAACCTATTCGATTCTCAGATCAAAATTAGATCCGAACAGAATTTTTATTGGAAATACAGATGGACTCAGATCAATTTATTTTAAGAATTCCCGTTGGGAAAATGAAGGAAAGATTCCCGGAGTTTATGAAAGTATTCACGAAATACTGGAAACAAAGTCAGGTGTTTTATGGTTGGAAACAAATGTAAACTGGATGTGGAAAGTTTCTTTTAAACCCAATATTAAAAATTCTGAAGTTGAGAAATGTGGAATATTAAAAGGGTTACCTGATGATGTTGGACATCTGTATCTCTTTGAAGATCAACTTCTCTTTGTTTGCATTATACATAACCACGATATATACCGTTATGACCAATCTGCCGACACTTTTATGATAGATCGCGTAATAAATAAAATATTAAGTGTGAACAAACAAGAAATATGGGTTAGAGTTATTGATGACTTTGGTAATATCTGGTTTGATTTAAAAGAAAACGAAAATGTAAAAGCTAAAATGGTTGCCTGGAAAAAATCTGGGGGGAAATATATTGTTGAGAATCTTAAGGAAGGAAGAATTAATAACTATATCGGAAAAAAATTTTTATATGAAAAAGAAAATAACATTGTTTGGTTTGCTACAAAAAGCGGTTTGATAAGGCACAACTTTCTAATAAAAGAAAAGGAGGATATTAACATTGCAACGCTTGTTAGAAAAGTTATTTATATGAACGATTCTATATTGTTTGCCGGAGTAAAGCCGCAAAGTAAAAGATTATTCCTACCTTCACTTCCATTCAACAATAACAAATTCCGGTTTCAATATTCATCATTGAGTTTCCATAGTGAGAAGGATAATCAATACCAATGTTATTTAGAAGGTTTTGATAAAAGTTGGTCCGACTGGTCAAGTGAAACACAGAGAAATTATACAAATCTATCCGAAGGCAACTATGTCTTCCACGTCAGAGGAAAAGATATTTATGGCGACATAAGTAGAGAAGATCAATATGCTTTTATAATCTTACCTCCGTGGCAGCGTACATGGTGGGCTTATTTGTTTTATGGCTTGGGGATAATAGGTGCTGTTATATTAATTGTTCAGCTGCGATCTAAGCGTTTAAAGCGTGATAAAGAAATTCTGGAAAATATAGTTAAGGAAAGAACGCATCAGTTAGCCAGGCAGGCAGAACAATTGGAAGGTCAAACTCAACAGTTAGCAAAACAGGCAGAAAAACTTAAAGAAATGGATCAGCAGAAATCGCGTTTTTTTGCCAACATTTCTCATGAATTCAGAACTCCATTAACTTTAATTAAGGGACCTGTAGACCAGTCATTAGAAGCTCCCGGTGAATCAATATCGGAAGAAGATAAAGTCATGATCCGGAATAATACTAACAGACTTCTCAGGTTAGTGAATCAGTTATTAGACCTTTCGAAAATTGACGCGCATAGTTTAGAACTTAATCCTGTAAAGGGAGATATTTTTGAATTTTTAAGAACAATTGGTTCTGCATTCAATTCTCATGCAGATCAAAGAAAAATTAATTACAATGTTCAAGTGCCCGAGGATAAATTATTAGTATCGTTTGATCAGGATAAGCTGGAAAAAATAATATATAATATTCTATCCAATGCCTTTAAATTCACTCCGGACAAAGGTGAAATTACCCTGAAAGCTTTTTTGTCAAATCAACCTGAAGAAAATAGTTTACTTACTATTGAAGTAATTGACAATGGAGTTGGAATCCTGCCTGCACAACAGCAATTTATTTACGATCGCTTTTATCAGTCCGACAATTCACTAACTCGTGAACATGAAGGCAGCGGTATCGGGCTTGCGTTGACAAGAGAATTACTGAACCTGGTGAATGGAAATATTGAAGTTGAAAGTCAGCCTGGAAAAGGTTCAAGATTTATAATTAAACTACCTGTTAAAATAGAGCCGGATTTATCTTTACCTTCTGATAAAACTATACCGGATGATTTAAGAAAACCATCCTATAAGCCGGATGAAATTTTAAATATTCCGGCAGATGTTAAATTAACTAATGAAAATGATGATTCTGAAACTCCAATTGTATTAATAGTAGAAGATAATCGGGATATGCGAAGTTTCATTAAAAAGCAATTAGTTAATGATTACAGAATAATTGAATCTCCTAATGGAAAAGAAGGTTTGGAAACGGCTAAAAGAGAAATTCCTGACCTGGTAATTACCGATCTGATGATGCCACAAATGGATGGAACGACTCTCTGCAAAAAATTAAAAACAAACGAAAACACTAATCATATTCCTGTAATTATGTTAACCGCAAAAGCAGGACAAGATCAAAAGATTGAAGGATTAGAAACAGGAGCTGATAGTTATTTAACAAAACCATTTGACAGGAAAGAACTGCAGGTTCTTGTTAAAAACCTGATTACACAAAGAAGACAACTCAGAGAAAAATACGGCAGAGCTATTTTGTTGGAGCCTAAACTTATTCCTGTTTCAACACTAGATGAACAATTTTTACAAAAAGTTATGAAATATTTGGAAGATAATCTTTCGGATGCAGAATTCGGAGTGCCGGAAATGCAGGATAAACTCCCAATGAGCAAAAATCAATTACATCGTAAAATGAAGGCAATTACTAATGAAGCTCCCGGCGAATTTATAAGAAATTACCGTTTGAAACGGGCTGCACAAATACTGGGACAAAAAGGTGAGAGCGTTACACAGGTTGCTTATTCTGTAGGGTTTAATAACCTATCTTATTTTGCAAAATGTTTTAAGGAACTGCACGGAATTGCTCCTTCTGAGTACTATGAAAAATCTAAGGAGTAAATCCATCCTTTCTTTTTAACCCAATTTATTCGTTAGGTATAAAATCAAATACTTAATGTCACGCTGAGCTTGTCGAAGCGTGAATTCATAAAACATAGTCAATCTTCGACAGGCTCAGATTGACAAATATCTCTAATGCTTAATTTTGGGTTTAAAAACATTCATTTTTTGCTTCTTTTTGAATAGTTCCAACCAATGGTACTATTCTGTTAGTAAATCTAACTAAGCTGTTAGATTTACCCCTCCGCGCTTTCATACTTTTGCTCACGCAATTTTAATCAACAAATAAATAAAAAAAAGGAGAAAAGTAATGCGGCTAAAAATTTTTCTTACAATTGTTACTGTTCTGTTTAGTATAGTTTTAGTAAAACCCCAATCGTTATATGATTTTGAAAGTGGAGCTACTATTATTGGTAACACCGTAGAGCAATATAATAATGGTGTAGACTTAACGGTTTCCTCATCGACAGGTTTTTATATTCATAACAATCCTACAACTTATATGATTGGCAATTATATAGTGATGAATGGAGGAGCAACATCCGCTACTTTTACGTTTACAAATGCGGTAGTTGTTAAATCAATAAATCTTGAGGGCTTATTTACATCTTTTGGAACAACAGATAACCTTACTTTTACAACTAATATGGGAGACGTATTTACTGCAGATATTGACGGTTATAATGGACAATCCTTTTATTTCCCATATTTACCTACGGGCATCGCATCATTTACGATAACAAAAACCGACGGAGGTACATTAAATTATGAATTTGATAATATTTCGGCAACCGTACATAAAGTACATTTTACAGATGGAATTTCTTATACCCCCCCAGCATTAACACCCAACACAACTGATAATCCAATTGGTCAGTTCAGGCTTTCTACAACTATTGATGCAAATGCAATTTTGAATGATATAGTGGTTTTATTTAATGGTGCTCATTCAGGCTTAAGCAATTTTAGACTTTGGAAATCTCCTAATTCAACTTTCACTTATGCAACACTTGTAACGGAAAGATTAGATTTTGATGATACTTACTCTTACATTAGTCTTTATGGTTTAAATTCTACAGTTTCCGGAAGTAATAATTTTTATTACATAACAGTTGATGTTGGTCCTTCTCCAAGCGGTACTATTGAAGTGTCATTAAATGGTTTAAATGTATTAGGCGGTATTCACGATTTTGATTCTGATTTACTTAATCCTTTATCTTCCGGCACACAACCATTACCTGTTGAATTAACTTCTTTTACAGCCAAAGTTGTCCATAATAAAGTTAACTTAAATTGGCAAACTGCAACTGAAGTAAATAACTTTGGATTTGAAATTGAAAGAAGTCAATCCATTTCCAAAAATGAAGATAATTGGACAAAAATTGGTTTTGTCGAAGGAAACGGAACAAGCAATTCTCCAAAGGAATATTCATTCCCGGATAATTCAAATTTATTACCAGGCAAATATAGCTATCGCTTAAAACAAATAGATAATAAAGGCAGCTATAAGTATTCAAAAACTGTAGAGATTTCTACTGCGGTGCCGGAAAGATTTGTATTGGAGCAAAATTATCCTAATCCATTTAACCCGGCAACAACAATTAAATATGATCTGCCTTCTAAAAGTTTTGTTAGTCTTAAAATATATGATGTCTTAGGAACAGAAGTTGCATCTCTTGTAAACGAAGAAGAAGGGGAAGGAGAGCACAGTGTGTCCTTTAATGCAAATGAATTATCTTCAGGTGTATACTTTTACAGGTTAGCAGCAGGGAATTTTAATGAAACAAAGAAGATGTTATTAACAAAGTGAAAATTAAATTTTCTTAAAGAATCAAAAGATTACAGCCATGCAAAAGCATGGCTGTAATCGGTGAGACTATATTTTAGAAGTTAAATGTTAAACCAAATTTAAATTGATCATAAGCAAGAGGGGCAGCACTCTCAAAAGGCCAGTTCATTTTTCCCTGCCTTAATTCATATATTCCATAAGATAATGCGCCTTTAAGAACAAATCCAACAATTGGTGCAGCATAAGGTGAAGATTCCATAATTTTGTCTACAAACGCATCGAGAGCCCATTGTCCCGCACCTTCTAACAAAGCACTACCTGCCCATTTCCAGAAAAGATGTCTTTCAAAAATAACTGATCGCTCATAACCAACTTCGAGATTAACAAGAGGAATTACCTTTATTCTTAATCCAGCTTCGGAACCCGTTCCAAAACGGAAAGCATTATTGAACAAAGAAAGCTTGTTTGCATCATCCGGATTTGCTGGAAAATTTTTTACATCAAGCCTTGACCATGCAAAAGAATACGAATTGTATGGAATAATAGCGGATGAGGAACCGAGTCTGTATCCATAACCCCTTGCCCATCCGAATCCAAATCTCCATAAATTTGATTCGATTTCATTTGCAGCCGGAGTGCCTGAAATATCTGTAGTTAGATTGCTTAAAAAGAGATAATTGTATTTATAATGTAAGATATTTTCGGCGGTCCAGGTTGACTTCTCATTTGTATAACCCAGCTTAATCTCGGGAATATTGGGATTTGCAAACGATCCTGAAAAGTTGTGAATGTTCATTGAAGAAAATCCATACGTAAGGGAAATGGATGGCGAGTGAATAAGATGAGAATCAAACAAATCGAAATTAGCTTTAAAATTGTGCCAGTCAAACTTGGTATGTTCGTCTTTGTCAGACACTTCTGCTGAATCCTGTTTTACGGCTTCTGCTTTTTCGTTTTCCTCACCCTGGGCAAACACGGAATTACTTCCGGCTAAAATAAGTATAGCAAAAATTGTAAATAATAATTTGTTTAACATACAAGCTCCTTAAAATTTTATTAGAACTTAAAACACTTTGTTATGCCAACCGGCGTGCCAAATATTTTAATGTTATTATAAATCATTAAGCAAAAAACCAGTATGATTTTAGGCTACAAATATATACAACCCTTTAAACGTTTTTGTACACTTTATGACAAACGGACATTTCCATATGTATAAAGACGGGCAATTAGTAAGGAAGGTTACATAATTAAAGGTAGTGTTTTATCACTTCATCTAGATAAAAATGAAATCTTTGTGGAAGGTTTTTATACTTTGAAATCAATTTAGACTTAACTATTCCAAAATCTTTATCAGGAATATTTTTCACATCATTTTCAATGTTCTGAACAAAAGTTTCAATTTTATTTTTTACTCTTTCATTAACTTCAGAATCGTCAGTTTCCGAAATTAAACTAACAACCTTTGCCAAATGGAAATTATTTTCGATTAAGATCTTAAGACAATATCCTCTGAAGTTTTCAGATACAAGAGTTCTGTTCACATTCCCTAATTCTTTTGCTGTTTCTGAAACAGAAGAATGAGAAAATTTCTTTTGTCTTAGAGACTCGAGCACAAGGTCATCAAAATCGATCGAGGTTTCTTTAACAATTTCTTTCGGCAAATCAGAAAGCTGGATAAGATTTCTTCCTGAAGACTTTGTAAGTATACACGCTCTTTTAATTACAGATTCGAGTTCTCTAATATTTCCTTTCCACTGGTAATTTTTTAGAGATCTACTTGCCGAATTTGAAATTCGAAAATCATTCGATTCCCTCGCGACAAAATAGTTGACCAGAATTTCAATATCTTCTCTTCTATCTCTTAAAGGAGGTAATTCCACTTTTATAACATTGAGCCGGTAGTAAAGATCTTCCCTGAATTTTTTTTCTTTTACAGCGTCCTCAATATTTTTATTTGTTGCAGCAATTATCCTGAGATTTACATGTTCTGTTTTTGAAGAACCAACTTTTTCAAAATCACCTGTTTGAAGCACTCTCAGCAATTTAACCTGGAAATTTTCAGATGTCTCTGCAATTTCATCTAAAAAGATCGTTCCATTATCTGCAGCTTCAAATCTTCCTTTTTTATCTGAAATGGCTCCCGTAAAAGCCCCTTTTACATGACCAAATAATTCGCTTTCAAGTAAAGAATCGGAAAGAGCACCGCAATTAACAGCAACAAAGTTTTTATCCTTACGTTTACTTAAAGTATGAATTGCTTTTGCAACGAGTTCCTTTCCTGTTCCGCTTTCTCCAAGAACTAAAATATTCGCGTCTTCGGGAGCGGTACGTTTTACCAAATCAACTACATTAGCCATTACTTTGGATTTATAGACCATACCGTAAAAGTTTTCTGGTTCTTCGTTGGTATTGATTTCTGCAGCGGATTGATCTTCTTCTTTCTCTTTAAGCCTGTTAATATCTTCTTTAAGGGTTTTAATTTTTTCTAATAGTTGAGGAGATTCACTTGATATATCAAGTTCTTTCTGAAGTTTTGTTAATTCACTTTCTTTGCTTTTTAGTACATTTTTTAGAACCTGTGTTTCTGCCAGGGCATCTATAAGTAAGTTTCTGCTTTTGCTTATGTATAAGATTAATTCTGTAAGGACAAGAAAAAGGAAAGGAATCAAAAAATATGAGTAAGATACTTTTAGAAAAGAGAATTTCAACAAGATAAATGATAAAGCAAAAATCAGGATGAAAATTGATACATAAATAGCTGATAACTTCCGCACTGATTTTTCTTCTGTATAAAAAGCAACAAACCAAAGAAACAGTAAAAATATTATTGGAGAGAAAATTGTGTCACTATTTATCCAGTGCTTATTCAGAATATTGTCAACTGCAAAAGCGTGCAAAGCAACTCCAGGTACTTCTTCATCAAACGGTGAAGAAACAAATAAGGCAAGCTGCGGATCACTTATGCCGATGAGAACAATTTTATTTCTAAGGAACTTGAGAGACTCTTTTTGATTTCTATACAAATCGAAAAATTGAATTAGCGAATAATTCCTGAATTTCTCCCATGAACTAAAAAGATTTACTTCGATATTTTTACGAGATAAATTTTTATCTGCCAGTTGGAGTGAAAAAGCTTTTTCAGTTTCATTTCTGGTTTTTAAAACAAGAGGAATTTTTATCACATCGTCTTCAATAAAATTTAAATGCCCGGTTTTTATTTTCTCATTGAGTAGTTTAGGAGTTGGATAACTCAAAGAATCAGTTTTATAAATTGAATTGTTTAATTGAACACTACCCGCAGTAGAACTTAAAACAACATTGCCGGCTTTCATTATTTCTTTTGTGAGCAGATTATCGTAAACAGACTGTGTCGCGAATCTTGCGCTTAAGAAAACTTCGAGCCCAATGGATTTAACTTTTAAATCGGACAGACTTTTTATTAACAACGCATAATAGCTTCTTTTAATCGGCCAGGGACCGATTGCAGAAATATCATTTTCAGTAATATTAATTATAACAATATTGGAATCAGGGGCTGATTCCCCCCCAAGCTTTGTTAAAAATGTTGCAGATTCTTTATCAAAAAATCTTGCAAAGCCGGAAAAAACCAACAACAAAAATAAAGCAAAAAAAAGTGCAATTATCTTAAGATAAGATATGCCGAATAATTTCCCGGATAGATTCTTCATTCTTTATCAGGCTTAAAAAGGATTTTAGTATAGATAAAGATAAAAAAATATTGTACCAGTTCTCAAGCTTTAGAAATGAAAAAGGGCAGAATAAAATTACAAAATAAATTTACTCAGGTCTCTGTCTTTAACAATTTTATCTAATTTCTGCTTAACTATTTCAGCATCGATCGATACTTTTTCGGTAGGGCAGTTTATCCGGAACATCAAAGAGAATCTCATCAAGCAAAGTTGTAAGAATTGTGTGAAGTCTTCTTGCTCCTATGTTTTCGACCTGTTCATTTACCTCTGTCGCAATTTTAGCAATTTCACTTATTGCATCAGATTTAAATTCGAGTTCAACTCCTTCGGTACCAAGCAAAGCAATATATTGTTTGAGCAAAGCGTTTTCGGGAGTCGTAAGAATTTGAACAAAATCATCCTCCGTTAAACTTTTAAGTTCAACTCTAATTGGAAAACGCCCCTGGAGTTCAGGAATAAGATCAGATGGCTTTGCAACATGAAAAGCTCCCGAGGCAATAAAAAGAATATGATCGGTTTTTACAACACCAAACTTTGTATTTACATTCGAGCCTTCAACAATCGGAAGTAAATCTCTCTGAACGCCTTCTCGCGAAACATCTGGTCCCTGCGCTTTGCTTCCACTGCTCGCGACTTTATCAATTTCATCTACGAAAACAATTCCAGTGTTCTCGACTCTTTGAATAGCTTCCTTCTGAACAGATTCCATATCAATCAGCTTTTGTGCTTCTTCCTGCGCAATAATTGAGCGCGCTTCGGCAATACTTGTTTTTCTTTTCTTTTTCTTTTTCGGCATTATGTTGCCGATAATCTCCTGCATATTTATTCCCATATCATCCATTCCCAAAGGACCCAACACCTGCATTCCAAAACCATTCTGAGCAGTTGCGTCAAATTCTATCATCTTATCATCCATCTCTCCATTTTTAAGCTTCTCCTTCATCCACTCTCTTGTCTTCTGATTTTGATATGCATCATTGTTCTCATCATTTTCACCTTCGTGTGAAATACCAACAGCTTTTTTAACTGGAGGAATAAGTATATCGAGAATTTTTTCTTCGGCAAGTTCTTCAGCTTTTGCTTTTACTTCATTTGTTCTTTCAGATTTGACCATATTCACAGCAATATCCGTTAAATCTCTTATCATAGATTCAACATCTCTTCCAACATAACCGACTTCTGTAAACTTAGAAGCTTCTACTTTTATGAACGGTGCATTTGCAAGTTTTGCAAGTCTTCTTGCGATCTCAGTTTTTCCAACTCCTGTAGGACCAATAAGTATAATGTTATTAGGTAAGATTTCTTCTCTAAGATCATCAACGATTTGCTGACGGCGCCACCTGTTTCTTAAAGCAATAGCAACAGCTCTTTTAGCTTCGTTCTGACCAATTATAAATTTATTAAGTTCTTTAACAGTTTGCGATGGGGTTAATTCTTTTCTTGCGTTCTGTTCCATAATTTATTTTTCAATTACCTCAATATTAATTTTATCATTAGTGTAAATACAAATTTCAGAAGCGGTTAACAATGCTTCCTTTGCAATCTCGTCCGCAGAAAGTTTACTATACTTTTTCAACATTCGTGCAGCTGCTAAAGCATACATACCTCCGGAACCTATCGCTACAACCTGGTCATCCGGTTCAATTACATCTCCATTGCCGGAAATAATAAGTGCTTTATCTTCGGAAACTACAGCAAGCATAGCCTCAAGCTTCCTTAAGAACTTATCAGTCCTCCAGTCTTTTGCAAGCTCGACTGCAGCGCGATTTACATTTCCACGGTATTGTTCAAGCTTATCCTCGAATCTTTCTACAAGAGTAAAAGCATCTGCTGACGCTCCTGCAAAACCGCATAAGACTTTTCCGTTAGCAATTTTTCTGATCTTCAATGCATTGTGTTTCATCACAGTATTTCCAAGAGAAACCTGTCCGTCTCCAGCCATTGCCGCTTTACCATTATGAACAATTCCTAAAACAGTTGTCGATCTTATTTTTTCAGTCATAAAAATTTCTTTCTTCCAATATATAGTTAAACAATTTCTTGTTTATAAGGTTTATAAAACTTTACCGGGAAAATTCCCGGGACTTCTTTTCTGTATTTTATATATACTTCCCCAAATTTTTCAACAAGTCTCTTTTCTTCATAGTAAGAACCGATATAAAAGTAAATTATAATACATATTAAACAAGTTAAATAAAAGAGGTCCATAACAGGTCTGAATAAAAGAAACATTATTGAAAAGAAATAAAGCGGGTGTCTCATAAATCTATAAGCACCCCGGATTCTTAAAGTAAGATTCTCGTCAAGTTCATTTACATCATATTGGTTATTAAACCAGCGCTCAATCTGGCTGATTCCTAAAAACTCTTTCAAACTAATGTATTTTAAGCTCCAAATAAAACCAGCAAGACTTAAAAATTGAGGAATTAAAATAATAAAATCGAAGGGATATTTTAAGTCATAAATGATTATATCGGGGCGTGGTAAAATCATAAACAATGCATAAACAATCAATATTGATAGAATATTATAAGCCAGCCTGTAAAATGCAACATAATTTCCTGCGTAAGATACCGCAAGTCTTTTTATTTTATTTGAGGCAAGTAAAGAGTGAGAGTAACCGAAAAGAGCAAAAAGAAAAATTATTATAAAAACATCAACGGCATAGCCGGTCATATTTCTCTTCGTAATCTGGCTACAGGAATCCTGAGTTGCTCTCTGTATTTTGCAACAGTCCTACGAGCTATATGAATTCCTTCGGTATTCAAAAGTTCGGCAAGCTTATCATCACTAAACGGAGACTTTTTACTTTCCACTTCTATTATCTCTTTTAATCTTTCTTTTATATGCTTGTTTGAAACTTCTTCCCCGCTGTCTGTAATAAGTCCTTCACTGAAAAAGTATTTGAGCTCGTGAATTCCCATTGGACTTTGAACATACTTGCCGTTTACAACGCGGCTTATTGTGGAAATGTCCATTTGAATTTCTTCCGCGATGTCTTTATAAATCATCGGTCTTAATAACTTCGGTCCCTTTTCAAAAAACTGGTATTGTCTTTCGAGAATAGCCTGCATAATTTTCATTAAAGTTTCTCTTCTTTGCTGAATACAGGCAATAAACCATTTTGCAGATTCGAATTTTTCACGTAAGAATTTGTATGTCTCTTTTTCTCTCTGGTTTTTTTTAGCCTTTTTATTAGCGTTAAACATTTCAAGGTAAGTTCTGCTAACAGTAACAGAAGGCATGCTTCTGTCATTTAACGTAATAACAAAATTATCATCAATCTTTTCTAAAATAAAATCCGGGGTGATTTGATTGAATTCTATAGACTCGATGTTGCCTTCGCCCGGTTTTGGATTAAGCTTTTGTATTAGATCGACAGTTGCTTTTAAGGTTTCATCCGTAAGATTCATTTTCTGTTTTATCGCATCGAAACGCCGCTTTGTAAAATCATCGAAGTAATTTTCGAGCAAATCTTTTGCAAGGAATTTATAGTAAGGATCAAAATTAGAATTTGAGTAATGAAGCTGAACAAGCAAACATTCCTTTAAATTTCTCGACGCTATTCCCAGCGGATCAAATCTTTGAACTTTATTCAATAAATTTTCTGCATCTTCAAGAGTTAATTCAATATGATCGAACATTTTTAATTCATTAACAAGATCTTCCAAACTACGCTTTAAATAACCATCGTCATCTAAATTACCAATTATCTCCTCTCCCAAAGCCATAAGGCTATCATTAAGTTCCAGTAATCTTAATTGATTTTGTAAGTGTTCAGTAAGACTTTCTCTGGATGGAGCTACCGGGTGAAACACTTCATCATCGGCACTCCTGTTTACTTTGAAGCCATCAAACTCATTATCATTCATAAAATCTTCTAATTCAAACTCCTCCTTATCAAAATCCTCCTGTTCTTCTAAAGCTTCATCTTCCTTCTTTTCTTCATCCTGGGTCAATTCTTCTTCGTTTACTTCCTCAAGAATCGGATTAATTTCTAATTCGGTTTTAATCCTCTGTTCCAAAGCCATCGTATTTAATTGTAACAATTTCTGATACTGAATTTGTTGCGGCGATAACTTCTGCTGTTGCGATAGTCTCTGATTAAGTGATAGCATTTATTTATCCGTAAATCCTTTCAGTTTTGTAAACCATTTTTTACCAAATTTTCTAATAAGTGATTCTTCCAGGAAATCAACTAAGTTGATATTTTCTTTTTCTCCATTTTTTAATGCCGGAGAACATTCTTCAAATTTTTCATACCTTAAAACATCTCCACCAAAATCCTCAACTCTTATTGGAAAGAGATGACAAGAAATTGGTTTCCTGAAATCCGTTTTGCCATCAAAGAATGCTTTTTCAATTCCACACTTGGCAATTCCATTTTCAAAATTAACAAACACACAAGCCCTGTTCTCAACACTGGTAGTCATAAGCTTATTCTCTTTTTTTTCAAAGAATCCTTCCTTATCAATTATCTGCTTATGCTTTTCCGGTAAATACTCTTTTATGATCTCCAATATTTTCGAAATCGTCTCTACTTCTTCATCAAGAAGCGGAGCACCATAATTACTTTCAATTGTGCAGCACGCACCTTTGCACTTTTTTAAATCGCAAGCAAACCTAGTTTGAACAATTTCCCTGCCAAGTGCAATGTTTTCAATTTGAACAATATTTTTAACAATCACTGGAATAATTTTTGATGAAAAATAACAATTTGTAAAATAAAACCAAAGCCCGCCCAATTATTCCAAACTTCTTTGTTTTTGTGTTTTCTACCATTCGCAAGTAAAAAAGAAAAAAATTAAGGTTAATTATTGCCGATTTGAATTACTCTTTTGAGGGGTATTTATTAAATTATATATCAAATTTATAGACCACATAAAAAATTATGTTTTTAATTGCATATCTATTAGAAGGAACCTAGCTCAACTCTCCACATATCATCGCCGTTAAAGATTTAAGAACACAACCTTAAAGTGGAGAATTTTATGTCTAAGAATATTTTAATCATGGGAGCCGCCGGACGCGATTTCCATAACTTCAACTGCATATACAGAAATAATAATGATTACAATGTTGTGGCTTTTACTGCAACACAAATTCCTAATATAGAAGGAAGAGTTTATCCTGCCGAACTTGCCGGAAAGAATTATCCTGATGGAATAAAAATATATGAGGAATCTAAACTCACCGAACTAATAAAAAACTTAAAAGTTGATGAAGTAGTTTTCTCTTATTCCGACGTGCCTTTCAATTATGTAATGACAAAAGCTTCGATTGTAAATGCGGCTGGTGCTGCATTCACACTTCTCGGTGTAGAAAAAACAATGATAAAAAGTAGTAAACCTGTTATAGCTGTGCTCGCAGTCAGAACAGGTTCCGGCAAATCTCAAACTTCGAGGAAGATAGTAAACATTTTACGAGATGCGGGAAAGAAAGTGGTAGCAGTGCGTCATCCTATGCCTTACGGTGATCTTGTAAAACAAAAAGTGCAGCGCTTTGGAACTTATGAAGATCTTAAAAAACATGATTGCACAATTGAAGAGATCGAAGAATATGAACCTCACATTGCAAGAGGCGGAGTTATTTATTCCGGAGTTGATTATGAAGCAATTTTAAGAGAAGCAGAAAAAGAAGCCGACATAATTTTGTGGGACGGCGGTAATAACGATACATCTTTTTATAAAGCTGATCTTACCTTTACAGTTGCTGACCCGCACAGACCCGGACACGAAATGACTTACTATCCCGGCAATACTTCTTTAAGAATGGCTGATGTTGTTATAATAAATAAAATTGATTCTGCTGATCCGGAAAATATTCTTACTGTTAAAAAGAATATCGGAAGTGTTAATCCTAATGCAAAAATAATAGAAGCTGAATCTACAGTCACAGCAGAAAATCCTGAACTAATAAAAGGAAAACGCGTTCTTGTTATTGAAGATGGTCCTACCTTAACTCATGGCGAAATGAAATATGGCGCAGGAACTATTGCTGCACAAAGATTGGGAGCTTCTAAAATTATTGATCCGAGACCTTACACTGTCGGTTCTATCTCAGCAACATTTAAAAAATATCCCAACATAGGAGTTCTTCTTCCTGCTATGGGTTATGGTGAAAAACAAATGAAAGATCTTGAAGAGACTATCAACAAAGCTGATTGTGATTCTGTTGTTATAGGAACTCCGATAGATCTTGGAAGATTATTAAAGATCAATAAACCTTCCACAAGAGTTAAATATGATCTTAACGAAAAAGGAAATGTTACTCTTGAATCTGTTTTAAAAGAAAAAGGGCTTTTGTGATGGAAACACATCCCGCCAAAGGCGGGGTAAAGCTTGCGGTTGTTGCCCTTGGCGGCAACGCACTGCTGCGCGGTAACCAGGTTGGAACAATTAAACAGCAGGAGAAAAATACTTACGATACTTGTGTTAATCTCGTCAACTTAATAAAGAACGATTACAATCTCGTAATTACACACGGTAATGGTCCCCAAGTAGGAAATATTCTTTTAAGAAACGAAGCCGGGTTTAACACTTACAAAATTCCACGAATGCCTCTCGATATTTGTGTAGCCGATTCGCAAGGTGGCATCGGCTACATGATTGAAAGACAACTCAGAAATATTCTTCTTGAACAAAATATTAATAAAAATGTCATTACAGTAATTTCGGAAGTTCTTGTTGATTTAAACGACCCCGCTTTCAAAAAGCCATCAAAGCCAATTGGTACATTCTATATAAAAGAAGAAGCAGAACTAATGGCAAAAATGAATAATTATGAGTTTAAGGAGGATATGAGAAAAAGAGGCTGGAGAAGAATTGTAGCCTCTCCAGAGCCACTAAAAATATTAAGTAGAGACATTATTCAGGAGCTTGCATCCGCTGGAAACATTGTTATTACTGCCGGTGGTGGAGGTGTACCTGTTTATCTTGATGAAAAAAATCTCTACCAGGGAGTAGAAGCAGTAATAGATAAAGACATTGCTTCCTCGCACCTGGCTGCAGAAATAAATGCAGATAAATTTTATATTCTTACAGATGTTTCCCATGTTTATATTAATTTTAACAAGCCGAATCAAAAAGCTTTGGAAACTGTAAAACTTAATGAGCTTATAAAATATTTTGAAGACGGTGAGTTTTTACCCGGTAGTATGGGACCAAAGATAAAAGCGGCAATTAATTTTGTTAAGAAAACCGGTAATGAAACAATCATTACTGAAGCGACACAATTAAACAACGGAAATATCGGGACAAGAATAATCCCTTAGTCATCAGGAGAATTTAATGAACGTTAATATGAAAGGTAAAAGTTTTATTTCAGTAAATGATCTGAGTCTTGATGAGATAAATACAATCTTAGAACTCTCTGCAGATCTAAAAAAGAAATTGAAAGATGGAGTTTCTCATAAATATCTTGAGGGACAAACTCTCGGAATGATATTTTCTAAACCTTCTACAAGAACAAGAGTTTCATTTGAAACAGGAATTTATCAACTCGGTGGAATCGGAATGTATTTCGGTCCAACTGATCTGCAATTAAAAAGAAGCGAGAACATTCACGATACTGCAAAAGTTTTATCAAGATATCTCAGCGGAATAATGATAAGAACTTTCGATCACCAGGATGTTATGGACCTCGCAAAGCATGCTACAATTCCTGTAATTAATGGTTTAACAGATCTTCTTCATCCCTGCCAGATTTTAGCTGATCTTTTTACTATTTCAGAAAAGAAAGGAAAACTTAAAGGACTAAAACTTGCTTATGTTGGCGACGGAAACAATGTTGCCCATAGTTTGCTTTATGGATGTTCCAAAGTTGGAATGCATATTTCCATCGCTTCTCCAAATGGATACAAACCAAATGAAGAAATAGTAAATGCCGCACTAGAAAATGCTAAAACTATGAACAGCAAAATTGAAATAGTCGAAAATCCTGAAGAAGCCGTTAAAGATGCGGATGTTATTTACACTGATGTTTGGGCAAGTATGGGACAGGAATCTGAAGCGATAGAAAGAAAGAAAATTTTTAATAAGTACCAGGTAAATGAAAAACTCGTTAAGCTTGCAAAAGAAGATTATATCTTTTTACATTGCCTTCCGGCACACAGAGGAGACGAAGTTGTCGATGAAGTAATTGATTCTCCTAATTCAGTTGTTTTTGATGAGGCAGAGAACAGGCTGCACGTGCAAAAAGCAATTATGGTTTTGCTGATGAAGAAGTAATAATTGAATCTCTCAAATAAAAATATTCTACTCACGGGAGCTTCCAGCGGAATAGGATATCAACTCTCGAAAGACCTTGCAAAAGAAGGAGCAAACTTAGCTCTTCTTGCAAGAAGAAAAAATGTTCTCGATAATCTTGCAGAAGAATTAAAATCATTTAACACTAAAATTATAACAGCTCAATGTGATGTAACATCAAAAGAGAATGTTAAGACAGCTTTTAATTTTGTTAAGAAAGAATTTCGAAATATTGATATCGCAATACTCAATTCCGGTACAAGTTACAGAATGAGCATAGAAGAGTTTGACAGTAAATTTATTGAAGAGATTTTTAATGTTAATACTCTTGGTCTGGTATATTGTCTCGATGAATTAATTCCCGACTTTATAAAAAAGAAAGAAGGATATATCGTTGGTATATCAAGCCTGTCTGACTTAAGAGGTTTTCCAAGAAGTGCTGCTTATTGCTCAAGTAAAGCTGCTGCTTCAATTTTTCTTGAAAGCATTCGTATTGAACTAAAGAAATACAATGTAAAAGTTATAACTGTTAAACCGGGATTTGTTCGAAGTCCTATGACTGATAAAAACGAATTCCAGATGCCTTTCTTAATGAATGTTGAAAAAGCTTCAAAAATAATTTTGAGAGGTATAAAAAAAGAAAAAAGAATTATCCAGTTTCCATTACCCGCGGTACTTGGGATAAAATTCTTGAGACTCCTGCCTGACAAACTCTTTGAATACTTTGCAAATCTTCCTCTTCCTCCAAAAAAATAGAGCAAATCTTGCATTAGTCCTTTCATTGCTATAAATTGAATTAAGTTTCTTTCAAATGGGCTAAAAAACTATGCGGGGCAGATTAAAAACTATTTTATGGAGTGTGTTTTTATTTTCTAATACAGCACTCTCACAAACGGATACTTCACTTACTTTTTCTGAAATAATGTTCGACCCTCAATCTGCAAATAGTGAGTTCATCGAACTTTACAATTTAAGTGACACAGAAAGTATCGATCTCGACAGTTGTAAAATTATTTACTCGACTTCCAAGGCAGATGTGATTACTACCGCAGGATTTGGGACTATTCTTCAACCAAAATCTTTTGCTGTTATTCTAGAAGGAGATTATGATTTTGTTTCGGGGATATATAATGATCTTATTCCACCTGACGCATTAATATTGTAAAAATATCCGATAATTCTTTCGGAACTTCAGGAATGGCAAATACAGCCGACAGACAATTATGGCTAGTTAATGCTGATGACGATACTCTTGAGACTTATACCTATTCAGCAAACAACTCTTCGGGAATTTCCGATGAGAAAATTGTAATGGGAAAAGATGATTCAACAAGTAACTGGGAAAATTCATTTCAAACAAATGGAACTCCCGGCGAAAGAAATTCCGTAACACCTTTAGGAAATGATCTTTCTTTCCATTCAATTACAATTAATCCGGCAATTCCTATTATGGGAGACGATGTTCAGGTTACAGGGTTAATTAAGAATAATGGGACAAATACTGCCCAGACTTTTTCGATAGAGATTTATAATGATATTAATTTAGATTCTTCCGGTTCACAACAGGAATTAATTTTCTCCCAAACTTTTTCAAATCTTTTACCTGGTGATTCAATGACAATTAATACTTCGATCAACTCAGCTAATGAAGGTAGTTATCAACTAATTGGGAAAATAAATTTCCCGGAAGACGAAGACACAACAAACAATAGAAAAATAATCCAATTTAAAGTTAATCCTCCGGGAAATAATTACAACGATGTTGTTATTAATGAAATAATGTATGCACCATCATCAGGTGAACCGGAATGGGTGGAATTGTATAATACTACAAACGAATCTATAAATATTGGAAGATGGAGATTTGCCGATCCTTCATCAGGAATAATTATAAGCGATCAAATCCTCGGTGAGATTCTAGGTCCCCACGAATTCATTATTCTCTCTTCTCACGAATCAATTACTCAATATTATAATGTGCCATCCAAAGTGCTTGTAGTAAATCTTCCAACTTTAAATAACTCTGGAGATATCTTAACACTTACTGACCTCGATAACGGAAAGTTAATTGACAGTGTCGCTTATCTTCCGGCATGGGGAGGAACCGGAGGTCATTCACTCGAAAGAGTTTCTGCTGAAGGAAGTTCTACACTTCTATCGAATTGGGGAACCTCTGTCAGTAAAAATAAAGCGACACCAGGAAATATTAACTCCATAACTCCAAAAGATTTTGATTTGAAAATTTCTTCCTTTATATCGGGAAATAGTTATGGAATTATCGGAGTAGAGATAAATTTTACAATTAAAGTCGCAAATCCCGGATTAAATGCTTCTGGTAATTTTCATCGTAAAAATTTTTAACGATGTAAATGCGGATTCAATCTCTCAACCAACAGAGCAGATAACACAAATTGAAGGAAATTCAATTTTAAGTGGAGACAGCACACAATTAAATTTTCAAACAACAGATTTTAGTGAAGGAAATAATTATTACATCGCTTATTTGGAAGAAGAAAATGATCAGGATACGACAAATAATATTGCATTTGCAAAGTTAATCGGTGTCACAATAAATGAAGCTACGAAACGACATTGGTAATAAATGAATTTATGTACGCGCCGGATTCCCCAGAACCTGAATGGATAGAAATTTTCAACAGAAGTAACAAAACAATCGATATTAAGAATTACAAAATTGCCGACAATAACGATACTGTTTCCGTAATTGACAAATCTACTATTCTTAATCCGGAAGATTATTTTGTTTTAGCTGATGATTCCACATTAGCAGACTTTTATAATGTTTTATCAAACATAGCATATAAAAATTTTCCTTCATTAAATAATTCCGGTGATAAAATAATCCTGCTTGATTCTTTAGACAGAACAATTGATTCACTTCAATATTTTTCAAACTGGGGAGGAAACAATGGAAAATCATTAGAGAGAATTAATACAGAATTCACTTCTACAGATTCATCTAATTGGAAAACATCGACAAACAAATACAAAGCAACTCCCGGTTATATTAATTCGGTTTCAGAAAGAGATTTTGATCTTGAATTGTCTGGTTTTGTTTATTCCCCTTCTCTTCCAGTTTTTGGAGATTCTATTACTGTTTCTATTAAAGTAAAGAATCACGGAAAGAATAATGCACAATTCAATGTCGAACTTTATGAAGATACAAACCTTGATTCGATTCCCGATCAATTAATAAAAAAGACTTCTTCTCCTGCAATCTCAGCAAGAGATTCATCGATCTTTCCGATAGGTTATACAATACAAAACCTGCAAAACACAAAAGGATTTTATGCAGCAATTAATTTTGCTTCGGATCAGGATACTTCGAACAATTATTTTTACTCAACTATAAAACCGGGTTATTCTTCTTCAACAATTGTAATAAACGAAATTATGTTTACACCTGTCGGAGGCGAACCTGAGTGGATTGAGTTATTCAACACCTCCACTGATTCAATCAATCTAAAAGATTGGAGCATATCCGATGTTTTTACAACTCCGGTAACTGGAAAAGTAAACAATGGCATTTTTATTAATCCTAATTCTTATCTTGTTATTACCCGAGATTCATCGATTCAAAATTATCACAGGTTAATTCCATCAAAAATAATTGTTACCAATATCCCATCTTTTAATAATGACAAAGATGGAGTAGTTATTAAAGACGACAGGGGCGCTACTATTGATTCTGTTTTATATTCAAATGATTGGGGTGGGACAAGCGGCTATTCTCTTGAAAGAAAAGGAATTAATGTTCCGTCAAATGTTTCTTTAAATTGGGGTTCGTCTGTTGATATTGAACAAAGTACTCCCGGAAGAATAAACAGCATCACTCCAAAAGAATATGATCTTTCCGTTGCAGATATTTCTTTTAATCCGAGATTTCCGGTTGCCGGAGATAATGTTTTTATCTCTGCAAAGATTAAAAATAACGGTTCACTTCCTGCAGATAATTTTTCTGTTGAGCTTTACTTCGATTCCGATTCTAATAATGTTGTTGATCAGCTTCTTGAAAGAATCACAAGTTTAAATCTTCAGCCATCTGATTCTTTAACTATCCAAACATCAAACTCTCTGCAGAATCTGCAAAATAAAATTTTAACTGCTGTAAGAATAGTTTTTGAAAATGATGAAGACACTTTAAACAATTATGCAGAAAAATCGGTTCAGCCCGGTTTTGCATCAAATACAATTTTGATAAATGAAGTTATGTATTCATCTTCCAAAGAACCGGAATGGTTTGAAATTGTTAATACAGGAAGTGATTCAGTAAATCTCAAGAAGTTGGTCAGTGAGTGATGTTTTTACGACACCGACAAAAAATATTTTATCTTTTGAATGATTTTTACATCAAACCGGGTGAATATATAATTGTTTCAAAAGACACTTCGATTTATAGCTTGCATCATAATCTTAATGCAAAAGTTTTAACTGCAAACTTCGGTAATCTAGGTAACACAAAAGATGGAATTATTATTTACGATTTCAGAGACGGCATAATCGACAGCTTAATGTACAATTCAGATTGGGGAGGAAAAGATGGTTATTCGTTGGAAAGAATTTCCTTAGTTAAAGCAACAAACGACAGCACAAACTGGGCGACATCTTTAAGTAATGAAAAAAGCACACCGGGAGAAGAGAACTCGGTTTCATCCGTTCCGGATTATAATAGAAATCAACTGATAATTAATGAAATAATGTACGATCCGGATATTGATAACAGTGAGTTCATAGAACTTTTTAATAACGGCGAAACCGAAATTAATCTTGGCGGATGGCACATTGAAGACGAAAACGGAAATGTTAACAAACTAAGCGATACAAGTTTTATAATTCAGCCAAAAGAATATTTTATTCTAGCTGCTGATTCGTTAACTATAAACAAATATAATCTTCAGAACTATCGCAATAAATCTGTTCTCAGTGTTTCGTCTCTCGGACTTGTCGGTGCAGGCGAATTAATTCTTCTGAAGGATTTAAAGCAAAATGTAATCGATTCGGTTTGGTATTTTCCTAATTGGCAAAACAAAAATATTATCGATACGAAAAACAAATCGCTCGAAAGAATAAATCCAGGACTAAACGGGAACGATCAATTTAACTGGAGCACATCTGTTGATCTCATCGGAGCTACACCGGGAAAACAAAACAGCATTTTTACAAATAATGAAAATAAAGAAGCAAATATATCAGTTTCGCCAAATCCTTTTTCACCTGACAATGACGGTTTCGAGGATTTCACAGTAATTAATTATAAGCTCACACAAAAGCTTTCTCAAATGAGAGTAAAAATATTCGATAGCAAAGGAAGACTCGTAAGGACATTACTTAATAACCAGGCAGCAGCTTCTTCCGGTTCAATTGTGTTTGATGGTCTCGATGATGAAGGAAGAGCCTTGCGAATTGGAATCTATATTATTTTTATGGAAGCTTTAAATGATAACTCAGGTGTCGTGGAAACTTTGAAAACAATAGTTGTAGTAGCGAGAAAACTCTAATTGTTTCTTTAATTAAATTCTGATAATTTATTACGGCTGTAGGGATAAGTTTCAAACTTATCCCTACAAATACAAAAATATATTTAATTATTATTTATGTTCAAACAACTTAACTGGGTAGAAAGAAAATTTAATTTCGACATGCCTGTTGAAATCTTCCCTGCTATGCTCGAAAGATTCAGAGGAACGCCTGCAAGAATTGAAGAGGCTGTAAAAAATCTTACTGAAGAAATTTTAATAATAAAACCTGAAGGCAAATGGTCAATTAAAGAACAGGTCGGGCATTTAATTGTTCTCGAAGAACTCAACATAAAAAGGATTGATGATTTTTTGAGTGGAAAAGAAATTCTTTCTGCTGCAGACATGTCAAATAAAAAAACTCACGAAACGAATTACAATCAAAAAAATATTAATGATCTGCAGAAAGAATTCAGACAAGGAAGAGAACAAATTGTAAACAAACTTGACAATCTTACCAAAGAACAAGTCTCAATTGTATCTCTTCACCCGCGATTAAACCAAAAGATGAGGGTTATCGACTTAATTTACTTTACATCTGAACATGACGACCATCATCTTGCAAAGATCAGGGAAATAATTGGACAATTCAAAAAATAATTTTTATGAATCCTCTACGAGGATTATATATTCTTTCTGATCTGTTTTTTACAATAATTTGACCTCTACGAGGTCAAAACAATTGCACAACGGTTTATTTACTTACAACATAGTAATATGGATATAAAAGTCAGCCGCGGAATTTATCTTACACAAATTACAGAAGCAGATAAACCTTCTCTCCTTAAGTATATAAATGATCCCGATATTTATAAGTACACACTTAAAATTCCTTATCCATATAAAGAAAAAGATGCAGACAACTGGATTAAGTTTGTGGAAGAATCACGAATAAAAGAAAGGGTATTAAAACACTGGGTAATTAAAAATGAAAATGATGAACTGATCGGCGGAATCGGGTTTCATTCTAAATATGGGAAGTATTCTCATAAAGATGAAATAGGTTACTGGCTTGGCAAACCTTTCTGGAACAACGGGATAATGACTGACGTAGTTAATAAGGTTTGTGAAATAGGTTTTTCAGAATTTAACCTGTTAAGAATTGAAGCAACTGTTTTTAACAGGAATACCGCGTCAAAGAAAGTGCTTTACAAAGCCGGGTTTGTTCTCGAAGGAACTCTAAAAAAGTTTTACTTTAAAGACGAGAAATTAATTGATGCCGATATATTCGCACGTTTGCATTGAAATGCAATATTTTATTTGGGTATTTTAAAATATTATATTTGCTCAACTTTATTATTAATTATTACTATGGTTAAAGAAACACTCAGACAAATTTTCTCCAGGGATCTCAACAAGCTTAAATCTGAAATAGAGCTTTATAAAAATGAAGCCGATATATGGATAATTGCAAAAGAGATAAAAAATTCCGGTGGTAATTTATGTCTTCATATAAACGGAAACCTGAAACATTTCATCGGGAAAGTACTCGGCGAAACCGATTATAAACGTGACAGGGAAAGTGAATTCGCAAGTAAAAATATTCCCAAAGCAGAATTAATAAAATCAATTTCGGGAACTATTCAGATTGTTGATAAAACATTATCATCACTTCCCGAAGAAAAATTCTTTGAAATATATCCTGAGGATTTCATAAACGATCCCGCAACCACGGATTTTGTTCTCATTCATCTCGCCGCACATCTCAATTATCACCTGGGACAAATTAATTACCACAGAAGATTACTCGCTTAAAATTCTTTTTGCACATAATACATTTAAGAATAAATTTTGTAAGTTTATCTAACCAATAATTAATTCCATGATCGAGATAAAAAATCTCTACAAAAGTTTCGGTGATAAAGAAGTACTTAAAGGAATTAATCTAGATATTGAAACCGGCGAGACACTTGTAATTATCGGAAGAAGCGGATGTGGTAAGAGTGTTCTTATTAAACATATTGTTGGATTGCTCGAGCCAGATGAAGGTTACGTAAAAGTCGAAGGAAAAATAGTAAGCGATTTAAGTGAAAAAGAACTTTATCAATTGAGAAAGAAGTTCGGATTTCTTTTCCAGGGGGCAGCGTTATTCGATTCAATGACAGTTGAGGAAAATGTGGGACTTCCCCTGACAGAAAATATAAACAAATATTCATCGAATGAAATTCACAACATAGTTGAAGAGAAACTTTCAGTTGTGGATTTAACCGGTATCCAGGAATCAAAACCTGCAGAACTTTCTGGTGGAATGAAAAAACGTGTGGGACTCGCACGCGCACTAATCTCAAATCCTGATTATATACTTTACGATGAGCCGACAACGGGTTTGGACCCAATTATGTCTGATTCTATTGATAATATGATTAAAAACCTGGCAGGAAAACTAAATGTTACATCTATCGTTGTAACTCATGATATGTATAGTGTAAAAAATGTTGCGGATAAAGTTGCTATGATCAACGATGGCATAATTTATTTTGTAGGAACTCCTGAAGAGCTGTTAAAAGAAAAAGACCCTGTTATTGTGGATTTTATTAAAAGAACCAGCGTTTGAAGCGATTGTTAAACTGGAAGTGTAAATAATTTTTAAAAACAAATCTGAGAATTAAATGTT
This sequence comes from uncultured Ignavibacteria bacterium, assembly GCA_963727535.1. GTDB lineage: Bacteria > Bacteroidota > Ignavibacteria > Ignavibacteriales > Ignavibacteriaceae > RBG-16-34-14. Next base: position 46,259 of record CAVSGR010000002.1, read on the forward strand.
AAAAGTCATCTGGATAAGTGATAATGACGTAAGGGGTAATACATTCAGATTCTTAAAAATATTTTCCAAGCTCGAGCATTTCGACAACATATCCGGGAAAAAAACTGAAGAGTTAATTACGGAACAATCGCCGGGCTTTTTATTTGTAAACATTAAGAGAACTGCCAAAGTTGATATTTTGGTACCACCCGGCATACACAATATTAAATGTTTGCAGGTTTCTCTTTTTACATTAAAACCTTTCAAGTCGAGAATACTTAATTTTATTTTTCCTTCAGAAATATTGCAGATGCTTATCGGGGGATTTCTAAAAACGCGCCATGCATTAAGAAGATAACTTTCTCTTTTCCCTCTCCACATTTTAATTTTATTTGACTTAATTTAATAGTGTATATTATTAATAATAATGGTACGTCATGCCTCACTCGTTTTCTATAGTCGAAGTAATTCAATTGATGCTCGCACCGGGATTGATGATTTCTGCCTGCGGTTTGCTTCTGCTCGGATTGAATAACAAATATTCTCTTGTTGTAAACAGGATCAGGATTCTGAATGAAGAGAAGAGACGTTTTGTAAACAAGGCTGCAGAAAAGGATTTTTCATACGAAGAAACTGTAAGATTAGAAAGCATCTCACGACAGATTTCCGCGTTGTCCTACCGCGTACAGCTTGTAAAGAATTCTGTATTGTCTTACACAATAGCTGTCGCACTGTTTGTCGTTACCTCTTTGTTAATCGGATTGCAGTATTTATTTGATTTTCAAAGTTTAAGTTATTTGATCACTACTATTTTTCTTGTTGGGATGTTGTCGGTATTAATTGGTGTAATTTATGCTGCACAAGAAACTATAAAAGGATACGAAATAATCAAGCTCGAAGTAAAGAGTGAAGAATAAATGAATGAGAAGAAAAAGTTTGATTCAAAGGAGTTACTGAAACCGGGCAATATGCTGCGGCTTTATGCAAGCGGTGCTTTCCCCATGGCTGAAAGAAACGGAAAGATAAACTGGTTTATGCCGGAGATCAGAACAATAATTCCTTTGGAAAACTTCAACATTCCACGTTCATTAAAATCTTACCAAAAACATTCCGGTTTTGAATTTAAAATTGATACTGATTTTCTCGCGGTTGTTAGAGGCTGTGGGAACCGGGAGAAAACCTGGATCTCGGATGAACTGATTGAAGCTTATTTAAGATTATATAAAAGAGGACACATTCACACTGTTGAAACGTGGCAGGATAATAAGCTTGTCGGGGGATTGTATGGAGTAACTTTTCGCGGAGCCTTTTTCGGTGAATCAATGTTCTCGGAAGTATCACAAGCCTCCAAAGCGGCTCTTGCAAAACTAATTGAGCATCTTAATGAAAAAGATTTTGTTCTCCTCGATGTTCAGTATATGACTTCCCACCTTAAAATGTTTGGCGCAGTTGAAATTGATTTTGAGGAATATAATAAGCTGCTCTACTCATGCTTATACAAGAGCGTGTGAGTTTTAAGTAAGATCTGTTTCGCACATTCAGCCCAAATATGCTTGATGAATAACTTTAAAATTAATTTGCAATAATTATCGTGAATTCCAGTACTGTGTCATAATCTGGTTACTTGATTCATCATGTAGCAAACATATTTATAATACCATTTGTCCCTGAACGAAATATCGAATTTTCGAAAAGCTGAAATAATTTTATACTTTTCTTTAGATATTCATTAAGTCTGTCACTTCACGAAAGATAACTTATCTTTTCAAGATATTTAACTCATTTATCCTATAGAATCTGAATCACCATCTAAGCAAATATTTATATAACACTTCTCTATGCCTTGGAATTCATTTTGAAATTCTATCCATAGCAAAGGATTGCTTGTCGTTATCAGCGCTTTATTTAATTTCTTCACAGATAAGTTTAAATCGTTGATTCACTATAACCTGTTCCTTTAACTGACGCGAATATTTTCTCTTTAATCTTTTATATATTGAAATTAAATTGAGGTATAAACTACTAACAAATAATCTATTTGATTATTAATTCAAACCTAATATACTCATAATTAAACAGAAATCCACCATAATTTATCTTACACTGGGAAAGAAGTGTTGATTTAAGAAATTCTTGCCATAAACTTTATCACGAGAAGTCCAATATCGGGATGTTAAAAAAATAGATGCTAAACACAACATTGATCTCTTAGCATCATTCATAATTGATTTTAAATATCTTTTTTCAATCTATTAAAGAAATTATTCATTATTTATGTTAGCATATAAATGTTGTTATAATAATATTTTCTAGAGCCCCGTGCAGCAATAAGAATTTAGGAAGCCCCTTCACTTTAGGAAACTTAGTTTATTTAAAAATATTAGCAAATTAATAGTGAGATGGATGACGAAAACTTGTCCGGCGAAGCCTTGGCGAAGAGGATGGAAGATGTAAGTAAGAACCTTCAAGGGTTACAATACGAAATCAATTCGTTAACCTTGAAGGTTACTCGTCCTTTATATACATCAATTCTTTTTGCGGTTTGGAAAGGAACTCGCAGCCTTCTTTGGTTATAAAAACTTCTTCTTCTATTGTGGCAACTCCGTAGCCATCAACTTTTAATCTCGGCTCAATTGTAAAGACCTGCGATTCTTCAACTTTTAAAAAAGGTGCATCACCGTATCTTTCCCATCTCGGCAACAAACCTGCACCGCCATCGTGAACGTTTCTTCCAACCTGGTGTCCGAGTCCGTGCGGAAATTCTTCGTAACCGCTTTTAACAATATACTTTCTTGCAATGTCATCCATTGCACATCCTTCCACATTCGGTCTCAGGTTATCTGCAACTTTTTGGATTGCATCGCGGATAACATAAAAACCTATTTGCACTTCTGAAGGTGCACTTTCTTCATCATCTCTTAAAACATACCACGTTCTCTGCAGATCGGAACAATAGCCGTTATATTTAATTCCAAAATCAACATTAACAAGATGCCCTTTCTCAACAGTCTTTGTTGTCGGACCCGAATGCGCTCCACGAACTTCAGGACCTGTAAATACTGCGGGGCAATGGTCCTCGTCCCATGCAAGATCATATCCTTCTACTTTTGCAAGTGCGCGGATATACTCGGCAATTTCAATTTCAGTTTTACCCGGTTTTATAAAATCGCTTGCTTCCTCGAAAATTTTTAGCGTCTCTTTAACTGCTTCTCTCATAATCGAAAGCTCGATCGGAGTTTTTCTTCCTCTTAAAGATGAAACAATTTCTTCTGAAGAAACAAGTTTATCCTCATAACCTGTATCTTTAAGATAATCGAGAAGTAGAAGATACAAACCTAATGTTAACCCATCTGCTAAGGGGGAATTTCTTGAGAAATTTACAGCAATCTTTGAAGGCTTTCTTTCTTTTATATAATCAAGCAGCGGCTCTTTTATAGATTGAACATAACCAATAACATTTTTATACAAACCGGATTGTTTCACATTTTCTTCTTCCAGCGAACCGACAATCGCTGTTGTATCCCCATCTTTGTTAATTATTAAAGCGGATTGCCATGTAAAATTCATTCCGGCTATCATTTCAAGAACAGGATCTTCAGTTATCGAGCTTTCCCTGACAAATGTAAGCCACATATCCACATCTTTTTCTTTTAATATCTTAACTGCCTGATCTATTTTTTCCTTTAATAACTGGACTGCCATTTTCCTTCCTGACTACATTTTTAACACGATAAGTTTTAATTTATTGCTGCTCTCAAAGTGAAACAAGCGATTACTCTTATTTAATTAGACTTAAACAAACAACTTCTGTTCCGAACTCTTAACGATGTACCCAACATATTGTATAGGTTTTTAAAGCATATAATTACTAATTTAGAGTTATTATTTATAGTTAATGGAAGAAACTACTTTTCTATGTTAGAATCTTCCGAATTGTTAAAGGGGAAATATGCTCGCAGATAAACTACTGTTGGTGCACTTCTATACCTATACAAGAGACAACCGTACAGGCATTATCCCTATTTATCTAAAAACACAATTTTATTGGAGGCCTATATGTCCGATTATATTAAAAGCCTGATTGCAGAAGTAAAAGCAAAAAACCAGGGGGAACCGGAATTTCATCAGGCAGTTGAAGAAGTTGCAGAATCTCTCTCAATTGTTTTCGAAAAACATCCCGAATACAGAACAGCAAAAGTTCTCGAAAGAATAATCGAACCGGAAAGAATAATTACATTCAGAGTTCCGTGGGTCGATGACCAGGGAGAAATACACGTTAACAGAGGCTACAGGATAGAGATGAACAGTGCTATCGGTCCTTACAAAGGAGGACTGAGATTTCATCCGTCGGTTAATCTCAGCATCTTAAAATTCCTTGCATTCGAGCAGGTATTTAAAAACAGCTTAACAACTTTACCGATGGGTGGTGGTAAAGGCGGTTCCGATTTCGATCCAAAAGGAAAAAGCGATTTGAAGATAATGCGTTTCTGCCAGGCATTTATGAGTGAACTTTACAGGCACATAGGTGCTAACACCGATGTTCCTGCAGGTGATATTGGTGTCGGCGGAAGAGAAATAGGTTATCTCTTTGGACAATACAAAAAATTAAGAAATGAATTTACTGGAGTTCTTACCGGTAAAGGAATAAACTGGGGCGGTTCTTTAATTCGTCCTGAGGCAACGGGTTACGGCTCTGTATATTTTGCAGCAGAGATGCTCGAAACAAGAGGCAAAACACTCGAAGGAAAAATTTGTCTTGTATCAGGCAGCGGAAATGTTGCACAATATACAGTTGAAAAGATTCTTGACCTCGGTGGAAAACCTGTAACACTTTCTGATTCTAATGGATATATTTATGATGAAGAAGGAATTGACAAAGATAAGCTCGCATTTGTTATGGATTTGAAAAACGTACACCGCGGAAGAATAAAAGAATACACAGAGAAGTATAAAAATTCTGTTTACAAGGAAATAAACCCAGGTGATGAATTCAATCCAATCTGGAATCATAAAGCTGATTGTGCTTTTCCATCTGCAACACAAAATGAAATAAACGGAAAAGATGCCCAGAACTTGTTGAAGAATGGTGTTTACGTTGTGAGTGAAGGTGCAAATATGCCCACAACACTTGACGGTGTAAAAATATTTCTCGATAATAAGATATTATATGGACCAGGAAAAGCTGCTAATGCCGGCGGCGTGGCTGTTTCAGGATTAGAGATGACTCAGAATTCTATGAGACTTCCCTGGACAAGAGAAGAAGTGGACAACAGGCTCCGGATGATTATGCATGATATTCATCATACCTGTATAGAAATGGCTGACCGGTTCGGTACTCCCGGCAATTATGTAAATGGTGCAAACATCGGCGGCTTTTTAAAAGTAGCAGACGCTATGATTGACCAGGGAGTTGTGTAAATTATTTACCTCACCTAAATCCTCTCCTTATAAAGGAGAGGACTTAAATACCGAAATTCCCCTCTCCTTGATAAGGAGAGGGGCTAGGGGTGAGGTCATTATTAATAAAACTACAAAGCCTCTTATGAATTTTAATATGCAATACTTTAGTACTTTAAGAAATAAGATTAACCAAGAGCTAAAAGAATTAATGGAAGATAAAATTATTGATCCTGCACTTGGAATGGAACAAATAGAAAAATACACATGGTTATATGGAGCTTTGGGTAAAGTGCCCTCTGATACTATGTTTATATGTGAGAACCCAAGCTTTAAGGGGATTGAAAATGCAAATATAAAAACCGTTGATGGTAGGAAGCCTGATATTGAGGCACAATGGTGGGGTGGGGAGAAAAATCCTGCAGCAAAACGTTTTCGAAAAGCATTATATGAAACACAACTAAAAATTACCTCTCCAAAAGAAAAAGGAGGTTGGAAATGCTATATCACCAACGTAATAAAACAAGCTAATATTGTTAAAAATCAAAACGCACTTCTGCAGTGCACTAAAGAACAACAAGCGAGAAATTGGGCTAAAATACTACAATGGGAAATTACTCAAGTAAAGCCTAAGCATATTTTTTGCGTGGGTGGAAAAACCGAAAGAGCGATCAAACTTCTTCAGAAAGAAAATAGAATACAAAAGTTTGTAATAAATAAACTTATGCACTATTCTGCACGAGGTACGGATGAAAAAATCATCACTGAGATTGTTTCGGGAATTAATAAAGTAATTAAAATCCAAACTTAATGAAACCACGCTTTGAAGATATAAGAGATAAATTTGACGACCTTTGGGTTGAGCATGGATATGGAAACCGTTTCCAGGGCTTCCAGAATCTTATGCGACTAAGAATTAGAAATGTTCTCCTTGTTTCCAGCCTTTACGATCTATATCTCTTTGAAGAAGACGGAAGACTTTATGAACTTATAAGAAACGAATACCAGGGATTAAATCTCAGTCACTCACCTGAATTAACAAGAGTTTCAAGCGGCGCCGAAGCAATTGACTTAGCCAAAAATGAAAAACGCTTCGATATGATCATTACCACAATGCATGTGGAAGATATGCCGGCAATAAAACTTGCACGACTTGTCAAAGAATCAGAGTTAAACATTCCGGTTGTCCTTCTTGCCCATGACAATAAAGAGCTGAACAATTTGCTTCTGCAAGAAGATACTTCCGTATTTGATAAAATTTTTATCTGGCAGGGTGATTTCCGGATAATCATAGCAATCATAAAATACCTTGAAGACAGAATGAATGTCGATCACGATACAAAAATGGTTGGCGTACAAACTGTAATCGTGATTGAAGATGATGTAAGATTTTATTCCTCCTTCCTCCCGATCATCTACACGGAAATGTTAAAGCAATCCCAAAGATTAATTTCCGAAGGAATAAATCTTTCACATAAATTTTTGAGGATGCGTGCTAGACCCAAAATTCTTTTATGCTCTAATTATGAAGAAGCCTGGGAATTTTACAAGCTCTATAAAGAATTTCTTCTCGGTATAATTTCAGATATTGATTTCCCACGCAAAGGGAATCATGATTCGCAGGCTGGATTGGAATTTGCAAAAAATGTTAAACAGGATATTTCCGATATCCCGATTCTCTTAATGTCGAACATGCCCACAAATGCCGGGTTAGCAGAATCGGTTGATGCGTCATTCATTTTAAAAAACTCTCCGTTTCTTTTAAATGAATTAAGACAATTTATGTTTCAACACTTCAGCTTCGGTGATTTTGTGTTCAGAACTCCTGACGGAACTGAAGTAGGACGTGCAAGTGATCTTTTAAGCATAGAACATCAGTTAAAAATTGTTCCTGAAGAAAGCGTAAAATACCATGCCGAAAGAAATCATTTCTCTAATTGGCTGAAAGCAAGAACTGAATTCTGGCTTGCTCACAAACTCAGACCCGGTAGAGTTTCTGATTTTCCATCTGTAGAAGAATTAAGGAATGATCTTATACTCATTCTGAGGGGCTACCGGCATAACAGGCAAAGAGGAATAATTACAGACTTCTCGAAAGAAACTTTTGATCCTAACAGTAGCTTTGCAAGAATCGGCGGTGGTTCTCTCGGAGGTAAGGCAAGAGGACTCGGATTTGTAAATACGTTAATCAATAATTACAATGTCAGGAACCAATTCAAGAATGTAAAAATATTTGTTCCCCCTGCTGTTGTACTTGGCACAGAAGTTTTTGATCAGTTTGTGGAAGAAAATAATTTAGGAAACTTTGCAATTGACTGTAACGATGATGAGGAAATAACAAAGCGCTTTGTGAAAGCCAGAAGATTTCCAAAAGATATCCTGGAAAATCTTGAAGCATTTCTTACTTTGATCCGCACTCCCCTCGCCGTAAGGTCATCGAGTCTTTTAGAAGATTCCCAGTACCATCCGTTTGCGGGAGTCTATGCAACTTATATGATTCCAAATAATCAGTATAATCCTTTAATAAGATTGACTGATCTGATTAATGCAATAAAAAGAGTTTATGCTTCAACATTTTATCAGAGGGCAAAAGGTTATATAAAACTTACATCTTACCGACTTGAAGAAGAAAAGATGGCGGTCATTATTCAGAAGATGATAGGAGTAACAAGAAACAAAAAGTTTTACCCGGATTTTTCAGGTGTTGCAAAATCTTATAATTTTTATCCGCAGCCACCACAAAAATCTTCAGATGGAACTGTGTCCGTTGCGCTTGGTTTAGGTAAAACAGTTGTTGAAGGAGGAAATACTGTTCGCTTCTGTCCTAAATATCCAACGGATCTTATACAATTTTACTCTGTTGATGAATCGCTAAACAACAGCCAGAGAAATTTTTATGCTCTACAATTAAATGAACATTCACAATCTGCATATCGAAACCCACGATATATTGTTAAAACAATATGATCTTGATATTGCGGAAAATGACGGAGCGCTTAAATACGTTGGTTCAACCTATTCTGCAGAGAATGATAGTATAACAGATGGACTTGGAAGAAGCGGGACAAGAGTTATAACCTTTGGTCCGGTACTGCGAGGCAAGCTATTCCCTCTTCCGGAAATACTGGAATTACTTCTAGATATGGGAACGTGGGGAATGGGAACTCCAATTGAAATTGAGTTTGCAGGGAATTTAACTGTAGAAGATAATCAACCAAAGCAATTTAGTATTCTGCAAATGAGACCATTGGTTATAACAAGAGAATCGGAAGAAATTAAGATTAATGAATTCGAAAAGGATGAGGTTATCTGCTACAGTGAACAGGTTCTAGGGAATGGTTTAATAGACGATATCAAAGATGTTGTTCTTATCGATTATAATTTATTCGACAGGGCAAAAAGCAGGAATGTTGCGCGAGAAGTTAATCTCTTGAACAACAAACTGCTTTCGGGAAAAAAACCATATTTATTAATAGGTGTTGGAAGATGGGGAACTCTCGATCCCTGGCTCGGCATTCCTGTAACTTGGGAACAGATCTCCGGTGCAAAAGCGATAGTAGAAGCCGACTTTAAGGAAATATCTGTAGAACCTTCGCAGGGTTCTCACTTCTTTCAGAATATTATTTCTTTTATGGTAGGATATTTTACTGTTAATCTGGAAAAGAAAATAGGCAGCCTCGATTGGAAATGGCTTTTAGAACAAAAGCCTGTTGAGAAGATGGAGTTTACAAGACATTTAAGATTTGAAAACCCGCTCATTATTAAAATGAACGGACATAAAAATAAGGGAGTTATTCTTAAACCAGAAAATCAAAATGGAAGAGAATTCAAATAAAGAAAAGATTCCTGATAAATGCCCACACTGTGGTCATAAGTTAAGCCCCTGGCAACAGGTGCTTTTAAATGTAGATAGGATTCTTACCTGCAAGAACTGCTGGTACAAAATTATTTTAACTGTTCCACCTACAAAAGATCAAGCAGAAATTGATGAATCACTTAGTTCGCAAAACGATAAGGAATGATTTATGGACTCATACAACTCATTTAATGTAGCACAACAACAAATTCTCGAAGCAGCAAAACTCCTTAACCTTGAGGATGCAACAATTGAATTGCTTATCCAACCACAGCGAGAATATAATTTTACACTTCACGTTAAAATGGATAACGGCAGAGTAAAAATATTTAAAGGTCACCGGATTCAATACAATTATGCACGAGGTCCGGCAAAAGGCGGTATTCGTTTTCATCCCGATGAAACTGTTGATACAATACGTGCGTTAGCATGCTGGATGACATGGAAAACTGCGGTTGTTGATCTTCCACTGGGTGGTGGAAAAGGAGGAGTAATTTGTGATCCTAAAAATATGTCTGAACGTGAGCTGGAAAATCTTTCAAGAGAATATATTCGTGCAATAGCTCCTTTAATTGGAGCAGATAAAGATGTTCCCGCACCTGATGTTTATACAAATCCTCAAACAATGGCTTGGATGATGGATGAGTACGAAACCATAGTTAATCATCATCAGCCGGGAGTTATGACTGACAAGCCAACACAAATCGGTGGAACTGAAGGAAGACGTGATGCTACTGCAAGGGGCGGAGTGATTACAGTAAGAGAAGCATGCAAAGCTCTTAATATAGATCCGACCGGAAAATTTGCAATACAGGGATTTGGAAATGCTGGGCAGCGCGCAGCTTTGTTACACCAGGAAATTTTTGGCGGGGGAAAATTAATTGCAGTCAGCGATTCCAAAGGGAGCAATTTATAATTCACGATGGTTTTGATGCTAAAGAGCTCGTTATGCACAAATTAAAAACGGGAAGTGTTATAAATTTTCCCGGTTCAAAAAAAATTCCACATAATGATCTTCTGGAACTCGATGTCGAAGTTCTCTACCCCGCTGCGCTTGAAAATTCCATTACCGGCAACAATGCAGATAAAGTAAAAGCAAAAATAATTTGTGAACTTGCAAACGGACCAACTACTCCCGAAGCCGATCTTATCTTAAATAAAAAAGGGATTTACGTTATCCCTGATATTCTGGCAAGTGCGGGTGGAGTTACTGTATCTTACCTTGAAATGGTTCAGGATAAATATTCCTATTTCTGGACTGAAGATGTCGTACACAAACATGTTGATGAAAAACTAACAAAAGCTTTTCACACTGTCCGTGATGCGATGAATGAAAAGAAAGTACATCCACGACTTGGAGCAATGGTTGTGGGTGTTGCAAGAGTTGCAGAAGCTTGCAAATTGAGGGGTTGGGTTTAAAAGAGTAATAAGTTCTAAAATCTTTACGGAAATATCCCAAGCGCCAAATAAGAAGCAGCAATTTTATCTATCGCATTCACGAAGGCAGCAGTTCTTAAGTCGGGTATTTTCTTATTCTTATTTTTTATTTCTCTTATTTCGTGGTACGCATGTATCATAGTTTCTTCAAGTCCTGAATTAACCAGATCATATTCATCTGCACCATGTACAATTATACTTCTTGCTTTCTTATCTATTTCCCTTCCAATACTTTTTTCAATTGCATCAATAAAAGTTTTGTTAACAAATTCATCATAACGCTTTCCCATCCTTCCAAAACTTACGTGCGAAAGATTCTTAAGCCATTCAAAATAAGAGACTGTAACTCCACCGGCATTAAGATAAAGATCAGGTAATATCAATACACCTTTTTTCTCGAGAACTTTTTCAGCCTGCGGGGTTGTGGGTCCGTTGGCAGCCTCAGCAATAATCTTTGCTTTAATTTTTGAAGCATTACCTGAGTGAATTTGGTTTTCAAGAGCGGCGGGCACAAGGATATCACAATCAATTTCCAGCACATCGTTAGGCTTCTTTATGTTTTTAGCTTTCTTATAATTAAGTATTGAACCTGTTTCTTTCCTGTGCTTAAATACATCTTCAACATCAAGGCCTTCAGGATTATAAATCGCTCCTTCATATTCTCCGATTGCTACAATAACAGCTCCGCCTTCCTGTAAGAACTTTGCAGAATGAAAACCAACATTTCCGAGTCCTTGTATCACAACTCTTTTCCCGTTTAGCCCGGTTTCCAGTTTCAGCTTCTTCATATCTTCGGCAATACTAACAGCTTCACGGATACCGTAAAAAACTCCCCGACCTGTAGCCTCTGTTCTTCCTCTTATTCCACCCAGGCTGATGGGTTTACCTGTAACACACCCGGCAGCGTCAATACCGGGATTAAAAGCTGCATATGTATCTGCAATCCATGCCATCTCTCTCGGACCTGTTCCATAATCCGGTGCAGGCACATCAATGTCCGGTCCGATAAAATTCTTTTTAACAAGTTCTGCGGTGTACCTTCTTGTAATATGTTCAAGCTCAAGTTCTGTACATTTTTTAGGATCGATCTTGATCCCCCCCTTAGCTCCACCAAAAGGGACAGTGACAACAGCGCATTTGAATGTCATTAAAGCAGCGAGAGCTTTAACTTCATCCTGAGTCACTGCAGTACTGTATCTTATTCCCCCTTTTGCAGGAAGCTTATGCTGGCTATGCTCTACCCTGTAAGCAACAACTGTTTCTATTTTGTTTCCCATTCTTACAGGAAATTTCATCCGGTAAACGCTGTTGCAATATTTTATCTGGTCGAGAAGACCTTCGGGATATTTTGTAAACTTTGCAGCATTGTCGAAATAATCAATAACATCGCCGTAAAAGCTATGTTCTCTCTGCGCAATAACATCTTCATCTTCAATTAACATTTGGATTCTCCTTAAATTTCGGTGGGTTATTTTGAGGCATAACCATATTCTTTATATTAACAATGCTTAAAAATTAATCAATAAAGCGAGGATAGGCAAGGAAAACCTTTTAATAATCATGCACGAAGTCTCAATTATAAAAGATATTGTAATAATTCTACTGGTTTCTATCCCAATTATCTTCGTTTTTAAGAAGATAAACCTTCCTAGTATAGTCGGTTTTCTTATTGCCGGAATGATAATCGGTCCTTATGGCTTCCAGCTTATTTCTGAAATTGAACAAGTAAAAGTAATGGCGGAAATCGGGGTCATACTTTTACTCTTTACAATCGGGCTCGAAGTTTCATTCAGCAGACTGATGGAAATGAAAAGATACCTGCTTGCAGCGGGAGGAATGCAGGTTCTTCTTACAATCATTATTGCCGGGGCAATTTTCTTTTTATTTAATATTCCCGTTAACAAATCAATCTATTATGGAATGCTTGTAAGTCTTTCAAGCACTGCGATTGTATTAAAGATTTTATCAGATAAAGGAGAATTAGAAGCTCCGCACGGAAGACTCGCCTTATCAATATTAATTTTCCAGGATCTTGCAATAGTTCCAATGTTTTTGCTCTTACCGATTTTAGCAACAACAAATTTATCAAATCCGTTTTCAATTTTGTTACAATTGGTTTATGCTTTCGGTGCAGTTGCAATTATTCTTTTTGTTGCAAGATTAATCATGCCTAAAATCCTTTTTCAACTTGCAAAATTAAGAATGCGGGAAGCTTTTACTGTAGGAATTCTTCTACTACTTCTTGGAATGGCTTACTTAACTTATTCAATTGGTTTGTCTTTTGCGCTTGGGGCTTTCATTGCAGGAATTATACTTTCTGAAACAGAACTCAGTCACCAGGTTGTTGCAGATATACTTCCTTTAAAGGATGCATTTAACAGTATTTTCTTCGTCTCAATCGGGCTTCTTCTTGATTTTCAATTTGTACTAATTCACCCGGTTACATTAGCTTTAATTATAATCGGAATACTTACTTTAAAATCGTTAATCATTATCGGAATAATAAAATTTTTGCGGTTTCCTCTTCGTACTGCTGTAATAACCGGACTTGGGTTAGCGCAGGTCGGCGAGTTTTCATTTGTTCTTGCACAGGCAGGTTTGGGCTTTAATTTAATTGAAGCAAGTTTTTATAATGGTTTTCTTGCGGTTTCAATATTCACAATGTTGTTAACACCGCTTGTGTTTTTATTCCTTCCTTCCATTTCAAAAAAATTCGGCTTACTGGAAAACACTACTAAAAAAGCAGGAAAACCTGAAGAACTTAAAAACCATGCAATAATTGTCGGCTTTGGTTTGAATGGAAGAAACCTTGCCCGCGTTCTTAAAGAAACAGGAATTAATTATATAGTTATTGAATTAAATCCTGAGACTGTTAAAAAAGAAAAATTAAACGGCGAAAGAATTATTTATGGCGATATTACAAAAGAAGACATTCTTCATCACACCAAAATAGACACAGCAAAAATAATTGTGTTTGCTATTTCCGATCCTACTGCTGCAAGAATTGGAGTACAAAATGCCAAACGATTGAACCCATCAGTTTATGCAATTGTAAGAACAAGATATATAAATGAAATCGAAGGCTTACATAACCTCGGCGCTGATGAAGTTATTCCCGAAGAGTTTGAAACATCTTTGCAGATTTTCAGCAAGGTTCTTAAAAGATATCATATTCCTTTAAATGTAATAATGAAGCAAGTCGCTTTGATCCGTGGAGAAAGTTACGGTTTGCTAACACAGGAAAAAGTTAAAACGCATTCACTGGTCCATCTTGATGAAATACTTGCCGCAGGATTAACGGATACTTTTTTTATAGATGAGAATAATCCTCACATAGGAAAAACTCTTTCAGAAATAGATTTGCGCGCAAAAACGGATGCAACAATAATCGCAATTGTCAGGAATGGTAAAAATATATCTAACCCTTCCGGTAAGGAACAACTTTTACAGAACGACACAATTGTAATAACCGGAACTCACCAGTCTGTTGATAAAGCTTTCGAATTTTTGGATGGAAGCTGAGTTTAAAAAACTATGGCGGTTGAGAGTGTCGTACAAAAATGTTTTTGAGAATTATAACTAAAATCTATTCTTAAAATTGCAAAAATTCTGGAGATACCAATAAAGGTTTCCCAATAAGGTTTTTGTGATTGCTTACCAAAATATTTACTATCATTTGAAATAACCAACCCGCTTGCACCCGTTATTATATCAAGATTTAAGTTTGTTAGAAAATCTAACCCTAAAGCCTGAAAAATAATTGTTCTCCAGTTATGTTCTATATGCAAAGCTACCATTTTATCTCCCGCAAATTGATAAGGTTTCAATCCTCGGAAGGAAGTAACCGGCGAATAAATACCCATAGCCTGAATTGGAGTTAAAATATGCTGAATTCCGTAAGAGCCTTTTATATACCCTGCTTCAATATTTAATTGCAAGTACGGAGCAACAAATAATTCTTTATAAATTGTTCTTGTGCTTATTTCTCCTGCAAATAATATCTTATAATAACTGAAATCACTTCCTAAAAATTTACCTGAAGATTCTATATTTAATACGGCTCCATCTTCAGGGGTAACTCTGAATTCAAAAGGAGATTTTCCATATTGTGATATTAAACTAATTTTCCTGTCGAAGCCCTCATTTATTTCCGGGTTTGTTCTAAGAAAACGGTTCCTGTTAAAAATGCTGAAATATTTTTTCTCTTTCACATAAAGCTGATGTTCCGAAATAAAATTAAGAGATGTTAAGAACTTATCCCCCAGTCTTTTCATAATCGAAAGTTTAAAACCTCCTGATAAATAATAATTGAACGGATCATCAAAACCGAGCAATACAGAAGCCGAGTTTAACAGATGCGAATATGGGTGCATCTCCTGCCATTCTTTTACTTTGTAGAAAACTTCAAAACCCACCTGGTTAATAAAAAAATCTTTTAATCCATAATTTATTGATAAAGAACCCAATGGTTTTTTAATTCCTAAACTATATCCCGCATAACTTTTTATTGATAATTTTTTTCCAAGGTGATTTCCGGTGTAATTCACACCAAGCGTAAGTTTCTCTACTCTGTTTATATTTAAGTAGCTGTAATTAAATGCGATTCCACTTATTTCTCCCAGCAGATTATCTCCTTGGGATTTTCCATCATTCGAATTTTCGTTAACAAACCCCGAGAGTAAACCTGTGGGCTTAATAATTTTTTCCAATGTTTTTGTACTATCCAAAGTGGCAAATGCATTTGTTTCTGCATTCGTTAACGGAATGGGACGAAGAGATTTAATTTCATTGTCTGTTAATTCAAGCGGACCTTTATAGTTTTTCGATGTATCTGAAGTAAACCCACCATACTTAGAAGACTTGGCATTTATTACAGAGTCAGGTATTGGTTCATTAATTTTGTAACCGGTAATAGTGCTAATCATATCAAATGATAATTGATCCAATCCGATTAAGCCGCTTAAATTAAAGCTAAATGACGCTTTCATTTCGACATAATCGGGCAGCCAGTAACCGGAGTAATTCCCCAGAGATTGCTTAAACCTGAGCATTAAATCCTGGATATAAGGAAATCTTAAACCTTTGCTCGATGATAAATTAACATTACAAATAGCATAATTTTCACCTTCAATATTAATCGTCCCTTCCAGAAGGGGTTGAATATCCGACCTGGGAATTACCTGGATAGTATAGATCGGAAACCCGTTTGTTTCAATAGTATTTAATAATTTATAATCATAATGATCGAATGCGTTATCAGCCAGGGGTAAGTAAACTTTATTCATAAGAATTATTAATGTGTCTTCGGAAAAATCCAGATAATATCTGTTGTTAATAGTAAAATCAATGTTCCTTATTTCTTTTTTCCTGTTTTCTGTCTTATGTGTTTTCAGAATAAATTCTTTTTCCCATTCCGGGAGGTTGTTGTAACCTTTAATAAAAGCCTCTTCAATAAGAGCTGTTTCTCCCGATGATTCAACTATTTTTTTTGAATAGGCATTGTATTCAAAATTCTTTAATCCTTTTTTATTAATCTTCTTCCGCCTGATAGCCTCTCTTATAATTCCATAAGCAGGGTCTTCATCTGTAACAACAACCTCGGGAAGAACTATCGCCTGCTTAAGTAGTTTTATAATCATAAGGGAAGTTTGAGGAACGGAAATATTCAAAGTATCTGTTTTGTACCCAACATACCTGGTAATTAATGTATGCACGCCTGATGTAAGTTTGAATGTGAAAGTGCCCTCAAGATTTGAAACTGTCCCCTGATTTGTACCTGCTAATAATACAGATGCATTCGGTAAAGGATTATCGTTTGAATCTACTATTTTGCCTTTAAACTCGTAAGATTGTGCAATAATGCGGAATGATAAAAATAAGAAGATAATTAAGAAATTCTTCATTTCCCCTGGCTCGCTTTATTAAAAAATCATTCCTATAATTTTAAGAGACTATTTAACCGATAAAATTGTTACAAACTTAAAAATTATTCTGTTAAAAGATATTTCTATAAATAGTCCTCACAATTATTTCTTTTAAATAAATACAGCTATCTCTTTCAAAGATTTTTTCGTAATCCGGGGAACCTTTACACCTTTGGCAGGATAACCAACAACTAAAATCAAAAAAGGTCTTTCGTTGGGAGGACGCTTTAATATTTTATTGAGAAATCTCATAGGACTTGGAGTGTGAGTTAATGATACCAATCCTGCATTGTGAATTGCTGTAATTAAAATGCCGCATGCTATTCCGGTTGATTCCTGCGGATAATATGTTTTTATTTTATGTTTACCTTTTAATTCATAACTCTTAGAAAAGACAACTATAAGATATGGCGCTGTTTCAAGAAACGGTTTGTTTTCATTTGTTCCAAGAGGTTCAAGAGCACTTAGCCATTCTTTTGAGGCTCTTCGTTTATAAAATTCACGTTCTTCTTTTTCTGCAAGATTTCTTATTTCCTTTTTTTTCTTAAGATTGGAGACAACAACAAATTGCCATGGCTGCATATTAGCTCCACTCGGCGCGGTTGAGGCTGCTTTTATACAATTCTTAATCACTTCAGGAGGAACTTTCCGATCTGAAAATTCTCTTATTGTTCTTCTTCTTTTTACAAGTGAATAAAAAGTTTTAGAACGATTTATCATTTCTTCTTTTGAATATTCCTGATATTTTTTTAAAGGAATAAATCCAGGCATAGCGCAAACCTCACATTTTTATTCTTAGTTGGAGAATCTTAAACATACAATGCTCCTACTCTTTTTGATATTAAACCGTTTATCATCTTTTTGATTATTTAGTCCATCTTTCTGATTAATATTACTTAGAAAATATTTGGGTTCTTATAAATAGTAACCTTTTTTACCTGTTTGAGGTCTAAATTAAAAACTTTGGAGTATTCATAATGAAAAATATAAGAATATACCTGATTACACTAATAACTTTGCTGTTTGTCACCGGTACATACGCAGCCAGCGTGCTTAAAGTTCTGTATGAGAAAACATATCATATCTCTCCCGGTAAAGAATTAAGAGTTGACGCTTCCGTAGGAGATGTTTTAATTTCAACCTGGGATAAGGATGAGGTTTACATAAAAGTGCTTGGGAATGAAAAAGCAGAAGATAAAGTGGATTTTAATTTTGATGCAAATGAAGACAGAGTTGAAGTATCCGCTAAAAAGGAAGGTGGTTTCTTTAATTGGTTTGGATTCAACGGGATTTCGTTGAGATTCGAAATTAAAGTTCCCAAAAATTTTAACAACAGAGTATCTACCAGCGGTGGAGATATTAAGCTTTCCGATGTAACCGGAAAGATGCATCTGAAAACGTCAGGCGGAGATTTGTTGATTAAGAATACTGATGGAGATTTAAAAGCATCTACATCAGGCGGGGATATTATTTTGGATCAAAACAAGGGAGAACTCTCTGTTACAACCTCAGGCGGCGATATTAAAGCAAAAAATTTTGATGGGAATTTATATGCATCTACTTCGGGTGGTGATATTAGGCTGAAGGGGACGAACTCAAAAATTCATGCTGAAACATCCGGTGGGGACATTGATCTGGAATATTGGGGCGCAAGTAAAGGTATAGATCTTTCGACTTCGGGCGGTAATATTTATATTAAGATCCCGGTGGATTTTAGCGCTTCGGTGAAGCTGGCCACGTCCGGAGGTGAAGTTTCAACTGATATCGGTGTAAATAATGTAAGAAAAATGTCTTCCCATAAACTTGAGGGCGAATTAAATAAAGGAGGTTCTCCTTTGAATGCGACTACTTCCGGCGGGGACATCGTTGTAAGAAAATTGTAATTTCTTTCTGCAGTAGGGACACTCAATTGAGTGTCCCCCCAGCCTTCCTTGTAATAAATAAACTTCTTTAATAGTTTGCATAAAAAATCTTCTTTTACATGAAAGAACAACTTATTTATAATTTCTTTGATGACGACGAGTTCCTGAGAGTCTCTAATAAGATCAAAGAGACTGAGAAGAAAACAGCCGGGGAAATTAGCGTTAGTATAAAAGAAAAGAGATCATTTACCCAGAAGAAAAAAACTTTAAGGCAACTTGCCGAAGATGAATTTCACAGGCTTGGAATAACTAAAACACGCGACAGCACCGGAGTACTTTTCTTTTTAGTTCTTGAGGACCGGCAATTTTATATTCTTGCCGACAAAGGAATAAATGAAAAAGTCTCACAGTATACCTGGGATAAAATTAAAAATGAAATGCAGGAAAAATTTTTAAAAGGAGAATTCTGTAAAGGTATTTTGTTCGGAATTGAAGAAGCTGGAAAAATATTGAGTACTCATTTCCCAATTAAACCTGATGACACCAACGAGTTATCAAACCGGGTTAACATCATTTAGATTTTATTAATCGTTTAAAATGAAAAAGGGCAGCATAAAACTGCCCTTCATTCCCTATTCGGCTTAAATTAATTAACGCTTAAAACATGTGAACGAAGTCTATCTTCGAGCATTTTCTTTGGAACAGCTCCGATTACTGCATCAACAACCTTTCCATCTTTAAATATGCCGAGAGTCGGAATGCTTCTGACTCCATACTTTATCGCAACATTCTGATTGTCGTCGGTATTTAACTTTACAACTTTCAATTTGCCCTGGTATTCAGAAGCAATTTCATCAATAACGGGAGCTATCATTTTACAGGGTCCGCACCATGGCGCCCAAAAATCAACAAGAACAGGTATCTCAGATTTTATTACTTCCTGATCGAAATTGGAATCTGTTCCTTCAACTGTGTTTTTCATATTTCCTTCCTATCTATAAAATTTAACATTGAGTATGATGTCTTAAAAAAATAAACGATTCAAATCTAATAGTTTTTTAGTTATAATTCTGTCTGCATAACTTTTTCGTAATATTCTTTAAAGCTTTTGATAGATTTAAATATCGCTTCTGCTATATTTTTCTGACCCTTGCTGCTTTTAATATAATTTGCATCTTTTTTGTTTGATAAAAAGCCTGTTTCAATTAAGACACTCGGCATAGCGGCACCAACCAAAACGTAAAAACCCGCTTGTTTAACTCCACGAGATGAAACCGGTAGATCAGCATTCATTTGTTTATTCAATATATCGGAAAACTTCTCAGAATATTTCATATAAGCTGAGTGAGCCATCGTTACAAGAATAAAATTTTCATCGGTAAGCTTTTCATATCTTTTAGGATTCTCTTCATATTCGATTACACTATTTTCCCGTTCCGCAATAGCAATTGCCTCTTTTGTTCTGCCTGGGCGGAGAAGATAAACTTCAAATCCTTCGGCATCAGTCGGTTTATGAGGAGTTGAATTACAATGAACTGAAATAAAAAGCTTGCCGTCTTCCTCGTTAGCGATCTTACCCCTTTTATACAATTCCACAAAAGTATCATTTTTTCTTGTGTAAACAACTTTAACACCCTTCATTTCTTTTTCAATCAGCTTACCGAGCTGAAGAACGACTCCAAGATTTACATCTTTCTCCTTTACTCCACCGATACCAATTGCACCGGCATCTTTACCACCATGACCTGCGTCCAAAACTATTACATCAAAATCCCATTTGGATTTATTCTTTTCCCGTTCTTCATTTCTTGCAAATATCTTATTATGAATTGTAATTAAAATATCATTGCTGCCTTCCGCATTAAGAACTTCGTTTGTTGTATACTGATTACTAAGTGTAAATTTAATTTCGGTATCGTTTCCAATATTCCTGGCATTAATTTCTTTTACTAAGCCTTTGCTATATTTGTGTGTTAAGTTTTCTGCATCGGCTTTTACATTTCTAAAAATAATCGTAAGAATATTATTCTTGTATGAGCTTGTGTAAGTTGCTATCCTTTTTTTAGATTTAATTCTTACAAGTGTACCGTTTACTTTGTCTTCTACACTTATTCCAGTAATGCCTACTCCTGTTTCCCTGGTTTCCGGGATAACCCGTCCTTTAAAAATAATTTTGCCTGGTTTTTCATAAACGATATTACTGCCCGATGCTTTTACAAGGTAATCAATAGAATAAAGAAGTGGGACAAAAATCTGGTCATCGAAATAATATGTTGAAGTCGGGAGCTGGTAAGTTTCGGATTTATTATCAGCGCGGGAAGTTAAAACAATGTAAGGATTCTTTGCCGTTATCTTGAGGTTATAATCGTCGAATTTTAATTCTACTTTATGTGTTTCTTCGTTGTAATAATAATTTGTAGAGATTGCTTCGGCAAAATGAATCAAAGAAAAATAAAGCGTCCCCTGTCTTTCATAAACAGGAATATATTTTGTCCCTGCCGAAGTAACAACGGCAAGCTTATCCAGGCTCTGGGAAAATGCGAGACAAGCAAACGACAAAAAAATAAGAAGAGAAAACTTTAATTTCATCAAATCTAAATTAACTAAACAACTCTACCCGATAAAGGGAAACATAAAACCACTTTTGTTTTTGTATTCCCTGAAATTTTCTTTGAAATGTTTTCCGAGGAGTTTTTCTTCGAGCAAAGCCCTCATTATTAAAAAAGGTATCTCTAGAACTGCAAAAATTATAACAACATAACTTAATGTTGCCAAAGCCCCGCCGATATCAAGAAGAATTTGTGATAAATATTGCGGATGCCTTATAAAACCATAGGGGCCGGTTTTAACAAGTTTATGATCTTTCGAAATCATAATGTCCTGTGAATAGCTGGGACCGAGAGTTTTATAACACCAGATCTGAACCCATGAAAAAATAATATAAACGGCGAGACCAATTAATCTTGCGTTTTCATTATTGGGTAGATATTTAAAAGTACCTATTTGGAAAACTCCGAGAACCAATCCAACCAAAGTGAAAGCTGAAAGGAAAAGAGGAAGTTTTTGCAAATAAGTTTTAGGTTTTTCTTTTGCAACAGTGAGTTTATCTTTTAACCCGCTTTTAGCGCCGGAAAGATTCGCACCGAAGGTAGCAATTATGTTTAAGCCCACAAAAATATTTATCGGGTCCATATCAATAAAAAGTTTTTTGTAAATATAACAAAATTAAATGTGGATAGTCGAAAGGATTTTCATTCAACATTTCGTCCATGTTTTTTCATAATCGATTTCCATTCATCAAGACTTAGTTTTTCCGATTCATCAATTAACATTACAGGAATATCATCTTTAATTTTATATCTTCTTCTTGTGCTTTTGTCAGTAGAAACAAGTGTCTCGCCATCCAGAACAAGATCGGCTTTTGTTTCAGGGCAACACAAAATTTCAAGAAGTTCTTTACTTATCATAAAACCCTTTACATTTTATTAATGAAAGATAAAAACTCCAGAGCAAAGCTGCATTATTTTTTTGGAAAAATATCTTTCAAAACATTCCGTAATACAACTTTATTAATTGTTATGTGCAAACATGGTTGACAAATATTTTTTCCTGTCTTAGATTCACAACCGTATTTTTCAGGGTAAAGGTAAATAACAAAATCATATTTTTTTTGACTTAAAAAGTCTTAAAATATAATTAATTAACAACTTAAAGGTGCCATAAGCATGAAGAAGGTTCTTAAAATAATTGGTATTGTTGGAGTTTCTTTAGTACTATTACTAATTGCAGGATTCATTTATTTCAACGCATCCTATCCAAAAGTTGATCCGCCAAAAGACATAAAAGTAGAAGCTACTGCCGATAGACTTTCAAGGGGAGAATATCTTGCCAACCATGTTGCAGCCTGTATAGATTGCCATTCGGAAAGAGACTGGACAAAATTTGCGGGACCAATTAAACCAGGTACAAAAGGGAGTGGGGGAGAAGTATTCGGCGAGAGTATGGGTTTCCCCGGAACTACTGTTACAAAAAATTTAACACCTGCTAATCTTGGCTCGTGGACTGACGGCGAGTTGTTAAGAGCTATAACCTGCGGAGTAACAAAAGATAATAAGGCTTTATTCCCTTTGATGCCTTATATGCATTACAATAATTTCACACAGGAAGATGTATATTCAATTATTACGTATATAAGATCACTGCAGCCTCAGGAAAAAGAGATACCCGAAACCAAGCTCAACTTTCCTCTTAATCTGCTTGTCAAAACAATGCCGATTAAAAGTTATACTCCTGCTAAAGAAGTCGATAGATCAGACTCTGTTGAATATGGAAGATACTTAGTTACAATTGCTTCCTGCTCAGAGTGTCATACACAAGCTGTCAATGGAGAACCTTTACCGGGAATGTATCTTGCTGGTGGGCGTCAATTTAATTTCCCCTCCGGGATTACAACTTCTGCCAATATTACACCTGATACTGAAACCGGAATTGGAAGTTGGAAAAAGCAGGATTTTATAAATCGGTTCAGACTATACAGCGGTGAAGATGCACATAACATTCCTGTTAATATGCAGAAGGATTTTAATACACCAATGCCATGGTTAATGTATTCGGGAATGGCAGACGAGGACCTTGGCGCAATATACGATTACCTGAGAACTGTAAAATCGGTAAACAACAGAATTAATAGGTTTACTCCAAACAAAACCAACTAATTTTTTAAGCTTCTTAATAAATGATGTGAGTGTTTCTATGTAGGGTTCACTTTGAAAGTGAACCCTACCGTTCGTGGGTTAAATTCCAACGTTCTTTGGATTGAGTTTCTCTTTATTGCCTATCCTGGTTATTTACTTTTTATTACTTTTACTGCTAATAACATTTACAAATCATTTGCTAAAATTATGATTTCAGACAAACTAATAGCTTCGCCCGGTAAAAAACTGGACTTATCAAAAATCTCCACATCCGATACACTCAACTTTAAATCTAAATCGGAAACATCAAGTCTGTTAAAAAAGAATATCAAAAAAATGTTTGACTTGCAGGGAAAATTATATGCTCAGAATGAGTATTCGGTTTTAATAGTTTTCCAGGCAATGGATGCAGCAGGAAAAGACAGCACCATAAAACATGTAATGTCAGGATTAAATCCACAGGGAACCCAGGTTCATAGTTTTAAGCAACCTTCAATAGAAGAGTTAGATCACGATTACTTGTGGAGAATTAATAAAGCATTACCGGAAAGAGGAAGAATCGGAATATTCAACCGATCTTATTATGAAGAAGTTCTTGTAGTTCGTGTTCACAATCTTATTAAAACTCAACATCTGCCTAAAGAAATGAAAACCGGTAATGTCTGGGAAAAGAGATTCCGGCAGATACAGGACTTTGAAAAGTATTTATATGAAAACGGAACAATGATTTTGAAATTTTTTCTTCACGTTTCAAAAGAGGAACAGAAAAAAAGATTTTTAGAAAGAATTAATGATAAATCAAAAAACTGGAAATTTTCTTCTGCAGATCTTGCCGAAAGAAAATTCTGGGATGAATATCAAAAGTGTTACGGAGAAGCAATATCGGCAACAAGTAAAAAGCACGCACCATGGTTCATAATTCCTGCTGATCATAAATGGTTTATGAGATTTGCCGTTTCACAAATAATAACAGAGTATTTAGAAAAACTGGATATTGATTATCCAGTACTTTCAAAAGAACAGATTAAAAAATTGGAAGAGTCTAAGAAAATATTAACAGGAAATGATTTGATGTGTGGGGTCTTATATGTAGGGTTCACTTTGAAAGTGAACCCTACATTTGCAAAATAGGTTCTGATTATTTAAATAATTCTTTTGTTTTTTCAGGTGGTCTCGCAAGAATTGCTTTATCCCCCATCTCAATAATTGGTCTTTGAACAAGATCAGGATATTTAACCATAAGATCAATTAGTTCTTCATCTGAATAATTTTTGTTCCTTATGTCCAGCTCTTTATAAACTTTTTCTTTTGATCTGATAACCTCAGCAGGTTTAAGCTTCATCTTCTTTAATAAAGATTTTAATTTTATTTTTGAGAAGGGATCTATATAATAGTTCACTTTTTCAAAATCGATTCCCTGTTCAATTAGCGCTTTGGTTACATTTCTGCAAGTTGTACAGGTTGGTTTTTCATAAACAGTTATCTTTTGCATTTTATTTATAATTACCTTACGGCGTCTTTAACATCAATCTCTGTTAATACTCTATAAAAATCGGAAACATTCCTTTCTATAATTTCATCAGCAAGTTGTGAATATGCAACAGAAGATTTTGCTTTGGGATTATAAATAATCGATGGCTTATTGTAATATGTAGCCTCGGCAATAACTGCATTTTTGGGAATCACCGTTTTTAGCATATGGTTTGGATACTTGGCGTAAAGATCTTTCTTTGTACTAAAAGAAACTTTTGTATTCGATTCATAATAAGTTAATAAAATTCCTTCTACTGCAAGATGCTGGTTATAATTTCTTCTTATTGTATCCATGTGCAATAATATCTTATCAACAGCATCCATCGAAAATTTTCCCGACATAACAGGAATTAGAACTGAGTCAACGGCAATTAAAGCATCGGTGGTTAATCCTACAAGATAAGGAGGACAATCGATTATAATAAAATCAAAAACAACAGATTCCGGTCTGAGTATATTCCTTAGCAGAGACTGGTTACTTGCAAGTTTGGAAAGTCTTACTTCATCTTTGTAATTGAGATTCTTTAATGGAATTATACTAAGGTTCTCCTGTTCAGTTTTGTGAATTACCTGGCTAACAGATTTTGAATAATTGAAAACATCGAAAATATCTCCAACTATTTTATCCTTAACAAAGTTAAGCGATGACGAGCACGAACCAGCAGGATCAAGATCAATTAACAGCGTTTTCTTCTTTTTAAGTGCGAAAGCAAAAGAAAGATTAACGGCAGTGGTTGTCTTACCTACTCCTCCCTTCGGCAGGGCGACAGCAATAATTTTACCCATTCAGCTATTCTTAAGTGAGTCAGTAACGTTATTTAGAGCGGCATAAAAATAAAAATTTCTGTAATGATAATGAATAGTTTTAACGTTACTTCTATATTATTTTTTTAATTAATATGTGTTGCTAAATGATACATTCTTCTTTTTTCTAAAAACCAAAATGTATATATTCAAATACTATATAACCAGACTTTAATGAAAACATATAATTATCTTCTTAATATTATCAACTCAAAAGGAGCAGCTTATCTTGTTCTTCTTGATCCTGATAAAATTAATGTGGATCGCTTGCCTGAATTTGTAAAATATTGTGAGAGAGCAGGTGTTGACGGATTTTTAATCGGGGGAAGTTTGATGCTAAATAACAACTTTGAACTCTTCATTAAAAAAGTAAAGCAAAGTACAAAAGTTCCTGCAATAATTTTTCCGGGAAGTGTACAGCAAGTATCTGGTGAGGCAGATGCGATCCTTTATCTTTCAGTTGTAAGTGGAAGAAATCCCGAAAACCTGATAGGCAAGCATGTTATCGCGGCTCCTTTAATAAAGGAAGTCGGTATTGAACCAATTGCTACCGGCTACATATTGATAGAATCAGGAGTTACAACAACCGCACAGTATATGAGTGGAAGTTTGCCGATACCCAGAAATAAGCCCGAAATAGCAGCAGCAACCGCTTTAGCAGCCGAGTATCTTGGAATGAAATTTATTTATCTTGAAGCTGGTTCGGGAGCTGAAAATACAGTGCCGGATGAAATGATAAAAAAAGTCGCATCATTTTGTTCTATTCCGGTTATAGTTGGCGGCGGAATAAAAACTCCAATTGTTGCAAGACAGAAAATTGAAAACGGTGCCAGAATAATTGTTACAGGCAATTTTTTTGAGAATGAAAGCAATTGGGATATGATAAAAGATTTTGCGGATGCTATTCATATTAATAAACCTATGTTTGTTTAACTTTCCTTATATAATCAAATACACTTGGATAAAAAGAAATTCATTGCAGATTCACTCACCGAAAGTTCTGAAACAAAATTAAAAATAGTTTCAGAATGTTCCGGTGATATCATTTCTGCTGCTGATTTAATAGTTAATGCATTTAAGAATGGTAACAAACTTCTTCTTTGTGGAAACGGCGGCAGCGCAGCAGATTGCCAGCACATTGCTGCCGAACTTATTATTAGACTGAGTCATAAAATTAAACGTCCTGCTTTGCCTGCAATTGCGCTTACAACAGACACTTCTTTTTTAACAGCAGGGGGAAATGATATCGGTTTCGAAAATGTTTTTGCAAGGGGTGTAGAAGGACTAGGAAATAAAGGTGATGTTCTGCTGGGAATTTCTACAAGCGGCAATTCTGTAAATATTATTAAAGCAATTGAAATGGCAAAATCAAAAGGAATGAAAACCATCGCTTTTCTTGGTGGCAACGGCGGCAAAATTAAACCAATCATTGACCAGTCAATTGTAATTCCTTCAGAAAATGTCCAGAGAATCCAGGAAGGACACATTACTGTTGCCCATATTATTTGTGAGATTGTAGAAGAAGAGTTGTTCGGATAGTATTATCATACCGGACTTGATCCGGTATCTCTTAAATAATTAAGATTCCGCATCAAGCCTGCCTGACGGCAAGGCAGGTGCGGAATGACAAAAGAATCACAAGTTAGTTCCCCTTCCAGCTTATCTTATCGCCTTCCTTAATATTATGCCTGTCGGAAAAGCCTGCATCTACTTCAATTACAAACTTTGCCGGTTTTGTAGATGGATAAGACTGATCAGATAAAACCTTTGTGTTTTTATGGATTGTTACAATTTCTTTCTGAGAACTTACAAATATCATATCAAGAGGAATTAATGTATTTCGCATCCAGAATGATTGCATTTTCTCTTCTGGAAAAATAAAAAGCATTCCCTGGTTTTCTTCCATACTTTTTCTCTTCATCAAGCCAAGCTCTCTTTTATATTCTGTATTTGCAATTTCAATGTCAATCGTACTTTTCTTAACGCTATCTGCAGAATAAAAAGTAAGCTCTCCTTCTTTTTAAAGTGATATCCTTCATCATAATCGTGTTTCTTTAATAAATCCGGAAAAGCGAGGAAAATTATTAATGCCAGTACGGCAATAACAGCTATAACCCGGTAAAGAGGTTTTATTCCTGCTTTAGTCTGCCCTGATTTTTCAATGTGTCTTACTGGTTTCTTTTTAGCCACTGAATTTTTTCCGTAACTTTAGTTTTAAAAATAAAGATTATCTCAAATTTTTAATTTTGTCAGTCTGAGCTCGTCGAAGACTGATAAAAGTCACACTTCGACAGGCTCAGCGTGACACAGAAAATTGTTTGTGAGATATCTTATTTAAACTTACAAAATTTTTTCATCTGCCGACAAGGCAATCAACAACACAAAATAAAATGAACAACAGCAAAATTCTTGAAAGAGAAAAAATAAAATTGAACGAAGCACAAACGAAAATGCTGATTAGTGGCTGGGGAAAAGGTGTCTATGATAATACAATCGTTGAAAGAATAACTTATCTGTCTGATGGACTAAAAGTAAAAGGATACATTGCTTACCCCAGGGATAACAAAGGGAAAGAAATTTCCCTGCATAATCTGGAACAGAGGCGGTTACGAAAACAAGGGCGCAATCGACAGCTTTACTGCAAGAGGAATGTTCGGACAAATTGCAAGCTGGGGTTATGTCGTTTTTGCTTCTCAGTATAGAGGAAATGCCGGCGGCGAAGGAAAAGAAGAACTCGGTGGAAGTGATGTTAATGATATTTTGAATCTCATTCCTCTTGCAGATGAACTTCCATTTGCAGATAAAGAAAAATGGGGAATGGAAGGCTGGAGCCGCGGTGGAATGATGACTTTTCTAACACTTAAACAAAATAAAAAATTCTTAATGTGCTGTGCTGGTTGGTGCAATTTCAAATTTTAAGATGAATGCAAATAAAAATCCCAATATAAAAAAATATTATTCTGAATTGATCGGAGAAAAAAATATTGAAGAAGAAATCAATAAGAGATCCGCTATAAATTTCACTGAGCAGCTTCCTAAAATTCCATACCTTGTCCTGCACGGTTTAGCAGATACAGATGTTTCGCCTTTGCAGTCTATTGAACTTTCTAAAAAGTTTTATGAGTTAAATATTCAGCATAGGTTAGTTTTATTTGAAGGTGGAGATCACTACCTGAAGAGACACAGAAAAGAAGTCGATACCTTAAGAAAGATGTGGTATGGAGAAGTATTTGAAATGAACCAGAAATAAAAATTATTATAAAAATGAGCGGCTACATTTGTAACCGCTTTTTTTAGAATATAAGATAATTTAACTAATTATTTATAGTTAATTTTTTATAGATTGATGTGATTTGATAAAGAGAAGAATAACAAGCAATGCTTTTCCCCATCGTTTGGGGATTCGAATCAGCCATTGATTGATAAGTATAAATTGCAGCCTTAATTATTTCTTCATCCTGAAAAATTGGTGGAGGAGCTATATGACCACCCTTGCTTTGTTTTGATTGCAAATACAGACAGAGAAGCTAATATAGGAAATACAATACCATCTGGTATATCGGTTATGTTTCCCTTTTCGTCACGAGAGAGTGCCCGCAAACGAGAACCGGCAAACCCTTGATGAGTTTTCCATTTATTATACAACTCTAATGCTTGAGCAGCAATATCAAGGTAAAATTGATATAGTCTTTGATATTTATCATTTTCTGGATCATTAAGATCCTTCGCTCTCTTATATATTTCCTGAAAATCTTTCAGACATTTAGTTTTCATACTGTAAGTAAAAACTTTATTAGGTATCTGACCATCACCGTCTTTCAACCATAATTCTGCAGGAATCAGAGCTGCTATTACTTGAAGTAATTTTTCTGTTTTAACATAATCATCCGAGATCTTTGTTTCTGATTTTTTCAGTTTAGTATACGGAAGTTTTGATTGAAGGCTTTCTTCTAATTCATCCAACTGACCAAGTCTACCAGCTATTGAAATCGTCATTACATCATTCTGAAAATTTCTTGATATTGAAGTCTCTCCAATAAGGTTTTCATCCTTTGTAATAATTATTTCAAACTTCACATGTATCGTTGGAATCGGTTCATTATTTAATTTCCTTTCATTGACGAAGTCCTTGATGACACCTTGAGTTTGAGAACCATTAATAATGCTAGGTTCAAAGAGCCTGACAGATTTATTTTTCTCATCAATTTCAAATTCACGTGCTACTATAACAATACCACTATTTAGCACAGAGAAATTATGCAGATATATTTGTTAATGTTTCTAATATGGCCCTATTAACCTGGGTAGGGACTCTCCTTTTTTTACCTTCAGCTTCTAATAGGTAATCTCTGACATTTTCATCTGTCGGTAAATCTAAAATAGAAATAATGGGGGCCTGACCACTAAAAATTTTTCTATCATTTTCCAAGTCTTCGGGACAACTTATATTTCTGATAGAAAAAAATTGAAAGTCATGAAAATTGTGCGAATGCACTGCTTGTGTAGTACTCATTGTAGAACTCCTATTTTTAAACATTTGATCACCTTTTCTTAGGCCTCAACAACCAGTTAAGGCAGGGTGAATCGAAATACGATCCAAATATATATCATGTACATTTTAACTTTATCAATCCACATTACCAAATATTCCCTGTATCTTTCCTTTCCTTGAGTTTCTAACGCAAAACAATTAGATTATCCTTCTATTTACAACAGATTTTACCTCTGAGAAAGTTCGATTTTAAGAGTTTTATAACATTTATCTCCTAAAATTGAAAAGATGTAAAGACTTATTAGCAGAGTTAAATAGACAAGAAATTTTTGAAATATTTTCCCCCGTCAAAAGCGGGGAAAGGGTAATAAATAATGAAAAACGGAAAATCGGCGGAACAGGAAATAAAAGATATTGAAACCCGCGAATGGTTATACTCACTTGATTATGTTTTTGAACATGGCGGACCTGAAAGAGTAAGAGAACTTCTTCAGCAACTACATATAAGAGCACACAAAGCAGGAGTTGAAATGCCCTTCTCGGCAAACACTCCTTACATCAATACAATACCACGCGAAAAACAATCACCATTCCCCGGCAATAGGGAAATTGAAAGAAGAATAAAAAGTATAATAAGATGGAATGCAATGGCAATGGTGGTTGGCGCCAACAAACAGGAAAGCGGCATCGGTGGACACATATCTACTTTTGCTTCTGCAGCTACTCTTTATGAAATAGGTTTTAATCATTTCTTCAAAGGAAGAGGCGAAGAAGGAACCGGCGACCAGATATATTTCCAGGGACACGCTTCACCCGGCATTTACGCAAGAGCTTATCTCGAAGGAAGACTTTCAACTGAAAAGCTTAAAAATTTCAGAAGAGAATTGAAACCGGGTGGCGGTCTTTCTTCTTATCCGCATCCATGGTTAATGCCGGATTTCTGGGAATTCCCCACTGTCTCGATGGGACTTGGCCCGATTATGTCGATTTACCAGGCAAGGTTTAACCGGTATCTTGAGGACAGAGGATTAAAGAAAAATAACAATCACCATGTATGGGCTTTCTTAGGTGATGGTGAAACTGATGAACCTGAAACTTTAGGTGCAATTACTCTCGCTTCAAGAGAAAAACTTGATAATCTTATCTTTGTTATAAACTGTAACCTGCAAAGACTTGATGGACCCGTACGCGGCAACGGAAAAATAATCCAGGAACTTGAAGCTATTTTCCGTGGTGCAGGATGGAATGTAATTAAAGTTATCTGGGGAAGTGACTGGGACCCTCTTCTTGAAAAAGATACAGAGGGAAAACTTGTCAAGAGAATGAGTGAAACTGTCGATGGACAATACCAGAAAATATCTGTTGAAACCGGAGAATATATCCGTGAAAATTTCTTCGGTGATCTTAAGGACATGGTAGAAAGCTACACAGATGAACAGCTTCAGAAAATGAAACGCGGCGGTCACGATCCCGAAAAAGTTTATGCTGCATATAAAGCTGCTACAGAACATAAAGGTTCGCCGACGGTTATTCTTGCAAAAACTATTAAAGGATACGGACTCGGTGAAAGCGGTGAGGGAAAAAACATAACTCACCAGCAGAAAAAACTTAATGAAGATGAATTAAAAGAATTCAGAACGAGATTCGGAATTCCTATTTCCGACGATGATGTTGCTTCTGCTCCATTTTATAAACCTTCGGAAAACAGTGATGAGATGAAATATCTCAAAGCAAGAAGAGAAGGACTTGGCGGTTACGTTCCCCAAAGAAAAGTTGCTGCCGGACCAATAAAAACTCCATCCGAAGAAATCTTTGAAGAATTTTATAAAGGAACAGAAGGAAGAGAAGTTTCCACAACAATGGTTTTTGTAAGAATACTTGCTAAGCTTCTTAAAGATAAGGAAATAGGTAAGTTGATTGTTCCTATCGTTCCTGACGAAGCAAGAACTTTTGGTATGGAAGCTTTATTCAGACAGGTTGGAATTTACTCTCACGTTGGTCAGCTTTATGATCCTGTTGATAAAGAAAGTTTACTTTATTATAAGGAAGCAGTGAATGGACAAATCCTTGAAGAAGGAATAACTGAAGCAGGCTCTATGTCTTCTTTTATTTCTGCAGGGACAGCTTATGCAACTCACGGAATAAATATGATTCCTTTCTTTGTTTACTATTCTATGTTTGGAATGCAAAGAATCGGCGATCTTGTTTGGGCTGCAGGAGATATGCAATGCAAAGGATTTCTTTTAGGAGGAACTGCAGGCAGAACTACACTTAACGGAGAAGGTTTACAGCACCAGGATGGCAACAGTCATTTGCTGGCTTATACTCTTCCAAATCTTGTTACTTATGATCCCGCTTTTGCTTATGAGATAGCAGTAATAATCAGAGACGGAATTAGAAGGATGTATGAAGAGCAGGAAAATGTTTATTACTATTTAACTATTATGAATGAAAATTACGCTATGCCTCATATGCCTGAAGGAGCTAAGGAAGGCATAGTGAAAGGAATGTATAAATTCAAAGCTTCGGATAAAAAGAATTTGAAACTTCATGCTCAGCTCTTTGGAAGTGGTACAATTATGAACGAGGTGCTAAAAGCGCAACAGATTCTAGAAAATGATTACAAAGTTGCAGCAGATGCATGGAGCGTTACAAGTTACAAAGAACTTAGAAGAGAAGCTTTGAATGTTGAAAGATGGAATCTTCTTAATCCAACCTCAAAACCAAAAGAATCATATCTGCAAAGCGTTTTGAAAAATGAAAAAGGTGTTTTTGTAGCATCTTCAGATTATGTTAAAGCACTTCCCGATTCAGTTTCAAAATGGTTTCCGCGTCCTCTTTATTCTCTTGGAACCGATGGATTCGGTAGAAGCGAAGGGCGTGCTGAATTGAGAGATTTCTTCGAAGTTGATGCTAAACATATTGTGCTGGCTACGTTGTATGCACTTGTAAATGAAGGAAGTATTGAAAAATCGGTTGTTGAAAAGGCTGTTAAAGATCTTAAGATAAATCCTTCAAAACCTAATCCTATGATTTCTTAAAAAAATAAAGTTCAGTAAGGATAAAAATGTCAAAGGAATTTAAGCTACCGGAACTCGGAGAAAATATTGAATCTGCAGATATCATTAATGTTCTGGTCAAGCCTGGCGATAAAATAGAAAAAGAACAAAGCATTATTGAAATAGAAACTGATAAAGCAACTATCGAAGTTCCCTCTTCTTATGACGGAGTTGTTGAAGAAGTTCTCGTTAAGCAGGGAGATAAAGTAAAAGTAGGTCAGACAATTATTAAAGTGGATGATGGGGACGGAAAATCTGTACCTAAAGAAAAAACTTCTGAAACGAAAGAAGAAACAAAATCAATAGGCAAAGAAAAGAAAGAAACCAAACCGCAAAAATCTGAAAAGCCTGTTTCCACAGAAACTTCTATTATTGATGTAACTTTACCCGAGCTCGGAGAAAATATTGAATCTGCTGATATCATAAATATTTTGGTAAAACCTGGCGACAATATCGAAAAGGACCAGGGAATTATTGAAATTGAAACAGATAAAGCTACTGTAGAAGTTCCTTCAAGTATAAGCGGGAAAGTTGTAGAAGTTTTAGTAAAAACAGGAGAGAAAGCAAAAACAGGACAAGCGATAATTAGAGTTGAATCTTCCGGAACTGAAGCTGTAGACAAAACAAAGTCCGCTAAAAAAGAAATAGTCGAACAGAAAAGCGATACAAAAGCAGAACAAGTAGTTGCTGAACCGGAATATGATTCTGAACGTGTTGAACAACCTCCTATCATGAAAGAAGCCGCGCCGGCTGCACCTTCTGTAAGAAGATTAGCAAGAGAAATAGGCATTAATATTAAAGATGTTCCCGGCTCAGGTCCTTCCGGCAGAATTTCAATGTCCGATGTAAAAGCTTATGCAAAAAAACTTAATGAATCAAAAACCGGCTTTGTTGGCGGCGGAATTAAAAAGGAAGAGCTTCCCGATTTCTCAAAGTTCGGTGAAGTTGAAATTAAGCCTACAACTAACGTAAGACAAAAAACTGCAGAACATTTAAGCTACGCCTGGGCAACTATACCTCACGTTACACAATTTGATAAAGCGGATATTACCGAACTTGAAAAGCTAAGGAAAGAACTGAATCAAAAAGCGAAAGATTCAAAAGACAAATTAACGATGACATCTGTTCTAGCTAAAGTTTGTGCGTCCGCTCTTAAAGTTTTTCCACAATTCAATTCAAGTATAAATCTTGAAAGAAAAGAAATTATATACAAAAAGTATTACAATATCGGTATTGCTGTCGATACAGAGTTTGGCTTAATCGTTCCGGTTATTAAGCATGCAGACACAAAAAATATAACTGAACTTGCGCAGCGATATTAATGCTTTGGCAGAAAAGGCCCGGAACAAAAAAGTATCACTTGAAGATTTACAGGGAGCTTGTTTCACAATTACAAATCTTGGTGGTATTGGTGGAACATCTTTTACTCCGATAGTTAACTCACCGGAAGTAGCAATACTTGGAGTATCAAAAGGTGGGTACGAACCTGTTTATACTGGAAAAATATTTGAGCCAACTTTAATGCTTCCGCTCTCCCTTTCTTACGATCACCGTGTTATTGATGGAGCCGACGCCGCACGTTTCTTAAGATGGGTTTGCGAAGTTCTTGAGAATCCTATGAAACTGTTGATTGAGGGATAACTGATGAGCGAAAAACAAGTTACAGTAATTGGCGGCGGACCCGGAGGTTACGCCGCAGCATTCTTAGCCGCTGATCTTGGAATGAATGTTACATTAATCGATAAAGAAAAAAATCCCGGCGGTGTTTGTTTATACCGAGGCTGCATTCCTTCAAAAGCATTGCTTCATATTGCAAAACTAATTACTGAAACGGCAGAAGCAAAAGACTGGGGACTGGAATTTGCAAAACCAAAAATAAATCTTGACCGATTAAGAGAATGGAAAAATGAAGTCGTTGCAAAACAAACCGGCGGACTCGGTCAGCTTATAAAAGTAAAGAAAATAAATTACATCCAGGGAAAAGCTTCATTTTTAAATTCATCAACTTTAAAGATTGAAAAAGCTGACGGCAAAACTGAAGAGCATAAATTTGAAAATGCAATTATTGCCACGGGTTCTGTCATTACAACTATTCCTTCTCTTAATATAAAAAGCAACAGATTATTAAACTCAACTTCTGCTCTCGATTTACCTGAAATTCCTAAAACCCTTTTAGTAATTGGCGGCGGTTATATCGGACTTGAACTCGGTTCTGTTTATGCTGCATTAGGTACAAAAGTTTCCGTGGTAGAAATGATGCCGGGATTGCTTCCAGGTGCAGATAGAGATCTTGTTTCTTTTCTCGCTAAAAGAATTGAGAAGAGCTATGAAAAAATAATGCTCGAATCAAAAGTAAGTGACCTTAAAGAAGTAAAGAATGGGATACAGGTTAAGATTGAGGATAAGGAAGGTAAAACATTAACTGAAACTTATGATTATGTACTGATGTCCATTGGAAGAAAACCGACTACTGAAGGTTTGGGTTTGGAAAATACAAATGTAAAAGTGAATGAACGCGGCTGGATAAAAGTCAATAAACAGATGAGAACCGATGATCCTAAGTATTTTCGCAATCGGAGATATCGCGGGTGAACCAATGCTTGCTCACAAAGCTTCTCATGAAGGAAGAACTGCAGTAGAGGTTATTCACGGCAAGAAAGTAGCTTTTGAACCGTTGGCTATTCCTGCTGTTGTTTTTACTGATCCTGAAATTGCATGGGCTGGTTTAACTGAAACACAGGCAAAAGAAAAAAATATAAAATTTGAAATTGCTAAATTCCCCTGGACTGCTTCCGGAAGAGCTACAACTCTAGGTCGTTCAGATGGTATTACAAAATTAATTATTGATCCCGACACCGAAAGAATATTAGGAGTTGGAATTTGTGGACCCGGTGCAGGAGAATTAATCGCAGAAGGTGTTCTTGCAATTGAAATGGGAGCTAATGCAACAGACTTAAAATTAACTATACATCCCCATCCTACTTTATCTGAAACTGTTATGGAAGCGGCGGAAGTGTTCTTTGGACAGAGCACACATATTCATAGACCCAAAAGAAAGTAAAACTCAGCTTTTCTTTTTGAAGAACCCCTTAAACTTCTTACCAATACCTTCCTGACTTTCCGGTTTCTCCGGTTCGGTTTTGTTTATTGCTTTAAAAATTGTATTCCACAATTCACGTCCTGGCTCAACATTTTTAGGAAGAAACGCAACTTTATAATCGAGATCATCTAACCTTCTGACTTTAAGTTTATCCATCATAAGTTTTCGAGCACGTGAGAGTTCGATATTGATATGCTCAACAGAATCTTTAGTTATTAATATAATTTCCTCGTTTTGCAACTTATCAACATCGTGAAGAATATAAATTATTCTCTCTTCTACAGGAAGCGAAAAGATCGCTTCTTCAACGGCTCCTGGTTCATACGATTCAATTGACTTTTCAATATCTCCGTTTCTCGCTTCATAAACAGCCATCATTCTTAACCACAAGATAAAAGTTTCATTTTCCGGGTAGGCATTTATTTGTTCAAAGCCACTTACAAAAACCCTCTTAGTCAACTCTTCAGAAGCGGGCTTATTATGCTCAAAAAATTTCAATCCGAATGAGTAAATGCGCCCCACATGAGTTCGATAAAGCTGTTCGAATGCGGAACTCTTACCTGATTGTACTTCCCTTATTAAGGACTGAACGAGTTTATTTTCTTGTTTCATTTCTGCTTAATACAAACTTATATAATATAGCTTTGAATTTAAATAGAAGGATGCAATTAATTTAGTATCTCCTGTAGCTTTTCAGGATCACTCACAGGAAAATTACAGACATAATTTTCACAAACATAAACAGCTATCTTTTCTTCTTGTGCTTCATAGTTTGTAATGTAGGGCGCTATTTTGCTAATTTGTTTTTCAGCAAAGAGAATAATTTTATTCGGATTAAATTTTTCTTTAATTATTGAAACAAATTGTTTTGCGTCTTCCGTGCTCTTATCGCCCGTTAATATTATCTCATAGGAAGGTCCAAAAGCAAAATCAAACGCAATTAAAAATTGGGTGAACCCCGCCGGGTATTTTTTGATTTGATTAGAAAAGGCCTTATTAATTCTACCGGCTTTTTCTTCAAAGCTGTTGTCTGCTGTTATCCTTGCAATCCTAAGCAAGTTCAACATTGCAACAGAATTACTTGAGGGGATAGCACCATCATAAATTTCCTTTTTTTTCGAAATTAATTTTTCCCCGTAGTCGGGTGTAAAGAAAAACCCGCTGTTTTCTATATCCCAAAAGTGTTCGATAAAATTATTATTTAATTTAATTGCATATTCAAGATATCCCGGCTCAAAAACTGTTTCATATAGATCAAGTAAACCTGCAGTTAGAAAAACATAATCATCAGCATTTGCAAAGATTGCAGCCTCGTTTTCCCTGTAACGATGTAAAAGCCGCCCTTCTCTATCAAACATTTTTAACAGGATAAATTCGGCTGCATTGACCGCATAATCAGAATAAATCTTTTTGCCTAATGCCTGTGCAGCTTTTGAAAATGCAGAGATCATCAACCCGTTCCAGTCAGTTAAAATTTTATCATCTTTATATGGATGAACTCTTTTTTCTCTTATTTCAAAAAGCTTTTGTCTTCCTCTTTCAAGCTTCTCTTTGAATTCCTTTTCATCAAGATTATTCTCTGTGGCAAATTCAGAAGGACTTTTTCTAATATGAAGAATGTTGTTATTGCTCATTGCATCATGAGCCGGATCGGAAAAGTTTCCTTCTTTCTTAAGGTTAAAAGATTTAATAAAGATCTCTGAATCATAAGGGAATATTTCTTTAATCTCTTTCTCTGTCCATAGATAAAATTTCCCTTCTTCGCCCTCGCTGTCAGCATCCTCTGCCGAATAAAATCCCCCATCCTCATAAGTCATATCCCGCATTACATAAGAAAGAATTTCCTCAGCCGTCTCTTTATAAAGATCCTTTCCTGTAGCCTGGTAAGTTTCCGTATAAGCTAAAACAAGAAGTGCCTGGTCATATAACATTTTTTCAAAATGCGGAACTAACCATTCTCTATCTGTTGAGTACCTGCAAAACCCAAAACCAATGTGATCATAAATTCCACCTTTTCTCATTTCTGTAAGAGTTTTCTCAACCATTTCGAGTGCTTTATTGTTTCTATATCTTTTCCAATATCTTAATAAGAACATTAAATTATGTGGAGTCGGAAACTTTGGCGCACTCCCAAATCCACCGAATTTTTCATCAAATTTTTCTTCAAATTCTCTGAATGTTGTATGAAAGATATCTTCATTAAGCTCATCTCCGGCAGAGGTTGAAGGAGACGATATTAATGCTGAAGAAATCTCCTCCGAAGATTTTAACAAATCGTCTCTTTTAGTTTCCCATAATTGCTTAACCTGGAGAATTAAATCTTTCATTCCAATTCTTCCGTAACGATTCTCTTTAGGGAAATAAGTTCCGGCGAAGAAAGGTTTTTTACCGGGAGTCATAATAATTGTTAATGGCCAGCCACCGCCACCGGTCAGCATCTGGCAAACAGACATATAAACACCATCGATATCCGGTCGTTCTTCTCTATCAACTTTAATCGATACAAACGCATCGTTCATAAGTTTTGCGATTTCTTTATCTTCAAAAGATTCTTTCTCCATAACGTGACACCAATGACAGGTGGAATATCCAATCGAAAGAAATACCGGTTTATTTTTTTCTTCAGCTTCTTTAAAAGCTTCATTACCCCAGGCATACCAATCAACTGGATTATAAGCATGTTGAAGTAAATAAGGACTTTTCTCTTTAACTAAACGATTAGCTTTTGCCATTTGTTAAGCAATTGGATTTGTCAGATGATTTCTTTTTTAATAAGTTTAGACTAAGATAATAAATATCCGAAGAAACACTATATGAATAAAAATAGCTTATTTATTCCCTCAATTATTATTGCAATATCGTTTATTATTTGTTCGATAATTTTCACATCAACTTGGAAAGCTAATTATGCTTCCAACCAGACGATCAACGTAACAGGCTCAGCCAAAAAAGATATCACATCCGATTTTGGTGTACTGAAAGGAAGTATTTCAGCAAGATATTCAACTGCCGAAGGTGCTTACAGGGAACTTATGAAACAAAAACCAATTTTGATTTCATATCTTAAAGCAAATGGATTTCCAGAAAACACAATTGAATTTTTTACTATAAATAGTTATCCTGTTTATGAAATAGGAGCAGGCGGTTACCAGACAGGAAGAATAATTGCTTACAATTACAATCAAAGGATAGAAATAAAATCATCTGATGTAAATAAAATAAAATCTATATCACTTGATATCCCTTCTTTAATAGAAAAGGGAGTTAACTTTAATGTTGAAATGCCTGAGTATCATTATACAAAACTCGCCGATCTGAAAATAGAAATTCAGGCTGATGCTTCCAGGGATGCAATGATAAGAGCACAAAAAATTGCCGATGCTACGGGAAGACAGCTTGGTCCAATGAGAAGTGCAAGAATGGGAGTTCTGCAGATTACCCCAAGGCTTTCAAATATGGTCTCCGATTATGGAATTAATGATTTAAGTTCAATTGACAAAGAAATTACGGCCGTTGTAAACGCGTCGTTTGAAATAGAATAAAAAGGAGGTAACAATGACTAAACCTCAAATTTGGGTGGCTGCTTTTTTAGTATTATTTATTTTTTTATTTGCCCTTTCAAGAGCAACCAAAGTGGACCACACTACAACAGATTCAGTAATTGGATCTCCCAATCCGCAGCAGACAGATATGTCCTCACAGAATCTCACGGCTGAACAACTTATAAACAAATTAAATTGTACTACGTGTCATGGAACAGATATTAAGGGAACGAAGATGGGACCATCTCTTTATCATGTTTCTGAATTCTGGACACGAGACAATTTGATTAATTACCTTCGTAACCCCACTTCATTTTCAGATACGAAGAGATTCCAGGATTATACTGAAAAATTTCCGGGTATGATTATGCCGACATTCGGGAATATTAATGTTAAGGATTTAGGAAAGATTGCAGATTATTTGTTGAAGTTGAAACCTGAGCAGGAAAAATAGATAAATTAAAAACCCCACCTCGCCTCCCCTTTAGTAAAGGGGAGGACGGGAGGGGTTAATTGTATTAAGCTACAGTTATTTCTTTTTCAAGATAAACGTCCTGAATTGTATTCAGAAGTTTAACGCCTTCGCTCATTGGTCTCTGGAAAGCTTTACGACCTGAGATCAATCCCATACCGCCGGCTCTTTTATTAATAACAGCAGTTTTAGCAGCTTCAGCAAAATCGTTTTCACCAGAAGCACCGCCGCTGTTAATTAATCCTGCACGACCCATATAATTGTTTATAACCTGGTAACGGCAAAGATCGATTGGATTATCTGTTGAAAGATCAGTGTAAACTTTTTTATTTGTCTTACCGAATTTTATTGCATTAAAGCCGCCGTTATTTTCAGGAAGCTTTTGCTTGATAATATCGGCTTGAATAGTTACACCAAGATGATTTGCCTGTCCGGTAAGATCTGCTGAGACATGATAATCTTTATCTTTCTTAAACTCATTGTTTCTTAAATAACACCATAGAATTGTAGCAAGACCAAGCTCGTGTGCATACTGGAATGCTTCACTAACTTCTACAATCTGTCTTGCACTTTCTTCGGAACCGAAATAAATTGTTGCGCCAACAGCAGCAGCGCCAAGATCCCAAGACTGTCTTACACCAGCAAACATAATCTGGTCAAATTTGTTGGGATAAGTGAGCAATTCATTGTGATTTAATTTTACTATGAAAGGAATTTTGTGAGCATATTTCCTTGCTGTCATTCCGAGCACACCGACAGTCGAAGCAACTGCATTACAGCCGCCTTCTATTGCAAGCTTAACAATATTTTCAGGATCAAAATATTCCGGGTTTGGTGCAAATGATGCACCTGCGGAATGTTCGATTCCCTGGTCAACCGGAAGAATAGAAACGTAACCTGATCCTGCAAGTCTTCCTGTCTGGAAAAGCCATTGCAAATTTTTAAGAACATTAATATTTCTGTCAGTATTTGTGAAAATCCTGTCAACAAAATCCGGTCCCGGAAGATGCAATTTCTCTTTCGGAAATTTTGCTTTATAACTAAGTAACGAATCGGCTTCACTGCCAATTAATTCTTTAATTTTATCTAACATATTCTGTCTCCATAATTTTAAGTTAATCTTTACTAAAGTTGATTGTTCAAAACTGTTTAAACCGTACCGTGGTTATTTGTAAAACCCCTGTCTTATTCTGCTTTTGGCAGAGCGGATTAACGAGAGGAAAATCTGATTTTTAAACTGTATTAACCGTTTCCTAAATAAACTTTCAACTTACGCAACTAAAATAAAGTTAAATAAAATCGGATTCAATCGAATATGGAAGAATGGAGTGCCGGAATGTTGAATAATGGAAAATTATTCGGAAAATGCACCAATATTCCCATTCTTTCGGTATTCAAATGAATGATATTTAGTAACTTTTCTTTCTTTCAATCGAATCGAAAATTTCCTTGGAATGTGAGATAGAATTCTCGATGAACCACCTGCCTGTATCCATTCCTCCGCAAACGACTCCTGCAACAAAAATACCTTTCCGGTTTGTTTCAAAAGTCGTGTGATCAAAATCGGGCTCAAGATTTTCAGATACGCCGAGGATTGTTATTCCGTTCCTTTCTAGAAATTGAAAGTCTGGGTGATAACCTGTCATTGCGAGTACAAAATCATTTTTAACTGTGACTTTTCCTATCGGGGTTTTCAGATCAACTTCGTCTTCTCTGATTTCAGTAATGCTCGAATTGAAAAAAGCTTTTATCGATCCTTCTTTAATCCTGTTCTCGATATCTGGTTTTACCCAGTATTTAATCGAATCTTTAATCTTCATCTCACGGATGACCATAGTAACTTCCGCACCTCTCCTGTAAGTTTCCAATGCAACATCGACTGAAGAATTTCCAGCACCGACAACTATAACTTTGTGATAAGCATAGGGATGTGCTTCATCAAAAAAATGTTTTACCTTCGGAAGACTTTCACCGGGAACATTAAGAAGATTAGGGTTATCATAATATCCTGTAGCGATAATAACATACTTACATTCATAACTATCTTTGTTTGTCTTTACGACAAAACTTTTATCAGCATCTTCAATATCGTTTACAGTTTCATAATCGTTTACATCCAGTTTCCATGAAGATTTCACGCGCCTGTAATACTCGAGAGCCTCCCTTCTTGTTGGTTTATCTCCGTGAGAAACAAAAGGGACATCGCCTATCTCGAGTCTTTCCGAAGTCGAAAAGAAAGTCATATTTGTTGGATAATTAAAAATAGAATTTACTAAGCAGCCTTTTTCAATGATAAGATAGCTTAAATTTCTTTTTACGGCTTCTATGCCGCAGTTCAAACCGATTGGTCC
Source organism: uncultured Ignavibacteria bacterium (assembly GCA_963727535.1). GTDB lineage: Bacteria > Bacteroidota > Ignavibacteria > Ignavibacteriales > Ignavibacteriaceae > RBG-16-34-14. The sequence goes on from CAVSGR010000002.1 coordinate 88,761, forward strand.
GCCGCCTACAATTATTACATCATATTTATTCATCTTGTTACACTATATTATTTTGAATCTTAATCCTAAATTTAAGGAAATTGAAATTAGTTGGAAGTGCTGAACGTAATGTCATCCCGAACTTGATTCGGGATCTTCCTAATTAATGAAGATTCTGAAATAAATTCAGAATGACAAAGTCAGCCTTTTGCTTGATAGATAAATAATATTAATTTACTTTTTATCTGTGGATATTATGGGACACAATTTCAATCAAAGACTACGATGACATTGAGCGGGTGTTGACAGTATCTTAAATCATTAATTCGGCATAAGTAATAGTTATACACATAAAAGGTGACAATATGAAAAAGAATTATTCTTAATATTTATTGTTCTTTTATTCTCATCAAAAATATATTGCAAATTATAATCGTAAGGATTAAGAATAAGGTTATGTTAATTCAAGCAGACTTTTAAAATAAAGCGATTGATGATATTGCAAAAAGAAAAAGTGGTTTTAGCTTGGTGCTTTTGTTGAATTATTTAATTTTAATGGTTTCTCTATTTCGACCGAAAAAAATATATTCAAAAGGGCGTTGGTTTAGGAACTGTAATTACTGATCCTGAAGGTCCTGAACTAATAGTGAAAGTTACGACAGAATATATATATCATAATTATTTGTCTATTCCAATATCTTTAGTTTATAGAATGAGTTAGATGTTCGGATATTTTTTGAAAAGATCCACGAAATGATATTTTATTAAGTAGATATGATGACTTTAGTTCAATAGCATTAACTTATGATAACTATAAAACTGTTTTCGGTGGTAAATTCTATATTGGATTTATTGCCAAATTTAAATATCGTATTTAATCCATTTATAGAAATATCTTTCATATGGATTTTTCAATACTTATTCTGGCGTAAATACATAAAATTAAAAACAATGATGTATGAAATAAATATAGGCGTTCAATTATAAGAATAAAAAATTGTGTGTAACCAGCGCCTCAATATTGACCGCATAAACGGTTCGGCATATTTCGGTTTTTGGCATTTATATTTTCGTTCAGCATTTTCTTTAACGTGGTTGTTCTAAGAAATATTCTTGCAAACTGCACTTACAAAGAAAATTAAGTACAGTTTGCTGAATTATGGCAGTTGCTTTTAAGTGGCACTAATGTCTTGGGGTGCCGCTTATTGACAACGTCGTTATGCGGACTTAAATTAATGTTACAAGAAGTTTTCAAAACATTATTAAGAATTAATTAAAGCATTTGTTGGTCTAATACTAATTTTTGTTTTTCATATTATTAGATTTTTATTCCATTTAATGGAAATTTCTATATTCATATGTTTTTAACAACACTTCAAATTTGACAGCAAATCCAAAAGAACATCTTAAAAGGGCAATAAAGATGTTAAATAAAAAACAAAATTCTCTGCTTTTATATGTAGCGGTAGAAATAAGATTTGCACTAGAAAGAATGGTTCAGCAACAATTAATATTTACGGAAAATGTTTCAAAGAGAATGCTCGATGAATATAATCCTGTTAAAAAACAAAGCAACATTCTTAAACTCGAACCTGACTCGGAATATGCGCACAATATTTATTTTGTTAACAAGGAAACGAATGACAAAATATTATGGAGTCAATACAAACCACTTAGCCCAGAAAAAATAAAATATTTTCAAGGAAGGCTTGGAGATTTACTTCATCCCAAAGATGGTTTACCGCTTGGAATTTCAAATGATAAGTGGTACCTAGAAACAAGGGAATTTTTGTTATCTACACATAAATATTTGAATGAAAATCTAAAGGACAATTATTCGTTTTTTGCTTATAAAGGAGTGAGTAATTTAAAATTTGAAAAAGTAAATTAAAAAACGCTGCTGCTCAAGCCGACAACGTTTTACGTCCAAATAAACAAGACTATTTAACAGAGGTAATATAAAAATATGAACAACATTATTAGCACTAAAAAAAAGTTGTCATCAAAACAACTTGAAGAATTACTCCGGGTATTGAAAGCTCGCTTTGAGAAAAACATGAACCGCCATAAAGGTTTTGAATGGACCAAAGTACTGGCAAAGCTGGAAGGCAATACTAAAAAACTATGGTCACTAAATGAAATGGAAAGAACCGGCGGTGAACCGGATGTTGTTGGTCATGATAAAAAGACAGGCGAATATATTTTTTATGATTGTTCAGAGGAAAGTCCTAAAGACCGCAGAAGTCTTTGTTACGACCGTGAAGCACTGGAATCAAGGAAAGAACATAAACCAAAAGATAGTGCTATTGATATGGCTGCTGCTATAGGGCATTGAGCTTTTAACAGAAGAACAATATCGTGACCTGCAGAAACTTGGAAACTTCGATTTGAAAACATCCAGCTGGGTAAAAACACCTGACAGTATTAGAAAACTCGGTGGTGCTATCTTTTGCGATCGCCGCTACAATACTGTCTTTGTTTATCACAACGGAGCAGAATCCTACTATGCCGCAAGAGGGTTCCGCGGCTTGCTAAAGGTTTAAATTTTGCACCGACATCATAAAGAGTAAATGAAAGCCAGAGAAAGTGGAATGCCGGAAGAAAAAATGTGGAAGCAATTCTTCGACGTTGATACAATATTGGATGAATTGGAAATTGACAATAAGATTGAAAAACTAGTGGATTTGGGTTCTGGTTATGGCACTTTTACAATTCCTGTGAGCAGGAAAGATAAAAGGTAATGTTTATGCGTATGATATTGAAGATTCTTTGATCAAAGAACTTGAATCCAAATTAGAAATAGATAATATCAATAATGTTATTCTCTTTAATATGGATTTTATCAGCAAAGGAACCGGATTGCAAAATGAAGAGGTAGATTATGTTATGCTCTTTAATATTCTGCACGCAGAAAAATCTGCCGCTATTTTGGATGAAGCTTTCAGAATACTAAAAAGAGAAGGGAAAAGTTGGAATTATTCATTGGAATTATGATTCGAGTACTCCAAGAGGTCCGGGTATGACAATCAGACCTAAACCGGAAGAATTAAAAAGTTTGTTAATCAAAAGTGGGTTTTCAATTATTAAATACAATATAAACTTACCACCTTATCACTACGGTATACTTGCTCAAAAGTAAAACGAGGAAACAAAAGATATTTATACTTAAATTAAATATATTACTTTAGTTCTTGTACATCATTTCGGAATTAAATTCACCTCAACATCATTCACAAAAATGAATTAAAGGTATTAAAAATGAAAAAGTATATTTACCTGATTATGCTCTCCGTTTTGTGTTTTATTTCAATGGGAATAACAAGCACCGATGATTGTAATAAAGATGTAAATGACCCGCGGGGCAAAATGAAACCATGGGATAAAGGTGCGTGGGAAACCAATCAATACAGAAATTTATTTTTAGATGCAGGATATAAACAAAAAGATATCGATGCGAAGTTAACTAAAGCTTATTACGATGTTTTTGAAGGTCCGGAAAGAGTTTATTTTGAGGTAGAAGATTCAATGGCTTACCTTTCCGATTTGAAGAATCACGATGTCAGAACCGAAGGTATGTCCTACGGTATGATGGTAGCCGTACAATTGAACAAGAAAGATGTTTTTGACCGTTTGTGGCGGTGGGCAAAAAAATATATGCAGCACCAGGGCGGTCCGCGGGACGCTTATTTTGCGTGGAGCGTAAAACCAAAAACCGGTGAACATAACTCCGAGGGATCCGCTTCTGATGGAGAGCTCTATTTTATAACAGACCTGTTGTTTGCCTCAAACCGCTGGGGAAACGATACCGGGATAGATTATTACGGTGAAGCCCGCAGAATACTCGATGCAATGTGGAGTAAAGATGGTACGGGCGGACAAATGAATGTTATTAACGTTAAAGAAAAAAAGATTACCTTTGTTCCTGATACATCGGGTTCTCGCTTTACCGATCCATCATATTACCTGCCGGCGTTTCTTGAAATCTGGGGTGAATATGCCAAAGACGGCCACGAGCAATTTTACAGAGATTGTGCTGATACAGCACGTGCTTATCTTCACCGTGCCTGCAGTGAGCCAACTGGTCTTAATGCTGATATAACAGGATTTGATGGAATCCCAAGGACATTCCGTCGTTTCAAAGCTTCTTTCCGTTTCGATTCATGGAGAGTTCCGATGAACATAGCTATGGATTATTCCTGGTTTGCGAAAGATAAAGAATGGCAGCAGGATTACTGTAAACGAATTCAAAATTTTCTTTTCTGCAGAGGGATAGATACTTTTGAAGACCAGTACAATGTGGATGGAACACTTCCTGAATTTATTCTTCCGGCAGGAGGACACCGGACATTACGACACTCACTGGGATTGGTTGCAACTTCCGCAGCGGCTTCCCTGATGGGAACACAGGCAAAAAGCTGGAAGTTCGTAGATGCGGTTTGGAATGCTAAACTGGAACCATACGAAGACGGATATTTCGATCCTTATTATGAGGGTTGATTATATCTTTTCAGCTTAATGCACTTAAGCGGAAACTATAGAATTATTACTCCAAAATGAAAAGTAAACAAATAACAAAAAATAATGGGGTTTTTAAAATGAATGAGTTGCATATAATTGGTTTGAAAACGAAAACAAATTTAAAGATCAGATTTTATTATCTGCTTAATAACCTTCCTTACTATATCTTTTACTTTTTCTTTTTCAAAGGATAAAAAAATGGATAACGAGATATCAACTAATGAAAACTGGCTAAAAGTTTCGGAAAATCATATTGTCAATCAAAAAGGTGAAATTATTGTTCTGCGTGGTTTCGGATTGGGCGGTATGCTGCATATGGAAAATTTTATTGACGGCTATCCTTCCAACGAAGAAACAATGAGAGAAGGTTTGCTGCAAGTACTCGGCAAAAAGAAATATGATCTCTACTTCGATAATTTTCTTAAAAACTATTTCACAGAACCTGATGCGGAATACATACACAGCTTAGGATTAAACCTGGTTCGTATTCCAATAAACTATCGCCTGTTTGAAGATGATATGAATCCCGGTGTAATAAAAGAAGAAGCATTTAAATATCTCGACAATGTTATCGATCTATGTGCAAAGCATCAAATCTATACAATTATTGATCTGCATGCGTTGCCAGGTTCTCAAAACCAGCACTGGCACAGCGACAATCCAACTCAGAAAGCATTCTTCTGGATATATAAAGATTTCCAGGACAGAGCATTACATTTGTGGGAAGTTATTGCGGACCACTACAAAGATCAGCCATGGGTTGCAGGTTATGATTTAATCAATGAACCGGCTGATCCCACAGGCGAGAAAGTGTTTCCCTACTATAAACGACTTTATGATGCAATAAAGAAAGTCGATCCAAACCATATTATGTTTCTTGAAGGCGATAATTACGCAAAAGATTTCAGCAAGTTTACAGAAGTTTGGGATAATGTTGTATATACAAACCACGATTATGCTCTTCCCGGGTTTACCGGAAATTATCCCGGCTACGCCAACGGAAAATATTATGACAAGGATACACTTGAAAATGAATTTCTTAAAAAATCAGACTTTATGCTGAAGAATAAAGTGCCTATCTGGGTAGGTGAGTTCGGTCCCGGTTTATACTAATGATCCAAAGGAAGATGAATCGCGTTACAGGGTACTGAAAGATCAATTGGCATATTATAAAAAATACAAAGTAAGCTGGTGCATCTGGCTGTATAAGGATTTAGGATTGCAGGCAATTATACATCAAAATGAAGATACACCTTATATGAAACTTGTTTCCTCTTTTCTGAAAAAGAAAGATTACCTTGGAGCTGATGCATGGGGATCATCCGATAAAAATATCCGGAAGGTAATGGAACCAATAGAAGAACTGTTTAAAAAAGAATTCCCCGATTATAATCCTTATCCAAGCGGTAAGGAAAGACACATAGCTCTGCTGGTAAGGAACATACTTATTGCCGAAGCGCTTGTGCCGGAATATTGTAATTTGTTTAAAGGATTATCTGATGAAGAATTAATTAAAATTGCTCAATCGTTCCGGTTTGAAAATTATGTAAAACGCCAACGGCTTGAAGATATTTTAGCTGGCAGGGAATAATTTATGACAATTTTAGTCTAATGTATTTTCGCTGAAACAAGCGGAAAGAGTTGGCTCAGCCATAGAACATGAAAATAATATCATTAGTATTTACCTGTTTACTTTTAAGTTATTCTAATACTTATTCTCAGGATACTAGCTCAGTAAAGATTCAAGTTAATTTTCTTATTCCAAAAGACTGGAAAGAAATTGACAGCACTACTTATGTTCTGAGAAATTTTGATAGTACACTTAATTACTATAAAGAATTGTTAAATGCAGGACATCAACCATGGAGACTTGATCCGGGAAATACTGCAGCGGCCTGCCTTTGGGAATTCGGAATAAAATTTCAGGGGACTGTTTCTGATTTTGCCTCACATCTGAATGTAATTGAGATTGGTAAAATATATTCCTTTAAAGTCGATAAGAAAACATATACGGTTTTTATAAGAACAAAAGATAAAACACCTATTGCATATAAAATTAAGATTTAAAAAACCAAGCAATATTCCTAAAGGATAAAAATGAAAAACGTTACAATTATATCTCTCCTTTTATTTGCTTGTTGTAACAGCTCTTTTACTCAACAAGAAAAACTTCCTGACACCAAGTCACAGTACGATTCATTGCTTGCAAAAAGGCTGGGAGCTGACGAATATGGAATGAAAAGTTACGTGATGGCATTTTTGAAATCGGGACCAGTAAAAATTCAGGATTCCACTCAAAGGGCAGAATTACAACGTAAGCACTTAAAAAATATTTTACGACTTGCGGAAAACGGAACCTTGATTGTCGCAGGTCCATTCCTGGACAACCAATCAATAAGAGGTATTTTCATATTCAATGTGGAATCAGTTGAAGAAGCAAGAAAAATTGCTGAAACTGATCCCGCAGTAAAAGCCGGAACTCTGGTTTTAGAGTTGCACCCGTGGTATGGTTCGGCAGCACTGATGGAAACATCAAAAATCCACAAAACAATAGAAAAAAATAGTATTGTTGATTAAGACAATATTTGGGAATAAAAAAAGCGGTACAACTGTACCGCTTTTCACAAAGATAATTTCTTAATCAATTATTTCTATCAACGAGCTGGCAACTGTTTTACCATTTTCATCAAGAAGGAAAACTCTGTAAAACCCGGGTTCTTCAAACTTCAAATCACTTTCATCATTTTTTTCAAAGAAGACATACTTCATATCTTTATCGATGTTATAATGAAAATTCTTGTAGAAATCAAATTTGCCGGTTCTATAATTGTACTTATCAAACTGGATTGAAACATCTTCCAACCCGAGCGGATTATCGGACTTGACCATAACAGTTAGGTAACCCGCAGTAAACCTGTCGGCAACACCAATTTCCCCGCTGTTACTATCATAACTTTCACAAAAGTAAAGCACAGGCTCGGATTGTGCACGCGTTGAATTTGTATACCCCGCAATAGCAAGGATAAACAATAACAGAACATAGAACAATTTTTTCATAGTGTGACTCCTTAGTATGTTTATAGTTTTCCCTGGTGTTACTAAAAACGTACCAGCGTTTTCTTAAAGAACTTTAACAAATAAAACAACGCAACTCTGAAATTATTAAAAGCAAAAAAGGAGTGTAAGAAATTCTTAAAGAATAAAAAAATACCTTCGGAATAAGCGGCAAAGAATACAATGACGAAAACAAAATTTAAGAGAATTGTAATTTGAGTATTTTTGGAATATGAATTTTCGAATTTAAATGAAAAAAGACTATGCACGGAAAAATTAAGCACATTTGTTTTGATCTCGATGGCACTCTTGTCGATTCCTTCTATACGATATTTAATGCGACTAAAAAAGCACTTCAACAATTAAATATAAATGATTCAATGCCGGAAGAAGAATTCAGAATCCGTATAGGCCATCATTTTATAGATATCTTTAAGGATCTGAATATTACTGTTCCCAAATTTGATCCTTTCATAAAAATTTATAAGGAACATTATTTTGATTTTATCGATCAATCAAATTTATACCCGGATGTTGAGGAAACTCTTTCAGGTCTTAAAAAGAAAGGAATATTAATTTCACTGCTTACAACTAAAGGTCAGGATCAGGCTGAAAAAATATTAAGACATTTCAACTTATCAGAATTACTTCAATGAAATAATGGGTCGTCGTCCCGGCATTGCTGTAAAACCGGACCCGGAACCTTTGCAGGAAATCTGTAAATTTCTTGGAGTTAAGGCAGAAGAAAGCTTAATGACTGGTGACACAGAGTTAGATATTACGTGCGGAAAAAACGCTGGTTCATTTACCTGTGCTGCATTGTACGGTTACAGAACGAAAGAAACTTTGCTTGAACAAAATGCTGACTACAATATCAATTCTATAAAAGAGTCTGAACTAATTTATTTTGATGTGTGCATTATTTAATAATTACCATCTTTTTCGTCTGCCTGAAGTCTCCTGCTGTTAAAGAGTAAAAATAAACACCTGCGCCAATTTCGTTCTTTAATGATTCTATTGAAAAATCAACTGAATGTTTTCCGGCTTCTAAATAGTTATTTATTAAGGTTGCAACTTCAATTCCAAGAATATTGTAAACTTTAAGTGTTACAAGTCCAGCCTTCGGAATTGAAAAACTTATCTTGGTAGATGGATTAAACGGATTGGGATAATTTTGAGATAGTTCATATTCGGTTACACCGGAATACTCAACTTTAACCGGACCGAAGAATTTTATCTCGCCATCAAAATCAATTTGCTTAAGCCTGTAATAATTTATTCCTGCTTCCGGAAATTTATCCACAAAATTATAGTTTGAAATTTCTTCGCTGTTTCCTTTTCCCTTGACAAAACCGATGGTTTTATAATTAAGATTTTCTTTTCCCTTATCGTTTTGTACTGCACGTTCAACCTCAAAACCATTGTTATTCAATTCTGTAGCTGTAGTCCAGTTAAGATAAACTTTTTCGTTAGAAAGATTTGCAGCAAACGAAGTTAATTCAACAGGCAAAATATCATAAACAACTATTGCAATGTCATCAACATACCAGCCATCGCGGTTAAGATATCCATCACTTTTCAATTCGAATCTTAGTTTAATCTGGCTGGATGAATAAGTTGCAAGACTTATATCTTCAAAAACCCAGTTGAGCCTTGTACCATCATAAACGGGTTCTCCATCCGGCTGAAAACTACCTGTGCCCGGTTCGGTATATTGTCCTTCAAGAGGAATCCAGGTAACACCATCATCAGTTGAAATTTTAACCTGCCCGTAATCCCAATTACTTTCAATATCATATTTTGTCCAGAACCTGAGCTGAGGATTCTTAAAACCCGATAAGTCAACCGGATTTTTTAGAGTCATTGTAATAGTTGCACTATTGGCATAATTACCCGACTTGCTATCTGTAAAAGAAGTCGGTGCTGAATAATAAGATGAAGTAGTCGCTTCCCATTTAGGATCAGGCGGGGTACTTGTTACTATCCAGTTTTCTGTTGGATCGTTTGAAGTATCTTTAAAAGCAAACTCAGGTATACCTATTAGAATTTCTATAGTGTCCTTATCTGTTTCTATACCATTCATTGTTGAAGTAAGCAACAGCCTAACCTTTTCGTCTACAGAGGCATCCTTAGAAATTGTAAAAGACAAAGGAGAAGAAAAAGTAAATGATTCCCTGGAAGGAATAGAATCTACCGAAACAGAATTTGTATTGACCTCAGCATATGAGCTAAGTGAGCTTAGCTCTACTGAAATATTATTAGCAGTTGCCAAACCTTTGTTCTTAATTGTTGCATTAAACTGAACAACATTCCCCGGAAGAAAATACTGCTGAGAAAAATTTGTATTCTCAAAAGAAACGTAACCGCCGGCAACCCAGGCATAGTAAAGATTGGGAGCCAGATTCTCTTCTGCAAGAGGAAAAATTCTACTCTGCGGCGGCCAGAACCCATCTGATCCGAAACCTACTTCCGGAGTCATTGCAAAAATTTTTCCACCGTTTAAAGCAACATCTCCATCATATAAATAATCATCACTGTTCCCTCTTGTTGAATATCCAACTGTCTGCTGGTCAGTTCCCCGGGAATAATTATTAAATCTTGTCATATCGGATGCAAACTCTCTGAAGGTAAGTGAGTCGGGAGTTTCGGTCTCCAATGCACCATAGGGATATATTAGATAACCTCCAAAAGTATGATAGTTAAGCGCGTTCTTAAATCCTTTACCTGCTACAAAATTCCTGATGTTTGCTGTTTCCGGTTCTGAAAATGGTGCCGTGCCTCTATATGTTTCGTCTCCAGCATTCAAACCTGATCCATTATTCGGGGCATTCCAATATGCCATTGGTCCATAATTTCGGTTTAAATCTACACCGTAATTAGTTCCAACTTTTCTCCTGTTTTTTCTCCAGAAACCGCCGCCGTCAGGATTTGTTCCCCTGTTATATTCATATCCATCAGGATTAACAACGGGAATAAAATACAATTCCCTGTTATTAACTAAATAGTGAACTGCCGGATCAGTATTATAATTTTCCAGCAGGTAATACATAAAATAAATTAACTGCATCATTCCTTCCGGTTCACGAGCATGATGGAGTGCCGTATATAATACGCGAGGTTCATTTTCATCTACGTCGGGATTATCAGAAATTTTCACCACGTACATTGGGCGACCTTCTATCGTATTTCCGATTGACTGCTTTTCTGTTATTAGATTTGGATATAACATTCTCATAGTATCAAGTTGAGCAATAACTTCGCTTAGAGTATAATATCCTCCCATCGAACCAAAACCAAAACCGGAAACATTATAATCCATTTTGCTTTGCTCCACGTAATTTTGCTTCTGGCTTTGAGATAATTTTTGTCGTTCTTTATAATATTTAAACCAATCATCTATCAAAACATCATATTTATAGCTGGAGGTTTTAAGAATGGAAAATTGTTCGTCATTAATAAAAATGAGAATAGCCTTATCCTTTGTATATTCTGCGTGATCGAACTGAATGCCTAACTCGTAAAGTGTTTTAATATCTTGCCTGTTATGAAGATATATTTTTACTTGCTTGTAATTCTGGGAGTAGGCAGAAGATAATAAAAGAAGTGAGAAAAAAAGAGTAAACAGAAATTTCATTCGCGTTCCAAATTTATATAGATAAAATACGGCTAAATCTTTAGAACTTCTCCTTCTGACCTTGCGATAATTGCAGCTCCGCAGGAATCGCTCCATACATTTACTGTCGTCCGGCACATATCCAGGAAAGGATCAACAGCTAAAATCAATCCTACTCCTTCAAGTGGTAAGCCAACAGCAGTTAGTACTACAGAAATCATTACAAGACCAGCCATTGGAATTCCTGCTGCTCCTATTGAAGCTAAAAGGGCAGTAAACACAATAATCATCTGCTGCAAGAAACTCAAATCAATTCCATAAGCCTGAGCAATAAACATTGCAGCTACACATTCATAAAGAGCAGTTCCATCCATATTTATTGTTGCACCCAGGGGAAGAACAAAACTCGATATTTTATTTGATACCCCAGAGTTATTTTCTACCGCGTCTATAGTTAAAGGCAATGTGGCTGAAGATGACCTGGTAGAAAATGCCGTTATTAAAGGAGTTGTCAATGCCTGGAAGTGTTTCCAGGGATTACTCTTACCAATAAATCGAAGAATCGTTGGAAGTGTTATTGTAGCATGAACTATCAAACCTATTATTACTGTAAGAAAATACATACCTAGTGTACCTAAAACTTCAACCAGGTTTTCCCTTTGTTCCGCTACTACACCTACGACAATTCCCAGAACCCCAAGCGGGGTAAAACGAATAACAAAATGAGTTAGTTTCATCATGACTTCAAAACCCGAATTAAAAAACTTTGTAAAAAACTCCTTCGTACCAGGTTCTGTCTTAGTTATAAAATATCCAATAAGAATGGAAAAAAATATTATTGCTAACATATCTGCTGAAACAAGTGCGTCGAAAATATTTGTTGGAACCATTCTTAATATAATTTGCCAAAGATCTTTTGAAGATGCAGCGAGTTCAGGCACTGCCTTCTTTAATCCAATATCTGCACCAATACCGGGATGAATGAGATTTACAAAAACAAGTCCCGTAACAATTGCTAATAAACTTGTTGATATATAGTAAGATATCGTTTTTAGTCCGAGTCGTCCAAGGTTGTGAGCATCTCCAATATTTGTAACGCCGGATATAATTGAAGTAAGAATTAAAGGAATAATTATCATTCTTAAAGCACGAAGGAACAGGTCGCCCATCCAGGTAAACAAATAGGCATAATCCGTAAGAAATAAGCCAATCAAAATTGCAAGGACGAGTGCTATCAATATTTGCCAGTGAAGTTTTAGCTTAAGCATTGTCGTTAAAGTATATTTGATAAAATTTCATCGCAAACCGCATAACCATTTTTAGTCAGCTTGATATTATCTTTACTAATTGTTAAAAGATTATGCTGTTGAAGTTCTGAAAAGTAATTTGATTTATTCTCCAACCATGCATTTCCGAATCTAAACTGTAATTCATTTATATTTATTCCATTGCTTCTCAAAGCGAGCATAATGTATTCATCAAAGAATTGTTCTTTGGTAACTATCTCAGAACCGGCAACAGCAAAGTTGTTTTTTTCAATCTCACTAATATATTTTTTTAAGCTTGAAAAATTCCACCACCTTTTCCCGTCAACAAATGAGTGAGCGGAAGTACCGAAACTCAGATAATCTCTATATTCCCAGTAAGTTTTATTGTGAATACATTCATAACCTTCTTTGGAAAAATTTGAAACTTCATATTGATAGAATCCGTTTGATTCAAGAAAATCTATGGTATGTTCATACAATTCAGCATCATAATCTTCATCCTGAATTTTAACTTTTCCATCTAAAACCATTTTATTAAGAATTGTTCCTCTTTCAAGAATTAAGCTGTAAGCCGAGATATGTTTTACCGGTAATCCAACTGCTATCTTTAAGTTATCAAGCCATTTGGCTTTTGTTTGTCCAGGAAGATTAAAAATAAGATCAGTGCTTATATTTTTAAATCCTGCTTTTACGGCATTGTATACTGTATCGATTGCCGTTGTTGTATCATGTATTCTTGTTAAGAATTTTAAATCATCTTCATCGAAGGATTGAATTCCAATACTCAACCTGTTTATTCCCGCAATAAAAAAATCTTTAAGCTTATTTTGGTTTACTGTTCCGGGGTTTGTTTCCAACGTTATCTCCGGATTTTCAGAAATGGAAAAGTTTTTATTAAGGTAATCAATTATTTCTGAAATATAGCCGGTTTCCATAAGCGATGGCGTTCCCCCGCCAAAGTAAATTGTTGTAAAGTAACGATCTTTTGAATAAAGATCGGAATAGTAATCTATTTCATTCTTTAATGAGTTTAAGAATGATGGAATATTATCTTTAGTAATGATTGAATAGAAATCACAATAAATGCACTTATGATCGCAGAAAGGAATGTGAATATATAGTGCAGAATTTTTCAAAAAAATTTCTTATTGCTTTTATATGTTGATAACGAATCTAAAATACAAAAAGAAACTAAAAAATTTATATCAGATAAGTAATTCTTCTTTAAAATAAAAAATCCTTACAGAGAACTGGTTCTGTAAGGATTTTAAAAAACTACTTCTGAAAACTACAAACTGGTATCCAGTTGGAAAAGAACATCTATTTTCAGTACAACCTCAAATGCACCATTTTCACCGGTAACATTACTAACTACATAATCTGCAGAAAAACAGGTATTACCGTTTGCAAGTGAAGCATTGACTTTTTCAATATCAGCCTGTGTTAAATCAATCTTATAACCATTAGGACTGTAATGATCCGCTGGTTTAACGCCATTGTCCGCAACCGTAACCAACAAGGTTCCGTTACCATCATATAAATGAAGTGCTCCATCGCCCTGTAAACCTTCATCTCCTGATGAAACCGATTGTGTTACAATATGTGCTTCAACTAAGATTATACTATTAAGTTTATCTTTGTAATCATTATAAGTTTCGTTATCTGTAAGGCAGTAAGATTCTCCTCCAGCGGAGCCGCCGCCATCTGTTGCTGTTACTACAAAATCAATCGGGAGATCAAACAGAAAATTTTGCAGAGAGTCACAACCACTCATTGCAAGAGCAACAAGCATTGTAAACAATAGTAATGATGATTTTATAAATTTTTTCATTCTCTTTTCTCCTATTAAAATTCAAATGTTAAGCCGCCGCAAAGTACCGACTGAACTCCGAGGCTATAATCAACGTTCAACACTATAACAGCAAGCTTTACCGACGTACCAATAGTTGCTCTGAAATTATTATCTCCATCAATGCTTACTTTTATTTCCTTCCCTGATTTTGTAGGAGAAGGATCACTCGGATCAGTAAAAGTATAATCAAGATCAAAGGTGCTTGATTCGTACTGCAAACCGCCGTAGACTGTTAGTAAACCAAAAGACTTACTTGCGTGTGCGTTAAAGGCGTATGCAGTTATGTCCATTACACCAGTAATTTTAAGGCTGTTGTACAAGAACTGTACCGATATATCTACAGGAGAAAGAGGAATATAACGACTAATATTATGTTTCAAACCAATACCGAACATGCTCAAATCTTCGTCATTGCCTAATGAAATACTCGGCAAATAACGAATCATAACTTCACTACCCATAAAACTTGCGGAAATTTGAGGCAATACTGCGGGTACCCATGACCGATCAATTCCAGGAGGATAAATCTTATAACCATCTGGACCATAATAAGATGTGCTTTGATTATTACCGTAAATTGTTTGTGCGGGGTGATCAACATTATATCCTTCTATGGAAGGAGTAAAGGTCCTTTGGTCATCAGGAATAAGTATCATCATTCCCTCAAAACCAATTGAAAATCCAAAGAAATCCGCAACTTTTGCCGTATGATAAGAAGCAGAATTAAACGCCATCCCGAGCGAAGTGCCAAAGGGTTTTGCGTAATCGGTTATTTCAGATTGATTAAGAAAACTGAATCTATCTTCAACCTGAGAGAAAACAGGTGCCGACAGGAAGAGCGAAATAACCAAAAAAAGAAGAATTTTTTTCATGTAATCCTCACTAAGAATTAATGTTAATTTTCGGCTCATTGAATTTGTCAATTAAAATCTTATTATGCAACAATTATGCTGAAAGTCCGGCGAATTATTTTCGCCGAATAATACATTAAATTCAGTGTATCAAAAGAATACCAGTAACAATAGAAAGATAAAAATGACTATAAAAAGTAAGTTTAATCCAGCCCCATTAATTCTTTAGCTCCTTTAATGCTTGCCTCTGTTATGTTTTCTCCACTCATAAGTTTGGCTACTTCTTTAATTCGTTCTGTAATATTTAGTTTTCTTATTCTGCTTGTAACACGTTTATTAATTTCGTTTTTCTCAACTGCATAATGCTGATCTGCTAAAGCCGATATTTGGGGAAGGTGTGTTATTGCAATTACCTGGTGACGAAAAGCAAGCAGTTTAAGAGTCTGCCCGACTTTTTGTGCGATATGCCCACTTACCCCTGTATCAATTTCATCGAAAATTAATAAAGGCAGCTTATCTGTTTTTGCAAGAACTGATTTTAGCGAAAGCATAACTCTCGAAATTTCTCCCCCTGAAGCAACTTTAGCTAAAGGCTTAACATCTTCACCAAGATTTGTTGAAATAAAAAATTGCACATCGTCGTAACCGGAAGAATTAAACTTATATTGTTTCCCTTTCACTAAAATAAAATCATCGGAGCTTTCTGCTTCTGAATTTGAAATTTCCACTTGAAATCTGGAATTTGGAATACCAACTTGTTTAAGTAGTTCAATAATGTCTTTCGTTATTTTTTTCGCAGTTTCTTTTCTTCTTATAGAAAGTTTTTCTGCCGCCGAACCACAATTTTCTCTCACGGTTTTTATCTTCGATTCAAGCTCTGCAATTTTTCCTGAATAATTTTCTGCAATAGAGAATTCATCACCTATTTTTTTTCTATGTTCAAGAACGGCTTTTACAGAACCTCCATATTTTTTCTTTAATAAATAAATTGAACCTATTCTCTCTCTTATTTCGGTTAATTTTTTAGGATCAATCTCTATTTTACTGTTGTACGATCTTAATGTACTCGCTATCTCACTTATAATTGCTACGGCTGACTCATACTCTTTATTAGCATCATTAAAAGTCTTATCAATTTTTACAAGTTCATCTACTTCATTCTTCATTTTCATCAACGAATCATAAACAGAAGCCTCAGATTCATATAAACCCTGGTAAAGTTCTGAAGTAAGTTGTTGAAGTCTTTCTGAATTTTCTAAAACGGCTAATTGATTTTCCAGGGTATCTTCTTCATCTATCTCGGGAGAAACTGCATCAATCTCTTTTATTTGGAATTCATGCAAATCTTTTTTTTCTGCTAAAGATGCTTCCTTCTCTTTAAGCTCTTTTAATTCGTCGGTAAGATTATTTAAGGATTTATAAAGCCACTTATATGTTCTCAAGAGATCTTCTGTATCGCCACAGCTATCGAGATATTCTATGTGAGTTTCTGTTCTTAATAATGACTGATGTTCATGCTGACCATGAAGATCAACAAGAATATCTCCGAGTTCTTTAACAAGAAATAATTGAACAGGCGTATCATTTACAAAACAGCGGTTTGAACCTTTAAGGGAAATTTCCCTTCGGATTATAAGCTCGGGAGAAAAATCAATTTCATTTTGTTTAAGAAGAGATTCTACTTTTTTATTCCCCTTTACATAAAATATTCCTTCAACAATTGACTTGTCCGCCCCTTTTCTTACAACTTCTGTAGAAGCTCTTTCCCCCAGGAGTAAACTTAAAGCATCTATAAGAATTGTTTTACCTGCGCCTGTTTCACCTGTTATAATATTCAGCCCGGTATCGAATTCTACATCGACTTTTTCTATAAGTGCGTAATCTTTAACGTGGAGAGTTTTTAACATAATCTAAATTTCAAAAAATCATACATCCATTCAGGCAATCAATCATTCAGCCATTCTGATAAAGTAGTATTTGAATGACTGAATGAATGATAAAACAAAATTTGACTACTGATTAAAATAGTTTTTCGCCAGGTGAAATGCACAAATTGTTTTTGCATCAGTAATTTCCCCGTTGCTTATTTTTGTTTCAACTTCTTCAATTGAAAATTCAAAAACTTCCATTCCTGCCTCCCCTTCTTCGCGGTTATGCTCACCAGCGACCAAATCTCTTGCTAAGTATAAATGAAGAATCTCGGAACAAAAACCGGGGGTTGTGCAAATTGCCCCCAGCTTTATAATATTTTCAGATTTATAACCAGTTTCTTCTTCTAATTCCCGGTAAGCACAATTAAAAGGATCTTCCCCTTTATCAAGTTTTCCCGCTGGAAGTTCAAGTAAAAAATCATTAAATGGATACCTGAACTGCCTGACCATTACAATTTTACCATCATCTTTTAAAGGAAGAACAACAGCGCCCCCGGCATGTATTGCAATTTCCCTGATACCTTTATTTCCACTGTCATAAGTAATTTCATCAACTTGCAGATCGAAAACTCTTCCTCTATATTTTATTTCACTCTTATCAATTTTATAATTCATTAAACTCTTTCTCTAAAAATTATTTATTAATTATGCACGGTATCCTGGGCTGTAATAAGGAATAAGTTCACTGCCCAGGAACTTTAACAGTGCAGTAATTACACCAAGATCATCAAGATATCCAAACAAAGGTGTTAGATCGGGAATTGCATCAATTGGAGAAATAAAATAAATAAGTGCGGCAACAACAATTGCTTTTCGGTGCCAGGACACGATGGGATCACGCATATAATTTACAAGTGCAAGAATATCTTTTGCAAAAGAGATTTTCTTTCCCACTGCTTCAAGTTTTGTCCAGACATTGCTTTCCACAAATTCGACTTTTTTTATGGTGTCTTTTTCTCTCTCTCCGCCAAAATCGAGATCAGTTAGATCGTCAAAACCATTGACATCTAAATCTTCTTCTTCAAATTTTTCTTTCATAATCACTCCGGTTTTTTATGTTTATCAAACCAATCAAAAACGGTATTCCACCAAAGAACAGAATTCTGTGGTTTGGTTACCCAATGACTTTCATCGGGAAAATATAAAAGCTTGCTTTCTACTCCTAATCTTTGCAAAGAGGTAAAAAGCTGGAACGCCTGTTCTTCAGGTACACGAAAATCATTTGCTCCTTCAACTATAAGCATTGGAGTTTTTGCATTATGAATATACATATGCGGCGACCATTTTTGATATAACTTTCTGTTCTGCCATGGCGTTCCACCGAATTCCCATTCAGGAAACCAGAGTTCCTCAGTTGTTCCATATTCACTTTCAAGATTGAATACTCCATCGTGGCTGACTAAAGCATTGAACCTGTCCGTGTGTCCTTCAATCCAATTAATCATATATCCTCCATAAGACGCACCCGCGGCAAAAGTATTCTTGGAGTCAATGTATTTAAAGTTTGCAAGTGCGTAATCACAAGAATTCATTAAATCAGTATAAACTTTTCCTCCCCAATCGAGAGAAATTTCATCTGTAAATTTTTGTCCGTAACCTGTACTGCCTCTTGGATTTGTTGCGACAACAACATAACCTTTTGATGCGAATAATTGAGTATTCCATCTGTAATGAAAATCTTCATCCCAATGTCCCTGCGGACCACCGTGAATCAAAAACATCAATGGATATTTTTTATTTGGATCGAAGAAAGGAGGTTTAATTAAAATAGATTGAATGCTGTCGCCGTTTGCCCCTTCGCACCAAAAAGTTTCAAGTGGTTCAAATTTAATTTTAGCCAGAACATCTTTATTTAAGAAAGTAATTTGCTGGGGGGATTTTTTTCCATCTATGGTTAAAGAAAAAATCTCATCCGGCTGATCTGATTTTTGCTTCAGGAAGAAAAGCGTTTTATCATCTTTTGAAAGTTGAATGTGAGAGCTAATATTCTTTTTCAGAAGAAGCTTAACTTCAGAAGAGTTTATATCGATCTTATAAATAGAATTATATATTTCTGTTTCTGCAATAAAATAAATTGTTTTTGAATCATTCGACCAAACGAATTCTCCAACAGAAAGATTAAAATTATTTGTTAAAGTTTTCAGGCTTTTCTTTTCACGATCATACAGAACTAGATCCTGCTTGTCAGATTCAAATCCTGCACTTTTCATTGAAGTAAATGCTATATACTTTCCGTCGGGAGAATAAACTCGGTTGAAAATCATCTCCTTTGCTTTCCGAAATTTTTTGCGGAGAATGTTTTCCCGATTTCGTTCAGATCAATTATGAATATATCATTGTCTGTGCTTGTTGATATAAAGTCCGACGTATTCATTGTAAACGCTATTTGCTTCCCATCTGGAGAAAAATTATAGTCGTTCGAACTTCCCAAGGCTATCGGAGGAATATCATAATTAGTTGCTGGTGTTACGTCTCTAAAAGATTTTTCTTTCACATCAAACAAATACAATTGGCTTACTTTCCCGTTTCTCC
The DNA here is from genome assembly GCA_963727535.1 of uncultured Ignavibacteria bacterium. Taxonomy (GTDB): domain Bacteria; phylum Bacteroidota; class Ignavibacteria; order Ignavibacteriales; family Ignavibacteriaceae; genus RBG-16-34-14. Next base: position 108,359 of record CAVSGR010000002.1, read on the forward strand.
ACTCATCCCAATGCCTGAACATAAGTTTTGTAAAAATGCTTGCTTTTACTTTGCTGAAATCTTTTTCTTCATCTTTTTGTTTGTTGCATTCCTGTGTTTCACATTCCGGGTAAACAGAAGAAGCAAAAAGTATTTTATCACCGGAAGGAGACCAATTATATTCCGTCACTTTTGTATATACATCGGTGAGTTTTCTTTCACCTGAACCATCAGGATTACAAATCCATATTTGTCCATCGAGTAAATAACTTATCTTGTTTGAACCGGGAACAAAATATGGACTCGATTCATTCTTATCGGAATTTTTCAGATTTCTAAGACCACTTCCATCAGAATTAATTTGATATATATCTGAATTTCCCTTGTTATCTTCTATGCTGTAAGAAGTTGCAGCAAAAACTATTGTTTTTCCATCGGGAGAAACATCAAAACTATTTATTCTTTTCATCGCCCAGAGATCCTGAACGGAAAGCGCTTTTTTATCCTGAGCTGTTAATAACAAAGGGAACAAAAATAAAATAAAGGAAAGCTTTTTCATCAAAAATCCTTTCTGCTCGCGGAAAGTCGAAATGATTAAACATTCATAATATTATTTCAAAAATAGCAGAAGGCATAAAGAAAGGCAATTTAGAAAAGGTTGTCCCCTCTTAAAAAGAGGGGACAATTAAATTATTCCCGGTTCAGGTTCTGGCTTTGGTTTTGAACCGGAATACTTTCTTAGGAAGAAGATGAAAATGATAACTATTGCAATAACAGCTAGTAATATATATAGATAATCCATTTTAGCAGGAGAAACTTTCTCTTTCCATTCGGAAATTCTCCATTCAATAGTATCCTTCTGGGCTTCAGTCAACATTTTATAATCTATAAGATTTGAAACCCACTCTGGTTTCACATTTCCGTACCAGGCGCTGTCTGCAAAGTTTTTGTACGTAATCAGTGGCTTCGTCGTGACTCTTAACATCAGCATTTTTTATTTCATCATTTATAAAAGAAGATTGCAACACGGGTAAAATCTTTGCCCGTAGAAAATTTGCTAAGATTAATGTCGTACTTTGCAAACTCAGAGTTAATCGTCTTCCAAACCCCCTGCTCAAGCGCTACTTTCCACTGGGTGAACGATTCATCAATATCTTTAAGATAATTAGCTCCTCGTTTGCCGGAATAAATTTCAACCATCCTTGGACCGATGCTTCTCCACATTCGTGCAAAGTCATCCTGCTGTTCTTTTATATCGTCAACATCTTCAGGATATAATTTCGTTATTTCAATAAACCTGATGTTATCGCTCAACAAGCGTTTAATGTTATAAAGCACATTATTTTTTCCCAAGCTTGTTATAGATTTCCTGTTGCTCTTGTGGGCTTAATGCTGCTCCTGTATTGGGTTGAGGCAGCAATGAATCTACCATATTCATAACCATATCATCCCTTTTTTGCAGAGATACACGAAGAGCACCTATAGTTTTTTCGAGCTGAGCCAGACGGGATTTATCGCTTTTGCTCTGTTCCCCAAGAACCTGCACGCGGTTAAGTAAATCCGTATTGTGCTGGTTTAAAGAATCGAGCTGTGCTTGCATACTTGTAACCGTGGTTTGCAAAACATCTATCTGGGTAAAATCACTTCTCTTAACATTGTATGCATTCGTAAGCTTTTCAAAGGCTTTATTAAAATCATCCGGGTACAAGCTTTTATCAAGCAAATCACGATGTAATACAAATTCATCCCTTAAAGCAGTAATTCTATTATATATAGAATCAAGCTCCTCAAGCGACTGTGGATTCTTAATGTCTTCCTGTATCTGACTATACTTCTGTTTAAAGCTTTGAACTATATCATAATCAGTTTGTGCATAGATTGCCGGGGTTAAACCGGACAATATTATAAACATTAAGACTATTATTAATGTTTTATTTTTCATTTTTATCCTCGCTCTCTATTCCTTCGTTAGACAGAAGAATTTTCTTTCCGTTATCAACCAATTCCATAAATGGTCGTTCTTTGATTGAAAGCCGGGTTGCTCATACCTTCTTTTTCAGATATCTCAATCTTATTATCAAGTTTCAGTTCTCCATCTGTACCGACAAAAACATAAACGTTCTTGAAATTTTGTGCGGTCACAAAATAATAACCTTTGGTATCCCTGATAATCCTGATATCCTTATTCAGGTATGCGGTTGAATCTCCCTCAGTCTCTTCGAGAAAAAGTGATTTTACATTGAAATGTAAAGTATTCCTGTCTTCTTTTACAAAACCATCATTGTTAACATGCAAGACCGACTCCACTGGCCATGCAAAATCAACCGGCTTTAGGACTAAAGAAGAGCACCCTACAAAGAATAAAAAAAACGGAATCAAAATAACGCAGACCAGCTTCATACTAACCTCCTTAAAAACACAGAGGGAATTGTTTAGTTAAATCTCACTATCTAATTTTTTCTACTAAAAACTTTCTCCATTGCATTATGGATAAAACCTTAACCCAAGTGCAGCATCAACTGCAGACTCAAAATCCGGAACAATTGCAAGAAGAACTCCCATTTCTACAAATATTTCAAGGGGTGTTCTTCGGGGAACTACATCAAGACCGAATATTCCCCTTGCTGCAAAACCCAGTTTATTGTTGGTTCTTATAAATTTATTTTTGTGCCAGAACCCGTCTCCTTCTCCTATTCCTATAACACCTCCAGGCCCGGCATACAAATTTAATATATCTGTTTCAAAAGCATTGAAATGCCACAAGTAATCAACACCAATTCTCGGACTGCCAAAGAACGAACTTCCAAGACTGAATGCTAAAGCATTTTCATGGTTTAACCATAGTTTAGCTGTCCCTCCTGTCGGATCGCCAATAATAATTCCAAATCCAAACTTCTTATTTTCGGGGGCATATTGTGCTCTCATTGAAGAAGTTCCTAAAAAAAGAACTAAAAGAAATACTACATAAGCCACATTCTTAATCACCCTTCTCTCCTTTATTCTTAGTTTTACAATCCTATTATCTGGGCAAAACTCAATAAAGTTCATATTCAATTAACTTCTTCTTTTACTCTTTCATTTTCACCTATTTCCGTCAGCCATCTGTCAACTATTTTTTCTTCATTAAGAGTTACATTTAATAAATCCGTTGCATTAGAATATCCAAGATGTTCGGCAAAAGTTATGAGAAAATCATATGAGACTATTTCATAATGTTCAATTCTTTGTATCACCGAAATTAATGCAGCATCAATTAAAGGAGAATCTTTAAAATCCTGCATAATTCTGTTGCTTTCTTTTATTAAACCTTCCATTGCTTCACATTTTTTACCTTCCGCTTTCTCTCCAATCTCTTCAAAGATTTTTTCAAGCCTTTGAATATGTTCTTTTGTTTCATCAAGATGATCATTTAAGGTAAATGTTAATTCATCCGAAAAAGTTTTTCCTATCATTTGAGGAAAAGTAGAAATTAGTCTATTCTCGGCATAGTATATTTCTTTTAATTCATCCAGAAAAAAATCACTCAATTGCCTGCTACGCATAACTCCCTCCTTACTTTAATTATGAAACCCATTCGAACACACTCATCACATTCAATTTGTTTTAAAATTGAAAAAGTACAAAGGTGAAAAAATTAAAAATGTGAATCCTTTACTTCTTGGTGACACATCTATTATGCCAATGTATCTCTATATAATCAAAGTTTAAGAATTAATAAGGATATAAAACCAGGGTTGATTATGAATTAAACAATTAGAGAAAAATAAATACCACGAAATAAAATTTTTGTTCTCGCACAAAATTCGTGTCACATACAGTAAATCTTACTTTGTTGCTTAATATCACAAGTTCATTATCTCACTAAAAAATATTTTATAACTCCTTCAAAAGAAACATCCCACACTATCTGAATTCTGAGTTAAAAAATTATGTGAGAACTAAATCAAATTTATTTCTACAAAAAATATTTGTGGTCTGTAGTTTGAGACTAAAATCTCATCGGCAGATGTTAAACAATTAATTATTTAAGAGGTGTGCTATGTTATACAAAACGATGGTAAGAACTGCTTTATTGTTTATGGGAACAACGATTATTTTCTGCGGTGCAGTCTTCTCACAAACTGATTCTACTCTAAATTCAACTTCAAATTCCCCGTCTAATTTATTGGCAACGGCAAACGGGAACACCGTAAACCTCACCTGGCAGGCACCTGGGGGAGAAACAACCATAACATATAATATTTACAGGGCAATGGTTCCTTCAATGTCTGAAGATAACAATATGAATTCAAGCTCCGGCTCAGGTTCACAAATGGATCCCACAAAGTTAGATTTTAAGAAGATCAGTACTGCAACGGAGACGAGCTACAAGGATAATATAGAGGACGTTCCCGAAGGTGGTCAAAAATATGTTTACTATGTAGTAGCCGTAGATAATAAGGGAATGGAGAGTGCAGGCACCAATTATGTGACAGTAAACGTCGGTATGTCAAAGACTCAGAGCATGGTGCAATAATTAATGTAAATTGATTATATAAATATGCCTGCTCTTTCACTTCTCAATAAACCCGCGTCTGTAAAATGATGCGGGTTTTTTATATATAAAAAATTATGACTTTTTTGTAGAGATAAATTCAATGATAAGGGCGTTTGTTTTTAAAAACCAATGTAGAACACGCTGCAAAGCATATAAAAAGCGGAATTAAGATAACACGGATCGACTTCATACATAATCTCCTTAAAATCACGGGGGAAACATAATAAATTTATTCTTCATAATAGTTCACCTTACCGAAAGTATTTAGTTAACTTTTAATTAATTTACAACCTGATTTTCAGAACTATATAAAAAGAATTAAAATTTGAAAATAAACGGAAGAATTTTTCTCCCCGGAATTGATAAGCAAGTTTTACATTTCCTAAAAACTGTAGAAATACAAAGTAAATCTGTTTTGATTATTGGATCGGGTTCTGAAGAGATAGCGGAAATTTTTCATTTAAAAGAAGCCTCAGAAGTTTATCTTATAACTGATGATGAAGATTCTCTTTTTCAATCGAGATTTGTTCTATCTGAACTTAAGGAAATAAATGTACGGATGATGGACTATGAGAATACCGACTTTAAAGCCGAAAAGTTCGATATAGTTTATATTCAAGGGTCAACAGGAACAAAGAGAAGAAACAAAATTATTAAGGAAATAAAAAAGATTTTAAAACCGGGAGGATATTTTTGTGTCGGAGAAATTGTTAGCTTAGCTCTAAATCCACCGCAATTTGTTAAAGACATCTGGGAAAATAATAATCTGTCACCTTTATATAAAGATGAGCTTAAGAAATATTATTTATCAAAAGGATTTGAACTTATAATAGAAGAAGATTTATCCGGAACATTAAAAGATTTTTATTCAATAAGTAAAAGGGTTCTAGAAGAATCATCAAAAGAATTTGCAGGAAAAGAATCAGGAAGAATGAGAAAACTGTTAAAGACATACAGTCACGAAGCAAATGCTTTTTTAAAGCTTGGCGGCGATAAATTTATTGGGTATGAAATGTTGATACTTAAGTCAAATCTCAAAACTCAAATTTCAAATGTTGAATAGAACATTTTCTACATTTGTCTTCTGCCATTTGCCAGCATAGGAAAACAACGATGAAAAAAGGAGATCTATTAGAACTCGACATTGAAGGCTATGCTTTTGAAGGGAAAGGCATAGCAAAGATAAAACGAGAAGATGGAGATGAAAAAAATTTTGTTGTATTCGTACAAAACTCTTATCCCAACGATAAAGTAAAAGCAAAGCTTGTAAAGATTAAAAAATCATTTGCAGAAGCTAAGACTACCGAAATTATTTCTCAATCACCAGAAAGAGTTGAGGCGAAGTGTAAATATTTTAGAATATGCGGGGGCTGTAAACAGCAGGATTTATCTTACGACTCTCAAATAAAATACAAGCAGCAGCAAGTCAAAGAGATTTTCAAAAACATCGGTGGCTTTTCAGATTTTGAAGTACTTCCGATTATTCCTTCAGAAAACACATTCTTCTATAGGAATAAGATGGAATTTTCTTTCTCTGATAAAAGATGGTTAACCGAGGATGAAATTTCAATGGAAGAAAAGATTGACAAAAATTTTGCTTTGGGACTGCATGTTCCAAACGTATTTGATAAAGTTCTCGATATTGACACTTGCTATCTTCAATCTGAGTTGAGTAATAAAATATTAAACTTTACAAGGGATTATTTTAAGGAGAGAAATGTTCAACCTTATTCAACAAAAACTCATACCGGGTTTTTACGCAACCTTGTGATCCGACAATCTTATCATACAAAAGATTTAATGGTAAATAGTTACGTTAGAATCCGCCTCAGGAAGACGAATCTCTAATAAAAGATTATGTGAATGGATTAGTAAAGACCTTTCCTGGAATAACTACAATTGTAAATAACATTAATGAAAAGAAAGCTTCTGTTGCAGTCGGAGATTATGAGCATGTTTTATTTGGTGATGGATTTATTACAGATATGATTGGAGAACATACTTTCAGAATAAGTACCAATTCATTTTTCCAGACCAACACTTTACAGGCAAAAAATCTTTACAAAACAACTTTGGACTTTGCTGATTTAAACAACTATGAAATAGTTTATGATCTTTATTCCGGTGCGGGAACAATTGCAATTTATATTTCTAAAAAAGTAAAAGAAGTTTACGCTTTCGAATCGGTTGAATCTGCAATTGAAGATGCAAAAACAAATGCGGAATTAAATAGTATTGATAATGTTAAATTCTTTAATGCCGATCTTTATAAATCGTTTCTTCCTTTAATTGAAGAACAAAAAATTCCAAAGCCATCTTTAATTATTCTCGATCCACCGAGAAGCGGCTTACACAAAAACACAGTTGAAGATGTAATTAAAATTAATCCAGAAAAGATTGTTTATGTAAGCTGCAATCCTGCAACACAGGCGAGAGACATTAAACTATTTTCCGAAGTCGGTTATAAATTATCTAAGATGAGACCTGTCGATATGTTCCCGCATACTTTTCATATAGAGAATGTGGTGTTGCTAAAATTTTAACAAATTTGTTTAATTTCATATAATCTTTCTTAATAAAAAATGTCAACAAAGATATGCTTTTCAAAAAACTAAGCTTCAAAAGACTTGACACAAAAAGCCTGCTTTTTTTTCTAAAAATAATTTGTTGGTTATTAATTATTGGAACAACTGCATCAACAATATTTATCATTACTAATGATAATCTGTCTTGTCAACTTAATAGTAACGGATTTAATAATGCCTTAACAATCTTTAGATTCCCAATATCTTTTCTTATTGCCTTACTAGCTGTGTTGACTCTTCATGTAACCTTACAAAGGTTATTGCAAACTGACGAGCAATTACTCTTATTAAACAAACAAATAAGTGCGACAAGACAACCCAACTTATTTGTTGACAATAGGAATATATGGGTATATACTTTCCCTGATTATCCAAATGAAAAATCATTTATTATGTCCCGACTTAAAGATAATTTCGAAAACAAACCTGATTTTTTAATTTGGAATGTGGGATTAGCTACTGCGATTCAAGTAAGAACAAAATTTGAGTTTAATATTAAAAGAGCTGTTGAATTAATAGAAATAGTAGATGAAAACAAATTATTTGAGGCAGATTATTCTATAAAAGGCATAGTAACCTTTCGACATAAAAATTCTAACTATCAATGTTTAACATTAAGTGATAATTATAAGCAAGAAGACTATATTAATTTTATTCCTTCTATTAGGGACTCGGGGGCAAATAGATGTCTATTTGTCCCAAAGACTTTCATTGAGCTTTATTTAATATTTTTGTCTCTCATCTGTAATGAAAGTGAGGAAATCGATTATGTATTTAGGAATCGTTCATTAGACAATAAAATTCAAGAGTTTCCGAATTTATCACTTACATTTTGTTATTTGGACATAGGAAATGTTGAACAAATCAAAAAATTTAAAATAAATATTAAATTTGATAAGTTTCAAAACCCTTTTGCTTATAAGACATTTCGACAAACAGAAAATTATTTTGAATTAAATGTACAGCCATCTAATTAAAAGTTTAATCAAAAAAACATTATGGACAAACAAACATTAGATGATATATATAGAGATGATAATTACGATTATACAATCTTGAGTAAAGAACTATACAAAGCATATTGCATTACAAGTCTCAATTTATTGGAAAAATTGCAAAGTGACTTATCAATTAGAGATTCAATAATATTAGATTATAAATTTGAGGCGGAATTAGCAACAATTATGAGATGGTTTTACATTTTTATTTTAAGTAGTAAGCATTCTGAAAAATTATCTTTACAAGATATTATTAATGAATTTTGGGAAATAGATTCTAAGATTTCAGAATTCACGGGAAAATTTTACAAAAAAGTAAGAAAGATTATTAATAAGAGATTCAATAAATATTCACGAGCAATGTTCTCTTTACAACCTTTTGAAAAATTAAGCGTAGAATTCTTAGATTTGATAAACATAAGAGCCAACAGTAATAAAATTAATACTAAAGATTATTTTACCTCACTATTTGAAAGCATTTATAACGCTCAAAATGAATCAATTACTCTTTTAATAAAAGAATACTCTTCTAAAGATAATCTATAGATATATAAAACAAATGCGAAACCATTGGAGAACTTACCACTTCTTTAATCTCAAAAGAGAATTCTTCTTTATCAATATTTTCAAACAACACTTATTCCTTCTTCAATCATTATC
>CAVSGR010000003.1:0-85213 GCA_963727535.1 uncultured Ignavibacteria bacterium
TTGGCTGTCACTAACCACTTAGTAACAGAAAATTTATATTAGGTTAACTTCGGGATTTATCCCGAAGAAAAAAGAAAGCCAATAAGGATAGTAACCGTTTCAATTTATCTGCCTATGGCAGACGGTTTATCCCTTTACAATTAAAATGTTGTGGTTATTTATAAACTCCTCATACTCTTCGGCAAATCTACGCTTACGATGGTGTTCTTCCTGATTCTTGATATAATCACACACTTTTTTCTTGGCTGTCACTAACCACTTAGTGACAGAAAATTTATATTAGGTTAACTTCGGGATTTATCCCGAAGAAAAAAGAAAGCTAATAAGAAGAAGAACCGTTTTAATTTATCTGCCTATGGCAACGGTTTATAAAAATAAGCGGTCAACTTTGAGTCATTAATAAGTCGTGTTTTAAGGGGAAATGAAAGGTGACCCAAAAGTTAGTATTTTAAAACAGACCTCACCCCTGTCCCCTCTCCTTACTAAGGAGAGGGGAAGGTGGGGAGAGGTAAAAAAGAGTTGTCGCAAACATTATTTCTTGGCTGTCACTAACCACTTAGTGACAGAAAAAAAATTAACGACTAAGTTTTTAGTCATTTAATTAAATTAATAATCAAATAAATAATTAGAATTTGAAAAAACCTGTAATTATATTTTTTTTATTTCTGGGTCTGTGTTTCCCCTCCCCGGAGGGGAACGAAAGGGGTGGGTAGTTGCTTTTAAGCTCATCGCTGTTCAGCCAGAAGATTTACGAACCGGTATATAACCAGGATATATGCTTCTTTATAGGCACAAAAAATTTGTTTAATTTACAGATAAGCGTATATTTGTAAACAATATTTTACAAATATGCAAAATACATTTGCCCATAAGCCACTATACTGCCGGGCTCCGGCAATAACATAAAATTATAAGCAGATGAAAAAAAGATACCTTTTTAACGATTTATTAAAGTATTTAGATCATAAGAATGCTTTAATAATTACCGGAATGCGACAGGTTGGAAAAACAACTTTAATGAAGCAGTTATACGATGAGGTTAAGGGACCAAAGCTGTGGTATGATTTTGAAAATCCATTGGACCTGCTGCATTTTGAAAATATTAATTATGATGCGGTTTATGAAGTGCTTAGGAATGAAGCAGGTGCTGGTAAAGAAAGGTTATATGTTTTTATCGATGAGATACAAAACTATCCTGAGATAACAAAAATTATTAAGTATCACATTGATAAATACAGCGTTAAGTATGTTGTAACGGGTTCTTCGAACTTTTATTTAAAGAATCTTTTTCCGGAATCTTTAAGCGGCAGAAAATTTCTGTTTGTTTTACAGCCTTTGAGTTTTAACGAGTATTTATTTTTTAATGATAAAACTGATATTGCAGAACAAAGAAATAGCTTAGAGTTCAAATCATCTTATATGCTTCTGGATTATAAAAGATATGAAGCTGATTACCGGATGTTTTTAGAATATGGAAGCTTTCCGGAAGTAGTGACAACAGCAGATAGTGTTACTAAGAAATTAATTCTAAAAAACATATTTGCTTCTTTTTTTGAAAAGGATATTAAAATATTATCGGATATTAAAGATATACGTGAACTAAGGGATTTGATTTTAATGCTTGTACCCAGGACAGGTAATATTCTTGACGTTACAAAACTATCCAATGAACTGGGTATAAACAGGGTTAAGATTTATAACTATCTTGAATTACTGCAGGGTGTGTTTTTTATCAGGCTTATTCCAAAGTTCTCAAAAAGTATTGATAGAACAGTCGCAGGCGGAAGAAAAGTATATTTTTCAGATACAGGTTTGCTTAATATTATCGGGAAAGTAAATGATGGTCAATTATTTGAAAATGCAATAGCAAACCAATTAAGTTTTTACGGTGAGCTTTTTTATTATAATAAAAGAAGCATATCAGAAATAGATTTTATACTGAATAAAGAAATTTCTTTTGAGGTAAAGCTAAAGTCTTCTATAAGTGATTTGAAGAAACTTGAAAAGAATACCGCTGATTTGGGCTTAACGGATTATTACCTCGTAAGTAAAAGCTTTAGCGAAACAGAGAAAACGATATTTCCAATGTTTATATAGAAGGCATTCTCTTTAGTAAGGAGTGGGGAAAGTGGGGAGAGGTAAAAAAGAGTTGAACCCCTATGGGGATAATCTAAAGCTTGTTTTAGTATCTTCAGAACACTGTAGGTGTTCGATGTTTGTAAAAACTGCGGACCAACATCTTCACAGAATGCCGTAGGTATTCAACAAAATAAACTTTCTATAATAAAACGGTTGAAACCGTTAACTTAAGCTATACCTTTTTCTTTATATCCAATGGATTAAATCCATTGGTTAACCTAAATTTAACCTCATAAGTAATTTATATTAGGTTAACTTCGGGATTTATCCCGAAGAAAAAAGAAAGCTAATAAGAATAAGAACCGTTTCAATTTATCTGCCTATGGCAGACGGTTTATAAAAATAAGCGGTCAACTTTGAGTCATTAATAAGTCGTGTTTTAAGAAGAAATGAAAGGTGACCCAAAAGTTAGTATTTTAAAACAGACCTCACCCTGTCCCCTCTCCTTACTAAGGAGAGGGGAAGGTGGGGAGAGGTAAAAAAGAGTTGTCGCAAACATTATTTCTTGGCTGTCACTAACCACTTAGTGACAGAAAAAAAATTAACGACTAAGTTTTTAGTCATTTAATTAAATTAATAATCAAATAAATAATAAAAATTTGAAAAAGCCATTAATTATATTTTTTTTATTCCTGGGTCTGTGTTTCCCCTCCTCGGAGGGGAACGAAAGGGGTGGGTAGTTATCCTGGTTGTCACTGATAGAAAAGGAATATTTAATGACTAAATTATTAATCAAATAAATAATTAAAATTTGAAAAAACCTGTAATTATATTTTTTTTATTCCTGCTGCTTCTAAGTTCGTCACTCTATAGCCAGACAATTTACGAACCCGTATATAACCAGGATATTTATTTCTTTATCGATAACCAGGCATCGAAAGGAAACATCAAAATTTTTGACGACATTCGTCCTTATACCCGCCTTACAATCGCAGAAAAATTATTAGAGCTTTCAAATAAAACATCTGAATTAACAGGTACAGAAAAAGAGCAGCTCGATTTTTTTAAAAGAGAATATGCATTTGAAATAAAATATCTCGAGAAAGATACGACTGTTGTCAATGAATTTTTCAAATTCGGTACAACCGGCAGGTTTAAGCTATTTAAATATTATGACAGCGATTTTACATTCGATGCCGATCCTATTTTAGGTGTAAGCTATGATTTTGTAAAGAAGAATTATCATCAATACAGCGGAATAAAATTTAAAGGCAGAATCAGTGATTTTGTCGGGTTACTATTTTGACTATCGGGATAATTTGGAACATGGCGATAATTTGGACCGGACAAAATTATTTTCTCCGGAAACGGGCGTTATTATTGCGAAAAGCAGTTCAAAAAAAATTGAGTACAGCGAAACACGCGGCGGACTGACTTTCGGATGGAAGTGGGGCGAGTTTACTATGGCTAAAGATTTTATAAATATCGGGTCGAGCTATCAATCGCAGGTTATTCTTTCTTCAAAAGTTCCAAGCTTTCCTTTTATCAGGCTCGATATTCATCCCGTTAAATGGTTCCGTTATAATTTTATTCATGCCTGGCTTAATTCCGATCTGATCGATTCAAACACAATAAGATATACGGGTGTTAGTATCTACATTCGAAGACAGATCAAAACATATTCCAGAAGAGAAAAATATTATGTTGGTCATTCACTTTCTTTTCAGCCATTTGATAACTGGTGGCTCACTATTGGGGAATCAATTATTTACAGCGACAAATTAGAGTTTATCTATTTTCTCCCTGTTTTTTACAGGCTCGCCGATCATTATAATAGTAATAGTGGTGGAGATACAGGCGATAATGCACAAATATTTTTTAATACATCTTACCGATGGCAGGAAATCAAAAGCAGGTTTTATCTTTCATTATATATAGATGAACTTTCGCCCGAAGGTTTTTTCAGCGGTGGTAATAATCCGCAGGTCTATGCCGTTACTTTAGGCGGGGAATTTACAAATCCTTTGTGGAACGATAATTATTTAACTCTCGAATACTCTGCACTAATGCCTTATAATTATATCAACCCTGATCCGGCGCAGACTTATTTCAGTTCCGGTTATCAGCTTGGTCATTGGATAGGTTCTAATTCAGTTCAAATATATGCAGAGACGAGGCAGTACCTGCAGCACCGGGTAAATTTAAAAGCATATTATAATTATGTAATCAAAGGACAAAAAGAAAATGTAAATGAATATGCCAGCAGGATCACTTCAACATATCCTCTTTTAGCCGGGGATAATAGTTACTACTCGGAAATTGGCGCCGGCATATCTTACAACCCCCTCAACGATCTTTTCGTGCAATTAAATTTTAGTTACATAAACATTGCATCTGGAAGATTTGCAAATGAGTATATGATTGACAAAGGTTCTTCTTTTGGCACTACAGTGAGGTACGGGTTTTAAAAACTGAACTCACCCCCATCCCCTCTCCTTACTAAGGAGAGGGGCGAGGGGAGAGGTAAAAATGGAGGGACAAAATGACAATTCACTACAACAAAACTTCTGAGAAAGTCAACAGGAAAAAGTTAAGGGCTAACTCCACAGAAGCTGAAAATATTTTATGGGAACACCTAAGGGACAAAAAGCTCTCCGGGTTAAAATTCAAAAGGCAGTACAGTATAGATCAGTTCGTAGTTGATTTTTATTGTCCCAAATTAAAGTTGGCAGTTGAATTAGACGGTAAAATTCATTTGAAGAAGGAAGTAAAGAACCACGATGAAAACAGGGATGGTTATTTAAGTGAATTCGGAATAAAAATTCTGAGAATAAAAAATGAAGTGATTTTAAACGAAATTGATAAAGCATTAGAGATAATTAATGAAAAGATTGAGGAGATAAGAAAAGTCACTTAGCGTGGTTTTAAACTGACCTCACCCCCGTCCCCTCTCCTTACTAAGGAGAGGGGTGGGGGGAGAGGTAAAAAAAATAACCTCACCCCGGGGGATAAGATAATTACAATTTAATGACATTAATTTCTGAAGCTTTAAAACACCGTAGGTGTTCAATATTTGTAGAAAAAAGAATCAACACCAAATTTCAGAATGCCGTAGGTATTCAACAAAATAAACTCTCTATAATAAAACGGTTGAAACCGTTGAGATAAGTTATAAACTTTTTTTTCACAACCAATGGATAAATCCATTGGTTAACCTGAGATAAGTGATAAGTAATTTATATTAGGTTAACTTCGGGATTTATCCCGAAGAAAAAAGAAAGCTAATAAGGAAAAGAACCGTTTTAATTTATCTGCCTATGGCAGACGGTTTAAAATAAAAAGAAACATTGAGCCGCATCAATTAATCCCGCTTCTCTACCTTTATGTCCTCATCAAAAATAAACAAAGCACTTGTTACTGCATCATCAGTCATCTTTAAATGCATAGCTTTAATTTTCTTTAAAAAAATCTTTTCTAATCCTTTAAGTAATTTTTTATCAATCTTATCACTTAAACTCCTCTTTAAGTTCATATTCTTTTTCCTGCGGAACTGTTCCATCCTTATTAATATCCCCTGCTCTTGTTCAATTATCCTTTCAGAGAATATTGTTGATATTAAACTTTTCCGTTGCCGCTCTATTTCCTCCGCTAATGACTTTCCCCATTTTATAGCCGTTGGCTTAGTTATATCTAACTGTTTGCAAATCTTTTCGTAAGTATATCCCATGGCTCTCAACTCAATAAACTTATATTTTAGTCCTTCTTTTTTCATTTAAATCCTAAAAGGTTAATGAAAGGTAAAATTCCGGGAATTTATTTCATCATAAAAGTAAACAAAAAGTAAATTAATTCTTACCAAAACCAAACTTTCTGCCCAATTTTGAATTAATACATGGGAAATAATCTCATTGCCACTAAATTGATATTCCCCATCTCCTTTATAAGTCCGAATGACTCTGCTAAAGGCATTCCTACGGAACTTTGGAAGAGAGGTAAAAAAACGAAGGATATTGAACCCCTACGGAGTTCTTTTGTTTTGTGAGATTATATAGGTTACAAACATTTATTCCCTACGGGAATAATACCCCGATTGTCTACCAGATATTATTAGAAGTGTTAAATGTTTGTCTTTGAATTCTGTGAAATTTATTGATATATGAAAAACACCGTAGGTGTTTAATGTTTGTAAAAGAGGAAAAACTATATCTTTTACCGAATGCCGTAGGTATTCAATGTTTGTAGAGAGAACGATCGGCTCCAAATTTTAGAACTACGTAGGGTCAAATGAATTCTACATTATAAATTATACATTCTACATTGTTGACTTGCTTGCTGGCAACAAATCAATTGTAAAAATTGCAGGTAAAATTTTAATTGAAAATTTTGATACACTCTACCCTGATCCATTTTGAGTGTCTAAAAATAATACGATTTTGTAACCAGTTATTTAAGCTGTCTGATATGAACACAGATCAGTCAGGGCTTTGCTGGTATGTTTTCCCGACCTGTCTCTTAAAAAAAGATGATACATCAAAAGAGAAATGTTCAACTTTGGTCTGAGAATTGTTTTTAACTAAGATAAGATGATAAAGTTAGCGACATACGATGAAGTTAGGATTGGTTACGATGGGTAAAATATTAGAAATGAGGCTGGGAGGAATCAGCAACTGGGATTTGAAACGGATGATTATGAAGAGCAGAGAGGATTACGTCACGCAAAGAGATAACAGTTTCGCCCTCCCGGCTATTACTTTGTTTTTTAAGAACATTAGAAAATTTTGTGGTAGCCTCAGGCTTTGACATAGTCATTCCTTTGGAATAGCCTGAGCAATGATTTTTAATCTACAATAAATACAATCTACTCGTCTCGCCTTCGGCTTCACCAAGGCGGAAAGATTGCCCCACCAGTGTTATTCATTCCGGATTTTTCTCAAAGCGTTTACAATTAGTTCACTAAAGGTTTAAACGGTAGTCTCAGGCTTCAGCCTGAGTTTTTAGATGTTGAACCCCTACGGGGTTCTTTTTGTTTTATGAGATTATTTAGATTACAAACATTTTGATATAATGGGGAGTTTGCTTAAACGTTAACACATAACTTTAGTTCTGTGTTATAAGAGAGAGTAATAAAGCAATAACCGTTTTTCCGATGGAGTCCTTTGGACAACGGTTTAAAATAAAAAGAAACTCACCCTAACCGGTAGCCTCAGGCTTTGACATAGTCATTCCTTTGGAACAGCCTGAGTTTTTAGATGTTGAACCCACTACGGGGTTCTTTTGTTTTGTGAGATTATATAGGTTACAAACCTGCCTACCGGCAGGCAGGCATTTATTCCCTATGGAAATAATTATACGTCTGAGTATCCTCAGATGCGGTTAACTGTATGACTTCAGATATAGGTGAAACTAACTGATATATGAAGAACACCATAGGTGTTCAATATTTGTAACAAGGAAAAACTATATCTTTTACCGAATCCCGTAGGGATTCAATAAATGACCAGTGTTAAGACAGAGTGTATATTTTAAAAGAAACGACATCGCTCCCGTCCCCTCTCCTTTATAAGGAGAGGGACGAAGGGTGAGGTAAAAGAAGGGGTGGGGAGAGGTAAAAAATTGGAGGTAAAAAAGCGGAACAGAAAACTTGTCCCTATCAACCGATATTACAACAAGACACACACCATTATTCATTAACTAACAGCAAACTCTTGAATATGTTAAGAACAAACCATACTTTTGAACTAGATTAAATTGTTTTTTACATAGAGCAAGTATAAATTGTTAATAGTAATATCATTTTAGGGGGTTTTCAGGTGATATATTTAATTGTCTTCTTTACGGGTCTTGTACTTACGCTATTTTTTACTCCATCCTTAATTGATTTTATTACCAGGATAAAAGTCGTTGATCTGCCGGGCGAAAGACGTGTAAATAAAAGTGCTATTCCCAGGATGGGAGGTCTTATTGTTTATGTTGTTGTTTTAATATTAATAATAAGTTTTTATGGGAACCTTAACTCGATAAGATTTTTTATTCTGGCTTCGGGACTTATTGCTTTGCTTGGAATAGTTGATGATATGGTTAGTGTTAAATGGAATCATAAGTTTATTATCCAGTTCCTGATGGCTTTCTTTCTCGTTTATTTTCTAGCAGACAAGTTTGACGTTGTTAATTTCTTCAGCATCAGGCTTGTCTTTCCTCTCAATTATATTGTATTGGTTCTGCTTATTGTGGGAGTTATAAATTCCATAAATATGCTCGATGGGCTGGACGGTTTGGTAAGCGGTATTTCTTTGCTTATTACATTTGTAACCTTTCTTGCCGGCTATTATTCGCAGGACAAGCTGCTGCTTATACTTTCTGCCAGTTTAATGGGAGCCATTACCGGTTTTCTTAAATTTAATGCTTACCCTGCCAGGATATTTCTTGGAGATACCGGCTCATACACCCTGGGATTTTTTCTTATAACTGCATCACTGCTTGCTGGCATAGATTCAAAAGCACGTACCCTCGATCTTACTTTTGCAGTTATTCTTCTCTCTGTTCCCATACTTGATACTATTAAGGTTATATTGATAAGACTGTTAAACAAGAGGCACCCGTTCTTACCCGATAGGGTGCATATTCATCATATATTGCTTGATAAAATACCTTCTCATAGGATTACTGTTTTTGTAATAGAAAGCGTATCGCTTCTTTTTTCAGGTCTTTCAATTTTTTATCTCTTTGGAAATAAAAGTGCGGCTTTGATCATATATGCCCTGCTGGCTATCCCGGTTCTCTTTATGCCGTATTTGTTAAAAGCAATTAAAGAGCCCTTCTATCCTGAGTTTCTAAAGGTGATAAAAAATCATCTCCCGCAGATTTTTATTAATGTTTATTTAAGATTTGTTATCCCCCTTATTTCTATTTTAACTATTGCAATACTTATCGGGCTGGCTCCTGTTAAGACCAGCGCTAATGATGTTGTAATCCTTTTATCAATTCTTTTTATAATCCTCCTTTTTGTTTACAGTTTAATTAATTATCAAAAGAATAAATACTTCAGTGACATACTCGTTTTCTTTAATCTATTGCTGTTTCTTTTTTACAGCAGTTATTCTAATGAAGCTTATTCACTCCTGAATGTATCAGGGCTTATTGAAATAAATCCAAAGAGTATTTTGATAATAATTCTCCTGCCTAGTGTTATATTTTTTATGTTCTTCAGGGAAAAAATGTTACGGGATAAAGCCCCTTTATTTTCCGGTATAGACCTTGTGATACTTATCGTTATAATGCTTCTTTCCGTTTCTTCTAGCCTTTTGCTGGAATCGCCTTTTGGCGATGCTAATATTGTTTTGTTCCACAGTTTTCTTCTTTATATCTTTTACAAAATATTTGTTCTTTTAAAAGTAAAATACAGACCGCCGGTATTTTATCTTTCCTTTCTTATTCCAATTGTTGTCCTTATTCGCTTGCTTGTGGTATAACAGTTTAAAAATGTGGAAGTTCCGGGTCAATTCTGTCTCTTTTCCTTTAATCTCTCTATATTAGTAATTAAAAATTATAAAATAAAAAGAAGCAGAAATGAAAGGAATTATTCTTGCGGGCGGAACCGGTTCCCGTATGTACCCGATCACAAAAGTTTACAGCAAGCAGCTTGCACTTATATATGATAAGCCGCTGATTTACTACCCCCTTTCGCTTCTTATGCTCGGGGGAATTAGAGATATACTTATTATTTCGGATGAACAAACCATTCCCTTGTATCAAAGATTATTTGATGAGGGTAAACATCTCGGGATAAATATTTCTTACAGGATTCAGGAAGAGCCGAGAGGAATTGCTGAAGCTTTTATTATCGGTGAAGAGTTTATTGATGATGATAGTGTAACTCTTATTCTCGGTGATAATATTTTTTATGGATATTTCAATTTCTTTTATGAAGCTTTGAAAAATAATTCCGGCGCAACAATATTTGGTTACCGTGTTCATGATCCTGAACGTTATGGCATAATTGAGTTTGATAAAAATGGGAATGCAATTTCTATTGAAGAAAAACCGAAGAAGCCAAAATCGCAGTTTGCAGTTCCCGGTCTTTATATTTATGATAATGATATTTGCAGTATAGCTAAAAATCTTAAACCTTCAGCGCGCGGCGAGCTTGAAATAACGGATGTAAACAGGGAATATCTTAACCAGGGTAAATTGAAGGTTATTAAAATAGGGCGCGGGGTTGCGTGGCTCGATACCGGAACTCCTGAAGCTCTATTAAAAGCATCAAGTTTCTTTGGAGTAATTGAAGACAGGCAGGGTCTTAAAGTCGCGTGTGTGGAAGAAATAGCTTACAAAATGGAATTTATCACGCACGATGAATTTTTGAAGTTGGTTAATTCAATTCCCAAATCTTTGTACAGAGAGTATCTTGAAAAATTAATTAATGAAACATAATGGAAATAATAAAAACAGATTTTGAAGGACTTTTGGTAGTTCAGCCAAAAGTATTTTATGATGACAGGGGATATTTTTACGAAGCTTTCAGGGCGGACATTTTAGTAAAGATGGGTTTGAACGTGGAATTTGTTCAGGATAATTTTTCCAGGTCCAAGCGAAATACAATTAGAGGTTTGCATTACCAGGTAGGAAAAAATGCGCAGGGAAAACTTTGCCAGGTGATTTCCGGTAAAGTTCTTGACGTTGCACTCGATATGAGATATAACTCGCCGACTTATGGAAAACATTATTTTCACGAACTCTCGGATGAGAACCATACTATGGTCTGGATACCGCCGGGCTTTGCACACGGGTTTTCTGTTCTTTCGGATGAAGCAGTTTTTATGTACAGGTGTACAGCATATTACAGCAAAGCAGATGAAAGGTCGGTTTTGTTTAATGACCCGGATTTAAGAATAGATTGGAAAGTTGATGACCCTCTCGTTTCAGGAAAGGATTTACAGGCGAAACGGTTTAAAGATATTGACCGGGACTTCGTTCTGTAACGCATTTGTAAATAAATGGAAATGTTATACTCATAATCTTGTTAGATGATGCGATGATGGGTGAAGAGATGATGGGCGATTTCATTTCTCATAATCCCATTACACATTATCTCATAATCTTGGTTGTTGATAAGATAATGAGAGACTTTTAATTAAAAAAAATGGAGGGAAGAAATGTTAGTTAAATCGCACTTTGAATTAGATGTTTTTCAGATTGCATATAAAACATCACTTGAAATATTTTTTTTGTCTAAGAAATTTCCTAAAGAAGAAACTTATTCTCTTACGGATCAAATTAGAAGATCATCGCGTTCTGTTTGTGCAAATACTGCCGAGGCATTTAGAAAAAGAATTTATCCCAGATCTTTTGTATCAAAATTAAGTGATGCTGAAGCAGAAGCGGCAGAAACACAAGTTTGGTTAACTTTTGCAAAAGATTGTGATTATCTTAGTTCTGAAAAAGCAATTGAAATAATTAATGAATATGAAAATGTCATTGGGAAATTGGTATCTATGCAAAATCAATCCGATAAATGGAATCCCTTGAAATAAATGTTGAGGAACTTTTGAATTTAATTACTCATAATCCCATTATTACATCATCTCATAATCTTAATAGATAATGAGTTGGTGAGAAATTTTCCATTGAAATAAATTTGAGAAATTCGTTGAACATAATTACTCATAATCTCTTTATTCATTATCTCATAATCCGGGTAGATAATGAGTTGTTGAACGATGCGATAATGAGCAGTTTGATTACTCATAATCCCATTACTCATAAACTCATAATCTAAGAGAGACCATAATGAAAGTACCCTTATTAGATCTTAAACTACAGTATAACTCACTCAAAAAAGAATTGGATGAAGCACTGATAGAAGTAGCGGAATCCCAATACTTTATTCTCGGTCCTGAAGTTGACAAAATGGAAAAGGCTTTTTGTTCATATTTAAAATGTGAATATGCCCTCGGTGTTTCTTCCGGCACTGATGCTTTGCTTATTGCATTAATGGCGATCGATATAAAACCGGGTGACGAAGTAATTGTCCCCGCATATTCTTTTTTTGCAACTGCCGGAGTTGTGGCAAGATTAAATGCTATTCCCGTTTTTACGGATGTTGATCCTGTCACTTTTAATATGGATCCAATCGATTTTGAAAAGAAAATTTCATCTAAAACAAAAGCCGTTATACCGGTTCATCTTTATGGACAGAGCTGCGATATGGAGCCAATAATTAAGATTGCAAAAAAACACGATATAAAAGTAATAGAAGATGCGGCGCAGGCAATCGGTGTTCAATATAAGGATGGAAGATGTGTAGGTACAATCGGAGATATTGGCTGCTTTTCTTTTTTTCCGAGTAAAAATCTTGGTTGTTTCGGAGACGGTGGACTTGTTACAACAAATAATAAAGAACTCGCTGAGAGACTAAAAATTTTGAGAGTTCATGGAGGACATCCTAAATATTATCATAAAATAATCGGTGGTAATTTCAGACTCGATGCAATCCAGGCAGCTGTAATTAGTGTGAAACTTCCTCATTTAGATGGATGGTCCGAAGCAAGAAGAAAAAATGCCCGGCTTTATAATAAATTTTTTATTGATGCAAAACTTGCAGAAGAAACTGGTCACATTTCATTCGATGATAAGAATAAAGTTTTACTCCCCAAAGCCATCTACAAATCCGAAATCCAAAATCCGAAATCCGACTTGGTTAATTTCCATATCTATAACCAGTATATAATCCGCACTCAAAAAAGGGATGAAGTTCGTGAGTTCTTAAAAGACAATAATATTGGAACGGAAATTTATTACCCGGTTCCTTTCCATCTCCAGGAATGTTTTACTTATCTGGGATATAAGAAAGGGGATTTTCCTGTATCAGAAAATGCAGCAGAAACTTCAATAGCTCTGCCTATTTTCCCTGAGCTTACTGAAGAGCAAATAAAATATGTTGTAGATAAAATAGGTGAGTTCATTTTATGAACCGCATTGTTCTAATACTGCTTGTAGCTTTATCAATAAAAATAAATGCACAAGTAGTATATGAACCGTTATCTAAAGATGTTTATGGTCTTCTTTCCTCTCTTTCTCAAAAAGGATTAATTGAATTTAACGACCAGGTAAAACCTTTATCGAGAATTTATCTTGCTCAAAAACTTCTCGAAGCGGAAACAAAAATGGGGCTGACTCCTCTTGAGAAAGAAGATCTGGAATTTTACAAGAAAGATTTTTTTAACGAGATTAATTTCCTGGAAAATAAACAGCCGGAGAAATCAACAAATATAGTTGGAAAAGATCTGGGGGGAAGATTAAGATTATTTTCGTACACCGATGACAAGTTTAAATTAAATATAAGTCCCATATTCGGTGTAAAAGCCGGAGTAAGAGATAACAAAAAACTTACACATTACTGGAACGGTTTATCGCTTTACGGTTATATATTTGATTTCCTCGGTTTCAGTTTTGATTTTAGAGATAATACAGAAGAAGGCGAAACGATTGATAAAATTAAACAATTTACACCAGAAACAGGTGTAAATGCGAAGTCAAGCAGAAACACTATAAACTATAGTCCTAATAAAATGGATTATAGCGAAGCCCACACTTCTATTTCTGCAAACTGGTCGTGGGGAAATTTTACTATTGGAAAAGATTTTTTAGAATGGGGCTATGGCGAAGGAGGCAAACTTGTTCTTTCAAATAAAGCTCCTTCCCTTCCATTTATAAGACTCGATCTTCATTTAGAGGACTGGCTTTATTTTAATTATATACATGCCTGGCTTTTATCCGATGTTGTCGATTCAAGTAATATTTATTTTGCATCTGACGGGAGGGAAAGATTTCATTTCAGGGAAAAATATCTTGCATCACATTCCATAACTATAATTCCAACTAAAGGATTAAATATTTCTCTCGGGGAATCGATTATTTACAGTGACAGGCTGGAAGTCCTTTACCTTATGCCTTTCATGTTTTTCCGTCTTGCAGATCATTACCTGAGCAGGCAATACAATAATGCAGGATCCAACGCCCAGTTTTTTGCATCAGTAAGTTCAAGGAATCATATAAAAAACACACATCTTTACGGAACATTGTTCATAGATGAAGTAACTTTAGATAATCTTTTTAAACCTGAAAAACAGAGAAATCAATTTGGGTTTACGCTAGGCGGTTCTGTTGTTGATCTTCCAATAAATAATTTGAAATTTACTCTGGAGTACACAAAAATTTATCCATACGTTTATTCACATTTTGTTCAGACAACTACTTATCAAAGTGCTTCGTATAACCTGGGCGACTGGATTGGCAGCAATGCCGACCAGGTTTACGCTTCTTTGAATTACAATTTCATAAGAGGATTGAAAGCAACTTTTTGGACACAATATATACGTAAAGGTGAGCAGCAAAATGTTATAAAGCAATTATCACTTCCGCAGCCGTCTTTCCTTTCGGGACTTCGTACAAATTACACTTACTTTGGTTTTTCTCTTAAATATGAATTTGTTCACGAACTTTTTATACGCGGAGATTTTCAGAATATGAAAACATCTGCCGAACAGGTTAATAAGAGTTTTGTAAATAGTAATTTAACCGAGGCATATTTTTCAATTTATTATGGTTTGTAACTAAAAGATGTTGGATAAAGAAAAGAAAATTTACGTGGCGGGTCATAAAGGCATGGTTGGCTCTGCAATAGTAAAGGAGTTAACCAACAAAGGTTACAAGAATTTCTTACTCAGATCATTCCATGAGCTTGATTTAAGAAAACAAAATGAAGTAGAATCTTTTTTTAATCAGGAAAAACCTGAAATCGTAATTGTTGCTGCTGCAAAAGTCGGCGGCATACTTGCCAACAATACTTACCGCGCTGATTTTTTATATGATAATTTAATGATCGAATCGAATATTATTCATTCATCTTATCTTACAAAAGTAGAAAAGCTTATTTTTCTCGGCAGCTCTTGTATTTATCCTAAACTTGCACCCCAGCCTTTGAAAGAAGAATATTTATTATCCGGTTATCTCGAAAGTACTAACGAACCTTATGCAATTGCGAAGATTGCCGGAATAAAAATGTGTGAGAATTATTATAAGCAATACGGATGTAATTTTTATTCCGTTATGCCGACGAACCTTTATGGCATAAATGATAATTTTGATCTTCAAACCTCTCATGTTCTCCCGGCTTTAATAAGAAAATTTCATGAAGCCAAAAAAGAAGGGAAAAATAAGGTGACTCTCTGGGGAACAGGAAAACCTTTAAGAGAATTTCTTTATGTCGATGATCTTGCGGAAGCAATACTTTTTATGATGGAGAAAGTTGAAGCCAAAGATCTTTATGAAAATGGAATTACTCATTTGAACATCGGGACAGGTAAAGATGTTTCTATTTCGGAACTTTCATCGATAATATCAAAGATTATCGGGTATAATGGAAAAATAAAATATGACGAGTCAAAACCAGATGGCACTCCAAGAAAATTGATGGATGTTTCAAGAATAAATAAACTTGGCTGGAAATACAGAACAGAGCTTGAAAAAGGAATCGAAAATACGTACAAATGGTTTCGCAATAATGAATGATTGCATGTATGCATGGTTGCATGCGTGGAGGAAAAGAATGATAATTAAATGAATGAAGAGCTTATAAATAGGTATAAAAATATAAATCGCGGATTTAGAAAACTTGAAGTTTGGAAAGAAGCTATTGGTTTATATGTATTTGTAAAAGGTAAAGTAAGAAATTTGAATGAAGTTCCTTTAAAGTTAGGGCGCAAGTAGAAGATTCAGCGTATTCGTGTCATTCAAACATTGCAGAAGGTTATAGCAGAAGATCATTAAAAGAATACATCCAATTTATTAAATATTTCTTTATCGTCACTTGCAGAAAATTACTCGCAAGTTTTTGCTTTACATACTAGTGGTGATATTGAAAGCAAATGGTTTGACGAATACGATATGAAACATTACTCACTAGAAAATAAATTAATACAAATGAACAAAGTTATGATTACGAAAGTCGGTCAAAACGTATGGAAGAACGATTATATATTAAGAGAAATAGTAGAAAAATATGAGTCTTAATTTAAACTCTCATGCATTCAAGCAAACATGCACTCATGCTCTCATATATGTCTACTTTATTATTATAGGTAAGATTTTAATTATTAATACAAATAATTTCTTTTGATCATGAAAAAAGCACTTATAACCGGTATAACCGGTCAGGACGGAAGTTATTTAACGGAAATACTCCTTGAAAAAGGTTATGAAGTTCATGGGATAATCCGCAAGAGCAGTTCATTTAACACCGGCAGGATCGATCATCTTTATAATGATAAAAAAATTCTGAACAAAAAGATGATACTGCATTATGGTGATCTTGTTGACATAAGTAATATTAACAGGCTGCTTGAGAAAATTGAGCCCGATGAAATTTATAACCTTGCAGCACAAAGTCACGTTAAAGTATCATTTGAAATTCCCGATTATACTGCGCAGGTTGATGCGCTCGGAACGCTTCGCTTTCTCGATGCTATAAGAGAAGTGGGTTTAGGTAAAGTTAAATTTTACCAGGCATCAACAAGCGAATTATTCGGCAAAGTCCGGGAAGTACCTCAGAAAGAAACGACGCCTTTTTATCCGCGGTCACCTTATGGAGTTGCAAAACTTTATGGCTACTGGATAATTGTTAACTACAGGGAAGCTTATAATATTTTTGCTTCCAACGGAATTTTGTTTAATCATGAATCTCCAAGGAGAGGCGAGACTTTTGTTACAAGAAAAATAACAAGAGCAGTTGCAAGAATCGCAACCGGGATTCAAAAGAGAGTCCTTCTTGGTAATCTTAATTCAAAACGAGATTGGGGATTTGCCCCGGAATATTGTGAGGGGATGTGGCGGATACTTCAGTATAAAAAGGCTGAAGATTTTGTTCTGGCTACAGGTGAAACTCATACAGTAAGAGAATTTGTAGAAAAATCATTTAGAGCTGGAGGAATAGAACTGACCTGGGAAGGAAAAGGAAAGGACAAAAAAGGAAAAGTGAAAAACATTAATTGGGAAGCTGTAAAAACTATGGTTGGTGAAGAATTATATTCGAAGTGCAGATTTCCTTTAACAAACAATCTTAAAAAAGGCAATGTTGTAGTAGCTGTCGACCCCAATTATTACCGCCCGACAGAAGTGGATTTGCTTATTGGTGATTCTACAAAAGCTAAAAAACTTTTGGGTTGGAAAGCTAAAACAAAGTTTGAAGATCTTATTAAATTAATGATTAAATCGGATTTCGAAAAAGTTATGATGAGAGGCTATTAAAATGTTTGATGATAAATATAAATTTACTTGTACTGAAAGATTTCTTCGTTATGTAAAGTATGATACTCAATCCGACGAGAACTCAACTTCTTTTCCGAGTACAGAAAAACAAAAAATTTTATTAGCTGATCTTGCCAAAGAATTAAAAGAAATTGGACTTAAAGATGCACAGATGGATGAATGGGGTTATGTTATGGCAACTCTTCCATCTAATGTAAGTAAAGAATGTTCCGGCTATTGCTTTCATTGCACATGTCGATACTTCTTCTTCGGTAACGGGAAAAAATGTTAATCCTGTGATTAATAAAAATTATCAGGGTGGAGATATTAAACTGAAAAATGGAGACTGGATAATTAAAGAAAGTGAAAATCCTGATCTTAAAAATATGAAGGGATTTGATATAATAACTACCGATGGAAATACTCTTCTCGGTGCTGATGATAAAGCGGGTGTTGCAGAAATTATGGATGCTGTAAATTATTTAATCACTCACCCGGAAGTTAAACACGGTACGATAAAAGTTTGCTTTACACCTGATGAAGAAGTCGGCAGAGGAACAGAAAAAATTGATTTGAATAAACTTGGTGCTGAATATGGTTATACAATTGATGGTTCGAGCCGTGGTGAAATCGAGGTAGAAACTTTTAGCGCTGATGCAGTTGTAATTAAATTTTTAGGAAAGAACATTCATCCCGGTTATGCAAAAGGACAAATGATAAACTCGATAAAAATTGCTTCGGCATTTCATTGATAGTTTACCGAAAAATAAATTATCACCCGAAACAACAGATGGACGTGAAGGTTATGTTCATCCTCTTGCATTTAACGGTAATGAAGAACAGACTATTCTCAAATTTATAATAAGAGATTTTGATACTACAAAGCTGAAAGAGTATGAAGATTTGCTTAAAAATTTAGCAAATAAAACTGTTGCAAAATTTCCGGGATCGAAATATGAATTTGAAGTGATCGAACAATACAGGAATATGAAGGAAGTTTTAGATAAATATCCTCAGGTTGCCGAATATGCAATTGAAGCATTAAAAAATCTTGCCATTAAACCTCTTATGCATCCTGTCCGTGGTGGAACAGACGGTTCAAAATTGTGCTTTATGGGATTACCGACTCCGAATATTTTTGACGGTGGACATAGTTTTCACTCACAGCTTGAATGGGTTGCAATACAAGATATGGAAATGGCTGTGAAGGTTATCGTAGAAATTGCAAAAGTCTGGGGAGCTAAGTCCTAAATCAGTTTAGCTATATTTCTATTGAGAACGGAGTAAAGTTAGTGTCCTTGTCGTAGTAATCCTCGTGTTCTTTTCTTTTTAAGAAACCAATTACTTTATATGTTATCGGAGTGGCAATCACTTCCCAGCTTACTTTTAAAACATAGTTTGTTATCATTACAGTGATCAGCAAATCATTTGGCCAGAATCCGTAAAATGCAATTGGGTAAAAAATAATTGAATCTGCTGCTTCACCTGCAATTGTTGAACCGATAGTTCTCATCCATAGAAACTTGCCGGTTGTAAAAACTTTCATTTTAGCAAGCACATAAGAATTTACAAACTCACCTGAAAAAAAAGCCAGTAAAGAAGCAATAACTATTCTCGGTGTTTGTCCAAATACAACTTCATAAGCATCCTGGTGAATCCAGCCTTGTGCAGGAGGCAATGTTACAACGACCCAGGACATAAACGATGCGAAACCCATAGCCGCAAATCCTGCCCAAACGACCTTTCTTGACCTTGCATAACCATAAACTTCAGTAAGTATATCGTTAAAAAAATAACTTAAAGGGAAGAATAAAATCCCGGCTCCGAATGAAAATCCCGCAATTGAAACAACCTTTTCAGCTCCGATAATATTGGAACAAAGCAGAATAGTTACAAAGGCTGCCATTATCAGATCGTAGAATTTAAATTTTTTGGGTGATTTGGCTTCCATAAAGCTCCCGGTTAACAAATAATTTTTACTCTGCTATATTTGGGGTATGAAAATAAAAAAGAATAATGATAAACCCGAATTAATGTCTCCTGCAGGGGATTGGACAATGCTGAATGCAGTTATCAAAGCTGGTGCAAATGCAGTTTACTTCGGAATTGATAAACTGAATATGCGGGCAAAAGCTGCTAACTTTAAGATAGAAGAACTGACTGAAATAGTTTCTTTGTGTAAGAAGAACAATGTAAAGACTTATCTTACCTTAAACACTTTAGTTTACGAAGAAGAACTTAAAGAGGTTAATGAAATAATTTCAGCAGCTAAAAAATCTGGAGTTGATAGAATTATTTGCTGGGATTTGGCAGTTGCGATGAAATGTAAAGAACATAAAATTCCATTTTGTATTTCTACTCAGGCTTCTGTTTCTAATTCTGCGAGTGCAGCATTTTATAAATCAATTGGAGCCGTGAGAATTGTTTTAGCCCGCGAATGTTCACTTGAGGAAATAAAAAAAATCCGGGCAAACACTAATCTTGAAATAGAGGCTTTCATTCACGGCGCAATGTGCGTTGCTGTAAGCGGCAGATGTTTTATGAGTCACGATTTATTTGGTAAAAGTGCAAACCGCGGCGAGTGTGTTCAGCCTTGCAGAAGGGAATTTTCAGTCTCTGCAGAGCCGAGCCTTGATAAAGAGATTTACGATCCGACAACAAATAAATCTATGCTGATTGGAGAAGATTATGTTTTATCTGCAAAAGATCTTTGCACAATTGAGTTTATTGATGAGTTAATTGAAGCAGGGATTAATCCTTTAAAATAGAAGGAAGAAAGAGAAGTCCCGAATATGCCGCAAGAGTTACATCTGTTTACAGGAGAGCAATCGACCTTTATTATTCCCGAAGGGATGGATTTCCAGAGAAGAAATTAACGGACGAAGTAAAAAAAGATTTCTTAAAAGAATTGGAAGAAGTTTACAACCGTGGCTTTTCTTCAGGATTTTATTTTGGCAAACCTTCATCGGAAGATTATGCGGATGTTCACGGAAGCAAAGCAACAACAAAGAAAGAATATATCGGGAAAGTTCTAAATTATTATAAACGTTCTAAAATTGCTTATATAAAACTTGAAACGGGAAAACTTAAACCCGGTGATAAAATTATGATTTCTGGTTCGACATCCGGAGTTGTATATCTTAAATTAGATAAAATTTTACTTGAAGAGATTACAGTTGATAAGGCAATTAAAGGGGATAAAATTACTTTTTGCTGTGATGAAATTGTAAGACACAATGATTCCGTATATATAATATCCGTCTGTAAATTCAACAGACTAAAAACTAATAAAATCAATTGCAGTAAAGTTTACCAGCCAATATTATCTTCAATAAATTTGATAAGACTTTCCGCCATTGCTTTTTGCTCATTCACTTTCGGATGCCCACCGGTGTTTTTGTATTTAAAAAAGAGAGTATAAATTTTTGAATCCTTTAGTTGGTTGACCGCCTCTTGAACATAACCCGGCCAGGGTGAACCTTCCTTTGTAGCATCCATATTCCCAAGTGTACAAATAATTTTTGCTTCGGGATATTTATTCCGGATAGAGGCTACAAAATCTTTGTATGATTTTACAATAAAATCCTTATCGGGAGCTTTCGTGCCGAATCTATATTTAAATTGTTCATTATTCGGTAAGTTAACTATCCAGGAATCATTTTGAAATAAATTAATTACAACTATATCCGGAGTGAACTTTGTGAAGTCCCACTTTGAAGTTGAATCAGTAGGATCCAAACGGTCATACATTTCGGGCATAATAAGTGGAAACCAGCTAACCATTATTCCAATACCGCTTTTACTAATGCAAGAATATTGTGCATTAAAATGTCTCGCACTAATAGCTGA
The DNA here is from genome assembly GCA_963727535.1 of uncultured Ignavibacteria bacterium. Taxonomy (GTDB): domain Bacteria; phylum Bacteroidota; class Ignavibacteria; order Ignavibacteriales; family Ignavibacteriaceae; genus RBG-16-34-14. Next base: position 21,232 of record CAVSGR010000003.1, read on the forward strand.
ATAAGAAAGATAATTGTTTTCAAAGTAACCGAACCATGAATCATTTCCGCTGTTGTCTTCCATAGCGTAGCCGCAGGTAATAGAGTTTCCATAAAATTCGATTTTCCTTTTGGGGGCGGGTGGGTGAGGTAATATTATAGTATTGTTGGAAGTTTGAAAACCATAAAAGAAAGTTTTTCCTTTGTCCCATTCAGTGCGTTTAAATAATTCAATTTTATGTTTTCCTTCCGGTAATCCCGAAGTCAGGGAATAAATTTGTTTAACAGTGTCGGTATGAATTTTAAAAATATTACTATCATCTACTATTACATTGTAGTAATTGGCGGTATCTGCGTCCTGTAGTACTGCAGAAATGTCTGTCCCTTCCAACCAAATAGTAACCGAAGTACCCGGCCAGGAAAATACAGCAGCAGAGTCATTGTACATTATTCTGCCTTCGTAATAAATATTAGGATTGTTAAATGATATAATTTTATTCTGTGCAAAGCTTAATCCAAATAAGTTGAGAAAAAGCAGTGTGATATAGAAAATTTTATTTTGCATAGCTGATATCGTTAATATTAATTTTGATTGGATTTCTTTTTAAGAAGAAATATTTTTTCATTTCTCATTTATTAAATAGAGCCTGTTGTCCTCGACTTTATAAAGCATAGGCGCTATCATTATCTTGGGATATCTCAGCCGCAACCGTTTTGCTTCACTTAGCACAAAATCAATTTCATTTCCGATTTCAAACATTGGTGAGAAGTGCATAAAATGTTCTTCCGCCCATTCTCTTTCCCATCCTGCTTTTTCTACAAGACCGTTAATGAACTGATCTTTTCTTGAAACAAGATTTACCATTCCGCAGTTGTTGTGTCCGATAAGTGCAATGTGTTGAACATTTCCGACAGCGATTGCGTAAGAAACTTTGAATTCGCTGTATCTAAGGTTTGCTCCGCCCGCACGAATAATGTAAGCAAAGTTGTCCGGAATGTGCAAATGTTTTCTGTTATCCATACACATGCCGACTAAAAGTTTTGCCTGCGTATAAGTATCCGGCTCTCTTTCAAGATTATGATATTCCAGCAAAAGCCCGATTGGGGTTTGCCGGTATTGCTCAAAAATATCATCCGGTTTTGATATATCTATAAGTCTGTTCATTGTTTATTATCGGTTGAGTTAAATAAAATTTGATTGCAATATTGTTGATAATTTTTTTAAAGGCAAGATAAGGAGAAGATTAAAACGGTTTCTGTTACAATATTTCCACCTCTTCCGGAATTTTTAATAAAAGGACGCACCCCATTTCAGAAAAAACCGAATGTTTAAATCCCGGTGGAGTATATAGAAAATCCCCTCTCGAAAGATTAGCATCTTCTATTATTGCATTTCCTTCCAGTACAAAAAGTTCTTCTCCTCCGGGATGATTATGATAAGGATATTTTGCACCAGGCTCAAACTTTAAAAGAATGGTTGGTGATCTTTTAGCCGCCCCATCATATCTTAAAGATTTAACAAATATTCCTCTTGTATCAACTCCTTCTTCAACTAAAGGAATCCATTCTTTGTTTTCCCTGACAATGTAATCATTGATGTTTGTATTCACTTTATACTCCGTAAATTATTAACCTCTAAATTTTATTAAACTCCCTCATAAAGGCAAGTATTATTAAAAAGCTTACTTTGATAACCCTCCCCAAATCTTTAAATTAACAACTCATTTATACTATTATCAGAATATTATGCGATTCAGTAAATCATTCATACCTACACTTAAAGAAACACCAAGCGATGCTACGGTAACGAGCCATATTCTTATGCTTCGTTCCGGAATGATCAGAATGTTATCAGCGGGAATTTATTCTTTTCTTCCAACTGGTTACCGTGTAATTAGAAAAATAAGCGAAATAATCAGAGAAGAGATGAATGCAATCGGTGGACAGGAATTTCATCTGCCCGCACTTAATCCAAAAGAGATATGGGAAGAAACCGGGCGTGTCGAGGCATTCGGCGATATTCTTTTTCAAGTTAAAAATAGAGAATATGTGCTTGCGCCGACTCACGAAGAGATAATGACTTTCCACGCGCGAAATGTTTTAAAATCTTATAAAGACTTTCCACAGATCTGGTACCAGATACAAACTAAGTTCAGAAATGAACCGAGACCAAGAAGCGGCGTTATAAGAGGCAGGCAGTTCTTAATGAAGGATGCTTACTCATTTGATATTTCACAAGAAGGGCTTGATAAATCTTACCAGCTTCACGACCAGGCATACAGGAAGATTTTCGATAGATGCGGACTAAAATATTTTGTTGTGGGTGCATCGAGTGGTGCAATGGGCGGCAGCGGCTCTGAAGAGTTTATGGTTAAATCAGATGCTGGGGAAGATACGGTTGCACATTGTGAGAAATGCGGGTACGCTGCAAATCTCGAAGTTGCAGAATCAAAAATTCCAGGGAGAGGAAGAGAAGAAAAAAGTGAAGAGCTAAAAGAAATTCATACACCGGATATCAAATCAATTGATGAGCTTTGTGAATTTCTAAAAATAAAAGAAACACAATGTGCAAAGTCGAGAATTTATGTCCACGATGGAAAATCTGTTTTAATTTTAATGCTCGGGAATGAAGAAGTAAATGAATCGAAGCTTGAAAAATATTTAGGCGGAGCAGTTAGACCTGCTCATCCCGAAGAACTTGTTCAGTTTACAGGTGCTGAAGCAGGTTCAATTGGTCCTGTTGGATTTAAGGGAAGAATAATTGCCGACTTAAGATTAAAGGACGCAAATAATCTTTACAGTGGTGCTAACAAAACAGATTATCACTTTGGTGGAATTGATCTTCGGCAGGTAGCGAATATTGAGTATGGAGATTTGAGACAAGTTCAATCAGGCGAAGCTTGTCCGAGATGTGATTCCCCACTCCAGGTTTTTACGGCAATTGAGCTTGGACATATTTTTAAGCTCGGTACAAAGTATTCTCAATCAATGGGGGCAATGTTCCTTGATGAAAAAGGAGAAGAGCATCCGATAATTATGGGAAGCTATGGCATTGGCGTCGAGAGAGTTATGGCTTGTTTTATCGAACAGCATCATGATGATAAAGGAATTATCTGGGAGGCAGCACTCGCTCCATTTTCATATTCACTTAGTCGGACTGAATATGAAGAACGAAGGCGTAACAAAAGCCTGCGAAGAAATTTATAATAGTCTTGCTAATAATAATTACGAAGTTTTATTTGATGATAGAATTGATGCACAGGCGGGTGTGAAATTTAATGATGCTGATCTTCTCGGAATGCCTTTGCAGGCCATTGTTGGGGATAGGAAACTTAAGACAAACCAAGTTGAAGTGAAGATCAGGAAAACAGGTGAACGGTTTGATGTTGAGTTAAGCAAATTGATGGATAAGATAAAAGAGATTTGGACGGATACAATTTTGGAAACCTAGTTCAGCTTGCTTTTTAACCACATAGATACATAGAACACATAGATTAAATAACAACTTTGTGCCCTATGTGGTTTATAGTTCTATCAGAAATTCTATAACTTTTCAGAAATCTGATAACAATCCTTTCTTTTTAGCAAACAAAAATTAGCAATAATCTTTATTTAGCAGGCGTTTCAATTTTTTGTAAGACGGTACAGGGTTTGCCATACCGGAAAAAAAAGAGGAGCGTGCCATGAAATTTCTTTTCCTTCTTTCTATTATAATCCTTTTCTCATTTTTATTTCTTAGCTGCGAAAAAATTGTATCAACAAATAATGATCAACCTGAATTAACATCTATTGAGAAGAAAGTTGTTTCTTCTTCAAATAAATTCGGGTTAAATCTTTTTAATGAGATTAATCAAACTGATAAAGAGAAAAATGTTTTTATTTCTCCTTTGAGTGTTTCTTTGGCTTTAGGAATGACTATGAATGGAACTAATGGAGAAACTTACGATGAGATGCGAACGACATTGCAATTTTCGAATCTGACAAACGAAGAGATAAATAATTCATACAAAACCTTGATTGAAACTCTATACAACGCTGATCCTAAAGTGGTTTTTAAATCGGCAAATTCAATCTGGTATAGAAATGAGATGACATTCGAAGAGAGTTTCTTCGATTTAAGTTTAAAATATTTTAGCGCATTAGTAAGCGGATTAGATTTTACTGATCCAACATCAGTTGACGTTATTAATAACTGGGTAAAGCAGAGCACTAATAATAAAATTGAAAAAATACTTGACTCAATTTCACCCGAAGCAGTAATGTATCTTATAAATGCAATTTACTTCAACGGAACCTGGAAATATGAATTCGATAAAGAGAAAACAGACGTAGAAACCTTTAATCTTATAAATGGGGGAACTATTAATGCCGAAATGATGGTGCAAACGAATGATTTTAATTATTACTCGGATGAAAATTTGCAGGCAGTTGAACTTCCTTATGGAGAGGGTAACTTTAGTATGGTGGTAATTTTGCCACGAGAAAATTTAAGTATTAATGAGTTTGCAGACGGAATAACAGAAGATAATTTGAAATTGTGGTTAGATAGTCTTTCACAACAAAAGGGAACTATGTGGCTTCCGAAATTTAAAATTGAGTACGAATCTGAATTGAAAGATTACCTGATTTCCTTAGGGATGAGATTGCCATTTGGTTCAAATGCTGATTTTTCAAATTTATATAAAGGTCCTGAGCAATTATTTATTTCAACAGTTTTTCATAAAACTTTTATAGATGTTAATGAAGAGGGAACAGAAGCTGCAGCGGTTACCCTAGTGGGAGTAGGCACGACAAGTGTGGGTGGCGGAGAAAATATATTTTATATGAAGGTGAATAGACCTTTTATTTTTCTTATAAGAGAAGAAAATTCCGGTTGCATCTTATTTATGGGGAAAATAATTAATCCTCAATCGTGAGAGAATAAATATGAAAAACAATATCTTAACAATTGTTTTATTCGGTTTTGTATTTGTGAAACTTATTTATTCTCAGGAAATTAATCTACGTGCTGTTCCACTTATTGCAGGCAATCAATCCGATTTTTATCCGTCACTATCGAGAGGTATGGGCAATTTATCAATTGCCTTTGACGATCCTCTGGCTGATCCTTTGGTAAATCCTGCTAAAGCATCCAAGCTAGGGGAATTGGAATTGTTTTTCTCACCCACTCGTAACACCTGGAGTAATGAAGACGGTAGAGTAGTCTATACAAGTTCAGGGTCGGCTAAATATATGGGGACGGCAATTAATTCTATGCCGTTTGGGTTTTACATGAAGAGAGACAATTTATTTACGGGGGGAATAATAAGCTACCAATCGTATTGGTCTGATCGATCAACTCCCAACAACTGGTTGAATAGTAATACCAAAAGTGATGTCGGCAATAATGTATATCTCTTTGGATTATTTGGAGTATATATTCCCGAGTTCAAACTTTCCGTAGCTGGTAGTGTATCGTGGAGCGAACTACATGCTATAGATGGTGTTAATTTATTATATCCAGGAAGTTATGATATAAAACAGTATGGAAAATCTCTCGATTATAAGATCGGTTTTGTCGGAGAACCTTCGGAGCGGGAACAACTGGAATTTGTTATTGCCAGAACTACTTTTAAATCGTCTCATGAAGTTACCTATAGTTCTCCTTATTGGTTTTATACTGATAATTGGATCAGCGGATATCGCATTGAGTCTAATAAAGACGAAAGTAATGGATGGGTTATTCATACAAAATATAATAACTCGGTTAGTGATGAAGTAAAAGTCGGGGGAATATTTACAGTAAACTGGAAAGAGCATCCTAAAATTCCCAATTATGTACTTGCAAATATACCGCGTGACCCGGGGAGTTCTACTACATATAATATTGGTGTGGGTATTCTGGATTCGGGCGAAAGAACAACGCTTGGTTTCGAATATATTTATGAACCTATGACAAGCTATACATGGGCTGATGCAGGTACTGAGAATCCAGCCTATCCGTCATCATTTAAGACGGTAGAAAATTTCTTTGATTTCTATAATCATATTATAAGGGCAGGAGTTTACACACATACAGATGTTAGCTGGTTAGATTACAGACTCGGTATACAACTATATTTTAATAAATATAATCTTAAGCAAAATGATAACATTTTAAATACCAACAGAACAGTAAATGAGAATTGGCTTGAGACAACTTTATGCGGAGGGCTAACGATAAATATTTCCGGTTTTCAAATTCTTTATTCTTTACAGGTAATTCTTGGCAACGGTATAGTGGGTTCCGAAAATAATCAGGTTATTGCTTTTGATGCAGCCGCTATGAGAAGCGAAGCAGATTTTTTAATTGCACCAAATGGCGCACTTACAGTAGACGATATTCCTCTTGTTACTCAGCAGATTTCCTTTGTTTATAATTTAAAGTAAAAAATAGGAAAAGCATAAATAGCCAAGTTATGAAAGAAAACATTTATACGAGATATATTTTTATCGTGGTTTTCGCAATGATGTTTATGACTTGCGAAGATTCAGAATTAGTTTACGAGTATCCGGATGGTATTTCCAAACCAGATAATGTTACCGAAAGCCACGGTTGTAGTAATATTTTCGTTTATCAATTCTTAGATAGTGTAAGGGCATTAACGGTATACATAGATGCAAATCATTTTAGTTTAACAAAGAAACGACAGGATATTGTTTTGAATAACGCAAATCCTAATGTATCTGTTGTTTTAGAAGTGGCCGGCAATGATCCTGATAGCATTTACTTTAACTTTTGTAATGATTACGGTCTTCCAAATCAGGGGGTTACAAAAAAGTATAAAGGTATCTCCGGAAAATTATCCTTTTCTGTATCTGAAGATAATCCAATTAAAGAACCAGCCTGGCAGACTCTCTATTATGTCACCATCAGTATTGATGATTTACATTTGTTGAACCAGGAAAACAATGATGAAATTATAATTAATGAAGCAGTGTTTTGGAATGTCAGAGTCGGATGGCTGCCGGGATGATAATGTTTAATTATAAATTAAATTAGGATAAAATGAAATTCTTTATCAATTCAATTCTTATAGTGATATTGTTTTACTTTTCAGGATGTGATAAAAACGGGAGCGAAGAAACAACAGATAATTTATTAGAGACAGATATGGTAATCTTTATACCTTTAGATACTGACAAAGTGATTCTTTCTAACGGGTTTGATTCGAGTTCTGCAATTATGGATTCCTACACGGTTAATAATGCTGAATTCGATTCCGATACTCTGAATATAGAAGTTACATACGGTGGCGGATGCAAAGAACACCAGTTTTTATTAATTGCCTGGAATTACTTTCTTGAATCATATCCGGTTCGGGCAGATATTCTTCTCTCTCATAATGCAAATGATGATGCTTGTAAAGCTTTGATAACTTCAAAATTAAGTTTTGATATGACCCCTTTAAAACAAGAGTATTCAAAATTATATGGTGGCGAAAACGGCTCAATTATCCTGGTAATATCATTAAGCGATAACAAACAAATTAGCCTGGAATACAAATTTTAATTGAGGAAGAAATGAATAAAAATTTAGCAGTTTCTCTTTTTCCTGTTAACATCAATGGTTCGGTTGCGGATCCTTTTGAATCGGAAAGAGAAATTGAAATAACATCCGATAAATCAACCTATAAACTTACACGTGAATTAAGGATAGGGATAATATTTAAAAACTATCTATCAAAAGATGTAATACTAGTTAATGATGGATACGCTGCCCCATTCTTTATTCTTGAAAAGAAAACCGGGGATGTGTGGGAAGAAGTTTATTTCCCAATCTGTTATACTTTAAATTCATCGTTTGTACGACCGACTGAATTAAAGGCGAATGAAGAATTTAATTCTCTCATTACGATTTATACTAATAGGATTAATGTTAATAATATTCCCGGAGAATATCGTCTTTACTTTGATTTGATGGAAAAGGAAAGTAAAAAAATGGTGCAGGATAAATATTTATACTCAAATATTTTTAAAATAGTAGAGTAAAAATAATTTCTATCGAGAAAATCTGAATTGTATAATTATTATTTACTAAATTATTATCGGCATAACAACTCTTATTATGAGTTTTATAAGAAACATAAAGCAGTCTTACTACAAATCCCGCATAGTTATAACCTTCAGTTTAATAACTATAATATTAGTTGTTGTTCTTTCACGGGTAGGTTACCTTTTTATTAAAAATCTTTACCTGGTTCAGTTAACAGAACAGGTAAATGTTGTTACTAAAATGATAGCAAAACAAATTGAGCCTTCTTATCTGAACTTGCTGGAGCTTGGTAATCCGGTTGGGAGTTCGGAAAATTATTTCAGGGATTTGCTTAGAAGAAATCTTGAACCAAATCTTCACTCTGAGGTTTTTATTTTTAACGATAGTCTAGATGTAATTATTCATTCAAATCATAATTTTATATATGGAGAAACAGATCCCGCTTTGCTATTGAATAAAAAAGAAATTTTTGATCTTAAGATTTAATTCGGGCACAACCTCGCTTCCGTTCAAGGGAGATGATAACAATTGGTATCTCTGGGGATTCTACAGATTGAATAATAATAACTGGCTTGCGGTGAAGGAAAGTGCTGTCCGTTTTGAAAAATTAGATCAGCTTTCTACCCTTTTCTGGTTAATCGGATTTGCGGGAGTTGTCATTACAATTTTTGCTGGCTGGTTTATGGCTAATTCAATAGTAAAGCCGTTGAACAAATTGGTAAAACTAAGTTCTGAAATAGGTAAAGGAAATTTCGAAATTGATGTCCCGCAGTCGATGCACGGTGAAATTAAACAACTATCCGATGCAATGGATAAAATGAAAACCGATCTGGCGTTAAATCAGAAAGAGAGAGAAAATCTTCTTGCACAAATCGCTCACGAAATCAGAAATCCCCTTGGTGGAATTGAATTACTCGCTAACCTGGTTAAAGAAAATCCAAGTGATAGAGAAAAAAACAAAGAATATCTCGATTCAATTTTAAAAGAAGTACAGGGCTTAAAAAGCCTAATAACATCTTATCTGAATTATGGCAGACCTGTTCCTGTAAATCCCGAATGGATAAACCCGGAAGAAATATTCAGTGATATCGAAGGAGTCTTTAAGAAACAATTAAAACAAAAAAGTATTTCTTATTCATTTGAAAGCAAACTTAGAAAAATTTATTTCGACCCTGCGCACTTAAGGAATATTCTTCTTAATCTTGTTACTAATAGTTTAGATGCAGTTTCAGAAAATGGAAATGTTTTTCTGAGTTCAGGAACTAATAACGGGTATTGGAAAATTTATGTAAAAGATGATGGACCCGGTATTTCGCAGCAAAATTTTAATAAAGTTTTTGATCCTTTCTTTACTACTAAAAAAGAAGGGACAGGTTTGGGACTGGCAATCAGTAAAAAGTTATGTAAAGAAAATAAAGCGGAACTGTTTGCGGCAAATCTTGCTGAAGGCGGCTCAATCTTTACAATAAGGAAAGAAATTACAAATGAAATCTGAAGAGATAATAGTTATTGAAGATAACAACACTATGAGATTGGGAATTACGGACAGTCTTAAAAGTGAAGGATATAAGGTAACTCCGTTTGAAAATGGTATTGAAGCATTAAAGAAAATCCAGCTTTCACCTCCCGCAATGGCTATAGTAGATTTAAAGATGGAGCCAATGAACGGTATAGAAGTTTTAGAAAAACTCAAGGAAATTAATCCTTCCACTGAAGTCTTAATGATTTCTGCTTATGGAACTGTTGAAGATGCAGTTAAAGCACTAAAGTTAGGTGCGGCAGATTTTCTTGCCAAACCTTTTTCACCTGATGAACTTCGTTTCCGGGTGAATAAAATCTGGCAAAAAATTTTAAGTGACAGGAAGATTGAATCTTTAATCGATCAGAATAAATTTTTAAGCGAAGAATTATTTACAGGATATGATGAGATTATCGGGAATTCAAATGCAATAAAAAAAGTTTTTTCTTTGGTCGAGCAGGTTGCAGATAAAGAAAGCACTATCCTCATCCAGGGAGAAAGCGGAACCGGTAAAGAATTAATCGCAAGAGCTATTCACAAAAAAAGTAATCGTTCAGATCATCCTTTTATAAGAGTAAACTGCGGCGTGCTTAATGATAATCTTCTTGAAAGTGAATTGTTTGGACATGAAAAAGGTGCCTTTACAGGAGCTGTAAAACAGAAAAAAGGCCGCTTTGAATTAGCTGATAAAGGAACATTGTTCTTAGACGAAATCGGAGATGTATCAACTGCAATGCAGGTAAAGCTTCTTCGTGTTCTTCAGGAATATGAATTTGAAAGGGTTGGCGGAGAAGTCACTTTAAAAACTGATGTAAGAATAATTGCAGCGAGCAACAAAGATCTTCAAAAATTAGTTAACGAAGGAAAATTCAGAGAAGATTTGTATTACAGGTTAAGTGTGATTCCTGTTTCACTTCCTTCTCTTCGAGAGCGGAAGGAAGATATTTCTTTATTAGTAAATTATTTTCTTCAGAAGCTTGCAGAAAAAAATCATTCTGAAGAAAAGGCAATAAGTAACGAAGGAATGAAATTATTAGTAGAATATCATTGGCCCGGCAATATTCGGGAGCTTCAGAACTTAGTTGAAAGATTATATGTAATTTCTCTTGGTAATGTGATAGATTCGTTATTGATAGCAGGTCATTTGAATAGCAATATTGACGTCAATAACAGTTATATAAATCTTCCTCTTGAAGATGCGGTTAAATCTTTCGAGAAAAACCTGATTATACAGGCGATGAAAAAATCGAATGGGGTTAAAAACCGTGCTGCTAAATTGCTTGGGATAAGCACGAGTGTCCTATATTATAAACTGGAAAAGTATGGATTGATATGAAAAAGTTTTTTGTGTTTATATTATTTGCAGGATTAATTAACGCCCAATCTCTCGATAAGCTTGAAAGAAAGTTTGAGCAGTTAAACAATCAATATGATAAAGAAAGCTTAATAGTTGATTCGCTTAACTCCGTTTTTTCAAAAAGAGCAGAACAGATAGATTCTGAAAAGAAAAAAAATAATCCCGACAAAGCTTTTATTACTGAACTAATGGCTTCTTCTGTTACTATTTCAAATAATCTTGAAGGACATAATAATAAAGTTCAAAAGCTCGAAAAAGAGCTTGATAATGTAAAAGAACAACTTAACCGGATTTACATTGCAAAGATTGATTCGCTTGAAGCATTAAAGAAATCGGGTAAAGAAGACGAGGATAAGTTGAATGAGGAAATATTATCATTTACCGGGAAAAGATTATTAGTTGCCCCAAGAATTTTAAGTCTTTCTTTTAATCCTGATAAAGTCTTGCGAATTGATTTAAACAAAACGACAGATCCAAAAGAAAAGGCTTTATACAAAGAATATCTTAATAATGCCCTGGGTGAAGTCAACTCACTTCTTGATAAAGTAAATAAACAAACTTCTGAGGCAGATCAGACAGCTATTCTTCAGGCAAAAACGGAAAAATTTCTTGAAGAAGCGGAATTGGAAAATAAGGTTCTCTTTCAGAAAAAAAGCAATGTTATTTCACCGGCAAATGCTCAGACTGGAGAGATGGACTATGGAAGTGTAGGGGTAGTCAGAGAGTCCAAAGCATTTGAAAACCAGGTGCAAACATACCAATTGATTTTAAGGCAATTAGACATTGAGCAATTATCAAGAACCGAGATAAACCCTGAAATATCCTTCGGCGAAACAAGTAAAAATCTTAGTTTAAAAGATTACATAAATTTATTAAAGGAGGTGAAAAAAAGGTTGCAGGAATTTAAATTAGTTCTTGCAAATAAAATCGGTTCTTCCAGATGACGTTTAGTTCCATTCGTGTAAAATATATTTTTCTGATTATTCTTCTATTTTTTTCTTCTGGTTCTTATTCCCAGGTCGATTGGCGCCTTAGTGGTGAAACGGGATTTTTCAAATCGTCCGGGGATGAAACGTTACAAAAAGAAAACACACTTTCACTTTTTGACGGATTCATTAAAATATGATTATGAAACAGAAAAGAGAACTGCCTCACTTTCACTACGTGCACGTCCCGAGTTTTACGGTTTTAGTAACCCATTAATTTTATCAAACTGAGAGCAGAAGGCGATTATTATCAATCTGAAGAAAAGTTTAACTGGGGATTAAATATATCACGACAAGTAAATTTTTTTAAGCAGCAAAACTCTAATCTTACGTATAATATTTTTTCCTTAACAGGAAGTGCAACCTGGTTTTATATTGATAATATGCCTGTGAACACAAACTTAGGTTATGCTTACCAGGTAATAAAAAATAATGAGGAATATAATCTCGATCTATTGTTTTTTGATTGCAAACTCTATAGTCAGCTAAGTACATATATGAAATTTAGTTATGGATTGTATTTGGAAAGATTCTTTATCACAAATGAAGTTGAGATTCTACATACAAGCTCGTATTATAAAAACAACGGCTGGAGGTTTGGTCCTCAACTGAGCTTAAATTATCTTAAAGAATTTATTGTAAATATCGATTATAAATTCCTCAGTCAGGACTCGAAGTTTACAAGAGATTTTTCTTATGAGCATTTAATAAGAATAGTCGCCGGGAAAATTTTTTTCACAGACTGGTCGGCTTTTTTGCTGGTGGATTATAATACGTTATCTCTTAAGAAAACTTCTGATTACATTGATGGAATTACGCCGCTTTATACTCCTTTAAACTATGAAAACAGGATATATTTGAAAGTTGCTTATGAATTGAATAACAATTTTGAAATGTTTACAAAGGCTGGCTATTTTAAGGACAATCTTTATGAGAATAAATTTTCACTCGAAGGATGGAACGCTACCATAGGAATAGAAATAAGTAAAGGAACAGAATAAAAACAGGGATATGAATGCATGCAAAATGCGCTCATGCAGCCATACTTCCATTTAATTTTAACAATATAAATTATGGACAATAAATTATACCTGGTCTCAACTCCCATAGGCAATTACGAAGATATAACTCTCCGTGCATTAAGAATTCTTAAAGAAGTCGATTTCATTATTTGTGAAGAATTTAAAGAAGCGCGAAGACTTCTCTCCAATTATCAAATTAATAAAGAACTGATTGCGCTTAATGAGCATAATGAAAACGAAATTGCAAATGATATTCTGCTTAAACTAGTAGAAGGAAAATCTGCAGCGTTAATCTCAGATGCAGGCACACCTCTTTTTTCTGATCCGGGGCATTTACTTGTCGAACTTTGCATTTCACAAAAGATTGATGTTGTTCCGGTTCCCGGTGCAAGCTCTTTACTGCCCGCACTTATTGGTTCAGGTTTTGATTTTGAAAAGTTCTACTACTACGGCTGGCTTTCTCCCAAAAAAGATATAAGAAGAAAAGAGTTGTTAAAATTAAAGGGAATCAGAGAAGTTATTGTTTTGCTTGATACTCCTTATAGATTAAAAAGTTTACTAACTGATGTTGTAAAAATTTTGGGAAAAGATTTAAGAACAGTTTTAGCTTTTGAATTAACAATGAAGACTGAAAAATTTTACCGGGGAACCGCAGAATGGATTTTAAATAATGCAGAACAAAAAAATCTTAAGGGAGAATTCGTCCTGATTTTAGATAATAAGAAATCCCGTAACTGAATTTGTAAGTTATTTTCTTATTAAAGCCGAATAAATATTTTCTCTTCTATAAATAGAAGGCTTCTCTTTTATTTTCTCTACTCTATATTCTTCTTTCTCAAATAATTTCCTTAAAGAATTATAGTTAATAGGAAAAGGAACCCATATATTGGAAATTTCAGTATCATATTCTACAATAAGAAAACAACCTTCTTTTTTTAAGTGAGTTTCGAGTTCCCGGATGAACCAATGTTTTTCTTTTACATAATGAAGGGAGTTAGCCATTAGTATTCCATCCAGATTGCCAGGTAATTCCATCTTTGTAAAATCAGCTTGAGATTTTTCTATTACCACGCTTTCAAATTGGGTGGGAATTTTATCCAAATCAGTTCTACTTTTATCTACCGCGTAAATCAAGCTGTTTCCGGGAAGCAAGCTTGCTAATGCTGTTGTAAAAGTCCCGGTTCCACACCCAAGGTCCGCCCAAACCTGTTTGTTATTACTGGTGATAAAGTCATTATTAATTAATTCAACAACTTCCTGAAACTGCATAATAGGTTAGACTTTATATCGCTATTTGCCGACTATACTTATTTCGGTATTGAACTGGAGATAAACCCGTAATTTTTTTAAATGTTGTGCGGAAGGCTTTTGTATCATTGTAACCAACTTCGTACATCACTTCAGTAATATTTTTCTTCCCTGTTTCAAGATTCTTTTTGGCAGCTTCAATCTTTACTCTCTGTATATATTCTACAATAGTGTTTGCTGTTGCTTTTTTAAATCTGCGTTCAAGGTTTCGGCGGCTCAACGCACAAATTATTGCAATTTGGTTGACCGTAAGTTTATCATAGTAATTACTTTCAATAAATTCCTGAGCTTTTTTTATGTGTTCATCTTCGTGTTCCTTTTGTCCTTTGAACATGATAAAAGGAGATTGACTATCCCGTTCAATATCTAACTGAAATAACTTGGAGCAAAGGACAGCTATTTCTCTTCCGGCATATTTTTCAATTAAGTATAAAATAAGATTAGTAGAAGAGTACGCACCTCCACTTGAATAAATACCAAGTTCATCTGTGAGTACTTTATCAACTACAAGATTTACATCCGGGAACATCTTTCGGAAATCATTTGTTGCACGCCAGTGAGTAGAACATTGTTTTCCATTTACTAATCCTGTTGCTGCGAGTAAAAATGCGCCAACACAAAGGCTGGCTACCTCCGCACCATGGTTATATTGATGTATAATCCAGGGAATAAAACTTCGGTTTATTTCCAAAGCTTTTTGTAAATCTCCTTGGAATGCGGGAATAATTATCAGGTCCGTTTTCTTAACATCATTAATTAGTTTGTTTGTTTTTACAGTATATAAACTGTTATTTAGTTTAACTTCTTTAGATAATCCTACAAGGTTAACATCAAATAACGGAGATTTTCCATTGGCTGATAAAATGTTATTTACTTCTCTGAATGCTTCGTGAGGTCCCTCTATACTGCCTAATTTGGCTCTTTCAGGAACCAGTATTGATATATTCTTCATAACCTTAACATAAAAAAAGAGGTTGTCGCAATCAACCCCTTAAGTTGCCGTATTTACACTTGGAGGATATAAGGAGTATCTTCTTTCTCTTTATTCAGGAGGTTGCATGAATGCTAATTTATCAAAACATTTAAACAATATACAGACTTTTATAAATCGTTTAACGAAATTAGAGAAACTCCTATGCCCCTTAATTCTTCAACTCCCTTTGAATATATTCCTGAGATTGAATTTGATATTATTCCAATTTTGAAATCTCTTTCGCTCGCTTCATATATTGTTGTACGTGGACAATTGGGATAATTACAGCCTGATATCAGGATTGAGTTAATCCCTTTTGATCTTAAAAACGATTCCAAATTTGTGTTATAGAATGCTCCCCATCTTGGTTTATACATGATCCATTCGTTGTTGTTTACTTTTTGAAACTGTTTGTCAAGTAGTGTATCAATATCCAGCTCTATTTCCAGATCACCAATAACATTTTTGACAATATTAATTCCCAATGTATCAGGACTGACAATCCCTTTAGATTTTTTTACTATCTCTTTTCTGCATAGTTCTGCATTTGAACCGTCTTGTTGATATATTCTGATTACATGAATGATTGGCCTGTTTTTTAACCTATAAATTGATGCAATAGCAGCAATATCTTCAATAATGTCATCAGACCCCGGAATGTAGGCAGAACCGTTCGGATATACAAAATCGTTTTGAAAATCAATGGTTAGAAGACAGCTATTATTTTTCTCAAAATCAATGTAAGACATTACTTCTCCCATTTACATTATAGCTATTACTTAAAATAAATTGCATTCAGGTAGTTCGGATGATATTTCCCGGATTATTTTCTAATACATAATCCAATATAGCAAAATCAAATCTTCCATCTTGTGAAAGATCGTACTTCGGTATTGGGATGTGAGAATTAAACTTGTTTATCACTTATTATATTTTTATGACCACCTGGGTAAAATGATAAAAGTTGTTTCGCGAAAAACGATCAGCACAATCGAGGTCGGTATATTTATTCCCCATAACTATTGCATTGAAGATTGTGCATTATTTTAAAGTGCCTGTAGAAGAGATATTCAAATTAAAGAAAGTGGATGGTAATTAGTTTAATTGATTCCGTCGATTAGAGTTATAGATAACATCTATAATCGAATAAACATTATTGATAAAAAGTATAAATAATATTTTTGTAAATTATAAGATCTAATCACTAAATATTTATAAAAAGATAATTGCAAATTTTAACTTAAAAACAATATTATAACAGAGGGAGATAAAATGGAAAAAGATCAAAACAAACAAGCTTACAATACTAATGATGTAAGCAAGTGCCCGGTTAAGCACGGCGCAGGCGGCGGCACATCAAACCGTGACTGGTGGCCGAATAAATTAAATTTAAGCATCCTTCGGCAACATTCTTCCAAATCCAACCCTATGGGAGAAGAATTCAACTACGCTAAAGAATTCAAGAGTCTCGACCTCAACGCTGTGAAGAAGGACATTTTCGATTTGATGACAGATTCGCAGGACTGGTGGCCAGCAGATTTCGGTCACTACGGACCATTCTTCATTCGTATGGCATGGCACAGTGCAGGAACTTATCGTATTAATGATGGTCGTGGAGGAGGCGGCACCGGCGCGCAACGTTTTGAACCGCTCAACAGTTGGCCAGACAATGTGAACCTTGACAAAGCTCGCAGGTTGCTTTGGCCTGTCAAGCAGAAATACGGAAAGAAAATTTCTTGGGCAGATCTCATTATTCTTGCCGGTAACTGCGCCCTCGAGTCGATGGGCTTCAAGACTTTTGGTTTCGGCGGCGGACGTGAAGATGTTTGGGAACCTCTCGAAGATATCTATTGGGGTTCCGAGGGTGAGTGGCTGGATGATAAACGTTATAGTGGTGAACGTGATCTTGAGAATCCACTTGCTGCAGTTCAGATGGGTTTAATCTATGTTAATCCTGAAGGTCCGAATGGAAATCCAGATCCGCTTGCAGCAGCACACGATATTCGCGAAACATTTAGACGAATGGCTATGAATGATGAAGAAACCGTTGCACTTATTGCGGGCGGACACACATTTGGCAAAGCACACGGAGCGGCTGATCCGGGTAAATACGTTGGTCCGGTACCTGCGGCTGCAGGCATCGAGGAACAAGGTCTAGGTTGGAACAGCAGTTTTGGAACCGGTAAAGGTGGTGATACAATTGGTGGTGGACCGGAAGTTACATGGACAACAACCCCAACTAAGTGGGGCAACAATTTCTTTGAAAACCTTTTCGGTTATGAATGGGAATTAACAAAGAGTCCTGCAGGTGCACAACAATGGGTCGCAAAGAATGCTTCCAATACAATTCCTGATGCTGCCGATCCATCAAAAAAACACTTGCCGACTATGCTTACTACCGATCTTTCTTTAAGGTTTGATCCGGCTTATGAAAAAATTTCAAGACGCTTCTATGAAAATCCTGATGAGTTTGCAGATGCATTTGCACGTGCGTGGTTTAAACTGACTCACCGTGATATGGGTCCTATCGCACGCTACTTAGGACCGGAAGTGCCTGAAGAAGAATTGATTTGGCAGGATCCAATTCCGGCTGTTAATCATAAATTGATTGAAGATAAAGATATCGCTGCATTAAAAGATAAAATTTTTGCTTCGGGTTTGTCTGTATCTCAATTGGTATCAACTGCCTGGGCTTCAGCATCAACATTCCGCGGTTCTGATAAACGCGGCGGTGCGAATGGTGCACGTATTCGTCTTTCACCACAGAAAGATTGGGAAGTAAACAACCCGGCTCAACTTGGCAAAAGTGTTGAAGACTCTTGAAGACATCCAGAAAGAATTCAACAAAGCACAATCCGGTGGTAAGAAAGTTTCACTTGCCGATTTGATTGTTCTTGGGTGGATGTGCAGGTGTTGAGAAAGCGGCAAAGAATGCTGGTCACAATGTAACAGTGCCCTTCACACCGGGACGTGCCGATGCATCTCAAGAACAAACCGATGTGGAAGCCTTTGAAGTTCTCGAGCCGCTTGCTGACGGTTTCCGAAACTATATGAAAAGCAAATATATGCCATCAGCCGAGGAAATGCTTGTTGACCGTGCACAACTTTTAACTCTAACCGCTCCCGAAATGACGGCACTTCTGGGTGGGATGCGCGTTCTTAACACAAACTACGATGGATCCAAACACGGCGTTTTCACAAAGAACACCGGGTCACTTACAAACGATTTCTTTGTTAACCTGCTGGATTTGGGAACTGTGTGGAAGAAAACTTCGGAATCAGAAGATGTTTTTGAAGGACGTGATCGCAAAACTGGTGAAGTGAAATGGACAGGTACACGTGTCGATCTCATTTTCGGTTCAAACTCAGAACTTCGTGCCCTCGCTGAAGTTTATGCCTGTGAGGATTCTAAGGAGAAGTTTGTGAAGGATTTTGTAGCTGCATGGAATAAAGTAATGAATCTTGATAGGTTTGATTTAGGTTAAGTTAAGGGTTATTAAGTTATTAGGTAAATTAGTTATTAAGAGGTGGTTTGGCAGCAAGCCACCTTTTTTAATTTTAAGGTTTATCTTTATTTCTATTTCACTATTTTGGCCACGGCCAGGCTCTTCCACCATCTTCATAATCTACTTTCTTTTTTCTCAGGTAATTAAAACGAAGGATAAAAACCGTTCCCAAAATTGTAATCATAATAAATAAAAAATTTCCCACCATGATTTCATTGAATAATTTAACAGGAGAAAAAGCATCGAGTAGAAAATTGCGGGACCCAAAGAAAACAAGTATAAATGCAAATACTGCACAAAAATATAATGTGATTATTATTTTCAATATAAATTTTATGATTTCCCGTAAAGTCATATTGTGAAGTCAAACTCGTTTATGATAGTGCTTAGTTATTTTAAGTTGTTGTATTCTTCTTTTCTTTAAGTCCATCGATAAATGCACCCAAAATAAACAAGATGCCGCTTGCTATAAAAGGCCAGCTTGGTTGGCTTGATGTACTTAAGATTAAAAATGTCAATCCTAATATGTAAAAAGTCAGCCTGCCTTTCTTTCCAAGACTTCTTGAACCGGCCATATCATTTTCTCCTTCATCAGCAATATTAATCTGCATTGATTTAACTTTCATTTTTTCCCAATCGTATTGCTTTGTTATAAACAAACTTGTTTATCATTTTGTCCGATACACCCCTTTTCACTTTTTAATCTTAGTTGTAAGGATACATTAAAAATACAAGCGCAAAATGAAGAGAAATTACTCTCATCGGTTCTAACCTTTTAAGAACGATTATTCAAACTCATTGACTCGTATGTTTAATAAAAGGTACTGAAAATAAATTTAAATGGTAAATTTATCAGAATCAAAAAAGGCTTCTGGAGTGAGAGAGACACTCTTGACTAGATACATATTTATGATATCGTTAAAAAGAAATACCTCCTCACTTCAATAAAGCTTCTTAAAATCTGAAGAGTATTTTAGGAACTTATGATTAATTAGTTATCCTGCATAAGATTACGAGTATAGATTCAAAAGAATCATTTAAGCCGATTTGTCAACTTATTCTAAAATTAAATATGGGAACAAAATACTATATGGATACAATTAAACAAGTTGTCGGTATAGATGTCTCAATGGACAGTCTAGTTGCACGCTTTGGAACTATTGACTCCAAGCAAAACCAGAATATTAAAGCTGCAAAATCATTTGCTAATAACCAGATAGGACACAAAGAACTTATTAAGTGGGCAAACAAAAATAAACTTGATCCCAAAGTACCATTATGGTTTGTTATGGAAGCTACTGGTGTTTATTATGAAAACCTTGCATTCTATTTAGCCAAAAACAAAGAAAACATTGCTGTTATTTTGTCGAATAAAATCAAAAACTTTTCAAGAACTTTGGATACTAAATCAAAAACTGACTCAATAGATTCAGCAACGATAACTCAATTCGGTTTAGAAAAGCAATTAAAACAATGGCAAACTTCTCCCGAAGTTATTAGACAGCTTAAAACGCTCTGCAGAGAATACCATTCCCTTAAAGAACTATCAGTCCAGGTAGGCAACCAAGTCCATGCAAAAAAGAATTCCTACAAACCAGAACAAAATACTTTAAGAAGACTTGCTATGCAGCTAAAGCTCTTTAGTAGACAGCAGATGCAAATAATCAATGAAATACATAAGCTGATTGATAATCAACCAGATATCAAAGAACGCATAGAAAAAGTCGTCAAAATCGAAGGTGTCGGATTCATAACTATTGTTACTATCATCGCCGAGACCAATGGCTTTGCCATCATTGAAAATCAGAAGCAACTTACCAGCTTTGCTGGTTTAGATATAGTTCATAATGAATCCGGGCTTAAAAAACATAAGACATCCATTTCTAAGAAAGGCAATAAACACCTTAGGAGATCCCTATATATGCCTGCGTTAATTGCTTGTAGATATAACCAAAAACTTAAAGAACTATATATCCGATTGACAATTAAAAAGAACAACAAGAAAATTGCACTAATTGCTGTTGCTAGAAAATTACTCTTGCTTATTTACACAATATGGAAAAAGAACGTAGACTATATACCGGGCTACCGAGCTACTAAACTATGAAACATACGACTTTGTTTTAGTTTGAATTTTATTTTACAATAGTACTATTGATTTTTTACACAGTATCTTTTTACTTATTAAAGAGGTTAGGTGCATATTAGCATTATTTAATTTCTTTTAGCTGCTTCCCTAATTGCATTTTCGAGATTATCATCTTTTAAAATGAACGAATTAAGTTGGTCCATATTATCATGCTTAATGTGGAGTTGCCCTTCATTTCCTATATTCCCACGATGTTGTCCCTTTGAATAAAGAGAATGTTGTGAGATTTCTTTCGAACTCATAATCCAAATTACTATTTCATCACGAAAAACAGCAACCCATATAAAAACATCACAGTATTGAGGCTTAAGTTGTTGAAAGTTCATTAAAAAGTTTTTTTTCGTATTGCGAGAAAGAGCTTTCATATAGAGTGGTTCTTCACTATCACTATCAACAGCTCTTGAAGCTTTAACTTCAATTCTAATTCCATCTAACCATAAATCATATTGTCCATTATAGTTTGTATCAAGTTTTTTTGTTACCTTTTTTAGTTTTGAGCATTTCCCTTGAATATATGTCTGAGCAAATTTTTCACCAAAACCTCTCGGGGCTGATATTTCGAAAATCCACAGATTTGGATTTTCACTTAAATATTCAGATCTAATTTCTATATATTGTTCAAATGTTAGACCACCATTTTCTATTAGATTGCATATCAAATGTTCATATTCATTGAACGGGAAAATAGATTGGTCTTCTTCCATTATATCCAAAATGGAGTCTAGTTCGTCTTTTGATCCTTTAAATGAAGAAATTATTTTATCTTTTAATTCTGTAAGTTCCATTATCTGTTTTCCTTATATTTAAATATTTCAGATACTCATTTTCATTGAATTTGTTGTATTTATTAAAATATTCTGTATGTATCGGTAATGATTCTAAATCACCTCTCAAAACTTTATGAGTATTAAATAAATTTTTAAATATCCAATTCATAAACTCACTATTTAATAAATCACATAGTTGTTGCAAAGTTATTAGGAATGATTTACGTAGAATTAACATATTCGCACTATTTAAAATGTATCTTTTTTGGGTATCACAAAAAAAACAGAGCTTAGAAGAAATAAATTTATAAATAAGTTTTTCTTCTGCTTCATATAAAGAAATAGGCGCAACTTGTTGATAAAGAGAAGTATCTTTTGGAATATAATTACTTGGATTTTTAAGATTATTTTTTTGTATATCTGAACCTTTGAAAACAGGAATATATCCTTCATCCGGTATAGACTTACAAAATCTTTTGTTATTTCCAGTAACAATACCCAATCCCCATTCAGCATTATTTAGTAGATATTTATGGGGGAAATTAAATACAGCATTTATTACTTCTGAACTCTCTTCATTCAACCAAAAATTCAATATAGATTTTGGATTAGACAAAAAAGAAATGTTAAACCGTTGAAAAGTTTTTTTTGGCTCTTCACATTTAATTAAATATTTCTCATTTCCTATATTGGTCTTAGTTAGAATAATTGCCTGTGCTTTGGTCACCAATCCCTTAAAAGCTTTTCCATAATCTATGAGCCTATTTATTTCTAATGACAATGCTTTTTTTCTTGCTGATTCGAACGTTGATATATTAAAGAAAGCTTCAGGCAAAAGAAAACCTATTTGACCACCTTCCCGAAGAACTTCTAATGAAGCAAAAAAGAATAAAGCACTTGTATCCAAACTTTTTCCAGTTTCGTAAATTGAGGCATACTTTTCTTTTAAATGTTTTGAGATTTTTTTACCCCAAGGTGGATTTGTAAAAATATAGTCAAATTGATTTTTTTTTACTGAATTTGCCTCTTTTAAAAAATCTTTCATAATAATATTATCTGAATTGTAACCTGTTTTTTCAAATATTCTTTTTTTGGTTATAGCAACTGCATTTGGATCTATATCAAAACCATAAACATTTTCCGGTGGTATTCCGAGTTCAATGGCTTCTAATAAAAAATTTCCTGATCCACAACAAGGATCACAAAATGTTTTTGAAGAAATATTCTTTGGCAAGCCCCTTAACATATCTTCAACTATACTTAATGGAGTATAATAAATGCCTTCTTGATTTCGATATGATTCGGATAAAGAATTTTCATATTTATCGCCCAAAAACTGAACTTCAACAGCAACAGAATTTAATTTTTCGTTAAGTAATGATGATAATTCTTGATGATTGTGAGAATCTTTAAGTAATTTATTTGCTCTTGAATTTAATTTTTCTTTTCCAGCAATTTCATCCATGAAATGTAAAAGCGAGTTATTATCTATTTTCCCTTTTGCAGTTTGTGTTAAGTAACCAGTTTTTATCCAATTTCTAATTGTAGCTATTGAAACGCCCACATTTTCTGCTGCATCACTTATAGAAATATTTGCAGTTTCAGCAAAATCAAATAAATCTGTTTGTAAAATATTATTCATTTTTATTATAATTTTTCATTTAACATAAAATTTAATATACAAAAATTACTTTAATGGAATGTTTTTGTAACAGAGATGAAAATAATGTATTTACTTGCACCTAACTATTACTTATGCCGATTGGTGGTTTGTAAAACTGCGTTTATTTAATATTATTTTTTTCGACATCCACCCAATGTCATCGTAGTCTTTGGTAAGAAATCGTGTCCCACAAATATCAACAGGTAAAAAGTAAATTAAAATTATTTCTATATCAAGCAAAAGGTTTTAAGAATGTTTACCACCAGTCGTTGGTTTTATTTGGTTTAGAGTATCTGTTTTTTTGTATATCCATTCTAACAAAAAGCAGATAAGTATTATTGATAATGCAGTAATAACCCCGGTTTTATTGGAAGGGTATTGCTCGACTATTAATGTTATCAAAGCAATAGTACAAAGTAAAAAACCTATTAAGGCAATTATACCTTTACTGCCTGTTGAATTTCTCAGTTTATAACCCGCAAGGTTTACAACTGCAAAGATCATCAGAAAACCAACACTGCCTGCTGTTGAAATACTTTCTAACTTCAAAAGGTTTGCTGTTGTTAATGTTGCTATTGCAGTTATTAATAATCCAACAGGATGATTCCAAAGCAAACCGGTTAACTGGTGAGGTAATTCATCATCTTCAGCAATTTCATAACTAACCCTGCTTCCGCCATACAATGAAGCATTGATTGCGGAGAATGTTGACAATAAAGCGGCGATTGTGATAACTGTAAATCCTATTGATCCGAGCATAGGTTTAGCAGCTTCAGCCAAAACATAATCCTCTGCTTTTGCAATTTCAGTGAATGGTAGAGAGCCGACAGTTACGCCTGCAATAACAACGTATAATAAAATGACAAAAATTACAGAGTAATAATAAGCTCTCGGTACATTCTTTTCAGGACTAACCAAATCGGGAACCGCATTTGCTATAAGTTCGAATCCTTCGTAAGCAACAAATATTACCATACCTCCCGATAATAGATTGATCGGTGTTTCCCAATGTGAAAAGGATAGCTGCGAAAGGTTGGGGTTTCCCGCAAGCCCGTAAATACCGATTACTACAAATGAGATTAATATGACAAGCTTAATAACAACCGCGTAAGATTCAATTTCTCCGACAACCTTTACGCTGTAATAATTTATTACAGTAGCTAAAATTATTATTGCACTGGCATAAATATGAAAGTCGTTTGCTTTACTGCTGAGTGACAATAAGTTTGGAGCGTATGAACCGAAAGCAGAAGCATAAAGCGACAGCATAATAACGTAGCTTATCCAGAGAAGATTACAAACTCCACCGCTGAAAACAGTTTTGCCAAATCCCTGGTTTATAAATTTTACAGTTCCGCCTCTGTCCGGGTAAGTTTTTGATAATTTAACATAGCTGTGTGAAGTGATTAAAGCTATAATTCCGGCGAACAGAAATGAAACAGGAGTTCCTCCTTTGGAAAATGAAACAGCCAATCCTAGAACTGCAAAAATTCCACCGCCGACCATTCCCCCAATTCCAATTGAAATTGCTTCTTTAAGTCCGATTTTTTTATTCATTCTATATTTAAGTTAATTATTTGTGAGGAAAATATTAATCGAATTTCTTTTTTTATCAAGTAGAAGAAATTGTAAGAATTATCCCGGTTCGCACGTTGATTTTCCAAACAATCTTTGTCGCAAACAGCCCTTTAGATTGCCGTAATTACACCTTCCAAATATCCCATCAAGATGTTAAATTTATTATTAAGGTAAAGGCAATCAGAAAAACAAAAGACTGAACGAGAGACAGTATTAGTATTTATACAAATAAATTATGCCGGAAAAGAATAAAGAGCTAATGAAAAAAAATCTTAAAAAATTCAAGAAAGGATTAAATCATGTTTAAGAACAACAAAGCATTCAGCAGTTTTTCTGTAGATGATGCAAAAAAAGCAAAAGAGTTTTATACCAAAACTCTTGGACTTGAAGTTACAGATATTCCGAATATGGATGGATTGCTGAAACTCCATTTTGGTGATGGAAACAGTTTAATGATTTACCAAAAACCAAATCACGTACCAGCTACTTTTACTGTTCTTAATTTTCATGCAGATAATGTTGAAAAGGCAGTAGATGAATTAACTGCTAAAGGTGTAAAGTTTGAGATTTATGATATGCCCGGTATTAAGACTGACAGCAAGGGAATTGCAAAAGGAGAACGGGATGCCTGATGATTGCCTGGTTCAAAGATCCGGCTGGAAATATTTTATCTGTTATAGAAGATAGTTAATTAAAAAGAGATTGTCAGTCTGAGCCTGTCGAAGACTGACGGTTGCACTTCAATAAACTCAGTGTGACATTATAAAACTAAAAAAGATTTAAGATGATAACATTATGAGAAAATTAAAATTGCAGGTTCAGACCAGCGTTGATGGATTTATTGCTTCTTCAAACGGAAGCACTGAGTGGATGATATGGAACTGGGGAACTAACTGGAACTGGGATAAAGAACTCCGGGAATATTGTACAGATATAACATTTTCTGCAGATCATATTTTACTTAGTCGTCAAATGGCAGAAGAAGGGTTTAATGCTTATTGGCAAAATGCTGCAACCGATAAGAAGTCTCCACTATATAATTTAGCAAATAAAATTTGTAATACTCATAAAGTAGTGTTCTCTACAAACCTTAATAAAAGCATCTCTATTCCCGGGGGATGGGAAAATATTGATATAGTAAATAAAGATTTCGTAGGAGAAATTAATCATCTAAAAAAGAGTTCTGCAAAGGATATTGTTGTTTACGGAGGATCAACCTTTGTTTCATCTTTAATAAAAGAAAAGCTTATAGATGAATTTTATTTGTTTATAAATCCCGTCGCAATTGGAAAAGGATTATTAATTTTTCATAAACTAAGTGATAAACAAAATTTAAGATTGTTACATGCACAAGCATTTGATTGCGGAATAGTTGTAAATCAATATGGAGTTAAACCAAATTAAGAATGCAATTGCTCAGGAGAGACAAATGAAAACAAAAGTAACCATCAGGAGGTTTATAAAATTTATGATTTTTGTTTTAACATCTTTGGGTTTGTCGACTATACTTTTAGCTCAGAATTTTGAAAGCGGCTATTCTGATGTTAATGGAATTAAAATGTATTATGAAATTCATGGAAATAAAGGAGATTGTTTGGCTTTAATTCATGGCGGAGGGTCGACTATTGAAACCAGCTTTAGCAGGTTATTACCTTTGTTAGAAAAGGAATACAAAGTAATTGCTGTTGAACTACAAGGGCATGGGCATACTAATGATAGAAATTCACCCGAAAGTTTTGAACAGGATGCTGATGACGTGGCTAAACTATTGGATAACCTTCACATTTCTACGACATCAATTTTAGGTTTTAGTAATGGCGGAAATACTGCAATTCAAATTGCGATTCGACATCCTCAGGTTGTAAATAAGCTAATACTTGCCTCAACATTTTATAAAAGAGAAGGCTTAATACCGGGATTTTTTGAAGGAATGAAAAACGCCACAATAGATGTTATGCCGCAAATTTTAAAGGATGCCTTCTTAAAAATAAATCCCGACAGCAGTAAGCTTTTAACAATGTTCAATAAAGATAAAGATCGGATGCTGCACTTTAAAGATTGGAAAGATGAAACAATTCAATCAATAAAATCACCAACATTAATTATTAATGGCGATCGTGATGTTATATTATCGAGCCATGCAGTTGAGATATCGAAACTAATTGCAAATTCAAGATTGATGATACTTCCATCAGTTCACGGGGCCTACTTAGGCGCAGTCGATTTTAGTTCAAATCCAAATACAAAAATGATTGAATTGGTTGTGGATACAATTAATAATTTTTTAAATAAAGATTCAGAAAATGAAAAAGAATGATAAAACATTGAATTGGGATTCAACTGATGAAAATCCAGCATTGAAGAAACTGGAAATTCTTATTGGAGATTGGGAAATATCGGGCAGTCATCCTCTTATTCCTAATCCTATAACTGGTAAAATTAATTTTAGCTGGTTTAACGGCAAATCATTTTTAATTATGAGTACTGATTTTAATCAATCGGGACCACCAAACAGCACGGCAATTATCGGCAGTGATGATAAAGCAGAAAAATTATCAATGCTTTATTTTGATGAAAGAGGTGTCTCAAGAATATATGAAGTGAAGTTTGACAATAATATTTTAAAAATGGAGAGAAATTTTCCAGGTTTTTCTCAAAGATTTACAGGCATTTTAAAAAATAATGAAAATACAATTGAAGGAGCCTGGGAACTTTGTGAAAATGATATCAACTGGAAAAAAGATTTAGAAATAATTTATACAAGAATAAAATAAAAATTTTAAGGAGAATATTTATGCAAAAAATAACCCCGTTTTTATGGTTTGATAACCAGGCTGAAGAAGCTGCAAAGTTTTATACCTCACTGTTTAAGAATACAAAAATAGGTGTAATAACAAAATATAGTGATGAAAGTGCAAAAGCTTCAGGAAGACCCGCTGGTTCTGTAATGACTGTTGCATTTACTTTAGAAGAATATAATTTTTCTGCAATAAACGGCGGACCCGTTTTCAAAATCAATCCCTCAATTTCATTTTTTTATCATTCTAATGATGAAAAAGAAATAGATCATTTGTGGAGTAAACTTTCTGAAGGCGGAAAAGTTTTAATGGAATTAAATAAATACGATTGGAGCCCTAAATATGGCTGGGTTCAGGACAAGTTTGGTTTATCCTGGCAGTTGATGCTGACTGAAAATGAAATTAAGTATAAAATAACCCCATCACTTTTATTTACAGGCAAAGTTTTTGGAAAAGCAGAAGAAGCGATGAATTTTTATTTGTCTGTTTTCAAAAATTCAAAAGTCGAAGGTATTTATAAGTATGGTCCAGATTCCAAACCGAACGTTGAAAATGCAGTAATGTATGAAGACTTTATTCTTGAAGGAAATAAATTTGCAGCAATGGATGGTGCGGGCGAGCATAATTTTAATTTCAATGAGGCAATTTCTTTTGTGGTTAATTGTGATGATCAAAATGAACTTGATTATTACTGGGATAAGCTTTCTGCGGTTCCGCAGGCAGAAATGTGCGGCTGGTTGAAAGATAAGTTTGGAATATCCTGGCAGGTTGTTCCGGCAAAATTAGGTGAATTATTAAGCAGCAAAGAGCCGGGAAAATCCCAGAGAGTAATGCAGAAAGTTCTTGGAATGAAAAAGCTGAATATTGAAGAATTGGAAAATGCATAAATGAAAATTAACAATTAAAAAAAGGATAAGATATGAATAAAACTAAAATCACTATAGATGCTACTGTTTCAGCAAACACAAAAAAAGTATGGGATTATTGGAATAGACCTGAACACATTACAAAATGGAACTTTGCCGCCGATGACTGGCACTGTCCGAATGCCGAAAATGATTTAAGAGTAGGTGGGAAGCTTAAGAGCAGAATGGAAGCTAAAGACGGGAGTTTCGGATTCGACTTTGAAGCAACTTATGATGAAATAGTCGATCAAAAGAAAATAGCTTATACAATTGCTGATGGAAGGAAAGTAACAGTGCATTTTGAAGATCGTGATGGCAGTACAGTAATTACAACAATCTTTGATGCTGAAAACGAAAACCCCGTTGAGATGCAAAGAACTGGCTGGCAAGCAATCCTGGACAACTTCAAAAAATATGTGGAATCGAATTAACTTGAGAAAAGAAT
Organism: uncultured Ignavibacteria bacterium; assembly: GCA_963727535.1. Classification (GTDB taxonomy): domain Bacteria; phylum Bacteroidota; class Ignavibacteria; order Ignavibacteriales; family Ignavibacteriaceae; genus RBG-16-34-14. The sequence goes on from CAVSGR010000003.1 coordinate 50,200, forward strand.
GATAAACTACATCCAGAGGAAATAATAATGTCAAATACAAATCAAATGAAACTTAATACTTATGTTAACTATAAAGGGAACTGTCGAGAAGCTTTTGAATTTTACGAAAAACATCTCGGTGGTAAGATTACAATGATTTCAACTTTTAGTGATATGCCGGATAAATCTAATATGCCCGGAGAAAACTGGCAAGATAAAATACTTCATGCGCAAATTGAAATTGGCAACGGCATCTTGATGGGTGCTGATATTCCTAATGCTGAACCAATGCGCAGTGCTTATATAACTTTAAGTAGTCCGGATGAAGATGAAGTTGAAAGAATTTATAAGTTACTTTCCGATTGTGGACAAATTTTTATGAAGATGGAAAAAACTTTTTTTGCTTCCCGGTTTGCAATGCTCCGCGATAGATTCGGTACATCCTGGATGCTTTTATGTGAACAATAAATTTTATCAAAAAAATAATTAATTAAAATAAATATTAAGGAGAAAATTTATGTCAACAATAAAACTTCACCGTGTATTTAAGGCAGCGCCAAATAAAATCTACCGTGCTTTTCTTGATGCTGATGCCCAGGCAAAATGGCTTCCGCCTAATGGATTTACTTGTAAAGTGCATCATCTTGATGCCAAAGTTGGTGGAACATATAAAATGTCGTTTACAAATTTCACAACAGGTAAAAGTCATTCTTTCGGAGGAAAATATATTGAGTTAGTGGAAAACAAAAGTATCCGCTATTCAGATCAGTTTGATGATCCTAATATGCCGGGCGAAATGATCACAACAATTACAATAAAACAAGTTTCCTGCGGTTCTGATGTTACAATTGTACAAGAGAATGTGCCTGATGCTATTCCACCTGAAATGTGCTACCTCGGCTGGCAGGAATCACTTGATCAACTGGGTAATCTTGTTAACCCGGATATTCCTGATTGACGTTATATTGTGGACAACATTAATTGCAGGCACATTAGATATTGCTGCAGCATTTATTAATTCTGATTTAAGAGCAGAGGTTAGTCCTGTTATGCGCTGCAATTTATAGAAAGCGGCATTCTTGGTGAAACATCTTTTGAAGGAGGAATTTTAACTGCATTACTTGGGCTGCTGTTTCATTATTTAATCGCGTTTACCTTAGACGATTATCTTTTTTACGTTGTACCCAAAAATCAAAGCTTTTATAAGTAGTCGAAGAATCTTTGTCGGATTTAACCCATTAGAATATCGTAGTTGTACCTGTCCTATATTAATAATTTTAGAAGATTTCTTTATAAACCTATATTAACAAAAGAATTCAAATAAAATAGAATCTGTCAAAAATCGAATTAAGTTGCACGTATATTTATTAATTTTAAACATCGCTGAATTTTTCCAATACTTTTTTTAATCTTTTTAATCCGTCAACAATTTCATTCTTTTTGAATGATGGATATCCCAGCATAAGTGCCGGATCTTTGAAAAATTTTATAGAAGATCTGGATAATGGGACTACGGTAATGTTATTTCTTTTTGCTTCTTCTGTAATTTTTTTATCATCTAAATATTTAGGAAGCCAACCGATAATATGCATCCCCGCCGGTGATTCTTTAACATTTATAAGTTCCTTTAATTCTTTTTTTATTTCATTAATTAAAAAATCTTGTCTTTTTTTATAAAGCACTCTCATTTTTCTAATATGTTTTGTGAAGTGACCATCTTTTAAAAAAAGATAAGTTATAATTTGTTCAAACACCGGGTTTTGAATGTCCGTCATTAGCTTAGCTGTAGCAAGAATTTCATACAACCCTGGATCAGTAACAACTAAATACCCTAATCGGAGCCCTGGAAACAACACCTTGCTGAAAGTGCCTAAATAAATAACCGAATTATTTTTATCCATTCCCTGCAAAGATGGAAGAGGACTTCCGGCGTAGCGAAACTCGCTGTCGTAATCATCTTCAATAATCAAGCAATCGTTTTTGTTAGCGTATTGTAAAAGCTCGTTTCTTCTTGAAGCTCCCATTACTACGCCTGTAGGATATTGGTGTGACGGAGTTGTGTAAATTAATTTAGGTTTTGGATAATTCTTAAAAATGTATTGGATGTCAATTCCATCTGAATCCAAAGGTGCGGGACATACTTTTGCCTGCGAAAATTTCAGTGCAAATTTGATTCCGAAATATCCGGGGTCTTCAATTACAACTGAATCATCTTTATCAACTAAAGCTCTTACAATTAAATCCAATCCCTGCTGTGAACCGTTTACAATAATTACCTGGTCGGTTTCACAATTAACCGCTCTATATGTTCTTAAATATTTTGCAATTTCCTCCCGCAGTGGTCTGTATCCCGCCGCGTCACCGTATCTCAAATGAATGTTGGAATAGATTTGTGAAGTTTGGTTAATTAACTTCAACCAGGTTTTAATTGGAAAATCATCTAACGAAGGAACGCTTGTTTGAAACGGAACTATTTTTTGGGGAGCTATCGCCTGGCGGTAATAATGCATTGATTCCATCTGGCTGCTAATCTTCGAAAATATTTTTTCCTCAGATCTTTTAGCAGAACCGCCCTCTTTCGCTTGTAATAATTTATCCGGGATTTTATTTACATAAGAACCTGATCCCTGTTTCCCTCTTATATATCCTTCCAATAATAACTGCTGGAATGCGGCTGCAACCGTATAGCGTGAAATTTTTAATTCGGCAGCTAAAGTCCGTGTTCCAGGCAGCTTTTGCCCTAATGAAAATTTCCCTTCACGTATTGATTTTCTAATTGAATTATAAAGCTGTTCGTATAAAGGCACACTTGATAAATAATTTATCTTAAATGCGACTAATGGTATTTCTTCTATTTGTTTAGGCATAATATGATATAAAGTAATGGCATGGTTATATTATCAAATAATGGCTCTTTTTAAGATACTAATTTCAATATAAATTTTAATTTTATTAAGAGTAAATTCTATTTAAAACAGGGGAAAAATTATGGTTTTGTTATGAAGAAGGTTTTAATAACAGGAACATCGAGAGGACTTGGAAGAGCACTTGCCATAGAATTATCTAAACGAAATTATGATGTAATATCCACTGCAAGAAATATAAATGACATAAAAGATTTAAATGTTTTTAAAACCATTTCTTTAGATGTAACAAGTGATGAGCAAATTAAAAAAATTGCTGCCGATTGCGGCGGAATAGACATTTTAATTAATAATGCTGCCTACACTGTTGCCGGTCCAATTGAAGTTATTCCGATTGAAGAAATAAAAAAAGAATATGAAACAAATGTAATTGGTCCGCTTAAATTGATCCGTGCATTTACTCCTTTAATGCGCAAAGTCCACAAAGGAATAATCGTAAATATTTCTTCAGCGGCAGATCGTTTTGCGCCACCTTACGGAGGCTCATATTCTTCCGCCAAAGCCGCTCTCGCTATGATGAGCGAAGCTCTTCATTTTGAATTAAAACATTTTGGAATAAAGGTCATATTAATTGAATCCGGCTCAATTAAAACAAATATGCCGGTGAACCAAAAACATTTTTCTTCATCTGATTATCAGCCACTTGATGACCAAATGAAATTACGCTTTGAAGAATTTTTAAAAGATGATAAAAGACCGGAGCCTTCTGAAATTGCAAAAAATATTGCTGGTAAGATTGATGACCCCAAAACAAATTTTAGAATCCCTGTAGGCAAGGATGCAGAGTTTATGATTTCTCAGCATTCAAAAATGAGTGAAGAAGAATGGCTAAATTCTCAAATGTTTAAGGGACTTAATTGGTAGTAACAAAAATGAGATGATAAAATGAATAGTACTTTTTTAATAATGACAACAATACTAATGGGAATAATATTTCTTGCCGGTTTGTATGAACGATTGGTAAATATGCCAAAATGGTTTTCAAATCCGCCGGCATCTTTTAAATTTATTAGAGAACATACACCGAAGGCACAAAAAATACATATACCGCTGCAAGTATTATTCCTTCTAACTTTTATTATTGCATTAATTTTAAACTGGGCAGTCGTTCCTATCCGGACATATATGCTGCTTTCTATTGGTAGTTTTGTATTAATCATAATTTCAACAGTGGCATATTTTGCGAAAGAAATTATTTTCTTTTCTAAAACACTAGAAGATGCACCTGCCACTCCGGAACTAATAAAGCGGGCAAAGCTGTGGGCGAAATGGACAACTATAAGAAATATTTTGCAATTGATTGGTTTTGTATTTCTTCTTTTAGCAGTTTTTAACAAATAACTAAATAATATGTTATAAAATAAAATCGGAAGATATATGAAGATAAGTGTTTATATCGCAATTTCAGCAAACGGATTAATTTCTAACCAAAGAGGAGTTCCCGATTGGCTTTCGCAGGAATATGGCATGGGCTTTATGAAAATATGCCAGGAGAAAAAGGCTGTAATCATGGGCAAAAAAACTTATAATATCCTGGCACCTGAAAATTTACCCCTTAAAAGTGAAGGGACTACTGTTGTGTTAACTTCTCATACTAAAGCAAAGCCGGCAAATTCAACAGTAATTTTCAGTGATAAATCACCCGAAGACATAATAGCTCTGCTCGAAGAAAAAAATCATAAGGAAGCTGTTATAATCGGAGGATCAACTACTGTAACACAATTCATAAATTCTGGATTAGTAAATGATATTTATTTTGTTGTTGAGCCTGTCCTTTTTGGAAGTGGTTTACCTTTATTAAAAAATTCTGATATCGAACTAAAACTTAAACTTGAAAGTGTTGAAAAGTTGAGTGACAAAACAATAAAAGTTCATTATAAAATAAGAAATCACTAATCGCCGGATTTCAATTAATTATAAAATTATGAGGTGAAAATGTTATGAAAAAAAATAAAGAACTTATAGGTGAAGTTGAGGTAACACATAATTATGCAAACATAAACGGAATTAAATATCATTATGCAGAAGCCGGAGAAGGTCCGCTTGTTTTAATGCTGCACGGCGCTTTTGAGCTATGGTATTCATGGAGGCTTCAACTACCGGCTTTGGCTAAAGCGGGTTATCATGCAGTCGCACCTGATTTAAGAGGAATGGGTGAATCAGAAATTACACCGGATGTTCGTGATTACAGTTTATTTCAACATGCCAAAGATGTCAAAGCTTTAATTGATTTTCTCGGTGAAAAAGAAGTTGTTATAATGGGTCATAATTGGGGAGCTAATTTAACATGGCTGTTACCTATGCTTTATCCTGAAACTATAAAAGCTCTCGTAGTATTAAGCATTCCATTTTATCCTGAACCGAGAGATCCTGAAAAGATGAAAAACTTTTTTAAAGATAAATTCAGCTTTATGGGATATTTTCAAAAACCGGGTGCTGCAGAAGCTGAATTTGAAGAAGACCCGCAAAAATTTTACAGGCTTTTTCTTTATGGATTTTCAGGTGACGCACCGAAAGGTACTATCGATAATTTGTTTGCTAATAAACCTGCCGATTCAAAACTATTGGTAGGTTTTCCCGAACCATCGAAGCTGCCCTCGTGGTTAACACAAAAAGAAATTGACTATTATGCTAAGGCTTATAAAAAAACTGGTTTAACTGGCACTTTAAATTTCTATCGAAATGTAAATGAAGATTATCCATTGCTGAAAGAAGCCTATAAAAATAAAATAACTCAACCCGTTTTATTTATCGGTGGAGCGGAAGAAGCCGCAGTTAAATATGGTGATTTTGATGCTATGAAAAATGCGCTGCCTAATTTAAGAAAGACAATTATTCTAAAAGGCTGCGGTCATTATGTTCAGCAGGAAAGAACTGAGGTAGTGAATGCAGAGCTTATTAAATTTTTAAATGAGGAAATATAGGTAAAAGAATGAGTTTACAAAAAATGAGATTGAAAGAATATACTAATAACTGCCAGCTTACAACAATGTGCATAATTCATAAGGGTTTCAGAGGTTTTAGAGCATTATCATCCGGGTCAAATCTGGTGGGTAAATTGATAGGTTTGAATCCCGAAATCCATTGCGAAATCATACACTAAACGCTGTATGCAAGCAAAAAAAAACGATGAGCTTTTAATTAAAGTAAAATAAGATGACGAAGAAACTCGATTATAAAGAACTCACAAATGATATAACTGACGATTGGAAAAATTTTCCAATTTGTGAGATTAATGACCATGTAGTTAGATTAAGTGTAATACAAAGAGATTTTCATTGGCATAAACATGATAAGAGCGATGAATTCTTTTATGTTATAGAGGGTGAGTTAAACGTTGACTTTGAGGATAAAACTGAAACTTTAACAACAGGACAGATGATAAAAGTTCCAAAAAATGTTTTGCATAGAACTCGTTCTGAACAAAGGACAAAAATACTGTGCTTTGAGACAATTGATAATGATGTTACGGGCGATTAACAAAATCTTAAATATAACATCAGAAATGAAAGTTGTTAATAGAAAAGATAAATTTGATTTAATAGATGACTTGCTATGGTGGTTTAATTGTACTAGAAATAACATCAATACCTAAAGAATTTATTATGACTCTCAAGACATTATTAATAATGGCCTCTATTTATCTATTTATAGCGGGTCTCGGCTTTATTCTTTTACCCCTGTCATTCGGTATCGGAGCTGTTCCCTCCGATGCTTCTCCTGCTCTAATTACCTATCTGCGGGTTTTTGGCAGCCCGTTACTAGGAATTGCGGTTCTCGACTGGATGGCCCGAAATGAAAAACCCTCCAAGGCAAGACATGCTATTTTACTAGGTAATATCGTAGGTTTTTCAGTTATAGCCGCGCTGGATGTTTGGGGCCTTTTTCATGAGAGCAGACCTGCCACCAAGATATTTGTAATTATTCATCTGTTTTTCGCCATTTCTTTTATCCTGATGACATATAAGAATAAGAGGATAAATGGAGTATAGAACGTTAACAAAATGAAAATAAAGAATATTGAAATAGAAATGATATCAAGAAGAAGAGGACAAAAATGAAAAAGTATTAGTTATAGGCATATCCCCTAGAACTATCGACTTTACGAATCCTGAAATCCCACAAGGTTTGAGCGTAGAAAAAATTGAAAAAGGGACAGAAGCTACGTTGGAACAGTTAAGGTCTCTAGGTTATGATGCCGAATTATTTTTGGTTGAAACCGGTGCCACTGACTTGAGTAACCTGACAAAACAGCTAAATAACAAAAACTATGACGGCGTAGTAATTGGGAACGGCATACGAAGTATAAAGGTCAATTTTATTTTGTTTGAGCAGCTCATTAATGAGGTGCATGCGAATGCGCCAAAAGCTAAAATAATTTTCAACACATTGCCTACTGATACAGATGAAGCAGTTAAACGATGGTTATAAAAAAATTAAAGAAATTGACTTAGAAACAGTCGAAAAATCATAAATGAACTAAAAAACATTTCTCCTGTCAGAGGAACAATTATTATTGGTAATATTTATGGCGAAGAATAATGAGATAATTAAAAAATTGATAGTTTGAAATAATTATTACATAATAAAGTTAAACAAGGTTATGAAGATTACACTTTTCTTAAACGAATTAAAAAAGAGAAATAAGCTACTATATTATTTTGGGTGGTTTAACATTGTACTGCTTATTTTTGCTTTTATTATGTCTTTTGCTGATAATACAACTATTATGGGGATAAATGCCTGGATTAAACCTATGAAGTTTGCAATTTCTATTACTCTTTATGTCTGGACATTTGGCTGGATAATGTGTTTTCTTCCGAAGGAGAAAAAAATTAAAACCATAAGCTGGCTTATAGTTGTTTGTATGTTAGTAGAAAATTTACTGATATTTATGCAGGCTTATAGAGGTGTTACATCACATTTCAATATAACAACTCCATTCAATGCTATGGTGTTTAGAGTTATGGGGATTTTCATTCTCCTTAACTCAATTATTATACTTTATATTTTAATTATTTTTTTTATTAAACCACTTAATTTATCAGGATACCAAAGGCGGGCATGGCAAACAGGGCTATTGCTGTTTTTTCTTGGTGGTATTTCCGGGGGTATCATGATAGCAAAGTTTTCTCACACAATTGGTTATGTTGATGGAGGGCCTGGATTATCTTTTGTAAATTGGAGCACAGTTGCTGGCGATTTGCGTTTAGCACATTTTATAACAATGCATGGGCTGCAGGCAATTCCCCTTTTTGGTTGGCTTGTTTCCAATAAATTAAAATCACCTGAAAAAGCAGTAGAATTGTTTTTCATTTTTTACCTATTCGTCTGTATAGTGCTTCATTTTTTAGCACTAAGGGGTATTTCAATATTCAATCTATAAATTTTGGAAATATTCTGACAAAGTAATTAAATGAAATTCTTAAAAGAATAGTATTATCAATTAAAAAAGTAGAGTAAACTTTGCAAAATAATAATTACACAACCACCATTTTGTTAAAACAAACACCAGGCGAAGTTTTTGGGGCAATCAATAATGTGCGTGGATGGTGTGCTCTACATTAATTGAAGGTGACGCTGAAAAGCATGAATCAGTGCTCTTTCTTAAATACAAAGATATACATCGTGCTACATTCAAGATACCCAAATTTGTACCCGGAAAGAAAGTAGTCTGGCATGTTCTTCAAAATTATTTCAGTACTGTTAAAGACACAACAAAGCGGACAGGAACTGACATCGTTTTTGGGATTACAAAGAAAGATTGATGCCAATGTATATATTTCAAAAGTACTAAATGAATGGCAAAATGAAATTACAAAAAACATTACCCAACAAATGGTATAGTACTTGCGGGTTTAGTTTATTCGGAATTTTTGGGACTGTAAACAAAAGTCGATGTAAACTAAGAAAAAGTCGCTTCGTAATGCCGAACGACACCATAATATAAACTGTTAACGGATATTGTGAAAAACATACTGCAAAAATGAAACGAATAAATATTATTATATAATTATTAATAGCCGGACAAATAGTTTCCGGATAAAAATAAAGGGTGGTATGCAAAAAATAGATAGATATGAAAACGGTTGGAAAAAGCTCAAAGAAATTGACGGAGAAGCGGGTGAAAAAGTAATTAACAGCCTGAAAGATATTTCACCTGATTTGGGGAAATTCATCATTGAATATGCTTTCGGAGACATTTACACAAAAGATGGGCTTGACTTGAAATCCAAAGAGATTGCCGTTGTTGCAGCATTGACAGCAATGGGAACAGCTCAGCCACAATTGAAAGTACATATAAATGGAGCATTGAACACGGGAAGTAGTATTAATGAAATAAAAGAAGTTATTTTGCAGATGTCTGTGTATTCAGGTTTTCCCAGTTGTATAAACGGTATGAATTCTCTTAAAGATGTATTAAAAGAACGACAAGAAAATGGAATCACAGACAATAATGGCAATTCTGCGACAAATACAGGAGAAACTGACCGGTTAAAAGTTGGCGAAGAGGAATTGTCAAAACTGGACAGTTTACAAGTTGAGAGACTCAAAAACATTTATGACGATTTTTCTCCGGAACTGGTAAGATTTACTCTTGAATACGGTTACGGAGATATTTTTTCGAGAGACAATTTAAGCAAAAAACATAGACAAATTGCAACAATTGCAGCATTGACAGCATTAGGAAATGCCCAACCGCAATTAAAGTTCCATATAAATTCAGGAATAAATATAGGGCTGACAAAAGAAAATGTTGAAGATATAATGTTATTAATGAGTGTGTACTCAGGATTTCCTTCTGCAATAAACGGAATGAATATGCTTAAAGATGTAATAAATGAAAGAGCAGAATAAGAAACAACAAACCGCTAACACAGTTTGGCGGTTATTTTTTGAAGCCAGTTGCAAGCACCTATAAATTCACCAAATCAAGATTGTAGATATGAAAAAAGATGATGCTCAAATTGAAAAATTTACTGTAAGAGTTTACGGCATTTGGATCAGCGATCATAAAATTTTGTTGTCCAAAGAGAGAATCAATGATTTTTCTTTTACACAATTTCCGGGTGGTGGCGTTGAACCGGGCGAAGGAATATTAGATGCGCTTAAGAGAGAATTGATTGAAGAAACAGGAGTTGAAATCGAGACTTGCCAACATTTTTACACAACAGATTTCTTACAAAGGAACGCCTTTGATCCCACCGAACAACTTATTAGTGTTTATTACAAGGTGAACTGCCTAAACAATCCGCTGTTTTATGAAAAGGACGAAAGTACTTCTGAACAGACAAAAACATTAGAGTTGATTTGGCATCCGCTTTCAACCCTGAATCCAAACCTGCTAACTTTTGAAGATGATAAAAAGGTGTGCAATATCCTTTTAGACAACATCCAGTCGTAAAATGCGATTGAGAATTACTAACGAACCGCTAACAATGGCTTGACGACAAAATCATAGCTGAACGACTGGTCTAAATGTAAGAGCATTTTATAATAATACATAAAATATGAAGAAAGAATTCAATTACAACCAAAGAATGGACATAAAGTATGACCACCAATCATTAATTGACGTTAATGAAATAGTAAAAGAATGTACCGGCAAGTGGTTTAACCAGACACTGACGAAGGTTAATGGAAGTGTGGTTAGAATTGGAATTGTCGAGGGTGAGTACCATTGGCACAAACATGATGATGACGATGAATTTTTCTTTGTGCTAAGTGGACAACTCTTCATTGATTTGGAAGACAAAACAATTGTGTTAAACCCCAATGAAGGAGCAACAATTTCAAAAGGTGTTATGCATAAGACAAGAGCACTTCAAAAGACAGTCATGCTTATGGTGGAAACCGACACCATAGACCCAATTGGCAAATTGAAATAAAGTAGGACAACTAGGAAAAACCTCTCGTCCTAAAATATATTGACCAATAAAACATCACTAAAATAATAAATGGATATATTAAATAATTATCAAAGAATATTATTCCCATACGCTTACAACATTTTAGGCTCTACTGAAGATGCCCTAGATGCCATTCAAGACGTCGTTTCTAAATATATTTCGACCTCAAAACAAGGCATTGATAATGAAAAAGGCTACCTTATCAAAGGGGTAATCAATCAATCTATAAACATAAAAAAAAGAAATCAAAAAACAATTGATGTTAAGATGTGGCTTCCAGAACCAATTGCAATGGAAAAAGCAGATACAAACATAAACCGCGAGGAAATTTTATCCTATTCAATGTTGGTGCTTTTGGAGAAACTCAATTCAAAAGAAAGGGCTGTCTTTATATTAAAAGAAGCCTTCGATTATTCCCATACAGAAATTGCGGATGCACTTTCTTTTTCAGTTGAAAATTCAAGAAAATTATTGAGTCGAGCAAAAAAAACGCTGGAAGAAATGGATATGAATTTCATGCCATCACCAATGGTTTCTCCAACTTTTTTGCAAAAATACATTACAAGTATCAAGGATGGGAATGTAAGTGCATTGGAAAAAATATTATCGGATGATATTATGGTTAAAACAGATGGTGGCAAAGTTTCTATCGTAAGTGAGCTTATCGTGGGAATCAAAGAAACTATTAATCTTATGGTGTACGTCTATAATACTTACCAAAAATCTTTTTCCATTGTAGAAGGCATGGTAAACCATCAACCTGCATTGCTGTTTTATAATGATGGCAAACTCGTTAACTGTCAAATTTTTGAATTGGAAAAAAATAGTTCAAAAATCAGGACAATTTATTCGATCGTTGACCCTAAAAAACTAAAAAATTAGTTAATTATTAGTTTTTGTCACGTTTTACGTCCCTCGTTTGTTTTATAAGTAACAGTAATTTAAAAAGGAAACAAATGATAACCGTAAAAGTAACTTACACCGTAAAACCTGATTTCGTTCAGAAGAACCAAGAAAACATTAATTTGTTTATGGTTGATTTTAAGAAAATGAACACCAATGAATTTCGTTATGTTTCCTATGTATGTGGAGACGGCAAAACATTTGTTCATATCTCCCATTATCAAAATGAGGACATACAAAAAAGATTACTTCAAGTGCCTTCTTTCCTTTCTTTCCAAAAACAAAGGGATGATAGTGGTTTGGAAGGCTTACCTCAAATTGAGGTTATGTATGTTGTCGCCTCTTCACAAGATACTTTTAATGATAAAAGGATGTAAGTATGAAAATCTTAGCATTTTCCGGAAGCAATAGCACATCTTCCATTAACCAGGAACTGATTAAATATAGTGCGCAATTTTTTAGCCTACCTGTTGTTATTATTGATTTACGCGACTATGATATCCCAATGTTCAGCACTGATGAAGAAACACTAAACGGACATGCAAACGATTTAATGTTACTTTATAATAACATTATTAGTTATGATGCATATATGATTGCCATACCAGAGCACAATGGGAATTATCCAGCATTTTTTAAGAATATTCTGGATTGGATTACAAGGATAGAGCAAGGCTTCTTTAAGGACAAACTGATATTGTTGCTCAATGCTTCTCCGGGTACAAATGGTGGAAAGTCAGTGCTGAATATTGCGGAAAATTCCTTTCCATTCTTTAAAGGAAATGTGATTGGAACATTCAGATTACCACAGTTTGCTACTTTTCTTGTCAATAAAGAAATCTTGATTGAGCATAAGACAATAATTTCAGAACTGAAGGACGTAATTGAAAAATTCGAAAAATCCTTAATGCTTGAATACACAACATGATGATATATAATGAATACTGTAACAATAATTATTAGGAGTCTTGTCCATAAAACTCATATAATCAATTATGGGGAATATCAAAGGTCATTTCAAAAAGAGTTGAATTTATTCAATGGTTTTATAGAGCTAAAATCAGACCATCATAAATTGAAGTCAAGTTATGATATTTTTGAGTATAACTTGACAATTAGTTTTGATTGTTATTCCAATTTAAAGAAGTGGGAAAATAATAATTATCGGGTGATCAATGTTTTAAAAACCAAAAAATTTGTAGAGCCAAAAAAAAACCAATTATATTGGAAAGAAGCATTACTGATAATCCTAACTGTATATCCCTTGATTATTGGAACAGATTTTCTTTTGCAGTTTTTCTTGCCAATGAAAACTTTGGAACCGAAAATAACCCTTTTTTTAAATTTGACCATTGTAGTGTTTTTGATGCAATATGGTTTAATGCCATTGGTAAAAACTTATTTTTCCTTTTGGTTGGATAAAAATAGTTAAAACTTTATTTGAAATGATTAACTTATAGCCCTAATAAATCCAAATTTAAATCAACATGGCCTATGTCTCCACTTTCTAATCCTAATCCAACTTACTGGGCAAGCATGTCCGTGATTAGAAACCTAATCTTATTGGGTTCTAAAAACGATGATGAAGTCGCAGAGGTCTGCGAAGCAGCAGGAATAGATCCAGATTACTTGAATAATCTTGAAATTAAGGTTCCATTACAAGCAAAAATTCTTGTAATCAAAAAGTTACTTAGTCTGTCCCGTGACAAAGATTTGGGTTTGCATATTGGCGAAAAAGCATCTCCACCTATGCTTGGGCTGGTGGGCCATCTCCAAGAAAGCAGTATGGACGTGCTCTCTGCATTTAAAAAAACATTTCCTTTTAGTAAGACATTTACAACTGTATATGATCGACGAATTGAGGAAGGAAATGGTACTGCTTGGTTGTATTACGAGCCTGTAAAGGCATGGGCTGATGCCTCCCCGGAGACCGCTGTTCACGGAGTAAATATTCCCTTTGCGGCCACTATGAACTTTATACGACTCCTTTCTGGGCGAAGTGTATTCCCAGTTCGAGTGTTGTACCGTTGTGAACGTATACTCGATATTTCCGAACACCTGAGGATTTTTGGATGTATCCCCTCATTTAATCAAAATGCAAATGCAATGGTGTTCAACACGGCCGACTTGGAGATTCCAATTTTTGGGTATAACCCAAAACTTAATGTGATGCTTGAAAAGCTACTTCGGGATCGCTCGAAAGAATTGGAAGAGGGTGTTCGTTTCACAACCAAAGTTCGGGAGGCGATTTCCCTTAACTATAAATTTGATTTCCCACATCTAGAAAACATCGCCCTGGCTTTAAATATCACTCCTAGAACACTGCAACGAAAACTCCAGGATGAAAACACAACCTATCGGGAATTGAGTGACACAATCCGATATGAATTGGCTTCCACACTCCTGAGATATAGAGAGCTAACTATTTCGGAGATTGCATATAAGCTAGGATACTCGGAGTTAAGAAGTTTTCGAAAGGCATTCAAACAGTGGTCTGGCGTTACTCCAGCAAATTATCGTTCATCAGCAAATTCTTAACCATACGGTGGCGTCTGAAAGGAAGCTGATAATTACAAATACCAAAGTCTGTTTCGAAGCCACTATTCAATGAGGGGTACTTCACTTTTACCAATGAGGGATTTATTAATGCTCTTGCTGAAGAGGAATAATTAAGTTTGTTTGCTCCGTATAAATGCGGTGATATTAAATCAAAAAGCAGCTAGCCAACCAGGTGAATATGTTATCTGTCGTATTCTACCCCTTAGAATGTCACATTTCGACACCATTTTCTTAAATCGAATAATGTATCTTTTTAATAATCAAACGGAGTAATTATGGTTAATTACAAGCAAGCCGGGAAAGTCAAGACAGGTAATGAAAAACTTAAGGAAAAATAAAATGAAAAAATTAAACCAAATCACAGCGACTGCGCACAAAATAAAAGTTACTTCTGGAATGACGATGTCCCTCGACGGGTTTACTGCTGGATTGAATCAAAGTTTTGAAAAACCATTTGGAGACAATTTCGATTCAGATTTACTGGATTGCTGGATGTTTGCTGTGCCTGAGAAACATAACCACAAAAAAGAAATAGACGGTATTCTTGATGCAGGCGCGTTTATTATGGGTAGCAATATGTTTGGGCCTAAAGACAGGAGAGATAATCCTGAATGGAAAGGTTGGTGGGGTGATAATCCTCCGTATCACGCTCCGGTTTTTGTTCTTTCCCACATAGAGCGAGAACCAATAGAAATGGAGGGTGGAACGGCATTTATCTTTGTGACTGACGGGATCGCATCGGCGCTTTCAAAAGCGAAAGAAGCGGCAGGAAATAGAAATGTAAAGATTATGGGTGGCGCGAATATCGTCAATCAATATCTGGCGATGGGGCTTATTGATGAACTTTGGCTTCATATAGCTCCCGTGACTATAGGAGCAGGAACTCGACTTTTTGATGGAGTGCCTAATCTCAAACTTGAGCCAATCGAAGTGAGCGGAACTAGCGCGGTAACACATATTAGGTACAACGTTTTTAGCTAAAATTTGCCACTAAAGGAAACTGGAAGTTTGAAATAAATTTTTAATAATAAATCTGAGTCAGTACAAAATTATGAGAAAACTAAAAGTACAAATGAATTTTGAGGGAATAAATTGGGATGTTGAAACAACTCGGGAATAAATGAGCATTGGATTTTTAATAAGTCTTTGACGGTGCAATTTGACGTTAAAAAAAATAAATCAATAAAATGTATTTACATTTTGGAGTAAACATAATGCAAACAAAAATAATCTCGTTTAATAAATTTGTATTAGTTCTTTTACTTTTAATAGTTTCTTCAACATTTTCTCAGCAAGTGAACACCGGAAAATACGCGGATGTAAATGGTATGAAGATGTACTACGAAGTTTCAGGTGAAGGTGATCCGCTAATAGTACTGCATGGAGCTTATATGAACATCCCTACTATGGGAGAGATCATTCCTACGCTTGCAAAGACACATAAAGTTTATGCAATTGAAATGCAGGGCCATGGTCACACAAAAGATATTGACAGACCCATCACCTATGAAAATCTCGCCAATGATGTAGCTGATTTTATGGATGAAGTTGGACTTGAGAAAGCAGATGTGTTCGGCTACTCAATGGGTGGTCAGGTTGGGTTGAAACTTGCAATCAGCCACCCGCAAAAAATAAACAAACTTATCACTGCATCTGTCGCTTATGATCTTAAAGGCTGGCAGCCGGTATATAGTGAGTTTATTCCACAAATGACTCCGGAGATGTTTCTTGCAATGCCTTTTTTTGCAGAAAAACATAAACAATCTGAAAACCCTGATGCCTATATCGCGTTCCTCAAAAAAATGATTGCACTTGAAAAAGAACCAATGGCTTGGGAAGAAGATGTAAAAAAATTAAAAACCCCTGTGCTGATAATCGCCGGTGATGCTGATGTCGCTACACTTGAACATATTGTTTCTATGTTCCGGCTGCTTGGCGGCGGGGTAATGGGTGATATGGGAAAACCTTTACCATTATCCCGACTTGCAATTTTACCCGCAACAACGCACACAGCAGTCATAACCCAAGTTGATCTTCTACTTGCTTTCATCGAGCCATTCCTTAAGGGAGAAACACCTAAGGGATTTTTCGAGGAATAAATTGGAAGGTTATAATTATCAAACGTTCATAACATAACTTGAAGAAAATAATGAAACATGAAATTCAATAAATAATAAAGGAAAAATAAAATGAGAAAATTAATTGTTGAAGCCGAAGTGCCAATTGATGGTGTAGTCAATAATCCCGACATGTTTGGAGAAATCTTCAAGTATCATAGTGAAGATGTAGTTGAATATCTTAATAAGCTGCTCTTTAGCCCTGACGCTCTTATCCTGGGACGCAAGACTTATGAAGTTTTTGCACAGGTGTGGCCGGAACGTAAAGATGAAATGGCAGATAGAATTAATAGTATGTCAAAATATGTTGCATCTAAAACACTTAAACAACCGCTTAGTTGGAATTCAAGCTTAATTCAAGGTGATATTGCAGATGAAGTAAGAAAGCTAAAACAGGAGCCAGGGAAGAGTTTACTTCAATATGGAATTGGTGAACTAACTAAAACAATGTTAAAAAGCGGACTGATAGATGAAATACATTTAAACGTATTTCCTTTTACTTTTGGGAAAGGAGATCGTTGGTTTGACATTCTTGGTACCGTCAACTACGAATTACTGGAAAGTAAATCATTTAGTTCCGGTGTTGTGCATCTACGTTATAAACCTAAATATAATTCTTAAACTTAATGGAAAAATAATAGGAGTAGTCTGTTATGCATATTCTAAGAAACATCTTCGTTTTTATTTCAATTTTGATTCTTAGCTGCCTTCATAATTGTTTTGCCCGATCCATTACTCATTCATGTAAGGATGATAGTATTTCAATAGTTGAAAAAATTAAGCTGGGAGGGATTGAACAAACGGTGATGATTCATGGAGCACATGCACATAATCCCTTGTTATTAATAGTTCATGGGGGGCCAGGATTTCCTGAGTCATACCTCTTCAGAACATATAATCGTATTTTGGAAAAGGATTTCTTAGTAGTTTACTGGGATCAGCGCGGTGCAGGACTTTCTTATTCTCCCAATATTCCTCCTCAGACAATGACACTTTATCAAATTGTTGAAGATGCACATGAACTTGTAACCATACTTAAAGTGAGATACCACAAAAAAAAAATTTATCTTATGGGTCATTCCTGGGGTTCAGCCGTTGGTTTAACACTGGTTAAGAAATACCCCAATGATTTTTATAAATATGTAGGGATTGGTCAAGTAGTTGATATGGCGCAAAATGAGAAGTTATCTTATCAATATACGTTGGATGCCGCGATCAAGGATAACAACAAAGAAGCGATAACAGAGCTTCAAAAAATTAAATACAACTATAAAAAAGATATTCCCAACGATATTAGTGCTCTTCATATCCAGAGAAAATGGCTTGACTATTATGGAGGTGCAACTTATGGAGAAAAAAACGCAGATAAAATATTCAGAGGGATCACAGCAGAAGAATATGCTTTGTACGATAAAAACAAATCAGAAGAGTCTCAGAACTTTTCGATGAGATATCTGTGGAGCGAGGTAATGAAAATAAATTTTCTTAAAACAGCCACAGAACTGAAAGTGCCGGTATATTTCTTTACCGGCAAACATGATTATAATGTTGTGTATACACTTGTTGAAGAATACTATAAGGTTTTAAAAGCCCCCTATAAAGAAATTGTTTGGTTTGAAAATTCTGCACACTTTATTCCTTTTGAAGAGCCAGAAAAATTTAATAAGCTTATTATAGAAAAACTATTGCAGCAGCCATGATGTTTGCTCTATTATATATAGACAGACTTCTAAATATGTAATAAATAGAAGAGATCATAAATGAATAAAATAACGAGAATTTGGCATGGCACAACTAAAGCCGAACATGCTGATATATATCTAAAATATATTAATGAAACGGGGTTAAAAGATTACAGGAAAGTTGACGGGAATTTATCGGCAAAGGTTTTAAGAAGAATTGATGGAAATGTATGTCACTTTCTCACCATAACAGAATGGGATTCATACGAAAGCATTAAAAAATTTGCAGGCGATGATTTTGAAAATGCCAGGTATTATGTTGAGGATAAAAAATACCTTTTAGAATTTGAAGAGAAAGTACTTCATTACGAAACATTTGAATAGTAATTATGTCAATAGCTAACGCTGAACTTGAGAATATTTAAGAGTACGAATTAAGTGAAAGGAATATCGTCATGAAAAATATAATTGCAAAATGGCAATCACTTTCTCCTTATATCCAGGGATTACTGCGAATTTTTGCCGCATTTATGTTTATAACAGCAGGCACAATGAAGTTGTTTGCATTCCCTATGGGTGTTCCGCCAAATGGGGGGACAGTTCCGTTAATTTCACAAATGGGGTTCGCTGGAATTCTTGAAACTTTTGGCGGGCTGTTGCTGTTGATTGGTCTTTATACACGCCCGGTTGCATTTATCCTTGCGGGCGAGATGGCAGTAGCATATTTTCAGGTCCATTTTCCGCAAAATTTCTGGCCCATAATCAATGGTGGACAACCAGCAGTATTATATTGCTTCATCTGGTTGTATTTTTCAGCCTCAGGGGCACGTGCATTAAGTATAGATTCATGGAGAGAGAAAACAAGGAAATAAATGATATGTTACAAAACTCAAAACTAAATCTTGATTCTATCAATCCTCGACTCGAACCATTTAAAATTCTAATTGGGGATTGGGAAACAGAAGGTCACCACCGGCTTTTACCAGACACGACATTTCATGGGCACACAACTTTTAGCTGGCTGGAGGGAGGGGCTTTTCTCATGATGTATTCGCGTATGGATGAGTTGGAAATTCCTGACAACATATCAATTATTGCAAGTGACGATGCCGCTAACAAGTTTTATATGTTCTCTTACGACGTTCGTGGGGTTTCAAGAAAATTTGAAGTAAAATTCACTGACAACACCCTTGAAATGTGGAGAAACTTTCCGGGCTTTTCTCAAAGATTTAAAGGCGTTGTTAAAAACAACGGGAATATAACGGAAGGTGTCTGGGAACTCTGTGAAGACGATATCAATTGGAACAAGGACTTGGAATTGACTTACAAACGAATTGGATAAATAATCCTGTTCAAAATATCAACTTTCCAAAAGGAGTGGAAAAATGAGAAAAATAAAATTGCAAATGCAAGTATCGATTGACGGATTTAATTCGACAGGACCTGATGATGAAATGAAATGGATAACCTGGGATTTAGATGAGGTCCAAAAACAATATACAATTGACTTACTTGATACTTCCGATACAATTATTATGGGTAGAAAATTAGCAGAAAAATTTTTCCCAGCCTGGGAAGCCAGAGTAAAACAAACAGACCATCCAATGAATGATTATGCAGTAAGAATTGTTAATGCGAGAAAGGTAGTATTCACTAATTCACTTGATAAGTTAATCTGGGAAAGAACGGAGCTTGCAAAAGGAAATTTAATAGAAGAAATAAATAAACTTAAAAAACAGAGTGGTAAAGATATTATTGTATATGGAGGCAGTTCATTTGTTGCATCTTTAATTAATGAGAAATTGATTGATGAATTTCACTTATTCATCAATCCTATTGCATTAGGCAAAGGTGTTGCAACTTTTGGCATGTTGAGAAATTGGCAACTATTAAAGCTCATAAACTCCACCATTTGCAAAAACGGAATAGTTATAAATAGTTACTTAACAAAATAGAATTATTTATTACAGTAGTATAATAGAAAAATGAGATGAAAAAAGTATTACCTGAGATCGGCAAGGCAATAATACTTTCAGTATGTGAACAACTTAATAATGATTTATCAATTGCAGCATAGGACATTTGCTCTTTATTAATATTTAACTAACTAAAAGAAGGAATAAATTATGGACGCAACAAAAGTCACAATAGAGACAACAGTTTCAGCAAACACAAAAAAGGTATGGGATTATTGGAATAGACCTGAACACATTACAAAATGGAACTTTGCCGCCGATGACTGGCACTGTCCGAATGCCGAAAATGATTTAAGAGTAGGTGGGAAGTTTAAGAGCAGAATGGAAGCTAAAGACGGAAGTTTCGGATTCGATTTTGAAGCTATTTATGACGAAATCGTTGATCAAAAGAAAATCGCTTATACAATGAAAGATGGCAGACAAGCAATAACTAATTTTGAAAATCATGGAAGTAAAACAAAAGTTTCAACAACTTTCGATGCTGAAAATGAGAATCCCATCGAGATGCAAAAAGGGGGTTGGCAGGCAATTTTGGATAACTTTAAAAAGTATGTGGAAGAAAACTAATAGTTGAAGAAAACAATAAAAAAGTAATCATGAAAATGGTAAAATAATTTAATTGAAAAGGTAGGAAGGAGATTAGAGTTATGACAAAATTCAGAGTTATGTTTATTGCTGTGGTTCTCTTCGTCTTGGGATCAATCACATGGGCGCAGGAGATTGTTACGGAGCCGGACACCAGCGGTTACGTAGCTGCTAATGGCATTGATTATTGGTTCGAAATAAGAGGCGAAGGAGAGCCGTTGCTGCTGCTGCATGGCGGACTTATGTCTGCTGATGCTTTTGGGCCAGTCCTTATGAAGCTCGCAGAGACACACCGTATTATCGGTGTCGATCTGCTTGGGCATGGGCACACAGCGCTTGGCAGCAGGAAGATTATCCCGGCGGAAATAGGCAATGACCTCGCGATAGTCCTTGAGAAACTTGGCATACAGCAGGCAGATGTAATGGGCTACTCTTTTGGTGGATTTGTTGCGTTGCAGCTTGCATTTCAGCATCCCTCACTCATACACCGGTTGATAGTCGTTTCTACACCTTATGCACAAGACGGCTGGTTTGCGGAAATGTTGCCGCAGCAGACAGCATTAAATGCAGCCATGGCTGACCAGATGAAGGAAACGATGATATATAAATCCTATGTTGCGATTGCACCTAATCCGCAGGATTTTCCAAGGCTTCTCGACGCAATGGGAGAGGCTCTGCGTCAATCGTATGATTGGTCTGAAAGTGTTAAGCAGCTCAAGATGCCGGTAATGCTTGTGTATGGAGACGCGGATATGGTTCGACCTGAGCACTATGTATCGTTCTATCACCTGCTTGGCGGAGGATTGCGCGATGCGGGATGGATGCGCGAGCATATATCACAGAATCGTTTGGCAATTTTGCCGGACGTGACGCACTATGAAATGGGCACTTCACCCAGGCTGGCGGAAACAGTGCTGCCGTTCTTGAACGGTGAAATGAATGTAAAAAATTCTGGTAAATAAAAAATGAATTATAAAGAATTCCGATTTCGTCAAACGACTAAGAAATGTTGACCATAATTAATCAATCAAAAAGTAAGGCAAGCAGACTGTCTGGCTTATACAATCAAAAGGAGTAAAAGGCCATGAGAAAAATAATTGTTATATCAATGATTACTTTAGATGGAGTAATGCAGGCACCGGGCGGATCTAAGGAAGATACTTCAGAAGGTTTTAAATACGGCGGCTGGACTGCACCTTATGCAGACGATGCCTCTGGCAAGGTCTGGAAAAAACAGATGAAAGCTGCTGATCTTCTGCTAGGCAGGAAAACCTTTGATATTTTTGAGGGCTATTGGCCTGAACATGCAGCCGGCTGGCCTGGTATTAATGAAGTCACTAAATATATCTTTTCTAAGACGAGGGTAAAGTCAGATTGGGAAAATACTATTTTCCTAAAAAGTTTGGCAGACATCAAAAAAATTAAAAAAGGATCAGGTTCTGATATAAAAGTCTGGGGAAGCAGCAAGCTAATTCAGTTACTACTGAAAAATGATTTAGTAGATGAACTCTGGCTCAACACTTACCCGCTGACTCTTGGTACAGGGAAAAAATTGTTTGTGGATGGCACAATACCAGCGGCTTTTGCATTAGTAGAAAGTATGGTCACGCCAAGCGGAGTGATTATGGTTAATTACAAGCGAGCTGGAAAAGTTAAGACAGGTACTGTTGGAGCTTAAGGAGAAAATAAAATGAAAAAAATAAACCAAATCGCACAAGGGTTACGATGCATACCATTTCTGCTGTTCGATGGAAATTGTGCTGAAGCAATGACTTTTTATCACGAATGTCTTGGTGGTGAGTTGACCTTGACTCGACTTGGTGATTCTCCCATGAAAGACATGCTTCCTCCGGAAAAGCATGCGAGAATTATCAATGCACATTTAAAGAGCGGTGATATTGAGATATCAGCGACTGACTGGATGGCATCGCCCGAATTTAGTCCTATCCAAGGCAATACGTTCGCAATATTTGTCATTGGAAAGACCTATGATGAGTTGAAAACGGTCTTTGACAAGCTCAAGGATGGCGACAATAACAAAAAACTTCAGGAACTGCGTGAATTGCCATTTGGGCTATATGGACAGTTTTATGACAAATATGGCATCCAGTGGATTTTTAGAGGAGATAAAAAAGAATAATGTGAAGGTAGACATTATAGACAATAACAAAACAGATGACAGGAGAAATATAATGTATTCGAAAAATATTTTACTTATTTATAAATCAATTTAATAAACCAATAAAATCTAAGAGGTAATCTTATGTCAAAAATGAATCCCGTAGTTCACTTTGAAATGCCCGCAGAAGATACTGCAAGAATGAAAGAATTTTATACAAGTGCATTCGGCTGGCAGATGAAGCAGTACGGTCCCGAGATGGGAAATTATATTGTCGCTCAAACAACAGAAACAGGTGAAAATGGAATGATCCAAACACCGGGAACAATTAACGGTGGCTTCTATCCTAAAACGGATGATCCTATTTCAAATCATCCATCCGTTGTAATTGCTGTTGAGGATATCAATGAATCAATTGAGAAGATTAAAAAAGCGGGTGGAAAAATGCTAAACGAACCGATGGATATTCCTGGAGTTGGAAAGTATGCTTCCTTTAAGGATACCGAAGGTAACCGTGTAAGCATTTTGCAGCCATTGCCTATGTAAGTAATAAAATAAAAAGTGAAAATGAGAAAAGTGATTTTTGCAATTAATTCTACCATAAATGGTTTTGCGGACCACACAAGTGTTATACCCGATGATGAATTGCACAATTTTTATGCTGACTATCTGGATAATGTTGATGTGATTTTAATGGGCAGAAAAACCTATGAATTAATGGAAGGTTACTGGCCGGTAGCCCATGAAGACCCGCGCAATACCAAAAGTACGCTGAGGTTCGCCGATAAATTTAATTCTGTACAGAAAATAGTCTTTACTAATACATTGAAGAAACTTGACTGGCAAAATTCTGTAATTGCAGAAGAGAATCTTATAGATATAGTAAAAAGACTTAAAAATGAAGATGGTAAAAATATTTCAGCCGGCAGCTTAAGTATTGCATCTCAATTATTAAAACTTAACCTGATTGATGAGTTTTGGTTTTTAGTTCACCCTATAATTGCCGGAAAAGGCAAACAACTGTTTGAAGATTTCGATGAAAAAAGAAATCTTAAATTGATAGATACTAAAAAATTTCATTCGGGTGTTATTGCTTTGCAGTATAGAAAAATGGTGAAGGAGACCGAATGAATTATTAGGTATTTTTCTTCTTCCCGCTCCTTTTAGCATAAGGATTATACTCAAGGCATAGTTTTACCCAATAATCCAAATCTTTTTCAACGTTAAAACCTTCCGGGTCAACAAATACAAAACCTCTAAGAGGGCGTCCGGTAATATCCATTGGCCTGCAGCCTTTCTTTTTCATTGCTTTCGTCATAATTTCTTCACCGATTCTTGCCATCAATCTGTCTTTGCCGGTAGCTTTGTCTATGTCAAGACCCACGCACATTTTATCGTTCACAAAAAAACAATATCCTCCCATAAATTTTTTACCTTCATAAGATTTAGCTTTTGCTTTTAATGCTCTTCCTATTCTTTCTTTTTGATGTTCTGAGTATGCCATTTATCTCTTTCCTCGACTTAAAAATTCAGATCTAAATAATCATCCCTTAGTCTGCAGATAATCTAGCTTCCAAATTCTTTCCGGAATTCCTCGGCATCATAGTAGACTCTTATATTCTGTATCTTCCCATCGTCTACCGTATATACCTCTCCCATATTGCATTCAATTTCATTGCCTTTAGGAGTCGCTACTTTGTATTTGCTTTCCAAGCAGACGAAATTACCACTTTCAAACGAATTGAATAGTTCATAACCTCTGACCATCTGGAGAAATCCATTATTAAGTTCTAGGAACTTTTCTTTTCCGATTACCTGTGCAACAGGTCCTGTAAAGCTAATCTTATCAGATATTAATTTCATCCACTCGTCTGTTCCGCTACCCATAGACAATTGAAAATTTTGCACTGTTTGTAGGGCTGTATTACTCATTTTTTATTCTTCTCAGTTTTTGTTAGTAAATAAGGAAATTGTATTTAATAATTGCTTCTAATGTGACATTGCTTCATATACTTTGGTACTGGTTACCAGAGGACAATCCTGAGCTATCTTTATGGCTTCATCAATATTGCCCGCATTTATGACTAAATAGCCTGTAATTGCATCTTTATCCATTGCAAGTTCAGTAACACCATTTTTTGTCACCTCTTTCCCATTTCTTAGTCCAATCTGCGTTTCTATTTTATCTTCTATAGATTTAAACCATTGATTCCAGGATTTCATAATTTCCGGCGTTGGCTGGATAAATCCTATTGTTATTAAAACAAATTTCTTCATGATTCTTTCCTAAAATGTTTATGAATATTTTCTTTTGAAAGAGGAAATAACAAATGAGACTCTTTCTACATCCTCAGGTAAAAACTAATTTTATTTATTTGTGTGATAATAGAGATAATTAACCTTTTAGAATTGTAAAAATGGGAAATCCTGACACTTCAGGAAATAAGAAGTTTACTTCTTATAAAATATTTTTCCGAAATTATTAATATTCCTTTCGTAAGCAGCGGGAGGGACTCCGGTAAATCTCCGGAACTCTTTTATAAAGTGAGCCTGATCGTAGTAAAGATTGTAAAAAATTTTATTGAGGAAAATTTCATTAGGATTATTAGCTAAAACCTGGAAAACATAAGTAAACCTTGTAATTGCACAAAGTGTTTTGGGACTGACTCCTATTTTTTCATGAAATTTCATATTGAGTCGTCTTCTGCTGTAACCGGTTTCTTTTTCCAATTGATTAATGGTAATTCTTCCAGCACCTGATTTTATTCTATTTACACAGTAATCAAAAATTTTGTCCTCGGCACTTTTTAAAAAGAGTTTTACAAGAAATTGCTGAATCAGTTCGACTTTTTGATCAGTTGTTACTGTATCAATAATTCTTTCCTGAATGTTTTTCCCGAGCTGCCCTAGCACATCTTCAATTGAATACATTTCATTTTTGGTTTCATCCTGAGGGAATTGAAAAAAACGGTAGGCACTGGAAAGGCAAAACTCAATTCCGATAGTTCCGGATGGTTCATCCTGTTCAAAATCAATAATAGAAGAAACATCGCTAACACCCACAAAATTAATCTGTTGCTCTTTTGATATATTATAATTGCCATTAATTAATCGATAAAATCCATTTCGAAAAGGAATAATTAGTTTTATTCTCCCGTTAGGGACAATAATTTTCATATCCTCTATCGGAATCTTACCACTGCTTTCCAGCACCCAGATTTTTTCAACATGATTCTTCAAACGGGGGTTTATGGCGATATATCTGAATTTAATGCTCAAATTTTATGACTTATAGTAGAAATAATTTTATTTGTATGGGGATAAATTAAAATATTATTATATCCATAATACTACTTTAGTTTAATGGACACAATAACAATTCTGAAAAACAAATCTTTGATAATTAAATAATCAGCTATATTTTAAATAGTCGTTTAAATTATCAGGAGGAATTATAATGAAATATACCCGCCGAAAATTCATTACAACAATAGGTGCAGGGTCAGCATTGCTAATGATGCCTGCTTTTCCAACATTTTCCAAGCCTCTTTTTACCGGTGATAAAAAACTTGGTGTTGCGTTAGTCGGACTTGGAAATTATGCAACTCACGAACTTGCGCCTGCATTGCAGGAAACATCAAACTGTTATTTAAACGGAATTGTAACGGGCACGCCTGCGAAAACAGATAAATGGAAACAGCAGTATAACATTCCGGATAAAAACATTTATAACTATGAAAACTTTGATGAGATAGCAGATAACCAATCTATCGATGTGGTTTATGTGGTGCTTCCAAATTCAATGCATCGTGAGTTTGTGATAAGAGCAGCCAAAGCAGGAAAGCATGTTTTCTGCGAAAAACCTATGGCGCTTTCTGTTAAAGAATGTGAAGAAATGATTGATGCCTGCAGCAAAGCAGGTGTAAGACTTTTTGTCGGGTATCGTTTGCACACCGATCCTTATCATAAAGCAGCAATGAAATTCAGAACCGAAGGCGACAGCGGAATTCTGTATGTACAATCCGAATTTGGTTTTAAAATTGGTGATCCGACACAATGGAGATTAAAGAAATCTCTTGCTGGTGGCGGGGCAATGATGGATCTCGGAATTTATGCAATACAAGCTGCAAGATATTCTGTTGGTGAAGAGCCTGTTTCTGTGACAGCGCAAGAATATAAAACCGATCAGATAAAATTTGCAGAAGTGGATGAGACAATTACGTGGCAAATGGAATTTCCAGGCGGACACGTTTCCAATTCATACACTTCATATTCTACTCCGGCAAATAATCTTTACATAAGTAAAGAAAGAAGGTGGTTTAATCTGATGCCTGCCTTTAATTATGGGGGCATTAAAGGAAAGACAAGTGAGGGTGAATTAGATTTTCCTCATATAAATCAGCAAGCAGTTCAGATGGATACTTTCACTAAATGTATTTTGGATGATTCTGAATCAGATGCAAATGGAGAAGAGGGGCTAAAAGACCTTAAAGTTATTGAAGCAATTTATAAATCCATTGAAAGTGGGACTAAAGTAAAAATATAATAAAAATTGCTACTATGTAAGCAATATGAAGAAGAATGAAAAAAGCAAAAGAAAATCTGCTGAACGAATGCCGGATAAGCCTTCTAAAAAATTAATAACTAATCCGGATGAAGCCGTATTAAATCTTCTGAGCAAAAGCAAAGCAGATTTATCAAAGACAAGGCTGATTAGTTTTTATTTATATTTTCCTGATGAGGAGAAAGCAAAAGAAGCAGAACGTGAATTAAAAAAAATAGGATTCGAAGTTGAATGTTCACAATCATACGATAAAAAGGACTGGCTGTGTCTTGCTTCAAATCACTTAACTCCAACTAATAGCACCTTAACTTCACTTCGTAAAAAATTGGAAATCATTGCCGATAATCTGGGTGGTTTTTATGATGGCTGGGAAACAGGACTGGATGCAGATGAAAGTGAAGGTCTACCAAAAAATCAGTGATCTTAAGTATCTGCAACTAATTCTTATACAAATAAGACCTATAGTATAAACCAGTTGCATGAAATAAACATCTAAGAAAAACTGTGGCTTCGGAGAAAGCAGTTACAAAAAATTACTTAGTTTTCAGTAACCCACGGATTTCCCGAAGGGATGGCTTTGCCAAATCCGTGGGTTAATAAGAAAGACACAACATGACTCAACCGTTTCAACGGTTTACTAATTAATTTACACAAGTGTAGTATAAATGAGGTTCTAATATGAGCAAAGTTTTTTTTAATGTTGGAATTACCCTTGACGGTTTCATAGCCGGACCAAACTGCGGAGCAAAAAATCCTTTGGGTGAAAATGGAATAAAAATACACGAATGGATGTTCAGACAAAAAGGGTTCTTAAGTCATTTAAAGCTTGAAGGTGGAGAAACAAATAATAAAGACAATGATATAATTGAAGAAACCTTTAACAGGATTGGTGCAAACATAATGGGTAAAAATATGTTTATAGAAGGAGAAGCTAACTGGCCGGAGGAAGCGCCTTTTCATTGCCCTGTTTATGTTTTAACTAATCAAAAACGTAAACCGTGGGAAAGACCCGGGGGAACAACATTCTTTTTTACTAATGATAATATTCATTCTGTTTTAGAAAAAGCAGAGAAGGCAGCAGGAAATAAGGATGTAAGAATATCCGGCGGCGCTTCCGCAATTCAACAATATCTTAATGCAGGATTAATTGATGAATCCAGTCTTCATATTGCACCGATAATAATGGGAAAAGGTGTTAAGTTGTTTGAAAGTATTGATAAAGAAAAATTTTCTGTTGAGATTAAAGAAGTGGTTAATTCACAAATGGTTACACATTTGTTTTATAAAGTGATAAATCTTAATAGAACAACTCACCAAGGAAAAATTTTTATTTTACCATTTCTCTCAATGGATATCCCTTCTCATTGAGGAATATACTAAATATAACTATTTGATTTTTTCTGACAATAAAAGAATTCGACCTAACGCTATTTACTTTCAACCAAATCCTTAAATCTCTGAAATATATTCATGAACAAGCTTGATTGCCATTGCCCCTTCACCGACAGCCGAAGCTACGCGGTTCATAGCACCGGCTCTTACATCACCTGCGGAAAAGATTCCGGGTATGCAGGTTTCAAGCGGATAAGGATCACGTTCAATTTTCCATATCTTTTTGAAATTTTCAGATTTAAATAAATCACGTCCTGTAACGATAAATCCCTTTGAGTCCCTTATTATATTTAGTTTGATCCAATCTGTAATCGGCTTAGCTCCTATGAAAATGAACAATGCAGCAGCTTCGCTGGTTTTTTGTTCGCTTGTTTCAATATTTTCTAAAGTAATGGTTTCAAGCTTGTTATTTCCTGCCGCCTCTACAATAATAGAATTAGTTATCAAAGTTATATTCTTTGTTTTATTAATCTGATCTACCAGGTAATGTGACATTGTTGCTTCCAGAGAATTTCTACGGATTACGATAAAAACTTTTTCAGCAAAACTGGAAAGATACATAGCAGCCTGACCGGCAGAATTACCTCCGCCGACAATAAAGACATTTTTTCCTTTGCATGAGTGTGCTTCGGCTGTTGCTGCTCCATAATAAACTCCCGCGCCTGTGAGTTCATTTATTCCTTTAGTCTCCAGGGTATTATAATCGACACCGGTAGAAATTATTATTGTATGTGTTTTTATCTCGGGACCATTTGAAAGAGATAAAATTTTATAATTGTCTTTTGTATTTATGTCAACAACCTGGCAGGGTGAAAGAAGCTCAACACCAAATCTTAAAGCCTGGGTTAAGGCTCTCCTGGTTAAATCCGCACCAGAAAGTCCTGAAGGAAATCCCAAGTAATTTTCAATTCTTGAGCTTGTACCGGCTTGTCCACCGGGCGCCTTCTTTTCTATCATCAGAGTTTTTAATCCCTCTGTACCACCATAAACCGCAGCGGCTAAACCGGCAGGTCCCGCTCCTATAATTACAACATCATAAAGTTCTTCCGAAGCAGTTGAATTCAAGCCGATTTTTTTTGCTATTTCAATTTCATTCGGGCTTTTTAACACGGTACCGTCCTCGAATAGAACTGCCGGTAATTCATCAGTTTCTATTTTGTGAGTGTTTATTAATTCTGTACTTTCCTTGTTCAATTCTACATCAAACCACTTATACGGAATTAAATTTCCGGTTAAAAAATCCTTTATATGATGTGATAATGGAGACCATTGATAACCGATGATTTTTATTCCGGCAAAATCGGGAGTAAAGTTATTCTGCCAATCGTCGAGTAGATCAGTTATTACAGGATAAAGTTTTTCTTCAGGTGGATTCCAGGGTTTAAGCAGGTAGTAATCTAATCTTAAGGTGTTAATAGCTTTAATTGCAGCCTTAATATCTGAATAAGCGGTTAACAATACTTTTTTTGCTTCAGGAAAGAACTCCATTACACTTTCCAAAAACACAGTTCCTTCCATTTCAGGCATTCTCTGATCGGAGATAAAAAGAGCGACAGCTTCATTTTTTAATTTTAATTCTTTAACTGCGTCGAAGGCTTCTTTAGCCGATTCGGTTGCAAGTATTTTATAATCTTCGCGGAATTTATTCCTGATATCCCGTTGGATAGCTCTTAGTACTTGAGCATCATCATCAATTATTATAATGAATGGAAGTTTCATATTTCATTCTTACTATTATTAATGTTGAGAAACTGGTATGCAAATAATAAATTCAGTTTTGCCTGGAGTGGAATTAACTTTTATCTCTCCATGATGTTGATTTATTACGTTCTTTACAATGTCGAGTCCTATGCCTGTTCCTTCTCCTACTTTCTTTGTTGTAAAAAAAGGATCGAATACCCGGGAGAGAATTTCTTTAGGAATACCGAAGCCATTATCGGTAATACGAACAGTTACGTTTTTATTATCGCACATTGTTTCGATTTCTATTTCCCCATGTTGAGGAACAGCAAATATGGCGTTATCTATAATATTTGTCCATACCTGGTTCAAGGCTCCTATATAAACTTCTACTTCCGGCATATTATCACAAAAGATTTTTTTAACCAGTATATTTTTCTCACGGATCTTATATCCAAGAAGTATTAATGTATTTTCTATATCTGTATGAATATTTGTATTATAAAGATCTCCCGATCTATCCATTTGAACATGAGATTTAATGGCATCGACCAGCATTGAAATACGTCTGGAAGCATCTTCAAGGTCCTTTATTAACCGTTCAGAACTTAAGAGATTCTCAAGCCAGTCAAGAATATTTTGGAATGCTTCATTGTCAACACCCCGGTTAATTACTTCCAGCTCTTCTATTGAAAAACCAGCTTCGGTAAATGTTTCTGCAATCTCATTGCGATCAATAAAACCTCTTGCATTCAACCACTCGTTTAGTTCATCTTCTTCTTGAATGCGTTGAAGCGGAGTGGTTTTATTTTTTATGGAATGGTTATTTTCTTTTTCGTTTGCCATTTCCTGGGTGTTCCGAATGAGCTCTGGAGGAATATTATGCTTCAATAATTCTTCAGTAAGTTCAAAGTTAAGTTTCAATCTTTTATCCAGCTCTTCGGATATCCTGTTAATTGCGGCTGCAGGATTGTTCAATTCATGTGCAATTCCGGCAGCAAGTTTCCCGAGCGCACTTACTTTCTCCTGTTGCATTTGTGTTGTTGCAAAAACACGGGCTCTTTCAGTCATGTAACCAATTAAACGCTGAATAAAATCGGGATTAAGCTGTTCCAGCTCCTGGAAATATTTTTTATGTAGTTTAAGCAAGCGCAGTTTTCCGACTGCATAAGAATTACCGGGAGTAGTTCGCATTCTTGAGTAGGGCAGAAGACCGCTTACGCCTCCGGTAAGCTCATTATTTTCAAAACTAAAGTAATAAACCAATTGCCCGTTCATATTCATATAAAAATTCATTTTCCCTTCCAATAGGAAAGACATTTCATCAATGGATTGACCTGTTTTCATTATTATATCCCCATCCTCATGCTCTTTATATTCCGAATGGGTCAAAATCCATTCAAGATGCTCGTCGGGCAGATCGCGCAGGGCAATAATCTTCTTTAATTCTTCAATTGTTACAGATTTGCTCATACAATACCTAAGAAAAATCTAATAATAATTTCTTTGTGATAACAAACCACACTTAATTTAGTCATTTTTAATTAGCTTTTTCAAGTTTTATTTCTATAATAAAGATTGGAGAAGGAACTATTCTGAGGTTAAACATTTATCTTGATAAAATATTAAAAAAATGATAAGAATGTGGCGATAATACTTCCAAAGAATTAAATTTTAGTATACAGTTCAAAAATAAATAAAGGGAGAAATAATGGAAGGAATAAATGCAAACACGGTGCAGAATTATAGTCAAAAATTGATTGATCTGGCAATTCAATACGGGCCCAAATTACTTTTAACTATAGTCGTACTAATTGTGGGATTATGGATTGTAAAACTTTTAGTTAAAGCAACAAACAAGGCAATGGAACGGTCCGGAGTAGAAGCTTCTCTTAGAAAATTTCTAAGCACTTTGTTCCGGGTACTCTTAAAAGTTTTGTTGTTAATAAGTGTTGCAACGATGTTAGGAATCGAGACGACATCTTTTGTTGCCATATTAGGTGCAGCAGGTTTAGCCGTGGGCTTAGCCTTACAAGGAGGTCTGGCAAACTTTGCCGGTGGAGTTTTGATTCTGATTTTCAAGCCTTTTAAAGTAGGTGATTTTATCGATGCACAGGGTCATGCAGGAGTTGTTAGTGAAATAACTGTTTTTACAACAGTACTTAAAACACCTGATAATAAAACAATAATAATTCCAAACGGTGCTTTATCAAACGGAAGTATGGTAAATTATTCCACTGAAGAAAAACGACGTGTCGATATGGTTTTCGGTATCGGTTATGGAGATGACATTAGTAAAGCCAAACAGATATTAAGAAGAATTGTTGATGAAGATGAAAGAGTGTTAAAAGATCCCGCTCCGCAAATTGTAGTTGCAGAGCTTGCAGACAGTTCTGTTAATTTTAATTTCAGAGTCTGGTGTACAGGTGCGGATTATTGGGACATTTTTTTCGATATGAATGAGAAAGTAAAACTGGAATTTGATAAAGAAGGTATATCAATTCCGTTTCCACAGAGAGATGTGCATTTGTATAATCAATGATGGATTTGGTATGGAAAAAACTATTAATAGCATTGTCTAGACTTTATTTAATTCAATTATATTTTTCGTCGGTTATTCTCCGGATTATTTCTAAAACTAAAATTTTAGATGTAATATGGAATCAAAATCTCAAGAGAAAGCTCATCTTCTTCAGAAATAGTTAGCAGATTATACACTTTTTCAAGAAATGGATCTAGGTTCCTTTATTCGATTAGATAAGTCAGGGAAAATACTTTTTGCTAATAAAGCAGCCAGAAATCTATTAGGAGAAAATGATATTCTTAAAAGTAACTGGCTAAAAATATTTCAGGGGTTTAGCGAAGAAATGTTGCAAGAGATTATTGAGTCAAAGGAGCCGTTGTCAATCGATTCAATGGGATAAAAATTGATAGGAGCTATTAATAATTTACCAGTAATCGAGATAAGATAATTTGTAGAAAAAATATTGTTACACCTCAGTAATTAAAATTCTTAAACCCAGTCGAACTAAGGATGACATCAAAAAACCGTTTCGTCAATAAGCCACTATGGTGTAAGCATAATAACTGAGAGACGAAACGGAACTTTAATTTTTATGAATTAATTTTATCCTTTGGAAGCCATTGCTTCCCCGTATGAATCATAATATTCTTTGTGCTCATACAACTTGCTATCCCTGAAATAAAATACCATTGCCCAGTTCCCCGAATAAGGTTTACCTGTTTTCTTGGATTTTGCATCCCAATG
This sequence comes from uncultured Ignavibacteria bacterium, assembly GCA_963727535.1. GTDB lineage: Bacteria > Bacteroidota > Ignavibacteria > Ignavibacteriales > Ignavibacteriaceae > RBG-16-34-14. The sequence goes on from CAVSGR010000003.1 coordinate 83,858, forward strand.
TCCCAGGGCAACAACTTTATTGCCTTCTGAGATATACTCATCTATCTCAAATCCTGGGAAGTCTTTGTTTTCATAAATAAGTTTGAAGAATTCCGCTACCCCTTTTTTCCCTTTGTATACCTGCGCATACGGAAGTATGTCAGTGGGTCCCGGGCAGGTCCATTTTACATCATCAGTACACATGTCAAGAATAGCAGGTACATTTCCCTGTCCGAAATAGTCATAATGGTGATTTTACAACTCCATTTTGTTGATTGAATTGTGATGAATTAATTTACGTAGTAAGATTAAGCCAATAAATTCATTAAAACTTTAACCTATGTTAAAATCGTATTATTGGTAGGAAATTTTTAACCTATGTTAAAATTGTATTATTGACCGGAGATTTTTTTTCGTATGCGACTGAGGGAGGGACCAGCAATACCGAGATAAGAAGCAATATGATAAAGAGGGATGTTGTTAACAAAATCGGGATGCATTTGGATAAGCTCTAAATAACGCTGCTCTGCTGATTTAAAGACGAAACTTTCGGCACGATCAACAGCTACGTCAAAAGCTTTTTCAGCCATAAGTCTTCCAAATCGTTCCCAGCCATGTGACTTTTTATAAAGAGATTGTAAATCTGCAAGCGTAATGCAAATAGCACGGGCATCTGTCATTGCCACAGTATTATATTCGCAAGGGCTTTGATGAATAAAACTCTTGTAAGTAACCACGACATTGTGAGGGGGGAAAAGAAATAAATTTATTTCCTCTCCATTTTTACCATACAAATAAGATCTGAAATAACCTTCCATAGTAAAACCAAGATACCTGCATATACTTCCCATAGGATTGTAAATCTCTCCCTTTTTGTATGACTTTATTTTCCAGAAGGGAAGCGAAAGGTTAAAGTCATCCTCGTCAAGTTGGGCGAATTGTAAAAGCGCACCTTTAAGAACTTCTATGTCAGTCATTTTTTATACTTAGTTTTTGTAATTAATATATTTAATTCTTGTGACCCATAGTTCGCGGAGTGAATGGCGTTGCATGACACACAACTCATTATTTACCTCAATAATACAAAATAAAAACTAAATTAGCATATTTACTATGGAAACGAAGGAAACACAATTGTTTAGGAAGTCCTTTCTCTAAGAAACTATGCACCGCAGACCATGGTGCAAAGAAATTAACAAGGATAAAAAAAGTATAACCCGCGCGATGAGCAGGTTTATATTTATTAGTGAGGAAGAGATGAAGAGAAGCTTGTAATTAGAAAATCTCTTTTCTTGCTTAAAATTGTTACTAATATGTTGCTTTAGGAAAACAATTGGTATTTAACTCATTTATTTATAACATCTTAGCCAACAGTAC
>CAVSGR010000004.1:0-461743 GCA_963727535.1 uncultured Ignavibacteria bacterium
CTTTCACAGAATTACCCAAATCCATTTAATCCAAGTACAAGTATAGAGTTTGAAATAAAGGAAGATGCCAGAGTAAAGTTAACTGTGTATAATATACTTGGAGAAGAAGTAGCAGAGTTAGTTAATGGGGATATGAATGTAGGAACACATAAGGTTGACTTTAATGCAGCCAACTTAGCAAGTGGAGTATATGTATATAGATTAGAGGCAGGTAACAGGTTCACAGAGACTAAAAAGATGATGTTGATGAAATAAGTTAGACACCTGTAACAAAGTGCGAGTGTGAGAAAAGGGGAAGCGAAATGATGAATATGTTTTTGATACGATAACAAGGTGGAGAGAGAACAGAAAGAATAAATCTCTCCTGAAAATATGAGTAGGAGAAAAAATGATACGATGTGTTTATGTTCTTTTGTTGGCAACGATGTTTTATGTTAGTTCAAGTGCTCAGGTAGATTATCAAATGAGCCTTGATAATGGTCAGATAGTAGATTCCAATACTTTTGAGTTCAATGTGTACATCAAGAGTGTGGATAGTACCTTTCAATTAACTTCATATCAATGTTCCTTTTCATTCAATGTTAATGATTCAGATAGCAACTCACTGACATTTACATATGTACCGGGGACTTCCGAGTTAAATAATCCTCCTTCGTTTAGCATTGGATTAAATACAGGTGACGGAACTCAGAAACTGACTTTCGCATCAACACCGGGAAGTGACTACATATCCTCAACTCCATTACGTGTAGGAAGTTTTCGTTTACAGGATGCAAATCCTTTGGGTGAAACAAATCCAAACGTAAGATGGAATTTTGAAGGAAATGTTGCAACAATACTTACAGGAAGCAATTTTGTTAATATTACAAATCCATCCAATCATATAAAGAGTTTTGGAGATTTAGTAAACTACCAGGTAGTAGGTGTAACAGCATCGGCAACTACAGACACAAATACAGCACCGGAAAAAACAATAGATGGTTTAGGATATTATGATGGTGATCCTAACGCGAGATGGGCTGCTCAGTCAATGCCTCAGTATATTGTTTTTGATTTAGGATCAGAGAAGTCAGTAAGTATGACGAAATTTTCATTCTTCAATTTTCAGGAAGGAAGAGTATATCAATATAATATATCTGTTTCAGATGACCAGGTAAACTGGAATGATGTTGTTGTAAATGCATCCTCAGCTTCTGAGGAATGGACAGAGAATCAATTTACAGCACAGCAGGCAAGATATGTAAAATTACAGTTCGTATCATCTACTAATAACCCTAATAACTGGGCTAACCTCTGGGAAGCCCAGATTTGGGGCAAAGATCAAACAACTTCCGTAGAATCAAATCAAGATAAAGAATCACCCGAAAGATTATAAGCTTTCACAGAATTACCCAAATCCATTTAATCCAAGTACAAGTATAGAGTTTGAAATAAAGGAAGATGCCAGAGTAAAGTTAACTGTGTATAATATACTTGGAGAAGAAGTAGCAGAGTTAGTTAATGGGGATATGAATGTAGGAACACATAAGGTTGACTTTAATGCAGCCAACTTAGCAAGTGGAGTATATGTATATAGATTAGAGGCAGGTAACAGGTTCACAGAGACTAAAAAGATGATGTTGATGAAATAAGTTAGACACCTGTAACAAGGTGCGAGTGTGAGAAAAGGGGAAGCGAAATGATGAATATGTTTTTGATACGATAACAAGGTGGAGAGAGAACAGAAAGAATAAATCTCTCCTGAAAATATGAGTAGGAGAAAAAATGATACGATGTGTTTATGTTCTTTTGTTGGCAACGATGTTTTATGTTAGTTCGAGTGCTCAGGTAGATTATCAAATGAGCCTTGATAATGGTCAGATAGTAGATTCCAATACTTTTGAGTTCAATGTGTACATCAAGAGTATGGATAGTACCTTTCAATTAACTTCATATCAATGTTCCTTTTCATTCAATGTTAATGATGCAGATAGCAACTCACTGACATTTACATATGTACCGGGGACTTCCGAGTTAAATAATCCTCCTTCGTTTAGCATTGGATTAAATACAGGTGACGGAACTCAGAAACTGACTTTCGCATCAACACCGGGAAGTGACTACATATCCTCAACTCCATTACGTGTAGGAAGTTTTCGTTTACAGGATGCAAATCCTTTGGGTGAAACAAATCCAAACGTAAGATGGAATTTTGAAGGAAATGTTGCAACAATACTTACAGGAAGCAATTTTGTTAATATTACAAATCCATCCAATCATATAAAGAGTTTTGGAGACTTAGTAAACTACCAGGTAGTAGGTGTAACAGCAACAGGCAACACCGGATCCAAATACACCTCCTGAAAAAACGATAGATGGATTAGGGTATTATGATGGTGATCCGAACTCAAGATGGGCTGCTCAGTCAATGCCTCAGTATATTGTTTTTGATTTAGGATCAGAGAAGTCAGTAAGTATGACGAAATTTTCATTCTTACAATTTTCAGGAAGGAAGAGTATATCAATATAACGTATCTGTTTCAGATGACCAGGTAAACTGGAATGATGTTGTTGTAAATGCATCCTCAGCTTCTGAGGAATGGACAGAGAATCAATTTACAGCACAGCAGGCAAGATATGTAAAATTACAGTTCGTATCATCTACTAATAACCCTAATAACTGGGCTAACCTCTGGGAAGCCCAGATAGTGGGCGAAGAAAACACCTTACCGGTTGAGTTAACTTCTTATACAGGTTCTGTAAATGATAATAATGTAACTCTTGAATGGCAGACATCTACAGAGTTAAATAATAAAGGCTTTGAAATAGAGAGGAAAACGGATAAGAGTGAATTTGAAGTAATCGGGTTCGTTCCCGGCCATGGTACAACTAGCGAAAAAAATAGTTATTCATTTACAAATAAAGAACTTTTTACCGGGAACTACAGTTACAGGTTAAGTCAAATAGATTATAGCGGGAAATTTGAATATTCAAACATTCTGAATTTCGAAGTAAGTAATGTTGCAGATTCATATCAACTCTATCAAAACTATCCTAACCCGTTTAATCCAAGCACAAAAATTGAGTTTAATATGAAGGAAAAGGCATTTGTAACACTAACTATTTATAATATTCTTGGCGAGAGAGTTAAGGAACTAGTTAACAATGAGCTTCCTCAAGGAAAACATACCTTGGATTTTGATGCTGCGAGTTTACCTAGTGGTGTATATGTGTATAACCTGAATGTAAAAGATCAATATTCCCAAACCAAAAAGATGACATTATTAAGATAATTTGCTTAGCCGGAATAATTGTTTCGGCTTTCTTTTCTACTTATATCATTCTTTTTTACCCCTTTTAATTTTCCAGAAATGACGTTAATGTTTTAATTTAATACATTAACCAAGGATATAAATATATTTTTTTATTGTTAGGTAGTCGCTTAAATGGCATTATACTTGCCAAAAACCAACAGCCGTTAAAAAAGAGTTTTATGCTAAATCAGAAGTGAATAAAACTAGATGCCCGAAAAAAAATCAATACTTATAGATACACATCTTCATATTTATGATTGCTATGATATAATCAGGTTTTTTAAGGAAGCGAATAGAAATTTTTCATACTATAATAAAAATCTAAAGTTTGCAGAAAAGTATGTAGGCATTTTGTTCCTTACTGAATCAGACGGCTTTAATTATTTTGATAAACTTCAAGAGAATTCAAATAATATAATTCAGGATTTGGAAAATGAAGGTTTCTTTATAAAAGAATCTGATGAAAAATGTTCATTAGTTTTTGAAACAGCCGACTCAAACTTAATAGTAATTATTGCTGGTCAGCAAATCATTACAAAAGAGAAACTTGAGGTTTTGTCATTAGGAACTCAACAAAAAATAGAATATTCACTTTCTTTAGAGGAAACAGTAAAAAGAATTAATAATATTGATGCTATCCCGGTTTTGCCGTGGGGATTTGGGAAGTGGCTTGGAAAGAGAAGCGAGGTTATTAATTCTTTTATTCAAAAAAATCATGGCAATAAATTTTTCCTTGGAGATAACAGCGGCAGATTGGCTTTGTTAAAAGTTCCGGCACAGTTTAAATTTTCGGATCAAAATAAAAAAATAGTTTTAAGAGGGAGTGATCCTCTTCCTATTAAATCACAGGAGAAAAAAGCGGGAAGTTTTGGTTTTTATTTTGTTTCTGAAATAGATCTTTCCAATCCTTTTAGGGACGTTAAAAAGATGATTTACAGTCTCGAGAATGAGCCTGATAATTATGGAAAGCTGGAGAATATTTTTGATTTTTTCAAAAATCAGATTATGTTACGATTAACTAAAACGGGGACTAATTGATGAAAATTTTATTAATTGCCCCACACCCATTTTTCCAGGAACGCGGAACTCCAATTGCGGTAAGATTAATTGCTGAAACATTGTGTGAGTTTGGACATAATGTAGATTTGCTTACATATCATGAAGGTTCAGATATTGAAGTAAAAGGATTAAATCTTTATAGAATACCCAAGCCGCTTTTTGCTAATAATATTCCAATCGGATTTTCCTTTAAGAAAGTTATTGCTGATATCTACCTGACTTTTTCTTTAATAAAACTTGTAACAAAAAATAAATATGATGTTATTCATGCAGTTGAAGAATCAATTTTCCCTGCTGTTTTAATAAATAAAATGGCGAAGAAAAAATTAATTTATGATATGGATTCTTCTCTTGCAGATCAGCTTCTTGAGAAATGGCAATCATTGAATCGTTATCAAAAAATACTCGACGGCTTTGAAGGCTGGGCAGTAAAAAGATCTGATATTGTTGTCCCTGTTTGCAAATCTCTTGGAGATAAAGTAAAACAATATGATCCTGATAAAAAAGTATTTGTCCTGGAAGATATAGGTTTTGAAAATAGTTCAGAAAATAAAGAAGATTTAAAACAAACTCTGAACTTAAAAGGAGTTATTGCTTTATATGTCGGCAATCTTGAACATTACCAGGGAATAGATTTAATGTTGGAAAGTATTGCAAAGATTAATTCTCAGGTTCAGTATTCAGTTGTTATTATCGGCGGGAAAAAAGATGATATAAATAAATACACTGAAAAGGCTAAGGAGTTAAATATTTCTGATAAAATTTATTTTACGGGACCGCGTTTGCTTAAGGATTTACCAGCTTATCTTTCACAGGCAGATATACTTATTTCTCCAAGACTGAAGGGAAAGAATACACCGATGAAATTATATTCTTATCTTATCTCAGGAAAACCAGTATTGGCAACGAACATTGAATCTCATACACAAGCAATTGACGATACTTGTTCTAAGCTTGTAAATCCTGATCCGGAATCTTTTGCTAAGGGTTTCCAGGAATTAATTGAAAATGAAAATTTGCGGAAGAAAATTGGCGAAGCCGGAAAATCATTGGCTAAGAAGAACTATTCACTCGAAAGTTATAAATTAAAATTGAAAAATATTTACGATCAATTGAATTAAGCTTAATGAAAAGAGATATAGAAAAATTAAGTAAAGATAAATTTGATATACTCGTTGTAGGTGGCGGTATTCATGGCATCACCGTTGCAAGAGAAGCGGCAAGGAATGGTTACAAAACAGCTTTGATAGAAATGAACGACTTTGGTCATTCGACTTCTTTTAACAGTATGAAAGTAATTCATGGAGGATTAAGATATTTACAGCATGGCAACTTAACAAGAATAAGACAATCCATTCGCTCAAGAAAGATAATGCAACAAGTTGCACCCGATCTTGTAAAAGCTGTTCCTTTTCTAGTTCCGACTTATGGTCACGGAATTAGAAGTAAAGAAGCTATGGGAATTGCAATCATGATAAATGATTTAATAAGCTTTGACAGGAATTCTGATATCTCTGCTGAAAATCATATCCCCAATGGATATACTATTGGACGTGATGAAGTTTTAAAAATTCTTCCCGGAATAAATAAAGATAAACTCTCTGGCGGCGCAATCTGGTACGAAGTTGTTGTTCAGAATACAGAAAAACTTTTGATGAGATTTTTGTCATGATGCATATAAATATGATTTTACTGCAGCTAATTATGTGGAAGCAAAAGAACTTTATTATTCAGAATAATGAAATAAAGGGAGTTCGTGCAAAAGATAATTTAAGTCCTCAAAAGAATTTGATATTAGTGCAAAGCTGGTGATTAATGCAGTTGGTCCGTGGTTTAATCTTATACAAAATTCTTTGAATATTTCGCAATAAACCCAAAATATCTTTAACCAAAGCAGTTAATATTATTGTAAAGAAGAAAATATTTTCTCCATATCAGTGTTGGTTTGGAAGGGACAAAAGATTTCTCCGACACAAGTGCGATTGTTAAAAGAGGGAAAAGATTTTTCTTTTTTGTCCCGATAAACGATTATACAATGATCGGGACAAGTTATAAATCTTATGAAGGAAGTTTGAGTGATTACAAAATCAATAAAGAAGATATCCAAGAAATTATTGATGAAGTAAACTCGATTTATCCTGCATTAAAATTAACTTTTGATGACGTGAGCTTCTATCATTGTGGTATACTTCCTAAAGATGAAGCTTCCGATTCAAATAATGTCCAACCGGAAAAACATTCTGTGGTTTATGATTATGAAAAAGATTTTAATGTGAAAGGATTACTCTCAATCAAATCTGTAAAATACACTACGGCACCTGTCATTGCGGAAGCGATTATTAAGAATATTGGGGGAAAGATAAGACCTTCTTCTACAAATTTTGCTAAGAATAAGAATCAAGTTGAAATTAATAAAAACGATGATTCATCGATTTTAATTTGTAATGATCCGCTTGTTACTTCTGCAGATGTTCTTAATTCAATGAGAAATGAAATGGCATGTACTTTGCAAGATGTTATAATAAGAAGAACCGGGATGGGAATGTTAAAATGTCCTTCGTACGAAATTATTGCAGCGGCGGCTGATATTATGGCAGAAGAATTAGGTTGGGATGAAAACAAGAAATCATTAGAAATAGATAATGTATTAAAGGTTTATTCTCCAATTAAAAACTTGGAACCCGATGTTAGACTTAGTTAAAGAAGAAATTTATTCCCAGAAAGCAGATATAGAAACATCTTCGGAAGATTATGCAAAAAGATTTTCAGGTAAAATCGGAGAATACTTTTTATCTGTTCAATCTGAAATAACATTGAAATTTTTGAAGAAATGGCAAAATGCAAAAGTGCTTGATGTCGGTGGAGGACACGCTCAATTAGCTGTCCCGCTGGTTGAAAATGGATATAAAGTAACAATCGCAGGGAGCGACGCGAGCTGTAAAAAACGACTTGATAAATTTCTTTCACCATCTACTTTTCGGTTTTATAACTGCAATTTGTTAAAGCTTCCCTTTGATGATAAAAGCTTTGATGTTATTACAAGCATTAGATTATTAACACACGAAAATAACTGGAAACTGCAAATCTCTGAGCTGTGTAGAGTAGCAAAATATGCCGTTATTGTTGACTACCCGGATATACGCAGTTTTAATATTCTTTATGATCTCTTATTCGGTATGAAGAAAAAATTTGAAAAGAATACCAGGACTTATAAGAATTTTTCTCGGAAAGAAATTATAGAAGAATTCAGAAAAAATAATTTTGGAAATGTAACTATCAAACCTGAATTTTTTCTTCCGATGGTTGTTCACAGAGCAATCAAAAATGTTCCGTTATTAAAAAGTGCGGAAGGACTATTTTCGATATTAGGATTAACAAAACTTTTTGGCTCTCCAGTAATACTGAGAGCAGAAACAAATACAAATTAAAATGTTGAGGAATTGATGAAAGCTCTTGTTTCCGGCGCAAATGGTTTTACCGGAAGTTATGTAATAAAATTATTGCTTAAAAAAGGCTACGATGTTAGAGGAATAGTTAGAAAAACATCCAACCTAGAGGCAATTAAAGGCTTGCCTGTTGAACTTTATTATGCAGATTTAGCAACACATCCTTCTTTCGACGATGCAATGAAAGATATTGATATTGTTTTTAATGTCGGTGCCGCATACAGAGTTGAAGGAGTTCCGCAAAAATATTTTTGGGACGTTAATCTTGAAGGAACAAGAAAACTACTTGAAGCTGCAAAGAAAAAAAGTGTAAAAAGATTTGTTCACTGCAGTACAGGTGGAGTTCAGGGAAACATTAAAAATATTCCTGCGACTGAAGAAACTCCATATAATGCTGGTGATTATTATCAGAAATCGAAACTTGCCGGAGAAAAATTAGCGCTTCAGTTCTTAAAAGATGGTATGCCGATAACAATAATTCGCCCTACTGGAATTTACGGACCTGGCGATAATCGTTATTTGAAATTTTTTAAATTTATTAATAATGGTAAATTCAAAATGATAGGAAGCGGTAACACCTATCATCATCTTGTTTTTGTTGAAGATCTTGCTGAAGGAATTGTATTAGCCGGAGAGAAAGATGAAGCATTAGGGGAGATATTTACTATCGGCGGAGAAAAGTATGTTACCTTAAATGAACTTGCAGAAAAGATAGCAATCGTTCTTAACAAAAAAGTTCCGAAAACACATATACCTGTTTTCCCAGTTTGGTTTGCTGGATTATTGTGTGAGATTATTTGTAAGCCATTTCAAAATCAAGCCACCTATATTTCGTAGGAGAGTAGATTTTTTTGTGAAAGATCGTGCGTTCGATATTTCAAAAGCAAAAAGAATTTTAGGTTATCAACCAAAATATTCGCTTGAAGAAGGTCTGAAAAGGACAGCAGAGTGGTATAAAGAAAAAGATTTATTGAATTAAATAAAAAAAACAAATTAGTTATGGGAAAAGAATTTAAAATTCAGCAATCTGTATCGGGTATTAAAAAATCAAAGCTCGACAGATATAAAGAATTAATAATTGGCTCTGACAGCATGTGGGATTTGATAAAGTATGAGCTGATCATTTTATTATGCGGATGGATTCCGGGTGCATTAGGAATTCTTTTACGGAGTAAATTATACCCACTAATTCTTGGCAAATGCGGTAGAGGAGTAATATTCGGCTCTAATGTTGTATTAAGACATCCTCAAAAAATTTCTATAGGTGATAACGCAATAATTGATGACAATGTAATGATAGATGCAAAGGGATTAGACAATGTCGGTATTATTTTAGAGAACGAAGTTTTCGTAGGGAGAAATTCTATTTTAAGCTGCAAAGGCGGGGATATTATTTTAAGAGAAAGAGTGAATATCGGTTTTAACTGTGAAGTATATTCTTCCAGTAAGGTAGAAATAGGTGCGGACACATTATTAGCTGCTTATACATATATTGTTGGCGGCGGCAGCTATAATCTAGATAGAAAAGATATTCCCATCAGTAAACAACCCGATTTTGTAGGGAAGGGTGGGATTTTCATAGAAGCAGGTAATTGGATAGGTGCTCATTGTGTGATTTTGGATGGTGTTAGAATCGGAACCGGTTCTGTAATTGCCGCTGGTGCAGTTGTGAATAAAGAAATACCCCCAATGTCTATTGCAGCTGGGGTACCTGCTAAAGTTATTAAGAGTAGATAATAACTAATCAATTCTGCTAATTAACTATTAATTTACAAGTTAAGCTGATCCCAATAAATCTTAGGATAAAAGCTGGGCGCAATGATTGTGGAATATTGCAAAACTCAACTCTGGTATTCAGGGAAAAATTTCTATCTATAATTAGTAAATTTGTTTGAGTGAAATGCTTTTTATAAAAATATTATAAAAATACTTAGGTTATATATGGCATATCATTAGCTGTTAAATGAAACATAAGAACTATTTTAGTAAAGAAACCACAATAAAAAAATAATGAACAAGAAAACTATTTTTACAATAATTAAAGCTGCTGTTAGTATTTCACTTCTAACTTATATTATTATTACCATCAATTGGAATGAAGTTGCAAACAATTTGAGTAATGCTAACTTCTTGCTGCTTTCAGTGGCGCTCTTGTTGTATGTTTTAGAACAGGTTGAATTAACTTATAAATGGAATATTCTTATCGGGGCAAGAGGTATTAAAATTTCCTTATTCAGGTTAATTATTATAAACTCAATAGGAACTTTTTGGGGTTTGTTTTTACCTTCCAGCGTGGGTACAGATGTAATACGCGGTTATTATTTAACAAAAAATAATTCAGAAAAGTCTATAAGTGTTTCTTCTGTTTTTGCCGATCGGATTTTAAGTATGTTCTCTTTGCTGTTATTGGGAGTAATTTTCATCTCGATTTATGGAGATTTGATATCTAAGCTCGATGTTAGAACATATATTATTTCGCTTGCAATTGCAGTAACAATTATTTTTTATTTTTTCCAGAAAGAAAAGACGGCGCATTTTTTAAAAGAAAAATTAAAATCGGTCAAATATAAAAAATTTATCGATTTACTTGTTAAACTCCATTTTTCGGTTTTAGAATATAAAAAGTATCCGAAGGCTTTATTGGCTTCTTTTTCTGTTAGCCTTCTTGTACAGGCGACGCGCATTCTTACTTATTACGTTGTTACAATATCTTTTAATATTCATGTTCCAGTAATTTATTTTTTTATTTTTGTTCCCATAATTATGATAATACTAATGATCCCGATTTCTATAGGTGGTTTGGGAGTAAGAGAAGGGACATTTATCGCGTTCTTTAGTTTAGTTGGTATGTCTATAAATGAAGCCGTTATAATATCGTTTACAACTTCCTTACTGAATACTTTAATTATCTTGTTAGGTGGTGTCGCATATTTATTTTATGGTTCGTCTTTTAGTTTGAAGGGAAAAGAAATTCCATTAAAAAATTCGCAGGAATAAAAAAGTAAATGGATGATGTTACAAACATTGAAGTATTTATTATCAATTACAATGGAAAGAATACAGTTCTTTCCACAATACAAAGCTTATATGAAAGCTGTAATGTTAAAGTTTCAATATCAGTAATTGATGATCATTCAACGGACGAGTCTGTAAATTTAATAAAAGAGAAGTATCCCGATATTGCTGTTTATGTGTTACCATCCAATACAAAAAAAGCAAATATTCTAAGAAACAAAGCGCTTCAATTGGCTAAGCGAGAATACCTCTTTGTGACTGATAATGATTTAAAATTTGATAAAAGATGTCTGGTAGAATTATTTGATATCATGCAATCGGATGATAAAATTGCTACCTGTACTCCAAGATTAATGTATTGGGATCAACCGGACAAAATCTATGCAGCTGATACAAAAGTTCATTTCTTAGGTAGTACAATTGCGAATCAAAGAGACAAAATTTTTAAGGGAGATATTAATGATCCCTCTACAAATAGCGGCGGTGGAATTTGTCTTATCAGGCGCAAAGCGGCAATAAAAGTTGGAGGTTTTGATGAAAATTTTTTGACGGCCTGGGGCGATGATGGGGAATTTTATCAGAGATTGTTAAGGGCAGGGTATTCGTGTTTATATGTACCGGGTGCTTTTGCTTTACATGAAAATAAAATTGTTGATGCGATAAGAAAACAAAGGGTGGTTGGACAAACTTATAACAGGTGGCGATTTATTTTTTCACATTATTCCATTTTGTTAATATTTTTTTTAATACCTGTTCTTTTTCTTTACGAAATTTTTCAAATTCTTTTTGTTTTGTTGAAAGGTGTTATTAAAGAATATATTGAAGGAAATCTATTGGTTATTAAGAACTTTAAATCAATATTTGATAAACGTAAAGTAGTACAAAGATTAAAGGTTGTATCCGATAAAAAAGTTTTATACTCTGGGAATTTATTTATAGCCCCATCATTGGTCAAAAACCATACTTTTATCAGACTTGCCATCAACACTTTTTCTTACTTTCTTAATTTCTATTGGCTTGTGATAAAGAGCATTACTCCGTAATTTTCTACACTTCAAATAGAGGATTATATGACCCACTCTTTAAAAAGCCAGTTTCTTACCGAATTAAAATCAATATTTGTTGGCTATCCTAAGTTTGTATACTTCAACGTTGATAATAACAAAACGCCGGTATTTGTATATCACACAATTGATCCGGAATTATTTGAAGCACACCTTCTCTATTTGAAGCAAAACGGCTATAGAACTTTATCAATACATGAATATATCGAAATGTTAAGCAAAGGCAAATCGGTAAATAACAAAACCGTCTTACTTACTATAGATGATGCGCGTTCAAGTGTTTGGAGATATGCTTTCCCTTTATTAAAAAAATATGAAATGAATGCGACAGTTTTTGTTATCCCCGGGTTGACTACTGAATCGGATAGCTGTAGGTTAAATCTTTTTGATGTTTGGGATGGTAAAAACAACCAGGATAAAATAAGTGATATTGATTCTAAGGATAATACCTTATGCACATGGAAGGAAATTTCTGAAATGTATATGTCCGGGTTGGTAAATATTGAATCGCACTCGCTTTTTCATCGTGAAATTTTTAGAAGCTCACAGATTCTTGACTTTATAACTCCGGACAAAATGTTCTTACCGTATAATTTTTGTGGGTCAGCGTATTTATCTTACACAAATATAGGCAAAGCATTAATTCCGGATGAATATATGGGACTTCCATTATTTGAATCGGACCCGCTAATGTTGGCAGGTCCCAGATTAAACATTTCTCAAGAGTTTACGTCAAAATGTAAAGAAATTTATTATACAAAAGGACACTCGGATAATAGTTGGAAAATAGAAATAAGAAATCTGGCAGCAGACTTCAAGAACCAAAAGAAATATTTTGATTTTATTCCCAGTTCAGAAAAGGAGGTAAGTGAAAATTTAGCTAATGCCAGAGAAATTATTCAAAATAAACTGGATAAAGATGCTGGGAATCATTTGTGTTTACCATGGACTATTGGTAATTTTAACACAATTAAAATTATCAAGGATCTCGAGATTAAAAGTTGTTTTTGGGGGGTCCTTCCAATCAAAAAAAACAATGAATTTAACAACGATGAGTTTTTTATTCCACGTATTAAAAATGATTTCATCTTTAGGCTTCCTGGCAAAGACAGAAAAAGTTTGTTTTCAATATATTACTGCAAGTTTAAAAGAAGAGTTTCCAAAGAACGAATCTTCTAATTTTTTTATTTAAAAATTCTAAACGGAGTTAAAAATGTCAAAAAAGTCTTTTCTTGTCATTGGTCTGTTAGGTGTTTTATTGATATTAGCGGGATTGATTTTAAGCCCAACTTTTGTTGGTAAATTCACCTCGGATGGTAAAATAACTACTTTATGGGCTATTATCGGTATAAGTTTATTACGAACATATGCTATTACTTTTGGGGGAGTAATAACCATAGAATTGCTAATCCTTAATTTCCTTCTCCTTAAACAAAGGTTTTCTACAAAGGAAAAAAGGCTGGCTTTATACCTTTGGGCAATTTTTATGATTGGAATTGCTGTAATTATTACGGCTATTATTTTGGAACCTTCCTTAATTGAAGTTAAACTAAATCTCAAAGGAAGATTAAATGTGTATTTTATTGATACACTGTATTTTATGAGACTTCTAGTTATAAGTTTAGGTTGTTTAATAGTTTTTATTTCAATTCTGGTTCTGGGCAAAAAATCTATAGGATATAAAAGAAGTTTTAGACTTACTTTTCTTCCGGTTATTATGCTTTTATATTTTGTTCTTATTTACACTTTTTATATTAATCCCGAATATCCTGGCAATATAATATTCAAGTCAGGAACTTTTGATAAAATATCGGATCTTATACTTGGAAGGGAAATTTTACTTTCTGATTTTGCTCCTAAATCTTCTCTAAAAGTAAAACGTAAAAAAATATATAAGGCAAAATATCCAGTAGTTGATCTGCATTTTCATTTTACCTCTGATTTCTTTACACAGGAAGACAAAAAACTTATTGCGCCGGATGCTTTAATCAAATCAATGGATTCGGTTGGGGTTAGGACTATTGTAGGATTATGTGGATTGGATATTAAAGATCCTATAAATGATTATCAAAAAAAATATCCCGGAAGATTTCTTATCTTTTTTAATATATTATTAGGTGCATCAAGAGTTAAATCTGATCAGTTTATGGCTGATTTACCTCGGAAACTAGAAGAATATGTAAAAAATGGAGCTAATGGACTTGGAGAATTTCCAAAGGACCTTGGGCTAAAAAGTTATGATTCTTCAGGTAAATTACTTCGTATAGACGATCCCCGCCTTGACCCGCTTTTTGCTAAAGCAGGTGAATTGCATATTCCAATTTTATGGCATACAACGGATCCTACCCCATTTTTCCAACCCATTGATAGATTTAATGAAAGGTTTATAGAACTTGGAAGATATCCCCAATGGAGCTATTATGGCCCTGAATATCCGTCCAAAGAAACTGTGCTTAAACAAAAAGAAAATGTAATAAAGAAACATCCTAATACTATTATTATCGGTGCTCATTTTGATTTTATGACGGATGATTTAGTTTCATGTTGGACAATTACTGGACAAATACCCTAACTATTACGTTGAGTTTGCCTCCACTTTATCAGAGTTGGGTAGACAACCTTATACAGCAAGAAAGTTTTTTATTAAATATCAGGATAAGATACTTTTTGGAACTGATGGGGGAGCACTTTTTACTAAAGGATGAGACCGTAGAAAAATTTTATCAGGCTTATTTTGAATTTTTAGAAACAAATAATGAATATATAGATTATCCCTTAAAAGGAGCTATTAATCAGGGTAATTGGGAAATCTATGGGATCGGACTTCCAGATTCGGGTCCTACAAAAAATATATTATAAGAATGCCGAAAAAATTCTGAAAATAAAAATCAATTAAAATATTATGGATTTTCAACATGCAAAATTTTGAGAACAATTTAATCAGACTATTATATATTTCTTAATATAGAAAGAAAACAATTGGTAGAAGTAGGAAAGAAACTTAAAATTAACTCCTTTCTTGTAAGAAACAGAAAAATTATCCTTATAGTCTTATTACATCTATTAATAACAGTTCCTCTTGCTTATCTACTGAACGTTTGGTACGATGAGTCTTGTTCATTAGATACAACATCTGGGAGCATATCCTATGCAGTACAGCGATCGATCCAATTTGAGTGGCAGCCCCCTGTATATTTTGTATTGTTAGATATTTGGAGAAAGCTTGATGGTTCTTATTTTTTTGCACGCTTGCTTTCAATTATTTTTTCTAGTGCCACAATTGTAATTAGTTATAAATTTATAAAACAATTTTTGAAAGTAAACAAACCTGAACTAGTAACCCTATTAATAGCAATAAATCCCTTCTTAGTTTATTACGCGCTGGAAGTCAGATTATATACTATGGTAATATTTTTTTCAGGGAGCCTGGTTTATTTAATGTATAAAATTTATTTTTATGATAACAAATCAAGTGTCTACCGTGTATTATTTATTTTAGTTTCGATTCTTTCTATTCATACACAATACTATATGGGATTTCTTATATTTGGTGTAGGTGTCAGTGTTTTTATTTATAAAAGATGGGGAAAGTTTAAAGTTTTTTTGGTAGATATGATCTTGCCTTTGGTAAGTTTAATTGGGGTAATTCCTTTTCTTGACGCTATAACAATACAAACACAATTTCACGCGGAAACGAGCAAATTAAGTTTTACAGGGATTGTTGAATTCTTTAAAACAAGGATACTTTCATACATTTTTTCATTGGATTCTTCTGCTTTTAAAATTTCTTTCAAGGTATGAAGTCTGGTTATTTATATTTTTAATTATCGGAATCTTTCTGTTTTCAATTAAAAGTCGTTTTAAAAAATTGAAGAAAATACTTCGTTTAAAAGAATTCAGTACAATTCCTATAGTTATTATTTTAATATTATTTTTTATTCTTCTACTTATGAAATTTGGAGGGGGAACTTTAGAGATAAGACATACTGCCGTTTTATTCTTACCGTTAGTTTACGCTGTAATTGTTTTGGCTTTTATAACTCCAAGCAAAAAAAAATTGGCTTTCTGGTTTTTACTCCTGACTTTTCTTTATGCAACATCTTTAGTTAATAAATTTTCATTACCACTTGCAAAGGAGGGAGACGGGATAAGAATATCTAAATATTTAGAAACTAATGAAAAGCCGAATGAATTAATTTTTACACCATATAACATTATAGCAATGCCTCTAAGAGTACACTATATGGGGAAGAATCCGATAATTAGTCTACACGATAGTTTATCAACAGAAGAAAGCCGAAAGGCATTGATAAAAGAAATAAATAATAAATCGGTATTTTGTTGGTGGGATTTTCCATATCCCGCTCCTACCTGGGGAGTGATTCTAAAACAAATGAAAGTTTGTGAGAAATTTATTGCAGACAATTTTACGGTGATTAAATAAAAGCCATTTTAAGGGAATGGAATTGTGGCATTTGAAAAGGAAAAAAATAATTTTATTTCTTTCTAACGTGAATTTTTTTTAGATCAAAAAAATATCAGATAACTTTTACAAACATCAAATGGAAAAAGAAACACCTGAAATATCTGTCGTCATTCCGGTATATAATGAATACAATGTAATCCCAGAGCTTTACGAGCGTTTGAAAGCTTCTGTGTCTGAAATAGCTGAAAATTATGAATTCATTTTTGTCAACGATGGGAGTAAAGATGAAACTTTATCACAACTTTTGGAGATTAGCAAAATTGATAATAAGGTTAAATACATTAGTTTCAGTAGAAATTTTGGCCACCAAATTGCTGTTTCAGCTGGATTAGAATTTTGTTCCGGTAGCGCTGTTGTAATTATTGACGGGGATTTACAGGACCCGCCTGAACTTATACCTAAACTTTACGATAAGTTTAAAGAGGGCTTTGAAGTTGTTTATGCACTCAGGGCTAAACGAAAAGGCGAAACATTTTCGAAAAAAATGACTGCAAAAATCTTTTACCGTCTATTAAAAAAAATTACATCAATAGATATTCCTTTGGATACGGGCGATTTTAGATTAGTAGATAAAAAAATTGTTGAGTTATTAAAATCAATGCCTGAAAAAAATAAATTTTTAAGAGGACAGATTGCATGATTAGGTTTTAAACAAACATTTGTAGAATTTGAACGTGAAAAAAGAAAATTCGGAAAGACAGGGTATTCTTTAAAGAAAATGATAACTTTTGCGTTGGATGGAATTACTGCTTTCTCAGATAAGCCCTTAAAAATTGTAACTTACAGTGGATTTTATGTTTCCTTGTTAGCCTTTATTATTATTTTATATTCTTTTTTTTCTTTTCTTGTTTTACACCGAACTATTCCCGGATGGACATCTTTAATGATTAGTACAATGTTTATTGGGGGAATTCAACTAATCTCAATAGGGATAATAGGCGAGTACATAAGCAGGATAAATGATAATGTGAGGCAAAGACCCCTCTATGTTCTTGAAAAGACAAATATTGAAAATATTACTTATAGCAAGTAGCTCTTATTAATCCCCAAGTAATGATTAGCCCGGGGGCCAGTTCATTTGCCTGCCGCCGAGAAGATGAAGATGCAAATGGTAAACTGTTTGTCCGCCTTTATCGCCGCTGTTTATAACTAATCTAAAACCATCATCGATCTTCATTTCTTTAGCAAGCTTGTTTGCTGTATCAATCATTTCAGCTAAAACTTCTGAATGTTTGGCTTTATCAAAATCATTTATTCTCGGAATTTCTTCTTTAGGAATAATAATGATATGTACAGGGGCTTGTGGATTTATGTCTCTGAATGCGAGAACTTTATCTGATTCAAAAACTATATCTGCTTTAATTTCTTTGTTAATAATTTTTGAAAAGATAGTGCTCATAATTAATCTTCCTTTTTATCTTTCTGAGATTCTATTTCATATTTTTTCATTTTGTTGTAAAGATGACTTCGTTGTATATCAAGAATTTCTGCCGTCTTGCTGATGTTCCAATCATTTGCCTTTAGTTGCTTTAGAATAAAAGCCCGTTCTGCTTTTTCCTTAAATTCCTGGAAAGAATTGCTTGAATCTATTATCTCATTAATTTTTGATTGACCTGTTGTAGCGAGAAAATCAACATCGCTTTTCCTGATTTCTTTCTTATCAACAAGGATCATAATTCTTTCAATTACATTTCTTAATTCACGCACATTTCCTGTCCATGGTAAGCTTTTCATCAAAGAGATCGCATCGTCACTGAATTTAACAATAGCCTTTTTGTGTTTTGTCGCAATATCAGTTGCAAAATGTTCTATAAGAATCGGAATGTCATCTGTTCGTTCACGCAATGGAGGAACGTAAATTGGTATTACGTTTAATCTGTGAAAAAGATCTTCTCTGAAATTATTTTTTTCAATTTCCTCTTTTAGATTTTTGTTCGTTGCAGAAACTACTCTCACATCTACTTCGATCTTTTTTGTTCCACCGACTCTCTCGATCCTTCCACTTTCCAATGCGTGAAGCACTTTTGCCTGTGCCTGCAGACTCATATCGCCTATTTCATCTAAGAACAATGTGCCTTTATTTGCAAGTTCAAATCTTCCAATTCTTTGTTGGTAAGCTCCTGTGAAAGAACCTTTCTCGTGTCCAAATAATTCAGATTCTATAAGTTCGTTCGGAATCGCAGCACAATTGACCTCAACAAAAGGTTTTTCCTTTCTTACACTTTTCTCGTGAATTGCTCTTGCAACCAATTCTTTTCCAGTTCCGTTTTCGCCAGTTATTAAAACTCTTGTTTCTAGTGGGGCAACTCTTTCAATAATCTCAAGTATGCTGTTTATTGCTTTGCTGTTGCCAAGAATTTTCCCATCACCTGTTAAAGATTTCTTTATTTCCTTATTCTCAATTATAAGATTAGCTTGCTCAACAGCATTTCTTACACTTATAAGAAGTTTATCACGGTCAATGGGTTTTTCAATAAAATCAAATGCCCCGAGTTTTGTTGCTTTTATTGCATTTTCAACACTGCCGTGAGCCGAAATAATTATTACGGAGAGCGTGGAATTAATTTCTTTTACTTTCTTTAAAACTTCAAAACCGCTCATCTCAGGCATTTGGATATCTAAAAGGAGAGCAGAAAAATTACCTGATGAGATTTTATTGATTCCTTCTGCAGCAGAAGTAGTGGAATCCACAGTATATCCTTCATATTCAAGAATGAATTTTATACTCTCGCAGATTTCTTTTTCATCATCAATAATTATTATTGATTTCATAACGGGTTTCCGAAATAATAAAGTGTTCGCATTATCAAAACCTGTGATGGGAGGACTGATTTATCTTTTTTCAACATCTTGCCAAAACATTTTCCATAAAAATTAACATCAAGATCCCTGTAATCAACAGAAGATTGGATCTTAAAATCCTCCTCAAATGCTTCTATAAAATTACCAATTAGATGTTCGAAATCAAAAAGGACTGTAGAATAGGATAAAAAAGTGAACCCGAAAAAATGAGCATTCTTATCCTTATCACCATAATCATTTTGTGGTGTGTCATAAAAGAATTTTGAAGGCAGGTTTTCATTTTTAAGATTATAAATCGAATCACTGGCAGAAACTAATGGATAATTCCAAACAGACTTTATTAAGGGAATAACAATCGGAACTTCTTTATAAGGAACAGTTGCAAGACATGAAGCAAGCAAAGCTTCTGAGTAATTATAATCTTCGAATTTTAATGCTGTCGCGTAAATAGAATCAACTGCCGGTAAATCTCCTATTTCTTTTCTTAATTGAATAAATTTATCTGAAGCAATATATGATGAAATGTAATTAACAGCTTTGGAGATACTGCTTTGCTGGGAATAAGAAAAAGGTAAGATTGCTGTTAAGGCAAAATGAAAGAACAAAATTTTTTTGGGGAAACACATAACTCAAATATATTTGTTTTACACGAAGAATATAAGGTGAGTTTTTAGAGATGACATCTTTTAAAAAGATATCATCTCCTTGAGAATCTATGTTTGTATCACTCCCGGATTAAACCTTGATATCTCGGGATTACTATTTGCAACTTCTATTGCCATTGATACATATTCTCTTGTTAAAGCAGGGTCTATAATTTCATCAATCCATAATCTTGCTGCAGCGTAAAGAGGAGAGTTTTTTTCATCATAAGCTTTTGTCATTTCATCAAGAAGTTTTTGCTTATCTTTTTCTGTAGGATGTTCCCCGCTCTTTTCTGCTTGCTTAATTTTAATATCAAGCATAACGCTCGCTGCTTGTGAAGAACCCATTACTGCAATTTTAGCGTTTGGATAAGCAAAGATAAATCTCGGATCATAGGCTTTACCGCACATTGCATAGTTGCCGGCACCAAAACTATTGCCAACAATTATTGTGATTTTTGGAACGACAGAGTTTGCAACAGCGTTAACCATTTTTGCGCCATCTTTAATTATTCCTCCATGCTCTGCACGGCTGCCAACCATAAATCCTGTAACATCCTGCAAAAAAAGCAAAGGAATTTTTTTCTGATTACAGTTCATTATAAATCTTGCAGCCTTATCGGCACTATCGGAATAAATAACTCCTCCAACCTGCATCTCACCTGATTCTGTTTTAACTATGTTTCTTTGATTAGCAACAATTCCAACTGACCATCCATCAATTCTTGCATAAGCAGTTATTAAAGTTTTTCCGTATCCCGCTTTATATTCATCAATCTCCGAGTTGTCAACAACTCTTGCAATCAGTTCATAAGTATCGTGAGGTTTTGTAGTGTCTTCGGGAAGTAAACCATAAATTTCTTTTTGGGAAAAGAGAGCTGGTTTACTTTCTATTCTATTAAATCCTGCCTTTGGATGATCGCCAAATTTTTCTGTCAAGCTTCTTATTTGCCCAAGACATTCTTCATCATTTTTCATTATATAATCTGTAACACCGGAAATATTTGACTGGACTTTTGCACCGCCAAGACTTTCATTATCAATCACTTCACCGATTGCAGCTTTTACAAGATGCGAGCCCGCAAGAAAAACTGAACCTTCACCTTCTACAATTAATGCTTCATCGCTCATAATAGGGAGGTAAGCTCCGCCTGCAACACAAGGACCCATTATAGCCGCAATCTGTGGAATTCCCATTGAAGACATCATAGCATTGTTTCTAAAAACTCTGCCGAAATGTTCTTTATCAGGAAAAATTTCATCCTGCATTGGAAGAAAAACTCCAGCACTATCAACAAGATAAATTATTGGCAGCCTGTTATCCATTGCAATTTCCTGTGCGCGTAAATTCTTTTTTGCAGTTATAGGGAACCACGCTCCTGCTTTTACTGTTGCATCGTTAGCAACAATTACATGATACCGATCATTGATTTTTCCAACTCCATAAACTGTTCCCGCACTCGGTGCTCCGCCATGTTCTTCGTACATTCCGTAAGCTGCAAAAGAACTAAGCTCAAAAAATTCTTTTGGGCTGTCTACAAGTTTATTTATTCTTTCACGTGCAGTTAGCTTGCCTTTTGCTTTATGTTTCTCAGTAGCTTTTTTCCCACCGCCAAATTTAATTTTATCTGTTTTAGCATTGAGTTTTCTCAGCAATTCTTTTTGATAATCTTCTCTTTTGTTAAAAGAGGAATTTTGATTTATTGATGAGCCGATTTTTTTCATAAAGTTTTTATAAGTGTAGCACAGATTAGTAATCTGTGCTACGGAAATTGTTATTCTTCACTCAGCAAACTTCTTGCAATAACTATTCTTTGTATTTCAGAAGTACCTTCTCCGATTGTGCAAAGTTTTACGTCACGGTAAAACTTTTCCACGGGATAATCTTTTATAAAACCATATCCGCCAAAAATCTGAACAGCTTCACTCGAGGCTTCCTCTGCTATTTCACTTGCAAATAGTTTTGCCATTGCAGCTTCTTTAATAATTGATTCGCCTTTGTCTTTTTTTAAAGCTGCCCTGTATGTTAATAATTTTGCTGCTTCGATGTTTGTTGCTATTTCGGCGAGCTTAAATTGTATTCCCTGAAATTCATGTAAATGTTTTCCAAATTGTTTTCTTTCTCCTGAATATTTAATTGATGCATTGAGACAGCCCTCTGCAAGTCCGAGGCTTAATGCCGCGATTGATATTCTTCCTCCTTCGAGTATTTTCATTGCCTGAATAAATCCTTCGCCTTCTTCTCCAATTAAATTTCCTACCGGCACTTTACAGTTTTCAAAAGTCAATTGAGTCGTATCGCTTGCACGCATACCAAGTTTGTTTTCTTTCTTGCCGACAATTAATCCTTCCATTCCCTTTTCAAGAATGAAAGCAGATATCCCTTTTTTTTCTTTAGACTTATCTGTGATTGCCATTATAACAAGAGTACTTCCAACAGTACCATGAGTTGTGAAAGTTTTAGAACCATTCAGAATGTAATAACCATCTTTTTTTTCTGCTGTTGTTCTTAATCCAGCAGCATCACTTCCGGAAACAGATTCTGTCAACCCCCACGCTGCAATTTTTTTACCGGAGGTTAAATCAGGAAGATATTTTTTCTTTTGTTCTTCGTTTGCAAATCTTAAAATATGGTTTGTGCCTAAACCATTGTGAGCGGCAACAGACAAAGCAATTGAAGGATCGACTTTTGCCAACTCTTCTATAATAATTACAAACTCTGCATAACCTAATCCTGCACCACCAAATTCTTCGGGGACAAGTATTCCAAGAAAACCAAGTTCACCAAGTTGCTGCATTATTTCCATAGGAAATTCCTGTGGCTCGTCATACTTCATCACAACGGGTTTAATTGTTTTTTCTGCAAATTCCCTAATTGTGTCCTGTATGATTATCTGGTCCTCGGTCAGATCCATATTAAATGTATTTTCTGCAGTGTCCATGATTTTCCTTTCAGTGTTTAAGTTTTTTGACTTAAGGAATTTATATCTAAAGATTCTTTTTGAAATCTTCGATAATATTTTCTGCAATATGATACGGTGATAAATTTCCCAGAACTACTTTTTCTAAAGAGGAATTTAATGATTTTTCATTTCTTTCTCCCCATAATTCCTGTCTTATTTTATCTTCTACAATTTCTTTAATTCTTACTTTGATTCTTTTTTCACGTTTCTTTAACAAGTTTTTTGTCTTTATTAAATATTCTTTGTGTTTATTGATCTCATCAGCAATTTCTGAGATTCCTTTGTTTTCTGTTGCAACTGTTTTAACAATATTGGGCAGCCAGGAAGTTTCATCATGATCACGAAGCATAAGAATTGTTTTCAAAGCAGTTACGGCATGCTCAGCAGCAGGACGATCACTTTTGTTTAAAACAAAAAAATCTCCAATTTCCATTAAGCCGGCTTTCATAGCTTGAACGGTGTCACCCGATTCTGGAACTAAAACCACAATTGTCGTATCTGCCGCCTGTGCAATATCGAGTTCTGACTGACCAACGCCAACAGTTTCAAGGATAATATAATCATATCCTCCTGCATCTAAAACATCTGCTGCATCAATAGCTTTTTTGCTTAAGCCACCAAGACTTCCCCGTCGTAGCCATACTTCGAATGAAAACTCCGCCGTCGTTAGCTAGGTCATTCATTCTTATTCTATCGCCAAGTAAAGCACCGCCTGTAAAAGGGCTTGTCGGATCGACGGCAATTATTCCAACTTTTTTATTTTGTGTTCTGTAAAATTTTGTTAGCTGATTTGTTATTGTGCTTTTACCTGCGCCGGGAGGACCAGTTATTCCTATCCTGTAAGCTTTGCCAACTGATGAATAAATATTTTTTAGTAATTCTGATGAATCTGAGTTATTTGATTCTACAATTGATATTGATTTTGCAATCGCTCTTCTATCATTTTTCAATAGACTTTGAATTAAATCATTATCAATCATATAAAAATTGAGTCAATTCAGGTTTTCTTAAAGTACTCTACAGTTTCTTTTAATCCCTCTTCAAGAGTTGTTGACGGTTTCCAGTTGAATTTCTTAAAGAGTTTTTCAGAAGTTATTACACTTCTCATTTGTTCTCCGGGAGCGGCTGGTCCGTGCTTTTCTTCTTTATTACTTCCGGTAAGTTTATTCAGATTATTGAAAAGTTCATTTACATCAGTTTCTTTTGCAGTTCCGACATTATAAATATCACA
Organism: uncultured Ignavibacteria bacterium; assembly: GCA_963727535.1. Classification (GTDB taxonomy): domain Bacteria; phylum Bacteroidota; class Ignavibacteria; order Ignavibacteriales; family Ignavibacteriaceae; genus RBG-16-34-14. The sequence goes on from CAVSGR010000004.1 coordinate 24,004, forward strand.
AACATCATCTTTTAACCCTAAAAGATTTGCTTTAACAACATCTCCAACAAAAACATAATCCCTGGTTTGCTTACCCGTTCCGTTGATTACAGGTTGTTCACCGGCAAGAAGCTTTGTTGTAAAGATTGCTACAACTCCGGCTTCACCTTTTGAGTTTTGTCTTGGTCCATAAATATTAGCGTATCTCAAAATTGTATATTTAAAATCATACTGCGATTTATAGAAGAAAAGATATTTCTCAACCGTCAATTTTGAAATGCCATAAGGGGACAGGGGAGCTGTTGGATGATTTTCGTCTGCAGGATAATAACTTTGTTCGCCGTAAACTGCTCCGCCTGTTGAAGCGAACATAAATTTTTTAACTCCCGTTTTTATGCAGCATTGCAAAAGATTTATAGTTCCAAGTATATTTGTATTTGCATCGAAAGCAGGATCAGCAACTGACTTACGAACATCCATTTGTGCTGCGTGATGATTTACAACATCAAATTTTTCTTTTTCAAAAAGTTGAAGAAGATTCGGATCTCCAATATCAGTTTTCACAAATTTTGCTTTTGGATTTACGTTTTTTTCAAATCCTGTGGCGAGATTATCTAGTACAGTAACAGAATGTCCTTCATTGATAAAAGCGTCTGTTATATGTGATGCTATAAAACCAGCTCCGCCGGTGACAAGTATTTTCACTATTTATCCTTATAAAGTTTATGTTTTAAAATATAATCCTGTACTTTATCCGGTACGAGGAAATTGATAGGCAAATTATCGTGAGTCTTTTTTCTTATAATTGATCCACTGATTTGAATGAATGGACTTTTTAGAAAAATTGCTGCACGGTAAAACTTATTTTGTTTTCCGCGGGGGATATTTAATTTTCTTCTTAATACAACAAGCTTTGCAAGCCTAAGTACTTCATCAGGTTCCCGCCAGGTATGAAATTTAAAAATGTTATCGTAACCAATTATTAATTCTATATGATCGTATTTCTTTTTTAGCTCACGAAGTGTATCCACAGTATAAGAAACAGATTTCCTGTTAAGCTCTATTTCAGAACATTCAAAATATGGGACCCTTTCAATTGCCAGGTTAACCATATTTACGCGGTGCTTAGCCTCTGACACTTTAACACTTTGTTTGTGAGGCGAAATATAGGTTGGAATAAAAATTATTTTATCGAGATTCCGCATTTCTTTTACTGTTTCTGCGGTGATTAAATGACCGTTATGTACTGGGTCAAAACAACCTCCGTAAACTCCAATTTTCATTTTTGGTAATTCCTTTAAACGATAATCAAAAAATTTCTAATTAGTATTTAACTTTAAAAACCTTAATCATAAGATTAAAAATAAAACGGGACTTTATATTTATTTGATACTTTTATTAGACAAAAGAAACCGAATAAAGTTTCGATAGTAAGTTACATTATCTTCATAAAAATTTTTACTTCTGCCACTCGCGTTTCGGAGCTGTTTTTTCCTAAAAGCCAAAGTTGTTGCAGCATTAATATATGATTTGCGAATGCTTTCATCAACCCAGCCAAACTTGTTCCTTTTTGACGAGTTCAAAATACTTAGATGCGTAAAAGGAATCAATCCGTTTTGTGCTTCGCTAAGAAGCTCATTATATATGATTTTCTTTTCACTAATAATAGATATTGAAAATGTAAGTATGAAAATTACAATAGTAATAATCATAAATAAAAATCCGAGTAATGTTGTTGATTTAAAGCTTACGCTGAAATTCCAGGCAAAATGAATGAGTATTGCAACCAACAAGCCGGCAAATATGAAAAGTATTTTTGCAGGTTCTTTTTTGTATTTTGAATAAGCAAGGAAAGCTCCGAATGAAGCTGTAGCAACGCAATGCATAACCGCCGAAAACAATGTTCTGATAACGACAATTGTTATCCAGTTTGTAAGTGTATTTCCATAAGTAATAAAGTAGAGAAAATTTTCAGTCATTCCGAAACCGAGACCGATAGCGCCTCCGTAAACTATTCCGTCGGTAATATTATCAAAATTTTTATTCCTGATAATGAAAATGAGAAAAGCACCTTTAGTGATTTCTTCCACAAAGGGCGCAACAGCAATAGTTCCTATTCTTTCCAATTGAACTTTGTCATAGACAAAGAGGGAAATAAAAGTATAAATAATTGTACTCCAGGCGATGGCAAATATTATTGCTCCAATTCCGCCCCATAAATAATTTTTAAGTACAAGACTAAAAGGCTCTCTTTCATACCGGTCCACCCACCAGATTATTAAAAGGTAAGTAAACATTGGCAGAACAGCGGCAAGGGCAGAAGCGGCTATGTGCAATTTAGTTTCCTACTTTTCTTTTATCCATTGAATTAATCCTTTTAAAGAAGGTCTTTTGCCGTATGAAAGAATTCCTATCCTGAATATTTTGGCTGAAAAAATTATAACAACATAAATCGAAAGAAGCATAATTATTATTGTTATAAGAATTTCACCAATAGGTACAGGACTTATATTTAATCTTAACATCATAAAAGAGGGGAGTGTAAGCGGAATGTAAGATAAAATTTTAATGTAACCGGCATGTGGGTTTTCTAATGCGGGTAACACAAAAATTATCGGGAGTATAAGCAAGAAGCTTAAATAGGTTGTTATTTGCTGTGCTTCCTGTTCACTGGTTACTATGGAGCCAATTCCAACAAACATACTCGTGTAAAAAACAAAACCAAGGATGAAGTAAATAAGAATTACAGGAATGTGCGCGAAAATTTCTACAGGGACTATTGTAGAACTTACTAATGAAATTCCGATGAGAAACCATATAACGATTTGTGTTAATCCGAGAGCGCTTAATCCTAATATTTTGCCGGTTAGTAATTCGTTTGAAGTACAGCTTGATATTAATATTTCTATAAGCCTGTTTGATTTTTCCTCAACAAGGCTTCTTATCAGCATTCCGCCAGTATAAAGAATCATCATCATCAACAGCATGATAAATATGAAAGAAGAAAAGAATGTTATAAGAAAATCGCTTTTACTTTCCTTGCCGCTTTGTTCAATTTTAATCGGGTTTACTTCAGCAGATTTTGAAATGAATGATAACAACTCCGGATCAGCTTTTTCTTCATTAAGCTTAAGTTTTATTCTTGTATCATTAAAAGCAATTTCGAATCTTTTAAGATCTTTTAAATTCCCTGAACTTTTACTTCTGTAATCAACTATAACTGAATCTGTCCCGGCATTTTGAATAAGCAGGTATCCTTCCACTTTCTCATCTATAACATCTTTATCGGCATTCTTTTTCAGTTCGTCTAAGGGCGTATTTTTTGTTGTTAGGTTAATTAACAAATAGCAAAGCTGAATATCATCGAGTTTATATTTATTTAATTCTTCTCTTAAATCTTTTGCATACAACCCTGAGGTGTCTACAACCCCGATTACCTTTGTTTGGGAAACTTCTTGCTGTGAAAGTAAAGTTGGCGCTAAAGAGAATAAAATTAAAACTGCCGGAGTAAGTATAAGAGAAATGATAAAAGTTTTGGTTTTTACTTTCTCAACGAATTCCCATTTTGCAATTTCAAGAATTTTTTTCATTAAACTTGCTTTGAATGACTTTGTTCGATTACATCTATGAAAATTTTATTAAGAGTAGGTCCAAGAACAGAAAAACTTTTAATATTGATTTTATCGACAATCATTCTTAGAAATTCGGATGGATCAATATTATCTTTTAGCTGGACTTCAGCAAAGTTGCTGTACCTGTCCATGTTCTTAACTTCTGTTAAAGTATTTAAAAACTCTGCGTCGCCATCAAATTCTATTTTAACAGTATTTGTCCCAAAATTCTTTTTAAGATTTGTAAGACTTCCCTGGTAAAGCTCTACTCCTTTATTCATAAGAAGAATATCAGAGCATAATTTTTCCGCAGTTTCCATTTGATGAGTAGAAAGAATAATTATTTTTCCATCAGTGACAAAAGACAAAACGGTTTCTTTTATCAAAGTTTGATTTATCGGATCGAATCCAGTAAAAGGTTCATCGAGTATAAGCAGTCTTGGGTTGTGAATTACCGAAATAATGAATTGCACCTTTTGCTGATTTCCTTTTGAGAGTTCTTCAATTCTTTTGTTTGTGTATTGTTCAATCCCCAGTTTCTTCAGCCAGGATTTTGCTTCGCTTAAAGCACTATTCCGCTGCATTTTTTTTAATTTGGCAAAGTAAAGTATTACATCTATCACTTTGCTTCTTTTATATAATCCTCTTTCTTCCGGTAAATAGCCGATTGTATTAAGAAATTCATTTGTAATTGCTTGATCGTTAAATGTAATGGTTCCCGAAGTCGGCTTAATAATATTGAGAACAGTTCTGAGTGTTGTTGTCTTACCGGCGCCGTTAGGTCCAAGAATTCCAAATATTCTTCCTTCTTCAACCTTGAAAGAAATATTATCAACAGCTACAACGTTTTTATATTCTTTTCTTAGATTTTCTACTACAAGCATGGTAAAACAAGGGTAAGCAAAAACCCCTTCTTTCTATTTAATTTTTTTAGGAAAGTTTTTATTAGTAAGCTTTCAAATAGTAATCAAAGCTAAATTTGCCGTTTAATTTAAGAAATTAAATTCCCTGAAAAAAATGAGCTCTAATACCGGGAAGATTATACTTAAATCATCTAAAAACCAAGCATTATAAGATTTTGAGTGGGTTGCTTATCTTTTTAACAATATCTATATTTTGAGCCGATTTTTGTTCTTTTAGAGGGATATTGTCATGATAATTAAAATCAGCGGACTGAGTGATGATGTTCACGAATTTGTTTTTGAGGATAAGATTGATAAGCTTGAACTAAAAGAGCCGTTCTTTGGAAATTATGTCGCGAAGATGGAATTAAAGAAATTTCATAACCAGGTTATTCTTAATTCGAATATTTATACCACTGCCGCTTTCCAATGCGACAGATGTGGTGCGGATTTCAAAACCGAGCTTCAAAATCAATTTCAGGTTGTTTATTTATTTGGTAATTATCCTGAAGAAAACAATTTAGAAAATGTGGTATATTTAGAGTTCGATACTGATAAAATAAATTTGTTTAATGAGTTAAGAGATTATGCTTTATTATCGGTGCCGATGAAAAAACTTTGCAGAGAAGATTGTAAAGGTTTGTGTTACACTTGTGGTAAAAATCTTAATGATGGAGCTTGTGATTGTGAAAAACAGCAGGCAGATCCAAGATGGCAGCCACTGATCGAGTTAAAAAAGAAGATGAATATTAATTAAACTAAAAGAAAGATAAAGATGCCAAATCCAAAACGAAAATGGTCAAAGAGTAGAAGAGATAAAAGGAGAACGCATTACAAAGCAACTGTACCTTCTTTAAGTACATGTTCTAATTGTGGTGAAATGAAATTATCACATCGTGCTTGCCCTGCCTGCGGGTATTACAACGGTCGTTCGATGTTTATACCTAAATCATAAATCAAACCCGGTTCTTTTAATGAATGAATCTGGTTCTAATCCTAACCAGTGTAGAATAATTGTCGATGCAATGGGTGGTGATTTTGCACCCAAGAATACAGTTCTTGGTGCAGTGCAGGCTCAGTCTGAAAAGCCAAATATTGAAGTTTACTTAGCTGGTGATTCCAAATTAATTTTAGATGTACTTACTTCAGAAAATCTTACCTTTGAGAAAGAAAGAATCATTCATGCAGAACAAAAAATTGAGATGAATGATAGCCCTACAATTTCTCTTAAGACAAAACCTTCTTCATCTTTAGTTGTTGGTGCAAAATGGGTAAGAGATAAAAAAGCCGAAGCTTTGGTAAGTGCCGGAAACACGGGAGCTATGATGGCTGCATCAACTTTAATTATTGGAAGAATTCCAGGTGTTGGCAGACCGACTATTGGTGCTGAGATGCCGAGCATGAAAGGTGTTTGTTATCTTTATGATGTTGGAGCCGGAAAGGACGCCAAGCCAAGTCATCTCTTTGAATATGCTATTATGGGTTCTATTTATGCTAAGGAAGTTGGAGGTGTTGAGAACCCTTCAATAGGTGTTTTAAGCATGGGCGAAGAAGAAGGAAAAGGGAATGAAGTATCTGAAGAAGCGGCAAGACTTCTGAAAGAATCTAAATTAAATTTTATTGGTAACGTTGAAGGAAGAGATATCCTGGAAGGCAGAGCAGATGTTGTCGTCTGTGATGGCTTTGTTGGAAATATTATTCTTAAATTTGGTGAATCAATACCTAAGTTCTTAAAATATCTTTTGCAGCAAACTGCTAAGAAAAGTTTTTTTGACAAGCTGAAAATTGCTTTAACAAGAGGATCATTGAGAAAGGCTTTGAAAGTTCTTGACTACCAGGAATATGGTGGCGTTCCCTTGCTTGGGGTTAATGGAATTAGTATAATTGGACATGGCTCCAGTACTCCTAAAGCAATAAAAAATATGGTTTTTCGGGCATACGAAATCCATACAAAAAATCTTTTAAGTAAAATAGAAAATTCAATAAAACAGTATTCAAATAAATCAGGCGGATAATGAATAAAGTTTATAATGCAACCGTAACAGCAGTGGGAATGTATGTACCCGATGAAGTTCTTGATAACGCATTTTTTGAAAAGATTGTCGATACGACTGACGAATGGATTACAACAAGAACAGGAATAAAAGAAAGAAGAAGACTAAAAGTTGGCGCTACAAGCGATCTCGCAATAGGAGCGGCAGAAGATCTTCTTAAGACTCATAACATTAAAGCGGAAGATATCGATGTAATAATTGTAGCTACAATTACACCCGATATGTTTTTTCCAGCAACTGCTTGTTTGGTTCAGGAAAAAATCGGAGCAAAAAACGCATGGGGATTTGATTTTTCCGCAGCGTGCAGTGGATTTCTTTTTGCGTTTCAAACAGCCTGTTCTCTTGTGGAAAGCGGCACTTATAAAAAAGTTCTTTTGATTGGCGCAGATAAAATGAGCGCAATAGTTGATTACACTGACAGGAACAATTGCATTCTTTTTGGTGATGCAGCAGCTGCTGTTTTAATCGAACCTACTGAAGATAAAAGTGTTGGTCTCCAGGATACCATTTTAAGATGCGATGGTAGTGGAAAGAACTTTTTATATTTAAAAGGTGGTGGAAGCTTAAATCCTCCTTCACATGAAACTGTTGATCAGGGAATGCACTATCTTTACCAGGATGGCAAAGCAGTATTTAAAGTTGCTGTAAAAGGAATGGCGGACGTATCATATGAACTTATGCAAAAAAACAATTTAACTTCTGATGATATTGCTTATCTTGTTCCACACCAGGCGAATATGAGAATAATTGGTGCAACAGCCGAAAGAATGGGTCTAAGCAAAGATAAAGTGATGATAAACATTAATAAATATGGAAACACAACCGCAGCAACTATTCCATTATGTTTAGTAGAGTATTATAGGGATGGAAAAATTAAGAAAGGGGACAATCTTATTCTTGCGGCGTTTGGAGCTGGTTTTACCTGGGGTGCAGCTTACTTAACGTGGAGTATGGATTAGTATGATTGATGGAAGATGGAAAATGGAAGATGTTCTGGGGTTGAAAAATAAGTGATGGCTAAAAAAGTTTTTATTTTTCCAGGACAAGGTTCTCAATATGTTGGCATGGCTGCCGACCTCTATGAAAAATCGGTAGAAGCTAAAGAAATGATTAAAACTGCCGACGATGCTTTGGGAATGAATTTATCTTACATTTTATTTAACGGACCTGAAGAACAATTAAAGCAGTCAGAATTTACACAACCGGCAGTTTTTCTACATAGTGTAATCTTAGCAAGCTTGATAAGAACTTTATCCCCTGACGCTGTTGCAGGGCATTCTGTTGGAGAGTATTCCGCTTTTGTAGCTTCAGGAGCAATTCAATTTTACGATGCGATAAAACTTGTTCGTGAAAGAGGAATTGCAATGCAGAAAGCAGGAATTGAAACACCCGGAACAATGGCTGCAATAGTCGGACTTGATGAAGAACAGGTTATTCAATCTTGCGTTGAAGCTTCTTCCGAAGGAATTGTTCAATGTGCTAATTTTAATTCACCGGGACAAATTGTAATATCCGGTGAAGTAAATGCTGTAAAAAAAGCAATGGAAATTTGTAAATCCAAAGGTGCCAAACTTACAAAAGAGCTTCAGGTTAGCGGAGCTTTCCATTCACCGTTAATGGATTCTGCAAAAGAAAAATTAAAAATTGCTTTAGAGCAAACTCCTGTTTACGATATAAGAGTTCCTCTTTATGCAAACGTAACGGCGAAACAGGTTGAAAAAAAAGAAGAGATAAAAAATTTATTATATGAGCAATTATCTTCACCTGTTCAATGGGTACAAACAATAAAAAACATGATTAACGACGGGGTAGATGAATTTTATGAAATAGGTCCGGGGAAGGTTTTACAGGGGCTCGTAAAAAGAATTAATCCAGATGTAAAAATATTTGGAATTGATAAATATTCAGATGTGGAGAAATATATATAATGAATGAAAATTTTGATTTTGAAATCAACGGTTTAAAGATTGATCCGAAAATTTTTACTTTCAAATTTAGTTGTAAATGTTCAGGCGAATGCTGCTGGTATGGTGTTTACACTGATTCTAAAGAAGCAGAACAAATTATGGAAATCAAAGATAAGTTGATTCCACTATTTGATGAGACACAGGTAAAAGATACCAAAAAGTGGTTTGAGCCCCCTGAAGAAGATGAAGATTTTGATTCCGGTGTTGCTGTTGGTACAGAAGTAATAAACAATAAATGTACATTTCTAGATAAAGACGGCTTGTGTACACTTCAGAGACTTGCCAACCTTGAAGGTGAACATAAGTGGAAATATAAACCCCTATATTGTATATTATTTCCCTTAGTTGTTTATGAAGGAGCATTAACTGTCGATGACGATCATATAGACAGACTTAAAACATGCAACAAAAATCCGATGACTGAAACCACTATCTTTGAATCTTGTACAGAAGAGCTAAAACATTTCTTTGGTGAAAAAGATTTTAAGAAACTTGAAATGGTGAGAAATAAGTATCTTTCTTTATTAAAATCCAAAGAAGTAGCATAAAATCAAAAAAATAAAAAATAATTTAAGAGTGAAATGGAGCAAACAAAAATGAGTAACGATAAAATAGACAATCATAATAAAAGGGCAATTGTCACTGGTGGTAGTCGCGGTATTGGAAGAACGATTGTAAAAGAATTAGCTGCAAGAAATTGTAGTGGTGTCTTACTTTCGGATATTGCTTTCGTTAACACTCCTGATGAATGTGCAGATGAAATAATGACAGAGTTAAACAATCCTGACGCTAAAATATATGCTTTCAAAGCGAATGCTACTTCTTTTGAGGATGCACAGGCTACTATTAATGAAGCAATTGAAAAACTTGGCGGTGTGGATATCTTAGTTAATAATGCTGGTATTACGAGAGATAATCTTCTCTTAAGAATGACTGAAAAAGATTTTGACGATGTTATAAATGTTAACTTGAAAAGTGTTTTTAATTATACTAAGGCTGTAATAAAGCCCATGATTAGCCAGAGATATGGAAGGATAGTTAATATAGCATCAGTTGTAGCTTTAATAGGCAATCCGGGTCAGGCTAATTATGTTGCGTCTAAAGCTGGAGTAGTTGGATTTACAAAAGCTATGGCAAGAGAATTATCCTCACGAGGGATTACCGTTAATGCAGTTGCGCCCGGATTTATTCAAACCGATATGACGGAAAAACTAACTGATGAACAAAAACAAAAATTAGTACAGAATATTCCTTTGGGCAGGATGGGTACACCACAGGATGTCGCCAAAGTGGTTGCATTCCTTTGCAGTAAGGATGCCGATTACCTTACCGGGCAGGTTATTTCTGTTGATGGCGGCATGGCAATGTAAACTTTCTTTTTTTATCTTTAAATAACACAAAAAAACATATAGGAGAAAACATGGACGTTGAAGCTAAAGTAAAAGAAATAATAATGGATAAACTCGGTGTTGAAGATTCGCAGATAACACCTGAAGCCTCTTTTACTAACGATTTAGGTGCGGATTCTCTTGATATAGTTGAACTTGTTATGGGCTTCGAAAGTGCTTTCCAGGTTTCAATTCCCGACGAGGATGCCGAGAAAATCGGAACAGTTGGTGATGCTATGAAATATTTAAAAGAAAAGCTCGGCTCGTAAAATTTTCGGGTCGGGAAGATTTGATAGTTTTCTCGACTTGAATTCCTCTATTCTCCAAAACTTAGAGGATCATACCTTCACAGATGCCGCTTTCTTATAATTTTTTTCTCGGGAGTATTTATGAATAAGCGTAGAGTTGTTGTTACCGGAATGGGTGCAATTACTCCTATCGGGAATAATATAAACGACTTTTGGGAAGGAATGGTTAATTGTAAAAATGGGGTAGGTCTTATCACAAAGTTTGATACAACTAACTTCGAAACAAAATTTGCTGCGGAAGTTAAAAACTTTCATCCGGAAGATTTTATGGATAAAAAATCGATCCGCAGAATGGATCCCTTTACACACTTTGCACTTGCCGCCGCAGAAATGGCTATGCAGGATTCCGGGATAGATATGGAAAAAGTTGAAAAGGAAATGTTCGGAGTTATTTATGGAAGCGGGATTGGAGGAATGGACACTCTTCAGCGGCAGCATTTTATTTATTTTGAAGATAAAAGCCCCCGTAGAATAAGTCCTTTCTTTGTTCCGATGATGATATCCGATATGGCTGCAGGACAGATATCGATCAGGTATTCTTTAAAGGGACCAAATTATGCAACTACTTCTGCCTGTGCAACTTCTTCTCATTCAATTGCAGATGCATTCATTTTAATTCAAAGAGGTAGTGCAAATATTATGATGTGTGGAGGTTCGGAGGCTGCAATCACTGAACTCTCAATAGGAGGGTTTAACGCTATGAGAGCTTTATCAACATGGAATGATCGTTATCTTGAAGCTTCGAGACCTTTCGATAAAGATAGAAACGGTTTTGTTATGGGTGAAGGAGCCGGTACGTTAATTCTTGAAGAGCTTGAACATGCAATGAATAGAGGTGCAAAAATTTATTGTGAGATTGCCGGAGTGGGTTTAACCGGAGATGCTTATCATATTACCGCTCCAGCGCCGGGAGGGGAGGGGGCAGTCAGAGCAATGAAGGAAGCAATTAGAGATGCCGGTGTTAGCGTTACATGATATTGATTATATAAATGCTCATGGCACATCAACTCAATATAACGATGTTACAGAAACAAGTGCTATTAAAACTTGTTTTGGAGAGTATGCTTATAAATTATTAGCGAGTTCAACTAAGTCAATGACTGGTCATTTACTAGGTGCTGCCGGTGGTATTGAAGCAATTGCAACTGTTTTGGCAATGAAAAATAATATTGTTCCTCCCACAATAAATCTTACAAAACCTGATCCGGAGTGTGATTTAAATTATAGTCCTTTAAAGCCAACTCCTTTAAAAATAAACTGCGCCATAAGTAATACTTTTGGTTTCGGTGGGCATAACGCAACTTTATTGTTTAAAAAAATCGAAATTTGATCTGAGTTATGTTTTCAGGAATAGTCCAGAAGTTCAAAAAAAATAAAAAAATAAAAAAACTTGGAAAGCTTTTCACTGAACAAAAAATTGTGGAAATGGAATCCATAATTGGCTTTAGAATTAAGAACAAAGAATACTTTATCCAGGCACTTGTTCACAGATCTTACCTCGAAAGCAGCGATGAATACGATGTATCAAATGAAAGACTGGAGTTTCTGGGAGATGCCGTATTAAATCTCGTAGTTGCTGAATTTCTTTATGAATCTTATCCCGAAAAAGATGAAGGATTTCTTACAAAAGTAAGAGCAAAAGTGGTAAACAGATCAGCTCTTGCTAATGCTGCCAACCTTATCAGATTAAATGAATTTATTTTAATTGGGAAAAATTTGTCACAGTCATTTAAAAGCGGAGCCAGAACGGTTTTATCTGATGCGTTGGAAGCATTAATAGGGGCGATCTATCTTGATTCCGATATTAATATGGTAAAAAGTTTTATTGATAGAATCCTCATTCAACCTATAATAAGAGATGAAGATTTCTTAGTTGATGAAAATTTCAAAAGTCAGTTACTTGAGTATGTTCAGGCAAAGAAAATGGGTGGTCCTTCTTATGTCGTTGTTGATGAAGAAGGTCCACAGCATAGCCGGATTTTTATTGTTAGGGCTGTGGTTAATGGTGAGGAGTATGGTACTGGTCAGGGGAGTAATAAAAAAACAGCCGAACAAAACGCTGCAAAAGCTGCCATAAAAAGATTAAAACAGAACGATTAACCTGTTCTGTTTATCTTTCATTTTGAAAATTATCCACAAATTCTTTTTCCGATATTTGTTTAACTTTAGTTCACTTTAATTTAGTTATTTAAAAAAACAGAAGGTTGTATGAAGATACTTGAGCATCCCGATAAATTTGTCGAGCGGCATATTGGACCAGATAATGATGAAATAAATGAAATGTTGAAAACTATAGGCGCAGAATCTCTTGAAAAATTAATCGGTGAAACAATTCCTGGAAATATTAGGGTAAGTGAAAAACTAAATCTTGATAATCCTGTTACCGAGTATAGATTTCTTGAAAACTTGAAAAAGATTGCTTCGAAGAATAAAGTTTTTAAATCTTACATTGGAATGGGATATTATCCTACAAGAGTGCCCACAGTAATAAAAAGAAACATTCTTGAAAATCCCGGCTGGTATACACAATACACACCATATCAGGCGGAAATTGCGCAGGGTAGATTGGAAGCATTAATGAATTTTCAAACTATGGTTATTGATTTAACCGGACTTCCAATTGCGAACGCCTCTTTACTTGATGAGGGAACTGCAGCGGCAGAAGCCATGTCGATGTTTCTTCATGTAACTAAAAACAAAAATGCGACTAAATTTTTTGTTTCTGATAGTTGTTTTCCTCAAACTATTGATGTTATGAAATCGAGAGCTATACCTTTAGGAATAGAATTAGTTATCGGTGATGTTTTTAAAACGAATTTTACAGATGAGTATTTTGGTATCTTGCTTCAATATCCATCCGATAAAGGAGATGTCCACGATTATAAAGATTTATTAGAAGCAGCACATCAAAAAAATATTCTGACAGTGGTTGCTGCAGATATTTTAAGTTTAACTTTGTTAACCCCACCCGGAGAATTTGGGGCTGACGTTGTAGTAGGAAATTCACAAAGATTTGGAGTCCCGATGGGTTTTGGTGGTCCGCACGCAGCTTTCTTTGCAACTAAAGATGAATTTAAACGAAATATCCCGGGACGTATTATAGGCGCTTCTGTTGATGTTAATGGAAATACGGCTTTCAGGATGGCATTACAAACAAGAGAACAGCATATCCGAAGGGAAAAAGCTACAAGCAATATTTGTACAGCCCAGGTTTTATTAGCTGTAATGGCAGGTATGTACGCTGTTTATCATGGTCCAAAAGGATTAAAAGAAATTGGAGAGAGAACACACAAGCTCGCCAAGCTTATAGAAATTTCGATAAAGGACTTTGGATTTGAACAATCGAATAAAAATTATTTTGATACTTTATACGTTCCCATCAAAGAAAAACAATTATTGGCTAAGATAAATGAAATTGCATTAAGCAGAGAAATTAATTTCAGATACTTTGATGATGCTATTGGAATTGCTGTAAGCGAAGTAACAGATTTTAATGATGCCGTTGAAATTATCGAAGTGTTTGCTCAGTCAAAAAATTCAAAAGTAAATAAAGATAAACTTGAAAAGACAGCCCTTGCTCTACAGATAGAATATCCTGATAATTTTAAAAGAAAAAGTTCTTTTCTTCAGCATAAAGTTTTTAACTCTTACCATTCCGAAACCGAAATGATGAGATATTTGAAGAGACTCGAAAATAAGGATTTATCGCTCGTTCATTCAATGATTGCTCTCGGCTCTTGTACAATGAAGTTAAATGCAGCAACCGAAATGACCGGTGTTACGTTTCCCGAATTCAGTAACATTCATCCTTTTGTGCCGGTTGATCAGGCAGAAGGCTATCATACAGTATTTAGGGAACTCGAAAAGGACTTATCTAAAATAACAGGCTTTTCTGCTGTTTCTTTGCAGCCAAACTCCGGCGCCCAAGGTGAGTTTACCGGATTAATGGTAATAAGAGAATATCATAAAAGCAGGGGAGAGTCAAACAGAAATGTTGCAATTATTCCTGCATCGGCTCACGGAACAAATCCAGCGAGTGCTGTAATGGCTGGAATGAAAGTAGTTGTCGTTAATACAACTCCTTCAGGAAACGTTGATGTTGATGATTTGAAAAAGAAAGTTGAACAAAACAGAGATAGTCTTGCTGCATTTATGATTACTTATCCCTCGACTCATGGAGTATTTGAAGAAAGTATTCTGGACATGTGCAGCATAATTCATAAAAACGGCGGACTTGTTTATATGGACGGCGCTAATATGAATGCACAGGTTGGACTAACGAGTCCCGCAAAAATTGGTGCAGATGTTTGTCATCTAAATTTACACAAAACATTTTGCATTCCTCACGGCGGCGGCGGACCCGGAATGGGACCTATTGCAGTTGCAAAACATCTTGTTCCATTTTTGCCCAAACATTCCGTAGTTGAGTTAAAACATGAAAAGGGAATTGATGCTGTTTCATCGGCACCTTGGGGAAGTTCGAGCATTCTTATAATTTCTTATGCTTATATAAAAATGATGGGAGAAAAGGGCTTATCGAAAGCTTCGGAAATGGCAATATTAAATGCAAATTATATTAAAGCTAAACTCGAGCAGGAATTTAAAGTGCTATATACAGGATTAAATGGCAGAGTGGCTCACGAATTAATTTTTGATATGCGTCAATTTAAAACTTCTGCAAATATTGAAGTTGAGGATATAGCTAAGAGACTTATAGATTATGGATACCATGCACCCACGGTTTCTTTTCCTGTTGCTGGAACTTTGATGGTCGAGCCCACTGAGAGCGAATCAAAAACTGAACTTGATATGTTTTGTGAAGCTCTTTTATCAATCAGAGAAGAGATAAGAGAGGTAGAAAACAGTTCCGCCGATATAACCGATAATTTGTTAAAAAATTCCCCGCATACTATGGAAGAAGTTACAAAAGATAAGTGGAGTCATTCATATTCAAGACGGAGAGCAGCTTATCCTTTAGGTAATAGGCAGCATAAGTTCTGGGCGAGTGTTGGTAGAATAAACAGTGCTTACGGTGACAGGAACCTTATTTGTAGTTGTAATCTTATAACTGATTATATAGAAGAACCGGTTTCATAAAAACATTTGATGCGGTATCTTTATAATAATCTCATTTCATATTTTCATTAATAAACTAGTTTTTATTTTGATACGAACTTTAATATTCATTTCAATACTTTCTTATTTCTCAATCAATGTCTATTGCCAAACTATTGCTGACTCTTCAGACAAAAGTAATTTCCCGCAGGTAGTTGATTCTATAAAAATAACAGGAAATAATATTACTGAGGAATTTATTGTCCTTCGTGAACTTACATTTGGGATTGGAGATACAGTTACTTCACAAATTCTAAATTACAATAAAGAACGTATTTTCAGTTTAGCGATATTCAACAAGGTTGAGCTTAAAACTGAAAAAGAAAATGGGAAAAATGTTCTTAACATAATTGTTGAAGAAAGCTGGTACATATATCCTATACCTTTTGCTGAATTACAGCACGGTGACTGGAATAAACTTTCTTATGGACTTTCCGTTTTTATAAAGAATTTTAGAGGAAGAAATGAAACATTGGAGGGTAGAATAAAATTAGGATACGACCCGGCATTTTCCCTCAGATACTATAAACCCTCAATCATTTATAAGAGCAACTTCTTTTTTAATGCTGCTGTTGCATACGGTACTACGAGAAACAGGAGTGAGATTGCTAAAGCAATTTACGGAAACGATTTTGACTACACATATGTTACCGACTTAGTGGGTCTTGGATACAGGTTAAATACTTTTAATTGGGCAGGCATTGATTTCGGGTATAATTATTATGAGTCGCCTGAATATTTTAAAGGTGCAACTGCTTCAGATAACAGGATAGATAAGTCTGCTAGTCTTGGTTTAACTTATAATTATGACACACGCGATCTTATTCAATTTCCGAGAGAAGGGACATTCTTTTCCTATAATATGCAGTTCAAAGGACTTGGAATCAATAAAATTGATTACAGAGTTTTTAAAATTGACTTAAGAGAATACTGGAAGCTTGTTGGCGACTTGGGGGGTAAAATAAGATTAACAACAAGACAAACTGCAGGAAAACTTATTCCATTTTATGATTACTCCTTCCTTGGTTATGATGAGGTTGTAAGAGGACACTTCAGCACCGAAAGAGAAGGGAACAATTATTATCTTGGTTCAATTGAAATTAATCATCCAATAATAAGAGACATTAATGTAAGTCTTGATTTTATTCCCATTTTGCCGAGAGAGCTTCTTTCCTTCAGATTGGCGCTTTATGCAGAATTGTTTGCAGATATGGGCACAACGCAGTTAAGAGGGGAGCCAATAAGATTAAGAGATTTTGACAAAGGATATGGAGTCGGATTATCTTTACTGCTGCTTCCCTATAATTTAGCCAGGCTTGAACTTGCTTTTGACGAATTCGGAAACTCAGAATTTATATTTGGACTTGGAACATCTTTCTAAGAATGGGCGGGGCGTTTATTTTACTTGTTAATCGTCAATCGATTCTTCTTGATTGAATCATAAAATATTTGTTTTTTAGGTTAAAGTAATTTTTCTACTCCAAGGGAAGAAAGGATTTTATAGTTGTTGCGTTTCATTCTTTGGATATATAACTAATATTCTCACGAAGCAGAAGAATTATTAAGAAATATATTTTGTATTAGTTGTTGATGAAATTATATCTGGTTAAATGAAAAGAGCGTTTGGTCTGTACAAAAAATTGCTCAGGTAATTTAATATCCGGGGAGGTTATTATGGAGAAGACATTTTTTCTTTTTATTCTCATAATTATTCTGGCGCCACTTAAGTCAACACATCCCCAAACCTTGGATGATCTTTATGAATATATCTCAGAGGTAAGAGGAGACACCCTTGTTATTAAAGATTATTATGAAATGGGGAATCAGGCGAACTCATTATACTGGGTTTTGACGTTGGATACCGTTAATGTTCCTCTAGGTCGCGTTTATGAATTGAAAGCAAATGGATACTATCCACTTATTAATAGTCCCTATACATCTGCATACCACCATACTGTAATAGTAGGAGAAGATCCTACTAAGATTGTGAATAATAACAATGCTAATTCTGCTCCGCCTTTGATATGTTGCGAAGTTTCTTTAGCTGAATCTCTTCCTGTTTTTGTTATGAACGGTGATTTTACCATAAAAAATTGTGAGCTTGTTCCAGCAGATAATGATTATACGATTGGCTGGGCATTTTTTGCTACAGGAAAATCTAATCTTAATTTGCTTTTTGAAAACTGTTTATTTGAACATACACTATGGGCGTTCGTGGTGACTACCGATTCAAATTGTAATGTGACCTTCAGAGATTGTTACTTTGTTAATATGAACGGTTTTGTCCATATAGCCGTGATGGTGTTGCTTACTCGATGGTGTATTTGCTTCACTTAACAGTCAGGACACATTGCTTGTTGAGAACTGTACTCATATTATGGCTCAGGGAAATATGTATTCTTTCAAAGATTTTCCATTTAAAAGGATTATAATTAATCATAATACTTTTATTAACTGCGCCGGGTATGTGTTTATGAATCAAGGATACCAGAACAATGTTAGTCTTGTCAGTAACATATTTGTAAATTGCAATGTTCAAGCGTATCCGGCATTTCATCCCGTTGACTCGCTTGAACAGGACCCGGATCGGCTTCCAATGGGTCTTGTTAATGTTTATGATTCTGCAAAAGTTCCAATAAGATTCTATGTTGATAGAAACCTTGCCTATTGGGATCCATTGCTTACTAATGCTAGTACTGGTGTGGTCGCAACATTAAATATTAATGCTGTCGATGGTATAACTACCTGGCAAAGTCAAATGCTTACTATGAATGAGAGAACTCAGTTGATGTTTGATAATGATGCTAAGTATAGTAACCTTACTGAGGGTACATGGATTCATTGATAAGATGCCAGCTTTTACAGATCCTCAAGACTTGTTTACTACCCGGCTCGCTAATTTAAAAGCTTTTGCTATTTCGATAGCAGATACAACTAGTACAGCCGTATTACCTGATTGGCGTTTGGTCAATACGGGTTCGGACAAGTTTGTCAATCCCGACTGGCCGATCCCCGTTGATCTTTCTTATAGTGATGCTAATTTATTGCATGCCGGTATAAATGGTTTTCCCCCTGGCGATTTAAACTGGTTCCCAACTCAAAAAGCAGTGTGGTTAGCACAAAGAAATGCAGAATATGCACAAATCGACTTCTGGTATTGGACTGGTATTGAGAGAGTTAATCCTTCATCTCTTGAATTCAGACTTCAGCAAAATTATCCCAATCCGTTTAATCCAGGTACAACCTTATCATTTGTCATTGGTCATTCGTCATTTGTTTCTTTGAAGGTTTATGATGTTTTAGGAAATGAAGTTGCGACATTAGTTAATGAAGAAAAACCTGCCGGAACTTACGAGTTAAAGTGGAATGCAGGAGATTTATCAAGTGGAGTTTATTTCTATCAGCTAAAAGCCACACCTAAAGGTGGGCAAGCAGGAAATTTTGTCCAAACCAAAAAACTAGTTTTGATGAAATAGATTCTTATAAATTAGTTTTTCTTAAAGCCTCGGCATTAAACCGGGGCTTTTTTATTAAATTTGTTTTAAAAATTTAATTATTTAATACAAATGAAATACTTATCCGGCATAGAATTATATTATTGTTTGCAAGAAAAGATAACGGGAAATACGGTTAGCATTTCTGATGATGATTATAAACATATTGTTAAAGTAATGCGGCATTCTGTCGGAGATGAAATCTACGTTACAAATGGATATGGCAAAATCTTTCTCACAGAAACAAAAGATATTGATAAAAACTCCTTAACTGCTGTAGTTAAAAAAGTTTTTGATTATGAAAACAAGATGGGAAATATTTTCTTTTGTGTTCCTAAATTAAGATATAGCGATCGTTTTGAATTTGCGCTTGAGAAATGTACAGAACTTGGAATAACAAATTTTATCATTTTCGATTCTGAAAGAGCTATTCATAAATCTGATAAAAAAGAAAGATGGGAGAAAATAGTCCTGGCCGCAATGAAGCAATCTTTAAGGAGTTATTTGCCTGAGATAACAATGTATCAATTCATTAAAAGATATTTATAATCTCAATGGGAATAAAATAATTCTTGAGCAGAATTCAGGAAAGAGAATTTCACAACTAAAAATAAATCCTGAAGAAAAATATTATTTTATCTTTGGTCCCGAAGGCGGATTTACTAACGAAGAGCTTGAACTTTTTAACAAAAATGATTTTTATTCACTAGCTGATAACAGGCTAAGAACTGAAACAGCAATAATTAAATGTGCATCGATTTTAGAAAACCTTCGAAGTTAGCAATGTATAATACGAACAGAAACCCTCGACGATTCGGACTTTACTTAATATTACCAGCAATCGCATCTCTGCTTTTAATCGGTTGTTCTTCTACACAGCGTTTTGGTAAGGAAGATAATAGAAAGGAATCTCATTCAAGATACCAAAGAAATGATTCCTACGATGAGGAAACAAGCAGTAAACCTCTTGAAACAGTGAAGGGAATTGCATCTTACTATGCCGATAAATATAATGGCAAACAGACATCCAATGGTGAAATATACAATATGTACGACCTAACAGCTGCTCATAAAACTTACCCATTTAATACAATAGTAAAAGTAACTAACTTATCGAACGGAAAATCTGTTAAGATAAGAATAAACGATAGGATGCCTGACTATAACCCACGTATTATTGATTTATCTTATGGAGCCGCGATAAAATTAGATATGCTTACCAGCGGAATTGCAGAAGTAAAGCTTGAAGTTTTAAAATGGGGAAAATGACAAATGTGATTATAATAAAATCTACTTGTCTTTAGAAGCCTCTTTAGTTACTGAATCCCACCAGTCTTTTTTGATAATGCTATATTTCATTTTTTGTTTAGCATCAAGCAGGGATTCTATTTTAGAATCGAGAGCACTTCTCTTTTCATCAGAAGGATTATTAAAATAGTCATTTAATAAAATCTTAATCTGATCAGTCTGCGTTTGGGTTAGGAGTATTTTTTGCTGCAGTTTAATGGCAACGTCATCATTTACTTTTGAAGTTGTCTGGGCATTTGCCGAAAAAATAAAAGCAAATACAAAAAATAATATTGCAAAGCTGATAAAAAATTTGTTATTTTTTCCGGTAGTCATTATTGATATCCTTCTATTTTGTATTTAGTAATCTAACATCCCACCGAAGGAATGTCAATGCTTTTATTTTAAATCACCAATATATTAGGAGGTTTTATGAAAATCGTTAAATATTTTCTTTCTCTTCTCTTTTTCTTCCTGTTTGTACAAAATGTGTCTGCTCAAAGTTCCATGGATGGTATTGATCCATTCTTTAAGGATTTAATTGGCAATCTTAGCTATACTGAGGGCGAGGTTGAGTCTTTAGAGCAGGCAATGCCCCAGGAAAAATTTACCTGGAGACCAATGGATGGAGTCAGGTCCGTAAGCGAAGTTTATTTACATATTGCAGGGTCTAATTATTATATGCTTTCATTTATTGGCGGCAAAAAGTCGGAAGGTGAGGATATGGGAAAAAATGTTACCGATAAAGATGAAATATTGAAAATGCTTAAGGATTCGTATGCATATACCAAAGACTTTATCTCTAAAATGAAAATGAGTGACCTTGATAAAGAAGTTGAGGTTTTCGGAAACAAGATGACTTACAGGGGACTTTTGTTTGTTTTAGTAGGTCATAACCACGAACATCTTGGACAGTCAATAGCTTATGCCAGAATGAATCATGTAGTTCCGCCATGGTCTAAATAAAAGTAACTTAAATTTATTATTTGTGTTTTTAAAAGAAACTCATCTCTGAAAAGGGATGAGTTTTTATTTTTGAAAGATGCTGTATAATTTTTTTAGTAATTTTAATATGATTTTTGAGAAAGAAAAATTTATTTGATTGAAGATTCAGCACAAAAGGTAATTGAGAGACATTTAGAGAATCTAAATAAAGAAGGATTTAATATTTCAATTCCTAAAAAAAGGGAATTTAATTTTGAGTCATCTGTTAGTTCAGGGAAAGAATCGTTAAAGCTTCAGGTTTTTTTTGGAAAGAAAGGAATTAAGACGGTTCTTCAGGGTAATAAAGAAAGCGATTTGTATAAGAAAGTAAATTCAATTTTATTTGGAGAAAATTTATTCCCATCTCCTGAGATTGTTGAACCCGTATCCTATGTAGGAATTGATGAGTCAGGAAAGGGAGATTATTTCGGTCCCTTGGTTATTGCTGGTGTTTTTGCTAACAAGGAAATACAAGAGGGATTTAGTTAAGATTGGAGTTAAAGATAGTAAAGAGTTATCTGATTACCAGATAAAAAAAATCGCTGTTCAAATAAAAAATATTCCTTTAATAAAATATAATGTTGTAACAATAAATCCGGAAAAATATAATCAATTGTATGAACAGATTCGAAATGTAAATAAATTACTTGGCTGGGGACATGCCAGGGTTTTGGAAAATTTATTGGATAAAGTTGAAACTAAAAATGCAATTAGCGACAAATTCGGGAATGAAGATCTTATTAAAAATAATTTGATGTCCAAAGGAAGGAAAATCAATCTGTATCAAACTACTAAAGGTGAACGTTTTACAGCAGTGGCTGCCGCTTCAATTCTGGCACGTGAGAAATTTATAAGCTGGTTTGAAGAACAGCAAAAGAAATTGTATACTATATTACCTAAAGGTGCTTCACTTTTGGTAGAGGAGGCTGCTAAGAAACTTAAAGATTCTTATGGAAAAGAAATTCTTTCAAAGGTTGCAAAAGTTCATTTTAAAACAACAAAGAAAATTATTTCATAAAGGAGAAGTAAAGATTAAATGGCTAAATCAAAAGTTAGAAGAATTGGCATATTGACTGGCGGAGGAGATTGTCCGGGGCTTAATGCAGTTGTAAGAGGTGTAACAAAACCTGCTCAGGATTATGGAATGACTGTCTATGGAATTCTCGATGGTTTTGAAGGTCTTGTTGAAGGACGGGCAAGAGAATTAAAGGATACAGATGTTTCGGGAATTCTTGCGCGCGGCGGTACAATTTTGGGTTCTTCAAATAAGGGAGATCCGTTTCACTGGCCGGTTGAAGTTGGGAAATAAAATTGAAATACAGGATAAAGCTGAAGCTGCAGTAAAAAATTACCATACCTGGAATCTTGATGCTCTTATTGCAATCGGTGGTGATGGAACAATGCACATTTGTAATAAATTGTCTCAAATGGGATTAAACATTGTTGGCGTTCCCAAAACAATAGATAATGATCTTGATGCGACAGATGTAACTTTCGGACATGACTCTGCTGTTTATGTTGTAATGATGGCTCTTGATAGATTGCATACAACAGCGTCTTCACATCACCGTGTTATAGTATGTGAAGTTATGGGAAGATATGCAGGTTGGATAGCTTTAAACGGCGGAATTGCAGGCGGTGCTGATATAATTTTAATTCCTGAAATGCCGTTTTCCTGGGAGAAGGTTTATAACAAAATTGATGAACGGCAACTGATGGGGAAAAAGTTCAGCCTGGTGTGTGTTGCGGAAGGGGCAAGAGCTCAGGATGGAGAAATGGTTGTTAAAGAAAAGGATATTAAAAGAACCGATCCACTACAGTTAGGCGGTATAGGCGCAGTAGTTGCAAAAAAAATTGAACAAAACACAGGAAGAGAAACAAGAGTTACTGTGTTAGGACATTTGCAGCGTGGAGGAAGTCCTACTCCTTATGATAGAATTTTATCTACAAAATTCGGAGCGTTTGCGATTGAATTAGTTTCGCAGGGAAAATTCGGGAGAATGGTATCATTAAAAGGAAATGAAATAAAGAATGTTAAGATTGAAGATGCAATAGGAAAACAAAAGCTTGTTAGACCAGATAACCAGGCAGTATTTGCTGCAAAAGCAGTTGGTATTTCTTTCGGAGTATAAGGATTTTTGTTTTTATTTTAGATGGCTCTTGCCTATATTGGAAAGCTATTTTTTAGCATTGTGGAATAATAATTCTACATTTTACATTGTTCATTATAAATTGATCCGGGGTCGTAGTACAGCTTGCCCACCCTTAGGTGGGTAAATTAGAACGCCTGCCTGTCACGCAGGAGGTTAGACCTTTAATGTTTTTTGAAAATATTTTATTTCGGGGTCGTAGTTCAGTTGGTTAGAACGCCTGCCTGTCACGCAGGAGGTCGCGAGTTCGAGTCTCGTCGGCCCCGCTTGAAAAAGCCTGTAAGATAATAACTTGCGGGCTTTACTTTTTTATAAATCTCAATCATTATGAGCAGAAAATACCGATTGATTATTAGAGCATATAGAAAATTAACATAATCGATTTTGCTTACTATACAAAACTCACTTAGAAGATAGAAATGATTAAAAATACTTAATATCAGAACCACTTTAATAATATAATAAACATTAGAATGAAGATTATTTCTGTGGTAGGTGCCCGTCCAAACTTTTAGAAAGTTGCCCCACTACATTGGGCATTTCAGAAGCACAATGCTCTAATCACTAAAACTAAAATCGAGCATAAAATTTGTCACACAGGTCAACACTACGATGAAAAAATGTCAAAGATTTTTTTTGAAGATCTCAAGCTTCCACATCCGAACTATTATCTAAATGTGGGTTCAGGTTCACATGCAAAGCAAACCGCAAAGATCATGATAGAGTTTGAGAAAGTATTGCTAAATGAAAAACCCGAATTAATAATAGTCGGCGGTGATGTAAACTCCACTATTGCGTGCAGTTTGGTAGCATCTAAAATCAATATTAAGATTGCTCATGTAGAATCAGGGTTAAGGAGTTTTGATAGAAAAATGCCGGAGGAAATTAACCGCAAATTAACAGATTCAATTTCTGATTTTTTATTTGTATCGGAGCAGAGTGGAGTAGACAATCTTAAAAAAGAAGGAATACAAGCTGACAAAATTTATTTTACAGGTAACGTCATGATAGACAGCCTTATTAAGTATCTTCCGCTTGCTGAAAAGTCTGCTATTCTTAATCAATTCCATTTAAAAAGTAACGATTATATTCTTACCACGATACATAGACCAAGTAATGTTGACTTCCCGGAAAAGTTGGGAAAGCTATTAATTATGTTAAATCATCTGGGTGAGAAGAAAAAAATTATTTTTCCGGTTCATCCACGGACAAAAAAGAATATGATCAATTTTGGACTGAATAAAAACCATTCAAAGAATTTAAATATTATAAATCCTGTTGGTTACATTGATTTTATTACTCTAATGAAGAATGCTGCGCTCGTAATTACTGACAGTGGGGGCATACAGGAAGAATGCACATATTTGGGTAAACAATGTATTACAGTTCGCACTACTACGGAGAGACCTATAACAATTGAAATAGGTACAAATCATCTTGTAGGGGATGATTTTAATAAAGCGGAAGCCACAGCCACATCGATATTAAATGAAGAAAAAAAAGAGGGGAAAATTCCTGAATTGTGGGATGGTCATGCTGGGGAGAGAATTGTAGAAATTTTAGCAAATTCTTTTTAAGCAAAATGGAATTTGATGTTCTTATTATGATACTATATCCTGTTAAATTGTATACTTATGAAGCACCTTTTTGTTTGCAATTTAAACCATTTTTTATATTTTCCTCCTTCATAAATCATTCTTAAATGTCATTAGCAAATAAAATCTAATTTAAAGTTTAATAGTAAAATTTAACTTTTATTCGGTCCGTTTTGTGAATTAATATTGAGTCTCCCTCTGCTCAAATTATTCATCATGGTGATTAGGTTCCATTAATTTTATCCAAATTCATCTTTTGGGACAAGTAATTTTTCATTTAGGCCCTGTCTTTGATTAGTAATCCACAGGCAGAGATATTATAATTTACCTGTTTTCTGTGACTTACCAAGCGAAGCTGTACTTAAGTTTGAAGTTATTTGTACAAGTGTGTCAAGTTTTACATTACTAAAATTTATTTATTGAATGCAACCGCAATTATTGTCAGTAACAGTAATAATACCTGTTCATAAAATAACTGAAGCTTTTAATCTCTGTATAGATTCAGTAATGAATTCGTTAAGACCTAGTGATGAAATAATCGTTGTTGGCGATGGTCTGGACATAACTGTCTTTGATTTTCTTTCAGACAGATCTAAAATAAAGGTTCTTGCAAACAAAAAAATTAGCGGACCGGCTGCGGCTAGGAATTTTGGGGCAAAGTCTGCCAAGGGAAATATTCTTTTCTTTATCGATTCTGATGTTACTATAAAGTTCGATACTATTGAAAAAATAGTTTCTGTTTTTCAGGATAAAGAAGATGCCTCGGCTATCGTAGGTTCTTATGATGATGAACCGGCTGATAAAAATTTTATTTCACAGTATAAAAATTTAATGCATCATTATGTCCACCAAACCTCGAACGAAAATGCTTCTACTTTTTGGGGAGCCTGCGGCGCTGTAAGAAGAGAAGTCTTCCTTTCTTTGGGCGGATATAATAAAGATTATGTAAAACCCTCTATAGAAGATATAGAATTTGGTTACAGATTAGTTAATGCAGGATATAAAATTCATTTGGGTAAAGAAATACAGGTTAAGCATTACAAAAGATGGACATTTTCGTTGCTTCTTAAAACTGATTTTCTGCATAGGGCTTTACCGTGGACAAAACTAATGGTTCACCATAATCGCTTTTTGAATGACCTCAATCTTAAGAACTCAAGCCGGCTTAGTGTAATTCTTTTGTTTCTGTCTATCATTCTCTTAGTTACAAGTTTCTTTTTACAGTACCTTGTGCTTCCGGCTGTAATAGCTGTGTTTTTACTTCTTACGATAAATTATTCCTTTTACAGTTTCTTTAGGAAGAAGAGAGGATTATTCTTTGCTTTAAGAGTCATTCCATTTCACTGGTTCTACTTTTTTTATAGCGGAATAGCTTTCGGTGTTGTTGTAATTATGGATTTACTGCAAAGGATATTTTCCTTATCTACTAAAAGGACAAAACTAGTTACAAATTATCTCAAAAAGCCTATTCAATAAAATTACTTCACCAAAATTTTTATTATACACACAGAAAATTTGTTAATGAAAAAAAATATACTTCCCGGGTCCAAAGCTGTTATTATTGGGGCTGGTCCCGCCGGATTAACCGCTGCTTATGAATTAATTAAGAAGGGGATTAAACCTATTGTTGTAGATAAAGACAATAAAGTTGGTGGTCTTGCAAGGACCGAATTTTATAAAGGTTATAGATTTGATATCGGAGGACATCGCTTTTATACAAAAGTTAAAGAAGTAGAAGATTTGTGGCATGAAGTACTTGACAAAGATTTTCGAAAAGTTTCTCGTCTTTCAAGAATATTTTATAAGGGGAAGTTTTATGATTACCCTTTAAACATTAGTAATACAATATCTAATCTTGGAATTGTTGAAAGCTCTCTTATTCTACTCAGTTACATAAAATGGAAGATATTCCCGCATAAAGAAGAAAAAACTTTTGAACAATGGGTTACTGACCGGTTTGGTAAGAGACTGTATAATATTTTCTTTAAATCATATACTGAAAAAGTCTGGGGAACTCCTTGCAGCGAAATCAGTTCAGACTGGGCAGCTCAAAGAATAAAAGGTCTCTCTTTAAAATCAGCGGTTATGAATTCTTTATTCCACACAAATGGAGTTAAATCTCTTATAAATGAATTTCATTATCCTGTGCTTGGTCCGGGAATGATGTGGGAAACATTTGAGAAGATAGTGGAGGAAAAGGGTGGTGAAGTAAAATTGAATTGCGATGTTGTTGGTATTAATAAAGTCGATAATAGAATAAAGAGTATTATAATAAATAATAGTGGGAAAGAGGAAGAAATAGAAGGAGATTACTTTATCTCTAGCATGCCCGTAAGTGAATTAATAAAAAAAATGATACAGCAATCTGAAAACGGAATTTATGATGTAGCAGATAATCTTTTTTACAGATCTATGATTTTGATAGGTATTATTGTAGATGAAAAACAACTTTTTCCGGATAATTGGCTTTATGTTCACAGTCCGGAATTTAAAGTTGGAAGAATACAGAATTTTAAAAACTGGAGCCGGGAAATGTGTGCAGATGAAAATAAAACTAATATAGGTATGGAATATTTTTGTTCTGAAGGCGATGAAACATGGTCTTTGAGTGATGCTGATTTAATAGAGCTTGCAAAAACTGAATTAATTGGTCTTGGAATTTCTGTCCCGGGAAAAATTGAAGATGCTGTTGTATATAGACAGCCAAAAGCTTATCCGGTTTATGATAGCGGGTTTCTCAATAATCTTAATATTTTAAAGGGTTTCCTTTCTCAAATAGAAAATCTACAGACTATCGGAAGAAATGGTATGCATCGTTATAACAACCAGGATCACTCTATGCTTACTGCCATTCTAGCAGTTAAAAATTTGTTCGGAGAAAATCATGATCTCTGGAATGTAAATACCGAACGGTCATATTATGAAGAAATAAGGGTTGAAAATCCTAACAAATAACAGTTGTAATGAGAGATTACTTAGGTAAAAGAGAAGCAATTGTGCTTTGCTGTAACAGGAGATAAGCAGGATGCATAAGCATTAAGGATTTCGTCAGGATTATTGTTCTAAAAACCAATTCATTTTTTCCATTTAACCATTTAAACAGGATCCCTTTTCATCTTGCAACCAAGAGTTTTATAAATGTTTTCAATCCCTTCAAAGAAATTAAAAGTATTTATTTACGTCATGGCATGTCAAGGAAAAACTGGATTCCGGCCGTAAGTGATATCGATCTGACAGTAATTATTGATGGTAGCCTTACTGAACTACAGGAATATAATTTTTTGAAATCTTTTTGGAAGAAGTTTGAAAGATTAAAAAAGATTTTTCCTATGATTGGAGAAGTTGATATTATGAATGAAAACTAAATTGATTGTTGGACAAAATTCACTATTCGTGGTTATGAAACGAGAGAATGGAAATTACTCTACGGAGCAAAAACTGTTACAAGCAATTACAAAGTAAACAAAGCTTTACTTGCTGTTGACTCACTTAATTTTGCAATTACAAATTTCCTGGAATATTTCATTCCCAAATTTTATTCGAACGAAAGTTCTGATTTTATATCATCTGCAGAGTTATCAAGATTAACAGACAAAATTTTGAGATATGCAAATTCATCGCTTAAAAAAGATATATCGGGACAAGAAGTTTCAGATAAAAATGCCAGATCACTTTTTTCAGTTATTAAGGGATTAGAAGCATCGGTTAGAAATATACAATTTCCCGAATTGAGGGAGGAGAATAACTTTAACCAGGAAGTTTTTTCAATACAGCCAAATACCACAGACTTTAAATTAGAATCTCAGGAAATCGATTTAACTAAGCTTGAGGCAATTAAAGATAAAATAGATTCATTAATAATTTCTTACACTTTTAGATTTATCATTCTGAATGAAAATATTAATTCTGAAGAAATGATTGATTGTATTAAAATAATAAGAGAGGCTTTTAGTTCTCAAAACATTAAACCCATCATTCTTACATTTACAACCTTTGAATATCTTTTAAGAATCTATAATCCTTTTATATATTCACAGTTGCTTGATGGAAGAATGGTACTTTTTGGAGAAGATATCTTTTTGAAAGTTAAACAACCGGATTATAATTACTATCGTAAATCACTTCTCGAGGATACAAATAATATTTTTCTTTTTCCATATAAAAAGTCATTAATTCAGTGGAAAAGTATCAAAAATTTTATACAGAATGAATTTGAATCGGAAATTAAGAGAGGTTTATTCCTAAAGCTTTACCTGGAGAAATCTCTTATAGAACCAAGATATAATACCTGTTTAGAAGAATGTAAAAAAACATTCCCTTTATATATTCAACAAATTAATGAATTAACCGAAAACCATAACCGTAAGAATGATGATAAGTTAAGCTTCAAAACATACAGCTTGTTGAAAACTTTTTCGTCTGAAATTAATAATTTCCTGAGTTAACTCATTATCCTTTTTCAATTATTAAAAAAATAAATTTAATGATATTAGATCTTTATGGCTTGATAATAAAAATTCAATGCAATCCTGACAGTCTTTTAAAAGAGATAACAAGACCATTTAAATTCTTTGTATCAGAAGAAAAACCACCAGCTGTAACAATAAATATTGAGCAAAAGGAACCTCCTTATAGTTCTTTTCCTTCTATAAAAGCCAGTTTTTCAACCCCACGAAATATTGTTTATAAGAATAACAATCAAAAAATAATAGACTATTTTGGAAAGGGAGTAGTTTTAGAAGAAGATTCTAAATTTTATATATACGGATGCGATGACAATTTTTTGTGCGAGAGTTTTTATTTATTAATTATTTCTCTGTTTGGGCAGTTTTGTGATAAGGTTGGATATTTAAGAGCTCATGCTCTTGCATTATCTTATAAAGATACAGCAATACTTTTGCCGATTCCGCCGGGTGGAGGGAAATCGACTCTTGCAATGGAGATGTTGAATGTGAACGGCTTTAAATTAATTTCTGACGATGAACCTCTGTTGGATAATTCCGGATACATTCATCCTTTTCCAACAAGAATAGGAACACTTGATAAAAAGAAAATTGAATCAATTCCAGCGGAATTTGTTTATAAAATTGATAGAATGGAATTTGGCTTAAAATATTTTATTGATTACGATTATTGGTCAGATAAAATTGAAAAGAAGCCGTTAAATAAAAGTATTTTGTTTATATCTCACAGACTTATCAATGGAGAACCTTCTATCTATAAAGGTTCCAGACTAAATGCATTATCTTCTTTGATCAGAGATGCAGTTATTGGTGTGGGGCTTTATCAAGGATTGGAATTTATCATTCACAGTTCTTCATTGGAAGTATTTACTAAAATAAAAGTTGTAACTAAAAGATTTATAAAAGCATTTAAACTTGCATTGTCCTCCAGAGTATATCATATGAATCTTTCACCTAATATACAAAAGAACGCTGAAACCCTAAAAGAATTTATTGAAAACTTAAATTGATTCCTTTCCAAGTCTAAAGAAAAATAATATCGGCTACGACAAGAGTACTTTTGAGAGTGCCGTTTATCTTGCTTGGTTAGCAAAAGAAAAAAAATAAATCACATCCACTCACCATGGGCTGATAGAAATTCTTTTATTGCTTTAATAAGCTCTAAATTGCTAGGAATTTTGTATAGTCTACAGGCAAGAGCTCACGATATTCACCGGAAAGATTATTTATATGGTTTGAAGGAGAAGTTTGAAAATGCGGCTTTCGCCATAACAAATACTAAGTATAATTTTGAATATATTAAATCTGAAATAGTCTGAATGGAAAATTGAACTTGGTTTATAATGGGATTGATCTTGAAAAGTTTATTCCTGCAGACGAGAAAAAAGAATCGAAATTAATAAGGATTCTTTGTGTGGCAAGGTTAATGGAGCAAAAAGGGATTGTCCTTTTACTTAAATCCTGTAAAGAGCTAAAAGAGAAGGGATACAATTTTGTTTGCAATATAATCGGTAGTCCGGAAGATATTTATATGTATCATTATTTAGAAATAAAGAAACTTCATGCTCAATTAAAACTGGAAGACAAAGTATTTTTCCTTAAGTCATTACCGTTTCGAGAAGTACTTAATTATTATAACAACTCTGATGTTTTCGTCCTTCCGTGTCTCATAGCGGAAGATGGCAGTAGAGATATAACTCCCAATGCCCTTATAGAAGCTATGGCAATGAAACTTCCTGTTATTTCAACGAACATAACCGGTGTACCAGAAATAGTTGATAATGAAATAAACGGAATTCTAATTCCCCCAAATGACGTAGCAGCACTATCGGCATCAATCGGAAGGCTAATTAATCAACCGGAATTAAGAAAACACTTTTGGGGAGAAGGCAAGGGAAAAAGTAGAGGAGAGGTTTGATATAAACAAAAACATTAACAGTTATGTTAATTTATTCGAGAATGGTTTGAAAGATTAGAATTTCGTTAATCTTAAGAAAAATTAACCCTGAATGATTTCAGGGTTTTTTGTTTTACAAAAGTGAAGGGATGACCTATTACAAAATACCTAATACAAAAACCAAGGTCTTGAAAGGGGAAAAGAAAGAATAGAAAAATTATTAAGAATTGTTTTGGGCAAAAATCTATCTTCTTAGAGTATAACCTGCGTGCTTAATATTAGTCGTATTTAATTTAATCTCTTTTACTTTTATCTGTTCCGATTTTATAAACATCGAGATTACAGGCTTGTTTTTATCTTCTTCTAACATCGGACCGATTTTAATAAATTCAAGTGGGAATATTTTTTCTTTTTCTCTTAGGTAGAATATATTAGTATCAAGAAAAGGCACTAACTCATTGTTTACCAATCTAAACTTTGCCATTGCAGGAGTTTCACTGTCTCCTATAACTCTTAGCAATCTCCACTCATTCTCTTCATAAAATTTTTCATTTTTCATTGAGAGCATCATGTCGATGAATAAATTGCTAGTTAAAACAGAAATGGGAGCAATATCATATTTTAGGTTATTTATTTTATAATGACTTTTTTCTGATAGACTTTGTTTTAATCCATCAATTATATTTGATATATAAACATCGATAAGATTTATCTGGTCAACTCGTTTATAGATTACTTTTCTTAGATTTATTTCTGGTTCAGGAAGATTTTTGCTTATAAAATATTTTGTTCCAGAATTAAATATAAATCCTAGATTATAACCTACTCCTCCTTCTGCGTATCCCTTCCACTGGCTTAATAAATTGTCATCTTCACAAAAACTAGCGACGAATATTTTATGAGTATTTTTTACGTAGGACGGAAATTTCTTAATATCTTTTAGTGCTTCTTTTATCCTTTCATCTTCTTCTTTTTTGATGAAGTAATCAATTCTTTCTTCAATAAGTCTTTTACCATATTCAAATTCAAGCGGATTATTAAGCATATTAAAAAGACTCTTCCTTTAATTAAAACAAAACTTCGGATACATATTGCACAGCATAGTGTTTGGAATGAAAATAATACTTCAAAAGATGATTTATCTTATGTTAAAGAGAATGCAGATTATATTAAAATTCCGGATGGTAATGTTGCCGGTAACGGGTCGCCCGGATTTACTACAGAAGATAAAGTAAACTGGAGAAAATATATTACTGATTCAAAACTTATAAATATTTAGGATAAAGCATTTGAGATTGCAAATAAGTATAATGGTAAGGATGGACGATATAAGAATCCTGTTATTGCCAAGGGTGGAATGGATTTCTCCGATGTAGCTGAAACCTGCTGGATTTTCGGTATTAAACATATTAAAAATGTTCAGCAATTTTTTTAGGAGTTTTCTTCCACAAATAATTAATATTTCTGAATAGTATTAACAAGCCCGGTCAAACCCGGGCTTATTTATTAGTTATCCTTTTACTTAATCAACATCATTTTAATTGATTTTTGAAACTGCCTCTTATCATTCAATGAAGTTGCATTTATTTTCAGGAAGTATACTCCGCTCGGAAATGTTTCAGCATTCCAAACATACGAATGATAACCCGCATCGAGATTACCTAAAGTTTTGCTGCTGAGTTTTCTTCCTTGTATATCATAAATAGATATTTCAACTCTGCTCATGGAAGGAAGACCATATTCTGTTGTTGTAGAAGGATTAAAAGGATTAGGATAATTCTGATGTATAAAATATTTAGTCGGAACTGCTTCTTTTTCATTTACACCTGTTATATTAATATTAAATGATCTTGTTGCAGAATATCCGCTTTCTCCATTACTATTGTATGCATCGACTTTCCAGTAATATGATGTGTTTGAACTAAATCCTGCTACAGTAAATGATGTGTCTGTAATATTTGTCGAATCAAGAAATGTAGTTCCAAATTGACTATCTGTTGAAACAGTCAATCTATACGAATTTGCAGAATCAGAACTCCACGAAAAAGTAACGGTATCAACAAAACTGGTTGTGTTATCCTCGGGTCCCGCTAAAGTTGGAACTCCAGGAATTGATGTAGTAAATCCTTCTCCCTCATTAATTGTCCCGGGAGAAATATTTGTTGTGGTTCCCCACTTCAAACCGCCGTATTGATATCCAAACCCTGATAAAGAAAAAGCTTCATTGTCTACTATATTTCCTATATCGTGACTGTACATATAAGCTGCATCTCCCTCTGTTGCATAAAACTGACCTCCATAACTGATAAACTGGTTTTCGATTACTGATCCAGAATATGAAATAGATATACCTCCATTAGGCGCTGGTAAATCTCCGTCAGTTAATTGATAAGTATAAATATTGTAACCATTCTCAGTGGATCCAGGAGAAAATTGATCCAGCGTTAGTGTTTTGTGAATAGTCCCGTCTGCCCCATCATAAATTGTTATTAAATAATTTTCCAGATCTGTAATTGTTGATTGAAGAGCGATTTCAAGAAACGGACCTGAAACAGCAGAACTTTTTTGTAAATTCTTCTGTCCCTTTACCAAAACTTCATTTGTGAAAGCTGCATTTTTTTTCCCATCTAATATAACCGGGCTTTCAGCTATAATTGCTGTAACAATATATCTACGACCCAATACAATGTGCCCATTTTTCCATTCAGTAACATCCATAGGTTTTATGGTTAATTTTTTGCTATTCGTTTCACGATGATTTTCATCATCAGAAACCCATACAACTTTTTTCCCGTTTTCATATCTCTCGATCCCGGAACAAGTAACTGAGTGTGCATACTGTACCCTTTTCTTGGTTTGAGGATCCCTTCCGTAGAAAACTACCTCAAGCTCGACATCTTCTCCATCATTCATCATTTTCTCCAAAAAGTCCCATTGAGGTTTACCATCTGCACGTGAATTCAAATTTCTTGCTACTGACGATTTAGATGAACTGAATATATTTCTTTCCGCAGGTGTTTTGCCGGTTCTACTTATCGACTGAAATTTCACCTCAATATTTTTTGCCCCAAGATCTTCAAAGAAATCGAGTTTTCCAACGATTATAGCTGAATCAGTAGCAACTCCTTTGTTAGCCTTTCTGTTCATATCATTTGACAATTGTGTAAGAATCTGCCGATGGGTAAGTCCCATCAAATCCAATTTACCCTTATACTTTTTTGCCATCCACATTATGCTGTTTGAAACAGAAGCTGGTACACAAGCGTTTTCATCTCCTCCTGGGTAAGTTTCTGGATTCGGTCCGTATTTGCTCGCATCCAGGTCTATTATCGGTACTTCCTTTGTCCTGATTACCTTGTTCACAAGTTTTTCACCCGCGACATGAGGTTTTGTTTCACCCGTGTCTTCGGTAGGCGGTGTCCCGATAAATGGTCCGTTACTGGCATTAATAGTCATTACACCAACAGTAACATCAGTTTCATAAATAAAAGTAGAAGGGTCGAAAGGATAAAATCCTATTTCTTTAAGTGCGTGAATATATAAATGCAGGTTTGATCTTGTGGTTGCAGTGGCTTTGGAAATTTTTCCGGAATCAGTCCATACAGTAAATGGTGCAAGGTTGGTAAGGTCAAATGGAATAGTGATTGTCATTGTATCTGTACCTACTATTTGAGAGGAAGGGAGATATACATTTTCAACAATAACTCCAAAATCATAAGTATCATTATCCGTTGCACCAATGCTCAACCATACATCGCTATCCGGTGGTGTGTAAGTGAATTGCAAATATCCTACCTCATAGCCATAATCATGCAATTCATTTTGAACACTATCAACTTCAATACTTATGTTGCTTTGAGCCATAGCGGGACTGCCGATACTCAGTAAAACAAATAGTAAAGTAAAAAGGCAGTAAAATACTTTCATTCTTCCCTCCCTAAGATTTTTGCGAAATGATATTTGTCTTTCTATTTCCCAGTAATTTCGTACAACTATAAAATCTAATTAACTAACTACTCATTAATCGATTAAGAATATTCTTGTATTAGTTTACTGTAGAGACAGAATAACCGAAGGTTAGAAATGACTGAATATACCGGATTGATTTATGAGTAGCTGTAAAATTTTTAGCCTGAGAATAAGTTCGTTCATTTTAGTTTTAGAATAAGGAAAATTTATAAAAAAAGCCATAGGATTTATAATTTTATTTTTAAGAGAGGTGAGATTTGTCTCACCGCGGGTCAGAACGGAATAAAGCCGGTTTCGTGTCTGGGAGTTATATCAACAATTGATATTTTTTTGAATCTTGTATGATAATCCTCTGAATTGAATCTTCTGTTAAATTGTTTATATAAATTGAATTTCTCCGACCTTGCAATTGACTTGTAAAATTTCTAACCTTTAAAGTAACCCTGATTAAACCATTTGCTAATATTTTTGTTTAAACTATAATAGGGTTTGATTAATCATTTCGAAAAAAGGTAAGAATGAGAAAATTTTTGTTATTGTTCTGGATAATTGTGTCCTTTGTCGGTTATGGAGAAGAAAAGCAAGATGGGAAAACCCTGGAAGGCGGGACAGTTGAAGGAAGAGTTTTTGATTCTAATTCCAAAGAAAAGATAGAATATGCAAATATTGTCATTCTTTCTTCATCCGATTCTTCGGTTATAACGGGTACCGTATCGGACCCGACTGGTAAATTTACAATTCAGAAGTTACATCCCGGTAAGTATTATGTTGACGTAAGATTTATAGGATATAATAACAAACACTTTAATATTGAAATAAATGATAATAAACCTAATGTAGATTTAGGGGATATTTTTATTGAACCTGCTGCAGTAAACCTGGGAAATGTTGTAGTCGAAGGGGAGAGATCGCCTGTCACTTATCAGCTTGATAAAAAAGTAATTGATGTAAGTAAAATAGAAACAGCAGCATCAGGGAACGCTGCCGATGTATTAGAAAATGTTCCTTCTGTAACTGTTGATATTGATGGTAATGTAAGTCTAAGGGGCAGCAGTAACTTTACAGTTCTAATTGATGGTCGCCCATCTATAATGGATGCGCAGGATGCCCTCCAGCAGATTCCAGCAAGTTCAATTAAATCCATTGAGTTGATTACAAATCCTTCTGCTAAGTATGATCCTGAAGGAACTGCAGGGATTATAAACATAATTTTGAAAAAGAACAGGAATCTTGGAATGAGCGGCGTTATCAATGGTAATGTAGGTTTGAACAATAAATTCGGAGGTGATTTTTTATTTGAATACAAAACAGAGAATATAAATACAAATTTTGGTCTGAATTATAATAAAAGATTTTCACCCGGGAATGGCACCGCAGAGCAAAGGTTTATCTTTAATGACAATACTTCCTATCTTAATTCAAACTCAGATATGGAATGGGGAAGAATCTCTAGTGGTTTAAGAGGCGGAATTGATTTTAATATTGGAGCTAGTGATTTATTAAGTCTCGGTGCCCGATATGGCAGTAGAGAATGGCAAAGAAATGCTACGGAACATTATATAGGATGGTCGCAAGCTAATCCACTTGATTCTTTATATTCCAGCCTGGGATATAGAAAAAGATCTGGGGATTATTATGGATTTAATGCAAATTTTACTCATCATTTTGAGAAAGAGGGCCATGAACTTAGTAGCGAATTTAATATGGGACATTCAAGCGGAGATGAGTTTACTTCATCTTCCGAGATAAACAGTAATACACAAATAAGTGGAAAACAAACAACCGAAACAGGACCCTCTTCAAATATACGCGGTAAAATAGATTATTCACTTCCTCTTGGAGAAAATAGTAAGTTTGAATCGGGTACCCAGGGAGAAATTAATTTATCAGAAGATGATACCGGTTTATCGGAATATAACCCACTAACAAATACTTATGATCTCCAATCTCAATTCAACAATAAAACTAAATATAACAGGAGAGAACTATCTGTATATTCAATATTATCGGGTGAGATAAGTAATTTCTCGATACAAGGTGGATTGAGAGGCGAATATACTTATAGGACAATTGAAGTTAAAGAACAAAATCAAAATTTTAATATTGATAGATGGGATATTTTCCCGTCAGTCCATAGTTCATACAAGTTCTCCGAAGGTGAACAGCTTATGGCAAGCTACACACGCCGTATCGAGAGACCACGCGGCTGGCAGCTTGAGCCTTTTCTTACATGGCTGGATGCTAACAACGTTCGCCAGGGTAACCCTGCACTACAACCTGAGTTTATCGATTCTTATGAATTTGGATTCCAAACCAATATAGGAGCTGTATCATTTTCATCAGAACTTTATTACAGGGTTACAAATAATAAAGTTGAACGGATAAGATCAGCTTATGATAATAATGTTACTTTACAAACTGTTCAAAATGTAGGTGAGGATTATTCTCTGGGAAATGAGTTTATGTTTGTCTTTGATCCATTTGAATTCTGGGATGTAAACCTGATGGGAGATCTATATAACTATAAAGTCAAAGGTGTTCTCAATAATGAATCTTTTGATAAACAAAGTTTTACCTGGAATACAAGATTCAACAATGTTTTTAAAATCAGCAATAGCACACAGTTGCAGATTAATTTTAGGTATAATAGTCCAAGAGTTTCTTCACAGGAAAGAAGAGAGGGATTTTTCTCTTCAGATATAGCATTAAAACAAGAACTTTTCAATAAGATTCTTTCTTTAACATTACAAGTAAGAGATGTTTTTAAAACCAGGAAGTTTGAATCAACTACTGAAAGTTTTGATTGAAACACAAAATAATATATTGATAAAATTCAACTATGACTGGAATATACAACTTAATTGTAACTAACTGAAGATAACACCTGTTCCAATGAACGGAGTGAGTCGGAGTCATTTCTTGTACAAAAAAATTAAACCTTGTAGTATAACAAGGTTTTTTTATTTCTAATGTTGCGAATTCGAGTCTCGCCTGCCCGTCGAAGCTCGAAGACAGGTCGGCGCTCTAAGAAAGCTTCAATTCGAAATGGATTGGGGCTTTTTTGTTTGAAACAGCCAGTGATCTTTTATCACGGAAAACATTTTGCAATTCGGAAAATAATTTTTAAAAAATTGTTTCAATTTATAAAGTAATTTCAATATATATTCGTCTATATAATTGTATGGACGAATTAATTGCGTTACAAATGACACAAAGACATCAAAGCATTTTAGATGCTTTTCAAAATTACGGAAAGCGTTTGTTCGGCTTTATTCGCAGTCGTGTTAAAAATGACGAAGACGCCGAAGATATTCTACAGGACGTTTGGTACGCTCTATGTCTTACAATCGACACGAAACCTATTGAACAACTGAGCGCGTGGCTTTATCGTGTGAGCAAAAACAAAATTATAGACAAAATGCGAAAACATACTTCGCAATCGCTGGAAGATTTTGTTTACGAAGATGAAGACGGAGAATTTTTATTGCCTGAGGATATGCTTGCAGACGATGTAAATCCCGAAAAAGAACTTGAGGCAGCATATTTCATGGATTCTTTTTTAAAAGTATTAAGCGAATTACCTGAAAAACAAAAACAGGTTTTTGTGTGGAACGAACTGGAAGATTTAACGTTACAGGAGATTGCCGATAAAACTGGCGAAAATATTAAAACTATTATATCACGAAAGCGTTATGCTGTAGCGCAGCTGCGGGAACGACTTAAGGATATGAACAATAATTAACAAAAATTATAAATAGAAAGCGGAACTACATGGAAAACATAATGAATCTTAAAAAGGCAAAGAAAAAATTCTGGATTAGGAGAGCTATCTTCATCCCTATCGCACTTGCTGCAGGAGTTATTATTTTCGGTAGCGTTGTTATGTATTTGTGGAACGCTGTATTGCCGGAGGTTTTGGGCGTTCATACTATTACTTTCTTACAAGCCATAGGAATATTGATATTATCTAAAATCCTTTTCGGCGGGTTTCCTAGCAGAAAAGGACATCGAGAATTTAATATTCATGGCAAGGAATTGAGAGAGAAATGGATGAATCTTAGCAAGGAAGAAAAAGAAAGAATGAGAGAAAAATGGTGGAACAGATTCGAACCTAGGGATAAGCATGAATAATTAGCAACGCTAATTTATAATTAGTCGAAAATAATCCCAGTCAATTATAATAATTAAAGACTGTGACTATTTGTCAAAGGAAATTTCTTGTGAACACTAATAGTATTGAAGTAAAAAATTTTACAAAAAAGTTCGGCAACTTTACTGCCGTGGACGACATCTCGTTCAATGTAGAACAAGGAACCATTTTCGGATTTCTTGGTCCTAACGGAGCCGGTAAAAGTACAACCATTAAGATTTATGTACTATACAGGAAAAGACAAACGGGGAATTAAAAATCAACGGAAACGATATAACCGGCCAAAAGGAAAAGGTAAGAAATGATATCGGGATAGTCTTTCAGGATCCTACACTTGACGGAAAACTTACGGTCGAAGAAAATCTAAAACTTCATTGCGATTTTTATAATGTACCGAAAGCAGAAGTTAAAAAACGGATAAATTTTGTGCTTGAACTTGTAGACCTTGTAGATTGGAGAAAAGCTCTAGCGGACAGCCTTTCCGGAGGAATGAAAAGACGTGCGGAAATTGCCAGAGGTCTTGTGCATTTTCCTAAGATCCTTTTTTTGGATGAGCCCACTACCGGTTTGGATCCACAAACACGGGCAAATGTATGGGACTATATTTACAAACTTCAAAAGCAAAAAAATATTACCATTTTTCTTACAACGCATTATATGGAGGAGGCAGTATTTCAATCTTCTTTAACCAATTCAATGAACATTCTCGAAGATATTTCCAATGGATTTATGAAGGAAATATTAGTTGCACCGGTTAAAAGGTGGCAGATTGCTATAGGTCAGGTTATTTCATCGGCAATAGTTTCAGTTCTCCAGGGATTCATAATTGTGATTGCCGGATTATTTATGGGTTTAAGCATAGATTTGGTGCATGGAATAATGATAATAATTCTTATGTGCCTGGTAGGGTTAACTTTTAGCTCTCTTGGTTTATATTTAGCTGCAGTCACAAAAGATTCAACAAATTTTCAATTAATTATTACCATTCTAACCTTTCCACTTACTTTTTTGTCCGGTGCATATATTCCAACAATGGCTTTGCCTAAAATTCTAATTCCAATCGTTTATCTGAATCCTTTAACATATACAACAGCTGCATTCAGATACGTTGTTTTGCATTTGGAAAATTTGTCGAGCGGAGAGCTGATAAAAATGGGAGTTGATTTTCAAATCAACGGATTTGTAATTACACCTTTGCTAAGCACATTTCTAATTATTGTTTTAGGGACACTATTTTTTATACTGTGTGTCAAAAGATTTAGTAATGCCGATTTTTCAAGGATTAAAATTTTCAGACCTGGTCACAGATGATTCTAAAAATACAAAAGCAAATAAAAGTGGAACGACTATAATCACTCTGATAAACAACGTACCATCTTTTTTATACGCATAATTATTTTAACAGGGAATCGCCAAGGGTTATGCTTACGTTACGTTATAACTTTAATAATTATAAAACTGAGGAAAGAGAAGACAACACTGACAATGGTTTTGAAGGGAATGAAAATCCACAGGAGTAACAAATTTTAATATGCCTTGATCTTAAAGCTCAGAGAAATCTGAGCTTTTTTTTATTGAAGCTTGTATACAATATTCTCCAGAAAATTATTTAAGATATATATAACTCCAGAATATTTTCCGAACCCAGTGATTTATTCTATTTGGTAATTATTGTTTAATAATAACTTGACTCCTGCCCAGTTTCGAAAGGTTCTAAAATCATTTAATGGAATTTAGATATTGTTATATCACTTTTTCGCAATTCTTCAACTTTTCTTCTAGCACTTCATTTTTTACCGCTTTTCTAAATATTCCTACCTGCAATCTGCCTTTATTAGTGAAATAGCTCTGATATGTATGCCAATAAACGGCATTTTAATTGTTGTAACTCTGCTAATAATTATCAAAAAATGATGAATCTTAATAGATAATGATTTGTCGATTTCAACATTCCAATAATTTTATGAAGGGGAGTTATATGAAAACGTTATTACGTTTTGTTCTCCTAGTATCTTTCTTTATTCTTTCAACAGAAACATCCGCGCAGATTAGTAATCTTCTAGTAAACGGATCTTCAACACATTTTTCCATGGTATCCGGTGATGAAATAAGCTGGAGTTACAACTTATCCGTAGGCGATACGGCATTGTTAGAAATTTGGTTAGATGTGAATAGTAATAATGTAATTGATCAGGGGACCGATGTGTTGTGGCAATCTTTTTATCAGATTGATGGTGGACAAGGTCAAAATGGACCGCCTGACATAGATGGTGAAGCAAATGGTGAAATATCATTCGCACAGGAAGTAGGTTTGTCGCCGGGTGATTATGTAATGTCATTTAGTAATAATGGCTCGACTATGGCAGTTCCCGGTACCGTAACTCCATTGGATTCGCCCGTGTTTACGATTACTGGTAACGTAGCTGTACAGCAAGGTAAAAGTGCCCAATATTTAATAGTTGGGCTAGAAAGTAATAATGATCAGAATGGTAGTTTTTGGAACGCTGTAACCGATGCAGATGGAAACTTTGCTATACAAATGAATGGCGACACTTCTGGGAATCCCTGGAGATTGAAAATAGATAATGCTCTAATATTAAGTCCTGCAATTCAAAATCCTTCTGAAATATTTTTAACATTAGATTCTAGTGTTGCTAAAACTTATTCCGGAAATAATTTTACTTTTACTGAGTCGGCAGCCGAAATAAATGGTACTGTCAGAGATGGAAATGGGAATCTTCTTATAGGTACCGATGTATATATAAGTAGTAATAATGGAAACTTTAACCGCAATGTTCGAACAGGCAATGACGGAACATTTCGAATCGGATTTCTTTCGGATGAATTACCTGTTTCCAATATTCAGCTTGGTGCCGGCTACTCTGAAGATAATAGTATAATATCAGCAAGCGCCTATATTCAGACAGTGAATTCAGGAGATGTCCTGACTAGAAATCTTACGATATATCAAACAAACTCTACGATTAACGGAACTGTTACATTGGATGGTAATCCTCCAAATATGAATTTAGAAATTTTCGCGAATGTTTCAGATACTGGTTATGTCAGAACTTTTACCGATTTCGATGGTAACTACAGTCTGAATGTTAGTAATAGGTTATATAACTATGAAATTAGTGTGTCACAACTATCTTCTGAATACATCGGGTATTCCATTACTGCACATCCCGGTGATACCAACGTTAATTTTAATTTCACTGTTACTGATGTAGAACAAGATCAATCAGGTATTCCCAGTGATTTTTCACTTTCACAAAACTTTCCAAATCCTTTTAATCCGAGTACAGTAATTAGTTATAATCTGAAAGAAACCGGCAAAGTACAACTTAAGGTTTTTAATGTTCTTGGTAATGAAGTAAAAACATTAGTCAACGAGGAAAAACCGGCAGGAAATTACGAAGTAACCTGGAATGCTGTAAATTTGCCGAGTGGAATTTATTTCTACCAGCTGCAAGCTGGTTCTTTTATTGATACTAAGAAAATGGTATTATTGAAGTAATTTATAAGGGCTCGAAAGAGCCCTTTTTTTTTGTAATGTCCCTACCAATTAAATTAGGAATCTAACTTACTCTCCTAAATAACATTTCTTTAAATGCTTAAAAAGTACAACTGATTGCGTGAATAGTACAAGATATTAAAGCCACTTATTAGAATTTTTGCATTGAGCAGATAGGTCAATTAGAATTTGATAAAATAAGTTTTATTCTTTCTTAATATACCATATCAATTATTCTTATTGGCATATTAAAAAACTAATCAAACTAATTAGCATTTTTCCTGCTTAAATATTAGTTTCACTATTAATTCTCTGCGAAAAGGTAAAAAATGATGATGAATACTGAAGAACCCCTTGTTCAAAACCAACTAGTTGAAGAAAACCGGCGTTTAAAAGCGGCGGTAGAAGAATTATCTGCTTTAAATGAAATTGCAACTGCTATTACATCTACACAGACTTTGGAGCAGATTGTTGACCTGATTGTTAGAAAATGTGTAAAGCATATCAGGGTAGAGCAAGGTGCAGTTATGCTTCTGGATGAAAAAGATCAGAATAAACCTTTTCATACAATGATACGTAAACAGGATTCTTTATCGAATATACTTCCGTACCGGCTTGATGCACAATTAACAGGGTGGATGTTGAAAAATAAAAATCCTTTAATTGTAAATGATCTCTCAACCGACTCAAGATTTAAATTTATGGTAGATCATGATTTTCCAATAAAATCATTATTAAGCGTTCCTATGATGGTTAAGGGAAAGATGATTGGTTTATTGACCGTCTTCAATAAAAAAACAGAGGCAGGGTTTACAATTGGTGATCAAAGATTGCTGGGAATTATTGCTGCACAATCGGCACACGTAATAGAACATGCAAGGTTATACCAGGAAGAGCAGGCACTGCTTCGATTGCAGGAAGAAATGAGACTTGCTTATGAAATACAGGTCGATCTCCTTCCAAAATCTCAGCCTGTTTTAGCCGGCTACAAACTGGCAGGGAAAAGTATTCCCGCTAAAGATGTCGGGGGAGATTATTTTGATTTTATACCAGGTGGGGATAGTACTTTAGCTTTTTGTCTAGGAGATATTTCAGGCAAAGGTATTCCTGCTGCACTTCTCATGGCAAACCTTCAGGCTACTTTGCGTGGGCAAACTTTAATGGGGAAAGAGTGTAAAGATTGTGTGTCATTTGCTAATGAAATATTGTATCACAATACCGCTCCGAACAAATTTGCTACACTTTTTTATGGCAAGGTAGACGGCTCCAAAAATGAATTGAGATATTGTAACGCAGGGCATAATAATCCTTTCTATATTTCTCATGATAATAAACTCACACCCCTTGACAAAGGAGGTTTAATTGTCGGTATAATGCCTTCAGTTCCTTATGAAGAAGATAGCATTCCTTTTAACTCAGGCGATATGTTGGTAGTATTTTCTGACGGAGTTACTGAAGCGATGAATGCTGCCGAAGAAGAATTCGGTGAACAGAGATTAACAGACTTGATAATCAAAAACAGAAAAGAAACACCTGAAAGTTTAATTGATATTATATTAAAGGGTGTGAAAGATTTTGCAGGTGGTCAGGCACAGTCCGACGATATAACAGTAGTTATTATTAAACGAGACGATTGATAACTCTTTAAATAACTTAAGTTGAATACATAATATTGTGTTGATATAAAAACCGTTGAAACGGTTAAATAATACTGCTTTTCTTTTCATTAACCCACGGCTTAAGCCGTGGGGTTAGCCTGAAAAACTAA
The DNA here is from genome assembly GCA_963727535.1 of uncultured Ignavibacteria bacterium. GTDB lineage: Bacteria > Bacteroidota > Ignavibacteria > Ignavibacteriales > Ignavibacteriaceae > RBG-16-34-14. The sequence goes on from CAVSGR010000004.1 coordinate 68,602, forward strand.
GGATAGTAACCGTTTCAACGGTTTATAAAAGCAAGTGGTCAACTTGAGTAAATAAATTGTCTTTTTGTTTCTTTTCCATTTTGATAGGAGGGAAATGCTATGTTTATGAGACTTCTTCAGCTTAAGCTTAATCCCGAATATATAGAGGAGTTTAAGAATTTTTATAACAAAACCGTTTTAATACAATTACAAGAAATGCCAGGGTGTATTTTTGCGGGTTTAATTAAAAGCGGGCCGGATAACACTGAATTTATCTCACTCACCTTCTGGGAAACCCAACAAAATGCGGAGGAGTATGAAAAGTCAGAAGTATTTAAAGGTCTTATTAACCAGGCAAGACCTTTTCTTTCAGAGAGTAACGAATGGAAAATCCAACTTTCAGATAAAATGGAACTTGAGTACGCACCTGTTGCAGAAGAACCCGTTATTAAAAAATATTCTGTAGAAGTACAGAAGGAAAAAGATGATAAGCCAAAATTCCAGACTTCTCAAATGTATGTCAGGATAGTTTCAATGAAAATTCAGGAAGACAAAATGGATGAATTCAAGAAAATTTATCTTGAAACAATTATTCCCACTTTACAGAGTACTGACGGCTGCAAGAATATCTTTCTTACTGAAAGTATAAATGAAAAAGATGATTTTATCTCGGTTACAATCTGGGACGATAAAGCTTATGCAGATGAGTATGAAGCCAGTGGTGCTTTCTCAGAATTAGTTGGTAAAGTGAAACATACTTTTTCCCAGTTTTATTTATGGAAGATGGCACTTGAAAAAGAATACAGTGCAAAAATAAAGACGACTGATGATATGAAGGTTGAAACTTACGATGTCGTCACGGGCAAAAGTTTTCTTTGAAACATATTTAAAAGAAAAAATACTCGATGAGCTGCGACCTTTTAGATATTGTTAAAGATAGTCAAAACCTTAAGCAAATATATAAAAGTACATTAAGAACGGGCGATCTTGTTGTACTTGAAACCTGCAACTCAATTTATATGATTAGAGTTTTGGGTAACGGGCAATATACAGTATCGGGCGGATGGTTTGACAAAAATAAACTTGCCTCAGTACAAGTATCAATTCGTGGCTGTACCTGGGGAGGCAGTATAATTAAAACTGATATAGTTGCTGCTTGCGGGCTTCATCTTGAATTTGGAAATAAAGTAGTAACAAGTAAAATTAAAAAGATACTTCACGTCCCTGGTTATCTTGAAAATTAAAAAATGCTAGACAAAAGGAGAGCCAATGATCGGTAAAACAATTCTTCACTATAAAATACTTGAGAAGTTAGGCGAGGGCGGAATGGGCATAGTCTATAAAGCCGAAGATACAAAGTTAAAAAGAGAGGTAGCTATCAAGTTTCTTCCAGCGCAGATTGCTTCACAAAATGAAGAAAGAGAAAGGTTTAAAGTTGAAGCACAAGCTGCAGCTGCTTTAAATCATCCTAATATTGCTACGATTTTTTCGATCGAAGAAACAGATAAAGAAGCTTTTATTGTAATGGAATATATAGATGGGGTAGAGCTAAGGGAAAAAATATTGTCCGGTCCCGTAAAACAAAACAAAGCCTTAGAAATTATAACAAAAATAGCGGATGGGTTGAAGACTGCACATAACAAAGGAATTGTTCACCGCGATATTAAAAGCAGTAATATAATGGTTACCAGTGATGACCAGGTTAAAGTTATGGACTTTGGTCTTGCGAAAATAAAAGGGAGCGGTCTTGTAACAAAAGTGGGAACTACAATGGGTACGGCTGCTTACATGTCACCGGAACAAGCAAGTGGAGAAAAGGTTGACCAGCGTACCGATATATGGGCACTAGGAATTATTTTATATGAATTATTAACAGGCGAATTGCCGTTTAAAGCTGATTATGATGCAGCCTGGACATATGTGATACTTAATAAAGATCCTCTTAAGCCAAGTGAATTGGACCGTAAAATTCCTGCACAGATAGATGCCATCGTAATGAAAATGCTTGAGAAGGACCGTGATAAAAGATATTCAAACATTGAAGAGTTTTTTAAGGATTTAGAAGAAGCTCAAAAAGAAATAAGCGGAGTTGAACAGGAAGGCAAGACCAAAGCAATTGCGGTGCTTCCGTTCAACAATATAAGTGCAGAAAAAGAAAGTGATTATTTCAGTGACGGATTAGCTGAAGAACTTATTATGAATCTTTCCCGTCTGAAAGATATGAGAGTAGTATCCAGAACTACTTCAATGCAATATAAAGGAGCACAAAAAAGCATTAAGGCAATCGGTAAAGAATTGGGCGTGAGATACATTATTGAAGGAAGTGTAAGAAAGTTCCAGGATAATCTTCGTATAACTGCTCAGCTTATCGATGTTGAAAAAGATGCACAGCTTTGGGCAGAAACTTATAAAGGAAATCTTGCAGATGTTTTTGATATTCAGGAAAAAGTAGCTAAGCAAATAGTCGATGCATTAATGGTAAAGCTTACTCCATTGGAAAAAGTTGTGCTGGAGAAAAGAGCAACGTTAAATCCCGAAGCTTTTGATTACTATTTAAGAGCAAGAGATTTTCTTTACCAGCGTTCTAAGAACAGTGTGCAGTATGCAATTCAACAGTTTCAGCAAGCTATCAAAATGGATCCTCGATATGCTGGTGCTTATGCAGGATTAAGTGAATCATACGCAACTTTTTATCAGAATTTTGAAAGTAAAGATGTATGGCTTGATAAAGCTATTGATACCAGTTTAAAAGCGATCACTTATGATCCTACGTTATCTGAAGCTTATGCAGCACTTTCACTCGCACATTTTTACAAAAAATCTAATGAAGAAGCATTTGCTGCTGGTAAAAAAGCCATCGAACTTGATCCAAATAATTTTATAGGTTACTGGATACTTGGAAGAATTTATCACAGTACAGATAAAGATAAAGAAGCTGTTGAATTACTAAAAAAAGTAATAGAACTCAGTCCTGATTTTTACTCGGCTTATAGTGATCTTCGGATTCTATATGAGAGTCTTGGTGAAGTTGAAAAAAAGAAAGAAATATTAAAAACTTCACTTGATGTATATAATAGGTATTTATTAAAACATCCCGATGATGCACGTGCTCATCAGTTTTTTGCATTAACTCTTTTAGATTATGGAAATATTGATGAAGCAAAAAATGAAGCAGCAAAAGCTATAGAATTAAATCCTACTGATCCACTAATGCAATACAATGCTGCATGCTTTTATTCAAACGTTGGTGAAAAAAACCTTGCAATAGAAACACTAAAAAATGCAATGGCAGCAGGATACCAGGATTATGAATGGATTAAACGTGATTCGGACCTGGATAATATTCGTAATGAACCAAAGTTTATAGAATTAATGCGAGGCAAGTAATCCTCAGAGTTAAATGAATTTAAAGAAGATGTAATTTATAAAATGAGAAAGATAAAGAATGTTGAAGATTAAATACTCACTTTTTATTTTAGTATTATTTTTAGCGGGCTGTACTCAAAAGCAAGAGTCGCTTTCTGATGAACACAAAGCAGAAATAGATAATTACATATCACAATATGTCCCTTATCCTATGCATTATGATGCAAGCAAGATGAAGGAACCTGACAAAACAATCTTAAAAAAACTTGTACTGGCTGCTGCTTATATTGATTCAATTTACTGGCTGCAAACATCAAAATATGGGATTCATCTGAGAGATAGTCTTGAACAGGTTAAAAATGATCCTTATGCTCAAAAACTCCTGACATTAATATTACGTAATGCAGGTCCGTTTGAACAATTAAATGATTATAAAACATTTATGGGAGATCAATCATATTATGCTGGTGATGAAATATACCCTCACGGTATGACATCTGAACAATTTGACTCTTACATTTCTAAGTTGCCGAAGGATGAACAGGATAAATTTATGTCTCCATATACTGTAATTCGTTCTGATGGAAACGGTGGATATAAAGCGATACCTTATCATAAAGAATATAAAAAATACATTACCCCTATTGTAAAATTATTAAATGAATGTGCTGATTTAACTGACAATGCGTCTTTCGCAAAATTCCTTCGCCTGAAAGCAACAGCATTAACGACCGATAATTACTTTGATGCAGATGTAGCGTGGATCGATATGAAAGATAATACTCTCGATATGGTATTCGGACCATTCGAAACTTACTCGGACGGTATAAAAGGAGTAAAAGCAAAATATGAAGCTTCGATTGAAGTTGTGGATCAGGCTGAATCAAAAGAGCTGGATGTCTACATTAAATATTTACCTGAACTGGAAAAGAATCTTCCTATTCCCGAAGAATATAAAACTCCTGTTAAAGGCTTATCGGCTAAATTTATTATTGTAAGAGATGTAATACGAACAGGAGATGCTGCTGTAGGGTATCAGGCTGTAGCGACAAATCTTCCCAACGACCCGGAAGTTGAAGAAAAGAAAGGAACGACCAAGACTTTTTGGATAAATATGTTTGAAGCCCGTTTCAATGCAATCATTAAACCGGTGAGTATGAAACTAATAGATGAATCGCAGCTTCCTGATTTATCAACAGAAGGTTTTTTTCAATTTGTACTTATGCACGAAATCTGTCATGCAATTGGTCCGAGTACTGTGAAAGTTGGTCCGAAAAAAGGAATGGCTATTAATGCAGCAATTGGTCCAAACTATGGTCCGCTGGAAGAGTGCAAAGCTGATATTACCGGGTTACTTTCTCTTAAATATCTGATGGATAAAGGTGTAGTTGATGCCGGCAAAGCAAAAACTTTTTATGTTTCTTACCTCGGAAGTTTGTTCCGTTCAGTTCGTTTCGGGCTTACCGAAGCTCATGCAGGTGCTGCAGCAATTGCACTTAGTTACTTATACAAGAACGGAGGAATAAAATTAGATTCTACAACACAACGCTGGTCTATTGATTTCAACAATTTCCCGACTTGTATAAGAAATCTTGATAGAGAAATATTAATTCTTGAAGGCAATGGAGATAATACAAAAGTTCAGGAGTTTTTTGATAAGTGGGCAAAGATTATCCCCGAAGTTCAGGCAAGTTTGGACAAGGTAAAAGATCTTCCGATTGATGTTTTACCTGAATATTCAATTAAATGGAATTAGAAAATTATGATTGGCATAGAGATTCAAAATTGTCTTCCGAAATTGTTTCGGAATCTGGTACATTAATTTTTAATGAAGGAGAACCTGAAACGAGTTCAGGTTGACGAATTATGATCGGCGAAACAATACTCCATTATAAAATTATAGAGAAACTCGGCGAAGGCGGAATGGGCGAGGTCTTCAAAGCGCAGGATACAAAACTCGACCGTTTTGTGGCATTGAAGTTTCTTCCCTCTCAGCTAACTGCATCTGAAGATGACAAAGCAAGGTTTATACAGGAAGCAAAAGCCGCCTCTGCTATGAATCACCCGAATGTTTGTACAATTTATTCTATAGAAGAATATGAGAAGCAATTATTCATTGCAATGGAATATGTTGAAGGCAAAACTTTAAAGGATAAAAAAGATTCTCTTTCCGAAAAACAGATTCTTGAAATAGGTATACAGGTTGCAGAGGGACTTGCTGCTGCACACGACAAAGGGATTGTTCACCGCGACATTAAACCTGAAAATATAATGGTACGCAAGGACGGCATAGCGCAGATAATGGATTTCGGACTTGCAAAGTTATATTCTGAAAGCAATGTATCCCGCTTAACAAAAGCCGGCACTACTATGGGCACGATGGGTTATATGTCACCCGAGCAGGTTCAGGGACTGGATGTCGATCACCGCACCGATATTTTTTCTCTCGGCGTTGTTCTTTACGAATTGCTTTCCGGTGAATCTCCTTTCAAAGGAATGCACGAAACTGCTATAATGTACGAAATTGTAAATGTTGAGGCTCCTCCCATTTCTACAGTTAAAAAAGATATAGACCCGTTCCTTGACGGAATTATTTTAGAGTGTCTCGAAAAAGACAAAGACGACAGGTATCAGTCTGCAAAAGAACTCGCAAAAAATTTAAGAAAGATTAAAAGAGTTTCAACCGGCGACAGATCGAGCAAAATATTCAATGTTAACAGTGGAATTATCAAAACCAGTTCAGGCACAAGCCAGGCACAACAAACCTCCGGTACTTTTTCAGTTGAAATTTTAAATCGCAGGATTGACCTTTCAGGAATTTTCAAATCAAGGCTCGTTGCCTGGGTGATAGCAGTTATTTCAATAATTGCTGCTGTTTTCTTCCGGGCCAATATAAATAAACCTGTAACTTCAGATGATGTGACAAAATTCTTGATTACCACAGGAGATAATAATCTTGACATGTCCGCTTACAGGACTCTGGCAATTTCCCACGACGGGAGAAAAATAATTTACTCTGCCGACGGGAAAATTTATTTAAGAAAAATGGACCAGGTTGAACCGGAAGTGATTCCCGGTGCTGATGGCGGAGAATCTCCATTCTTTTCACCTGATGATAAATGGATCGCCATTTTCAAAGATAAGAAACTGGAAAAAATTTCATTAGATGGAGGTGCACCTAATATTATAACGGGTGTTGGTGAAAACAGGGGTGGTGATTGGGGAAATGATGGGACAATTGTTTACACTCCAAATACTACCTCCGGGCTGAATTTAATTTCCGGGAATGGAGGCAATCCCGTTCAAATTACTACTCTTGATTCAACAAAACAGGAAAGGACGCATCGCTGGCCCTGCTTTTTGCCCGATGGAAAGCATATAATATTTACCGTAGGATATACGACAAATCCGACATATTATGAAGATGCATCTATTGATGTGGTAAATACGGAGAACGGCAAAAGGAAAAATATTTTAAAAGGTGCCAGCTCCGCCAGGTATATGAACGGATACCTGCTTTATTCAAGATCGGGTAATTTATATGCAGTAAAGTTTGATGCAGCAAATCTTGAAATAAAAGGACAACCGGTTACAGTCTTACAGGATGTTTCCGGCGGCTTCACTTCAGGAGTAAATAATATATATACTTCAGATAATGGATTACTGGCTTATATTCCGGGCACCACGGAAAATATCAAAAGAAATATTGTTAAAATTGATATGAAGGGAAGCTTATCCGTAATTGATTCAGCAAATTATATTTTAACAGAGCCTGCCCTTTCCCCCGATAATAAATGGATAGCATTTCATGCTATTGAAAATAATGGCGGCGGCATATGGATTTATAATATCGCCAATAAAATTTTCAGCAGGCTGACTTTCGGAGGTAATGAATCCCGGACACCAAGATGGTCGCCGGACGGAAAAAGTATTGCTTATTCAAAAGTAAAAAACGACAATCAAACCGGAATTTTCATCAAACCTTATGATGGAAGCAGTGCAGAAAAAGAAATTTATTCTCAGAAAAACAGAATTTATATTGACGACTGGACAAAAGACGGGCAATATTTAGTTTACGAAGAAAATACAATCAACGATCTAACTAATATAATGGCACTTCCGCTTAAAGGGAATAAAAAACCTATCCCGATTGTTAGTTCACAATTTGATGAATATGATGCTAAAATATCGCCTGACGGAAAATGGGTTTCTTACATTTCTAATGAATCGGGCGGATACCAGCTCTGGGTTAAGCCTTTTATATTGAATAATAAAGAATCGGGACGCTGGCAGCTTACCAATGATGGTGCTGAAGAAGCAGTGTGGGCAAAAGACGGTAAAACGATATATTTCAGGACAAGCAGCAGAGGTTTATCCAGCATACCCGTTTCCACTTCTCCAACTTTCACATCAGGGTCACCGAAAGTTATTACAGATATTTATCCGCCATTCTATTCAAGCACCTGGCTAACATACGATATTTCAAATGATGGCAAATACATTATTGCAACAAGCCCGGTATCAATTGGGAAATACAACAAAATCACTGTTATTCAAAATTTTGCTTTTGAAGTAGAAAGAATGCTAAAGAAAGATTAAAAAAAGGTCAATGATATGATCGGTGAAACAATACTCCATTATAAAATTTTAGAGAAACTCGGCGAAGGCGGGATGGGTGTAGTCTATCTTGCCGAAGATTTAAAATCTGGAACGCAAAGTCGCAATAAAATTTTTACCAAGACATATTGCAGGTAACTCTGAGGAGAGGGAACGATTTAAGATTGAAGCAAAAGCTGCTGCAGCATTGAACCATTCTAACATAGCCACAATTCATGCTATTGAAGAATCAGAGGACGATACCTTCATCGTGATGGAATTTATAGATGGAATTGAACTAAAAGATAAAATAAAATCTGGTCGCGATTCCTACCAAAGAAACAATCAATACGGCCATACAAATAGCTGAAGGATTAGAAGCCGCACACAAGAAAGGGATTGTACACAGAGATATTAAATCTCAAAACATAATGATAACGAATGACGGTAAAGTAAAAGTTATGGATTTTGGTTTGGCAAAGATGAAAGGAGGGTCGCAGCTTACAAAAGCCGGCTCTACTTTAGGAACACTCTCATATATGGCACCGGAACAGGCTAAAGGAGAAGAGGTTGACCAGCAATCAGATATCTGGTCATTTGGTGTTGTACTTTATGAAATGTTAACAGGCAAGATGCCATTTGCAGGTGATTATGATGCTGCTGTTGTATATAACATTTTAAATGAAGAACCTTCACTCGATAATATTCAGGATTCGGTTCTGCAATTAATCTTAAAAAAATGTTTGGAGAAAGAGAAAACAAACCGGTATCAATCAGTTACCGAAATATTAAAAGACCTAAGAATAGATAAACAAATATCTGGTGAAAAACAGACAGTAAAAGTTGAAACGCCAAAGAAGAAATCCCGTTTACCGGTTTTTATAACAATTGGCATCACAGGAGTTATATTAGTTGTTGCTGCCTACTTTATTTTCTTCAATTCGGAAAAGAAGATAGATAATCTTCCCCCGATGAAAACAATTAATTTCACAAGTTATGCCGGGCAGTCTGGATACCCGGCATTTTCACCGGACGGCAATTCGATTGCATTTGTTTGGGAAGGAGAGCATCAAGACAATGCAGATATTTACGTAAAGCTTATTGATGCCGGTTCGCCGCTTCGGCTTACACATAATCCAGCCCCTGATATATATCCGGCGTGGTCGCCCGATGGAAGTTACATAGCATTCTTTCGGTTGGAAGGGAATGGTGGTTCTTATTACATAATTCCATCGTTAGGTGGTGATGAACGTAAAATTGCCGATGTCAAATATTATGGTCCAGGAATTGACTGGTCACCGGATGGCAAAACGCTGGTAGTTTCAGCATCAGATTCAAGCATCTACCCTCATATCTTTCTTATATCGGTTGAATCCGGTAAGAAACAAGTATTATCATCGCCAACGATGAACGGAGTATACGGAGATAATAATCCAAAAATTTCTCCTGATGGAAAAACCATTGCATTTATAAAATCGCTCAGTTACAGTATTTCGGAAATTTATACGATACCATCGAACGGCGGAGAAGAAAAAAGATTAACGTTCGACAGTCTTCTTGTAGGAGGTATTGCGTGGACAGCAAACGGAGACGACATCGTATTTTCCTCAAACCGGGGAGGAAATAAAACGTTGTGGAGGATTCCTTCGAATGGCGGTTCACCGACTGCTGTTCCAGGTTCCGGGGATAATGTGGGGGAAATCGCTATCTCTAAAAAGGGACACTATCTTGCATACAGCCGTGGGGAGCAAAACGCTAATATTTGGCGAGTGAATCTCGGAGCTACGGCATCCACACAGCACGTGGCGACCGAATTTATTTCATCAAATGGATTTCAATGTGAATCAGCATTTTCGCATAACGGAAAATACATTGTATTTACTTCTACCCGGTCCGGCGGTCAGGAAATCTGGCGATGCAACACAGACGGAACGAATCAAGTACAATTGACCTTTTTAAGGGGACCTGCAGCGGGTTCACCGCAATGGTCGCCGGATGATCGTTTTATTGCATTTGATTCGCGCGAGAAAGGAAATGGAAATATTTATGTTATTAACTCCAACGGGGGAACACCACGCCAGCTGACAACCAATACAGCGGAAGATAATATTCCCAGATGGTCCGGCGATGGTCAATGGATTTATTTTAGCTCCAACAGAACAGGTACATTCCAAATATGGAAAATTTCTGTCGATGGAAGTAAGGAAATTCAAGTAACAAAAAAAGGGGGTTATTCTGCATACGAATCCTATGACGGTAACGATCTCTATTTTGTGAAAAGTGGTCAGAACGATATAATGAAGTTATCTTTTGCCAGTGGCGTTGAAGATCCGGTTGATAAACATCTTAATGATTTGCGCTGGGGTGCATGGATTGTGTCTGAAAAAGGAATCTATTTTGCAAAAGACGATACTAGCGGTCAAAGCATCATTTATTTCTACAATTTTGCTGACCGAAAAGTAAATCAAATTATAAAACCCCCAAAAAAAATGTGGATGGATTCAGATGCAATGACGGTTTCTCCGGATGGTCGTTATCTGTTGTACACACAATTTGATAGGGTCACCAACGACATCATGTTGATTCAGAATTTCCAATAAAAAAGAAAGTAAGAATAAAGGCAAACAATGATAGGACAAACAATCCGCCTACAGCGGATACATTATAAGATTCTGGAAAAGCTTGGTGAAGGAGGGCTTGTCCGCCGAAGCCCTTTTAAATTTGGTGATAATCTATGATTGGTTCAACTATACTCCACTATAAAATTTTAGAGAAGCTCGGCGAAGGCGGAATGGGCGAAGTCTTCAAAGCGCAGGATACAAAACTCGACCGCTTTGTTGCATTAAAATTTCTTCCGTCCCATTTGATCACATCTGAAGATGTAAAAGCCCGATTTATACAGGAAGCGAAAACCGCATCAGCAATAAATCATCCGAATGTTTGTACAATCTATTCGATTGAAGAATATAATGATCCCGCCTCCATCTCACAAAGCAAGACTTCGGTGGGCAAGCAGCTTTTTATTGTGATGGAATTTGTTGATGGGAAAACATTAAATGATAAAAAGGATGCATCTATCGGAAAAACAAAAACTTGAGATCGGAATTCAGTCTGCAGAAGGATTAGCTGCCGCACATGAAAAGGGGATAGTTCACAGAGATATAAAACCTGAAAATATTATGATCCGCAAAGACGGCATCGTACAGATAATGGATTTCGGACTTGCAAAACTTTATAAGGAAAGTAATGTTTCAAGGTTAACAAAAGCGGGAACAACAATGGGAACGATGGGTTATATGTCACCGGAACAGGTTCAGGGACTGGATGTTGATCACAGGACAGATATTTTTTCCCTGGGTGTGGTACTGTATGAACTGTTTGCCGGTGAGTCCCCATTTAAAGGATTACACGAGACTGCAATAATGTATGAGATAGTTAATGTTGATCCCCCATTGTTAACATCGGTTAAACCTGAAATAGATCCTGAACTTGATAGGATTATTCTGGAATGTTTGGAGAAAGATCCTGCCGAAAGATGTCAGTCAGCTGCAGAGCTTGCACGTAATTTAAGGCGAATAAAAAGAGTATCAACAGGCTCACGAACTGCATCAAGAATTCAGCAGGCGGTTCCTGTCGGCAAAGACAACAAACAAAAAATTCTTCTTGAAAATAAAAAACTAAAAATTGGAATTATTTCCCTCGCTGTTTTATTTGTTGCGGTAATTGTTTATTTCTTTTTTATCCAGAGTTCCACAAAACCGGATATAAGTATCTCGAACTATCATTACACACCTTTTGAAACTGAAGGTATTGTTTATTGGGGCAAATGGTCGCCGGATGGAAAATCTATTGCCTATGGGAAATTTATAGATGGTGTTATTCAACTCAGGGTTCGGTCCATTGATAATCCCAGGTCGACTTTATTGACTACATTGGATGATGCGATGGATGTATTCTGGGCCCCGGATGGAAATAGTCTTTATTTCATCTTGGACGGAAAACTGCAAACTATTGGCCTAGCCGGGGGTGAACCTAAAATAATATTACAGAATGGGTTATGGTCAGCTACTATTTCTCGCGATAACAAGAACTTGCTCTTCTGGAACCGTGCCAGCAGGGTGGATTCTACTTTTGGAGACTCCGCTTCAGTATTTATTTCAAACATAAATGGGACGCGCATCAGACGATACTTACCGGATCCTTTTAAATTAGCAGAAAGCTACACCCCGGTGTATATGAAATTCTCACCCGATGGTTCTAAGATTGCGCTGACAATGTACACCACTCACGGTGTGGAATTTTGGATTCTTCCCTGGCCTGACGGACCTGGTACTCAACCACACAAAATATTTGAAGATGGGAAATTTACACTGCCACCTTCGTTTGACTGGCTTCCTGATTCCCGACGTATAGCTCTTAATGACGCAGGAGGGATTTGGATTGGAGATACAGAGGATGAATCCCTTTTTCGTATTACCTCTTCACAGCAAGGTGAGTATCTAAGTTCTGTTTCACCCGATGGTAAACGGGTCCTGTTTGGAACAAGCAACACAAATTATGATATAGTAATTCTACCGTTTGACGGTTCACCGTTAAAACCTCTCATTGCAACCTCTGTAAATGAAAATTCTGCAACTGTGTCTGCTGACGGAAAATTAATGACTTATATCACTGAAAGATCCGGGAAACAGGAAATCTGGCTGGAAGAAGAAAACGGATCGGGACGTCCAATAGTAACAGATGCTGATTTTTCATCCGATTCAAACGAATTCCACTTGGCTATTATTTCACCTGACGGTAAACGTGTGGCTTATAATCGTGTGGGTAAAAAATCATATGCAGAACTATGGGTCTCTAATTCCGAAGGGGGGAAACCAGTTCTATTATTGCCGGATAGTCTTGTTGTAGTAAACCCTTGCTGGTCGCCTGATGGTCAAAACTTGTATTGCAACATTAGGACCGGCGATACTTCTTATTCGATAATTTTACCAATTGGTAATGGTAAAACTGTTCATTTGCCGGATTCAGCATTCACCAGTGGACTTCCAGCCTGGTCACCTGATGGTAAATGGATAGCACTGAAACAAAATAAAAAGATTCGCTTAATTTCTCCTGACGGGGAAAAAATGAGAACACTCATTCCACCGGTCGATCCATCCGCCTGGGGATACTGTATGGCGTGGTCCCGTGACAGCAAAAAAATATATATCGGTTCTTCAGTAGGAAAAGTCAGCCGGCTGGATGTGATAGACACGGAGACAGGAAAGTGGCGAAAGATTGCTGAATACGGGTCCGAGGTTTATTTTGGACAGAATTACTCACAAAGCAGTACCGGAAGTATTTCAAGAGATGGAAAAGGACTGATAGTCTCAGCAAGATTTGCAAACGGAAGTTTGTACATTTTAGATGGTGCTCTGGGAGATGAGAAATAGATTTTAAAGTTGTCATATCGATCCCGCCCTGCGGGAGAGATATCTATTTAATAATTATATAGAAGTAGAGATTTCTCATCCCGAAGACGGGATTCGAAATGACAGAAACAAAATATAACAAGGCATAAATATGATAGGCGAAACTATTCTTCATTATAAAATTGTTGAGAAACTTGGCGAAGGCGGAATGGGCGAAGTCTACAAAGCCCAGGATACAAAACTCGATCGCTTTGTTGCACTGAAGTTTCTTCCTTCTCAGCTTACTGCATCCGAAGATGATAAAGCAAGATTCATCCAGGAAGCAAAAGCGGCTTCTTCAATGAACCATCCGAATGTTTGCACTATTTATTCTATAGAAGAATATAATAATCAGTTATTCATATCAATGGAATATATAGAAGGTAAAACATTAAGGGATAAAAAAGATCATCTCTCAGAAAAACAGATACTTGAAATAGGAATACAGGTAGCAGAAGGACTGGCTGCAGCACACGAGAAAGGAATAGTTCACAGGGACATAAAACCTGAGAACATAATGATCCGTAAAGATGGTATTGCACAGATAATGGATTTCGGACTTGCGAAACTTTATACATCAGGAAATGTTTCCCGCCTTACCAAAGCAGGAACTACGATGGGAACAATCGGTTATATGTCGCCTGAACAAGTGGAGGGAGTAGATGTAGATCACCGGACAGATATTTTTTCGTTAGGTGTTGTATTGTATGAGTTGCTTGCCGGAGAATCTCCATTTAAAGGGATGCACGAAACAGCAATCATGTATGAAATAGTAAATGTGGAACCGCCGCCTATTTCAACAATTAAAGAAGGAATCGATCCTCAGCTGGATGGAATTATCCTGGAATGTCTTGAGAAAGATAAAGATGAAAGATTTCAATCTGCTAAAGAGCTTGCAAAAAACTTAAGGAAATTCAGGAGAGTGCTTTCTGCAGGAAGAGCAAGTAAAATTTATAATGTAAGTTCACAATCTTATAGCGTTAAAAGCGGGCAGACTCCAACCATTGATACTCAAAGAAAAACTTCCCTTGGTGATATCCCGGTAAAAAATCTTTTCAGAAATATTTTTTACAATCCTAAAATATTCTGGTCGGCAGCATGCAGTGCTTTTCATCGCAGTAGTTCTGTTGCTGGTATTTTCTGTATTTAAAAAAACAGGAAATGAAACAACTTATCTGGAAACCAAAACATCAATTCTTCCACCTGAAAAAATAGTTTATAATAACAACATTGGCAGCAATATTAGTATTTCTCCTGGCGGCAGAATAGTAGCATTTATAGGTAAAGATTCTACGGGCAATGATAAACTTTGGGTGCGGCCGGTAAATTCATTAACAGCAAGAATTTTGACTGATGCAGATTTAGCTTCATATCCATTCTGGTCGCCCGATAATAAATTTATTGCATATTTCCTCAATGATAAATTAATGAAAGTTTCTCTGGAAGCAGGGACTTCTCTGCCAATATGCGAAGTAAAAAATGGCAGAGGCGGTTCATGGAGTACGAACGGATTTATAGTTATTGCCCCGGATTCTTATGGCGGATTATATAAAGTTAATGCTTCCGGCGGTAAACTTGAACAGGTCGTAAAACCAGATACAACGGACACAGGAGTAAGTTTCAGATGGCCGTTTTTTCTTCCTGATGGTGAACATTTCCTATATATGAGGCGTGCTTATGGTTCTTCTTCTTCAACAGAAGATGGAATTTATGTGGCATCTTTAGATGGTAAGACAAATAAAATGATTATCAATGACGCATCAAATGTTCAGTATGCAAACGGTTACCTCTTCTATGCCCGTCAATCATTACTTTTTGCACAGGCATTCGATCCCTCAAATTTTGAATTAAAAGGAGAAGGAATTCCTTTAGCTGAAAACGTTCAATACTATGATATTAGGAATTCGGGGACATTTTCCGTATCACAAAAAAATAGTTTAGTGTATCAGGCGAAATAATATTTTGTTAGAAAAAATTGTTTCTGTCGATAGCAATGGTAAAATATTAAATTCATTCTTTAATAAACCTTCTCAATTAGCAGGAGTTTCCAGAATTTTGTTATCCAGGGATGAAAGTAAAATTGTCTATGACTTATATGATCAGGCTGAAAATAATGTTGATATATGGTATTACGATATTAAAAGAAATGTAAGTACAAGATTAACTTTTGATCCGGCTATTGATGGCACACCTTTATGGAATTCTGATGGAAGCCGGATTTATTTTTCTTCTAACAGGAAAAGTTTTACCGAGCGAAGTTCTAATTTTAACGTGTTCGTGAAAAATTCAAATGGTTCAGGTCAGGAAGAACCTGTTTTTATTTCTGCCTATGATAAATATTTATCTGATATTTCGCCTGACGATCGCTACCTCTTAATATCGTCTGTAAACGATCCTAAAACCAGAACCGGCTGGGATATTGAAATTTTACCCTTATTCGGTGATAAAAAACCAACTATGTTTTTAGCTACAAATTTTTATGAACATAATGCTAAGTTTTCTCCAGATATGAAGTGGATTGCTTATCAATCAAATGAATCAGGGAAATATCAGGTATATATAGCAGCTTTTAACGGTAAAGGAGGGAAATGGCAAATTTCAATTGATGGGGGTACAGATCCGAAGTTTATAGAGAATGGAAAGAAAATCTATTTTATCACTTTAAATAATAAGATAATGTCTGTTGATCTTAATGAGGGAGTTAATACATTATCACCAGGAAAGCCACACGAAGTTTTTGTAAATCAGAATGGAAACATCTCAACTATATACGATTTTTATAAGAATGGTAATAAAGTTATTGAAGGCATTCCTTTAAAAGCTAATGAACAAATACCAGTTACTTTTGTAACAAACTGGCAGAAAGAATTAGAAGGTAAAAAATGATAGGCGAAACAATGGATAGACATTTAATATTGAACATTGTGAGTTGAGTGTTGAGCATTTAAGAAGTAATAAATCAATTTTCAATATTCAATTCTCAATTAGCAACTTTGAAGTTTAAAATGATTGGCGAAACAATAAATAGACATTTAATATTGAACATTGCGAATTGAGCATTTAAGAAGCAATAAATAAATTTTCAATCTTCAATGCTCAATATTCAACTCTCAAATTTTTAAAGGATCATTATGATTGGTGAAACAATTTTACATTACATGATTTTGGAGAAGCTTGGCGAAGGAGGGATAGGTAAAGTCTTCAAATTTAACCTGTTATTTATCAACGTTATTAAATTATATGATATATGAAATTTTTTAAAAAACTTTATGAAGAAATAAGGGTTCGAAAAATACGTAAATGGGTTACCATTTACGTAAGTACAAGTTTAACTATACTTGGAGTAACGCAGTTATTCAGTTTTCGTTACGATCTGCCTTCATTTATTTTTAACTCGGTACTGATCATTCTGATTTCCGGGTTTTTCGACACACTTATACTTAGCTGGTATCATGGCAAAGAAGGATCTCAACGGGTTTCGTTTGTTGAAGTATTTTTCCATTCAATAATTCTAATTTTACTTATAACAGCACTCAATATTTTTATTTTTTCTCCCTCAAAAGAAATCCCGGTTGAAATGCAGGCAAATTCAATAGCTGTTCTGCCATTTGAAAATTTGAGCAACTCTAAGGAAGATGAATATTTCAGCGATGGCGTTACCGAAGATATTCTTACAAACTTATCTAAAGCCAGTGGATTAAAAGTTATTTCGCGGACATCCGTTATGAAATACAAAAATACCAAGAAAAGTATAAGACAAATCGGTAAAGAGCTTGGAGCTGAGACAATACTTGAAGGCAGCGTAAGGCGTGCAGGTGACAGGGTTAGAATTGTCGGGCAATTAATTGATGCAGTCCACGATACTCACATCTGGTCGCAATCATACGACCGTGAGATGAAAGATATTTTTGCTATTCAGACAGAGATTGCGGAAAAAATTGCAACAGCTCTGCAGGCAAACCTGTTACCGCTTGAGAAGAAATTAATTGAAACTAACAACACTAAAGACATTGATGCCTATACATACTACTTAAAAGGAAGACATTTTTATTATAACTATACCGACGAGGACAATAATAAAGCCATTGATCTGTTTAAAGAAGCATTGAAAATAGATTCAAATTATGCTCTGGCCTATGCCGGATTAGCTGATGCATATAACCAGAGAGTAGGAAAATTTGGATATTCTGAAGAACTGTATGATTCATCCTTGGCCTTAAGTAAAAAAGCATTAAAGCTTAATCCTGATTTGCCAGAAGGCTACAAAGCTATCGCTTTAACTTATGATAATTTAGGAAAGCGGGAATTAGCTTTGGTTAATTATCAAAAAGCAATAAAACTGAATCCCAACTTTGCATCGGCAATGCTTAACTATGCCCTGATAAAATTGGACCTGGGAAACTATGACGATTCATTTTATTGGTTAAGAAGAGCAAATACCCTGGAACCTGATAATGTGTGGGTAATTATGAGCATAGGTAATGTCTATAAATATTTATTATGTGATAGCCTTGCAATTGAATGGGGTAAAAAAGCTGTTTCGCTCGATCCGGAAAATGCTTTTTTACGAATGTTCGTAGGTGGGATTTATCTTTATGCAGGTAAATTTGATGAGGCAAAAACAACTACTGCGCAAGCTTTTGCTATCAATGATAAATTGGTGTTGGGCTGGTTTTTTAAAAGTCAGATGGAAGCAGTATTGGGTAATTACAAATTATCTAAAGAATATCTCGATAATTATATGAAGCAGGCAGGGGCCGATAATCCCGAATATTTTTACGCATTCAATCTTTTAAAGCTGAATAAAAAGAAAGAAGCAATGAAAATCTTAGAAGATGAAAAGAAGGAATACGTTAAATATCTAAGAGAAAACCCTGATAATGCTTCTACAACGGATTATAATGCTTTGGCTGAAATCTATGCAATTCTTAATGAAAAGGATAAAGCCTTTGAAGCCTGGGAAAAAGCAATACAGGAAGGGTGGCTTGATATAAGAAGAAACACTTTATATCCTTATTTTGAAAATCTTAGAGACGAGCCGGAGTATCACAGGTTGCTTAGTCTTATGCAAACCAAAATTTCTTATTTAAAAGCTACTATAAAAAAGAAATACCCGGAATATGAAATCTGTAAATGAGAATACCAAGATTAATTTGAAGTGATTTTTAAAATCACAAATTGTAATAAGAAATTTAAAAAAACAATTAAGATTGATAAATATTGATTATGATTAACGAAACAATATTACATTATAAAATTTTAGAAAAATTAGGCGAAACTTGCCCGCACTTAAGTTTTGAATTACAAGTTCGATAGGGATAACAACAATTGCCCCGACCTTTTCCCAAAGGAATTCCCTCGGAAAGGTCGGGGGTAAATAATAATGAAAATATTCGGCTTTAGCCACATTTGATAAATAATGGGGCTGAAGCCCGGTTCATTTTTTGTTTTCATTCCCCGACCTAAAGGTCGGGGCTATAAGTGGAGCTCATTATGATTGGTGAAACAATACTTCATTATAAAATCTTAGAAAAACTTGGCGAAGGAGGGATGGGTGAAGTCTTCAAAGCACAGGACACTAAACTCGACCGCTTTGTTGCGCTGAAGTTTCTTCCTTCTCAGCTTACTGCATCTGAAGATGATAAAGCAAGATTTATACAAGAGGCTAAAGCCGCTTCTGCAATGAATCATCCTAATATCTGTACAATTTATTCTATTGAAGAGAACGACAAACAATTATTTATTGTGATGGAGTATGTTGAAGGCAAAACTTTAAAAGATAAAAAGGATTCTCTATCTGAAAAACAAAAATTAGAAATCGGAATTCAGGTTGCAGAAGGACTTGCAGCAGCACACGAAAAAGGAATTGTACACAGAGATATAAAACCAGAAAACATAATAATACGCAAAGATGGTATTGCGCAGATAATGGATTTCGGACTTGCAAAACTGTACAAAGAAAATAATGTCTCCCGTCTTACAAAAGCCGGTACAACAATGGGCACAATGGGATATATGTCGCCGGAACAGGTTCAGGGATTAGATGTTGACCACAGGACAGATATTTTTTCACTTGGTGTTGTGCTTTATGAATTGTTAGCAGGAGAATCCCCGTTTAAAGGGATGCACGATACCGCAATTATGTACGAGATAGTAAATGTTGATGTACCTCCGCTCTCTAGTATAAAAGGAGATATATCCCCTGAACTGGATGAGATAATACTGGAATGCCTTGAAAAAGATAAAGATGAAAGATGCCAGTCGGCGAAGGAACTAGCGAAAGATTTGAGAAAAGTTAAAAAGTCCACAGGGCATAGAAAGAGCAGGGTTTATAACGTAAATTCACAGGCATTTCAAGCGCAGCCCGAAAGTCAAACACCATCTAAAAGTTCAGGCTCAATTACTATAGAAGCGTTTAATAAAAGATTTGATCTCGGTAATATTTTTTCGTCAAAATATTTATCCTGGGGTTTGGCAGGAATTCTTTTACTTGCTGTTTTATACTTTGCAATGTTTAATAAGCAAAAGCAGCAAACTTTAATTACATCTGCTACATCAATTGATGCACCGGGGAATGTAAATATCCTGGGAGATAATTCCCAAATATCTCACAATGGTAAATATGTGGTTTTCGCTGCAATTGATTCTGCCGGAAACTGGATATTATGGCTTAGACCTATAAATTCAACAGTAACCAGGGAGCTGACAAAATTAAGTGGAGGCAGAGTTAACGGAAGTCTATATCCTTTCTGGTCATCTGATGATAAATATATATTCTATTTCTATGGTGGTAAACTTAAAAAGCTTAACATTATTTCAGGCACCGAAATAGATATATGCGATGCTATAGTAGGACGCGGCGGCACAATGAACAAAAACGGCGATATAGTTTTTGCCCCCAATTCTACCGGAGGGCTTTATCTAGTCTCTGCAAATGGAGGTACCCCAAGGGAAATAGTTAAATCGGATTCTGTAAATTCCGAAGAGAGCCTGCGTTTTCCTTATTTCCTCCCTGATGGAGCGCACTTCTTATATACAATCCAGGCAAGATTCTCAGGTTCTACCGTAGGTGACGAAGTAATGGCAGGCTCTATCAATTCAGATACTAAAGATACAGTAATGCAGGTTTCATCCAACGCGCAATATGCCAACGGGTATTTATTTTTTGTCAGGCAGTCAATTTTGATGTGCCAGGCTTTTGATCCTGATAATTTTAAACTTTCAGGTGATATCAACACAATTTCGGGAAATATTAATTTTTTCAACGCCTACATTTATGCTTCATATTCTGTATCTGATGCCGGTAACCTTATTTTTCAGAGCAAAAATGAAAATAGTATTAAAACTATTTTGGTGAATGATAAAGGAGATAAAAAAGAAGAACTATTGATAAAGAAAATTGAACATATAGCTTTATTTTCACCTGACGGTAATAAAATTATATACGATGCACTTAGCTCGGATAATAAAAACTTTGATATTTGGTTATATGACATAAACAGGCAAATTACAAACAGGTTTACTTTTTCGCCAAATATTGAACAATATCCTATTTGGTCCTATGATGGGAAATATATTGCATACATATCTAACAGTGGAAAAAACTGGAACATAAACATTAAAAAAGCAGACGGTACCGGTAGTGATAGCATTGTTTATCAATCAGATCAAAATGTCTACCCGGCTAACTGGTCCAGTGATGGCAGATATATTTCATTTTCTCAGACAAATCCGAAAACTCTTGCGGACATTAGGATTATTGATTTGAAGAATAATAACGCATCCCATTATTTCTTAAAAACTGAATTTAATGAGTATAGCGGATATTTTTCAAATAATATGAAGTGGATTATGTATGGAAGTAATGAATCAGGGAAATCCCAGGTATATGTGCAACCGTTTGATGGAAATGGAGGCAGACGGCAGATTTCCAATAACGGTGGATATCCTTTAAGATGGGTTGATAATGATAAAGCAATAATATACGTATGGCAGAATGAAGTATTTAAAGTGAATGTCGATGCATTAGGACAAAATTTTGTGGTCGGTAAACCTGAATTGTTATTCAACATATTGGATAAAAATATTATATACCTGTTCGATGTAACTAAAGACGGAAAAACCTTTCTGGGTGGTGTTTCAAACGGCAGCGCTGTAACTCCGCCGCTTACATATATACAAAACTGGCAGGGATTGATAAACCCAAATGAAAAATGATTTTATTAATGTGAGGTTATAAATGATCGGTGAAACTATACTCCACTATAAAATACTCAGAAAAACTTGGCGAAGGAGGAATGGGTGAAGTCTTCAAAGCGCAGGATACTAAACTCGACCGCTTTGTTGCACTGAAGTTTCTTCCTTCTCAGCTTACTGCATCTGAAGATGACAAAGCAAGATTTATCCAGGAAGCTAAAGCCGCTTCTGCAATGAATCATCCGAATGTTTGTACAATTTATTCAATAGAAGAATATAATGGACAGCTTTTCATTGCTATGGAATTTGTTGAAGGCAAAACTTTAAAGGATAAAAAGGATTCTCTATCTGAAAAACAAAAATTAGAAATCGGAATTCAGGTTGCAGAAGGACTCGCGGCAGCACACGAGAAAGGAATTGTTCACAGAGATATAAAACCTGAAAACATTATGATCCGCAAGGACGGTATCGCACAGATAATGGATTTCGGTCTTGCAAAACTTTATTCAGATAAAAATGCTTCCCGCCTTACGAAAGTTGGAACAACGATGGGGACGCTCGGCTATATGTCACCTGAACAGGTACAGGGATTAGATGTTGACCACAGAACCGACATCTTTTCTCTCGGAGTTGTGCTTTACGAAATGTTTGCAGGTGAATCTCCTTTTAAAGGGATGCACGAGACAGCAATACTGTATGAGATAGTAAACGTTGACGCGCCTCCACTTTCCACGGTAAAAGAAGGAATTGATCCTGAGCTTGATGAAATAATTTTGGAATGTCTTGAAAAAGATAAAGACGATAGATGTCAGTCTGCAAAAGAACTGGCAAAAGATTTAAGGAAAATTAAAAAATCAACCGGACACAGGAAAAGCAGAGTTTACAATGTGAACACTGCTGCTTTCAAGAAACAAAATGTTGAGACTAAAATTTCAGGTCCATCTTCTTCGTTTTCAGTAGATGTAATGAATCGCCGATTTGATTTAACAAAATTATTTAGACTGAGTTATCTCCCCTGGTTGCTATCAGTAATATTATTAGCAATAGTTGTTTATTTCTTGGTTGAAAATAGCTCAGTACCAATAAATAACTTCATAAAGTTTGAACAATTAACTGAACAATCCGGTGAAGAATTATTTCCGGACATTTCTCCCGACGGGAATTATATTACTTACACAAAATCAGTTGGTGGAATTCAGCATATTTTTCTGCAAAGAATCGGCGGAGGAAATGCAATAGATTTAACAAAGGATTCGAAAGTTGACAATTATCAATCTGCATTTTCTCCCGACGGTCAGTCAATCGTTTTTCGTTCGGAAAGGGATGGAGGTGGCTTATTCTTAATGGGATCAACCGGCGAATCTGTGCGAAGACTGACAGACTTCGGTTACAATCCTGCCTGGTCGCCGGATGGTAAAAAGATAATTTATGCAACAGAATTAATCGAAATTCCATATTCAAGGGTTTCAACAAGTGCCCTATGGGTTACTGATCTGAAGACAGGCAAAAAGCAAAAAATTTATGATGGTGATGCGGTACAACCAAGCTGGTCACCTGGCGGTAAATGGATTGCATTTTGGGGACTTCCAGAGGGAACTGGTCAAAGGGCAATATGGACAATTTCTGCAACAGGTGGGAAACCAAATAAGATCACAAATGACGATTACATAAATTGGAGCCCGACATGGTCTGCCGACGGTAAATATCTTTATTTCTCAAGCAGCCGCGGTGGAAGTATGAATTTATGGAAAGTAAAGATAAATGGAAGTTCAGGAGAAACTGAAGGAGATTTTGAACCAATAACTACCCCGTCGATTTCCAGTTCTATGGCTAAGATTTCTCATGACGGCAATAAATTGATTTATGTCTCGGAAGATAAGAGAGCAAATATTTATAAAATAAACTTTGATCCAAAAACTGAAAAAGCTATTGGCAATCCTGAACCTGTAACAGAAGGTTCAAAACAATTTCTTTTCCTGGATATATCTCCGGATAATAAAAAAATTGCGGCAGCAAGTTCCGGGCAGCAGGAAGACTTATATATAATGAACGCTGATGGATCTGGGTTATTAAAATTAACAAATGATATTTTTAAAGACCGGGGTCCCAAATGGTCTCCTGATGGCAAAGGTCTTATTTTTTATTCAACCAGGTCAGGTAAATATGAAATTTGGCAAATTAATGTAGATGGAAGCAACTCAAAATTATTGACAAATACTAATGGGAGCGCTAATAATCCCAATTGGTTCCCGAATGGGAAAATCATAACTTTTTATACAAGTGGTAATAATGCAATTACTTACTTACACAATTTAGATTCAACTAGTGACCAAACACTGATATCTTTGCCTGAATTTCCTGAAAAGGGGAAATCATTTGCAGAAAGTTCTGTATCGCCGGATGGAAATTTTATTGCAGGAGATCGAATGGATAACGCCAGCGGAGATTATAATGGAATAATTATATACTCTATTATATCAAAGAGTTATAAGAAACTTTCGGATACAGGTGATGGACCCACCTGGTTTAATGATAGTAAAAGGATTTTATATTCATATAAAAATAGTTTTTTTGTTTTGGATTCAAAAACGGGTATAAGCAAAATGATATCTGATACCAAACAACCAATGCCTTATTCAGACTATTTTTCAATATCTCCTGATAATAAATCAATATATTTTATCAAGCAGGAAAAAGAATCTGATATCTGGATGGGATATTTGAAATAAAATTTGTCATATCGACGAGCGAAGTGAGGAGATATCTTTTACTAAAAAGCTAGAAAAAAGATTTCTCCTCCGCCTCCGGCGAGGTCGAAATGACAAATAGGAATAAATGGAAAATTTAATATAAGGCGTAAATAATATGATCGGTGAAACAATACTTACACTATAAAATATTTGAGAAACTCGGTGAAGCCCTACTTCGCTTAAGTTTACACACCGAAGTTGATAAAACGAAGGTGTGCTTCGTAGGGCAAGGCGGATTTACCCTCCGTAGCATTATTATAATTGGAGATATGAAATGATAGGTGAAACCATATTACATTATAAAATTCTGGAAAAACTTGGCGAAGGAGGGATGGGTATAGTCTATCTTGCCGAAGACACAAAGCTTGAAAGAAAAGTAGCAATCAAGTTTTTACCCAGACATATTGCAGGCAACTCTGAAGAAAGAGAAAGATTTAAAATTGAAGCAAAAGCTGCTGCTGCATTGAACCATCCGAACATTGCAACTATTCACGCTATTGAAGAGTCAGGTGATGATACATTTATAGTAATGGAATTTATAGATGGAATTGAATTAAAAGATAAAATTAACCCCCCTTCTTCCCCCCTTTCAAAAAGGGGGGATACAGGGGGGTTACCAACTAAAGAAGCCGTTAATATAGCTATTCAAATTGCTGATGGATTGGGAGCTGCACATAAAAAAGGAATTGTACACAGGGATATAAAATCTCAGAACATAATGGTTACTGGTGACGGTAAAGTTAAGATAATGGACTTTGGCCTTGCAAAGGTGAAAGGAGGAACCCAGCTAACGAAAGTAGGAAGCACAGTTGGAACTGCTGCATATATGTCGCCCGAGCAAGCAAGAGGGGAAGATGTAGATCACCTCACAGACATTTGGTCATTCGGAGTTGTACTTTATGAATTGGTAACCGGGAAATTACCTTTCAAAGGAGAATATGATCAGGCAGTAGTTTATTCAATCATAAATGATGAACCTGAACTTTCAAATAATGTTACACCCGAACTTAACTACATAATTACTAAAGCAGTTGCAAAAGAAAGAGAAGATAGGTATCAGAATGCTGATGAATTTCTCGCTGATCTTACAGAAATAAAAAATGAATTAACTGCCGGTTCAGTTACAAGTGCAAAAACATTTCAGACAAAGATTAAATCATCGGCTCAAAAGAAAAGAAAATGGATTGTCCCTTCGGCAATTATTGGCTTTATAATTTTTATAGTTGCCGCATATTTGTACTTTAATAGTAAATCAGAAGAAACAGCGTCATCTACAGAAAGAAAGATGATAGTGGTTCTGCCATTTGAAAATCTGGGCTCACCTGATGATAAATATTTTGCCGATGGTATCACCGATGAAATAACAAGCAAACTCGCTTCAATCGGAAACATCGGAGTTATATCAACAAGCAGCGCTGAAAAACTGGCAAAGGCAAATAAAACTACGCAGGAAATCGGCAAGGAGCTCGGAGTCAATTATATTTTAAGCGGCACGATTCGCTGGGCGAAGAGCGGGAAGAACGAAAGCCGCGTTAGAATTACTCCACAACTTACAAGAGTAACGGATAACACTATTACCTGGTCTGATTCATACGACAGAGTTCTCAATGATATTTTTGCAGTACAAAATGAAATTGCACAAAAAGTAGTCGATCAACTTGGGGGAACCTTTACTCATAATCAAATAGCTGAAAGTACGCCTCCAACCGGCAACCTTGAAGCTTATGATTTTTATCTCCAGGCATTGGCTTATTACAAACGAGGAAATACAATAAAATCAGAGGTTCAAAAAAGTATTGTTTATTGTAAAAAAGCAATTACTCTTGACTCCAAATTTGCTTCTGCTTTTGCTCTGCTTGCAAAAGAACAATTGTCAATGTACTGGTTTTATTTTGATAGAAGTAATGAAAATCTACAAGAAGGATTTGACAATGCCCAAAAATCTTTTCAGTTGAATCCTGATCTTGCTGAAGCTCATCTTGCACTTGGTTATTACTATTACTGGGGCAAACTTAATTACAGCAAAGCCATTGAAGAATTTTCTAAGGCACTTAGAATTCAACCTAACAATGCGGAAGCCTATGCCGCAATAGGATATGTTTACCGGCGAATGGGAAATTTTAATTTAGCAACTCAAAATATGGTAAAGGGAACATCCCTTGATCCCCTTTCTTCTGAGTACGCATTCAACACGGGCGAGACTTATTCTTTATTAAGAGATTATCAAAACGCGGATAAATATTATAAACTGGGCAATGATTTTAGCCCTGATTACCTTTCAAACAAAATTCAATTAGCTCAAAATTATATTGATTGGAAAGGTGATACAAAAACTGCGATTAAAGTTATGAACGAAATCAAAGATAATAAATATCTTGATGCAACGTTTGACATAAAGTCCTTAATAAAAATATTTGACAGGCATTACGATCAGGCAATACAGGAATTGAAAACTTCAAAAATAACTTACGAGGCGGATCAATTCCGATATGTCCCAAATAACCTGGAACTTGGATTGATTTATAAATACAAAAATGATCCGGTACAGTTTAAAGCATATTTTGAATCAGCAAGAAGTGAACTTGAGAAAATGTTAAAGGGCACTCCACAAGATGAAAGGTTACACAGTTCACTTGGAATTGTTTATGCCGGACTTGGTTTAAAAGATAAAGCGATTGATGAGGGGAAGAAAGGAATTGCACTTTTACCTCTGGAAAAAGAAGCGTACAGAGGCTATTACCGTCAGTGGGATATGGCAATTATTTATTTACTGCTGGGAGATAATAATAATGCTTTAAAACAAATTGATTTTATACTCTCAATTCCCGGTTCTTTTTCTGTAAACCAATTAAAGCTGGACCCGTTGTATGATCCATTGAGAAATCTCCCCGGATATAAAGAGATAGTCAAAAAATATGAATAGTTATTTATTCCAATTGTCATATCGAAGTAGTCCTGCTTTAGCGGGGCGACTGAGATATCTTTTAGAAATAAACAAAAAGATTTCTCATCCGGCAATTGCCGGATTCGAAATGACATCAAAAATATAATATGGGCATAAACTTATGATTGGTGAAACAATACTACATTATAAAATCTTAGAGAAGTTAGGCGAAGGTCGGACCTGTCCGCCGAAGCCTATTAATTTTAGAGGTAGTCTATGATTGGTGAAACAATTCTTCATTATAAAATTCTTGAAAAACTCGGCGAAGGCGGAATGGGGGAAGTCTTCAAAGCGCAGGATACAAAACTCGACCGTTTTGTTGCTTTGAAATTTCTTCCCTCACAGCTAACAGCATCCGAAGATGACAAAGCAAGATTTATTCAGGAAGCTAAAGCTGCTTCATCAATGAATCATCCAAATGTATGCACAATCTATTCAATAGAAGAATACGAAAAGCAATTATTCATTGTAATGGAATATATTGAAGGAACAACACTCCGTGATAACAAACAGGTTCTTTCAGAGAAAAAGATTCTTGAAATAGCCGCGCAGGTTGCAGATGGACTCGGCGCTGCGCATGAGAAAGGAATTGTTCACCGCGACATAAAACCTGAAAATATAATGATCCGCAAAGATGGAATTGTGCAGATAATGGATTTTGGTTTGGCAAAACTTTACAAGGAAGGCAATATTTCCAGACTTACAAAAGCCGGTACAACAATGGGCACAATGGGTTATATGTCACCTGAGCAGGTGCAGGGATTAGATGTTGATCACAGGACTGATATTTTTTCACTTGGTGTTGTACTTTATGAATTGTTAGCAGGTGAATCTCCTTTCAAAGGAATGCACGAAACTGCGATAATGTATGAGATAGTAAATGTCGATCCGCCGCCTATTGCAACGGTAAAAGAAGGAATTGATCCGGAGCTGGATAAATTAATTCTCGAGTGCCTTGAAAAAGATAAAGATGAAAGATTTCAATCGGCGAAAGAACTGGCGAGAAGTTTAAGAAAACTGAAAAGAGGCTCAACCGGAAGCAGGTCGAGCAGGTTTTACAATGTTAATACTCAGGCTGTTAACACAATGCAGGCATCTGCAATAAATAAATCTGGCGCAACAACATTAAAAGATATTCCAATAAAAAATTTCATCAGCAGTATTTTTTATAATCCGACTATATCCTGGGCACTTGCGGGAATTTTAACCATTGGAATAATATTATTGTTGTTTCTTTTTGTCTTCAATAGTAAAGTAACAGAAGTACAGGAAATAAAAGCAACAATTCTTCCTCCCCACGGCGTTAATTTTGATAATCAACGTGGAAGTAATTTAACAATTTCACCTGACGGAAAATATATATCGTTTATAGGAGTTGATTCTGCGGGTAACGAAAAATTATGGGTAAGGCCTGTGAATTCATTAACAGCAAGACCTCTTGCAAATGCTTCTTTTGAAGCATATCCTTTCTGGTCGCCAGACAGTAAAACCATAGCTTATTTTGACAAATCTCAATTGATGAAAGTGTCGCTGGATGCAGGCACTTCCCTTCCTATTTGCGATGTAAGTTCAGGCAGAGGAGGAAGCTGGAGCCTGAATGGAACAATAGTAATTTCACCTAATCCTGCCGGGGGTCTTTATAAAGTCCCCTCTTCTGGAGGAAAGCCGGAAGAAATAATTAAAGCTGATACATCAAATAAAGTTCTAAGCCTAAGATGGCCTCATTTTCTGCCGGATGGTGATCATTTTCTTTATTCAACACAAAGCAGCGCAAGCGGATCGTCACCATTGGATGGGATTTATCTCTCTTCATTAAGTGATACCGCTTCAGAAAAACTGATCAGTGCTTCATCCAACGGTCAGTACGCTAACGGTTATTTACTATTTGTCCGCCAGGGAATACTTCTCGCGCAGAAATTTGATCCCGACAAATTAAAGCTCGAGGGAGAAGCAATGCCGCTTTCGGAAAATGTACAATATTACGATGTAAGGATCAGCGGCACATTTTCATCTTCATTAAACGGTAATTTAATTTACCTGGAACAAAACCAAAGCAGTGAGAAAACCGTACTGCTGGATAAAAATGGAAATGAGATTAAAAAATTACTGGATCAGAAACCAATTTTTTCAGTTGCTTTCTCCCCGGACGGAAATAAAATAGCTTACGATTTATACGATGCAGGTCAAAAGAATATAGACATCTGGACTATGGATTTGAACAGGAATGTTTCAACAAGGCTGACCTTCGAACAAAACGCGGATATTGTTCCGACCTGGACACCTGACGGGAAACAGGTGACCTACAGTTCCAGCTCAAAAGGCGGAGTTTATGATTCATACATTAAAAATGCTGATGGATCAGGAGATGCTACTCTGTTATTTAAATCCGGAAATAGTAAATACGTTTCAGATATCTCTCCTGATGGCAACTACTTTCTTTATAGTAAAGTAGATGTATCAAATGGTACCGGCGGATGGGATATTTTTGCTTTGCTAGCAAAAGGTGATAAAAAGCCAATTGATCTATTATCAACAAAATTTAATGAACAATTTGGGACTTTCTCACCTAATATGAAGTGGATTGCGTATCAATCGGATGAGTCAGGGAAATTCCAGATCTATATTATCCCATTTAATACAATTAGCTCGACAGATAAAGCCAGCGGGAAATGGCAGATATCAGTTGATGGAGGAACTATTCCAAAGTGGATGGATAACGGGAAGAAAATTTTCTTCTTTACGCCGGATAATAAAATAATGTCAGTAGATATAAATGAAAACGGGTAATTCCCTTTCTCCCGGCAAACCGTATGATAATATTTAAACCGGGCAACAATAATATTTCACGGATTTATGCTATAGACAAAACGGGAACCAAAATTATTGCAACAGTTCCCAACGGGCAAATTATTCAACCGCCTGTTACTTTAGTTTCAAACTGGCAGAAGGAATTAGAAGGGAAGAAATAATTTAAGTAAACGATTGTCATATCGACAAGTCCGGCAATGCCGGATGAGGAGATATCTTTTAAAACGACATAGATTTCTCCCCCGACAAATCGGGGTCGAAATGACAGAAACAAAATATAATAAGGCATAATTATGATTGGTGAAACAATTCTACATTACAAAATAATTGAGAAATTGGGTGAAGGAGGGATGGGCGAAGTCTTCAAAGCGCAGGATACAAAACTGGACCGCTTTGTTGCGCTTAAGTTTCTTCCTTCCCAGCTAACTGCTTCCGAAGATGATAAAGCAAGATTCATACAGGAAGCAAAAGCTGCTTCATCAATGAATCATCCGAATGTATGTACAATCTATTCTATAGAAGAATACAATGGACAACTCTTCATTGCAATGGAATTTGTTGAAGGAAAAACTTTAAAGGATAAAAAAGATAGCCTTTCAGAAAAACAGAAACTTGAAATTGGGATACAAGTTGCCGAGGGATTGGCTGCTGCTCACGAAAAGGGGATTGTTCATAGAGATATAAAACCTGAAAACATAATGATCCGAAAAGATGGGATTGCACAGATAATGGATTTCGGATTAGCAAAACTATACAAAGAAAGTAATGTATCGAGGTTGACAAAAGCGGGATCAATGGTTGGAACAATGGGTTATATGTCACCGGAACAAATACAGGGATTAGATGTTGACCACAGGACGGATATATTTTCCCTTGGTGTTGTTTTATACGAATTACTATCAGGAGAAACTCCATTTAAGGGTATGCATGAAACAGCTATTGCATATGAAATAGTGAATGTCGATTCGGTACCGATCACTCAGATCAATCCTAACATTTCTCCTGAACTCGATGCTATAGTATTGGAATGTCTGGAAAAAGATCCGAAGGAACGGACACAATCTGCCAGTCAGGTCTCTGTTGATTTGAAACGGTATCGTCGTGAATTAAGCCGGCAGCGGGCAAGCAGGATCACTGCGGTGAGACCGAATATAAGTTCAACCGCCATGCACCCGGTACCAACGCAGCCGATGGTACAAACGATTCCAAAAAAATCTCTTTTTCCATGGATTGCTGCAGGTTTACTGGGCATAGGTTTTGCAGCTTTTGCTATTCTTTATTTTATGAAGCCGTCTGCAACAGATCAGGTCGTTCGTGCGTTCATTCATTCCCCGGCGGGTACAATCTTTTCACAACAGTCGGGGGGAAACAGCTCAGGCGGGCAGATATCCATCTCTCCCGACGGTCATAAGATTGCATTTGTTGCTACCGATTCGTTGGGAAAACCACATCTGTATGTTCGGGCATTGAGTTCATTGACGGCGCTTCCTCTTCCCGGTACAGAAGGAGCGTATTACCCCTTCTGGTCTCCTAAAAGTGATTTTATAGGATTCTTTATGAATGGGAAGTTGAAGAAGATCGACGCATCCGGTGGACCACCGCTGTCAATCTGTGATGCTCAGGCAGGAAGAGGAGGTACATGGGGAGTGAACGATGTCATTGTCTTTGCCCCAACTGCGAACGGTCCCCTGTTCCAGGTACCGGCTGCGGGGGGAACGCCTGTGCAAGTTACGTCGCTCGATTCATCAAAAAGCGAATCAACTCACAGGTATCCCTGGTTCCTCCCCGACGGGAAACATTTTCTATATTTTGTTCGAGTCGACAATACAAATCATGAAGATGAAGTACGTATCGGTTCCATTGACGGGTCTATGGCAAAAGTCCTACTGAACTCACATTCCAACGCAATCTATGCGAGCGGATATCTTTTATTTGTCCGCGAACAGACACTGCTTGCTCAAAAGTTCGATACGGAAAACCTTGAATTGAGCGGGAATGCAGTACCTATCGCAGAGCAGATCCGTTTTAATGGGAACTATAATCATAGCTCATTTTCTTCGTCACAGAACGGCATATTAATTTACGAAGGAAACCTCGCACCTGCTCTGAACCAGATGGCGGTCATCGATAGATCTGGCTCCAAAATAACTGCAGTAACAGGTACACAATCGGTTCAGGAAGGAGCTTTTTCGCCTGACAATTCGAAGATTGCATATTCATCCATCGATCAGCGTCAACATAACGAAGATATATGGGTTTATGATATTGAGCGGAAACTGTCGATTCGACTGACATTCAATCCGAAGGATGAAACTGACCCTATCTGGTCGCCTGATGGGGAAAAGATTATTTATACTTCGGTCCAGGGGAATGGTGGAGGAGTCTTTATCAAGAATGCAGATGGAACCGGGGATGAAAGGAACCTCCTTTCGTACGGCTCTACCATTTTCGCGACCTCGTGGACAAGAGACGGGAAATGGATTTGTGTCACCGATGATCCCCACAGGGACATACTTGTATATTCCGCCGATGGTCAACAACCCCCGATAAAATTTCTCTTGACCGATTTTGTTGAGGAGGAAGGAAGATTTTCTCCCGACGGGCATTGGCTGCTCTACATGTCGAATGAATCGGGCCAGCAGGAAGTCTATGTTCGTCCGTTCCCTGGTCCTGGAGGAAAATGGCAAATATCACAGAACGGGATCTTTTATAGAGCGTTTTGGAAAGGAGATGGCAAAGAAATTTATTATATCTCGAGGGATGGGAAAATGACAGCAGTGAAAGTCAACGCGGTCGGAAATTCTTTTTCAGTCGGAGAAGCACAAACTCTCTTTGACGCATTCGCCGAAGGTGTTTCCTATATGCTCGATGCTTCGAAGGATGGTCAGAAATTTTTAGTTGTGTACAATCCCATCGAATCGAATTCCGAAATTTTAACAATGGTATTGCATTGGAATGACGAATTAAAAAAATAAAATGATTAGCGAAACAATACTACATTATAAGATTATTGAGAAACTTGGCGAAGGTCGGACCAGTCCGACCGAAGCCTATTAATTATAGAGGCAAATTATGATTGGCGAAACTATACTTCATTATAATATAATAGAGAAATTGGGTGAAGGCGGAATGGGAGTTGTGTATAAAGCGCACGATACAAAGCTTAAACGTGATGTCGCAATCAAATTCCTCCCAAACCGTGTGTCATCTTCTAAAGAAGATAAAGAACGCTTTTATGGTTGAGGCTCGTGCTGCTGCTGCTCTAAACCATTCTAATATTGCTACTATTTATTCAATCGAAGAAAAAGATGATCAGACTTTTATTGTGATGGAACTTATTGACGGGGTTGAATTGAAAGACAAAATTAACAGTGGACTTATGAAGGTAGAAGATGCAGTTGATGTTGTTATTCAAATTGCAGAAGGTTTGGGAAAAGCCCATGAAAAGGGAGTAATTCATCGTGATATAAAAAGCAGCAACATAATGATTACAAAGGATGGTAAAGTAAAAATTATGGATTTTGGTCTGGCAAAGCTAATGGATAATTCGGTAATAACAGTAAAAGGTACAACTCTCGGAACCGCTGCTTATATGTCACCTGAACAAGCTCAGGGCAAATCATCAACTTATCTTTCCGATATCTGGTCACTCGGCGTTGTTGCTTATGAAATATTAACAGGCGAATTACCTTTCAGAGCAGAGCACGCTGCGGCGTGGACGTATGTTATTTTAAATGATGAACCAACTCCTCCGAGTACAATCGATAAGAGAATTCCCCAGCAATTTGATTCTGTAATTTTAAAGATGCTGGAGAAAGAACCTGAGCGAAGATACCAGGATGTTCATGAATTAATTGAAAAGCTGAACGAATTGAAAGAGGAGCAGAAGGGGATAACAAAAGAAAAGAAGACAAAAGTTATTGCGGTTCTGCCTTTCGAAAATATAAGTCAGGATGAGGAGAGCAATTATTTTGGAGATGGTTTGGCTGAAGAATTAATAGTAAATCTTTCAAGGCTAAATGATGTAAAAGTTGTTTCCCGTACAACAACGATGCAATACAAACGAACAAAAAAAGATATTAAGACAATCGGTAAAGAACTCAATGCCAGGTACATCATGGAAGGAAGTGTTAGAAAATTTCAGGATAATCTCCGTATCTCTGCACAATTAATTGATGTACTCAGTGACACACAACTCTGGGCAGAAACATTCAAAGGAAAATTAGCCGATGTTTTTGATATACAGGAACAGGTTTCAAAACAAATTGTGGATGCATTAACGGTGAAGCTTACTCCGACTGAAAAAGTCGAACTAACGAAGCGACCGACATTAAATGCAGAAGCATTTGATTATAACCTGCGTGCGAGAAACTTTCTTTACAAGCAATCTAAAAATAATGTACAGTTTGCAATCCAATTTTTTGAAAAAGCTGTAAAATTAGATTCCAGGTATGCAGAAGCTTATGCTGGAATGGCTGAAGCTTATGCTCTTAAATATGCTTATTTCGATAGAAAAGATGTTTGGTTAGATAAAGCTTTAGAATTGAGTTTAAAAGCTATAATGTATGATTCAACTTTGGCAGAAGCCTATGCTGCCTTAGCGCTTTCATATTATTATAAAGGCACTTTTGATGAAGCATTGACTGCGGTTCAAAAAGCACTCGGTTTGGATGCAAACAATTTCTTTGCCTATTGGATACTCGGCAGGATTTATTATACAACCGACAGGGAGAAAGAAGCAATTGAGCCATATAAAAAAGTAATAGAAATAAATCCTGACTTTTACACTGTTTATAGTGATCTTAGGATGGTCTATGAGCGATTAGGCGATAAAGAAAAAAACGACGAACTTGTAAAAACTTCTCTAGAGTTTTATAAGCATTTCCTCGAACAAAACCCGGACGATGGTCGTGCAAGAATTTTCTTTGCACAAATGTTAATAATTGCAAATAAAATAGATGAAGCAAAAAAAGAAACTACAATTGCGCTTGAGTTAAGTCCTAATGATAATGTAATGCTCTATAATGCTGTTTGCGTCTATTCGAGAATCAATGAGAAAAAGTTAGCAGTTCAAACTCTCAGGAATATTACGGAATCCGGGTTCGAACATTACGATTGGATAAAGAAAGATCCTGATCTCGATAACATTCGTGATGAACCCGAGTATATCGATCTAATGAAGGGTAAGTAAAATCTGTAGTTTTGGCGTAATAAAACTAAAAAAAAGTTCGGGACTCGCCTGCCTGCCGGTTTTATCAACCAAAGGTTGACAAGGCAGATTTCGGAATCTTGTTTATTCTTAAAGTAAGAGAACTTAATTTTGTAGAAAATCTCTTTGAACAGTTTGACTATGCACATCAAAAAAAAATATATGCTGTTTTTTATATCTTTTTTTATTATTCAAGTAATGGCTCAAAATTCCGGGTATGATCCTCGGGAAGCTTTTAATCCTTCATTTGATAAATACGGCAGTTCAGTTTATAGAAATGCTGACGGTGCGCCGGGATCTGAGTATTGGCAGAATAAAGCCGACTATAACATTAATGTGAAACTGAACGAAGTCGATAAAACCATAAGTGGAAATGAAGTTATAACTTACATCAATAATAGTCCTAACAATCTCGATTACCTTTGGTTGTATTTAGATCAGAACAGGTTTAAAAGTGATTCCCGCTCGAGAATGATCTCTACTCCAAATGTTTCAGATAATGAAGAGTTTAACGGTGGACTAGAAATAAAAACTGTTTCGATTTTTGAAAACGGAAATCTAAAAGCTGCCGATTATTTAATTACTGATACAAGGATGCAGATAAAGCTTGATGAACCTTTAAAATCAAAAGGCGGCAAAATTGAAATTCATATAGAATATTCTTTTGAAATTCCACCGCAGGGCATTGCCAGGTCAGGGTGGATGGACTCAAAGAACGGTGTTATTTATGATGTTGCTCAATGGTATCCGCATATGGCAGTATATGATGATTTAAGAGGATGGAACACTCTTCCATTTTTAGGGACAGGTGAATTCTATTATGATTATGCAGATTACGATTTCAGTATAGATGTGGGTTCAGATCAAATTGTAGCTGCCTCCGGTGAGCTCGTTAATCCTGATGAAGTTTTGACAAAGAAAGAAATGGAACAACTTGATAACGCAAGAAAAAGTGATAAAACTGTTCACATTATTTCTCTACAAGAAGTTGGTAAAAATGAAACCAGACCATCGAATAAGGAAAGATTAACCTGGCATTTTAAGATTCACAATGCAAGAGATGTTTCCTGGGCAAGTTCAAAAGCGTTTATATGGGATGCTGCCAAAGTAAATTTACCAAGCGGCAAGCCCTGTCTTGCGCAATCGGTTTATCCTGTTGAAAGTGAAGGAGATACAGCCTGGAATAGAGCCACTGAATATTTAAAAAACAGTATTGAAATTTTCTCAAAGAATTGGTTTGAATATCCTTATCCAAATGCTGTAAATGTTGGTGGACCTGTTGGCGGGATGGAATATCCTGCAATTATTTTTTGCTGGCATAAAGCTACAAGAAAAATTTTGTGGATGATTACCAATCACGAAATCGGTCACAATTGGTTCCCGATGATCGTCGGTTCAAATGAAAGAGAACATGCATGGATGGATGAAGGATTCAATACTTTTATTGATCTTTTGTCATATAAAGATTTTAATAATGATGAGTACGGAGTTAAAAGAGATGGTGAGTATGCACCGAACGGAGGAAATCCTGCGCGTGAAATCATTCCTTATTTTTTAAATGATACTCTTCCGCCTATTGATTCTTACGCCGATAATATTTCTTCAAAATATCTTCATCCGTTGGAATATTTTAAAACTGCTTTTGGTTTGGTCCTTTTAAGAGATTATATAATTGGAGCTGACCGGTTTGATTATGCTTTCAGAAATTATGTTAAAAACTGGGCGTTCAAACATCCGGCTCCGTATGACTTTTTCAGAAGTATGAACAATGGAACAGGTGAAAATCTTAACTGGTTCTGGAACGAATGGTTTATTCAGAATTGGAAACTCGATCAGGCTGTAAAAAATGTTAGGTATATTGATAATGATCCTTCGAAAGGCTCTCTTATAACAATTCAGAATAATGATAAAATGGTAATGCCTGTAACCGTTGAGGTGAAAGAATCAAATGGCAAAGTTGGAAGAACAAAACTGCCTGTAGAAATATGGCTGTATAATAATGATTGGGAGTTTAAATATAATTCAACAAGTAAAATAGATTCAGTCATTATAGATCCGGATCAACAATTGCCAGACGTTGATTTACCGAATAATGTTTGGAGTGGAAAGCGGTGATCGGCTCAACAATATTACATTACAAAATATTAGAGAAATTAGGCGAAGGCGGACTTGTCCGCCGAAGCTTTTATAAGACAATACAATTATTATGATAGGTTCTACAATTTTACATTATAAGATTCTCGAAAAATTAGGCGAAGGCGGAATGGGTGTAGTCTATCTTGCCGAAGATACAAAGCTCGAGAGAAAAGTAGCCATAAAATTTTTACCAGAGCAAATTGCCGGTAACTCTGAAGAAAGAGAAAGATTTAAAATTGAAGCAAAAGCTGCTGCAGCTTTAAACCATCCTAACATTGCCACTATTTATGCAATTGAAGAAACTGAAGACCAGATGTTCATATCGATGGAATATATAAAAGGTGTTGAGCTTAAAAATAAAATCACTTCTACTGAAGGTGGATTGAATACCGAGGAAACAATAAAAATTGCAATTCAAATTGCAGAAGGTCTGGAAGCCGCACACAAAGAAGACATCATACACCGCGATATAAAGTCCTCAAATATTATGATAACCGATAACGGTAAAGTAAAGATAATGGATTTCGGTTTGGCGAAGATAAAAGGGGGAACACAAGTAACAAAGATTGGAACAACTGTAGGGACATTAGCATATATGTCTCCGGAACAAGCCAAGGGTGAAGAACTCGACCTGAGAACCGACATCTGGTCATTCGGAGTAGTTCTCTATGAGCTTCTAACTGCCGGGCATTTGCCCTTCGAAGAAGTTTATGATCACGCAACACTTTACTCAATTATTAATGAAGAACACGCACCTGTAACTAAATACTCTGAAAATTGTTCTTCAAGTATGTTAAGAATTGTCGACAAATGCCTTCAAAAAGATCGTAACAATCGTTACCAGGCAGCATCAGAAATTTTAGAAGATATTGAGCATCGTGAACAGGATCGTGATTATGAACATAAGACTAAAACAACAAGAGTTAAACATTTTTATAACAATGGACTCAGGACAAAAAAAATATTTGCAATCTTTTTAGTAATTGCAGTTATTATTGCATTATCATTTTTCTTACCACGAGCCTGGCAAAAAATAAAAGACTTTGCCGGATGGAATTCCGCACCTGAAGAACAACACCTGATTGTTTTACCATTAACTAATATTGGAGGTGATTCCAACAAACTGGCATTTTGTGAGGGATTATTGGAGACTCTTACAAGTAACATTACACAACTGGAACAATTCCGCAGTTCATTATGGGTTGTGCCTGCAAGTGAAGTGATACAGAATAATATTAAAAGTGCAAGTGAAGCCTATAAAAGATATGGGGTCAATCTGGCTGTCACCGGTAGTATTCAATTTCTTAATGGGCTTTTAAAATTAAATATAAACCTTGTCGATGCAAAAAATCTAAGGCAGCTTAATTCAGCAATTATTGATATTGAAACAAAAGACATTTCTTTCTTAGATAACAAAGTAGTTATTAAACTGCTTGAAATGCTTCACATAGAATTGGAACCTCAACTGAAAGATATTTTAGATGCAGGAAAAACAACAGTGCCGGAAGCTTATGAATATTACGTGCAGGGAATCGGAAACCTTCAACAATATCAGAATGCCGGTAATGTGGAAGAAGCTATAAGACTCCTTAAACTGGCAATACAAATTGACCCAAACTATGCAGTGGCTTATGCACGTCTTGGTGAAGCTTACTGGCGGGATTATGATCTCACAAAAAAATCGGACCTGGTTAATCTTTCAAAAAACGCCGTAAATAAAGGTTATATGATTGACAGTAAATTAGCATCTGTTAATGTTACTCTTGGAATGATCTATAATGGAACCGGCAATTACGATAAAGCAATTCTGCATTTCAAAAAAGCTTTGGCAAGTGAGCCTTCTGATGCTGCGGCATTCAGAGGACTTGCAAAAGCTTATCAAAACGAAAACAAAGATTCGGAAGCTGAATCAACTTATAAGCAAGCAATTAAATTAAAGCCGGATTACTGGGCAGGGTATAATGACCTCGGTAAATTTTATTATGGTAAGGGTCGCATAGATGAAGCCATTAAGGAGTTTAAACAAGTTGTAACATTTACTCCCAATAATTATCGTGGATACAACAATGTTGGCGCGATGTATTATGCGCTTGGTCAGTTATCGGATGCAAGGGAAATGTTCGAGAATTCATTACAGGTTCAACCGAATTATTATACATATTCAAATCTCGGTGTCCTTTATTATAAGGAAGGTAATTATGATAAAGCTGCTCAAATGTATCGGGAAGCTTTGAAGATAAACAATAACGATTATTTGATGTGGGGAAATCTAGCCGTTGCCCAGCATTATATCCCGGGAAAAAGTAATGAATCTCTGGAGACCTATAACAAGGCAATTGCCATGGCAGAAAAAGAGATGAAAGTAAACGCCAACGACCCTGAAATTATTTCAAATCTGGCAGGTTATTATGCTGATGTTGATGATACCACTAATGCCATAGAATTGTTGAACAAATCGTTAAAGATTGCCCCCGATAATTCTGCTGTAATGTACCGCGCGGCAACAATAAGTGAACATTTCAAAAACAGGGAAAAAGCTTTATATTGGATAAAGAAAGCGCTCAAAAATGGATATTCAAGATCGGAGATAGAACAAGAACCTGAACTGAAAGAACTTACCTCCGATGGCAGATACAAGCAACTTGTATCAGAATTAAATAAAAACAATGATAAATAATTCCCATTTGAACTAAAACTTTTTTAATTAACTATTTCAACAAACAGGAGGTAAGAAATGAGTGCTAAATTAAAACTGTTGGTCTCAGGCTTTATTTTAACCGTATTACTGACAGGCTTTTGGGTATCACAATCCCCATTGCCGCCAAAGAATTACGATTTGGCAGTTATGCAAATTGACGGAGTCTGGAAAGTAGTAAATACTGCTGACTCAACCACGGTGGTTAAAGTAAAAAAGAATGATAAAATTGTCTGGACTGCAGAAGGAACTGATGCAGTTTTTCAATTTCAGGATCAAATTTTTGATACAACTGATGGTAACTACAGCCTGTCCCAGGGTTTTTCCGAAGATCTAAGAGACGGCAAAAAGTTAAAACTTAAAATAAAAAAAGATACACCTGCCGGCACGTATGTGTATTCTGTATTTTGCGTTGCCGATAGTGTTTATGCAATTGGAAGTTCACCTCCGAAAATAATTGTAGAATAATCGTAATTGCCAGGAAACTCATCACAAAAGAAAATCGTTTGCAGATGAGTATGCAGAGCTTATGAAGGCAAAGGTTAGTTAAATGTGGCTAAAGCCATAATTATTTTTAATTCTACCCCGACCTAAAGGTCGGGGCTATAAATAGAAAAGTTTATGATAGGCACAACCATTTTACATTATAGAATTCTTGAGAAATTAGGCGAAGGCGGGCTTGTCCGCCGAAGCATTTATCTGAGGATCAATTTAATATGATAGGCACTACGATTTTACATTACAAGATTCTCAAAAAATTAGGCGAAGGCGGAATGGGTGTAGTTTATCTTGCCGAGGATACAAAACTTAAACGTGAAGTAGCGATTAAGTTTTTACCACACCATATCTCAAATAATGAAGAGGAACGAAAGCGGTTTGAAATTGAAGCACAAGCTGCCGCGTCATTAAATCATCCCAATATTTCTACAATTTATTCTATCGAAAATTCCGATACAGAAGTTTTTATTGTAATGGAATATATAGATGGAATTGAATTAAAGGATAAAATAAAATCAGCCCCGATTCCTGCTAAAGAAGCAATTAACATTGCAATCCAAATAGCTGAAGGATTGGAAGCCGCACATAAAAAAGGAATTGTGCATAGAGATATTAAATCTCAGAACATAATGATCACGAATGACGGCAAAGTAAAAGTTATGGATTTTGGCCTGGCTAAGATGAAAGGGAAAGCACAGCTTACAAAAGCAGGATCGACATTGGGAACACTTGAGTATATGGCTCCGGAACAGGCTAAAGGTGAAGAGGTTGACCAGCAATCAGATATCTGGTCATTTGGTGTTGTACTTTATGAAATGTTAACAGGTAAGATGCCATTTGCAGGAGATTATGATGCTGCTGTTGTTTATAACATATTAAATGAAGAACCTTCACTCGATAATATTCAGGATTCAGTTCTGCAATTAATCTTAAAAAAATGTTTGGAGAAAGAAAAAACAAACCGTTATCAATCAGTTACTGAAATATTAAAAGACCTGAGAATAGATAAACAAATATCAGGTGAAAAGCAGACAGTAAAAGTCGAAACTCCAAAGAAGAAATCCCGTTTACCTGTTTTTATAATATCAGGTGTTACAGTAGTTATTTTAGCGATTGCTGCCTACTTCATTTTCTCTAATTCCGAAAAGAAAATAGCAAGTCTTCCTCCAATGCAAACCATACGTTTAACAAGCTATCCCGGAGTAGAATATTCCCCCGTACTTTCACCTGATGGAAAATCTGTAGCATTTTCGTGGGATGGACCGAAGCAGGATAATTTTGATATATATGTGAAACTCGTTGATACCGGTAATCCTGTCAGGTTAACGACAGATTCTTTACCCGATGTCTGTCCGGACTGGTCTCCCGATGGAAGTCGAATTGCATTTTACAGAGTGATTTCAAGTCAACAACCAAGAGAAATTTATATTGTTCCCGCTTTAGGAGGCAGAGAACAAAAAATCGCGACTTTTTTCCCAGGACTGGATGGAAAACCATATATAAGCTGGTCTGCAGATGGCAAATTTATATATTATGATTCCTGGTCTGTAAAAGATTCAGGCTTTGTTATTTATAGAGTTTCAATAGAAACAGCTAATGTTGAGCAAATAACACATTTGCCAAAGGGAATATGGGGGGATGTATCACCAAGAGTTTCTCACGATAGAAATTATGTTGCCTTTGTAAGGGGCCTGCCCGATATAGCAGATGTCTATATTAAGGATTTAAGTACTAATAAAGTCCGGCAAGTTACTAATATTAAAAACTTGATCGATGGTTTTACCTGGTCCAACGAAGATAAATCGATCCTTTTCTCAGCTAACCTGGATGGTAGCTCATCATTATGGAAAATAGATTTATCCGGAGGTTCTCAACAAAAGGTATTGAGTGGAATTAATATAAATGATCCATTCGTCTCTTCTGCTGGTAACCGGCTTGTCTATGCCGAAACAATTGTGAATAGCAATATCTGGAAAATTGATCTTAGGAATCCTAAAAAGGAAACGATGCTCATCAGTTCTTCATTTAATAATCTTAACCCCGATATCTCTCCCGATGGTGAGAAAATTATTTTTTTATCAGACAGAACAGGAAATCAAAATTTATGGATATGCAACAAGGACGGAACAAATCAAACACAATTAACTTTTTTTAAAAATATTAGAAGAATAAGCACCGGTAAATGGTCCACAAATGGACAGGAAATTCTAATAAGTAATAATAAGAGTGGAAATTATATATTAAATGTATCAGGAGGGACACCCCAGGCAATTGAAAAAAAAGGATGGTGGCCTTTCTGGTCCTCGAATGGAGCAGGACTTTACGGTTCCAAATATCCCGAGAACAAACTCTACTTTTTTTCCAGGGATGGTAAAACTGAAAAACAGTTAACAAAAGGTACCGGTATTATGCCATATTTGTATGGCAACTATATTTATTATATAAAAGAATTTGCTCAGCCCGATATCTGGAGAGTTCCTGTTAATGGAGGTGAGGAGATGCCTGTTTTACAGGGCATACCTGATTTACAAAACAGAGCCTGGGTTGTTGCAAAAAACGGTATTTACTTTGTTCGAAGCAATAATAATTCACCTGTACTGGAATTTTATGATTTTACAAAAAAGAAAATAGTTCATATTGCTGATGTACCTATGATAAGCGTACCTAACTTTTTGAATATAGCTATAGATCCGGATGAAACTTATATACTTTACTCAAAGCGAGAAC
Organism: uncultured Ignavibacteria bacterium; assembly: GCA_963727535.1. Lineage (GTDB taxonomy): Bacteria > Bacteroidota > Ignavibacteria > Ignavibacteriales > Ignavibacteriaceae > RBG-16-34-14. The sequence continues at coordinate 111,956 of CAVSGR010000004.1, forward strand.
CTGACAAGAGCGATATTATTTTAGTTGATAATTTCAGATAGGTAATAAAGGAGGATAACAAAATGGATATGAAAGTTGAAGAAAAGTATAACTCAGTTGTTGTACATCTGAGGGGAAAACTTTACGGGGGACCTTTCGGTATAGAATTGAGCGAAACTTTGCATAAATTACTGGATGAAGGTAAAAAAAATGTTGTGTTAGATCTTGATGGAGTAACTGTTCTTAACAGTTCAGGCTTTGGAATTTTGGTTGCCAGTTATACTACTGTAAAGAATGGCGGGGGAGGATTAAAACTTGCAAGAATTTCCACCAAGATTGATGGATTACTCTCGATAACTAAGTTAAACCAGATTTTTGAGCATTATTCAACTGTAGAAGAAGCATTGGAAAGCTTTAAATAATATATATATAAGACGTTTTTATTGCGGACGGACCGTAGAATTAGAAGAAATAGAGAAAATATAAAATGATAGGAAAAACAATTTCACACTACAAAATTCTTGATAAGATTGGTGAAGCCAGCCTTCACTTAGGTTATGGCTGGCAGGGCGGACCTGTCCGCCCGTCTTGGCTCGGCCAAGCCGAGACAGGCCGAAGCCCAAAAAAGGAGTTAGAGAAATATATATGATAGGTAAGACAATAACACACTACAAAATTCTTGATAAGATTGGTGAAGGCGGAATGGGAATTGTTTACAAAGCTGAGGATACAAAACTTGGCAGAACTGTAGCAATAAAATTTCTTCCTTCTCATCTTTCTTCTTCTGAAGAAAACAAACAAAGATTTATAAGAGAAGCAAGATCAGCGGCGGCTCTTAATCATCCTAATATACTTGCCATATATGAGATTGATGAAGAGAACGGATCATCATTCATCTCGATGGAATATGTAGATGGACAAACTCTGAAAGATCATATTACCTCTCTTGGTGCCGGCACAGGCGTTCCTGTTCAACAGGCAATCGACTGGATTCAGCAAATAGCAATGGGATTAAAAAGTGCTCACGATCAGAACATTATTCATCGTGACATTAAAACAGAAAATGTTATGATAAATAAAGATGGGCATTTGAAGATAATGGACTTTGGTCTTGCTAAGCTTAAGAGTGATGCGGGAATTACTAAAACTAAAACCTCTATCGGGACACTTTCCTATATGTCGCCGGAACAAGCGCAAGCAATTCCTGCAGATCACAGGTGCGATATCTGGTCATTAGGAGTTTTGTTTTATGAATTATTAACAGGTGAACTTCCTTTTAAGGCTGAGCACGAAGCAGGGTTGTTTTATCTTATTCTGAATGAAGAGCCTCCTCTTCCCACTTTACTTAATAAGAAAATTCCTCATCAAATAGATTCTGTTGTAAAAAAGATGATGGAAAAAGATCGCGAAAAAAGATTTCAGACTGTTGATGAATTTCTGAAATTTTTAGAGGATGTTAAAAAAGATATTCAGACAGCAAGCCAGGCACCTAAAACAAAAGCTATTGTGGTTTTACCTTTCGATAACATAAGTCCTGACCCGGAAAGCGATTACTTTGCAGATGGATTGACAGAAGAGCTTATCGCAAATCTTTCTAGATTAAAAGATATTCGAGTTGTTCCGAGAACAACTTCTATGAGATATAAAGGAACGAATAAAGATATAAAAACAATTGGCAGGGAATTAGGTGCAAGATATATTCTTGCAGGAAGTGTTAGGAAATTCCAGGAAAATCTTCGTATAACTGTTGAATTGATTGATGTTGAAAGTGATTCACAACTCTGGGCTGAAACATATAAAGGAAAGCTTGCAGACATTTTTGATATACAGGAAAATGTGTCCAAGCAGATTGTCGATATGCTGATGGTTAAACTTACGCCGACTGAAAAAGTTGTCCTGTCTAAGAGATCCACAGTCAATGTTGAAGCATTTGATTATTATCTGCGTGGGAGAGATTCTTTGTATCGACGTTCGAAGAAAAGTATGCTTCTCGCTACACAGCTCTTTCAAAAAGCAATAGATCTCGATACGAGGTATGCAGAAGCTTACGCAGGACTCGGAGAAGCATATTCATCTCTTTTCCTGGATGCCGAACGAAATACAGTCTGGCTCGATAAAGCGATTGAATCGAGCCTTAAAGCTTTAATGTACGATCCGACTTTATCGGAAGCATACGCCGCACTTGGACTTTCATATTTTAGTAAACAATTATATGATGATGCTATAACCGCAAGTCAGAAAGCAATTGAGCTCGATCCGAATAATTTTTTAGGCTACTGGATTTTAGGAAGAATCTATCATAATAGGGACCGGGATGAAGAAGCTATCGAATTGTTCCAGAAGGTAATAAAGCTCAATCCTGATTTTTATTCCGCTTATTCGGATTTACAGTTAGTTTATACGAAGTTGGGAGAAACAGAAAAGCAGAACGAAATAATCCAAGAGTCAATAAAGGTATATGAAAGATATTTGTCCCAGCATCCAGATGATGCACGTGGACATATGTTTTATGCTATCGACCTGGTACAAACAGGGAGAAAAGAAGAAGCAAAAGTTCAGGCATCCAAAGCACTTGAGCTAAATCCTGATGATCCATTAATGCTTTACAATGCAACTTGCTTTTATGCACAGATGGGGGAGAAGAAACTCGCTATTGAATCACTTAAAAATTCTTTTTCGGTTGGTTATGCAAATTATGACTGGCTAAAAAGAGATACTGATTTAGATTCGTTAAGGGATGAACCTGAGTTTATTGAAATAATGAAGGGAAAATAAGACCTGCATCTTTTCTTAATGCAGGTTCAACAACTGAGAATTTGTAACCAGGCTTAACTTTCACAGTAAGATTAGTCGCTCCCACTAATATAGAAAAGGAATTATAGTTTTAGTTTTTAACTTATAATTTTTGTAGTCATGGAATTTTAGAGAAAGTAATTGCTCTTCATTAATTATACGAATTGCTGTCACAGATGTAAGAATTAAACCAATTACAACTGTAAAGATAGAAAAATGTCCGGCGATACTTATCCAAATGAGAAACAATGCTGAAGTGTACATAGGATGTCGGACATATTTATATGGCCCTACGGTAAGAAGAGAACCATCAGACGGTTCTGCGTGGATACTAAACTGCTCTTTTTGAAAGCTCCGGCGAGCCCAGGCGCTAAAACCTACACAAAGTAATTGCCCAATTATAATAAATGGTGATTCTGATAAAAAATTCCCGGTAACCAACAAAACAATAATAGAAATAACCAGAATTAGAAGAGCAAATTTGGATATATACTTAATCATTGTGAATCTCCATTAATATTAAGACCTAACTATTATTTATACCGAATCAACTAAAAGCAATTCTATACGGGGTGTTGAATTATCAAACTGCGACGGTTTCTACTTGATCAGGTCTAAATGGAAATTCAAAAAAGTAGAAATTTGAATCTTCATTAACTATTTTATCCCGGGATAAAAAATATTTTTCAAATTCAATATTTGTTCTTTCCGGTTTATAAGGAAGATATAATTCATCTTCCCACTGTCGTTTAGGCAACCTAATTACCTTGTGAGAAACGAGGTAAGGCATATCGAGTTGAACTTTTCTTATTCCGTTGTTTGTATCTTTTCTGAGGTATATTGGTCGCACTTTGTGTAGGGATGATTAATTAAAATTGTGGGCGCTCAGGGATTCGAACCCCGGACCCCCTGCTTGTAAGGCAGGTGCTCTGAACCAGCTGAGCTAAGCGCCCGTACAAAAATGTTTGATGTTCAATAATATTCAGTCAAACATTTATTAAAAATCATAGGAAAAAGCGTAACAAAGATACTTAAAAATAATAATATAATTAAATCATAGATTACTGACTTTTTACGATTAATTTATAATCCTATCATATCGTTTTCTTCGTCGGATTTATAAACGACTCCATCAAATACAAGATACTTTTCTTTTTTCAGGTTGGAAATACTTTTTAAAGGAGAATGTTTAGTTAATATAAAACGACTTTTATAACCTGCTTTTATTTGTCCAAATTTCTCTTTAAATCTTAAATGATATGAACTATTACCAGTTGCAGAATTTATTACAACAATAGGAGATAATCCGGCATTTTCCATTAATTCCAATTCATTCATAAATCCTAAACCATGCTTAACACCTAATGAACCAGCATCGCTGCCTGCAACAACAGGAGTTCCTATTTCATAAGCTTTAACCAGGCTATTTGAATGCTGCTCTAAGATTCTTTTAAGATTATTTATTATTTTTTTATCTAATCCTAGTTGGTTTGCATATTTAATCTGCTTCTGTATCGGTGCAAAAGTAGGAACCCAGGCAATTTGTTGGTCGCACATTTTTACAAGCTGATCATTTGTTACAAAAAAACCATGTTCAACTGAGCCGATATTCCCCCCGATTACATTTTCTATCCCATCACTACCTGAAGCATGAGCAAATGTTTGTAAACCAAATGACTTTGCGGCTTCCACTAAATTTTTAATCTCTGTAACTGTCATTTGTGGTTTTTTAGTTACACTGCCTTCTTCAAGATTAATGATGCTGGTTGCGATTAACTTAATTCTTCCGGCTCCATCATGTATTCTCGATGCCACACATTCTTCCGGTGAAGTATAGTTTTCTAAAGGAGTAGATATAAACTTTCCATATTGTCCTTTCTTATTAATAGCTGCTCCCGGACTTTCTATGTAAGGGATTAAAAATTTATTGCTCTTATAAAGTTTACTTAGTGATAGTCCCACACCATTTTTATCGCCCGCATCTCTTACAGCAATAATTCCTATCTTGATTAGTTTCTCAGCCCGTCTTAAGGCTTCGTTAAAAAGTTCCTCATTATTCTTTTGCAAATGGGTTTTTCTTTTCGTGGGATCTAACTCTCCACCTTCTAAGAATAAATGAGAATGTGCTTCAATTAAACCAGGTAAAAGTGTGAAGTCAGGTAATTCTAAATCAGGTTGAGTTCGTTCTGGATGGAGAATATTTGAAGAAGGCGGGGTAGTTCCTGCATAAAGTATTGAGTTAAAATTATAAACAATGTGAGCATTATTTAAAGGTCCGGAACTGGTTCCATCCAACAAAGTTCCAACCTTTAACCAGACATTTTTATCATCAGTAGTTGATGGAATTGTAATGTCTTTATTAATCTGCTGGTTCACTGTCCTTCCAGATTTCCATTACGGCTTCTGCCTGGCGATATCCAGCCATTTCCTGGCTGTCATCTTCTTTGACTCTACCTTGTTCCAGAGCCTGATTAAGAAGTTCAACGGTTCGATGATCGGGAGGTAATGGTCCATCGATTTTTTCCGGGTTCGCAATGGCAAAATCCAAACCTTCTCGCATAGCAATTGTTAAATAGGCTTTTTCCAGATTTTCCCGGATATGTTTCGGTGTTCCCCATGAAAAATTAGATAACCCAACGGTCAAATGTGTACCATTAAGATCAGGATCATTTCTGATTAATCGCATCGCATCTAACCCGATATTAACAAGACCGTAAGTATCTGCGCCCACAGGTGCCAATCCCGTATCAATTACTATCTGATCGTTGCGCCGGTTAGCTTTTGTTGAAAGAAGCTCTACAAAATGTTTTGCTGCTAAATGAACATCTTTTGGATTAAGGCATTGAGCACTTCCATCCTCTGCAAATTTTTCTGATGCCATTACAATAACCATTGTATCGTACTCTGCTACTAACTCAATCATCTCATCGAGATGTTCACGCGAGGCGGCAAGTGAATTTAGAAGGGGAGCTTTTCCATTTGCTTTGTCACGGTTATAATTTTTTAGCGCAACTTTCTGATATTCAATAGAAGGATTATCCAAACAAAGAGGTAAAGAACTTGCTTCCTGGATAGCAGGAATAACTTCGGGTAAAAAGGCAAGCATTTCTTCCAGCTTTACCTGGATTAAACGTGTTCCATCTATGTTTACATCAAGAAACTCTACTCCAAGGTCGGTCTGTAATCTTGCTAAGTTCTGATAACCTTCAAGGTTTTTTTCAGTAAAAGATTTACGTGCCCGACCATACGCATTATTTATAAGATCTCCGATTATGTGCAGTTTTTTTTCACTCATAATTTGTCTCACTTAATTTAAAGTTATTGTGTTTCACTATTCATTTTTTTTGTCGTTCTGCTTTGAAGTGTGGTCCCGACCAAGCCAGTGGTTTGCCCACGCAGAGGTTCTGCGTAATTCGTGATTTTGTATTACCGGAACATGATCTAACAATTGCTCTTCTTTCCCATCATGTTTTAGACGTTCATAAGCACGGAGCCAAATACAATCTCCGAAGCCGTCAACTTCGCAACGTCCTTCACGCGTTCCCCCGCAAGGTCCGTTTCTTTGATTCTTGGCACATTGAGATTCAGGGCATAAGAAAGTAATATCCGGAAGCGAACAATCACCACAATCTTTACAATCATATAAAGTTATTTTACTGACTTGTTCAAGAGTCCGCATTACCTTGGGACCCTGGTAGGGGTCTTTTGCATTCTTACAAATCTTTGTTCCCAGTTTGGCAAATGCTTTGTCAGGTTCAAAAAAATTATCATGTGTCCAGCTTGAAAACTTATAAGAGAAATTTTTGTGTTTTGACTTAGTTTTCGATTTAGTATTTACTACCGCAGGATTTGCAAGACCGGTTTCCGGATCTTCATCATAGTAAAAGTATTCACCTTCCCTGGAAAACCTGATTTCTTTAGCAAACTGTTTCCAATCATCTGCAGAAAAAGTTTGTTCGATTTCCATAATCTTTTTTATAGTTGACAGGTTTGAAATACCGCCAAGATAAGCACCCCGGTAACCTAATCCTTTATAAATTGCAATTTGCTTTGCAGCGAATTCATAAAAAAAGTCTTTCCCTCTATCTTCAGATTTTTCCTGTTTCTCACATAATTCCAAAAGAGCAGGGCTTACAACAACACCTGGAATTTTCCCTGAATAGAATATTCTTGCAACCTTCGGATTTAAGAGATACACATTTCCTATTAATGGGATATGCTGCATGCCGTGGTTTGCCATATACGATTTCAATTCATGAATTTTCCGTGAGTCAAAACCAACCTGGTTAATAATATAATGAGCTCCGCATTCAATTTTTTTCTGAAGTTTCAGGTATTGCGGAATAACTTCACCCTCATATAGTTTATAATTAGTTGTTACAGCACCGATCAAAAATTGTGTTTTCTTTAATCGTTGAATTTCTTTCGTACTTCTGAATTGTTTAATATCATAACCCTGGTTCATTTTATTAAGCATCGAAATAAGTCCGATAGAATCAATATCAAAAACAGGTTTTGCCATTCCTTCATTACCAGCTACAGGATAATCGCCGGTTATGGCTAAAATATTATTGAACCCTTCACTATTTAAAAACCATGCCTGGCTTTCCAAACCATTTCTATTCAGGTCTTTACAAGACATATGAATTACAACTTCTTTACCTGAATATAAAATTGGTTTAGCAAGAGCATGAGGTGCCATTTGCGGATTACCGCCAGCATTATCTGTAATAGATACCCAATCAATTAAAGAACAGTCTGATAATTCATTTGCAAAAGTTCGGGCTTTTAAGGCTTTTTCTCCAGCCATAGATTCACGAATAGAAACTAATTCAACCCCGAAAAGAAAATTGCTGGTTTGATATAATTTTTCTTGTAGAGTCTGCATTTATTTGCTAGTTGAAGTGCATCTGTAAGGAATGTTGAAAATTAAATTCATACTATCCCTGAATTTAACTAATCTTAAAGTAATTAGTTTGCTATTAAATGAGTTGGTAGAAGATAATCTGAGTAAAAACAATTTTTTGACTCTAAGAAGAGAGCGGCAGACGGGACTCGAACCCGCGACGTCCAGCTTGGGAAGCTGACATTCTACCACTGAATTACTGCCGCATATTCTGGTTGAAGTAAAAATAGCTAACGTGTATATCTTATTCAAGAAATGGATTTGTTGTTTCGTTTAAAATAAAAAAGCCTGGTACTTTAAATACCAGGCTGATGATGAGCTATTAGAGAGATTTTTATTCGTCATGTAATTTTTTATGCAATGAATAGTGATATAGGGGAATAAATCCAATTGCAAAAGCTATAATAAAATCTGTGGCTTCTATAGCAAAGTATCCGGTGTTAAAAAAGTTAGCAACAACAAAATATGTGACTAATAATGTTGTTAAAGCTATTGTGAATCCTGCTATTCCTACGAGAAAAGGCTGAAATAAAAATGTTTTTAATTTATACGTTATGTATGTACTTCTTTTTACCGGGCTTACATTAGTTATTGTTATAGTGCTCACAAATACCTCGTTTATGTTTTTATCTACAGAGGCAACTGCAATGCCGTAAAAAAGATGCTTAAATGCGAAATTTTAGAAACATTTATGAGACGTTATTGTTTAGTTTCAATAATTGGTTTTCAAATTGAAACAGGGCCCAAGAATAGATTTGAGGGGATAGATGAATTATATTCTGAAAGCGGTTTCGACTAACTTTACCTGCTGTTCATGTGATATTTTAGAAGAACCAACTGCTGGACTTGCGCTTTCAGGTCTGCCAGAATAAAAGACTTTCTGTTCGGGAAGGATGCTTTCCTGTAATTTTGGTAAAAGAAAATTCCACGCTCCCATATTCATAGGCTCTTCCTGGACCCAGATCACTTTTTTTGTCTGTGAGTAAGAATGAATTATCTTTTTCAGCTTTTCAGCTTCGAAAGGATAAAACTGTTCAACTCTTACAATTGCGGCATCATTTATTTTGTTTTCGTCAAGGTATTTCTTTAGTTCATAAAAAACTTTTCCGCTTGTTAAAATTAATCTCTTTATTTTTTTCTTGTCATCAACAGGGGAGTCTATTATTTCATGGAAACCTCCGCTTAAAAATTCTTTCTTGGATGATTTTGCTTCAGGAAGTCTCAGCAGACTTTTGGGTGTCATTATAATCAATGGGCGTTGAACGGCATGCTTTATTTGTCTTCTTAAAAGATGAAAATACTGAGCCGGTGTACTTACATTACAAACCTGCATGTTATTCTCTGCACAAAGGATAAGAAATCTCTCGAGTCTTGCACTTGAGTGTTCAGGTCCCTGTCCTTCATAACCGTGAGGTAAAAGCATAACTATGTTGTTCGGAAGATTCCACTTTTCTACGGATGCAACTATAAAATTATCAATTATAATTTGAGCACCATTTGCAAAGTCTCCGAACTGTGCCTCCCATATAACAAGAGCTAGAGGATCGGCAGTACTATAACCGTATTCAAAACCAAGAACCGCAGCTTCCGACAGCAAACTATCCAATGCTTCTATTGTTGCCTGGTCATTCTTTATAAAATTAAGGGGCACATATTCTTCGCCGGAATTAATATCGGTAAGTGCAAGATGTCTCTGGCTGAAAGTTCCTCTAACACTATCCTGCCCGCTTAGTCTTACTGGAGTATTTTCAACAAGCAAACTTCCAAACGCAAGTGTTTCGGCAAAAGCCCAATCTACTTCATCTAATCCGTTAAGAAGTCCTCTTCTTTTTTCAAGATATTTTTTTAGTTTAGGATGGACATTAAATCCTCCCGGAATTTTTGTAATTCCATCTACAACTTGTTCAAGAGTTTCTTGAGTTATATAAGTTTCTTCAACAGGTTTTACAGAATCCATTTTTTCTTTTGAAACGGCAAGAGGAAGGTCCGATTGAAATATGCTGCTTTGCTTTTTGATCTTATCAAAAGATTCGCTTAGCTTTTCTTCAATTTCTTTTGTGATATTTCCTGTTTCTTCTTTAGTAAGAATATTTTTTTTAACAAGCGTATCTGCATAAATATTTCTTACAGAAGGATGACTCTTAATTTTTTCATATAAAAGTGGCTGTGTAAATCCAGGTTCATCTCCTTCATTATGACCATGCCTTCTGTAACCAAACAAATCAATGACAACATCTTTTTTAAATATTTGCCTGTACTCAAAAGCAAGTCTTGTTGCCCAGAGCGCGGCTTCGGGATCATCACCGTTAACGTGTAAAATAGGTGCCTGGATCATCTTTGCAACATCTGTAGCATAAACAGAAGAACGCGCATCTTCAGGTGTTGTGGTAAAACCGATCTGGTTATTAATTATTATATGAATTGTTCCGCCCGTTCTGTATCCTTTTAACTGTGAAAGATTAAGAGTTTCGGCAACAACTCCCTGTCCTGCAAAAGCAGCATCGCCATGAATAAGAACAGGCATAACTTTACGCCGTTCTTTATCATTAAGTCTTGTTTGTTTTGCTCTTACAATTCCTTCTACAACTGGATTTACCCATTCCAGATGACTTGGATTTGAAGCAAGTGAAACACTTATAATTTTTCCGTTTTTTGTTTTGTATTTGCCTGAAGCGCCGAGGTGATATTTAACATCACCGGAACCCTGGATGGAATTTGGATCTCTTATATCTTCAAACTCAGAAAAGATTGAGTCATATGATTTGCCGATAATATTTGCCAGCACATTTAATCTGCCTCTGTGAGACATTCCAAGAACAACTTCATTTACATCATGCTCACTTGCATTGTTCAGGATTAAATCGAGGACGGGAATAAGTGTTTCCGATCCTTCCAAAGAAAATCTTTTATGACCTATAAACCTGTTGTGAATAAAATGCTCGAAAGTCTCTGCCATAATTAATTTTCGTAGAATAACTTTCTTTGTTTCAAGATCAAAGTTGGGAACGTTCTTAACCGGTTCCATCATATTTTGCAGCCATATTTTTTCCGCAGGATTCTGGATGTGCATAAATTCTGCACCGATTTTTTCGCAGTAAGTTTTTTGCAGTGTATCCAGAATATCTCTCAGGGTTGAAGTAGGTGTGCCTCCGAAACCACCTGTTATAAAATACCTGTCAAAATCCCAAATGGTTAAATTAAAAGTAGCAGGATCAAGCTCTGCATGATAAGGAATCTTTGAGCCTAAAGGATCAAGATTTGCTATAAGATGACCGCGAACTCTGTAATAATTTATAAGCTGAAGAACTCGCGCCTGTTTTTCAATTTCTTCTTTGTTTGCTCCACCTTCAAAAATTCCCGGCTGATAATCAGTTTTCCATGTTAACGGCTTAACCGGGATCATCAAAGTTTCAAAAATATCTTCATAGAAATTATCTTTACCCAGAAGCAATTCGTGGATTTCTTTAAGAAACAGTCCTGACTCGGCACCCTGAATTATTCTGTGATCGTAAGTGCTTGTTATAGTCATAACTTTGCTGACACCAAGTGCAGAAATTGTTGATGGAGACATTGCCTGGTATTCCGCAGAATACTGGATTGAGCCCACTGCTATAATTGCACCTTGTCCTACCATCAATCTTGGGACAGAACCAACCGTTCCTAAAGTTCCCGGGTTTGTTAAAGTAATTGTAGTTCCTAAAAATTCGGATGGATCGATTGTTCCTTTTCTCGAACGATCAACAATATCTTCATACTTATCCCAATATTCTTTAAAGTTTGTTTTGTCTGCATCTTTAATATTTGGAACAAGAAGAGAATGGCTTCCATCTTTTTTTTCTATATCGATTGCCAACCCGAGATTAACACTTTTTCTTTGTATGAGATAAGGTTTGTTCTCGATAATTGTAAAAGCATTGTTTAGAGCCGGTACAGCTTTTATTGCTTTAAGAATTGCCCAGCTTATAAGATGAGTAAATGAAATTTTGCCCTGACCATTTTTGCTGAGAAATTTATTAATCAGGATTCTGTTCTCTTCGAGAAGCTTGACCGGAATTGTTCTTTGAGAAGTTGCAACGGGAATCGAAAGACTCGTGTTCATGTTCTCAAGAATTCTTGCCGAACTTCCCGCAATTATTTTTAATTCGTCTTTAGTTTCATTTTTTTGTTCCGGTTCTGTTTTAGTTTGCTTAGGAACAACGATTGGTGTTTTTGTTTTTTTCTCGTTTCCGTCATCTTTCTGTAAAACGGAATCATTATCAAAAAATTTTTTCCATTGTTCGGGAATGCCGGAAGGATTGTCCTCATATTGCTTATGAAGATATTCTACAAACCAGGTATTTGCGCCAAACTTTTCAAGCTCTTCCTTCTGCTCTTCAGTCAGATCTTTTGCTTTCATTTTATCCGGGTTATTGTAATTTTACCTTTGATGATTGTAAATTTATCAAACTAAATAAAGAAATCATAGTTAACTTTTTTTTGCATAAAAACATTAAACATAAGTGAAAACATTAACCAAATCTGCCGTAGATAGTAATCCAATCAAACAGTTTGCCAAGTGGTATAAAGTGATATTAAAATCGGGTATAAAAGAGCCAACTGCAATGTCAATTGCCACTGCGACAAAAAAAGGAGTTCCTTCGGTCAGAACTGTGCTGTTAAAAGGTTTTGATGAAAGCGGTTTTCTCTTTTTCACTAATTATAAAAGCAGAAAGGGAAAGGAGCTAACAGAAAATCCCGTTGCTGAATTGTTCTTTTATTGTAGGGAATTGCAAAGACAGGTAAGAATTTCAGGTAAAGTTGAGAAGGTTACTAAACAGGAATCTGAAGATTATTTTAACAGCAGACCATTAAAAAGCAGAATTGGTGCGTGGGCTTCTAAACAAAGTGAAGTAATTCCTGACAGGGAATATCTTGAAGAACAATTTAAACAGTTTTCAAAAGAATATCAGAAGGATGTTCCGCTTCCTTCGTATTGGGGAGGTTTCAGATTAATTCCTGAGCGATTTGAATTCTGGCAGGGAAGAGAGAACAGATTACACGATAGAATTTGTTATATCAAGAAAAATAGTAAATGGAAGATTGTGAGATTGGCGCCATAAAGAATTTTGTTGTAGATTATTTTTTTGTTTTTGACCTCTCCCTTCGTCCCTCTCCTTAGTAAGGAGAGGGAAACAGGGTGAGGTTAAATCTCTAATGCCATTTAAACATTTTTAATCCAAGCGAGAAAAAGACAATTCCCATCCCGGTCAAAACAAAAAACGGAATTGCAATTTCCTGGAAACCTGCGCCTTCAATAAAAATGCTTCTGACACTATCTGCAAGTAACGTTAACGGTAGAATTTTAATAATAGGAATTATAACATCCGGGAAATTGTGGTAGCTGAAAAATATTCCGGATAGAACAATCATTGGTGTAAGGACTGCGTTTATAAGTCCGTTGCCCGCTTCTGTGCTTGCCGTGCGTGAAGCAATTAGAAACGCGATTCCTGCAAAAGCAAAATTACTTACAAGGAAAATCAGAATAAGAGCGAGGACACTTCCCTGGATTGTAATTCCAAAAACCAAATAAGCAAAAAAGAAAAGCAAACAAGCTTCTAAAAAATTCATAGTAGCTCTACCTACAAGCAAAGAAATAAGAAAGTGAGATTTCTTCATCGGCGTTGCAATCATTCTTCTTAAAAGTTTTTTTGCTCTTCTATCGATAATGCCAAAACTCAAACCCCAAACTGAAGACATCATAACTCCCATTGCTATAAGTCCGGGGATAAAAAAATCAATATACCGTGTTCCTTTAACGGTTAACGGCTCAACATTACTTTCATCATTGTAAGTTTCTTTATTCTGAACTAATCTTGAAAGTGCAAGGTAAGTAAGCTGTCCATCAGGACTTACAGGATCGAAATGATATTTGGTTCCGTTTTTTGTTTCTTCTACAATTAAACTTATCTCCCCACGTTTAAGAAGTATTGTCGCTTCTTTCCAATTGACTTCTTGAAAAAAGAAAGTTGTATTGCCGAGCTTCTTATCTTTTATTACAAGTTTGTATTCGTCTTTGTCTTTTCCTTTAATCTTTTCAGTTCTGTTTTTAAGAAAATCTTCAAACTCCAGATCTGAAGAAGGCTGCTGTTGATTTACTATTACAGCAATATGTTTTTCAACATTTGCCTTTTGCGTGAATGCGATTCCCAGCCCTAAAGCCATTAGAATAGGGAAGATAACTCCCCAGAAAAGAACTTCAGGTTGGCGAAATAAGTTCTTTAAAGTAAGAGATAATCAACATCGAGAGTTGTTTCGGTTTAAAGCTTTTCATATTAGTCTTCCAAATGTCTTCCGGCTAATGAGATAAACAAATCGTCGAGAGTTTTTCTTCTGCTCTCAAAATTCCTTAGCTGCAGATTTTTTTCTTTTAGATAATGTATGAATGCCGGCAATTCTTTTTCCAGGTCATCGATAAAAATAGTTCCTCTTTCTTTTAAACTATCCCATTCAATTTTAAATGGAGAATTATTATTCGAAATCTTTTCTCCGAGAGAATCGCCTTCCAGAGTAAACTCGATAACTTTTTGATTATCCGATTTTAATAATTGATCCAGCGTTCCTTCTTTCAGGATTTTTCCTTTATTCATTACGATTATATAATCGCAAAGTTTTTCGGCTTCGTCCATATAATGTGTTGTAAGAATTAAAGAAGTTCCTGATTCTTCTTTTAATTTTAGAAGAATCGCCCAGATTTCTCTTCTTGCATTGGGATCGAGTCCAGTTGTAGGTTCATCTAAAAGCAAAATTTTTGGTTTGTTAAGTAGAGCAATCCCCATTGCGAGTTTTTGTCTTTGTCCGCCCGAAAGATTTACCGTTAAAGATTTTCTTTTTTCTTCGAGATCGATTATCTCAATAATTTCATCAATACGTTTGTTATCGAGTTCATAAAAACTTGCAAATAGTTTTAAAGTTTCAACAACTGTTAGTTTATCTGTAAACCTGGTTTCCTGGAGTGAAAGCCCGATTACTTTGTGAAGTTCGTCTTCATTTCCTTTCCATTGTTTATCCATTATAAAGATTTCGCCTTTATCCGGCTTCTGAATTCCCTCTACCATTTCTACGAGAGTTGTTTTACCGGCGCCGTTAGGACCAAGTATAGCTACAAATTGTCCTTTAGGAATTTTTAAACTAATTCCGTTTACAGCTTTAACTGTTTTGAAGGATTTAAAAACATCATTTACCCTGATGATAAATTCAGGATCGGAAATATTGTTGGGTTTTACCATAATAGCATTGCAATCTAAAAAAAATTTAGTTACAAATGTAGGTAAAATGGAGGAATGATTTGGTGTTTTTGTAATTAAAAAATTATGAAAAATGCTTTGCCCCTCTCCTTCGTAAGTCTAATAGACTCTTTTGAAGAAGAGGGAAACAAAGTGAGGAGTAATATTCTATTAAAATTTTTAGCGCTTACTCAGCTCTTTGATACGCAGGTTCCAGCTCAGCCCTGGTTTTCTTTTTCCTGTGAAGTAATAGTCTTACATCACTTATCATATAAATTGCAGATGGAAGAATTAAAAGTGTAAGCAATGTTCCGAATACCAGACCTCCGGCAACAGAAACAGCCATAGGAACCAGGAAACGTCCCTGTTCGCTTTTCATTAGTATAATCGGAGCTAAACCTCCAACCGTTGTAACGGTAGTTAATACAATTGGACGGAATCTTGTTATTCCTGCATCCATCAATGCTTCAAAAACATCTTCTCCTTTTTTAATCAAATTATTATAACGGTCTATAAGTACGACAGAATCGTTTATAATAATTCCTGCGAGTGCAACAATTCCAAGAAATGAAAGAATAGATATTGGAATATCCATTACAAAATGACCGAAGATAGCACCGATAACTCCTAACGGAATTAAACTCATTACCAGTATTGTTTGAAGATATGACTTCAGCAAAAACATAAGGATCGTAAAAATAATTACCATTGCGATAGTCATTGAGTAAGTCATAGAACCGACCATCTTATCAACTTCTTCAGATTGTCCGCCGTAACTTCTTGTAACTCCTTCAACCTGTGATAAGATTTTGGGAACAATTATGCCGTCAATATCACCTAAAACAACTGCTAGATCATTTTTGGAATAATCAAGATCACCATAAACTGTTACTGAGCGTTCACCATTCTCGTGTCTTATTCTTCTTAATCCTCGTTGTATCTTATAGTCCGCTACTTCTTTAAAAGGAACATATTCACCGGTAGGAGTTCGAACCTTTAGATTTTCTATTTGACTGATAGCGACACGATTTTTTTTATCAAATCTTACCCACACTTTTACTTCATCTCTTCCTCTCTGAAGACGCATAACTTCCTGTCCATAAAATCCCTGTCTTAGTTGAGATGTAAGATCACCAAGTGTAAAACCAAGAGCTTTGCCTTTCGGTTTCAGTGTAACTATAAACTCATTGTTCCCAAGCGGGGTATCGTCACGAATATCTCTTACCCCATCTATTTTCTTCAATTCATTTTTAAGAAGGTCCTTAGCTTTTAATAATTGTCTATAATCAGAACTCTGGAACCTAACAGAAATTGGATTTCCGCCAAACGACCATCCCCGGATAATAACATTATCAGCCTCAGGAACGGGACCTAAATATTCTCCCAGGGCATCTGAGAATTCTGCAATAGTATAACCTCTGTATTCGGAAGAGGGGAGAACAAAGAAAATATTAATTGTACCTCCGTTCATCCATGAAGTATAATTCTGGATTGGGTTTTTATCACCTTTTTCAGGGTTATCCCATTCTTTAGCAAACTTAAGTGATTTAGCAATCAGCTCGTTACGGATTTTATCTGCAACTTCTGCAGAAACTCCGGCAGGCATTTCAACCTGTATTCTTGCATAAGGGGGTTCAAGATCCGGGAAGAATTGTGCTTTTACATGTGAACCTTCAAATAATCCGACAATAATTAATATTACAGCAAACACGCCTGCGGAAACTGCCCACCTGTTTCTTAAAGTGAATGCAAGGAATCGCCTGTAATATTTATTTAAGAAAATATCGATTCCCTTATCGATCGATTGTCTGACTCTTACGAACAGGTTGTTATTTCTTGGATTAATATGAAGAGCTTTTGAATGTGAAATATGTGCCGGTAGAATTACAATCGCTTCAACTAAAGAGAAGCCTAATGAAATAATTACTACAGCAGCAATTTCCCAGACATATTTGCCGAGATTTCCATAAAAATAGAAGTATGGTATAAAAGCAACCATTGTTGTAATGACTGAGATTGCAACCGGTTTAATAACTTCTAAAGTTCCATCCATTGCAGCCTGAAGAGGAGGCTTGCCATATTTTTTCCATTGGAAGTAAATACTTTCACCAATAACAATTCCATCATCAACAAGAATTCCTATTACCATAATAATTCCGAACAGACTCATTTCGTTGATTGTTATTCCCAGCGCCCAAAGTGTGAAAAACATTCCCAAGAGCGAAACAGGAATTCCTGCTGCAACCCAGAAAGCAACTCTTGAATTTAAAAAGATAGCAAGGAGAACAACGACAAGAACTAATCCAAGTAAACCATTCCAGCTCATTAATGAGATTCTCTCCTGGAGTTCATCGGTTTCCCTTATAAAAGTTTTGAAGTGAACGAGTCCTGCATACTTAGCCTCATATTTTTTTGCGAGATCTTCTGTGATATTAACAACTTCAACAACATCTTCGTTATTGTTGTACATTACGTTAAAGCCGACAGATTGTTTCCCGTTGTATTCAGAATAAAACCTGTTTTCGGGCCATTGTTCCTGTACAGTACAAATATCGGCTAATCTTATTTTTTGCCCGTTGATTGCAGAAACGACCTCAATATTTTCGAGATCTTTTGCTTGATATTTTTTGTTATAAGAGCGGATAAGAATTTCTTCCTGGTCTGTTAAAACTGACCCTGAAGAAATATTCAGATTGGAATTTCTTATTGCATTTGAAATATCCTGAATAGTAAGCTTGTATCGAATTAAATTTTCAGGGGATATTTCAATTGAGAATTCTCTCTCAGGAATTCCCCACATCCTTATGTTCGATATCTTTCCTGTCTTTAGAAGATCATCTCTGAATTCTTCAACAATTTTTTTTAGAGTGAAGAGATCACTTGGACCGTAAATGCTAAGCATTATGCCCCTGTTCCACGTGGTTTCTTGCCTTATAATCGGTTTCTCAGCTCCAGTTGGATAGCCATTAATTGAATTAACGGCATTTTTAACATCCTGAATTGCTTTATTCATATCATATCCAGGAGTTATTTCAACGTTCAGCGAGCCATAGTTATCCTGGGAATTTGAATATACTTTGTCAATTCCCTCGAGACCGCGAAGACTCTCTTCAATCTTTATTATTATTCCTTCTTCCACTTCAACGGCTGAGGCTCCGGGATAAGGAGTATCGATTTGTATTTCATCAATCTCCATTTTGGGATCTATTCTTCTTTCTAAGTTGAAGAGAGCAAAAATCCCGGCTATGCATATAACTATCACTACCCAGTTGGTAATGATAGAATGCTTAATAAAATACCGTATAAGTTTTTGCAGCATATTAATCTCTAATTAATCTGATGTTGATAATTCAATTGTACCGTTCTTTTCCCCATCTGACTCAACAGCTTTATTTGAAGAAAGAATTTCCATTCCGATTAGCGGCTTCTGTAATATTGTAGTAACAAGTGTTGTATTTTTGGGAATTGTATTTCTTATGATAGCTTTGCTTCCCTGAATTGTAATAACATCAACTTTTTCTTTTGCAAGTTTGCCTTCTTCCATCGTATAGATATAATTATCGTTATCAACTAGGTTACGCGGTACTGTTGCAACGTTCTTCAGTCTTCTGCCATGGATTTTTGCATTAACATAATTTCCCGGAAAGAAATATGAATTAAGGTTGTTGTTGCTGAACGATACATAAACATTTAATGTCTGGGAATTTCTGTCAAGACTGGTTTCTCTTCTTAAAACTTTCCCTGTAATAAAATCTTTATTGTTCTTGTCAGAATAAATTTTTACTGAAGGTTTCAGGGAAAAATCAATCAGGTTACTTTCTTCAACTAAAAGAGGGATAGAAATTTCAAGATTTACAGCATCACTTAAAGAAAATAAATTCTGGCCTTTTGCAACATAACTGTTTTCAATTACACCGGTTGATTTTATAAATCCACTGAATGGAGCAGATATTTTATACTTGGAAAGTAGTATTTCCTGGTTTTTTACAGCGTAATATTTATTATAAATATCGCGTGTACTCAGTTTAATTTTTTCCTGAGAATCATTTGTTTCCGGGAGCTTGGGAATATTTTTATGAATATCTATGCTTTCAAAATAGCTGTACCATTTTTTGTAGGTTTGTTCATTTTCTACTTTTAATTCAGGTAAGATGGAGACAACTGCATTAAGGAAAGATGATCTTAACGAGTAAAGATTGTTTTCAACTTCTCTCGAGTCGATATCAATTATCAGTTCTCCTTTTTGAACAAAAGTTCCATCTTTCAAATTATTCTTCGCAAACAGAACAACTCCGGTTGCTTCGGAAATAATGTTAAGAGTTTGCTGCGGTTCAATTACTCCGCTGCCTTCTATTTCTAAGGTAAGATCTCCAAAAGTTACAGGTTGAGTATTAACAGTTCTTACTTCGGGTTTAACATCTGCTGCATTGCTATGTTTATCAGCCGAGCTTAAAAGAACCATTCCAAGGAAGCCTACGGCGATAATTAGAACAACAGCACCCGCTTTAATCACAGTTTGTTTTTTACCCGAATAACGGGATTTCATTTCTTCAAGCATATTCCTCTACCTTTTTAAAAGGATTAAAATATTGATAAAATCTGAACAGATTGTAACAAGAATGCAATAAAATGTAAAAAGTTGTCATGACTTAATAATTTCCAATCCGCTTTTTTTCGAATTTTAAGACTATGATTTCTATGAAAATGTTACAATAACCAATGGGAAGATATTGTTTAATTTAATGATACTTCTAAAATTTGTGTTAAACGGAGAATGAATATTATAAAAGATTAAAATTAGTGTTTAGATTCCCAATTCTCAACTTCTCCGGGAATCATTTTAAATAGAGGATGTAATTCGGGGACATCAATTTCTTTTAACAAAGCATACTTCTTTCTATCTCTTTTCCAAAGTTTTCTATTAAGATGAAATTTTTCATAATTAACCTGACCAAGTGTTACTTTAATTTTATGATTTGTTTTTGTCCTTCCGATTTTTCTTTTATCAAACGAATATCCTCTGTTAAGCGATTCCTTGTATAAGTTCAAGAAGATATTGATTAATTGCAGCTAAAGGATTTGGATGGGAACGAAACCTGTAAAGTTGTGGATGAAATTTATATCCTTTGGTTTTATTTGAAAGGACTGCTTTTGCAAGAAGACTTTCCCGCCAGCAGGCGATCAAACCTTTTGTATCAAGATATTTTGGATGAAGACTCCAGAGTCGCAAATGAATTCTTGCTAGTAATAATTCAAACTACATAATTTTTATTCCTTGGCTGTCACGAGCCGTCTCGTGACAGCAAGAACTAAACCTTCAGTCACGAAATGGTTCGTGACTTCCAAGGTCGTTATGAATTTTTAGTGATAAAACTTTCCACGTTCCAGTAATTCAGCGTAAGGAACTTTTGGATTTCTGCAGATAAAAACTTTAAGATGATTTTCGTGCGAAGTAACATAAGGATTTACATATTCGCCGGGAAATACCTCAACACTTTCGAAAGATTCTTTTAAGCCTTTTAATTCTCTTTCATATCCAAGCTTTATTGCAATATTGCCTTTTAGTCTTTCTTTACTCCACAAATAATAATTATTGTGCCCGCAAACAACCGGGGGAAAATTATATTCTTTACCGAAAAGTTCTAATGCACCGGCTTGACCGTAATTTCCCGCAGCAATTATTGTTTGCTTTTTTTCTTGTTCACTTAAACTCTGATATGCAGATAAAACCAATTTAAATTTATCTTCCCAGCCAATTCTGTCTGCCAATATTTGTGGAAGCGGAGGTTTATTACCTTTTTCCAACTCGGTATTGTAGCCCAGCATTTTAACATAGGATTCAACTGTACTATAACTGAAGTAGGGAAGTATAATAGGCAGAGCTAACGCAAGCCCGGAAAATAGAAAAACAATCAAAATACCTCTAAGCCATTTTGCATTAAATCTTAAAATGATGTGTGCAAAGAAAAGTCCGCCGCCAGCAAAAGCTGCCGGGTAAGCAAACGCAAGCCTGTCGGAGCGGCTTGTTCCGGTAAACATCATAAATAAAAATAAACCCATAAAGAGAATTCCAAGAAACCTGAAATCTTTTGTTCTTTTAGAGAACAGTAAAAAGAGAAATCCCGGAAGCCAGATTAAAACATTTGCAGGCGACATTCCCAAAACCTGTCCCATTATAAAAGCAACAGGAGGAGTGTAAACATTTTTATCAGCGCCAATATTTCTGTAAAACTCTAATGAAGGATAATTATTTAAGACCTGCCAGATTATATTCGGAAGAAAAATAATGAATGCTAATACTGCACCTAAAGCAAACCATTTATTTATTACTAATCTCCATTTACCAACTAGAAGTAATGAAAGAACAAGTGCAATGATGAAAACCCCGAAAGTATGTTTGTTCATCATTCCGATTCCTATAATGATTCCTAAAACAATCCATCGTTTAGGATTATCTTCTTTAATCATTTTGATTGTGAAATAGAGCAGCAATATTGCAAGCAAAGGTTCAAATGCATTCATCGAATAGAAACCGCCGAATGCAATTATTGTCGGTGAAGTTGCCATTGCGCAAGCAGCAAGAAGCTGAGCAAACTTTCCACCACCTATTTCTTTAGTAATTATTCCTGTAAAAAAAACTGAAGCAGACGCAGCAAGAGCAGACAAAATTCTTACTGCATAAATAGAATCACCAAAAAAGAATTGAAATACTGTTAACAGGAGGGGAGCCAAAGGTGGATGATCTACATAGCCTGCTGCAGGATTATTTGCACAGGCGATGTAATAAAACTCATCAATAAAAAATCCATAGCCTTTTATAAAAGAGGAAATGTAAATCAATAGAAACGTAAGAAGGCTTATAAAGAAGAGATGCTTATTCTCTGAGAGAAAACGTGAAAATTTTGATTTCATAATTAAACTCCCCTGAGTTTTATACCAACTTGTTAATCATTATTTAAAAGATTCTAAAATAGCGGGAGAAATTTAATAAATAGTGAATTGAAAAAGTGAAGGAATCTGATGATAGAAATGGATTTATGATGAACGGGTGATTTGGATTCAATCACGAAAGTTCGTGACTTCCAGAAAATTGTAATCCCGAAGGGATGAAATATTTATAGTAAAAAGAAAATAGAAAGATAAACCCCCGTAGGGGTGATATTAAGTTCCTTTTTATTCCTTCGGAACTTTTATAAGCCTGAAAGAGAAGTAAAGAAGATTTAGCAAAATGCCGAGCAATATTGTTAGTGCCCATGTTTTTTGATAAGCAAAAGGATTTATAAATCTGTGTATAATATCAGAGAATAGGGAAATGGGGCTCGTAACAACATCCCACGAATTCCATCTTAAAAATCTGCCGAGGTAAATTCCAAATCCACTTAAGAACAGATAAAGAATTGTAAGAAGTATTACTTTACCTTTAGTTAAAAACCCGCTTAATATCTTCTCGATATCCAACAGACTTATGAAACCGAATAATAAACCAGTCAGCGCAAATGATAATATTAAAACTAAATCGAACCAAACCGGAGCTGTAGAACTATGACCAAGATGATAAAGATCGGTCAAAATGTACGGTGAATTTGGGAAGAACAAAATCCATGTTACCATAAGGAGCGGCAATAAGATTTTATTTTTCCTCAGGTTTCCCAATATGATAATTGAGCTTAAAAGCCAGGGAATAAATGCCAGGAAAAGATTCCAGTTAAGGGAAATAAATTCAATGCTGCCCGTGTAAAAAATTCTAAAAAGTGATAAACTAACGCTAAATAAGCTTAATAGGGAAAGTAGTATCGTTATGCTTAATCGTTGTGATTCTATACGTTTTCTAATCATTTCTTTCATTCTTTGTCTTGCTGGTTTAGATAATATTGTTAAAAATAAGTTCCGTAATAATAGTGTCCTATCAAATGAAATACCATTGAAAAATTGTTACCATAATAGAGAGAGATGTACTCAAAATAAGGATATAATGGGGTTTTAATTAATTGGAGTTGCTAAAGAAATTTTTACAAAGATGATTCCTGAGGAGGTTATAAAAATTGATAATTTAGAGAAAGGGATTTTCAACAGGTATTGAAGAAAAGAGTTGAGTTATAGCTTTGAAGAGGGATATCATTAAACTAAAGTTTCATTTTCTGAGTTTGCCGGAGGTGAAGATCCAAGAGTTTATATCAAAAACGGGGAATAAGAAAGCAATTAATCCCCGATGATTTACTATATCACAAAAAATAAAATTATAAAGTAGAGTTATTCATTTTTTAATTTTAGTCTTCCCCTCATTACGCCGCTATCCAGAATAAAAGCTCTTATTGAAATGGTGGTGATTATTATTATTCCTCCTATGATAGAAATAAAGGCAGGGACTTCTCCGTATCCTAAGAAAACCCAAACGGGATTTAAGACTGGCTCAATCATTCCGATTAAAGATGCCTCAATTGCATAAACTCTTTTTAATCCATAACTAAAAATTGCATAAGCAATTCCTATCTGGAAAATTCCAAGATAAGCAACCATCCAGAAATCGGAAAAACTGACGGGCTTAAGATTAATTATAAACGGGATACAAATTAATGCGACGAGAATATTTCCATAAAAAATGGAGCTGAACTGATGTTCGGCTTTATTCTTTCTCATTCCGATCATAAATGCTGCAAATGCCACTCCCGAAAGAAGAGCAAAAATATTTCCTTCAATGTGTCCGGGGGAAAGTTCACCCATAAAAAATAAAACCATTCCCACAAAACAAATAATAATTGTGATGACATTTATTTTTTCAAAATGAGTTTTGTTAATCAGCGGTTCAAAAATTAAAATGTAAATCGGGGCAGTATATTGAAGAAAAATTGCATTGGCTGCGGTAGTTGTTTTTGTCGCAATAACAAAAAGGATTAAAACTCCCGCATAAAAAATCGCATTAATAAAAGTAAAACCATTTGCATGTAAAACTTCTTTCTTAAAAATTACTGCAAATACAAAGGCAGCAAAAATACATCTGAAGAAAGACAATTGCATTGCATCGAGACTGATCAGTTTGATGAATAAACCGCCGGTACTCCAGAGTATTGCGGATGCAAAAACTGCAATCAATCCTTTTTTATGATCCGGAAGATGTTTCATTCAGTTATTTTTTATTTTGAGGTTAAAAATAAGAAATGATTTGCAATTCTTTTATAGAACACAGATGACTCAGGTTAAACTGATTTTCACTGATAAAAATTAGTCTGCTGATCTTATTTAATTCGTAGTAAGTTTTTATTATTTTAATTGAAATAATATTAAGGAAGAAATGTTAAGTATAAAAGCTATATATGATGGAAAACAAATTAAGTTTCTTGAAAAGATAAATATATCTTCTCCTAAAAACGTTATCGTCACTTTTTTAGATGATGAAAATGAATCATCCGATATTTATAAAATGGCTGAAGAAGGTGGTTCATTTGACTTTTTAAAAGAACCTCAGGAAGATATTTATACTGACAAGAATCTTAAAACAAGATACAAGAAATGAAACGGGGAACAATTGTCCTTACCTTTTTCCCTTTTACTGATTTATCTTCGTCCAAAAGACGTCCTGCAGTTGTAATTTCAAAAGATAACGAAAAAAGTAAAGATATTGTTGTAGCTTATATCTCATCCAAACTCCCGGACAGACTACTTGAAACAGATTTTATTCTTGTAACACAAAATAAGTCATTTATTAAAACTGGTTTGATTAAAGAATCCGTTTTCCGAATGAGTAAAATTGTTACAATTAATAACAGAATAGTTTCCGGTGAGTTGGGATATGCAGATATAAATTTGATGAATGAACTAGATAAAAGATTAAAGCTTGCTCTGGATTTAGTATAAAGGTTACCTTTGAAATATTTATACTCCCCTCCAACAATTATTAAAAAATTTTTCAAGGATTTTCTCTGGAACACGGCTAACAATAAAATTCTGTTAACTTTTGATGATGGGCCGACTTCTGAAGCAACAGAATTAATTTTAACTACACTTTCTAAAAATAAAACTAAAGCGGTTTTCTTTTGTGTGGGAAATAATGTTAAGAATCACAATGCGCTTGTAAAAGAAATTCTAATCGAAGGACATTTAATTGCCAACCATACTTTTAATCACAAAAAATTAAATGAAATAAGTAAAAGAGAAACAAATGAAGAGGTTAATTCTTTCAATAATATCATGAAAGAAGAATTCGATTACGATATTAAATATTTTCGTCCTCCTCACGGAAAATTTAAAATTTCAACAAATGGAATTCTTAAGGAAAAAAAAATGAAGTGTGTCATGTGGTCTTTGCTAACCCAGGATTATAAAAATGATTTTGAAACAGTTAAATTTGCTGTTAGGAATTATTTAAGAAAGAATTCGATTATTGTTTTACACGACAGTATTAAATCAAAACAAATTGTTAAAGACTCAATAAACCTTATAATTGATGAAGCAGCTAAAAAAGAATTTTCCTTTGGAGAACCGACCGAATGTTTAAGATGACCCGAACCTTCGAGGTTCTCACTTTGTTTTTCAAATCACTAACCTCGAAGGTTAACTGAAAAATGTTTGAAACACTCTTCCTGATATTTGTCGGATTATATTTTATTCAGTCCGTTATTTTTATGATAGGGACGAGTAAAAAATTTCCCCAAATAAGCGAACCAAATTTCCCGACTGTATCTGTTATTGTTGCTGCAAGAAACGAAGAAGCAAATATTCAAAGGTGTCTTATTTCACTCGATAGACAAATTTATCCTGAAGGCAAGCTTGAAATAATCATCGTTGATGATCATTCAGACGATTCTACAGGAAAAATAATTGATGAGTTTATTGCCGGCAAAGATAGATTCAAGAAAATAGTTACCAGCAAACAAATCGGACACCTTAAAGGAAAAACAAACGCTCTTGCAAATGCTATAGAAATTTCGAAAGGGGAAGTTATTCTTACAACAGATGCAGATTGCGAAGCTACACCTGAATGGGTTTATACAACTGCTTCATATTATGAAAAGAATGTTGGAATAGTAAATGGCTTTACAACCCAGGACGCAAACAATTCTTTCGGTGGTATGCAGGCGCTTGATTTTATTTATCTTCTTATTGTTGCTTCCGGAACAATTAACTTTGGTTATCCGATAAGCTGCATCGGCAATAATATGTCGTATCGTAAACAAGCCTATCTCGATGTTGGCGGTTACGAAAATCTTCCATTCAGTGTTACTGAAGATTCACAGTTGCTTAACACAATTAATAAGCTGAGAAAATATAAAATTATTTATCCTCTTGATGTAAGAGCCCTTGTTAATTCTGTGCCGTGCAAAGATTTTAAGGAATTATACAGACAAAAGAAAAGATGGGCAATCGGTGGAATAGATGTCCCTATTAGAGGTTTTTTTGTGATGGTATCAGGTTTTGTGAGCAATCTTTTCACACTTCTTTCTCCTTTATTTTTCTCACCTGTATGGCTATATTTGGTTGTATTTAAATTAACTACCGATTTTTTTGTACTTTATCCTGTTCATAAAATTTTAGGACTTACAAAGAATCTCAAGTATTTTTTCATATTTGAGATTTACTATATCATTTATGTTTTAATTCTTCCTTTCACTTTGATAAAAAGCAGGAAAGTGATGTGGAAGAACAGGAAGTTATGAGTTCAAGTTCAGGTGTAAGTTAAATGACCAATGACAATTGACTAATGACAAATTTTTAAGATGCTTTTACTCTGTAATTATTATTTAACATACCGTTGCAATGCTTTTTGTGAATTCTGTCATTTCGGAATTCATGAGAATTTTAAAGATACACCTTATGCAAAGCTGGAAGATTTCAAATCCAATGTTGAGCAAATAAAAAAGCTCGGCGCAAAGTTTATCGATCTTACAGGCGGAGAACCTTTGCTTCATAAAGAAATCCATTTGATGGCTGAATATGCTAAAGGACTTAACCTTCAAACTAGCATAACAACAAACGCTTTACTTTATCCGAAGTTTGCTGAGAGACTTGCCGGCAATGTCGATCTTCTTCATTTCTCACTCGATTCTCCCGACGAAGAAGAACATAACAGGATCAGGAAAGTAAATTGTTACAATAAAGTTTTTGAAAGCATTGAGATTGCAAAATCACTTGGAGAATTTCCTGATATTCTTTTTACTGCTACAAATGAAACTTATAAGAAACTTCCGCAAATGCATGAAATTGCTGCAAAGAATGATCTTGTGCTGATTGTTAATCCTGTTTTTTCTTATTGGGGCAATCCGGGTTTGAGTGATGAAGCTGTTGAATTACATAGAAGAATATACAAATGACAAGCTTAATATTTATATCAACAAAGCATTTTTGAAACTCAGAAAAGACGGTGGAAACGATATTAACGATCCGAGCTGCAAAGCTGTAACAAGAGTAATAGTTATTTCTCCCAACAATGAAATTATTTTACCTTGCTATCATTTCGAAAGTGAGAAAATTAAAATTGACAGACCGATTGCCGAGTTAAGAAATTCTGAAAAGATAAAATACTTTAAGAAAATGGAAGGACGTTTTGATTTTTGTCAGAACTGTACAGTCAATTGTTATTTTGAACCTTCATTTGCTTTTCCTACAAACCTTTATGCTATTTCCAGCCTTACATCAAAATTTAAGTATGGATATAACAAGCTTGTAAAACAAAAAATACAGAAGAAACTTTTATCACATACAGAAACAGTTTAATGCGGACTTTTTGTTTTATTTTTTTCCTATTGATCGTTACCCCGTTTGTAAATTCACAAACTAAAACCGAATGGTTTCCATCAGGTTTGAATGTTCAACCTTTTACAGCAAATTTCTTGGAACCGAGAGCCGGTTTTTCATATATACTCGGGAAGAATCAAATAAGGCTTGACATTGGAACTACAACAGATATTTTTCTACATAAATATCAGAACAGATCTTTTTCACTCGGAGCCGATCTTTTTACTTACACAAGATTAAGAGGCGAAAACGATTTCAAGTTTCCGGTTGAAACAATAGATTATTTGTTTGGAGTAAATGCCGGGTATAAAATTACAAATGCAGATAAAGAAATCGGAATGCGTGTGAGGTTGAGCCACATTAGCGCTCATCTTGTCGATGGTTCTTTTGATTCACAAAATATAATATGGAGAGATAATAGAAATCCGCGCACTTACAGCAGGGAGTTTATCGAACTTTATCCTTATTATAAATTTGCCGGGTTAAGAATTTATTTAGGACTTACTTATCTTGCTCATATCAATCCGCCTGCTTTCGGCAGATGGATGTACCAGGCTGGCTTTGATTATTATGCTGACGGATTGATAAATAATTTCATCACTCCTTTTGTTGCTTATGATTTTAAGCTTGCGAAATTAAGTAAGTATTCCGGCAACAATATTTTTGAAACAGGATTGAAGTTTGGTAAATATGATTCAAAAGGTATTAGTATTATTTTTTCGTATTATTCCGGTAAAAGCATTCATGGAGAATATTTTAACATTGATGAAAAATATACGACTCTCGGAGTCAATGTGGATTTGTAAAAGATGAGCTATCCTACCGAAGAATTACAAGATTCTTTTTTATATCAAAGTAAACCTAAGAAAGAGAAGAAGAATTATCTTCTACATATAGGGCTTTTTATAATTACATTTATTACTACTACTATTGCCGGAGTACAATGGACAACCGGTACAGCAGGTCCCTATGACTTTAATCATCTCCTGATAGGGCTGCCTTATTCGATATCAATTTTATTTATACTTACTTGCCATGAATTTGGACACTATTTTGCGGCAATATATCATAAAGTTAAAGCGACACTTCCTTATTATATTCCTTTCCCACCAGTTCCATTTTTTCTGAACTTTGGAACAATGGGTGCGGTGATAAAAACAAAAACTCCTGTACCGACAAAGAAAGCAATGTTTGATATTGGAGTTGCAGGACCAATCGCAGGTTTTGTTGCATGCTTAATAGTTCTCATTTATGGTTTTACGCATGTTCCTGGTAAAGAATATCTTCTTGCTATTCACCCGGATTTTAATACGCCGGAATATGGCAGTGGTGAGATTAACCTGGTTTTCGGTAACACATTGTTGTTCTCTTTTTTCAAAACAATTTTTATCAGCCCGGGACAATTCTTCCCACCGATGTCCGAAGTTTATCATTATCCATATCTTTGTGTAGGATGGTTTGGTCTTTTTATCACAGCAATGAATATGATTCCGGTAGGTCAGCTTGATGGCGGGCATATTGGTTATACTTTGTTCGGGAAGGAAACTCATTTTAAAATTGCAGTAGTATCTTTTTCAATATTATTTGTTTTAGGTGTACTCGGTATAATTGAATCGACTTTAGATTTTCATATTGGTTTTGGTTGGTCAGGTTGGCTTTTTTGGGCAGTTATTCTTTATTTCGTAATAAAGATTGAGCACCCGCCCATTCAAGATGATACTGAACTGGACTTTAAGAGGAAGATTATCGCCTATTTTAGTTTCTTTATATTGATAATCTCTTTTTCACCGACACCGTTTTTAGTAACGATTCCCGGCTAATTGAGGGTCAATTTTTTGCACTTATAAAAAAATTATTTACGGCTAATTTAACTATATGCGAAAATTCTTTATAGCAATTCTCCTGTTCGCGTTCTTATCGGGCTGCGAAAAAACATTTGATGATGTAGTTGATGTTAACAAGACAAGTTACCAGGTAACAAGTCTTAATAATTTTACTTCTTTCAGGTATGTAGCTGGGGATTCATTACTTACAATTTTTATTTATTTAAATTCTTCAAAAGATGTGAACCAGGTTTTCTGCAATGTTATTGCCTCTGATGATAGTAAGCTGAATAATGATCCTGTTTTGCTTCTTGATAACGGCAAAAATGGTGATGCAACTGCAGGTGACAATAAGTTTACGGTCTTGTTTCCTATGAGCCGATATTACCCTGTTGGAACATATACGATTAATTATTTTGTCATCGATAATGGCGGAAACACAAAACAGGTCGCTCTCCACCAGTTTACTTATGATAATGGACAGGCTAACATTGCGCCGGTTATATCAAATGTTTTTATTGACCCAGATACTCTTGTTGTAACAGACACGACTGTAATCCTGACAACAGTACTGGCGACCGACGATAATGGATTAAATGATATAGAAAGTGTTTATTTCGTTGTTTATAAGCCAGATAGTACAACTAATAATTCTCAGATATTTATGTTTGACGATGGTAATTTTGATGAACATGGAGATGAAACAGCAAAAGACGGAATTTTTTCCCGCTTCATCAAAATAAATCAATCTAACGCTAAAGGTATATACCGCTTTGAGTTTACAGCGAAAGATCGTGGAGGACTTTTCAGCAACACCATTAATTATTCTGTGCTTATTCAATGAAAATAAAATATATTTTAATCTTCACTATAATATTTTTTTCTGTAAAGTCTTTTCCACAAATAAGACCGGAAACATATTCTCTTAAAGCTGACAAAAATCATTTATCTAAAATTTATTCCTCAAACCCGGTAAGTAATAGTATTGGTGATATTATTACAATTGGAGATACTGTTTGGTTAGGAACAACCAAAGGTGTCAGTGTATCGTTTGATAGAGGAAATAACTGGACTAATTTTTATGGAAATGAAGCTTTTGGAACAATGGGTATATCAGCAATAGCGTATGATACTTCTAGTAGTACTTTTTGGGCTGCGAAACTCTATTATACACCTCTCGGAGATGAAGAAGTCCAAACGGGTGGTGGATTAGCCTATACATCCGATAATGGTGTTAGTTGGAATACTATTCCACAGCCTTTGGATGCCAAAGATGATACTCTGATTTCGTATGGAATAAATGACGGGGTTAATTTACCAATGGTACAGGCACTCGATGTAATTGTTCCGCAACAGAATGTTGTTTATGATATTGCATTTACAAAAGGTACAATTTGGGTAGCCTCATGGTCCGGTGGTCTGAGGAAAGCAAGCATAGATAGCATTATGCAAAATCCAAATTACAGATGGAGCAGGGTTTTACTTCCCTCGGATGCCTTGGATCAAATTTCTCCGGAAGATACTATAAAATTTAAATTAGAACCTAGAAAGAATAATAATCATCTTGGATTTTCTGTTAAGAGTATAGGTGATTCTGTTTTATATGTTGGTACAGCGGGTGGAATTAATAAGTCCACTGATGGAGGAATTTCTTGGCGGAAATTTAACCATACAAATCAAAATAATCCAATTGGTGGAAATTGGGTTGTTGCTCTTGCTTATAACAGCAATAAGTTATGGGCTGCTACACGAAAGGCTGACGGAGAAACGGAAGTTTATGGAGTGAGTTCTTCTTCAGATGGTGGAGAAAATTGGGAAACATTTTTGAATGGTGAAATGGTATGGAATTTTGGTTTCAAAGATAATGATGTTATCGCTGCAACAGACAATGGAGCTTTTCGAAGCAGCAACGGTGGAAATAGCTGGATTCTTCCGAATAATATTGCTGACAAAAACTCAGGAGTTGCATTATTCAATACAGAATTCAATAGTGCAGCATCTGAAGGGAATGATATCTGGCTTGGCTCAAACGATGGTCTGGCAAAATTAACTGAAACGGGATTTTGGACCGGTGATTGGAAAATTTATTTTGCTTCAGTTGCTGTTGAATCTGCAGCCGAAACATATTGTTATCCGAATCCTTTTTCTCCAAAGCTCGATATTCTTAAGATTAAGTACAGCACCAATGGAGAAAGTAAGAAAATAACTATCAGGATTTTTGATTTTGCAATGAACATTGTTAAAACAGTTATTCAGAATGCTGACCGGATCAAAACTCTTGATGACGCTCCTGAAAAATGGGATGGAAAAGACGAGGACGGCAATGTAGTTCCTAACGGTGTTTATTTTTACAGGATTGATTTCGATTCCGATAATCCTGTTTTTGGAAAGATTATAGTTTTACAATAATAAAGATTTTATAAGTGGACAAAAATTTTAATATCAATGTCATTCTGGGGAGTATAACAACGAAGAATCTTTCTCTTCATTTGAAAAAGATAGCAATTATAATATTAATTTTATTTTCTCAGGCTCTCTTTGCACAGCCAAAAATTTCCGGGCTAGCTTCTGAACCGGGAGCTTTCAGCAGGATGGGATTTGGTGCACGAGGAATTGGAATGGGAAATGCAATGTCTGCTGTTACTACCGGAAATCTTGTTTCCTATTATAATCCTGCTCTTACAGTTTTCCAGGAAGGGAATTCATTCCAGACATCATATTCATTTCTATCTCTCGATAGATCATTGAATTTTTTGAACTTTACAAAGAAATTCGACTTCTATAGTAAGAAAGATTCTTTGAAAGAAAATCGTGAACCGAGATCGACAGCCGGAGTTACTATAGGTATTATTAATTCCGGCGTAAGTAAAATAGATGGACGCGATAATAACGGTTTGAAGACAGGAGATCTTTCAACTTCAGAAAACCAATTCTTTGTAGGTTTGTCCAATAAATTTTCTAAGAAATTTTCTTTAGGTATTAATGCCAAAGTTTTTTACTATAAGCTTTACGAAAAAGTAAGGTCAAGTGGATTCGGTCTGGATATAGGGGCTCTTTATGTAGTGAATGATCAATACACAGTTTCCTTTGTGGTATCCGATATAAACAGCAAGTATAAATGGGATACTGCGCCGATTTATGGGCAGGACGGTACGACAACTACCGATAAATTTCCTATGCTGGTGAAAGCTGGAGTCGGGTATAATAATAAGGAGTTAAAATTAACAGCCTCGGCAGAGTTTGAAAGAAGCAGCGTAAAAACAAATATTGTAAGATTAGGAGTCGAGTATAATATTTATGAAAATCTTTTTCTCAGGGGTGGCATAGATCAGTTTGATTTGAGCAACTCTGACAGTCCTGCAAAACCTGCTTTGGGATTTTCATATTATAAAACTTTCGACAATATTGTAATTGGTGTTGATTATGCCTTTATGATCGAACAGTATTCACCACAGGACAGGCATATTGTTGGAATAAATGTTAATTTTTGATTTCAAATCTCAAAACTCAATCCGCCAGAGGCGGATCAAATCTATTTTTTCACATTTGGAATTTGAGATTTGAAGTTTTCGAAAAAGTTTATGAAAAAAATAATTTTATTTATAATAATTCCTTTAACAAGCATACTGCCTCAGTCTGCAGGAAATAGCGGATTGTCATTTCTTAAATTCGGATTTGGGGCAAGGAATATTTCTATGGGAGATGTCGGCTCAGTATTATCGAATGATGTTACTGCTTTATTTTATAATCCTGCAAACCTTGCCGGTAATGATGAATCTCAAATAATGTTCATGCATAATGAATGGGTACAGGATGTAACGAGTGAAGTAGTCGGAGTTAAATCAACAATATTTGGGTTGCCCGTTGCATTAGGTCTAAACACAACTTCTGTAAGCGAAATTCCGATAAGACAAAAAGCTGAACCGGAGCCCGAAGGAACATTCAATGCAAATTATTTTTTCGGAAGCCTCTCGACTGGGTTTTTCTTAAATGAGAATATCTCTGTTGGTGTTACTGCCAAATATCTTTACGAAGGCTTATACACGGACGAATCAACTGGTTTCGGTGTTGACCTCGGCTTAAAATATAAAACACCTTATAAAGGATTAACAGCCGCAGCAGTTGTGAAAAATCTTGGTTCAATGAATGCTTTGAGAGATGAAAGTACAAAGCTTCCAACGGAATTCAGAGCAGGTGCGGCATATTCTTTCGATTTAAGCGAATCTGATTTTGGATTAATTGCAGCAGGAGAATTTCAAAAATACACTTCTGATGATAATCCTCATTTTAATTTTGGAGGGGAAATAATGTATAAAAATATTATTGCTCTACGTGCGGGATACCAAACAGGGTATGAGTCGAGAGACTTTACAGGAGGTGTAGGCTTAATTTGGGGTAATCTTAATTTTGATTATGCTTTTGTTCCATTTTCCCTCGGTTTTGGAAGCGCCAATCTTTTCTCATTAAGTTTTAAATTTTAACTTTAACCTGGTTCTTTCTGATAATTCTTAAATACTAAATGAATGAAACCTCATTACAAGTCGAGTATCAGAAGTTATGCCCAGGTGTAACTAAAGTTTTTGTCGTCCCAAAGATTCCACAAAAAAACAGGGATACGAGTTATCTCTATCAATTTTATAAAAATTTTCTCGAAAATTCTTCTTCACAAATAAAAGTTAAAACTTTTAATGCGGCATTTCTCCCTTTAATTTTCCTTAGCAGATTAAAATTCGAGAAAAGTATTCTTCATTATCACTGGTTTGAATTCGAGGATGCAAAATCTTTTGTTGGAATAAAATGGAAGTTATTCTGGATTATCATATACAAAATCTTAGGCGGAAAAATAATCTGGACTGTTCACAATAAATATCCCCATCACAATAAATATCTATATCTTAATAAAAAGATCAGAAGGCTGATTGCGACGCTGGCAAACAGGTTACATATTCATTGCGAAAGTGCAATTGAAACATGTGTAGAAATTTTAGGTGTTTCCCAAGATAAATTTTTTGTTGTAAAACATCCTGAGTTTTTACCAATAATTATTGAAAGAGATAAAGCACATGAAAAAATGAATCAGGAATATTTGCAAAACAAAATAATGCCGGAAGATAAGATATTTTTGATGTTTGGTGCTATCGCTGAGTATAAAGGTATTAAAGAAGTAATAAATATTTTTAAAGGATTGGATAAACGAAATAAACTTTTAATTGCGGGATTTATAAAAAGAAGGAATGAAAAATATTATAATGAATTACAATCAATTTCTAATAAAGAAACTGTTTTTATAATTGGTAAAATGATTCCAGATGAGTATGTCCCTTATTTCTTTGGCTCTTGCTGATTGTACTATTTTTAATTACAGAGATGTACTAACATCAGGTGGTGTGCATCTTGCCCTTGCTTATAAGAAACCCGTTATTGCTCCTTTATCAGGTTGCTTAAAAGAATTGCAAAACAACCAGATCAATTTTTTTAAGATTGATGAAGATAGAAATAAAAACCTGGTTGATGTTATTAAAAAGTATGCGTATTAAAACGACAGAAAAACCATATAAGATTTGAACAAAAATCTGCGAAATACACTCTCACTTTTTTCAATGGATTTAGTGCTTAAATTCATTGGATTTCTTTCTACTGCTTACCTTGCACGTGTTTTGGGGAAATCCGGATTTGGTACAATCAGTATTGGCGTTTCGGTAATGAACTATGCATTTGTTTTATCTGATTGTGGCTTAACAGTTTTGGGCACAAGAAAGATTGCAGCCGGATTAAAAGCAGATGAAATATCAGGTCAAATAGTTTATGGAAAGTTTATTTTATCTGTAGTAATATTTCTGCTAACAGCTTTCGTGACTTTGCTATTAACGGGCTTCACAGAGAATACTTACGTAATTTTATCTTATATCCTTTTCTTATTCCCGGCGGCTTTTATACTTGACTGGTTCTTTGTTGGTATTCAAAAGATGGATACCGTTGCTTATGTGAGAATAGTTGGTACAGCAATTTATTTTTTATTAGTTGTTATTCTTGTAAGAAACCAATCAGGTACAATTTTAACCGGAATTGCATGGACAGCAGGTGGTGTTTCAACAGCTTTGTTATACTTTTTCTTTTATAAAAAAAGTAATCATTCGGTTCATTTCGGTGGAATAAAAAAGTTTGTAAATATTATTAAAGAATCTTTTCCTCTTGGGATGGCTTCCTATTTATCACAGTTCATCATTGCTTTTCCTGTAATTTATATAGCATATATTTCCGGCAATTCCAAAGCGGGCATTTTCAGTGCAGCTTTTAAAATGATTGCATTATTCCTTGTTTTTGATAGGGTCTTTGTAACATTATTTCTTCCCAAAATCACAGGAGTTATTTCAAATGTGGAAAGTTCACTTGAAGAAATTTTTGGAACCGTTTTGAAAATTGTAGTTAGTTTTACTTTAGTAGTCTCAATGTTTTTATTCCTATTCAGTGATTTTATTATTCTTAAAGTTTTTGGTGGCGATTATTCAGAGTCAATACTTATATTTAAAATACTATTGGTTTACTTTGCGTTTACAATTATAGATTCGGTTTTCGCAAATACTCTGATTGGAATGAAGAAAGAAAAAGTTTATACCTTATCGCTTCTTATAGGCGTTATATCAATTCTTATTTTTACTTTTGCTTTAACTCCATTCTGGCATGAGTATG
Organism: uncultured Ignavibacteria bacterium; assembly: GCA_963727535.1. Classification (GTDB taxonomy): domain Bacteria; phylum Bacteroidota; class Ignavibacteria; order Ignavibacteriales; family Ignavibacteriaceae; genus RBG-16-34-14. The sequence continues at coordinate 148,138 of CAVSGR010000004.1, forward strand.
CAATTATTATTTCTTTTATCTTGCTCGATATAATTTCACTTTCCTATATGATAATTTATCTTAGAAAAGATATTAAAATAAAAGTAGCCAGTTCTATTATACTTCCTGTGCTAATAACTTCAATGGTTCTATTGTTTTTTATTTTCTTTCCAATGTCACTTTATTTTCAGTTGTTAGTCGTAATTGTATTTCTTATTCCCGTGCTGATTGCAGTTACCGGCTTTAGAAAAAATGAAATAGAGTTTATTAAACGGATTTTCATTTGAATCTTAAAATTGCATATACAAAAGATTTATCGGACTGGAATATTCTTCTTGGTCAGTTAGGCGTTTCTTATTCTCTTATTGATTGGGGAAGAGATTTATTAAATGAATACACTGTTATAATTGTAAACTCAGCTTTGAATGATGAAGAGGGAAATAAAATCCAAAAATTTGTCAATGAAGGTGGAAGTCTTCTTATAGAAGCTGATTATGCGAAAAATATATTTAAGGTCAATACCAAACAGGCATATTTAAAATATCTTTTCTCAAAAGAAAAAGTATTTTCAAAATGTCTTCCCCTCGTCGATATATATAGAAATTGTACTATCCCCGTAAACGCAAATACTTTAAAAGACCAGAAGGGAAGATTTGTTGTTTCGGAAATGAAACTTGGAAAAGGGAACCTAATAATTATTCCTGGCAATTTTATTTCTGCGGTTTCAGAAGTAAAAGTTTTAAGAAAGAGAATTTATTCAAATGGGAAAACGCCTTCCGAGAGAATATCCAGAGTTTCAAAAGGAAGCATAAATCATTTTCTTAATGCAGCATTGGAGCGTCTCTTTCATTTAAGAAATTTTCCATTCGTTTCTTTATGGAATTTTCCAAACAATGCTAAAAACATATTTTTATTCAGAATAGATACCGACTATGGTTCACCGGAACAAGTTGATAATCTGTATAAGACACTAACTGAAAAAGAAATCAAGGGAACGTGGTTTGTTGAAACTAAATCTGCTGAAAGCTGGATAAATAAATATTCCTCATTTAGGAACCAGGAAATTGGTTTACACTGCTACAGGCATCGTTTATTTAATTCCTATGAAGAAAATTTCAGCAATTTTAGTTATGGATTGGAAATATTGAAGAAGGCTTCTATTTATCCAAAAGGAATTGTCGCACCTTTCGGCGAATGGAATAATTCATTTAATAAAGTTGTTGAAAAACTTGGATTTGAATATTCTTCTGAGTTTTCATACAGTTATGATGGCTTTCCACAATTTGCGGAAAGAATCCTTCAAATGCCGATTCACCCAATAAGTTTTGGCAGACTCTCACGGGAAGGATACAGTAACGAAGAAATGTATGACTATTTTATAAATGTGATAAATCAAAAAATTGCTTTGTGTGAACCACTCATTATATATACTCACCCGATGGAAGAACGACTCGAAATTCTTAAAAAGATATTTAATTATATTAATCAGTACAAACTGCCAAAATATACTTTTAAGGAATATGTGGACTGGTGGGAAAAGCGGAACGAGACTAAGTTCGGTTCATCATTCATAAATAATGAATTAAAAATTGAAACTGAAAATAAAGACGATTCTTTCCGGGTTAAAGTTGTTTATCCTTCGGGAGAAATTTATTTGATACCATTATCAGGAGATAATGCTGAAAAAGTAAAAATCGATTTACAGGAGTTCCAATACGATTCTGAATTTAATCCGGAAGCTTTGAGAAAATATGATTTTGAATTGCTAAAAGACGATATCCTGTTCAAATTAAGAAAAAGAAAATTATGAAGATCTGTTTTGCCACACACGAGGGAGTTATCATATCGAAAGGCGGACCCTACACAAAAATTATGGAGGTGAGGGACAAACTAGTTCAAATGGGACACCATGTTGATTTGTTTGATATGTGGAATCCCAAATTAAATGAATACGATATTGTTCATCTCGTAAGTTCCAATTTTGCTGTTTATAATCTCGCAAGAAACCTGAGACAGGAAAAAATTAAGTTTATTGTTGAACCGGTATTTTATAGTCAGCACTCCGCTTCGTTCTTAAAATTTTTTAATAAATTAGATAAGATTACGAGAGGTATTGCCAAAGGTATCTGGTTTGATTATGGTTTTACCCGGGATATATGTGACTGGGCTGTTAAAGTAACTCCTAATACTTCCGAAGAAGCAAATCTTATTTCTGAAGGACTTTCAATTCCTAAAGAAAAATTTAACATTATTCACAATGGAGTTTCGGATAGATTTCTGAATGCAGATTCTTCCTTATTTAAAAAAGAATATGGAACTGAAAATTTTATTCTCTGTGTTGGTCATATAGGACCCGCAAGAAAAAATATGCTATCTTTTTTCAAGGCTGTTGCAAAAATAAATCATTCTGTAGTTTTTATTGGAAGGATAATAAAATCGGGTGAAACAGAAAAAGCTCTCGAAGAAGCCGGAAAAAATAAAAACATTAAAATCATAGAAGCTATTGATAATAACTCGCCTTTACTCGCTTCGGCTTATGCTGCTTGTGATACATTTGTTCTTCCGTCCTTGTACGAAACTCCCGGCATTGCAGCTCTTGAAGCAGGACTTGCCGGAGCTAAAGTCGTAATTACTCCTTATGGCGGTACAAAAGATTATTTTAAGGATATGGTAGAATATGTTGATCCTTATTCAATTGATTCAATTCAAAAGGGAATTGAAAAAGCTCTGAACAAGGCAAAGGATAATAAACTAAAAGAATATATCAGACAACACTACTTATGGGATAAAATTGCTGACGAATCCGTTAAGGTTTATCAGGAAGTTTTAAATGAAAGAAAACCTTGAAGAATATTCTTATTGCGGTTAATAGTTTTAAAGAATGTGCGGATGCCGTTGCAGCATCAAAGCTGTTTAATAAATATTTGGATAAATCGTTATTCAAAGTTATTCAGAAACCTATTTCTGATGGGGGAGACGGTTTTTTAGAAGTGTGCGAGTTCAATTTCGGATTAGAAATATTAGCATATCAAATTACGACTCCATATGATGAATCATATATGGACTGCAAAGTTGGGTTGGATAGAAAGAATAAAACATTATACATAGAATCTGCCGATGTGTTAGGATTAAGAAAGATCCCTTTAGAAAAAAGACGTCCGTTATTATTAAGCTCTAAAGGTTTAGGTGATTTATTGCTAATGATTAAGAAAGATTCTGAACAAAATAGATATGACGTGAATAAAGTAATTGTAGGAATAGGCGGAACAGGAACAATGGACCTGGGATTAGGTGCTTGCTCCCGATTTGGATTAAAACTTTATGATAATTATGGCTCTGAGTTAAAAGTGCTTCCTGAGAATTTTTATAATATTGCTGAAATAGAATTTGAACCTGATGATTTTCCCTTTGAATTAGAAATAATATTAGATGTCGATAATCCTTTGCTTGGTAACGATGGAGGTGTTATTTACGGGAAACAGAAAGGAGCTTCAAATGCTGAGTTAAAGGTAATTGAGCTGGGTTGGAGTAAAGTTGTTAACATATTGAATAAAAATAAATTAACAGATGTAACTAAAGAGTTATCTGGTGCAGGAGGTGGTCTGTCTTTAGGACTTAATCTTATAGAAAAATGTAATTATATAAAAGCTTTTTATTTTATTTCTAATGACTTGAAAGTTACGGATAACATATCAACTATAGATATGATATTAACGGGGGAGGGCTCATTCGATGAGCAGAGCTTAATGGGGAAGGGAGCAGGAGCAATCATATCAATGTTTGAAAGAGAAAACATTCCTATTATACTATGCTCCGGTAAAATTGATAATAAGATTTCTGAACAATTGAGTATGAATGTGTTCCCTATCGAGTTAGGCAGGTATTATAATTCTGTGGAAGAATCAATTGAGAATTTTGAGGAATCTATAAAATTTGCCTGCAATGAGATAGCTGGTATGACCGATATTTTAACTAAAATTTCTTAAATTTGTTTTCATAAGAAATGTCCTAAACCTTAATCCGGAATTTTAATGAAAGAGTATCTCGACTTAGTAAATTTGGTAATTAAAGAAGGTGTAAGAAAACAGTCCCGAACAGGGATTGATACTATTTCTCATTTCGCTGCTTTTTATAAAGTGGATCTTTCAAAAGGTTTTCCCCTTTTAACTACAAAAAAGATAGAATGGAAATCTTTATTACACGAAGTACTATGGTATTTGTCTGGTGACGATCATATCAGAAATTTAAGAAAGCATACAAAAATCTGGGATGCCTGGGCAGATGAAGAAGGAAATCTCGATACAGCATACGGTTATTATTGGAGAAAATTTCCTAGTGCCGAAAGGAATGAAGACGGCGAGTGGAGGGTAAGAGAAGTTGATCAAATTCAATATATAATTAATGAATTGAAAACAAAACCTTACAGCAGACGACTTGTTGTGACCGCCTGGGAACCTGGTAACGCGATAAAAAGTAAATTGCCACCCTGTCATTATTCTTTTGCTTTTAATGTTAGCAATGGAAAGTTGAATTGTCATTTAACACAGCGTTCCGGTGATATTGCGCTTGGTATTCCTTTTAATCTTGCTGCTTATTCAATGCTTACACAAATAATTGCTCAAGAGACCGGATTTGAATTAGGATTTTTTGCACACACAATTATCGATGCCCACATTTATGTTGCCGATAAAGGCAGCGCTATGGAAAAGTACGATCATCTTGAAGGATTAAGAGAACAACTTAAGCGTAAACCCCTTCCTCTTCCAAAATTAAAGATTGCTAAAAAACCAATTAACGATTTGACCTTCGAAGATTTTGAATTATTGGATTACCAATACTACGATAAAATCAAATTTGAGGTTGCCGTTTGAAAATAGTTATAATATCTGCAATTGCACAAAACCGTGTTATTGGCAGATCGAACGGTGATATGCCATGGCATATTAAGGAAGAATTCCAGCATTTTAAGAATACTACCTTTGGGTTTCCTGTTATTATGGGGCGAAAAACCTTTAATACCCTTGGAAAACCACTAAAAGGAAGATTAAACATCGTCATAACAAGAGATAAAGGACTGGGATTTGAGTTTGACGATGTAAAGAAATTTTATAGTTTAAATGAAGCAATTGAATATTGCAAAACGCTCGAAACTGAGAAAATATTCATAATTGGCGGTGGAAATGTTTATGCACAGGCGATTAAAATAGCAGATGAAATGATTTTATCCTTTTTAACTTTTGAAGCTGAAGGAGATATTTCTTTTCCGCAAATAGATGAAAAAATTTGGAAAATAACGTCAAGAGAAAAAAGGGACCTGTTTGAAATAGTTTTTTACGCAAGAAGATGATGAGCCAAAATAGAATAAAAATATTACCTGAAAACATTGTAAATAAAATTGCGGCAGGTGAAGTAGTCCAAAGACCGGAATCGGTTGTAAAGGAGTTGCTTGAAAATTCGATAGATGCCGGTTCTCAAAATATTGCTCTTTATATAAAGCATGCCGGCAAATCTTTGATACAAGTTTCAGATGACGGTAATGGTATGATAGAAGATGATGTTCTGCTCTGCATTCAAAAACATGCAACGAGCAAAATCTCTTCTTATGAAGATCTGGAATCGATTTATACTCTTGGTTTCAGAGGAGAGGCATTAAGTTCTATTGCTGCTGTTAGTCAACTAGAAATTAGAACCGAAACACGTGAAGAAGAAATTGGTTCTTTTATAAGAGTTGAAAATGGGGAAGTCGTAAAAGAAAAAGGCTCTTTTCCCAAAGGCACTTCAATTTCTATTAAGAACCTGTTCTATAATACTCCTGCAAGAAGAAATTTTCTTAAGACAGATGCAACAGAACTAAAACATATTATAGAAACATTTAATAAAATTTCATTGAGCCATCCGGATATTTCATTTAAGCTTTATAATGATGATGAAATAATATTCGATTATAAACTAGGTTCACTCGAAGAAAGAATAAGCCAAGTTTTTGCTGATAATATGATGGATGCTCTTATCAAAGTTGAAGAAAGAACTGATTTTGCAAACCTTTATGGTTATGCTGGAAAACCATCAATGCTCAAGAAAAGTAAAGGAGAACAATATCTTTTTCTAAATAACAGGTTTGTTGTCAGTAGGCAAATTAATCATGCTGTTTTCACTGCTTATGAAAATGTTCTTGAAAAAGGTGATTACCCATTTTTTATTTTGTTCCTGGATATTGATCCTCGTAGAACCGATGTAAATGTTCATCCGAATAAACTGGAAATAAGATTTGATGATGAAAAAAATGTTTACAACTTTGTTCTTGCTGTTGTAAAGAAAAGTCTTGGTGAACACGATCTGGTCCCTTCAATGATGTTTAACGAAACAACTGCCGAAACAGAAAAGCTTCGTGTTGATAATTTTATGAGAAGCAGTAAAGATGATTTTAGCGACAGACCGGTTTTCGAGAGAAGAGCATCTGTAGCAAGAACAGACTTTTCGGACAAAGATATTGATTTAATATTTAGCTCGATTACTGAAGACTCTACAAGAGCAAAAATACACGGGGATGTTGTTTCACCTTTAGAAAAACAAATAACTGAAATTCAACATGTTCCGCAAAGCCATACACCCGAATCAACTGCGCTTGAAAGCACACCAATATTTCAGCTTCATAACAAATATATTCTTTCCCAAATCAAATCAGGATTGATGATAATTGATCAGCATGTTGCACACGAAAGAATTCTTTATGAAAAAGCCTTAAAACGTTTTGAAGTTAATTTACCTTTTTCACAGCAGCTATTGTTTTCCCGAAGTCTCGAGTTGGATCCTGCTGCATTTTCTTTGGTAAAAGAACTTGAACCGTATCTTATCAAATTAGGTTTCGAAATAAAATTCTCCTCCAAAAATAAAGTTACAATTGAAGGGGTACCGGATGATATTAAAGCCGGTTCCGAAGAAAAAGTTTTGCTCGAGATATTAGATGAGTATGTGATAAATGAAAGAGAAAAGCATCTGGAAACAAGAGACAACATAGCAAAATCTTATTCATGTAAGACTGCAATAAAAGCTGGTGATAAACTTTCCGAAAAAGAAATGAGACTATTAATCGATCAGTTATTTGCTACCTCGATGCCTTATGTATGTCCTCACGGAAGACCGATAGTTGTTAAAATATCTATAAGCGAGTTTGACAGAAGATTTGGAAGAACAAGTTAAAAGGATTATATGCCAGACGATGATTATAGCAAACGAAAAAAAGAATACAAAGACAAAGTAAACAAATCTCCCAATACGGGGATGAAGCCTGCATTGTTGGCAGGCAGGTTTACTACTATAAGCGGGGAAGCTGTAAAAGTTCTTTATAGCCGGGAGGATATTGAACAGATAAATTATTTAAATGAGATTGGCTTCCCGGGTGAATATCCTTATACTAGAGGAATTCATACAAACGGTTACCGGGGGAAAATCTGGACGATGCGGCAATTTGCCGGTTTTGGCTCACCTGAAGATACAAATTCACGTTTTCAGTATTTGTTGAATAATGGACAAACAGGTCTCTCCGTAGCATTTGATCTTCCTACTTTAATGGGTTGGGATTCTGATGCTGAATTGAGTGAAGGAGAAGTTGGGATTTGTGGTGTTTCTATCTCTTCTTTAAAAGATATGGAAATATTATTCAACAAAATTCCACTTGGTGAAGTATCGACATCAATGACTATAAATTCTCCCGCAGCAATGATATTTGCTTTTTACCTTGCAGTAGCTGAGAAACAAAAAGTAGGATTTAAAAATCTTCGCGGAACTTTGCAGAATGATATTTTTAAAGAATATATTGCCCAAAAAGAATATATCTTTCCACCGAATCCATCTCTGAAAATTATTGTTGATATGATAGAGTATTGCTCGAAAGAAGTTCCTCAATGGAATCCTGTTTCAGTTAGCGGTTATCATATCAGGGAAGCGGGTTCGACTGCAGTGCAAGAACTAGCTTATACTCTTGCAGACGGTTTTGCTTATATAGAAGCTTGTATTGAAAGAGGAATGGATATCGATGACTTTGCGCCAAGACTTTCATTTTTCTTCAACTCTCATCTCGATTTTTTTGAAGAGATTGCAAAGTTTAGAGCTGCAAGAAAAATTTACGCAAAGAGAATGAAGAATAAATACAAAGCCAAAAATCCGAGATCCTGGTGGCTTCGCTTTCATACACAAACAGCAGGCTGTACTTTAACAGCGCAACAGCCGGAAAATAATATTATAAGAACCGCGTTTCAGGCTTTAGCGGGAGTGCTGGGTGGAACTCAATCTTTGCATACAAATTCTATGGATGAAACGCTTGCTTTACCGGGTGAAAAAGCTGTGAAGATAGCATTAAGAACTCAACAATTAATTGCTTATGAAACAGGTGTAATAAACACTGTTGATCCTTTAGGAGGTAGTTATTTTATAGAATCCTTAACAGATAAAATGGAAAAGCAGGCAAATGAAATATTCGATCAAATTGATTCAATGGGCGGAGTTATACCTGCAATTGAGGCAGGTTATTTCCAGAAAGAAATTGCAGATGCAGCTTACCGTTATCAAAAAGAAATTGAAAAGAAAGAAAAATTTATTGTTGGGGTTAATGAATTTATAGAACCGGATGAAAAAATAGATATACCAATTTTATATGTTTCTCCTGAAGTTGAAAAGAAACAAAGAAAAAGAATTGCCGAGTTAAAACAAAACAGAAGCGAAGCAACAGTTAACGAAGCTTTTGAAGAAATAAAACAGACTGCTTTAAAAGGAAATAACATTATGCCTGTACTGATTAAAGCGGCGCATAATTATGTTACCCTGGGAGAAATGATTAATCAATTAAAAGAAGTTTACGGGATTTATGAAGAGGCTGCGATCTTCTAATGTTAAAAGATTATTTAAGACTAATTCGTGTTCCTCAATGGATAAAAAATACTTTCATTTTTGTGCCTCTCCTTTTTTCGCTAAATCTTTTTGAATTTAGTTTCCTGAGCAAAACCATCGCTGGTTTTTTTATCTTTTGTCTTACTTCCAGCATAGTCTATGTAATTAATGATATTAGTGATATAGAAGCTGATAGATCGCATCCTGTTAAGAAAAACAGACCTCTTGCAGCTGGAAGAATTTCAATAAAAAGTGCCTACATTGTAATCACCGTACTGGCTGTCCCGGTAATTGTATCTCTTTTGTTTTTGAATTATAAATTCGGCATTCTTCTTTTTGCATATCTTCTGTTGAATATTTTTTATTCAATGTCGTTTAAACATATAGTCATTCTTGATATTTTTTCGATAGCTGCAGGTTTTATGATAAGAGTAGTGAGCGGGGCTTACATTATAAATGTTGAAATATCTTACTGGCTTATATTAACTACTATGTTCATTTCACTTTTCCTTGCATCGATGAAACGACATTCAGAATTAAGATTATTAATTAAAGACCAGAATACAGCCACAAGAAAAGTTTTGAGTGAATATTCAACTTATCTTACGGGACAAATCTCAACTGTAGCAGCTTCAGCAGTAGTAATTTGTTATGCTTTATATACTGTTTCACAAAGAACGGTTACGATATTCGGGGACGAGAGATTAATTTATACGACTCCGTTCGTCGTGTTTGGTATATTCAGGTATATGTATCTTGTTTATATAAATGATGAAGGAGAGAATACTACACAAATGATGATTAAGGACATTCCGATGATTGTTACTGTTTTTCTTTATGTAATTACATCAGTACTTATTATTTACCATATTTTGTAGAGATAAATAATAAATGAGTTACGAAGTTATTGTTTTAATTATATTAGTTCTTATCAGCGCTTTCTTTTCAGGGACGGAAATAGCTTTCGTCGTATCAAACAAAATTAAAGTTGAAATAAAAGCGCGCAAGAAAAATATTGCTGCACAGAGCGCGCAATACTTCGTGAAAAATCCGCAGACTTTTTTCTCTACAATACTTATAGGGAATAATGTCGTTAATATTGCTTTTGCATCTATAAGTACGGTTTTTTTAGCCAACGTATTTTCCTTAAATGAATTGAGCATACTTTTTATTTCATCATTCGTTATTCTTTTATTTGCAGAATTAGTTCCCAAATACTTAGCAAGAGAATTACCTGATAGAATCGTTTTATTATCAGCTATTCCCTTAAGAATTATTACTTTTTTATTATATCCTTTTATAAAAGTAACTTCCTCAATCTCTGATTTGCTCACAAAATCCTCAAGTGTTAGAGCTGAGAATGTAAAATTTCTTTTCAGCAAAGAAGATCTGGAAATCCTTGTACAGGAAAGTCATAAAGCAGGAATGGTAAACAAAAAAGAGAGTGATATAATAAGCAAAGTATTAACTCTTGGTGAGCAACGTGTTTACGAGGCTATGCGTCCAAGAACGGAGATAGTTGGAGTTGAGATAAACAGCACGATTGATGAAGCTTTCACCCTGTTTATCGATTCGGGTTATTCAAAGCTTCCTGTTTATGATGATAATCTTGATAATATAAAAGGTATTATTTATGCAAATGATCTTTTTAAATCTCCGGAAGATATAAACAGCATTCTAAGAGAAGCAGTGTTTGTACCCGAAACTAAAAAAAGTCTTGAGATGCTGAATGAATTTCTTAACAAACAAGTTACTATCGCGGTTGTAATAGACGAGTTTGGAGGTACTGCCGGAATTGTAACTATGGAAGATATTTTTGAAGAGATGTTCGGGGAAATAAAAGATGAATACGATGTTGAAGAAGATATCTGCAGGAAAATTTCAGATAATACTTATCTCATAAGCGGCAAAGTAGAAATAGATTTTATCAATGAAAAATTTGGTCTTGATATTCCCCTCGGTGATTATGAAACAATAGCCGGTTACATTACAACACAACTTGGAAGAATTCCTGTGCAGGCGGAAAATGTTTCTATTGATGATTTTTCAATTTTAATTCTGCGCGCAACACACATAAAAATTGATGCAGTGAGATTGACTGATAACAGGGAGACGGCTTCTTAAACTTTTCCAATATTTATTTTCTTGAAAGTCACGAACCATTGCTGACTTAAAGGTTTCCCAAAATAACAAGTCTGGCAGTCGAGAAGAATTAATGTAGGGACAGGTTTATTAACCTGTCCTACGGAATTTTAGCAGTTAAGCTTAAATAGCCGTAAATTTATATGCTAAATAATTTTGATTTCTTCACATTATTGATCTTTTTGCTATAATTGATTTATGACCCTTTAATAGGTAATTTTGCTTAAGTTTTTTGTTACTTCTAAGGATAAAAAGGCGAGAGCCGGACATTTTGAAACCGAACACGGTATTGTAGAAACACCGGTTTTTATGCCTGTCGGAACGCAGGGAACGGTTAAAGGTGTTAATCAGAAGCACTTAGAAGAAATAAAAGCTCAGATTGTTCTTTCAAATACTTATCATCTTTACTTAAGACCCGGAACGGAAGTTCTTGAAAAAGCAGGCGGTCTTCACAAGTTTATGAATTGGCAAAAACCAATTTTAACAGACAGCGGAGGTTTCCAGGTTTTTAGTCTTTCCGATTTAAGAAAACTTAAGCCGGATGGAGTTGAGTTTAAATCTCACTTAGATGGAAGTGCTCACTTCTTTTCTCCTGAAAAAGTTGTGGGAATCCAGAGGAGTATTGGCTCGGATATTATGATGGTTCTTGATGAATGTACTCCTTATCCCTGCGAATATGATTATGCACTTAACTCGGCAAAGCTTACTTCCAACTGGGCAGAAATGAGTAAAGAAGCTTTTGAAAAATCAGTTCCTCTATATGGACATAAACAGTTTATGTTTGGAATAATCCAGGGAAGTGTTTATAAAGATCTGAGAGAACTTTCCGCAAAAGATATTATCAAACTTGATTTTGACGGATATGCTATCGGCGGACTTGCTGTTGGAGAACCGGTTGATATAATGTATGATATTGTTGATTTCACAACTTCTATGATGCCTGAGGACAAACCAAGATATTTAATGGGCGTCGGTAGACCGGAAAATCTTCTTGAAGCAATTGAAAGAGGTATTGATATGTTTGATTGCGTTATGCCGACAAGGAACGGACGTAATGCATATCTTTTTACTTCAAACGGAATTCTTTCGATGAGGAATGCAAAGTATAAAGATGATTTTTCAACTATAGATGAAAACTGTGATTGTTACACGTGTAAAAATTTTTCAAAAGCATATTTAAGACATTTGTTTATAGCAAGAGAAATCCTTGCTCTTGAACTTGCAAGCATTCATAATTTAAATTTTTATTTGAGCCTTATGAGAACAGCAAGAGAAAAAATTATTGAAGGCAGTTTTTCAGATTGGAAAAAAGAAACACTTAAACATATATCATTGAATAAAATAACTACGGAGGCATAATTGTTAGACTTAATTTTAATGGCGCCATCAAATGGCGGCGGCGGCGGTAATCTTATAAGTACATTAGTAATGTTCGGGGCGATTTTCCTGATCTTCTATTTTATGATTATCAGACCACAGCAAAAACGCGCTAAGGAAAGAGAGAAGCTGCTCAGTAATCTTGAAAAGGGTGATAAAGTAGTAACGAGCGGCGGAGTGCATGGCATAATTGCGGGCATTGAAGAAAAGACAGTTCTTCTTGCAATTAGCGATAATGTTAAAGTAAAAGTTGAGCGTTCGGCTATTACAACAGTAACTTCTAAAGGAAGTTAAGAACTAAAATTATTTTTTTTGTACTTATTACATTAGCGGATTATTAAAATGTTTTGCAAAGTTGAAGAAGCAGTTGAAGAAATAAAAAACGGTAGAATATTAATTATTGTTGATGATGAGGACCGTGAAAATGAAGGCGATTTTGTTTGCGCTGCCGAATATGTAACGCCGGATATTATCAACTTTATGGTAACCCATGGAAAGGGAATGGTTTGCGTTGCTCTGTCCGGGAAAAGGTTGGATGAATTAGGGCTTCCATTAATGGTTGACAATAATTCAGCGCTTCATGGTACACAGTTTACTGTAACTATCGATGCCACTGAAGGAACGACAACCGGGATTTCTGCTGTCGATAGATCATTAACAATTAAAAAGTTAATAGATAAAAATTCCAAAGCATCAGATTTTGCACGACCGGGACATATATTTCCCTTACGTGCTTTTGATGAAGGTGTTTTAAGAAGAGCCGGGCATACAGAAGCCGCAGTAGATTTGTGCAGGTTGGCAAGTTTGCAAACTGCGGGGGTTTTATGTGAGATACTTTCCGAGAACGGTGAGATGGCAAGAGTGCCGGAATTAATCAAGATTGCAGAAAAATTCGGGCTTAAGATTATAACTGTTAAAGATATAATCAGCTACAGGCTGAAAAAAGAAAAACTTATAGAAAAAATAACAGACGTTAACTTTCCCACAAGACATGGAAAATTCAGGTTGCACCTCTTTAAAAGTATTCTTGATGGTAAAAAGCAGGTTGCTTTGATAAAGGGGGAGATCAAACCGGATACTCCCATTCTTGTTCGTATGCATTCTGAATGTTTAACAGGCGATGTTTTCCATTCACTCAGGTGTGATTGTCATGACCAGCTTAATGCGGCGCTTGATCAAATAGAAGCTGAAGGTACAGGAGTTATTGTTTATATGCGACAGGAGGGAAGAGGAATAGGTTTGATGAATAAAATTCTGGCTTACAAACTTCAGGAAGAAGGGAAAGATACTGTTGAAGCAAACGAAGCTCTCGGTTTCAAAGCTGATGTTCGCGATTATGGTATCGGTGCACAAATACTTCTTGATCTTGGAGTAAGGAAGATCAGGCTTTTAACAAACAATCCAAAGAAAGTTGTAGGACTGCAGGGATATGGTCTTGAAATAATAGAACGGGTTCCAATTGAAATTCCTCCTACTTCTGAAAATGAAAAATATCTTAAGACAAAAAGGGATAAATTAGGGCATCTTATAATGCAGTAAGAATTAAAAAATTTAAAGATGTCTCAAAAGGAGTCCTTCGGACAATCTTTCCATCTTTCAACAAGTGAACTAAAATTGAAAAAAATATTTCTAAGTATTCTCCTTATTTCCTTTTTCAATCCTTTCATCTTTTCCCAAAGAAAAAAAGTTTATTACGGTGAGATCACAAGTGAGATAGATCTTTCTATGGCTCCTTACGTTAGTAGAATAATAGATGAAGCAAATAAAGAAAATGCAGATGCAGTAATATTTAAGATCAACACATTCGGCGGCAGAGTTGATGCGGCTACACAAATCAAAGATGCAATTCTTTCAAGTAAAGCTTTAACAATTGCTTTTATAAACAACCGTGCAATTTCTGCGGGTTCTTTAATTGCATTATCCTGTGTTAAGATTGTAATGGTTCCCGGAGGTTCAATTGGAGCGGCAACTGTTGTGGACCAGAGCGGACATAAACTTAGCGAAAAATATCAATCTTTTATGAGATCTGAAATGCGTTCCATTGCTGAAAAGAATGGAAGAAGAACAGATATTGCGCAGGGAATGGTGGATGAAAGAATTGTGGTTAAAGGTCTTGTTGATAGTACACAACTTATCACTTTAACTACCGATGAAGCTCTGAAATATAAAATTGCGGATACAGCTGTTACTAATTTTGATGAACTGCTTGCAGCTTTTAATCTGAAAGGTGCAAAGGTAATTACTGTTGAACCAAACTGGGCGGAAGAATTTGTAAAATTTTTGAATAACCCAATTGTATCTACAATTCTAATTATGATCGGCTTTTTTGGTTTGATGGCAGAGATAAAATCTCCGGGTTGGGGATTGCCCGGCACTGCAGGAGTAATTGCGCTTATTCTTTTCTTTGGTTCATCTTACATAGTTGAATTGGCTTCGGAAATTGAAATAATTATGTTCGTTGCTGGAATCATTTTAATTTTCCTCGAGATATTTGTCATTCCCGGATTTGGAATAACAGGAATTAGTGGAATACTTCTGGTTCTGGCTTCAATATTTTTATCTCTGACCGGTGGTTTACCTTTTTTCGATATGAATGTAATAAGCGGAGCAATAATTCAGCTTTCAATTGCATTAGCCGGAGCTTTTATTTTGATATTACTAGTAGCTAAATTTCTACCTAAAAGTAAAGTGTTTAACAGGTTGGTTCTTGCTGAGGAAGAAAATGCAGAAAAAGGATTCGTTTCTTATCCCTCAGTAAAAGAATTAATTGGCGCTGAAGGAATTGCTATTACAGATTTAAGACCTGCCGGCTCTGTTGAAATAAACAGCAGGAGGTACGATGTTGTTGCTGATTGGCAATACATCGAAAGAGGGAAGAAGGTCAAGGTAATCCGCGTTGAGGGAATAAAAGTAGTTGTAACGCAAATTACCTGAAAACTATTTTCTCAGATTAAAGTCCTACAATAATTCTACAATGTTTGTATTTTCAATAACCTCAGAACGGGAACCATTTCTCTTGCCGCCCGCAGCATTTGATTCCATAGTATAGTGTATAATTAGCCTGGTCTTCACTTTTGATTTTTGCAAATATCCTTTATCGATATTAAAATAAATTTTGCCGCTAGCTTCGGTTACAGGCTTATCAAACTGGTAAGTAAATCCATTCTCAGTTACTTTGTTGTTACCGGTAATCTTTGTTTCTAAGCTTGCATCAATTACGGCCACTTTATCATTCATAAAATTTCCTAAGGAACTTACTTTGTAGATGTTTGTGGTGTTTACTGTAAATACAAGGAGACCGGAAGGTGGTTGTTGATATGTCCAAACTGAATCTTTAGCTAATAATTTTTCAGGAATTTTTCTGAAGACTTGTGACACTAATGGTTTAATTCCACTCTGGATGATCTGCTCATTAATTTTATTCTTTTGAGCAGAACCAAGAGTGTCGGGTATATTTTTTAAAGTAAGGAATTGCGAAAGAATTTTATCAGTCTTAAAAACGTCTATAACATCCCCGGTTTTACTTACTTTTATATTGAAAGGAGTATTTGCGCTTGCTTCGTATTCTGCATATCTGGCTTTACTAACAGAATCATTTGTAACTCCACTTTGATATCTGAATTTATGACCCTTTACATTTGCTTCAATTTTTATTGAATAGAAAGTACAAACAAACTTTGTTACACTATCTTTATCGATTTCAATTGGTTTAATATTCAATAAGTATGTTATATTCTGAGTTGCATGCTGAGAAATTATTGTATCAGCTTTCATTGTCTGCGTATTTTCTGTTAACGTCGTAAGGCTGTATTTATATTCTTTGTTCAAAATAAAATGATACTTCAAACGAAAGCTTTCATTTGGATTGTCCAATGGAGTTGTTGAAATATCTGATGTATCTACTGTAAGATTATTTTCATTGGTTTTTACAGGAGCCTTTTCTTCTTTTTTCTCCCCGCATCCAAACAGAAATAAAAATAAAAATGTAAAAATAAAACCTGATAATAACTTCATTTGTAACTTTCTTTTTTTATGTAATTTTATCCGGAACTCTTTAAGATTATTTTCTTTATTAACTTTTCAACTCCCCTGCTTAATCTTTATCAAAAATCTTTATATCTATATCCTTATTAATCTCAATCTTTTTATTGATAATATTTATACTGGCGCCTTGCGGTAAGGTCAGTGCAATATTCTCTGGCATTACAAACCCGTAATCTGTTTTTTTGTAATTATTAAATTCATAGGTAGTTTCCACATCCTGACCGTTTACATTTGCTTTAACAATGGTTTTAAGAATATAGTATGTATCGGGATCTAAAAAATAAGTAAATTCAAGTCCTTCCTTGGTAGTTAATTTTATTTTATAAGTTTGCACATCGCCCATATTTTCCCGTCCCTGTAATTCAGCGGAATTACCTTTTTCAACATAATTAAACAACGGTCCACCTACCTGTAACTGCACCTGGCTAGCTTTTACCTGTTCTTCAGGTAAATCTTCCGGAGCTGTTTGCCCCGCTAAAGGGTTAATGCCCCAGCCGCCTTTATCAGTGATAACCTGAACAATTTTTTGTCCGCCCAAATCTATTTCACTTTTATAACCTTTACCGTTTACGATGTAGGAAACACCGGAGGCCTGATTTCCCATTACATCCATATCATATTCTGTGTAAACGGTTTTGATAGCACTTATTTTCTCTTTGCCGCCTACCGCTTCAATATTTTTATTGATAATATCATCGGCATTCTGGCTTTGTGCCTGAACAATAACACCGTTCAGCATTGCAATTACAGCCAGTAAGATAATACGTAGTAATTTCATTTGTAACTTTCTTCTTTAAGTGATTTTATATTTGTTATGGGAAGCAAAGAATTATTCGGGATAAATTTCCAAGAGTTCTTTTCCTGGAAAGAAGTATGATATTTCTTTTGCAGCATTCTCATCAGAATCCGAGCCGTGAACAGCATTGAATTGTATATTTTTTGCAAATAATTTTCTAACAGTGCCTTCAGCAGCTTTTGCAGGATCTGTTGCGCCAATTAATTTTCTGTAGTCTTCAACAGCATTTTCTTTTTCGAGTGCGATTGGGACACAAGGGCCTGATGTCATATAATCAATCAATTCATCAAAAAATACTTTTCCTTTATGGATCGCATAAAATCCTTCGGCTGCTTCTTTGGTTAGCTTTACTAATTTCATGGCTTTTATTTTAAAGCCTGCATTTAAAATCATTGTTATTATTTTGCCAGTGTTACTTTCACTAACAGCATCCGGTTTAATTATAGCTAATGTTTTAGCGTTCAAACAGATTCTCCTTGTCTTCTTAAAATGAATTTATTATAGTACAAAAATTATTTTCTTTTTGATTTATTTTTCTTAGAAGATTTCTTACTTCTGTCTTTTTTCTTTGTCTTCTTACTTTTTGCTTTTTGTCTTTTAGTATTCTCAAGGGCTTTTAACATCGTGGAACCAATATCCGCAGGGCTTTCAGCTACTTTTATTCCTGCTTTTTTCAGTGCAGCTATTTTTTCCGCAGCAGTTCCTTTTCCACCGGAGATTATTGCTCCTGCGTGTCCCATTCTTCTTCCAGGGGGTGCTGTTCTTCCGGCAATAAAACCAACGACCGGTTTTTTAACTTTCTTTTTAATGTATAATGCAGCTTCTTCTTCAGCCGTTCCACCTATTTCTCCAATCATAACTATTCCATCAGTATCAGGATCTTCATTAAATAATTTTATTATATCTAAGAACTTTGATCCGATTACGGGATCGCCGCCAATACCAACGCAGGTTGACTGACCGAGATTAACATCGGTTAATTGTTTTACCGCTTCATAAGTTAAAGTGCCGCTTCTGGAAACGACGCCAATCTTTCCTTTTTTATGAATAAATCCGGGCATTATTCCAACTTTTGCTTTAGCGGGAGAAATAACTCCGGGGCAATTCGGTCCAATTAAAACAATATTTTTGTTTTTGATTGAATTGTAAACAGTCGTCATATCTTTTGCAGGAATTCCTTCAGTAATACAGATGATGACTTTTATTCCAGCATTTGCTGCTTCAAGAATTGCATCACTGGCAAATGTCGGCGGTACAAAAATCACAGATGTGTTGGCTTTTGTTTCTTTAACCGCATGTTCAACAGTGTTAAAAACAGGAACACCAAGAAATTCAGTTCCCCCTTTACCGGGAGTTACACCTGCAACGACTTTCGTTCCATACTCAATTATTTGTTGTGTGTGAAAAGAACCTTCACCGCCAGTAATTCCCTGGACAACGAGACGGGTTTTTTTATCAACAAGAATGCTCATTTTTTTCTTAGAATCTTTTTAAAATTTTGATGATGAAAGATAGGAAAATTAAGCAAGAATATCTGTAACAGAAAGGTATATTTTTGTTGTAAGCATAAAACTTACTTTAGTAAAATCATCTTTTGTGTTTTTGAATAGTTTTTAGATATCAATCTGTAAATATAAATTCCACTGGGCAAATCGTCAGCTTTGAAATTTACGATGTAATTTCCCGCACTTCTCACCTCATTAATTAGAGTCTTTATTTTTCTGCCAAGAATATCGTAAACATCTAGAGAAACAAATCCAAAGTTTGCAACTTGAAATTCAATGTTAGTACTTGAATTAAATGGATTGGGATAGTTTTGGAATAAATGGTAATCATAGGTAACAAAATCATCCTTTATTGAAGTTATGGGATCATACTTTTTAGTACACATTACAATTCCATTATTTCCGACAATCCATCCATGATCTTTATCTGTAAAGAATACATCGTAATAAAATTTACTAGAATCTGTTTCCTGTAAACTCCAGTTCAATCCAGCGTTTTCGGTTTTATATATACTGCCATATTGACCTACCATATATCCTGTTAGAGAATCAGCCTTACAAATCGATTGCATTAAATATGCAACCGAACTGAGTTGCCATGTATTTCCGGTATTTCTTGTCTCTACAGCTTCGCCTGTCATTCCCATTACAAATCCAATAGAATCATTAAAAAATATAACATTATCAAAAGAACTACTTATCGAATTTTGATAATTGGTTTCCCAGGTATATCCTCCATCAACTGTCTTTAGTATAAGACCGAACGCGGTAGGAAATTGTCCTCCTCCTTTTAGCTCAATACCAATTGCCCAACCAAGTGAGTCATTAAGAAAATAGTAATCTCTGAAAACTGCAGCCAGTATAGGAAGGTGAGGGGCAAAATACCAATTGTCTCCACCATCATTTGTTAGAATTACTTCGTTTAAGACTTCTCCACCAACAAATCCGTTTAAGGAATCCTTGAAATAAATATTCTTCAAAATATCCGTCACGCCGGAAGTTTTTGGAGTGTAAGTTAATCCGCCATCTGTAGTTTTATATAATTTCCCATTTTTACCTGCAATAAATCCTGTTAGGGAATCAAGAAAGTAAACGTCATTCCAATAAAATTCGGAATTGGTTGCTATCCAGTTGCCGCCTCCGTTAGTCGTTTTTAGAATTACATTATCACCAACAGCCAATCCTCTTAGTGTGTCAATGAAGAATACGCCTTTTAAATTTTGAGTTGTATTACTTTCTTGTTTAAACCAATCGTTCTTTTCTTGTGTGTATATGATTTGATTTAATAAAAACAATGCTGAAATAAAAAATAAAGTCTTGGTAAGTCTATAATTTGTAAGGTTTTTCATTTGTTCCCCTATAAGTAAAAATATATATTATAAAATTAGGATATAAGAAGTGGATAAGCAATAAAAAAATTAGGGGAGAACTTTAATTTTTGTGACTTTTCTGAATATAATTACACATCTGCAGCAAACTCAATTCATCAAATTGTTTTGATAAAAATTGTAAACCAATTGGCAAGCCATTGGAATCTTTTGTATATGGAAAACTTATTCCCGGAATTCCCGCAAGGTTTGCAGAAGTCGTATAAATATCGCTCAAATACATTTCAAGAGGATCGTCTGACTTTTCTCCAATCTTAAATGCAGTTGTTGGTGCTGTCGGAGTTAATATCAAATCGACTTTCTCAAAAGCTTTATCAAAATCATTCTTTATTAATCTTCTTACTTTTTGTGCTTTAAGATAATATGCATCATAGTATCCTGCTGAGAGGACATAAGTTCCGAGCATTATTCTTCTTTTAACTTCCGCTCCGAAACCTTCTGAACGTGATGATTTATACATATCTATTAAGGTACCACTGCTATTTGAACGATAACCATATTTTGCTCCGTCATATCTTGCAAGATTTGAAGAAGCTTCAGCAGTAGTAAGAATATAATATGTGGCAATTGTATATTCGGAATGAGGAAGACTTATATCAATTATTTCAAATCCTTTTGATGATAATTCTTTAACTAAATTTTCGGTTGCTTTTTTTATTTCTTCTGATAAGCCTTCCTCAAAACATTCCTTTGGAAGCCCGATTTTAAATTTCTTTTCGAAGTTTAAATTTTTTGAAAACTCGGGAACAGGAGTTTTATAAGAAGTAGAATCACGTTCATCTTTTCCCGACATAACTTCTAAAATTAAAGCGGCATCTTCTGCATTTTTAGTAAAGGGTCCGATACAATCGAAGGATGAAGCAAAAGCTGTCAAACCATATCTTGAAATTCTTCCATAAGATGGCTTTAATCCGAACACTCCACAAAATGCTGCGGGTTGTCTTATAGAGCCGCCGGTATCTGTTCCGAGTGCGGCATCACATAAATTAGCAGCAACTGCGGCTGCAGAGCCTCCACTCGAACCGCCGGGAACTCTTTCATTATCTGCTGGATTAAGAACATTTCCAAAAGCAGAATTTTCATTCGATGAACCCATTGCAAATTCATCACAGTTTGTTTTGCCAATTATTATCGCATCTTCTTCAATTAATTTCTGAACGGCGGTTGCGGTATAAAGTGCTGTAAAATCTTTTAATATTTTTGAAGAACAGGTGGTTGGTTTGTTTTTTATTGATAGGACATCTTTAATTGCAATTACAGCTCCCGCAAGCTTACCATGTTTGCCTGACTTTATTCTTGCTTCAATTTTTTCCGCATCTTTTAATGCATCATCTTCAAATACAAAGTTATAAGCATTGAGATTTTTATTTTCTGAGATGCGTGAAAGATATTCTTTAACATTTTCAGTTAAAGACATTTCCCCCGATTTAATCTTGTTGATCTTGTCTGTAATTGATAAATAAGAAAGCAATCCCTACCCTGGAGTTAAAGAATAATCAAGAAATAAAAGAAATAATGTTTGTGTTGTGATTATGATTTTTTTTCATCACTTTTTTTATCATCGTCACCAGCATCTTTAATTTCTTTCTCAACGTCTTTCAAACCTTTTTTGAATTCGCTCATTCCTTTTCCGAGCCCTCTTGCGAGCTCAGGAATTTTCTTTGCACCGAAGAGAAGTAATATAACGAGAAGGATCAGGATTATTTCACCGGCACCTAAATTTCCAAACATTTTCTTTACCTCTTAATTTAATATGTTGTTTACGAGTGATTTAAATATTAAAACACCGTCAGTTTTTCCTAACACAGGATTACATGTCCTTTCCGGGTGCGGCATCATACCCAGCACGTTTCCTTTTTTGTTTATTATGCCTGCTATGTTCATTATAGATCCATTCGGATTATTTTCTTCATCAACTGCTCCTGAACCCGAAGTATATTTGAATACTATCCGGTTATTCTTAACTAAATCTTTTAATGTATCTTCATCAGCAAAATAATTACCTTCTCCATGTGCAACCGGAATTTTTAACACTTCTTTATCAGGAATTTCCTTTGTAAATGCTGTGTTGTAATTCTGGGTAGAAAGATAAACATCTTTACAAACAAATTGCAGGGACTTATTTTTCAACATAATACCAGGTAAAAGACCCGCTTCAAGAAGTATTTGAAATCCGTTGCAAATTCCAATAACATAACCTCCAGAATTAGCAAATTCGATAACGGAATGCATAATAGGGGAGAACCTGGCAATTGCGCCTGTGCGGAGATAATCGCCGTAAGAAAAGCCACCGGGAAGAATTATAACATCACAATTTTGAAGAGATGTATCTTTATGCCATAGAAAAGTGACATCATATCCAAGGACTTTCTTAAGAGAGTAATATGCATCGTGGTCACAGTTAGAACCGGGGAAAACAACTACACCAAATTTAACGCCCATTAAATCTTCTCCAGTTCGAACTCAAAGTCTTCCATTATAGGGTTAGCGAGTAGCTTAGAACAGTAAGTAGTTACTTCCTCTTTTGCTGCAGTTTCTTCACTCGCATCGACAGTAAATTCTATATATTTATCTATCCTGGTGTTGGCAATATTATTTAAGCCGAGAAGTTGGGCACCTTTCTCAACAGCTTTTCCCTGGGGATCTAAAATTGAAGAACGTCTTCTGATTAAAACTTTTGCTTTATACAATTTAGTTTCCGTTAATTGATTTGATTAAACTTTCTTAACGATAAGGTTAAAAATATGCCGAAAAATACCAAATAGAATAATCAAAACAAAAATATAGAAGATGGCTTTGCCGGAAGTTATAAAGATAGCTACGATTGCGAGGAAGATAAAGATAAACTGATACGGTTTCTCTTTGAAATTTTCTTTGCTTGGTTTGGGGATTGTGTCATATTTTATTTTGCTTACCATGAGAATTGAAAGAATGACAACGAGTGGAATAATAATTTGTTCGGAAGGAGAGACAAAACCTCCGGGTTCTTCAAAATAATTAAGAACAAATGAAGAAACTGTTAGAGCCGCAATTGGAATTGGAAGTCCTTTGAAGAAACTTTTTTCAAAACCAACAAGCTGAACATTGAACCTCGCCAATCTGAATCCACCAGAAAGAAGTAACAAAGCCGCAATAAGTATTCCTGTTGTATCGTAAATATAAAGATGGCTTTTATATAAAAGGATTGCCGGCGCAGCACCAAAACTTATAATATCGGAAAGTGAATCGAGTTCAACACCAAGCTCACTGCTGGATTTTGTTAATCGTGCAACAGCTCCATCAAGTGCATCAAAAATTGCGGCAATTACTATTAACCACGCAGCATCGTGGAATTTACCCTGGCTTGAATTCAGAATTGAAAGAAAACCTGCAAACATATTCATTGCAGTAAAGAGGTTGGGGATTATTGAACGGGTGACTCTGAAACGCTGCATTTATCTTCTGAGATTTTTGAATAAAACAGTTTCGCCTGCAACTACCCTGTCATCTTTTTTAACTTCGACTTCCCAGCTTTCGGGAACAACAACATCAACACGGCTACCGAATTTTATCATACCAAATCTCTCACCAATTTTAACTTTATCACCTTCTTTTAAATTATAGATTATTCTTCTTGCAATGTAACCTGCAACCTGCGTAAAAAAAACTTTTCCGTATTTGCTCATAATTCCAAACTCAGCACGTTCATTTCTTTCTGAGGCTTTATCCTCAAAGGCGGCAATAAAATCCCCGTTAAGATATTTTACATATTCTACTTCCCCATTAATCGGGATGCGGTTTACATGAACATCTAAAGGAGACATAAAAATTGATACCTGTTTTGCCCGATCATTTATATACTTATTATCCATCACTTCTTTAACAAATAAAACTCTTCCATCGGCTGGAGATACAACAACATTATCTTCCTGAGGCGGAGTTCTTTCAGGGTCTCTGAAAAAATTAAGCGAAAAGATAAGAAAAAAAAGCGGGATAACTATTAAAACGAGTTTAAGAAGATTACTGTTAGTAAAAAAACTTAAGGAGAGACCAATAAAAAAAATTATAGCCGTTATCCCGATCGTTGTATAACCATAGCGGGTAAACATTGTCAGGTGCTCGTAAGTTTGAGTAAATGGTCAGTGTACTTACGAAGTTGCTTCGGTGTTGTTATTTTGTAGGGGTCCAATGTTTTATTATTCTTTTCTATAGGAATTGTTTTGATGCTTCGCGGAGTAAAGTCTTCAATTACATAAAGCTTATCTTCATGCTTTCCAAAATAACATTTAACTTCAGCGAGAGTTTCATTTCTTCGCTCGAAGAATGATTTTAACACGGCATTAACTTTAGAAGAAATTCTCCTTATCAATTTCAAATCTTCGTAACAACAAAAATCAAAGGCGATAAGATGACTTTCGGAAACTAACGAGTCTCTTCCGTTGTCAAAGTGATATTCAAAAATAGGAACGTTCAACAATTCATATTCTTTTTTAGTAAATATTTTTGCAGTTCTTTTATCAACTACATTCAAGATTTTGATATAGAAATTTAATTTTTCAAAACTCATATGCTTAAGAACTGACTTTGAATGATTTTTAACAAAAGAGGAAGGGATATGATATCCTTTCAGATAATCCATAAAAAAAGAATTGATAGATGCGAACCTTTCGCCGAGACCTTTTGCACGAATCTTCTTGTTTTTTTCATCAATAATAAAATCCGGGTATTCGATCAGCAAATAGTTATTGCCATCTAAAGGAAAATCTTTTGAAATTAATTCTCCGGTTAAGAAATTGTTATTATCGGATTTTGTGGTCAAGCTTATTTAAGCTGTAAATTTTATATATGAATTAACTAAGTGTTTTAAGTCTTAATAATATATTATATTTACGCAAAAATTAAAAGAGTTTAGGACACCATATAATTGAAATAAGGAGGATTTTATGAAAGGTGGAATGCCGGGGATGTTGAAACAAATTCAGAAATTACAGTCAGAAATGCAGAAAATTCAGGGAGAATTGGGGAATATAACGGTTTCCGAGGAAGCTGGCGGTGGAATGATTAAAGCAACGGCAAATGGTCACAAAGAAATTATTTCGGTTGAAATAGATCCGTCGGTAATAAAAGCTGAAGAAAAAGAAATATTAGAAGATCTTGTAGTTGCGGCTGTAAATAAGGCAATCCAGTCTGCAACCAAGCTAGCTGAAGATGAGCTTTCAAAAGCGACAAAGGGAATGTTGCCTCCAGGTTTTAACATACCGGGAATGTAAAATTGCAGATAGCTCAGCCCTTACAAGTTGCTATAGAAGAATTAAATAAACTGCCGGGCATCGGAAAAAAAACTGCGTTAAGATTAGCTCTCTTTATTTTGAAAAGTAATCAAGAGTCGGTTGACCAGTTTGTAAAATCTTTAACAGAATTAAAATCAAAACTGAGACTTTGCTCGCGATGTTTTAATCTTGCAGAAGGTGAATTATGCCAGATTTGTATAAGCCAGAAAAGAGATAAATCGATAATTTGTGTTGTTGAAGAAGCAAGCGATGTAATTGCAATCGAACGCACAAATGAATACAACGGTTTGTATCACGTACTTGGAGGTGTCCTTTCACCTTTGTCCGGCATTGGTCCCGATTCATTAAAAATAAAAGAATTAATAAACAGATTTAATTCCGAAGATATAAAAGAAGTTTTACTTGCTTTAAATCCTGATACTGAAGGAGAAACTACAACACTTTACCTTGCTAAATTAATTAAACCGTTTGGAATTCGTATTACAAGAATTGCGCGTGGATTGCCTATCGGAGGCGATCTTGAATTTGCAGATGAAGCTACAATTGGCAGAGCAGTTAACGGGAGGCTCGAGTTTTAGTTTTTTGTAGGAATACTCATAGTAATAGAAATTCTTTTGACTTAGAAAAGTTATATACAATAATTATTATTGCCGGAAAATGAAAGCAATTATTATGATTATATCATTTTACATTCTCTCACTTTCAGGCTGTGATATATTTTCTACCCGCACTGCAGAAAAACCAACTCAGCCGGGGTCAAATCTTCCTCAGGCTTTTGAAAGAGATACATTGATTGCTAATTTTTCCGCTTCTTACTATAACAAAACTATACATGATTATTTAAACTGTTTTTCGGATTCTTTATTTACTGGAAAAGGTTTTACATTTATAGCTTCCAGTGAGGCGGCTTCTCAATATCCTTCATTATCACAAGGCTGGAACTTGAACAGTGAAGAAAATTATTTCAAGAATATTACTGCAGCCTCACAAGATATCCCGATAACTTTAATCTTTTCAAACTCCAGCTTTAGCCAGCAGGGAGATAGTCTGATTTACACGGCTTCTTATTCACTAACGATTCCTTTTACTGATCCGGGTATTACAAGTAATTACCGTGGAGATTTAATATTTTATATTATAAGGGATAATACGCTCATCTGGAAAATTTATTACTGGCAGGATTTTAAAAGCGGTGATTTTCCTAGCTGGAGCGAATTAAAAGGAAAATTTTCAAATTGAAAAGAAAGTTTTTATTGGTTTTTGTTTTTACGCCTTTTCTCTATTTAATTACTGGCTGTAATCCGTTTGCTCCAAAATTTAGTGAAGGCACAAATTCTTCTTCAACTATATCGGATTTAAAGACTGTCGATGGAGTTTTCCAGAACATGCAATATGCTTATACTTTTAAGGATACGTTAATTTATGGTGAATTTATCAGTCCCGATTTTGTTTTTACATACAGGGATTATGATCAGGGATTCGATGTTTCCTGGGGAAGAGAAGACGAAATGAGAGCGACAAATGGACTTTTTCAAAATTCTCAAAGAATTGAGTTGATCTGGAATAACATTGTGCTTTCTACTATTGATTCTTCGAATGCAAATATTATCCGGAGTTTTAATCTGACGATTACTTATAATCCTACAAATATCGACAGGGCAGATGGAAGGGTTAATCTTACCCTCAGAAAAAATACCGATACAGAAAAATGGCAAATTGTAAGATGGATAGATGAATCGAACTTTTAAATTACTATAAAGGTGATTAGTGTTATTTATAATTAAAGAATCCTTAAAACTTATTTCACGCGCAAAGTTTTCTTTTGTTTTATCTCTTATGTCAACATGTATTTCTGTTGTCTTGATTGTCGCTTCAGTACTGTTGATAATTTTATCCGGTAGGTTCGAATCGAAATTAAAGAAGAATATTAGTATTGATGTTTTTCTTAAGGACCCGATAAGTGAACAGAAAACAAGTGATGTTAAAAATCAACTTAAAGAAAAAGAATTTATTAGCTCGATACAATACATAAATAAAAAACAAGCTGCAGAAAATTTCATTAAAGAAACCGGGGAAGATTTCAGGAAGATTCTTGATTATAATCCTTTACCCGCATCTTTCAGAATCAGGTTAAATGAAAATTATGCTGATAACGATTCGATCAACAAAATTATTAATTCTTTATCGCAGATTGCAGGAGTTGATGAAATTGTTTATCAACAGAGACTTGTTAGCAAAATTTTGAGCCAGTTAAATAATATCAAACAATACATATTTTATATAACGGGAGCCTTGTTATTAATTTCAGTTTATATTTTGTACAGTACAATGCAGTTAATTATAAATTCAAAGTATGAAGAGCTTGACACAATGAAGCTTGTCGGTGCAAAAATCTCAACTATAAAAATGCCGATTTTTCTTAATGGAATTTATATAGGAGTTTTTGCCGGGGTAATTGCTTTAATTTTGTTTCTTGTCCTTTTCCAATACCTGGAAACCTATTTGGGCTCGATTACTTTTAGTATAAATAACCCGGTTTATATCGCCGGGATCATCTGTATCGGACCTTTACTTTCAATTCTTGTGAGCCTGGTTTCTTTAAGAAAAGTGAATTTGAAAATTTGATGTGAAAATTTTTATTTGTAATTTTTTATAACGATTTTCGGGTGTTCCATAATAAAATACATGAGATATATTTCTTACTTAATGATTTTGTTTGTACTTATGCCCCCAAAAATATTTGAACGACCAAAATTTTCAAGCATAAATCTAAGTTTATAAAAGCATATTTATAATTTGAAAAATATCTTCTTATTCTTTTTTTTATTATCCTTTTCGGCTTATTTCCAGTTAAGTGCGCAACAACTTCCGGATTATAACGAGAGAACTTTCTCGGCTCTTAGTGATTCTTTATTACAATTACAACTTGTCTCTGCAACAGAAGGGAGTGTTGATGCCCAAGCTTATATGCTAGGGCCCGGGGATAAAATTTTTATTTCCATTAGTGGGCTCGAAGATGTCGTTTTTAAACTTATTATTGACCAGGAAGGGAATTTATATATTCCAAAAGTGGGGGGAATTGATCTTAATAATTTGACACTTGCTGAAGGCAGAAAAAAAATTACATCGGATATAAACAAGTATTATAAAAATGTTGATGTATTTGTAACACTTGTAGACTTCAGGAGAATAAAAGTTTCTTTACTTGGAGATGTAAAATATCCTTCTTCACAAGTACTTCCGGCTAATTCCAGGTTGTTCGATTTAATAACGGCTTCAAAAGGTTTAACAGAAACTTCCAATTACAGGAATATTAAGATTGTTTCAAAGGAAGGCAAACAGCAAACTTATGATTTGCTCAAGTATTTGCGTTTTGGTGATAACGACAATAATCCATTTTTACGTGAGGGAGATGTAGCCCTAGTTGATAAAGCTGACAAAGTAGTCGCAATATATGGTGAAATAAAATTCCCTGGTATTTATGAATTTGTTAATGGGGAATCGGTAGATGAATTAATTAATCTCGCCGGGGGTTTTACACACTTAGCAAGAGAAGACACTATTGAGGTAATATCATTTGATGAAAAAGGATACCGGCAAATCAGTAATTATTATTCTTACAATGATCTGAAAACGTATTCAGTTAAATTGAATTACCAGGATCAGGTTATAGTTAGACAATTACCGGAATATTATATTAACCGTTATGTAAAAATCGAGGGATTCGTTAGATATCCCGGCTGGTACAAAATAATTAAGGACAGTACGACTCTTAAAGATATAATTAATGAGGCAGGCGGCTTCCTTAAAGAAGCTTCACTCACCGAAGCTTCTTTAACGAGAACAATTGGCACTAATACTCCGGACCCTGAATTTGAAAGATTAAAACAAATGGTCCGTGCTGATATGACAGATGATGAGTATGATTATCTTAAAGCCAAATCTCGTGAACATCCTGGAAGAGTTGTTGTAGACTTTGAAAAACTGTTCTTAAAGAATGATCTCAATGAAGACGTGGTACTAAAAAGGGAAGATGTTATTAAAATTCCCGAAGCTAAAAATTATATTACCCTTTTAGGACAGGTTGTTAATCCCGGGAAAATAATTTTTAAAGAAGGCTTAACGATTGATGATTACATCAAATTAGCAGGAGGATTTGGTTGGAAAGCTGTTGAAGACGAAGTTCGGGTTGTAAAAGCAAGAACAGGGGAGTGGGTTGAAGCGGATGATGTCGATTCTTTAAGACCTGGTGATTCTATCTGGGTTCCGGAGGAGCCGCAAGGACCAAAATTCTGGGAGGTTTTTACATCGGTGTTGCAGGTTACAGGACAAATCGCCGCAGTTATAGCTGCAACAGTTGCAGTAATCGTAGCTACAAGGAAATGAGGAATTAGTGACATATCATGAAATATTAAATATAATTTTATTTAACATAAGAAAGATTCTTAAGGTAACAATACTTTCTTCGATCATATTATTTTTTATTTTATTTTTAATTTATCCTGTAACATATAATTCCCCTGTAACAATTTTGCCTCCCGATAACGAAAGCCAGATGGGATCGTTAGGCAGTTTACTTGGTGGTCAGGATTTTTCCAGCTTATTAACGGGTGATATGTCTTCGGCTAATTCGCAACTTTATATGGAAATTCTAAAAAGTCGTTCAGCGGCAGAATATGTTGTAAACAAATATAACCTCGTTAAGTATTATAATAGGGATAATGTTTATGAAGCAGCAGATGAATTAGCAAAACATCTGAACGTAGATATGAGCAAAGAGGGAATTGTAAAAGTAAGTGTCAATGTATCAACATCTCTTGTCCCATTGATTTTTGATAATAAGGACACAGTTAAAGAATTTTCGGCAAAACTTTCTAATTCTTATGTTGCAGCGCTTGATTCAATAAACAGGGAAAAGCTTTCCTCAAAAGCAAAGAAAGCGCGTGAATATATTGAAGACGAGTTGGTAAAAACAAGATCTGCTTTAGATTCAGTTGAAAGTGCTTTGATGAATTTCCAGGAGCAAAATAAAACTATTGCCTTACCGGAACAGTTAAGTGCTGCTATCGATGCTGCCGCAAAACTTAAGGCTGAAATTGTGGAAACCGAAATGCAAATGGGATTATTAAAATCGAATTTGAGGGATGATAATAAGGGACTTATTGCAATAAGGAAAAAACTTGAGCAGCTAAAAGAGCAATACAACCAGATGGTACTTGGCAACCAGGATTATCTTCTTGCATTCAGTGAAGTACCAGAACTAGGGAAACAGCTAGCCACTTTACTTCGTGAAGTAAAAATTCAAAACCAGGTTTATACTTTGCTTCAGCAGGAATATTATAAGGAGAAGATACAGGAAAACAAAGATCTGCCAACAGTTGAAGTTCTTGATAAAGCGATTCCACCTTTGAAGGCTCGCAGTCCAAGAGTAGTTTTATCTACAGTAACGGGCGGAATATTTATTTTTATATTGATGTCCTTTATAGTAATACTTGGTGAAAGAAAAACGCTTCTTTACAAAAACAAAAATAAATCGGAATAAAAAATTTGAAACAGAAAACAGCAGTTGTAACCGGAGGCGCAGGGTTTCTCGGTTCTCATTTATGTGATAGATTACTTGCCGAAGGGATGAAAGTAATTTGTATCGATAACCTTTTAACAGGCAATCTCGATAATATTGCTCACTTGTTTGGGAATAGTGATTTCAGCTATATAAAACATGATGTTACAAATTATATTTATGTCGGCGGCGATATAGATTATGTACTTCATTTTGCTTCTCCGGCAAGCCCGATAGACTATTTAAAGCTTCCAATACAGACTTTAAAAGTTG
Source organism: uncultured Ignavibacteria bacterium (assembly GCA_963727535.1). Lineage (GTDB taxonomy): Bacteria > Bacteroidota > Ignavibacteria > Ignavibacteriales > Ignavibacteriaceae > RBG-16-34-14. Next base: position 179,358 of record CAVSGR010000004.1, read on the forward strand.
GTTCACTTGGTACACACAAAGCCTTAGGTTTGGCAAAAGATAAAAATGCAACATTTCTTTTAGCTTCAACATCAGAAGTATACGGTGATCCTGAAGTTCATCCGCAGGAAGAAGAATATTGGGGAAATGTAAACCCGATTGGTCCACGTGGGGTTTATGATGAAGCAAAAAGATTTGCCGAAGCTCTGACTATGGCATATTGTCGTCATCATGGAGTGCATACAAGAATTGTAAGAATCTTTAATACTTATGGTCCAAGAATGAGGCTTGATGATGGACGGGCTCTTCCAACCTTTGTCGGACAAGCTTTAAGAGGAGAAGATATTACGGTTTATGGTGACGGTTCACAAACAAGAAGCTTTTGCTATGTGTCAGATCTTGTGGATGGAATATTCAGATTGCTCATATCAAATGAGACTAATCCTGTTAATATTGGCAATCCTGATGAAATAACGATAAAAGAATTTGCTGAGGAGGTTGTTAAGCAAACAGGTTCTAAAAGTAAAATAGTATATAAGCCTCTTCCTGTAGATGACCCGAAGGTAAGACAGCCTAATATCAATAAAGCAAAAAATATATTGGGGTGGGAACCCAAAGTCGATCGTGCCGAAGGTTTGAAACGGACAATAGATTTCTTCAAAACAATATTAGCCCTAACCTAAATAAATGTCTCAAAAATTCACTTCAACAGTAGCAGGTGCATCTTTACTACTGGCTACTCTCGGTTTATTGAGCAGGGGAATGGGGTTTATAAGAGAAGTTGTTTTTGCAAGTTATTTTGGTCTCGGTGAGAATTATGATATCTATCTTGTCGGAGCAGTTTTACCTATTACAATAGATACTATAATTTTTTATTTAGGTCAGAATTTTTTTATCCCATCCTTTCATAATTTTTCTGCCGATTCAAAAGAAGCAAAAGATAAATTCCTGAGATTTAATTTTTGGTTTTTTTCTTTTGTCGGGATTGCAGTTGCACTATTAATGTATTTGTTCTCCAGCCAGATTGTAAGCCTTTATTTAGGCAATACCTCACCGGAGGTTATAAAAAAAGCAACAGATGTTTTCAACATCTTTTTAATTACGATTCCCCTTACTACTTCGGTTTCGATTTTAACAGCATTATTTCACAGTGAGTTTAGTTTTGTATCGCCGGGAATGTCCAGGTTGTTTCTTAATATTTCAATAATAATTCTTGTGTTATTATTTACTGATGCTCTGGATATTTATATAATTCCTATCGGTTATGTTACCGGCACAATTTTACAATTAGTTTATCTTTTAATAAAAACAGATTTAAAACTATTCGGCGAATCTTTTAAAGGCAGCACTTTAAGTTCAGTTTTAAAAAGTTCATTTATAATTACTATCCTGGTTGAATCGATAAGCCAGTTGTACATTGTATCTGATAGATATTTTGTCTCTTCGGTTGATTCAGGCGGTATCGCCGCTTTGAATTATGCACAAACTCTCTATCTGCTTCCTGTGGCTATTGTAACATTGGCATTATCGACTGCTGTGCTGCCTAAATTATCAAAAAGTTTTGCTTCCGGTTCTTATAATGAACTTGAACAAACTTATAACGACGGGGTAAAGATTAATCTTTTTATTTTCGTCCCGCTTACATTCATATTTTATTTCTATGGGAATGATTTAATCCGGATAATTTACCAGAGGGGAAATTTCAACAGCTCAGGTACAGCATTAACTTTCAGTGTGTTAAAGTATTTAGCTGTCAGTTTTGTTTTTTATTCAACTTATTCAATTACTAATAAATTAATGTACTCGGCAAATTTAGCCAAGGCATTGTTATATATAACTCTTACCGGGATAATAATTAAAATAGTTTTTAATTTTCTTTTAGTAGATTTTTTGAAACAAGACGGACTGGCAGTGAGTACGTCTTTAAGTTATTTGTTCTTTTTTGTAAGCTCAATACTGATAATAAAATTAAGAGGACTTGTAAAAAAAATAATATTTACTTACGAGTTAATGTTCCATCTTGTCAACGGGATATTTTCTTTGATAATTGTTAAAACTTTAACGTCGATTTTTTGGCAAGGCAATTATTTTATTAGTTACGTTAGTGTAACCCTGTTTTGTGTAATTTATTTATTGAATCAATTTTTTATAAGGACTCGTTCAATAAATTTAGTAACAGGTATGTTAAACGGTTTACTCGGTAGAAACAGAAAGGCTTATTAGAAAGAGATATATTTAGTCAAAAGATTTTCGAGAAAGAACGAAGTAAAATTGTATATGGTAAGTTCATTAAAAGTATATATAAACTCTTTCACACCTAAGATAATTTTTTTATCTTTTCTTTTTTCTTGTCTTGCATTGTTATTAGGGAATTATGTTATATATGGAGTCGCAGTTATTCTTATCGGGGTTTTATGGCTTTTACTTGGCGAACAATTACTTCTTGTGCTTGTAATAATTAGTCTGTTCACTCTTTTCGCAGAAGCGGAAACTTCTTTAAGAACACTTGTTCACCTAGTTGATTTCAGCATATTGGGATATCTCTTTTTTAAAAGATTTGGATTAAAGTTTAATTATTATCCGCGCGTTCCTAAGTCGATACTTTATTTTATTTTACTTTACTACACTTCAATCATAATTTCTATGGTGATGTCTGCTTATCCTTTTGCTGGCGTAGGACTGGTTATCAGGCAGACTGTTTTTTTTATCCTCACATATCTTTTTTATGCTTTAATCAGAAACGAAAGTGACATCAAGAGTTATTTTATTGCTTTTGTGATTGCCGCCTGTGTAATGGCCACAAGCTCTTTATTAACATTTATGTCTGATTCATCAAGCTTATTCAATTTAACCTCGGGCTCCAGGGAAAGAATAGTCGGATTAATTAGTAATCCAAATAATATCACGAACTTTTACATGGTTTCTTTTCCAATAGTATTAAGTATACTTTTTTTAAGAAAGAACAAGCTGAGTAATACCATAAGTTTTTTATTGGTGTTATATCTAAGCTTCGCATTATTTATTACTTTGTCCCGTTCGGCAATAATGGGAGTTATCGCAAGTACCGTCATTATTCTATTTATTCTTAGGAGGAGATATTTTTATTTTCTTCTTCTTTCCCTATTATTTATTGTATTACTTTTCATTGTTTATGAACCCCTCGGAAATTTTGCCTCAGTGTTATTCAGAGTTGAAAGAGGAGCAACAGGCAGAGATTATTTATGGACGTTATCTCTTGATTTAATAAAAGATCATCCGATTTTTGGAATCGGTCCCGGCGCTTACAGGTATGAAATGTTTAGTTATTTTCCCGTGATGCTGCATAGCTGGACGGGCGGACTTTTTAAAGATATTTACGAACTGACAGACGGCTCCAATTTATCTCATAATTATTTTCTTTTTTTATCTTCAGATCTTGGTATTCTCGGTATGGCAACCGCTTTAGCATTACCTGTAGTTTATTTCAGGATAGGAATAAAAACTCTGAATAAATATAAACATAGTGCAAAGGATAATTACTATCTTATTGTTGCGTTATTTGCGGTCGGAGCATCTATGTTTGTCAGAGGTATGGTAGAAAGTATTGGATTATTATACTATGGTGCAATTACAACAGATCTTCCGTTCTGGTTGGTTTTTATTGCTCTAATCTACTACTACTATCGTAAACCAGTTATTAAACAAGAAGAAATTTATTCATAATGAAATGTGACAACTATATAAATGAAAATTAAAGACTGGAAGAATTATATCAATAAAATTTTTGTTTTTTATTCGCCCGATAAAGCCGGCTACTGGAATTCGATAACTCCATGTTGTATATCAGAAAGACCCCGAAATTTAGGAAGGTACTATCTTGATTTCAGTTCGAAAGTAAATTATCCTGATAGTTTCTCAGCTGAAGGAATTCCTTTATATAGTTTTAGGGGACAATCATATATACAACATCCAATTCCAATTGCACAATATGCATTAGGATTATATGAACATCTTCTTGGAAAAGAAAATCCTGATGAACTACAGCTGAATAAATTTCTTAGAGTGGCTATGTGGTTCGATGAAAACAAGATTGATATCAAAGAAGGGAAAAGCTGGTACATTTATAATGAATATCCAGAATATGGATTAACATATCCTTGGATATCAGCTATGGCTCAGGGAGAGGCAATTTCCGTATTAACAAGGGCATCACTTCTTTCTAAGAATAATAGTTTTGAAGAACTTGCCGTAAAAGCTCTCGTCCCTTTCGAATATGAAGTAAAGGACGGCGGCTTCATCAATTATTTTAACTCGATCCCTGTTTATGAAGAATTCACAACTCCGCTAAAAACGATGGCTGTACTAAACGGTTTTATTTTTTCTTTATTTGGAGTCTATGATTTAATCTTATTAAACAATAATGAAAAAGCAAAAGATATCTTTCATAAAGGAGCCGATTCGTTAAAAAGAATCCTTCCATATTTTGATATTGATTATTGGACCCGTTATTATTTATATGATTATCCTCAGAAATATTATTCGTCTTTTACGTATCATATTTTAGTAGCCGAGCAATTAAAAGCCATGTATTGTTTAACAGGAGAAAATCAATTCAACTTTTACTCCGAAAAATGGCTTAGCTATACAAAGAGTTTTATAAAAAAAACGAGGGCACTTTTCGGAAAACTAATTTTTGCAAATAAAATTGCTCCATAGCTAACGTTTAGTAGATGGAAATTACAAAATCTATAAATCAATATAAGTTATTTGCCGGGTCTATTTATTTCTCTATTAAATCATTCTTTTATATAATAAGATTAATAAACAGAACCTTTGCATATAAGGATGGAAATATTGTCGTAATATCTTTACATAGATTAGGAGACACTGTTTTTACAATTCCCACAATCAAAGAGATAAAAAAATATTACCTCGATAAAAAAATAATTATTGTTTGTTATCCTGAAGTTGCATCTATTTATAAGTTGGAATTCCCGGATTTTAGTTATAGTACAATTGAACATAATAAATTTTACTTTCATAACAGGATAGCAGGTTCTTTCGCTAGAAAAATATTAAAATCTACAAGACCAGAAATTATCTTTGATCTAACTGGGGTTATGACTTCTGCGACATTGATTTTTAATTCGAGAGCTAAAGAAATAATAGGAATGAACAGAGATCAGTTTAAAACTATTTATGATTATTATTCATCCATAAGAAGAACACCACATCTTATGGATAGATATCTTGATGCTGTTGCTGTAAAGATTCCAAATATTGTCAGGGAGCAAATAAAAGAGTTTAAGGTGATAATAAATCGTGAAGGGAAATTGATCATACATCCCTTTGGTGGGTGGAAAGCCAAAGAATGGAACCTGTACAAGTATATAGACCTTGCAATAAAGTTAAATGAGAAATATGAGGTTTGTTTAATTGCTCCTGAGCATGGAATTCCAAAAGAAATAATTAACATGTTATTGAAGGAAAAAATTAGTGTTATCCAAACAAGAACTATAGATGAATTAATCGAACAAATACATGTGTGTTCAGTTTTTATCGGAAATGATTCAGGTCCATTATATATCGCAAGTTTGCTGGGGAAACCTACTTTTACATTGTATGGTCCGACAAACCCTGAGTTCTCAGGTCCCGTAGGGAGACATCATAGTAATATTAACAAAACAATAAAATGTTCTCCGCAAAAAAATGAACAATATTGTTTTACAGTTGGAGGTCAAAGTGGTTGTCCGGCATTTCAATGTATGAATCTGCTAGAGTTTGAAGAAGTCTTTTTGAATGTGCTCCCATTTGTCAAGAAATATTGTACCCCGAAAGTAAAATAAAGTTTAACATTGAAAAGGTAAGTGATTATAGTGAAAGAAGGATTAAAAAAAGTATTGCCGATGTCAATTTGGAAAATATTAAGATTGCTAAAAAAGTATTGGCTGGTTATAAAATACAGAACTATTGGCCGCCCGCTTAATCCGGCAGAAACGTCTAAAGCAAAAAATAGAAGATTAAGGGAAAATTTTTTTAATCTATACTGTAAAGGCAAAGGACTAGACATTGGATTCGGAGGAGATTTAATTACTGCTGATGCAGAAGGTTTTGATTTTGAACATGGTGATGCTCAATACCTAAAGGGGAAAAAAGATAACACTTATGATTTTGTTTATTCTTCACATACAATTGAACATCTTCCTGATCCTTCAATAGCAATAAAGAATTGGTTCAGAGTAGTAAAGCCGGGTGGGTATCTAATTATTTATTTGCCGCACAGAGACTTATACGAAAAAAAGAAAACTCTTCCTTCAAGATTTAATCCTAATCATTTTAATTTCTTTCTCTTAGACAAAGATGAAGAACCAAACACAATTGGGATAATTCCATTAATAGAGAGATCGGTTAAAAATTTTCAATTAATATATGCTAAAGAATGCAGCGAAGGTCATACCATCACAGATCCGATGATTCATAGTGACGGTGAATATTCAATTGAAGTTGTTATCAGGAAAATGAGAGACTAAAAATATTTAAGGATTTAATGCGCATTTTACTTCTTGCAGATTCAAATTCTCCACACACGCTACGGTGGTCAAAATCTATTAGAGACCATAATCATGTAATTGGAATATTTTCACTCCATACTCCTGATCCCGGCTTATATAGCGAAGCGCCGGATATTAGTTTATTCAGTCTTAATGCTTCAAGAGAACTACAGACAAAAGACGAAACAAATTTATCTAAACTAATTTATCTTCGTTCAAGAAAAAAAGTAAAACAGATTATTAAAGAATTTAAGCCTGATATAGTTCATTCACACTATGCATCAAGTTACGGACTAATAGGTGCCCTTTCAGGTTTTCATCCGTACATTGTTTCTTTGTGGGGAGGAGATATTTTTAGCTTTCCTAAGAAGTCGATTATCTATAAACAAATTTTGAAGTTTAGCCTATCAAAAGCAGATAAGATCTTGTCAACAAGTAGAATTATGAAAGAAGAAGCTGCAAGATATACTGATAATGAAATTTTATTAACTCCTTTTGGTATCGATATTGATAGATTTACTCCGCGTAGGATAAATAATTTTTTCAAGGCAGATGATTTGGTTATAGGAACTATTAAAACATTGGAGAAAAATTACGGCGTCAATTTTTTAATTGAGGCGTTCGCACTTGTGAAGAAAAAATTTTCAAATAAATCACTAAAATTGCTCATAGCTGGTAAAGGTACACAAAGAAATTTTTTAGAAGATATGGTTAAAAAATTGGGAATAGAGAAGGAGACTATTTTTGCAGGTTATATAGATCATAATAATGTTCAGGACTATCATAATATGCTGGATGTATATGTTGCAATGTCTCTGGAAGAAAGTTTTGGAGTTGCTGTTTTAGAAGCAAGTGCCTGCGGGAAACCTGTAATTGTCTCAAATGTTGGCGGTTTACCTGAAGTTGTTGAAAATGGAAAAACAGGTTTCATAGTTGAAAAAGGAAATTCAAAAGCATTAGCCGATGCATTAAGCAAACTAATCAACGAACCAGAATTAGCGGCTAGCATGGGAAATGAAGGTAGAAAGAAAGTAATTAAAGAATATGATTGGAAAGAATCGGTTAACAAAATGATTTCCATTTATAAAACAATATTAAATTGAGTACTTATAAAAATGAAGCTTGCTGAATTATATTATAAACTACGAAAGAAACCGGTTCCTTATTACGCTAAGTTTCCGGCGTGGCTAATCGTGTGGAAACCAATTCGTAAATATATTAATGTGGTTTTAATTCCTAATGTTCCTTTCTCAAATCTCAGGATTATTTTATACCACTATTTGGTTGGATATAAAATTGGTAAAAATGTTTTTATCGGGATGAAATGTTATCTTGATGATTTAGAACCGCAAAGTACAAAGATAGAAGACAATGTTACAATTTCTTACGGATGTTATTTCGCTTTACATGGAATTGGACAAAAGCATTCGTATATCCATATTAAGAAAGGTGTTTACATCGGAATGCGTTCTACAATCATTGCTGATGAAGAAGGAATTACTATTGGAGAAAATTCTATAGTTGGGGCTGCATCGCTTGTAAATAAAAGTTTGCCTGATAATGTAACTGCCGCGGGTGTGCCTGCCAAAGTAATAAAGTCTCTTGAATAAACCGGAGAAAGTTTGGAGAAAATTTCAGTAATAATTCCTTGTAGGAATGAAGAGAAATATATTGCAGGGTGTTTGGATTCTGTTATAAGTAATGATTATCCTAAAGATTGTATGGAAGTATTTGTTGTTGATGGTAAAAGTAATGACAGGACACAGGAAATAATCAAAGAATATTGTGAAAAATATAAATTTATTCATCTGTTAATAAATGAAAATAAAATTGTTCCCTGTGCAATGAATCTTGGAATAAAAAAATCAACAGGCGATTTTATAATAAGATTGGATGCACATGGGATATTCCCTAATAATTATTTTTCTGAATTAGTAATATGGAGTAAGAAATTAAATGCTGATAATATTGGAGCACTTTGGATAACCGATGTAAAGAATAAGAATCCCAAAACAAATTCAATCAAAAAAGTTTTAAGCAATAAATTTGGGGTAGGAGATTCACTTTTCCGAATAGGCATAGATAAAGTAACAGAAGTTGATACAGTTCCGTTCGGATGTTACAGAAAAGAAGTTTTTGAGAAAATCGGATTTTATGACGAGCGCTTAGAAAGAGATCAGGATATAGAATTAAATAAAAGACTTAAGAAAAATGGAGGGAAAATATTTTTACTCCCAGGTCTTGCATCAACATACTATGCACGTGAAACTTTTTCCGGAATAGCAAAAAATAATTATCAAACAGGTCTCTGGAATATTCTCACAGTATATTTTACAAAGCGGTTAGGTTCTTTAAGTTTAAGGCACTTTATTCCTCTTATATTTTTAGTGTCTTTGTTTGTCCCAATAATATTAGCGGCATGGTTTCCTTCATTTAGTTTGATAACTGCAGTTAGTTTTATTTCTTACCTGATAGTCCTTTTAAAAGTAAGTTCTCAGATTAATGATGAGACCTCATCATTTTATCTTATTGTACTTGGGTTTATAGTCTTGCATTTTTCATACGGTTTTGGTTCATTGGTAGGTATTTTTAGAATAGATACGATATTTAAAAGAAAAAGATAAATTGAAAGCGGATAAATATAAAGAAGCAATAGCATCAATTTTAAAATGTAATCCTGCTAATATATTTTTATACTGGAGGGGGAGAGTTGCCCTTTACGCTATCCTAAAAGCTATGGGAGTTAAAGAAAAAGATGAAGTCATCATTCCTGCATTTACCTGTGTAGTAGTTCCTAATGCAATTCTTTATCTTGGAGCTAAACCTGTTTACGTTGATATCTCAGCTGAAAATTATAATACAGACATAAACAAATTAGAAGATGCAATTACTTCAAAAACAAAAGTTATTATTTGTCAGAATACTTTTGGACTTTCGTCCAACATTGATGAAATAATTCAACTTGCTAAGAAGCATAATCTTTTTACAATCGAGGATTGCACACATGGCTTTGGCGGTTTTTATAATGGGAAACCTAACGGGTCACATTGTGATGCCGCATTCTATTCCACACAGTGGAATAAACCTTATTCAACCGGCATAGGAGGTTTCCTTGTCGTTAACAATAACAGGTTTATTGATAATGTAAAAATGTTGGAGAGAGAAAAAATAAAACCAACATTTGTTGATAATCTTGTTCTTGCACTTTTAATCTTGTTCAGGCAGTATTTTATAAATAAGTATACATACTGGACCTTTGTTGGACTTTACAGGTTTCTTAGCAATCACAATTTGATAATAGGATCAACACAAGGGGACGAATTGTCCGGTATAAAAATGCCTGGAAAATATTTTAAAGGTATGTCATTTGTCCAAATATCAACTGGCTTAAGTAAACTTGGTAAGCTGGAAGAAGTAAATTCATACAGACAAAAAAATGCTGCTGATTATACCTACTTTCTTAAAGCTAACAGGAAAACGTTTGTCGATGATAAGTTTTTTAACAACCATTTGTTCTTAAAGTATCCATTGCTTGTTAAAAACAGGGAATTATTTTTTGAATTGGCAGAGAAAGAGAAAATAATTTTAGGGGACTGGTTTACAACATCTCTTTACCCCATTAAAGGAAGTCTCCAACGGTGGGGCTTTGATTCCTGTAATTATCCATGTTCAACAAAAATAGCCGGAAAGATTGTTAACCTGCCAACTGATATTAAAAATAACTTTAAAGTCTTAAGTTTTCTTAATGAAAACCTTAACTTAATTGAGTAAAATTAAACGGGCATTATAATCTTCTGTTCAATTTTTTAGGTTAATCTTACTTGGAGGTATAAAAGGTAAAGAACAAACAGTCTTTATTTTTTGGCAAAAATTTTGCTACTATTTCATTTATGTCAAAAAAAACGTTATTTTCGTGTGTATATTTTCGAGATGAAACAATAATTGGGGATTCCCTCACAGAATTGATATATAGATTAGGATGTTTTGTATATGAATAAAGATTTCCTGTTTTTCCACAAGCCATTTATTGGTGAAGACGAGGTTAATGAAATTGTTGATACTGTTCGTTCAGGCTGGCTTAGTATGGGGCCTAAAACTATTAGGTTCGAAGAAGCTTTTAACAGTTATATTGGATCTAAAAAGTCTATAGCTGTAAGTTCCTGGACTGCAGCGGGACACCTTGTGCTTGAAGCTTTTGGAATAGGACCCGGAGACGAAGTTATTGTTCCTACGATGACCTTTCCTGCAACTGCAGAAATTGTTTGTTATCTTGGAGCGAAACCTGTTTTTGTTGATGTAGAGGAAGATACTCTTAACATCTCTCTTAAAGAAATTGAAAAGGCAATTACTCCTAAAACCAAAGCTATTATTCCTGTTCATTATGGCGGGCAGCCATGTGACATGGATGAAATTCTTCAAATTGCTAAAGATAATAACATTAGAGTAATGGAAGATGCTGCTCATTCCTTACCTGCAACTTATAAAGGGAAAAAGGTAGGAACGATATCTGAAGTTACCTGTTTTAGTTTTTATGCAACAAAGACTCTTTCAACAGGTGAAGGAGGTATGATCTGTACTAATGATGATGAAATCGCCGAACGCTGTTCAATAATGCGTTTGCATGGAATTAACCGCGATGCCTGGAAAAGGTATACTGAATCGGGTTCGTGGTATTACGAGGTTGTAGCCCCCGGCTTTAAATATAATTTTACTGATCTACAGGCTTCCTTAGGTTTACCACAACTCAAAAAAGTTGACTCGATGTGGCAATCAAGAAAAGACATTGCTGCAAGGTATACTGCCGCTTTGAAAGATAATGAATTTTTAACGCTGCACACTATAAAGGAAGATAGAGAATCCTCCTGGCATTTATACCCGGTACGTTTGAATTTGGAACGCTTGAAAATAAATCGTGCTCAACTGATCGATGAAATGAGAAAACTGAATATTGGTGCAGGAGTCCATTTTATGCCGGTTCATCAACATATATATTATACCCAGACCTATAACCTGGATGATAAAAATTATCCTGTTGCTTCGGCTGTTTTCCCAAGATTAGTGTCTCTTCCTATTTATCCCGGGATGAAAGAGGAAAATGTTGACAAGGTAATAAATGTATTGGTTGATTTACTGGAAAAGTATAAAAAATAAAATTTGTCACTTGTTTTAATGGGTAAACAAGAAAGTTTCATTAAAAGACTAACTGATATAATCATAAGCTTGTTTGCCCTTTTGATTTCCCTTCCCGTAATTTTAATCTTTATCATAGCTATTAAACTGGAAACCAAAGGTCCTGCTTTTTTTCTACACGAGCGAACCGGTTATAAAGGAAAAAAATTCAAGTTATTTAAATTGAGGGGAATGGTGCATAATGCATTGGAAATCGGACCGGGCATTACTCAAAAAAATGATCCCAGAATAACAAGGGTTGGAAAAATTCTTAGGAGAACCAGCATTGATGAGATTCCAAATTTTATTAATGTTTTAAAAGGCGAGATGAGTTTAGTTGGACCACGGCCTGAAATAGTAACGATTACTAGTGAATATGCTAAAGGACAAGAAATAATTTATGATTATAAGCCAGGCATTACCGGAATTTCTCAGATTAACGGGAGGCAGAGTCTTACTCCTGCTGAGAGAGTAAAAATGGAGATTGAATATTATAACAGGGCAACTTTTTTTTCTGACCTGAAAGTAATTTTCAAGACATTTAAAGTTGTGATAAATAATAAAGGGAATGTATAATAGTTTTAAATTCCCTATGGATTTTATAAAGAAGATACTTATTTAATAGTCATATTTTTTATCTTGCCTCGGTTTATTCTATGTGCTATGTTTTCGTTCGGATTTTCAATCATCAAGGAGTTCAATGCGGGTAACATCCGGTTTACTTTTCATATTGTTTATCACACTCCTTCTTAGCTTCAACTCTTTCCCACAGAAATACAAAGTTATTGAATCAACTAATGATCATTTAACTTTTGAAATTGATTTTAGTAATTCTTTTATTGTTAAAGATACCTTAATTGACGGGAAGAAATATCAAAGAATTTATGGCGGAGATCTTTCATACAGGCAGCCTGGTGATCCATGGCTCCCGGAATTAACAACTCTCGTAGGAATACCTCATCTCAGTCAGCCCAGGATAAAAATCTTAGCAAAAAAGCAATCTACTAAGAAAAATCAATTTATTGTTCCCTCTCCTAATTCTGATTCTTCTTTAATAAATCAAAATTTTGAAGAGTTTAATAAAGATGTCTACTCAAATAATCAACTCTATCCTAAAATTACTGCTGAACTAGGTGAACCTTATGAGTTTCGTTTTCTTAAAATTCTTCCAGTAAAAATTTCTCCTTTTCAGTTTAACCCTGTAACCCGTGATTTGGTTTTTAATTTCAACATTACTGTGCGCATTGATTTTGGTAGCCAGGGTAAAGGCAATATTATTTCTGTATCTGATAATATGACTAATGAATTTGTGAAAAACTCTCTTCTTAATCCTAATGTAGCTAAAAGTTTTGTTGGAAAAGTTATTTCTTTAAATAAACGATTGCAAGAGGGCTCATACTGGTACGATCCTAACAAAAATTATTTCAAAATTTTTCTGAAAGAAAAAGGGGTATATCGAATAACTTATGAACAGTTAGTTTCTGCCGGAGCCCAGTTGGGAATAAGCACTCCAATTGATAAGTTGGAATTATTTAATAATGGATCACCCGTGCCTATCGAGGTTACAGATGAAAACTCTGATAGATTTTTTGATGAAGGGGATTACTTCAAGTTTGTGGGATTTCCGCCTGCTTCGACTCCTTACTGTAGCTCTAATATTTATAGTTTAAGCAATGTATACTGGTTCTCTTATCAGAGTGATTCCACTGGCTTACATTATGTTAACACACCGGGCACTACTACGAAATACGACCGGAACTACATTTCAAATTGGAGGACTATTCATTTTGAAAAAGACTCTTTGTATGAAAGATTAGGTTATGCCCCAAATGATAGGAGAGATTACTGGTACTGGGATAAAGCTACGGCAAATAGTGGGCATTCCACTTATGCTTTCCAATATAGGTTTAGTCAATTTCCTGATTTTGATACCTCGTCAAATCAGGTAAGGCTTAGAATTGGTCTACATGGTATGACCAATAGTCCGTATTGCACTACAGATCACAAAGCATATATATCAATTACGGATCAACCAATAGGTAATATAGTTTGGGATGGGCAAACTGAGGCAACCTTTGATCAAACCTTTCACGTTTCTGATGATAGCATTAAAATTTTCCCAACAGGGAATATAGTTAAAGTGGAAGTCAAAGGAGACATTTGTCAGTTTGTTCATGACGATGAAATAAGAATTAACTGGATAGAATTTAATTACTGGAGATACAATAGAATTCACGATAAATATTATGACTTTAAAAATTATGATGTTACCGGGGTTAACCGTTACTTTTTCTGGCAATGGCAGGGAAGCGATGTACATATTTATGTCCCATCTAAAAACAAAACTATATATTATCCTAATACTACAGAGTATATAGAGTTTGAAGATACGGTAAAAGAATCTGGGGCAGAATATTTCATGTCTTCTACAGATAATTATTCTGATGTTGATTCTATTGTGTCTGATATATCTTCAAATTTAAGAGATATATCTAATGGTGCAGATTATATAATTATAACTCATTCAAAATTTAGAAACATTGCGGATCAATTAGCTGGTTTCAGGGCAAATAATTTTCCTGATGAAAGTATTCCCAACCCCAGGATACAAGTTGTAGATGTACAGCAAATATATGATGAATTTTCTTACGGATTATTAGATCCATTTGCGCTACAAGATTTTGTGAAATATGCTTTTGAAAACTGGCAATCGCCGGCACCTTCCTACATTGTACTTATTGGAGATATGAGTTACGATTACAGGAGTTTATTGAAATCGAGCCGACCCAATTTTATTCCTTCTATTCCTTACTTTGCTTATGAATATGGACAAGCTGTAAGCGATAATATGATTGTGGCAGTATCTGGGAATGATGTTGTTCCAGATCTTGCAATCGGCAGGCTCTCAATGGAAACTGTTGAAGAGGGGAATGTTTTATTACAAAAACTCTTTAATTATCCCGAGGATAATTCTAAAGCATGGAAAGAAAATGTATTGCTGCTTGCGTCAGGATTAAAGCCGGAAGATGAGACTAAATTTGGATTTAATGATTCAAGCCTTGCACTTAGCAGAAACTATATTGAACCACAAGGATATTCGTCAGCAAAAGTTTTCAGATACCCCTCTACCATAGAACAATTACAATATGAAGGAGATGTATCAAAGATAAGAGCAGAAATTAATAAAGGTGCTGCTATAGTAAATTATTATGGTCACGGAGGTGGCTATCAATGGGATCTTACATTTTTAAATGATGATATATATCAGCTCGAGAACGGAGGCAGACTTCCACTTGTTATTAGTGTGACCTGTTACACTGCTCACTTTGACAACCAGGATATTTTCGGTGAGCAGTTTAACAAAGTTCCGGGAAAGGGAAGCATTGGATTTTACGGTAGTTCCGGCTTAACATATTGGGATCAGGGTGCAACATTGAATAATAGGTTTTTCGATGAAATATTTAATAAGAAAAATTATATAGTTGGCAAGGCTATACTTAATTCGAAGAACCGGGTTCCAACATCAAGTATATATGAAACTCAAATAGCTTTGTTAACTTATCTTGGAGATCCTGTTTTAAAACTTGCATTGCCGACACTTCCGGATTTTGAAATAAATTCTTCTGATATAACTGTTATACCGGAGAATCCTGTTTTAGGAGATTCTGTCCATGTCGAGATAAATATTGATAACCTGGGAATAATATTTCCAAATGATTCTGTAACAGTTGAATTATTTGCACAATCAACTGACTCATCTTATCAGATTGGTTCAGCTAAGCTTGCAAGTTTTCCCGAAAAAGATTCTGTTGATTTTAAGTGGGTTCCGAAAGAAGGTGGGTCCGTTATTCTAACAGCTAAAGTAAATGAAACTAATATTATCAATGAAGGTGACCATTCAGATAATATCGCTACTACTCAAATAGTTGTCTATAATATTAGTGAGCCTAATATTTTAAAACCTATTGACGGATTTACAGCAACAAACAACAAGATTGAGTTCCTGATTTCCGATGTTGGTTATTACATAAATAAAAATCTTAAATATTATATAGAAATTGATACATCAATAAGTTTTACTTCTCCTATGGTAAGTTCGGGTGAATTACTACCCTCAGGTCCACTTGTTAAATGGAGTCCTTCAAATCTTTCAAACGGAGTTTATTTTTGGCGCTCAAGGATTTTTGATGGTACGCAGTTTGGGAAATGGAGTTCTACAAGAAATTTTTCGATAACTAGTAAGCCTAAGAATGGTTATTATGCACAAGGGAAAATACTTCAAACATTTAAAACTTATAACATTAATTATTCTTACGATACTAAAAGTCTTAAACTAAATACTGCTCCTTTGCCTGCAAGACCATCCAATAAAACTTTACTTGAACATTTTTATCCGGACCCGCAATTGCCGGACAGCTTAAAACTGACTGCTTTGACTACAGATGGAACTTATTTATACTTTGGAAATATTTGGGCAACTGCCAGTGACGGCAAATCAATGATATACAGGGTCGGTACGGGATTTAATGGAACAATACAGGGTAAAATGTACGGTCCATTTTCTAATTTTCGTGACTCAATAAAAAATACAATTGCTTATCATAGTGACGGGTATATATATGTTGCAACAGGGATGGCTCATAAGCTTGTAAGAATAAATGTTTCTACAGAACAGATTGATACTGTAAATGTTCCCCCAGGTTTATTGAGGTGGGATAATACAACCGTAAAAAATGGTCCCGTTTATATAACTTCTGACGGAAAATATATATATAATATCACTACAATAGATTCATTAGGTAACTATAAATATACTGTCAGAATTTTTGATCCTGCAAACGGCTGGTCTCTCGCTAAACCTGATATTGTAGTTGCGGGGAGTAGTTTTCAACAAGGTATCACGGGATTTTTTGTGCATGGAGATTATATTTATCCGGTAGAATATTTCAGAGCAAATTATATTAGAAGATTGAGTTTAGTCGACGGATCCTTTGAAGAAGAATGGATAGTAATGGCTCCATATCCAACTAGCTTTCAAAGTTATTATTCCTGGTGCTGGGATTGGACGAACGACTATATTTACGCATCTGTATATAGAGCTTCGGGATTTGTACCGAAGTTCAGCAGGTTTGCAGGATATTACGAAGATGCTACAGGCACTATACTAACCAATTCAGTTGGACCAGTCGAAAGATGGAATAGTCTTAAATATGACCTTCTTAATCCGAGTCCCAGTGGAAAATTTTCTGTCAGGCTATTAGGTCTAAATTCATCTACAAAGAATTGGGACACACTACAGGTAAATATCCCTGACTCTATCTCTTTATCACAAGTAAATGTCAATCTTTATTCTAATCTAAAGCTTAACTTTAATCTAGTTGATTCAAGTTTTACCGCTACACAACCCTTGGAACTTAAGAGTGTTAATTTCGATTATCAACCTCTTTCAGATATCTACTTTGAGAAAAATGATTTTAATTTTCAGCAGGATTCTGTTTTACAGGGGCTTCCGGTAACCTTTGACTTTAAAGCAAGAAGCATAGGAGGAACAAACTCTGACACATTAAATTTAAAATTTTATCAGAATGGTTATGATAGTTTGCTCTATACCACAAAAATTTCGATACCACCAGACAGTTCTTCAAAGCCGGTTGAGTACACTATTCAGACAAGCAAACTCAGCGATGCAGATCAATATAATGGTTCTTACTTTGAAAGAGACATTCGGGTAATAGGAGAACTTAATAAAAAAGAGTATTTCTCTTTTAACAATTCGGTAGACAAAAAATTATACATACAAAGGGACACCATCCCACCGGCATTTAATGTAAGATTCGATAATAAAGAAATTCTTGATGGAGATATTGTTTCTGCCAAACCGCATATTTCAATTACATTAAAAGACAACAGCCCTTTGCCACTTTCTAAAGAATATTTCTCTATTGTTCACAATAATATTCCGTTAACTATTGAAGATTCCATGTTCTCCTACATTCCTTATCCTAACTCTGAAGCAATTGTAAAATGGAACCCTACTCTTGAGAATGGCGCTCATACTCTCGAGGTATTGGCTAAAGATGCATCGAACAACTTCTTTGATACTACTTCTTACAGAACTTCATTTTATGTATATAATGATACTGACCTGAAAGAAGTATATAATTATCCTAATCCATTTAGAGATGATACATATTTTACTTTTCAGCTTAGAGGAACCGATGTTCCTGATGAACTGAAGATAAGAATATTTACAGTGGCAGGGAGGTTGATTCGCGAATTGTCGGTTCCTCCGAGCGATTTACAAATTGGCTTTAATAAAATACATTGGGACGGCAGGGACAGGGACGGTGACGAGATAGCAAACGGACTTTATTTTTACAAAGTAATCTCAAAGAGTAGTCAGATTACCAAGACTGTAGTGCAAAAGTTGGCTAAGATAAAATAACATTTACTTCTCCTGTTATTATTGTTCCTCCATCACCCTTATCTTAGCGATGATTTATTGCTTTTTTGTAAGGCATTATTTTTGCTTAATTTTATCGTACTAAAATTCAACTTTTAAAGGTAAAATATGTGTGGAATTGTAGGTTATATAGGTGAAAAAAATTGTGTACCTATTTTAATTAGTGGATTGAAACGTCTCGAATACCGCGGTTATGATTCGGCAGGCTTAGGTGTTCTTACGAATAATCACTCCGAGGTTATAAAAAATAAAGGTAAAGTTTCCCTGCTTGAAGAGAAAGTTCAGAAAACGGATCTCTCCGGGAAAACAGGAATTGGTCATACAAGATGGGCTACTCACGGCGTACCTAATGAAATTAATGCACATCCGCATTACAATACTGCCAGGGATCTTTATGTAATCCACAACGGGATAATAGAAAATTTCCGTACTCTTAGAAAGAGTCTTGAAAATCAAGGCTATGTTTTTGTAACTGAAACAGATTCTGAAGTGCTACCTCATTTGATTGATAGCTTTTTGAAAAAAGGAAATCCTTTGTTTAAAGCTGTAAGGCTTGCTTTAACTGAGGTTGAAGGTACTTACGGTATTGCAGTTATTTATGAAGGCGAACCTGATAAAATAATTGCTGCCCGTAAAGGTTCTCCGCTTGTGCTAGGTGTTGGCGATGGTGAGAATTTTATAGCTTCGGATGTTTCGGCAATCCTTGCCCACACCAAACAGGTTATATACCTGGAAGATGGTGAACTCGTTGAAGTTTACAAAGACAAATTTATCGTAAAAACTATTTCGGATAAGGACATTGAAAAAGAAATACACGAAATAAGCATGACGCTTGATGAGATAGATAAAGGCGGCTTTTCCCATTTTATGTTAAAAGAGATTATGGAACAGCCCGAAACAATTAGCAATTCATTAAGAGGAAGAATTCTATTTGAGAAAGGAACGAGTAAATTAGGTGGTTTAACCGATGTAGTTGGTCGACTTGTAAATTCCAAAAGAATTATAATTACTGCATGTGGAACTTCGTGGCATGCCGGCTTAGTTGGTGAATATATGTTCGAGCAGTTTTGCCGTATTCCTACGGAAGTTGAATATGCTTCTGAGTTTCGTTATAGAAATCCTATTATTAACCAGGATGACACAATATTCTTTATTTCACAAAGCGGTGAAACAGCCGATACACTTGCAGCTCTTCGTGAAGCTAAACTGAAAGGTGCGCTTGTTCTTGGAATTTGTAACGTAGTAGGAAGTTCCATAGCAAGAGAAACAATGGCTGGAGTTTTTACACATGCTGGTCCTGAGATTGGTGTAGCATCTACAAAAGCTTTCACTTCACAGTTAACTGTTCTTGCTCTAATAAGCTTGCTTATTGCAAGGAAAAAGAGCCTGAGCCAGGTAGACGGAAGAGCTATTGCTGAGGAGTTAATGGCACTTCCTGACAAAATAAATTCTATCTTAAAGCTTAATGACCAGATTGAAAAGATTGCCTCGGAGTTTTATGAGGCAAACAATTTCCTTTACCTTGGAAGGGGATACAATTTTCCTGTTGCTCTTGAGGGAGCTCTCAAGCTGAAAGAAATATCTTATATACATGCTGAAGGTTATCCGGCAGCTGAAATGAAACATGGACCGATTGCGTTAATTGATGAGAATTTGCCTGTAGTTTTTATAGCACCTAAAGATTCAACTTACGATAAGATAGTCAGTAATATTGAAGAAGTTAAAGCACGCGGTGGAAGAACAATTGCAATTGCTACAGAAAATGATAATACAATTGACAGTCTTGTAGATTATACGATTAAAATACCTTCAACTATTAGAATGCTTATGCCTATTTTAACTGTAATACCATTGCAATTGCTTGCATATCATATTGCAGTTAAGAAAGGACTTAATGTCGATCAGCCGCGAAATCTTGCGAAGAGTGTAACAGTAGAGTAAGCAGTAATTTCAAAATTTAGAGATTATGCTGAAGGCATTCCTTCGGAACAAAATTGCAAGATTAGGTCTTTCAGAAATTCTGAAGTATCTTCCCATTCTTTTTTATTCCCAAAGATTTTTGAGATTAGAATAAAAAATCATATTTTTGAGTTCTATTTTTAAGGGCAGATAGCTCAGTCGGTAGAGCAAAGGACTGAAAATCCTTGTGTCGGCGGTTCGATTCCGTCTCTGCCCACAACCAAGTGCAATTCTTAATAACAATTGCGCTTTTTTATTTTAATCCACCCGGGTAAATTTAGAATAAA
This sequence comes from uncultured Ignavibacteria bacterium, assembly GCA_963727535.1. GTDB lineage: Bacteria > Bacteroidota > Ignavibacteria > Ignavibacteriales > Ignavibacteriaceae > RBG-16-34-14. Next base: position 199,745 of record CAVSGR010000004.1, read on the forward strand.
TTAACTACAATAAAGAAATTGAAGCGAATCAAAAAAAATTATAGTTTCGGGATAGTTTTGTGTTAATTTGTATTTAGTTTGCCTTTCATTAAAAGGAACCTTCTGATATTAATAATTTAATTAAAGAGGAATGTCCCCTTTACCTATTGATTGTTACTATAAGTATAATTATTCTAATTTTTACTTGAAAGGAGCTAAAGATGAAATCTGTACTACACATAGTCTTATTTACTCTTTTTTTTGCATTTAACCATAACTTTGCGCAAACACTGCACGATGTATCTATTGTTGGTCTTACCTTTAGCCCTTCCGAGCTTACAATTAGTGTTGGTGACACTGTCAGGTGGACAAACAACGGGGGCTTTCATAGTGTTCAGGCTGATGACGGCAATTTTACAAGCGGCAGTGCCAGTACAAATATTTGGGTCTATACTTATGTTTTTGATACTGCAGGAGATTTCAGGTATTATTGTTCAATTCACGGTGGTCCAAATGGGGTTGGAATGTCGGGCATTATTCACGTTGAAGCTGTAACAGGTGTAACTGATAAAGTAGCAGTCACTAATTTTAGTTTGAAACAAAATTATCCTAATCCTTTTAATCCTTCCACAATAATTGAGTATTCGATTCCTAAAGGGGAATTTGTAATATTGAAAGTCTATAATGTTACCGGGGCATTAGAAAAAACTATTGTTTCAGGCTATCACCCAGGTGGTAATTACACTGTCGATTTTGATGGCTCTGATTTAGCAAGTGGAGTTTATATTTACCAGCTTATAGCAGGAAACTATATGAGTGCTAAAAGAATGATTTTGCTAAAGTAGTTGAATAAATTATGCTGTGAAATAGAGGCTGGCCGTCAGCCTCTTTTTGTTTTAAACAATTAGACTTTAATTTTTGCTTATAATATTTATATTACTTTCTGAAATTTACATTCAAAATTATAAACGAATTAGAACGGAGGAAATCTATGTCTAAAAAAATGATTGCAATAATTGGGGCGACAGGTGCCCAGGGTGGTGGTTTAGTTCATGCGATTTTAAATGATTCGAACGGTAATTTTATGCCGAGAGCTATTACGCGAAATCCCGATTCAGATAAAGCAAAAGAACTTGCAAAAAAGAATGTGGAAATTGTAACAGCAAATGTTGATGATGTAGAAAGTTTAAAGAAAGCTTTTAATGGTGCTTACGGAGCTTTTTGTGTAACAAATTATTGGGAATATCTTTCTCCCGAAAAAGAAAAAAGCCAGGCTAAAAATATGTCGCTTGCAGCTAAAGATGCAGGACTAAAACATGTCATCTGGTCAACTCTTGAAGACACAAGAAAATGGATTCCACTGAATGATGATAGAATGCCCACACTTATGGAGAAATATAAGGTACCTCATTTTGATGCAAAAGGAGAATCAGATAAATATTTTGAAGAAGCTGGTGTTCCTACAACTTATCTTACTGCTTCATTTTATTGGGAGAACCTGATTTACTTTGGTCTTGGTCCTAAAAAAGGTACTGACGGAAAACTGGCGTTGACATACCCTATGGGAGATAAAAAACTTGCCGGAGTTGCTGCAGAAGATATAGGGAAAACTGCATACGGAATTTTTAAAGCAGGAGACAAATATATTGGTAAGAGAGTTGGAGTAGCCGGAGAACACTTGACAATTAAACTAATGGCTGAGAAGCTTAGTAAAGCTTTGGGCAAAGAAGTTGTTTATAATGAAGTTTCGCCGGATACTTTTAGAAGTTTTGGATTTCCCGGTGCTGATGATATTGGAAATATGTTTCAGCATCATAGGGATTTTCAAAAGGATTATCTTGAGATACGGAATATTGATATTTGTCGTTCTTTAAATCCTGAATTAAAGGATTTTGATAAATGGCTTGAAGAAAATAAAGACCGTATTCCTCTCGAATAATTTCTTAATAAAGATGACATCTTTGCCAAAGATGTCATCTCTTTAGTCCTAACTATTTGAATCACGCCTTCCGTCTGACTATATTTAAACACAAATTTTAAGGATAGAAATGCAACCCAAAGTAATTTTAGAAACAAATTTCCCGGAACTTAAGCTAGTAAAACAGGGCAAAGTACGGGATATTTATGATGCTGGGGAATATTATTTAATTGTGTCAACCGACAGACTCTCGGCATTTGATGTAATTATGGCGCAGGGAATTCCATACAAAGGTAAAGTCCTCACAAAAATTTCTGAGTTCTGGTTTAACCTTACTAAAGATATAATTCCCAATCATCTTGTAACAACAGATGTTAATAAATTTCCATCGGAGTTTCATCAATACAAAGATGAACTTGAAGGAAGATCTATGCTTGTAAAGAAAGCAAAAGTAATTCCCATCGAAAGTATTGTAAGAGGATATATTTCAGGTTCGGGATGGAATGACTATAAGAAAACCGGAAGCATTTCGGGAATAAAACTCCCGGCAGGATTATATGAATCTGAAAAACTGCCTGAGCCGATCTTCACTCCTTCTACCAAAGCTGAAATCGGTACCCACGACGAGAATATTTCATTTGAAGAAGCGGAAAAGATAACTGACAAAGAAACGATGTCGAATATAAAAGATATTGCTTTAAAAATTTATAAGACTGTTTCCGATTACGCTCTGCAAAAAGGAATAATCATTGCTGATACTAAAATGGAATTTGGCATTTATAAAGACGAAGTTATTATTGTTGATGAATTATTAACACCTGATTCTTCAAGATTCTGGCCTGTTGAAAGTTATGAGAAGGGAAGAGCACAACAGAGTTTCGATAAGCAGTTTGTGAGAGATTATCTGTTGTCAATTAAATTTAATAAGCAGCCTCCTCCACCTGAACTCCCTGAAGAAATAATTAATAAAACAAGCGAAAAATACCTGGAAATTTATTCCAAATTAACGGGTGAGAAATTAAACTAATGCAGCCACTTCAGATAAAAGTTGGCAACAATAATCATCTATTAATTAGATGGGATGATAAATCTGAATCTGCAATTGGTTTGGAGAAACTAAGAAAACTTTGTCCATGTGCAACCTGTATGATTGAAAGAGAAAAACAAAGCGAAACTTATATTCCTATCTTAATGGAAAGCCAGGTTAAAATTGCAAACATAAACCAGGTTGGCAGCTATGCAATATCTATTGCGTGGAAAGACGGGCATAATACGGGAATCTATGAATACCCGTTTCTTAAAAAACTTGCTGATGATTAATACAGAACTAATGAAAAATGGTACTACCGAATCAACTAACAATATTGCGCATTATTCTCACTCCTTTTTTCCTTTTTTTCTTTCTATCACCTGATCCATTATTCAAACAAATATCACTTGGCATTTTTGTAGTTGCCGCTTTAACGGACTGGTATGATGGCTGGCTCGCAAGGAAATTCAATTATATTACAACATGGGGAAAATTCTGGGATCCCTTAGCAGATAAGATTTTAACCTCGTCGGCTTTTCTTGGTTTTGCAATTCTTGGAGTGTTGAAATTATGGATGGTGCTTATAATTTTAGTCAGAGATTTTATAGTAACCGGTTTACGTGCTTATGCTGATTACAAAAATATTTCATTCCCGACAAGCTACTATGCAAAATGGAAAACATTTATCCAGATGACATTTCTTTACTATTTGCTAGCAGTTTATGCTGGTTCACATACAGAACAGATTTACATTGGTAATGAAAGATTGTTTGGAATATTGATGAACGAATACTTTGTTTATATTACAATGCTTTTTATTACAATAATTACTTTTCATTCAGGTGCTGATTATCTTTACAAAAACAGGGTATTGATTGGAAAACTCATCAGAAATAAAAATTAATTTTATTGAGAGATTAATAGGTTCCGGTTTTTATACCGGCTATATTCCTCTTGCTTCGGGTACTTTCGGAAGTTTAGTAGCACTGCTTATCTACTGGATTCCCGGTTTTGAAAATCTATTAATCATGTCTATTGCGATTATTCTATTCGCAGCTTATGGTATTTATGTTGGAAATAAATTTGATAAAAAATATGGCAAGGATCCTGCTGAGTGTACGGTAGACGAATTGGTTGGACAGTGGATATCGTTATTGTTTGTTCCCAAGACAGTAATTCTTTCTGTCGTTGTTTTTTTTATTTGGCGTTTTTTTGATATTGTTAAACCATATCCTGCAAGAAAACTTGAATATTTACCCGGTGGTTTGGGAATTATGATTGATGACGTGGTTTCAGGTTTTTATTCTTTGATTGTTATTCATTTAGTTTTAGTTATTTTTAATATTGGTTAGAAGATTTTAACTAAGACAAACTTTCTCTTTTTATGCCGTTAAAAAAGCAGGATACTAAATCTGGTTTTACGTTAACCCACGACTTTAGTCGTGGGTTGCCTCAGAGAAATATTTTGATAACCGTTTTAACGGTTTATGAAAGAAACAATAATTTAGTAAGTCTATAAAATATTATGAATGCACATATAATTACTATTGGTGATGAAATTTTAATCGGGCAGACTCTGAATACAAATGCAGCTTTTATAGGTGAGAAACTTGTTAATATAAATATCGATTTGAATACTACTTCTGTTGTTGGCGATGATGAAACATCTATTCTAAATGAATTTAAAAGATGCTGGGAAGAAAATGATATTCTGATTACAACCGGCGGTTTGGGACCTACCCACGATGATATCACGAGGAAATGTGTTGTTAAATTCTTTAATACTGAGCTCGTTAAGAATAATGATGTATTTGACGATATAAAAGCTCTTTTTGAAAAAAGAAAAAGAGAAATGACAAAAGTAAATGAGGACCAGGCACTTGTTCCTAAAATTGCAAAGGTAATCAGGAATTCCAAGGGAACTGCACCGGGAATCTGGATAGAAAAAGATAAAAAAGTTTTTGTTGTTATGCCGGGCGTTCCTTTTGAAATGGCTGAAATGATGGAATTTTATGTTATTCCTCATCTTAAAGAAAAAATAGGTGATACAGGAGCTTATACTTTGAGAAAAACTTTACATACTACAGGAATTCCTGAATCCGCTTTATATGAAAAACTTGGTAACATTGATGAATTATTAAATGGGGCTAAACTCGCTTTTCTTCCAAGCCAGTTTGGTGTGAAGCTAAGAATTACTATTAATGAAAAAGATGAAGAAACAGCCAAGAATAGATTAAGTGAAATTGAGCAAAAGATCATCGGTAAAGCAGGAAGATATATATATTCCCGTGACGAAGAATCTCTTGAGGCAGTTGTAGGTAAATTATTGAAAGAAAGGAACTTAAAGCTGGCAACTGCTGAATCCTGTACAGGTGGAAATGTTGCAAACATGCTTACAAATATTGGCGGAAGCAGCGCCTATTTTGAAAGAGGAATCGTTTCTTACAGTAACGCCGCAAAGGTAGAACTACTAAAGGTAAATGAAGATTCTATAGCGGAGCATGGTGCTGTTAGTCTTGAAGTTGCAAGACAAATGGCAGAGGGTGTAAAGTCAGTTTCCGGTGTAGATTTGGGACTGGCAATTACTGGAATTATGGGACCTGGCGGAGCAACTGCTGGCAAACCGGTCGGACTTGTTTATATAGGTATTTGCGACGACAAAGTGTGTACTGCTAAGGAATTCCGTTTTGGTGAAGATAGAATTCTTAATAAACAGAGAACTACACAGAGCGCTTTAGATATGCTTCGGCGGCATTTACTCGGAATTCCTCTCGATGATTAGATTGTTCGTTGCTCTTAATATTCCGCAAAAGATTAAAGAAGAAATAATTCGGTTACGAAATGGTATAATCGATCAATCCGTTAGATTATAAATGGGAGGCGCCGGATAAGTTTCATTTGACGATTAAAATTTATTGGAGAGGTTGATGAGAATCTTAATTGAAAAGATACAGGAAGAAATATCTTTCATTAATGAATATAAAGCTTTCAATTGTAGTTTAAGTAAATTTGGTTTTTTTTATTCAGGAAGAGAACCTAAAATTCTCTGGCTTGGATTAAATATAAATGAAGAAATATTCAGTCTGGTTGAAAGGTTGAATCAAGAACTCATTAAATTCGGAATAGAGAAAGAAAGGAAAAAGCTCAAACCACACCTTACTTTGATGAGAGTTAGAAAAAAAATGGATAAAAATTTTATAAACAGTTTTGAAAATTGTAAATTACCCGATACGAAGTTTTTGGCAGATTCCATATCACTTATAAAGAGCGAACTTCTTTCAAGCGGTTCCAGGTACACAGAAATTAAAAAATATAAATTACAATCGATGGGAGGTAAATAATGAGTTCAGATCGTGAACAAAAACTTAAAATAGTTGAAGATACAATATCATCAATAGAAAAAACTTATGGCAAAGGCTCAATTATGAAGCTTGGCGATGGTGTGATCGCTCAGGTCGAGTCTATACCTACAGGAGCGTTGTCTCTTGATTTTGCGCTCGGAATTGGCGGAATACCGAGAGGAAGAGTGACGGAAATTTATGGTCCGGAATCGAGCGGTAAAACTACATTATGTTTACATGTAATTGCAGAGGCACAAAAGTTAGGCGGTCTTGCCGCATTCATCGATGCAGAACATGCTCTCGATGTTAATTATGCAAAGAGGCTTGGTGTTGACACTGCAAACCTACTTATTTCCCAACCCGATTTTGGCGAGCAGGCTCTCGAAATAACCGATACACTTGTAAGAAGCAATGCGCTCGATATTATTGTAATTGATTCTGTTGCTGCGCTTGTGCCACGCTCGGAGATAGAAGGAGAAATGGGCGATGCAACAATGGCGGTTCAGGCAAGACTAATGTCCCAGGCTTTAAGAAAACTTACAGGTGCAATTTCCAAATCCAAAACAGCAGTTGTTTTTATAAACCAGTTAAGAAGCAAAATTGGAATAATGTTTGGTAATCCGGAAACAACAACAGGTGGAAATGCACTTAAATTTTATGCTTCTTTAAGATTGGATATAAGAAGAATTGCAGCTATTAAAGATGGAACAGATGTTATCGGTAACAGGACAAAAGTTAAAATTGTAAAAAGTAAAGTTGCGCCTCCATTTAAAGAAGTCGAATTTGATATTCTTTATAATGAAGGGATAAGTAAAGCCGGTGATCTTATTGATCTTGCAACAAACTTTGGCATTCTTAAGAAAAGCGGTTCCTGGTTTACTTATGGAGAGGATCGTTTCCAGGGAAGAGATTCGCTAAAGCAAAAGTTAAATGAAACTCCTGATATGTATAAAAGTCTTGAGAAAGATGTTAAGGCAAAGCTTGGTATAGTTCCTAAAGAAGAAGCTAAAACAGAAGAAAAAACAAGCAGTAAAAAATCAGGAAAGTAATCATTGTGTCATGCCGGACTCGATCCGGCATCTCTTTAATCCTTTCTTATAAAAATGATAATCGAAAAAATTACAAAAAAGGATAGCCGGAACGTTGTAATTCATTTTGATAATGATGAAAAGCTGATAATCAATTTAGAAGTTTTCATAAAAAGCGGTTTGAAGAAAGGGATGGGAGTTTCTTCAGACCGTTTTTCTTTTTTAGTCGATGAGAACAGAAGATATTATGTCAAGCTTCGCGCAATAAGATTACTTGCCAGGAGACCTCATTCTGAAAAAGAATTAAGGACCAAACTCTATCAGAAAAAGTATGAAAAGGAAATGATAACCGAAGTTATTGATGAACTAAAGGAGAAAGAACTTCTGGACGATTATAAATTTGCACAGATCTTTACAGAAGAAAAGATGAGAACAAAATTATGGGGAGAAAAGAAAATGAAGGGTGAATTGATAAAGAAGGGGATCAGCCGGGAATTAATTGAGCAGATAATTGAAGAAAAATTTCCAGAAGGAAATAAACTGAATGATGCGATAACACTAGCTGAAAAGAAAATGAAAACACTTTTGCATAAGAATCTCGAAAAAAGAAAACTTGCTGAAAAGATTTACATTTATTTATCTTCGCGAGGATATGACTATGAAACGAGCAAAGAGGCAGTAGAAAAAGTTTTGAATGAAAGTCTGTGGAATGAATAAATTTCAAAGTAAAAAATGTTTTTTATGATTAAAAATCAGAATATTCAATAATCAATTTTCAATATTCAATAAATAAATGGAGGACAAAATGGGAAAAGAAAGATTTGACCTTGAAGATCGTTTTGTAAATTATACCTGCAAAATGATTGACGTTGTAGAGGCATTACCAAAAACAAGGACGGGAAATTATATTGCCGGTCAGTTAATCAGGTCCTGTCATTCACCAACTTTTAATTATGGAGAAGTGCAAGCAGCAGAATCAAAAAATGATTTTATTCATAAGATGAAAGTGGTTCTGAAAGAACTAAAAGAATGCAGAATTGCATTAAAAATTATTAAAAAAAAAGAGCTTATTAAACCCATTAAACTCTCAAATGTTTTTAAAGGAACAGAAGAATTAATTGCGATTATTGCGAAGGGCATTTCTACAGCTAAAAATAACCAAAGAAGTAACAAACAAATTGAGAATTGAGAGTTGATTGTTGTTTATTGAAGATTTATAACCCCAATATTTTTGGCGTTTAATAATCAATATTCAAGTTTAACTATTTTTTATCATGTCATTTAAGGAAAGTATCATAGATGAAGCCTCCGGAATACTAACATTTTCAGCGGCTTCTTTAAACGGGAACCACTTCCTTTTTCTTTCATTTTTTTCGGGATAGTCATCCAGAACTTCGACTACTTCCATAGAAAATATTTTAATATTACAACGACCAATGGACCTTTCCATTATGAATGATCCAAGTTCTACCGTTTCATTAGCTCCGAGTACTCCTGCTTCTTCGTAAGCTTCTTTCTTTGCCGATTCAAATGGAGAAAGGTTGAACTCAATATATCCTTTCGGAAGTATCCACTTTTTCCTTTTAATTGATGTGATGAGAAGAATCTGTAATTCCCCGTTCTTTTTTCTGTAAGGTACAACTCCCGATTGGCTGAAATTAAATTCTAACTTCAATACCTGCTATCTCCATTGATTTTATTTTCATATACAAAAATAGAAAACTTATTATTAAATGCAGAAAAAAAATCACAAAGTACTTTAAATCGTTTTATCTTTTTTTATCATTTTATCCTTATTTTCTAAGTGGAGTTTCAAAGCAAAAATGAAAATAGAAAAAAATATTTCGCTTAAATCTTACAACACTTTTGGAATAGATGTAAAAGCTAAATTCTTTTCCGAGATTTATGATGAAACAGAGTTAAAAGAAGTCTTTTCCTCTGATGAATACAAATCTTTACCGAAATTAATCCTGGGTGGAGGAAGCAATATTTTGCTTACAAAAGATTTTGATGGATTAGTTTTAAAAATCTCTATCTCCGGTATCGAAATAATAGGTGAAGATAATGAAACTGTTCTAATTAAAGCCGGTGCCGGAGAAACCTGGCATAAACTTGTCCTTTTTTGTGTTGAAAAAAATTATGGAGGAATTGAAAATCTTTCACTAATTCCCGGAACTGTTGGAGCCGCACCTATGCAAAATATTGGAGCTTATGGACGGGAAATTAAGGATGTTTTTGAGAGTCTTAACGGAGTTTATATTGATAACGGTAAATCTGCTGTTTTTAAAAAAGATGAATGCAAATTTGGTTACCGTAATAGTATTTTCAAAAATGAATTGAGAGATAAGTTTATTATTACTTATGTGACATTACGTTTAAGTAAACATCCTGTAATTAATATTTCTTATGGAAACGTTAAAAGCGAACTTGATAAACTTGGTTACAATCAAATCGGGATAAAAGAAGTAAGTGATGTTATAATTAAAATAAGGCAAAGCAAATTACCAGATCCGGCAGAGATTGGGAATGCGGGCAGCTTCTTCAAAAATCCTGAAGTCTCCGAAGATAAATTCAATCAGCTTAAAGAAAATTTTAAAGATATAATTGGATTCAAACTAGAAAACGGAAAAGTAAAAATTCCAGCCGGCTGGTTAATTGAAAGCTGCGGTTGGAAAGGGAAAAAAGTTGGTAATACCGGTTCGCATGCAAAACAATCTCTTGTGCTTGTAAATTACGGTGAAGCGTCGGGAGAAGAAGTTTTGAATCTAGCGAAAGAAATAAAAAAATCTGTTCTTGATAAATTCGGTATAGAATTAAAGGAAGAAGTAAATATTATTTAGAAGATCAAAATAACATTGCTTATATTGATAAAAGCCAAAAGCTGATTATCAATGAAAGGGAAAGCATGAATCCAAAAGATGGAAATAAGCACCTGTCAGCTTACGAAAAAGCCGCACAAGAGGGAATTGATCCAAGATGTATTCCACAGAAGCTGACCGGACCTGTTCCTGTTGATGACCAAATTGAATATCCTGATTATCCTCAAATCCGATCATGAAAACTGGGAATTTCTTTACAACAGGCAAATGGAAAATCTTCCCGGAAGAGTTTGTAATGAATATCTCGATGGAGTTGATATTCTGAATTTCACTAAAGATAAAATCCCTTCTCTTAAAGAAATAAGTACTGTTTTCAAAAAGACAACTGGCTGGAAGATTGCAAGAGTTCCCGGTTTAATTCACGAACAAAATTTTTTTGAGATGCTTCGTGAAAAAATATTTCCTTCTACTGATTACATAAGAGGAAAAGAAGAACTCGATTACACTCCGGCTCCCGATTGTTTTCATGATATGTTTGGTCATATGCCTTTGCTGACAAATCCGAATTTCGCTTCTTTCTATCAAATGTTTGGTGAAGCGGCTTTAAATGCAAAAGGAGAAGACCGCAAATTTCTTGAAACATTTCATTGGTTCACAGTTGAATTCGGTCTTATAAAACAGAAAGAAGGAATGAGAATTTATGGTGCCGGAATTATTTCTTCGAAAGAAGAAGTAAATCATGCTTTATCGAATGAAGTTAAAGTAAAAGATTTTATTCCCGAAAAATTAGTTCACCAGGAATATGATGTCTGGCATTTGCAGCCGATTCTTTTTGCTATAAATTCTTTTGAACATCTTGAAGAAGGATTTAAAGAGTGGACAAAAGGGCGGGGACTGCTTGGATAATAAGCAAAAACAGTAAGCAATTGGCAAATATTTTCTTATTTCAATTCACACAAAGTGAATAATCATTTGCAGTGCATCCTTATTGTACTCTTGAATGTGCAAGCCTAAATAAGTAACTTTTATCTATTAAAGAACTATTTAATGTTATAAAAAATTATGGCTTTAAAAATTGGCGATATCGCTCCTGATTTTACTTTAATAAACACAAGTGGACAAAAAGTTTCGTTAAAAAATTATCTGGATAAACAGGTTGTTCTTCTTTTTTTTCCATTTGCAAATTCGTCTGTCTGTACAGAAGAAATGTGTTCAACCAGAGATAATCTGAAAGATTATGAAAACCTTGAAGCTAATATTCTTGGAATTAGTGTAGATAGTCATTACTCGCTCAAGCTTTGGGCTGAAAAATTAAATCTTAATTTCCCTTTGCTGAGTGATTTCAATAGAGAAGCCTCGGCGAAATATGATTCTTTAAATGAAGTTCATGGTGCGGGTAAATATGATTACTTAGGAGTTTCAAAAAGATCTGCTTTTGTAATCGGCAAAGATGGAAAAATAAAATATGCAGAAATTTGTAAACATAACGGTCTTCAGCCTGATTACGAAGCAATAAAGAATTCATTAAAGAATAATTAATAAATGTAAGGAGAATTATGCTGGAAGAAGGAAAAAAAGCTCCCACCTTTAAGCTAACTGATCAAAATGAGAAAACAATTTCGTTAAGCGATTACAAGGGAAAAAATATCATTTTATATTTTTATCCGAAAGATGATACTTCAGGATGTACAGCAGAAGCATGCAGTTTCAGGGATGATTTCCCGAAGTTCAAAAAAGTTGATGCTGTAATTCTCGGTGTCAGTCCCGATTCGGTTGAATCACATAAAAAGTTTGCTAAAAAGTATAATTTAAATTTCAGCTTATTGGCAGATGAAAATAAAGAAGTGATAAAAAAATACGATGTCTGGAAAGAAAAAAGTATGTATGGAAGAAAATATATGGGAGTCGAGCGTACAACTTACATAATCGATCCTGAAGGAAAAATAAAAAAAATCTTCAGGAAAGTTAAAGTACAAGGACATAATGAAGAAGTAATGGAAGCAGTTAAAAAATTAATATGGTTTACCTAACAAGACGCGCACGTTTCAGTGCGGCACATCGTTTATTCAAACCGGGTTTGAGTGACGAAGAAAACTTTAAGCTTTACGGTTTGTGCAGTAATCCAAATTGGCATGGACATAATTATATTCTTGAGGTTGTTGTAAAAGGAGATGTCGACCCTGAAACAGGTTTTCTTATCAATTTAAAAGACCTTAAAGAAATCATAAGAAAAAATGTTATTGAAAAAGTTGATCACAAGAATCTAAACCTTGACACAGATTTTATGAAAGCGATACTTCCTTCATCAGAGAATATAACGATTGCAATCTGGAATCAACTTGTTGGTAAAATTCCGAAAGGCAAACTTCATTCAGTGAAATTGTATGAGACTGAAAATAATTATTTTGAGTACAAAGGAGAATAATTTTGGATAAGAAAGTAGTAGAGGATTTAGTCACTAAAATGTTAAAGGAAATAGGAGAAGATCCTAAGAGAGAAGGACTGCTTGCCACTCCAAGAAGAGTTGCACGATCTTATGAGTTTTTAACTTCAGGTTATACTAAAGATATTGAATCAGTGCTTAATAAAGCTGTATTCACAGAAAAATATGATGAGATGGTGCTTGTAAAAAATATAGATTTCTATAGTCTTTGTGAACATCACATGCTTCCTTTTTACGGTAAAGTGCATGTGGCATATATTCCAAATGGAAAGATAATCGGGTTAAGTAAAATTCCACGTATTGTTGAAGTATTTTCACGAAGGCTCCAGGTTCAGGAAAGAATGACACAACAAATTGCGGATACATTTGAAAAATATTTGCAGCCACATGGAGTTGCAGTTGTTTCGGAAGCTTTTCATATGTGTATGATGATGCGTGGAGTTGAAAAGCAAAACTCTTCTGCAACGGCAAGTGCTATGCTAGGAGTATTTAAGGAAGATGCGAGAACGAGAGCGGAGTTCTTAACGTTAATCTCAAGCAAGCTTTGATTTTTGAATTACGATTTTGGATTTACGATTTCATTTTTGAACTTATTTAATTTATGGGGTGGAAATGGACAAACGGCAACTATTGGATAGAACGAAAATATTTGCTCTGGAAATAATAAATTTTACAGCATTGCTGCCTAAAAATAATGTTGGTAATATTATAAGCAGGCAAATTTTAAGATCGGCTACTTCTGTTGGAGCTAATTATAGAGCGGCTTGCAGAGCGAAATCAAAAGATGACTTTAGATATAAAATAAAAATTGTTGAAGAAGAAGCTGATGAAACTCTTTATTGGCTTGAGATAATTTTGGAATCAAAAATTTTAAGAAATATAATACTAGAAAAGTTAATTAAAGAAGCAGATGAATTAACAGCTATCTTTACATCTATTTCTAAGACTTCTAGAAAACTATAATTTTTTGTTTTTGTAAATCATAATTCATAAATCATAAATCGACTATGGCGGACGAGAAATCAGGCATCTGGATAACGGGAGCTAGTTCAGGAATTGGAAAAGCTGCTGCTGAGGAATTTGCAAAAACGGGTTGCAGAGTTTTTGTCTCTGCAAGAAGAGCAACGGAACTTGAACGGCTTAATAAAGCTTTAAATAAAGATAAACTTGAACTGGATATTTTTCCGTGTAATGTTGCTTCAAGTGCAAATGTAGACCAAACTGCAAAAAAAATACTATCGACTCACAAAATAGATTGCCTTATAAACAATGCCGGAATTACATCGTTCAAACTGGCTGAAGAAAATTCAATTAATGAAATAGATGATATAATTAATACAAATCTTCTTGGGTCCATTTATACAATAAAGTCTGTTCTTCCTAAAATGATTGAACGGGGAGGAGGAACAATAATCAATATTCTTTCTTCAGTAACAAAAAAAGTTTTTACTCGTTCAAGTGCTTACGCAGCTTCAAAAAATGGTTTAATGGCTTATACAAATGTTCTGAGAGAAGAAGTTAGAAAGTATAAAATAAAAGTGATAAATATAATTCCGGGGGCAACCGAAACACCAATGTGGTCTCAGGAAATAAGAAAAGAAAATTCTGAAAGAATGATGTCAACTGAAGATATTGCAAGATTACTCGTTTGGGTTTATCTACAGAAAGAAAATATGATAAGTGAAGAAATATTTGTAAGACCGATTGAGGGGGACTTGTGAATTTTGAGTTGTGAATTGGAAATAAAGAATTCGAAATAGGAGTTATTTATGGATGATAAAGAATTAGCTGTTGTTACCGGTGCAAACAGGGGAATAGGAAAAGCAATTGCTTTAGCTCTTGCTGATGAAGAAATGGATGTAATTATTTTTGGGAGAGATGTCGATGCTCTTGAAAAAGTCCAGAAGGAAATAAAAGCTAAAGGCGTTAACTGTGAATATTTTGCCGGAGATGTTGGTGATGAGAAGTTTGTTCAAATGTCTGTTAAGAAAATAATAGATGTTTACGGCAAGATAGATCATCTGATTAATAATGCGGGAATGGGAATTCTGAAACCATTTGTTGAAGCAAAGCTTGATGAATTTAAGGAACAGGTTAATGCTAATTTATATGGTGTTTTTAATTTTAGTCGGGCTGTTGTTGGAGATATGATTAAAAGAAAGAAAGGTTCAATAATTAATATTGTCTCACTTGCAGGTAAAAATGGATTTTTAGGTGGAACAATGTATGGTGCAACTAAGCACGCTGTTTTAGGCTTCACAAAATCTCTTATGCTTGAAGTGCGTGAATATAATGTTAGAGTTGCTGCAGTCTGTCCCGGCTCTGTTGCTACAGATTTTGGCAGTGGAAATAATCAAAAGAAAGATGTTGAAAAGGTTTTAGCTGCAGAAGATGTGGCTCATGCTGTTCTTGCAATAATTAATCTTCCTGTAAGAGCTTTGATGAGTGAAATTGATTTGAGACCGACAAACCCAAAATAAAAAAAGCCGGATTCCAGTCCGGCTTCATAATTTAGATTGATTAACATCGAATCTTAATCTTTAATCATCGTTATCCGTATCATTTGGAGTACCAAATCCACCATGATCAAATTTTCTATCCCTGAACTTCATTTTCATATGATCTCGCATCATCGGTTTATTTTTCTGCCATATTTTTTTCTGTTCCGGGGTTAGAAGTTCATAGATATCCATCTGATGATTTGCTCTTGCAATTGCAATCTGGTATCTTTAATATCATTGATCTCTTTAACCTCAGAAATTAATCCTTCTCTTGTAAGATTAGGATCTTTTCGAAGATCTCTCATATCGATCTCTTTCTTCTTAAGTTCTGCACGCAGATCAATCATTTCTTTCTGATTTTTAGATCTTAGATCGGCTATCTTGTCTTTTTGCGCATCTGTGAGATTAAGTTTTTCAATCATATTTCCTTTGAAATCCATTTTCATTTTCTCTTTCGGCTGTGCGAATCCATTTACCGAAATTAATAAAGGTAAAAGAAGGCTTATACTTAACGCATATATTAGCTTTTTCATTTATGTCTCCTGTTTTTTGTTTTAACTTCTTTAGCTTTTGAACTTTTGACATGTTAGTGATATGTTTGGTTTAACCGCATCTGAAAATTTATTTAATGCGGGGTTAAACTTAATCCTAGTTTCTTATGTCGAATATTTAGGATATTTTGCTGGTATATGACCGAAAAGGAAAATGATGTTAGTGTTATTAAAAGATTCAATAATGGCGATGAATCTGCTTTTAATGAAATAGCAAAGAAATATCAGCAAAGAATATATTGGCACGCAAGGAGAATGACAGGGAATCACCTGGATGCTGATGAAATAGTTCAGGAAGTTCTTTTAGTAATGTACAGAAAGATGAAAACGTTTAACTTTAGATCTTCTTTATACACGTGGATTTATACGATTACAACAACACGTAGTATCAATTATATAAAGAGAAGATCACTGAAACAGGCTTTTTCTTTGCACGATATCGGAAATGATCAGAAGTCAGGAACCGATATAATAGCTGATTTTGAGAGCAAGGAAGAAGTGGAACGTTTGGAAAAATTTTTACAATATATTCCAACTAAACAGCGTGAAGTTTTTATTTTAAGAGCAATAGATGGATTATCTTATAAAGAGATTTCTGAAATAACAGGAAGAAGCGAAGGCGGTTTAAAATCAAATTATTTCCATGCGTTAAGAAAATTAACAGAGATGATGAAAAATGAATAAAGATGAAAAAATAAGAAAATATCTTGACGGAGAATTAACCGGTGAAAAATTAAGAAACTTTGAAGCGGAGATTAATGATTCGCTGGAATTAAAAAATCTTGTTGATTCTTACAGGAATACATTAAATCAATTTAAGGAAATTGAAAATGTAAATGCTGAAGAATCTTATTTTGTAAATATTGTTCCGAGATTCCGTGAAAAAAGTGAGATTAAAAAACAGGTTAGATTTAAACCTGTATTCGCTTATGGCAGTATTTCACTTGTTATAGTTTCTGTGTTATTGATTTTTCTTTTTAATAAAGATTATAACGTGACTAATGAAAATCTTGTATCAATTAACCAGGTTAGCAACGAAGAAATAAATTCTTATTTTAATGCTAACCCGCAGGTCTATGATGAATTTCAATTGACTAAAAATATTCCTGCTGAATATGATTCGGTTTTCAGTTCTATCGTTTTAAGTGAACTTGATGTTGATAACAACTCAAAAAAATATCTTGTAGGTATTTCTGATAATGAGTTTAATAATATTCTCGATGAAATTTCGAATGACGATGCTGAAAATATTTACAGCTCACTTATTTCCAAGAAGATTTATTAACTGATGAGGCTAAAATGAGAATAGTATTTTTATCTTTTTTTATGGTCCTGTTATTACAGATTGTAATATATAGTCAGGATGAAAGGAAAGAAGATCGTGACCCTAGGGAAAAAATAGAGTCGCTGGAAAAAATTAAGCTTCTCGAAACACTCAACCTGGATGAGGAAACTGCAATAAAATTTTTTGCCAGGCGAAATGATCATAAAGAAAAAATGAAAGCTTTATTGGATGAACAGGATGCTCAATATCATAAAATCGAGGACAAGCTTTCTTCTCTAACAAACGAAAATGATCCGGAATTGAAAAAGATGATTGGCAATTATCTTTCAGTTTATCAAAAAATGGATGATGAGCGAAAAAGATTTTTTAATTCACTTTCCGATATACTTACATTAAAACAGCAGGCAAAGCTTGCCATATTTGAAAGACGTTTCAGGCAGGAAATAAGGGATATACTTTTTCATCCTCCCGGAAGAAAAGGTATGAATTAGGGAACATATTTCAATTTAGTGTGTAATAAGCAATAGTTTAGGATTGACTTTCAGAAGGAGCAAATTTATCTTTTAGCTCTAAATTTTGCGGAAGTGGTGAAATTGGCATACACGCTACTTTGAGGGGGTAGTGCCTTAATTGGCGTACGGGTTCAAGTCCCGTCTTCCGCACGAGGTAAAAACATCTATTCAAAAACAAGAGGAAGTGTAATGGAAAAGATGAAGATTCTTATATCAATTTTCCTGTTTTTTATTTTTGCTGCCGGTAATGCATATTCGCAGGATATGAAGAATAATGATGCTAAAAAATTATTTAATGAGGGCAACGAAAAGATTAGAGCTGGGAATTATGATGGTTCGGTTAAGGATTATACAGACGCTTTAAAAATTGAAGAAAGTTATATGATATATCAAAATAGATGTGTTGCATATCAAAGATTAAGTAAATTTGACCTAGCAAAAGAGGATGCATTAAAAGTTATTAGCCTCCAGCAAAATTCTTATGAGGGATATGATCTCTTGGGTTTAACTTACTATTTGATGGGAAATTATGATGAGTCAGTAAAGAATTTAGAAAGGGCCCTTGATTTAGCGCAAACTGATAAGGAAAAAAACAAAGTAAAAACGAAACTTGCTCGTGCTTATACTAAACTTGGGAGTAAAGAAGAGACTAATGCTAATAGTTCAAAAGCTATAGAGTATTATACAAAAGGTGCTGAAATTAGCAATTATGATAAAGCATACCTTTCTTTAGCAAAGATTTATACAGATCTTGCTAAATGGGATCAAGCAATTTCTGCTTCACAAAATGCAATTAAAAATGGAGCTAAAAGCGGAGGGCCATATTTTTATATGGGTCTTGCTTATAAGAATAAAGGAGACATTTCAAAAGCTAAGGAAATGTTCATGGAAGCAAAACAAGATAAAACTTATAAGAAAAATGCTGAGTATGAATTAAGTTTATTGAAATAACAAGAAAAACTTTTTTTAACACCTCTACTAATGTAGAGGTGTTTTGTTTATAAATTAAGTGGGGGATAATTATAAAGTAATACATAACGTTCAATATAGATTAAATAAATTTGATGAATATTTAAATAATGCTAAAAAAAGTTCATCTGATTTTTGAAATGAAATTTTTTATTATTTTTGTTTTTCTTGTAATACTCAACATACCTTCCTTTAATAAGGTTCTTTAAGTAAATCCTTATATTTTTATTAAATACCTTGACTTAAAGAGGCTTAAAATTCTATATTTGTTCTCATATTTTAGCTATGCTTTAAAAAAAGAACGAGTCTGCCAATAATTTTTTTTGATTTTATAAGGTTCCGGATGAAAAGACTACTTCTTTCTCTTTCCCTTCTGATTTTGTTTAATTGCAATATCTTTTCGCAAGAACCAACTGAAGAATTCTCAAAAGCTATGGATGCTTATAATTCCGGTTTGTATGCTGAAACTTACAGACTGTTTCAGGGATTCTTTAGCCATTATGAAATGAAGGATGAGCTATATGCCACAGCAAAATATTATTCTGCAGATGCTTTACTTTATTTAGGTGATAAGGATGCTGCATCGGCAGGTTTTGAATATTTAGTAAATAATTTTCAATCTTCAAATTTCAGGGACGGAGCCCTTTACAAACTTGGATTAATATATTTTGATACTAAACAATTTTCTCTTGCCCGGGCAAGATTTGAGACAATGCTTAATGAATACCCTCGTAGCGAGCATACAGGTAATGCCTTGTACTGGATTGGAGAATCTTACTCAGCACAAGACAGGTTGAAAGATGCAATAAATTATCTTGAAGAAGCAGTTGTAAAACGGAAAAACAATAATTACGAAGATTACTCACTTTACACTCTTGCAACAGTTTATGAGAAAACCGGTGACTATGCAAACGCAGTAAAATATTACGATCAGCTTCTTTCATACCATAAAGAAAGTCCTCTTGCCGTTTCGGCACAAATAAGAATAGGTGTTTGCTATTTTAAGCTAAAGGATTATCATTCATCAATTCTTGAATTAAACAATCCTTCACTTTCCAATTTGCCCGAAGGCTTATATTCAGAAAGTCTTTACCTTCTGGCAAACTCATATTATAGAGTACAGCAATATGATGATGCAAAGAAAATTTACCTGGAAATTCTTAACAATTTTCCTAATTCCAATTATACACGAAGTGCACAATATGGTTTAGCCTGGACATATTTTCAGCAGGCAAATTATAACGAGGCTTATAAAGAATTCCATTCTCTTTCCGACGGGGATGACAGTATTGCTGTAAAATCTTTTTACTGGAAAGCTGAAGCTAAGAGATACGCTGGTCAGGAAGATGAAGCTTTTAGAATTTATGCTCAGTTTGTGGAAAAATATCCTAACAGTGAACTTGTTAAAGGAGTGCAATACCAGATGGGGGTTGTTTATTATAATGATAAACAGCTTGATCAATCTGAGAGATTTTTGAAAAACGCATTGACTTCTTCTGACCAGACAATACGTGCAAAAGCATTTACTTTGTTGGGAGAAATTGAATTAAGTAAGAAACAATTTTCTTCTGCTAAAAGCAGTTTTGAAACAGCTTTGGATATTCCAGGAATGAACCCTGAATTGAAAATGAGATCACTTCTTGGATACGGAGTTTCATTGTATTATTTAGGGAACAATGATGACGCCATAGAAAGACTTCAGGAAATTGAAAATGACGATAAACATTTCGAACCGAACAAGGTAAACTTCTATCTCGCAGAAAGTTATTATGCAAATAAAAATTATCAGGACGCAATAAAAAGATATAATAACATTGATCTTGCTGATGCCGAAACGGGTTCGCAGGCTTTGTATGGAAAAGCTTACTGTTATTTTAATCTTAGAGATTATGATAATGCCGCTTATAGTTTTAATGATTTCATAAAGAGATTTCCAAAAGATAAACGGGTAGTAGATGCCCGATTAAGACTCGCAGATAGTTATTATGGAACTAAAGACTATGCTTCTTCAAGCAAAGTCTACAGGGATTTGTTCAAAGTTGGCGGCGACGAGATACAAAATCCTTATGCCTATTATCAATATGCGCAAGCTCTTTACAAAGCAGGCAATATAGATAATGCTCTTAGTGAGTTTGCTAATCTGCAGAAAAAATTTCCTCAGTCCGATTATGCGGATGAATCGTTATTTACTCTCGGCTGGATTTATTTTCAGCAAAATGATTTTCATAAAGCAATTTCTGCTTATAAAAATGTTTTGAATGTTTATCCGCAATCTCCTCTTGCTCCAATTGTTTTTTACTCAATCGGCGATTCATATTTCAATCTTGCTAAATATGATTCTGCAATTGCGAATTACCAAACCGTTATGGTCCAGTATCCTAAATCGGGTTATGTGTTCGATGCAGTTAATGGCATTCAATATAGTTTTGTAGCAAGGGGAGATTATGAAAAAGCTATTTCTTTCATCGATAAATTTGTAAGCAGTAATCCTTCATTGAGTTTTTCCGATCAGATATTTTTTAAGAAGGGTGAAATATATTACAGCACTCGAAATTATGAAGCTGCTAAAACAAGCTACCAGGAATTTATAGCAAGTTATCCAAATAGTACACTAGTTCCCGATGCTTATTACTGGATTGGAAAGAGTGCACAGAATCTCAATCAGAATCCCGAGGCGATTTTTAATTTTAATAAAGTTTTTGAGTCTTATCCCGGAAGCGAATCCGCCGCCGCCGCAGTTCTAGAAATGGGAAATATTTATAATACTTTGGCAGAATATGATTCTGCAATAACTATTTATGATGCCGCACTTGAAAAGATTTCTCAAACTCAAAAGATTCCTGAAATTACATATATGAAAGGAACAACATTAATAAACAAAAAGGATTATACTGCAGCTTATGATGTTTTTGATGAAGTAATTCAATATTACGGCAAAACTATTTTTGCAGATAAATCAAAACTTGAAATCGGCTTGATAGACCTTGCAAAAGAAAACTACACAGATGCCGATCTTTCTTTCAAAAGTCTTGCAGAAACCCACAGCGATGAACTTGGCGCCCAGGCTCAATACTATTATGGCGTTTCATTGTTTGAGCAGGAAAAAACAGATTCAGCAGTTGTGGCATTGGACAGAGTCCGGATTGTTTTCTCAGCTTATGATGAATGGCTAACAAAATCTTACCTGAAATTAGGCGAGTGTTATACGAATCTTAACCAGGTTGATAAAGCAAAAGAAGTGTACAGGGCTGTTATCAAAAAGCAAAGAGGAAATATTTATGGGAAAGAAGCCCAAACTAAGCTGAGAGAATTAGAATGATAAAGAAAATATTTATTCTTCTTGTTTTAGGTTTGTCCATTGTTTTTGCTCAGCAAAAAAATCCCAATGTTGAATTGCCTGATTTTGTAATAACAGGAAAAGATGTCTCCACAGTTAAAGGCGCACTAAAAGTTGCACCTGAGTTTATATCTACAATTTCAGAGCAATTCTTTAAACCTGTTTATTCACCCGAAGAACTTGAAGTTAGAGATTTATCTTCTCCGCTTAAAAATGAATTAAACACTTTGGATTCTTTAAACTATTACAGAGGTAATCTCGAGTTCGGTGCCGGAATTTATAGTCTGCCTGTGGCAAAGTTATCTTATCTTTTACCAATTGATGATCTTTTAGTTGAAACAAGGTTAAGAGGTGAAAACCATCTTGCATATGATAATATCGACTATAGGTATTTGATAGAGGGAGGCTTAGACGTTTTATATACAACAGATAACGAGAGTGAAATTCTTCCGGGAAGTCAAATCAAATTAGATGGAAATTTTGGTTCCGAATCATTTGGACTTTTATCTGCAAATCCATTTAGAAGAAATTTGAATCAAGGGGATTTCTCTTTTGGGATATCCAACCAGATGAGTAAATATTTTAATTTTGATTTAAAGATTAGTGATAATATTTCTTCAATAAGCTCAATAAACGAAAAGAATTATAATGAAAACGTTCTTGGTCTGAATGGATATGCAAAAGCATTCTTCTCGATTTTTAATATTGGAATTCAGACCGAATATAAAAAACAATCCCTGACGATCGACAAGCCGGTAAACTCAGCTCCAAATGATTACTTTTCTATAAGACCAACCGGGGGAATGAATATTTCTGATGCTTTGAAAGTATCGGGAGGTATTTCCTATTCAAAGTCGGGAGATAACATTTATACTGCGCCTTTTGCTGCACTTGCTTTGAAGATTAATAATTACTTTTCTGTTTTTGGTCAATTTTCTCCACACGCAGAATTTATAACAAGCAATGATTTGCTGAGATCAAACAGGTATTACAATCCACAGAATTTTAATAATTTCTTTTACAGGAAAAAGAATGCACTTACGGCAGCAGTTAAATATGAATACGAAAAATATTATCAAATAAATGCAGGCGTGAGATACTTTACTTCTTCGGATTACCCGTTCCTGCAGGATTCATCAAACGGAAAATTCTTTCTCGCCACTTCCGAAGCGACAAGCTTTACAATATTCGCTGATCTTTTATTTCACATGGGACCATTCGGGGTTTTCTACGGTAATGTTGAATTAAGCGATACAAAGAACGATGCAGGAAGATTTATTCCTTATAATCCCAGGGTGAAAACATCTTTGCAATACGGCTATAATTTTGCTTTCGGATTAAAAACCGAAGCAAGTTTAGATTATACCGCTGGAAATTATTTTGATCTTTCCAATGAACATCAAACCGAGTACGTTGATCTTGGCTTAAAGTTTTCTTACGAAATGCTTTCCGATTTCTTCATAACAGCTAAGCTTTCCAATCTTTTAGACGATAATATTTTTTACTGGAACGGATATGTTGAGCCGCCCCTCGATCTGGTTGCCGGCTTTAGATACGTGTGGTAAAATATTGATGCATTGGATAAAGAATAAATTTTTTTTATTTAAGTGGTGACAATAAGTAAAAGTTAATGGATAAATCACAATTAATAGAGAAAATTGCTAAACATTTTGACGTTCAGGATTCCGAGCAAAAACTTTTTTTTGAAATCTTTTTAAGAAAATGTTCGAAAACTCTTGATGCCGGTGAATCTGTACCGGTTGGGGAAATAGGAAGGATCGAATACAGGCAAACTCAGAATAAAGAGAATGTGGATATGATGGCTGTGATTACTGATGAAGATGAATTTCTATTCGATATCCCTGAGGAAGAAAAAGAAATACAATCAATTGATTCATATTTCAGCATAAGTATTGGAAAACCCGTAATTCCTCTAAGAGAAAATGATGATTCGGAATTTCTTATTCCTCACTCCCGAAATGAAATGAAGAGAATGTTTGAGTTGAAGGTTAGGAGATTCATCGAAGATTCTAAGAAACAGGAACCTCAAGCTGAAACTGAAGAATCCGATTTAGACTTTTCAGATAACATTCCCGGTATAAATTTCTCTTTTAAAAATTGGAAATCTTCCACCGATACAGAAAGCGAATTAAATGAGGACAAAATTGAAGAAGAAAAAACAGAAAATGATCTTTCTGAAATTCAAACCGGAGAAGACTATTTAGTAGAAGAAACCAATGTTGAAGACGATATTGAAGAACAAACTGTAAGTGATTTAGCTGAAAATATTCCAGATGAAATTCCAGAAGAAACAGAATCTCAGTTAAAAGAAATTGTCCCTGAAATTGAAGAAATCCCGCGGGCTGTTGAAGAATTAACAGAAGCTATTAAAAATGAGAATATAGAAAATGAATTGAAGCCCGATGCTGAACAAATAGAGTCTTCTGAATCATTCGAAGAAGAATTATTAGATGAACAGGTCAAAGAGACAGAAAAAGAACTAGAAAATTCCGATGAAACATTTAATGAAGAAAAGTATTTCGGAACTGAATCTGTTTCTGAAGAAGAGAATGAAGATGATAAACAGATGGTAATTGATGCGGTTAAAAAGGTCGAAGAAAAAGACATAAAATTACAGAATTACAAGAAGAAATCTTATGGCGGTTTTATTTTTGCAGTAGTTGTATTGGTTATAATCGGAGTAGTGATTTTCTTCTCATATTATCTCACCAATGCTAATAAAACTATTGTTCAAAAATCGGGAACACCAAAGCAATTTGCGGTAACAGTTGAAAGAACTTATGATATTCCCGTTACTTATCCTTATTCAAAAAGAATGCTCGGTGAAGCGTACAATGCAATTAATATTAGCATTCTAAGCAAACCTAAAGAAGAAGAAATTGTACCAACTCCAAATAATGATGAAATTGTTTCGTCAGGTAGTGACAATTCCGGAAATATGGAGATCAGGAAACCTTTACCTGCAAGAAGAGTAAAAGGATATATTTATAAATATGAAAATATGTATGCCGTGCAGGTATCTTCCTGGAAAACAAAATCAATAGCATTATTGGAAGCACAAAAATTTCTTGATGCAGGTTACAATGCTTTCATCGAGCAAACAGAATTAAATGATAAAGGAACTTACTACCGTGTGCGTGTCGGCGGTTTTAATTCCTTGGAAGAAGCAGAAAATTTCTTAAAAAAATAAAAAGGTAAAAACACTATGAACCTTTTGTCGATATTCCTGAAAGGCGGTTACCTGATGTGGCCGATTTTACTTTGTTCTATACTCGGCTTAACAGTTCTTATTGACAGGTACATTGTCCTTCGCAAAACAAAAATAAATATCCCAGCTTTCACAGTCAGGATAAGAGGATTAATAAAGAAGAAAGACATATCCGGCGCTATCAGCCATTGCATGGAAGAGAAATCTCCTGTTGCAAACATTATAAGAAAAGGCTTAAAGAAATACCGCCTTGGTCACGAGAGAGTAAAAGAAGCAATTGAGAATGCAGGTCGGCAGGAAATTAGTAAACTTGAAAAAGGTTTATCCGTTTTAGCAACAATTGCAGGTATTGCTCCTCTGCTTGGATTTCTTGGGACTGTTACAGGAATGATCCAGGCTTTTATGCGAATAGAAGACCTTGCCGGTTCTGCGAATCCGAGTGATCTTGCTGGAGGTATCTGGGAAGCATTAATAACAACAGCATTCGGATTAATTGTTGGAATTCCGGCACTCGCTTTTTACAATTATTTTCTATCAGCAGTGAAGAAGATTGTCGGTGATATGGAAACAGTTGCAAACGATGTTGTAGATGTTATGCAGGATAGCTCTACAAATGCAGATGATGTTGAAGAAGAAATTGAATTGGATTTATAAAATTCATACAGACCATGCGTTCATCCAATCATGCTTCGAATAATTGATTGTGAAATAAAAAAAACTTTATTAATAAATTTTTATAGATTATGCAATTTAAAACATCAAACGAGCCATTAAGCATTTTCAGCTTTTCTTCTCTTACAGATATTGTAATGCTTCTTGTCATTTTCTTTCTCCTAACATCACAGTTCGTTATCCAGACAGGAGTTAAAGTAAAACTTCCGGCTTCCAAAACTAATGAGCCTGCATCACCGACACAGCTTATTGTAACTTTAACTGCAGGAGGTGCCGTATATGCGGGTAATGAGGAAGTAAGCATAGACCAATTACCTGCAAAGTTGAATACAATGAAAACAGGAATAAAAGATAACAATCTTATAATTCGTGCTGATAAAACTGTTGCCGTTGATCTTGTGATACAGGTAATTGATGCTGCACGTGTCTTCAGGTATTAATAAATTTACAATAGAGACTGAAAGACAACAACTATAAAATTGTAAAATTGCAACCTGCCTGCAATGCATCTTCGGCAGGCGAGGATTAAAGGATTAAAAGATTACAAGAATGCAAAATTTCAAGATTGCAAAGATTAAAATAGAATAGAATGTTAACAAACTATAATTCAATAAAGAATCTTTCATTTTCACTTTCGCTGCTGATTCATCTTTTGCTGCTTCTTCTTTTTCTATTGCTGAAGTTTTCGGTGGATTATCCACCCAAAGAATATGTTGAATTGTCTTTTGGAGTATCGGGAGACGTTGGTTCTTCCGGTGCGGTCGGTACGCAAATAAAACAGGTAGAAGAACTTTCAAAGCCTGAAGTTAAAGATGAAACAGTAGACAAAAGTACAGAAGTAAAAGAAGTCGAATTGCCCAAAGCAAAGAGCACTTCTGAGGAAAATGTTATTAAGCCTGCCGATAAAATTAAAGAGAAAACAACTTCGACAAAAACAAAGACCACTGAAGACACGAAAGATAATGTTACAACAGAGGGACAGGGAAACCAAGCGAAAGGTGAAGGGAGTTTCGGTTTTGACTTTGAAGAAGGTGGACTTGGAACAAGAAGAATATACAGCTATATCGAACCTTCATATCCTGCAGGAGTTCATAAGCAGATTGATATAAGGCTAAAGTTTGCAATTCTTCCTGATGGAACTGTCGGCACAATACTTCCATTAACAAAAGCAGATACAAAACTTGAGAATGCTGCAATTAATTCTTTAAGGCAATGGAGATTCGAACCTTTATCCCCAAATCAAAAACAAACCGAACAGACAGCAGTAATCGTTTTTCATTACCGTTTGCAATAAACTCAATTAAGAATTAACAATTAAAAATTTACAATTTCTCCCATCACTCATAATCCCACAATCTCATTAACTCAATCATCCCATTAACTCACTATCCCCTTCAACCCCATCTTCCTTATAATAGAACTTATAAAAGAAAAACTCCCCGATAGAAAGAATTGTTAAAGAAAAATCATCGCGAGTGTAAAATCTTCCTAATCCTTCCGGTTCCATAAATAGCTTTGCAATAATCGTAGCTATAGACCATCCGACAGAAAATAAAATTAAGATAAGCGCAAGATTAAGAAACGCACTTTTAAGATTTTCATCCTGCCATTTTTTAGAAAAGATATAAAGTGCAAAAACAAGGTGAGCGGCAAAGATAAAAGCTGTTATCATAAAATCATTTTACATTGCGTTTGTTGATGTATGACATTCCTGCTAATGCCCCAACAAGTCCGAATAAACAATTTGTAAGTAAATTGCTCATCAACATTGATATTGCATATAAAGTAGAGAAACCGTAATTCTTAATATCGATCGACATCCTTTTAAGTATGTGCATACTTTCATCGAGTAGCGGACCTAAATTATAGCTTCTCAGCATTGCTTCTGTTTGAGGCAGAGTTGATGTAAAATCATTTGAGTGTGTTACAAAAGTTAGAAGTACATCGAAACCGGTTGCAAAGAGTGCAGCAAAAAGTCCTGTTAACAAACCGAATGTAACAGCCTGGCGTGAGGTTATTTTATCGGAATTTTTATTTATCCGCCGTTCCAAATAAAGTGAGAAAAAGGCTGCCAATGGAACTATAAGGCAGCACGCAAAAGCTCTAAACCCAGGGACGATTGATAAAACCGCTGCACTGAATCCACAAACCAGCGGGGACATATATTTTTTTGAGATCATCTATAATCGCTTTTAGTTAAAATATAATTTTCAAAAACACTGATTACCATAAGAAAACAAACCGCGCCAAAAAATAATCCGGTAAAGAAAGCAGTTAACTTATTATAGCTGCTCAGGAAGAAGTTATTGACTATTACATCTGCCGCAAGAATTACAAGGGCAAATTTAAAAAGTATGTTTGAAACTTTCATATTCCTTAATGAAATTAAAACAATTACAGAAGTTATCAACGCACCTAAATAAATGCCTGTACATCTTGCACACACAAGTAAAGGGAAGCCATTAATAATTATTAGTTTGTGATCCGACTGGTGGCAGACGTTATGGTAAAACAGGTTTAAGACCGGGGAAGAGATAAGCGAAAGAGCGGAACCGCCGCTTAAGCTTTTAAATGAAAATCCAACACACCATGTACCTATTAGAAGAAAAACAAAAATGCGAAAGTATATCTTACGTTTGTTCATCGGGTGACTATTTAACAGAAGTGAATACAAGAATTTCCTTTTCGGTAAGAACGTAAATTTTATTTTTCTGCATTATGGATGTCACAAACGTTGTTTTATAATCCAGCCCTATCAAATTTACTTTTTGAAGCTCGAACTCAGGCGCATTCAGGTTTGCATAATATATCTCGCTATCTGTGTTGACAGTTAAGAGAGAAAAATTAATTCTCATCCCTTTTAAATTAAGTCCGGTTTCAATTCTTGATAATCCGTTTCCATAATTATCAAACACGATTATATCTTTCCCATCTGAAACAAAAGTTTTTGTTGAAGCAGAAACAGCCAAGCGTGCCGGGTTGCTTAAAGTAAAATTACCGGCATCCATTCCTCCGAAGTTCTGTAAGTAATTTCCGAAGAGATCGAACTTTATAATCCGTTTGTTTTCCGAATCGAGTATAAAAAGATCTCCCTGTGTTGAAGTAGCGCATCCTAAAGGATAACCAAATTGTTTATCCGGATTATCACTATCCCTGGTTGAAAGCTGTGAAATATAATTCAGGTCCTTATCGAATCTCTCAATCCTGTGGTTATTCTTATCAGCAACATAAATGTTTAAAGGAGTTGCAAAAACATCAACTGGATTATCGAATGCAGCTTCCTTCCAGCCATAGCCGCCCGTTTCTGTAACATAAGTTCCGAGAGTATCGTACTTGTAAAGCTTGTCATTTCCCGAATCTGTAATAAACAAAAACCCTGCTGAATTAAGATCGAATGAAGATGCTTTCTGGAATTTGCCGAAAGAAAAATCGAAAGTGAACGTCTGGCAAAAAGCAGTTGCCGAAAAGAAAATTATTGCTAAAAAAGTCTTCATAATAATGAAGTTAAGATAGAAAATATTGAGGTGGAAATAAATGAGGAAGGGAGAATAAGATGTCATAAAATAGATTTTCTAGAAGAAATTTATTAGGAAATAATCATGATCTTAAAAAAAGAATTTAGTGATTCCGAAAAGAAATTAATTTAAATTTAGTGAACAAATGAGTATTAAGTAATTTATGTTAAAAAGATTTATTAAATATTATTCTGACTCGCAGGATATTTGTTTTAGATTCATCGAGTCTCTGATGGACGTACAATTAGATTGGAAGGTTAATTCCCCTGAAATTTACATACTTACTTCGATTAATCTGACAAAAAATGATTGTAATTCAATAGCACTTTTATTAAAAGAGAATGACTTAGGTTCTGCAATTATGATTTGTAGAAATCTTATTGAAATGTCATTCAATTTCAATTGGATTTTTGAACCTCATGAATTAGGATTAGATAATGCTAAACTTGAAGAATCAATTAAAGAGAGATTTTATAAACTTCAAGGGACTCCATATTACGATATAGAAAAAAACCAAAATGAAATGGAAAATGATCAAAACAACGATAAACCAGTTTGGGATGCTAATACTATAAAGCAAACGCGAGAACTTATTGAGGGAATCAAAAGTAAATTCCCTTTTTTGATGAGAACAGATAAAAATGGAGAGAGGGTTTTTAAAAAAGCACCTTCATTTAAGGAAAGAATGGGAAAGTTAAAACTCACTCATTATCACGTTTATACTTTTACATCTATTTTTACACATCCTAATCCAATGATTAATGAAATTTATTTTCCCAATAAACAAGGTAGTTCAATTGAGTCAATGCGAGCAATAAAACAAATACTTTCCTTAGGCTTATTTAGTGCTCGTGCCATTTTAGGTTATGCTCGTATAACTTTTGATTCACTGAATCTTAATGAAATAAGAAATCAATGTGATGAAGAACTAAACAAAATATATTTACGTTCTCAAGAAGATTTAAAGTAAAGATCTTACTTACATAAGGTTCTATTCTTACTTAGTTATCGAATTAGTTAAATAACTTTACTTAAAAAGTTCCTGCCAAAACCTCAAATACTTCCTTGACTTCTACAATTTCTTTTATTTATATTATGGTGTACATTTGTACACCTATTTATTATGAATACGAATCTTATAGAACTGGAAAAATATTCATTAAACTCAATAAATGGCGTTTTTGCCACCATTTACCCACTAATTCCGCGCCTGACGGAATTTATCCCTTTTGATATTTATGACTATGAAATCTTATTCAACGATGGTCCGACTGTTTCACTTATAAGGGATGGGAAAACAATCGGCTGTTTCTATATTGAATCTCCCGGAATGCGCAGTCTCTTAAAAAAGCTTGATGTGGAAACTTTCGAAATGCTTACGGCAGCAAGTTCGGTTATTCGTCCCGGTGTTGCAGAAAGCGGAATGATGCAGGAGTTTATAGCGCGCCATAAAGATCCATCGAGAAGAAAATATCTTGTTGCCAAAATGGAAGAGATACTCGGCGAAACTTACGGCGTCATGATTTACCAGGAAGATGTTATAAAAGTAGTTCATCACATCGGCGGACTTCCATTGGATGAAGCTGATTTACTCCGCCGTGCTATGTCAGGTAAGATGCGGTCGCATTCTGCAATGCAGGCATTAACAGATAAGTTTTTTAATTCGTGTCTTAGTAATAATCTCTCTCCCGAAATTGCAAAAGAACTCTGGCGGCAGATTGAGTCATTTGCAGGTTATTCTTTCTGTAAAGCACACAGCGCTTCTTTCGCTTTACTCTCTTTCCAGGTAGCTTTTCTTAAATCTCATTATCCTGCCGAGTTTATGTCCTCTGTTCTTTCCAACCAGGGGGGATTTTATTCTCCCGCTGTTTATATCCAGGAATCCAAAAGAATCGGCTTAAAAGTAGAGCTTCCCTGCATCAACAAAAGTATGTATGAATACACAGGCTGCGGCGATATAATTCAGATAGGCTTTCTTGGCATAAAACATTTCTCAAAAGCTTCTGCGGAAATAATAATTGAAGAACGTAAACGTATCGGTTCGTTTAAGTCGTTGCCTGATTTTCTCGTAAGAACCAGGATTGGCTATGAAGAAATTGTGCTTTTAATAAAATGCGGTGCAATGGATTGCTTTCACGAAACACGCCCGACTCTTTTACGTCTTCTCGATATTTATTTCCACAAGATGAAGCTGCAAAAGGAAAATTACTCTGATCTGTTTATCAACGATTCATTTAATTTAATTGAACAGGTGAAAACAAATAAAGATTATTCATTTGAAGAAAAATGCCTGGCAGAATATGAATCCTTTAATTATATGGTAACGAGACATCCTCTTGATTTTTATCCTGGATTAACGGAACAAAAAAATGTAGTTAAAGCTGCCGATATGGAAAGATACAATCATAGAAGAATTAAAATGATCGGCTGGTATATGAGTTCCAAAAGAATAAGCACAAAGAAAGGCGACCCGATGAAATTTTTATCTCTCGAAGATTTAACGGGAACTTTTGAAGCGGTTATTTTTCCAAA
Source organism: uncultured Ignavibacteria bacterium (assembly GCA_963727535.1). Taxonomy (GTDB): domain Bacteria; phylum Bacteroidota; class Ignavibacteria; order Ignavibacteriales; family Ignavibacteriaceae; genus RBG-16-34-14. The sequence goes on from CAVSGR010000004.1 coordinate 231,406, forward strand.
TGTTTACCAGAGAGTTGCAGAAAAAACTTTGTCCATGGGTCCATATATAATTGAAGGCAGAGCCGATGAAAACAATCTTATTGTTGATAAGCTTGAGGTTTTAGCAGATCACTCAATCAAAGCTGAATTTCAGTATGACAGCACCGGTTATAAATATAAACCTGATGATGAAGGTTTAACCGAAGAAGATTTTTCTCTTGCAAAAGAGATAGATTTTGAAAAACTAAGAAGGGCTTATGTAGCATGATGATCATGTCTTCATTTCATTTCGCCGGACAGGTTCCGCTTCACGTTCATTCATATTATTCTTTGCTTGAAGGAGTAATTTCTCCTGATGATATTATTGATAAAGCCGTTTCTTACAATCTAGATGCAATTGCTTTAACAGATACAAATGCTATGCATGGTTTAATTCCATTCTATAAAAAAGCAAATGAAAAGGGAATAAAGCCAATACTCGGGACTTATATTGACGAACCAACTAAAAATACTCCCCTCTCCTTACCAAGGAGAGGGGCTGGGGGTGAGGTTATTTATGCCCTATTCCTTGCAAAAAATTTTGCCGGATATTCTGATTTATGTAAGATAATTACATCAAGGAAGCTTAAGAACGACTTCACACTGTTTCGTTTACTTCAGGAATATTTCCCTAACCTGTTTATCATTTCTGCTTCTGCTGAACTTCTTCGAAGTGTTCCTTTTTATAATAATATATTTGTTGAATTAATTTTAACTGAAGTTCACAGGAAAAATTCTTTACTTTTATATGAACTTGCTGAGAACCGGAAGTTCAAATATATAATCTCTAATCCTGTTTATTTCTCCAACGCAGAAGATTTTCTATTACATAAAGTTGTGACGGCAGCAAAGTACAGGGATACTTTTGAAAACATTAAGAAGGAATACCTGGTTGATAAGGAATTTTATTTCAAGCCTCCTGGTTTTTTCTTAAAATATTATGAAAAGATTCCGCAGGCATTTCATAACATTAGATATATTGTTGATAACTGCAATGTTGATCTTCAGCTTGGCAAGTGGAACTTTCCTATTTATCCTGACTTGCCTGCCGGACAGGCAGGTCTTAAGAAAGAAAATTCCTTTTCTTTTTTGCATAGAGTTTCTTATGCAGGTCTTGAGATGAGATATGATAAAATTACGACAATTATAAGAAACAGATTTGAAGAAGAATTAAATGTAATAAAAGATTTAGGTCTTGCCGATTATTTTCTTGTTGTCTGGGATATTCACCGCGAAGCTCAAAGACGCGGAATGGTTACAATAGGCAGAGGTTCTGCAGCAAACAGCATTATATCTTATTGCCTTGGTTTTACCCAGGTGGATCCAATAAAAAATAATTTTTACTTTGAGAGATTTCTGAATAAAAGCCGTTCTTCTCCGCCTGATATTGATATTGATTTTAGCTGGAGAGAACGTGATGAAATTATTCGTTATGTTTTTGAAAAATATGGATATGATAAAGTTGCAATGATCTCAACACACGTTACTATCCGGGCACGTTCTGCTTTCAGGGAAGCTGCAAAAGCTTTTGGAATTTCAGAAGAGGAAACAAGTAAAATAAGTAAGCGTATTCCGTGGAGTGATGCCAGGAATTTACCTAATGTATCACATCTTTATCCGGAAGCAAGATCATTAAAGCTGGATGTTGAACCATGGAAAACTATTGTTTCAGTTGCTTCAAGACTTGCAAATTTTCCGAGGCATTTAAGTATTCATCCGGGCGGAATTGTTGTAGCTCCACAAAAAATTACAACTTATACAGCACTGGAATTTGCAAAAAACAAGGGACTTGGTTTAATTATAACCCAGCCCGATATGCACGGTATTGAAGATATCGGGCTGGTAAAAATAGATCTCTTAAGCCAGCGTTCACTTGGTGTTTTAAGAGAAACAATAAAACAAATTGAAACTAACAACTCATCCTCAACTCCTCTTTCCTTTATAAAGAAAGGGATTAGGGGTGAGATTATAAAAAATGCGATCTAAAAAATTAACCCACAGTTTTAACTGTGGGAACTGCAAGAACATTAAAGAACCTGAAACCGTTTCAACGGTTTACCAAATACTAAAAGGATAAACACTATGCCCTCTCCCAAATTCTATATCGGAACAGCAGGTTGGAAATATGCCGACTGGATCAGTTCATTCTATCCCAGGAAAGAATCAGCTTCATTAAATTGGCTGACATATTATTCTCAGCACTTTTAATTGTGTTGAAGTTAATTCGACATTTTATGCTTATATGTCTGATAAGGTTGTCAATTCCTGGATAAGAAAAACAGCAGATCTGGAAGATTTCACTTTTACGCTCAAGCTCCACCAGGACTTTACTCATAAAAGGTCTTATACTAAAGAAAACGTTAACGCAGTTAATTTCATATTAAGCCTACTTTATAAATCCGGAAGATTAGGAGGACTTCTAATTCAATTTCCCCAGTCTTTCAGGTTCGATGAAAATTCATCACAATATATAAGCAGGCTTAAAGAGCTCTTCGGTATCTACAATATATTTATTGAAGTAAGGCACGGTTCTTTTCATACAAAAGAAGCGTTGGATTTTTTTAAATCAGCAAATTTAAATTGCATCACAATTGATCAGCCCCAGGTTGGTTATGCAGTTGGTTTCAAGCCAATAGTAACAAATAAAAACTTATACTTCCGTTTGCATGGTCGTAACAAAGAAGATTGGTTCAAAGGATTTGATAAGATAGGACAGGAAAAACAAAGTGAAGAAGATCGTAATGCAAGATACAATTATCTCTACACTCCGGGTGAACTTCAGGAAATTGTCGAAGAGATAATAAAAGCTTTGGAGAATATAGAAAAGGTTTTTGTAATTACTAATAACCACCCAAAAGGTAATGCTGTCGCAAATGCTTTTCAGCTAATATATATGCTGGAAAAAAGAAAAATCGAAATTCCTTCAACAACCTTAACAAAATATCCGCAGCTTGAAAGTATTTCAGAGGGAAACTTTGAGACTGATTTATTTGGTAATAAAATATGAGAACCATCTTCCATCTTGATATGGATACATTTTTTGTTTCAGTTGAAAGGATATTAAATCCTAAACTGAAAGGAAAACCTGTGGTTGTTGGCGGCGATCCTAAATATGGAAAAGGAGTAGTTGCTGCCTGTTCTTATGAAGCGAGAGAATATGGTTTGCACTCTGCTATGCCTATTAGAAAAGCTTATTCCCTTTGTCCTCAGGCAATTTATATTCACGGTCATCACGAAGAGTACGGTCGTTATTCACATTTAGTAAGAAACATTTTAAGAGAATATGCTCCCGTTCTTGAACCAGCGGGAATAGATGAATCTTATATTGACTTTACCGGTTGCGAAAATATTTACGGTGCTTATCCTGTATTAGCTTCAACTATTCAGAAAGAGATAAACAATAAATTGTCGCTGCCTTGTTCAATCGGCATTGCATCAAATAAAACAACAGCAAAGATTGCTTCAGATTACAACAAACCGAATGGTGTTACTTATGTCTCTCCGGGTAAAGAAAAAAAGTTTCTCTCGGACCTGCCTGTTCAGGTAATTCCGGGAGTAGGAAAAGTTACTCTCAAAGACCTGAATCAGAAAGGAATTTATTTTGTTCGTGATATAACCGGTTTGCCTAAAGATTATTTCTCAGCAGCTTTTGGAAAATATGGAAGCGATCTTTGGGAAAAAGCAAACGGAAGAGGGACGGAATATTTAACTGTTGAAAGAGAACAGAAAGGTATTTCCCACGAAACTACTTTTCTGAATGATATACTCTCTGTAAAAAAAATCGAAGAAACTCTTTTTATTCTTTCAGCAAAACTGTCGCAATCATTAAAGGAAAACAACTGGATTGCTTCAACAATAAGTTTTAAGTTAAGATATTCGGACTTTAAAACTCTAACCCGTGCAAAGACCAGTTCATCACAGATGATCCTGCCGCAATTTATAACACAGTAAGAGAATTGTTTCACAAAAATTATACAAGAAGAGTGGCAATAAGGTTGGTCGGAATACGCTTAACAAATTTTTTAGCTAAATCAGAACAGCTATTTCTTTTTGATGATACTTTTACCAAACGGCAAAGAATTATAGAAGCAGTAAATAAAGTCCGGGCAAAATATGGATTCTCGTCCATTACTTTTGGCTCGTACGCTTAAAAGAAAGCTGAAGTGCCTGTCACTTTTAAAGTGACGGGCACATAACAACATTACAGGGAGGTCTTCTCTATTAATAAAAAAATTTATTAACTTAAAATTATGATAGCCCGACTCTTACAATATCTGGTTTTTCTTTTTGTTTTTGGCTGTTCAATTTTAACGGCACAAATTAAAATTCATAAGCATTTAACGCCGAAGGGATGGGCTCGTCCAGGGACAAATTTCTTCGATGCTTCAAGATAGCAAAGGATATATCTGGTTCGGTACGTTTGATGGTGTCAGCAGGTGGGATGGAAATAATTTTATGAATATTCAAACTCACAATGGATTGCCTGCTTCGCAGGTAATGGATATTGCGGAAGCTAAAAACGGGTTGATATATTTTGCTGCTTACGGCGGAGGAATCTTAGTTTATGATGATGGAGTTTTAGATACAATTAATACAGATGATGGACTTTTAACAAATAATATTATACAGATCAGAATACTTAAGAACGGAACAATACTTTTTGCCGGTGATGACGGCAGTATAACAGAATTTAAGGACGGTAAATTCGATAACTGGGCTGAAAAAGTAAATTTTCCTAAGTACGATATTTTTGATATTTACGTTTCTCCAGATGGCAAGCTTTATTTTGCCACAGAGAAAGGTTTGGTTATAGTGGATGGTAAATCATACTCTGTTATTACAACAAAGGATGGGCTGATCACAGATTATTTGTGGAGTGTAAAAGGGGATAATAAGGGAACAATTTATATCGGTACAAACTTAGGGATCAATAAACTAATTGATGGAAAAGTCACAACTGTATTGATTAACGGAAAACCTTTTAGGAATGGAGTTTTTAGAATTGTTGTTTCTTCAGATGAAAAGGTATACTATGCTTCTAACGGTGGAGTGCTGGTTGAACAAGACGATAATATAGAACTTATAAAAGAAAGCAATGGTTTGATTGCAGATAACTCCTGGTGGGTAATGCAGAGTAACAACGGGTTGCTTTATTTTGGTAGTGCCGGAAGAGGAGTGAGTATCTACGATCCAAAAGAAAAAATAATTAATTTCGATAAAAATTCCGGTTTGCAGTTTGAGAATGTTTTATCAATTAAAAAAGATAGAAAAGGAAGTTATTATTTTGCAACCGGGCGGGGACTTATGAGATACACTGACAATGAGCTCAATACTTTTACTTCTGGTGAAGGACAAAGAAGTAATATTATCGAGGCTTTATTGGTAACAAAAAATAATGAGGTTTTGTTGGGGACAAAAAGCGGACTAAAAATTTTTAGCGATGGAATATTTAAACCTTTTATAGAAAAAAGGAATTGCTAAAAAATGAAATATATTCTATGGCAGAAACTAATTCAGGAGAGTTATACCTTGGAACGCGTTTCGGTGTTTATTATGTAAATAAAAAAGAAGTTAAAAGATTAGAATACTTCGATAGCCTCGGAAGTATTTATATAATGTCTCTTCTTGCTACCGATAATGACGGAATTTATTTCGGAAGTTTTGATAAGGGGATATTTCATTACAATGATAAAGATTATACTAATCTTACTATTAAAGATGGATTAAGCGCTAATCTTATTAATTGTTTTCTGCAAAGAAAGGATGGAACCGTTTGGGTAGGTACACAAAAGGGATTGAACATCCTTAAAGACAATAAAGTTATAAAGATAATTGATGTTAATGATGGTTTAACAAATGATGTAATTGCAGAATTAAGGAAGATGAAGACGGTAGAATTTTTGTCTCCACTTACAATGGTCTTAATATTATTGAAGATGCGGATGATTCATTATTCATCAGAAGTATTACTCATAAAGACGGACTGATAAATAATAACTGTAATCAGCAAGCTTCTTACATTGATGATGAAGGCAAACTATGGGTTGGTACAAAGGCGGGCGTTACAGTTTATAATCCTGAAGTTGATGAACCAATTATAATTCCTCCTAAGGTTTATTTAACCGGTCTGGAAATATTTAACGAAGAATTTCCTATTGAACAATTGGAGAAATCCGGATCATTAAACTACTATCAGAATTATCTGAAATTTATTTACACAGGAATAAATTTATCGGCGCCGGAAAAAATTCTTTATGAATACAGGTTATCTGATGTTGATAAAGAATGGGTAAGGACAAAAGAAAACTCGGTTCAATATACAAGCCTGGATGAAGGAGCAGCTATACATTTGAGGTAAAAGCCCGCAACGAATGGGGCTATTGGAGTGAGCCCGTTCTTCTTAGTTTTGTGATAAATCCTGTCTGGTGGAAAACCTGGTGGTTTACTACTTTGTTAATTGTATTTTTTGCCGGGAGTTTGTTATTACTTTATAAAAGAAGAGTTGAGAACCTGGAAAAGGAAACAAGAGCACAGGAAGAATTCTCTAAAAGACTTATTCAATCTGAAGAAGAAGAAAGAAAGAGAATTGCTGCAGTTTGCATGACAGTCTTGGACAAAATCTTTTAATAATAAAAAACCGTGCTTTGCTGGGAATTAAAAACAAGAAAGAAGAATTTTTAAGAGAACAACTTTCCGAAATATCATCTCCAGCATCTACAACTCTCGATGAAGTCAGGCAGATTGCATATAATCTCCATCCTTATCAGTTAAGCAGACTTGGATTAACAAAAGCGATCAGGTCTATAATTACAAATGTTAAAGATTCTTCAAGCATTAACTTTTCCGATGATCTTGAAAACATCGATAACCTCTTTTCAAAAGAAACAGAAATAAATATCTACAGGATCGTCCAGGAAAATATCAACAATATCATTAAACATTCGGAAGCTAAGAATGCATTTGTTAAGATATCAAAGCAGGAAAGTTCCGTTACAATCTTAATTGAAGATGATGGCAAGGGCTTTGATAAAGAAAATATTTATGATGAAAAGAAAAAGATGAAAGGTTTCGGGTTAGAAAATATCAGGAAGAGATTAACTTTGTTGAATGGTGAGTTCTCAATTAGTTCTACAAACGGCACCAAAGTGATTATAACAATCCCGGTTAAAACTGAATGAAAATCTGTTTTGTAAAAAAATGTAATCTTTGAACTCATCCCAAACCCTTCTCTTACAAAGAGAAGGGTTTGTCAGAACCTTATATCTTTTTGTTTATATTTCTGTCAGAATTATTTCATTTCGTAATTATTGTCAATAAGTCTCTCTCTTAGTAAGAGAGAGATTAGAGTGAGTTCCTATTTATTGTGGAATAATATTATATGAAAGAAAATATTAAAATATTAATCGCAGATGATCATCCCTTAATGCTGCAAGGACTTAAAATGGTTTTGGCAGAAGAATCGTGGTGTTCAGATTGCGATCAGGCTAAAGATGGCGAAGAAGCATATTCAAAAATAATTTCTAATAATTATGATATTGCTGTCCTCGATATTGAAATGCCTAAGATGAGCGGACTTGAAATCGCGAGAAAAGTTTCGGATCAAAAAAATAATACTAAAATAATTTTCTTAACAATGTATAAAGATGAGGATTTATTTGATGAGGCTATGGATTGTGGAGCCTATGGATTTGTCCTGAAAGAAAATGCCGTTGATGATATAATAAATTGTATTAGTAAAGTCATAGAAGGGCAGTATTATATCAGTCCGCTAATATCCGGTTATCTTGTTAAGCATTTAAACAAAAAAAATAATCTCGAGAAAATTGCTCCTTCAATTAGTGACCTTACAATATCTGAGAGACGAATTTTAAAGCTTATCTCGCAGAATAAAACCAGCAAAGAAATAGCAGACGAACTCTCAATCAGCCCCAAAACTGTTGAGAATCATCGTAATAACATTTCAAAAAAATTAAACCTTCAGGGTTCACACAGCCTTTTAAAATTTGCTATTACAAATAAACGTTTAATGTAATCACCACTTCTCCCAATCTCCTCTTCCCCTTTATCTCCATTTTCCCGTATGCTTCCTTTCTCCTCTTCTTCAGTCTCATAGTCTTTCTTTAAGAAATGAGTGTTCCCACCTATATAAAATGAGGGGTTCCCCATATTTACTATTCCACCTTTAAGCTGCAATTTCGTATCCAGGTAAAGGCAAACAAAATGAAACTATTAATCGTAGACGATTATCCTGCAGTAAGAAATATGTTAAAAAGTATGTTCGGGTTTTTGTTTGAGGAAACATCAGAAGCTAAAAATGGAATTGAAGCAGTTGCACTTTATAAAGAGCACAAACCCGACTGGGTTTTTATGGATGTAAAGATGGACCGTATGGATGGAATAGCTGCAACAAAGCAAATAAAGCAATTTGATGAAAATGCGAAAGTAGTTGTTGTAACTCTTTTTAATGATAGTGAAACAGAAACAGAAGCTTTGGAAGCTGGTGCTTTCGATGTTGTTTCCAAAGATGATTTAACAAAAATAAGAGACATCTTAAACGAAGTGGTGTAATCCAAATATCCCAAAATGTTTATCAGAAATATTTATTACTTATAAGGAGGGTAAAAAATGAAAACCAAAATTAACATTTTGCTTTTTATTGTCTTAAGTTTTTCAACGATCTTAGCTCAAGAACTAAAAATTAAAGAGAGAAGAGTTGATGAATCAAAACTTACCAAGACAATTAACTGAGCAGCTTCTACAGGAGACAGTGTTAAGTTCATTGATGAAAGTGATAATTTGTTAATAGGTATAATTGATGAAGGAACAACCGGTTCAATCTTGATTCCTTTCCGGAAGTTTTCCGACTACGACTACCAATAAGCTTTATAGTAATGGCGGAGCACTTTTTTTTGGAAATGTTAAACTTACTACCACCGGGGCAACATCTATAAATGGTCTTTCGGATGCGATTTATGATGGAACAAGTTTATTCCTGGGTTCTGGTGCGGGAACTACGAATAATGGAACAAACAATAAGAATACTGCTTTAGGGCATAATTCGTTAAGTGAAATTACCACCGGAATTGAAAACACAGCTTTTGGTTTTGAATCACTTTTCCATAATATCGGAAGTGATAATACAGCTTTTGGTAGTTCTGCTCTTTTTAATAATACAACAGGTAATTATAATGTGGGTGTTGGAGCAGATGCAAACCGTTATAACCAGGAAGGCTCTTATAATACTATGATTGGCTATGGTGCCGGAGGCGGTGTTTTTTCAGTCCATAATAAATCCGGGAATGTGTTTTTAGGTTACCAGGCTGGTTTTAATGAAACGGGAAGCAATTTACTTTATATAGAAAATTCAAGTTCTTCTTCTCCACTTATCTGGGGAGATTTTACAAACGGAAGTGAAAAAGTTCAAATAAATGGTGATCTTCACGTAACCGGAGACATCTCCTTAAATGGATCTTTTATTGATGATGCTTGGGTTGTTGACGGAAATTTTCTATATCCTGACAATCCTTCCGGGTATGTTGGAATCGGTGCCCTTACTTCCACAGAAATACTTGCAAAATTATACGTAAAAGGAAATGATGGTGTACTTTTTCAGGGAACACATGGCAGCGGTACTGCACTAAACTTAGGTGCGGGCAGTCGGACTCATTGGTACTCCAAAAAATCTGCTTTCAGATCCGGCTATGTAGACGGTACTCAATGGGATGATGCCAATATTGGTATTTACTCGGTTGCATTTGGACAAAACAATATTGCAAGCGGTGACAGGTCTTCTGCTTTTGGAGAAAATACAACTGCTGTTGGTACAAATTCAGTTGCTCTTGGAAGAGGTACCAATGCTGATGCTTCTGCTTCATTAGCAATTGGTAGATTTAATGTAGGCGGCGGAACTTCCGACAATTGGATTTCTGCTGACCCTGTTTTTGAAATTGGTAACGGTACAAGTGACGCAAGCAGAAATAATGCTGTAACAGTTCTTAAAAATGGAAACGTGGGTATTGGTGGTTCCAATCCTGTATCAAAATTAAGCGTTGGGACCAATGGAAATATTAGTGCAACTCTTTCATCACTTTCAAGTGCAAGTTCAGGTTTCGGGATATATGGTTTGGCATCCGGTTCCGGGGGGCGTGGTGTTTTTGGTATCGCATCAGACGCAGGATCAACAATAAATTATGGAGGTTATTTTTCTTCGAATGGAGCTTCAGGGCGTGGTGTATATGGATCAGCATTTGGAACAAATAGCACTGGGGTATACGGGACTGCACCGTCATACGGGGTATTGGGTGTTGCGTCCGCAAGCTCTGGGTCTTGTTGGGGTGGATTTTTTACTGCAGCATCTCTAACAGGTATCGGGGTCTTTGGGCAGGCAGATAATACGTCAGGTACAAACTATGGAGGTCTTTTTGTAGCTAAGGGGAATACAGGTCGGGGTGTGTCGGCATCTGGAGAATCATATGATTTTTACGCTGATGGTCCCGGAGTAGATTATGGTTCTGCTTCTTCCAGAAGATGGAAATGAATATTGAATTAATTGATAATCCTTTAGATAAAGTAAATTCTTTACGTGGTGTTTATTATGATTGGGATGAGCAACATGGGACGTACAGCATGATGTAGGAATGATAGCTGAAGAAGTTGGAGAAGTTTTACCTGAAATTGTGGATTATGAAGAGAACGGGCTTGATGCAATCGGAATGGATTAATTAATTTAACTCCGCTTCTTGTTGAGGCAGTCAAACAAAGTCTTAGAAACAGAATAAAGAATTATGTAACCGTGTAGAGAAAAGTTAGAACGCGAAATTAAACAAACAAGAATTTTCTAAAGTAAGTGAATAGGAAGGTAAATCTTATTGGTCATATGTTTTCTTTTAATGAAGAAAGGAAAGTGTTTATGCAGCCTAAAATAAAGTTCTTAATATTATCCTTCCTGCCATATATAGCATTGGTTCTAATAGTTTCTGGGACCCGCAACTTTCGCTCAGGTGGATTTGGTGATTGAGGATAATATGCTTGTAGAAACAACAGGAGGATTGGTAATTGAGGTTTCCGGAGATCTCATTGAGATGGAAGCGGTTATCTAAATGGTACCGTAACTTCAGGTGACAGAACATCTGTTACACAGTTTGCAGGTTTAACCTTCTCCAGCGGTTTTACTGGTATAATCACCAGAACTACAGGGAGTGATTTTAACGGCGCTACTGCCCCGTCAACAATATTAAGAAGTTATGCTCTTAACAATAGAGGTAGTGTATTATCTGTAGACGTTGATATGGCCATTGTAACAAGTGGCACTAATGATGAATCGAACAGCTTAGCAGAAAAATATATCTACACTGAAAACAGTGGAACGTGGAAAGGATATTCTGATATTGGTTCAACGGAATCATAATCAAAGCCGCTTCGGTAGATATTCCTGACGGAGCTTCGAATGTTACAGTAACTGAGGGTGTTGGCCTCGCAGCAAAAATATTTTTAGAAGGACCATATAATTCAACTGCTCACAATATGAACAAATCAATTAATACTTCTATTCCTTTTCTTTCTCCATACGCACAAGCAGTAAGAACAGCCTCAGCAATTCCGACAGATGCAGTAGATTGGGTGTTATTGGAAATTAGAACTACTACTGCGAGCAGTTCAGTAGTCGGTTACAGATCTGCGTTTGTGGATATAAATGGAAATATTATTAATGATGCCGGCGCAACAACGGGAGTTGGGCTGCCGGGTGTTGACGGAACTAACTATTATGTTGTGGTTAAACAAAGAAATCATATAGCTGTTATGACCCCAAGTGCACAAAGTGGTTTAACGTGGGGAACAGCATCAACAGTTTCCACTTATGATTTTACAACAGCCGTATCAATTCCAGGAGATCAATTTTACGGTGGAACTGCTGCTGCCGTAGAAGTTGAATCCGGTGTTTGGGCAATGATTGCAGGTGATGCTAACGGTAGCGGTGCTGTTAATGCAACCGATTATGTAGTTATAAAACCAGAAATTAATACTCCCGGCTATAAAACGAGCGATGTTAACTTGAGTGGAACAGTAAATGCCACTGATTATCTCAAGGTTAAATCAAATATAAATAAATTAAGTAGCGTTCCAAATTAATTCAATTTAGGAGTTCGACATGAAATTATCACAACTTATAAAATTCACTTTTCTTATGTTTTTAATAACATCATTTACTCTACAAGCTGGTGATGTGACAATAACCTTAGTGGGAAGTGATCCTTTAACCGTAAATGTTAAAGCTGCAACTGGCACAGAAGAAGCTGAAGTTTTAGTGTTTTCGTTTATTACAATAGTACAACACCAGCCGATGCAATCACGATGTTAAGTGCCTCTGATGTGAATTCAACACAATTAACAACAACTTTTGCATGGGGTACAGCATTTGAAACAAAAGAAATTCAAACTGCGGGTCCCTATGTCACGGCTGGAGGTACATTTAATAGCAGATTAAGTTATGCAAATTCAAATATTTTGGATGCTAACAATGATGTTTGGCCTGCAGCTGGTGTAGATGCTCTAATCCTAGATTTCAATCCAGGAGGTCCAGGAACGGCATATATAGAAGTAGTAGGAAACGATGGATTAGCAGATTACAATGGTCAAGGTCATAGCATCACTTATGTGAACCAGGCAGTTACGCCTCTCCCGGTGGAACTTAAATCATTTAGTGCAAAAGTAAAAGAAAGTAACGTTGAATTATTTATGGCAAACGAAGACAGAAATAAACAATTATGGTTTTGAGGTGCAAAGATTGCAAAATTACAATAATGCAAAATTGCAAGATTCAGATTTGAAATGGGAAAAGGTTGGTTTTATTGCAGGAAGTGGTAACAGCAACTCGCCTAAGGATTATACATTTGTTGATAAGAATCTTATCGGAGGTCCAAAGTTTTCATACAGATTAAAACAGGTAGATAACGATGGAACATTCACATATAGCGATAAAGTAGAGGTAGAAGTTATTCCCAATAAGTATGAACTCTTTCAGAATTATCCCAACCCGTTCAACCCGAGTACAACTATCAAATTCTCTTTGCCTGAAGACAGCAGAATAGCAATTAATATTTACAACATACTCGGCGAAAAGATTACAGAATTACTTAATGCTGACTATAAAGCAGGATATTACAAAATTCTGCTTAACTCATCAGATTTTAGCTTAGCAAGCGGCATCTATTTTTATACAATAGAATCGAAGAATTTAAAGCCGTTAAGAAAATGATGTTGATGAAGTAATTGATTGACGAACTTAATTAGTTTTTTTAAAAAAAAGATATGGTATTGTAGGACGATTATTTTTTTAAAGTTAAAAATATTAAATTCTACATCCTCTAATAATTTTATGGGCACTCAAATTAATTTATGTATTTATTAATAATATTTTATATAAATCTTCTCTCGACACTTTTTTTTACTCCTTTCTTTATCGATTATGTTACTAAACATAATATAATCGATTTCCCAGGAGGAAGGAGAATAAATACTTATGCTGTTCCGCGAATGGGAGGACTGGTTATTTATTTTGCCTCAATTATATCAATTGTAGTTTTTCATGGCAATTTAAACGAAATAAAATTTTTTATAGCAGGTTCCGTTTTGCTTTTAGTAGTTGGAGTTGTTGACGATATTAAACAAGTAAATTATAAGAAGAAATTTATTATCCAGTTTCTTGCCGCTTTATTTTTAGTAGCTTTTTTTTCACCCGGATTTAACACTGTTAGTATTTGGCGGATTTAATATTCCCTCCCCGTTTGATAAAATAATGTTGATATTTTTTATTGTTGGTGTAATAAATGCTATAAATTTGTATGATGGTCTTGATGGTTTGGTAACGGGTTTTTCTCTGCTAATAGTGTTTGTTGCGTTTATTCTTGGATTGCAGCTTGATAAAAATTTCTTTTAATATTGTCAGTAAGTTTAATGGGTTCATTTATAGGGTTCTTAAAGTATAATGCTTTCCCTGCAAAAATATTTTTAGGCGATTGTGGTTCGCTTACTCTTGGATTCTTTTTAGTTACAATAGTATTAATTTCATCTACAAATACTAACACGGGTAACATCGATCTGACTTTTTCAATGATTCTTCTTGCAACACCTGTTATGGATACTTTAAGGGTGATAGTAGTAAGAATAAGAAATCGCAGGAATCCGTTTATATCCGACAAATCTCATATACACCATATTATTTTAGAAAGTAATATTCAGCACAAAGCTACGGTGTACATTCTACAAGGTTTTTCATTGTTATTTGTAATTATAGCCTTGTATTATCTCGGAAATAATATAGGTGGTTTAGTACTTTTTATTTTACTTGCAATCTTGCTTCTTTTCATAAGGAATATATTAGCCTCTTACAGAAAAATAATTGAGGGACAGTCGGTTAAAAAAATATATACGAAAGTTTCGGCAGTACATAACAAATTTTTAGGGTAGATTTTCTAATCAGGTTTAAATAGTAGTGTCTGTTTTATAAGCTGGAAAAATGTAAAGGGCAGAACGCTTGGAAGCAAAGTAGTCAGATAAAAGAAATTGAAATTGAACGTTTTTTTTATTATTGATAATTATCAGTCACATATTGTTGAGCCTCGTATTATATAAAACGTCTTTTAATTTGAAGAACGTTGGGTTTCTCATTTTTAAAAGTTGTCTTTTAGGTAGCTTTAGTTTCCGAAAAGTCATATTTTTGCATCAAATAATTATTGCCCCGTGGTGTAATTGGCAACACGCCTGACTCTGGATCAGGAAAGTCTAGGTTCGAACCCTAGCGGGGCAGCTTAAAAAGGTTTTAAGATAGTTTTCAAACCTTTACAATTTTAAAGGATTTTGCTGTTTAGTTATTGAATAATATGTGCCTTTGAAATTGAAATTCCGGTAATTAAATTTATTATACTTCTGTGGCAGGGTTCCCCCATCCCTGGCACATTAAGGAAGTAAAGCCCTTGGTCGCCAGATCAATGGGCTTTTTTTTATACTTCAAATCATCAATTTGCTTGCCGGAAAGTTTGGCGAAATAGATGATAGAATTATTGTGCCGATCTGTTTGCCTTAACTCTTATATCAAATTTTTGAGATGATTTATTTTCATAAACCTGCAGGTTAACTTTTACACCCGGTTTTTTAAGATCAAACTCGGATGTTGAAAGAGTATCAACAGAATAGCCTTCGGAAACAGAACCTGAAATAAAAGAATCAATTAATGATCGGGCATCCCGTTCTCTATTGTAAGAAGTTGTAGATTCAGCCTGATAGATTCCTTCTTCGTTAGCAACAAAAATTATATTACCGGTACTGCTTTTGTAAAACATGCATTGCATTGATGGATTGCTGTTATCCTGATGCACTGGCTTGCCATATTTTTTAATTACATCGGAAGGTTTTTTCCCGATGTAGTTATGAACATTAATATCCTGCGCAAAACTGCAGGTGGATACAAAAAACAATACCAAACAAAAATTTGTAAAGAAATAAAATGTTTTCATTGTTTCCCCTTGAGTGAATGTTTAATAAAAGACTTATTGGGTAAAGATATAGTGAGATAAAAATAAGTAATGGATAAAAAGCGAGAAGTAAAAAATTAGTAAACATATAACGCCTCACAGGCAATGTGTAAATATCCGTTAAATTGAAATTATAATCAATGAGGAAACTTTTAAGGATAGAACTTGTCTAAATTTACGTGCTTGAATAGAAAAAAATCCGTAGATATTTAGACGAAAAAGAATTTTTTCTTAATTTATTGTTTATTGTAAAAGTAGAGGCAACGGAAAATAACGAAAAGATATAAACCCGTTCTGATTTATTTTATTATGGTTTATATCTGAGTCTATTAAAATATTAGATTAAAGAGCCGTGTTTAATTAATAATTAAGATTATCAGGCATATAAAAAGTATTGCATAAAGTATATTGACTATAATACCTAATTAAATTATCTTGACGAGAATAAAGGTAAAGGATTAAAATTGTATGGAAGTTCAATTGTCGATAGTTACAAGACCGGGTAAATTTATTTTTAGACTGGCTAAAGATTTTTTTACCCCGTATGAATTTTGGGGAAGACAAAACCGCAATCAGTTTTTTGTTGGCTTAGTAATTACGGTTGCTTATTTTATTATTAATATTATTTTCAATTCTACCGGGACTCGAGCACTATTTATAAACTCTTCTAATGGATTGCTTGCGGCTATTTTTATTTGTGTAATGTTAATAATTGTAAGATTCTTTGCCGGAATGCTTAAAATCAGTTCTTCCAGTTTTCCTTGGTATGAAAAGTACATGCCGATGATAATTACTCTTTTAGGTCTAACTACTTTAATTGCCATGCAGAATTTAAACGGTAAAGGGGATGATGATGCCGGATTATGGATAAACATAGTTGTTCTGCTTGTAATCTTTATTATAGCCGCGGGTCATTTTGTAGAAGGAAGTACTCATGAGAGAGCTATGAAAATATGGTTTGCTCTTTTAGGCTATTTCTTTTCAGTAGTTGCTTTCTTTTATTTTTTAGAGACGTGGCTATACTAAACTGCTTTTTATTCCGATCAGGAAATCATCTAAAAAGATTTATAATGAATAAGAATTCATCTTATTGTTGAACTTATGAATGTATATATCTATTTTTTAACCAGGGTTTTTAAATAAACAGGCGCGTTCGTCTAGTGGCTTAGGACATCGCCCTCTCAAGGCGGGGATCGCGGGTTCTCCCAAAGGGACTCCTTCGGAGGAATCCCGCAAGCATTACTAATTTTTAATTTTAATTTCTTATTTATATACTAATTGTTTTATACATACGTATTGCTTAGTCTAAAAGATAAAAGCCATTATTATGGTTCTACAGGGAAAGAAATTTCAGAGAGATTAAGCGAACACAATTCAGGTAAGGTAAAATATACAAAGGGACACCTACCATATAAGCTTCATTATTTTGAATCATTTAAGAGTAGGTCGGAAGCTAATCAAAGAGAAAGATTCTTTAAATCTGTAGAAGGATATCTTTGGCTAAAATCAAAAGGTATTATTTAACATCTGAATTTGAGTGTTCAACTCGTTGTTGAACTTATGCTTGTATATATCTATTTTTTAATTAAGGTTTTTTAAAATAAACAGGCGCGTTCGTCTAGTGGCTTAGGACATCGCCCTCTCAAGGCGGGGATCGCGGGTTCGAATCCCGCACGCGCTACTTTTTATATTTCAAATCTCAAAAGTCAAATCTCAAATGTATTTTGTAATTTGAGTATTGTTTTGGCATCTCGATTTTTTTTATGAAACGTTACGAAAAACATATTTTTATTTGTGAAAATAAAAGACCTCATGATGATCCTAAAGGTTGCTGTTTCGATAAAGGTGGTTCAGAAATAAAAGCAAAATTTAAGAAAAGATTGCTGGAACTTGGTCTCAAACCTGATGTACGTGCAAATACAAGCGGCTGTCTAGACGCCTGTGAATTTGGTGCATCAGTTGTTATTTATCCGGAACAGGTTTGGTACGGCGGAGTAACTATTGATGATGTCGAAGAAATAATCCAAAGCCATATCATTAATAATAAACCTGTCGAAAGGCTTTTTATAAAACATCCGAAGTTTAATAAAGATGCCGTCAAAACCTGATTTAACTTCTGAAAAGAAACGCGCCGGTAAAATTTTTTCTTTATTGAAAAAAGAGTATCCTGCACCTAAACCAGCTCTCAATTATCAAACTGCTTTTCAACTTTTAATTGCTACCATCCTTTCTGCTCAATGCACCGATGCAAGAGTTAACATAGTAACAAAAGATATTTTCAAAAAATATAAAACACCTCAGGATTACATTGATGTTTCTTCAGAAGAGTTAGAAAAAGATATTTACTCGACCGGATTTTACAGGCAAAAAGCAAAAAGTATAAAACTGTGCTGCTTAGAACTTGTGGAAAAGTACAATGGGAAAAGTTCCCGCGGATTTTGATAAATTGAATAAACTTCATGGTGTTGGAAGAAAAACCGCTTCCGTAGTTGCCGGAAATGCTTTCGGGATACCTTCTATTGCGGTAGATACTCATGTAAAAAGACTTTCAAATCTTTTAGGGTTTATTAACTCAAGTGATCCTGTTAAAATTGAAGTGAAGTTAAAAGAACTGCTTCCTGAAAAAGATTGGATAAATTCCTCTCATTGGTTTATGTCTCACGGGAGAAAAATTTGTATTGCAAGAAGACCGAAATGTTTGCAATGTATGATTGGAAATTTTTGCCCTAGTTTTAATCCGGCAAATGAATAAAGAATAGATCATGCAATCAAAAGGAGAATGAATGTTTGCATGAATGCATTTATGCATGATCGCATTGATGAAACTTATAGGAGAGTATTGTTATGGAAGACAAATCAAGAGACAGAAATTTTTGTTTATCACTTCTTAAAGAGTTTACAAAAAGTGAAAGTTTGCTTAAGCATGCATATGCTGTTGAAATTTGTGTTAGAGCTTATGCAAAAAAGTTTAACGAAGATGAAGAATTCTGGGGAAATGTAGCATTGCTTCATGACTTTGATTATGAAATGTATCCGACTGAAAATGAGCATCCGTTTAAGGGTTCTGAAATTCTCAAAGAAAAAGGTTTTCCTGATGAATTCAGAAATGCGATTCTTTCTCACGCAAATTACAGCGGCGTTAAGAGAGAAACTTTATTGCAAAAAGTTTTGTTTGCCTGCGACGAACTATCGGGTTTGATTACGGCTGTTACTTATGTAAGACCAAGCAGGACAATAGATGAGGTTGAAGTAAAGTCTGTTAAGAAAAAATTAAAGGACAAAGCATTTGCAAGAAATGTTAGTCGTGATGATATAAATTCAGGCGTAGAAGCGTTAGGCATTCCTCTTGACGAACACATTCAATTTTGTATAAATGCAATGAAAGAAAATAAGGAAGTTCTTGGTTTGTAGTGATTGGAGATATTGCAGGAGATTTTGTTTTAGAAGATCAAAACAGAAATTTTTTTAGGCTTTACGATAATTTAAACCGAAAAATCCTCCTTGTCTTTTATCCTAAAGATAATACTCCTGTTTGCACCAGGCAGCTTTCAGATTACCAACTTAATAAAGGATTGTTTGAAACTATTGGAATTAATTTAGTTGGAATAAACACTGGTTCTGTTGAATCACACAATTCATTTACCGGGTTGTGTAAAGTAGATTTCCCGGTTTTGTCGGACCCTCACAAAAAAGTCAGCCGAAAATATAAAGCATTAAATCTTTTCGGTATTAATAAACGAAAGCTGGTTTTAATCGGGACGGACAAAAAAATACTGTTTGAGAAAAATGTCCTATCTTTTACCTATGTTTCTTCCAAGAGCCTAAAAGAGATATTTGAACGGATTAGTTAGCGAAAATATCCTTGACAAATATGCTAATAGTTAGCTAAATTGGCTGTCCAAAGAAGGAGATTTAATAGAGACTTTTGCTACAAGAGGAAATAAAGCTCACACGAGCTTCATAAAAATTTGTCCTAGGATTCTGTAATTAATAACCGGTTTAATGAAAAGCAAAATCTCTATTATATTTTTAATCCTTTACGTCTCTGCTTTCCCGCAAAGCCCGATTAAAATTATTTCATCTGACTACAGATCTATTGTTGTTGAATTCTCACCAAGTAAGTATTCTACTGAAGAAAGAACTATTGATAACCAGAAATTTTATGATATTTATTTTAACGGTAGTTCTGTTCAAACATCTGACTTGGGAGAACCATCTATAGCTGGATACCTAATGAATGTCGGAGTTCCTGGCGAAACAGGGAACACTATACAAATCATTTCTACACAGTACAAAGAAATTAACGGCAAGCTCGCACCATTGCCGGGACTCGAACGCGACGGTAATTTAGATAGGGATGTTTATAAAGTTGGTGCAAACTATTACAAGTATAAACCAAATGATGAAGTAGTAACTTTTGGTAATTTTGGACACTTAAGAAGCATTAAAGTTCAAACTGTAAAAATCCTTCCGGTTAAATTTTTTCCTAATACAGGAAAAATAAGGCTTTATAATAAGATTATTTTCCGGGTTAATTTTGCACCTCACCAGGTTTACTCAAATAAAGTAAATGATGATCTTGCGGAATCTGCAATAATTAATTATCAAGTTTCAAAAAATTGGGTAGATAATTCCAGGAGTATCCGGAAAACGGCTATAATTAATAGTGTACTTACAACAGGTAAATGGTTCAGGTTTGAAGCACCTGTTGAAGGAATATATAAGATAACCCGTGATATGTTAAGTGACTATGGGATAGATGCTAACACTGTCGATCCAAGGAAAATAAAAATATACAACAATGGAGGAAAAGTTCTTCCTGAAGATCCGAGATTATCAAGACCAAGTGACCTTCAGGAAAATGCTATTGAGGTAGTTGGTGAAGAAGACGGAAAATTTGATGATGGAGATTATATACTTTTTTATGGCAGGGGGAACAGTTTTTGGGATTATGATACTGTTTCAAAATCAATTAAAAGATACTTCCATCCTTATTCAAATGTAAATTATTACTGGATAACTTCCGACGGTTCTTATGGAAAAAGAATTCAGGATAAAGCCGGACTTAATACAACACCGGACTATGTTCAAACTTCTACTTATGCTTTTGCAGATTGGGAAGTTGATAAAATTAATATAGGACAAACAGGCAGACTTTTTGCGGGCGACGATTTCTCCCCAAGTATTACATCCAGAACATATATGAACAATCTTAATTTCAGGATAGATGGGACTTCTATTCTTTACAAATTTAATTTTATTAATGCTTCCCAGGATCCATTTTTGTTTAAGCTGTCGGAAAATTCAAATCAAATATACTCACAAACTTTTAGCGGGTATGGTACAGAGCCCCGATGCATATCTTGCCGGTATACAAAATATCAGGTCCACTACCTATAACAATACTTTACCCGACAACAGGAGTGTGCTGAAGTTTGAGATAAACCAAACTACTGTTAATTCTATAGGCTATCTTGACTATTTCGAAATTACATATCAAAAAGAATTGAAGCCAACAGATAATGATTTATTATTATTTTCAGATGATAGATCCGGTATAATTGAGTATAGACTTAGTAATTTCCCAACCACCAATATTAAAATTTTTGATATAACAAATTATTCTGATGTTAAATATATTACTAATCCCGTCTTATTGAGCGGAGGAGAATGTAATTTTCAAATATCCGAAAGACAGGGACATGTATCTAAATATTTATGTGTTGGAAATGATGCCTTCAAAACTCCCTCAAATCCTGTTGAGGTAAGTAATTCTAATCTGCATGGTATTACCGAGGGGGCAAAATTTATAATTATAACTCATAAAAATTTCAGAGATGCAGCAGAGAGATTAAAAGCATACAGGGAAAATGAATCAAAAGTAAAAATTTCCACTATTATAATTGATATACAGGATATTTTTAATGAATTCTCCTGTGGAATACTTGATGTTTCTGCTATGCGCGATTTTTTAAAGTATGCTTATGATAACTGGCAAATAAAACCTGAGTATGTTCTTTTCTTTGGTTCTGGAAATTATGATTATAAAAATGTAGAAGGATACGACATCAACTATATTCCAACTTACCAGACAGTGGAATCGCTGGCTTTGAAGTACTCATATACTACGGATGCTTTTTTTGTTGATTTTGATGACGGAGTTATAGCCAGCGAAGATTTAGCGCATGGTAGAATACCTTGCAGGACACCCGAAGAAGCCAATATTATGGTGGATAAAATCATACAATATGAAAAAGGTGATACAAAAGGATTATGGCGCAATCAAATTACTCTTGTAGCCGATGATGGATATACTTCTACAAGATATGAAGGGCCAGAACACACAGCTCCTTCAGAAAGTCTTGCTACTAATTATATTCCAAAGTCATTTGATATTAATAAAATATATTTAGCAGCTTATCCTATAGTATTAACTGGTTCCGGGAAAAGAATGCCGGAGGTGAACAAGTCAATTATTGATGGAATTAACCAGGGAACTTTAATTATTAATTATATTGGACACGGAAGCTCAGAACTTTGGGCACATGAAGTCGTTTTTGAAAAGAGCACTTCTATTCCCCAATTACATAATGAAGATTTAACTTTTTTGGTAGCAGCAACATGTAGCTTTCGGTTATTTCGATATTCCGAATTTTCAAAGCGGTGCTGAAGCTATGCTTTTTCTAAAAGATGGAGGAACTGTTGGATCAATTACTTCTGCCAGGTTAGCTTTCTCCACGCCAAAATCATCTTTTCCTTTATCGGTTTTATCCTAAATTATTTTCATCTGATAAAGACACATTGAATCTTAACATTCCGGTAGGTAAAGCATTATTTTTATCTGATACACATAGTGATCCAAATGACAGGCATTTTTTCCTTTTCGGAGATCCAACTATGAGATTAAATGTTCCCCAGTATTCTGGGGAGATTGATTCGATTAATGGTCGTTCCCCTATAACCGATATTCAGATTAAAGCCTTAAGTACAGTAAAAATAGATGGGTTTGTTAAAGATGCTAATGGAAACAAATGGAATAACTTTAATGGTGAAGGATTATTAAGTGTTTATGATTCTGAAGGAAGAGATTCTCTGGAACAAATACGCTATGTTGTCACAGAGCCGGGAGGTCTCATCTTTAGAGGACGAGTGAGCATTACTAATGGCAGATTCTCAACAACTTTTGTTGTGCCTAAAGACATTTCGTATGAAAATAAAAACGGAAAGGTTACGTTTTATTTTTCAGATAGTAATGAAGATGGTATAGGGTATACAAAAAATATTCTTGTTGGCGGAACAGATTCAACTGTTGCTAACGATAATTCGGGACCTCAAATGGATATTTATTTTGATGATGCCTCTTATCAGAACTCCTATCTGGTTACTCCAAACTCGGATCTTATTATCAAACTTTCGGATGCAAGCGGCATTAACACAACCGGAACAGGAGTTGGACACAGATTGGAAGGTATTCTGAATGATAAGGAAAGCGATCCTATAGATTTTTCTAAATTCTTTACCGGTGATCTCGATGCCGGTGGAAAATCCGGAGAGGTTAAATATACATTGGGAAATCTGGATGATGGAGACTATAAGCTTTATGTGAAAGCCTGGGATGTATTCAATAATTTATCTTCAGAGACAGTTTATTTTACTGTAACTTCGGGTGATGATTTAACAATTAGAGATGTTTATAATTATCCTAATCCATTTAGTTCGTCTACAGCTTTTACATTTCAACAAAATCTTAATTCAGTATTAGATGTAGAAATAAAAGTTTATACTGTTGCAGGAAGATTAATCAGAGTGATAAACAGGGAAAATGTAAGAGAAAAATTTGTCTCTGTTGACTGGGATGGACGCGATAATGACGGTAATTTTATTGCCAATGGCACATATTTATATAAGTTAAAAGTTAAAACCGTAGATGGACAATATACCAAGAGTGTTCTGGGTAAACTAGCAGTGATAAGATAATGGTGTTTCTTTCTGTTTTTCATACTATATCTTTATATTTGAAATTTACAGTAAAATAGGTTGAAACAGTTTTTATAAAATTTAGATTATTTAATATCGGAGGAAGTTAATATGAAATTTATTCTCAGGCTACTGCTGATCAGCAGCATGTTTATTTTGCCTAAAGCTGCCTATGGACAGGGTGAATCTGCTGTGCCCTTTTTACTCCTGGCACCGGATTCAAGAGGTGGAGGCATTGGTGAATCCGGCGGCGGACTTGCCGATAACTCTGCTGCTATTTTCTGGAACCCGGCAGGTATAGCGTTTTTAACCGGTTCTGAAGTAAGCATAACACACAGTAACTGGCTTCCGCAATTTAATTTAGATCTTTTTTATGATTATCTAACTTACAGGCAATATGTTGAAGAACTAAACGGAAGCGTTACAGCGAGCCTTACTTATATGAACTTTGGTCAATTCCAAAGAACTCTTGAAACCGGCCCCGAAGTGGTTGGTACTTTCACTTCTTTTGATGCTGCTTTAACTCTGGGCTATGCAACCAAATTAAGCAGCGATTGGGGAATTGGATTTAATTTCAGACTAATTCATTCCAGACTTTCTGACCAGCCTACTGGTGAGGAACAGGGAAAAGGTGTAGCAACTTCGGTTAGTTTTGATGTAGGTATAATGTGGCGTCCTGAAACTCTTGTTCTTCCATTAATTGATGAAGATATTGGTAAAGAATTTTCTGTTGGAGTTAACATAAGTAACCTTGGTCCCAAAATTTATTATATAGATAGATCACAGGCTGATCCAATACCAACTAACTTCAGATTAGGATTTGCATACAAACTAGTTGATGAAGAATTCAACTCTCTAACATATACTCTTGATTTCAGCAAGTTACTGATAAGTAAAAATGGGGCTACTTCAAAAGAATTTTATCAGGCAATTTTCTATTCGTGGGTTGATAAACCTTTCAGTGAAGAGTTAAGAGAAATAATTACTTCAATGGGACTTGAGTACTGGTATGGTCAGCCGGGCGATTTTCTTTTTGCTTTAAGGGCAGGCTATTTCTACGAAGATCCTGATTTCGGCAACAGGAAATTTATTACTTTCGGTGCAGGTATCAGGTATGATATTTACGGATTTGATTTTAGTTATATATCAACCTCAGTGTTTAAAGGTGGGGAAAATCAACCCCTTTCCGACACTTTGCGTTTTACAGTCCTGATCGGCTGGGGTGCTGTCCCCGAAAGCACCAGGGGCTTACCAAGAGGGATTTAACTTTTAATGTCGAAAAAAATATTTGCTGTTTTTATTCTGATTACATGTTTGGGCAGTATATCTGCCCAAACTTTTATTGGAAAAATTAATCCTTCCCCGCAATATAATTCTTTGCGTGCTTCAAACGATACAGTTAAGATCCTTGGAATAATGGTAGAATTTAAGGAAGATAAAGACGGAGCAACATTTGGAAACGGAAAGTTTGGTACTATATACACCTCCGATTACGGTGATACTATTGTTGATCCTCTTCCTCATAACAAAGCGTACTTCGAGGCCCATCTTGAATTTGTGAAAAACTATTTTAATAAAGTTTCCGGAGGCAAAACTACAATTGAATATTTTGTTTTGCCGGATATTGTTTCTGTTTCCCAAACTATGAGGAATTATTCTCCCGACCCTAACTCGGATGATTTTACTTCAGTTGCAAAATTCAGCAAAGAAGCATGGAATATTGCGCAGACAAATAATCCTAATATTGATTTCAGTTCTTATGATCTTTTTACAATTTTTCACGCCGGGGTAGGAAGAGATGTTTCACTCCCGGGAAGTCTTGGTAATGAAAGAGATTTGCCTTCGGTGTTTCTTAGCGAGGAAGCGTTAAAGAATAGTTTAAATAATGATTTGTCAGGTCTTCCAGTAAATAGGATTGGAAAATATAATTCCCTTATAATGCCCGAAACTGAAAGCAGAGAAGATGAAGGCGTAACTGGGAGTGTGTTATATCAATTATCCATAAATGGATTATTTGCTGCAAGTATTGGTAGTTATTTGGGTTTGCCTGATCTATTTAATACTGAGACGGGAGTAAGTGCAATCGGTAAATTCGGTTTAATGGATGGACAGGCAATTTTTGCTTACAACGGTATTTTTCCACCTGAACCTTCAGCCTGGGAAAAAATTTATCTGGGTTGGGAAGAACCCGTAACAGTCGATCCAGGTAATTACAATATTAAACTTGTTACTAAAAATGCTGCGGTTGCCGGGGATACTGTAATTCTTAAAGTCCCGATTAATTCTTCAGAATATTATTTAGTTGAAAACAGGATACGCGATGCAAACTCTGATGGAGCCAAAATAACATATATTCTTAACGGATTAAAAAGGACAAAAACATTTACCAAAGATACAACAGGTTTTTACAGTTATGATATTAAATCTCTCCGTGGAGTAATTACGGATGTTGACGAGTTTGATTGGGCTTTACCAAGCACAGTCAGTGTTGATAATGATACTTACTACTTTAAGCCTGGTGGAGGAATTGTAATTTGGCATATTGATGAAAACGTGATAAATAGTAAAATTGCTGATAATAAAATTAATGTCGATAAAAATAACCGTGGTGTTGATGTCGAAGAGGCAGACGGGGTTCAGGATATAGGAGAAAGTTTTTATGATATTTTTGGAGACCTTGTTATCGGTGAAGGTTATGCAGAAGATTTTTGGTATGCCGGCAATCCTGCCGAATTGTTTAAAAATAAATTTTCAAAAGATACTCGCCCAAATACAAATACAAATTCCGGCGCAAACAGTTTAATAACATTTTCAAATTTCTCTGCTAAAGCAAACAGGATGAGTTTTAAGCTGAGTTATGGAGATTCTCTGATTGTTCCGATTGCGAAATATAATTTATTAGATACTTCTTCTGCTAAGGCTCTTACGTATGCACCGAAAGAATCAGAACAATTCTCATTTTCACTTTTATCAGATTCATCTTTATATAATTTGTCCATTTCGGAGTATAAAAAAGCGGATAACTTTTATTCTGATTATAAAACCTCTTCTTATATAAATGGGAATGTATTTATAATCGTTGGAATCAAGGGATCTAATATTTATCAATATCCTGAAGATGGAAGTACTCCAACAGCATATGATGTAGGAGAAACAATCACAACTCCAGTAACTTTCAGAAAAAATTCTTCCGATAACAATGAATTAATAGTTGGAACGGAAAAAGGAAAAGTTAAAGTATTTACTTTTGATGCGGTTAATGGAATTGTTTTATCTCAGGAGTTTTCTGCTGATCCCGAGACTCCTATTCGTTTTATAGCAACCTCAGAAGATTATATTTCTTTTGTCACTGATAACAAACTTTATGATTCTAATGGAAAAAGTTATGCTCTGGATGAATCAACTTCGAATGTTCATAGTCTTGCTCTTACAAAATTAAAAGATGGTAGATATGTTTCAGTAGTTCATCACAATAATAAAATTTTTGTTGTTGCAGGCGATGAATTAATAAACAGTTTCTCAGTAGATGATTCGATAAGTTCTATCTCCCTTGCAGATTTAAAAAACGATGGAGAAAATTATATCTTATTCACTAGATGGCAATAATCTGGAAGCGTTAAATCTTCAGGGTGCGTCTGCAGATAATTTCCCTTTTATTGATCCGGATGGAATTGGTTTTTCAGGAACTCCTATTACAGCAGATTTTGAAGGTGATGGCAAATCAGAAGTTATTGCATCAACAAAGGATGGAAGAATTTTTGCGATTGATGGAGGAACAGGAAAAGTTGTAAACGGATTTCCCAATTTCAACGGGAGCACGACTTGCAACAACCCCGGTTCTTTTTAATTACAATGGAAAAGCTTCTCTTGCCGCAATAGATGTTCAGAATAATTTTTATGCATGGAATATCGGCGCAGTTGAGGGAAAGATTTTTTGGTCAGAAGAGAACGGAAATAATTTTAACTCATCTTTTGTTGATAAAGCAACTAACACTTCGGGTTTTACAAATCAATTTTTCCCGGCAAACAGGGTATATAATTATCCTAATCCTGTGTATGATAATACAACTTACATCAGGTATTATGTTGCAGAAGATTCTAAAATAAATATTAAAATATTCGATCTGGCAGGAGGCTTTGTTGCTGAGTTAAACGATAATGCTATTGGTGGACTTGATAATGAAACTAAATGGAATGTTAATAATATTCAAAGCGGTGTTTATTTGGCGCGAGTTGAAGCAACGGGTTCAAGTGGTAAAACAGAAAGCAACATAATTAAAATTGCAATCATTAAATAACATTCCGGGTAGTATCTTAAAACAAATTAATCTTTCATCTTGCAAACTTCATCCTTTATGAAATATTTAACTTTAGCACTCTTTTTCTCTTTTTTTGCTTCTGCATTTGCACAATTTACCGAGTTCCATCCTGAACTTAACTGGTACACTATTAAAGGGAAACATGTTGAAGTTCATTTTCACGAAGGAGCAGAAAGAACTGCAAGAGTAGTTGCTAAAATTGCCGATGAAGTTTGGGACCCTATTTGCTCTCTTTACGGTTATGAACCGGACGTTGTTCATTTTATTATAAAAGATATTGATGATTACTCGAACGGAGCTACATATTTTTTTGATAACAAAATTGAGATTTGGACAAGTGCTCTCGATTTTGATTTACGCGGCGCACACAACTGGTTGCGTAATGTAATATCTCACGAGTTTACTCACATGGTTCAGATTCAATCTTCTATGAAATCTACAAGAAGTTTGCCTGCGGTTTTTTTCCAGGCTCTTAATTATGAAGATGAAAGAAGACCCGATATTCTTTACGGCTTTCCCAATTTTGTTATTTCATATCCCCTCGCAACAATTAATGTTCCGGGCATGGTTTGCAGAAGGAACCGCACAAAATATGCGGAAAGAATTCAACTATGATAATTGGGATACACACAGAGATATGATTCTTCGTTCTTACGCTCTTGATGGAAATATGTTGACCTGGAATGAAATGGGTGTATTTGGGAAGACAAGTCTTGGTAATGAATCGGTTTATAATTCAGGCTTTGCACTTACAAGATACATCTCACAAAAATATGGTGAAGATAAACTTGCTAAGATAAGTCATGCGCTTGGCAACTTCTGGAATTTTTCTATTGATGCTGCATTTGAAGATGTGCTTGGAAAAAGCGGAACTGAGATCTATGACGAATGGAAAGAATTCCTGACAAAAAGTTACACAGAACGCACAGCAGCAGTAAGAGAAAATCTTGTTGTCGGAGATACGCTTGCAAAAGTAGGATTCGGAAATTTCTATCCGATTTATTCGCAAGACGGTTCAAAGTTTTTGTATATCTCAAACAAAACCTCTGATTATTTTGGGCTTGCAGGCATTTATCTTTATGATTTAAAAACTAAAAAAGAAAAGATGCTTGTTAACGGAGTTCGTTCAACCGTAAGCTGGATTCCCGGGAAAAATAAAATTATTTATTCCAAACTTACTGATGATAATCCAAACTGGTACAATGTTCACGATCTTTATGTTTATGACATTGACAAAGATGAAGAAACACGATTAACATATGATCTTCGTGCAAATCAGCCTTGTATATCGAATGACGGAAAAAAGATTGTATTTATTTTTCAGAAAGATGGCACTACCAATCTTGGCACAGTTGATATAAATGGACAAAATTTTAAGAAGCTTACTAATTTTAATAATGGTGAGCAGGTTTATAATCCCAAATTTTCTAATGACAATTCTTATATCATTTTTGATTATTCCTATCGTGAAACCAGGGACATTTATAAAATTAATCCTGATGGATCAGGTTATGAGCCTGTGATAGCAACGGATTCTGATGAAAGAAATCCTGTAATTGATAAAAACGGCAATATGATTTATTGTTCCGATGAGACAGGCATTTTTAATATTTACAAATATGATTTTAAAACCAAAAAGAAAACGCAATTAACAAATGTTCTTGGTAGTGCGTTTATGCCGACTGTTGCAGACAACGGAGATATTATCTATTCAGGTTATACTTCTTCAGGATATAAAATTTTTCAGATTACTTCTGAAGAACAGCAAAAAGTAATTAGGGGTAAAAATTATGTCTGGCTGAAAAATCCGCCAATGGATGTATATTCAACTATTGGTGATTTAACTGCAGCGGAATTTAAAAGATTAAGAAATTATAATGATTATGATGTCCCGGATTATGATGAGGAACCTTACACCGGTGTTTTTTCAAGATTAACTTTATTTCCTTTATTAAGGTTTGATAATTATAATACGTCGAATAACTTTTTTGAAAAGTTGAAGCCCGGTTTGTTCGTTACTTCCAGCGATATGCTTAACAGGTATTCTATATTTGCCGGGGGTTCTATTAATTCTAGGCTTGAAAGAGATTTGTTCCTCACATTTGATTACAGGAATAAGCTTCCATTACTTTTTGATTTGGGAATTAAACCGGAACTTTCTCTCGAACTGTATAACCTCAGCAGGAAAGCAAATGTTGATGTTTCCTTTGGTGCCGATACATTGCAGAGCGGAACTGTTAGATATGATTATATAATTCCCACGGATGTTACATATAATCTTTTTGAAGCTGATTTTGTGGCAAGACATAGAATTTTCTCCCGGGAGCAAAACTTAGAACTCAGGTTTATTTTTAGTCAGTACTCGGCATCGTTGGGAAGTTTTCTGCTGCCGAATGATAACGGTTTATATCCAACAACAAATGATACTTATTTAATCGGCAGAAATTTTCAGTTAAAATATAGTCTTGATGCTTTGGTCCCTTATGTTGACGCTGAAATTAATCCGGTAGGTGTAAGGCTCGATGTTCAATATAATTATGAGTTCAATGAGTTTAATAACGAGGGTTCGTATGTTGTTGAAGATGGTCTTCTGAAACCAAAGTATAACCACTTTAATTTTCACAGACTCGAGCTGAATTCCAAAATTCATTTCCCCCTTTGGGGATATCATACTTTAACTCTTGGTTTAAGAGGTGGAACAATATTAGGTCCGGCCGTTCCAGATTTCTTCGATTTCTACCTTGGCGGACTGATTGGAATGAAAGCATATCCTTTTTATGCAATCAGCGGAAATGAACTAACCTGGGTCAATCTCACATACAGATTTCCACTTTTCAGAAACATCGATGCAAGAGCAGGACATCTTTATTTAGATAAAATTTATTTTTCTGTTTACGGAGACTTGGGAAATGCATGGAATGGTGATTTCCCTTCGTTGGACACTTTTAAAAAAGGAGCAGGAGCAGAGGTAAGAATTCAAATGAATTCATATTATCTTTTCCCGACAGACTTATTCTTTAATGCAGCTTATGGTTTCGACAAGTTTAGCAGGGTTGTTAATGATAAGACTTTAACTTATGGAAAGGAGTGGAGATTTTATGGAGGAATTTTATTTGGGTTTGATATTTAAACAATAAACTTTAATTAGAACACGGAATCATCCGCACTTAATTAATAACTAAAAGTATTGATATGAAAACAAAATATTATTTATTACTCTTAGTGATAATATCAGTTCCGCCGACTTATTCTCAATCATCTGAAATAAATTTAACCGGAAGCCTTTACACAGATTCAAAAATGATATTAGAAAAAAATAATGTTGAATCACTTCCGCAATTAGCTCTTCAAAATGAAGATAAAAAATCTCCTTTACTTGCTGGAGCTTTATCATTTGTTTTACCGGGCGCCGGTGAATTTTATAATGGCGAATATTTAAGAGCGGCAATATTTGTTGCTATTGAAGCGGCGGTAATAACAACAGCAGTCATTTATAATAATAAAGCAATTAAACAAACAGAATCATTTCAAAATTATGCCGACGATTACAAAAATCCAGATCATAATTGGAGCGTTGTTAAATATGCTGAATACTTGAACTCACAACAGACTGATCCCGACAAACTTGTACAGATAAATCCCAATGAATCTCTTCCACCGTGGGAAAGAGTAAACTGGGCACAGTTAAATGCTGCAGAACGAGCAGGAGACGGTACGCATTCGCTTCCTCCACATGGTACACAGCAATACTATGAATTGATCGGAAAGTATCATGAATATATTCCCGGCTGGACGAAAGGAGAAGATATAGTTAATCCTCCTAAGGAAATGCTGGACTATTCTAAAATGCGAGGCAAAGCAAACGATCTTTATAATGTCTCTTCAAAAGCCGTAATAGGAATTTATATTAATCACTTCCTTAGTATTCTTGATGCAGTGTGGGTAACGGTAAATCATAATAAGTCTCTCGCTGTAAAAATGAGAATGGAAGAAAAGTATTATGCCGACAGGATGGAGTTGGTTCCTACACTTAAATTTTCTTTAAGTTTCTAATTTTTGTGATTATGAGATTATGGGGTAATGAGATTATAAGAGTTTGAAGGTATTACAATTAATTACTTCTTTCTGCTAATCTTTAAGTAAATTTGCATTTCTTAAACATTGAGTCTTATTTTTCTATATGAAATCTCCCGTAGTTGTAATTGTTGGCAGACCCAACGTAGGTAAATCAACTCTTTTTAATCGCCTTGTAGGGAAAAGAGATGCGATAGTTAATGATATTAGCGGAGTTACACGTGATAGAAATTACGGGGAAGTTGAATGGAACGGGAAAGAATTTAAATTAATTGATACTGGCGGTTATGTTCCCAACTCGACCGACCTTTTTGAAGTTGCAATTAGAGAACAGATTGAAATTGCTGTAGAAGAAGCAGACGCAATTATTTTTATAGTAGATGTCAGAACAGGGATCAGTCCTGTAGATATTGAAATAGCTAATTTATTAAGAAGTGCGGATAGGAATTTTTATCTTGTCGTAAATAAAGTTGATTCGGAAAATTTTGAAGCTGCTGCCTCAGAATTCTACAAGCTTGGTGTTGATAAATTATTTGATGTTTCTGCCTTAGTGGGAAGAAAGACCGGGGATTTTTTAGATGTTCTTACTTCAGATTTTCCAGAAACAAAGGAAGAGAAAGAAGATTCGAGATTAAAGATTGCAATACTCGGTCGTCCGAATGTTGGAAAATCTTCGTTGACTAATTCTCTTTTGGGATACGATAGAAGCATTGTAACCGATATTCCCGGTACAACAAGAGACAGCATTGATTCTGTATTAAAATATTATGGTAAAGAAATTGTACTTATAGATACCGCAGGTCTCAGGAAAAAGAAAAGAATTGATGAAAGCATAGAATTTTTTTCAGCTATTCGTACTTTGAAAGCTGTCGGCGAATGTGATGTCGCAATAGTTCTAATCGACACAAAGATAGGTTTAGATAAACAGGATCAGAAAATAATTGATGAAGTGATAAGAAGAAGAAAAGGTTTGATAATTGCGGTTAATAAATGGGATCTGATTGAGAAAGAGACAAACACAGCAAGGGATTTTGAAAGGACAATAAAAGAAAAATTAGGCTCAATTGATTATGTCCCAGTCATTTTTATTTCTGCTTTAACCAAACAAAGAATTTTTAAACTTATAGAATTGAGCCAGCGAGTCGAAGAGGAAAGAAAGAAAAAGATTCCGACCAACACTTTAAATGATGTTCTTCTTAGATTAATAGAAAAAAATCCTCCTCCATCAACCGGTACTGGTAAAGAAGTAAAAATTAAATATATAACGCAGGGTGGTGAGAATTACCCGGTTTTTATTTTCTTTGCAAATCGTCCCAAAGATATTCACGATAATTTTAAAAGATTCCTGGAGAAAGCAATAAGGAGAAATTTTGGTTTCGAGGGGGTTCCTTTTACAATGGTCTTTAAAACAAAATGAACGGACCTAAAAATATAATTGTGGTAGGCGGAAGTGCTGCTGGTCCTGCCGCCGCAGCAAAAGCAAAAAGAATCAATCCTGATTCTGATGTTAAAATGTTTGAAGCTGGTAACTATATTTCTGTTGGAACTTGCGAAATGCCTTATGTGCTTTCCGGCGAAATAGAGAATTATAAAGATATTCTTCTGTTTGATCCTGCAACTTTTAAAAAGAAAAAGGGGTTGAAGTTTTTACACGGCATTTAGTGGAGGGAATTGACAGTAAAGCAAAAGAGATTAAAGTGCTCGATTTATTTAACGGCACAACTCATTTCTATAAATACGATAAATTAATTTTAACGACGGGTGCAAAACCGAAAACATTAAAGCAGTTCACACTGCCCGCAGAAAACTTATTTCATTTTAAGAATATTTCAGATCTTGTTAAGGTTAAGGATTACCTTAACAAAAAGAAGATTAAAAATGTTGCAGTTATTGGCTCCGGATATATTGGACTCGAAACTGCAAATGCTTTTTCTTCATTGGGCTTAAATGTTACGGTAATTGAAAAAGAAAATCATCCAATTCCTTCTGCCGAAAGTGAAATTCAATTACTTGTTGAAGAACTACTTATGAATAATAAAATAAGGTTCTTCGGTGGAGTAAAAAATCTAAAACCTATTTATTCCGATGAAAAAATTGAAAGTCTGAATATTGATGGAAGACTCGTAGAAGTTGATCTTGTTATTATGTCGGTTGGATTCGAACCTAATACGGATCTTGCTAAGAAAGCAAAACTCGAGATTGGAGAATTTGGGGGAATAAAAGTTGATTCAAGACTTAAAACATCTGATCCGCATATTTATGCTGCCGGTGATTGCATAGAAATTGTTGATGCTGTTTCAGGTCGTCCAAACTATTTCCCTTTGGCTACTCTAGCACGGGATCACGGTCATTCCGCTGGCGAAAATGCTGTGGGTGGGAATTCAAGAATAGAACCGGTTGTTAAAAATATTTCTGTAAAGCTATGGGATAAATTTTTGATAAATGTTGGCTTCTCTTCTGCCGAAGCAAAGGAATACAAGTTTAAATTTAAGTCTGTTACAGAAGTTGCAAATAATCTTGTAAAAGTAATGCCGGGAAGTGAAAAAGTCTTTGGTAAAATTATATATGAAGAAGATTCGAAGGAAATACTTGGAGCAGCTTTCTTTGGGGGAAATGAAGTATCCGGTTATGGAGACATAATTTCGATTTTGATAAAATTGAAACAGCCGGGAGAAATTCTATCTGAAATAAATTATAATTATACTCCGCCGCTTTCCCCTTTTATAAATTTATTATCTTTATTAGGAAGAAAAATAAAATCTTAACAAGAGATATAAATGAAAAATATTTTTCCCAACTTTAAGCTTATCGATCATCCTCTGATTAAAAAGGATATTACTTTGTTGAGAGATAAAAAAACTCAACCGGAATATTTCAGAGCCGCTGTAAGAAGGCTATCAAATATTCTTGCTGTAGAAATCGGGAGGACATTAAAGCTGAAAGAGATTAATGTTGATACTCCTCTTGAACGAACTAAAGGTTACAAGCTTGATGAGAAAATAATTCTTATACCTGTTTTAAGGGCAGGTTTAAGTATGGTTAGTGGTTTTCTCGATGTGATCCCCGATTGCAAAGTCGGGCATATTGGTCTTCAAAGAAATGAAGAGACTCTGGAACCTGTTGAATATTATTTCAAGATTCCAAAGGTAGGTGCGAATTCAAGAATTGTTTTACTTGATCCTATGCTTGCAACCGGGGGGAGCGCGTCGTGGGCGTTAAAATATTTAACTAAAAAGAAAATAAAGAAAATTGTTTTTGCTTGTCTCGTTGCTGCTCCGGCAGGAGTTAAAAAGTTGCTGAAAGAACACAACAAAGTTGATATATATTCTGCTGCCCTGGACAGGGAATTAAATAATAAAGGATATATCTTACCCGGCTTGGGGGATGCAGGAGATAGAACTTTTGGTACGCTCTAAGTTCTTAATTGTTCTCATATTTCTTTGCTCATCTACTTTTTTACATGCACAGGTATTTCCAAATTCTGAAGTGGATTCATTGCTTAGGAGTGGGATAGAGAATATCATAAATCAAAAGTATGATTTTGCAAAGAAAGATTTTCTTATACTGAATAAGGAATTTCCAAAACTTCCTATTGGT
Source organism: uncultured Ignavibacteria bacterium (assembly GCA_963727535.1). Lineage (GTDB taxonomy): Bacteria > Bacteroidota > Ignavibacteria > Ignavibacteriales > Ignavibacteriaceae > RBG-16-34-14. The sequence goes on from CAVSGR010000004.1 coordinate 266,921, forward strand.
AAAATTTATATTGCCGCTGTAGAGATTGCCAAATCTTATGACCTCGCAATTCCATTTAAAACAGATTTTATTATTGAAAACCTTGATGAAGCGAAAGAAATGTCGGAAGCATTAATTGATTCGGATGAAGATAATATCTGGAATAATTATTTCCTTGCACTTGCTGATGGATACAAAGCGTACTTTGATGCATTAACGGGAGACTGGCTTTCTGCTTTTGGAACCGGGGTAACTTCCGTACATCTTTTTGAACATTGTCTAAAAGTTGATTCTACTTTTTATGAAGCATTAATAGCAACAGGCACATATAAATACTGGAAGAGCAGTAAGATGAAATTCCTGAACTGGCTTCCTTTTGTAAGTGATGAAAGAGAAGAGGGAATTAAACTTTTAGAAAAGGCTGTCAGCAATTCTTCATATAATTCTTATCTCGCAATAAATTCTTTAATATGGATTTATATTGACAGGCATGAATTCCTTAAAGCAATAAAGATTGCTGAGTCGGCTTTAGTCCGATATCCAGACAGCCGATTTTTTAAATATGGATTAGCCAGGGCTTATGAAGATGTTGATAAACAAAAAGCTATTCAAATTTATTATGAGATTTTGAATTCTTTTTCTGATGCAGAAAAATTAAATCATTGCAATGAAATAATCTTGAAACACATTATTGCTCAGCAATATTACAGGTTGGGCGACAAAAACTCTGCTTTAATCTTATGCAATGAAATATTAAATAAAAAAGATTTAACCGATTACGAATTGGATAAGCTGGGGGGCAGATTAGATAGAATAAGATCACTCAAAAGAGAACTTTCCGACAATTAATTTGCCAAAAGCAGATTTATCTAATGTTATAGGGCTTTACCTATTCAAATAAAAAAGTTAAATTAAAGGTCAATTGAAGAAAAGTGAAATTAGAACTAAGTAGCAAAAGGAAACACGATAAAATATGACAATGAGTGATCCCAAAAGCGCTAAAATGCTCGAAGAGCTTTTGATGATTTGCAGAAAGAATCTGCCATCTATTAATGAAAACCTGATTATCAAAAGTTTTGAGTTTTCGATCGAAGCGCACAAGAATGATCTTCGTGCGTCGGGTGAGCCATATTTTATTCATCCTTACCATGTTGCATTAATTGTTGCCGAAGAACTTCCTTTGGATGATATAACAGTTGCCAGCGCTTTGCTTCACGATATTGCAGAAGATACGGAATTCAGTATAAGTCTTTTGTCAAAAGAATTCGGAAGTTCCGTTGCGGAAATTGTCGACGGCGTTACAAAGATAAGTGGAATATTTAAAGGTCAGGAAATTACTAAAGCAGAAAATTACCGCAAACTCCTTCTCTCAATGGTTAAAGATGTAAGAGTTATACTTGTAAAGTTTGCGGACCGCCTTCACAATATGAGAACACTTGAGTTTGTCAATCCTGAAAAGCAAAGAAGAATTGCGCAGGAAACTCTTGAGATATATGCTCCGTTCGCTCACCGTTTTGGTTTGGGACGTGTTAAGTGGGAACTCGAGGATTTATCTTTTAAATATCTTAACCGCGATGCTTATGAAGATCTTGTAAGAAAAGTAAAAGCAAAAAGAAAAGAGAGAGAATCTTACATTAAAAAATTCAGTGATCCGATTATTCAAAAGCTTGATGAGTATAAGCTTAAATATGAAATAAGCGGGAGACCCAAACATCTTTACAGCATTTACAGGAAGATGATAAGAAGAAATAAACCGTTTGAAGAAATTTATGACCTCTTTGCTATAAGGGTAATACTGGATACTGAAAACACTTATGATTGTTATACAAGTCTCGGAATTGTAAACCAGATTTATCTTCCGGTTCCTGATAGATTTAAAGATTACATTTCTATTCCCAAAACAAATAACTATCAATCAATTCATACTACAGTTGTAGGACCCGAAGGAAGACTTGTTGAAATTCAGATTAGAACAAAAAAGATGCACGAGGTTGCCGAAAGAGGTGTGGCAGCGCACTGGAGATATAAAGAAAATAAAACTGCCAACGAAAAAGATCTTGAGAACTGGGTAAACTGGATAAGAGATATTTTTGAGAATGCTTCAAAAGATGAAGCACGAAAAGATTTGATGGAAAGTTTCAAACTAAATCTTTACCAGGACGAGATTTATGTTTTTACTCCAAAAGGGGATTTAAGAAGACTTCCTGTAGATTCTACTCCTGTTGATTTTGCTTTTGAAATTCATAGTAAAGTTGGATATCACTGTATCGGAGCAAAGGTAAACGGAAAGATAGTTCCTCTCGATACAGTTCTTCACAGCGGTGACCAATTAGAGATTATTGCTTCCAAAACACAGCACCCGAATAAAAACTGGATAAAATTTGTAACTACTCACAAGGCGAAAATTGCCATAAGAAAATGGATGAAAAAGGAAGAAGATGAGATAGTTAATTCCGGTAAGGAAATCTGGGATAAGAAAATTAAGAAATTGAAATTAACTTTTACACAACAGGATTTAGACAGGCTGGCAGTTAGTTTGAAATTTGATAGTCCCCGTCATATGTTTAGAACAATTGCACAGGGGAAAGCGAATGTTGATGAGATTTTAACTGCCACTAAGGAAAAAGAGAAAAAAGAAAAAGTATCTGTACTTGAATTCGATACATTTGCAGATTCAGCGCGGAGCGATGCAGGTGGAGTATTAGTTGAAGGAGTTGATTCGAATATTATGTATGCGTATGCAAAGTGTTGTAACCCTATCCCTGGTGATCCGATCATTGGTTATGTTACTGTCGGCGAAGGAATAAAGATTCATCGCAAAACATGTAATAACTTGATTCGTTTATCTGAAATGGATACAAGTAAATTGCTCCCGGTGCAGTGGCCTGAAACGGAAGGTTCTCTCTTTGTTGTCGGGCTAACGGTAATGGGAGAAGATTCGCCCGGTCTTCTTAACGAGATTTCTCATGCCATTGTTGCTTATCAAAATACAAATATCAAATCAATAAATATAAGTACCTCCGATTCTGCTTTTGAAGGCAGCGTGACTATTTATGTACATAATATAAGTCATCTTGCAAAAATTGTTGACAGATTAAAAAAAATAAAAGGTGTCTATTCTGTAGAAAGATTCGATGGTTCTTAAAGTTCGAATATATTTAGGATATTTAACTGGAAACTAGAATTTTAGCAATAGACTTTGGCGAGAAAAGGATTGGTCTTGCATTATGCGATCCTCTTAGAACATTTGCTTATCCTTTTAAAACTCTTCCTAATAAGAATTTCTTAACTGATTTAAATAAAATTATTCAGGAAGAAAGTATATCTAAAATTATCATCGGTTTACCTGATTCTGACAATGCAAGAACGGAGAAAATCAGATCAAAAATTTTATCCTTAAAAAATCAGATTGAAAATAAATTTAATCTCGAAGTAATTTTATGGGATGAAGCATTCACTTCTGCAATTGCAAGCGAGAGAATAATACAGTCTGTTCCAAAGAAATCTAAAAGAAAAGATAAAGGATTGCTGGATAGACATGCTGCATCAATTATATTACAGGAGTACCTCAACAGCATTGCAAGTGGAAGAACGAAGTGAAATTTATTGCTACATTATCATAAAACTAATTGACTATTAAAGATGTAGCGTATATTTTACAGTAACAAAAATTATCATTGGGAGCACTTTATGTCACTTGATGCACTCGGGATGATAGAAACAAAAGGTCTTGTAGGTGCTATTGAAGCCGCAGACGCAATGGTTAAAGCCGCTAAAGTTGAATTGCTTGGCAAGGAAACAATTGGTGGCGGATATGTAACTGTTATGGTCAGGGGCGATGTGGGAGCAGTTAAAGCTGCTACCGATGCCGGAGGCGCGGCTGCTCAGAGAGTTGGAGAATTGATTTCAGTTCATGTAATACCTCGTCCTCATTCCGAGGTTGAAGCTTTACTTCCAAAGAGAAAATAGTCTATGCCAAAGGCGCTTGGGTTAGTTGAAACCCGGGGTCTTGTTGCTGCTATTGAAGCCGCCGATGCTATGGTAAAAGCGGCTAATGTAACTCTTGTAGGAAAAGAAACAACAAACCCCGCTTTGATAACGATTAAGATTGTTGGAGAAACTGCAGCAGTTCGCTCAGCAGTTGATGCTGGTTCTGTTGCTGCTAAGCGAGTCGGGGTACTCGTTTCTACACATATAATTCCTCAGCCAGATGATCAGATGATTGCACTTCTTCCGGAAATAAAAGATAGTCCCGAAAGAAAACCAAGAAGAGTTGAAAAAGAGATTCCTGAGAAAAAAGAAGAAGTTGTAAAACCTGTAGTTAAGTCGGTTCCGAAGGAAGTACTTAAAAAAGAAAAGAAAGAAGAGAGCAAAAGTAAAAAGGAAGAAATAAAAGAAGAAGCAAAGCCTTCAGTAGAAGCAAGTGATACAATATCAAGACTTAGAAAAGAAGCTTTTGGAATAGAAGAAGAAATCGAAAAGAAAAAAAAAGAAGAACCAAAGACGTTAACTTCGAAGAAAGCAAAAATTAAAATGGAAGAAGTGGAAATTTTGAATGTGCATCAATTAAGAAGATTTGCAAGAGGCATTGAAGGTTTTCCAATTCAGGGAAGAGAAATCTCAAGAGCAAACAGGAAAGAACTTCTCGATTACTTTAAGAAATTTATATCAAAATAATCTGTAAATACATTAAGAATTTTTTTTGTAACTCCACTTGTAGTGGAGTTTTTTTGTTTTCAATTTAGTTTATATTTGTACGGTGAAGAAAAATATTCATATAATCGTCATCTCTCTGCTTTTTTCGATTATTCTTTGGGGATCCATTTCACTATCAAGAGATTATTATATAACCGTATATTTTCCTGTGAAGATTGTTAATTTTCATGAAGGTTATACGTCCGGGACAAAACTTCCTGCTAAAATATCTGCAAAAATAAAAGGGACGGGCTGGAAACTATTATCTCTCAGTCTCGGATCAGAATCAGAATATCTTGTTTCTGCAGGAGGAGACACTGGGAAAAAATATATCAATCTTTATAATTCATTATCGGAGAATCAATGGCTTGCCTCTGATATGGAAGTAATTAACCTGAGCCCGGATACTCTTTCGATTCGTGTTGAAAAAGCAGGAAGAAAAAAAGTAAAAATAGAACCTGATCTTGTACTTAATTTCAAGGAAGGCTACGGTTTAGCCGATGATATCCGGATAAGCCCCGAGTCAACTTATGTTTCCGGTCCGGTCAGTTACTTGAAAAAATTAACTTCTGTTCCTACTGAAAAGAAGATGTTCTCAAATCTGGATTCAAAAATTGTAGATCATGTTAGTTTAAGGAATATTAGAGGGATGTCTTACGCTCAGAATTTAGTAACAATAAACCTTGATGTTCAGAAAATTGTTGACAAAAACTTTGATAATATTCCTGTCTCCGTTCTCGATCTGCCAAGTGATAGGGAAGTAGTTTTGCTTCCTAACAGGGTTAGCATTGGTGTTCACGGTGGAGTAAACATACTTGGGAAACTAAATGAGGATCAGCTCAAAGCTTATGTTTATTACAGGGATGTTGTGCTCGATACAGTTGGCAGCGTAGTACCCCAAGTCGAGGTTCCCCAGAATATGTCGATAATGTATGTTAAGCCGGAGAGGCTGAGATATATCATAAAAAAATATAAGTAAAGAAAATCTATATGTTCATTAGTTTTGAAGGAATTGACTTTTGCGGAAAATCTACACAGGTAGAGCTTTTAAAGAAATATCTGCTTGAAAAAAATAGGAAAGTAGAAATAATAAGAGAACCCGGTGGAACGGAGATCTCCGAAAAAGTAAGAGAGATACTTCTTGACAAAAAACATTACCATATGTTTATGGAGGCTGAAATCTTTCTCTTTTCTGCAAGCAGGGCACAATTGGTTAGGGAAAAAATCCGCCCGTGTTTGGAAAAAGGAATCTATGTAATTTCAGATAGGTTCCATGATTCAACTACGGCTTACCAGGGTTTTGGGAGAGGAATCGACCCAGAAACTGTTAAGCATATTAATAGTCTTGCAATAGGAAATACGATACCTGGTTTAACTTTTATTGTTGATATCCCGGTCGAGGTTGCCGAGCAAAGAAAAAATCAAAAACATAATATGGAATTGGACAGGATTGAAGTTTCTGATTCCGGTTTTTATAATCGTGTACGGCAAGGTTATTTAAGTCTTGCAGAAAAAGAAAAACGATTCAAAATAATTGATGGAACATTAAGTATACAAGAAGTTCATAATAAAGTGGTGAATGAATTAGTTTTATTTGAAAAAAAGGAGTTTGTATGATGTCGCACAGATATTTTAAATATCTCTTTGCTGTAATTCTTCTATTTGTCTTTTCGGGATTCTTTCCCGGAAAAGACGATTTATATTTTGAGATTTCAAAAAATATAGATCTCTTCGGCTCGGTTTATAAAGAAATATCGATGAATTACGTCGATGATATAGATCCTGAAAAATTTATGCAGGAAGGTATCAAGGGAATGCTGAATTCTCTCGATCCTTATACAATTTTTATCGATGAAAATAAAAAAGAAGATATAGATCTTATAACAAACGGTAAATATGGTGGTGTAGGAGTATCGATCGGCGTAAGAGGTGATAATGTAACAGTTGTTGAAGTCCTCGATGGTTATTCTGCACAAAGGCAGGGAATAAGAATCGGTGATATTTTATTGGAAGCTGGAGGCACTAAAATTACTCCTGAAAATATGGAAGACATTTCTGCCCTTGTAAAAGGGAAGCCAGGGACAATTGTTGATCTTAAAGTGTTGAGAGGTGATGCAGACACACTTAATTTTAATCTTATAAGAGAAGAAGTGATTGTAAAGAGTCTTATTTATTATGGCTTCTATCCCGAAAACAGCAACAATGTCTATCTGAAGTTAACGAGCTTTAGCCGTTCGGCAGGAGATGAAGTAAAAAAAGCTTTGCAAGAGCTTAAAGCAAAGAAAGAAATTAAATCTGTTGTTTTTGATTTAAGAGGAAACCCCGGTGGTCTGCTCGATGTTGCTGCCGATATTGCTGATAAGTTCCTTGATAAAGGTAAGCTAATTGTATCTACAAAAGGGAGAGACGCAACATCTAAGAAAGAATACTTTGCTACGCAAGAACCTATGGCGGGAGATGCTAAGCTCGTTGTACTTGTGAACGGTGGTTCAGCTTCGGCTTCTGAAATTTTAGCTGGAGCAATACAGGATCATGACAGAGGTGTAATTCTTGGGACCAAATCTTTTGGAAAAGGTCTTGTACAAACTATAACACCCTTGGATTATAATACTTCTCTAAAAATTACAACTGCAAAATATTATACACCAAGTGGAAGATGCATTCAAAAAATAGATTACTCAAAGGGTAATGATGTTATAATTAATGCTGATTCTCTTACAACAGCACCTTACGAAACGGACAACGACCGGGTTGTTTACGGTGCCGGTGGAATTACTCCCGATACAACAGTTAAATTTAACATTGAAGGTGACCTGACAGCTGATCTTCTTGCAAAAGGTTTATTCTTCAAGTTTGCGGATTATTACTATTATCGTTATCCGGATGAAAAATTTTCTTCTATAAGCAATGAAAAATTGGTTAATGAGTTTACAAAGTATCTTAAGGGAAATGATTTTGTTTATAAATCGGAATCTGAAAAACAGCTTGATGAAGTAATTGCAGCCGCGAAAAAGAAAAAACTGGACGAAAAGGTAATTGCAGATCTGGACAATGCAAAACATTCTTTTGAAGCATTGGACGACACAGATCTTTCACTTTATAAGAATGAGATTCTTATTGAGTTAAAGGCGGAACTTGCTTCCCGTTATTTAGGATCAGAAGGCAGAATTGAAGAGCTTCTCAAATATGATGAACAATTCCAAACCGCTTATAAAGTTATGTCAAATACTAAAGTTTATGACAGGCTGTTGAATATTAAATAATACTCTTAAATCTTTTTTCAAGGAAGATGGTGGGAATTATAATCACCATCTTCCTTTTTTGTTTTCTCCCTGACTATATTTAAATATAGCTCCTCTATAAATAAGTACTCTAAATGAATGATACTTTAAAAGAAAAAATCAGAAGTGTAGTCGGTCATAATAATTATTTCGATTCACAAGAAGATAAGCTCAGTTATTCTTTCGATGCAACTCCTATCTTTCAATATCTTCCCGAAGCAATTGTTTTCCCGGAGAGTGAAGGACAAATCTCTCAAATTGTAAAGTTAGCGAACCAGGAAAAATTTAATATTGTTCCGAGAGGTGCCGGAACAGGCTTAAGCGGTGGCGCTGTCCCAGTTGAAAATAGTATTATTACTTGTGATGACTAAATGGAATAATCTCCTTGAAATCGATACACAAAATTTAACTGCGACAGTTCAACCCGGAGTTGTTACAGGAGTTTTTCAAAAAGAAGTTGAAAAGTTCGGATTGTTTTATCCACCCGATCCGGGAAGTTTGAATGTTTGCACAATTGGAGGAAATGTGGCAAACAATGCGGGCGGCTTGCGAGGTTTGAAATACGGTGTTACAAAAAATTATGTTCTAGGAACTGAAATGATCTTGCCGAATGGGGAGTTGCTGAAAACTGGTGGCAAGAATATGAAAGATGTTGCAGGATATAATCTCAGGGATTTTATTGTCGGAAGCGAAGGGACTCTCGGAATAATTACAAAAATTTTATTAAAGCTGATTCCAAAGCCGCAGCAATCAATTACTATTCTTGCATATTTTGATAAACTTATAGATTCTGCAAAATCCGTTTCAAAAATTATTTCTTCCCATATTATTCCAAGCATGATGGAATTTCTCGATAACACAACTATAAATTGTGTTGAGGACTTTACAAAAATTGGGTTACCTAGAAATAGTGAAGCGATTTTATTAATTGAAGTCGATGGTCGTGGAAGCGAAGTTAGAGAAGACGCAAATATTATTATAGATATTTTGAAAAAAAATAATGCAGCGTTTGTAAAAGAAGCTGCAAGCGAAGAAGAATCTTTAACTTTAAAAGCTGCAAGACGAAGTGCATTCAGTGCATTGGCTAGAAAGAGACCAACCACAATTCTTGAAGATGCGACAGTGCCGAGAAGTGAATTGCCTGTAATGATTGAGAAAGTTACTGAAGCTGGAAAAAGATTTGATGTAATGTTTGGAAATTTTGGACATGCGGGAGATGGAAATCTTCATCCTACCTGTTTAACTGATGAAAGAGATAATGATGAAATTAATCGCGCTCACAATGCTTTTGATTTTATTTTTAATGAAGCAATCAAACTTGGAGGAACAATTACCGGTGAACACGGAACGGGTTTGGCAAAGAAACAATTTCTTGAAAACGCTACAGGTGTTCCTGCTGTTGAGATGATGAAGCAAATTAAAATTGCAATCGATCCGAACAATGTTATAAACCCGGGGAAAATTTTTTCAATATCGCCAAGATGTGAGGAGTTTTCAGGCAAGTGAAACGGCAGAGGGCAGACGGCAAAAGGAAAATAACAGATAAAAATAGATAATGACAACCAATCCCATTTCACTTAATATTTTGCCAAATGATGATATCCTCTCACAATGCATCCATTGTGGAATGTGCCTTGCTGTTTGCCCAACTTATGAATTGACAAAACTTGAACGATCTTCGCCGAGGGGAAGAATTAAACTGATAAAATCTGTTGCTGAAGGTACAATGCCTTTAAGTAATATTTTTGTTGACGAAATGAATTTTTGTCTCGATTGCCAGGCTTGCGAAACAGCTTGTCCCGCCGGAGTTAAATATGGAGTAATGGTTGAAGCAGCAAGAGCAGAAGTCGATAATTCTTCTTATGGATCTTTTTTAACGAAGTTCATAAAGAAATTTATATTAAAATATATTGTAGCAATTCCTCAAAACTTAAAAACCGCTTCAAAACTTTTATATTTCTATCAACGATCATTTTTCCCAAAGTTATTAAAAAAAATCCTGCCTGGTAAACTTGCCGAATTGAATTCTCTTTCACCAAGAGTTTCTAATAAATTCAGTGATTCGATTATTGAAGAAATTACTGAACCAGTTGGTGAAAAAAAGATGGATACAGCATTTCTTTACGGTTGTCTTATGAATGTTATGTTCGCTGATATTAATAAAGATACTGTTGAACTTCTTTCAAAAAATGGCTGCAGAGTATTTACACCAAAAGACCAGTTTTGCTGCGGTTCTTTGCACGCACACAATGGCGATCCTGAAACCGCTAAGAAACTTGCTGAAAAGAATCTCAAAGCATTTGGCAAATACAATTATGAGTATCTTGTTTCAAACTCTGCCGGATGTGGTGCTTTTATGAAAGAGTATAAACATATATTTAGAGATGATGAAAAACTAAAAGACATTGCTGAAGATTTCAGTAACAAAGTGAAGGACTTAAGCGAATTTTTCTCTGATATAATTCCTATAAATCTTGAAGGTAAAAACGAAAAAGTAACTTACCACGATGCCTGTCATCTAGTTCATTCTCAGAAAATATCTTCACAACCGAGAAAAATAATTAACTTAATACCAGGAGTTGATTATACTGAGTTGAATGAAGCAAGCTGGTGCTGTGGAAGTGCGGGAATATATAATGTTACAAGATTTGAAGACTCGATGAAAATACTTGATAGGAAAATTAAGAATATTAAAGAAACAGGAGCAGAAAAAGTTATTACCTCAAACCCAGGCTGCATAACACAGTTAGAATATGGATTAAGAAAAAATAATCTGAATGTTAAGGTTGAACATTTGGCGAGTTTCCTGAATGGAGAATAAATAAGATCTAACTTTTTGTTTTCAAATAACGGACTATAACACAAAATATAGTCCGTTATTTGATATTAATATAGAGTTGAGCATCTAGCGAGTTTTGTATAATGTGTAGTTATTGCGTTCTAGAAAACGACTTCGACTTCCGGCATTTCATCATAAGTTTTACCATTAAGTAGTCTGCCGGTTTTCTTTTTATTCGTTCCGCCCCACTGCTTAAAGAAAAACTTCACATTAGCTTTTTCACACTTTCCAAATATTTCATAAACCCAGTCTTCTTTCATTGCTCTCGGTTTTCTTCCACTTTCGCCTCCGACAATAACCCAATTAATTCTATTTAATTTTAGTTTTGTTAAAGGTCCAAGCAAAGGTTCACAGGATAGGAATTTAGTTTTAGCTTTAGTTTTTCTGAGCAGATCCACTCTCCACAATTCTTTCTCATTTTCGATTGAAACACCCATCCAGATATTATGTGTCCATTTTAATTGTTTATGATATTTTAAAAGAATATCTGCTCGTTTAGTTAGTATTTGAAAAACATGTTGGGGGTTATCGTTCATTACATTGAAGACCCTTTTAATAAACTCTAATGGAATATCTTTGTGGAACAAATCGCTCATTGAATTAACAAAAACAATTTTTGGAGTTTTCCATGAGTATGGAATTTTCAAAGCATCTTCATGTAACTTCAATTTAAATCCATTCCTATATTTATCTATTCCCATAGCTTTTAATCTTCTTGCCATTACTTCTGCATAACAAAATTTACAACCCTGAGAAACTTTGTTGCATCCGGTTGTTGGATTCCATGTCAATTCAGTCCATTCAATTTTTGTTTGTGCCATTAACAACCATTTTTATTAAAATTTTTCTGTTCTTATTTGCTAAATAAAAACTTTTTGCTTTTTTACCATCTAAACTAATCAGTTCTATACTTTTACTCTCAAAAAGTGCTTTTAAAATATCATTGGAATGTGTCGGAAGAAAACCGTTTTCATATCCAAAATCAGTTATTTCAAAATTTGTTTTTCCATTAGATGTAGTAATGAAATTTTCAAGTTTTTGATCGTATCCTGATAAGGCTATCTCGTCAAATAAACCATAAGGAGAATTTTCAACAAAACCTTTTCCATGTTCTTTATCAATTGTCCATTTTGTATGGATCATCTTTTCAAATCCTTTTTTACTATAAGTGAAAAAGAAAATACAAAACACATTTGATTTATCAGGCCTTAACGTAAATGTATCAATATATCTCATATTTAGAAATTCTTTGAATCTTTGCTTAATACTTAAAATAAATTTTATTACATCAGTAGTATCTGGAATTCTACCCTCAAATAATTCAACAAGAAATTTTTCTAAAGCTTCGCCCCCCTTAAATATGTCGGTAATTACTTTTTCGGCAAAACGATACATAAATGAAATAGGTAAGAAGAGTATTAATTCAGTTTTTTTATTAGATAACAAATCTCTAAGTTCATTTGGCTTAATATCCTTGTAACCCCACGGATCTATAAATAATAATGCTCTTTCAGGTTCATCTAATGAATTTAATTGTTTGACTAATTGTGGTAACAAGTCGTTATAGTCATTATTTGAAAAAATTAATTTAATATTTGGAGGCTTAAATATTTTAGATACAAATTCTTTCACTCGATCGATTTTCATTTTTAGTGGTTCTATATTTGAATTACCAAAATCATTAAATCTTACCTCGATATCTTTGCAAGATTTTTTATTAAAGAAGTAGTAATTTTTTATGGTTTCCATAGTTTGAATTGGACTGCCTTTTTCACCATCTTCATAAATCCCTTCACCAGCGAATAGATCGAAGAGATAAATCTTTTTTATGAACTCAACTCTGTGCAGAATGTTTAAATATACTGCTAGGTATTTCACGTAAAGATTGATCTTTGCTTTTGAATGAGGTAGGAGAATTTGTTTAGTTGTTTTTTTCTTCACAATAATGCACTACAATAAAAATGTATTATTAAAAATGAACTCGGAAAAAAAAGAATTATTGATGGTATTTATAGAGCTCCTTCCCATATTAAAGACTAAACCCAAAATGGATTTTAATAAACGTATTAAATACCTCAGACTTTATCAAGAAGTGATGACAAAATGGAGTCTAAAATCAACCCTCTTCCCAGATTGTTTAAATATTAAACAAAAATTTTTTGCTTCAAGTTTGTTTTTTATACTCAATATTTTGTAATTTTTGACGTCATTATTTAGATACCTTGCGGGTGTAAAACCGCAAAAGATTTCAATAAGTTAATCATCTCTATTAGCAACATTTTGGTTTACGAAGTGCTTAGAATGCTATTATTAGTAAAAAGGACAGCATAGTTTAGAACTATATGAATAAGTCTCTACTGGATCACATACTCAGAATTCGGCTGCCCATTACTCTCTTCGTGGTCATAGCTTCATTTACTATTACATATTTTGTCTCAAGGGCAGAAAGAGACGGGGTTGGCTATTCTCCAGTTCAGCCAGTCAATTTTTCGCATAAACTCCACGCGGGACAGATGAAAATCGACTGCCAGTATTGCCATACCGGTGTTGAAAAATCACGTCATGCAATGGTGCCTGCAGTTTCAACCTGTATGAATTGCCATACGATTGCCCGCAAAGACAAACCTGAAATTATTAAGCTAACAAAATATTACAACGATGGAATAGCTATTCCATGGAAAAGAATTCACAGGGTTCCTGATTTTGCATACTTTAATCACAGCGTTCATGTAAATGCTGGAATTGATTGCTCAAGCTGCCATGGTGACGTAAGGCAAATGGACAGGATTGCACAGATGAATTCTTTCACAATGGGAAATTGCCTCGACTGTCACAGGAACGCTCACGAAAGATTAGCATATTTGAAAAATATTAAAAACGGTCCCGACGATTGCTGGGCTTGCCATCGTTAAGGAGTTATAATGAAGTTTAGCAACTTAAATATTGATAAAAAAATAAAGAGAAAAAAATTCTTTGTTGCAGCAGCAGCAAGTGTTGCAACCTATACTGTGCTGAGATCTTTTCCGTTTAATTTGTTATTTGGAAATAAAGAGAATAAAAAAGTTAAAAACCGTAAGAGTGACAGGATAAAAGAAAACCCTCTTGCCGTCAGCAGAAAAAATTCAGGTGATAGCAATGTCAGAAGCTAAAGATAAAATGAATAACGAAGAGACTTCACAGAAGAAGGATGTTAATTACTGGCGAAGCTTTGCGGAGCTTCATAAAGACCCTGCAGTTATAGCTGCGAGCCAGCATGAATTTAATGAAGGGGTAACAGATGATTTTAGCCCTTCAAACCTTTCTAAAGTATCGAGACGTAAATTTTTAGCTTTAGTCGGAGCTTCGGCTGCTTTAGCCGGCGTTGGTTGTTCGGATTACAGGGATAAGGGCGAGATCATTCCTTATACTAAAATGCCCGAAGATACTATTGTTGGTAAACCGAAATATTATGCTTCTACCTATAATTACAATTCTCAATCTCACGGTATCTTAATAAAAACAAGAGAAGGAAGACCTGTAAAAGTCGATGGTAATCCCGATCATCCTGTAAACAAAGGAAAAGTAACTGCGATTTGCCAGGCGACACTGCTTAATTTGTATGATCCGGATAGATTGCAAAGTCCAACGAAGAAGGCAAGCAGCGGTGAGGTTACTAAAGCTGATTGGAAACAAGTTGATAGCGAAATTGCAGCTACTTTAAATGCAGATGATAGAAAAAATATTGCAATTGTAACCGGAAGTATCCTTTCTCCTACAACTAAAAAAGTGCTCGATGATTTTACGGCGAAATACCCGGGAACAAAAGTTTATTCTTATGAATCGTTTAATGATGAAATCAGGAATTCAGCCTGGAAAAAATGTTATGGAACTGATTCTTATCCTTTAATAAAATGGAATGAAGCAAAAGTAATTGTAGCACTTGAAGCTGATTTCTTAGGAAATGACGGCAACAAAGTTGAAAACTCCAGACTATATGCTGAAGGAAGAAATGTTGAAGATGCAAAAAACTTTAACAGGCTTTATGTTGTTGAAGGCAATATGTCATTAACAGGAATTAACGCTGATTATCGTTTAAAATTACGACCTGATGCTCAATATGAATTTGTTATGAGTCTTTTGAATGAAGTTTCTAAAAGAACAGGAATTAATGTTCCTTTTAATCTTATCTTCATTTTCTCTTGATGCATTTGCAAAAGCATATTCTCTCGACACAAAGAAATTAAAATATCTTGTTGATGATCTTATAAGCAACAAGGGCAAATCGATAGTTTATGCTGGAAGAACATTGCCGGAAGAAGCTCATATTGCTGTAAATTATTTGAATGAAATTCTCGGCAACAAAAATTTATACAGGACAGATTCTGCAACTGTTACAAATCTTCCATTGAGTTCGAAATCAGAAATTGTAAATCTTGTAGCTGATATGAATTCCGGTAAAGTTGGAATTGTAATTCATTTTGATTCCGATCCTGTTTTTCATTTCCCAAAAGATCTGGGTTATGCTGATGCAATTAAAAAAGTTCCAACTGTAATTTCATTAACAGAAAGTGCAAACGATTCATCTGCAGCCGGAACTTACACATTACCTATTAGTCATGCCTTTGAATCCTGGGGAGATGCTAAGACAAGAACAGGTTTCTACTCACTTCAGCAGCCTGTGATAGCTCCAATCTATAAAACAAGAGAAAAAGAGGCTGTACTTCTATATTGGATTAATGAAGCAAAAGATGAATTTAAAGATACTATCTATCATGAATTTCTGATGAAGAACTGGGAAGCGAATATCTATCCTTCACTTAATTCAAAAATAGATTTTAAAAGATTCTGGTTCGGAGTTCTTCACGATGGAGCTGTTTTAGTTAGTGAGTCGCCTAAAAGTTTTGGCAGTTTTAATAGTTCTGCATTTAATGGATTAAAAAATTCAACTACAAATCTATCCGGTTATGCAGTTATATTGAGTGAAAGTTATTCGGTTGGTGATGGAAAGTATGCCAACAATGGCTGGCTTCAGGAACTTCCTCATCCTGTTTCAAAAATGACGTGGGATAATTACGCTGCAATATCAAAAAATAGTGCTAAAGAACTCGGTGTTAAGAATGATGATAAAATTTCCGTTGTTGTCGGAAACAGAACTTTAGAAATTCCTGTTTTTATTCAGCCGGGATGTGCTGATAATACAATAGCAATAGAAACTGGTTACGGCAGAACAGTTGTCGGAAAAGTTGGAGAAAAGACAGGCTTTAATGCAAATGTTTTGTTATCAAAAGATTCTGCATGGCTTTTTACAGCTGTGTCCGTAAAAAAAGGCAGCGGAACTTATCAACTAGTTTCTGCACAGGAACATCACTTATTTGATCATTCACCAAACGATAATCTCCTTGGTGAAAGACAAATTATAAAAGAAGGGACAGTAAAAGAATATTTGCAGAATCCTCATTTTATTTCTGAAATGCATGAGGAAGAAAAAGTTGACCAGATTTATCCCGGGAATCCCAAATGGTTTACTGGTGTAAAATGGGGAATGTCCATCGATCTTAATAAATGTACAGGCTGCAGTGATTGTGTCGTTGCATGTGTCGCAGAAAATAATAATCCCGTAGTTGGAAAAGATCAGGTTGCCAAAGGCAGGGAAATGCAATGGCTCAGAGTTGATACTTATTATTCCGGTTCCGAAGATGATCCTATTGTTAGTACACAATTAATGTTATGTCAGCATTGTGATGATGCGCCTTGCGAAAATGTTTGTCCTGTTGCAGCAACAACTCATAGTAAAGACGGTTTGAACCAGATGGTTTATAACAGGTGTGTCGGTACAAGATATTGCTCAAACAATTGTCCTTATAAAGTTAGAAGATTCAACTTCTTTAATTTCCGCGATCATTTCAGAGACGGTTTCCAGCAGGAAGGTTTATTTGATCTTGTTTATAATCCTGAAGTAACTGTCCGTTCAAGAGGAGTTATGGAAAAATGTTCCTTCTGTATCCAGAGAATTGCTACTGAAAGAGAAAACGCAATTCGTGAGAACAGGGAAGTAATTGGTGCAAATGTTCACACAGCTTGCCAGGATGCTTGTAATACAAATGCAATTCATTTTGGAGATATCAATAATAAGAATGCTGAATTTTATAAATATAGAAATCATGAGTTAGGTTATTACGTACTTGAACAATTGAACGTAAAACCGAATGTTACTTATCTGGCTAAATTAAGAAATACCCATTCGGAGGCTGTATAGTGGTAGATTATAGTAAGGAGATTCCTTTAGTTCAGGGTGACCTGACAATGGCTGACCTCGATAATGCCATTGCAAAACCTATGAGCACAAAGCCGGGAAAAACATATTTTATTGCACTGGCTTTTACTAGCGGACTCTTACTTCTCGGTGCTCTTGGAGTTTCACTTACATTTTATTTTGGTATTGGCGAGTGGGGAAATAATCAACCCGTAGCCTGGGGTTGGGGTATTACAAACTTTGTGTTTTGGGTAGGTATTGCACATGCGGGAACTCTTATTTCTGCAATCTTATATTTGTTAAGACAGAGATGGAGAACAGGAATATCAAGATTTTCGGAAGCGATGACAATCTTCGCCGTTATGTGTGCAGGTATTTTCCCCATTATTCACACAGGTCGTCCGTGGCTTGCGGGATATTTACTTCCATATCCTAACTCTCATCTTCTTTGGCCGAATTTTGTTTCGCCTTTAGTGTGGGATGTCTTTGCAGTTTCCACATATCTTACTGTCTCGGCAATTTTCTGGTATGTCGGTCTTATTCCTGATTTTGCTACTTTAAGAGACAGAACAGTTCCCAAAGTAAAGAAAACCATTTATTCGTTTTTTAGTCTCGGGTGGAGACATTCCAACAGGCACTGGAGACATTACGAAAAAGTTTATATGATATTAGCTGGTCTTGCTACGCCACTTGTACTTTCAGTTCATACAGTTGTAAGCTTTGATTTTGCTGTAGCAGTTTTACCAGGATGGCATTCAACTATCTTTCCACCATACTTTGTTGCAGGTGCTATATTTTCCGGTTTTGCTATGGTAGTTACGGCACTTGTTTTTATGAGGAAAGCCTTAAGCTTAGAAAATGTAATTACGATAGATCACTTGGATAGAATGAATAAAATCATTCTTCTAACTGGTTCGATGGTTGGCTATGCTTATCTAATGGAATTTTTTATTTCATGGTATAGCGGAGTTCCTACTGAACAATATGTTGCAATTAACAGGGCGTTCGGACCTTATGCATGGGGATACTGGATAATGGTTAGCTGTAATTCACTTTTCCCGCAGTTGTTCTGGTTTAGAAAATGCAGAAGGTCAATCCCAATTATGTTCTTTATCGTTGTGCTTGTAAATGTAGGTATGTGGTTCGAGAGGTTTATTATTATCGCCTCATCCTTGCATAGAGATTTCTTGCCATCGAGCTGGGGTTATTTTTCTCCAACCTGGGTTGATTTTTCTATTTTAATAGGAAGCTTTGGTTTGTTCTTTACCCTGATACTTATTTTCACAAGGACAATGCCTGTTGTTACAATGTCTGAGATTAAAGGAGTTGTAGATGGGGCACAGCCGACGCATCACGGAGGTGATCATAATGGCTGATAATAAATTATATTGTGTATCAGCTCTTTTTGATACTCCTGATAAGATTATTAATGCTGCAAAAAAAACAACTAAAGCCGGCTACAAAAAATTTGATGTTAATACACCATACCCTGTTCACGGAATGGATAAAGCTATGGGTATGGGACAATCAAAAATTGGTTATGTAACTTTATTTTTCGGTCTATCCGGTGCTGCGTTTATCTTCCTGTTTATGTGGTGGACTTTTGCTTCAAGTTATAATCTTGTGGTAGGTGGCAAACCATTTTTATCAGCACCCGCATTTATTCCGATTACTTTTGAGACGACCGTTTTGTTTGCTGCGATTTCAACAGTTGTTGGAATGATAGCAGTTTACTTTAAGCTACCAGATAATAATAATCCTATTCACGATACAGATTATATGAAAGCTGTTTCGGGAGATAAATATGGTTTATTTATCGAAGCTGAAGATGAATTATTTGATAGAGAAAAAGTAACTGAGTTTCTTAAAAATTTGGGTGCCTATAAAGTTTCCGATATTTATTTCCCGGAAAAAGAAACTTATAAAATGTTTGCGCCCGGTTTCCTGTTTTTTCTTGCTGTTGTGGGGATAGTAACAAGTGCAGCTACTTATATTACTCTGAACAAGTTGATGTATCTTACTCCTTATGACTGGATGGAATTCCAGGATAAACTTACAGCGCAGGAAGGAAGCAATATTTTTGCTGATGGTGAAGGAATGAGAGTCCCTGTTGAAGGAACAGTTGCCAGGGGAGAGATACCTTATCCTTATCCCGGACCGGCAGACACAAGTGAGGTATTAACTAATCCAACGATACCAACAAAAGAAGTTCTTGAGTTAGGTAAAAGAAAATTTTTAACATTTTGTAGTCCATGTCATGGAAATTTTGCCGAGGGAGAGAGCAGGCTTCATCAACAGTTTCCTACGGGTCCGACATTGGTAAAAAGTAAAATAATAAATTATCCTGATGGAAGGATTTATCATATTATAACAACCGGGCAAAATGTAATGCCTTCTTATGCACGTCAGATTACAAGAGAAGAAAGATGGGCAATAATAGATTATATAAGAGTTTTGCAAAGAGCGCAAAATGCTAGTCAGGCTGATTTAGATTTAGTTAAAAAGGAGTCCTCTTCAAATGTCGCCAAATGATTCTGTTTATATAAAAAAGAATTTGCCGGATAATATTTCTAAGATAGGAGGAATACTCTTAGTTATTGGATTAGTGCTTGGTATAGCAGCTTTCTTCGTTGATTCTTACAGAGCTTCTTTTGCATACTTAGTTTCATTCATTTTCTTTTTGAGTATTGTTGTTGGCTCTTTGTTTTTAGTAGCCCTTGAATATGCTGCAAATGCAGATTGGAGCACTCCTTTCCGAAGAGTAAGTGAATTTCTCGCTGCCGGATTGCCTTTATTATTGATATTTGCAATTCCTCTTTTGTTTAATACAAGCAGCTTGTTCCAATGGTCGCATGCTGATTTCGTTAATTCTGATAAAATGCTCCAGGCAAAATCTGCTTATTTAAATACACCATTTTTTATGGTTAGAGTTTTTGCAATTATAATCATTTGGATTTTCTTCTATTTTTTGATAATAAGAAACTCAAGAAAGCAGGATGATACCGGCAACCAGGCTTTAACTAAAAGAAACATAACTCTTTCTGTAATATTCATTCCAATCTTTGCAATTACAATTACTCTTGTTGCAGTCGATTGGATAATGAGCCTCGAGTCTAAATGGTTCTCGACAATTTTTGGTGTTTATCTTTTTGCGGGAGTTGCCTGGTCCTCTCTTGCTGCTTTGACTTTGACATCAATCAAGCTTAAAGAAAAAGGTTTTCTTCATCCGGCAGTAAAAGAAGATCATTATTACAGTCTCGGAACATTGATGTTTGCTTTTACAGCTTTCTGGGGGTATATCGCCTTTTCGCAATATATGCTTATTTGGTATGGCAATTTACCCGAAGAAACTTTTTGGTTTATGCAAAGATGGGCAGGCGGATGGAAAATTGTTTCAGTTCTTTTAATTGTTACACATTTTATAGTTCCATTCTTTTACCTGATTTCTTATGAAGCAAAAACAAATCTAAAGAAATTAAAATTTATTTCTATCTGGATTTTGTGTGTTCACCTTTTAGACCTTTATTGGTTGATTATGCCAAGTATGTCAAGAAACGATCATGCTTATTCTTTTAGCTGGATTGATTTTGTTTTTCCGCTGATATTTATCGGCGTAATAATGATTGTGTTCAAGAAAGTATCCGAGAAGATTAATTTAGTTCCCGTACGCGATCCCAAGTTAGAGCGTGGACTGAATTTTCATCTTTAGTATTACAGGAATTACATGAAAATTTTTGAAAAAAGTATAAAAGAAAAAATAGAAGACGCCAAGAAAAATCCAGTTGCGATTTTTTCTCTTGTTTATCCTTACCTCTTAGTTATAGGACTAGCTATAGGACTTTTATACATTGATAAGTTTAATGTTATGTCAAGACAAACTGTTCCGCCACCGCTGCCGGATACAACCGCCGTACAGCAGGATATTGAACTGCAGGAAGCTAAAACTATTCCGCCTGTTGATGTTATGAAAATGAAAAATCCTTCAAAGGAATTAATAGAAAAAGGTAAAACGTTATTTTCTGCAAACTGTTCTTCGTGTCACGGAAGTGATGGTAAAGGAGATGGACCGGCTGCATCCGGATTAAGTCCGGCTCCAAGAAATTATACAAGCAACGAAGGATGGAAGAACGGAAGGAAAATTTCCAATATATTCAAAACTCTTCAGGAGGGAATTCCCGGAAGTGTAATGGCATCATACTCTTATTTAAATCCGGAAGATAAATTTGCCCTTGCTGAATATATCCGTTCTGCTTTTGTGAAAGATCCTCCGCAGGATACTGACGACGATTTAAAAGATCTTGATGCCATATATAATTTATCTCAGGGCAAACAGGTTCCTGCACAAATTCCTGTTAAGTATGCTGAGGAAATTATTATTAAAGAGAACGATGCAAAGTATCAGAAAATACTTAAGGAAATGAATTCAATTGACAATGATAAAGTTGATGAAGGTCCGGGGCTGTTCGATAAAATTGCTAAGAACAAAATTAAAGCATTAGCTGTTTTGAATAATTCCTCTGGCTGGCATAATAACCAGCAAAAATTTATCAATATTATAGTAAATGAAGTTGGACAGGATGCTTTTAATGGGAATGTTTTTAATTTGACAAATAATCAATGGAATACACTTTATAATTATTTGAACAAGTACATGTGATACATTATGATTTTTGAGAAGGTAAGAAATGATGAATACATTTATGTTTATGAAGAACCAAGTTAAGTTGCTCTTTTTCTTATTGATAGTAAGCTGTTCTGTGATGTTTGCGTCGCCGGATAAACAAAAAATAAATATTGACGAACACCTTGGAAACCAGCTTCCCCTGGATGTTAAGTTTTACAATTCTGATAGCGAACAGGTTGCTCTTAAAGATATTATTGATAAAACAACTGTTCTTGCTTTTGTTTATTACAAGTGTCCGGGTATTTGCAGCCCATTAATGTCGGAGTTAGCAAATATAGTAAACAAATCGGACCTGGTTCCCGGAAAGGATTATAGAATAATTACAATCAGTATGGATGAAAGGGAAACTCCACAAGATGCTAATGAAAAGAAACAAAATTTTCTCAGCACTATTAGTAAACCTTTCGCTCAGGAAGATTGGGAATTTTTAACTGGGGACAGTGTTAGTATTCATGAGGTAACAGAAGCTACAGGTTTTCATTTTGAAAGAGTAGGAACGCAGTTTATTCACACGACAAGTGTGATGTTTATTTCTCCAAACGGGAAGATAAGCAGGTATTTATATCCCAGTTATAATAAAAAAGGTGAGTTTTCAATTCTTCCTTTTAATTTTAAGATGGCTGTAATTGATGCATCACAGGGAAAAGTGATGCCGACCGTTGGAAGACTGCTTGCATTTTGTTTCAGTTACGATCCTCATGGAAAAGGGTATGTTTTTAATTTGTTGAAAGTTTTTGGTGCGGGAACATTATTCCTTGTTGGAGTTTTTATTGTATATCTGAAAGTCAGAAAGAAGAAAGTAAGTAAACAGAAATAAGAGGTAGATATTTATGTCAGGTGATGCTTCGGCTATTCCTCAGAATGGTCATGTAAGTTATTTAGATTATAAGGGAAAGCATAAGGGTATATTTGCGTGGATTCTATCTACTGATCATAAAAGAATTGGTATTCTTTATTTGGTCGCATTGCTCAGTTGGTTTTTAGTAGGTATGACCTTAGGAGGACTCATAAGATTAGAGCTTCTTACACCGGGTCCCACCATTGTTGGTCCGCAAACATATAATGCTTTCTTTACTCTGCACGGCGTAATAATGCTTTTCATTTTTGTAATTCCCGGTATCCCGGCTGTATTCGGTAATTTCTTTTTACCGATTATGCTTGGTGCAGAAGATGTTGCTTTCCCGAGGCTTAATTTACTTTCCTGGTATTTATATATGCTCGGCGGTGCTTTGGTAATTATGGCTATTCTGCTGCCTGGCGGCGCACCTGATACCGGTTGGACTTTTTATATTCCTTACAGTGTAAGAACCGGCACTAATATGATTATTACACTTACTGCAGTTTTTATATTAGGATTTTCTTCAATCCTGACCGGACTTAACTTTATTACAACCATTCACCGTTTGAGATCACCTAAAATGGGATGGTTTAAGATGCCGCTTTTTGCGTGGTCACTTTATGCTACAGGCTGGATACAGGTTATTGTAACACCTGTAATTGGAATTACACTTTTGCTTGTAATAATTGAAAGAGTTTTTGGTGTTGGATTATTTGATCCTGCATTAGGCGGTGATCCTATATTGTTTCAACATTTATTTTGGATTTATTCTCACCCTGCAGTTTATATTATGGCAGTTCCATCAATGGGAGTTATTTCCGAGATTATTCCAACCTTTTCAAGAAGAACAATTTTTGGTTATAAATTTATTGCCTTTTCGAGTATCGCAATAGCCGTATTCGGATCACTGGTATGGGCACATCATATGTTTGCCGTCGGAATGGCAGATAATGCTGAATTTGTTTTTTCTTTGCTTACCTTTTTAGTAGCTATTCCGAGTGCTATAAAAGTTTTTAACTGGACCGCAACTTTGTATAAAGGTTCCATTCAACTTGATCCGCCAATGCTTTATGCTCTTGCGTTTATTTTTCTGTTTTCCGTAGGTGGTCTTACAGGTGTAATACAAGGAGTTTTATCAGTCGATATTCATCTTACTGATACTTATTTCATTGTAGGTCATATTCATTACGTTGTGTTTGGTACTGCTGGTTTTGGAATATTTGCTTCTTTGCATTACTGGCTTCCAAAGATGATAGGGAGGATGTACAATTTAGCTAAAGCTAAAGTTGCGTTCTGGATTTTATTTTTCGGGTTTAACATGTTGTATTTTCCGTTTTTTATTATGGGATGGCTGGGAATGCCGAGAAGGTCTTATGATTATCTTCCACAATACCAGGTTTATCATGTTATTTCAACTGTCGGCTCGTGGATAATGATTGCAGGTATCCTGTTTATGTTATACAACTTATTTCAATCGGTTTTCAAAGGTGAAAGAATTACAGCCAGAAATTTGTGGGGAGGCGAAACTTTAGAATGGAGTGTTCCAACTCCGCCGCCGCTTGAAAATTTTGATGAGGAACTTACTGAGATAAACGGACCTTATGAGTATAAACAGAATGATATTGAATTAGAGGAGGTAAAGTGAGTAACCAAGAGCAAACTGCATCGGCTCATGTTCACCGGGATGATGAAGGTTCCCGAATGGGAATGTGGTTGTTCCTTTTTACAGAACTAATACTTTTCGGAGGTTTGTTCTTTGTTTATTCTGTTTACAGGTATTTGCACCAGCAGGATTTTCATGTAGCAGCCAAATCGATGAATGTATTTATCGGAACTGCAAATACTCTCATCTTGCTTACCAGCAGCTTGACGATTGTACTTTCTATTGTTGCAATGCAAAACAGAAAAAAAATTCTTTCTCTATCACTGCAGGGTATTACTGTTATTTTCGGTTTATTATTCCTTGTAAATAAATATTTTGAATGGAGTACTGAAATTGGTCATGGCAATTATCCGGGCTCGCCGGAATTATTAAGCCAAAGCTCCGGTCATATCTTATTTTTCGGACTCTATTATGTAATGACCGGTTTACATGGCTTACACGTTATAATAGGTATGGTGCTAATAATGTTTATGATGCGCTTTACTATGAAAGATATAATTACACCTGACAGTTACGTTAAGCTTGAAGCCGCAGGATTATACTGGCACCTTGTCGATATAATCTGGATTTTCTTATTCCCGTTATTCTATCTTATTACATGAGGTAATTTTTATGGATCACGAAGAACAGGTTGCACACACAAGTCACAGTTACAGCAAATATTTTTTGGTCTGGCTGGCACTTTTAACTCTTACTGCTATAACAGTTACAGTAGCAGGAATTAATCTCGGTGATGTTACTATAGCTGCTGCTTTAATAATAGCATCAATAAAATCATACCTTGTTCTTACTGTGTTTATGCATTTAAAAACAGAATCAAAAGCATTTAAGTTTTTTGTGATAGCAGCATTGTTCTTTATAATTATATCAATTGTGCTGCTCTTTTCTGATTACGGTAGTACTACAATTTAAGGTCTAAACTAAATGATTGCTCAAGCATCGAATTTTGTAACCGAAACTGACACAACATTTTTTATTGTAGTTTCAATTTGTGTATTCTTCTTATTATTGATCACAGTCTTAATGGTTGTGTTTGTAATAAAGTATAGCAGGAAAAGAAATAAAAAAGCAGTAAATTATCATGGCAGTACCGCACTTGAGATTACGTGGACTGTAATACCTACGCTAATTGTTTTGGGGATGTTCTGGTTAGGATGGGTGGGATATAAGGATTTATCAACTCCTCCAAAAGGTTCTATGATAGTTGATGTGACAGCTCAAATGTGGAAATGGAACTTTAAATATGCTAATGGTGTAAAAGCAGATTCATTGTATGTTCCTTTAAACAAAAATGTTGAAGTAAGACTTCATTCTCTCGATGTGGACCATTCGTTTTATGTACCTGCTTTCAGAATGAAAAAAGATTGTATTCCCACAAGAACTAATATAGCCTGGTTCAGAGCAGAAAAATTAGGAATATACCATGTGTTTTGTGCCGAATATTGTGGACTTAATCATTCTCAGATGTATTCCAAAGTTGTAGTTTTACCAGAGGATGATTTTAACAAATGGCTTGCTGCAAGAGCAAAGCAAGAGAAATTAGCAGTCAGTAATGATTCAACGAAAACTACTGCCGGAAGTGATTCTACAAAAACATCTATGTGATTTTTATAATGGTAAATGAAGGAATAAATAGTGCGGTTGTTGAATTGAACGTAAGACAGAAAATTAATCTTGTAATGGAGTTAACCAAGATCAGGATAACTTCGTTTGTTACAATAACAACTGTTTTTGGTTACTTATGTGCAGCAGGGCATTTTTCTTTAGAGATGATTACTCCAGTTTTCGGTATCTTACTTCTTGCTTGTGGTTCCGCGGTGATAAATCATTTCCAGGAGAGAAATACTGATGCTTTAATGGACAGGACAAAAAATCGTCCCATTCCATCAGGTAAAATTTCTCCTATAAGTGCATTACATCTTTCTTTATTTCTGATTTTATCTGGTTCTTTACTTTTATACTTTGGTGCCGGTTTACTTGCTTTAGGTTTGGGTTTATTGAATTTAATCTGGTACAATGGAATTTACACACCGCTTAAAAAGAAAAGCGCTTTTGCCATAATTCCCGGATCATTGGTGGGAGCAATTCCTCCTGCTGTAGGGTGGGTTGCGGGCGGTGGAAATATTTTTGATCCCCAGATTGCTGTTATATCTTTATTCTTCTTTATATGGCAGATACCCCATTTCTGGCTGTTGCTTTTAATATTTGGAAAAGATTATGAACAAGCCGGATTTCCCACTTTAACTCAAATATTCAGTACAGATCAATTAGGAAGAATAACTTTTATCTGGATAATAGCAACTGTGGTTATGGGATTTCTTATACCGATGTTTGGGGTTGTTAAATCTTCCCTTATTAACATAGGTCTTTTTATTGCCGGAGCGTGGTTAGCGTGGAATGCTTTAAAACTGTTACGTTCTACCTTTAATGATAAGGGTTCATATATAGAAAAAAAATATTTTGGATTTGCTTTCAGAGAGATTAACATTTTCGCAATATTGGTCGTACTCTTAATTTCTATAGATAAGCTTGTATATTATTTTAATTGAAAAAAGAGAGCATTAAGTAATGGAGTTCCTCGAAAAATTTGTAATACCTCAATCTTCAGAACATATTCAGTTGTTGCACTATCTTGCAACACTGATATTTATACTCTTCATACCTTTTATAAGCATGGTTTTTGGCGGACTCTCTCTTTCTCTTTATTACAGGAATAAAGGAGTTAAGGAAAGTAACAGCGACTATATAAAATTTTCAAAAGAGATAATTGAAGTTGTAACTGTAAGTAAAGGAGTTGGAATCATTCTTGGGATAGTGCCGGTGCTTGCAATTGTACTTATATATGCGCAGCTCCTCCATCTTGGCAGTACCTTAGCTGTCGGCTATTTAAGCATTTCTTTTCTTGTGATTACACTTAGCCTAATCCTGGTTTATACATACAGATACTCAACAAAATTTTCTATCCTTTTCAGTTCTATAGATGAGATTAAAACTAATGATTCTACTCTCTCAAATGAAATTATCGAATTACGTGATGCCAGCACAAATTTAAGTTCAAGAAGTGGCTATTATGGTTTGATTTTTCTTTTCGTTGCTGTTTGGATTTTTATTGCAGGGATTTCAATTGCTACACTTCCTAAAGAATGGAGCGAAGGTAATTTTTTCTCAATACTTTTTTCGTGGACTGTAATAGTAAGGTTCCTGTTTTTTATTGCTATGGCTTTTGCTTTTACAGGTGGAACAATATTATTCCGCTATTTTTATTGGGAAGGCGGCAATAAAAATTTAAAATCGGATTATAAAGAGTTCATAAGAAAAACCGGAGTTAATCTTACACTTTATTCTTCCCTGGCATTACCTATCTTTTTAGCATTCATTCTGTTTGCCCTCCCGGATACTTCGGTCTCAGGAGCAATCTTTGGTTATTCAACCTTAGCGTTGATTTTAATGTTCATTAGTTATCATTTGCTCTATTCAATGCTGAGGGATAGAAACACAAATTATTCCGGACTTTTGTACTTCACGTTGGTGCTTATTTTTATTTCTGTAATTGTAAAAGATCAGTTGGCTGTTGATAATGCTACACAGACGCAGGCTGTAATTTTGAATAACAAGTACGAAGAAATGATGGCGCAGCTAACTGGGGCAGGTAATAAAGCTAATGAGATAAGCGGTGAAGAAATCTTTAATAATATTTGTTCTTCGTGCCATTCATTTGATCATAAGGTAGTTGGTCCTCCTTATAAACAAACATTACCAAAGTATGAAGGAAAAGAAGATCAGCTTGTAGCTTTTGTTCTAAATCCAAAACAAAATAATCCTGGATACCCGCCTATGCCAAACCCGGGGTTAAAACCTAACCAGGCAAGAGCTATTGCTAAGTGGTTATTGAGCGTTTATAAGACGAAATAAAGGGTAGTAGCATTTTCAAAAATGTATTACTACTACCTTTTGTAATTATGGTTTAAATTGAAAGACGTTATCCCAGCCGGTTATATATCCTACAATAGGACCTACAACTATTCCAATTACGGCGCCCAATGCAGCCCCTTTTATCATAGAAATCCATCCATCAAATGTCGGATGATTTCCTCCACTATTAGTATGGGCTATTATCCCGTTAGCGCCTAATATTCCACCTATTACAATACCACATGCAAAACCTCGTGGAATACCAATTAAAGTGCCCTTCCATTTGGCGTTGTAACTAATTTCTTTGACTTTATCAATCGGTATATATCCACTGTTTATTTTAATATTTGTAAACTGTAATTTTGAACCAGATAAATTCATTAAATTCTCTGCTCTCAGTTCTTCACCATTTTTCAACCATATAGTAGCAGAAGGTTCTTCGTAAGCATTACCAAAATACTTGATTTCCTTAATATCTCCCGAGGATATTGTTTTTTTCTTTCCCTGGATGCGAGTAACTGCATATAGAGAATCGTTTTTAATCTCTGAACCTCGCAAGCCGGTAAACGAACTATCATCAGCAACGACATTAAAATCTCTATTTCCTATAGAATTATTTATATCCTCGTAAAATTTTTCTTTTGAAGCATAATCTGTTATCCTATAAGTTGATGAACACCCAACAAGAAGCAGGAATATATTAAGTATCGATATATAAAATAATTTCATTTTGTTATCCCGAACCACTGTGCAACACCATCATAAAATTCATAATCTACATTCCAATAACCCTCTGGCGATTGGCAAGAAACAAAAAAAAGTAAAGAAAATTAAAGAAACAAAAAAAAGTTTTTCATGATGCCCCTCCGTGGTTTTTATTGGTTGGTATATTGTTTTGCTTTCATTATAGTCATATATATGTGGGTAACAGAAACCCCACAAGTCTTGAAAGCCCTCCCTAAAAACCCTACCCATTTTTCCCTCCAGTATTAAACAGTAGAATATGTAAAATTTAGATTAATAATTTTTAAAAAGCAATTTGAAGAACAATAACTTTGAGAAGAATTTCGTTTTCAAAATGTACTACTACCAAATAAAACTTCCAAATAAGTTTCTCTTCTTATCTTAAGATAGGAATTACTTCTCGCTGAACGTTTCCCGTTGAAATAACTTTTCCTTCAGGATAAATGTAAACGTCTATTTCTAACCTGACTCCAAAATCTCCTGTCAAGTAAATCCCTGGCTCAATTGAAAAAGATGTGGAAGGGAGAAGCAATCTTTCATCTTTTGTTTCAAAATCATCAAGGTGAGCGCCGCTTCCATGTAAATCAGTAGTTATTGAATGTCCTGTACGGTGAATAAAATAATCGCCATAGCCGGCATCATTTATTATTTTTCTTGAAACATCATCGACTTCATAACCTCTTACTTCTTTTCCTTCTTTGAATCTATTTACCACAAAATTAAAAGCTTCATCTCTTGCTTTAGCAACGATGTCAAAAATCTTAATATATTTTTCCGGAACAGTTTTTCCAACATATCCAACCCAGGTTATATCTGCCCAAACTCCTTCTGGTTTATCTACTTTTGCCCAAAGATCGATCAGAACAAAATCATTTTCATTTATAGGTTTATTGATTTCCTTTGTTGGTTCATAATGCGGGTTTGCAGCATTTTCATTTACTCCAACTATCGGTGGAAAATCAGTAAAGTATCCTCTTTTGTCAAACTCATTCATTATAAATTGTTGAACATCATATTCAGTAAGTTTTTCTTTCTTAGAGATTTTTTCTTTGATAAAATTAAAAGAAAGATCTACTATATTTGTTAATGCAGAGGCAACAGGTTTGTTCTCTTCAAATTGTTCCTTGGTCCAAACTGCATCGAACATAGAAATTAAATCGCCGCTGCTTACTATTTCAACTCCGTAAGATTTTATTTGTTCAATAGTTCCAGCATCTACTTTTGATACGTAAGGAATAGCATTCTTTGGTGAATATTCCATTGCAATTTTTTTATAGCTTTTCAGAGTATTTGATATATGAGTTGATAGTGAAGAATGACT
Source organism: uncultured Ignavibacteria bacterium (assembly GCA_963727535.1). Lineage (GTDB taxonomy): Bacteria > Bacteroidota > Ignavibacteria > Ignavibacteriales > Ignavibacteriaceae > RBG-16-34-14. Next base: position 297,109 of record CAVSGR010000004.1, read on the forward strand.
GGAGTAAGTAAATTTCTTGCCGGGAAGATGATCTAAATGCCCTGCTTCAATTCCATTAACAATTTTTGTCGGTTCACCTTCTTGCGGTATGAGATAAAAAAATCTTCTTGTTAAATGGCTTCCTTTTGAAATATCGAGAATATTTAAAGCGAGATCATTGCTTCCCCTGAAATCATAAAAAAGCCATGCGTCTAATTTCATTCGTGTAAGAATGGATTGCATTTTTTTCAGATCGAATTTGCCCATTAAATTACCTTTAGAAAATTGGATTATAATATCTTACGAATGTTATAAAAATAGTATAATTATTCATCAAAATGTTCCTTGAAAAAATTTTTCTTTTACCTTTTTTAGTAATAAATTCAGTTACCCAATAAAGTCTATATCACAATCGGAGACACTATGAATAAATTTCTAGGGACTTATAATGTTATACCTTCACTACCTGAAAATCTCGAACATTTAAGAGAGATAGCCTACAATCTCCATTGGACGTGGAACCCAAATTCACGCGAACTTTTTAGGAGATTGGATAGGGAAATCTGGGAAGAGACTAACCATAACCCGGTAATGGTTTTGGGAAATATCAGCCAGGAACGGCTTGAAGAAGTTTCTCATGATGATGGTTTTCGTTCACACCTTGAAAGAGTATATAAAAGTCTTCAGGAATATTTAAACGCTAAAACATGGTATCAAAAAAATTACAATTACCCTAAAGATTTTAATATTGTTTATCTTTCTGCAGAGTTCGGTTTAACTGAATGCCTTCAAACTTATAGCGGCGGTTTGGGAGTCTTAGCAGGGGATCATCTTAAAGCTTCCAGCGATCTTGGAATTCCTTTAATTGGAGTTGGACTTCTATACAGAGAAGGCTACTTCCAGCAGTATTTAAATTCTGATGGCTGGCAGCATGAAAGATATGAGTTGAATGATTTTAATAATCTCCCGATGAAATTAATGTTAGACAACGATAAGCCTTTCACTCTTTCGGTAAAGTACGATACAAAAGAAGTTTTTTTCCAGGTTTGGAAAATTGATGTTGGAAGAATACCTCTTTATTTGTTGGATACGAATGTTCCTCAAAATTCAGATGTTGATAAGAAGATTACCAGGGCATTATACGGTGGAAATATTGAAACAAGAATCGAGCAGGAAATAGTTCTCGGAATAGGTGGGATCAAAACAATGAAAGCCCTTGGTATCCAACCAATGGTTTGCCACATGAATGAAGGACATTCTGCTTTTATGGCTCTCGAAAGAATGAGAAACTTAATCCAGGAAGATGGTCTAACTTTTAAGGAAGCAAAAGAGATAGGATATTACTCGAATATTTTTACTACACACACACCTGTTCCTGCTGGAATAGATGTTTTTTCAAATGAGCTTATAGAAAAATATTTTGGAAATTTTTATAGACACGAGCTTAAAATAAGCGGCAAAGAATTTTATTCACTTGGTACAATAAACAAGGAAAAAGATTCTGCAATATTTAATATGGCTCACCTTGCTATGAACACTGCCGGTTACGTGAATGGAGTAAGCAAACTTCATGGTTCTGTTTCGAAAAAGATGTGGGTTTCAGGCTACAAGGATGTTCCTTTTAATGAAATACCAATCGGTTATGTAACTAACGGCGTTCATATTAGATCTCACATTTCACGTGAGATCGAGGATCTTTTAGTTCAGTATATTGGAGAAAATTGGACTAATAACCCGGCATCTGAAGAATTATGGAGTCGGATTGATAAAATTCCCGATGAAGAATTATGGAGAACACATGAGCGGCGAAGGGAAAGACTTGTTGCATTCGCCCGCAGACGTCTTGTAAGACAAATAAGAACCAGGGGAGGCAGTCACACAGAAATGTCCGCTGCTTCAGAGGTGCTGGATCCTCATGCACTTACGATCGGTTTTGCAAGAAGATTTGCAAGCTATAAAAGAGCTACTTTGATTTTTAGAGATGTTGAAAGACTTGCCGATATACTTAATAATAAATCACAGCCTGTACAGTTAATTATTGCTGGGAAAGCTCATCCTAAAGATGAAGATGGAAAAAGATTAATCCAGGAAATCTTCCAGCTTGCTAAAGAAGAAAAATTCAGAAGGAAAGTAGTATTTATTGAAAATTATGATATGAACGTTGCCAGATATATGGTTGAAGGTTGTGATGTCTGGCTTAATAATCCCCGCAGACCTCTGGAAGCAAGCGGAACATCGGGAATGAAAGTAATTGCAAATGGTGGATTGAATTTCAGTGTTCTTGACGGTTGGTGGGATGAAGGCTTTGATCCCGAAGTGGGATGGAAAATCGGCAATGGAGAAGAATTTGCCGACCAGGATTACCAGGATGAGGTTGAGTCAAGACAATTATACAATACACTTGAATCACAGCTCGCAGATTTATTTTATGATAGAGGAGAGGACCTGTTGCCGCGCGGTTGGATTACAAAAGTAAAAAATTCGATGAAGAAGCTCGGACATTTTTTTAATACTCATAGAATGGTTCTGGAATATTATGATAAATTTTATGTGCCCGCTTACGATAAAAGAATTCAATTACAAAAGGATAAATGGGAAAAGGCAATTGGATTTGCAGAATGGAAAGAGAAGATCATAAAAAACTGGTCGGAGGTTAAAGTTGAAAAAATTAATACCGGCAAAAACTCCAAGCCTATTTTTGTTGGAGAAGAATTTCCGGTTGATGCTGAAATAAAACTAGGAGAACTATCAAAAGATGATGTAGAAGTCCAGCTGTATTTTGGACCGGTAGAAAAACAAGATGATCCCGGTTACAACTCTACAGTTGTTATGCAGCCAGATAGCAAAAATTCAAATAACGAGGTAATACATTATAAAGGAAATATTGTTACACAGCATAGTGGTCAGCAAGGTTATACAATAAGGATACTTCCTAAAAATCCTTTACTTGTTAGTCCTTTTGAAGTTGGCGTTGTTTATTGGGCTGAATAATCGGAAGGATTTATTTTCTTACAATAAAATTGATACCTGTACCAATTTTGTTTGGAACAGAGTAATCGATGTACATCATTATTAATGTAAAAGGTAAAGTAACCAGGTAATAGACAGGAAGCACTACAAAAAATAATTTAGAAACATTTAATAATTGCATCGGGTACTTTATTCCCAATCGCCAGGCTTTATCTCCCCAGAATCCATACGTAAATTTAAACTTGTGTTCTGCAAATCCTAATGGATAAAGTTTTTTCTCAAGATCTTCCCTGGAATATCCTTCCCGTGCATGTTCACCAATAAAACTTTCGGAGTCGTCATCATGCACATCGCTTCCGCCATAAATGGAAGGAGTGTTGATTAAAAGAAATCCACCCGGTTTAAGTGCATTATAAAAATTCTTAAAAACCGTAACATCATCTTCAATATGTTCCATCACATCAACGCAATTTATCAAATCGAATTTTTCTTTATGTTCGATCTGTGTTAAATCCTCTATGCCGAATTTCACATCTTTACTTTTCAATGATGAAAAAAAATCTTTACAATCTCCTATCCAGTCTTCTTTTACATCAATTGCATAAATGTTGTTTGGTCGTAACTTAACCGACATAAAATAAGTATATTGTCCAAAGCCGCTCCCTGCATCGTAGATGTCGATTTTTTTGTTTCCAAACAATTTTCTCAGTTTTTTAAGTTCTCGTCTTACATACCAAGAACGTAAGAACATTATATCAAGAACTTTATAGAATAAAATTCTTAAGGATGGATTCTTTTTTATAACAGAAGCAAATATGTTTTTGATTGGATCGTAATACATTAAAAATTTCTCTACGAATTAGTTAGTTCAAATATGCCTTCTACAAATTTATCCCAGGAATATTTTTCAAGTCCCCTTTCAGTATTCCTGATAAATTCTTCTTCTTTATTTTCATTATAAAATTTTAAAATAGCATCGGCTAACTGCGAAGGATTTTTGGTCTCAACTATGAAACCGGTTTTATTGTTGTGAACCACTTCTCCTAAACCTCCTACATTCGTAGCAACTATAGGTTTTCTAAAATTCATAGCTATTTGCACAATACCGCTTTGTGTTGCATCTTTATATGGCAAAATAACAAGATCTGAAGCTGAAAAATAATATTTTACATACGAAGTAGGAATAAAATCAGTAAACAAATGAACATTATTTTTCAAATCCAGTTCAGTAATTAAGTCAAGATATTTTTTCTTATTCGAATAAAATTCCCCGGCTACGATAAGTTTTATATCAAGCTTATTTTTTACATCTGCCATTGCTTCAAGCAAAATATCGAGTCCCTTATAATCTCTGATAAAGCCAAAAAATAAAATTAGTTTATCATCTTGAAGGTTAAGTTTTTTCTTAGCGTCTTCTTTAGATATTCCTTCACCAAAATTTGAATAAACAGGATGAGGAATTACTTTACATTTTGCGGTTGGTTTTAGAGTCAAAAGATCGGTTTTTACTTTTTCCGATAAGAGAATAAAATAATCGACGAACTTAAAGAAATATTTAGTAAGAGCAATGTCTCCTGGTTTTCTTTCATGTGGAATTACATTATCACAGATTACAAGTACTTTTGTCTTTTTATTTTTCTTTGCAATTCTGGAAATAGTTCCAAAACATGGAGCAAAAAAAGGCATCCAATATTTGAATATCAAAATATCAGGAGAATCTCTTTTTATTCGTTTTCCAATTTTAAACCAGTTAAAAGGATTGATAGAATCGACAATTACTTCCGAAGGAATTTTTTCTGAAGCATTTTCTTCTTCAAGTTGTGATTTCCCTGGAAAAAAAAGGGAAGGGTACTGCCTGGAAAACGTTATTGCTTTTACTTCATGCTTCTTAATTAATTCTTTATAAAGCAACCCGTTAAAATGAGCAATTCCTCCTCTTAATGGATAAATTGTTGAAAGGATGGTTATCTTCATCAGGATAGAAGTTGGTCTATGGTATTTAGAACTGTTTTTACATTAAGATAATTCATGCAGCTATAATCTTTGTTGGTGCAGGTTGGACTGTAAAAACATTTACATTCTTTTTCCGGCTCAATTATTTCACCAAGACCAAAAAGTTCGAATTCGTATTTATTAAAAATATTATTGAACAGAACGATTTTTTTATTGAGTCCGATTGTAATATGCATTGCCATTGTAACTCCGGTTACAATAAGATCGCATTGGTTAACAAGATTTATAAATTTTTCAAGATTAAAATGACCGGGATATTTTCCCCCCGATGCATCTGCAAACATTTTATTTTTGGGATCTTCCTGTTTACCACCAAGAAAAACGACCTCATAATTTTTTTTCAATAAAGATTTGGCAAGATCGATCCATCTTTCATCTGCCCAAAGTCTCGATGTCCATCTTCCTCCGCAGCCTGTGTTTAACCCTATAATCTTTTTCGACCTGTCAAAATTCCAGGAATCGTTATATTCTTCAAAAGAAGAAAGGATATATTTTTCGCCTGAGTATTCGAAGCCACAAATTTCAAAAATCTCTTCTAAATAATTCTTCTTGTTTTTTTTGCTTATATCATCGAATAAACCAGTAAGATATTTATGCTCAGATTCTTTATCTGCAGGATAGGGGATCCCATCTTTTAATATAAATCCTTTTTTGATTTTCCCATTCAGACTTTTAGTTAGTCCGCAGGCTTCTTTATCTTTATCGAGATTAAAAATATAGTCGAATTCTAATGAACGAAGAAAAGCAATTCCTTCGCTGTTAAATTGAATTATTGAGTCAACGCTACCAGGAACGATTGAAGGTGAGTGAGTTAACCAGTATATTTTTGCTTGTGGAAATTTATTCTTTAAGATTTGCAATAGGGGAGTTGTTCTTATTACATCGCCAATTGCACCAAGTTTTATAATCAAAATCTTTTCTTTGGTAGGATCATAATATTTACAATCGTTTCCTTTTTCATCGAGGCAATGAACTCCATGCAGTTTATTCGGTTTACATGGAATATCACCTTTGAAATGCCTGCAATCAATTTTTATATCAGAAATTTTCACGCAATAAATCGGATTGTTAATAAATTATTTTATTTCGAAAGCAACCTGTCCAAAATTGTTTACGACTCCAATTAGTTCATATTTTATATAATATGATTCAATAAAATTCTTAAAAGCCAAAAACTCATGATTTGGAACTCCGAACTCATCAAAAAATATTACATCTCCCTTTTTAAGATAGTGTGCCAAACTTGTCAGAACGTACAAAGTAGATGTATATAAATCTGCATCCATATGAATAACTAATTTTTCGCTTAGATGTTCTTTATTTGTATTTATAAATGACTTTAAAGTATCCTGGAAAAGCCCTTTTAGAAATTCTGCCCTTTTATCATTTACCTGCGGAACGCCCTCTTTCATTTCTCCTTTATTAAAAAAAAGTCCCCACGATTCAGGCAATCCTTCAAATGTATCAAAACCAAAAAATCTGGAATCAGGACTTTTACAGTTCTCCAGCCACCATTTAAATGAAACTCCACCGCAAACGCCAAATTCAAGATATGTAAATTTTGAATCGTATAATCCTTTTTTCTCTGATAGATATTTATATAAATTGTAGCGTCTTGAGTAGTCGTAAATAGGGACATAAAAATTATTTAAAATATCTTTTCTATTATTCTTACCAATCCACCTGCTTAATTCTAAGATATTTACAGTTAATTTTAACGGGCTAATAAGAAATCCTAACAATTTGTGAGGTCGTAGAAAAAGGATAAATCCTTTTGCAAAAGAATTGATCTTAATTAGTATTTTTCTCATATGGTGTGAATGTCCAAAAACAGAATGTGTGCTCCGTTTTAGCTATAAAACAAATATTCTTTATATTAAAATAAATCTTTGTGAGGCAAAACAAAAATAATTAGCTCAAAGGAAAGGATTTTTTAGTTTAATTGATAAAAAATGTATATGACCGGTAATAGACAAGTCTGCTATATCTTCCATCTAAAGATAGACTAATATAGTGAATCTGGTCCCTCGTCTTCGTATTCATCATCTTTTGACATTGTAAACATTGAGCTCATCATATCCTTAAACTGAATTCCGTTTTCCAAACGGAATTTGCTTAACATAGAATACTCAGCCAGTCCGTTGAGAACAAATTCCATCATTAAAAGATTATCTTTTACATTAATTCCGGGTTGATATTTTTTCACAAGTTCTTTTAATCCCGGTACATCCGACAAAGTTTTTTCATATTCTTTATCGGAGATCGTATTAAGGACATCAACGACGTTTCCTTTGTTAAACCAATTTGTTATCGGACTATAAGGGTTTGCCTCTTTGGGGGAGGGGGACCGTTGTTCCTGTGGAGGCTTTTTCGCTTTATCAGGTGAAGGAAAATACTGATTGAATAAACTTCTTATGGCTTTGCTGATAAGAATATGCGCCACCTTTGCAGGTCCCTCCTGTTCTCCCTCGTAAACCAGTTCTATCTTTCCGGTAATTGCCGGAATCACTCCATAAAGATCAGAGATGCGAAGATGTGTGCAATCTTCATTGTTTAATATCATTCTTCTTTCTGCAGTGCTAATAAGATTTTCATAAGCTGAAATTGTAAGTCTTGCAGATACACCGCTCTTGTGGTCGATATATTCACTGCCTCTTGCTTCAAAAGCAATTTGTTCAACCAGGTCTTTCATCAGTTGATGAATATTAATTTTTTTCTTTTGGTCTTCTGTAAATTTTGATTCCTGTTGAGTTATTTGCTGCGAAATAGAAATTGTCTTTGGGTAATGTGTAAGTATCTGGCTGTCTATCCTGTCTTTTAAAGGAGTAACAATCGAACCTCTGTTTGTGTAATCTTCCGGGTTAGCTGTAAAGACAAATTGAATATCGAGAGGCAGTCTTACTTTAAACCCTCTTATTTGAATATCATTTTCCTGGAGAATGTTAAACAACGCTACTTGAATTCTTGCTTGAAGATCTGGTAATTCATTTATAACAAAGATAGAGCGATGAGAGCGTGGAATTAATCCAAAATGAATAACTCTTTCGTCAGAGTAGGGAAGCCTTAATGAAGCAGCTTTAATTGGATCAACATCTCCGATAAGATCTGCAACAGAAACATCGGGCGTAGCAAGTTTTTCTGCATATCTCTGAGAACGATGATGCCATTCGATGTTTGTATCATCTCCGTTTCCAGCAATCAGGTCCCTCGAATATTTTGACAATGGATTAAACGGATCGTCGTTTAGTTCTGAACCGGCAACAACAGGAATATATTCATCAAGAAGATTTATAAGCATTCTTGCAATTTTTGTTTTTGCCTGTCCCCTTAAACCAAGAAGAATAATATTATGCCTTGATAAAATTGCAGTCTGGATATCCGGAATTACAGTTTCTTCATAACCAATTATACCTTCAAACGGGTACTCTTTTCTTTTAAGAAATTTTATAAGATTATCACGCAGTTCATCTTTTATCGGTTTTGGTTTATAGCCTGTTCTTTTTAATTCACCTAAAGTAGTTATCTGAGTAAAATCCATTTAATAATCCTTTACTTAAAGAAAGTTTATTTTAGTCTTTTCCTTCTGTTTCTTACGTAATCTTCAAAAATATATTCGCCGAGCCCTGAGAGGCTGCTGTAAAATGCTCTGCCGTTATTTGTTTTTGTAAATTCTCTAACAAACCGCTGCAAATATGGATCCTTTGCAATCATAAATGTTGTAATTGAAATGTTTAGTTTCCTGCACTTCGCTGCCTGGTCAAGAGTTTTGTTTACAATTTTTTTATCCAGCCCAAAACTATTTTTGTAATATTTCAAACCTTCTTTAAGGCATGTCGGTTTTCCATCAGTTATCATAAATATCTGTTTATTTGTGGTCTTCCTTCTTCTAAGAATATCAACTGATAATTCCAATCCTGCAACTGTATTTGTGTGATATGGACCAACTTCAAGATAGGGAAGATCCTTTATTTCGATTGGCCAGGCATCATTTCCAAAGGCGATAATATCAAGAGTATCTTTCGGATATTTTGTTGTAATTAATTCTGATAAAGCCATAGCTACTTTTTTAGCAGGTGTAATTCTGTCTTCGCCGTAAAGAATCATGGAGTGAGAAATATCAATCATCAAAACAGTTGACGTTATTGCTTTATAATCGCGTTCATCGATTTCAAGATCACTTTCAGTAAGCCTGAACTCATCAAGGCCATGATTTATTTGTGCATTCTTAATTGAATCTGTCATATCGATCTGTTCAAGTGAATCACCGAAATTATATTCACGCCTGTCAGAGGTTAACTCATCTCCATGACCTGTAAAAGGTGAATTATGATTTCCTCTTTGTGATTTCTTTAGCTTTCCGAAAATTTCCTCGAGAGATTGCCGCCTGATACTTTGTTCACTCTTTGCTGTAATTATAAAGCCGGTTCCGTTTTCATTTTCTTCTATATATCCTTTTTCCTTCAGGTCATCAATAAAGTTTCCCATCCCGTATTTATCATTTGTTAAACCGTACTGCTGGTCCAGCTGGTTAAGCCAGTTCAGTGCTTCTGCAACATCTCCCGAAGTTACAATCATTATCTGCATAAATAATTTAAGCAGATCCTCAAAGCCCTGCTCATCCCGCTTTTGCGGAATATATTTTGTGAATCTTGTGCCTAACATATTGGAAATTACCTTGGGTTATAATTTATAAGATTTGTTGAAGAATTCAAGACGATTATACGAAGAAATCCGGTTTGTATAAAAGGGCTATATTCCGCTCAATTTTTTAAGCATTTCTGCCGCATAATTGTTAAGTGGCTGCAATCTTAGTACCCGTCTGAAATTTTTTGTCGCCAGTCCTTTATTCCCGTCCTTCAAATATGAGTCACCCAGTCCTATAAAAACTTCTGCAGAATTTGAGTACTCCCCGCTTAGTAACCTGAAAAATTGGATAGAATCAGAATATCTTTTTAGATTAATAAGATCATAACCAAATGTAAGTTGTTCTTCTAGACTTTTATTAAAGTTGTTTGTAGAGTCGGAGATAAGTTCTTCGTACACAGTAAGCAAAGAATCAATTCCGTAATCCAAAGTTACATTGAGAAGAAAATCAGCAAGAGACTTCTCCGGTTTTTTAATATCCCGTCCGAAATATATTGCGGCAATATCAAAAGCAGGTTCGCCAAGATTTCTGTCCCGTATATTCATTAGATGAACAGCTGCTATTTTTTCGTCTGGATAGATTAATAGAAGGGAAGTGAAGCCTGTTCCTGTTCCGGAATGGCTAATATATTTTCTTCCCGATTCATCGATTCCAAAAGCAATTCCCAACCCATAATTTATAGTTTTACCACTCCTTAATTTAGTAGGAACAATCATTGAATCGAGGCTCGTTAATTTTATTAATTTACCACTAAGAAGACAATCTGAGAATAGTAATAGATCTTCCGAGGTTGATAATAATCCACCGCCGGGAATTTTAATTGATAAATCTGCAAGCGCTGCATTTTGAATTTGCCTGGATTCATTCCTGTCATATCCTTTAGATCGATCCCGGATAATATTTCTTTGAAGATCAGTATAAGTTGATTTCATACCTGCAGGTTTGATTATATTTTTATTTATATAATCAGGAAAAGAAATTCCTGAAACATTTTCGATAATTGCTGCCAGAAGATTATAACTCAAAGTTGTATAGAGATATCTTGTGCCGGGTTCGTATACTAAACTGTCTTTGGCAAGATAATTAATTACTTCCTGGGTTGACTTAAAAAAATCCTTGCTCTCAAATTCCCCGGTATTTTTATAAGTTCTTATACCCGCGGTATGTGAGAGTAATTGTCTTACGGTAAATTTCCATCGCTTAGCAGGGAATTGAATATATTTTCTAATATCATCATCGAGCTTAATTTTGCCTTCTTCCACAAGCTGCATAATTGCAACCGCAGTTATAATTTTAGATACAGAAGCGATTCTATAAATAGTATTTTTTGTAGCCGGAATATTGTTCTCAATATCTGCATAACCTTTTGCATCAAGCCAGATTATTTTTCCATCATGTAACAAACCGGCAGAAATTGAAGGAATATTTTTATTGAGATAGTAATCGTTTAAATACTGATCAAGTTTTTTTGTGATGTTTTGGGAAAAGAGATTAATATGGAGTAAGAATATTAGAAAAATATTAATCGACAGACGGAACATATTATAGTCTTTTCAAAATATTTTAAGAATTATAAAAATACGTGATCAAAAAATAAGGAATAAAACCGAGAGTAGTATTATATATACAAAGAAGTGAAGTATATCATATAGATAGAACTAATTTATTAAAAGATTCTTTTTATTGATCTTAAATCCGTGTTTTCTCGAATATCTTATTGTATAAACTACAGTGATTATAATCGTGATTATTCTAAATAAGTTTGTGATGCTATTCCCCGCTGCTCCTGGGACATCTGCCTGAAAGATTGTCCACGACATATTCATAAATATATGCAGCCAAATGGGAACCCAAAGATTATTATTGTGTTCAGTGAATAACCATGCATTCCACATACTTCCGATAAATGTTACAAAAAAGACTCCGAGTAGACTTGCCAACGTATTACCTTGATATAAATGTCCAATTCCAAAAAACACAGAGGCAATAAGAGAAGCCGGAATAAATCCCCATCTTTCTCTGTTGAATAACTGTCCGTACAAATAACCGCGGAATAATATTTCTTCCATAACCGGACCGATTATCACAGTAATAAGAATAGTAAAAGAAAAAATACCACTTGATAATCTGAATAGTATTACCGAACTCACAATCATTGGTGAAGTTGATAGCAAACCGAATGTTAAACCTTTAATAAATCCTTTGGAAAGTCCTAATTCTGAAATGATATTATTAAATCTATACTTGTGTAGAATGTATAGAGAAATAATTATTATGAGAATTGTAAAAGGATAACCATAAGATGTAATTGCAAATTTGTCACCAGTAATATTAAAAACATTTTTAAGAATACTGGGGAAATACAAGGATAGAAGGAAACTGAAGATAATTACAGCAGATCTTAAGAATTTATTTTTCATTAGTTCTCAAATAAATGGCAGATGACCTATTGATTTTTTATATAGTAACTTTTTGCTCTGACAGATTCCATCCGGATTCCTGGATGTATAAACCAACTTATTGTTGCTGTCTAATGTAAATGTAACAAAACCTTTTTGGTCAACATTTTTATATCTGAATATTGCAATAATTTGGTTGTCATTCAGATAACCAATGCCTTCCCACCGGTAATCTCCGTTTACAAATTTTAATAAATAAATTTGATCTTCTTTTGGATAGATTCGGAGTGTTGCTTCGGGAATGTTCCCTGCATGCCAAACTCCGACAAACTCATCTTCAACATTTAAGGATGTAAAATCCCTACTTGAACAACATCCAAAAATAAAAAGAGACAAAACTAAAGGAATTATTTTATACATGATTTACTCCCTTTATTAGAACGCTGAAAATTTTAATTAGCAATTTACAAATATCAGTTAATTAAAAGTTGTGCTTCCTCACTTAAGACAGATCCGACACTGTTCTTAACAAGAACCGTATAGACTGCGGCTGCGCTTTTCCCGGCATTCTGTATTATAAGAATTGATTTGTTTTCTCCTATCATCGGTTTGCCATTCTTAAACCACTGAATACTTGCCTGGGGAATAGCCGCTACTTCGACCTTTAATTCTGCTGTCTCGCCTTTTCTGACTTCAACCGTTTCTGGTTGTGATAAAATGATTGGAGCCATTGAGGGTGTCCACCCTCCAAGAACATATGTAGGATTGCTGTAATTGGTTATGATTTCACTGTCTTTTTTCATTGTCAGTTGTCTGGATACGGGACTACGTTTACTAACATCAACAGGTTTTCCATCTTTTAAATTAGTGCTGTTATACTCCCAATAATGTACATTTGCTGTTTCGCCACCTACCGGTCCCCATCCTTCAGGTTTAACCCCTTCAAGAACACAGTTGAGCAATACAGCTTCACAATACGGGTAAGTAATACCATGATTGTCTGGAGCGCGGGCAATCACAGTTTCAACTTTACCAATTGTTTTGAAGACACAATTCAAAAAGATATTACCATGATTAAGCTTTGTATTACGTATCCACATATGCGGTCCGCCCATCGAAATAAGTTCGCAATTTTTGAAGAATGATGGTCCACGTCCAAGTATATCATCGCCGGCGCCAGTAATACTTGTATTCTCAAGATATACAGAGCCATTAATCTGCAATGCATCTCCGGATCCAAATACACTTACATTGTAAACGATGTTCTCACTGCCCGCAAGAAGAAGTCCTTCTGCCTGGGCAGGTTTTTCATTGATGGATCTTATTGTAAAGTTAACAAGATAAATTCCTGAGCAGTTATCTCCCATAAATGCAGCGCGACGTGAGGGGAAAGTACCCAGCCATTCATTGGTAGCGATATTTGCAGGGTGGGGATTGAATACCTCATTGTTAGCATAACACACCACAACTTTATCCCGATCCTCTCCCAGGAAAGTGACGTTTGTCTTGTTGCGGAAATACACTATCTCCTCATAAATTCCATTCTTTATTAATATGATTGTGCGTTCCGGTTTGTAGTCAGGGACGAAGTCGATGGCGCCTTGAACTGTATTGAAATCTCCTGAACCATCTCCCGCTACCACAAGTTGTTTAGAATTTACAGGAGGGGGAGCTTTCTTTGTAGAAAATGTCCAATCTGTTTTTCCGGTGATCCCTTTAAAGCTATTATCTTTTAAATTAAAAACGCCCGAATCAATTTCCACATAGTATGTTTTGTTATACTCAAGCAGGTTGTTGCGAAGATAAATAATTGCGACGGTGTCATGGATAATAACCGGGTAAAAGTGAAATCCGTCTGTAAAGCCTCCTATTATTGTCAGCTGGTAATTATCCGGTGTTGGAAGTGCACCGCCGGATGGTGTTCCGGGTTTTGTATTTGCGTTTGTAAAGTTGCCTGAAACATATTTGTAAGGCGTTTTGGTATAAGGCACGCGTTCCCGGTTTGGTACCTTTGGTCCCGGCGGAATGCTCAGGTCAAGAGAATCAACTAACTTGTCATCAGAAGCATCATAGATTCGGATTTTCCCGGAGTTTCCCAAAACAGGCTCGCTATGAAAAATGAATCTCAAATGTGTATCCGGATTTACATTTATTGCTTTATCTACCGGAAACATTTTATATGTTATAGCCTCATCGGAAGACTTTTGCATACTCATTGTGGTAAGAAATAAAAAACCGATTAGATACAAATGCAGAGATGAGGTTAAAATAGTTTTGAAATGTGATTCGTTTTTACAATTTTGTTTTTTCATTTCATATAAAATGATGAGAATTCTTTACTTTTTCTAAATTCATTCAAATGATCCTCTAAAGAAGTCCACTCTATTCTAAGAATGAATTGCTTATTATCTTCTTCGCAATTAGAAAGTTCATATTCCAAAACTGAATCGAATAGCAATTCTATTTTCTTAACGCTTGATTGACTTGTTACTTACTTGTCCTCCGAAGGAGGATTAAAGATGTTATACAGTGCAATTATTTTACTTCTATAATTCAATTATTCTAATAGGTTGCCGAAGAATAATCTTCATCATTTATAGTTTCCATGACCTCAAGAGCTAATCTTGCTGTGCCAATTGCCTTTCCTCCTCCAATTTCCATTGCAATCTCTAAAGCCTCAAGAATTTCTTGCTCTGTAGCCCCAGCTTTTATAGCCGATTCAGTATGCCAATGTATGCAAGATTCACAATTTACTGCAGCAGAAATACCAATTGCAATCAATTCTTTGTTTTTTACAGTTAATGAACCCTCTGTAAATGCTGCTCCCTCTAATTCAAGAAACTTTTTGTAAACTTTAGAATCCATTTTAATCAATTTAGTATGAGCTTTTTTTTCTACGAAGTGTTAACATTCTTAAATAATTCATCTATAACTCCAGATTTATTTCAAAACAAATTGGTGATTTTAAATAATCTCACATCCATTTATTTTTTATTGCTGTATACCTTCTTGCTGCTGAGCCGCCGCCCAGCTTGTCCGCCATAGCTGTAGCGTAGGCGGAAACATCATTGCCGAGTTATTTACAACAGCAGAAAATTTAGCAAACTGTGCTTATCTTAAATCGTAAGCGCAGTTTGCGACAATGTTATTGAATAGAACCATCTTGAACAAGTTAGCCAAAACGTACCAACTAACTTTTAAATCTCTAAAATGCCAAATGCGAAAACGGCGTCCGCTTGATGGGCTTGTTATGTGTGAATCACCTATAATTTTATTAATTAAAAAATTCATCTGTCAAGAAATAAAGATTTCCTCTCGCACGTGAACAAGCAACGTAAAAGCGATTTTTATTTAATTGAGTTAATTTATTTAATTCATTATTCCGATATAGTTTTGTCGCCTCTTTGTACAAAACAACGCATACATCATTGAAATGATCAGCACCTTTACTTTCACCCCAATTGTAGGAATAACAATTATATTTTGAGTGCATCTTATAAAATAATTTTACAATATTATTTGAATTAATAATATCTCTTGCCTCATCTTGATGCGTAATGCATTTAACTATTGTTTCTGTTTCTCGGTGTGATTGTATTTCAATTCCAATTTTGTTAGTAATAAAATTACACACAGTTGGACTACATCTATGGCTTCTAATCAAGGATTCAGTATCCACATCAATTCCAACTTGAACAAATTGATTTTTATAGAGTTCGTAATCTTTGTGTAAATTCGCATTGACAGTCCCATCACGGCTAGTATCGTATGTATGTTGATAAAAATCTCCAACAAATAGCATTTCTAGGTTTGCACGTGAAATATTTTTAATAAAATTAAAATCGTGACCAGCAAAATCTTGTATTTCATCAATGAATATCTTGTCAAAGTATTTTTCAATGCGCGTATTTAAAGCATTTAATGCTCCATCTCTATTTAATAGTTCAGAAATTCTATTGTAAAATAGACGTTTATTCTTATCTATAAATCGAGCATTCCCTTTTGCATAACGTGAAGGACTCCATTTATAATTAATACCCCTTGTTTCATATTTATAGAACAATAGTGGTTTAAAACAAAATGAATGTAAAAAAGAGAAATAAGTAAATACTTTAATATTATTGGGGAAATATCCAAACTGGTTGATAATCTTTTGTCTTAGATTATTATAATTATTGTTGGTAAAAGTTATTACCAAGGAACGCTCAATTGTATCTAGTTGATTTACAATGTATGTTGTTTTTCCAGAACCAGCAACAGCAAATATTACTCGTTTAGCCATAATATAGCATCTCTAATATAATCAGGTACAATTAAGCTTGGACCACTTTCAACAAGAAGTTTGAAAGCCACTTCTGCTTTATTGGAAAACATAAATTCTAATACACTTAAAGTCCTTCTGCTTCCACTAAATTTATCTTCACACAGTTGCTGATTAGAATCATATAAACATTTCTCAAAAGTATACTTTGAATTGTCCTCTACATAAAAAATCTTGATATGTTCATTTACATATTCTTCATAATTTTGGATACAATTTATCTCATAATTTTTATCGTTATCTCTGATTACAGCGGTCTTAATATTTAATAATCTTCCAAGTTCTAAATAGCGTTTAAAACTAGTTCCGCCCACAGAAATAATGTGAATGTCCTCTAAGGAAAGTTGTGATTGAGTTATGTTATTGTAAAACTGTTCCATTAGTATAAATTCTGAGTCACCTTCAACAAGTAAAACCTTTTTAGAAAGGATATAATTGAGAACATTGTTGTTGGGAGCTTTCATAAAATATTTTGAGGTAGGCTCTGAGAGAGAATTTAATAAAATGGGTTCTAGGCTAGTACTATTTAATAATATAGCTTTTCTTAGGTTCAACCTTGATAATATCATATTGCTATGGGTTGATATGATAAGCTGTGACCCGGTAGATTCAATAATTTTTTTAATTAATTTGTTTACATTAACGTGGCTTAAATGATTTTCAGGTTCTTCAATCATTATAACATCAAGGTTATCATTTGCGCGTGATAAAGCAAAAGCAGTCTTGATAAAACACTGAAGTCCCTTACCTTTGTTGGATATATCAATGTCTCCATCAACAATAGTTAGGTCGGTCTCAAGATTCGAATTTGAATCGTTTCTTATTGAAAATTTGTAATCGTCGAGCCTTGAGTTAATTTCTGTCAGATGATTATTTACAAATTCATTTTTTGATTTTCTGTATTCATTAAATTGTTTTGGCTTCTCTTTTTCAACAAGAGTATTGTAATACATATCTTTAACATACTCTCTTATAGCATAGCCACTTCCTATTTGTGAGTGATCAATTGAAATATGATTTAAATATTTCTTGTATCCAGAATATCCTTCCCCGTAAAAAGTTGAATAATTAATCGTGTAAAATTCAAAAGGAAATATTGGTTCCTCAACAGAGATTATATCTTTTATTTCCTTACTTAATTCATTATTTGGTTTGCATTCGAATTTTAGTCCATCACACTCTATCTCGTCTGAATTATTCTTACCATTTAGTTCATAATTATTTTGCTCGTCAAAATATAGTTCGATAAAGAGTCTTGGTAACTCCTCATATTTTCTATCTGAGGATAAAAAATTTCTAATTGCTTCATAATTGAATAGGCTTTCTAAATCTAAGGTCTCAATTTTTCTTCGTTTACCACTTAAAACAATATTTATTGCTTCTAATATTGTACTTTTCCCAGATTCATTATCACCAATCAATACATTTAGACTTTCATCCAGTTCAAGAGATAGGTGCTGAAACCGGCGAAAATTTTGTAATTTAATCTTTCTTATAAATCCCATAAAATTAATCCTTCAACAACTAATTTATCTTCACACATAACTATTAATTTATACTGCCAAACATATCTTTGGCAGGAATATTATTTTTACTCAATATATTTTGTTTTCTTTTCATTTTCAAACTTTTTTGCAGGATAATATTCTGAATAAATTAAAGAATATTATCAAGCGGATCCCTAACTCCCAATTTTTTTTAGTACATGGGTGATATCATTGCTATTGTTCGTTCTTAATTTTCTTTGAACTATGTCGAGAAGTTTTGGCATGTACACCCCACAATATTTTTATGCAAATTATATCTTTATCAAAAAAGAAGCAAATGGATGGAAGAGGGAAGATGTGAAACAGAAGGGAGTCGAGACTTTTAGAAGGAACTACATACTAATATTAAAAATATTTGGTAGCTCTATTAAAGCTTCATTGAGAAAAGTTAAAACAGAATTATGTGAGTAAAAATATTTAACAAGATACTGTTTAATAGATTATATCTATAATATTACTTTACATCCCGATAACTCTTCAAAAAATCTAAATCGTCTATAACTCATTCTACTTTGGTCAAATCCGGTGTTTCCCATTTTATCCAGGGAGACAAATCCGAATGGTATGGGGTAGTAGCAATATTTGTATTCACGTTTTCCTTCCCGAGAAGAAATTTATCGACAAAGGCTTCTATTTCAGGAATCTGTTGATCCGGTACCTTACAATGCAGATGCTTGTCAACTATTGAAAACCCGAATCTATCTGCAACGCCAAATGCTTTCCAAACTTCCTGAGCTGCTTTACTACAGACATAGCCGGATTCATCTGCCAGCCATTCATAATCAGGATTCCCGGTTACTAACAGTGCACGGGGTGCAACCATTGCCATTAATTCGTGATGATCATAGGGAAGTTTTGTAACCGCATCGTTGAATATTGAGAAGTCCTGGTAATACCATGGAGCGCCTTGTGCATTTCTTAATGTTTCTCTTTTGCCGCTCAATGTTTCCGTTACACGCCATGCAGTGTATCCCCCGCCCCCGGATTCCTGTGAAATAGTAAGTGCTATACGTTCGTCGAATGCCCCGGAAAAAAGTGCGATCTTACCTGCAAACGAACAACCCGTTACGCCGATATGTTTTAGATCTATTTTTAATTCGGGAAGTTTTTCCAATGCATCTATGATTCGGCTTACTCCCCAGGCCCATGCTGCGAAATATCCTGCTTTTATATCAGGGTAAAGTTTATAAAATCCTCCTGTTCCGCGTTTAACATTTTTAAATCCTGCAGGAGCTATTTCTCCAAAATTGAATTGAACTGTTGCAATATTCCGGCTGGTAAAGATATCCCTTGGAAGACTTCCTGTGCCGCCCGGCATTCCTACTCCTATAATAGCGGGGAAAGGACCTTTACCTTCAGGAATCCAAATGTGAGATGTAAGTTTTAATGTATCGTTTTTCACTACAATTGTAACTGTAAGAACACTGTCGGGTGAAAAGCTCGCTTCCAATTTATCCGGGGGAGGTGGTTTGGTACCCAATTCATAATGCATAATTTCAGCGCCTATCTCTGCACGACGACAACTCCAGTCGTCCAGGTTTTTTACCCGGTGTTTGCCGTTCGCAAATTCAAACGGATCCCGAAGTGATTTTACCTCTGGTAGTTCACTTATTGGAGGCAATGGCGGTGCTGCACAGTCAGCGCCACTGTTTTCAACATTGTAAACTAAAGGAACATCTTTGCTTTTTGATTTTTTGTTATTGCTGGAAAAACCAAATAGTCCAAATATCAAAAGAACAATTCCGAATAGATAAAATCGTTTCATTTTTAAATTTCCCTCAGTATTATTGTTTTTATATACTTTACATCCGGTTCAAAGTTAAAAATATTTGATAGATTTATGAAAGTTTTGTTAACTAAATTAAGTAAAGTAAGATTATGCGAATAAAAATATTTAAGAAAATACTGTTTATAATAATTATCGGTTTTATAATTTATTCTTTTATCTGGCAGATAAGTAACGGAATATGCCCGGTTCCTTAAGTTTTATTATAAATTAAATGCAATCTTAATTCCTTCTATTGCCATTCCGGTGCCCATAATTGCGAGTATTAAACCCATTATTTTTCCAATCACAGTTATCAAATGGTTCCCGACCTTTTTAATTATCAATTCACTTAAAGAGAAAGCTAGGTAAGTCAGGTAAACCATTAAAGCAAAAATTACAATCACAATTGCAACGTGTACAATACTGCCGTCTGTAATATTATTCATAGCAGTTACAATTGTCCCCGGACCGGCAAGTATTGGTATAGCAAGAGGAGATATTGCGACTCCATCATCTGGTTCTATATTCTTCATTATGATGTATCTTTGATTTTTTTGATTGGAGCATTTCAAATCCCACATAAAATAAAAGTATTCCGCCTGTAATTTTAAATGCCGGAATTGTTATTCCGAATAATTCAAAAAGATACTTCCCGAGAATCACAAAAAATAATACAATTAAAAAAGCAGTTATACAGGATGTTTTTGCAATTGATTTTCTTTCCTGTTTATCTCTGTCGCCAACCAAACCTAAAAAAACAGGTGTGTTTGCAATTGGATTCATTATTGCAAAGAACCCGGTAAAGACAGTTAAAGAAAAGGTTAAAATATCATTAGTCATATTTTTAAATAGTATATAATGAAAACCGTCACACTCTGTTTTTTGCTCTCACAAAAACATACATAAAATTATGTTATTATGACATTGTTGATTGAACTTTTGTTCCTTTAAACAAAAGCCAAAGTGTAAATGACAATTCTCCAATGATCCCGGGCACAGCAACAATCACCATAAATATTGTTTGGTAATCTGCATAGTTTGGTAAAAGGAAATTTGCGAAACTATCTATTAAATAACCTAAAGCTGAAAGTATCAGCAAGACTCCAAGAATTTTTGGAATGTAATCTGATTTTAGAATCATATAGCTGATTAGGAAAAGGTGAACACCAAAAAATACTAAGCCTATTAGGAATCCATAATTATGTCCATTGAGAAAGAGCAAAGCCAATGCTTGCAACTGATTAGTTTCAAAAACAGCCAGGTAGTCTGCTCCACTCAGAAGTATAATTACAAATACCAGGTTAAGTTGAGCAATTCCAAAAATTGCAATGTAAATCAACCTGAACCATGCTGTAAGCAATGAAAGACTTTTGTTCACGGGTTTAAGAAAAATATAAAGCGCCCACGCAATTATAATATCGATTATCAGTACGATTATCCAACTCGCAATACCTCCGCGAAATAATAATTCATTATTCATAATATTATTTGCTGTTGTTGCAGCATCCCCTTTAACAATGAGTCCTCCGAAAATAAAAAAGTTAGTAAGGATACCGAGGACAAAAATGATAACATATCCAATACCTGCAATCTTTGCCGCTTTGGTTAAAGAGATGTCTGTTATGGATTTTGTCATTTTTATATCTCCTGATTTTGTCAAACTTCGTTATTATTCCTAAAAAGTTATTACAACATTTCCTTTTTTGTGTCCTGCATCAACGTACCTGTGAGCTTCTACAATTTGTACAAAAGGATAGCTTCGATCAATAACCGCTTTAAATTTCCCGGTTTCAATAAGTTTTCTAAGAAAGATTAAATCCTTTGTCCTTTCTTTTGGCGGTCTCAAGCCTGTAGCCATAATCTTTACTTTCCTACTGCCAATTATTGAAGTCCGTAATACCTGTGGAAAAACTGCCATAGTAATTCCGGCTTCGAGAAATATTCCATTTCGTTTTAATGAGTCCTTACATTTTGAAAATGAAAGTTTGGCAACAGTATCGAAAATTATATCGTAGGTTTCATCTTTTTTAGTAAAATCTTCTTTAGTATAGTCAATTACTTTATCTGCACCGATTGATTTCACAAGTTCTAAATTTGTAGTACCACACACACCTGTAACTTCTGCCCTAAAGTAACTTGCAATCTGTACGGCTGCTGAACCAATGCTACCCGAGGCTCCATTAATAAGAACTTTTTGTCCGCTCTTAATTTTTCCTTTATCTCTAAGAAATGGCAGGGCTGTTAAAAATCCATCACAAGCTACAGCTTCTGCGAAAGTAGTGTTGGAAGGTTTTATTGCAAGTGTTGCTCCTTCTTCAGGAAGACAAATATATTCTACGTAAGCTCCATAGCCGGGAGTTGTACAAAAAACCTGGTCACCTTCCTTAAATAATTTTACGTCTTTGCCTGTTGATTCAATTTCTCCGGCAAGCTCACTTCCCAGAATTTGGTTTTTAGGTTTTGTAAGACCTGTATACAGTCTTGAAAAAAAAGGTTGACCTTTTCTGAATGTACAATCTGTTGCAGTTACTGTCGTCGCATGTACTTTTATCAACACTTCATTGTTTTTAGGTGTTGGTTTTTCTATTTCTTTGAGTTGAAGAAC
Organism: uncultured Ignavibacteria bacterium; assembly: GCA_963727535.1. Classification (GTDB taxonomy): domain Bacteria; phylum Bacteroidota; class Ignavibacteria; order Ignavibacteriales; family Ignavibacteriaceae; genus RBG-16-34-14. Next base: position 319,356 of record CAVSGR010000004.1, read on the forward strand.
ATCGGGTGAGCCATAACTTGTGTAAACAATTGCTTTCATAGTAATCCTCTCCAGATTGCTTTGATTGCCGATAGACTAAGATTAGTTATTAAAAGATAAAAAAGACTTTTGTAAAAGGACAACTTTGACAAAAAAATTTTTGAAGATACTGAGTAAGAGATTAGAAATTTATCCCAGTTCAAAAGTGGTTATTCCAAAAACTTTATCAATGTCAATATCTGGAGGTTTGCCGTAATACATTCTTGCACATTCAAAAACATAAGTTGCCTTATACTTTTTTATGATTTTTACAGCGCCATCATTTATTGCTGGAATATCTAGATATAATGGTTCTCCAATCACTGAATTTAAACAAGCTTTATAAAGTTCTTCCGCAATCATTTCATTATCTGCAAACAGGGGACAAATCTTATATCCTTTATTAGCTTTTCTTACGATGGCGAATCCTTTTAGCTTTCTCTTTTCAACATATTTAAATGTTTTGTTTCCTTTTAGCTTTAACCATAGTTTCATAAACTGTGGACGTGAAAATCCAAAACATTGTTTATCGTAAGCTAAAATTAATTCAACACCTTCATTCAAAATGGGAGATATGTTTTTATCAATTGTAAATTCCTCCCCGATTTTTTCATAGCGTTCATCTCTGAATAAAATTTCAAAACCTCCTTTTCTATAGAAAGGCTGCATTGTAATAACACCATCCATTCCAATCGGAGCGTCTTTCTTTAATCTTGAAAGCAAAGTATCACGTCTCTGGTACCAGAGCTTTTTGCCAATTCCATTCGATCTGTATTCGGGTCTAACTATAAAGAATCCCATAAATCCAAACTCTTTATTATAAGAAACAATCGATCCGCCTCCTATTAGAGAGCCGTCGTGAAAATATCCGTAAAAGCCGTCAGGGTCTGTTGCGAAATACACATCTGCATCATAAGGTCCCGGGTTCCAGCCTTCTTCTTCAGCCCAGTTAACTAAAGTTTTTACTCCATCAAGATCCAATTTCTGAAATCGTAATTCGTCTGGATTTATTTTTTCCATTTTATTTAGTTCCATCAATTTCAATATCATATTTGTCTAACAGTCCTGATACTGTTGTTAAAGAAAACTTAGCTTTTTTTATCCTATTGATTCCAGGATCGATTGAAAAGTTGTAAGAGGTTCTGAAGTCTGCTTTCTCAAGTATTGAATTTACAAATATTGCTCTTGTTAAATCGCAATTGTCAAACAGAGAACCTGTTAAATCACATTCAGAAAAATCTGCTTCATTTAGCTGTGAGTTTTTGAAAAGCGTCTTTTTGATTTTTGTCTTATAAAAGGTAGAATGATTTAAGAGACAATTTTCAAAACTGAATGAAAGCCCAAAGTCGTTGCAGGTATCAAACCTTAGACCGGACATTTTGCAATCCTTGAATTTTATATTGCGTAAAGTGGTTTTTGAAAGTTTAACCAGACTCAAATTACAATCCGTAAAACTACATTCAATAAATTTTATTTCTGAAAGAATAGTATTAGAAAAATCGCAATTGTTAAAAGTGCAATTTTCATACTGAGCCAGTTGCAAGTGGCTTTCTTTAAAGTTCTTCTTGTCGAAAGTTTTATTATCTACATAATTTTGTTCCATATTTAGTTTTTCTTTTTTGAAGGATTAAAAGATAGGAAAGACTTTATAATGTGACAACTTCGAAGTTAAAAATATTAGTTAGAATTTATTCTTTAAATAATTAAGTGGAGATTTATTCCCGACAAACCAGATGTGCCCGAACGGGTCGGTAAATCCACCTTGTTTGTGTTTTCCCCAGGGTACGTCATAATCCTTAATTTCTTTACCAATTGCCCCTGCGTTAACAGCCTGCTCAATAACTTTGTCTGGATCATCGACAAATAACTCTACTCTCGCAGTTACGGTATTAATTTCTTTGGGGCTGCTGAAACTGCTTTTTACAGGCTCGTGCAAAAAGAAAGGTGCGCCGTCAACTTCCAGACCGGCAACTGAACCGAGACTCCACAACACTTTTGCTCCAAGTGCTTTTTTGTACCATTCAACTGCAGCGGGTGTATCGGTTACTGCGAGCATTATAGAAATCTTTGAGCTATTGGTTGGTGGAGTCATAATGCTTTCCTTCCTGATTTCTTCAATTATAATAAAAAGTTAGTGAAAATTATTTTTTTTATCAATATTAAAAACTATTGAAGATGGATGCCGGAAATAGGAACACTTACTTTAAAAGAAAGTAAAGCTACTATTAATATCAAAGCCGCCGTACCCAAAGTATTTATGGTTAAACCAAATGCGATGAAACACATTGACCGTTTACATCAATTCCAATCCAGAATGTTGGACTATCTCCTTTAGTTAAAAAGAAAAAATGAAATGTTTCTTCACACGCAGTGGTAAATATTTTTGTAGAATTTCCGTTTGGAATGAAGTTTAAGGAACTGATAGAAAAAATGATTATTAAATATTTATATTGCACTTTTATAACCCCTTTTCTTTAAAAATAGAAACTATTGGAGATGGATTCCAGAAATAGTGGGACTTACTTTAAAAGAAACTAAGGCTACTATTAAAATTAAAGCCGCAGTACATCCGACAACCAACAAAACTGTTCACGGGTGTTAATTTTTTCCTGTGTAATATTTTTTGACGTTCGACATTGGGAATACTTCTTTTTCGCCATTGGGCTTATAACCAAGCAATTCATTATTTGATAGTACTGCATATCCCAATTTGCTATCCTGAAGTCGATGACTTTACCATCCAATGTTTTAATTTTATAAACTTTTGTAGTTGACTCATTATTCTCAATATTAACTTCTTTCAGGGAATAACAGCCATTAAAAAGCAAATTGATAAACAGTACAATAGAGCATAATTAAACATTTACTATGAAGCAAATTAAATCTTTTCATTTAATTACTCTTCATTAATCATGATACTTGACCTTACTATGACGACCCACCTAACCCAAATTTAACTAATTACAAAGTTAATTTCCTTCATCATTCTTGCAATAGATTTCTTTGCTGCAGGAGATAGGGATTCTAAGTATTGAGCCTCTGTAAGAAAATTAATTTCCTGGAATAACTCAGGATGTTTTTTAGCAATCTTAATGATGAACTTTAAAGCATTAAATCTAACAGACGGATTTTTGTTTATTTGTTTCCAGATCTCAATACAAGTATCAAATAAAACAGTCTCATAATTTTCCTTTAATTCCATTTGATAAAGAATCTTAAGTAGTTCCCGCTGATGTCCATCTTCTTTATTCTTTAATGATGCAACAATCTTTCCAATATACTTTGTATCCGCTTGTCATTCTTTTCTATGCAGCTCCATAATAACCAGGCTGCCCTCCACGAGTATGGTTGTTTATCCGAAATAGCTAATTGAATTGCCTCCTCAAAAACTTCAGGATGAGAATGCATAAAGGAAATCATTTCATCTTTATAAGAGTTCAGTAGTTTATTTTCAAAAAGTGACTCCATAGAAGTTCCCGGACGAACTAATTAAACGGATTTGGATAATTTTGATATAGTTTCCAATTTGTTGGTATACTGACCGAATCTTTAGACATTACATCCTTAGAAAATATATCTCTATTGATAATATTATTGTCAGGCTGTATAATCCCTTCGTCCCAATTTAAATTAATTTTATTTTCGCCATCATTTATTTCACGATAATATAATTTTAAGGTTGAGAAAGATTCATCAGATAAAGCTATTGTAACACTATCGGAAAAAGTAAAATGTCCGAGTATATCCGGACTATCTGCTGAAGTGAAGGGAATTGAAGGAAGGTTGTAGAGATTATTGAACAACAATTTATTTGAAGTCGTTACGCGTCCATCCACATCAGTTTTACCAATTAATGATATCATTTGGATCCGCCGCTATTAAAACCACATAAATAGAATCCTTAAATAATATATTTTTTTGAAGTGAATCGGAACTTGCTGTGAGAACACAATTGAACACGCCATTTGGAATTGATGTACTCCATGTATAAGCATACGAACCTGCTTCTAATTCTTTGGAAACAACTCTATCTACAAAATTATCATCTAAATTATACATACTCATTTTTGCAAAACATTTTTGGGGTAAATCGAATCTTATTGATGTGGCGGCTAAAATATTATTTTGCGAATTGTGTTTTGGCATAGTATTAATATTTATTCTGTCCCAAAGACTAACATTAATATTGTTTAGCGGATTATTATTTGAATCTGTCACTTGTACACTTAATGAAAAGGGTTTGCCATTACTATCGACTGAATTTTCATTGCAAGTAATAAATACTAAAGCAAGCATAAGAGCTAAAATATTTTTTCCCATTTTTCTATTCCATTTTATTTTACAGCATTTCATCTTTATAAGATCTCAGTAATTTATGTTCTAAGAGTGATTCCATTGAAAAAGCAGTTGGTTAAGGTTTCTATGTGCTTTATATTTCTTTCTCAAATACTTCTTGTGTCTTTTTAGAGATAAAATTTAAATTTCTATAATATTTCCTTGTTTCTTCTCTTTTGATATTTGTTCTCACTCTTAATTTTTTACAACCTTTTTCTCTTGCCCAATTTTCTGCTGTTTGAATTAACTTTGTCCCTATTCCTTTCTTACGGAATTCTTCTTTCACAACAATTCCTCTAATTTCAACAAACGACTTGCTTTCCAAAGGTTCAACTAGTGAAATATGCATCCAACCTATTACATCTTCATATTCTGCGACAAATATTTTTTCAACTAAACTTAAACTGAATTTCTTGATCTTATTTTTTATTTCTTCATTTGTGACATTATAACCTAATTCTTTAGTTAATTCGACAATTGATAAAATATCATCAGCATTTGCTTCACGAATATTTAATTTTATTTCTTTACTCATAATTTCTTTTTCAACGCCTAACGAAGTTGTTTCTGGCGTACCAAATAAAATACTAAATTTTGAAAGCTCTAATCATATATGATATAAAAAAGCCCGGAAATTCGATTCCAGGCTTTTTTTTGATTTCCTTTTTTCTTTTACCTGCCGAATGTAAATGAACTCCCCTTGTATCCGGGTTTGTCAGTCATAGTGCAGGATTTTTCGTCTCCCTTTACATCGAGCACCATTAATTTTGGAACCTTAGCAGAGTAGGGAGTCCAGGTTCCGCCATCCTCGCCGTTTGGGTTACCGTACTTTGAAAAATTGGTCCAGTAATCAACCATCTGGATACTCAATGCTTTATCGCCCTCAGTAAAAGGTCTCCAGCTGTGAGAAAATGAATGGAAGATATACCATAAATCCGACGAGTGGAATGCTCCGCTGCTGTCACCCGGCAACTGACGGGCAAATAAATAAGCATAAGCAGGCTTGCTGCTTTGTTCAGCACGCAGCGCACAGAAATCTTCAACGGCTTTTGTCATATCAAACAAATCGTTAGCTGTGTACCCAAACATATACGGAATATCTGCGATTTTGCCAGCCTTTGCTTCATCGCTGAAAGAACCTTCTAAAAGATAATTGTCTATGACCGGTCCCCAGAACATTCGTTTTTTAGTTGCATCCGAATATTCTTTTGCCATTTGCAGAAGTTCATCGAAAGACAGTGCCCGCATTTCCTTTAATGTTGTTTTCTTAAAGTAGTCCATCATATTTTTGTTTGACATCTGGGCAGTGTCTAGATTATTACTACCCAAACGAAAGTTGCTCAAGCCGCCACCGCTCATGCTTATTGCATGGCTGATCAAATTCTTGGATAGCGGGGAAGCACATAATGACTGAACACTGCCAGCACCTGCACTCTGACCGAATATGGTTATGTTGTTGGGATCACCGCCAAACTGTTCTATATTATTATGAATCCATTTTAGTGCTGCAACCTGGTCCAATAAGCCATAATTGCCAGATACACCATGAGGGCTTTCAGCCGACAAAAGCGGGTGCGAGAAGAAGCCTATAATGCCAAGACGGTATGTAACCGATACTAAAATAACACCTCGTGAAGCCCAATCTTCACCGCCGTCCATTTCCGGTTCAAATGCAAAACCTTCACGGTAACCGCCGCCGTGTATCCACATAGCAACAGGAAGTTTCTTACCAGTTTGACCTGCAGCGGGAGTCCAAACGTTTAAATAAAGACAGTCCTCGCTAAACGGAACTGAACCGCTTGCTCGCCACTCCTTGCCGTAAAAACTATTGGGATCCCAGGTAACTTGCGATGCTGCATCGCCGTATTTATCTGCTACTTTTACACCTTCCCAGGGAACAACAGGCTGCGGTTCTTTCCAGCGTAAGTCACCTACCGGAGGCGCAGCAAAAGGAATACCTTTATATGCTATAATTCCTTCTGTTGGAGTCTGCACACCAGTTACCTTTCCACCTTCAATAGTCAATACTGGATTCGAATCTTGTTTGTTGCATGAGATCAATACTGATAACATGCATATCAATAAAAAGAGAGAGAAATTTTTCATAAGACACCCGGTTTTTTGATTATAAAAAATATTAACCTTATGTAAGAGTTAACGTTTGTATATAATAATTGTTTTAGATTTCTAATAAAAATAAAAGAAATGAAGAATAATTCATATTTTTTATTTGTGTAAATTTTAATTGTGATCGGATTCAAACGCTACTTAAGTTTTTTTTCTTCCTATGAACTGAACGACAGAAGCCATCCCTGTGTGGCCTTCTCCCTCGTTAACTTCTCTTTCGACTTCACATAAAAGGATCGCCTCGAAGTTAGGGAATTCACGATTGAGCTTGTCTACTGTCATGAGCATATCTGCATCCTTAGGTCCGCCTGTATCTCTTGACAGTTGATTTTCCGAGTAAGCCTCTAAAATTATAATCCCATTTGGCTTAAGTGCTCGCTCTATTAACGGATAGAGCCTATTTCGGATTGTACTTGGAAGATGCGCCGAAATTGATACTACTGAACCATAGAGATTTTCTTCGGGTTCAAAAGTTGACAAATCAGCTACTATAGTCTTAATTTCTACGCCACGTGATTTAGCTAATTTCTTTGCTTTTTCTAATGCAACAGTCGAAAAATCAACACCGGTAACTTCTAATCCGTGTGATGCAAGAAAAACAGCATTACGACCCTCTCCCTCGGAAAGAGAGAGTACAGGATTACGAAGAAGTTTGTAGTGCTCTGCTAGGAATGAATTCGGTTCTGCCCCATAAATGTAATTACCACTGGCGTAACGTTTATTCCAAAATAATTTATCAAACATTATGATTCTCTTTTAGGTATAACGAATCTGTGAATAATATTTTACAATAGTACTATTGATTTTTTACACAGTATCTTTTTACTTACTTGTCCTCCGAAGGAGGATTAAAGAGGTTAGGTGCATTTTTATTTTGTTTTAGCAAAAGCAAGAAGTTTATTGATTTTCTTTTTAACAAGAGTTCTGTTCTCTCTTTCTTCAACATTACTATTAGAACTATAAACAACATATCTATTAAGAGAAGCAGAGGTTTCGCTAAATCTTGTTTTCTTATTTTTTTCTTTTGGGTTGGCATAGTCTTCCCAAACATTTCTAAACCTTCTTTTATTGATAAATCCGAGATAAGGCAAAAACTGTATATAAGCACGTTGTTGAATTTCGATTTTGGTATCAATGAAATCAACTACTTTGATATTAATGGTCTCAATTTTTTCAAACACATTACTCTTGTCGGATTCTTCAAGGAAAACTTGGGTATTGGTAAAAGCATTTGTGAATTCTTTGGAGGCACTAAGAAGGTTTTGGTATCTCAAGTTATGCCTACCGTTATAACGTCCAACAAAGAAGGTAATGATACCACTAATGATTGTCATAATGAATCACCTTAAGCCAGCTTTGGATATTGCCGTAGCGGACCCGTATATAATATCAAAATTATTAAAAGAAAGTGCCGAACCAAATTTCTTTGCATTGGTATTTAAGAGAATATCTGAAAAGTATAGTAGAAAACGTTTGTCAAAAACTAAATAAGTTGGATGAGCAGAAGAATTTGAAAAATGAGATTGTTCATAGGAATCTTCAGATATACGTTCTTGGAAATAACAAGCATCAGATAATGGATTTTCCATACTTTCTAATTCAAGAAAAGTTTTTTGTAATTCTTTAGTATAAGGTGGATTTTGGCTCGGTTCAAAATTAATTTCATAAATAAGCATAGTTATTCCTTTATTTTTTTCTTAAAATTTTGAGAGAATAATAAATCGAGCGAAACAATTGAAAAGTTAGATATGGAATTAAAATGGAAAATAAAGTAGAGAACCAATATAAACTTGAGAATAATTGTCTAAATAATTTTGAAAGACCGGAAAAGAAACTGGGTTTAGATTGTTGTTGCACTTCAACAAAAGGTTTTGCAGTAGAGGGATCGAATTCTTTATTAGTTTTATTCGGTTCAATTGAATCCATATACTCAACCGGAGCTGTTTCCTTAACCCACCAATCTGGAAGTTTTTGTTTCGATTTATTATCTACTTCAATTTTAGCATCTTTCCCCTCTCTATATTTTGCAATTAATTTATTTATAAGTGTAGAATCATCAAGGTCATTATATTCTGGATATTTCTGGCGAAAGTTATGCAATTCTGTTTTAGATATTCTTTCATCAAATTGGTCAAAGGGATTATCTGAAATAATTTTGTCTTTCTGCCACGGCTTTAAATTTTTATTTGAATCTGTGAAATATGCAAAATCGGAGATAATAATTCCTATAACTATTGCAATCAAGAATATCAACCATTCTTTTGCAATAATTTTCTTTACTTTTACTATGTTCATATTTTTAAGCACCTAACTATTAATTATACTGCCAAAATTCCCCCACAAATTGCGGGGCAAGCTGTATATCATTCCGGCAACAGGAATGATATATTCCAATTAAAATTCCTTTTATTAAATATTTTCAAAACTTTTTGCCTACCTTTGCGGTTACAGCTTCGGCAGACAGGCGGCATATCACTCCGTATATTAAAGAGTGTTATATGGAAAGACTCAACTATTCATTTTATTCCTTTTCCCCAACCCAAGATAAAGAAGAAAACAGGGGAGTGTGTTGTTAGTGCTGGCATTAAATTTAAGTTAAAAAATGTAGAATGTAAAATTTAGAATTTAGAATGGAAGAGGGATGATAGTTGATGGAAGATGTGAAAGGGCAGAAGGCAAAGGGCAAAAGCGGGGGAAGGACTTTGAGACGGGAGAATTTGAGAAAAGACAAGGAGAAAGGTGCAGAGTATTCTCATCATCTCATCACTCATAATCTTGTAAAAGATGTCAGATACTGGATTCCGGATGGAAAAGAAGTGAAGACTTCGAGACTATGAGAATTTTGGGACGGGAGAGAGTATAGGGCTCTCCCATAATCCCAAGTTCACATGTCAAAAAGATCCTGAAACAAGTTCAGGATGACAGTATCCGTCTACTTCTTAACGGGAATTCGTTTGTCAATAATCTGGTCGACAATTTTATATTCTTTAGCTTCTTCTGCTGAAAGAAAATGGTCGCGGTCGCAGTCGGCTGTAATTTGTTCAATAGTTTTGCCTGTATGCTCTGCAAGAATTCTATAAAGTGTGTCTCTTGTTTTCAGCATTTCTTTAGCGTGAATTTCAATGTCGGTTGTTTGTCCCTGCAAACCTCCAATCCACGGCTGGTGAATCATAATTTTTGCATTTGGAAGAGCTGTTCTTTTTCCGGCAGTTCCTCCTGCCAATAATATTGCGCCCATACTTGCTGCCATTCCAACACAAATAGTTGATATATCTGGTTTGATATATTTCATAGTATCATAAATTGCAAGTCCGGCAGTTACGCTTCCGCCGGGAGAATTGACATACAAATTTATATCCTTCTCAGAATCTTCTGCTTCGAGAAAAATAAGCTGTGCTATTATTAAGCTTGCAATGTGGTCGTCTATTGCTGTACCGAGAAATATAATTCTTTCCCTTAATAAACGGGAAAAAATATCCATACCGCGTTCGCCGCGCCCGGTTTGTTCAATTACATAAGGTACAAGCTGGTTATAGATTTCGGGATTCTTACTCATTTAGTTTCCTCTTCTTTCTTATTTATCAATTTTTCAGGATCAACTATATTAATTTCATTTTGTTCTTTCAAAAAGTCAAATAACTTATTATCTAAAAGCTTCTCGCTGATATTGGATGTCTTATAATAATTAATAAGCTTGTCTTCGGGCAAGCCTGTTTTTTCGGCATCTTTCTTTGCTAATTCTTTCAAATCATCATCGTTTACAGAAAGATTTTCTTTTTTGACTATCGCCTTTTTAATTAAGAACCATTTTACTTCGAGTTCTGCCGTCTTTAAAAGTTTTTTTTCAACATCTTCACGGTTGAATTTTCCGTAGCCCGCTTTTTTCTGTGCTTCTTCTTCGTGTTTAACGAGATCATCGAGAACATTTGTAACCATAGTCTGTGGCGGCGTAAATTCATTCTTTTCTACAATTAATTGCAAAAGCCTGTCTCTTAACATTTCATCGACTTTCTGATCGTAATAACCTTGTATATCTTTTTTAATACCGTCGCGGAGTTCTGCTTCAGTCGATAATTTTTCTTTTGTGACCTTCTTAATTAATTCTTCGTTCAACTCCGGCATTGTAATTTTCTTCACAGAATTTATTTTTGCATTATAATGAAGTTCCTCGACATGCTTTTCTTCTTTATCACCGTCTTTGTGTGTATGTTCATCTTTGAAAGTAAAAGAGAAAGTATCTCCTGCTTTTTTCCCTTTTGAATTTTCAACTATCTCGGAATTAACTCTTTCATTAGTAAGATCGATATCGAGAGTTTCAGGTTTAGCGCCTTCAAAAGGATTTCCGCTATCATCAACTCTCTGAACTTCAACGTTTATTATATAATTTTTATCATCGCCGACCGCTTCAACATCTTCATTCGTGCTGTTTGCTTTTAGAATATGTTCGATCTCATGCTCTATTTCTTCATCTTTAGCTTTAAAATCGGGCAGTTCTATTTTGTTTGCCGAATATTCTTTTATTTCAAGCTCGGGGAGAGTTTCATATTTTACTTTGAAGAAAAGATCTTCACCGGGATTGAATTTAATATCAATTAATTGCGGTTGACCAATGGGATTTAGTTCTTTTTCTTTTGAAACTTCCCAGAACCTGGCGTTTGCAACTTTTTCTGAAGCTTCATACTCGAGTGCATCTCCAAATCTTTTCTTTATCATGGAAAGGGGTACCTTTCCTTTTCTAAAACCGGGCAGTTGAATATTTCTTGATTGCTTCAGTACTTCCGATTCAATTTCTTTTTTAATTTCATCGTAAGGAAGAGTAACTTCTACTTCTTTTTCCGATTCTGTCAAATCAATTATTTTGTATTCCAAGTTTACCTCTGTTGTGATCTTCTATAATTAGATTAAGTATATTTTTTTCTGGTGCGAGAACGGGGACTCGAACCCCGACACCTCTCGGTACTAGGTCCTAAGCCTAGCGCGTCTGCCAATTCCGCCATTCTCGCAAAGTTTTATAAATAAAGGACTTAAACAAAAATTTTAAAGAGATTTTTTGAATTTCGAACAACAAATATAAGCGATTTTGAAGTGAACTCAAAAGTAAGGTTATTACGCATTAATAGATGCTTGAGTTAGCAATAAGCTGTTTTTAGGAGAGTAGGTTTTACTGTCACACTGAATTTGTCGAAGAGTGGATTCGTTCTGATATTTCAGTCTTCGACAGGCTTAGACTTACAAATTGAAAAGCTTTTGAGACAGTTCGCCCAAAGTGAGTTTTTAATATTTTAACTAACATAATCTCAAGGATTTTAAGTTTTCTATGCTTAACTTTAGCACTTAAAAATTAACTCGGGTTCTAATGAATTTTATATACACAACAGTTTCCAAAGTCGGACTTGTACGAGAAGGGAATGAAGACGCGATAGGGGTTTTTAAAACGGATGATGGAATTCTTGCAATTGTTTGTGATGGTCTTGGCGGAAATAATGCCGGCGAAGTAGCATCGCAATTAAGTGTTGATACTATTTATAATAGCTTTAAGGAATCTGATCAGCAGGATTATGTAGAAAGAATCAAGGATTCTTACAACAAAGCAAATAAAGCAGTATATGAAAAATCTGTTACAGATTATGAATTAGAAGGAATGTCAACCACTGCGGAAGTCATCTTTCTTAAAGATGACAAGGTTTACTGGGGACATGTTGGCGACTCGAGAATTTACATGTTCAGCAATAATAAATTAGAACAGATAACCAAGGATCATTCATTCGTTCAAAAGCTTATTGATGATGGAATTTTGTCAACCGAAGAAGCTTTTTATCATCCAAACAGGAATATTATAACAAAGGCATTAGGAGATGGTGGACCTGTTGATGCCGACCTTAATAAACTTGATATTAATCCCGACACTGAATATTTTTTCTTTGTGTGCACCGATGGCGTAACTACTACTATTGAGAACAATGAACTGGAAGAAACTTTTAAATTATCGGATATTCATATTATCTCAAGAAGAATTACAAGCATAGTTGAGGAAAGGGGAGCACCGGATAATTTTTCTTTCGTTATTTTAAGTAACGCGTTCTGAATTTAAAATTATTTCCAGGTGACAGGAGTTTGTTTTGGATAAGTTCATAATAAGAGGGGGTAAAAAGCTTTCTGGGGAACTTCAGATAAGCGGGGCAAAGAATGCTTCACTGGCGCTTATGCCTGCAACCTTGCTCACTTCAGGCGTTTCAACCCTTACAAATACACCGCAGTTAAATGATGTTTACACAATGCTGAAACTACTTAAAGAACTTGGAGTAGAAACAAATTTTGTCAGTGAGGATTCCTTTGGAAAAAAAGATGTTGTTCAGCTAAATACAAAAAACATTACAAGCCAGGTTGCACCTTATGAGCATGTTAAAAAAATGCGGGCTTCTGTATATGTATTGGGACCGCTTCTTTCACGTTTTGGTTATGCTAAAGTTTCCCTTCCCGGCGGATGTGCATGGGGACCGAGACCAATAAATCTACATCTCGAAGCTTTGAAAAAAATGGGAGCAGATATCGAGCTTTCCGAAGGATACATAATTGCAAAGAGTAAAAGGTTAAACGGAACAAACATAACTTTTGATGTCTCTTCTGTCGGTGCTACCGGAAATACATTAATGGCTGCAAGCCTTGCTAAAGGAACTACAATAATTAATAATGCCGCAATGGAACCGGAGATTACTAATCTTGCTGAGTTTCTTGTAAAGATGGGCTCTAAGATTGAAGGAATTGGAACTTCTACTTTGAAGATTGAAGGTGTTGATGAATTAAAACCGGCAGATATTTATACAATTGCAGATAGAATAGAAGCCGGAACAATTCTTATTGCAGGTGCAATAACCGGAGGTGAGGTAACAATAAAAGGAATTACGGATGTTTATGTGAATGCTGTAGTTACAAAACTAAGAGATTCGGGATGTGAAGTAAATATTAATGGCGATGCTATAAAAGTAAGAGCTGCGGGTAAAGAAATAAAATCTACAAATGTTGCAACTTCCATTTATCCCGGTTTTCCAACAGATATGCAGGCACAATGGACAGCTTATATGTCTCTTGCAGATGGAGTTTCAACAGTAACGGATACAATTTATTTAGATCGTTTCAAGCATGTTCCTGAGCTAGTTCGTCTCGGTGCAGACATAACAGTTAATGAAAATAGTGCTGTTATTAAAGGCGTTTCTAAACTCAAAGGTGCTAAAGTTATGTCAACAGATTTGAGAGCGAGTGCAAGCCTTGTGCTTGCGGGTCTTGCCGCAGAAGGGACTACTGAAGTTTTAAGAGTTTATCACCTCGACAGGGGATACCAGAAGATCGAAGAAAATCTTAAAGCTTTAGGCGCAGACATTGAAAGATCTGCAGGAGCAGAATATTAAAGAAAAAGCCAGAGTCTGTGTTAGCTCTGGCTTTTATTATTTCTGATTTTAAAGTATTTACTTCAGCATTATTAACTTAGCGGTTTTCACAAACGTTTCATTATTCTCAAGAGATTTTATACTTATTCTGTATAAATATATTCCGCTTGAAACTGCAATACCGTTTTTATTTGTTCCATCCCAAAATATATTTTGATTACCTGCCGATTGCGAAGAAATATTAAATGATTTAATCTCCCTTCCCATTATATCATAAATTACTAATTCAATAGATGATTGAAATGGAAGAGTATACCTTATGGTTGTTGATGGATTAAATGGATTTGGGTAATTCCCAAGGAGTTCAAATTTATCTGATACTTCATTACCTGCATTATTTTGATTGGGAGTTTCATTTAGTCCTACAGCAGAATTAAGCATTAATTGTGCAGTTTCAATACTTCCCTCTGCATCATCATTCGAATATTTTGATTTTAATGTATTTAACAATTGATATGCTGTTGCAGTATCCTTCTCAACATTAAGTGAGTAATAAAATTTCTCAAGCCAGGATGGTTTTTCATATTGAGTATTTGGAAATTCTTTTATTAAATCATCATATATTTCCTGGCTTTTTTTGCCCTCTCCCTGACGCACATATAATCCTGCAAGTAATTGCATTATGAATGGTTGATACTGATTCTTCTCTTGCATTAGGTTTTCAAAGTAACTAGTAATATCTTTGCGCCCTGCTTCAGCACCAAAATGTGCTAGGCGAGAGTAAATATGTTCCGATACTTTCCCATTTTTTAGTAAATCATTATAATATTCAATTGCACCAGCATAATCCTTGTTGTTTTCAAATTCAAAACCATTGTCAATACCATCTTCGACCATACTATTTGTTGGAGTTACCCCTGGATTATTGGGTACCTTAAACAAAGTACCATTCCAAGGGTCCGAAGTTAAGGGACTAAATACGGTAATAGTTGATGTTCCGTCACAATAAGTGCTAGGCTGTCCACCACCATAATAATCATATTCCGACGTAATTAATGAATTGCGATATGAATACAAATCATAATAAAAATTATTATGTATACTGCTATACCACATATAATAATAAACCATATTGTCTATTCTTCCTCCCCAGCCCGCAGTAAGAGCGTAATTACAACTATCAACAAGATTGTTGGGCGCTGTGTAAGATCCATTTTGATTTTTTAGAAAATAAGCTGAAGCACTGCCGCCAATATACATTCCATAACTAAATTTACTAATTTTATTGTGAGATATATATGCTGTAGATGCTCCGGTTATATATATACCTACATATTGAACTAAACCGGCTTTTTTTATACTGTTATTATGTATTTGATGGGTAAATCCGGCGCCATCACACTGGATACCGTGGGTTGAATTATTTAGAATATAATTGTTTCGAATATTTGCGTTTGAGTTGTAAACATACACACCATAGTTACAATTTTTAATGTTAGAGTATTGGAGTGTTACATTAGCACCATTTTTAATTTGAACACCTGAACCATATTGAACTGTAACATAGTTTAGAGTTGATCCGCTTGCACCAGAGCTGTCCAAGATTAAATAATTCCATGATCCAGGTGAAGTACTGCCAGTAGAAGTAAATGTAATAGTTTGTGAACTGGTTCCAACAGCACTGATAATCCCCTTGACAATAAGAGATGAACCATTTGAAAATTTAAGTACTGCTCCAGGGTTTACGACTATTCTACCTCCTGCTTTTATAGTTATATTTTTATAAATATTATAAGTGCCGTTGATTGTTAATGTTGCACCATTTTCTATAGTCATCTCCTCAAGAAGAGTGTTTGTCCCACTGATTGTCTCATTGTATTTTATCTTGCCGCCGTATTTCACTACAGGAACAGCCTGGTATAAGTAACCTTCTCCTGCAGGTAAACTCTGGTACAATGTAATAGATGTATTTAACACTGTATCCGGTTGTAAAGTTTCTATGTTTGTTACCCTGAAGTTGGCAAATCCTGAATTGTTAGTAATTACTAACTTTGCTGTTTTGCTATTATCCACTCTTAAATTTGTTAAAAGGAAATATTTATTCGATGCGTCTGTTTTGTTGGTTAAAAACCCGGCAAACCAATCATAATTACTGTCGTAATTCTGGATTGATAAATAATCATTTTGACCGCTACCATTAGTTGCGTGAATATAATTCCCGGTATAATCTAAATTCATTAAAGTTTGTCCAAAAGTCCCATCTAATCTTGTGGCTATTTCTTGTGCTTTGTACCAAATTGGTCTTGGTTCATAATCGTTTTCTGGTAAATCGACAAGGTTTTCTACTAAGACAGTACCTAATATAGGCGACCAGCTGCTACGTGTATAATATTCCTCGAAGTAGATACCTTTAACACCGTGAGCTAATGCTAACATTGTTTCAGCACTAAGCTCCGATGTTGTCGGAGACATATACGTATGGTAATTGCCAGCTGCGTCTTTAACACTAAATGTTTGCAACGCTACAAAGAAATCTGGTTGTAATGTATGAGCCTGCTGTAAGTTATATCTGAACCACTCTAAGGTGAACTGTCTAGAGTAGGGTTGACATGGAATAACGTTGTCGTCACAAGTAAAAGGGGAGTACCAAAACATAAGCTTTTTCGGCTGCGCAATGTTAACCCATTTATCCAATACAGATACTCCGTCTCTAACATTGTTCCATTCAGGATAAAAGTGGACCAGCAAGTCTCTTCCCGTATTCAAAGAATCTAATATGTGCTGAACTTTTTTTATTGCGATATAAGAATCCAAAGTGTGAGGTTCATCTATAGTGCCGTAGTATTTTAAATTTGTTCCTAATTCCGAGAATTGTTGGTTGTAATTAACAATATCTGTTACTAATGTGTTATAATTTTCTTTGAAATAAAATTGCCAGATGTCTTCATCATACACATCAATATAATCTACAAACAACTCTGCATTACCAAGCCATTGCACTTTAAATTGAATTTTCTGCGAGTTATCTAGATAACTCGATGACACATCCTCCTCATAAGAAACCTGGTCAAGTCCGGGAGGAGGCGATGCCGTACCGGAATATTCTGCATATCTTGCAGCGAGATACCCATAGTTATAGTTCAATGTAAAATTCTGGTAGCTTGTCGTGAGATCCGAAGTAGTTAAAATGTCTTCAGCAAGTATAGTTTCTTGTTCAGTATTAATATCCACTACACTAACTATTATTTTTGCAACGTTTAATCCTCCCAGATCTGTGTTACCTCTCTTTAATCTGAAAACAGCCTTGTATTGAATATACGGATTTTGAGGGAGGAGTCTGTTTGTATATACATATTTCATATACTGTGTATAGTTAGGTCCATAAATAAGGTAATCATTTATATTTCCCGAGGGAGTTCCGTTACTTGACCATCCTGAACCCGCAGGATGACCGAACACATGCTTTATGCCAACAGCACCATTTGCTGGAAAATTTGGATCTCCCCTCCGCTTCCCATCTGTAATACTTGGCGTGTGTAAAATAGCTTATCCAGTCAATATTGCCTGTAGAATGTGCATATTGGGGAGCAGTATCGTTTGCAGCAAACACATAAGGAAATAGAGATAAGCTGCTGAAATTTTTTTGTTGTCCCGGTTGTTCTACTACAGCTCTTTGAAAAACAGAATTTAATCCTAAATCAAGCATTTGCTGATAATTATTATATAGCGTGTATTGTGGATCGTCCGAGGAAAGAATATAAGAACCTATACGTATCGGTTCATTTTGCGCTAACACATAATTGTTACAGAAAGTTACAATAAACAATAGATAATAAAATAACACACTAACTGATTTTATCATTTTTAACCCCTTTTATTTAAGTTATTTGATAATGATCTAATTTTACTTATATAAAATTATTTTTGTGTTTTTAATTCAGTGTTATTTATAGTTTCATATGTCACTATTTAAGCAAAATCATTTTTTTTGTATCTGTGAAAGTAGGAGTATTGTTTTCGTTTCTTACAATTATTTCGTAAATGTAAATTCCACTTGCCAGAGCATTTTCGATTTCAGACTTTCCGGTTCTTACTCCATTAAACTCTACTTCATAATATCCTGCATTCTGTACCTGATTTACCAATATGGATACAAGTTCTCCCTTAATATCATAGACATATAATTTTACATAACTCCTTTCCTTCAATTTATATCCTATTTTTGTTGATGGATTGAACGGATTAGGATAGTTCTGATATAATTTATAATTACTTACTATCTTTGGGTGATCAGCATTTACAGATGTTATTATAACAGCAAGTTCTTCCGAGACATTAGATTGTTTTCCCTGTTCATCAACCGCTTTCAGTTTATAGTAATATTTATCTCTTCCTTGAACAATAATTTGACTATAGAAAGTATCGGTAAGACCGATTACAAAAGTTGTTGAGTCTGCGTTAAAATTAGCAGTTGTGTCTCTGAAGAGTTTATAATAGCTGAAATCAGCTTCGGTATTTTTATTCCATTTAATTACTATATCAAGCGAATCATAGGCACCGGTTAAATTAACCGGTGGACTGGGCGCCAAATCTTTATAGACATAACTTTCTCCTAAAGGACCTCCATATAGCCCTATATCACTTCTTGATGAATCCTTATCAACTATTGAAGGATCACCTGCATCTATGAGCGGAGAATATTTCTGAAGGTGAAAATCGAGACTATCTTCACTAACAAACATTGAATTTACAGATATATTAGTTGAATCAGGATTAAGATTGTAATAATTTATTTGATTATTCCAAACATTATTAAATTGAATTTGAGGAGGCGGATCACCGCTAACTACTTTTATTCCTAAATTCCCGCCCGTAACAGAATTATTTTTTAGAATACCACCAGGGTTTTTAAAAATACCAACGTTGTAGTTTCCGTAGATAACATTATTAAATATATTTTCTTGTTGTTCAGCATCTATTAAAAAGTCTGACTGTAAGGAATAAAACAAATTATTTTGAATATTTGCACTATAGTTAAAGACTGAACGATAGCCATTTGTGTTATTAGTGTTGTTGTTCATTACCACTATATTTCCTCTTATAATTGGATCTGAATTAAGAGTAGCGTTTATACCTTTCCCAGCAGGTATTTCTACATAAATATAATTGCTATCAATAATTGGTTGATTGAATTCAATGTATATTCCCCATTCACAATATAAAATTCTGTTATGCCTCATAATACAATTAGTATTATCACACCAAACCGCAGGTATTTTCCCATTCAGTATTTCATTATACTCTATTATTGAGTTTAACCCATTTATAATTATTCCATTACCAGATGTTTGAGCAGAGTTTTGCACTATAATTTTGAAATTTTTTAAAAGGCAATCACTTTTTACATTAACAGTCTGGGGTGAGGAAAAGTCTCTCGTATCAATTATGCAGCTATCAGTTCCAGTCCCAATTAATGATAGACCGTCAATCATTATTATTTCTTCTTCGTAAATTCCATTGGCCACATAAATAGTATCTCCAAAGCTACTGATGTTAATCGCTTTCATAATACTGTCTGCAGCAGTTTCCCAGCTTGTGTAGGGTGGGGTGCTGCTGCCGGAATGAGAGACATACCGAGTCTCGGCTATGGAAAATGATTGATGAATAATGGAAAATATAAGAAGGCAAAGTATCGAGGCTAAACAATTAAAATTTCTTTTAATCATATTCATAGTAACACTCCTTTTCCTACTGTCAAATTAAACCTCACTCATAGTCTTATAAATGTCCGTTGAATACCTTCATATTCAATAATTATAGCTACCGAACAAACTATAAACGAGAAACGGTAAATTTTTGATGTGTAGAATAATATTTGAAGGTCCCATTGGCTAACGCCCCTTTCTTAAATAGCCTATGTAAAAATGCTAACTTTATTTTAAGAAGTCAATAGTGAGATTCTTAAGGTATTTGTAAATTTAATTAAAATGAAGAATATTTTTCTCTTATCGTTTAATGTATTAGGTTTTATATCAAAATTCTGAAATAAATAAATGCGCTTCCTCAAAAAATATTTTAAGAGGCGTTCCCTGAAAATTTTTTTTGTATAAGAACTACCTGCCGGTATATCTGATAATAATTCTTATCCTAAATATTTTCTTCCTCATATTTTCCCTTTAGTAAATGTTTTTGGTTATGAGTTTTCTGTTTTAAACTCTGTCCTTTTAATTATTGCAAGCGGACTTTTTATAATTTCATATTGCATAAGAAAAAAAGATGAATTAAAAAATATTGGCAAAGATTTAGTTTTGCCTGCGCTTCTTTTTCTTGCAATTCCTTTCTTAGTTTCTATTATTAATTCTTTCTTCAAAGGCTTCTGTTCTTTTTCTGATGGTTTACTTTTTTATTTAGTAATTACTTTGCCTTCTGTTGTTATCGGTTATTCAATCGGGATAACTTCTTTCTTTTTCTTTAAAAGATTCAGAAGATTAATTTTCTTTTTAATTGTTGCCATAATTCTTTTAATCGCTTTGGTTGAGTTTTACTTTAATCCGCAGGTTTATTTTTATAATCCTGTAATTGGATATCCTTCCAGGGACAATTTATGATGAAGCTTTAACTGTTGATTTAAAATTAATTATCTATAGATTTATTAATCTCCTCTTCTTTGGTGGACTTTTGTATGGAATTATTCTTCATTACTATGGAAAGATAAGATTAGTTAAATCGTATGTTTTCTCTTATCTGGCTATTCTACCGGTTATATTTTTGCTTCTATCCCCGACTCTTGGTTATTCTACTACTTTTAGAAGCTTAGAATCTGAATTAAGTAATAAAGTAACGACAGATCATTTTGAAATTTATTTTGCAAAAGGGATAAATGATGATCTTGTAAAACTCATTACACTTCATCACGAATATTACTATAAAGAATTAGTTGAGTATCTCAAAGTAACGCCGAAACAAAAAATCAGGTCGTTTATTTTTAATGACAGGTATCAGAAAAAGGAATTATTCGGTTCAGCAAATGCAGATATTGCTAAAACTTGGCTGTATTGTGTTTTCATTACGTATGATAATTATGATGAATCCTTAAAACACGAAATTGCTCATATCTTTAGTACTGAATTCGGTTCAGGTCCCTTTGATGTCGCAGAAAATATTAATCCTTTTTTAATCGAAGGAATTGCAACAGCTTCGAGTCCTTTCTTTAATGGGAATGATATTGATTACCTTGCTTCGGTTGCTTATAAAGGTGGTTACAGAGTTAGTCTTGAGAGGATGTATAAATTCTCTAGTTTTTTTACACAGACTTCAACGATCTCGTACATTTATGCAGGTTCATTCACAAAATATCTTATTGCAAATTTCGGAATAGAAAAGTTTAAGAAGTTATATACTGATCTCGACTTCACCAAAATTTATAGTAAACCTCTTTCAGAAATTGAGACGAGTTATGATTCATATCTTGAAAGCTTAAACACAGACAGCACAAAAGATAAAGCAAATTATTACTTCGGAAGGAAATCTATTTTTTATAAAGTTTGTCCGAGATTTATCGCAGACAGACTTGGGAAAGCATGGGGGTATTATCAGGATAAAGATTATGAGAAAGCTTGGGGATTATTCAATTTAATTTTACAAAAAGGAGAAAATTATTCGGCAGTAGTTGGTCTTTCTGAAAGCCTGGATAAGTTGAGTAAAAGAGATTCCGCAATTGTTTTATTAAAAGATTACTTGATTAAATTTGAAAATACTGCTTACTTCTATAATCTTGAACTTAGGCTTGCAGATCTTTCTGCAGAAAATGGAAACATTAATTATGCAGATTCTATTTATCAAAAATTAATGGAACAAAATCCTAATAGGACTTTATATTATCTTTCTGAATTGAGAAGAACTTTAAGTGAAAAAGACAGTTTGTTGATAAATTATGTTACAGCAGAAGACAGCGGGAAATATCTTATCTTAAAAAAACTGAATAAAGATAATTATTATTATTCCTCTTTTCCCGTGATTGTAGATCTTTCTAAGAGTTTTAATGAGGATTACAATTTATTTCTTAAGCAGTTCGATAAAACTTTTATTGTAAATGATTTTTTATCTGCATATGGAGTTTATTACCTTTCGCAATATATGCTTGAGAATCTTGATTTCGACAGAGCCCGTAAAATGGCTGCATTAGCAACGAGATATAAATCAGGAAATAATTTAAATTTAGTTTTTGAAGATAGTTTTAAAAGAATAAACTGGATTTATCAGAATTCAGATTCGCTTCTAAACAGAATCTTTAATATTAGAGAATAATTTTATGGCAAACCAGACAACTGCTAACTACAATAAAGTAATCGCATATATCCTTGGCTTTATGGCTTTTGTTTTGGTAGTCTATATTCTAAAAGCTCTGAGCGATATTCTTATTCCTGTAACCATTGCAATCTTCCTCACTTTTCTTTTTCATCCTTTAGTGATTTACCTTACGAAGTTCAAAATACCAAAATGGCTTTCGCTTATTATCATAGTTATTATTGTTTCCGGTTTATACTATTTGATAGGCGTAATACTTGTCGCATCATTTAGTTCTTTCCCGGACAAGCTGCAATTGTATACACAGAATCTTTCAACATTTCTTCAATCAATATTAAACCCGTTTAATATTACCATACAGGAATTTTCCGAGTATCTGAACGTAAAAGTGAAAGGATTCGATATAGGTTCGCTCTTCCAAAAACTGTTTGAAGCAGGCGTAATACAGAATATGTTTAATTCGGTTTCTGCTATGCTTGGAGATGTTTTTATTGCCATCATTTTCTGGATATTCATGATATTGGGGAAAGACAGTTTTGAAGAGAGACTGAAAAATGCTTTCAGCGGAAGAAGAGAGTTTGTTGAAAAGAATATCAGTACCATCAACGAAAGTCTGCAATCTTATATAATAATCAAAACTATTCTCAGTTTTACAACAGGATTAATTGTAACAATTATTCTCTGGATTTACGGAGTTGATTTTGCTGTTGTCTGGGGTCTCCTCACTTTTGTTTTGAATTACATTCCGAACATTGGTTCTTTGATAGCTACGGCTTGTCCTATAATAGTTGCTTTGTTTGAGTATGGACTTGGCTTCACGACAATTTCAATGTCACTTCTTTTATTTCTGAACCAGAATATTATAGGTAATATTATTGAACCGCATTATCTCGGTCGGCATATGGATTTGAGTCCTGTGTTTGTTCTTTTCTCTCTTATTTTTTGGGGATGGATCTGGGGAATTGTAGGAATGTTTCTCGCAGTTCCTATTGCTGCCGCGATAAAAATTCTTTTTAGTAACATTGAACCTTTGAAGCCGATTGCTATTTTGATGGGAAGAAAAACAAACGGTACAGGTGATATGGGTAAACCTGCAAGGCTGATAAAAATCCCGAAAGAGTAATGGCAATTCAAAAAGAAGAAATAATAACTAAAAAACTTAAAGCTCTTCCTTTCATTTCCACAGCATCTTCTGTTGCGGAAAAAATGGGAGTTCAGTTATATGTTGTTGGCGGGTATGTAAGAGATATGTTGTTAGATAGAGAGAAAAATGAAATTGATTTTCTCGTTGTTGGCAACGGTCCGGAGTTTGCCGAAAAATTTGCGAACTCACTCGGAGTAAAAACAGTAGCTATCTTTAAAAATTTTGGAACTGCCCATTTTAATTATGAAAATTATGATCTTGAATTTGTCGGTGCGAGAAAAGAATCTTACTCAAAGAACAGCCGCAACCCAAAGGTTGTTGCAGGAACATTTGATGATGATATAAACAGGAGAGATTTTACTATAAATACTCTTGCTGTATCTTTAATGAATGAAAACTTTGGTGAATTGATAGATAAGTTTAACGGAGTTGAAGATCTTAACAAAGAACTTATAAAAACTCCGCTCGATCCGGAAATAACTTTTAATGATGATCCATTAAGGATAATAAGAGCATTCAGGTTTGCTTCTCAACTTCAGTTTAAAGTTGCCCCTGAAATTATTGAAGTATCTAAAAAGCTTAAAGAAAGATTAAAGATAGTTTCACAGGAAAGAATCTCAGATGAGTTTCTTAAAATATTAAGTTCTTCAAAACCTTCATACGGGCTTAAACTCTTATTTGAATCTGAAGTTCTCGAAGTTATTTTTCCCGAAATTGCTAATCTTTCAGGAGTCGACCAGAGAAAAGATTATCATCATAAAGATGTTTTTCTTCATACTCTAAAAGTTGTAGATAATATTTCTGCTGCTACTAACGATGTATGGCTGAGATTTACTGCTCTTGTTCATGATATTGCAAAACCTCCAACAAAAAAGTTTGTCGAAGGAATTGGCTGGACATTTCATGGTCACGAAGAACTCGGCGCAAGAATGATGAGATCAGTTTTTAAAAGAATGAAGCTTCCATTCAATAAACAAAGTTATGTCCAAAAATTAGTCAGGCTTCATTTAAGACCAATGGCTTTAGCAAAGGAAGAAGTGACTGATTCTGCGATAAGAAGATTTATTGTCGATGCCGGAGATGACCTGGAAGATTTAATTACTCTTTGCCGTGCAGACATTACAAGCAAGGATCCTAATAAAGTTTCCGAATATCTGGAGAATTATGAAAGGGTGATGAAGAAAGTCTGGGAAGTTGAGGAGAAAGATAAACTTCGGGCTTTCCAATCTCCGGTTAGAGGAGAAGAGATTATGAAGATTTGCAATTTAAAGCCATCAAAAAAAGTTGGCGAGATTAAAAAAGCAATTGAGGATGCAATACTCGAAGGAAAAATCGAAAATAATTATGAAGAAGCTTACAAGTATTTGATGAAAATTAAAGATGAATTTATAAAGGATAAATAATGGCAAGAAAAATAAGTTCTCCTTCAATAATAACTGCGGCTGGAAATAAACCTAAAAAGATTGAAGAATTTATCGGGCGTGTAAATTCAAAAACTGATTCGGTAAGTATTGCCAGAATGAAAAGTCCCCCAGGATGGGTTGAACCCGGACAGAAACCTGAGTTTGATGAATATACTTTAGTTTTAAAAGGGACATTAAAAATAACAACAGAACAAGATGAATTTTTTATTAAACAGGGTGAAGCGGTGATAATTAGTAAAGGGGAATGGGTGCAATACAGTACTCCAGGTGAAGAAGGTGCAGAATATATTGCTGTTTGTTTGCCTGCGTTTGGCTTGGACATTGTACACAGAGATGAAAAAAAACGAATTTAAAAAAAATAAGTGTTGGCAAAGCAGTCAAATTCGACAATTTCCTTCGCTTCAATCTACCGTATATCTAAATATGCAGCCGTTTGTAACTTAGAAACTTCAAGTTTCGGCAAATCTTTTATTTTTGTGCTGAATATTTGATACTCTCTTTTATATTTGGATGTTCAAATAATTTTTATGTGGTCATTAAATTTCACATCGTTTCGAAATAAAACTTTACAGGAGCTGTAATGCGAATATTAACTAAAGCCCTTTTTCTGTTTCTTATAACAGCAGTGGCTTATCCTCAAAAGACTTTAACGCTTGATGACGCTATAAACATAGCACTTCAAAAAAATACTACATTGCAAAAAAGTATGAACACACTTAAGACTTACGAATCAGGTTTACTCGCTTCATACGGAAATCTTTTACCTTCACTAAGTGCCAGTGGATCGTGGAGCTGGAACAGGAACGAAGATGAAGGAACAACATATAATTATGGCGGTTTTGTATATACAAGTCCTGCTTCTAAAACTGAAAGCAGAAGCTACGGTGCAAATGTAAATGCAAACTGGACTTTGTTTGATGGTCTGGCAAATATTGCTGGCGTCTCTAAAAGTCAGAATGATCTTGAATCAGCACGGTTGTCACTTGAAAGATTAAAACAGGATATAGTCTTCCAGACTATCTCTTTTTATTATGATGTAATTAATACGAGTGAGCTTCTTAAGGTTAAAATAGACGATGTAAGTCAGGCTCAGAAGAATCTTGAAACAATAACTGAAAGAAATAAACTCGGCGCAGTTACACTTGCCGATGTTTATGCGCAGCAGGTTACATTAGGGAATGCAGAGTTGGAAGAAATAAGAACAAGAAATACTCTCGAAACGGCTAAAACAAATTTGCTTTACTATCTCGGTCTTGATGTATTTGACAATTACACCTACCCGGATAATATTTCAGCTGAACGACTTGATGTGGTAAAAAATAAATTATTGCTGGAATCTGATAGCCTTTCGGTACTCGTTTCCAGTGCGATGGATAACCGGTTCGATTATAAAAGTGCACTTTTAAATTTAGAAGGTGCTTATGATGATATTACCATAGCGAGATCGGGACATTTCCCTAGGCTTACAAATTCTATAGGCTTTAGCTCTTATGCTAACTCGTTCGATAAGTTATTCGCGTCCAAAAGTTATTCTGTAGGCTTAACATTAAGTATTCCGATCTTCTCCGGTTTTTCGGTTTCCAACCGCGTAGAGATAGCAACTGTTAATGCAAAAAACCAGGAAGTTGTAGTAAGCGATATAGAAAGAGAAATAAAAAGGAATCTTCAGAAAACTTTTCTTGATTTGCAGGCGGCGGAAAAATCACTTAGTGTTAGTGAAAAAAATGTTGAATCAGCCGGGGAAAATCTGAAGATTGAGCAGGAAAAATATTCATTGGGTTCCAGCAAATTGCTCGATGTTTTAACTGCAAGAACAAACTATACAAATGCACGCGTTGCTTATATTAATGCACAGTATGCATATTTAGTTTTAGGTGAGCAGTTAAAATATTACACTGGCGTTTTAGATTATAAAAAATATGAAAGAGGAGAAAATTAAATGGCTAACGGGAAAAAGAAAAAATCAAAAAAGAAAGTTTTTATATTCGGCGGAATCGGAGTCTTAGTTCTGGCTCTCGTACTTATCGCTATTTTTGGTGGAAGTAAAGAAGATATAGTTGCTGTTCAGACTGAAAAAGTACAAAAGAGAGATATAACTCAAACAGTAGCAGCAACGGGTAAAATAAATCCGGAATTTAAAGTTTCTATTACTTC
Source organism: uncultured Ignavibacteria bacterium (assembly GCA_963727535.1). Lineage (GTDB taxonomy): Bacteria > Bacteroidota > Ignavibacteria > Ignavibacteriales > Ignavibacteriaceae > RBG-16-34-14. The sequence continues at coordinate 346,250 of CAVSGR010000004.1, forward strand.
TGAAGTAACAGGTGAAATTGTTGCTCTTCCAGTCAAAGAAGGTTACAGAGTTAAAAAGGGACAACTGCTAATTGAGATAAATGGTAATGCCTACGTAGCTCAGAAAGAAAGAGCTCAAGCAAATCTGCAGGCTACGCAAGCTGATCTGCAGATGCGGCAAGCTACACTTGATAAAGTAAGTTCGGATTATAACAGACTTAAAGAACTTCACGGTAAAAATCTTGCTAGTGATGCTGAGCTGGAAACTGCAAAAAGCAATTACCTGACATCAAAAGCTCAATATGATGCAGCACTGGCAAACGTACTTCAGACTAAAGCATCACTTAAAGAAATTATAGATCAGTTGAACAAAACCACAATATATTCTCCGATTGATGGTGTGGTTACACAGTTAAATGTTGAGTTTGGCGAAAGGGTTCTTGGAAGTGGTTATAGTATGGGAACAGATATTATGACTGTTTCGGATCTTAATAATATTGAAGCAAGAGTTGATGTAGATGAAAATGATGTTGTGCTTATTAGCAAGGGTGATACTGCAAATATTAAAGTAGATGCATTTGGAGACAGGACATTTAAAGGTCTTGTTACACAGATTGGGAATAGCGCTATTACAACTGGTCTTGGTACGCAGGAACAGGTAGTTAACTTTGAGGTTAGAATTAAATTGATTACTCCTGATGATGCTTTAAGACCAGGAATGTCCTGCAACGCAGATATTCAAACTGAAACTGTAAAGGGAGTATTAAGTGTACCCATTCAAAGTGTTACAGCAAGATCAAATTTAAATATGGAACAAAAAAAGGATAATGATGAAGATGAAAATGCAGTAACAACTACAAGTAATAAGAAGGTAGATAAAAAAATTCAGGAAATTGTATTTAAAGTTGAAAACGGAAAAGCGAAAAAAGTGAATGTTGCAACAGGTATTAGTAATGACAATTATATTCAGATAAAATCAGGCTTATCTGGTGGTGAAGAAGTTGTCTCAGGAAGCTATAGAGCAATATCGAGAGAATTAAATGATGGCTCAACAGTAAGAGTAGAGAAAAAGGGGGAAAATGCTCCCGGTGATAAAGCCAGTAATTAATCAAAAGCGGATTTAAAATGAATATAATTAACATTGAACATATTGCAAAAATTTACCAGGTTGGGTCTGAAGAAGTATTTGCTCTCAGGGATGTGTCGTTAAGAATTGATAAGAATGAATATGTTGCAATAATGGGTCCTTCAGGATCCGGTAAATCAACACTTATGAATATTCTTGGTTGTCTCGATACTCCAACATCTGGTAAATATGAATTTAATAATGTAAGCGTCAGCGATATGAATGATAACCAGTTGGCAGCTATAAGAAATAAAGAAATCGGTTTTGTTTTTCAAACATTTAATCTTCTGGCTCGCTCCGACGCTCTACATAATGTTGAACTTCCTTTAATTTATGCCGGTGTTCAACATGCTGATAGAAGGGAAAGAGCGGAACAATCATTAATTGATGTTGGTCTTAAGGACCGTATGCATCATAAGCCTAACGAGCTGTCGGGAGGTCAAAGGCAAAGAGTAGCTGTTGCCCGTGCGCTTGTTACAAAGCCGTCTATTATTCTTGCTGATGAACCTACAGGTAATCTCGATTCAAAAACAGGTGAAGAAATTATGGCTTTGTTGACAGAGATTCATGATAAAGGAAATACAATTATTCTTGTAACCCACGAAGAATATATTGCGGAACATGCCGCAAGAATAATAAGATTACGAGACGGTTTAATTGAAACTGATGAAAAAGTACTGAACAGGAAATTTCCAAAAGTAAAAGCAGCGGGCGTATAAAATCAGGAGGATAAAATGAGAACATTATTATTCGAGATTAAAGAGAGCATGCTGATTGCTCTCCGCGCTATAAGGACTAATAAAGTCAGGTCTGCCTTAACTATGCTGGGTATAATAATAGGAATTACGGCAGTTGTAGTGATGAGCACAGCAATTAAAGGTATTAACAATTCGTTTCAAAATGGAATAAGTGCTCTCGGTACCGATGTTCTCTATATTGATAAGTGGGCATGGTTCACAAATGATGACTGGTGGAAATTAAGAGCACGTCCAAATATAACAATGCAGGATTATGAAAAGTTTAAAGAATATGCAAAATTACCAAGTGCAGTAGCCCCTGTAATAAGCAGCAGACAAACGATAAAATATGAAGATAGAAGAGTAGAGAGTACAATGGTTAACGGCTCCACTTCAGATTATGTTAAAACTACGAACTTCACATTTAGTATGGGAAGATTTTATTCCGATATAGAAAGTAAAAGCTCACGCTATGTGGTTGTTATAGGAAGTGAAATTGCCAAAAATCTTTTCCCTCTTGGAGATGCTTTAGATAAAACAATTAAGATAGGTGGAATAAATTTTCAGGTAGTTGGAGTTCTTGCCGAACAAGGAAGTTTTATTCTTGGTTCATGGAATCCGGACAACCTGGTTTATGTTCCTATAGGTACAGTGTTTAAAAATTTTCTCGGTAGGTCGAGGAATTCAATTACGATAAATGTACGTGCTCAAAGCCCGGCTCTTGTTGAAGAAACAAAAATTGAAGCTGAAGGAGCAATGAGAAAAGCAAGAGGTCTTACAATAAATGATGAGAATAATTTTTCTATTAATCAACAGGAAGCACTTATGGATAATTACAATTCTGTTGTTGGAGTTATACAAATTGCAGGTTTATTTATTACCGGATTATCACTTTTCGTAGGTGCCATAGGCATTATGAATATTATGTTTGTTTCGGTTAAAGAAAGAACAAAAGAAATAGGAATTAGAAAAGCCATAGGTGCTAAGAGAAGAACAATACTAGGACAATTCTTGCTTGAGTCTTCCTCGATTTGTTTAATGGGTGGTTTAATTGGTCTTTTGCTTGCAGTACTTGCAAGTATGATTATAAACCAGTTTATTCCAACTTCAGTTCAATATTCTGCAGTTCTTATTGCAATTCTTGTATCTTTGATTACAGGTGTTGTTGCAGGTCTGGCTCCTGCATATACTGCAGCAAAGATGGATCCGGTTGATGCTTTGAGGTATGAGTAATGAGTATTAAAGAAGTATTCGTCGTTTCGCTTCAGTCTGTTAGAAGCAATAAGCTTAGAACATTTCTTACTGTACTTGGAATTGTTGTAGGCATATTTTCTATCATAGTTATAATGACTATAATAACAATGTTACAAAGCAGCATTGAGAGTGGTCTTTCACAACTCAATAAAAATACTTTCCAGATTCAAAAATTTCCTGCCATGCATGGCGGCGGTCCCCGTAACCGGGACAAATACAGAAACCGGAAAGATCTAACAGTTGATGAGTTCGATCGACTTAATCAAATGCTTAATGCACAATATATTGGTGCAGAGCAGTGGGAATTTGGAAAAGTAATAAAGTTTGGTAATGCCGAAACAAATCCAAATATTAGCGTAGCCGGAGTAACAACCGGGGCGATGCGTACAAATGACTGGAATGTGGATTATGGACGTGATCTGCGCGAGACTGATGTTCAATACTCTAATGATGTCTGTTTGCTTGGACCTGATGTGGCTAATAAAATATTTGCGGGGATTAGTCCTGTAGGGCAAATAGTTAGGGTAGATGGTAAACCGCTGCGTGTAATTGCTGTTTTGGAGAGTCAGCCTTCCATGTTTGGACAAAGCAGAGATAATTATGTTGTTATGCCAATAACGACTTTTCAATCAATTTATGGAAAAACGGGTCGAAGTATTAATATAACTGTAATGTCAAGGTCAAAGGGAGACTACGATAAAACTATTGATGCAGCAATCGGTTATATGAGGACAATCAGAAAGGTTAAAGCCGGCGAAGATAATGACTTTGATATTTTTAGTAATGAATCTATGATTAGCCAGGTTAATGATATTACAGGGGGTATAAAGATAGGTGCAATGGTTGTATCGATAATTGCTTTACTAGCGGCAGGTGTTGGTATAATGAATATTATGCTTGTTTCGGTTACCGAAAGAACGAGAGAAATCGGTATTAGGAAAGCTGTCGGTGCAAAAAAAGCAAATATTCTTACTCAATTTCTTTTTGAAGCAATTGTGCTCTCACTTATCGGAGGTATAATAGGAATTGTGTCAGGAGTTGGAATTGGAAATATTGCCGGAAGTTTTTTGAATGCTAAAACTGCAATACCTTATGATTGGGTTGGTATAGGTTTGCTACTATGTTTTACTGTCGGGATAATATTTGGTACATATCCGGCTTATAAGGCTGCTAACCTTGATCCTATAGAAGCTTTAAGATATGAATAAAGTTTTTTAAATAAATTTTAATGATTAAATAAAATACTTCTTTGTAGAAATATAGTTGCAGGGGAAGGATGAAAATATCTCAACTAATTATTATTGCCTTACAGTCCTTAAAAACTAATCGTTTAAGAACACTTCTTACAATGCTGGGAGTTGTAGTTGGAATCTTCTCAATCATTGTTATTATGACGATCATTTCTATGCTTCAGAATACTATTGAAAATGGTTTTCAATTCCTAAGTAAAAACACTTTTGAAATTCAGAAATGGCCGGCAATACAAACTGGTGGTCAAAGAGAGCGCGAAAAATACAGAAACAGGAAAGACATTACTCTTGAAGATTTTTACCGCTTTGAAGAAATGATGAAAGATGCAAAATCGCTGGGGGCATATCAGGGTAGTGGCGGCAAAATAATAAAATTCGGTAATCTTGAAACTAATCCCAACACATATATTGTTGGAGTTACCGAGCATGTTTACAAGAATCTTAATCTTGAAATCGAAGATGGCAGGGAATTCAGAGTTAGTGAAATTGAACATTCGACAAATGTTTGTGTATTAGGGAATTTTATTGTGGAGAAACTTTTTGAGAATATAAACCCTGTAGGTAAAACAGTAAGAGTCGATGGCAAACCTTTTAGAGTTATCGGTACGTTAACAAAACGTCCAGATTTTTTTGGACAAACACAGGACAATTATGTTGTTATCCCGATAACGAAATTTCAGTCTATGTACGGTAAGCATAAAGGAAGTGTCGATATAACGGTTATGGCAGTTAGTGAAAAAGCGTATGATGCAACAATAGAATCTGCAATAGGTTTTATGAGAAAGATAAGGAAAGTAAGTCCCGGTGAAGAGAATGATTTTGAAATATTCAGTAATGAATCACTAATAGGACAGGTAAATGATATTACAGGTGGAATTAAAATAGGTGCGATGGTTGTTTCAATAATTGCTTTATTGGCTGCTGGTGTAGGCATAATGAATATAATGCTGGTTTCGGTAACTGAAAGAACTAGAGAAATCGGAATTAGAAAAGCTGTGGGTGCCAGGAGAAGTTCAATATTAGTACAATTTCTTGTCGAAGCAATAATTCTCTGTACTTTAGGTGGAATTATAGGGATAATTATCGGAGTTGGAGTTGGAAATTTAGCCGGCAGCTTTCTGAACGCTAAAACTGCTATTCCGTATGATTGGGTTATTATCGGTTTATTACTTTGTGTTACTGTTGGAGTGATATTCGGAACTTACCCGGCATATAAAGCCGCTAACCTTGATCCTATAGAAGCTTTAAGATATGAATGATTAAGCAGCAATTTCTTTCACATGAGTTATTTCACTCATTATTTTTCCTGCCCTTACTTTGTCTTCTCTCATTTTAAAAAGAACATACAGGTCTTGTAATCTTTTTTTATAAGAGGTATTCTGAATATATTCGCCTCTGTTAACATAGTTGACAAAGAGGTGTTTTATCTCATCCCGGGTAATATCATAATCAAAAATTGTTACGTCCATATATTTATCCTTTATATTTTGTTACTAACTGTAAGTTAACTTAAGAATTTGCAATATGAACGGTAAGAGTAGATATTATCATAATTTTGTAGGAAAATAACTACACTTTATAAGTTACGGTTTTATATGGACTTGATAAAAGGGCAAAGTAGGTTTAGATTTGATTTTCACAAAAATTCTTCTCGTTTTTGAAGTCACAATCATATATTTCGCTTCTGATTATACTTCTGTTTTTTCTGCCAAAACAGGTCGTCGCACAATCTGAATATTTGACTTACATTATTAGGGACACAATTCGCGTAAATCTTGATAATAGCTATACTATTTCTCAGCCAACAATAATTCCTTTTACAGAAACTATAATCGTAGGAGATTCATTATTAACTAAAGGCGATTATAAATTTTCATACAACAACGGAACTTTTTCTTTATCCGATTCTCTTCCATATTCAATTTATGATACGTTGATAGTGACTTACCAGGCTGTAAATCTTGGTTTACTTAAAGTGTACAAAAAAAGAGATCTCGTTATTAAATACGATACTATTACTGGAGATACAATTAAAGTTGCTTCGAATGAAGGCGGAGGATTTTCAACAGAAAATATTTTTGGTCCCGGTATAGAAAAAAGCGGAACAATTGTAAGAGGCTTTACTGTTGGAACCACGAAAGACTTTACACTCAACAGTGGTTTGAGGCTTCAGCTTTCCGGGAGGCTCTCCGATGACATCGAAGTAGTTGCAGCATTGACAGATGAAAACACACCGATACAACCCGAAGGAAATACTGAAAGATTAGAAGAACTTGACAAAGTTTTTATACAGATCAAACATCCCAACGCTGTTGGAACTTTCGGTGATTACCAGTTGCAAAGAAAAGAGAGCGAGTTCGGAATTGTCGATAGAAAGCTGCAAGGACTGATGGGTGAATTTTCTTTTAAAGATAACAAAGGGTTTATTTCGATTGCCAGCTCAAAAGGAAAATTTAATACAAATGTTTTTAATGGAATCGAAGGTGTACAGGGACCTTATATCCTTTCCGGAATTAATAGTGAAAGAGAAATCATAATTATTGCAGGAACCGAAAGAGTTTACCTTGATGGTATTTTAATGAAACGCGGAGAAGCTAATGATTATGTAATAGATTACTCAAACTCGCAGATTACTTTTACTCCCAACAAGCTTATTACTTCTGCAAGCAGGATAACAGTAGATTTTGAGTACTCCGATCAAAAATACAGCAGAAATTTTTTCGGCACAGGTGGCGAGACTCAATTTCTTAACAATAAAGTTTCTCTTAAAGTTCAATATTTAAGAGAAGGAGATGATCAGGATAATCCTATTGATATAACTTTATCCGATTCTGACAAAACTATTCTCTCAAAAGCTGGAGATGATAGAAATAAAGCTGCAAGATCAGGAGTAACACTTGCAACGCCGGATTCACTTGGAAATATTAAAGGTGCTTATTCAAAAGTCGATACGTTAATAAACAACAAGGCTTACACATACTATGTTTATGCGCCGGGAGATTCAACTTCAATTTACAACGTTTCTTTTTCTTCTGTCGGTGATGGCTTGGGTGACTATACTAAAGAAAGCCTGGGCAATTACAAGTTTGTCGGCATTGGAATGGGAAATTATATGCCTGTTGTATTTTTGCCTTTGCCGGAGCTTAAGCAAATGGGCGATTTTGTTTTAACAGCAAAACCTTTTGAAGATGTTCTTATTTCTTTTGAATATGCGGGAAGTTTGTGGGACAAGAACCGTCTTTCCAGTTTAGATGATAACAACAATTTCGGATATGCGAGGAACCTGACTCTTAAAGTGAATCCTAAAAAAATTGATATTGGGGATTTAAGTCTCGGTAAAATAGGTATTTCTTATAAAGACAGATTCATACAGGACAAATTCACTTCTGCCGACAGGCTGAATGAAGTGGAATTTAACAGAGCTTATAATATTTCTAATTCGGACCAGCCGCAAGATGAAGAGCTTAGGGAGTTCGGTTTAAATTTAATTCCTATAGATGAACTTAGTATTTCATCAACTGCAGGATTATTAAGAAGAGGAGACAATTTTAAATCCGACAGATATAACAATGTTTTAAAATTTTCCGACTCAAAAAATTACAATGTTGATTATAATTTTGATTATGTGACTTCCAAAGATGTTTCACTTTCAACAAATTGGTTAAGACAAACAGGAAGTGCTTATTATAATCTCTGGAAATTAACTCCGGGGGTGGACTTCCTTGCAGAAAACAGGAAAGATAAAACAACAGGAAACGATTCACTCTTGTCGGGAAGTCTGAAATATGATGATGTGGGACCTTACATAAAGTTAACTGATTTTTACGGTTTAAATGTTTCGTTGAAATACTCCATTCGCGATGATTATCTGCCGCTAGATGGAATAATGTTCAAGCAATCAAAAGCACAAACACAATTTTATGAAATAAATTACAGTGGAATTAAAGAGATCAACTCTACTCTTAACTTTACTTACAGAAACAGGAAATACACTGATATATTTAAGCAGAAAGGTTTCCTAAATACTGAGACAATTCTTATTCGATCCCAAAATAAAATACGTCCAGTGGATGCGATAGATGGTAATTTGTATTATGAGGTCTCAACACAAAAATCTGCAAAGTTGGAAAAAGTTTTTGTACGAGTTCAGGACGGAACAGGGAACTATAAATATCTCGGCGATTTGAATAATGACGGTGTTGCAGAAGAAAATGAATTTGAGCCGACTGTTTATGACGGAGATTATATCCAGGTTACAATTCCTACTCAAAAACTTTACCCTGTAATTAATCTGAAAACAAGTACGAGATGGAAAATAAGATATGGCGAGTTGTTCGGTACTTCTTCTTTATCAAAAATATTAAGTGCTTTTTCAAGTGAGACTTTCTGGAGGGTAGAAGAAAACAGCACGGAAGAAGATTATAAAAAAATATATTTACTCCATTTTTCTTCTTTTCAGAATGAAGATAAAACAATAACCGGTTCCAACAATATTCAACAAGATCTTTTCTTATTTGAGAACGACCAGGAATTTTCTATGCGTTTCAGGTATGCTCAAACAAAAGGTTTGAACCAGTTTAGCGGCGGAGTTGAAAGAGCTTATAACAGGGAACGAAGCCTTAGAATAAAATTCAGAATGATAAAAGAAATGAGCAACCAGACTGACATAGTAAATAGTACGGATAACGTGTCGGCACCGGTTTCTTCAAACAGGAGAAGAACTACAAGTGGAAATAACATAACGACAGATTTTTCATACCGTCCTGAAAGAGATATTGAAGTAGGATTTAAAATTAAAGCCGGCAGCACTGAAGACGTCCTTCCGGAAAAGCCAACAACAATTGATCTGAATTCAGAAGCATTGAGATTTAATTTATCTTTTGCCGGAACCGGAAGACTAAGAATCGAGCTTGAAAGAACCGAATTGATAGCAAATACAACAGAAAATTATATCCCTTTTGAATTAACTGGTGGAAACATTATAGGGAAAAATTATTACTGGCGATTAAATTTTGATTACAGGCTTTCAGGTAATTTACAATCTACAGTTAGTTATGATGGAAGATTGCAGGGAAGTGGAAAAGCGGTTCACACTGCACGTGCGGAAGTGAGAGCGTATTTTTAAAGATTATCTAATTGTCATTCCGCACTTGATGCGGAATCTTTATTATTAATGTCTTAATGTTAAAAAAATCATAACTGAACCTTTCCACTCTTCCTTTTTAAATTTTTCTTTTAGTACGTTTCTTTAGTTCGGATAAATGATTTTAAGATTCAGGGGTCTTATGAAAATGGTGGTAACGGGTAACGATAGTTCAAAATTCATAAATCTTTCTTGTATATTTTTTAAACTATTCCATTTTGCGATTTTGCCATCGCTAATTATTTTTTCTATTAGCATTACACTATTTGCACAGAATATTCCCAATAGAAGTATGCCGAACTCTTACAAAGATTTCTATCTTTGGCAACCAAAAGAAAATAACCCTCCTGCAGAAGATAGCGTTTTAACTGTATTAGGAAGATGGGCCTGGGGTCCTTGTCTTGCTGTAGATACAGACAGCAGTTTTGCATTCATAGGAAACGGACCGACATTTCAGGTACTTGATATTTCAAATCCTTCAAAACCGGAAATTGTCGGTGAATATTTAACCGAAGGATATATCTATGATATTAAAATAAAGAACTCTGTTGCATTTGTATGTATTGGAAATGGATTGTTAATAATAGATATATCCAATCCCACAGTTCCAGAGAAAATATCTGAAATCAGTATAGGTGGTGTTGCAATAAGTTTAGCCTTGGATGATAGTCTTGTTTATGTAACAACATTTAGTGGAATAATGTGGGTAGTAGATATATCTGATTTAAGCAATCCGGTTCGAAGGGGCGGAATACCAGCCGGAGGGGAAATGGCATACTGTGTAGAGGCAAAAGATGGGTACGTTTATGTAGGCAGTCCTGAATATCCACCAATTTCAATAGTAAATGCAAATAATCCTGATACCTTAAGCGCTGTTGATTTTGAAGTAGGAGGTTTGGCTTATAGTGCAAAAATAAAAGATACACTGCTCTTTATAGGGGTACACGGATATGACATAACCAACTATTTGAAGATATACAATATTTCAAATGCAGCTGTGCCTCAATTTCTTGGAGAAGCAGGTATTCAGGCACCAGAAGATATAATGGCAATAGCTGTATCCGGAGATGAAAAAACAGTTTATATAAGAACAACAAGCGGGAATATCTGCTCTGTAGATATAACAAATCTAACACAGCCGAAGATAATAGGTAAATATGAAAAGCAGATAGGAACAGACATAGGAAATACGGGGATTGCATTTGCAAAAAATTCCATACTTTCCGCTCATTACAGTGGCTTACTTACACTTGATGTATCTAAACCGGATTCTTTAGAGTTAGAATCTTTTTTCCCAACAGGCGGAACCGCATTAGAAATGGATACGAAAAATAATCTGGTTTTTGTTGCATGTGGATTATCTGGTTTATGGATATTAAATATATATAATCCCAAAAGTCCTCAAACTGTTTCAAACATCAATACAGGTGGTTTCACTGCCGATTTGGTTGTGGATGATACACTTGTATATATAGTTAACTGGGCGGCATATTCAGAACAGGATACCTCGATAGGCCTTTGGATAATAGATATTTCCAATATTTCCCAACCCAAAATAATCAGTCACTATATAGGTATAACAAATTTCTCGACAACAACCGGTCCTAATTCAATTACAAAATCAGCTAATTTAATATTCATCACGCAACAACCGCGCTTTGGAGTTGATTCGATTTTAGAAATCATTGATGTAAGCGATATTTACCAGCCTAAAAGTATAGGGGTATTTGTAGCAGACTATTATCCTAAACATACAACTATTAAAGATTCGGTATTATTTCTAGCCACCCAAGGTGCAGGATTAAGAATAATAGACATAAAAAATCCTTCACAACCTGTAGAGATTAATGTTTTTAATGATTCTTCTGATATAGGTATTTCAGATTCAAATGGTGATGTATTGTATGTTGATAAGGCTGATACATTTTTTGTTTTTGATATTTCATATCCTTCTGATCCATATATTTTAGGTAGTTTAAAAAAAAGCATAACAATTTCGTCTTTAAATATAGAAACTATGATGGGTTACGTTTATTTAAAAGATGGGATTATTGATGTAAGTGAGCCAACTTTTCCAAAAGAATTAGTGTCCTCATCGGAGTTTGAATATAGCTATGATATACAAGCAAAAGATAATTTAATTCTGCTTTCAAATATATATGGTGGCGGTATCTGGATATTAAAAAACAATTTAATTACGTCTGTTATCAAAAATTATTCTAATCAAGTCAATGATTTTCAATTGTCACAGAACTATCCAAATCCCTTCAATGCAAATACTACAATCGGGTTTGAAATTCCCCAAAAAGAAAAAGTTATGATTGGAATTTTTAATGTTTTGGGACAAAGAGTTAAGATACTTATGAATGAAGAAATGGAAAGGGGGAAACATAAAATAAATTTGGATGCTACAGGTTTCTCTTCCGGAATATATTTTTACAAACTAAGTGCCGGGAGAAACTCAGTAACTAAAAAAATGGTAATATTAAAATGATTTTTATAAAAAATGATAGATCGCCACCTTAATTAAAGTGTACTCAGTCTCGTTCCGAGTGTGAAATTATGTCGGCACATAAAGTGCAAGAGTAATTCAGGCTTTAGTCAAAATTGTTCTATCGTTGTTTGGCCAGATCAATTTTTTGTTTTTCTACTCCACTGCCCAAAGGTTGCGGCAATTAAAAATAATTTTTAGTTCAATCTTAAATTGGGCTTTTTGACCTCTCCCTCGCCCTCTCCTTAGTAAGGAGAGGGATGGGGTGAGGTTTTGATCTAATCTATTTTAGGAGATCCAGAATATTTATGTTTTAATACTTTTATATTTGAAATATGAAAATCGTTTCCAACATGATCGAAGCCCACATCTTCTGTAAAAAGAAGAATGGAATTGAATTTCTTCTTCTTAAAAGAGGGGAAAAAGAAATTTATGGCGGGTTGTGGCAAATGGTAACGGGGAAAATCAGGAAAGGGGAAAAGGCATATAACGCAGCTTTAAGGGAAATAAAAGAAGAAACCGGACTAAAACCAAAAAGATTTTGGGTTACTCCAAATATAAATCCATTTTATTCTCACGAGAATAATTATATCTCTTTAATTCCTGTGTTTGCTGCGGAAGTTGACGAAAATTCTAAAGTTACTTTGTGTAAAGAACACACTGAGTATAAATGGCTTAAACCTGGCAAAGCCAAAGAAGTGCTTGCCTGGCCGGGGCAAAGAAAATCTATCGATATAATTACGGAATATTTCTTGAATGAAATGACTTTCTGGAATTTTGTTGAAATAAAAGTCTGATATAATAGATTATATTTTAACTGTGAATTATTTATCTTAACAATTACAATCATTCATTTTTAGAGGAAAAAATTGGGACTATTAGTTGTCGGTTCCGTAGGATTAGATACAGTTGCAACCCCATTCGATAAAGTTGAAGAAGCGCTGGGAGGTTCAGCAACATATATTTCACTTGCATCGAGTTATTTTTGTGCGCCTATAGACATTGTCGGCATTGTGGGAGATGATTTCCCAAAACAGTATATAAACCTTCTTGAGGGGCATAATGTAAATCTCGATGGTCTTCAGATAATTGAAGGAGGAAAAACATTTCGCTGGTCGGCAAAATATCATTATGATCTTAATGTAAGAGATACATTGCTGACGGAGCTAAATGTATTTGAAAAATTTGATCCTATAATTCCACAGAAATTAAGAAAATCTAAATTTGTTTGCCTCGGCAATATAGACCCGATTTTACAGATGCGTGTTCTCGATCAACTTTCAGATTCACCTTTTATAGTTTGTGATACAATGAATTACTGGATTGAAGGGATGAAAGATGAACTGATTAAACTGTTAAAAAGAGTAAATGTTTTAATCATTAATGATTCTGAAGCAAGGCTGCTTGCTCACGAAGCGAACCTGATTAAAGCAGCTAAAAAAATTAGAGAAATGGGTCCTGAGATTTTGATAATTAAAAAAGGGGAACACGGTGCTTTGCTTTTTACTGAAGATATAGTTTTTTCTGCACCTGCTTATCCTTTAGAAATGATTAACGATCCGACCGGCGCAGGTGATTCTTTTGCAGGTGGATTTGTTGGATACTTACAAAGGACACAAGACGTCACTCCCGAGAATCTTAAGTGTGCAGTAATTTATGGAAGCGCTATGGCTTCTTTTTGTGTTGAGAAGTTTAGCACAAAAGGTCTTGAAGAATTATCTTACTTAAGAATACAAGACAGGTTCAGAGAATTTATGAATCTTTCCAGGTTTGATGAACAAGAATAATTTTTCCGCAACTAATTATTTCTCAATCGATTTTACCAGCGACAAACTCGTCTTTCTGGATCAAACAAAACTTCCTCTTTCAGAAATCTACGTTGAAACAGAAAGTTATGATAGAGTTGCTGAAGCTATTGAAAGACTCGAAGTAAGAGGAGCCCCGCTTATTGGAATTTCTGCTGCTTATGCATTGGCACTTTCTTTAAAAAATGTTTCACCAGATAAAACGGAAGAAATTTTTAATTTAGCTGTTGAAAGATTAGCCAGGACGCGTCCTACAGCAGTAAATCTTTTTTATGCAATAGAAGAAATGAAAAAGACGTTTACTGAGAATAAAGATTCTAAAGAGGTTTATTCTGCTTTACTAAAACGTGCAAAAGAAATTCATAATGAAGATATTGAGAAATGCAGAAAGATTGGAGAGAACGGTCTTAAGATATTTAGGAAGAAATCGAAAATTCTTACTCACTGCAATACAGGTAAGCTTGCGACAGGTGGAGATGGGACAGCTTTTAATGTTATCAAAACAGGATTTGAAAACGGACTTGTTGAATTTGTTTATGCAGATGAAACGAGACCACTTCTACAGGGATTAAGATTAACTTCTTTCGAGCTTGAGAAAAATTCTATTCCTTTTGCAGTTCAAAGTGATTCTTCAGCAGCGTCTTTAATGAAAGAAGGGAAAGTTGATTTTGTGGTGGTCGGTGCGGACAGAATTGCTTTGAACGGAGATTCCGCAAATAAAATTGGTACATACAATCTCGCAATCACTGCAAATTTTCATAACATTCCTTTTTATATTGCAGCTCCATCAACAACTATAGATAAAAAAATTACAACCGGTGATGAGATAAAAATTGAGTTCAGAAATAAGAATGAATTAACTTCTATTGGTGGACAAAAAGTAGCTCCCGAATCTTACACGGTTTATTCTCCTGCCTTTGATGTTACGCCTGCACATCTTATTACAGGAATCATAACAGAAAAAGGTGTTTATCCCTTTCCATATAATTTTCTGAATGAGTGAAATAATAAAGACGGAAGCTGTTATCCTCAGTAAAATGAATTACGGGGACACAAGCAACATTCTATCCGTTTATACAAAAGATTATGGGAAACTTTCTGTAATAATTAAAGGTGCAAGAAGTCCGAAGTCAAAATCAGGATTTATAGCAGATCCACTGAATTATGTTCAGATCGTGATATACAAAAAAGACTCAAGAGATTTACAGGTTCTTTCCTCTATCGATATGATTTCATACTTCCCTAAGTTGAAAGAAGATATTGACAGGCTAAAGTTTTCTTTCGCAATTATTGAGCTTATTAAAAAACTCACCCCTGAAAATGAAACAAACCTGAGGTTGTTCAACGGCTTATCCAGAATCTTATCGCTTATTGATTCATCGAATGAAAACCCTAAAATTTTATTTGGAAGATTCTTCTTATTTTTTCTGAAAGAAATTGGTTATGAACTCCAGTTAGGAAAGTGTGTTTCCTGCGAAAGAACTGATTTGACAAGAGAAAATTTGGGTTATAATTTCGAGTTAGGTATGGTTTGCGGCAATTGTAGTGATAAAAACAGGATGGACTTTAAACTTTCTCAGGAACTTTTTAACTACTTGATGTGTCTAAATTACAATAAAAGCGCAGATATTTATAAAGAGTTTACACTTGACAAAGCTATTATATTTATGGAGCGGTATTTGAAGTTTCATGTTCCTGATTTTAAAGGTATTCAGGCTTTTCAGACAATAAAGTAGAGGAAAATTATAGAGTTTGTGTTACCGGCAGTAAATGTTGATTAGGTAAATAAAATTAAAGGAGAATAAATATGAAATCCAGAAAAGGATTATATGGTGCTTTTGCATTGTTAGTAATTGGTGTTTTGTTCGGTGCTATTCTTGTCTCCGGTTTCGGATTAGTAAGACCGAGTTTGGCAGACATTCATCTTGGCACGAGCGAACCGCCTGTTAAGCTTGATGCAGATGCAACATCATTTAGTAAAGCATTTATAGAAGTTGCCCAAAAAGTTACTCCGGCAATTGTACAAATATCCGTTGTTTCAGAAAGAGGTAATGATGAAGATGATTCGAATCAATTTTTCTTCTTTCCATTTAAAGATATGCCGAAGGAAGAAAGAGGTTCCGGTAGTGGAATTATAATTTCTGATGATGGATATATAGTAACAAATAATCACGTTGTTGAAAAAGCTACAAAGGTTGAAGTTAGTCTTTTTGATAAGAGAACTTTTAGTGCAAAGGTTGTTGGCACTGATCCCTTAACAGATCTTGCAGTAATAAAGATTGATGCACACGATCTTCCAACTGCATATCTTGGTGACTCCGATGGTTTGAAAGTAGGACAGTGGGTAATGGCTATTGGCAATCCGCTTGCTCTAACATCTACAGTTACCGCAGGTATTGTAAGTGCTGTTGGAAGAGGACAGCTTAATCTTATTAAGGACAGCTACGGAGTAGAAAATTTTATTCAAACAGATGCAGTTATAAATCCGGGAAACAGCGGCGGTGCCCTGGTTGATCTTTCCGGTGCTGTTGTTGGCGTAAATTCCGCAATCGCAACAAGAGGAACGGGAACTTACATTGGTTACGGTTTTGCTATTCCTATTAATCTCGCTAAAGCAGTTGCAAAAGACTTAATCGCACACGGTTCTGTAAGCAGAGGTTACATAGGAATTATGATCGGTGAAGTTGATGATGCATTGGCAAAATCACTCGGAATGGATAAACCAAAAGGAATAATTGTTCAGGACCTGGTTAAGAAAGGTGCAGCCGAAAATGCTGACATAAAAGTTGGAGATATAATTCTTAAAATTGATGGTAAGGAAATAGATCAGGCTAATCAGCTCCAAAGTTATGTCGCTACAAAAAGTGCCGGTACAGTTGTTACGTTAACTATTTTCAGGGACGGCAAAGAGCTAGAAAGAAAAGTAACTCTTAAGGCAAGAGAATCGGACACAAAGACCGAACCGGTTGTCGACAATTCCTCAAAAGATAATAATGGTAATAGCACTAATTCTACAAAAACTTTCGATGATCTCGGTTTGACGGTTAAAGACTTGACGAAAACCGATAAAGAAAAATTTAAAGCGGACAATGGAGTTGTTATTACTGATGTTAAGCCTTTCAGCAAAGCAGAGGACCAGCGCCTCTTCAAAGGTCTGCTCATTGTCGAAGCAGATAAGAAAAAAATAAATAATGTGGGTGACTTGAAAGATGTATTTGATAGTAAGAAAGGATCTGCTGTATTGCTGAAACTTCAGGATTCCAAGGGTGTTAACCAGTTCAGAGGCATCGAAATTCCGGAATAAACCGGGGTAAAATATTTCTTTGAAAAAACGCCCGTTATATGCGGGCGTTTTTTATATTTAAACCTAAAAATAAAAAGTTATGATAAGATTTCTTACAGCAGGCGAATCTCACGGAAAAGCACTCACAACAATTGTGGAAGGTTTTCCATCCAATCTAAAAATAGATATTGATTTTCTTAATCTTCAGCTAAAGAGAAGACAATCGGGTTACGGCAGGGGATTGAGAATGAAGATAGAAACTGATACTGCCGAAATTCTTTCCGGTGTAAGATTTGGGAAAACTCTCGGCTCTCCCGTTTCCATGTTGATTAAAAACAGAGATTGGGATAACTGGCTTGATAAAATGAGAGATTGAAAGTAAGTCGGCGGGAATTGAAAAGATAACAATTCCGCGTCCCGGTCATGCAGATCTTGTTGGAATATCAAAATATAATTTTGATGATATAAGAAATTCGATTGAAAGATCGAGTGCAAGGGAAACTGCGGCAAGAGTTGCTGCTGCAACTATAGCAAGAATTTTCCTTGCTCAGTTTGGAATATCAATTGGCAGTTTTGTTGAAAGCATCGGCGGAGTTTATCCTGAAAACAATTTTGCCGATAAACTTTTTAATAATGTTCTTCCAAAGAATTTTAAAGGTTGGGAGTTATCCGAGAAAGCCGACAAAAGTGATGTAAGAGTTCTTGAACCGAAGCAGGAAAAGAAAATTATTGATAAGATTAAACTTGCCAAAAAGAAAGGCGACACTCTTGGTGGAACTTTTTATGCTGTAGCGACAGGAGTTCCGGTTGGATTGGGAACGTTTGTGCATTATGATAAAAAATTAGATGCAGAGATTGCACAATCAATAATGTCTATTAATGCAGTTAAAGCTGTTTCAATCGGAACAGGTTTTCAATCTGCGGAACAATTCGGCTCAGAATCCCACGATGAAATTTTAATGAAGAATGGAATTCTTACAAGAAAAACAAACCGTGCCGGTGGAATTGAAGGCGGAATATCAACAGGACTTCCAATTATTGTAAGGGGAGCAATGAAACCCATCGCTACACTTATGAGCCCTATTGAAAGTGTTGAGCTAAAGAAAATGAAAAAAGTTATGGCAAGAAGAGAGAGAAGCGATTTTGTTGCAGTTCCGGCTTGTGCCGTTATTGCAGAATCAATGCTGGCATGGACTTTAGCAGAGTTTTTTGTTGCCAAGTTTGGTGGTGATTCAATAGAAGAGACAAAAGATAATTTTAATAGTTATACTAAAAAGCTTCAAACCAGGATAAAGAAGAATTTTAGTAAGTGAAACAAAAATAGCCCCGACATTTTCCCGAAGGGATGGCTTTGCCAATGTCGGGGTATAAATCTAACACTAAACACTGGGACTTTAGTCCAAATAATTGTGGCTAAAGCCAAGGATACAATTTACGGTTTCCCACGACCTAAAGGTCGTGGCTATTCAATATAAATTTTATATTACTTCCCGTTTGAAATAAATGATCAATGTTCAAAGATTTATTTTCAACTCTTTTGCTGAAAACACATATGTGCTATGGGATAAAGAATCAAAAGAAGCTTGGATAATTGATCCGGGTTGTTCAGATTCTTATGAAGAAAAAGAACTTGAAAATTTTATCACATCAAACAAACTTTCCGTAAAATATCTTATCAATACTCACTGCCATATAGATCACATTTTTGGGTGCGGATTCGTTAAAGAAAAATTTAATGTTCCTTATTACGCTCCTGAGAAAGACATCCCTTTATTAGAAAACCCTGGTAAACAGGCTGAGTATGTTGGAATAGAAATCAATATAAAACCTATTTTGCCCGACCATTTTATTACTGAAGATTTAAAAATTTCTTTGGGAAAAAGTGAACCTGTTTTTCTTTTTACTCCCGGACATACACCCGGCGAGTATTGCATTTATTTTCCTGAAGATAAATTCTGTATAACGGGTGATGTACTATTTCAGAATAGTATTGGTCGCGCGGATTTTTGGGAAGGTGATCAAAATGCTTTAATGGAGTCAATAAAAAATAAATTATTAACTCTTCCTGATGAAACGATTATTTATCCAGGTCATAGTGATGAAAGTACAATTGGAGAAGAGAAAAAATATAATCCGTTTCTCTCCGAACTTATAAACGAAAATTGAAATAAACTTATCTATTGGATATATTGGTGGCTGTTGTTAAAAGAGAATAAATGTTAATTAAAAAACCGAGACCAGTTTATTATCTTGTACTTACTTATTTATTTCTGTGGATAATTTTCTTCGAGTTTATTCTTCCTGTAAATAAAATTCTTCCCAAACCATCAATCGTTCTTGAATCTTTTCCTGCTTTATGGAATTACTATAATTTACCCGCAAATTTTTTAGCAACGATAAGCACGATATATATATCTTTATTTTTGGCTTATCTGCTGGTGAAGTTTTTATCTCCATATCTTAAAGAAAAAGACAATTCCATTACAGTATTTATTAATTCACTCGAATGGTTTTCTCAATATTTGCCGGGAATAATTATAGGATTTCTGTTAATATTCTGGTTCCCAAATTCAGTATATATTGAATTTGTTTTTGCATTTGCCACAGCTTTCATTTCTATAATGATAAAATTTCAGAATGAGTCTGATTCTGCTGATGAAGAATATATGGTTGTGGCTCAATCTTTAGGATTAAATGAAAAAGAAATAACAAAAAATATAATCTGGAAAAATGTAGAACCAAAACTGATAGAGCATATTTTTAATCTTCATTTATACTTGTGGGGAATGTTGATAGTCTTTGAATTTATAAAAAGCGGACCTGGTTTGGGGGTAATCTTTAGACAAGCATTAGAATACAAAGATCTTTCGGCGATCTTTTCAGTGTTTCTAATAACAGGGATTTCCGTTTATCTTGGAACATTACTTTTAAAGTATGTCAGAAGAAAATTTATATTCTGGAACTAAAAATTGAATAAAGAAAATTTCATACTTAAACTCGATTCGGTTGGCAAATATTATTTTGCTGAAGCTGGATTGAAAATTAATGTACTTGAAGATATAAGTTTTGAAATTCCGGATTCAAATGAGGGAACAATTACTTCTATTCTCGCTCCTTTCGGTTCGGGAAAATCGACTTTACTTAAAATAATTTCCGGCGTAATTAAAAAAGATAGTGGCGAGATTTCTTTCGGAGATTCACAAAATAAAAACATTCCGTTAATTCCAGAGAAACCTTCATCTTTTCCGTGGATGAATGTTAAACAAAATATTGAATTTGGACTGAGCTTGGCTAAAAATAAAAAATATAGTGTTGATGATCTTATCTCACTCACTGGTTTATCAGGTTATTCGGATCATCATCCACACAATAAAAGCCTGGGTTTCCGTTTTAGAATTTCTCTGGCAAGAGCAATGGCTTTAAATCCTTCTTTGATTTTGATTGATGATTCATTTAAGCAAATGAACGAAGAAAGTAAAGAAGAGATTTATAAATTAATTTCTGATTTATCTTCTTCAGAGAAATTGAACTTTATAATTGTGACTACCAATCTTGTTGAAGCAATACAATTAGCTGATTTGATCCTTTTAATGAGAGCAAAACCGGGAAAAATAGTGCGTAGAATCGAAACAGGTAAGAGGCATTCTCCCGAATTGGGAAGTATTAAATCGGAAAAATTTGCTTCTTTAAAATCTGAAATTGAGGAAGTATTCCGTTCAGTTCATTCAATAACAACAATAAATTATTCTGTTTGAAAACCGGTTTAGTGGTATAATAGTTGAAAAATTAAGGGAAGACAATGCAGGCAAAAATAGAAGAACTTCTGAAGAAAAAGGAAGAAGCAAAGCTCGGCGGCGGAAAAGAAAGGATAAAGAGTCAGCACGATAAAGGAAAACTGACTGCAAGAGAAAGAATAGAACTGCTTGTCGATGAAGGAAGTTTTGAAGAGTTTGATATGTTTGTAGAACATCGTTCAACCGATTTCGGTCTGGAAAAACAAAAATTTTTAGGTGACGGAGTCGTAACAGGCACTGCAAAGATTGATGGAAGACCTGTTGCTCTTTACAGCCAGGATTTTACAGTGTTCGGCGGTTCCCTTTCAGAAACACATGCAGAAAAAATAGCTAAAGTTTTAAAGTTAGCTATGAAGATTGGAATACCTGTAATAGGATTAAATGATTCGGGAGGCGCAAGAATACAGGAAGGTGTCGTTAGTCTTGGAGGATATGCAGACATTTTTTTATTGAATACACTTGCTTCAGGAGTGGTTCCACAGATTTCATTAGTTATGGGACCGTGTGCAGGCGGCGCAGTTTATTCACCCGCAATTACTGATTTTATTTTTATGGTTAAAAATACGAGTTATATGTTTGTTACAGGACCAAATGTGGTGAAGACAGTTACACACGAAGAGGTAAGTTTCGAGGACCTCGGTGGCGCTGAAACCCACGCTTCCAAAAGTGGTGTTGCTCATTTTGTAAATGAAAATGAAGTTGAAGCTATTGCAAATGTAAGAAAGCTTATGAGTTATTTGCCTTTGAATTTTATGGATAGATCACCTAACGTGGAATTTGATGCAAGCACAGTTACTTTACAGGAAGAATTAGATTCAATTATTCCAGATACACCAAACAAGCCTTATGATATGAAGGAGATAATTAATCTTCTTGTTGATAATCAAGATTTCTTTGAAGTTCATTCTCATTTCGCTGAAAATATTATTGTAGGATTTGGAAGAATTGGCGGAAGAGCTGTCGGTATAGTTGCAAATCAGCCTGAAGTTTTAGCGGGAGTTTTAGATATAAATGCTTCAGTTAAAGGAGCGCGTTTTGTTCGCTTTTGTGATGCCTTTAATATTCCGCTTTTAGTTTTAGAGGATGTTCCCGGATTTCTCCCCGGAACCGAACAGGAATGGAATGGAATTATAAAACATGGTGCAAAACTTCTGTATGCTTTTTGCGAAGCAACGGTTCCTAAAATTACAGTGATAACCAGAAAAGCCTACGGCGGTGCTTATGATGTTATGAACTCAAAGCATATAAGGGGTGATTTTAATTTTGCGTGGCCTTCAGCAGAAATTGCAGTTATGGGTCCTAAAGGTGCTGTAGAAATAATCTTCAAAAAAGATATTGAGAAATCAAAAAACAAAGAAGCCGAAATTGAAAAGAAACTAAAAGAGTATGTAGAGAAGTTTGCTAATCCCTACATAGCTGCTGAAAGAGGTTATATTGATGATATAATCTTACCAAGAGATACTAAATTAAAGCTGATAAACTCTTTTAATCTCTTGGAAAAGAAAGTGGATACTAACCCTAAAAAGAAGCATGGGAACATCCCTTTGTGAAAGATAACTTGTTAAAAAACTGATGGTTATATTAAATTGTTTAATTTTTTACTTGATAATACGAAATATGAGAATTATATTGCCCCCAGAGGGAATTACAATTTAGGAGTTTTACGATGAAATTATGTACTTCGGTATGTACTATATGTTTATGCGCTTTTCTATTTATCTCCTGCGGAGCTAATAAAGAAGTAACAAAAAATGAATCGATAACCACGAACGGTAATTACCCTAAGAGCGGTATTGTTGGTGAGATGCTTGAACAAGCTCGCCAATTTTATGTTAAAGCTTTGGCTAAGCAAGAAAATGGTACACCTTCAGAAGTAGTTACTAATTACGAATCATCAATGAGAATAATAAACAACCTAAGTTATTATCCAGGGATAGATTCTAATGAAGCCTACGTTGAACTTGAAAATTCCATCATAGAAGATTACAGAAAGTATGTTGATGGCTTGACTGAACTTCCTACTGATGTCTCATTATCTGCATTGGAAGAATGGACAGGCAGAACATTACCTGAACTTCAATTAAACCAAAATGATAAAGAAGAAGTTAATCCAGTAATAATTCCTGCCGATGTACCTCTTGAAGTAAATTCTTATGTTGATCAATGGGTTGATTACTTTACCGGCAAAGGAAGAGACCATATGGAGGTTTGGCTTGCGCGTTCTGGGAAATACTTTCCTATGATGACAAAGATTTTTAATGAAGTAGGCGTCCCTAGACAGCTTATGTATCTGAGCATGGTAGAAAGCGGTTTAAACCCGGTTGCGCGTTCCTGGGCAAGCGCTGTTGGCTTATGGCAATTTATTAAGTCAACAGGAAGGTTATATGGACTGGAAACAGATTTTTATTATGATGAAAGAAGAGATCCTGAAAAATCGACGCGTGCAGCTGCGCGCCACCTTAAAGATTTATATAATTCTTTAGGTGATTGGTATCTTGTGTTGGCGGCTTACAATGCTGGAGAAGGTAGAATTAGAAGAGCCATGAATAGAGCTGACGAAAGTAATTACTGGGCATTAAGAAGATATATTCCGAAAGAAACAAGAAGTTATGTCCCTCAATATATAGCTGTGTGTTTGATTGCAATGGATCCTGCTAAATATGGTTTTACCGATATTGTATATGACAGTCCTTACGAATATGATACTTACCAGGTTGAAGGTGCAATAGATATGGGATATCTTTCACAGATTGCGGGCGTATCTGAGGAAACTTTACTCGATATGAATCCTGAGTTAACACAGTTATGTACACCAATGAATTACTCTGGTGGTTATCCTCTTAAAATCCCTAAAGGTATTCATAATACTTTTGCTTCTAACATGGAGAACATCCCCGATTATGCTAAACGGACTTACCTTCTTCATGCTGTAAAAAGGGGTGAAACTTTAAGCAGGATAGCTCACAGATATGGTATTACAACAAGCGAATTAGCAGACGCAAATAATATCTCAACAAGAACTAAACTTTATACAGGGGTTAAATTAAAAATACCGGTTAATCCGAACGATAGAAATTTTGCCTATAACACAAATACAGTTGCTGCGAATGATGATGATATAGATAATGATAGTAGCGGATACGTTTCTCCTTATCTTTCTTTGAATAAGGATGTAGATGATGAATCAACCGATGAGGATTCATCCAACAATGTAAATGTAGAAACTGTAGCCGACAATACAATTGAAGCTCCTGATGGTTTGGTTCCAGTAAATTACAGAGTTAAGAAAAATGACAGCCTTCTTGGTATAGCGGATCTTTTTAACACAAGAGTTAGCGATCTGAGAAACTGGAATAATATTCCATATACAACTACAATAATTGTAGGACAAAATCTAACTATATATGTACCGGAAGATAAAAAGGACTTTTATGCCAGTCTCGATGATCAATCGCCTATAGAAAAAACCACTTCACAAAATATTCAGAAAAATTCCGACTCTTGGGTTTATCACAGAATAAGAAGAGGTGAAACATTAAGTTCAATTGCCTCCAGGTACAGGGTTGACATTAATTCTTTAAGAGAATGGAATGATTTATCCGGTAATAAAATATATGCCGGCAGAAAATTGAAAATCTATACAGATAAATCCCTTTCATATTATGCCGATGAAGATGCAACGGCTACTAATATGTCACTATATCGTTACAGAGTTAAACGTGGTGATACAATTAGTGAGCTTGCAGAAAAGTTTGGTGTATCATCGGTATATATTAGGAAATGGAATAATATGTCCAACAACAGGCTTATAGCAGGCAAAACATTAAAGATTTTTACAAACCGTTCAGCTTCACTCGGTGATAATACAACAAAGACTTCTGCAAATGTTATTTATCACAAGATACAAATTGGTGAAACTATCGGTGGAATAGCCGAGTTGTATAGAGTTTCTGCTTCCAGTATAAGAAGGTGGAATGGATTGAGCAGCAACAAGATTATTGCTGGAAAAACATTGAAGATATATTCTGATTCTGATGTTTATGATTTACCGGAAAAGAAATCATCAAATGGAAAACAGGGCAATACGTATATAGTGAGAAGTGGTGATTCACTTTATTCTATCGCTAGACTTTATAAGCTATCTGTTGCAAGGTTAAAACATATTAACTCGCTGAAAAGTAATAAAATAGTCGTCGGTCAGCTTCTTAGACTTGACTAATTAAAAAATTTTATTTTTTTTAGAACTAGTTCTTAATTTTATTTATTGTAGCCGTTAGGGGTGTTTTCCCAATACTTCGGGACAACTGAGATTATACCCTAAAACCTGATCTGGATAATACCAGCGTAGGGAAACGGGCTAAAAGATGATTAAAGATTTAGCCGTTCCTGAACGGCTTTTTTTATTTCTGGAGGTTGCTATGAAATTTTTAATCACTCTTTTACTTTTAAATAATTTCCTTCTTGCTCAAAATATTTTTCGGGGACAAGTTTTAGACTCTGAAACTGACAAACCACTTTACAAAGCAAACATAGTTGTTGAAGGAAAAGAAGGAAACGGTACGGCGACTAATATCGATGGTAATTTTATATTAAAAAATGTTTCTCTGGGTGATGCCTTACTAATAAGTTACATTGGTTACGATTCTGAAAAACATACTATTACTTCAAAAGATTTTGAAACTTCAATTAAGATATATCTTAATTCTAAAATAATTCCTGCTCAGACAGTTTTAGTTGAAGGCAGCCTGGGAAAAGAAGGAGTAACTCCCGTAACATTTGATAAAATCAAACGGAAAGAAATTGAAGAAAACTACACAGTTCAGGATGTCCCTGAATATCTTAGTTATCTTCCTTCTACAACTTTTTATTCCGAAGGTGGAAATGGAATTGGTTATAACTATTTAAGCATAAGAGGATTTGATCAGAGAAGAATTACAGTTTCAATTAACGGGATTCCCCAAAATGATCCTGAGGATCACAATGTTTATTGGTTGGATTTTCCAGATATTCTTGCCAGCACTGACGTTATTCAGGTTCAAAGAGGTGCTGGAAGCGGCATTCTTGGCTATCCTGCAATTGGAGGTTCAATTAATATTATTACATCCGTTTTCTCAAATCAGCCGAAAGTAGATGTTTCTGCTTCTGTAGGAAGTTATAATACAAGAAAATATGAAGCTGCTTTTTCAAGCGGGCTAATTGATAATAAATATTCTATTTATGCAAAGCTGGGACAAATTCTTACAGGTGGTTACAGGAATAATTCATGGGTAAAATTCAATTCGTATCATATTTCTGCTGTAAGATATGATGAGAAACTTACAACACAAATTAATTTTTTTGGCGGACCGATTGCAGATGCTTTGGCTTATACAGGACTTCCAAAGTTTGCTGTTAAAGACAAGAAATTAAGAAGAGAAAATTATTCTTATTGGGAAGCTGATGAATCGGGTTATACTTATACAACATTAAGAAGACCAACAGAAATAGAAAATTTTTCTCAGCCCCATTATGAGCTTCTTAATGAATTAAAATTAAATAAGAACTTAACAATAAACTCAGCTCTATTTCTTGTTGAAGGGAATGGATTTTTTGATTTTGACGGTTCATGGGCTGATACTTCTTATTTGAGGCTGACACACGAATTTGGTTTCAATCCGACTCAAAATCCCGGCAATGTTTTAATACGAGCACAAGTAGAAAATACTCAATTCGGATGGATCCCAAGAATTAGCTGGAAACATAATAATGGCGAATTTATCGTCGGCGGCGAGTTTCGTTTTCACAAATCAAATCATTGGGGAGCTATAAATTATGGAGAGAATCTACCTCAAGGTTTAACTAAAGACTATTTCTATTATTACTATAATGGCAGCAATAATATAATAAACGGATATATTCATGAATCTTATAAATTAAATGATGAAATAAATTTTCTGGGAGAAGTGCAGGTTGCGTATCACAAGTACGAAATCTATAATGAAAAATATTTGGGAACCGATTTTTCTGTCGATAATGTTTTTTTTAATCCAAGAGCCGGAATAAATTATATTATTAATCCTTACCAGAATATTTATTTTTCTTATGCAAGAGTTACAAGAGAACCGACGCTTAAGAAATTATTATGATGCCGATGAATCCAGTGGGGGAGCAGTTCCGCAGTTTAAACAAAATGCAGATGGTTCATATAATTTTGATGAGCCTCTCGTTAAACCTGAAACAATGAATGATTTTGAGCTTGGAACTTCATTTAACACTAAGAATATAAATGTATCGTTAAATGTTTTTTATATGCTTTTTAATAATGAAATAATTGCTAATGGACAGGTAGATTTATATGGTCAACCTATTACAGGAAATGTTGATCGAACAGTTCACCAGGGAATTGAAGCTTCTGTTGTTGCAAAACCAATTGAGCATCTCGAATTATTTGGAAATGCAACTTACTGTAAGAATACGATTGATAAAGGAAGATTCTTTTTAGATGCTTCTAACTCTATTGATATTAGCAACAATAGAATAAGCGGCTTTCCTGATTTTCTTGCAAACGTTGGAATTAATTTTAATTATGAAGGGTTGTATCTCAGGTTAACAGGGAAATATGTGGGTGATTTTTATTCTGATAATTATGATGAAAATCTTCCTGATTATTTAATAACTTATCCCGGCTTTGTCGATTACAGTGACAATAAAAATGAAGCTTATTTTGTTGCTGATTTTTCCGGAAGTTATAAGTTTAATTTCTTTAACTCTCTTGAACAATCAAAGATTTATTTACAGGTAAACAATATTTTTGATAATTTATATTCTGCTTATGCAATTGGGAAAGAATTTTTCCCGGCAGCAGAAAGAAATTTTCTCATTGGATTGCAGGTCGGATTGTAGTATTTCGTAGCACAGATTAAATAATCTGTGCTACACATTTAACGGGTTTATCTTGAAAAAATGCATTATACTTGCTAACGGAAATGCACCTCAAAAGAGTGTAATTCAATTTCTTAAAAAAAAGAATTACTCCACACTTATTTGTGCAGATGGCGGAGCAAATCATGCAAAAAAACTTGGCTTAACTCCAGATTACATAATTGGCGATCTTGATTCTGTGAAACAACAAACAATTAACTTTTATAAGAGTAAGTCAAAAATTATAAGACTAAAACGCCAGAATGATACCGATGTTGAAAAATGTTTGAAGTTTGCAATAAAAAAAGGATTTAAGGATGCAGTATTATTGGGCGTAACAGGGGACAGGCTCGATCATACTTTTTGCAATCTTGGAATAATAATTAAGTTTTTCAAAAAGATAAAATTACAACTTATCGCTGAAAACTCTCTTCTTATTCCTTATTCCGGTAGAATAGAACTCAAAACATTTCCCGGCGAAACAATTTCGTTATATGGATTCGATAGAAAAACTAAAATCACTTCTGAGTGGTCTTAAATATCCATTAAAGAATAACTCGCTTCCATTTGGTGAAAAAGAAAGCACAAGCAATGTCTGCCGAATCAAATAAGATTATCGTTAAAAATAAGAGGGGGGATTATTTTTGTGATAAGAGATTTTAATACTGTGAAATCAAATGGTCTCTTTTAGTTCTCTTGACATATCCATTATCATTATCTTCTTCCTTTCTGTATTAGGTATCGGCTTTTGGGCGGGTAAAAAATATAGCGACGAAGCTAACGATTATCTTTTATCCGGAAGAAAAGTTGGATTAGGTCTTTTCGTATTAACGACAGTTTCAACCTGGTATGGAGGCATTCTCGGTGTCGGAGAGTTTACTTACAGGTATGGAATTGCAAGCTGGTTCACACAGGGATTTCCTTATTATATTTTTGCTGTATTGTTTGCAATATTCTTTGCTAAGAAAATAAGAGCCGCTTCACTTTTTACAATTCCAGATAAACTCACAGCTACTTATGGAAAAACCGCAGGCTTAATTTCTGCTGTGTTTGTTTTTATTCTTATATCCCCGGCTCCTTATATTTTGATGACTGCCAATTTAATCTCATTAATATTTAAGATTAATATGGCTTACAGCCTTTTGATCGCTCTCTTTGTCTCTTTTGTTTATTTATTTAGAGGAGGATTTAGAGCTAATCTTTACACAGATGCACTACAATTTTTTGTAATGTTCATTGGTTTTATTCTCATTGTTATTTTTTGTTTTAAAGCAACAGGCGGCTATAATTTTTTATCTCAAACACTTCCACCTAATCATTTAAAATTAACAGGCGGAACATCAATAACATTTATAATAGTGTGGTTCTTAATCGCGCTGTGGACATTTGCAGATCCAGGTTTTCACCAAAGAAGTTATGCCGCAAAAGATGGAAATGTGGCAATGAAAGGAATTATCATCTCGATTTTCTTCTGGATGCTTTTTGATTTTCTTACAACTTCTACAGGACTTTATGCAAAAGCAATCTTACCTGATATACAAACTCCCGTTTCGGCTTATCCACTACTTGCCGAAACAATTTTGCCTTCCGGGATAAAAGGAATTTTTTATGCAGCAATGTTTGCAACAATAATGTCAACAGCAAACAGCTTTCTTTTTCTGAGCGCTACCACAATTGGGAGAGATTTTATTTTCAGAATTAAAAAAGATGCAACGGAAACAAAGCTTAAATCTTACACTGTTTTTGGATTAGCCCTTTCTGGAATAATTGCTGTGATTCTTGCTTATACAATACCTTCGGTAATTGAGATATGGTACACAATCGGTTCTTTATGCATTCCATCAATTATACTTCCGGTTATCAGTTCATATTATCCTGCAATAAAAGTAAGCAGAAAAATAATTATAATTGAAATGGTTACAGCTTTGATAGTAAGTACGGCATGGTATTTTGTTAGAAATAATTTTGTCGATTCAGAAATTTATGTTTTAGAACCAATGTTGGTAGGATTGTCATTTGCATTAGCTATTCATTTTTATGGTCTTCTTGTGGAGAACGTTTTTTCTTCAGCAAAGATAAAATAACCGAGCTTCCGAGAACTGAAACAATAATACAAAGAGAAGTTACTGTTGAAATAGTATAAAAATCCGAGAGAAGCATTTTTACACCCACAAAGAATAAAACTAATGCAACACCATATTTCAGATAAACAAACATATCGACAACTCCTGCTAAAGCAAAATATAAAGCTCTTAATCCCAGGATTGCAAAAATATTTGATGAAATAATAATGAACTCGTCCCTTGTTATTGCGATTATTGCAGGAATAGAATCCACGGCAAATAATATGTCTGTAGATTCTATGAGCAGGAGGGTGAGAAATAAAGTAGTTGCGTAAATTTTCCTTCCTTTTTTTACAAAGAAATGTCTGCCGTGATCTCCGGGTAGCAGCTTAAAATATTTTGCAGAGAATTTAACGAGTGGATTATTATCGACATCAACTTTATGCTCACCTTCAAAAATCATTTTGTAAGCTGCATAAAGAAGAATAAGAGCAAAGAGATAAATTATCGGATGAAAAAGTTTAATTAAGCTAACACCGAGAAAAATGAAAGTAATTCTAAAAACTATTGCGCTTAGGATTCCCCATTTTAATATTTTCGGCTGGTTCACCGTAGGAACATTCATCACCTTAAAAATTAACAGGAAGACAAAAAGATTATCGACTGAAAGTGAATATTCTATTACGTATCCTGTTAAAAACTCGAGAGCTTTAGTATGTCCGTCTTCGAGGTAAAAATAGAGGAAGAGATTAAACAAAAGTGCGGTGCTAATCCACACGCCGCTCCACATCAGGCTGTTTTTTAGAGTTATAGCACCACTGCGACGCCCGGTAACATAGAGGTCAATATAAAATAAAATTGCAACAACTAACCAAAATAATATCCAAAATGTAAATTCACCAAACAATCATTTTGCCTTTTAAGTTTTACGGGAGAAGAATCCCGGCAGCAATTACTGTTGTCCAGAGTCCGTTCTTATCGCCTTCTGCTGATTGAGTAATATTTAATGAGCGGACAATCTTTCCCGACATCTTGTAAATGTTTTCTCTTTCGCTCCAATCAGTTTCAGGATCAAATTCAACTCCAAGTGTTGTGGCAAGCATAGTTGCAGCAAGGTCCTCTGCATATTCGCCAGCGACTTTTTCAGTCTGTCCAAATGGATGATGTTCTGATAAATACCCATATGCATTGCTATCTGCCGGCAGAGCTACTCCTATTGAAGAAGCAATTAACCTGTTGGGTTCATTTGTAGCATTTCTTGCCATTACAGAAAATGTAATTTGTCCTGGCTGAAGTTCTTTCAATCCTTCTTCTTTAGTTATGCGTTTACAGTTTGGCGGAAAAATACTACTTACCGTTACAAGGTTACAGATTTCAATTCCTGCCGATCTTAATGCGAGCTCGAATGAGCTTAAATATTCTTTATGTTTTCCTACACCTTTTGTAAAAAATATTTTAGTCGGAACATACAAATTATCATCTCCCTTCATCGAATAGTTCTATTAATTTTCTATGAATTTCTCTTTTCCCAACTTTTAGAATTCTTTCTTTATCAAATTTAACTGTTGTTTTAATATCATCTATTTTTTCACCATCAACCGTTACTCCACCTTGTACAACTAATCTTCTTGCTTCGCCCTTAGATGGAGCAAAATTAACTTCGAGAATCAGGTCCAATATATTAAGTTCGGTTGTCTTTATCTTATGTTCTGGAATTTCATCCGGGATTTCTTTTTTAATGAATATCTTGTCAAATCCTTCTTCTGCTTCTTTAGCAGATTTTTCATCATAGTAAGTTTGTACAAGCGCTCTGGCTAATTGTCTTTTAACATCACGGGGATTTGTTTTTGGAGTCTTCCAGCTTAGCTTTAATTTCTTTTAATTCTTCATTCGAAATATCCGTTGCAAGTTCAAAATATGTGTAGATTAAATTATCTGGAATGGAAAGTGTCTTACCGTAAATTTCATTTGGTGCTTCAGAAATTCCAATATAATTATTATAAGATTTGCTCATCTTCTCAACGCCATCAGTACCAACTAAGTAATGGCATAGTAATTATAATTTGCGGTTCTAATCCGAATTCACGTTGAATGTCTCTTCCAACAAGAAGATTAAATTTCTGATCAGTTCCACCGAGTTCAACATCACTCTCGATTGCTACGGAGTCCATTGCCTGGGCGAGAGGGTAGAGAAATTCGTGAACACTTATTGGTTCGCCGGCTTTGAAACGTTTTGTAAAATCATCACGTTCAATCATTCTGGCAACAGTATATTTTGAAGAAAGCTTTATTACATCTTCAAAATTCATTTTGCCGAGCCATTCCGAGTTGTAAACAATTTTGGTTTTTTCTTTATTGAGAATTTTCGAAGCCTGTTCAAAATAACTCTCTCCATTCTTTCTTGTCTCTTCTAAAGATAAAGCGGGGCGGGTAATATTTCTTCCGGAAGGATCGCCTATCATTCCTGTAAAATCCCCGATAATTAATATCGCCTGGTGACCAAGTCCTTGAAATTGTGCGAGCTTCCTTAAAACAACAGAATGTCCGATATGAAGATCGGGACGACTCGGATCACAGCCGAGCTTAATCTTTAAAGATTTATTTTCTTTTAACGATTTCTCAATTTTCTTTACAAGTTCCTCTTCTGGAATAATCTCAAACGTACCTCTTTTAATAAGGTCCATTTGTTCATTAAGAGGCGGAAAATTAATCTTGTTCAATCTTGTAATCTTTTAATTTTGCAATTGTTTAATATTTAAACCTTCGTTCCTGATCTCTCTGCATATCTCGCTTAGCGATTGATTCTCTTTTATCATAAACTTTCTTTCCTTTTGCAAGCGCAAGTTCTACCTTTACTTTTCCTTTCTTAAAATATAAACGCAGCGGAATTAAAGTTAATCCTTTTTCCTTTACTTTTCCTATTAGTTTTCTAATTTCACTTTTGTTAAGTAACAGCTTTCTTGTTCTAACCGGATCATGATTGTTTATATTACCCTGGCTGTATTCACTTATGTGAGCACTATGTAGCCATATTTCTCCTCTCTCTAAAGACGCATAACTATCCACTAAGTTCGCTTTTCCTTCCCTAAGAGATTTAACCTCGGTTCCGGTAAGAACAATGCCTGCCTCGTATGTCTGAAGTATAGAATATTCGTGTCTTGCTTTACGGTTAACAGTAATATTCTTTTCATCTGTCTCTTGTGCCATAATGCTTTGAAAAATGAAATTAAAGTTATTTTGAATGCTTAATAAATGCAAGAAAAGTAGAAAAGAATAAATATATAAATTAGGGACAGGTTTTGTAACCTGTCCCTAATAAAACTATCAATTCGGTCTTGTTATAAATGAAAATGAATATGGCTCTTTCATTGTGTTTCCAAACATATCACTAATGGCAGTTGAGATAGTTACAGTATATTTTGTATTAGCGTTGAGAGATGAACCCGGTGTAAACACTATTTGGTTCAATTGCTCATAAGGATAATATCCTCCATAACTAAAACTTCCACTTATAGCAGGCGATATTGAGATAGCCGTTTGAGCCGAAGAGAGAGTAACATAATTATTAAAGTTCATCTGCAGGGGAGATGTGGGAGTAACAAACAATTGTCCACTTGATGGACTTGTGCTGCTTACATTCAATGCTGCGGTTCTGAATGAAAAGCTATAATCCTGCCCTAGTTCAGTTCCATCTTTGTCTTTTGCACTTTTACCGATTGAAACAGTAATTGTGGTATCTGATAAAAATGGACCACCTGTGTAAATGCGTAAAATATTTTCTTCCGGCCAGAGAAATGTTGTATTCATTGGAGGCATTACGTGAGTATAACTTTCCACAGATGATTTATCCATTCGTCTTGGGAAAGTTACCGTAATTCCGTTGTAACTGTAGTTTAAAGGAGAAACTTCGATATCTCCATGTACAGGATCTGTTATAATTCCGTTTTGTGTTGAGTATGACTGTACGGTTTTAAAACTAAACTCAAAAGGAAAACGGAGAAAATTTCCCGCAGTATCTTTTGCGGTTGTCCCAATTGTTACTTTGTATTCTTTGTCAGGATAGGAATCCTTTTTTGCAAAGGCATATGACACTGAGGTAACCTTACTGTATGTGGTTATTGTCGCACCCGATTCATAGCCGTTCCTGGCATCTGCATAAAGTGAATACATTGGTGCTTCTGTATAATTTCCCCAGTCAAAGATTCCCTCTACTGGTGGGTCAATAGAAAATGCTTTCTCCACACTTTCTCTATCCATTGGCTGAGTAAAAAGAATAGAAACAGTAATTCTGCCGTAGCGCCAGTCATAAACTACTTCTCCTTTATCATCAGGATAAAATGATTCAATAAGATCGGGAATGGTGGATAATTTTATTTCACCCAGGCTAATTATACTTCCTCCCTGTAGCATAAAATCTTTTTTAGAAAAAATTCGATAATTGTTTGCCCGGATTGTTATATCATAATTTCCTATGCGTAAATCGCTAAAGGAAAATGAGCCGTCCACAGGACTAATTTGAACAGAATCAATTGGCTCGATTTGGCTGATAGTTACCATAGCTTTGCTGTCTTTTTGAATTACTCTCCCGATCAAGATCAGCATGCAATAAATCGATTGTAGTTTCTTTTGAAGTTTGAGAAGGCTGTATTATAGTTTCTTTACAGCCAGATAAAATTATAAACAGTGAAGTTAGAATTATAAGATAGGTCTTCATATTTCCCTCCTGATTTTTGAAAGCACCTGGACAAATTTAGTTGAATAAAATATTTGTTAAAAGAGAATTAGAAAGTAAAACTACTTGTAAAAAGTCAACTATTGAGAAAGAGCAAACATTAAAATGTTAAGCATCACTGTACTATGCCCAAATTATGTACCGATTTGAAGAGAAAAGAAATTATCTGTTTTTAACTGCTTATTTAAGAATTGCGATAAGAAAAGTTATCAGGTTTTTGATAGTTTGTCAGATTTTTGAACTTATTAGACTTCTCTTCCAATATATTGTAATGAAATTATATGATTAACGGCTAAAGCGGTTTGCATCTTGGATGGAAATATTCTGGAAAATTTTCTTTCTTCGGATTGATTAGAGCGAGATTGATTAAAGGAGTTGCGCCTTTTAATTAGGGATGTTGATTCTGAACTCGGTTGCCGCCGTTTGACTGTGGCAACTTTTTTAAAATCACTTCGATTGATTAAAGCTAAAATTAAGTGGGGAATTGTTAGGGGTATTGATACATTAAAGTTTGTGTAAGTATTATCAGAGAAATTCTCTCAGAAGTTTTAAACAATCCATATCGGCAAGAATTAATTTGTTATAATCAACATTTGGAGAAAATTTAGATTTTATTTTTATTATTTCGTTATTAGTCATATTATAAGCAGTCCCAAATATATTTTGCTTACGATTTAAAACTTTTGGTATATCCAAAACATTTAAATTTTCATCTTGATAAGAAAAGCCTAGAAAGAAAATTCTTCGTGCTCGTGAAATTATGGATTTAAGTTCTTCATATTGATCAAGTTTTTCTCTTTCGTCGATTAAGAAAATATTATGAGCAAGAGTTTCAAGAGTTTCAAGATTCGTTGAATAAGCACCAAATCCTACAAAGTACTCATTCTCTTTTATTTCCCACTCTGATTTAGATACTTTTCCGTATACATGTTTAATACAAATCTTAGAAAAGATATCATTTAATTTTTCTTTTAATGAAAAATTGTGACCGTTTTCGAGACATCTATATAGGAAATATTCTAATGATCAATCATAGTTAAACGTGATGAAACTAATTTTATTATCTAAAAATTCTAAAGGTTCTGTGCCACCTTTCGGATATTTTGACATTTCCCTATAAAGATACCAGTACCAATCTTGATGTGGTTCTTTAACACCTTCTAGAAATCGACATTGTTTTTCTGCCTCTAATATATAGTGAATAATATTATATTTCCCTACATCACCATATTCAGGGAATTTTTTTAAAAACCAATCTACTGATTGATCGCCTGACCGCCGAAATTTGTTAGCGAAATTTTTCAGCGCGTTCGTATAAAAGACTCTTGACAGGACTATGAGTTTGAACAAAAAATTGATTAAATAGATTTGGAGATTCTAACCAAATTTTTTTTCTCACATCTAATCCGAGTGGGAAACCGTAAGGAAAACTAGCTCCTGCCCCAATAATAAAAATTGTATCTTCTTGTATCATAAGTAAAAAAATAATTATGCTAAAAGTAAAAACTCACATCGATATTTCCAACTAACATCTCTTTCAATATTCTCTCTCATTTTCTATTTTGCCAAGAAAAATTCAGAAAAAAAACAAAACACATATAGAATTGAAAATAGATGATTACCTGAAAAATATTGTTGCTAACCCTGGGAGAGCCATTTTCTATACTCCATCCTATTTATGAGGATAGTTTAACCTATGTTTTCAATTTCAGTCCTGAGATTGAGATAACCGCAGATAAATCAAATCTTTTAGAAAGTTTGGAAAAAGCAGATGAATATGTAAGAAAAGGTTTTTCAGGTTTTGGATTAATTCCTTATGAAGCAGGTTATTTACTTGAGAAAAAATTAAACAAATTACTTGATGAAAATGACCCACTATTGAAATTCTATTTCTTTGAAAGAGATAAAGTTCAGGTAATTCCTTCGGGTGAAATTGAATTTGCTATTGATGATGAGCCGGATAAATATCATATAAAAGACTTTAATCTCAATACAACAAAGCAGGAATTTTTCGATTCAATTGACAAAATCAAGAATTACATTTCCGAAGGGGACACTTACCAGGTTAATTATACAATTAAAGGCAAATTCAAATTTGATGGAGATCTAATTTCTCTTTTCAAGCAGATGATATTCAACCAGTCGGCAAAGTATTCTGCTTTTATTAACACCGGGGATTCATTTGTTCTTTCATTTTCACCGGAGCTTTTTTTCTCTGTTGACAAGAAAATAATAACTGCACGACCAATGAAAGGAACAAGTAAAAGGGGAGTGAACAATGTTGCTGATTCTCTCTCATTTTATTCATTAAGAAACAGTGAAAAGAACAGAGCTGAGAATCTTATGATCCTCGATTTACTCCGAAATGATCTTGGAAGAATAAGTGAGTTTGGTACTGTGAGGTTACGAAAATTATTCTCTGTTGAAAAATACGAAACGCTTCTTCAAATGGTTTCAGAAGTTGAATCAGTGCTTAAAGACAAAGTAGAAATTGCTGAAATAATTAAAAACATTTTCCCTTGCGGCTCAGTTACAGGAGCGCCCAAGATAAGCACAATGCAAATTATTGATGAAATTGAAAAAGAGAATAGAGGAATCTATACCGGAGCTATAGGCTTGTTTCATCAGGATAAGAAAATTTTTAATGTTGCAATTAGAACTGTCAGTCTGAAAGGGGACCCGAAAAATAAAAGTTTGCAAGGCGAAATTGGTATTGGAAGTGGAATTGTTTGGGACAGTGATTCTGAAAAAGAATATGATGAAGTTCTGTTGAAAAGTAAATTTCTAACAAATCCTGATCCTTATTTTGAAATTTTTGAAACTATGAAATTTTCAGGAGGCACCTACGAAAGATTAGATATGCATTTAAGCAGGTTACAGGATGCAGCATCATTTTTTCTTTTTCAGTTTGATAAGAACCAGATTATTGAAACTCTCACGAAAGAAACTTCAAATTATGAAACAGGGAAGAACTATAGAGTAAAAGTCATTCTTAACAAATGGGGAAAAGTAAAGATCGAAGTAAAAGATATTAAACTGACTTCAGGAGAAATTAAGATTATAATTTCAGACAGGACCGTTTCTACAGAAAATAAGTTTCAATACTTTAAAACTACCAACAGGGGTTTATACAATAGTGAACACAAAAAGTACCGGGAGAAAGACTTTTTTGATGTTATCTTCATCAATGAAAAAAGGCAGATTGCGGAAGGTGCAATAACGAATATCTTTATTAATAAAAAAGGGATGCTTTACACGCCGCCTTTATCAAGTGGAATACTATCCGGCATTTACAGGAAGCATTGGCTTCATACAAACATCAATATTAAGGAAGAAGTTTTATACAAAGACGATCTTCTTATTGCTGATGAAATTATATTGACTAATTCAGTAAGAGGAAAAACCAGGATTGATAAATTATTCCTCAATGAGACCGAGTTCATAGAATTTGTGAAGTGATGGGGCATAAGAATCTTTTCTTAATTTTTAATATTTTGATTTTGTAATTATTTCAATAACTTAATAGAAACTACTTAATGCAGCCCAATGATTCTGCAACATCCAAAAGGAAAAAAGAGCATCTCGAATTATGTCTTACCGATGCAGTTTCATTTAAAAATAAAACCACTGGCTTTGAGAAATATGATTTTCTTCACTATGCCATTTCAGAAGTTGATATAACCAAAATTAAGTTTGAAACTAAATTTCTTAAGAAGAAAATTCACTATCCGTTTCTTATCTCTTGCATGACAGGTGGAATAGACGCTTCGGAAAGTATAAATGCCAAACTCTCTGTTGCAGCTAATGAATTGAATATAGCCCTTGGAGTTGGAAGCCAGAGGCAAGCACTTGAAAATAAATCCTTTCACAATACTTATAAAATAATAAGACAAAATGCTCCCGGCATTCCGATTCTCGGCAATATTGGTGCTGCTCAAATTGCAGGGATGAAAAGCTTTAAGAATGTGCAGTATCTTGTTGATTTAATTGAAGCAGATGCAATGGTAATTCATCTAAATCCGGCACAGGAGTTAATGCAGCCGGAAGGTGATATTCTACAAAAAGGATTACTAAAAAGTATTGGCAAACTTGTTAAGTTTTTAAGTGTACCTGTTCTTGTTAAGGAAGTTGGTGCCGGGATTTCAAAACCAGTGGCAAAGAAACTTTTAGAAGCTGGTGTTAAAGGAATCGATGTTGCCGGAGCAGGTGGAACTTCATGGACGGGTGTAGAGATTTTAAGAAACAAAGGTTCTAACTCACATGAATTCTGGGATTGGGGATTGCCAACTTCATATTGTATTAAAGAAGTTTATTATTTAAAGAAAAAATATAAATTTGTGCTAATTGGTTCGGGAGGGATTAATTCCGGCGTTGAAGCGGCAAAAGCTTTTGCTTTGGGTTCTGATATGGTTGCTTCCGCAAGGATTATCTTACAGGAATTAAATGAGAACGGTGCTGAAGGAGTTGTAAAATTAGTTAATCAATGGTTTAATACAGTTCGCAAAATTATGTATCTGACTGGTTCATCTTCTTTACAGGAATTGAGAAAAAATAAAATTATCGAAAAGGAAAATCTTTATTGAATCAACAAAGTTTTTTCACTCTTTATGAAAGAGAAAGAAAAAAAGTAGAGAAAATTTTAGTTAAAGCTTTTAAAAACAGAGAACCCGATTCCCTTTATAAACCGGTTAACTATATCCTTAGCAGCGGCGGTAAAAGATTAAGACCATTGCTTGTTCTTCTATCTGCTAAAGCCGTTGGTGGAAATTTTAGTGATGTTTATAACGCTTCGGTTGCAGTTGAATTATTGCATAATTTTACTTTAGTTCATGATGATATAATGGATAACGCCGACAAAAGGCGCGGTCTCCTTACTTTACATAAAAAATATGATGATAGTACTGCAATTTTGGCAGGAGATAGTTTACTTGCAGTTGCGTACGAATATCTTTTAAAAGACTGTAATGGGAAGACCAAAGAGGTTATTGCTGCCTTTACCAAGGGACTTATTGAAGTTTGTGAAGGGCAAAGCCTTGATAAAGATTTTGAAACCAGGAATGATGTATCCATCAATGAATATAAATTAATGATAATGAAAAAAACTGCTGCTATGTCTGAAATGTGTTGTACTATAGGCGCCTTGCTTGGGGGAGGTTCCACCAAAGAGATTAAAGCCGTATCTTTGTTTGGAAAAAACATAGGTATTGCTTTCCAGATACAGGATGATTTATTGGATATATCAGGTAATGAAAAAGAATTCGGAAAAAAAGTCGGCGGTGATTTGATTGAAGGCAAGAAAACTTTTTTATTTATTGAAGCACTTTCAAAAGCCAAAGGTAATGATAAGAAAAAGCTATCCAACGTTATGAAAAATAATGGTATTAAGCCGAGTCAGATAAATATTTACAAGAATATATATGAAAGACTCGGAGTAATTGATGATGCCAAGGCTGAAATAAAACTATACACTAACAGGGCGCTTCGTTCTTTAAGATCCTTAAAGAAAGATGATGACCGGAAAATCTTTAGTTGGCTGGCAGATTCCCTTATAAAGAGAATTAAATAATGATCGAAAAAACAGTTAAAATAATGAACAAAGCAGGATTACATACCAGACCTGCGGCTACGATTGTGAAGCTTGCTTCAAAATATAAATGTGAATTTTATATTGCGAAAGATGGGTTGAACATTAATGGCAAAAGCATAATTGGAGTAATGACTTTAGCTGCCGAAATGGGCTCTGAATTGATTTTAAGTTTCGATGGAGAAGACGAACAACGGGCTTGTGATGAAATAACTGATTTTTTTGGGAGAGGTTTTGACGAACCGTGAAAACTTTCAAACAAATATATAAGGATGCTGATAACAAAATTCATGGGATAGCTGCTGCTCCCGGAATTGTTATTGGTAAGGTATATCTTTTTACAAAAGAAAAGCTTGAGATAAATGACAGCGAAGTTACTAACGTTGAGGAGGCAAAAAGTAATCTCGAAGAGGCTTTAAGGCAATCAAAGAAGGAGCTGACAAAAGTTTTTTCCATTGCGCGTGAGAAGATGGATGCAACAAGATCAGCAATATTTGAAGCCCAATTAATGATACTTGATGACCCGGTTTTGCTAAAATCAATCGAGGAAAGGATCGAGAAAGAGAAAAAACAACCTGAGTATGTTGTATTTGACGAGATTACAAAATATCAGGATATAATGAAGCATTCGAAAGAAGCATACATTAACGAGCGAGCTCACGACATTGATGATATTAAGAATAGAATTATTCGTAATCTTCAGAAAAAAAGATGGCAGTCCAGGATAACAAAAGATGCTATTGTAGTAAGTGATATGCTTACGCCCGCGGATACTTTACTTCTTTCACGCAGCAATGTTAAAGGCTTTGTTACGGATCATGGTGGTTTAACTTCACATGCTGCTATTATTTCACGTTCGTTAAATATACCTGCTGTTGTTGGAACACATGATATTACAAAGCACATAAAAGAAAATGATACAATAATAGTTGATGGGTTTCACGGTTTTGTTTTAATCAATCCTACAAAAGAACAAAAAGAATTCTTTGCTTCGAAATTCGAGCATCTTGTTGAACTTCAAAAAGGGCTGGAAGAATTTAAGGACAAACCTGCTTTAACAAAAGATGGAAGAGAGATATTACTTTATGCAAATGTCGATGTATCCGGTGAAATAGATGTTGTTGTTACTAGTGGTGCAAATGGAATTGGTCTTTACAGAACAGAGCAAATCCTGGAAGAGTTAAGCGAGTTTCCCACTGAGGATGAACAGGTAAAAATATATTCTAATCTTTCATCAAGAATTTATCCCAATATTCTTACAATCAGAGCTTTCGATATTGGTGGGGATAAATTCCGATTGCTCGAAATAAATGAAGCAAATCCGTTTCTTGGTTTAAGAGGAATCAGGCTTCTCTTAGAAAATCCTTCTTTATTTAAGACACAAATAAGAGCGGTACTAAAAGCCAGTCAAAACAAAAATATACGTTTTATGCTTCCTATGGTTACTACGATTATGGAAATAAAACATGCCAAAGCAATTATTCAAGAATGTAAGGAAGAACTAAAAAAAGAAAATTGTCCTTTCGATAAACATTTTACAGTTGGAATTATGGTGGAGGTTCCTGCGGCCGCAGTTATGACAAAAGAACTTTCTAAAGAAGTTGATTTTTTAAGCATCGGTACTAACGATTTGATACAATATTTAATGGCAGTTGACAGGGGAAATGATCTTGTTTCAGATTTGTACCAGGAGTTTAGTCCTGCTGTTTTGAGAACAATTTATCATATACTTACATCTGCTAAAGAAACTAACAAGGAAGTAAGTTTTTGCGGAGAGATGGCTGCAGACACTCTTGCAATTCCACTACTTGTAGGTTTGGGAGCCACTTCTCTTAGTATGTCACCAGCTACAATTCCTTATGCTAAAAGAATAATAAGATATTTGAATTATGAACATACCAAGCAACTTGCCCAGGATTGCCTTAGTTGTACTAATGAAGTTGAAGTTATTCATCTGATTGAGAAATTCTTTAAAGATCATTCAATTACAAGAACAAGACAGATTATTTAGACGGAAGATGTTAAATGGAAAATGGAAGATATTGTTTCGATTGTTCATAAATTAACAATTCATTTCTAAAGGAAAATAAATGAAAATATCAGAAATTATTGAGAAATACGATTCATCAAACCAATTTGATGTACTTAAAAAAACTTATAAACAAATAGAATTTGCATGGAATAATAAAGTTGATCTTGATTCAGTTAAAAAGAAAGGAATTGATTCTGTAGTTGTAACAGGAATGGGTGGTTCAGCAATTAGTGCAGATCTTTTTGTTAATTTCTTTAAAGATGAATTAGATATTCCTTTTATAGTAAATCGTTCTT
Source organism: uncultured Ignavibacteria bacterium (assembly GCA_963727535.1). Taxonomy (GTDB): domain Bacteria; phylum Bacteroidota; class Ignavibacteria; order Ignavibacteriales; family Ignavibacteriaceae; genus RBG-16-34-14. The sequence goes on from CAVSGR010000004.1 coordinate 388,719, forward strand.
ATTCATTACCAAATTTTGTAAATAAGAACACACTGTTAATTGTTTCCTCTTATTCCGGCAATACTGAAGAAACAATTTCTGTTTTTAAATCTGCACTTAAAACAAAATGCAGAATCGTTTGTATAACAACCGGCGGAAAAATAGAAGCTCTTGCAAAGAAAAATAAAGTCCCTGTTGTAAAAATATTACCTGGCTTTCAGCCGAGATATGCTTTAGGTTTAAGCTTCTTTACTCTTTTGAAAGTCTTAAACAAAATCAAAATAGTAAGTGTAAAACCGGCATTCGTAAATTCAGTAATTAAACTTTATAAAAATAAAGCTAAGCTTTATTCTAAAGAGAAAAATCCCGCTTTGGATTTTGCTGAAGAAATTCTTGGTTACATTCCTGTGATTTACTCCGCAGAAGGTATTACATCTTCAATAGGTTACAGGTTAAAAAGCCAGTTTAATGAGAACTCAAAATTACTTGCTTTCCACAATGTTCTTCCTGAAATGAACCACAACGAAATCGTGGGATGGGAATCTTTTGAGGAAAAACAATTCCATGCAAAGGTTATAAACATAATGGATAAAGAGTATCCTGCCAGGATTAAGAAGAGATTTGACATTGTAAATGAACTCTTTGCCCAGAGTAAAGCAGTGGTAATAAATCTTGAGAGCAAAGAAAAATCTTTTAAGATAAGATTAATGGATTTGATTTTTTTATGTGATTGGATAACTTACTACACGGCTGTTCTCAGAGGCTGCGATCCATCAGAGATAAAAAATATCGATCTTCTTAAAGAAAGATTATCCTAAAGTATCTCTTCTTGCCTTTAGAACAGGAATGCATAAATTATCCTGAGTGACTGTGAATAATCTCTACAAAATTACATTTCTTTTTGTACTTGGTTTCAGCCAGCTTACCTTTTCCCAATTCTATTATTTTGGAAGAAATAAAGTTCAGTATGAACAATTTGACTGGAAGATTCTTAAAACAGATCATTTCGATATTTATTATTATGGAGAGATGCTGAATGTAGCGGAGATAGGAGCGACTTATGCTGAAGAAGCATATAATGACTTAAAAGTACGGATGAACAATGTCGTTACGCGAAGAATCCCGCTGATATTTTACAATACACAATTGCACTTTCAAAGAACCAACACAACTCCCGGCTTTATTCCGGATGGTGTCGGTGGTTTTTTTGAATTCCTTAAAGGGAGAGTCGTTATTCCAGCCACAGGTTCTTTGCACGATTTTAAACACGTGATTAGGCACGAACTGACTCACGTATTTATGACGAACAAGCTTTACAGAGTTCTGGCTGACCACCGTGAGCCTACAGATATTTATCCGCCACTATGGTTTGTAGAAGGGTTGGCTGAATATATGTCAACGGATGTTGATGCACAAGCAGAAATGGTTATGCGTGATGCTGTTCTGAACAATTATTTTGTCGGACTTGAAGATATGAACAACATCTACGGCACTTTTCTTATGTACAAAGAAGGACAAAATTTTCTTGAGTTTGTTGAAGAGAAATATGGCAAAGAAAAAATTCCTCTTATGCTTGAGAATTTCTGGATGTTTTCAAAGTTCACAAAAGTGATTGAGTATACTTTAGGAAAGAAAATTGAAGAAATCGATAAAGAATGGACATTCTATCTAAAGAAAAAATATTATCCATTAATTGAATATAACACTCCTCTTGAAAACGCCTCAACAAAGTTGACTAAAAATGGTTTTAACTTTTCTCCTGTTTACTATAAGGAGAATAACAAGAAGTATATTTATTTTGTTGCCAATAGAAATGGTTATTCTTCTTTATATAAACTTGAAATGAATGAAAATGAAGAAACGGATGATGATGCTGAACTAGTATTACAGGGTGAAAAATCTGAAGAGTTGGAAGCTTTCCATTTGTTCCAATCTTCTATCGATGTTTCAAAAGATGGACTTATTGCCTTTGTAACTAAAAAAGGTTCCACAGATGCTATACATTTGTTTTCGATTTCAAAAAAAGAGATAGTAAGAACTTTCCAGTATGATAATCTTATTAATATTAATTCTCCAAAATTTTCTAAGGACGGAAATAAAATTGTTTTCCAGGCAGTCGATCAAAAAGGATTCAGTGACATTTTTATTATCAATATTAATGATGACTCTTTAACAAGACTTACAAACGATTATTATGATGATCGCGATCCTTCTTTCGGGTTAGATAACCAGGTTCTATTTTCATCCGATCGCACTTCAGGTAAGTTTGAAAAAAAATACAATATTTTCAGCTATAACATTGAAAACAACAAAATAGAATACGTTACTTACATAAATTCAAATTGTTCATCCCCGGTTTTATCACCTGATAAAAAGTCAATCTTATTTACTTCGGAAATTGATCGTGTAAGAAACATTTGGAAACTGAACTTTGAAAATCCGGATTCGGTAGTTAGAATTACAAAATTCATTACGAGTGCTTTTTATCCTACGTTTATTGATACATCAACAATCATCTATAATGGCTTTGAAAATTACTCGTTTAACATTTACAAGCTTGATATTTCTGAAACAAAGAATGATACAACAGTAATTGCAATGAGCTTTCCTTCGTTTGCGGAAAGATGGAATGCTGAGTTGTATTCAGGAAATACGGAAAGGGAGGAATTAAAGTATCAAAATGAATATACCTTGGATTACGCTCAAAGTGAGGTCTCAACCGATCCTATTTATGGAACTAGAGGTGGAGCTATTTTTTCATTAAGTGATCTTTTGGGAGACGACAATTTTTTCTTCCTTATCTATAACACTGCGGACGTTCGAAGTGATTTTCTGAAAAGTTTTAATGTGGCAATTCAAAGAGTTAATCTTTCAAAGAGAGAAAATTACTCTTATGGTGTGTTCCATTTTAGCGGAAGAAGATATGATATCACTGATTCTGATGAGTACTATTTTGAAAGAAGTTTTGGAGGCTTCTTTGCACTTCATTTTCCTCTTTCTGCTTTTCAAAGAATAGAAACTGATGTAACTATTGCCAACTCAGATAAAGAAGTTATATCCGGAGTTATTGAAAGGAAAGCTTTACTCGTAAGCAATACTTTATCCTATGTTATCGACAATTCTCTTTGGGGACCAACAGGACCGCTGGATGGAATGCGCGGAAGATTACTACTTGGATATACCAGCGATGTAAAGTTCAGCAATGTAAATTACTTTACAATTATTGCAGATTATCGTTATTACCTGAGACTTGGGCTCAGGTCCGCACTTGCCTTCAGGTCTGCACTGTTTTATAATGAAGGGAAGGAAGCGCGGCGTTATTTTATGGGTGGAAGCTGGGACCTGAGAGGATGGTATAGATGGTCGATTCGTGGTGAAAAATTGTGGTTTACTTCTGTCGAACTTCGTTTTCCTTTAGTTGACCGCCTTTATATAAAATTTCCTTTCTTTGGACTTGGATTTATTGGATTCAGGGGAGCTCTCTATTTTGATGCAGGTGGAGCATGGGATGAAGATTACAAACAAACACTTGGAAGCCTTGGAGGTGGTTTAAGGTTAAATTTATTTGGTGCACTCGTTCTTCGCTACGATATAGGCAAAAAGATCGAAAACGATTTTAATAAATTTCAAAAGGGTTTGTTCTACCAATTCTTTTTCGGATGGGATTTTTGATGAAACAAAAAATTTCATTATTGATATTAACACTAACAATTGGCGGATGTTTTCCCTCATCAATTAGCCTTGACGTAAAAAAAGATCTCATCATCACATTCAATGTTCGGAGAAAATGAATCCAGGAATTTTTATTTACCCCTTACAATCAGCGATTCATTAAAGCTTGTATGGGAATCCTCAATTAATGGAAGCTTTCCTAATTCTTCCGTAACCACTTATGAAAATTATGTTTTCATAAACGATTTGTCGGGAAGAATTTATTGCTTTAATGCTGATTCAGGAAAAACTGAAGGAAAATTAAAATATAATGATGGCTCAGTTTACACAACTCCCGTAATTAATGATGGCATCCTGATTTTTGCTGTTGCCCATTCTGATGAAAACACATCCGGTCTTTACTATTATGATTTCAGAGAGGGGAAGACTTTGTTTGATAAAGAAGTAGATGGCAGAATTTTAACAGAGATTATAAAAACTGAAGACGGAATAATCTTCAATACTGAAGATGGCAGAGTTTTTAAATATGATTTTAATGGCTACAAACAATGGGAATATGAAACAAATTCAAGAGTGCATAGTTCTCCGGCTCTCGGAAATAACATCATAGTTTTTGGGAATGACGATGGGGAAATAATAGGGATTAATTCTAAACTTGGAAACCTGATTTACAGAGAAAAAATTGGCAAGCCGTTCTTTGGCGGAGCCGCGATTGATGGAAATACAGTCTACATAGGGAATGATGGTGGATTTATTTATGCATTAAATCTTTCAGATGGTAAAGTGATTTGGAAATACGAAACAGGATCAAGAATAATTATGGTTCCCGCATTTAACAAAAACGATTTGATTTTTGGAAATCTCAAAGGGGAATTATTTTCTTTAAAAAAAGAAATAGGGCAACTAAACTGGAAAACTGATACGAAAGGTTTATTGAATTCTACTCCTTTAGTTACTAACAATATTATCATTCTGCCTGATCTTAATAAGAGTTTGCATTTTATAGATGCTCGAAGTGGTGAAATTTTAAAAACTATGGATCTTGAAGGAAGGTGTAAATTATCACCGGTTATATATAGAGATAAATTATATATCGGTTATGATGATGGAATTTTGAGGGCTTATGAATTCGTTAATTAAAAATAGTATTTTTTTAATTTTACTCTCCGGATTTGTTATAGTTTCAAAGCCCGAGACTTGTAAGGGAATTGTAGTAATTGAAACCAACCGGGATAGTTCAGTAATATATTTAAATCAAAAACTATTAGGAATCGGCGAAGCCAAAATTGAACTTGAACCAGGTTCTTATGAGATTAGAGTTAAAGAAAATGATAAAGATTGGGATTCAAAAATATTATCTACAAAAATTAATGTTAAGGAATGTGATTCTATTATAGTCCCTTTTCTATTTGCCAAAGAAAAATATTTGCAGACTAATCCTCAGGATGTTGCGGTTTACAATGGTGATTCTTTGATTGGATATACTCCACTTTATCTTTCGTCGGGTTATAACAGTTTACATCTAAATAAACTGGGTTATGAAAGTAAGACTATTTCCTTGTATAATTTTAACAGCAATCAACCGGTTTCTCTAAATTTTAATGGAGAAGCCAAAGGCAAAAGTTTTTATAAAAAGGATTTGTTCAAATATCTTGTTGCCGGAATTGTTGTGCTCGGCGGAACATCAGCCTATTTTAAACTTAGAGCAGATAACAAATTTGATTCTTACAAAATAACGGGGGAACAAGCACTTCTCGATCAAACCCACAAATATGATTTAATCAGTGGTATTCTTTTTACTGCATTGCAGATAAATTTCGGAACTCTAATATATTTTCTTTTTATTGATTAGGAAAATGTGTTTAAGTCTAAAATTATTCTTAAACTAATTAATTATGATGTCCATCCGGACCGTGAACATGTCCGTGTTGCAGTTCTTCAACAGTTGCATCTCTAATATCTACAAGTTCAACATCGAACTCCAGATCCATCCCAGCTAATGGATGATTGAAATCAATTGTAATTTCTTCGTTTTTTATCTCTTTAATAACAAAAGGCATCTGGTGTCCCTCTGGAGAATTTGCTACAAACTCCATCCCGATTTGCAATTCAACATCTGCGGGAAAACTTTCTTTTTTAACTTGTTGTATAGCTTGTTCGCTATACTCACCGTAGGCATTTTTTGCAGGAATTTTCACATTCTTTTTTGACCCGATAATCATCACTTCAATTTCTTCCTCAAGTTTTGGAAGAATTTGTTTGCCCCCGCTCATAAATTGAAAAGGTTCTCTATTATCAGTTGTCTGAATAATATTTCCCTGGTCATCTTTTAGAGTATAGTTCATCGTAACGACTTTATTTTGTCCTATAGCCATTTCTATTCCTTTTATTATTAATTTTTTGATTTAAATACAAATTTAAGATAATATTCGCTGAATGTGAAGTTTATCTGATTTTTTGATATTCAATTGACAAGATTTAAATTATATTATTAGCAAAAAAAAATTATGCTGACAGTTTTAGAAGCAATTAACCTTTCCACAGAATTTCTTGGTAAAAGAGATATAGAATCACCGAGAATAAATGCCGAACTTCTTCTTGCACATACTCTCAATTGTAAAAGACTCGATCTCTATCTTTCTTATGACAGACCTTTGAATGAAGATGAAGTAAATATTTATAGAGAATTTATTAGACGAAGAAGTAAATCAGAACCGCTTCAATATATAATCGGCAAAGTTGAATTTTATGGATTGGAATTTAATGTTAATCCGTCTGTGCTAATTCCAAGGCAGGAAACTAGAGATCTTAGTTGAAACTATTATCAACTCAGTTAATAAAGAAGACAATTTAAGGATTCTCGATATCGGTGTGGGAAGTGGAAATATTACGATATCTCTTGCCAAACATTTAGCTTTCTCAAAAATAATTGCTACAGATATTAATGAACAGGCACTCGCAACCGCAAAAGCCAATGCGGAACTGAACGGTGTTTTGGAAAGAATAAACTTTATTAGTCACGATATTCTTACCGGTGATTTAAATGATGAATTCGATATTGTTGTTTCTAATCCACCTTATATTTCTGAAAAAGAATTTCCGGAATTAAAAGATGAACTTAAAGTTTATGAACCAAAAAATGCTTTAACTGATTTTTCGAATGGATTAAGTTATTACAAAACAATTTCTTTCAAAGCGAAAAAACTTTTAAGAGATAAAGGAAAAATATTTTTTGAAGTCGGACAAGGTCAAGCTGAAGATGTCAGGAAAATTTTAGACGAAAATAATTTCACAGAGTTATCAGTTATTAAGGATTATCTTAAAATTGACCGGGTAATTTCAGGAGTAAGAACGTGAGAGTAGTTATTCAAAGAGTAAGCGAGGGAAGTGTAGCAGTTTCTGAAAAAAAATACGAAGAAAAAATTGGAAAAGGTCTTGTTGTTTTGCTCGGGATTAAAACGGGAGATTCAGAAAAGGATGTTATTTTTCTTGCTGATAAATGCTGTAATCTCAGGATTTTCGAAGATGAAAACGATAAGATGAATTTATCTGTTAAAGATGTTAGTGGTGAAGTACTAATAATCTCTCAGTTTACTCTTTATGGAGACGCACAGAAAGGAAATCGTCCCGGTTTTACAGATGCTGCCAGGCAGGAAGAAGCAATTCCGCTTTATGAAAAATTCATAGAAAGAATAAAAGAAAATATTGGCGAATCAAAAGTAAAAACAGGAATTTTTGGGGCCATGATGATGGTCAAGATTTTTAATGATGGACCTGTAACAATTATAATTGACTCTAAATAATAAATTATAAGATGTCATTCTGAGTCCCGAAGGAACAAAGAATCTAAAAAAACATATTGAGACTCTTCGCTTTGCTCAGAGTGACATAAATGTTATAAAGTTATAAAAAGTAGGTTTATTTATTTGAATAATATTCTAGTGATTTTCATTGACGGTATTGGAATCGGCAACGAAGATTATGAATTTAATCCCTTTTTTAAATATGGATTTAAAACTTTTACTAAGTTGTTTGGTGGAATACCGTCATTAAAAAATTCTTTTTTAGAAAAGCAGGGATAGATTTCTTTTCCCGGCAGATGCAAGACTTGGAATGGAAGGATTGCCACAAAGCGGAACGGGACAAACATCGATATTTCTGCGGAATAAATGCTGCAAAATTTGTTGGAAAACATTTTGGTCCCTATCCATATTCAACATTAATTCCTGTAATTAAAGAAAAGAATATTTTTCTTCATTTCCTTAAGAAAAGACAAAGGGCCTTCTTTGCTAATGCCTATCCTAAGGCTTTTTTTGATTATATAAATTCAGGAAAACAGAGATTGAGTGTTACTTCTTTAAGTTGTCGCTTAAGCGGAATGAGACTTAACAGAGTTACAGATGTACGAAAAGGGAAAGCATTGACAGCAGAAATTACGAACGAACGCTGGAATCTAAAACTTGGTTATAATTTATCAGTAATTAAACCGGAAACTGCGGCGAGAAGATTGTTAAGAATTGCTTCAGGAAATAAATTTACGCTTTATGAATATTTCCTGACGGACCATATCGGTCATGGAAGGTTTGATGGAGAAATCTCTTCAACACTAAAAACTCTTGATAATTTTCTTTTTACAATTATAAATGAAATGAATTACAAAGAACTAACTTTAGTAATATGTTCAGATCATGGAAATTTTGAGGACCTTTCTGTAAAAACGCATACTTTAAATCCTTCGCTTACAATAACAGCAGGAAGAAATGCAGAAAAAATTTATAAAAAAATAAAAAATATTTCACAAATAAAGGACGCAATAATTAAATATTCTTAATGAACAGCTATCCGATCATAAAGGTAGCCATTTTCTTTTCCGGGGGCATTTTATTTTATAAGATCGCAGATGTTGATTCTACAATCTTAATCGTTTTATTAGTCTGCCTTCTGGTAATATCATTTTTGTTTAGGAATATTTCTAAAATTACAACTTCTTTTACAATCCTCTTCGCTGTATTCTGTATTGGCTATTTACTGATGGAAAACTCTGTGAGAACCAATAACATTTTACCTCAAAATATTTACAGGATAAAGAATCTCAATGCATATGGAAAGATTATAGATATAAAATTATTAAAAGATGATGAACTCACATTTGATTTCGAAGCAGATTCAATAAAAAAAGAGGATAAGACTTTAGTCTCAAGAGTGAAATTCTTATGCAAGATTAAGGAGACAAGCAGGAAAAGGTTAGATTCACTTTATGATGTCTTGAAGCCGGGAAATTATCTTCAAATTTCAGGAACATATTATAAGGGAAGGGAGATGAGAAACCCCGGAGAGTTTGATTATAATAAATATTTAAACTCTTCAGGAATTAGCGGCGTACTTAATATTTATGGAGCAAAAGACATAACTATTTTAGATAACCACGGAAATATTTTTAAATCTACCATCTTTTCTTTAAGAAAATTTCTGGATTTAGAAATAAAATCTCTTCATAATAAACAAACCGCTTCTCTTCTTAAAGGTTTGCTATTAGCCGATAGAAGCGAAATAGACTATGTGACAAAGACTGAATTTATAAATTCGGGAGTAATTCATGTACTAGCTGTTTCCGGTTTGCATGTAGGGTTTGTAGCCATCATTTTCATTTTTCTTTTTGGAAGACTCAATATTTATCTCAGATCAATTTTAACAATTATTGGACTTTTAGCATTTATGTTTATTACAGGATTACAACCTTCCGTATTTCGTGCAACTGTAATGGCTGTAATAATCATTATTGCTTTTGTAACAAACAGATCGACAAACTTATTTAACTCTCTGGCACTTGCTTCAATAATAATTCTTGTGTTAAACCCAGAAGAAATTTTTAATCCTGGATTTCAATTATCATTTTCAGCGGTTCTGGGGATTGCTCTTTTCTATTCACCTATAGAAAAAACAATTGCAAAATTAAAACTTAGATCCAAAGTTTTAAGATATATCCTCTTATTTATGGCTGTATCTTTAAGTGCACAAATCGGGACTCTTCCTTTTACTCTTATGTATTTTGGGAAGTTGTCTATTATTTCACTTGTTGCCAATCTTTTTGTTATTCCTATTATAGCGGTTGTAGTGGGTCTAGGGATCTTTACGTTGATTATAAATATTGTTTCTCCTTTTGCTGCCCTCTACTTTGCAGTAGCCAATGAACTTGTTACAAAATTATTGTTTTTTATTGTTGGATTATCGGGCAGTCAAAGCTTTTCATATATCGCTGTAAAGAATTTTTCATTATTTGATTCACTCCTTTTCTATTCATTCCTTTTCTTTCTGATGTATTCACTTAAGAAAATGAATAGTGCTTTTATGAAAACAACTGTTGTGATCCTTACAGTTTTAAACTTCATGTTTCTATCAACGTTAGATAATCATTCTTTGCTGGAAGAAGGAAAATTAACGGTGTTTGCAATTGATGTCGGACAGGGAGATGCAATACTTGTTAAATTTCCCAAAGGTAAAACTGCTTTAATCGATGCTGGAAATGCAACTGCTTCTTTCGACAATGGAGAAAAAGTAATTCTTCCTTTATTAGAATATCTGGGGATAAAGAAAATTGATTATGGTTTCATCTCACATATTGATGCCGATCATTATGCCGGATTTATTTCACTCGTTAATGCCGGAGTAATTAGAAAAATTTTTAAACCCTTAGTAGATACTACTTTAGCAAAAGATCTAAAACTTGAAAAGTATTTAAGAGAAAAAAAGGTCCCAATCGAATATTATAAAAAAGAAATCTTGAAAATAGATGGAGTTAGGATTTATGTCTTGAATACTGAAAGCATAATTGAAAACAAAACTCTTTCAACTAATAATAAAAGCGGCGTATTAAAAATAGCCTACGGCAATACATCGTTTCTTTTTACAGGAGATATGGAAAAGAAAATTGAGAAAGTTTATATAAGGGATTATAAATCATTTTTAGATGTAGATGTTTTAAAGGTCGCTCATCACGGAAGTAAAACCGGCAGCAGTTCTGATTTTCTTGGTTATGTTACACCTGAGATAAGCATAATCAGCGATGGAATTTTAAATAAGTTTAAGCATCCGTCGGAAGAAATAGTTAAAAGATTGGAAGATTTTGGTTCAAAAATTTACCGCACAGATAAATATGGAGGACTTCTATTTAGATCTAACGGGGATTCAGTGCAATTTATTGACTGGAAAAGGCATTTTTAGGAAAATAAGTCAGTGGCATTTTAATTGTTTAATAGAGGAGTAAATTATTGAAAAATCTTGGAGTCATAAATGCTTTACATTTTAATTTTTTATGGATTTTTTATTATGATTTCCTTTTTACTTCTGATGTACTTCTTTATTTCGACGCCAAGAAGTTATGCTATAAAAAGGATAAAAAGATATCATAATTAATCTTCTTCTTGTCTCATAGAAGTGCCAAAGGTTTTAAAAGTAAAATCTTTTAACAATTCTTTTGCTTCATCAATTTGGTCATTTGCAACAAAAAATCTTGCGGGTTGGATTAAAGGATCTATACTTAAGAAATTTTCACCAAAGACGTAATAATCGATATCACCGTCATCGAGAATAGATTTTACTATTCCAATATCTCCCTGGTTTAATGAATAAAATAGTTGTGAATATTCTTTTTTGTTTTTTACAACAGGAGGATCCGTCGTAAAATCAATAAAGGATTCACATTCCGGGCAATGTATCATTCCTAATCTGCGTTCATCATCTTCTAACTTAAGTTCCGATTGACAATTGGGACATCTGACTTCTGAAGGTATTAATAATTGTTTACTCTTTTCCAATTGCAATAGTTTCTGACAGGCGGGTTCATTACAAAAGTAATATTCACCTTCTTCTGTCAAACAGGATTTACAATAGTATTTCCCGCAGCCGTGGCAAACATATTCTGCTTTAATTTCGGGATGATTTGGGCAAGTTTTCATTTGTTTACAAATTATTTGTTTTCTTGCGGAGAAGGAGGGATTCGAACCCTCGGTACGCGTTAACGTACACACGCTTTCCAAGCGTGCCAGTTAAACCACTCCTGCACCTCTCCGAAAATTAGGAAACTTCTTATCCAACCAGGCTCTTCCTTGACCGGATTTTAAGTACTTTTCTCTCTTTAATGCTTCAATCTTTGTTAAGAACACTTCTTTGTCAATTAACAGCCACGGAATTCCACCTTTTGTAAATTTATTACTCCTGCGATTATGTTCAACGAACCTTTTCTCAACTTTATCGGTGGAACCGACATATCTCTTTCTTAATTTTGAACTCCAAAGGACATAAACATAATACATATAATTCCTTTTGTGCCAGTTTCCGCCAAAGGCGGATCAGCTTCGGCTGAAAACCACTCCTGCACTTCTTCGAACAAGGTTTCAAATATAGCTATTTTGATTCTCTTACCAAAGATTTTGGATGCTATTTTGTTAATGTTATTCTTAAAAAGATTATCTTTGTCATTATGGTTCTGTTAATCTTATTCAAATCATTTCTGGCGCTCGTGTCGGCTCTTTTCGGGGCGACAACTACATTTATGATAAAATTAAATCATAAAAAGCTTTGTATTCTTATTTCACTATCTGCCGGTGCTCTTCTTGGAGCCGCATTGTTTGTTCTCGTTCCAGAATCTTCACAAGAGTTAAATATCGTTGAGATTCTTTTAAGTATTGCATCTGGATATCTTCTCTTCTGGGTTATCAGCAGATATTATTCTCACGTGTGTCCAGCATGTTCGGCTTCTCACTTTGATGAACAAACAACGAAAAAATTCTCGGAAATCTTTCTTGCTTTGTTTACAGCACTCTCATTCCATTCACTTCTCGATGGTATTGCTATCTCGACAGGAGCTCTTCATGCTGAAGAGCAAAGTTCTATCTTTGCAGCAATTTTAACGCACAAGTTTCCGGAAGGATTGGCGCTCGCTTCCTTAATGCTCGGTGCAGGTTACTCTAAAGCTAAAGTTATTTCGTATACGGCTCTCGTGGAATCTACAACCTTACTTGGTTCACTATTGGGAGTCTTTCTTTTAAAGGAAGGAATTTCACTTTTCTGGATGGGCATTCTTATGGCACATATTGCAGGAGGTTTTATTTACTTAGCTCTACACGCTGTTATGGGAGAAATGCTTAGACATCACAAAACTCTTGTTATTACTTCCTTACTTTCTGGGTTACTATTGATCTTATTTGTGCATTCACTAATTGACTAAAGAGATTGTGGAGACAAAATAATAGACATGAAAAAAATAGGAAAAAGTTTTCTGTAAATAGCTTTATGAGAGATTTCAATGGAATCAAATAAAAATAATAGCTGGTTTAATAAGTGGGGTTTCAAAACTTTCACACTTATTTTAATTCCTCTTGTTGGATACATTAGTACGATAATTATTACAAATAATCAAAACAAAAATGCAAACGATATTGCAAACAAACAAAATAGATTATTCGTTTTACAAATGTTCAAAGATAAATTAACAGGCGATAGGGTTGCAAGGGAAATGACTTTAAGAACAATCGAGATTCTCAATGATACAAACCTGACTAAAAAACTAAGAGAGATTTCTGATATAGCAACAATTAAAATGTTAAGGGACAGCCTTTGGAGTTCTGAATCATCAGTTAAAGAAAATGCGATAATCGAATACGCTCGACTTTATAAAAATAAAGAATATCGTTCTCTAATTCTGGATGCCCTTATGCCAGATTATTATCATTTAGAAGACTACAATCCTCTCATTAGCATTACTAAGTTCTTTTATTACCTGAGTAAAGTTTCAGATGGTAAATGGTACGGTACAAAAAAAGACTTCGCACAATTTGCAACAATAGAAACCTCAGAATGGTATAATAAACCTTTATCACCTTATAATAGAGAAAATAACATCCATAAGTATTATGAATATTGTAAAAAAGGTTTTGTGTTAGATACAACTTTAGATTATAAAGGGACTGATTGTCTAAATTTAATTCGGGTTAATTATGGAAACTAAGTTTTTCCAGAAATAATATTTAGGAGAGATGCCAGAGTGGTTGAACGGGGCGGTCTCGAAAACCGTTGAGCTGCGTTTGCGGCTCCGAGGGTTCGAATCCCTCTCTCTCCGCCAAACTACGCCAAGGCTTCGTTTGGCTTCGTCCTCAATTCTTTCAAATTATGTTTTGGTTCTAAAATTATTTTTTTAAATGGAGGGATAAATGTACTACGTGTATTTTCTTAAAAGTTTAAACTCTGATTTCAGATACGTTGGTTATACTTCCGATTTGGAAAAGAGATTTAAAGAACACAATGAAGGACAGAATAAATCTACTAAACCGTACAGACCATTTGAGATAAACGCTTATGTAGCAGTGAAAACAGAAGAAATTGCTAAAAATTTAGAAAAATATTTTAAAACCGGCTCCGGTATTGCATTTTCCAGAAAACGAATTTTAACCTACGAAGCCTTGGCGAAGTAGGTCACTCTCTCTCCGCTAAACTTCGTCAGGCATTCACTACATGAAGCATTTTGTGAAGTGTAGCTTCGTTTTACTTTGACAAGTTTAAGTCATTTTATTATTGAACTGTCATTAATAATCAACTCCGGTCAATTATTGATTAGAGCTTCCTATCAAAACTTAAGACCTTTTGTCCTAATTACTTAGCAATAACATTTAAAGAGCAATATTTTAACATCAGTTAATCAAAAAACGAGGTGTAAAATGAAAAGAATGTTTATTGCTTTCCTATTCTTTCTTGTACTATCCTCCTCTTTTATATATGCCAGTAACCCCTCTGAGAAAGAAAAAATTGTTATAAGTCAGAATACTATCCAGTCATTGATAAACGGGATAGAATCTGGCAACACAGGGCTAAAAACAAGCAGTGCTTATATGATCGGAGAGTTAAAAATTACAAATGCAGTTATCCCATTAATGAAAGTGATGAGAGAGGATGCCAACGAAGAAGCAAGAATTGCCGCAGCACTTTCACTTTATAAACTTGGAACTCCCTTGGCAATGAGTGCTGTTCGCCAGGCGATTCGTTTCGATAATAGTGAAAGGGTTAAAAGATTGTGTTTAAGATTTTATAACGATTATCGTAATAGAAACTAAAGAGTTTAATTCCATAAAAATTATCAGATTAACGGCTTCATAACATTTAGTATGGAGTCGTTAATTATTTTTCACTCCTTTAATTCACTCTTTATCTTTTTAGATTTATATTTCCTTCCTTAAAACCTAAACAAAAATTTATTGAACATTAAAAAACATATTGCTGAAACATTCAACCTGGCATACCCCGTCATAATTGGTCAGCTGGGTTTTATAATGATGGGAGTAGTTGATAGTGTAATGGTCGGTAGTTTGGGTGCTGTGCCTCTAGCCGGAGCTTCCCTGGGAAATAGCATGTTTATGCTGATTTTTATTATCGGCGTTGGAGTCGCAATGTCGGTAACTCCACTTATTGCAATTTTAGTTGGAGCAAAAAGATTTTCAGAATGCGGAATTTATTTCAGGCAATCTTTTATAGTCAATTTGGTTTTGGGAGTAATTCTTATGACCATTGTTTTTTTTGCATCAAATCTTTTTGAATATTTAAACGAACCCTATGAAGTCGCAGTACAAGCTTCATCATATACAAAGATAATAGCGCTGTCGATAGTTCCTGCTATGCTTTTTCATACTTATAAACAATTTATTGAAGGTTTCTCTATAATGAAACCGGCAATGATAATTGCGATCGTAGCCAACTTAATAAATGTATTTGCCAACTGGCTTTTTATATATGGTAATCTTGGAATGCCGGCATTAGGATTATCCGGAGCGGGATGGGCAACATTTTTCTCAAGAATATTTATGGCAATTGTAATTATGTTTTATGTGATGAACAAGGAATACTTTAAAAAATATGATGTCAATTTCCATTTTAAGAAGATAAATTTTCCTGTTATTAAAAAGATTTTGTCTGTCGGTTTACCCAGTGGCTTTCAGTATTTTTTTGAAGTTGGTGCTTTTTCTTTTGCTGTTATTATGATTGGATGGCTGGGAACAAATCCACTTGCAGCTCACCAAATTGCGATCAATCTTGCATCAATTACTTTTATGGTTGTGCTTGGTATTTCTGCCGCTGGCGGAATAAGAGTTGGGAATGCTGTTGGTAAAAAAGATGTTATCGAGGTGAGAAGAGCTGGTTTTACGGCAATTATCAGCGGTGCATCTGTTATGTTCATCTGCGGAATTATCTTTGTTGCTTTGAATAAATTTCTTCCCACTTTATATATTGATGAAGAATCTGTCATAAAGATTGCGTCATCATTAATAATTATTGCTGCAATATTCCAGGTTTCCGATGGAACGCAGGGAGTCGGTATAGGTGTTTTAAGAGGTTTGACTGATGTTAAAATTCCTACGCTAATTACTTTCATCGCCTATTGGGTAATTGCTCTTCCTGTCGGTTATGTTTTAGGATTTGTCTTTCACTTTGGTGTGCAGGGGGTTTGGGTAGGACTTCTTCTTGGACTAAGTGCTTCAGCTACGATGCTTACGATAAGATTTAATATTAAGAGCAGGCAACTTGTAGAACTGTGATCTGATTTCAAATCTCAAAATTCAAATCTCAAATCTTCAAAGAATTTTACGTCACGTTTGACTTATGAGATTTGACTTTTTTAATCAGTTATTATTTTAGTTATCAATCTTCTTTCAACAACCTCAAAATAGTAATTAGTCTTTGTCAAAAGCTTGTGATTGTAACTCCAGATTTCATTCCCGCTTTTGTTTTCTGGAATGTATTTAGTCTTTGTAGAGAATTTATCTGAAGTCGCTAAGACATAAAACGGTTTCTTAAAATATTTACAAGCAATTGCTAAACTTCTACTTCCAATTTTATTTACAATATCTCCGTTTGCAAGAACAATATCTGCTCCAATAATCGCAACATTAGCCTTTTCAACAGCATTTGGTAAAAGAGCATCAGGAATAATTTCTGTTTTTATTTTGTGCTTCAATAATTCTTTTGCCATTATTCTTCCTTCAAGCTGAGGACGGGATTCTCCAATAATTACAGTAATTTTTGTGACTTCATTTAATCTTCCCAGGATTTCTATTAGAGTTTTACTGTTTGAGAGAGTTACAATCCTTTTTGAGTTTTTAAGATAGGGAAGAGAATTCTTAAACAAATTTGAATACCTGTCTTTGATCTTTTCAGTTTGTTTATTTAAGAAATCAATAATTTTAGAAGTATTACCTGTTTTAATTATCTTTTTAAATTCTTTTATGAAAGCTTGAATAGCAGAAAAACTTCTTAATCCATTTTTCGCAATATTAATCATCCCGAGTAGAGTTTTCTTATCGCCGCTATTGCTTTTACTCCAACTTATCAATTTTAGTAAAATTTTTGAGGAACCTGATTTATTATCTGATAAGATTTTTTGAAGCTTATTTCTTGAGGCAGGACTCAACCTAAGCTTTCTGCAAAAAGATTTTGGTTGAAATCATCAACATCACTTGTCTCGATTACAGGTCCATCGTAAAAAGCGAAATCATTTTTGTAACTGCTTAACTTGTTGAATAATTCTTCTTTATTTTGATAATCCTTAAGATAAAATGCGCGGACTTTATTTCTGTTCTTAATTATCCAGTTAAGAATTATTTTCATCTTTTCAAGATCCTCTTCACTTGGTAAAGGTTTTGTATTAAGTGTTCCCGAATAATAATCATCTATCGCAATTTCAAAATTATTCTCTTTGTTTACCTTGTACTCTTTTATATAAATTTTCCCTTCAATCATTAACACATAATCAGTTCCGAATTTTTCTGAAACCTGGAAAAGTACATTTGCTGAATTAACCGGTTCTTTTAAGATAGATGTTTTATGTGTTTGAGAAAGTATAAGATCAATCAGGACTTTTATCTCTCCGGCTTTTTCATACTTTTGTCTCTCAGAGTAGAATTTCATTTTGTTCAGAAGCCGGTTCAGCAAGTCTTGGTTCTTCCCATACAAAAACTCATAAACCTTGTCTAACTCTTCGTTGTAAGAGCCTGTATCTTTTATTTCGCAAGGAGCAAGACATCTTTCAATTTCGGCAAGGAAACATTTTTTACTTTTAATAAATTCCTGTTTACTGCATTCTCTTAAAGTAAAAGCCTTGTTAATTAATTCGAAAACAACTTCAGCTTTCTTTTTCGTAACGAACAAACCGAAATAATCGTTCCCGTCAAAATCAAATTTGTTAGAGATTTCAATATCCGGAAAAATTTGCGTTTGATTTATTCTTAAAAAATATTTGTTGCCATAATGTTTTAGCTGATAGTTGTGTCTTGGATTTATCAGCTTAATTAATTCAGCCTCGGATAATAAGGCAGTTAATTCCGAATTAGTAATTTCATATTTAATTCGTTTTGTTTGCTTTATTATTTTCTTGGCTTTTCTTGGCGCAGTTAAAAGAAAATAAGAACGAACTCTTTTACTTAAAGACTTTGCTTTCCCAATGTAAATTACTTTTCCCTTTGAATTAAGAAAATAATAAACACCCGACGCTTCAGGAAGAGAAAGCACATCTCCTTTAAGATGTTTGCTTATTTTTATTTTACTCTCTTTTTTAGAAAGAATGACCTGCAGGCTCAAAAGTTCGTCTAAAGTTTTTACTTCGTTCTTTTTTTTGATTTCCCTTAACATTTTGATTAAAACATGAGCGGTTGCTTCCGCATCCGGTAAAGCTCTGTGGGCGTTTAAAAGTTTTACATTAAGATGTTGGCTCAGGCTTCCGAGAGATTTACTTTTTAATTCGGGATAAATTCTTTTAGCTAATTTTAATGTACATAACTGAGGATTGGCAGGTTTTTCACGTTCTATCATCAGGAATTCTTTATTGATAAAGCTGCGGTCAAATGAGAGATTATGTGCTACGAAAACAGAACCGGAAATAAATCTTAAAATATCATCTGCGATGTCTTCAAATAGAGGAGCGTTGTAAGTGTCGTCATCGGTAATTCCAGTAAACTCAGAAATGTAGTAGGGAATTGGTCTTCCGGGATTTATAATAGAACTGTATTTATCAACAATCTTTAGTCCCCTAACTTTTACAATACCAATTTCGATTACACCATTATAACGCGGAGTTAAGCCGGTAGTTTCAACATCAAGTACGGAATATTCAGCTTCATCGAAAGGAATGTTTAAAAGATCGTTGGAAATCATAGCTTAAATCTAACCTTAAAAAATAATACATTCAAAGAATTGCAAAATCTTGCAAGGCATTTTGATAGTCCCAGACTTTTCCTATTTTCTTCATTTTTAGATATATTATCGAAGTAAGTATGAATAATTTAAATATACTTTTTGTCGGCGATATTATTGGTAAACCGGGAATGGATCTTGTCCAAACCTGGTTGCCAAGTTTAATTCAAAAATATAAAGCTGATTTCGTTATTGCCAATGGGGAAAACTCTTCCGACGGCAAAGGTTGCACAAGTAAAGAAGGAAAAATTCTTTTTGAGCTTGGAGTGCATGTAATTACCGGTGGAAATCATACGTGGGATAAACATCAATCACAGGATTATCTTAAAGAAGAAAACAGAGTTTTACGACCTTTAAATTATCCGCGGGGAACTTATGGTAACGGCTATCATATTGCCGAAACAAAAAAGGGCAAAGTTGCAGTCGTTAATCTCCAGGGCAGAACTTTTATGGCAACAATTGATTGCCCTTTCAGAACTGCCGAATGGATTTTATCAAAACTTAAAGATGAAACAAAAATAATTATTATAGATTTCCATGCAGAAGCTTCTGCCGAAAAAATTGCATTAGTAAATTTTTTGGATGGTAAAGTCAGCGCAATTTTGGGAACAC
The DNA here is from genome assembly GCA_963727535.1 of uncultured Ignavibacteria bacterium. Lineage (GTDB taxonomy): Bacteria > Bacteroidota > Ignavibacteria > Ignavibacteriales > Ignavibacteriaceae > RBG-16-34-14. The sequence continues at coordinate 408,213 of CAVSGR010000004.1, forward strand.
ACACACATGTTCAAACTTCGGATGAAAGAATTTTTCCGCAGGGAACAGGTTATATTACAGACGTTGGAATGAGCGGACCTTATGAATCCGTTATTGGAATGAAGACGCAGGCAGCAATTAACCGGTTTATTTATCAAACCCCACAAAAATATGAAACAGCACAAAATGATGTTCATCTTTGTGCAATGTTTCTGAAAATTGATACTGACACCGGCAAGACAGTTGAAATTGAGAGAATTCTCTTTCCTTCTTTTACAACAAAAATTGAAACATAAATGGTTAACTTTCCTTTACCAAGGATAGATACCGATTTCCGGCTGCAGGAATTGCTTTTAAAACATTGTAGCTTTAAGCCTGGTGATACCTGGAATGATCCTGAAGGCAAACATAAAATCGCCTGTATAGATGCTTCGGACAAAAACTCAATTAAAAAATTATTAGAAGATGAAAAAGCATCCCTGGCAATTCAGGATCCGCCATATAATTTTGTTGCATTTGACGAAAGAGATTTAGAAAAATTTATTGATTGGAGTAAAAAGTGGATAGAGAATAGTTATGATTCTCTACTTTCTGATTCATCACTTTACATATGGCTTGGAGCAGATCAGAATAATCACTTCCAGCCTCTACCAAACTTTATGTTGATGATGAAAGAAAGCGGGTTTGATTCGAGAAGTTTTATAACGATGAGAAACCAGCGAGGTTACGGCACACAAAAAAATTGGATGTCTGTCAGGCAGGAACTTCTATATTATACAAAGGGCAATCCTTTTTTCGATATTAATTCTGAATATACAGATATACCGAAAATTTTAAGGGGCTATTATAAAAAAGTTAACGGAAAAGTTACTGAGAATTTTGAAAGAGGAAAATCGGAATTTATTAGGGCAGGAAATGTTTGGGTCGATGTTCAGCAGGTTTTTTACAGGATGGAAGAGAATGTAAACGGATGTTATGCACAGAAGCCTCTGAAAGCAATTACAAGAATTATACAAGCGAGCAGCAAACTAGGTGATATTGTTCTTGATTTCTTCTCACAGCGTGGAACAACCCTTATTGCTTCGGAAATATCGGGAAGAGAGATGTTTTACCTGTGATATAAATCCCGTTTATTGCGAGATAACAAAAAGAAGATTAGAAAATTTCAGGGAAACCGGAAAAACCGGCTGGCAAAATTCGAATCCTTTTAGCGAAGAAATTGAGAAAGATGAAAATAAAAAATTATTAAATGAATGAAAATAAATTATTACAAACAACAAAGTCAAAATTTTATAAGAACGAAATGAGCGTAACGAAACTTTTAACTAATAATCAGATACAAATTCTATTTAATGAATATCATGATTATATAAGTTCTTGTAAATTAAATACTATTACACCAAACCTAAAAAAATTCTTTACACAACTAAGGCGGGACCATAACCAATTTGGCCGCTTTAGTAACAAACAACTTAGTAACCAAATTATAGCTTCGAGAAGAACATTTGGGAATTTATTATGGCCTAACTTGGATGATATACATAATTATATATCTCCCAATACCCAAACTTTTATAGATAAGTCTATCAAAGCAGCATTATTAGCAGTTGAGATATACAATAAACCTACTATTGATTATCGCACTGAAGGTTATATAGTAATGATGAATATAGCTTGGACATCATTATATCATGCAATTTTTGCAAATAATGGAATTACATATAAATATAAAACTGAGGGAACTGAAGAAAAATATTTTGAGCTTGAGAAATGTATTGCTAAATACACCGGTTCATTAAAAGGCGAAATAGGTGCTAATCTTACATTTCTAATTCGTTTAAGAGATTTAATTGAGCCTCGTATTATACCTGATTAGGTCGAGAAAGTATTTGGGGAATGCCAAGCCTGCTTATATAATTATGAACAAATATTGGCAGAAAATTTCGGTTCTAATTATCAGATTAATAATTTTTACTATTTAATCGGCTTTAGCCCCAATTCATTTTCAATTTTGGCTGAAGCCATATTGTAAATTTGTTAATTATACCCCGACATAAATGTCGGGGCTCTAATAGACAGAAAAGGGAATTAAATGATTTTATTAGACGGGAAAAAAATAGCACAGGATATAAGAGCCGAGTTAAAAATCGAGATTGATAAACTAAAAGCAGAAGGGAAACGAGTTCCGGGTTTAGCTGCGATTCTTGTTGGCAACAATCCTGCTTCGGAAATTTATGTAAGCAGTAAAACGAAAGATTGTAATGAAATTGGAATGAAGTCTATAACTGAAAAAAAAGATGAAAGCACTTCAGAAAAAGAATTACTTGAACTCATCGAATCGTATAATAAGAATAAAGATTTCCACGGAATTCTTGTTCAGCTTCCTTTGCCCAAACATATTGATGAAGACAAAGTAATCGAAGCGATTTCTCCACAAAAAGATGTCGATGGGTTTCATCCAATGAGTGTTGGTAAGCTTGTGATCGGTAAAGAAACTTTTCGTTCTTGTACTCCTGCAGGAATTCAGGAACTGTTAATTCGTTACAACATCGATACAAAAGGAAAACATGTTGTTGTTCTCGGCAGAAGCAATATAGTTGGCAAACCGATTGCAAACATTATGCTTCAGAAGAAAGAACATGCTAATTCAATCGTAACGATTTGTCATTCTGCAACAAAAGATATTTCTTACTTTACAAAACAGGCGGATATTCTAATTGCAGCAATCGGCAGAGCCAAATTTGTTAATGCAGATATGGTGAAAGACGGTGTTGTAGTTGTTGATGTAGGAATAAACAGAATTAATGATGAAACTGCAAAAAGGGGTTACCGTGTTGTAGGTGATGTAGACTTTGAAGAAGTTTCTAAAAAAGCATCTTACATTACTCCGGTTCCGGGTGGAGTTGGATTAATGACAAGAGCAATGTTGTTAAAAAATACATTTGAAGCATTTACAAAATATGGTGAGTAAAATGGAACACCGAATATCTGATCTTGATGTTTCGCAGAAATTCCTGGAAAAAACTTTAAGAGATTTTTACTGCAAAGAAGAATCCTGTAAAGGCTGGGAAACCAATGTTGTAACACAGCCTAAAACTGTAAAGAATATTATGGGCGTTGGTGCATCCAGAGTTGCTGCGGGTTTGGGAATTGGTGAAGCTTTGCCTGATAAAAATCTTGCATCAAAAATTGATCATACATTATTAAAGCCAGATGCAACTCCCGACGAAATAAGAAAACTTTGTGATGAAGCAGCAAAATTTAAGTTTGCTTCAGTTTGTATAAATCCAGGTTATGTTTCTCTCAGTAGCAGTTTATTAAAAGGAACCGGAGTAAAAATTTGTACAGTTATTGGATTTCCACTTGGTTCGAATACAACTGAGACAAAAAAGTTTGAAGCGGAACAGGCTATACAAAACGGTGCTAATGAAATTGATATGGTAATGAATGTCGGACAGCACAAGCAAGGGAATTATGAATATGTTTTTAATGATATAAGCCAGGTTGTACTTATAGCTAAAAAGAATAATGCAATTTGTAAAGTTATTCTTGAAACAGCCTTACTTACTGATGATGAGAAAATAAAAGCTTGCTTAATTTGTAAAAAAGCAGGAGCTGATTTTGTTAAAACTTCTACTGGCTTTAGCAAAGGGGGCGCAACAGTCGGCGATGTTGCATTAATGAAATATGTTGTTGGAAGCAGCATAGGAGTTAAAGCTTCAGGTGGAATTCGTTCTAAAGAAGATGCACAAGCAATGATTGCAAGTGGTGCTGATAGAATTGGCGCAAGTGCAAGTGTAAAGATTGTCTCTGGCGAGAAATCCGATAGTAATTATTAAGGAATTATGATAGATGATATCTTTTCAAAAGATGTCATCTATAAATTAATGTAAAATGGTTCTAGACATTATAATCAAGAAAACAGATGACGGTTTTACAGCAGAAGTTCCTTCGTTAAAAGGTTGTGAATGCTGGGCGCACGATGAAGATACTGTAATGAATAAAATTATCGATCTTGTTTCTTATTATCTTAAGATTAATTCAAAAGAGAAATTTAAGGTTGATAAAGCAAGAGGAAACAAAAACAAAACAGTTTATAAATTAGTTTTTAATAAATAAATCATTCCGAATTTATTTCGGAATCCCATTAATTTTTTTAGAGATTCTTCAGTCATTTCATTCCTTCAGAATGACCTTTACTTTGTCACTCTGAGCGAAGCGAAGAGTCTCATTCAACAAAAGATGCCGAACCTATTTCAGCATGACAAATGTGCAATCATTTAAGACTGAAAAAAGAACAAACAAGATTATTTCTGTTGTTAAATCACGACAGAAATCTCTTCATGTTGTTTTTGAGAACATCCACGACCCCCATAATGTAAGTGCAATTTTCAGAACTTGTGATAGTGTCGGGGTTGGGAAAGTTTCACTTGTTTATGATATTGAAAAATTTCCTAAGATTGGCAAAAGATCTTCTGCTTCTGCTTATAAATGGATTGAAAAAGAAAAGTATAAAAGTATACCAGAATGTTTTGAATCATTGAAAAAAGATGGTTTTAAAATTTTAGTTTCTTCAATTTCAGCAGATTCAAAAAGTATTTACGATCTTGATCTTACTCAAAAAACTGCTATCGTTTTTGGGAATGAACATCGCGGAGTTTCTAAAGACGCTGAAGAATTTGCAGATGAAAAATTTATTATTCCTATGTTTGGTATGGTGCAAAGCCTGAACGTTTCTGTTGCTGCTGCCATTTGTTTATACGAAGCTTTGAGACAAAGAATTATTGAAGGAATGTATGACAAATCTGAGTTTTCTGAAGAAGAACTCAATTCAAAAATTGAAGAATGGATAAATAAAAAATGATGGAAGATGGTTGACTACCTTCGCTAAAAGCTTCGGTAGTTAAAACGGCAAATGGAAGACGTATGCTATATCAAATTCAGTATAGTATCAAGAATCCAGCATTAAGCATCCGGTATCAAAAGTCTTGTTTAAGGGTAGAATAGTATGATCCAGGAATTTAGGAAAATTAGTAAAGTATCTGGCGAGCTCAATCTTCCCGGCGATAAATCAATTTCACATCGCGCGGTTATGTTTGCGTCTATTGCGAAAGGGAAATCTGTAATTAAAAATCTTTCAAATGGTCAGGATGTTGCCACAACAGTAAAATGTTTTCAACAGCTAGGAGCGGAAATTAAGAAGGAAGACTCAGAAATTATTGTAACTGGTAGAGGATTTAAGAATTTTAACAAGCCTTCTGAATTTTTGGATTGCGGTAATTCTGGAACAACAGCAAGACTAATTACTGGATTTCTTTCTGCACAAAATTTTGAAACTACTCTTATCGGGGATGAATCTCTTTCTCAAAGACCGATGGATAGAGTTACAATTCCATTAGCTCAAATGGGTGCAAGATTTGAATCTGAAAACAACAGGTTGCCATTAAAGATTTTATCCTCCAAAGAACTTCATCCAATTAATTATGAACTCCCTGTTGCGAGTGCACAGATAAAAAGTGCTGTTATTTTTGCCGGTTTGCATTGTGAAAGTACTACATCAGTTATAGAAAGACTTCCTTCAAGAAATCATACAGAAAAAATGCTTGGACTCGAAGTAAAGAAAAATAAATCAGGCAATACAATTTTAGTTTCTAAAATTAATTATCCTGTTCCTGCAGAATACTTTGTCCCTTCGGATGTCTCCTCTGCAGCATTTTTTGTTGTTCTTGCTATTCTATCTAAAAATTCTTCACTTAGAATTAAAAATATCGGTTTGAATGAAACCCGGAAAGGTTATCTAGAAATACTCGAAAAAATGGGAGCGGAAATCAATTATGAAAATATTTCTGTAAGCGGCGGCGAAACTTATGGTGATATAGTAGTTGAAACGAGCGAGTTGAAAAACATTGAGATCCCTAAAGAAATAATTCCGAATATTATTGATGAAATTCCGATTTTATCTGTTGCCGGTTTATTTGCTGAGGGAAACTTTGTAATAAAAAATGCAGGTGAGTTGAGAAAAAAGGAAAGCGACCGGATTTCAACTCTTTGTTATAACTATAAACTTTTGGGATTACAAGTAGATGAATTTGAAGACGGCTTTTCCATATCAGGTCAGATAAAAAATAAAAATGTTGCTTTTAATAGTTTTGATGATCACAGAATTGCGATGGCGTTTGCAATATTATCAATGCTGTTGAATGAGGGAGGTAAGGTTGATAACTTCGATTGTGTTGCAATCTCTAACCCCGATTTTCTAAGACAAGTACAAATGATAGCTGTCTAACTATAGAAGAATATCAATATTTAATCACCTGGTGATCAAAATTATTGATCTTAAGCTCATCGAATAACTTATTCATAAAACCTTCTCCGTATTTATTGTAGAAATAAACGAAATTTAACTCACGTTCCTGTAGATTGTTATTCGGGAAAAGGGAATTAGAAAGCTTATCAATTTGCCTTAGAGTAATTTCATGTTTCTTTTTCTGTGCATCAATTGCTTTTGATTTTAATTCATCGAGATAGCCGAGGATTTTTTGCCTGTATTTTCCGGTAGCGTCAGCAATTGTTTTATCAAATTCAAAAAGCTTTTCTTTAAGACGATCAATAACCACTTCTATCTGATTATTTGATTCAGCAAAAATATCATCGATAGAATTTTTAGAAAGAGAATTTATAACTCTCGTTTTTAATTCATCGGAATTAACAAAAACATCTTCAAATGAGAGATTATACTTTTCAAAAATCTTTTCGAGATTTTTTTCATAAATAGTTGCAGAAATTCTCGGGTAAATTATTGGAGAGGTTAAATCGTAAAAGTCATACAAAGATGATAACTGGGCAAAGTAAGATATTTCACTAGGTCCACCGACATAAAATGCAGTTGGTAAAATATAATCCTGGCAAATTGGTCTTAATAAAACATTTGCACTAAAGTTCTCAGGTTTATTGTCAATCTCATCAATAATTTCTTCCTGTGTAAACTTCTTCCGTTTTCTTCTTAGTCTGAACTCATTCTCAACAGGCTCAATGAGAAATCTACCATCTTCATTTCTATAAAAAAGATTTACAGGTCGCACCTTTACCTGCGCGTGATAAATTTCTTCAATTGTCGCGCTGACCTGTACAAGTTTTTCTGTATGCTGTCTGAAATTATTTATTTCCTTTTTAAAAACAGGTTTTAACAGATTTTTAATTATTATATCCTGTGGATCAAAAATTATCAGACCATATTTATCAAAAAGCCAGAAGATAAGTTCGCGAAAGGACTGTTTAAATGTTTTCCCAACCGAATAACTTTCCTTCAGTTTCTTTAGCAAGTCAGGCTTGAATTCTGTATCCCGAAGATTTTTATCAAGATTATCTAAAAAAGCAGATATAGATTCTTTAATTTGTAAATAACCAACGCTTTGCCGGATTTCTTCATCAACAATTTCATCATCATAAGAAATTTTTGTTACTTCATTGAGCTCATTTATGACATTTAAAGATCTTACTTCTTCAAAATCGTGATCATCTCCCTCAAGCCAGAAAACAGGAACAAAGTTGTAAGCGTCGTATCTTTCTTTTAAATGTTCGGCAAGCTTTATTGCAGTAATTATTTTGTAAAAAGTATAAAGTGGTCCACCCAAAATACCAAGCTGCTGTCCGGTTACTACAGCAAGAGTATTCTTTTCTTTCAACAAATCAATATTGTTTTTTGTCTTTTCGGAAAGGCTAAAACCTTTGTATTGACCGGTAATAATTTTCGGAACGTCGTTTCTGAATTCCCGGTTAGTTTCAGAGATTGTTTTAAATGTCGTTAAATATTCATCTCTATTTCTGAAATCGTGTTTGTAGAACTTTTTTACGTTTTCAAACTCATAAAGATAATCTAGGAAAAGATTGTATTGCCCCGGAATATCTCCAAAGTTAATTTGCATTAATTCTCCGATTTGTTTTGATTCTAAAGTAGAAAAGTATAAAAAACTCTTAAGCTTAACAAATTAAATGGGTTTACCTTAAACTGCATAAAAGTGCTTTTAAAGGATTTAATAATTCTTTATCTTCATTAACAAAAATTAGCAGGTAAGGGTGGAAATTAATCCTCTGAAATATTTTACAATTCCCAGAGCTTTTAATGTTTTGAAGGTCATAGGCTCGTTTGTGGTATCCCGAATTGTACGCAAACCTGTTGTTTGGGGGATGCCTATAAGTTATTCTATTGAACCTACTAATCATTGTAATCTAAAATGCCCTGAATGTCCTTCCGGTTTGGGAGCCTTAACCCGCCCTCTTGGTTTACTTTCAGTAGACGATTTTAAGAATATAGTAAATCAAATTAAGGGTACAGGTTTTTATGTGCAGCTTTATTTCCAGGGAGAACCTTACATAAACAAAAATCTTCCTGAAATGATAAAGTTTGCGCAAAACAAAAATATTTATGTTTCAATAAGCACCAACGGTCATTATATAAATGAAAAAACTGTCGGTAACATAATTGAGAATGCGCCAGATAAATTAATCTTTTCCGTTGACGGACTCGATGAAGAAAGTTATCAAAATTACAGAGTAGGCGGTTCATTTAAAAAGGCGGATGAGGGTTTAAGGTTGCTGATCAGAAAAAGAGATCAGCTAAAAAAGAAAAAACCCTTTGTAGAATTTCAATTCATTGTTATGAAGCAAAACGAACATATGCTCGATGAAGTTATAAAATATGGTAAAGATACAGGTGTAGATAAAGTTGTTTTTAAGACAATGCAGGTTTCATCTTATGAAAGTGCTTTACATTTTTTACCATCGAATAAAAAGTACAGAAGATATGTTGTAAGTAATGGAGAAGTTAAGATTAAAAATAAGTTGAAAGATCATTGCTTCGCCTTGTGGAGAACTTCTGTTATAACATGGGATGGGAAGGTTGTTCCCTGCTGTTTTGATAAGGATGCTAATTTTGGTTTGGGCGAATTGAAAGACAATTCAATGAAAGATATTTGGATATCAAAACCTTACCAGGATTTCAGGCAGGGAGTTCTTAATAATAGGAAAGGTTTGGGTATGTGTACCAATTGTACGGAAGGATTAAAAATAAATATTTTAGAACTTGAACATTGAAAGTTTATGGAATCAGTTGCGATAAAAAAATATATAACCGATTTTTTTACTCTTAATAAGAATAAAATATTTTTATTTCTTAAGATTATTGTTGCGGGCGGGTTAATTTTCTTTATTGCTACAACTGTAAAAATTTCAAAAATTGTCGATGCTTTTGAAAATGCAAATTATATGCTGATTGCAGCCGCTTTTATTTTGGTTATACCAAATGTATTTCTTCAATATTGGAAATGGCTTTTAACCTGTGACACAATTCTAAATTATAAAAAAAAGAAAGTAATCTTAATTTCGCTTTTCCAGGGATTTGCGGCAGGGGCTTTTACTCCTTTCAGGCTTGGTGAATATTTTGGCAGGGCGTTTCTCTTTAAAGAAAGGACTTTGCTAAAAATTACTATTGCGACTGTTATTGATAAATTTTTTCCTCTTGCAATTGTTGCATTTACCGGGGCTTTGGCAAGTATTTTATTCGTTCATTTTTTTTATAACGTAACGATTTATATCACAATTGCTTTATTTGTAGTTGTATTTACTCTCTTCTATTTGCTTATTCTTCTTTTGATCGATCCCGAGTTCTGGAATAATTTTCTTTTTAATAAGATAAGGAAATCGAGGTATTATAGATTTTTTAACAAAATGAATTTTATAAAAAATCTTGACAGAAAATACTCACTGAAAATGTTTTCGATTTCAATTCTCTTTTATCTCTGTTTTATTACTCAATTTGTTATACTTGTCTTTGCATTCAGCGGTCAATTTAATTTTGCGAATTTCTATTGGGCAGCTATTCTTGTAATGTTTACAAAAACTTTTTTCCCCGCAATATCTCTTAGTGAAATTGGAATCAGAGAAGGTGCATCTGTTTTTTTTCTTGGACAAATGGGTGTTAATGCCGCATCTGCTTTTGACGCTGCAATATTCCTTTTCTTTATTAATATTCTTATTCCTTCTTTAATTGGTTTATCTTTATTATTTAAGAAGAAATAATGGCTGAACCGATTCTAATTATTTGTTTTACCTTACTCCTTCTATTTTATATCTATTTTATCTTATCAGTTTATGCCGGGTTGAGTAAAAATTATGTTGATGTAAAACTTAAAGAGGTAAATGAATTTGTCAGCTTGTTAATTCCGTTTAGAAATGAATCTGAAAATATTTTGAAAAGTCACGAAAGCATTGAAAATCAGACATACCCTAAGGACAAATTCGAAGTAATTTATATCAATGATTCTTCCACGGATGATTCTCTTTCAAAGTTGATGGAAGCAAAAAAATCATCTAACATTAAAGTTATTTCTCTTCCCGATGATTTCCTTCCAAATGCACACAAAAAAAGAGCAGTAAGATTCGGAATAGAAAATTGTAATGGCGAAATAATCGTTACGACCGATGCAGATTGTGCTTATCAAAAGGAATGGCTTGTAACTTTACTTAGTTATTACGATGAAACTACAGGTTTCGTTTCTGGTCCTGTAGAATTTGAAAAAGGGAAAACTCTGTTTGATAAGATCCAAAGAATTGAATTTGCAGGATTAATTCTGGCAGGCGCTGGTTTAATCGGAATAGACAAACCAACAATTTGTAATGCCGCGAATTCATCTTACAGGAAAAGTTCTTACAAGTCTGTAAATGGTTTTGATGATAATCTTCATCTTTCTTCCGGTGATGATGAGATTTTAATGCAAAAGATCTGGAGAAAGGGAAAAGATAAAATTAAGTTTTGTATGAACCGAAAAGCAGTCGTGTTATCAGCATCGAACAAAACTTTCTCACAATTTTATCAACAAAGGAAAAGATGGGCGAGCAAAGGATTATTCTATATTAATAAATTTCTCATTCTGAAGCTGGTTTTAATTTTTCTTTTCTATTTTTGTTTAATAGTTCAGCTAATAGTCGGTTTTACATTCGCTTCAACATTTCTGATAACATTTCTTATTTCATTTCTTATAAAAATCATTTTAGAATATGCCATCCTTAGGAAAGGTGTAAAATTACTATTTGATAAGGACTTACTTAAACCCTTTCTTATCACAGAACTTCTTCATATTCCATACATTGTTTTATTCAGCATCGCCGGGGCATTTGGAAAATTCAAATGGAAAGACAGAACTGTAAAACGCTGAAAAATTCATTGTCTATTTAATTATCAGACTGTTCAACTTTGTGTACAAATCTTTGTAAAAATCCTTCCATTTCTTCTAAAATTATAAAGATTTTATTGGCATGATCGTTGGCTTTTCAGATGTAAAGTAAAAATACTCATAGAGGTATGAAATGAAAAAGCTCATAATTATAACCGCAATTCTGATTACAGGATTTATTAGTTCAACAAAATCAGAAACTAAAATTATTAATAATCCAGGTTTTGAATACGGATTTTTCTATACAAACTTAGCACCTTATGGAACCTGGATGGAAATTAACGATGGGTTAGTCGTTTGGCATCCAACTGACATACAAGAAGGTTGGGCTCCATATAGAGACGGACGCTGGATATGGACAGGCGACGGCTGGTACTGGGATTCTTATGAGCCTTTTGGTTATATAGTTTTCCATTATGGTCGCTGGTACTATGATGATTATTACGGCTGGTTATGGGTCCCTGATAATGAGTGGGCTCCTGCGTGGGTCGACTGGCGTTACGACAGTGATTACATAGGCTGGGCTCCACTTCCTCCTTATGCGATATTTACCATTGGTATCGGGATACATTATACTTATGATTATTACGTCCCTTATTATAACTGGTATTTTGTAAAATACAGATATTTCTGCGACCCTTATGTCTATAAATATTATGCTGCTCCAAAGTACAGACACAATATTTATAACAGAACGAAATATCGCAACAATTATGGTTACAGGAATGGCAGAGTTGTAAACAACGGTGTTGATATTAATTATGTAAGAGAAAGAACAAACCAGAATATAAGACAACGTAATATTGTTGCTGTAAGTGATTACAAAGAAGTTGAAAAATTTAGAGGAAAAGATACTGAAGCGATAAGAACATTTGTAGCTTCCAAAGATCAATTGACCAGAACAGACGTAAGAGATGTTAAAATTGAAAAGCAAAATAGAAGAACTTCTCTTGATATTACAAAAGTAAGATTGGGAAAAGACAACAGCGAAGTTAAAGAAAGGAATACCGGAACTGTTAAACAAAAAGAAGTTATAAAAGACAAAAACATTACGTTGGAGAAATTAAAAAACGAAAAGAAAGATGGAATAATATATAAAGGAAAGACTGAAAATAATCCTGAGATAAGAAAAGAAAATAAGAATGATGTTAAGGTGAACAAAGATGTCCAGGTTGAAAAAAGAAAAGAATATAACATCGTTCCTGAGAAGAAAATCGAAAGAAAAGAAGTTAAAAAAGTTGAAGTGAATGTTAATAGAAACAATAATGAAATCAGTAAGCCGGAAATAAAAAGAAAAAGTACAAACAACAATAAACCGGTCATTCAGTCAAAAAGAAACGAGACCAAGCCAGAAGTAAAGAGAAATAATACTTCTAATAGTAAGCCGGTGCCAAATAGAGTAGAAAGAAAAAGTGACTCCGACAAGACTGAAAAGAGAAAAACAAGATAATTCCCTAATCTCTCTCCCTCCAATAAGCGGTATTGACCAAGGGTTGATGCCGCTTTTTTAATTTTAGGGTTTTTATTTTAAATATTTATTTAATCAATGGCTTTGGTACCTCAATTCATATTAACTCATTAAGCTACTGAGATCAAAGCATTCTTTCGATTCATTCACCTGGATTCATGCAATTGGATTTTTTAACCGATGGAAAAGTTCGTCTTGGTGTTTATACTGTTGCCGATGATAATGAGTCATCAGAGGCATTTTCTATGTGGCTGTTTAAGCTATAAAAGGGGAACAAGTGTGTGATTTTTCTTTTGAAAATTATTAGCTATATTTAAATCAACATGAGTAATCTACAGGGTAAATACAGAAATAAGCTTTCCACTTTATTTTTATGTGTTTATTTATCATTTCTCGTTGTTGGAATATTTCATCATCATCATTATGATCTTGATAATCCCCAAAGTTTTGATATAAATTCTAACCAGGTTCCTTTAGCAAGTTTTGATCTTACAAACGATTATTCTCCCTGTTTCCTGAACAGTTTTTCGAGCACTATTCTTAATTATGAATTTGCATCAGTAAGAATCGTTAAACCTTTAACGGCTTGCTGTGAAAAACTATTTGTCGAGAAAAAAGATTTTAGAAATTATCCTCACTTTAATAATTTAACACTTCGTGCACCCCCAATCTCCTGATCATTTCAACTAAATATCTTCATCTGTCTTATTCAGAGCGAAGATAGCCTACTATAATAAATAATTAGGAGATACTTGATGAAAAACTATTTGGTAGTTCTTTTCATATTCATTATTACGATAAAAGGTTTATGTCAATCGAATGTAAACCCGGATATAAGTTTAATTGGTACCTTTAATACTACAACCGACTTAACAAAAGATTCTCCCGACAAAGGAAAGATAAATTTTGAAATGCCGGAGATGGAACTTTTTGTTGACGGTTACTTAAATCCCTATGCACGCGGCGCAGGAAATATTTCTTATGAAGGTGGTGAATTTTCGGTGGAAGAATTGTACGCAAATATTGTCAGGGGACTTCCTTTAGATGCTCAGATAAAAGCGGGAAAGTATCTTGTTGGATTCGGACAGTTAAATATTGTTCATCCACATGCCTGGGCATTTGTTGAGCGTCCATTGTTTCACCAGGTATATTTTGGTCCAGACGGTTTTAACGATATAGGCTTTAATTTTAGTTTTATTCTTCCTACTTCATTTTATTCAAACCTTGATCTCGGGATTTATAAAGGAGATGCAATAGGGCACAGTGAAGTTGCGGATCCTACTGAAGAATCTATTGCAAATCATAGAGGCAGAAGTCCAATATTTGTAGGAAGGCTGGGAACTTTCTTTTCTCTTGGAGATTATTCAAATCTTGGGATTGGATTAAATGGTTCTTATGGTGTTCATGCAAAAATGGATTTAAATACTTCAGGAGATTCAACCGCCGCACTAATTAATAAATCACTTAATTATACTTATGCAGGATTGGATTTCAAATTCAAGTATCGCCCGGATGATTATACTGCCTTAACTATTCAAGGAGAAACAATTCTTAATCATCGTGATGTTTTACGTGACGGCGTAATCGGAATAAATTTTCCAAAGCAAAGTTTACAGACAATTAATACCTACGGTGCTTTTATCTATGTAGATTATTTATTCGAAAAAATGTACAGCTTTGGTGCGAAATACGATTATACAAACGGAATTGTGGATGATGTCCCGGGTTTTAATACTTTATCGAATGATGATAAAAATAATACTCAGGGATTAACAGCCTGGCTTGGTTATTATCCTGTTGAGCATACACTTGCTTTCAGATTAAATGTTCAGCATTTGTTTTATAATTATGCGGACGGAACTGCAAGAGACGGTTCTACAAATATCACTTTACAAATGATATTTTCTATAGGACCACATAAAGCTCATCCATTTTAAGAGAATTTTATTAACGAGGTAAAAAAATGAAAAAATTATTAGTTGTATTTATGATGCTTATGAGCAGCTTAAGTTTTGCAAATGTAAAAGCTGTCACCACCTTAACAATTATTTATGATCTTGTAAAAAATATCGGGAAAGATAAAGTTGATGTAGATTATCTTTGCAGGGGCAACCAGGACCCGCATTTTCTTGAAGTAATGCCGAGTTATATGTTAAAATTAAGAAATGCCGATTTGATATTTGAAGTCGGGTTGGATCTTGAAAAATGGCTTCCCCAATTAATTGATGGTTCAAGGAATACAAATGTTCAGATTGTTGATCTTTCCCGCGACATTGACAAGAAAGAAGTTCCGACAACAAAGATGGATGCGCGATACGGTGATGTCCATCCTTATGGAAATCCACATTACTATTTGGATCCGCTCGATGTTAAAATAATGGCAAAGGAAGTATTCGATGCATTGTCAACACAGGATCCAGAAAATACTGATTATTATGAAACAAATTATAACGATTATATCAAACAGCTAGACACAAAAATATCCGAGTGGGCAAATAAAATGGCTAAAGCTAAAGGCAAGCCGATTGTATTTTTCCATTCTACCTGGGTTTATTTTGCCGATCAATATGGAATCAAAACAGCCGGATTTGTTGAGCCAAAGCCCGGTATTCCGCCAACTCCTTCTCATAATGCAGAAGTTATAAATCTTATTAAAAAAGGTGGGGTTAAAATAATTGTTATGGAAGATTATTACAGCGACGCAGCTCCAAATCAGATTGCGCGAATAACAGGAGTAAAAGTAATAAAAATTCCTGGGGTATACGGGAAGGAAGGGATAGACAGCTATTTCAAAATGATGGATTATATCGTTGACCAGGTAGCTAACAACATTTAGCATTATTATTTAATAAAAACAATTTTTAGGAAATGGAAAAAACAATAATAAAATTTAACGACGTAACTATTGGTTACGGTAAGAAGAAAATAATAGAGAATATTAGTGTTTCTATTTTTGAAAATGATTTTGTCGGCATCGTAGGACCAAATGGTGCCGGCAAAACTACATTTTTGAGAACATTGTTGGGAAACTTGAAACCTCTTTCCGGAACAATTGAGAAAAACTCGCACAGGTTTGGGTATGTGCCGCAGAGAGATACAGTTCAGCCTTTACTTCCGTACACAGTTGCAGATGTAGTAATGATGGGAAGATATTCTCTTATGGGTGTTTTTGACAACCCTTCAAAAAAAGATAGGGAAGCTGTTGATGTTAGTCTTGAATATGTGGGAATCCAGCATCTTAAAAATTATAACTACAATAGTCTATCAGGCGGACAAAGACAAAGAACATTAATTGCGCGTGCACTTGCCGTAGAGCCAAATATTCTTATTCTTGATGAACCTACAAATGGAATGGATACACCATCACACTATTCTTTGCTCGATCTTATTTCAAGATTACATGATCAGAATAAACTTACAATTCTTTTGGTTAGTCATCTTTTAAGTGATGTTGCAAATGGAGTTAAGAGATTAATCCTTATGGAAAAAGACTTCTTCCAGTACGGGTTAATTGATGAAGTTTTATCGGAAGAAAATTTAAGAAAAACGTATTCTTCGGATTTTCACGTAAACAAAATTGATGACGAATATGTTATAACATCAAAACACAGGAATTAAAATTGGAAACAGTAAATCAACTTATTCAACTTTTCCCTTATGCAATTATGGGAAGTATTTTAGCCGGTATGATCTGCGGATTTCTTGGAACCTTTGTTGTATCGCAAAGAGTAGTTTTTCTCGGTGCAACTCTAACCCAGGTTTCTGTGGCTGGCGTTGCATTTTCTTTTCTTCATTTAATAAATGTCGAAGGGATTATTGCTTCATTATTCGGGATTACAGTAAGTGAACATTCATTTCTTCATAATTTTGAACCGGCTTTCTTCTCACTTCTGTTTGCAGTTATAGTTGTTTTAATTTTTTCACAAACATACAGACAAAAAGTTTTAACACAGGATGGAATACTTGGAATAATTTTCGTTGTAGCGGTTGCATTAAGAATTATGTTTATCCAGAAAAGTCCTATTGCAGAAGTCTCTGAAGTTGAATCAATTCTAAAAGGTGATATTTTATTTATCGGGCAATCACAATTCTTTACTCTTTTAGGGATTTTTCTTTTTACATTAATCATTTTTACAGTTTTTCAGAAACAACTTAAGTTTGTAACATTTGATGCAGATTCTGCAAGTGCCCACGGAATTAATTCCAGGTTTTGGCTTCTTATTTTCTATATAGTTGTTGGAATGGGAATTTCTCTTACTACAAGATTTGTAGGGGATGTATTTACATTTTCTTACCTGATAATTCCTTCTTCGATAGGACTTTTAGTTTCTAAGCGGGTCTCTCAAGTTTTTTTCATAGCTGTTTTGGTAGGTGCTGTAATTCCACCGATTTCAATATTTTTAGCATTCAAATTTGATTTTTCAAGTGGTCCCGCTGCGGTTGTAACATCATTTGTTTTATTCCTAATTGTTTATGGCTATAAAAAGATAAAGGGTTAAGGATAAGTCCTGTTAAAATTTTAATAGTACACGATTTTTCTCTATATTCGAAGTAAGGAATTAAAACATTTCAGCTTATGGAGAGGTGTCCGCCTTTGCTAAAGCTATGGCGGATAAAGGTGAGTGGCTGATCCCGCCAAGGCGGGATGCTAAACCTATATATTTCGTTCTTAGAAATTGATTATGTTTTAAAATTTCAGTCTAGGAGAGGTGGGTGAGTGGCTGAAACCAACGGTTTGCTAAACCGTCGTACGGGTAAAACTGTACCCCGGGTTCGAATCCCGGCCTCTCCGCAGTATTGGAAATGCTATAGATAGGGGGCATCTATTATGTTTTATGTATATGTTCTAAAGTCGATTAATTCAAATCATTATTACGTCGGTCATACTTCTGAATTTCAAGGAAGATTGTCCAGTCACAATTCGGGTTTGGTTAAATCAACTAAAAAATATCTTCCTTGGAAAATTGTTTATACTGAAACCTTCAAAACAAAATCTGAAGCTTATAGAAGAGAATTACAAATCGAGTCTTACAAAGGTGGAAATGCATTTAAGAAACTTATTAATTCGACGAGTGGCTGACCCCGCCAAAGTTCGGACAGAAGAAAAAGCATTTGACTGACATAAACAAGAAATATCATAAACTAATGCTGCTGGTAAGGAGCAGCTCGTTAGACTTTAGTATACATGAAAACAATTCCTCTAAGATTTATTAATACAAATCCAAAAGCGCTGAATGATTCTGAAACTTTTAGCATTCGGGACGTTCATGAATTAATGACTGGAAAAGACTTGGTTCAGGATATTCACAGGCATGATTTCTTTTTCATACTTGCTTTAAGAAAAGGTAAAGGTGAGCATACAATAGATTTTACTCCTTACAAGATTAAAAACAATTCTATTTTCTTTATGCGCCCGGGTCAGGTTCACCAATTAGTCCTTAAAGCGGGAAGTACCGGATATTTGATGCAGTTTAAAAGAACTTCTATTCCTCGAATGATAAAGAATCACGGCTGTTGTTGAGAAAAGCAAGCAGTAAAAGCCTTCACCAATTAGATGCAGAATCGTTTAAAAAATTATTTTCAATAATGACAAGTATCTTTCAAGAGAGCCTTGATAAAAAAGAAAAATATTCTGAAGTAATTGAAGCGAGCCTCGGGATTTTCTTAATCGAATTGGTCCGGCATCAACAAAAGGGTGAAAGTGATATTGATAAAAACACAGCATTCAATCAGGACCGCTTAGAGGAATTTTCTGAGCTTCTGAATATTCATATTTCCGTAAATAAACAAGCATCTCAATACGCTGAAATGCTTAACCTCACACCGTATCAGCTAAATACAATCACTAAGACAGCATTAGGTAAGACAAGTTCTGAACTTATAAACGAACAAATTATCCTTGAATCAAAACGATACCTCCTTTCAACATCAAACCAGGTTAAAGAAATTGCCTATCATCTTGGTTATGAGGATGCTTCCTATTTCATAAGGTTTTTTAAAAAGCATACCGGACTCTCACCAGAAGCTTTCAGACATAATTTCAGTTAAGTCCTGTTAAACTGCATTTTTGTCCTATCATTCTGATTTCTTCAAATGCTATTTTTTGAAAGATAAAATTAATTATTCAAAAGGTAGTATGTATGAATTCAAATATGATTTTAAGAATAGTTGTTATCGGGATAGGAGCAACACTAATTGTTGATTTCTGGGGCTTCATACAAAGCTTATTTAAAATTAAATCTCTTGATTATCGTTATGTCGGTCGGTGGATAGCTAACTTTTCTAAAGGTAAATTTTATCATAAAAATATAATGAAGACACTACCGGTTCGGAGTGAGTTATTGATAGGCTGGACAGCTCATTATCTTATTGGTATTACTTTTTCATTTCTGCTGATTCTGGTGTATGGAAAAGAATGGTTAGAAAAACCATTATATTATCCCGCCGTCTTTATAGGGATAATAACCGTTATTGCTCCATTCATTATTATGCAGCCGGCTTTAGGTTTTGGGATTGCATCATCTAAACTACCAGAACCGAACTTAAGAAGATTTAAAAGTTTGCTCACCCATTTGATTTTTGGTATAGGATTATATTTAAGTGCAATCCTATTAAACAAAATGCAATAGTTAGCCGTGAATAAACTAATTTTTATTTTGTGAATTAGCGACGAAATCCTAACTATACCAACCAGATAAAAAATAAAGACATAACATTTGTAATTATAGGAATAAGTACAGAAATCGTAACTTTAGAATTTGGTGGTTTCACTTCAATATAGGCAGGCACATTAGCCGTGACTTAATAAATTCGTTGTCGAATTCTTTAAGACAAGTTGTATCTCTTAATTTTAATATGTATTTATCCTAGGTATCAATTTTCATTTTCCCTAACCGCCGCACGCTTACTTTTAAGCCTACGGTAAATAACCGCTCCTTTGGTGTCAGTTATAAATTAAGCTTATTAAATTTGCTGCTAAATATAACCGGCGCTTCAAAACAACCGCACTTACGCGTCCGTATTTGAGTTAATATTATTTGCTTCCGTCAATTCGTTGACACTGTTTTTTTCGGTCGTTTTTCGTCTTCTTGTTTTAGTTTATTTCCCAAAATCATTGGTTAGCATCCGGGCAGCGGTTTAGCTACACGCTGTTAGCCAACTAAAAAATTAAAAAGGAGTTCTATGAAATCATTATTTTGTTTGGAATGCCCAAAGGCAAAATTTTCTGTCGGAATTTATTTATTTACCATATTTATTAGTACTATTTTGATAGGGTGCGCTGCAACACCTACATTTATTAAATCAGATTATGATCAAAAACAGATCAAATCAATTGCAATAATGCCCGTGATTGATAAAAGAAAAATAGATGAAGATATAGTTCAATCACGGGAGAGCTTATCAAATATTGAAGAATTATTATCAAAAAAAATTAGGGATAAAAACTATGATGTTTTATTGCCGGGCTCTGTGAAGGATATCATAAAGGAAAAATCAATTGAAAATATGTCTCCCGAAAACTTATGTTCACTACTAAAGGTTGACGGAATTCTATACAGTGAGCTATTCGATTATAGCGATCAGTTTTTTATACATCATTCGATAAAAATGGGTCTTAAAATTTTTGATGCAAAAGGCGATAGTTTATGGATAAATGATCTGGATGATAGTGACAGACCGTACCTGTCTGCAATTGGTACTTCGCTGGGTTGGGCAATCGGCGTAGCCGTTGACAACAAAATATCTTCAAAAAATAAATTGCCAACAATTCTTGCCGGTGTGGCCGCCGCCGAATTAGTATATGTTATTGTAGATGGAGTTAGTGATGAAACATCTCAGAGTATTGATAAAGTATTAAAATCATTACCTGAAAGAAAAGGTTCTATGAAATGAAATTAATATTTGTTTTACTCTACAACAAAAATAAAAATAATTCTTAAGCAAATCGAATTATAATTTCTTTAAAGCAGACACAAAACAAAGGAAAAAGTACAATGACTACTAACAAACGAGTTATAACATCACCGAGAAATATTGCGATGGCGGCGGGTGTACTTTACCTGCTCACCTTTGTCTCCATCCCGACTCTTACTCTCTATAGTTCGGTACACGATCCTAACTACGTCGTCGGCTCCGGGCAGGATACTTCAGTCATCATCGGCGGCATCTTGGAGATCGTTGTGGCTTTGGCAGGGATCGGCACCGCCGTCGTTCTCTTCCCGCTGCTCAGGAAACAAAACGAAAGTTTCGCACTCGGTCTTGTTGCTGCACGAATCCTGGAATCCAGCACTATATTCGTTGGCGTGGCGTTCATATTATCTATTGTGACTTTGCGTCAGACCGGAGCTGGAGCTGATGCTTTAATCACCAGCCATGCGCTTGTCGTGCTGTATGACCGCATCTTCCTGCTCGGGCAAAGCTTTATGCCTGCAGTATGCGATCTGTTGCTAGGATTACTGCTGTATAAGTCGCGCCTGGTACCCCGAGCCCTTGCTTTGATCGGAATTGTTGGAGCGCCCATACTTGTCGTTGGTTACATTGCGGTGATGTTTGATCTTATCGGGCGACTTTCCCCCTTGGCAGCTCTATCTGCTGTTCCGGTGGCACTGTTTGAGTTTTCTCTGGGAGTCTGGCTGGTTGTCAAAGGTTTCAATCCTTCAGCCCCTTTAGTAATAGCTATTAAAACAATTAATTAATTAATATAAATAAAAAACTAAACGTCTGGAGTAGTACCTCAAAACAGTTTCAGGAATAGCATTTCCCAAGAAACGAATTTTAACCTACGAAGCCTTGGCGAAGTAGGTCCCGGCCTCTCCGCTCTACTTTACCAAGGTTTACTATCAGAAACTTCAAATGGGGGTGAGTCATTATAGCTTCTCCCTACATTATTCCAAAATTGATTAACAATCCTTTTTGCTTACTAAGTTTGATTATCAAGAGCCTATTTGATAATTTTCAATTCTAATAAAGAATATTTACGGCACCGATGAAGAAATTTAATGGAGTAGACTATTTTAATATCAAATCTCTTCTTTCTGAAGAAGAGATAATGATACGTGATCTTGTAAGAGAATTTGTATCGGAAGAAATAATTCCCATAATTGAAGAATATAACCGGGAAGGCAAATTTCCATTACAGCTTGTTCCTAAAATGGCGGAGATAGGTTTATTCGGTTCAAACTTACCATCTCAATATGGCGGTTCCGATATGAATAATGTAGCTTATGGACTTGTTATGCAGGAACTTGAAAGAGGGGACAGTGGAATAAGAAGTTTTGCTTCTGTACAAAGTGCACTCGTTATGTATCCTATTTTTACCTTTGGAAGCGAGCAACAGAAAGAAAAATGGCTTCCCCAATTAGCTAAAGGAGAAAAGATAGGATGTTTCGGTTTAACTGAACCTGATTATGGTTCAAACCCGGGAGGTATGGTAACTAAAGCTGAAAAGGTTGAAGGAGGCTATAAAATCAACGGCGCAAAGATGTGGATTACAAACGGGACTATTGCTGATGTTGCTGTTGTTTGGGCTAAGCTTGATGGTGTGGTAAAGGGTTTTCTAGTTGAAAAAGGAATGAAAGGATTTTCTGCACCGGAAATGAAGGGGAAACATTCATTGCGTGCATCTGTAACGTCAGAATTAGTATTTGAAGATGTTGTTGTTCCCGAAGAAAACGTGTTACCCAAAACTGAAGGTTTGAAGAATCCGCTGATGTGTTTGAACCAGGCACGATATGGAATAGCCTGGGGCGTTGTCGGTTCAATGATGGCTTGTTATGATGCTGCATTAAATTATGCGAAATCAAGAGTGCAATTCAGTAAACCGATTGCCGCTTATCAGATTACACAAGAAAAATTAGTATATATGCTGACGGAAATAACAAAAGCTCAGCTTCTTAATATTCAACTTGGCAGAATGAAAGATAACGGAACATTGAATCACACACACGTTTCGTTAGCTAAAAGAAATAATTGTGAAAAAGCTCTGGACATTGCGAGAGTAGCAAGAGAAATATTTGGCGCCAACGGTATTCTTGATGAATATCCTGTCATGAGACATTCCGCTAATCTCGAATCGGTCAAGACTTATGAAGGAACTCACGAAATGCATACACTCATTATCGGTGAGGATATAACAGGATTCGCAGCCTTTGACTAATTAAACCTGGAGGAAAGATCAAAGATCAAAAAAATAACTTAATAGAAGGATTAACATTTGACGATGTCCTTCTAGTGCCTGCCAAATCAGCAATACTTCCGCGTGAAGTTGATATATCCACGCGTTTGACAAATGATATAAAACTTAATGTTCCAGTAATTTCGGCAGCAATGGATACTGTTACAGAGTCAGAAATGGCAATAGCGATTGCTCGTGAAGGAGGCATTGGGATTCTTCATAAAAATATGAGCATTGAAGCTCAATGTAACGAGGTTGATAAAGTTAAACGTTCTGAGAGTGGAATGATAAGAGACCCTGTTACCCTTACTGCGAATAAAACCATTGGTGAAGCGCTTGAATTAATGAAGAAATACAGAATTTCCGGGATACCCATTATTGATAATAAACTCAAACTGGTTGGTATTTTAACAAACAGAGATCTTAGGTTCGAACCGAACAGGAAACTAAAAGTAAAAGACTTGATGACAAGTGAAAATTTGATTACAGCTCCTTTAGGAACGAATCTTGAAAAAGCAGAAAAGATTCTTCAGAAATATAAAATTGAAAAGCTTCCCGTTGTTGATCGGAATGGAATCTTAAAAGGTCTGATTACTTTTAAGGATATAATGAAAAAGAAGAAACATCCTTTCGCATGTAAAGATGAACATGGAAGATTAAGGGTGGGAGCAGCGGTTGGTGTTACGGTTGATACTATGGACAGAATATCTGCACTATCAAAAGCCGGAGTTGACGCAATAGTTATTGATACTGCACACGGACATTCAGTAGGAGTTATGAATGTTATTAAAGATGCGAGAAAAA
The DNA here is from genome assembly GCA_963727535.1 of uncultured Ignavibacteria bacterium. GTDB lineage: Bacteria > Bacteroidota > Ignavibacteria > Ignavibacteriales > Ignavibacteriaceae > RBG-16-34-14. The sequence continues at coordinate 431,869 of CAVSGR010000004.1, forward strand.
AATTCAAATATGAACAACTAATTGCTGGAAATATAGGGACTTACGAGGCATCAGTTGATTTATTAAATTGTGGTGTTGACGCTGTAAAAGTTGGAATTGGACCGGGTTCAATCTGTACGACAAGAATAATTGCAGGCGTAGGGGTTCCACAAATAACGGCAATTTCTGAAGTTTATAGAGGAGCAAAAAAGCGAGGTATCCCCGTAATTGCAGATGGAGGTGTAAAACAAACAGGTGATTTTGCTAAAGCTATTGCGGCGGGAGCAGATTCAGTTATGCTCGGTGGTTTTTTTGCCGGAGTTGAAGAAAGCCCGGGAGAAAAAATATTATTTGAAGGAAGAAGCTTTAAAATGTATCGTGGAATGGGATCGCTTTCTGCTATGAAACGTGGAAGCAAAGACAGATATTTTCAGGATGTTGAGGACGATATAGCTAAACTTGTTCCGGAAGGTGTTGAAGGAAGGGTTCCATATAAAGGTCCTTTGTCTGATACTATTTATCAGCTTTCAGGAGGATTAAGAGCAGCTATGGGATATTGCGGTGCAAAAAATATTAATCAACTGAAGACAAAAACGCGGTTTATTAAAGTTACTTTAACGGGTTTAAAAGAGAGTCACCCCCACGATGTTATAATTACAAAAGAGGCCCCCAATTATCACATCCAGAGCTGAGATTTATTAGAGAGGGCACACATAAGGTTCTGGTTATTAAATGTATAAAGTATTAGTTGTAGCATATTATTTCCCACCTATGGGTTTAAGCGGAGTTCAACGGACGCTTAAATTTGTTAAGTACATGAAAAATTATAATTGGGAACCGACCGTTCTTACTTCCGGAAATGTCGCTTATTTTGCTCACGATAAAATCCTCGCTGCTGAAGCAGAAAATGCCGGAATAAAAATTATAAGGATTGGAGGAAAAGAACCGAATTCTCTTTTATCAAGGAAATATGGTACTGTAAAACCTCCACGGGAATTTGTAAGAAAACTACTGAGCATGATTAGTCAGACTTTCTTTATTCCGGATAACAAAATTTCCTGGTCCAAGAAAGCAGCAAGTGAGATTAAGAAACTTCTTAAAGAAGAAAATTTCGATGTAATTTTTATTACGGGTCCGCCTTTCTCTTCATTTTATCATTTAAGAAAGTTAAAAAAACAAGATATCCCGATTATGTTTGATTACAGGGATCTCTGGTATGGAAGCTACTTCGCTTTTTATCCGACTCCTTTTCATAAAGCTTTACATAAAAGAATGGAATACCTGTCTTTGAAGGCAGCAGAAAAAATCATTGTTACAAACAGGAAGATTAAAGAGAAACTGATTCATACTTATAAATTTTTAACTTTTAACGATGTTGTTATTATCTCACATGGATTTGATACTGAAGATTTTGAAAATGTGCAGCCTGAGCCAAAGCTAAACGACAAAATGATTATAACTTATTCCGGTGTTTTTATTGAATATTGTACTCCAAAATACTTTCTTCAGGCTTTCAAAAATTTAACAATAGAGAGACCGGATATAACCGCACAAATTCAACTTAATTTTGTTGGCTATCTTGGTAAAGAAAATAGAGCTTTAATAAAGAGGTTAAACATAGAAGAGTTTATTAAAGAATTTGGTTATGTTGATCATAAAGAAGCAATAAAAAAAATAGTTTCGAGTGATGTACTTTGGATGATGGTGGGGAAGAAAAAAAATATTGATGCAATTCTACCTGGCAAATTATTAGAATACATGGGTTCAAGAAAACCGGTTATTGGTTGTGTTCCGGAGGGAGTAGCAAGACTTGTACTTGAAGAATATGGTGCTTCTTTTTTAACTGAACCGGACAATGTTGAAGAAATTAAAAATGTGCTGCTCAAAGTCTTCGATCTTCACAAAAAAAATCAACTTCCTGTTCCGGATGAGAATATGTTGCAGAAATACAGACGGGATGCTCTGACGGAACAACTGACAAAACAAATGCAGCATATTGCAAAGAAGGATGTCTTATGAGAGTTTTACTTATCGGCTCCGGGGGAAGGGAACATGCTTTAGCGGTTAAAATTAGTAAGAGTTCTATTCTTGATAAACTCTTTATTTTACCGGGAAATCCCGGGACAAAACAAGTTGGCGAAAACGTTAAAGTAAACCCTTCTGATCATGAAAAAGTACTTCAATTTTGTAGAGATGAAGCAATCGACCTGGTTGTTATAGGACCGGAACAGCCTTTAGTAGAAGGCTTAAGTGATTATTTAAGAAATGAAGAATTTAAAGTTTTTGGTCCAGGTAAAAAAGCTGCCGAAATTGAAGCTTATAAATCTTTTGCCAAGCAATTGATGAAAAAGTATAATATTCCGACTTCAGATTTTATTGAGTTTAAAGCTGATGAATACGATAATGCTATTTCTTATTTAAAAGAAACAAAGTATCCCTGTGTTATTAAAGCTGATGGACTTGCGGCAGGTAAAGGCGTTTTAATCTGCAAAAATTTTGATGAAGCGGAAAAAGGATTGAAGGAAATATTTCTGGATAGAGTTTTCGGTTCTTCCGGAGATAAAGTGGTTATAGAAGAATTTATGGAAGGGGAAGAAGCCTCAATATTTGCGATAACAGACGGAAATGATTTTATCTGTTTACCTTCGAGTCAGGACCATAAAAGAATTGGTGATAATGATATCGGTAAAAATACTGGCGGTATGGGAGCTTATTCTCCGGCACCTGTTATTACTTTTGATATTTTGACGCAGGTAGAAGATAAAATTATTAAGCCTACACTCGATGGAATGATGAAAGAAGGTTGTCCATTTTCAGGATGCCTTTATGTAGGTCTGATGATAACCAATGAAGGACCAAAGGTAGTAGAATATAATTGTCGTTTCGGTGATCCTGAAACACAAGTTGTGCTTCCTGTTATAAAAGGTGATTTCTTGAAATTACTTTATTCTTCTGCTGTTGGAAAACTGGATAAAAATTCTGTTTATTATGAAGATGGATGCGCTGTTTGTGTTGTAGCTTCTTCAAAGGGTTATCCCGATTCTTACCAGAAAGGATTTGAAATTACCGGACTCGATATAGATGACAAGAAAATTTTAGTCTATCATGCCGGTACTGATGAAGTCAATGATAAGATTGTTACCAACGGTGGAAGAGTCTTAGGAGTTACCTCTGTTCTTAATGAAAACGATTTAAGAAAAGCCAGAAATAAAGCTTACGAAGCAATTAATGAAATTCATTTTGATGGTATGTATTTTAGAAAAGATATTGCTGTAAAAGCGTTGAATAGATAATAATAGCCCCGACATTTATGTCGGGGATAAAATTAAACATTACAACTGAGGGTTTTAACCCAAATTAAAATTTTGGCTAAAGCCGATATTCTAAAGTGTTTGTTTCCCCCGTCCTAAGGGACGGGGCTATTAAAAAAATCTTATTAAAATTTAATCAGAACCCTTAGTGCTAAAACTAATCGAACCGCCTCCAAAATAAACGAGCAGAATTCCCGTTAATAACATTAAAGTATTTTCGATCAATTTCATTATTCCTACTTTGGTTCCGCTTAAAGTTCCGAAGCAGCCGCAATCAATATTTAATCCTCTGAAAAGACTTATAACAATTGCAATTATAAAAATGCCAAGCATAGCAGAAATTATAAAAGCATTTTCTTTGACTTTTATTCCAAAGATTAAAAGAATACCAGTTGTAACTTCTATCCATGGTAAAATAAGAGCGGCAATGTTTATTAATGAAAAGGGGAGCAGCTTATAATTATTTATTGCTCTTGCAAATCCTGAAGGATCAGAAATCTTTTCCATTCCGGCATATATAAAAATAAACCCGATTATAATTCTGCAAACAAGCAGAAGATATTTATTCTTTAATATTTTTTTCATTCTTATTTCCGGATGATTCAACAGGATATTTTGCTTTTTGCCAGTCATTCCAGCCGCCAAAAAAAACATATAATTTTTTATACCCCATATCGAACATAACATTGCCGAGAACAATGCTCAGGTCACAGTCGGAACCGGCGCAATAAGTTACAATTTGTTGATTTTTATCTATCTTTTTAAGCATATATTCATAATCATCGAAATGATCCATTGGAATATTAATAGCATTTTTGACGTGAGCAGCCTTATAATCTTCCGGTTCTCTCGCATCTATGAAAAGGACATTTTTCTTGTAAAGAGTGTATGCCTGCTTAAGATTAATTGACAAAGGTTCAGTTTGAATATTTTTCTTCGTATCATTTTTAGCGATCGATTTCTCTCTGTCATTTTTTAATGAAATTTCGGGAGATATTTCTTCTATTTTGTTATTCTTCTTAACTTCAGTTTGTTTACTGGTATCAATATTTTTTATTTCACTACTATCCAGCGAAGAAGAATAAAACAAGGAATCACTAGCTTGCTTTAATGTTTTTTGTTCCGGGAAAAGTGGAATTCCTGTCGGAGAGAAATAATTGTATGTTATTCCTAGCAAAGAGCTTACGAGTATGATTAAAAGAACTGTTTTCAATTCGATTTTCATAGTATAAATTTAGAAAAAACCTCTTGTTATAAAAACATAATATTCATTTATCATATTTTATTTGACTTTCTATTTCTCTTTATATAGTTTCACTTACGCTAACTCGTGAGGACAAAATTTAATATCAATTCATTTAATAATAATAAATCAGGAGGTTCTAAATGAAGAATCTTTTTCTTCTTCTGCCCTGCTTTTTATTGGTTTTTTCAGTGCGTTCTTTTGGTCAGGATTCTACCAGCGATGCAAATCAGGTCTATATGGAATATATGACACCGGGCCCAATGCACGAAATGCTTGCCGATGCTGTTGGTGATTGGGATACGAAATCAACTTACCGGATGAATCCGGGAGACGACCCCGTGGTAAGCCAGGGAACAACTAAAGTAGAAATGATTCTCGGAGGAAGATACCAGAAGTCGACTACAACTAGTGAAATGATGGGAATGCCATTCGAAGGAATCAGTTTGACTGCTTTTGATAATGCAGCCAAAGAGTTTATTAATACATGGATTGATAATATGGGAACCGGAATAATGATCAGTAAAGGTAAATATGATGAAGCTGTTAAAAAGGTTGTAATGAAAGGGACTTATTCTGATCCAATGACAAAAAATGATGAGCCTTTTATGGAAACTTATGAGGTTGTTGATAAGGACCATCATAAACTTGAAATGTTTACTTATCCGGGAGGACAAGAATTTAAAACAATGGTAGTTGAATATACACGTAAGAATGGTATGTAATTAAATTGAGAGGGTAATCTTTTGAGAATCTTCTGCAACCAGGAAGGTTCCTAAGATTAACAATTAAAGCCCGCTAAAAGCGGGCTTTTTTATTTATTCAATAATTTCTTCTTTATATTATTGTTCCTTCCATTTTTCTGAAATGATACGACCTTTTTCAATATCATCGACAACAAGAATAAGCTGATTTTGATGATCGCTGTAAATAACTTCTATATTTACACCTGCATCGGCCATCATACGGGAAATTTTTCCTAGTTGTCCAGGTTGGTCCTGTTTTAATCTTTGAACAAGAACTTCACGATCCTCAAGAACCTTAATTCCTTTTTCCTCCAAAGCTTTTTTTGCAGCGGTTGTATCTTCAAATAAAAAATGCACAATACCTTTTCCTTCGAAGACAAATCCACCTCCGCCTTCAACACTTACTCCGGCTTTTCCAAGAACTTCTCCCATTTCTGCCAGCGTTCCGGGGCGGTTATCTAATTTTATTGCGAGGTCCCTCATTTTATTTCCTTTCTTCTTATTGCGGTATAATTATTATTTCTGTTTTTACAGAATTTGATATAAAACATTGTTCATGAGCTAAATGATGAATCTCTTCTAACTGGTTTTTAGCCAATACATTTACATTAAAGTTTACTTTAGGTTTCAATGTTACTTTTGTCATTGCCAGCTTTCCGCCCCCATCTTTTTCTAAAATTCCTTCAGCATTGTCTTCGTAATTTTCTACGATATACTTTTTCTTAGCAGCAATTGAAAGGAACCAAAGCATATGACAGCTTGACAGTGAAGCAACGAACGCTTCTTCCGGATCAACTGCTGATTCATCCGACATTGGAAGCGGTACAATATGTTTTGATGAGGACGCAGGAAGTTCAATTCCACAGTCAAAAATCCATTTATGAGCTCTGCTGTATTTATTATCTGTAAACTTTTCAACGGAATTCTTTTCCCAGTATATTTTAACGTTGTATAACATTATTTACCCTTATAATTAAATTAATATTTTGGGATAAGAACGATTAAATCTTAATTTCTATAGAGTGTTTTCTCATTGAAACTTTTGATATGAATAAAATCAATAGTCCTAAGAAAACATAAAAATCGGCTATGTTAAAAACGCCGGTATGATAATCGAATATCCCCATCACTATAAAATCTATAACTTTCCCGTGATTAAAGATCCTGTCAATTACATTTCCAATTCCGCCGCTAAGGAAAAGAATTAAAGCAGTTATTTCCCATTTGTTCAATCCTTTTTTTGTAATTGTGTACACAAACAATAATAAAAGCATAAAAGGAACAATTAACTGGAACAAGATGAACTTTGTCTTTTCACTTAATTCACTTCCAATGCTTAACATACCGCCCGAGTTTTCAACATAGAAGAATTGTAAACTGCCTCCGAGATAAGATTGAATTGTTTTCTCTTTTAATTCAGTTTGAGCAATTTTCTTCGATGCCTGGTCGCAGCCTGCCAATATAAAAACGCTAACACCAATTATCAGAATCTTCCTAATTAAATTCATATTACATCATAAATGCCTTATGGTGAACTAAATTCTTTTACAAAATCAAGAACGTGATATGTTGATCTCATTATCACTTGAGATATCTCAACATTAATCTCATTTAACTCTTCTTCCATATGTAACTTTTTAGCCCATCCACTTAAATCATTAATGCCAAAATAATTTTCCCAGTTGTCAGGGAAGGTTACAACCTGGGATACTCTCGGCGCTCCTATTCTTGGTCTGAATCCTTCAACGGGATAAGGATAATTCATACTCTGTAATAATGCTACATATTTCTGCTGGATTTTATCAAACTCAGTTTCACTTCCCGGTTTTATCCAATAATCAATAACACGTGCCTTTGGATGCGTTTTGGTTGACATTGCTTTTACCGTTCCCCAAAAGTCATCTTGCTGACAAATAATATCCCGGATAATTTCAAATTCTGTTTGGGCAAAAAGTTCAAGAGCTTCTTTGTATTCTGTTTCTCCCGGTGTTCCGGTAAATGCGTAGTTGATGTCTTCCTCATCTGGAATGTCCTCAAGACTATCTCCAAACATTATTATCCAGTATTCATTAGGCTTTGATCTGTATAACAGCCATTCGAGTTCAGCAGTATTAGTTTTAACATAAGCTTCAACCATTTTTTGCATTGCTTCTTCCCATTTGAGTGCATCTCCAGGCGCTACTCTTAGTGCAACTTCACGCACGTAAATGCTTAACCTTTCCCTTTCTTTCTCTTTTCGATTCTGCGGGAAAGATGTAACTGTTATTATAGCAACGAGTATAATTATTAATTTATTTGTCATTAAAAAACCTTGTTAAACCTGTAAGTATAAACTACCGTGACAGCTTTAGAATGTTTCATAACTCAAATACATCGAGTTTCTTAGGATAATAAACATTTTCATATCCTTTGCTTAACATTTTATCTCTTAAGGGTAAAGATTGCTCACTTTCACCGTGTACGAGAAAAATATTTTTTAATTTTTTAGATGGAGAAAGTTTAAGATAATCAAGCAAACCTTTTTGATCTGCGTGGGCACTGAAATAATCCATACTTTTAATCTGAGCGTTAACTTTGTGCGCATCTCCAAGAATATTTACTTCCGGCTCACCATCCATAATTTTTCTTGCAAGAGTTTCTTTTGCTGAGTATCCTACGAAAAGTATTAGATTATTTTTGTTTCCAATATTGTTTTTTAAGTGATGAAGAATTCTTCCGCCTTCCGCCATACCTGAAGCAGAAATAATCATGCAAGGTTCCTTCTTATCATTTAACTCTTTGGATTGCGCAACATCCCTGATATAAGTAAGCCTGTTAAATCCGAATGGATCTTCATAATTATTTATAAAAACACGGTAAGTTTCCCTGTCGAAACATTCGGGATGCATCCGGTAAACCTCGGTTGCGTTTACTGCAAGTGGAGAATCCACATAAATAGGGATGAGAGGAATCCGGTTTTCATTAATAAGTTTATGCAAGACATAAACAAGCAATTGTGTCCTGCCGACAGCAAAAGCCGGAACAATAATTTTTCCGCCTCTATCTACAACTTCTTTTATTGTTGATGCAACTTCTTCTTCCACTTCGGGCACAACAGGATGAAGCTTGTTGCCGTAAGTGCTTTCCATAATTAAAATATCGAGGTCTGTAAGGAGATTTGGATCTTTAATCACCGGCATTTCAGGTCTCCCGATATCTCCCGAAAATCCTAAACGTGTAAGCTTTCCGTTCTCTTTTATCTCGAGAGTAATTCCTGCTGAGCCAAGAATATGTCCTGCATCACGCCAGGCTGCAGTTACATTCGGAGCGACTTCAATGGGTTTATCATATTGTATCCCGATAAAATTGCTCATTGCTGTTTCAACATCTTCTTCGGTGTAAAGAGGTTCGAAAAGATTTTTCCCCTGCTTTGCTCTTTTTTTGTTCACGAACATTACATCTCTTTCCTGCAGGTGTGCCGAGTCTCTAAGCATAATCTGGTTGAGATCAATAGTTGCAGTGGTTGTATAAATTTTTCCTGTAAATCCTTTTTTAACAAGGTTAGGTATATTTCCCGTATGATCTATATGTGCGTGAGATAAAAGCATAACATCTATCTCTGCAGGATTAAAAGGGAAGTTCCTGTTTATTTCAAATGCTTCTTTTCTTCTTCCCTGGTAAAGACCGCAGTCTAAAAGAATTTTTTTCCCATTTACTGTTAATAGGTGCTGTGAGCCGGTTACTGTCTGTGCGGCTCCGCAAAATTGTATTTTCAAGGTAACTCCGCCGTTCTGTAATTAGAAAAATTTAATCTATAAGATAGGATTTGTTTTTTTAATTAGGAAGGGTGGGGATTAGATTGTGTTATTATTAGAGTGCATTAAGTTCTATTTATAATTTCTTTTTTATAAAATGTTCTTTCAATTTTTGTACTATTGAATAATGAATAGGCAAATAATAGTAAAGTTAATATAGAAAACCCATACACTAGTAGAATAAAAATTGCTACATTCTCGTTAACAATATGACGGTTCATGTAAAACCAAATAGCTGTCCCCAATGAAAATGCAAGCGGAACTAGAAAAGTCGATAATGTTAAAATTATATTTAACAGAATTGTTATCCTATGTATAATCCTTTCGAATCTTTTGTTAAAAGTCTGATTAACTCGTCGAGGAAGTAAAAATAGATTGAGAGTGCCACTTAAGTTTCTAATCTTAAAATTATTATATAAGGAACTAATGAGAATTCTATTTTCATCAAAAGAAGCATTATAAACCTTTCTGAAATATCTTATATAATTCATAAAAACATTCAATGATAAAGCTGACAAATAAAGATATTTCGATGTTAAAAATAGAACAAAGAAAGGTGATAATGAAAGTGCTATGGACCTGGGTAACTCATTTCCTAAAATTGGAAATTTAAAGTCTTGGGATGGGATTAGCCATAGTAAAATAAAAGCCAATAAAGTTAAAAAGAGTAAACTCAATGAATTTTCTTTTTTGTTTTCTAATGAAACGTAATTAGTCCAAATTTTTTCTAGAAAAACAATTTCTAAGTTATCTAATGATTTCATTTCTTGCATGTGCCCCAGTCCGTATGTTAATATTGGAGTAAACTTAGTTTAAATAATGGAAAATGTAAAATGTATAATTTAGAATGGAAGATGTGAAACGGCAGAGGATGGGGAAGACTTTGAGACAGGGGAGAATTTGAGAAGTGCTGTGAGCCTGTCACTGTCTGTGCGGCTCCGCAAAATTGATTTTCAAAGTACACTCTACTGTTCTGTAATTAGAAAAATTAAAGATGTAAAATAGGATTTGTTCTTTTAGTTAGGAAGGAAAAGGATTGTGGACTCTGATTTTTTACTTACTTGTCCACCGAAGAAGGATTAAAGAGGTTATGCGTTTTCTTTTAAACCAAATTTACGTAAATCTATTCTACTATAGTGTTATAAAGTTCTTTTCTAAAGTTATTTTGATAAATTCTCTAAATATATTTTTACTTGTTGATGTCCATCTCTTTTAGCAATGCTTAAAGCTGTATCTCCATTATCCATTTTATAGTTTATTTTCGCTCCGTTCTCTACCAATAACTTTACTATTTTCAAATTTCCCCTGTGCGCGGCAGAATGCATAGCTGTGACGTTTTGTATTTGTGTAGCATTTACATTTACACCATATTCAATTAGTAACTTACACAACTCGTAATTTTCTTTTGCCACTGCAGAGTGTAGAGCGTTCACTTTAGAAGGGTTAGTTGCTTGCAAATTAGGGTCAGCACCGTTTTTAAGAAGCAATTTTGCTATTTCTGTTTGATTAAAAAATGCTGCAAGTGATAATGGTGTAAAGCCATCATTCGAGTACCGGTTCGAATAGCTTTTATCATTTGCAAGAGAGTCCAATACACAATCTTCTTTCCCACATACTATCGCTTCGTGGTACGTAAATGATTTTTTAATTTCTTTAGCCTTGGTAAAGGGTTCCTCTATTTCGCTATAAGCAATAATCAATAAACCTGTACTTCCGTTGTCATCCCTTTCATCTAAAACTTCAGGATGTTCGGTAATCAAAGCGACGATTTTATCAGCTTCTTTATTTTTTATGTACGTTTTTAGTGTATCAATCATATTATTTGCATATAATGTAGTAAAACCAATCAATGTGATTATTAACATAAATATAGCTGCATTTTTCATACTATTTCTCCTTTTTTTGATTTGAATCATTTCAAAAATAGTATTGCAGTTTATGGATTGCTTACTATGTATCACCTTTTTTTACGCAACACAGCAGGAGACTGGCCAACCACTTTTTTGAAGTAATAACTAAAATTGCTCAGACTAGAATATCCAAGAGAGATTGCTATTTCTGTTATACTTTTATCTGTTTCAATAATTAGACGTTTTGCTTCCGCTATCTTTAGACGTGTTATGTATTGAAAAGGGCTAGTATTGAAAATTTGACTAAAGTTTCTCAATAAGTGGTTTTCCGAAAGCATAGCTACATGGGATATTTTCTTCAAAGTCAAACTTTCAGAGTAATTACAGTCAATGAAATCTTTAGCATAGAGCAGTCTGCGGTATATTTCCTCTCGAGTGCATTTCTTTTTTGATGTCAACCTTTCTGCCTTTTTTAGTGAATCATCATTCTGAAAAAGAATTGCATTCAATAGTGAATGATAAAATTCTTCCTTTTCTATTACTGACAAGGTACTAATGGATGATTGTCTGCCTTGAAACAGAATTTTGGAAACATTTCCTCCGTGAAGATAATTTCTTTCAAATAGCTTAATGCCTTCTGTCTTTTTAATCGAAAAATCAAGCAGTTGTTCTTCTGATGAATTTAACTCTGAAACGATTTGGCAAACAAATTCGGGTGAAAAGAAAACACAAAATGACTCTATAGAAAAGTTGTTGTCTATAGTCAAATTGTATTTAGTGCAATCATTCAGAATCAAATAGTTGCTTTCGTTGACGCTATATTCACGCTGTTGCACAGTGTATTTTGCCGAACCATTATAAAAGGATTTAATAGAGAGAAAGCAATCACCCGACCATTGGTACTGGCTTGCTTGCTGATGTATTATAAAATTATTCGCAATCATTGTCTCCAAGTCTTCTTGTTAATACAGTAGAGTGTCGTCTATCCATTACCCACAACATATGTGTATATGCATTGTTCTTATCCCGCCAAATTAGCGAAACAATAACAATAGTTTATATTTATTTTTACAATTCTAATCATTTTAGAATGTATCATCAACTGAATTTATAATTTTCTTAATAGCCTATTGTGAGTCACGCATATAACGGCGGCGCAAATAACTTGCCGTCCTAATTAATAATTTTATTTAATAACGAATGTAAAATTACCGGAACAATGTTTAATTTGTCTTTAACAAACATTGCGACTTCACTTTCTAAACCTTGTTCCTTTCAGCCAAATGCCAAACAGAACTTATAAACTTTAATTTTACAATTTCACCCCGAACGACCTCGGCTGTCAAGTTGATTTGTTTTTTATACGCATTTTTAGTTTTTAACTAACAGTAAAACTTTTAATATTGTTAGTGAGGACCCGGAAGATTAATTACGCCAAGTTGTTGCCACATACCTAACATATTAAGTTCCTCCCAAGCTTCAGATATTTTACTTTCCACAAAACGATATATTGTAATTCCCGATATTTTAATTGGCTTACCAGTAGGAGCAAGTCCCGGTAAATTCCCAGAATGAGTAGCCGATGCAGTCCAGCGACCTACAACAGTATCTTCTGTAACAATCAAATCTTCATAAATAACGTGGGAGTCTGGAAAAGCTGATCGGTACATTGTAATTGCTCTCTTCCAATCTTCACGAGTTCCTTTCCCATTTGGCATATGTGGTCCATAATAGTTTGCATCCTCAAGCATAATTTCATCGGCGGCATCTATATTACCGCGGTTCCATAAATCATTTGCTATACGGATAACAAGTTTTACTTTTTCATCTTTGTCCATAATCATTCTCCTAAATTATGGTTTAATGGCTTTATTTTTTACCTAAGAATAAAAAATATCAAAGTTTTTCCTACAACTCCCGCATTGATATTTGACGTATAACGACGTTGCGCCTAACCCGCCGCCCAGAACAAGGAAGTCGAGCAAAACACAAATGATAAATATTTAGCCGTAGGTGCGTAATTTAATTCGTACGCACCGGAGGCAAGTTGATTAATTTTGTAAGAACCCTTTAACAAGTTCACCGAACGAAAAAGACAAAGCCAAAAACTGAAAATTCCCCACACCGTTTCTGCGGTCGGGTTGATGCGCTTGTTATATGCATTATTAATATTACAATAGTTGATTGTTATTTAAATTAATAAACTATGTTATCATTTGACTTAACTTTGTTAATTACTTGCCATGAAGTATCAGCTTGAAAAATAATTTCTTCACCATCTAAAGATAGTATAGGATGAGATATATAATTCATTGGTAAATTAACATTAACTGTTTTAGTTATATTATTTTTCAAATCCATAAGACAAATTGCGGTAAAATCATAATTCATAAAAGTAATTTTTGTACTATCATTAGAGAAGTGTGCATCACCACCGCTATGCAGAAAAGTATAACTGTAATTACTAAGGTTCATTAAATTAACACCTTGGCCGTTCGAAAAAAGCAAAGTATTCAAATTTGATATAGTATAAGTTCTTGCCCAATTTCCATTTGTGCCGTAATATAGGGAAGTATCATTTTTACTGATTACGTTATATAACCTTAAGTCCTGTCCATTACCATTTAAAAAGTCTTGTAAATAAACGACATTGTTTCCATCATGTGTAAAGTTAATATCGAAAAACGAAAATGTGTTTGACGAATCTTTTATTTGTGTTTGGTTTGAGCCATCAGAGTTTATAATATACAGACCGGAAATATTTGCATATACTATTTTTCTGTCCGTTTGGTGAAAAAGCTATTCCGTTATTAAATTTAATATTATCAGGTATGTTTAATTCTGTTAAATCACTTCCATCGATATTCATTGTATATAGAATTATCTTTAAAGTATTGTCTGGATGTAAAAATTGTTTAAATATTATTTTTGTATTATTCATATAAAGTTGATAATCATATATTTCAAAGTTACTATTAGAAATAATTTCCTTATTTGAACCGTCAGAATTAGATAAATACAGTTTATAATCATTTAAATAAATCATTTTATTGTTCTCTAAAAGAGAAAAATTATTACCAGTAGCTAATAATTTTTTATTACTTCCATCAATGTTAACGGAGTATATCCTGTCTATATTAAAGCTTTGTACATTAGGATTTCCATCTTCACTACATGAATAAAGCAATAAAGATAGAATCGATAGAAAGAAGAAATAAAATAATTTCATTTGCTAACCCCTATATTATTTTAAAATTTACATTTTTATAACTGATATGCATATAACGGCGTTGCGGCTAACCGCTCGCCCCGAAAAGACGGCTAAACAAGAACGATCAACGAAGATAATTTTATATGAAATATTTCATAACTAAATAAACCTGAACAACAATGATTAACGAAAAACAAAATCGAAAAGCAGCAACAAACCCAAGAACAATAAGGCGGTCAGGTTGAGCCGCGTGATATTTCCAATAAGTAAAAAGTTAAATTTATTTTCATTCATAACTTTTTCTTTAGGAGGTATCAAATGTATTACACGGGTATCGATCTTCATAAGTTTACTTCTTACTTAACCACTGTTGATTCTTCAGGAGCTATAGTTAAACAGGAAAATCTTAAAAACATAGCTCACAACTTTATTCAGTATTTTAATTCAATACCAGGTAAACACAAAACTACAGTTGAATCAACTATGACCTGGTACTGGTTAAATGATCTTCTAACTTCAATGAACATTCCTCTGGTACTTGCTCACGCTAAATATGTTAAAGCCATCGCTTATGCAAAAGTTAAAACCGATAAAGTTGATTCGCACACTCTTGCACAGCTTCTTCGAATGAACTTTATTCCTGTAGCCCATAAAGTCTCTGACAGTAACCGTCTGCTTCGTGATGCTCTGCGTGCAAGACTTAAGATAGTACAGCGGCATACTTCAGTAACTAATTCTATGCAACTCCTGCTTGCCAAATATAACTATGATTCTCCAACTGAGCTTTCAGGCATTCCTTTGTTTCAGTATGAACAACTTGCAGAAGTTGAAGCATTGCTCGATGAACAAATGCTCGAACTTGAAAAACAGCTTTATCCTTTTCTTATACCTAACGATGATATCCAACGTCTGCTTTGGATTCCCGGAATAGGGAAAATGAATGCTTTTACTATCCTTCTTGAAATCGATGACATTAACCGCTTCCCGGATGTTAAGAACTTCTTCTCATATTGCCGCCTTGTTCCATCTGCCCGTAACTCAGGTGGTAAATCAAAACAGCGGTCATCTAAAGACGGAAACAAATATCTTAAGGTCGCTTTCTCCGATGCTGCTGTTCACGCCGTACAATATTACCCGGTCATTAGAAAATACCAAAACTCATTACTCAGAAAGAAAAACAAACAAATAGCAAAAACAGTTATCGCTAAGGAAATTGCTGAAATCGCATATCACGTATTAAAAAACAAAACTGACTTTAACAACAAATTCAAAGGCACAGAACTAGAACATAAGAAATCTCTACAATGGCCGCGTGTTGTAAGCCCGAACGCCTAACTGATCCTTGCTGATCGTCGCGCGGGATTGGGAAACAACACGCTTGCCTATAAAATATCTGGAACGATATCAATTTCTATTGATATGACTATCACTTATTGATAGCAAGTCCCGAAAGAGGTTTGGTTGCCATTCGGCTGCCTCATAGATATTATTGGCAGAAGTTGTTGATTAAATTTGGTTATACAGTAGTTCAAAGAACATTTATTTTTTTAAACTCTTTGTCGTGGGATTATTTTATTTCCTTGACTTTTTACTTATTAAAGAGGTTAGGCCAATAAATATTTTAGAGAATGTAAGGTGGCCCTATTTATATGGCTTATACTTTTCGACTACCATACCTTCTCTTCCTTGCCAAGCAAGATCAAGTTCATTCACTGATAAACTATAAATGTCATAAGATCTGTCATTCGTAGAATTTGTAAGACTTAAAATTGAATAATCATTATTCAGTTCCCACTCACCTTCATTTCTGCAACATCCGTTTACATAATCTTCAACAAATTTACTATTCTTATAAAAGGTAAAGATATGTTTTGCTGAAGTTGAATCAACTAAATGAGTCTCATTAAGTATAGAATATTGTACAATAATCCAAGTACCTTCAGTTAAAATAGATTTGGGATCAGATACAGGATCAGTACTTGAATCAGAATTATTTTTACAAGAATAGAATATGAGACAAATTAAAAAAGAAATTATAGTAGCACTTAATGATTTCATATTCATACCTCAATTATTTTGGTTGCCTAACAGCATTGTGGTTAAGGCGCAGCCCATAACTACAATGCCGAACATTTTAATAATTTTTATAATTATAAAAAACTTTTATAGCACAACTAACTTGAACAACAAACTTGAAACGGGACGACTAACTCTAAAATATATAAAATGCTTAATGCAAAATCGCTGTCGCCTTGAGCCACGGGTTATACAACATTTTACTTTATTGGGAAAGCATACCCAATATTAAATGAAATTGTTTTGTTTGTAGTTCCAGGTGATTCATTTTTATCTATATTGCTTATTCCATAATAATATCTTATGTCGAATATTATTTTATTTGTAAACAAATTATATTCCGCCCCAATTCCAAAAACAATTCCATATTCATTTGATTGACTATTTGAATTAACTTCTTTTTGAAGAATATCATTTTCATAATATTCGGTTTTTGCTTGTAATAAAAATGCTGCTTCGGCGCCAGCAAATATCTTTGGTTTTATATTCATTTCTAAAGGTATTCTATACTGAAGTGTAATAGGAATTTCAAGATAATCCATTTTTGTAATGAATTTATAATTGAGAGGCCAAAATACTCCATTTGATTTATGTTCTGCCCCTCTCATTGAATAATTTAATTCAGTACTAATTATAAATTGATTTGTAATTGGATATTCAATAAATAAACCAGCCTTAATACCTTTTTTAAAATTGATATCATATCCATCGCTAATTATGTCAGAGTTATAATCGAGTTTTGATAAGTTTAAACCTAAGTTCCCACCTATAAATAAAGATTGTCCAAATATGAAAGAGGTGGAAAATAAAAATACAACAGCAATTATTTGGGAATATTTTTTCATTAATTACTTTCTCCCTTTATGTTGTACAACGGTGTTGCAAATAACCGGCGCCCCAGAACAAGGATGCCGATTAGGAAGACAGCGCCAAAGATTAAGCAGACGGTGCGTATCTTCCTTCGTACGCACCGGCTGTACAATTTAGTTTATGACGTTACTGCCGAACAGCAACATTACATTTTTCATAAAGCCAAGACCAGCACAAATGCCGCTTACATTAAGGCGTCCGGTTGATTGGCTTGATATTTCCAATAAGTAAAAAGTTATGTTTGAATAACACAAACAACTTATCAGGAGGTATCAAATGTATTACACAGGTATCGATCTTCATAAATTTACTTCTTACTTAACTACTGTCGATTCTTTAGGAGCTATTGTTAAACAGGAAAACCTCAAGAACGTAGCCCATAACTTTATTCAATATTTCAATTCGATACCAGGCGAACACAAAACCACAGTTGAATCAACAATGACCTGGTACTGGTTAAATGATCTTCTTACTTCAATCAACATTCCTCTTGTACTTGTACACGCTAAATATGTTAAAGCCATTGCTTATGCAAAAGTTAAAACCGATAAAGTAGACTCTCACACTCTTGCACAGCTTCTTCGAATGAACTTTATTCCTGTTGCCCATAAAATCTCTAACAGTAACCGCCTGCTTCGTGATGCTCTGCGTGCAAGACTTAAGATAGTTCAGCGCCATACATCTGTTACTAATTCTATGCAACTCCTTCTTGCTAAATACAACTATGATTCTCCAAATGAGCTTTCAGGCATTCCTTTGTTTCAGTATGAACAACTTGCAGAAGTTGAAGCATTGCTCGATGAACAAATGCTTGAACTTGAAAAACAGCTTTATCCTTTTCTTATACCTAACGATGATATTCAACGTCTGCTCTGGATACCTGGAATAGGGAAGATGAATGCTTTTACTATCCTTCTTGAAATTGATGACATCAACCGCTTTCCGGATGTAAAGAACTTCTTCTCATATTGCCGTCTTGTTCCATCTGCCCGTAACTCTGGTGGTAAATCCAAACAACGTTCCTCTAAAGACGGTAACAAATATCTTAAGGTTGCCTTTAGCGATGCTGCTGTTCACGCCGTGCACTACTACCCAGTAATTCGAAATTACAAAAACACTTTAATCCGTAAAAAAAATAAACAGATAGCTAAGACTATTATTGCCAAGGAAATAGCTGAAATTGTTTATCACGTTTTGAAAAACAAAACTGACTTTAACAACAAATTCAAAGGTCAGGAACTAGAACATAAGAAGTCTTTACAATGGCCGCGTGTTGTAAGCCCGTACGCATAACTGATCCTTGCTGATCGCTGCGCTGGATTGGGAAACAACACGCTTGCCTATAAAATATCTGGAATTGTATCAACCGATACAGCCTTCACTATTGTGTTGGTAAGTCCCGAAAGAGGTTTGGTTGCCATCTGGTAATCGAATAGATATTATCGGCAGTAGTTGTTAGTAAAATTTGAAGATCATTAAATCAAAGAACTTTTCTACAAATTATTTTTGTCAGGGTATTTTATTACCTATTGACTTTTTACTTATTAAAGAGGTTAGGCATTTTATTTAGTAGATTTTTTAAGACTAAAATATTTATTAATTTCTTCACCGTTTAGCTCAAAAGTATTTACTATTTTATAATTACCATCAGAGTATTCATAGAAATTAACTTTTCCTTTCCCACCGCCGTTTCGTGAATATACTTCTATAGTATAATAATCATTGACTTTCACATTATTTATGAACAAAACTTTACCAAATATTTCTCCAATAACCTTTCTAGATTTAGGATTATAAATTAACCAAGGGCATCCACCGCTTCCACATAAGAATTCATTAGGAATGAATTTCTCAGAGTTCCCATCATTATTCAAATCAATCTCTATGGATTTAAGAGCATAACTACTATCATCATCAGCAAAGTAATTACGAATATTTTCTTCTAGGGATGAATCAATTTTAACATCCATTAATTCAAATTTGAAAATATAATTTTGAGAAAACTCTTGAGCAAAGGAAGTTGAAATTATAAATGGGATTAGTATCAATATTTTTTTAATCATCTCTATCTCATATTGTTTATGCCTAACTATTAATTATGCTGCCAAAATTCCGTATAACACTCCGGCAGCAAGGAGTGTTATTTTCCAACTAAAACTTGGTTTATTGATTGTTTTCAAATCTTTTTGCCTGCCTGTGCTGTTACAGCTTCGGCAGACAGGCGGCATATCACTCCGTATATTAAAGAATGTTATCTAACTGACCTTTTACACCCAAAACTGTTTTTAGTACATGGGTGCATATTATTTCTATTGTTCGTTTTTAATTTTCTTTGAACTATGTAAGAAAGTTTTGGCATGTACGCCCCACAATATTTTTATGCAAATTATGTCTTTATCTAAAAAGAAGCAAAAGAAAAAAATGTGGATATTTGCTAAATGGGAAGTAATTAGCAAGGCACCGGGTGCCTGGTAAATCTCATCATAGCATTATCTAATAATCTCACAACAGATGCCGGATGATACTTTATTCTAAGTAATTTATCGCAAAGTAAAATATAAAAAGCTTTATAATTTGAAATCGTAAATCCTAAAATCCAAAATCAGAAATGTAAGCGTGAATCCTTACTTAATCCTGTTGGTAAAATTTATTCTCAATATCCCGGTATAGGCTGACCAATAATCCACGGTGCGCCCGCATCAATTAATGCTTTTTCAATAGCAGGTATTTTTACGTTTAAAATATTATCGATTTCTTTTTTTAATTCAACAAATTGTGTCCCGGCAATTTGCAGACTATGTTTAAGAGTTTCTGTCGGTCCATAAGTAGAATTAAAAGTTCCAAAAGAAGCCAGACCATGTCTTGAAGTAACAGTAGGATTAGTTTTTTCTCCAACTTGCTTTTTAGATGCGTTGCCGTTCATCTTCTCATCAATTGCATATAATTCCTGGATTAGATCATACAACCGTGTATCGAGATTTCCGGGTGCAGATGGAGTACGCTTCAGTGCGTCCTTCATTAATTTTTTTATCATTGAAAGGCCTATCGGACCAGAATTTTCGGCCTTAGATCAGCAAGCTATCCAGGCTATCCATACAAAGTTTGCAACTGGCGATTTTGAGAATGCATTGAATCTGGCAGACCACTTTATGCTTGATCAACATTATACTGAGATATTTCAAGCATGGTTAGCGAATCAAATGCCGGTACTACTTGTTAGCGCTGGTTGGTCTAAATTAAAACTTGGAGATTGTGACTCAGCAATCAGCCACCTTCGTCGTGCAGATGCATTAATCAAATCAATCGAAACAACAAAAGGTCTGGCAATTTGTTACTATAAATTGAAAAATTTTTTATCTGCCAGCGAACAATTCCAAAGCTACTTTGATTTGAATATAAAAGACCCTCAACTCCTCACCCTATACGCAGATACTCTAGAATCATTGGGTAACTATAGCCGGGCAGTTCAATTGTATGAGGAAATTATGAATACCTCTGATGAAATTACGAATAGTCAAAGAGATTCAATCAAGAATCGCTTAAAGACTATGAGGGAACGACAAAAGGAAAGTGTACTCCAACTAACAGAATATTCACGAAATTTTCAGTCTTAGCTACAGGAATGGAGAACACGATGAACTAGTTGGATTTGCTATTAGTACACTAGAAGAAGCATTGGACTATTATATTGATAGCTACGATTATGAACCACCAAAGTTTCCAATTGAGGTCATTCTATATTCTAGCGATAATTTTCAAAATGTCGTCGCCGGAGGACCTACTTGGGCTGAGGGGCTTTTCGATGGACGGCTACGAATCCCAATCAGAAGTTACTTACTCAAAACGAAAGATTTAGATCCACTGAAAATTGTACTGAGACATGAACTTTCACATGCACTGCTTTCACTTATGAGCGATGCAAGACAATTACCATCTTGGTTTGACGAGGGACTCGCGCAATGGCTGAGCTGTGGTAACCAAGGTTGTACTTCATATAAATTTACTCCTACCCCTGAAGGATTTTTATCAACACTTGCATTCAATACACCCTTTACATCATATGGTGCAATTAAAGCCAGTCAGGCTTATCGACAAAGTCTCTATATTATTCAATTTATTGAAAAAAAATGGGGACGAGTATCGCTTCGACAAATGATTAGACAAATTTCACCCTCATGCGAAATTTCTTCCGACTACCTATTATTACCTTTAAGAAAATCCTTTCGTCAACTACGGGAACTGGCAAAACAAGAATGGGACCAAAGAGAAACTTTTATGAAATGATCCTATCATTTTTTGTATTCATAGAAATATTTTGAGTAGTTTATGCCATGAATTGTTAGTACCGAATCGTTAGCATGTGGCACGAATCTCTAGAATTATTTGGAATTGCTAGGAACTACTATCACGGAGCAAGCACAAGAACTACTAGCACGGCAAGAACTACTAGCACGGAGCAAGTAATAGAGCAAATAGTGAGTTAGAAAGCTGGATATTTTCCACAGAATGCAGCCAATCATAAAGCGTCTATAACAAGCTTAATGATCAAATCGGTAATCGCTATCGAGTCCTTCACTGACTTAATATTTCCGTGGATTTTTAGATAATCCCATGCTTATTTGATTTTTCAATTTACGGAAGGAAAATTTCTTGGCACTTGCACGTAACCTTATCTTAAATGATCACTGCTTCGCTCATATTATTTGGCGTTGCAATAACAAAGAACATCTGCTCAGCGAACAAAGGATAAAAGAATTTATTGTTCATACATGGACAAAATATCTCATGGACGCTACAATATCAAGGTGTTTGATTATTGTATTCTCGACAATCACGTACACATGGTTGTTTACCTAGAAAGTGTCGCCCAATTAGGTGGTTTTATGCGCCTTACAAGTTCGCTCATCGCACGCAGAATAAATGAAGAATTGGTTAGGCAAAATCATGTTCTAGGTCAAAGGTATAGTTCGCCAATAATCACTCATGAATCCTATATAATAAATACAATTACCTATGTTGGCTAAACTACTATCGAGCAACAGGAACCATCCCACAAAATTACAAATTTTGCTCACTCTATCCTCGCTTTCGAGGATTAAAAAGCGACCTCTTAGCTGATTACGCTGATCTACCTATCTATGTCGGTGATGATCATCAAAAATTTGTTCGAGATCTGATAAACGGCACTATTGGTCGTGACTTACGAGCAGTTGTATATGAACACCAGCATTCTATTGGATCCAATAAGGACTTGTCGCCAAGATACCAGATAAAAGCAAGCATATCCACTCAGATCAACACATCTTAATTATCAAAAGCAATTTAGATCAAATCATAGAGGTTTAATGGATCATTTTCCGACCACCTGGAAAAAATTCCGGACACTCCAAGTGAGAAAATGATTTCCGAGCCCCTTGCATTTGACTTAAATTGACAATTTAGAAATTTGAATCAAATCAGTTCTGGCACACCATTTGCTTCACTACAATTATGGTTGGGCATCATGCCCAAAACTGTAACCCAGCCAGTCACGCGCATCTGGGGCAAGTCGCATTTTATTAGGGCCGCGGCTTGCCCCTCGCAAAAATTAACCCATGATCAAATAAAATATTAAATGTGATCATCATTTTTATTTGATTCCATAATTGAGCCATATCGCCCGGAACTTCACTTTCTACAGAACAAATTTCCTTTAAAATCGGATGGAAAAACTCGATTCTTTTGGCATGCAAACAAAGACGTTCAAATCCTGTTTGCTGCTTTACCCCACTCTGAATTTCCAGTTTCAAAGTATTTTAAAAATACTTCCTCATTTGGATGATAAAGTTTATCACCTACTATCCAATGTCCAGAGCAATCGTTCATCTTCTTCTTCTACTTCGTAGAGGTAGGTATTGCTCAGCACGTAAACTTCGGCCTCGAACTTGGTGTGCGGCGTGATCGAACCGGGCTTGGCCAGCACCTGGCCGCGCTCGATTTCCTCGCGCTTGATACCGCGCAACAGGATGCCGACGTTGTCGCCCGCCTGACCCTGATCGAGCGTCTTGTTGAACATTTCCACGCCCGTGCAGGTGGTCTTGCGGGGCTTTTCGGTCAGCCCGATGCACTCGACTTCGTCACCGACTTTGACGATGCCGCGTTCGATACGACCGGTGGCCACGGTGCCGCGGCCTTCGATCGAGAACACGTCTTCCACCGCCATCAAGAACGGCTTGTCGACTTCGCGGACCGGCTCGGGAATGTAGCTGTCGATGGCGTCCAGCAGCTCCTGGATGCACTTCGTGGCTTCCGGATCCTTGGGGTTGTCGTAGGCCGGCTTGCTGGCGCCGCGGACGATGGGAATGTCATCGCCGGGGAAGCCGTAGCGGCTCGAGCAGTTCGCGCAGCTCCAACTCGACCAATTCCAGCAATTCGGGATCGTCGACCAGGTCGCACTTGTTGAGGAACACGACCAAGGCGGGAACGCCGACCTGGCGGGCCAGCAGAATGTGCTCGCGCGTCTGGGGCATCGGGCCATCGACGGCCGAAACCACCAAAATCGCTCCGTCCATCTGGGCGGCGCCGGTGATCATGTTCTTGATGAAGTCGGCGTGACCCGGACAGTCGATGTGGGCGTAGTGGCGGTTTTCCGACTCGTACTCCACGTGGCTGACGGCGATGGTCACGGTCTTGGTGTCATCGCGAACCGTTCCGCCCTTGGCGATGTCGGCATACGACTTGAAGCTGGCCAGTCCCTTGGCGGACTGTACCGCCAACAAGGCGCCGGTCAGCGTGGTCTTGCCGTGATCGATGTGGCCGATCGTCCCAACGTTGACGTGCGGCTTCTTCCGTTCAAATGTGTCCTTGGCCATTCTGTCTCCCTGGTCTTATCCCTAGGTCAAATGATGTTTCAATACCCGTGGATCATTGCTGTCCAAAAGCTGCTGATGGGACTCGGACCCATGACCTCGTCCTTACCAAGGACGCGCTCTACCAACTGAGCTACAGCAGCCCGAGTTCATCGCTGGCAGGCGAGCTCTGTCGTCGTTTGATTGAGCACGCCGGTAGTCAAAACGTTCGTCTCGGTCACGTTCGTCAAGGCGGGTCGCCGCGTGCCTGGTCGTCCTATCGTGTCGTTTGTCGCTTTCGTGGGCTGTTTCGTGTCAGCTTGTCTGTTCGTGTTTCGTTGTCGCATTGCCACGCTCGAAAGCGGGTGAAGGGAATCGAACCCTCGTCTTTAGCTTGGAAGGCTATGGCTCTACCATTGAGCTACACCCGCGTTAGCTTACCCGCTGCATCGCGCTTCGAGCTATCGCACCGTGAGCGGACGCACCGGACATGACTCCGACCAGCGCTAATGTATGGGGGGTACAGGATTCGAACCTGTGAAGGCAGTGCCATCAGATTTACAGTCTGACCCCTTTGACCGCTCGGGAAACCCCCCTGATTCATTCGAGCCTTGAACCGCGCACACACTCCGAGGGTGGGCTGTTCCCGTTCGTCCATCTGGAGAGCGGACGCACTCGCGTCGCCTCCGAGCTGCTCCCGTCCGCGCCGACGAGCTAGCGGAGGGACTTGAACCCACAACCTGCTGATTACAAATCAGCTGCTCTGCCAATTGAGCTACGCTAGCCTGCAAGTCCCCCACGAAAACCACTAAATATAACGAACCCACGGATCCTTGCAATATGGAGCCCCGATTCCTCGCCGCCGCCCCGCGTTTGGCCCGGCAAAATTCAGCGTCATTCGGCGGCCGTTTGGCACTGCTGACGCACGGGCGCATCGATCGCGAAGTGCGCGAGCGTGCGGCTGCTAGCAAGACCAAACCCTGCGCAGGCAAAGCGGCCTGGCGGCCTGATGCGTGGGAGGGACGTAAGAAGGCAGCGAAGCTCAGGCGCGCGATCCATCCGCGTTCACTCGTCGTTTCGCTGGCCTGTCGTCGGTCTCCTTTTGGGCAAGATCCCCTGGCTTGGGGCGCCAAACAAAACGCGCTGGCGACCCCCGCATCTGGGGACCGCCAGTGCGTTGAATCTTCATCACGTACTGGCGATCGCTGCCGAAGCAGATGCCGGATCGCACGAATTAGATCGGACCCGGGGACTTCGACCTTGTCCTCCTCGGCCGCACTCGCAGCTTGTCAAGCGCTCGGGCCTCGATCTGCCGGACGCGCTCCTTGGTCACGCCCATCTCGGCGCCCACTTCCTTGAGCGTTTGCGGCTCCTGGCCGTGGTCCAGCCCGAACCGACTAATGATGATCTTCTGCTCGCGCTCGTCGAGCCGGTCGAGGATCTTGCCGATCTGCGCCTCGCGCTGGTGCTGGGCCGATTCCTGCTCGTACTGGTCGCGTGCGATACTCCTCGGTGGCGGCGAACATCTCGGTGGCTGGTGCGGAAGCGATCGTGCTGGCGATGCTCGTCGGGAATCGTGCGGGCGAAGTTCTTCATGATCGCCCAACTGGCGTAGGTGCTGAACTTGTTGCCGCGGGCGTAGTCGAACTTCTCCACCGCCCGGATCAGCGACATGTTGCCGTCGCTGACCAGCTCGAAGAAGTTGTCCCACGGGCCGACGTGCCGCTTGGCGATCGAGACCACCAGCCGCAGGTTGGCCCGGACGATCTGGTTCTTCATCGCCACGGCCTGCTCGTACAGCGCCTCGATCTGGTCCATCAGGCTGCTCTTGGCCTGGGCCGGATCGAGCCGCTTCGCGCAGCTTCGGCCGCCTTGTACTTCAGGTAGTTCAACTTGCGGAACAGGTGGGCTTCCTGCTCGCGCGTCAGCAGCGGCACCTCGTACAGGCTGGCCAGATAGGGCGGCAAACCCGCGGGCAGCCGCGTCTTCTTGGCCGGCGTTTCCAGGGCCGGCATCGTCGCCAGCATCGGCCTTTTCCATGCTGGAGCGGCCGAACACCGTGTTGGGAATGTAGTCCAGCGGCAGCTCCATGATCCGCCGGGCCCGCATCTCGTTGATGATCCGGTAGATGCTGGTCTTGGTGCGGCGGTAGCGCTTGGCCAGCGTCTCGACCGACTCGCCGCGGCGGTACTGCTGGTAGATCTTCTGCTTGTCTTCCTCGCCGAGCGGACCGCCGCGCTGTCGGGAAGATGGCCAGGGTCGGGGTGCTCGCGGTCGAACTGCTTGAGCGTGTAGCGGATGGTCTCGACGCTGCGGCCCATGTGCTTGGCGATCCGCTTGGTCACGTCCGCCGGGCCGCCGCCGGCATTGGCCAGGCGCCGGGCCCGCTCGACGATCTCGCCCCGCTCTTCGTCGGTCAGCTGGCTGAAGCGGGCGCCGCGGCGGACGCGCTCCTGGTTCTTGGACACGAACCGGTCGACCGAGCTCTGCAGGAAGCCGACGCGCTTGCGGCCGTCGAACACGAAGCGGCGGCTCACCAGCCCCTGCTGGCGCCAGCGCGAAATCGTCTTGGTCGAGACCTTGAACAGCTTGCTCAGCTCTTCGACGGTGAGCACCCGCTCGCCGGCCCGGCTGGCCGGCACATCGGCCGCGTCGGAAAGGTCCTCGACGAACAGCCGCAGATCGTGGCTGGCTTCGGCTCCGGTGAGCTTCAGGTTGGGGAACGACTCGGGCCGGTAGTCGGTGATGCGAAAGCAGAGGTACTCGTAGGTGTAGGTGCGGCCGTGCATCCAACTCGCTGAGCAGCTTTTCGGCGCGGTTGACCTGCTCGATCTTCTTCTCGCGCGGAGCGAAGCGGACCTGCTGATCGCGGAGCTGGCGGATGATGGGATTGTGGTAGTCCGAATGCATGATGAGCACCTCTTCTCTCCAGCAACTCTCGGCGGTGATCCTTGCGGCTCCGCGCCCGGCGAGAGAGATCCTGGTATTCATGCCCCTCAGTGGGCATGCAACACTTGACCGACGCGGCGGGCCCGGTTAGCGACCGCAGCGGCCGCGGCGATCGTTTACCTTCTTACAAGATGAGATTGACTGATGGGCACTCCCTCTATACGTAAAGAAGTCACGTTTGGTCTGGAAATGTTCGCGCCGCCGGCTCGGATTATTCCGCACAGCCGGCCAACCGTACTGGACGATCGCTTTTGGCCCCATCTTGTTCTTTTACCAAATCTTACGCCGATTTGGCCACGTTGGTTTTCAGGCCGGTGAATTACAAGTTGGTAACAACCTAAGTCGCGTATTTTCGCCTTCTTAAGCCAGGGCAGCCTCGGAGTAGATTCGGTGGCCCAACTGGGTCGATGTTACCAGTTAACCGCACTTTTTGCCGTGCTTTAACCGCGGCATCCCTTCGTGCAAACCACATGCCGCATTCTTGCGGGAGGGCTCGAGAATGGATTCCAGCCACAGTGTCCACGCCATCCTGGCCGTGGTTTTGTCATTACTGGCCCCCGGATTGCTAGGGGCCGCCGATTTGTCCGCCAAGCAAAGCCTCAAAAGCAGGCACCAGATCGGCGAATTGACCCGCGTGGAAGTGGCCCTGCAAGTTGGCGGCGATCTGAAGTCATGGTCGAACAGAAGCCAAAAAACCTGCCCATGAGCGTGATCGCCAATTTGAAGTATGACGAGCAGTTGCTGGCCGTTGACGAAACTGGCCGTCCCAGCCGATCGCTTCGCTACTACGACGATACGCGGGCGGTGATCAAGGTAGACCAAGGGGGGGAGAAGCCGAAGCTCGACGCGGCGCATCGCTTGATCGCCGACGCAGCGGACGGCGGACGCCTCCCCGGTATTGTTCTGCCCCACGGCTGCCTTGAGCCGAGAAGAGCTCGACCTGATCGACGTGCCGGGTGGCAGCCTGTTGGTCGATGACCTGTTGCCAACCGAGCCGGTGGCATTTGGCGACAGTTGGAAGCTTTCGGACCAGTGCCTGACCAATATCCTTTGCATTGGATGCCGTCAGTTGGACCGACGTCACCTGCGTGTTGGGCGAGACAAGGACGGCGTGACGGAAATTGCCGCCGCCGGCTCGGTCAATGGCGCCGCCGGCGGCGTCAGCACCGAGATCGAACTGAAGATCAAATATCGCTACGACGTCGGCGCCAGCGGATCACCTATCTGGCGATGTTGATCAAGGAGAAGCGGGCGGTCGGGCACATCGGGCCGGGGCTCGACACCGTCGCCAAGCTGATCGTGTCGATCAGACCGCTGGCAGCGTCTGAGCACCTGACGCCCGAGGCGGTCGCCAGCGTCCCGCAGGAGCTTACCCCTGAGCTGACGGTGCTGGACTATGCGGCGCCGACGAGCCAGTTCCGCTTTCCCTACGACCGCCGCTGGTACCTGACGGCCGACGATGCCAAGCTGGCCATTCTGCGGCTCATGGACAAGGGCGAGCTGGTGGCTCAGTGCAACGTGTCGCTGCTGCCGGGCGAGAAGAAATCTCCGGTCACGCTGCAAGAATTCCAGCACGACGTCGAGACTTCGTTGGGCAAGAGCTTCGGGCAATTCACTCACGCCTCGCAGAGCCAGAACGAGGCTGGCTACCTGGTGCTACGCGTGGTCGCCCGCGGCGTGGTCTCCGAGCTGCCGATCGAATGGGTCTACTACCTGATCCAGGATTCCGACGGCCGCCGCGTTTCGCTGGCTTTCACCTACGAACAAGAGCTGACCGAACGTTTTGCGCAAGCCGACCGGGCGATGGTGCAGCAGTTGCGCCTGTTGCCGGGGGCCACGCCCACCGCTGCCAAACCGGTCCAGCAGCAGTAGTAGGCGGCAATCCGGCCGCATTGCCTTTCTTTCGCACGACAGTAGCGATAGGCTTTCGGAAAGAGCGCTCGCTGCCTTTTGGCGGATCGGTTTTAGCCGGGAGCCGGATGGAATGATTCGTCGCCAACCAGTCGAGCCGGAAGCCCCCGACGGCTACTGGATTCTGATTTCGCAAGTCGATCACGCGCGGTTGGCGGGTCGCCTGGCCGCGCATTGGGGCGCACCTCCCGTTGCACGGCTGGTGGCCCCCGACGAGTTGCTGTGGGCGATTGAGCATCACGACGATGGCTGGAGCGAGTGGGAACAAACTCCCGACGTCGATCCCGAGACGGGCCGCCCGCGATCTTTCACGGAAATGCCGCTGGACGAGGGGCTGGCGATTTGGAGCCGGTCGATCAACGCCGCCGCCAAACATGGGCCGCTGGCCGGCTATGTCGTGGCAGGGCATTTCTGTGCCCTGCTGCGCCGTTTCAATGCGGCCTGGAAGGACGATTCCGAGGCCACGCAATTGGCCCGGCGATTCCTGGCGACGTACGACGTGATGCGCGATGGTTGCTTGCGAGATTGGCTGGCACGGTCGGGCGAGCATACGCCGCAACTGGCGGAGAAGGCGCTTGCACAACTGCAGATGTTCGACGCGTTGAGCTTGTGGTTTTGCTGCCACCAGCGGCCTGAGCCCGAGGATTTTTCCACAACCTCGGGAGCCGTTGTGCGATTTGCTTTGGCCGTCTCGCCCAAAAACGACGAACGGCAACGCGTCGAGATCCGGCCTTGGCCCCTGTCGGTCGACTCATTGAATCTCGAAATTGCCGGTCGCCGGGTGCCGGTGCGGCGTTACCGGGACCGCTCGGATTTGGCCGCGGTTTCGTCACAACCCGAGCAACTGCGTTGGCGGCTGGAACCGGCCGGCGCAAAAAGTTGACCGCCGGGCGCAAACCCAACTATACTCAATAGTTCCACGCGGCAATCGGCACGGTGGCAAAATTCGGCACGGTGTCAAAGTGCTGCGCCGGCTGGGTTCGGTCGCCAGATAGTCGGCCCGATTCGCTCACTTCGCTCAACGTCACTCGCGAAAACCAAAGAGAGCATCGTTCACCATGTGCCACGTTTCGATGATGCAACTCCGCCGTGGCTGGTGCTCGCTGGC
>CAVSGR010000005.1:0-345990 GCA_963727535.1 uncultured Ignavibacteria bacterium
GTGATATAAAATCTATAATGCTTCTTCCAAATGTTATGGCAAGACAGGAGGCTTTTGAAAAGAATGCAGGGGAGGCGATTCTTGTAAAAGAAGGTTTTATTACAGAAGGGACACATACTAATTTTTTTGCCGTTAAAGATGGGAGACTTTATACGCATCCATTATCTAATTTTATTTTAAGCGGCGTTACAAGAAAAGTTATTCGTGAAATATGTTCTGATAATAAAATTCCGTTTGTTGAAAACGAGATTAAAGCAAATGAGTTAAAGGGTTTTGATGAATGTATGATAAGCGGAACAATATCTGAAGTTACTCCGGTTATCCAGGTAGATGATTGGAAAGTTGGAAATGGTGAACCCGGACCAATAACTCTGAAACTTCAGAAAATTTTAAGTGAAATGATTGCTGATTAAAACACAGATATTTTAAGATACTTCTGGGGATTTTCTTTTATAAAAACATTAAAATGTTTAATTATGTATCATATAATATTATTCAGGAATAAACAAGCATTATGATTAATGCAAAGGTAGATATTGCAGAATCATCAATATAAAAGTGAGAAATATTTGAAAGGTAATCTTTTCCGGGATTTAATCCGGTAGGATTTATTTTCTAATTTGTGAAAATTGTATAAGAAGGAGATTCGGAACTATCTTCAAAAGAGACACCTCGTTTTATAAAAGCCATTTCAATTGCAATCTCAATTTCTCTCGAGTCAAATGGTTTTACAAGATAACCATAAGGTTCGGTAATCTTTGCTCTCTGAAGTGTTTCCCTATCGCTGTAAGAAGTTAGATAAATTACAGGTATATCATACTTGGATGAAATTATTTCCGCAGTTTCAATTCCGTCAAGTGCACCGCCAAGAGTAATTCCCATCAAAATAAGATCGGGTTTTTCCTCTTTTACTTTGCGAATTACTTCTTCACCCGAACTTACTATTTCCATTACTTCGCAGCCCATCCTGTGTAATGAATTTTTTATATCGATTGCAATTATTCTTTCATTTTCTGCAATTAATATTTTTGGCTTTGGCTTCTGCATCTTTTTGTCTGTATTGCAATAATTAATTTTTATCAATTTGTTCCTACAATAATTAAGAATTATTTCCTGTTATGGTGAATAAATCATTTTATATGCCAGACTTCTATAAATCTCGGCGGAAAAAATTTCTTTTGCCGAACTCATAGATTCCTCCAAAATAAACAGGGGAAAAACCTTTAGTAATTATTCCCCTATTTTCAAGTAATTAATACCAAATTTTCAAAGAGATAATCTGGTTTTGTTAGTGGAAAAATTACATAAACCCGACATATAAGGCTTAAATAAAGAACCAAATGTGTGTTGGTTCTATACATTTAACAGTTGCAATAATTCTCTTTATTATTGATAAAGATAAACTTAGTTTTACATGTTATATGGATACTCTGACAAAACAAGTGTTTATACTGACCGACGAATGGCAGGATTTGAGGGGTAAAAATGTTTTAACTTTTACTGGAAGATCAAATGATTGCCCTGTAGAGATTGTTATTGATAATAATAAGCCTGTCTTTTTTGTTGAAAAGGATATTGTGTTAACAGGTTTAACTGTTCCACATAAAAGAAAAAATGTAAACATGAAAAACTTTGCGGGAACCGGGGTAGACGCAATTTATTTTAATACACAAAGAGATCTTAAAGCAGCCGAAGAACTTTTAAACTCCAGGGGGATAACCACTTATGAATCTGATGTTGATCCAGCAAGAAGATTCTTGATGGAGAAATCCATTAATGTACAAATGAATGTAACCGGAAGTGCAGTCCGGAAAGACAAGCTTCTTTCCTTTACAAATCCTGATATTAAACCTGTAAATTTCTCTCCTAATTTTATAGTTGCATCGTTAGATATTGAAACTGGTGACAAAAATAATTTGCTTTATTCCATTGCTGTTACTTTAAGAGAAAATAGTAATGAAGTAAAAAAAGTTTTCATGTTATCCGATTCAAATGAAAAATTATTGGACTATGTTGAATGTTATACTTCTGAAAAAGAATTGCTGCAGAACTTTATGCCTTGGTTCCGCAATGCAGATCCTGATATTATTATTGGATGGCATGTTATCGGTTTTGATTTGTTGTTTCTTGATTCTAAATGTAAAGAGTTTAATTTTCCATTTGATATTGCAAGAGGTGGAGGAAAAGTTACAATAAGAAAAAGAACACAGGGAAATTATTTTGCAAACATTCCCGGCAGAATAGTTCTCGATGGTCCCCTTTCTTTAAGAACTTCATTTCATTCCTTTGAAGATTTTAAATTGGAAACGGTTTCACAGGAACTTCTTGGAATTGGTAAAACAATATCTTCCGATTTAAATAAAGTTGCCGAGATTGAAAGATTATTTAAGGAAGACAAACTAAAACTTGCCGAATATAATCTTCAGGACACAATACTTGTTCATGATATTTTTAAAAAAACCGGGTTGATAGAGCTTTCGATAAAAAGAGCACAGTTGTCTGGAATGTTAATGGACAGGCTCGGAATGATGTCGGCAGCTTTCGATCATTTTTTATTACCAAAGATACATAAGAAAAAGATTGTTGCTCCAAATATTAAAGATCTCGAAGTGGGTGAGCATTCAGCCGGGGGATACGTTCTTGATCCAAAACCGGGAATATATGATGATGTAATTTTGTTGGATTTTAAAAGTTTGTATCCATCCATAATCCGTACGTTCAAAATAGATCCTTATTCTCGCTTGATGTCTGGTGTAAATACAGTTACAACACCGGGCGGCTATAAGTTCTCTTCAACCGAACACTTTCTTCCTGATTTTATCGGACAATTAATGAAACAAAGAACACTAGCTATCAAACAAAAAATAAAACCCCTTTCTCAGGCAATTAAAATTTTAATGAATAGTTTTTATGGAGTTATGGGTTCGACAGGATGCAGGTTTTATCATCCGCATCTTCCATCTGCAATTACGTTAACTGGGCAATGGCTATTATTGCAGAGTAAAAAATATTTAGAGTCAAAAGGTTACGAGGTTGTTTACGGAGATACCGATTCTTTATTTGTAAAACTTAAAGAGAGCTGGAAAAAAGATTATGAAAAAAATGGAAACAGCATTGCCAAAGAACTTAATAATTATTGGTCAATAAGACTTAAAGATGAATTTGGAGTTAAGTCTAACCTCGAGCTTGAGTATGAAAAGTATTACAGGAAATTCATAATTACACCTGCACGTGGTGCTGAAACAGGAGCCAAGAAAAGATATGCGGGTCTTGTTGTTGAAGATGGGAAGGAAAATCTGGAATTTGTAGGATTGGAATTTGTCAGATCTGATTGGACAAAACTCGCAAAGGAATTTCAGGTCGAGCTTTATGAAAGAGTGCTGTATAATAGAGAAATAATAACCTGGATGAACTCTTTTGTGGATAAAGTTTACAAAGGAGATTTTGATGAGAAACTTGTTTACAAGAAAAGATTAAGAAAAGATGTGGAACAATATGTGAAAAATGTTCCTCCACAGGTTCGAGCTGCTAGAATGCTTAGTGATGTTGGCAGTACTATTTATTATGTTATAACCAGGCGTGGACCAGTTCCGGTCGAACTTATGCCAAAAGATATTGATTATCAACATTATATAGAAAAACAGCTTAAGCCAATTGCAGATTCTATACTGGTGCTTCTTGGTCAGTCTTTTGATTCTATAATTATAAGTGGGCAGCTTAATTTTTTTAAAGAATAATTTTATAAAACCTCTAAAGGAGAAAAATGAAATCTTATATTGTTGTACTTTTTTTTGTTTTGTCTTTAATAATGAAAGTTTATCCAGCAAATCCAGCGTTCTTTAAAGATTATTTCCTCGATGAAACTATGCGAATAGATTATCATCATATGGGAAATTCTAAAGATGAAGCAATAAGTATAGATAGAATTTATCAGTATGGAACGTGGGCAGGCAGTCTTAAGAATTTACTTGATGAAATTAATGCCGGGAAATATTCGGTTAACATTTATGATTTTAATTCAGGTAGTCTGATTTATTCAAGAGGATTTGACAGCTATTTTGGAGAATATCAAACATCTGAGAACGCTTTAGCTGGAATTAAAAAGACATATCAGGAATCAGCCTTGATTCCTTATCCTAAAAATAAAATTCGATTTGCTATTGAAAAAAGAGATGAAAAAAATCAATTGCAGGAAATATTCAGTGAAGAAATTGATCCTAACAGCGTTGATATAGTTAGAGATAAAATCCTGGATAGTTCTGTTAAGGTATTTAGGAATAAAAATAATGGTGATCCACACACTCGTGTAGATATTGCCATCTTGGGTGAGGGATATACACTTAAAGAATTAGATAAGTTTCAAAAAGATTTTGAAAATTTCACAAATATTTTTTTCAACTTTGAACCATATAAATCTTATAAAGACAAATTTAATTTTTATGGAGTATTCAAACCTTCAGAAGAAAGCGGAGTTGACGAA
Organism: uncultured Ignavibacteria bacterium; assembly: GCA_963727535.1. Lineage (GTDB taxonomy): Bacteria > Bacteroidota > Ignavibacteria > Ignavibacteriales > Ignavibacteriaceae > RBG-16-34-14. Next base: position 4,481 of record CAVSGR010000005.1, read on the forward strand.
CCACGAGCAAATATTTTTAAGAAGACTGCACTCAATGCTACTTTTAATTCTCTAGGCTCAGAGAGATATTTGTTAACTGAAGATAATAAGGCTGTCAGAGATATGGCGGCTCATGTTCCTTATGATGCATTGATGATTATGGTAAATCACAGTCGTTATGGAGGCGGGGGTATTTACAATTTGTTTTCAACATTTACAACAGGTAACCAATGGCATGAATATTTATTTCTCCATGAGTTCGGGCATTCTTTTTCAGGTTTAGCTGACGAGTATTATACATCCGATGTATCTTACAATGATTTTTTTCATACAGATGTTGAGCCGGTTGAACCTAATATAACAGCACTTATTAATAATGAACCCAAATGGAAAGACTTATTAAATGATGGAATTGAAATTCCAACTCCCTGGGAGAAAACTCAATTCGATAGTCTCGATTTAAAATGGCAGGCAAAAAGACGTACTTTGAATAATGAAATAGCAGATTTAAAAAAGAATAATGCATCCCAAAGTGAGATTATTAAGGCTCAGAAAGGGTATGACCAAAAGGATAAAGAACACTCGCGTGAAATTGATAAGTTTCTTCATAGTAGCAAATACTGGGGTAAAGTAGGTGCTTTTGAAGGGGCAGGATACCAGTCAAGAGGGCTTTACAGACCAATGATCGATTGTTTGATGTTTTCAAAAGGTAAAAAGCCATTTTGTAAAGTATGCGAAAAAGCCGTAATACGAATGATTAAGAGCTATACAGAATGAAATTCCTTAATTTTGTGCAATTTTAGGTCTTTTTGATGAAATTAAAAATATTTGCTTCGGCACAACTTTATTGAATATTAAGCATCTAATTAAGTCAAGAAAAATGTATGTTGAGAATTATTTTTGACTAAATAATTAGCATTTAAATTCATATATTCTTCTTCAATTTTTTTTAAAGTTCTTTAGAAGAGGGAACAAAACGGAATTACTATCTGTCTATCCTTATAAACAACCAAAATTAAATTAACAATCAGGAGTGATCTAAATTGAAAATAACCAAGCAGTTCACAAGTAGGGAAAGTAAATCATTAGATAAGTATTTACAGGAAATTGGTAAAGTTGATTTATTAACACCCGATCAGGAGATAGAACTTGCGATAAGAATAAAGAAAGGTGATCAGAATGCTCTTGAGACTCTTACTAAGGCAAATCTAAGATTTGTTGTTAGTGTTGCAAAGCAGTTTCAGAACCAGGGATTGTCATTAGGTGATCTTATTAATGAAGGGAACCTTGGCTTAATTAAAGCTGCAAAAAGATTTGATGAGACCAGGGGATTTAAATTTATTTCTTATGCTGTTTGGTGGATTCGTCAATCTATCATGCAGGCGATTGCCGAACAATCAAGGATGGTACGTTTACCTTTGAACAGGGTAGGTGAGTTGAATAAGATAGGGAAAGCATACAGCAAGCTCGAACAGGAATATGAAAGAAAACCTAATGCACAGGAGTTAGCAAAAGAACTCGATATGGAGGTTGAAGATGTTGCTAATTCTCTTCAGCTTTATGGAAGACACATCTCGGTAGATGCACCGTTTCAGAATGGAGACGATAATAAAAATAATCTCCTTGATGTTATGGTTAATGAAGAACAACCTTCTCCAGACATCACTTTGATGGGTGAATCACTTAAGAATGAAGTACAGAATGTCTTATCGACTCTTTCAGAAAAAGAAGCCGATGTTTTAAGATTATACTTTGGGATCAATAGCGAACGCTCAGCTACGCTGGAAGAAATTGGTGAGAAATTTAATCTTACGCGTGAGAGAGTAAGACAAATTAAAGAAAAGGCTATAAGAACTTTAAGACACGCTCCTCGTACTAAGAATCTTAAATCTTACCTTGGACAATAATAATCCAAGTTTAAACATTCCTTCTTCTTAAGAAGAGGGAATGTTTTTTATTTTAAATCAACCCCGGAAAACCTCTTTACCTTTCTTACGCGGGCGCTCATACTCGGGAAAGAGGGGTTCCTGGGATTGAGTTACACTGCATTTTAGGAGAGCGCAATGTTTAATTCCTTTTAGGAGTGTTATAAACTATTTTTCTTATAGTATCGAATTGTAAATAGGGGTACCCATCCCTTAAAACATCAATTGCATCACCCGCACTCATCTTGTTAGCCCGTAGCAATTTAAACTTTTTACGGATTTCCCTGTCTCGTACAGAGGTCTCATTAATTAATCCTCTGCTTCTAAGAAGCTCATAAACTTCGTTGCTGATTAGATCGGAGAGGGGATTAGCAGGTTGCTCGCTCAGATTTACATTCTCCATTACAGTAACTCCTTTATGTAGTGGTAACGATAAAAGCCTGAAACCAATTACTGCAATAAAGAATTTTATTTCAACCGCATATATATGCGGTTTTAATCCAGATTGCTAAAAATATAATGATATAAGCGCATATTTATGTTGTTTGCTGCCCCAGAAGATTTTATATCAATCCTTTTCTTATAGCTTTTGCAACAGCTTCTGATTGTGAATGAACGTGGAGTTTTCTATAAATATTTCTTATGTGATGACGGACCGTATCAACACTAATAAAAATTTTATCGGCTATTTCCTGATAATTATATCCATCTGCAAGAAGCTTCAATACTTCTTTTTCTCTTGAACTAAGATCATAAGATGATGAATTACCATTTAACCCTTTATTCTGTTGAAAGACGGATATAATTTGTCGGGCAATATTCGAGCTCATTGGTGAGCCACCATCATAAATGTCTTTTATTGCTTCAAGAAGTCTGGAAGGTGGCGTCTTTTTTACGAGGTATCCACACGCTCCGGCACAAAGAGCTTCAAATACAACACTGCTTTCCTCATATACAGTGAGCATCAGGATATTTATCTTGGGATTCATTTCCCGTGCTTTCTTTACTCCTTCAATTCCGTTCATTCCGGGAAGACCAATATCCATTAAAACCACATCGATATCAGCTTTAGGAAGAAATGATAAGAATTTTTCACAGTCCGGAAAGGAACCTATACAACTGTAATCCTGTGTTCCTCCAATGAGTGCCGCCAAGCCTTCTCTTATTGTTTTATTATCTTCAACTATTGCAACGTTTATCATAGTAAAAATCTATTTATTTAACTTTAATAATAAATCTTGTTCTTAATAAGCTAAAGGAATTTATAATTGCACTAATCATTTTTTAACTTAAAAGCCTTTTTAAGTAAGTGCAAAAATTTATTTACACCTCTAACCTTACCAACGAACACAACTTTTGTACCTTTATTTAAGGTTGAATACCATTTTAATTTTCCTCCAATGGATAATGCCCTTCTTTCCATGTTTTTCAGCCCGTTACCGGACGGTCTTCCATTATTATCCATACCTTTGCCGTTATCGTTAAGTGTCATTTCCAAAATTTCACCATTTAGGTCCACATCAAGTTTAATTGTATTGCACTTGCTATGTTTAATAGAATTATTTATTCCCTCTTTAAATATCAGGAAAAGATTTTGCCTGTATTCCATCGGTAGTTTAACATTTTTAAGTTTGTCAAGATTAGTAGTTTTCATTGAAATCCCCATATATGTAAGTACTTCATTGTAAGAATCCTTTAGTCTGATAATAAGATCGTGAAGAGAGTCCCTCTTTGGATTTACAACCCAAACAATATCGCCCATATTATCAACCAGCGTTCGTGCAGTTTCACTGATTGATTTTAGATTTTGTGAGGAATTTTCAGAAGTATTTTTTAACTCTCTGGAAGTAAGCTCACTTAATATGGATATTTCTGTTAAACCCGATCCAATGTTATCATGCAAATCTGCGGCGAGTTTCGTTTTCAATTTTTCAATAGCAAGAAGGTTCCTGATTTTTAATGTACTTAAAAAGTATATTGTATAAAGTAAGACAATAACAATAGCTGCTCTAAACCACCAGGTTTGCCAGAATGGCGGTAGGATTGTGATACCCATTTTCACACCGTCATAATTCCATATACCATCATTGTTTGTCCCGATAACTTTGAAAACATAATCTCCCGGGGCAATATTAGTATAGGTTGCTACTCTTTGCTTTGAGTCAGTATAATGCCAATTTTTATCAAAACCTTCAAGCATAAACGCATAAGAATTATCTTCGGGGCTTGCATAGTTTAACGCGGCAAATTCAAACGAGAAAAAATTTTCGTTATAATTCAAGACAATATTTTTCTTTTCGCCTTTTATTTTATTATTTAGAATTCTGGTAGAAGTTATAGCTATGTTAGGAATGTTGGGATTAAATTTTATACTATCAGGAAAAAAACTATTTAATCCATTAATTCCGCCGAAAAACATTTCGCCATCATGTGTTTTGTAATAAGCGCCACCGCTAAACTCAAGACTCTGCAATCCATCGGCAAGATCATACTGGATGAACGTTTCGTTTTTTTTGTTGAACTTGAATATCCCGTTATTAGTGCTCATCCATAAATTATTCTTGTTATCTTCAAGAATTCCGTAAACTATATAACTCGTTAGACCGTCTTTTTGCCCGTAGCGTTTAAAGTTTTTTGTTATTCCTGTTATATTTATCTAAACCACCACCAAATGTGCCAATCCATATTGTACTATCTTTATCTTCGAAAACACATATCACACGGTCATCGCTTAAGGAGGTGGGATCATTTGGATGATATCGGAATCTTTCGAACTTTTGAGTGTTGCATATCAAATAAATTTAATCCACCTCCAAATGTGCCGACCCATAACTTTCCGTTTTTATCTTTTAGAATTGAATAGGTACGATTATCACTTATGCTGAAACTATCAGACGGTTCGTTTCCATAATGTTTGAATTTTATTTTATGCTGATCGATAAAAGTAAGTTTATCTAACCCGCCTCCGTAAGCTGCTATCCAGAAAGTCGAATCATTCTCAATAAAAATATCAAGAATCTGGTTTGCACTAATGCTGTTGTTATCAGATGGAGAATGTTCGTAGGTAGTAAACTCTCCCGGTTTTTTGATTATACATTCCTAAACCCTCGCTAAAAAATCCAATCCATAAGTTGTTGTTTTTATCGGTTGTGAGGGCACGAATATGGTTTTCAGGAATGCTATTTGGATCAGCAGAGATGCTTAAAAATCTGGAATTGATTTTTTACACGGTCATATTTATTTAATCCTCCCTTGTAAGTTCCTATCCAGATATATTCTTCTTTATCTTCCGTGATTGCCCAGACCACATTGTCGGAAAGACTATGCGGGTCGGAGGGAATGTTATAACGGTATTTGAATTTTCTTTTATTCGTTTGAAGTTTTGTTACTCCCCTGCCTAAAGATGTTCCTATCCAGATTATTCCCGATACATCTTTCCCAAGTGCAACAACTTCGTTGTCAGGCAAAGAATTGTCGTTTAACGGGTCGTGTTTAAAAATCATGTAAGAGTTTGTCCGGGGGTCAAAACTTATTAATCCCCCGCCTAATGTTCCCAGCCATAAATTTTCTTCATCTTCAATTATTGTCATTATTGAGTTTAGGTTGTTATCATTTGCTCTAAAATACCGTACGAATTTTGCATCGTCCGGCTGGCAGATTTTTTTGATTTTTATAAAGCTTGTTTAGTCCTCCGTTATATGTTCCTATCCAAATATTGCTCTCATTATCTTCGAAAGCAGTTATAATATCGTTACTGCTCAAACTGTTATCAGATTTATTTTGTTTGTAGCAAACAAAACTGTATCCATCTTTATTTTCGTCCCTTACAATTTTATTTAATCCTCCTCCGAAAGTCCCTATCCAGGTTATTCCATTCTTATCTGTAATTACTTTAGAAACTCTGTTATAGCTTAAACTGTTATGATTTGCAGGATCATTATAAAAATGTTTTGAGTGGTTCGTTTGTTTGTCAAACTTGAATAAACCGTCACCCCATGTTCCAACCCATAAGTTACCGTTTTCATCTCCACTGATTGAAGTAACTGAGTAATCATTATTTCTAACAAAGGTAACCGGGTAGCTTGTATAACTTTCATTAAGCATGGATTTAAAATTTTTATCATATTCAAGCTTAAAGTGTTTAAATGTTTCAGTTGTTCTATCAAACTTGTTGAGAATTCCATTAATGGTTCCTATCCAGATGTATCCATCTTTATCCTCATATATAGAAGTAATTTCGTTATCTGATATTGAAGTTGAATCGTACGGATCGTTTAGATAAACTGTAAAATTATAACCGTCGTATTTATTAAGTCCGTTTCCTGTTCCAAACCACATAAAACCTTCTTGATCCTGAAGAATAGCAAGAATGGAACTTTGGGAGAGCCCCTCTTTAATAGTGATTTGCCTGAAAAGATAGTTATCCGTTGACTGTGTCGTTTCAGACATGAGTAATGTATTCGATAAAAGAAACAGTATTAATAAAACAATCATCTTCGTAGTAGAAAATTTAATTATCGTCTCCTTAAGAAATTAAACGTAGTAGGTATCATATTCAAGATTGTGTAATATATTAATATGCTTGTTTTGGATTAATACATAAAACACAAAAGATATTCTGTGTTTTATGTCAAATTTATTCATTACTTGTGGTATATAGTTTGTCATATATAATTAAAATTGCATAACCCATATATCGATCTCCTAACAATCAGCCGGATAATATCCGGCTTTTTTTTTATTCTTGACCAATTAAATAAAATTACAAATTTATTTTTCCAGAGAACTAAATTTTATATTTTGAAGTCTGAAAGTTATTCCGAAATAAATACACTTAATTTAGAATATATATATGATTAAGTCCGGCTCTCAATCAAAAAGAAATGCTTGGTATTGGGTTCCTTCCCTTTATTTTGCTGAAGGTATGCCATACATAATCGTGATGTATGTCGCCGGGGTAATGTATAAAAAAATGAATATTTCAAATGCAGATATCACACTATACACAAGCTGGCTTTATCTGCCCTGGGTTATAAAACCATTGTGGAGTCCGGTTGTCGATATTTTAAAAACCAAAAGGCTTTGGGTAATCCTAATGCAGGGAGTAATAGGAATTACTTTTGCAGGAGTTGCTTTTACTATTCCGGTTTCAAATTTTTTTCAGTATACACTCGCATTCTTTTGGTTGATGGCGTTTAGTTCTGCCACACATGATATCTCTGCAGATGGTTTTTATATGCTGGGATTATCCGAACGTGATCAGTCTTTTTTTGTTGGTATTCGTTCTACTTTTTATCGTGCTGCTGTTTTAGCAGGAAACGGTTTACTAGTTATATTGGCTGGCTATTTTGAGCAAACTCTTAATAATATTACTCAAGCCTGGGTAATCTGCTTTTTTGTACTTGCGGCATTATTTTTATTCTTTTGCATTTACCATTATTTAATACTTCCTTACCCACAGAGCGACCGATCTGTTGCAACAGGTGAAACTCGTAGCTTTATTAAAGAATATTTAAGAACATTTGTTTTGTTCTTCAAAAAAGATAAAATTATAATCATAATAGTTTTTATTCTTTTGTACAGATTGGGTGAAGCACAGCTTTCAAAATTGGCTCCGCTTTTTTTGCTTGATTCAAAAGAGGTGGGTGGTATTGCGTTGTCAACTTCAGAATATGGGTTTATTTATGGTACAATAGGAATAATTTTTCTTGTGGTTGGGGGAATTCTTGGTGGTGTTCTCGCTTCAAGAAAAGGATTAAAATATTGGATATGGTGGATGTTACTGGCAATAAATCTTCCCGATATTGTTTATGTTTTTCTTGCTTATACTCAAACATCAAATTTGGTATTAATAAATTTTTGCATAGCTATCGAGCAATTAGGTTATGGCTTTGGTTTTACTGCTTTTTTACTTTTTCTCCTTTTTGTTTCTAAGGGCGATCATCAAACTTCACATTATGCAATTGCTACAGGCATTATGGCTCTTGGAATGATGATACCGGGAATGTTCAGCGGCTGGCTGCAGGAAATCTTAGGATATAAACTTTTCTTTATCTGGGTTTGTGTCGCAACAATACCGGGATTTATTATTACAAAGTTTGTCCCAATTGACCCCGAATTTGGAAAAAAGAATTAACAAATCAATCATTAGCAAGAGCTTAAATAGTCATTCCCTAAGCAAAATTTCTGCATTTAATATAAAAAGGCTTTCAGGTTTAATATATTACCAAAGTTAAAATTGTTAATTTCTTGGATAAGTAAGTTCAGAAAAAAATGAACAAAAAAATTACAGCCTTTCTTCCTTTCCATGGTGCTGATTACACTCATAAATTAGTTGCTCAACTTACAGACTCAGATCTTGTTGAGAAGATTTTTCTCTTATCATCAGATGATAAAAGTAAAATGGGTGGATGTGAAACTTTAGTAGTTCAAAATCACTGGGGAACAGAAACAGTCGAAAAAATTATTTCAAACGTTTCATCTGGTTTTGTTTTAATTCTTCTTGATGATGTCCGGGTTGAGCTTCAAAAATCTACTTTAGAGAGATTTATAGAAACCGCAGAGTCAACTGGAGCTGGAATTGTTTATTCTGATTTTTATGAATTAATAAACAGAAATAATATTTCTTATCCGCTGATTAATTATTTACCAGGAAGCTTGCGTGACGACTTTGACTTCGGCTCATTATTATTATTAAAAATATCAGCGATAAAAAGAGTTGTTCAATTAATAAATAAAAAATATAAATATGCCGGATTTTATGATCTTCGTTTAAAGATATCCGAAAATAATTCTTTATTAAGAATACCTGAAAATCTTTATACAATTAAGAAGCAGGAAAACAAAAGAAACTCAGAAGAGCAATTTGCCTATTTAAATCCGCAGAACAGGGAAATTCAAAATGAAATGGAAGATGCAGTAACTGAACATTTACAAAGAATCGGGGCTTTTCTGGAGCCTGATTTTGAAAGAGTAAATTTTGAGGAATATAAATTTAATGTTGAAGCATCGGTCGTTATTCCAGTGAAAAATCGTGAATCCACAATTGGCGATGCGATAAAATCGGCACTGAAACAAAAAACAGATTTCTCTTTCAATATAATTGTTATAGATAATCATTCTGATGATGGAACTGGAAAAGTTATTGAATCGTTTGTAAAAAAGGATAAAAGAGTTACTCGTTTAATTCCGAAAAGAAAAGACCTTGAAATTGGTGGATGTTGGAATGAAGCTGTTCAAAATTCTTTATGCGGAAAGTTTGTTTGCCAGCTTGATAGTGATGATCTATATAAGGACGAAAATACTTTGCAAAAAATCATTGAAGTTTTTAAAAAGAAAAAACTGCCATGGTAGTTGGATCCTACCTGCTTACAGATTTTAGTTTAAAAGAAATTCCTCCTGGAATTATTGATCATAGAGAATGGACTACGGAAAACGGGCATAACAATATTCTTAGAATTAATGGATTCGGAGCGCCGCGTGCATTTTATACACCCGTGTTAAGGAAAATACAAATACCAAATGTAAGTTATGGTGAGGATTATGCGATTGGGTTAGCTATTTCCCGCAACTATAAAATCAGCAGGATCTATGAACCAATTTATTTTTGCCGCAGGTGGGAAGGCAACTCGGATGCAAAATTAGATATCACAAAAATAAACGCTAATAATTTTTATAAAGATAGTTTGAGAACTGCTGAATTGATCGCGAGACAAAAAAAGAATACTACAAAGAAACTTCTTTAAGTTTTTCTAACTCGGTCCAAATTAAAGCACCGGCACCCACAATTGCTGAAGTTCCTCCGGTTAATCCGGATGGAAGAAGCTTTACTTTATTCTTTAATATATTCAGCAAATACATGTTCATATATTTTTCCGTAGCCTTAAACAAAATATCTCCTGCAGAAGTTAAGCCGCCAAAGAGAATTATTGCCTCTGGATTTATAATTGCAGCCAGGTCAGCCAGTTTTATTCCCAGAATTTTGGATGTAAAATCAAATGTTTTAAGGGCAATCTTGTCTTCCCTGTAGGCAGCATCGCAAATTATTTTTGGAGTAAGATCTTCAAATTTATATTCAGTTAGTTCACTTTTCTCTGTAGAATTCGAAAGTAATTCATAAGCAGTCTTTTTAATTCCTGTTGCAGAGACATAAGTTTCGAGGCAGCCTTTTCTTCCGCAACCACAAACTCTTCCTTCAGGATCATAAATAGTGTGTCCGAGTTCTCCAGCAAAACCATCTTTTCCATAATAGAGTTCCCCGTTTACAAAGATTCCGCTTCCGACACCTGTACCTAATGTAACTACCACAAAATTCTTCATTCCTTTGGCAGCGCCATACAGAAACTCTCCAATAGCAACAGCATTTGCGTCGTTGGTTATGACTGCAGGTAATGAAAAATGTTTTTTTATTATTTCTGCTACATTTGTGGTTCCCCACTTTAAATTCGGGGGTTGTTCAACTGTCCCTTTAAAGTAATTTGCATTAGGTGCGCCTATTCCTACTCCAACCAGATTATAATTATTTCCAATTTTTGAAAGAAGCAATTCACTTTCAGAAATAAGTCTTTTGAAAAATTTATCGGCAGGGTCCGCAGAGTTTGTTGGAATTGTAGATGAAGTTATAAGATTTCCTTTCTTATCAACGTAGCCGAAAGCTGTGTTGGTACCTCCAATATCAATTCCAAGTGTGATATTAATTCTTGTGTGATTCTTCATTTAACTCTCGGATTCATAGAAAATAAAAAAAATCATCTTTAAAGGGAGCTAGCTCACCAAAAAAATCTCCCTAGGAAAGAGTATTTAGAATTTTATCCTCATCGCTTGTTAAAACTTTAAGCTTTCCTTTTATTAAAAAATACATTTCATTTCCCCAGTCATCTTGTTTAAAGATATAATCACCCGGAGTATAAACAACCGGTCATAAATGCAAAGATACTTCTCTAAGAAAACTATCCCTTTAAACAATGGTACTCTTTCAAGGATATTTCTTTTAAGATAAATTTCCACGTCTGTTTTTAAACCCATCGGCAAACCGGCGATAAATTCTATTCCATTATAGCCGAGCTTCTGCCTCCAGATATATTTGTAATAATTTCGTATTCTCTTTTGAAGTACAGACGGTATCTTATGAAAGTTAACGAACGATCTTAGCTTTTCCAGATTATTAAGAAATTGAGTTCGCGCCGGATTTCTTTTTAAAAGAATATTTGTGATGTTACCAAAAACAAAGCCATAAACACCAACACCAAACAACATTACTACCATTGCATATATCTTGTGAGAAAAATCAGTCGGCACGACATCGCCGTAACCGACTGTCGTAATTGTTTGAATGCATCAGTATAAAGAATTGACGTATTCTTCACCAAAATTAATGTGAGTTTTACCCAGAGCTATCCCCTTATTTATTTCCTTCGCTTATGAAAATAAATTTTCACCGCTCACAAAATAAATAATGTCCGCTAATTATACGGACATTTTGTTTTGCGGAGAGACAGGGATTCGAACCCCGGAAGGACTTGCATCCTTAACGGTTTTCAAGACCGCCGCATTCAACCACTCTGCCATCTCTCCGATTTTAACAATTGCTTAAATTTTATTCCGCTCTTAAAGCTTTTTATTTCTCGTTCTCTTCTAAAAGCTTCAGATTTAGTTTCGAACTCTTCAGTGTAAACTATCTTCCAGGGAATATATCCTTTGGTTGATTTTGTTTTCCCGGAATTATGCTCATCTAATCTCTTAGTTAAGTTATTTGTATGGCCAATATAATATCTCTTTATTTTTAGACTTTTAAGTATATAAATCCAGTACATTTTCCAAAAATGTTTCTCCTCAAGACCGCCGCATTTCCCGCGAAGCGGGATCTCGCTTTGCGATGACAACCTTTATCCCGCTACGCGGGAACTCTGCCATCTCTCCGGTCTATAAAAACTAGTAAATTTATATTTACTACATACCAAATATATCAATACTTTCTTGATTGGACAATTCTTAATGAATGTATAATGTAGAGTTTAGAATGTAGAATTATTTTTTTTCATAAATCTTTGTTTACTCCTTGTTTGATTTAAGATGGTAAGGAAATATATTTAATTTTTAAAATTCAGGAAAAAAATTGAACAAACAGGAATTAGACAACTTCAAATCTTTCAGCAAATACCTTTCTGATGAAAGTGGCGAGATAATAAAGAATTATTTCAGGACAGATTTTAATATCGAATCCAAACAAGATCTTTCTCCCGTTACAATTGCAGACAAGAAATCTGAAGAGACGATGCGTGAAATTATAATGAAAGAATTTCCGGATCACGGGATAATTGGGGAGGAGTTTGGCGAGTATAATAAAGATGCCGAGTATAAATGGATACTCGATCCGATTGACGGGACAAAAAGCTTTATTTGCGGTGCGGTTGCTTTTGGTACTTTGATTGCACTTACAAAAAACGGGGAACCCGTTTTGGGTGTTATCAATCAACCTATTCTAGATGAGTTTTTGTTAGGTGATAATAACAGCACAGAATTAAATGGTCGGGCAGTTAAGATGAGAGCTTGTAATAAAATTGAAGATGCTGTTCTAGTGACAACTGATTTTCTGCACATAGAAAAATATCAAAACATAAAAAAATTTCAGGAATTAATTAAGAAAGTAAAATTGTACAGGGGATGGGGAGATTGTTATGGTTACTATTTGCAGGCAACAGGCTATATAGATATAATGGTCGACCCGGTTATGAACATCTGGGACATGATGGCATTGGTTCCGGTTATAAAAGGAGCGGGAGGAATAATTACTGATTACCAGGGTGAAGATGTGCTTAAAGGAACTAGTGTTATTTCAGCTTCACCAGCTATTCATTCAGCAGTAATTAAATCGCTTAATTAAGTTTTTAAATCCTTACTAACAGAAAAACTAAAGCAGTAATAATTGAGAAAACCAGAGCGGGAAGTTTTGGGTTCCTTGAATTAAAAATTACTATCATTGCTATTATCCAAATGACAAACAAAATAATCGATTGTAAATCGAAAAGTTCGGTAATTGGCGGAACTTCTTTGTTTAAGGCGTTAAGCTCATAGGTTTTTCTAAGAGGAGTTATAGCTATTGAATAAAAAAAGAAAAACGTAACAGCGGGCAAAGTAAGCTTCTTTATTTTCTGATTTTCATTAAAATATTCAAGCCCGATTCTAAAGCTTAAAAATAAAGCAGTAAATAAAACCAGAGAACTTAAAGTATTTACTCTTGAAGGTAATGATAAAACAGCAGAGTTTTCTCCAGTGCTTCTTTGAATGTAAAAAACAATAAGAGTAATGATTATGGCTGTTGTCCAGAGAATAAAAGAGCGCTTCATGCTTTGAGAATTTTTTTTGTTCTCAACATAAAATAATTAGATGGAAGTTCCTACTTACACGGAAGATTTGCCTGTTGATTTTGAAACAATAATAATTCAAAGCATATTCAGAGTATTTCTTACATTAAAAATCTAACATTAGAAATCTGTAATTTTGCATTGATATTTATTAAAAGATTTGAGTATCTTTATTTTACTTCCCGGTAGGCTAAAATGATAATCAGGTAGAATTTTCATTTAGCATCTTTATAAAAATAATCCAATGTTGTTAGAAGTTTGTGATGAATTCCTGATTCATCTTAAAGATAATTAATAAGAGGATAATTAAGAATATGACTGGAGAAAAATTAAAAGGAAGAGGAACGAATTTAAATCCTAAAAACAGGTTTGAAAAGTTATCTATCGAGGATTTTACTTTTGATGACTGGCAGGATTTTGAAGAACCAGAAGACAATAATTTTCTTACTGAATATTACCTCGATGAATCGAGAACAGTTATCTCTAAAAATAATAGTGAAGATGTAGGATTTGATTATTCTTTTAATCCTTACCGAGGTTGTGAACATGGTTGTATTTATTGTTATGCAAGACCAACTCATGAATATCTTGGCTTTTCCTCAGGAGTTGATTTTGAAACTAAGATTATGGTGAAACCGAATGCGGCATCTTTACTTGAAGAAGAATTTAAAGGAAAAGCTACAAACCCGATATAATAATTTTTTCGGGAAACACCGATTGTTATCAGCCACTTGAAAAGAGAATGAAAATAACAAGAGAAGCACTTAAAGTCTGCTTAAAATATGGAAACCCGGTTGGAGTAATAACAAAGAATGCTCTTATTCAAAGAGATATAGATATACTTAAAGAAATGGCGGCACTGGGAATTGTTGCCGTTACAATTTCCGTTACAACTTTGGATAAAAATCTTGCAAGAAAAATGGAACCAAGAGCATCGACTCCTGAGATGAGATTAAGAACTATTGAAGTTATGGCTGAAAATAATATCCCTGTTACTATAAATGCAGCTCCGATAATTCCGGGATTAAATGATAAAGAAATTCCTAACATACTTAAGGAGTCTTCAAGAAGAGGTGCTGAATCTGCGGGATACATAATGTTGAGACTTCCTTATTCTGTTAAAGATCTTTTTATAGAATGGATACAAAGAGAATTCCCCGAAAGAGCGTCAAAAGTAATTAACAGCATAAAGTCTATAAGAAACGGAAAGCTTAATTCGTCTGAATGGAGAAAAAGATTCAGAGGAGAAGGAGAGCTTGCTGATACAGTTAGAAATCTGTTCCAGATTAGCTGCCGGAAATATGGATTGAACAGGAAACAATTTAATCTTACAACAGAACACTTTAAGTCTAATTTTACCAAACAATTACAGTTATTTGAATAAGCAGTTTTTCAAATAAAAAAGATTTGTATCTTTGAAACCAATTATAAATTAAAACATCAAACACTCAATTATTATGTATTATGGCACAAAAGAAAAATACTAAGACGAGGCAAATCGGAAAGAAACCGCCTGAGAAAAAGCATCTTATTAATCCAAGATATAAGAATGCCTTCTGGACGACAATAATTATTATAATCCTGGTAATATTTTTTATTGTAAATAATACCAGGAAAGAACCAGAAAGAGGACCTTATCCTCCGGGATATAATCCTCAAAGCACTGAGCTACCAAAATAATTGTAATAAAAAATATTTCTTAAAAGAAAGTGAAAGTTATGAAAGTGAATAAACATTTCTATTTAGTTTTCCTTATTGTTTTAAGCTTTAGTGCATTTAGCTGCAGCAAGGAAAAAACCGAAGATGCTTCATCAAATGATCAGATGCAGGGACAGGTTAGTGCAAGTCAAAGTAATAAAATGAAAGCTCCCGAATTTACTTTAACCAGCACAAACGGCAAAAAAATAAATCTTTCCGATTACAAGGGAAAAATAGTTGTTCTCGATTTTTGGGCAACCTGGTGCGGACCTTGCAGGAGAGGAGTTCCGGATCTTGTTGATATTCAAAAAGAATTTAAAAATAAAGTTGTAGTTATAGGAATTTCTCTTGATGATCAGCGTACGATGAACGATATACCGCCCTTTATGAAACAGTACGGAATTAATTATCCTATTGTTTATGGTACAAATAAAGTTGTGATGGATTATGGAAATATCGAAGCAATTCCTACATCATTTGTAATTGATAAAAAGGGATTTATTGTTGATCAGAATGTAGGTCTAGTGCCTAAAGCAAAATTTGTGGATAAAATTAATAGCTTGATAAAAGAGTCATAATTATTTCTTGAAAAGATAAATTATCAAGCTGATCACCAGGCTAAGTATAAGTGAAGTGACAATAGGAAAATAAAAGGTAAAGTTTTTTTTCTTGATATAAATATCTCCAGGCAGTTTGCCGATAAGAGGAATTTTGTCTCCAAAGAAAAAAAACAGACCTAATATGAGGATAAAAATCCCCACGAAGATTAACAGCTTTCCTATTTGTTGAAATTCAGACATCTGGGATTAGTTCCAACTTAATTGAAGACTATTTTTTTTACAAACATTTATCCCCTATGAGGATATTTTGAGAATTCAGTAGAATTAAATTTATATTAAAAAATCTTTATAACACACGAAGAATATTTTCAAGAATTCCGTTAGGAATTCAATGTTTGTAAGAGAGAATAGTTCCCATTTTTCTGAACCCCTACGGGGTTCAATAATTTTAAAGCCCTTCTCTTAAAAACCGTGGTTCTTCGAGAGTGAGTATTAACGAAATTCTGTGTGAGTCGGGAAGCCTGTCAATTTCAGATTGACTGAATCTTGCAAATGAATAATCAATGTTAAGTTTTGGAAGTTTAATACCTGCGCCAACTGTGAATTGTTTTACATCGTTATAACCACCACGTATTGAAAAGAGGTTCTTAAATGTATATTCCAAACCAACGTGAGTATCGAAACTAATAGGTCCTAAATTTCCATAAGCTGATGATCTTCTGTTCTCAAATCTCACATCTACATCAAAAGCGGGAGTAACTGTACCACCAAGTATATTTAGTTGATAAGCTGTTCCTATTTTGGCAGTCGGAGAGATTAGTTCATTTCTGCCGGTACTCCATGCGACAATTGTAGTCGTTACATCCTGAATGTTTGCGCCGAAATAAAGATTCTCGATTGGTGAATAAAGAGCGCCAACATCAAAGCCGATTCCATTTGCATAGTATTCAGCAATATTCCTGTGAATTATTTTTACACTGGCTCCCCAGTAAAAATTATCAGAATGTTTTTTTGCAAAGGATAAATAAAAAGCCCAATCCTGGTTGCTGAATTCAGTTATCTTACTGTAATCCAATCTGTCGGTATTTATATCAATTATGCCGTCTCCGTTTGCATCGTAGAGTGCATTGCGCGTATCCGGGATTCCATCTATCCCGAGACGAATAATGCTTAAGCCGAAACTCATATCGCTTTTATAAGGAATAGCAACTGCTGCGTAATCATAATTTTCAAGACTGCCGAATTGTTCAGCGTGCATTAAAGAAATTTCAGGATAATTTAGATTTGCAAGTCCTGCAGGATTATAATAACCGGCTGTAATATCGTTTGCAACAGCGGTAAAAGCTCCGCCCATGCCAAGCGCTCTTCCGCCAACTCCTATAGCCATAAATTCACCTGCATATTTAGCAAAAACTGTTTGCGCATTAGATTGGGAAATGAAAAGCGAAATGAATATTGCTAACACGAAGAGTTTTTTATGCATTAGGGAGTCCCGGTATTTGTTTTATTGCAACTAAAATCTTGCTCAAAATTGACAATTTGGTTTTGAAAGTCAAGGCTAAATTCTCTTGATAATTAAATCTATTTAATTGCATACTGTCAACTGAATATTGCTTACTTTTATTTTGCCTTTCCCTGGTTTGCGACTGCCTGAGCAGCTTTAGCAATTTCTTCAGGGTCGCCGAGATAATAATTATTAATTGGCTTTAAATTTTCATCAAGTTCATAAACAAGAGGTATGCCAGTAGGAATATTCAATTCTACTATCTTATCTTCAGGAATATGATCAAGATATTTAACCAAAGCTCTCAAGCTGTTTCCGTGAGCGGCAATAATAACTCTCTTACCAGATTTTACAGTCGGTGCAATTACATTCTTCCAGTAAGGAACAAATCTCGCAACAGTATCTTTTAGACATTCGGTTAATGGAAGATCCTTTTCATCAAGATCACCGTAACGCGGGTCTTTGCCCGGGAATCTTTCATCGGTTTTTTCCAAAACAGGCGGTTGAATATCGTAGCTTCTTCTCCAGATTTTTACCTGGTCATCTCCATATTTCTTTGCTGTCTCAGCTTTGTTTAATCCCTGCAGAGATCCATAGTGTCTTTCATTCAATCTCCAGTTACGAATGACAGGGATCCACATTAAGTCCATTTCATCCATAACTGTCCACAAAGTTCTTATTGCTCTTTTTAAAACGCTTGTATATGCAATATCAAAAACGAACCCTTCCTTTTTCAAAAGCTCACCGGCTTTTTTCGCTTCTCCTTTTCCCTTTTCGGATAAATCAACATCGGTCCAGCCGGTAAAACGGTTTTCTTTATTCCAGGTGCTTTCGCCGTGGCGAAGCAGAACTACTTTATACATCATTACTCCATTATTTTCTGAAAAATTTTACACCGTAAAAATACATATGATAATTCCCCTTTCAAAAAATCAGGATATCCAGTCTCCAATCATTTTTCTTACGGCTATAATCTGACCTGCATGGTGAGAGTTATGATCAACTACAATTAATATTTCTCTTAAATAAGTATGATTTTTTGTATGAGGAATTACTGAAGTCAAATCTGTGTTTTCGTCCTTAATAATATCAACAAGTTTCTGAAGATCATCATCAAATTTTGAAATGGAGTTATTCCATTCTTCATCCGAAATTTTACCATTCTTCTTTGGCCAGTAACCCTGCGGCCATTCAGGAGACTTCCAGTCCGGGGTTAGAATATATTGCACAATATCTTCCTGCGCTATTCTTATGTGTTCGAGAAGCTGCCAGACTGAATGAAAATCAGGAGAGGGTTTTTTATTCCGATTTTCAGGCTTCAAGTTTTCTATAGCGGACTTAAGTGAAATATGTGCCTGTTCTTTTGTGAGTGCATTAATTAAATTTTCTCTGAAAACTTTTTCGTTCATTTTATTGTTCCTAATAAACTGAAACAATATTGATAGATTATTTTTCAAAATCAATATTTTTAAATAAAAATAAGATGGATTGAACATAACCGTATTCTTGTTTGTCTAAGCTGTTAGAAGAACAAAAAATAAGGGCATAAAATGAAAAAACTATTTGTGAGTCTGCCGATATTAACACTGATTTTACTGAACGGCTGTGGTGATGAAGAAATAAAAAGTATTTGGAATGATAATTCAATTGTTATCGATGGAAACCAGGCAGACTGGCTTGGAAAGCTTAAGTATTTTCCTGATCAAAAAGCCGGTGTGGGGATAGCAAACGATGGCGAAAATCTATATGTGTGTCTGGCAACAAGTGATACCGGCAGGATGTTTCAGCTTTTTGTAACCGGTTTTACTGTTTGGTTTAATCCATCCAGTGGAGAAAAAATCGGAATTCAATATCCGTTAAGATTAGAGGAAACTGGTGGAATGATGCTGAGAGGGAACAGGCAGAGAGGAGAGATGCCCGATTTTAAAGTCAGGCTCAACCAATTTAAAAGTGCCCAAACAGAATTCAGAATTGTTAATGCAGATAATTTTCCGCTGACTTCGTATAATCTTAAAAATGATGTAGGAATAAATATAGATGTTGGATACCAAATGGGATTATTAGTTTATGAAATGAAAGTTCCTCTGAAAGGTAATCTTGTTGGAGATCATATTTTTAACTTATCATCCGGGGATGAATTTACTTTAGGTTTTGAATCAGGTGAATTTAACAGGAGGAATTTTGGGGGACAAGATAGAAGTTCCGGTATGGGAATGGGAAATCCGCCTGAAGGAGGTATGGGGGGAAGAGATGGCGGAATGCCAGGTGGTGGTGGAATGTCTCCTCCTGGTGGTGTGGGAAGAGGCGGGCAAAGACCCACTCTTGAACAAATTGATTTTGAAGTGTCGGTTATTCTTGCTGCAGGTAAATAATATTTAATGCACTCCACTTTCTGTGGAGTGCAAACTTTATCCCAATCTTTTTCTAAATCTTAATGAACTTAAGGTAAGAATAAGAATTCCGATTCCAAGCAATGTTAGAGTTTCGGGAATTAGTTGAAATAATCCATCTCCTTTCAGAATTACGCTTCTTAAAATAGTAATATAATATCTTAAGGGAATTAAATAAGTAATTGGTTGTATCCACCCCGGCATATTTTCTATTGGAAATGCAAAACCGGAAAGAAAGTTCATTGGCAGAAGTATACCGAACATTGATACCATCATTGCCTGCTGTTGGTTCTTCGATACTGTAGAAATAAATAAACCCAAGCCTAAAGAGGAAAGAACATAGATGAATGAAGCGAACATTAAGTAGAAAAAGTCTCCTCTTATTGGAATTCCAAACCAGAAAACCATTACACCCGTTACTAAAAGAACGTCCATAAATCCTACTATAACGAAAGGTACCGTTTTACCAATTATAAGATGGAAAGGTTTAATAGGGGTAACAATTATCTGTTCTAAAGTACCTATTTCACGTTCTTTTACAATACCCATTGCCATAAGTGTAGTTGTAATTATTGTTAATATTAAACCCATTATACCGGGAAGCATAAAAAACCTTGTCTTGAGATCAGGATTATACCAAACCCGGAGTTTGGGAGTTATTATTCCTGATAATGATATTTTCAAACCGGATTTGTCTCTTAAATCCATAAGAATTTTTTTCGAATAGCTTGAAACCAAATTGGTAACATAACCAAAGGCAATTCCCGCTTTATTGCCATCCGATCCATCAAATAAAACCTGGACATTTACCTGTTCATGCCTGGTTAATTTTTTTTCAAAATCTTTAGGTATTACCAAAGCCCAGAGGTCATTACCCTTATTTATCTGATCTGTAATTTGCTCATAGTTATTAGCATAATTATTTATCAAGAAATAGCCGGAACTTTGAAATTTTTTTATAAAATCACGACTTGCTACTGTCTTATCCTGATCATAAATAATAGTATTAATGTTGGTTATATCAAGATTAGCGGCATAACCCAATAAGATTAGTTGCATAATAGGTGCGATAAAAATAATTCCAAACAGACGTGGATCTCTTTTTAGCTGTAAAAATTCTTTGATGATTATGTTAATTATTATTTTCATTGTTAACCTCGAAGGTTATCTCTACGCTGTTTTATTTTTTTTGTTTATTAAAGTCGATAACCCTAAAAAGAAACCGATAAAAATTAATAGATAAATCAACTGCGGCCAGAATGCTTCTATCCCTACTCCTTTAAGCAATATGTCTCTTAAAATAATTATATAGAATTTTACCGGCGTTATGTTTGTTAAAACCTGAATTACAGGCGGCATACTTTCAATAGGAAACACAAATCCAGACAGCAAAAATGAAGGAAGAAGAGAAACCATAGCTGATATTTGAAAAGCAACCTGTTGAGATTCTGAAATTGACGAAATCAATATGCCTAAGTTTAAGCAAGCAAAAAGAAATATGAGTGTTGAAACGAATAATAATAAGTAACTTCCTTTTACAGCAACGCCAAACAAAATGTGACCTGCAAACAAAATTGATGAAGCAATAAGCAATGCTACCAGTGAATAGGGAATAGTTTTGCCGAGCAATAATTCAAATGATGAAAGCGGCGAAACATTTATTTGCTCCATTGTGCCTCTTTCCTTTTCCCTTACGATAGACATCGCAATAGAAATAACAGCGGTCATTATTAAAATCATAGAAATTAAGCCGGGAACCAGGTAAAGAGTAGAATTCAAGTCGGGATTAAACCAAAATCTTGGCTCGAGATTTATAGGTACATATTGTTGCTTTCCTCTTATTTCTAATGTTTCCTGGCTTATTTTAGAATTATAAGTTGCGGTAGCAGCGTTCATATAGTTTGAAATTACCGAAGCAGTATTTGCGTCTATGCCTTCAACAAGAATTTGAATCTTTGCCTCTTTTCCCGAAAAAAGATTTTGTGAGAAGTCTTCTGGAAAAACTAAAACCACCTGCGCTTTCCCATCATCTAAAACTTCTCTTATTTGATTTTCAGAATCGATATATCCAACAAGATCAAAATAGTTTGAGCTTGTTAAACGGTTAATAAACTCTCTTGTATTCACAGATTTATCAAGATCATAAACAACCAGCTTAATATGATGTACATCAAAATTAATCGCATATCCAAAAATAATAAGAAGCACAAACGGGAACACAAAAAGAACATATAACATCCTTGTGTCGCGTTTTAATTGTCTTATTTCCTTTTTTGATATGGCTAAAATTCTTGTGAACATTTTTTAATAAGTCTTTTCCAAAAGGTGAATAAATACATCTTCAAGAGTCGGAACAATTTTGTTTATTCTTATTACACTTATAGAATTTGAATTTAATATATTTTTTATTTGATCTTCGTTTTTATATTTATCATTAACGATAATGTGAATTTGATTTCCAAAGATTGAAGTTTCATCAACAAAATCTTCTTCCTCGAGTATTTCCATTGCGGTTACAACTTTTTCGCATTCTATTTCAAGAATTGTGTTTTTCAAATAATTTGTTTTTAATTCTTTTGATGTCCCTTCTGCGATAAGTTTTCCCGCATTTATCAGAATTATATTATTGCAGTATTCAGCCTCTTCAAGATAATGTGTTGTTACTAAAATAGTTGTACCCTGTGCCGACAGTTCATTTATTAAGTCCCAGAAATTTCTTCGCGAAATTGGATCGACACCACTCGTAGGTTCATCTAAAAAAACAATGCCCGGCTGATGAATTACTGCGGTGCCAAGTGCAAGTCGTTGTTTTATTCCTCCCGGAAGGGAACCGGTGAGAGTTTTTTCCTCCCCTTCTAAGTTGGCTGTTTTCAAAACCCAACTTTTTCTTTCCTTAAAATGATTTCCTTCAAGTCCGTAAACTCCTCCAAAGAAATTTATATTTTCTTCAACTGTTAAATCATTATAAAGAGAAAACCTCTGCGACATATAACCGATATTTTGTTTTACATTGTCGGGTTCATTTTTTACGCTAAAACCTCCAACTGAAGCATCGCCCGAAGTTGGTTCAAGAATTCCACAAAGCATTCTTATTGCTGTTGATTTTCCAGCACCGTTAGCCCCAAGAAAGCCGAAGATTTCCCCTTTCTTTACTTTAAAAGAAATACTATTAACGGCTGTAAAATCCCCGAATTTTTTTGTAAGATTATTTACTTCTATACTATTCATTCTAATTGCTAACCAAATAAATAAAAACATTTTCTAGAGAAGCCGAGACCTGTCTGTGATTGATAATAGCTATTCCGTTTCTTTCAAGAAGGTCTTCCAGGGATTTATATTCTGTTTCATAATTATTAACCATTACGTTAACCCTATCACCAAACATCTGTACCTCATAATTTGTGTTCTCTTTAACCAGTTTCTGAGCTTCTCTTGCATTACTGCATACGATTTCAATTACTTCTTTGTTAATAGATCCTTTTATCTTTTTAGGGGTATCGAGGCTGATTATTTTTCCATTATGCATCAGTGCAACCCTGTTACATCTTTCTGCTTCATCTAAGTAAGGCGTAGTCATAAAAATTGTAATTCCTTCTTTTAAAAGACTCGAAAGTATCTTCCAGAAATCTCTCCTGGAAACAGGATCGACACCTGTAGTTGGTTCATCTAAGTAAAGAATTTTAGGACGGTGAATAAGGCTGCAGGCAAGTGCAAGCTTTTGTTTCATTCCCCCCGATAAATTATCAGCTAACCTTTTCCTAAAGGGAGTTAATCTTGTGAACTCGAGTAATTCATTTCTTCTTTCCTCAAAGTTTTTTACACCGTGAATATCTGCAAAAAATTCGATGTTTTCATCAACAGTCAGATCACCATATAAACTAAATTTCTGTGATAAATATCCAACCTGGTTCTGAATCTCCTTCCGATTCTTCGTTATATTTTTATCAAATGTTAATGCCTCTCCCGAATCCGGGATTAATAATCCACAAAGTATTCTGATTGTTGTGGTTTTTCCGGCGCCGTCTGGTCCAACCAAGCCAAACATTTCACCTTTACCAACTTCATAAGTTACGCCGCGAACAGCTTTAACGTCAGCATAGGATTTTTTTAAATCTTTTATTTTAATTATTGATTCCATATTAGATTACAAAATTGCAAAATTCGGAATGGGTTTCATTTATTTTTCTTCTAAACGATTTTATTTCCATATTATTCACTTCTTCATAAGTCATCTTACAATCTTGGATTTGGAGTTTTGCAATTATAATTTAACAACTGCATCCGCAGGCATTCCCGGTTTTAATTCGAATTTGGGATTTTTAACTTCAATTTTTACGGCAAAAACAAGTTTAGTTCTTTCATCTTTAGTCTGAACATTTTTTGGTGTAAACTCAGCTTCGGGAGAGATGTAAGTAATTTTTCCTTCATATTTTTTATCTGGATATGTATCTGAACTAACGTCAGCAGTTTGTCCTAATTTTACTTTTCCCAATTCCTCTTCGGAAACATAAATAATAAGATTAACAACATTTAAATCGGAAACTTTGAACAAGGAAGAAAGCATTGTTACAGTTTCTCCCGGCTCAAAAAACTTTTTAACAATAATTCCACTGATAGGAGATTGAACATAAGAATCACGGATTTGTTTCTTTAAAATATTAACTGTGGCTACTTGTCTGTCAACATTTGCCTGGGCTTGTTTTATGTCTTCGGGTCGTGCGAGATTTTTTAGTTTTTTCAAATTCTCTTTTGCAGATGTTAACTGAGCCTGAGAAATATCCAGCCTTGAAATGGCGTCTTCAAATTGTTTTTTAGTTATAGATTTGGAATTAAAAAGCGCTTTCATTCTTTCTGCATCTTTCTTAGCAGTTTCAAAACTTACCTGCGCCTGTGTAACCCCTTCTTCTCCTTGTTTAATATCTTCTTCTCTGGCACCGGCTTTAAGCAAACTAAGCTGTGCCTGTGCAGCTTCTTCCGCTGCGAGTGCCTGCTGAAGTTGTAAAGCTAATGTTTCGTGATCAATTATTAAAACAGTATCACCTGCACTGACTCTTTCACCTTCATCTTTCAATAAAGAAAGAACCTTTCCTGTAACCTGTGAACTTACTATAACATTTGTTGCTTCAATATTGCCGGAAGCTTCTATTGTATTTTTGTCATTCCCGTTTCCGCATCCAAATATCAATAATAAAATAAATGCGGGTATACAATTAATTACTTTCATTTGTCTGCTCCGATTTAAGTAGTTTAAAAGCTTTTTTACCTTTTTCTGTCATTATTCCGTTCATAATAATTTCAATAGTTTCATCCAATGCGGTCTTAATAGAAAATTTATTATTCATAATAAATTCAGGATTAATTATTCCTCTTACAGAAGAAGTGAAAATGCCAGTAATAATCGCAGATTGTTTATCTATAAACACTCCCTCGTTTTTTCCCTGTTCAATAACTTTTCCAATATTTATCGTCATCATTTTTGTCCTGAAGTTATCAATATGTTTCCACAAGTCAGGCATATGTATTTGTATATCTCTAATAAATTTTTCGTTTATTTTTGAAATCATTTTCCCGATATAATTGAAAATATTATAGAGCTTTGTAACAGCACTGGAATTATCATCAATAATCTTCGAAACATTTCCCTTATGAAACTTTAAGAATCCGAGTACAGTTTCTTTAACTAACTCCTCTTTTGTCGGATAATATTTATAAATAGTTTTTTTGCTCATTCTTAATTGAACTGCTATTTCATCCATAGTAGTTTTATAAAAACCGTTCTCTAAAAAGTAATCTTTACAAAATCCTAATATTTTTTGCTGATCTGTGTCCATTTCCTCTATCGAAACTATTTTCGTTTTTATAGTTTCCAAAATAATAAATGGAAACTATTTTGTCAAGGATAGTTTCCAGTTTTTTTATTAAATAATAGTTATTATTATTTTTTGTTATAAAAAACATCGGGGGCACTATGAAAAACGCTTATTTTCTTAGTTTCTTTTTAATCTTGAGTTTTTGTTGTCCGTGTAAGGGACAAACTAAAAATGAAGAGGATATTGATATTGCATATCAGAATGCAAAGAAGGGAATATACTGGGCATTAGAAAATATTCCGGAGAAGAAAAAACTTGATAACGATCTTATTTTGGATGATAAACTTTATGCGAGTGTTAAACTTGAGAAAGAGGTTAACGGAATAAAATTGGAATCAACGGGTTACTATCTATCCAATTTAGTCATGATCAAAATCTATAAATCCTACGATAGTCTTGTTAAAGAAGGGTATTTAAAACGAATTCCCTCCGATTAATTTTTTCTAATACTTTAGTTCTTTATATTATTTTAAAGGACAAGGTAATAATACCGGAAGTAGATGAAGAATTTATAGAAAGTATTACGATAGGAGAAACTGAATTAATTCTTAATTATTTCAGAGTTGGATTCTTCAACAAAACTTTTGACCAGAACCTGGACTTCTTCTTCATTTCCCAGCAGATCTTTAAGTGTCATTTTTAAAACAACATTATCAACAACATTTTGAATTGTTCTCCAGAGAGAACGGATTGAACAATCAATTGAATTGGTACAAATATTCTCAATGCCTGTATGACTGCTGCAGAAATCTTCTTCAAATAATTTTCCTCCCAGAACAACGAGAACTTCACCAATTATAATTTCTTCCGCAGGTTTAGCAAGTTTATAGCCTCCGCTCTGTCCGCGCGTAGCTTCAATAAAACTACCAAGGCGAAGCGTTCTTAAAAGTTTCCCAACGTTAGCTGTTGATAATCCTTCAAGATCACTTATCTCAGGAATGGTAAGTCCGTTTGGAGATTTAGACTTACCGATCCTAAGCAAACATCTTAAACCATATTCTTCTTGTGAACTGAATTTCATTTTCTAACCTTTGAACAGAGGAATTTTTGATCCGCACATTTTCGCATTAATTACCTGTGCAAAATTCTCGGGACTTATTGAAGGTCCCTGGTTTGAGCATAACTCATCAAATACAGAGGTAAGAGTTTCAGCGATTTCTTTATGAGATCTTCCTTCGATTTCATATCTTGGCATAAAATAAATCAGTTCTCCGTTTTTAAATAAAGCAATACTCGGAGACGATGGGGGGAAATTTGTTACATATTGTCTTGCTTTATCAACCGCGTCTCTTTCCATTCCTGCAAATACAGTATAAAGTCTATCCGGAATTGTTTTATTCTGAAGTGCAAGAGAAACTCCCGGTCTTGCACTGCCGGCAGCACATCCGCAAACAGAATTGACCATTACCAAAACAGTTTTGTCATCTTTAACATTTATTGCTTTATCAACTTCCTCCTGTGTAAGCAGTTCGTCAAAACCAACAGCAACAAGTTCATCTCTCATCGGCTGAACAGCTTGAGGATCATACATCGGGGGACGTGAAATAATATTTAACATATCTACTCCTTTTTTATTATTAATGATCTTATTTCAAAATTTTGGCTAAAGCCATGATTATTCTTTATTAACATTCCCCCGACATAAATGTCGGGGCTATTAAATTTCACTCTCCCATTTGGGGAGAGATGGAGAGGGGCTCTTCACATCATCCCTAATTCCAGTTTAGCAACATCGGACATCATATCTTTATCCCACGGGGGAGTCCATACTAACTGAATTTTAACATCATTTACTTCTGGTATATCTCTAATTCTGTATTCAACTTCTCCCGGCAATGAACCGGCAACAGGACAAGCAGGTGAAGTTAAAGTCATTTTAACTTCAACATTTGCGTTATCATCAATTGCAATTTCATATATCAATCCAAGTTCAAAGATGTTGACCGGAATTTCCGGATCGTAACAATTTTTTAAAACTTCGATTACTTTCTCTTCGATGACCTGTTTATTTACCTCAACCATTTTTAATAACTACTCTGTTGTAACAATTTTACTCTCATTTTTCAAAGCAGTAAGCATTGTATGCCATGCAAGGCTCGCACATTTAACTCTCATAGGAAATTCCTTTACACCAGAAAGTACAGCAAGCTTGCCGAGTTCTTCAATGCTTGTATTTTCATCAAGCTTACCTGTTATGAGATCATGAAATTTTTCAAATAACTTTTTTGCTTCATCGACAGTTTTACCTTTTATAATTGTGCTCATTAAAGAGGCAGATGCTTTTGATATTGCACAACCGGAGCCTTGAAAAGAAATGTCTTTCACAATATCATTTTCCACATCTAAAAAAATATCGATCTTGTCTCCGCACAAAGGATTGTAACCTTCTGCGGTTCTGTTTGCAGACTCAAGTTTCTTAAAGTTTCTCGGACTTTTATTGTGATCTAAAATCACTTCCTGATAAAGTTCTCTTAATTGAAGATCGATCATTAAAAAACCTCAACTATTTTTTTTAATGAATCTACAAGTGTATCAACTTCTTTGGTTGTATTGTAGAGGCCAAAAGAGGCTCTCGATGTTGCGGGAATATTATACCTTTCCATTACAGGTTGTGTGCAATGATGACCTGTTCTTACAGCGACACCTTCAAAATCTAAAAAGGTTCCAACATCATGGGGATGAATATTATCAAACACAAAAGAAATAACTGCTGACTTTTGTTTTGCCGTACCGATTATTTTTAATCCAGGAACTTCTTTTAATCTTTGTGTTGCATAATCAAGTAAAGAGGTTTCGTGAACAGAAATTTTTTCCATTCCGATTGAAGTAATGTAATCTATTGCTGAACCGAGACCGATAGCATCGGCAATGTTTGATGTGCCTGCTTCGAATTTATATGGCAATTCATTAAAGGTTGTTTCTTCGAAAGTAACTTTTGCAATCATATCGCCGCCGCCCATAAATGGGGGCATCGATCCCAAAATCTTTTCCTTTCCATAAAGAACACCAATTCCGGTTGGACCGTAAAGTTTATGTCCTGAAAAAGCTAAGAAGTCACAATCAAGTTCTTGAACATTAACAGTTTTATGATTAACTGTTTGAGCAGCATCGAGTAAAACCGGAATATCATATTTACGTGCAATTTCAATAATATCCCTAACAGGATTAATTGTCCCGAGCGAATTCGATATATAAACAACAGAAACTAATTTTGTTTTGTCTGATATAAGCTTAACAAATTCATCTAAAATAATTTCTCCATTATCATCAATAGGAATAATCTTCAGTTTGGCTTTCTTTTCATTACAGATAAGCTGCCATGGAACTATGTTTGAATGATGTTCCATATTTGAGATAATTATTTCATCTCCTTCTTTAATATTACTTCTACCAAAAGAATTTGAAACAAGATTAATACTTTCAGTAGTGCCTCTTGTAAAGATTATCTCTTTCTCGCTCGCAGCATTAATAAAATTCTTTATTTTTATTCTTGCCTCTTCGAAAGCATCAGTTGCAACTCCGCTCAAATAATGTACACCTCTGTGAATATTTGAATTCATCGAAGTGTAATATTTATTCAATGTATCAATAACCTGCTTAGGCTTTTGAGTTGTTGCGGCATTGTCAAAATAAACTAGAGGCTTATTTCTTACTTTTGTCTTAAGAATTGGAAAATCCTCACGAATTTTATAGACGTCGTAAATTTTATTTATTTCCTGCACAACAGGTTCCGGTTTAACTATCATTTATTTTTTTTCTTCTGTCGGGTTAAATTTTTCGTTCAATATATCTTCAATGTAATTTTTTACTGCGTCAACTTTTACTGACTTGAATAACATCACTTGCAAAAGCATGAATGAGAATTGTACGTGCGGTCTCTTCTCCGATCCCTCTCGATTTAAGATAGAACATCGCTTCTTTATCAAGTTGTCCAATTGTTGCGCCGTGAGAACATTTAACATCGTCGGCAAAAATTTCAAGCTGTGGTTTTGTGTTTATCAAGAGCTTCTTTTGAAAGAATAATATTATTGTTTTCCTGGAAAGCATTTGTTTTTTGAGCATCCTGTCTTACGATTACCTTGCCGTTAAAAACTCCGCGGGAAGCATCATTCAAAATTCCTTTATAATGTTCGTGGCTGTTGCAATGCGGTTTTGCATGATCTATTAAAGTATGAACATCGAATAACTGAGTTCCTTCTGTAAGGAATAAACCGTTAAGCATACATTCTCCACCTTCATCATTAAACTTGGAATTGAATTCATTTCTTGTCAGAGATGCCCCAAGAGAAATAAAATGAGAAGAAAAATTGCTTGTTCTTTCCTGGTCAACTTCCATTCTTCCAATATGAAATGCAGATTTACTTTCTTCCTGCAATTTTATGTGATCTACAATTGCATTCTCACCCACAACTATTTCTGTTACGGTATTTGTGAAATAAATACCCGAATCGATATTTACAAAGTGTTCTATAATTGTCGCCTGTGAATTCTTTTCTGCTACAAAGAGATTTCTCGGCTGAATTAAAAGTTTTTCTTTTCCTGAATCAGTAATAAAGAGAATATGAATCGGCTGTTCGACAATTTTTCCTTCAGGAATATGAATAAGTACGCCATCTTTTGTAAAAGCAGTACTGAGAGAAGTAAAAATGTGAGTTGTAAAATCCGCATATTTGCCTAAGTGTTCTTTAACTAAATGGAGAATCTGAAGAGATTGCTTTTGCAATACTGCTTACTTCAACTCCCTTTGGAATGTTTTTAAAAGTTGTCAATTCATCCGAATAGAATCCATTAACAACCACAACCACATTTGAATCAAGATCTTCGAAAAGAAAATTCTTAACCTGTTCTTTCGTTAATTCTTTTTTCTTTAAGCCGGGTGTAAAATTATGTTCAAGAAGAGGAGCGATACTTGTGTATTTCCACTCTTCATCTTTTGTAGTAGGGAAATTAAGCTCAGAAAATTTGCCGAAGGCTGCTTTTCTCAAACCACTGATTGAAGAAATCCTGTCTCCATTCAGACTATTCTCAAATAACTCGTAACTTTTCAGATATTGATTTTTTATATCTTTTAATTCACTCATTGAAATTTATTCTCCATCAACAATTAGTTTGTTACCAGTTCGTTCTTATCTTCTTTAAGCCAGTCATAACCTTTGTCTTCAAGTTCAAGAGCTAATTCCTTACCGCCTGATTTAACTATTTTTCCATTATATAAAACGTGAACGAAATCAGGAATGATGTAATTCAAAAGACGTTGATAATGTGTAACAACAATAACAGAATTTTCTTTTGATTTGAGTGCATTCACTCCATTTGCTACAATTTTTAGTGCATCAATATCAAGCCCGGAATCAGTTTCATCAAGAATAGCAAGTTTAGGTTCAAGCACTGCCATCTGGAATATTTCATTTCTCTTTTTTTCACCTCCGGAAAATCCTTCATTAACGGAACGGCTTAACAAACGCTGGTCAAGTTCAACAAGTTTGGTTTTTTCTTTTATGAGAGAAAGAAATTCCATCGCGTCAACTTGTTCCAGACCTCTATATTTTCTTATTTCATTTAAAGCAGTTTTTAGAAGATTCGTATTACTAACACCCGGTAATTCGATAGGATATTGAAATGCAAGGAACAAACCTTCTCTGGCTCTGTCTTCGGGAGATAATTCAAGAAGATTTTTACCATTATAAGTTACTTCGCCTTTTGTAACTTGGTACTCTTCATGTCCCGCAAGAACCTGGGCAAGCGTACTTTTACCGGAACCGTTAGGTCCCATTATGGCATGAACTTCTCCAGCATTAACTTTTAGGTTGATGCCTTTTAATATTTCTTTGCTTTCTATATTAGCGTGCAGGTTTTTAATTTCTAACATTATCTTTCCTTCATTCTAAGTTTGTCTTTAATTCATAAACCTCATGCGGTTTGATTATAGATATTCTTTCTAAAATCTTGCTCATAAGAGGTTTGATAAATTCAATTTTTGTTCTAAAAATATCTAACACTATAATTCCTATAGGAAACTTTTTTATATTTTGTTGATGTTTTAGATGTTTATCAACTGTGATAAAAATTTCAAATCCATTTTCAACAGCAAGTTCTAATAATTCTCCATTCTTTTTTCCAAGCCAATTCATATCATTTACCGTAAATACCTCGTGGCTCGTAAATTCTTTTTTCAGTTCAACAGGAAGAGATTCATCTATCAGAATTTTCATTAAACCGATTCTTCGGGAGAGATTAGTTTCTCTGCCTTTTCTAATAATTGAACTACGAACTCTCTTTTAACAGATGGGAAATCTTTTAAGAAGGATTCTATTGATTCTCCCGTTTCCAAATAATCAAAGAGGTTTTTAACTGGAACTCTTGTCCCCTTGAAAACAGGGGTTCCACTTAAAATTTCTTTGTCTACATTAATTATATCATTTGTTTTCAAGATTTATTCCTTAATAAATTATCCAACACTTCCTTCAAGACTAATGCTTAAAAGCTTTGTCGCTTCAACTGCAAATTCCATTGGAAGTTCTTTAAATACTTCTTTACAATAACCATTAACAATTAATCCAATTGCATCTTCGGTTGAAATTCCTCTTTGATTGAGATAGAAAATCTGGTCTTCTCCAATTTTAGAAGTTGTCGCTTCATGTTCTATTTGTGCAGTCGGATTATTTATTTCCAGATATGGGAATGTGTGAGCACCGCATTTATCTCCAATTAAGAGAGAATCACATTGTGAAAAATTTCTCGCACCATCTGCGCGTTTTTGAATCCTAACCAAACCACGGTAACTGTTATTGCTTTGTCCGGCAGAAATCCCTTTTGATATAATTGTACTTCTTGTATTTTTCCCAAGGTGTATCATCTTTGTGCCTGTATCGGCTTGCTGCATATGGTTTGTCATCGCAACCGAATAAAACTCTCCAGTGGAATTATCTCCCTGCAAAATGCAACTTGGGTATTTCCATGTAATTGCGGAACCGGTTTCTACCTGTGTCCACGAAATTTTTGAATTAATTCCTCTGCAGGCGCCTCTTTTAGTAACAAAGTTGTATATGCCGCCTTTACCTTCTTTATCACCAGCATACCAGTTTTGAATTGTTGAATATTTTATTTGCGCATTATCAAGAGCAACCAATTCAACTACTGCAGCGTGAAGTTGATTCTCATCTCTCATAGGGGCAGTACATCCTTCAAGATAACTTACATAAGCACCTTCATCAGCAATTATTAGTGTCCTTTCAAACTGTCCGGTGTTTGCGGCATTAATTCTGAAATAAGTTGAAAGTTCCATTGGGCAACGGACGCCCTTTGGTATGTATACAAAAGAGCCATCGCTGAATACTGCTGCATTAAGAGAAGCAAAGAAGTTATCAGTATAGGGAACAACACTTCCAAGATATTTTTTTACAAGATCGGGATGATTTTTAATTGCTTCACTCATTGAACAAAATACTATTCCCATCTCAGAAAGAGTTTCTTTAAAAGTTGTTGCAACGGAAACACTATCAAAAACGGCGTCAACAGCAACGCCTGAAAGTCTTTTCTGTTCATCTAAAGAAATACCCAGTTTCTCAAATGTGCTTATTAATTCCGGATCGACTTCTTTTGCTTCTTCGAGGCTATTGAATTGTCTTTTCTTTTTGGGAGCCGAGTAGTATGAGATAGACTGATAATCAATAGGATTGTATTTTACATTAGACCAATGAGGTTCTTTCATCATTAGCCAATGCTTATAAGCTTTCAGTCTCCACTCAAGCATCCATTCCGGCTCGCCTTTTATTTTGGAAAGTTGTTCTATTACATTCTCATTCAAACCATTTGGAAGGCTCTCTGATTCTATATCAGTAACGAATCCGTACTTATATTCTTTGTTGGCTATTTCTTCAATCGTCTTAACTTCAGTAGTGCTCATTTTATCTCCAATGTGCTCAATTTCATTATTTTCATACCTAAACCTATGGAATCTGTACAAAATAGTCAAGATTAAAATGGGCGCAAAATCCTTAAATCTGATAGATAATCAGAATTAGAATTAAAACCCCAAAGTATTAGAACGTTATACAATCAATAAATAAAATTTTTAATCTCTAGCGATGAAGGATTTCCAATCAATACATACTGCAGGTTTTTAATATATTCTTTAGTGACTTTTTGAATATCTTCCGGGGAAACCTTTTTAACAAAATTTAAATATTTATCTGCATTTGCATATCCGGAACCTGAAAGCTCATATCTTGCAAGCAAACCGGCTTGCTGAGCAAATGTTTCATTTCTCATATAATATCCTGTTGCAAAAGTATTAACCTTATTTGCAAGCTCCTGTGCAGATATAGGGTCTTCCTTTATTTTATTAAGCTCATTCAACATAATGTTTATTGTTGAGTCTGGATATACGGTGGTAACATAAATTGCGCCGCTGTTTGAAAAGCTGCCATTTGTCCACGCTGAGGGGGCATAAGATAATGATCTTTTTGTCCTAACTTCTTCAAATAATCTATCTCGTAAGATCGAAGTTGCAACAGCCATTGAATAATAATCATCCGATGCAAAAGATGGTGCGGGAAAAACGCCTTCCATATAAACTGTCGGCAACTCTCTATCTACCAGCTTTAAAGTTGTTTCACTATGCTCAACCGGTGGTAATTGAGGTTGCGTAAAATTTCCTGTCGGAATATTTCCAAAAGATTCTTTAACTATATTTTCGATTTCTGCTTTTGAAATATTTCCCACAACTACTAATAACATTCCTGATGTTTGCAGACGGTTTTTATAATATTCTTTAATCTGTTTCTGCGAAAAGGAATTGAGTGTTGCTTCATTTCCGTAAACTTCAACTCTGTAGGGATGATTATTATAAAAAGCATCAGCTACTAAATGATTTAAGTAACTATCTGGATTATCCTGCCCCTGTTTTACGGCATTAATTTGTTGTTCTTTTTCAAGCTGAAAATCTTCATTTGTAAAAGATGGATTGGCTATAACATCTGAAAATATTTTCCATGAGTCACCAAAATATTGTTTTACACAAAGAAGATTTATACTTGAATAATCTAATCCGGATGAAGCAGAAAGTTGAGAATTCATACTTTCCAATTTTGAACTCAAGATGTCTCTTGAATAACTTTTAGAAGCATCGGTTGCTATTTGAAGAGTTAAAGCTTCTAATCCGGCTCTTTCAGGGTCAAGAAGAGCAACTCCTCCCTTGAAATACATTTGTGCAGCAATAATATCTGTTGATGTATTTTGTTTGAATATTACTTTTAACCCATTAACAGTGAATGATTCTGTTTGTTGGGCAAAACCCGATTGTATTGTTAAAATTATAATACAAGAAAAGAGAATTTTATTAATTTTCTGTAACATTTTTCAACTCTCCTTTTGGAATTTTAATTGCAAGCTCTACTTTTTCTTTTTCTTCCGGCGAAGTTAAAACGCCCATTACATAAGATTTGTCTATAACATATTTTTTCAGATAATCCTGTATGTCTTTTCGTGTAACCTTTTTAAGATTATCTACATAGTTTAAGTAATAATCCAAACCAGCAACACCCCACCAGAATCCAACAGTATGCACGAATTGGCTTGGCTGCTGTCTTCCATATTGCTCATTTATTGCAAGAATAGTTTTTGCGTTTTCAAGTTGTTCGTCAGAAAAGTAGTCATCCTTTAACATATTATTTAATTCATTAAAAAAAGCCTTCTGGAAATCATCAAATTTATCTCCTGAAGTTTGAGCAAATAAGGAAATTGGTCCTGTGTGATTTAATGTATAATAACCGAAGCTTGCAGAGAAGGCTAAGCCACTTTCAACAAGATCTTTTTGAAATTTAGAAGTTTTTTGACCAAGTATATATGATAACACATCTGCTGCATAAGTAGCTTTTGTATCTTCTTTAACAGATGGTCCCTGCCACTCATAATACACAGTTGTAGACTTTACTGGCTTTACAACTATTACAGCTTCAGTTTTTTGAATTGGCGGATGTTGAGGGATAGGGAATTCTTTAAAGGGATCCGGACCTTTTTCCCAACCAGCAAAATATTTTTTTGCGAGATTGAAGCCTTCTTCAGGAGTAATATCTCCAGCTAAAATAAGCGCTGCGTTGTTAGGAATATAATATCTATGTTGAATGGTGTGCATTTTTTCTGGTGTTGTAGTTAGAATAATATTCCTGTCGCCAATAACATTTTTTCTACTGTAATATTTCCACCACACTTTTTTATTTACGGCAGTACTTAACTGAAAAAACGGGTTTGCTTCATTTCTATCATATTCTCCTGTTACAACAGGTCTTTCTTTAACTAATTCTTCTTCTTTAAATAAAGGAGAAGTAATTGCATCATACATAAACTGCATTCCAGGTTCAATACTATCCTTTTGAAGAGTAATAAAATAATTTACTCTTTCTTCACTTGTTGAACCGTTCCAAACCGCTCCAAGCTCACGTAGTCTTTCCATATATTTTTCCTGGCTTGGAATCTCTTTATTTGCTTTAAAGAACATATGTTCATACAAATGCGAAAGTCCGTCATATTCCGGTGCTTCTGTATACGCTCCGTTCTTTACATCGAACTCTATTGTTACGAGGGGTACTACCGGGTTGTGGATTACAATAACATCCATTCCGTTATCCAAAGTTTCCTTTGTAATCCCATACTTTTGTCCAAACAATAAAGAAGTAAAGACAAAGCAGAACAGGATTAAAAAAAGCCTGCTTCCTTTAAGCATTATTCCTCCTAAAATATTTTTTTTCGTTTTTAATAACTGGAATAAAAGTTAATATTTATCAAAAGAAAAGACAATTGATAATTATTGGAACAAATTTTTTTAAGAACTATCTATTATCAGGCTCTTTTTGTTCTGCTATTACTACCTTTGAGTCTAAGTTTAATTGTTTTTCAGGGATAATTGGATTAATTTTGATTTAGCTAATCATTAAATATGGATATGTAGATAATTGGAAGAACAGGAAAAGAAGGACAACGCAGGCTCTGAAGTACAGAAAAGTGGACAGGAAACAAAAAGTTCATCACAAGACAGGGGCAATCAGCAAAGAAGAAGATTCTACAACAGGAACAGGAGACATTATTCTCCACGTTATTCTCAACAAAACAGAGATAAAATAAAATTCAATAAAGTTTCAATAGTGATTCCGCTTCTGAATGAAGAAGAATCTCTTAACCCGCTGACTAATGAAATAAAAAAAATTTTGAAACTGACCGATGTAAGCTATGAGGTGATTTTTGTTGATGACGGCAGCACCGATAATTCTTTGAAAATTATAAAAGAAATCTGCAGAACCGATAAGAGATTCAAATATTTTAGCTTGAGAAAAAACTATGGAAAATCTGCTGCACTCCAGGTTGGCTTTTTACAAGCAACCGGGGATGCTGTAATTACCATGGATGCAGATTTACAGGACGATCCTTCCGAGATTCCAAATCTTTTAAGAAAGCTTGCAGAAGATTTTGATCTTGTTTCCGGGTGGAAAAAAATCAGGCAAGATCCTTTTGTAAAGAAAATCTCATCCAGGTTTTTCAATTTTGTAACAAGAGTAATCAGTAAAGTTAAAATTCACGATTTTAACTGTGGATTAAAAGCATATAGAAAAGAAGTTATTCTTAATATACAGGTTTATGGAGAATTGCATAGATACATTCCTCTGTCTAGCTCACTGGAAAGGCTACAGAGTTACTGAGATAGTTGTAAAGCATCATCCACGCCGTTACGGAAAAACCAAGTTTGGAATTTCACGTTTCTTTAAGGGATTTATAGATTTAATTACTGTTGTTTTTACTACGCGGTATATTCGACGTCCTTTACATCTGTTTGGGTTTTTAGGTGCCATCGCTTTTGCTGCCGGTTTTATTGTCAACAGCTATCTTACTTACCTTTGGATTACAGGAGGGTACTTAAGCAACAGACCTATGCTGTTTCTTGGTATCCTTTTAATTATAGTTGGTGTTCAGTTTTTTTCAGTCGGTCTTCTTGGAGAAATGTTTGTGCACAATACAAGAAGTGAAAAAGAATATATCATTAAAGAAAAAGGATGATAATAGTTATTCTTTAAAAGCAGAATAAAAAATTTTAGTAGGATTAAAAAAAATCCCTCTTGTAAAAAAGAGGGATTTTTTATTTTTACTTATTCTTAATTGGATAGGGCGGACGTTCAGGTATTTTAACAGGATGTTGTTTAAGTTCATCGAGCGCAACCTGGATTGCTTTATTTAACTGCTGATCAGTTCCTTCATATTCAAGAGCAGGATCATTATCCTGGTAAATGTCCGGTTCAACTCCTCTTCCTTCAATGACCCACTTTTTACCTTCAAAATCTAATGGGGCAAATTCCGGCTTGTTGAGAAATCCACCATCGACAAATGGATTTGTGCCTCGTATTCCTACAACACCTCCCCATGTTCTTTTGCCTATAAGCTTCCCGATTTTATCTGTTTTAAACCTGTAGGGAAAAATATCTCCGTCGGAAGCGGAAAATTCATCCATCAAACACACTTTTGGTCCGACCTGCATTCCATCAGGATTATAACTTAAAGCCGCGTTTCTTGCTGCATCCAGGAAAACACCTTCGCGTGTTAATCTTTCAATTATTTGCCGTGAAACATTTCCTCCACCGTTTCCTCTAACATCAATAATCAATGCTTCTTTTTTAAGCTGAGGATAAAAATATTTTGAAAACTCATTTAATCCGTGCGCTCCCATATCCGGTATATGTATGTAACCGACTTTACCATCGGTTGCATCGTTAACTTTTTTAATGTTATCCTGTACCCAGGTATAATAGTAAAGTGGATGTTCATCCTCTATTGGAACAACTACATTATCTTTAGCTCCTTTTTCTTCGGGAACAGAATTGGTTTTTAATATTACCTGTTTATCTGCTTTATCAACAAGCTCGGAATAAATATTTTTTATTCCTTTAGTAGATTTCCCATTGATCTCGATAATATAGTCTCCCTCTTTGATATCGACACCAATGTCGGTGAGGGGATTTCGTATTCCTTTATTCCAGTTCTGGCTGTTTAATATTTTTTTGATCTGGAAATAACCGGATTTATCCTTTACTATTTCTGCACCAAGCAATCCGAGCTTTACACGTTTTGGTTTTGGGTAATCACCACCGCCGACATAAGTGTGACCGGAATTAAGTTCCCCAATCATTTCACCGAGTATATAAGTTAAGTCTGCACGATGGTTAACATATTTAACTAAAGGTTCATAAGTCTCTTTTATTTTTTCCCAATCAACACCATTCATAATTGGCGAATAAAAGAAGTCCCTCATTTGTCTCCACGACTCATTAAAAATTTGTTCCCATTCTGCATGGCGGTTGAGGTCCACTTTCATATCGGAAAGGTTGAGTTGATCTTTCATATCAATTTTCTGTGATGGAAGATCAATTATTGCATAAGTATGTTTGTACCCGACAAGCATTTTTTTATTGTCGGCAGAAATTTCAAAACCATCTGCATCACCAAGATCAGTTTCTTTTTGTTTATCCAGATCGAACATTAATAATTTTGATTGGTCATCCTTACTTCCGTTTCTTGTATAATAAATTTTATCTCCAGCAGAGGTTACATTTCTATAACTTGAAGCTTCAATAGGAAGTTCCAAAATCCTGTTGCCTATTCCATCAATGTCAACAGCGACATTCATTTTATCTTTTGAATCTTTTTTATCCTTCTTTTCTTCAGTTGATTTGCTATCCTTTGATGTAGTGTCTTTTTGAATCCCTACTTCATCACTCTTAGGTTCAAATGGAGACTTGGTATCCTTGGCAAGAGTTACAAGATAGATTTTGTTCATATCATTATAAATATGATTCCATTCCATCCAGCCATACTTGGGTGAAAAACTTCTGTCAGATATGAAGAAAAGATATTTCCCGTCATCACTGAATTCTGGTCCACTTGAAGAATACCATCCGTCGGTTACTTCATATTTTTCATCTTTATCCAAAGAGTATAAATATACTTTTGTCATCACATCTTCTTCAGGTTTTGCATAAGTTACCCACTTGCTATCCGGCGACCAACTGTATTCCCTGATTTCCCAGGCAGTGGCTTTATCGACAAGTGTAATTTTTTTAGTGTCGATATCTACAAATTGCAGCCTTTGCATTTTATCACCCCACAAAAGTTTTTTACTATCGGGTGACCAATACATTTGATACTTATATGTCTCCCCGTTATTTGTTACCTGGATTGGATCGGATTTGCCATCCTGAGCTAAAATATAAAGTTCATCTTCTCCCGAAGCATCTGAAATATATGCTATCCATTTTCCATCGGGTGACCATTTTGAATTTCTTTCGTGTACTCCGCTTGTGTTTGTAAGATCTCTTGTATTGCCATTCTTTGCAGGAACAGTAAAGATATCGCCACGCGCTCCGAACAATGCTCTGTTGCCATCCGGAGAGATTTCATAATTTGCAACTTCTTTACTTACATCTTTTAGTCCACCTCTTCCGCCGACAAAATCTTCATTCAGATATATCGTAACTTTTTCGGCTTTGTTTGTTGCAAGATCAAACTTGTAGATATAACCGCCGTTTTCAAAAACAATTGCATTATCTCCAAGTGAAGGAAATTTTATATCGAAGTCTGTAAAGTTGGTAAGCTTCTTCGTTTCTTTTGTTGTAAGATCATAAACGAAAAGATTCATTCTCAAATCTCTATCCGACAAAAAATAAATCTTATCTTTATACCACATTGGAATTATATCCTGTGCGGGATTATTAGTTGCGTTCTCAATCTTCTTCGTAGCAAAATCATAAATCCAGATATCATCAGCCATTCCACCACGGTATCTTTTCCATGTCCTGAATTCTCTGAATATACGATTGTAAGCGAGTTTCTTTTTATCGGGAGAGTAAGAACAAAATCCTCCGCGGGGAAATGGAAGCTGTTCGAGCATTCCACCATCTTTTGGCTGAAGATAAAGTTGACCGTTAAAATCATTGAACTCTTTCCAGCGTGAGCGCAATATAATATTGTCATTATCTTTCCAACCCATAACTATATTGTTAGGTCCCATTCTGTCTGAAACATCATCACGGTTTAAAGTTGCAGTATAACTTAATCTCTTAGGAACTCCTCCCTCGGAAGGTATAAGATAAACTTCTGTATTACCATCATACTGACCTGTAAAAGCTATCCATTTTCCATCAGGTGAAAACCGGGCAAACATTTCATAGCCTTCATCGTTGGTTAACTTGCGTGCAGTTCCGCCGGATGACGAAACAGTATAAAGATCACCTGCATAAGAAAAAACAATTTGGTTTCCATGAATAGCAGGAAATCTTAAAAGACGAGCCTCCTCCTGTGAGTATACTACTATGGAGAAAAGCAACAGGAAGGAAAAGATGAATCTGAACTTCATAAATAATCTTTCATTTTTTTGTTGTTAAAATAGAGAACTCCCCGCCGGGTTTGAAACATCCCTGAATATTCATAACTCTAATTGAGGTGCCTTATATTATAGTCAGAAGGGCAAAATCACTCATTACTAAATTTCCCGGAGAAATTTTGCAAACCTGAATTTTCTCTTCAAACCATTTTATAGAAATACTATTATCAACTGCAGTTTTCCTGAGCCATTCTATTTCCATTATAGGAGTTTTATTATCAGAAAAAGCAAGCATTAAAGCATCGGATAAAAATGATTCGGCAATTTTTATATCAGAAAATTTAACAGGATCTTCGACAAGATATTTATTTGCAAGCAGGTTGCTCAGAGTTTCTTCATAAAATTCAGATGAGAATCCTAATCTATTGGCTATTTCTCTTATAATCTTTTTTTCAGATTCGGCGAGTTTTTTATCTTTGCGTGCAGTTATTAATAATCCTTTTAAATAATTACTTTTATCAATTACAGGTATGTTCATTTTCGACCCAAGAATATTTGATTTACAAATGTTAAACTACAAAATTTTACTCATCGGAAAAATTCATTAATTATTTTGATTGTAAATCTTCCATTTATTTTATCATACTTCAAGGTAAAAGGACTTGTTCTACTGCCGTTCATCATAATTCTAAAAAAATAATTGTAAATTATATATTATTATGATTTTCCTAATTCAAACCAGGGAGATTTAAAATGGAATTCAGAATTGAATCTGACAGCATGGGAGAAATTAAAGTTCCCAAAGATAAATATTACGGTGCGCAAACAGCACGTTCATTAATGAATTTTAAAATTGGCGGAAACAGGTTTCCGCGCGAACTGATAAGAGCGCTTGGCATTTTAAAGAAAGCAGCAGCTTTGGTAAACAAAGAGCTTGGTTTGCTGCCGGCTGAAAAAGCAGACTTAATTGTGAAAGCCGCAGATGAAGTAATCGATGGAAAGCTCGATGATCATTTCCCTCTTGTCGTGTGGCAGACAGGAAGCGGCACACAAACTAATATGAATGCTAATGAAGTCATATCCAACCGGGCTATAGAAATTTCCCGCGGAGAAATGGGAAGTAAAAAACCAATCCATCCAAATGATGATGTTAATAAAGCACAATCTTCTAATGATACTTTTCCAACAGCAATGCACATAGCCGCCGTTGAGGAAATTCATAGAAGACTTATTCCTATGGTTACAAAGCTGAGAGATGCTCTTGAAAAAAAGTCGGGCGAATTCAAATCAATTATAAAGACAGGAAGAACTCATTTAATGGATGCTACTCCTTTAACTCTTGGACAGGAATTTTCGGGATATGTGCAACAATTAACAAACGGACTTGAAAGAATTAATGGAGTTCTTCCAAGATTATACGAACTCGCTTTAGGAGGAACTGCAGTTGGAACAGGTTTAAATACTCATCCTGAGTTTGCTGTTAAATCTGCCAAGAAAATTTCAGAGTTAACAGGGAAACCTTTTGTTACAGCAAGAAATAAATTTGAAGCACTTGCTGCTCACGACGCAATGGTAGAATTGCATGGAGTTTTAAAAACTCTTGCAGCATCTTTAATGAAAATAGCAAATGATGTTCGTTGGCTTGGTTCGGGACCTCGTTGCGGAATAGGTGAAATTCATCTCCCAGAAAATGAACCGGGAAGTTCCATAATGCCGGGCAAAGTTAATCCAACTCAATCAGAAGCTATGACAATGGTTTGCGCACAGGTTTTCGGAAACGATGTTGCTGTAAACTTTGGCGGCGCAAGCGGAAATTTCGAGCTCAATGTTTTTAAACCGGTTATAATTTTTAATGTCCTTAATTCTATCAGACTTCTTTCAGATGCATGTGAAAGTTTTACAGATAATTGTGTGGTTGGAATTGAAGCGAATAAAAAGAACATTGAAAAACATCTTGAAAATTCTTTGATGCTTGTCACTGCTCTAAATCCTCATATTGGCTATGATAATGCAGCTAAGGTTGCTAAGAAAGCTCATAAAGAAAATAAAACTTTAAAAGAAGCAGCAGTTGAGCTTGGGCTACTTACTGCGGAAAAGTTTGATGAGATTGTAAGACCGGAAAAGATGATCGGACCGAAATAACTTCAAGTTTAAGTGCAGGTTCAAGAGCAAGAGTAAAGAATGAACGAAATAATTCTGAATATTTATCTTATTATTAAACGATGGATTTGTTGTGGAGTTCCGTGCAATTGCTTACGAAAACGAAGGAGGAGATGACAGGAAAATCGCATTTCTTAAAAGTAAAGCTGTAGAGGATTTTGATAAATCATACCGCTTTGAAGCTCCCACTGATAAACGTGGTAAATTTATGCCTTACTATAAATTTTCAAGACTCGAATCAAAAGGCAGACAATTTGAGCTATTCGAAGAAATATTCAATAATTTTAGTGTTCCGGAAAAACCTTTAATTTGTGTAACGCCTGTTGTAGACGGCAAGATTGTAACTAATTAAGTGATTAACATATATTTAAATAAATTCTACTAATGCTGCCTTTCCATTTCACAATTATTCTAAGGAATCTATATTCATATGCATGATGAATCCGATCTACCTGACAAACAGCTAGAATATTTAAAGAAGCTCAATGAACTGGATAAATTTTATTCAACTAAAAAGCTTGGTTCATTTGTTGAAAAAGGTAAAACCCATTTCAGGTTGTTTACACCGAATGCAGAAAAAGTTACTCTTGTTGTTTTTGATAAATTAGAAAACAGCAAAGGTCAGGAATTTGAAATGGAAAAAGATAATAATTGTGTTTGGGAAACTTCGATTGATGGTGAAAGATATGGACTTTATTATAGCTTCAAAGTTAAACATAACGGAAAGCAATCAGTTCTTTGTATTGATCCGTATGCAAAAGCAGTTGCATCTTTTAATACATATTTCAATCCGCGGAAATCAATAGTTGTAAAAGGAAATGATTACGATTGGGAAGGCGATACGTGGATAAAAAGAGATTGGCGTGATTTGATTATTTATGAAATGCATATTCGTGACATGACAATTCATCCTTCTTCAGAAGTAAAAGATGCTGGGACATATCAAGGTTTAATTGAAAAAAATAGGCGGGGAGGATTAGACTATATTCACTGTCTGGGGGTAAATACAGTCGAACTTCTTCCCGCCCAGGAATTTGGAAATATTGAGACACCATATAAAAAATCTATGCATGAAAAACTGAATGAATGGAACCCTTACGAAAGAAATCATTGGGGATATATGACAGCGGCTTTCTTTGCACCGGAAACTTATTACAGCGAAAGTGTTAAAGAAATAAAGTGGGATAGCTGGGATGGAAAGGATACAAAATCGATAAGAGATTTTAAAGACATGATAAAAGCTTTTCATAAAGAAGGCATCGGTGTGATAATGGATGTCGTGTACAATCATCTCTCCGAATACGAACTTGGTAACCTTAAAGAAATTGATAAAGAATATTATTTCAGGTTGGATGAGAAGGGAAATAT
The DNA here is from genome assembly GCA_963727535.1 of uncultured Ignavibacteria bacterium. Taxonomy (GTDB): domain Bacteria; phylum Bacteroidota; class Ignavibacteria; order Ignavibacteriales; family Ignavibacteriaceae; genus RBG-16-34-14. Next base: position 48,659 of record CAVSGR010000005.1, read on the forward strand.
TATAAACCAGAGTGGAACAGGTAATGACCTGCGTACTGAAAGACCGATGCTAAGAAGATTAATTATTGATAGCGTCCTTTACTGGATGAAAGAATATCACATAGATGGTTTCCGTTTTGATCTTGCTAAACTAATTGACTGGAAAACAATAGAAAAAGTTAAAGAAGAAGCAAAAAAAATAAACCCGGATGTTGTTTTTATTGCTGAGCCGTGGGGCGGCGGATATGATCCTGCAGGATTTTCTCAAAGAGGATGGGCAAGCTGGAATGATCATATCCGTAATGGAGTAAAAGGTGAAAATCCTGTTAACTGCCCCGGCTGGACTTTTGGCAAGTGGTACGGCAATAATAATCCTGGCAGAATTAAGAGTTATGTTAATGGAACTTTAGTTAGAGATGAATTTGGCTCGTTTGAAAAACCCGAACATTCTGTAAACTATCTGGAATCTCACGATGGTTATACGCTTGGTGATTTTATAAGGATTGGTTCAGGGGAAATGAATGAGCAGCAAGTTATAAAAGAGGTAGATAGTTATATAAAACTTTCACCACAACAATTAAAACTTAACAAGTTGGCTGCTTTGTTTCTTTTTACCTCTCAGGGAATTATAATGATGCATGCCGGGCAGGAATACGCCCGCAGTAAAGTAATTCCTGAAAACAATAATATTGAAGATGAAATGAAAGGAAAGATCGATCACAATTCTTATAACAAGGATAATGAAACGAACCATATTAATTATAATCATGTACAAACCAATAAAGAGCTTGTCGATTATTATACTGGCTTAATCGAATTAAGAAAAAAATATCCGGCTTTCAGAAGAGCAAAGTATGAAGAGATAACTTTCTATGATCCAAATGAGAATGAGTTTGCTTTGGGTTTTCATCTTTCACATAGTGGAGAAGATTTTATAATTTTATTTAATGCAAATCCTTCTAAAGAAGAAAAATTTCATCTGCCAGAAGGGAAGTGGGATGTTTTAGTAAACAAGGATAATGCAGGAATAAAAATTCTTAACACAATCACAAAAGAAATTGTACTTGAACCTTCTACAGGAACCGTCTTAAAGAAAAAATGAGCAGGAACCCGATCAGATCAGGTTCCCACATATTAATTCTACAAACTACCTATCTTACGCGTTTACCAGCTTTGATTCCTTTGCAGGCACCGCACAATTTTTTACCGCCTTTGCCTGAAACTTTTAATCTTTTCTTGATACTTTTCCCTGCGGAACAATCGCTGAAAATGTGATAAACGCTTCCCTCTTTGGAGTAATAAGGACTCGAGGCTCTTGCCATAACGCACCCTCCAGTTTTGTTAATGGTTCATAATAATTAAAGAACATTTTTAACCTATAAAAACTTTTTAAGTAAAGCAATAATTTTTTTATAATTATAATGAAATGTAGGAACTTGACCCGCCCTTGTCGGGCAAGTTAATCAAGTTCTTATTTACAATATTTTTGAATCTGCTCGTATGAATAAATATTGCCTAGTTCTCCTGCTCTAATCAGGTCTTTGCACCCATTATCTTTTTGCTTTAGTTTGATAAGACACAAGCCTCTGTAATAAAATGCCCCGGAATTGGTAGAGTCTTTTTTTAATACTCTTGAAAAATCGTTTACTGCTTGTTCACATAGTTCCAAATCTGTTTCCAATTCTCCGCGCTGGTAATATAAATCTGTGTATTCAGGCTTAAGCTTTATAGCAGTTGTAAAATCATCGATTGCACCTTTCTTGTCTCCTGTTAATGCTCTATCTCCCGCACGGCTTATATAAGCATTAATTTCATAAGGGTCCTTTTCAATTGCTTTTGAAAAATCTTCAATAGCTCCTTTGTAGTCATCGAGATGACTTTTTACATTTCCCCGGTTAACATAAGCGTGAGTGTAATCAGGATTAACTTCGATTGCTTTTGTATAATCTTTAATTGCTTCCTTAAATTTTCCTTTAAGATTTTTTGCATATCCTCTGCTGAAGTATGCAATATCCAAATTTGGCTCAAGCCCTATTGTTTTATCAAGATCGTTTACTGCTAAATTGTAATCACCAAGATTCAGATATTCGATTCCTCTATTTAAATAAGCCAGGTAAGAATCAGGGTCTAGTTCGATCGCTTTTGTATAATTTTTTATTGCATAATCATGATTTCCAAGATTACTGTAAGATTTTCCTCTTTGCAGATAAGCATCATAATTGCTTGGGTCAATCTCAATAAGTTGAGATAAATCACTAATTGCGGCGTAATAATCTCCCCGGGAATATTTTTGATTTGCCAAATCAAAGAGCAATGAATTGGTAGACGAGCAGCCCCCGGTTAAAAGAAACAATATGGATATTCCCCACAGGAGATATCCGCAAAACAGACGAAATTTGAAATTCATAAGCTAAAATTAACAATTAGAATCTTTTTATACACACTATTTTTTCGGAGTGCATTATAGCTTATAAATATCTATTTTTAAAATGTAATTTAAATTCTACATTATACATTCTGCATTTTACATTAAAAAATGGAACCCGAAAAACCTGATTTGTTTTTTATTCTTCTTAAGCTAAGATCATATCTTGTTAGTTTACTGAATAGTCCTGAAGAATGTGATGACAGCTTTACTTACACCGAAGAATTCCTTGATCGACGTTATCCCGAATTTAAGGGGGAAGTGTTGGAGCTCCTTATCTCAAATAATATTAACAACGATATGGATATCGCTTTTAATGAAAAGATAGTTTTCCGCTTTAAAGATATGGTTGCAGGGAATGAAGAACACACCGACCTTCCCGGACTTCTTAAAAAACTTGAGATCGAAGCACGTTCAATTGAGGAAGAAAACAAGCAGAAACTGAACTACATAAATGAAAGAGAACGGGAACTGAATAAAATTGTTGAGATTCTCTTTCAGCTTGCGACTAACTGGGCGGTACACAGGGAACTTGAAAGCCGTGTTGATGATTATTCTACATTAAGTGATGAAGAACTTATTCGTCCTGAAGAGGAAGCAAGCTTCGATACTCTCGATAAGAATACTTATTTATCGTTTGATAAAATTTCTAAACTGACGGAAAAATATATTCATATTTTAACAGATTATTATTTTAAATACGGCGGCGACTTAACTCTTATAGAATTTGTCGAAGAGCTCGATAGAATTAAAGCTTCTGTATTTAGAAAATATTCCGAATTGTTCAGAAAACATGGGTTTGGAGAAAAGCTGGATTAAAGTCGGCTAAATATTTTGTTAGCCTACCGACTAATTTCCTTAACTCACCGAATTTTAGTTTAACAGCTGATACATATAAATTAACTTTAGCATTATCAAATATCCAGGTGATGTATGAAGTTGTTTCTACTTTTTCTTTTTTGTTTAATTGATATTTCTCTTTCACAAACAAAAATTTCAGGCAAAGTAACGACTGAAAATGGGGAAGCACTTCCTTCAGCTAACGTTTTTCTTAAAGATACTTATGACGGCGTTTCAACTGATGTAAACGGCAATTATTCTTTTACTACTTCTGAAGAAGGGGAAGGTATTGTGGTTGCGAGTTTTATTGGTTACAAATCTCAGCAGAAAAAAGTTACACTCGATGGAAATCCTATAACTGTTGATTTTGTTCTTGAAGAAGAAGCGAGTGAACTTAACCAGGTTGTTATTTCCGCCGGCTCTTTTGAAGCAAGCGATGAAAAGAAATCCGTAATATTAAAACCTTTGGATGTTGTAACAACAGCAGGTGCGGAAGCAGATGTTTACGGAGTTCTCCAAACTTTGCCTGGCACACAGACAATTGGAGAAACAGAAGGCTTGTTTGTCCGCGGCGGTTCTGCTGCAGAAGCAAAAACAATAATCGATGGAATGGTTGTAGAAAATCCTTATAGCTCGAGTGTCCCGGATGTTCCTGCAAGAGGAAGATTCTCTCCTTTCATTTTTAAAGGAACAATTTTTAGTACAGGCGGTTATTCTGCACAATACGGACAGGCTTTGTCATCAGCATTAATTCTTAACAGCCAGGATCTGGCACCTTCAACTCAAAGTTCAATTAATATTATGGCTTTGGGAATAGGCGGTTCTCATACTCAAAGATGGGAAAATACTTCTTTGTCCGGCGAATTCAATTACTATAATCTCAAACCTTATTTTCAAATTCAAAAACAGAATACAGATTGGACGACTCCTCCTTATGGAATCGATGGCTCAATTATATTCAGACAAAAAACTTCACAGACAGGAATTCTAAAATTTTATTCGACCTATTCAAACAGCCATCTTGCATTAAATGTTGATGATATTGAAAATCCACAGTACAAAGATCAGTTTTCACTTAAGGATGATAACATTTATTTAAATGGAAGTTATAATGAAATTCTGGGCGATGACTGGACATTGTTTACAGGAGTTTCTTATTCAAAAGATTTTAAGGATATTAATCTTGCCGATACTTTGATTGGTTCGAGAGAACAACTTGCCCAGACAAAAGTAACCTTAAGCAAAAGCATATTTGGAAATTCCTCTCTTACTTTTGGAGGAGAATTTCATAATCTAAAAATAAACGAGAGTTATAGCCAGTACAGAAGGAAACTCGATAATAATTTTTATGCCGGTTATGCAGAGACTGAACTTTTCATTACTAAAGATATTGCTGCGAGAATTGGTTTACGTTTTGAAAAAGATAATGCAATTGATAAAACCAATATTGCCCCCCGCACTGCTCTTGCTTACAAAGTAGGAGAAGGAAGCACATTTAATTTTGCTTACGGACAATTTTATGAAACTCCCGAAAAAGATTTTCTTTACAGTAATTCTTCATCTTTGAGCTTTGAGAAGGCAATTCATTACATTCTTAATTATCAATACATGGATGAATTTTATACATTCAGGATTGAAGGCTATTATAAAAAATATGATGATCTTGTTAAGCAGGTTACTTTCCCAAAGGATTATTCCTATCCTCTTTATAACAACAGCGGATCAGGTTATGCAAAAGGAATCGATATTTTCTGGAGAGATAAAAAAACTTTTAGTTTGGCAGATTACTGGATTTCTTATTCTTATTTAGATACGAAAAGAAATTACCATGATTTTACAAGTATGGCTCAACCGACTTTTGCAACTCCCCATACTTTATCAATAGTATTTAAAAGATGGGTGCCAGAAATAACAACTTATTTAGGTTTTACATATTCTTTTGCAACTGGAAGACCATATTACAATCCAAACAATCCTGTTTTTAACGGAGACAAAACGAAGAACTATAATAATCTTAGCTTTAATGCAAGTTATCTAATAAACCTGTTTGGTAATTTTACAGTTGTCTATTTTTCAGTTACAAATGTGCTTGGTTTCGATAATGTATTTGGTTACAGGTACTCGAATGATGGAAGCTACAAGGAAGCCATTGTTCCCACTACTTTACGTTCAGCTTTTCTTGGTATATTTATTTCGCTAGGAAGTGATAATCCATATTGAGATATAAAAATCGAAATGAGGAATCATTAAATCATCATAAATCACAAAGGAACATCCCAATGAAAAAAATATTGTTACCTGTTCTGTTATTAATTTTTTCCTTCAATGCCAGTGCTCAAAACGAAAAGTTTGTAAAGGCAATGGAAAAGAATATTGCAATGATGGATACAGCACAGTCTGTGACCTCAGTGTTGGCAGTCGAAAATAATTTTGAACGTATTGCTAATGCAGAAAAAGATAAATGGCTGCCATATTATTATTCAGCTTATCTTTTAGCAATTTCGAGTTTTATGGATACGGTTGTAGAAAAGAAAGATATATATCTTGATAAAGCAGAACAATTAGCTTTACTTGCAGATTCTTTAGAACCAAACAATTCGGAGATTTATACATTAAGAGGAATGATTGCCCAGGGAAAACTTACAGTCGATCCACAGAACAGATACATGAAGTATGGACAACTTTCATCGAGCTATTTAACCAAAGCGGCAGAACTGGATACCACAAATCCGCGTCCAGATTTCCTGGTTGGACAAAGCACACTTTATACGCCCCAGCAATTCGGAGGAGGTAAAGAAAAAGCTCTCCCGATTTTAAAAAAGGCAGAAGAGAAGTTTAAGAGCTTTAAACCTGAAAGTAGCATTCATCCTGATTGGGGAGAAGATATGCTTCAACACATTTTGCAAGGAGTTGAAGCGGGTAATTAGTTTATAAAAAAGAGATGACATCTTTTTGCGCTTGTCCGCCAGTGGCGGAAAAGATGTCATCTCTATATTTAACTATTTTTTAAAGCTTCCCGAAGGGATTTTTCAACTGCGTTCTTGAAACTACTGAGATCAACAGGTTTCTGAAAAACATTGCGGATTCCAATTTCATTGTAATCATCAATTGTTTGCCTGTCGATAGAGCCGCTTAAAATTATAACGGGCGGTTTCATTTTTATATCAGCTTTCTTTATCTCAAGCGCTAATTCGTAGCCCGTCATTAAAGGTAGCTTGTGTTCGGTTATGACAAGTGCATAAGTTGATGATAAAATTTTATCGAGCGCTTCTTTTCCATCCGACGCAGTTTCAATTTTATAATCGGAAGTAACATGTTTTAAGATTTTTGAGTAAAGAATTTTATCTGTGATTTTCGGATCGACAAGCAAAATGTTTGCGGAAGCAATAGGCAAAGTGAAAATAAAATCAGATCCTTTTTCAAATTCACTTTCTACTTTAATTGTTCCTTCATGTTTCTCAACAATTTCTTTTACAAGAGAAAGTCCGAGCCCGGTTCCTTTTTCTCCTGCTGTTCCCTCGGTAGTAAATTTATTATCTATTCCAAATAACTTTGGCTGGTCCTCAGGTTTTATTCCTGTTCCTGTATCTTTCACGGAAAATTCATAAAATCTTAAGTGAGATGACGGCTTTGCGGAAATAGTTATGTTTCCTGTTTCTTTCGTGAACTTAATTGCGTTGGATATAAGATTATTAAAAATTTGTGTTATAAGATCAGGATCGACATAGATGAAAATATCATCCGGTACGTTTGAGTTAATAGTAATATTTTTCTGGAAAGCTGTTCCTGCAAGCGCACGGATTGATTTAGAAATCAACTCGGAGGCATTTATTCTTTGGGGCTCAAAACGAATTCTTCCGGTTTGCAGCCTTGTCCAATTGAGAAGCGAATTAACAAGCGATAACATTGCATTTGACGACTCCTGGATATAACGAACATACTGATTACTTTCATTTTGTGTCAGGGTTTCATCGTTAAGAATAAGATCTGTAAAACCGAGAATTGAACTAAATGGTGTTCTCAAATCGTGAGAGATTATAGAAATAAATTTGTCTTTTGTTTCATTCAGCTTGATAAGATTACTGGTAGATTTTTGCAAATCTGATTCGGTCCTTTTCCTTAAAGTTACATCACTTACCAAACCGGAAATCTTCTTAACCCCACCATACTCATCGTGCATAGTTTTAATTTTGTTCCTTACCCAAAGCATATTTCCTTGTTTATTTATAATCCTGAACTCGATCTCAGCAGAAGTTCTCGTTTTACTTTTAATAAGGTTCTTCAGGTTTTCTTTTACATAAGCAAAATCATCCGGGTGGATTATCTTCAGAAATTGCTTAAGGCTTTGTAGCATTTCCGTTTGGGTGTAACCGGTTATTTTTTCTACAGAAGCTGTATAGAAGACAGGTTTAAAAAATCTTCCCTGTCTTTCGAATGTGTATAAAAAGTCATCGATACTTTCAATTAAGTTACGGTATCTTTCTTCGGATTCACGAATGCTTTGCAGTGCGCGTCTTCTTTTTGATATATCGCGGTTGATAAGTACCCGGTATATTTTCCCTTCAGTAACGAAAGAAGAGAGAGTTAATTCGCAATTAAATGTAGCTCCATCTTTTTTCTTCCCGGTAAACTCAAAAATCTCAGGAGTTTCTTTATTATTATTTCCATTTTGCAAATATCCTGCAACCTGCAATGCATCGCCGGCTGAAACAAAGTCGAGAAAATCTTTCCCTGTTAATTCATTGTCTGAAGGATATCCATAAAGTTTTGAGAAAGCATCATTTGCGATAACGATTTTGCCGTTGTTTTCAATTGCGGTTGCTTCTTTATTATATTCAAAGAGGACTTTGAAGAAGGAAAGTTTTTTTTCTTCTTTTTTCTTTTCGGAAAAATCAGAAAGATAAAGATGATACCCGCGTACAATATCTTCACTTTTTACCTGTGTGACATTTGCAATAAAATTAATCCTGTCTCCCTGTTTGCCGGATAACTGAAGTTCTATTGTTTTTGTACTTTGCCCAAGAAGTGTTAGCAAATCTTGATTTGCCGGATAAATAAAATCTGAAAAAGGTTGTTCCATCACCTCATCTTCAGTAAAATGAAGTTGAGCTGTGAAAGCAGGGTTCACATATTTTATATTTCCCTGTTCGTCAAGATGTATTATAATTTCATTTGATTGAGTAACGAGATTTCTGAAGTTTTCTTCAAGGGCATTTGACTTAACTTCTTTATTTTCTTGCTCTGAAGCAGAAAAGAAAGTTATCAGGATAGAAATTTCGTTATCAGACAAAAAGAAAGAAGCTTCAACTACTGCAGGTTCACCGGATTTTTTATTTATTTCAATTCTTTTCTTGAGGAATTTAACCTGGAATAAATCACGTTTAAATTGTTCAAAGTTTTCTTCACTTAATAACGGGATGAAATCCCATATTGGTTTTTGTTTTGTTTCAATTGGTGAATAGCCCGTGAAAATTTCTGTCGAGTGTGACCAGTGAGTAATTGTTCCTTTTTCATCTATAACTAAAAATCCATCTGAAATAGATTCTGCCGCTGTTTCATAGAGCTTTAAAGTTTCTGTTTGTTCTTCGAATCTTTTTCTTTCTGAAATATCTATGAACGAACAGGAAAGATATGGAGATGGTTTCTGACTATCTCCTAAAGGACTAACAATACATTCATAAAAAGAAAATTTCTGCCCGATATTTAAATTAATCTCAAATTTATTTTCTGTTTTTTTGTTATAAACATCGGAAAGAATTCTATCGAAATCCTGCGGTAAACCGGAAATCATTTCCTGTATTTTTATTTCATTAATATTTTCTTTTAAGATTAAGTGAAGTTTATTTCCACCGGAATTTTTTATCATTCCGTTTTTATCAATAACAAAGAAGAGATCGACAGTTTCCTTAATAATATTCTGAAAGGATTGCAGCTTTAAAGAGATGTTTTCTTTTGCTTCGGCAGTTACACGTATATCTTCGATTACAAGAATTCCTCCTGCAAAACTTTCTTGCTCAAAAAATGATGAACCTTTAATAACGAGACTTATTTCGAAGCCGCGTGAAGTCTTCAGGTTTTTTATTTCTTTTTCAAAAAGATATCCGTCTCTAAGTCCGGACATTTCTTCTCTTAATGAGATGCCGGGAATAATTTCATCTGCAAAAATGTTTTTGCCGATGATTGAAGAGGTATTTAAGTGATAGAGATTCCCCATCTTCGAAAATGCAGAATTAACAAAATCTATTTTACCTTCGGCATCAAAACTTATTATAGATACCGGAGCTTTTTCGAGAACCTTTAATATTCTTGTTTCTTTTTGCAGAAAGTCGGAGTCGCCGGAAAAATCATTCATAGTTATTCTTTATTCATTGCCCTTCATAATGCAATTGGCTTATCAATTATAATGCTATAGTTGCTTTATTAAAAAGCACAAATTTGCCCTGTTTTGAGATGGGGAAATGCTAACTTAACCTATCAAAATTTAATCAATTATGACCAGCTTTAAGAAAATGTGTTTTTTTGAAAAATGTTCTTTTATGAAGATTAAAAATTCCTGTCTCATATTGAAGCTAAAAAATCGTGAAGTCTCATTATTAAAATATAGTTAGATTTTTTTTGCTAGTATATGTGAAGTTTCTAAAGAGACAACTGCACAATTTTTTTATTAAATTAAAACAGCAGCTTAATATTTTTGTAAGAGATGATTGCAAAGTTACTTCAAAAATTAGGAAGAACGACTTTAAACTTTTTCCAGGAATTCGGACAAGTCTCTAGGCTACTTTTTAACATAATAAAGAGTTTTGCCTGGATACCTCGCAGCCGTAAACTTATTCTTCACCAGATGGAACACATTGGGGTAAATTCAATTCCACTTGTTTTGATAATTGCAATTTTCACAGGAGCTGTTGCTGCATGGCAGGCTGCTTACCAGTTAAGAGGAATAGCTCCGATGTCATTCCTGGGTGCAGCTACAAGTCGGGCAATAATAACAGAACTTGGTCCTGTTTTAACCGGAATTGTAATTGCGGGTCGTGTTGGTGCATCTATAGCTGCTGAACTCGGTACAATGAAAGTAACTGAACAGATTGATGCGCTTGAAACCATGGCGATTAGTCCTGTAAGATATCTTGCGATGCCGAGGTTCCTGGCTTCTATAATTATGCTGCCGGTTCTCGTAGTGTTCGCAAATACAATAGCAGTATTCGGCGCATACATTGTTTCTAATTATTTCCTTGGAATTTCTTTCGCGGTTTTTTTTACTTCAGTAAAAAGATTTTTCTTATTTTCAGATTTTATGGGCGGAATAGTTAAAACAATTTTCTTTGGTGGAGTAACTTCTCTGTTAGGTTGTCATATCGGTTTCAGAACACAGGGCGGAGCGGAAGGCGTGGGGCTTGCAACGATTCGTTCTTTTGTTTTATCCGCAGCTCTTATTCTTATCCTCGATTATATTTTATGGATGCTGCTGCTGAGTTGATTTTATTGTAGGGACATAGCGCGCTATGTCCTACTGTAATATATAGCAATATGTCATCCCTACGGGATTCTGATCATTTCCTGTAATATTTTTTACAATAATTTCATCCCTTCGGGATTTGAAACCATAACCCCGTTAGGGGTAAAATATTTGTAGATCAAGTTCACAACAGAGAAGTTAAAATCCCGAAGGGATGAAATATGTAGATAAACCTTTGGTTTTTTAAATGATAAATTTAAATTTCAGTGGAAATACCAGTCCAATTTTAATAATAATATAATCTAAATAGTTAATAATTGGGTTTCTTCGTGTTGATTATAACAGCGCCAAATGTTAATTTTTAACGACAGTTAGTAGCAGTAATCTCAATTTAAAGAAAGATAGTTTTATGTCAGAAATAAGATATGAATTAAAAGAGACAGCGGGCAAAATATCACTTCCGGAAAAGTTAGGTTTCGGTACCGTTTTTACAAATCATATGTTTGTTATGGATTACGATCCGCAAATTGAGGCTGGCATAATCCTGTGATTACCGCTGTTGAAAATATTCCCTTACATCCTGCAAGTATGTTCATTCATTACGGACAGGCAGTGTTTGAAGGTTTAAAAGCTTTCAGAACAGTAGATGACGATATTGTAATGTTCCGCCCGGAAGAACATATCGCAAGACTAAACAGGTCTTGTAAAAGAATGTGCATTCCTGAAGTTGATTCTGCTTTTGTTTTGAACGCACTTAAAGAATTAGTTACTATTGAAAAAGATTGGATTCCATCAAAACAGGGTGAATCATTATACATAAGACCTTTTGTTTTTGGTTCTGATCCTTTTCTTGGAGTAAGACCATCAACAAAATACAAATTAATAATTTTGTTGTCTCCTGTCGGTGCTTATTATGCCGAAGGATTTAAACCTGTTAAGATTCTCGTTCAGGATGATTATGTAAGAGCAGTTAGAAAAGGATTGGGAGATTGTAAAACTCCTGCTAATTATGCTTCGAGTTTGCTTGCTGCAGAAGGGGCAAAGAAAAAAGGTTACACACAGGTTTTATGGCTTGATGCAGTCGAGTTGAAATATATAGAAGAAGTAGGAACGATGAACATCTTTATAAGATTTAAAGATGAAGTTGTAACTCCGAAACTTACGGGTGGGATTTTGCCGGGAGTTACGAGAAAATCTGTTCTTACTTTGTTAAATGATTGGGGTGTAAAAGCATCTGAAAGATTAATTTCTATCGAAGAATTAGTAGAACAATATAAGAAGGGAAATCTCGTCAGCATTTTTGGAACAGGCACCGCAGCAGTAATTTCGTCTGTAGGCTTGTTGAAATATGGTGATATGGAATTGACAATTAATAACGGTCAACCTGACGATCTTGCAATAAAACTTTTTGATGAGTTGACAGGAATTCATTACGGTAAAAAAGAGGACACGCATAACTGGCTTACCTATGTTGTAAAGCAGGGTGCTGAAGTTTTGTGAAAAAGCTTCTTCTCTTTTTTCTTGTTGTTCTTTTTGATGTAAATGTTTACTCTACACAGCCTCCTAGAAATATAATCATAATGATAGGGGACGGGATGGGGGTTGGCCAGGTTTCCGCTTCTGTTCTTTCTATGAAGAACGATGCTTTCAGGAGATTTACAACTACCGGGTTTTCAGTTACGTGTTCTGCAGATAATCTTGTAACAGATTCTGCTCCGGGCGCGACTGCAATTTCAACAGGTTACAGAACAAATAATAGGACTATTTCCGAAGATCCCTGGTCAGATAAACCACTGACAACAATTTTTGAATTGGCAGAAAAGCTTAACAAAGCAACCGGTATCGTTGTTACCTGCTCGATAACTCATGCAACTCCCGCTGCTTTTGTTGCCCATGTAAAAAGCAGGAATGATGAATTCGATATTGCTGAACAGGAAACTGAAAGAAAAACAGATCTTTTTATTGGCGGAGGTATAAAGTTTTTTACTCCAAAGTCTGTTGGTGGAGGCAGAACCGATGGAGTAAATCTTCTTTCGAAAGTTGAGAACAATGGTTATGATTATTATGGCAGCTTTGAGAAATTGAAGAACAGTAACCCTGATAAAAAGTTTTATGCTTTATTTGATAGTACAGGATTACCGAAAGCTGCCGATAGAAATTATACTTTAGGCGATATGACAAAAATAGCTCTCGACTATTTAAGCAAACAGGATAATGGTTTTATCCTGATGATCGAAGGCTCACAGATTGATTGGGCAGGACACGCAAATGACCAGCCGTATCTTTTATCCGAGATGAAAGATTTTAATACTGCTTTAAATACTGTTTTGGATTTTGAAGAAAAGAATAAAGAAACTCTCGTTGTTGTAACTGCAGATCACGAAACGGGAGGAATGAGCATTATCGATGGCAATCTCGACGGTACTAATTTAGATATAAAGTTTTCAACAGGACATCACACAGCAAGTATGGTTGGCATTTTTGCAAAAGGTCCCGGCGAAGAAGAGTTTAGCGGCATTATGGATAATTATATGATTGGAAGAAAACTTTTTAAGATGCTGGATAAAGAGTATGAATTTTGAGATTCTTGTATTCTGAAATCAACAGCCTACTTATGTTATATGGCAAGGCGTCGAAGTTATGTAAGAGTTTTTCTCCCGATCATTAATTTGGTTGGGAGAAAATTTCTAATATATGATTATAATTCTCCAAGCCTATTTATTTATTATTCTATACAAGTCTTAATTAAATCCTATGGATTTTAAATGTAATTCTAATATTAATAGTACTGTTTCAATCTATAGGTAATATGTTTTATTGATATTCTTTCTGCAATTGCTGCTAATTAATCTTGCTATTCTTAACATGTGATTTTCGTGATCTGAATAGATTCTGCATTCAATTATCTTGCAAATTTTCATCGTATATTATATTTCTTCTCTTAGTGCTTGAATTTGTAGTTCATTAAAAATCTTATTTATGAATTGTCATCATCAGATGTTGTCTCTATCTTCTGTTCCTTTTGCACTCAAACTAAATATATTTCCATAATGAGTTATACTTTTTTTTCATAACTTTTTTTGATGTGCTCAATTAATTTTTCTTTTTCAGAATCAATTTTCCAAACATCAATTGATTCATAGGTATGTTTTATTATATAATACTTGTATCAAAAGGAAATTTTTTTGTTGATCAATTGCATTTAACTAAACAATATTCGCTTAGATTTGCAATCGATTTTCTTCATACCTAATTTCAAAAAATACATTTGCGATTAAGTGTAACATATTACTATAGTACTTAATATCATCTTTTTTCAACATTCTTATAATTTTATCCTTGATATAACTGTCTGCCCCATCTTATAAATTGTTTATTTGGCTTCAAAAATTCCACTCTTCTTGTAATGGCTCAGAATACAAGAGATATTCCATTACAATCTGCATAATTAGTGATTCCTATCATTCCCATAAATAGGAAGATATTATCTGATACTGTACTCTACATTATTATAAAGCAGTGGTTTATCATCCATAATAAATCATTCATATTTAGTTCTAATATACTTAATCAATTTAACCACGAAAATACTTCAGCTGGACATCACAAAAATAACTCTAAATTTTTTTTAATTACCTCTTGACAGGTGTACATCTGTTCACTATATTTGTGGTGAACAAATGAGCACTACTATGAATGACAAAAAAAATCAATTGACAGATAGACAGGAGGAAATCCTTAAATTTATTAACTCTTACCGGGAAGTTAATGGGTTTCCTCCTACGATAAGAGAAATTGCACGGCAGTTCGGGATGTCTTCTACTTTTGGGGTGAAAAAGCATTTAGATGCTTTAGTTAAGAAGGGGTACCTGCATATTGAAAGCAATGCAAGCAGGGGAATTTCAACTCTGCAAAGCAGTGAACCGGAAAGTTCGACCATCTTTGAAAGCAACGATATTTTCAATAGAATCCCTGTGATCGGGCGGGTAGCAGCAGGTACTCCAATCTTAGCCGAAGAAAATATTGAAGGTTCACTCGTGATAGATCCTGCGCTTGCAAGTAAAAGCGGAAACGCTTTTGCGCTTAAAGTAAAAGGCGACAGTATGATTAATGCCGGAATATTTGACGGAGACTTTGTAATTGTCGAACCGCAAAAAGAAGCTAAGACGGGAGACATTGTTGTTGCACTTATCGATGATGAAGCGACTGTTAAAACTTTTGAGAGGAAAAACGACAAGGTAAGATTATTACCTCAAAATGATAACTATAACCCTATTGATGTGACCAACAAAGAGAACTTTTCTCTTGTTGGCAGAGTCAAAGGTATTGTAAGGTATTTTAATTAAGGAGTTATTATGAAAACGGACATTTTTTCAAATGCCATTATGAGAAGAAATAAAATCAGGTTTCTTTATGGCTTATCCGAAGTTGTGCTCGAACCTTATTACATAGCTACTGAAAAAACGGGAAGAAAAGTTATATACGGCAGACCGTTTAATTCCAGCGAAGTAAGAAAGTTCGAATTTAGCAGGATAGCCAATATACGTGTGCTGAGGGGTGCGAGGTTTTCGCCGCTTATTCAGATCAGCGGTTATGTAAATTAAAGCGAGGTATGAAATGTTAGATTTAATAAAAAGAAAAAACGTTGATTTGTTAGTCGACCAATTATGGAGATATGGTTACTTAACTTTAAAAAGAAAATATGGTACTTACTTATCTGCACCGGAAAAGGTCGGCGGATTTGATATAGACATTATATCACGACAGAAAAAAGATTATGCAATCGGTGTTTCATTATCTGTTGAAGAAATAAATAATCCTAAGCTGCTTGAGAAGATTTCTTTCCTGGCAACGAGGCATACAAAATTTACAAACAACAATGTTACACTTTTCCTCGGGGTGCCTTCGGGTCATCTAAAAAAAGTAAAAGAACTTGTTGAAGTTCTCGGCGATGATATTAAAAAGAATATTAAATTTGTTTCTATTCCGGAAACCGGAGTTCCTTCTCCCACAGAGAAAAGAAGAAAGAAGGACACAAGCAAGTCTCTGTTCGCATAAATTCCCTCAAATATTTTTACCTTTACACTACTATAGTACATTTATAATTTTCGCAATCGAAAAAAGAGAAAAGCCTTTTAACAAGGCTTTTCTTGACATTATTTGCTCTTAAGGTTAATTTTACTCGATTAATCAATACGGGAAAGAATTTGCGTAAGGCTGAATCGCAGTCCGATGAAAAATTACAGAATGAGTTAAAGAACTCAGGTGAAATACCGAAACATATAGCTATCATTATGGATGGCAACGGCAGGTGGGCAAGAAGGAGAGGACTTCCGCGTGTAGCGGGGCACAAAAGAGGAGTTGAAACAGTCAGAGATATTGTTGAAGCGTGCGCCCAATTAGGCGTAAAGTTCCTTACACTTTACACTTTTTCAACTGAGAACTGGAAGAGACCAAAAGATGAAGTATCTACATTAATGAGATTACTTCTGAAAAGTTTGAAAGACAGAACAGACGAATTAGATGAAAACAATATTAAGCTTACTACCATTGGAGACACGAAAGCATTTCCCGATGTGGTTCAGAAAAGATTATATGACGATATTGAACGGACAAAAAATAATAAAAGAATGACCCTGAACCTTGCGCTAAGTTACAGCGGAAGGTGGGAACTTCTTGAAGCTATTAAAAGTATAGGTCGCCTGGTTCAGGAAGGCAAATTAAATCCTGATGAAATTACGGAACAGCATGTTTCCGATTTTTTAACAACTAAAAATATTCCTGATCCTGATCTTCTTATAAGAACCAGCGGCGAATTCAGAGTGAGTAATTTTTTATTATGGCAAATAGCTTACACAGAGTTTTTTATAACGGATGTTTATTGGCCGGATTTTTCAAGGAAACATCTTTACGATGCCATCAAAGATTTTCAACGGAGGGAAAGAAGGTTTGGTAAAATCAGTGAACAAATTAAAAAGAATGGTAAAGGCATAAAGAATGTTTCCGACCTTCCCAAAGAAATTGCTTAAAATATTTTCTCTTTTCGCTTTCCTGCTTTTCATTTCAACTGTGTATCCACAAGTTAAAAGCTATAAAGTCCTGGGCATTACAGTTGAAGGAAATAAATCTGCCGACGGGGCAACAATAATTTCCAGCAGCGGAATTAAAGAGGGAGATGAAATCCAGATTCCCGGCGACAAAACGTTGAATGCCATTCATAATCTATGGTCATTAAATATTTTTTCCGATGTTCAAATCCTTATTGAAAAACATGTGGGTGATGGGGTTTTTCTTTTAATAAAAGTTCAGGAGTATCCGAGAATTGAAAAAACCGTTATCGAAGGAAATGATGAAATTGATACGGATGATATTGAAGCTAAAATAAATTTTACAAGAGGGACAATATTAAAACCGCAGGACGTTACTAATCTCAAGCAAATAATTCTGAAGCTTTATGAGGATGATGGCTATCTTAACGCTAAAGTTACAGATAAGTATTATGACTTTTACAGGGCTGATACAACCGAAGACGGAATTGAAGTAACCTGGAGAAATGAAAAAGATTTATCCGACGAATATAGTTTCCTTTATGAAACAGGTGATATAATTTATAGAAATCTTATAGACAGAATTAAAGACAGGGTTTTGTTAAAGCTTATAATAGAAGAGAATGATGAAGTAGTTGTAAGAGAAATCAAGTTTGAAGGAAACAAAGCATTTGATGACGGTGATTTAAGAGGTGTAATGGGTGAGATATCGGAAGCGAGATGGTGGAAATTCTGGAGCAGTTCTAATTTCAAGCGTGAAGGTTTTGAAAAAGATAAAGAAGCGATTAAAGATTTCTATCTCAAAAACGGCTACCGCGATGCCGAGATAGTATCGGATTCCCTTATCTATTCTAATGATAAGAAAGATCTTGAGGTCCTAATAGATGTTTATGAGGGACCTCAATATAAAATTAGAAATATAACCTGGGAAGGAAATACAATTTATCCGGATGCAGTATTAAACCGGGCTCTTGATTTTTCAAAAGGAGATATTTTTAACTATGAAAAGTTTAAGAGAAATCTGCATGGAAATGAAGCACAAACAGACGTAAATGCTCTTTACCAGGATAACGGGTATTTAACTTTTAATGCAAATGCTACTGAGAAAAAAGTAGGTGCTGATTCAATAGACCTGGATATAAGGCTTGAAGAAAGAAATCAATTCAAGGTTGGAAAAGTTAATGTAACAGGGAATACAAAAACAAAAGATAAAGTAATACGCCGTGAACTTTATACAGTACCGGGAGATTATTTTAACCGTGGACTTTTATTCAGAAGTATCCAGCAATTGGCTAACCTGCAATATTTTAATGTTGAAAAATTGTATGGACCACAAGGGTTGGATTACTCTCTTCCTAATGATAGTACAGTTGACATTACATTTAATGTTGAAGAAAAATCGAGTGACTATTTGAATGCATCTGTAGGTTACAGTGGAAGTTTTGGTTTCAGTGGTGCTGTTGGTGTAACTCTAACTAACTTTTCTATTGCGGAACCTTTCTCTCTCGGAGGCGGACAAATTCTTAGTTTTAACTGGCAGTTTGGTGTTGGAAGTCTTTATAGAACATTTACGCTTGGCTTTACCGAACCCTGGCTGTTTGACACGCCTACGCTTGTAGGATTTGAAGTTTTTGATACAAGACAGCAATATATTTATGATCTTCGGCAATCCGGTGGAACAATCAGAACAGGGCGCAGGTTAAAATGGCCGGATGACTTCTTTTATATACAGGGCTTTTTTAAGTACCAGTATAATGATGTTATTCAAGGACAAGGTTTTTATCAGGAAGGAAAATTCAATCAGTTTACACTGGGAGCTACCATAAGCAGAAAAAATATAGATAATCCTATTTTTCCATCACAGGGCTCAAATTATGCCTTTGATGCAGAAATGTCTGGAGGACCTCTCTTGCCCGGTGAGGTTAATTACTATAAATTAACTTTTAGGGCGGAATGGTATAAAAGGTTGTTCAATTCAAATAGGGTAGCTTTTTATACTGTTGCAGATATGGGATATCTTGACGAGTTTGAAAAAAATACACCAATAAACCCATTCGAATATTTCTTTATGGGAGGAAATGGTTTAGTAATAGCGACTACACCGTTAAGAGGTTATGATGACAGGACAGTAGGTCCGCGTGATGCACAAGGAAACGTAATTGGAGGTAGAGTGATGACTCGTTATACAACAGAGCTTCGCTTTGCACTTGCACTTGAGCCTATCCCGATTTATCTAATTGCATTTGCTGAAGCAGGAAATGTTTTTGAAAGTTTAAAGAAAACAGATATTTTTGACCTTAGAAGATCTGTCGGAGTTGGCGCAAGAATTCTGATTAATCCGCTGGGATTAATTGGATTTGATCTTGGTTATGGGTTTGACAGAAAGTTAACTAACAATCAGGATCCTTCCTGGCTGTTTCATTTTCAGTTTGGAAAAGGTTTTTAATTCATCAACTAAAATAAAGGAAAAACATTGTGAGGAAATTTCTTTTTTTAATAACAGTAACGGTTATATCAACTACTTTATTTGCACAGTCCCCACAAAAACTCGGATATGTAGATTCGCAGGTAATTCTTTCACAATTCTCTGAAGCTATTAAGGCTCAGGGAGACCTGGATGCTATTACAAATAAATGGAGTGGGCAGGTTGACAGTTTGACTGTTGCATACCAGCAGGCTCTTGCTGATTATCAGAAGCAGGCTAACACAATGCCTGACGATAAAAAGCTTGAAATGCAAAAAACCCTGGTTGCCCAGCAACAAAGTGTAATTGATTTTAGAACTAAAAAATTCGGGCAGAACGGTGAGATATATCAAAAGCAGGAGGAAATTTTTACTCCGGTAAAGAAAAAGATTTATGCTGCAATTGAAGATGTTGCTAAAAAAGAAGGTATGCAGTTTGTATTTGATAAAAGCGGAGATATTGTTCTGCTTTATGCCGATGCGGCTTATGATATAACTTACCAGGTATTAGATAGACTGAAAAGAGGAAACTAATAATAATTATTTTCTACTCTCTTTAGTTATTCGTTAAACGGAGTATATATGAAGAAAATAATTTTTGTTCTTTTAGTAGCAATAATTCTGCCTGCGTTTTCTTTTGCCCAATTGAAAGTCGGGTATGTAGATTCTGATACGATTATGGATAAGCTGCCTGATGCTCAGGATGCAAGGCAAAAGCTTGATGCACAAATAAAAGAATGGCAGGATGAGCTCAATAAACTCGAAAATAACTGGAAACAGAAATACGATGATTATCAAAAAAGAAAATTGATAATGACTGATCAGACAAGAGCAGAAACGGAAGCAGAATTAGTTAAACTTGAAAAAGATGTTGCCGACTACAGGGAAAAAAAGTTTGGTACAAACGGTGAACTTTTTCAAAAACAGGATGAATTGATGCACCCGGTTCAAAATAAGGTTTTCAACGCAATCCAGGAAATAGCCCAGGAAGAAGATCTTGATTTTGTATTTGACCGGAGTGGTGATGTTATGCTTCTATATGCAAAAGATCAGTATGATCTTACTCAAAAAGTTCTTGATAAATTAAAAGTAGAATAGTACTTAATGGTTATTAAGCTTGCAGAGGCTGCTGAAATAGTAAACGGCAATGTTATAGGTGATAAAAATATTACCATCAGCAGCTTTGCAAAAATAGAGGAAGCAAAACCAGGCGAGCTTACATTTCTTTATCTTGATTCCTACAAAAAATTTTTCCCCTCTACAAAAGCATCAGCAATAATTGTAAAAAAAGATTTTCCTAAAACAAGAAATGATATTACTTACATAGAAGTTGAAAGTCCTAATAATGCTTTCGCTAAACTCCTGCAGCATTACTTTAAACCGGATTATAAACTTTCCGGGATCGATCCGACTGCATCCATTCATTCGAATGCAGTTATTGGTGAAAATACTGCTGTTGGAAAAAATGTTGTAATATCCGAAGGCTGCAGGATTGGTTCGAACGTAAAAATTTTTCATAATGCTGTTATTTTGGAAAATGTTGAAATCGAAGATAACTCTGTGATCTTTCAAAACGTCAGTATTCGTGAAGGAAGCAGAATTGGCAAAAATGTAATTGTTCATGCCAATTCTGTAATTGGTTCCGATGGTTTTGGATATGATATTGATGAGAACAAAGTTTTTCATAAAGTTCCTCAAATAGGAATAGTGATTATTGAAGACGATGTTGAAATTGGTTCGAATGTTTCGGTCGACCGGGCATCTCTTGGTGCAACAGTAATAAAAAAAGGTGTTAAGATTGATAACCTTGTACAAATAGCTCACAATGTTGTGATTGGGGAAAACTCGATTGTTGCGGGACAGGCAGGCATTGCAGGTAGTACAAAAATTGGTAAGAACTGTTATTTACTCGGACAAGCCGGAGTATCGGGGCACATAGAAATTACCGACAATGTTATTTTACATCCGCAGGCGGGTGTTAGCAAAAGTATATTGAAGCCGGGAAATTATTTCGGTTCTCCCGCAAAAGAAATAAAAACAGCCTTTAAGCTCGAATCACATTACAGGAATCTTCAGAACTATTCTGACAGAATAACACAATTGGAAAAACAAATTGATGAATTATTAAAACAGGCAGAGGAATTAAAAAATAGCAAATCTGAATAAAAAGAACTCATTTATACTTAATTGTATTTCGTATCCCATCTTACTATTTTCTAAATCAAATTTTTATTGAAATAACAAAAAGCAAAAAAATAATGTTGGAATTACAAAGAACTATTTCAAAATCAGTTTCTATTTCGGGAATTGGATTGCATACAGGAACTAAATGCAGTATGACTTTTAAACCTGCGCCGGAAAATTACGGTGTAAGATTTATCAGGGTGGACCTGGATGGAAAACCTGAAATAGCTGCCAATGCAGATAATGTCGTTGATATTTCGAGGGGTACTACTCTCGGCGTTGGAGATGCAAAAGTTCATACAGTAGAACATGTACTCGCTGCAATTGTCGGGTTGCAAATAGATAACATTATTATAGAGATGGACGGTATTGAGCCTCCAATTGGAGACGGGAGTTCAAGTCCTTTTGTTGAAGCATTAAAAGAAGCAGAATTTATTCAGCAGAAAGAACCTAAAGATTATTTGGTTATTGATGAAACAGTGATTTATCATGATGAAGCAAACCAGGTTGAAATAGTAGCTTTGCCGCTAGATAATTACAGGGTAACAGTAATGGTTGACTACCAAAATCCTGCACTGGGAAGTCAGCATACAGGACTTTTTGATCTTGAGAAAGAATTTGCTTCGGAATTTGCACCTGCAAGAACATTTTGTTTTTTAAGTGAGATTGAAGAGCTGGCAGGGCAGGGATTAATTAAAGGAGGAGACATCGACAATGCTGTTGTTATTGTTGATAAAAAAGCTTCCGAAGCTGAGCTCAAAAACATTCAAAAAATTCTAGGGGTAAAAGGAACATTAGCATTGGGCGAAAACGGGATACTAAATAACAAAGAGTTAAGATTTAAAAATGAGCCTGTAAGACACAAACTTCTTGATCTTGTTGGAGACCTTGCATTAATAGGTGCCCCGATTAAAGCCCAGATTCTTGCTGCACGTCCTGGTCATAAAGCAAATGTTGAGTTTGCAAAACAGATAAGGAAACTCTACCAGCAGAAAAAACTCGTTAAAAAATTTCAAACAGTGAAGAAGGAAGGTGTTGTTTTTGATATTAATGCCATACAGAGAATTCTCCCTCATCGTTATCCTTTTCTAATGATTGATAAAATAATTGAGCTGGAACTTGACAAGCGGGTTGTTGGTGTTAAATCTGTTACTATAGACGAACCCTTTTTCCAGGGACATTTTCCGGGTCAACCGATTATGCCGGGAGTTTTAATTATAGAAGCAATGGCACAAACAAGCGGAATTCTTATCCTAAATTCACTTCCAAATTTTAAGGAAAAACTCGTTTATTTTATGCAGATAAATAACGCTAAGTTTAGAAAGCCAGTTGTGCCAGGGGATCAACTATATCTTGAGATAGAATTTATTTCAAAGAAAACAAAAATTTTCTTAATGAAAGGCAAGGCGATGGTGAATGACAAAGTTGTCGCCGAAGCCGATTTTATGGCTGGCGTTGTTGACAGAGATGCACCGGTTGAATAATATTGCTTTAACTCTTAGATGAAATGGTATTTCCTAAATACTGGTTCAGGTTCAGGTCAGTATAATATGGATTTCGATCTTCAGCTTGCAAAAAATAACAAAGGGGATGAAGCTTTCTTTAGACTTTACAGGTGGAATCCGTATTGTATATCCCTTGGATTTAACCAGGATTTTAGTACGGTTGACGTTGATAAAGCTTTTCAGGACAAAATAGATATTGTTAAAAGACCAACCGGGGGTAAAGCAATTTTACATGCAGAAGAATTGACATATTCAGTTATTTATCCTTTATCAGAAAATATATCCCCAAGAAATTTTTATTACGAAATAAATAAAGCTTTACGAGAGGGTTTGATTCTTTATGATGAACGGTTATCTGGAATCGAGCTTGAATCTGGTCAACCTGATTTAAGAACTTTTTATAAAGAATCTGTTTCTGAAATTTGTTTTTCTGTTTCTGCAAAGAGCGAGATTAATTTCTCTGGTAAAAAATTAGTTGGAAGTGCACAAAGAAAAATTAGAAATACAGTTCTTCAGCATGGTTCGATACTTTGCGGAGAATATCATAAAAAAATTATAGAATATCTTAATCTATCAGGCGAAGAATATTCAAATGCAAAGACAAAAATGATGAATAATACTATTGAGCTTGAAAAAATTATTACAGAGAAAATTGACTATGATAAACTATCAAATTGTCTTATTAAAGGATTCGAAAAGTTTTTTAGCATTAATTTTCTTAATCTTGATAAAGAAATTATATATTTATCTGTATAAACCTTAAAATAAAATGAGTACAGAGAAAGAAATAAAAAGAATAACAACCAAATCTCTTTCTCTTCTGAAAAAGAAGGGGATAAAAATATCTGCTCTTACAGCTTACGATTATATAACTGCAATGCTTATTGATAAAGCCGGTATTGATCTTATTCTTGTCGGTGATTCATTAAGTAATGTATTCCAGGGGAATGAAACGACTCTGCCTGTTACAATGGATGAAATGATTTATCATACAAAAGCTGTTACAAAAGCTGTGAACAGGGCAATGGTTGTTGTGGATTTGCCTTTTATGTCTTACCAGTTAAGTGTTGATGAGGGATTCCGGAATGCCGGAAGAATAATGAAGGAAACTTCAGCTGGTGGGGTTAAACTGGAAGGTGGCGAAAGAGTAGCAGAAACAATTAGAAAAATTACACAAGCCGGGATACCTGTCATGGGGCACATAGGTTTAACTCCTCAAAGTATCCACCTGTTTGGAAGTTATAGGGAAAGAGGCAGGAAACAAGAGGAAGCTGAAGAAATTTTAAGAGATGCAAAAATAGTTGAAGAATCCGGTGCCTTTGCAGTTATTGTAGAAAAGGTTCCTGCATCGCTTGCAAAGAAAATTTCAGAGTCCCTCGCAATTCCAACTATTGGAATTGGAGCGGGAGTATACTCCGATGGTCAGATCCTGGTTACCCCGGATATGCTTGGTTTAAATTTAGAGTTTAATCCCAGGTTTGTAAGACATTATGCTGAGTTAGCGGAGCAAATTAATAATGGAGTAAAAAAATATATCGAAGATGTAAAAAACAAAAACTTTCCAAGTGAAAGCGAAAGTTATTGATTTGTATCTTGTTGATTAAGCGTTTTATTAGATATTTCGTATGTATGATAAAAAAAAATTTCCTTGTTCTAATATTTTTCACTTTTCTTCCTTTTCAAATTATCCCCCAGTTGAATTACAGTGTTTCGCTCGAAGATGCCAATATAACTTCGATTACTGAAGAAAATAATTTTCTTTGGGTGGCGACTTACGGGCAGGGTATTTTCAGGCTTTCAAAAAAAGACGGTAAATGGTTCAACTTTTCCACTAAAAACGGAAACCTTGATAACGATCTTTTTTATTCAATTGCTGTAAGTAAAAACTATGTTTGGGCCGGCGGAAATGAAGGTCTTTACATTTATGATCGAAGAAAAAATAAATGGACAATGAGGAAGTTTTCTCTCGGGGGACAATTCGGCAACTGGATAAGATCGTTATGTTATGATCCTGACCAGAATATTCTGTGGATAGGAAGATTTAGAAACCTGACTAAGTTGGATGTCAGGCGCCAGGTTTATAAAGATATAGATCTTACAAAAGGTGATGATCCGAAAACAAATACCATTAAAACTATAAAACTTGATGGTGACAGCCTTATCTGGTTCGGAACGGAGTCGGGTGTTCATCTTTATAGAAAGAAAAAGAAGACCGGGCAGGAGACATGGGAATTTATTAATAATAAAAAAGGATTCAAACAGGAAGGAGATGCTGTTTCCGTTAACGATTTTGTTTTTGAAGCTGGTAATGTTTGGTTTGCAACTGACGAGTTTGTTACTTTAAAACAACCGAGGTTTAATGTTGGGGGGCTCTATAAATATAACAGGAAGTTTATATGGGATAAATTTTCAAGAGTAAATGGGTTGCCTGCAAATGGTGTTTATTGTATTGAGAGAACAGGCAATTATATTTGGGCTGGAATTTATTCCTTTGAAAAAGAACAAAAAGAAGAATACGGTAAAGGTCTGGTTTTGATTAACCGCTTAACTGGAAAGATAACTCCGATCGATCTCAATACGCTTCAAGCTAAATCATCAACAATAAATACGCTTTATTTTGATAAAAAAAATTTATGGATTGGGACAGACAAAGGTTTGTGGAAACTTGATATTGAAAACCCACTTGCTGTATGGACACTTAAAAAGGAAGTTAAAAAAAACAGTACTTCGAACAAACGGCACTAATCAGTTAACTCTTTATCCCCACTTAATTTATAGTTATTTTTAATTTTCAAATTAAATCGACTTGTTATATAGTAATGCTGACTAAAAAGAAATTAAACGACCTGAGAAAAAATTTTAGCGGACAGAAGATAGCTGTTATTGGCGATATGATGCTTGATTCATATTTCCGAGGTGATGTAAAAAGAGTTTCTCCGGAAGCGCCTGTTCCTGTAGTTGAGGTTGAGAATGAGTTCTTCCGCTTTGGCGGAGCAGCAAATGTTGCTTTGAATATTTTGAAACTTGGTGGTATCCCTCTTCCTGCAGGAGTAATAGGAAATGACAATGATGGAAAGACCTTCAAGTCTTTGCTGGAAGAAGCCAGCATGATGTCTGATGGAATTATTGTTGACTCTTCCCGCCCAACCACAGCAAAAACAAGAGTGATTGCAGGCAATCAGCATGTTGTAAGAATAGACAAAGAAAGTAAAGAAAGTATTTCTAATAAAACAGAAAAGAAGCTTCTGGAGTATCTTACTTCAAATATTTCCAGTCTTGATGGAATAATTCTGCAGGATTATAATAAGGGAGTTCTTACCAAAAATTTCATTAAGAATATTATTTCTCTGGCAAATAAAAAAGATATATTTATCACTGTTGATCCTAAATTCAATAACTTTTTCGAATATAAAAATGTAACAGTTTTTAAACCGAATAAAAAAGAAGCAGAAGATGTACTTGGAATAAAAATAAAAAACAAAGAAGATGTTACTAATGCAGGAAGGACAATGTTGGAAAGATTGAATGCGGGAAATGTTTTGTTAACTCTTGGCTCAGAAGGTATGGCAGTGTTTGAAAAAAATAAAACCGAGAAACGCCTGCCAACAAAAGCAAGAAAAGTTGCCGATGTTTCCGGAGCTGGAGATACTGTAATTTCCACTCTGACAATGGCATTAGTGGCGGGATCTGATATTATGGACGCTTCTTATCTTGCAAATTATGCGGCTGGTATTGTTTGCGGAGAAGTAGGAATTGTTCCCATAGAAATTGAAAAACTTATAGAAGCAGTAGGGAAAGAAAACAAATGAAAAATATTCTTTCAAAAGCTTCTATGAAATTTATGATAGAGAAATTTAAGGAAGAAAAGAAAAAAGTCGTTTTTACCAACGGTGTTTTTGATATAATACATTCCGGGCACATTGATTATCTAATAAAAGCAAAAGAGTTAGGAGATATTCTTATAGTTGGCTTGAACAGCGATACTTCAGTTAAAAGAATTAAGGGAGAAAAGCGCCCGATAATTAACCAAACCGATAGAGCTTTTGTTCTGTCTAACCTTAAGCCGGTCGATTATGTTGTCCTTTTTGAAGAAGATACTCCTTTAGAAGTTATTAAAGCTATTGTTCCCGATGTACTTGTAAAAGGTGCGGATTGGTCTCTTGATAAGATAGTCGGGAGTGATGTTGTTTTAAACAATGGCGGTGAAGTTAAAAATATATCTTTCGTCAATGATCAATCAACTTCCCGAATAGTCGATCTTATTTTATCAAGATACTCAAATTAAACCCTTTCATTTTGTTCTTACAATTATTTTCTTTGTTGAAAATAGAATCTTTACAGCAGTGAATAACGGGATACCAAACATTGGATAGTGAAACTCAGAATAAAATTCCTGATAAAAAAAGGCAAAGAACTCTTCTTCAAAGAATTGTAAATATCTTTCTATACTCCGGCATAGTTTTTTTGATCCTGTTATTAATCTTCCTAGGAATTAGTCAGACACATACATTCAGAGAGTTTCTTCGTGGGAAAGTAATTGATATAGCAAATAGTACACTCAACGGTAAAGTAGATATCGGAGAACTTGAAGGAACTATTTTTACTTCCTTAACACTTCGTAATACAGTTGTTACAATGAAAAGCGATACTCTTATCGATGCTGAGGAGATAAGTGTATTAACCAGCCCGCTACAGCTGCTTCTTAAAAAGATTTATGTCAGAGATTTTGAAATCAAAAATGCGGATTTCAATTTGTCAACAGATAATTCCGGGATTTTGAATCTAACAAAATTATTTCCTGAAACCGAACCTGACACAACTTCATCAAAATTTCCATTTAAAATTCAGATTGCTAACCTGAAATTAAGCAACATTAATATTTTGTATAAGAATTTTGGAAGCAAAAAGGTTTCAGGAGAAAATAGAGGAATCGATTATAATGATATCAGAATTAAGAATTTAGATCTTGAACTTAGTGCAGAATTGGATATAAGTAACAATAGTTATGAACTTACTCTCTACCATTTGTCTTTTTTACCTAACATATCCGGACTGAGTTTAAGAAATATGAGAGGAGAATTTGTAATTAATGAAAAAAATCTTTTAATCCGTAATTTTGAGATTCAAACCGACAGGTCGGACTTTAGCCTAGGTATGGTTTTAAATGGCTACAATGTATTTGATACTCTCCATACGGATTTAGACAGTGCTGATATAACCTTTCTTGCTAATTCCAGAAAGTTTTCTTTTGAGGATTTAAAAGCTTTCGTGCCTTCCTTAAATATTTTTGAAGGGAACCTTACCTTTGATCTTGATCTTTCCGGCTCTCCGCGTAATCTGGATATTAACCATATTCAGGTATCGCTTCAGAATTCCAATATAGAAGGAAAAGGAGCATTAAAAAATGTAGATAATCCTTCTTCATTGTTTATCTCTGCAAATCTTGATAAATCATATATAGAACAAACGGATGTACAAAAACTATTGCCATCACTTGAAATTCCTTTGTATCAGGAAGTTGGTGTTATAAAATTTGATACGTTGAGATATGATGGCACGCCGTCTAAATTTAAAACCAATGTTGCCATCAAAACCAATAAAGGTTCTTTTGCCGGATCGATAAATCTTAATCTTGAGAAAGCATTAATGGAATATGAAAGCTCTTTTTCAGTACGTAACCTTGACTTAAAACCTTTTGCTGATATTATGTCGTCAATAAATTTAGTCGGAAACATTAAGGGAAAAGGAAATACACCGGCAAACTTTGAAGGGTCATTAAATTTAAAAGCAAACGGCTCGATTTTAGACGGAAACGTTCTCGATACTCTTAAACTTACAGCCAGCGGTAAAAACAAAAACATTTTATACAACTTTTATTTGGTTTCTAAAAAAACAAAAGCAGGTTTAAACGGAAATATCGATTTCACTAATGAACAAGACCCTTCTTACAAAATTAAAGGTGATATAAGAAACCTTGACATAGCAGAGTTTTCAGGGGACTCGGTTCATAGCAATCTTAACTTTACATTTGACGGAGAAGGGGACAGCTTCGATCAGAACAACATGAGCTTGTTTATGAGCATGAAACTTTTTAATTCAAAATTATCAGATTTAGATGTTAACATAGACAGCATAAGAGCAATTGTAGATTTAAGAGCTAATGACAACCATGAGAGAGTAATTAACTTTATATCTGATATTGCCGATGTAACAATGACTGGGAATTTTAATGTTACAGATGCGATTAATCTTTTAACTAATGAGTCAGGAGTTCTTTCTGCTGTATATAATGATAAGTTACAGAAACTTTTCCCTTCTTCATTCCAGGGAAAAGATACTATTCAAAACGAAAAAGGAGTAACAGGAACACAAACCCCGGTTTTAGGTAATATAAATTCTCCTATGAATATTAACTATGCGATTGAGTTAAAAGATTTCGATATTATCTCCGCATTTATTGGCGAACATCTTGAAATTGATGCTCAACTGGGAGGTAAAATTGTAAGTGATGAAAATGGTATCCATCTTAATTTTGGGACAGATGTAAATTATATAAAATTATGGACCAATGACAATGCTTTCTTCATAACGGGTATGAAACTTAACCTGGATGTATTGAATGGTTTCAATGTCGTTTCAACTTCTGACGTTGAAGTCGATCTGGATGTATCGGCAGATAGAATTTTTACAGGCAAAGATATTAATGATTTTCATTTAGATTTAAAAATGAAGAATGATAAAGCAGATATCAGCTTTGGAGCAAAACAGGATCCTTTTTCTGCAAAGTTACACGCGGATATCGATCTTAGTAAAGATATACTCGACGTTTCAATTGATTCATTAAAATTTGTTGACGATCAGTTTATTGTTTTAAATAATGGAGTGCAGAACTTTACTTATACTGAGGATCATATTGATGTTAAGAAACTTGACCTGAAACATAATGGAGCTCATATAAAAGCCAATGGATTTTTGTCACGTACCGGTAATCAAAAATTAAATGTTAATCTATCAGGGCTTAAGGGAAGAGATTTAAGTATCGATCTTTTACATCTGAGACCCGAGAATAGCATTAATGCAAATATAAACATGGCTCTGGATGTTTCGGGAAATATGGTTGAACCGGTTATAGGAATGAATATGTCTATAGATAGTATAAAATATGGAGGCAGAACTTTCGGTGTGCTAAAGAGCAAAGCTAATTATAAAAATAAAAATCTCGATCTGGATGTAGCATTCATAGATTCGCTTTTAAATCCAACCAGTCCGGCGCTATCATTAAAAGGATATATTCCACTTGATCTTTCAATAGAGTCATCGGATGATAATGTTGGAAACAAACCTATGAATGTTCATCTCAAATCTGATGGTTTCAATCTCGGAGCTTTTGGAGATATACTTCCGGCAGTTAACAGGTTAAGAGGCAACCTTACTTCTGATTTAACATTTACAGGAACCATGTCTTCGTTAAAAACAGAAGGATATTTGAGAATTAAAAATGCAGCTTTCTTCCTTGAAGCGAATAATCTTGAATATAATGCTTCTGCAAACATAAAAGTTGAAGGAAGTCGTTTAACAATAGACACCTTAACAATTGCTAATGTTGCCGGAACTTTGAACGGTGGAAAACTGACCGGAAGCGGCGCAGCTATACTCGAAAACTTCATCCCGGTTTCTTCAAAGTTTTCAATTAGTGGCGATCTGAAAGTATTAGACAAAGCTTCAAAATCAGCAAGCCCCTCTGTTTACGGCAGTCTCGTTATCGGAACAGATGGAACCATGGAATTCGAAGACGGTAGGATTTTTGTTGAAGCTCCTGTTATTATTAAAGATGCTAATCTCACTTTCCCGCAGACTCAGTCGGCGTACCAAAGTAATTCTGAAAATTATATATATCGTTTTCCAAGAGACACGATAACTGTGTATAATCCAGAAATGGATTTTGATAGGCTCGTTAGCATAGCCCAGAAGCAGGACAATGAAAAAGAAAATTCCCTAAAGAAAAATGTTTTTGATTATGATCTAAAAGTTTCAATTGAAAATGAAGCCATAGTAATATTTGTATTGTCTAAAGAATTTAACCAGAACCTAAAAGCTGTCCTTGATGGCAATTTAAGGTTGGAGAGATATAGTGGTAAAACCTCTGCTCAAGGAGAATTGAGATTGTTGGAAGGCTCGACACTTGAATTTTTGAAAACTCTGGAAGCAGAAGGATCAATAAAATTTGAGAGTGATATTACTAATCCAAATCTCGATATAGTAGCAACTTATAGGGATTATTATTATCCGGCAGAAGGTTCCGATGCGGGAAAAGGAAGTTCCGGTTGCTGTAAAAATTGAAGTAAATGGACCATTGCAGGAACTCGATAAGAAATTACTTGGTAATGGAGATAATATTAAAGTTTATTATGGTGCAGATAATATCGACAAAAACGTTCCGTCGCCTCAATATGATGCCTCGGATGCTGCAATGTTTATCTTGCTGGGAAAGTTTAATAATGATGCAACTCCGCAGGACAGAAATGTAGTTGCTTCAACCGCAACAGGACTCGCAGGTTCTATAGTGGGTGGATTTTTGAACAAGCAATTCGGAGATGTAATAAAAAATGTTGAGTTACGTCAGGTTGGATCTGCAACTAAGATAAGTCTTATTGGAAGAGCAGGGAATTTTCGTTATGAAATTGGTACATCTACAGATGTTTACCAGAATTTGAGCAGAGCTAATATTAAAATTGAATACCCGGTTACAAAAAGATTTTTATTAAGACTGGAGAGAAAAGAATCAATAAACACTGAAACTAATTATACAAATGATATGATTAATGAATTTGGTCTTAAATATAGATTTGAGTTTTAATGAAGAAAGAAATTATTTCATTCTTTAAAAAGAATCCCACAAAATCTTTTAAGAATAAAGATATTGCTAAAAGGTTGCAAATCACTTCTGAACACGATTACGCCGCATTAAAATCTGCCTTGCACAAACTTTATGAAGAAAATTTCTTAACAAAAAACGGTAAGCGCTTTAAATTAAATCCTACTCCTGATGGAAACAAAATAACCGGAAAACTCCAAATTAACCAGGGAGGATTTGGATTTGTAATTCCCGGCAGAAAAGAAATAGGCGATATTTTTATTGCAGCCCGGAATCTTAGTACGGCTTTTAGTGGTGACACCGTTGAAGTAACGCTTTTTGCAAAACAAAAAGGAAAAAATCTTGAAGGGCAAATTGTAAAGATTATTAAAAGAAAAAGGGATGAGATTGTCGGGACTCTTAAAAAATCCAACTCATTTTATTTTGTCAAACCTGACGATCCTGAAATTCATCGGGATATTTATATAGATGCTTCAAATTTAAAGGAGCAAAAAAAGGAGAGAAAGTAATCGTTTCTAATCTATTTTGGAACTCTTCGATGCTTAATCCTGAAGCAGAGATTATTGAGATAATCGGGAAATCGGGAACGGAAGAAACAGAAGCAATAGCATTAGCACGTGAATTTAATTTGCCGTATAAATTTCCTGAGAAAGTAATAAATGAAACTGATAATATAGAAAGTGAAATCCCGGCTGAAGAAATAAAGAAGAGAGTTGATTTTAGAAATGAAAATGTTTTTACAATCGATCCTGAAGACGCAAAAGATTTTGATGATGCTTTGTCGATTAAGAATCTAGATAACGGAAATTTTTCTGTAGGGATCCACATAGCAGATGTTAGCTATTATGTCAAAGATAATTCTGAGTTGGACAAACATGCATTAAAGAGAGGAAACAGTGTGTATTTTGTCGGTCAGGTAATTCCGATGCTTCCGGAAAAACTTTCCAACAACCTGTGCTCACTCGTTCCTGGCAAAGATAGATTAACTTTCTCTGTTATTGTTGAACTGACTCCGCGTGGTAAGGTAGTCAAGTACGATATAAAAAAATCTATAATAAACAGCAAAAGAAGATATACTTATGATGAAGCGCAGAATATAATTGATTCTGAAGAAGGTGATTTTACCAGGGAAGTAATCAGTATAAATAATATTGCGAGAGTGTTGAGAAAGAAGAGATTTAAGGAAGGTGGCATAGAGTTTCATACGCCTGAAGTTAAGTTCATACTTGATGAAAATGGAAAGCCAACCGAAATTATTAAAAAGGAACTACAAGAAAGCAACATGCTTGTTGAAGAATTTATGCTTCTTGCTAACAAGATAGTTGCACAACACATTGGCTTACCAGGGAAAACTGCTCATCCATTTATTTACAGAGTTCATGATTTGCCGGACAAAGACAAAATTCAAGAGTTTGCAAGATTCCTGAAATCGTTAGGTTATTCTTTTGATCCGAATTCCTCCTCGCAATCTGTTCAATTCATGAATCTTATGAAACAAATTAAAGGTACTGAAGAAGAAGCTTTAATAAATGAGCTTGCAATAAGATCAATGGCAAAGGCGGTATATTCTGCAAACAACATCGGTCATTACGGGCTTGGCTTTAAATACTATACTCACTTTACATCTCCTATAAGAAGATACGCCGATTTAATAGTGCACAGGCTTCTTTATAATTATACCGAAAGCAACAGGGGAATGAATTATTCTATGGCAAAGCTGGAAGAGATCAGCGAACATATTTCAACATGTGAAAGAAATGCAATTGAGGCAGAAAGATTATCTGTGAAACTTAAGCAGATTGATTATCTCAAAGAGCATCTTGGTGAAGAATTCAATGCAATAATAAGTGGTATTGCCCATTTTGGAATTTTTGTTGAAATAATTGATAATTTAGCCGAAGGTCTGATCAGGCTAAGAGATTTGGAGGGAGATTTTTACGTTTACGATGAAAAAAAATATGCATTAATTGGTAAAGTTTCTAAAAAACAGTTTAGGTTAGGTGATAAAGTCAAGGTTAAACTTGTTCGTGTTGACACAGACAAATCAGAATTAGATTTTATAATTTCGAAAGAGTAGGCATAGAAATGCAAAAAATAACAACATATATTCTGATTCTATTCAGTATAAGTTTTATTAATACATATGCTCAGTTCGGGCAAAACAAAGTTCAGTATAAATCATTAACGTGGTATTACATTCAGACCGATCACTTCGATATATATTTTAGTCAGAAGGGTTCTACCATAGCAGAGTTTACTGCACACGTTGCTGAGGATGCTTTAACATCAATTCAGAATAATTTCAGATACAACATAAATAACCGGATAACAATAATTGTCTATAATTCTCAAAATGATTTTCAGGAAACGAATATCACGGATCAATATCTTGATCAGGGAATACAGGGATTTACAGAATTATTTAAAAACAGGGTAGTAATTCAGTTTAATGGTTCATACAAGCTTCTTCGTCACCTTGTACATCACGAGTTAGTTCATGCTGTATTAAACGATATGTTTTATGGAGGGTCTTTCCAGAACATAGTTTCAAATAATATAACTCTTCAAATACCATTATGGTTTAATGAAGGAATGGCAGAATATCAAGCTTTAGGTTGGGATATTGAGGAAGATATGTATATGCGTGATGCTACAATCAGCGAGCGCCTCCCTGATATTAAGCAACTTAACGGATACATGGCTTACAGGGGTGGTCAATCAGTGTTTTATTATATAGCTTCCAAATATGGCGAAGGAAAGATCGGAGAGTTAATAAATAAGATAAAAAGCACCGGAAACGTAGAAGAAGGTATAAAAGCTTCGATAGGAATTTCACTTAAAGAATTAAACGAAAGATGGAAAAAATATATAAGAAAAAAATATTGGCCCGACATCGCCATAAGAAAGGATCCAGATGAATTTGCGAAACGTTTAACTGATAACCGCGAGGACGGAGGCTTCTACAACACAAGTCCAACAATTTCACCACAAGGAGATAAAATTGCATTTATCTCCAACAGAGATTATTACTTTGATGTCTTTTTAATGGATGCGATAGATGGAAAAATTATTAAAAAGTTAGTTGAAGGAAGTAAAACTCCTGACTTCGAAGAGTTGAATGTGCTTACACCGGGATTAAGTTGGTCCCCTGATGGACAAAAAATAATCATATCTGCATTAACCGGGGGTTATGATATTGTATATCTTATTGATGTTGAGACAGAAGAAAGAGAGACGCTTCCAATTAAACTTTCCGAAGGAATTAAAAGTGTCATATGGTCACCTGACGGAAAAAACATTGCCTTCATAGGGCAAACTGAAAAGCAGTCTGATGTTTATATTTATAATTTAGAATCAAAGCAAGTAATAAATCTTACAAATGATATTTTTTCTGACGATGATCCGGTATGGTCCCCCGATAGCGAAACTCTCTATTTTGTTTCCGACAGGGGAAAATATATTTCTGAAGAAGCGGTTCCGGATACTTTTAAAGTATATAACTCTAATTATAACCAGCGGGATATTTATTCTCTTAACATTGAAAATTCAGAAATTCACAGAATAACTGATTTACCAGAAAGTGATGAAAGATTTCCAGTAGTAGGTCCCGACGGCAAAGAAATTCTTTTTATTTCTGATATGAACGGAATAAATAATATTTATAAACTTGACCTTCAGACGAACGATGGAACAGGAAAGAATGCAGTTCCAATTACAAATTCGTTGAATGGTTTGTATCAATTGTCTCTTTCAAAAGATGGAAAGAAATTAGCTTTCACATCACTTTATCAGTCGGCTTATAATATCTTTTTATTGAATAATCCATTTGAAATTGACCTTGGAAAAGATAAGCTTGAACCAACATTATACATTAGCGGACTCCAAAACGAAGAAAAGAAGGAAGAAAAAAATGTGTCTGCTAACGATTCACTACAAAATGAAGAAGAACAAAATTTGCCATATCCCGTTTACACCGGTAATTATGTAGATTCAACAAAAATACATGGTGATTCGGTTCAGATAGGTTTTGGTAATTATGTCTTTGGTGATTTTGAATCAAAAAAAGATACAAGTAAAAAAGAAAATCCGAATTTTAATTTAACAGATAACCTTGATAAGCAGGGCGATTACAAAGTTAATAAGTATAAAATTACCTTTACTCCCGATCTTGTTTATGCTAATGCGGGGTATAGTTCTTTATACGGTTTACTGGGAACGACGGTAATATCATTTAGTGATGTACTTGGCAATCACAGGTTGATAGGAGTTACCAGTCTTCAGATAGACCTTAAGAACAGTGACTATGGGCTTGCATATTATTACTTGCCTGAAAGAATTAATTATGGTATAGAACTCTTTCATACTGCACGTTTCGTATATCTTACAAGAGGTCTTTATACTGATCTTTATCGTTTCAGAAATTTTGGAGTAGTAGGTTCGATGAGCTATCCGCTTAACCGTTTTTACCGAGTTGATGTAGGATTAAGCTGGCTTAATCTTTCCAACGAAGATCTTGATGACCCGAATGTACCTTCAGAGCATGTTTCTTACTTAGTTCCGAGTGCGAGTTTTGTTCATGATAATGTTCTTTGGGGATATACCGCTCCAATTGAAGGAACCCGTTACAGGCTTGATGTACTTGGAAATCCAGGTTTAAACAGAAGAGATTTAAGCTTTTATTCTTTACTTGGAGATTACAGAACTTACTTCAGGTTTGGAACTGATTATTCATTGGCTTTGAGGTTTTCTGGCGGATTTTCAGCAGGCGCAAATCCGCAGAGATTTTTTATCGGCGGAGTCGAAAACTGGATAAACAGATCTTTTGCTACCACCGATGTTCCGCTTGAGTCAGTTTCAGACTTTGCATTTTTAACTGCCGCCCTTCCTTTACGCGGTTATGATTATGCCGAAGAAATTGGAACTAAGTATTCTTTAATGAACCTGGAGTTCCGGTTTCCATTGATTAGATACCTGGTTACTGGTGCTTTACCGATTTTGTTCAGCAATATTCTTGGAAATGTCTTTTTAGATATAGGTACTGCATGGAATGACAGTAAACAATTAAGATTTTTTGAAAGAGACATTAACAATAAAGTTGTATCGAAGGATTTACTGATGGGTACCGGAATTGGTGCAAGGATATTTTTATTAGGCTTTTTATTAAAGCTTGATGTTGCCTGGGCTTATAACGTCGAACATTTCTCTTCACCCAAATACTATATTTCCCTCGGACAGGATTTCTAAAATTAAAAGACTAAACCCGTTCTTGTTGATAAAGAACGGGTTTAGCTATTCTTAAATTTTATTTGTTTAATTCTTCTTAGTGTTCTCAGATTTATCTGAACTCTTAGTTTCCTTTTTAGTCTCTTCCTTTGGCCCCTCTTTCTTTTTTAAAGAAGAAGTTTTAGCGGAATTATTTTTATAATCTGTTTGATAGAAACCGCTGCCTTTAAAAATGGGGCTTAAACCCGATCCGATTAATCGTTTTACCGGACCGTTACATTTAGGACATTCTTTTACTGGTTCAGCACTCATTGACTGGAAAACCTCGAAAATATGATTGCAGTTCAAACACTTATACTCATACGTTGGCATAAATACTCCTTTAAGTATGGCAAAAACTTAATGAAAAATTAGATATATTTCTACAAATAGTTTTTTACATGGAAAGCAAAATTGTTGAAAGCCCAATTTTTGAGAATGATAACTAAGAATTTTCCTCGTTCAATAGTAAGTTCTTTAGTTTTAATATTTCTTATTTCTATTTGTGGTTGCCTGAACTATACTCAGGAAGTTCATTTATATCCTGACGGTTCAGGTACAATGAAAATTGATTATTGGGTAAACTTGCCACAGACTATAGACACTTCAACCATAAATAAAATCGGTATCTTTAATCCTGAACTTATAAGGAAGGAATTTTCTTCAAAATACACCACGATAAATAATATTACAGTTTTTGTTGATTCAGTTGACAGCACCACACATTCTTTAATCGATTTAAATTTCACAAATATTGATTCACTAACCCGGATGAGGATATTTGAAGACTTTCAGTTTTCACTTAAGGATGGTGCCTCTGGTCAAAAGATTTTCTCCCAGTATATCCCCCCGATTGCAACCGGTTTTGGAATAGATGGAAGCAAGTATAAAGTAACTTATATTTATAAATTTTCAGGCAACATTATTACTCATAATGCTCTTAAAGAGGATGGACAAACCTTAACCTGGGATTATACGCTTGCCGAAATTGGGAGCGGTAAAACTATCTCAGTCACGTTTATTCCTTTCAAACTAAAGGAAACTCCTTATTGGATTTATGTCCTCTCAGGCATGGTTCTTTTAATAGTTATAATATTTTTATTCAGGAAGAAAAAAGATTGATTTTTTGGCTGAACCTGAAGAAAAGCTGTACTTTAGGTAAATAGTTTTTATTGACTTACCAGAGCGATTTAACTATATTTCACGTCTATTTTTTAAGAAAAGTGAGTTATCATTTTTTTATATGGCTACAGCTGGTTATAAGATTTTTTCGGGAAGTTCCAACAGACCATTAGCTGAAAAAATTGCCGAAAATCTTGGGCAGCCATTGGGATTAGTCGAGTTAAAAAGATTTAGTGACGGTGAGATTTGGGTAAAATATCTTGAGAATATTAGGGGCCTGGATGTTTTTATTATCCAGCCGACAATTCCTCCGTCTGATAACATACTTGAACTTTTAATAATGATTGATGCCGCCAAAAGGTCGTCGGCAAAACGAATTACGGCGGTAATTCCATATTTTGGTTATTCGAGACAGGATAGAAAAGATCAACCCAGAGTTTCTATTACTGCAAAACTGGTGGCAAATCTTATCACGGTTGCCGGTGCCGACAGAGTAATCACAATGGATTTGCATGCGGCTCAGATACAGGGATTTTTTGATATACCTTTTGATCACTTATACGGCTCGAGTTTATTCTCAGGGCTATTTAAGAATAAGGATAAAAAGCTTGTAGTTGTTTCTCCCGATATTGGGGGTATTAAACTGGCAAGATCTTATGCAACAAGACTGCATTGTGGTCTTGTTGTAATTGATAAAAGAAGACCGAAACAAAACCAGGCTGAAGTGGTTAACATAATCGGGAATGTTGAAAATAAAGATGTTCTTTTGGTTGATGATCTTATTGATACAGCGGGCACTTTAGTAAGTGCTGTTGAAGCCCTGAAAAAAAATGGTGCAAAAAATATTTATAGTTCAATTACGCACCCGTTATTATCCGGACCAGCACTTGACCGTATTAATAAATCAGAATTAACAAAATTGTACGTATCGGATACAATACCTTTAGGACCTGAAATTAAAACCGATAAAATTTCTATAATAACAGCTTCCGATATTTTTGCCGAAGCTATTAAAAGAACACATTATAATGAATCAATTAGTTCATTATTTGAGATTGATAAAGGATAACAGAGTTTATTTGGAGATAAAATGGAAAAAGTAGTTTTAGAAGCAAATTCAAGAAAAACCGGACCAAAATCCAAAACAAAAACCCAAAGAAAGAACGGAAGAATTCCCGGCGTATTCTATATGAAAGGGACAAACCCGATTTCTTTTGATGTTTCTGAGAAGGCAATTAAGCCGTTAGTTTTTACAGGAGAAACACATCTTGTCGGACTTAAGGTTGATAATAATACGGAACTCGATTGTATTATCAAGGATGTACAATTTGATCCTGTCACCGACCGCATAGTACATTTTGATTTATTAGGTTTAACTTCCGGTGAAACTTTTGAATTAGAAGTTCCTATTGTGTATAAAGGTAGTGCTGTAGGAGTAAAAGATGGTGGAGTTTTACAACAGCATCTTCATAAGCTTGAAATTGAATGTTTACCCAAGGATATACCTCAGCATCTCGAAATTGATGTTACTGATTTGAAGATTGGTGACTCCATTCATATAAGCGATTTAGCTTTTGACAAAGTTACTATTTTGAATCAAAAAACTACTGTGGTTGTTTCTGTAAATCATCCTAAAGTTGAAAAAGAACCTACACCCGAGGAGGCTGTCGAAGAGCCTACAGAACCTGAACTCATTGGAAAGAGTAAGGAAGAGGAAAAAGAAGAAGAATAG
The DNA here is from genome assembly GCA_963727535.1 of uncultured Ignavibacteria bacterium. Taxonomy (GTDB): domain Bacteria; phylum Bacteroidota; class Ignavibacteria; order Ignavibacteriales; family Ignavibacteriaceae; genus RBG-16-34-14. Next base: position 88,549 of record CAVSGR010000005.1, read on the forward strand.
TGCGGATTCTATTGGGTATAGGAAACCCCGAAAGACGGTATAGTTTTAACCGTCATAATGTTGGATTTATGTTATTAGATTATTTTGCTAAAGAACATTCAATTGCTTTTAAGCCTTCAAAATTTGATTACTATGTCGCTACGGGGAATTTATCCTCAAGTTCTTTTATACTTATGAAACCAACGACTTATGTAAATAATAGCGGCTTAGCAGCGTTACAGGCTTTTAAAAAATATGAAACAAATATTGAAGATTTCCTGGTAATTGTTGATGATGTGAATCTTCAGTTTGCAGATATTAGAATTAGAAAATCAGGCGGAGATGGGGGACATAATGGAATCAACTCAATTATTTTTCATCTTCAGGATGACCAGTTCCCGAGACTTAGAATAGGTATCGGTAATAACTTTACCGAAGGCAAAATGGCTGATTATGTTTTAACAGATTTTAGTGAAGAAGAAAAGGAAGCTTTGCCTAATGTGTTTAAAACAGGAACTGTTCTGTTAGAAGAGTTTATTTTAGGTGGAGTTAGCAGAATGCTGGATGCAAACAGCAGGCTGTTAAAAAAAGAAATTAATAAAGATTCTGATACCCTTAACTAAGTTATTAGTTGAGGCTTTTTACAAAAATAATCTTACATAGTTATGCTTAATTAAATTAACATGAATAAACACGTGGGACCACAATGAAGAAAAAATTATTACCTGTTTTACTAGTTATATTTAGTCCAATCTATATTTTTGCCGGGGAATCAAATTTAAAAATACCTACTCTTAATGATAACCAGCAATCGATTTTAATTTGGGGATTAGTTGTCTGTTTCGCGGGATTGGTTTTCGGAATGTATCAATACTTAAAAGTAAAAAAAATAAAAGCTCATCAGTCTATGCTCGATATTGCGCAGATAATATTTGAAACCTGCAAAACTTATCTGCTGCAGCAGGGAAAACTTTTAATTGTTCTCTTCCTTTTCATTGCAGCCTGTATCGCATTTTACTTCGGCTACTTAATGGAAAATGAAATAAGCGGTGTGTTATTGATTTTACTCTGGACAGTAGTTGGAATTCTTGGTTCGTACAGTGTTGCCTGGTTTGGAATAAGAATGAATACTTTAGCCAATAGCAGGATGGCTTTTGCCTCTCTAGAAAGAAAACCTATAAAACTTTTAAATATTCCTCTTGATGCAGGAATGAGCATCGGTGTTATGCTTGTTTGCGTGGAGCTAATAATGATGCTTATCATTTTACTTTTTATACCACGATTATATGCAGGTGCTTGTTTCATTGGCTTCGCTATTGGTGAATCATTAGGTGCAAGTGCTTTAAGAATAGCTGGTGGAATCTTTACAAAGATTGCAGATATTGGATCTGATCTAATGAAAATTGTTTTTAAGATCAAAGAAGATGATCCTCGCAATCCCGGTGTAATTGCTGACTGTACAGGAGATAATGCCGGAGACAGCGTTGGTCCTACTGCCGATGGCTTTGAGACTTATGGCGTTACCGGTGTGGCATTAATCAGCTTAATAGTTCTTGCTGTTGCTGATGTTACATATCAAAAAGAACTTCTTACCTGGATATTTGCAATGCGTATTATGATGATCGTAACTTCCGTTGTATCCTTTGGCATAAACAAAGCTTTAACGCAAGTACGTTTTGGAGAAAAGGATGATATTGATTTTGAAATTCCTTTGACTTCGTTAGTATGGATAACATCTATGGTTTCAATAATTATGACTTTTATAGTAAGTTATTATATGATAGGAAGTCTTCCAAATAATCTCTGGATTATTCTTTCAACTGTAATAAGCTGCGGAACATTAGGAGCAGCATTAATACCGGAATTAACCAAAGTTTTTACGAGCACAAAGTCAAAACATGTTGATGAAATAGTTTCTTCATCTAAAGCAGGCGGTGCTTCTTTAAATATACTTTCAGGACTCGTCGCCGGTAATTTCAGCGCTTTCTGGATGGGTCTGGTATTTGCTCTTTTAATGTTCATTGCTTACATATCAAGTGCAGATGCGCTTGCAGGCTTTATGATTTACCCATCCATTTTTGCTTTTGGTTTAGTAGCCTTCGGATTTTTAGGAATGGGGCCTGTTACAATTGCAGTTGATAGTTATGGTCCGGTAGCAGATAATGCGCAATCAATCTATGAGCTTTCTTTAATTGAAGAAATAAAAGATGTAGACAAGCAAATTGAAAAAGATTTCGGATTTAAACCTGATTTTGAAAAAGCAAAATATTATCTCGAAGCAAACGATGGAGCCGGAAACACTTTTAAAGCTACGGCTAAACCGGTGTTAATCGGCACTGCAGTAGTGGGTGCTACAGCTATGATTTTCTCTTTAATATTAGTTTTGAAACAATCCTTGGGAATAGATCCAGCTTCAGTTCTTAGTATATTAAATCCATATACAAGCTTAGGGTTTATATGTGGCGGCGCTGTCGTTTTTTGGTTTACAGGAGCTTCAATTCAGGCAGTTACCACTGGTGCTTACAGGGCAGTTGAATATATTAAGAAAAATATACAGCTGGATGAAAATGCAAGTAAGAGTGCTTCAATAGAAAAATCTAAAGAAGTGGTTAAGATATGTACGCAGTACGCACAGAAAGGAATGTTCAATATTTTTATTGCCATTTTTTCTTTTGCGCTTGCATTTGCTTTATTTTCCGCACCGGTTAGTTCTGTTTACCCGGTTTCATTTTTCATAAGCTTCTTAATTTCAATTGCAATATTCGGACTTTTCCAGGCAGTTTTTATGGCTAATGCCGGAGGAGCCTGGGATAATGCTAAAAAAGTTGTAGAAGTTGAGTATAACGAAAAAGGGACCGAACTTCATGCAGCAACAGTTGTCGGAGACACAGTAGGAGATCCTTATAAAGATACTTCTTCTGTTGCTCTTAACCCGATAATTAAATTTACTACATTATTCGGGCTGCTCGCTATGGAAATTTCAATTTCTGAGACATTCCGCGCCAGCGCTCCTTATGTGGGAGTAGTAGTTTTTCTTGTTGGATTGTACTTTGCTTGGCGTTCTTTCTACAAAATGCGCGCAAGAGAATAGATTTATAGATAATTATTATTTAGTTTTAGGCAATTACAGTACTTGTAATTGCCTCTTTAATTAAATAAATTTACAGCCGTTTTGAGTTTTATTTATAATTCCTGCTTTCAGTTAATCTGAAGGCCAAAGCCCATAGGAAGGTAACGAATGAAAAATAACACATATGAAAGTGCTGTTTTAATAAATGCAGCTCTTGATGATGAACAAATTGAAGCAATAATTGCTCGTATCAAGGAAACTATTGCTAGTAACGCAGGGGAAATAAGTGAGGTGGAAAACTGGGGGAGAAAAAGATTAGCTTATATGGTTAAGAAAAGCAAGATCGGGTATTATGTGATATTCAGATTTGATGCTCCCTCAAATATTATTAGCAAGCTTGAAAGATTTTACACGCTTGATGAATATATTCTCCGGTTTATTACCATTCGTTTAGATAAAGATGCTATTGAACAATTACAAAAAAATAAAGCTCAATCCGTAGCTAACAGTTCCGAGGGCCAAAGTTCTGTACGGGTTGATAATGTAAAATCTCAGGAAGTAAAAGAACTGGATAGTAAATCATAATACTTAGATTCATGATGGAGGTAAATCATGGCTGATCTGAAAATGCCCGAAATAAACTATGTGATAGTTGCAGGTAATCTTACTAAAGATCCTATATTCCGACAGACAACTAATAATACACCGGTTGTAAACTTTTCTATTGCTTCCAACAGGAAGTACAAAGATAGTTCAAACCAGTGGCAGGAGGATGTATGTTATGTTGGCATTGTTGCCTGGAATAAACTTGCAGAGAGTTGCCGTGATAGACTGAAAAAAGGATCCGCTGTTCTTGTTGATGGTGAACTTCAAAGCCGCAGCTGGAAATCGGATGACGGGCATAACAGAAGCATTGTAGAAATAAAAGCCAGGAGAATCCAGTTTCTTAATAAAAGAGAGAGACAAAATGAAGGGGAGAACGGAACCGCTCACGAGGAGGATACTGCTGAAGATAGTAGCGATGCGGACTATACAGAGGATTCCTTCGATAAATTCTTGTCAAATGAAGAATCGGATTTAATTAAATAAAAGGTAGCAATGAAAAAAGAAATTAAAGTAAAAAAGTATTGCAGGTTTACACGGGACAATATTAAATATATTGACTACAAAGATGTTAAGCTGCTGCAAAGATATGTAACCGAGCAAGGAAAGATAATTCCTAAAAGAATTACAGGTACAAGTGCTAAATATCAAAGGCAGCTTGCTCTTGCAATAAAGCGTGCCCGGCATATGGCTCTGTTGCCTTATGTTTCGGATACTGTTAGATAGAATTCTGAATCAGGAGATAAAATGAAAGTTATACTTAGACGGGATTACGAATCCTTAGGAAAAATTGGAGAAGTAGTAGATGTTAAAGATGGTTTTGCCAGAAACTTTCTTTTACCGCGAAAAATTGCCTACACTGCTCTTAAAGGAAATTTAGCTTCACTTGAAGAAGAGAAAAAGAATTTTGCTAAAAAAATAGAGATGGAAAAGAAATCTGCTGAAGCCCAGGCTGTAGAGCTGGAAAAAGTTTCCGTTACCATTCCTGTGCAGGTTGGTGAAGAAGACAAAATTTTCGGTACTGTAACTACACAGATGATAGCCGATGCACTAAAAGAAAAAGGTTTTGATATTGATAAAAGAAGAATTGAGGTTGCTGAGACTATAAAATCTCTGGGAATTTATGAGGTGAGCGTTAAACTTCATTCAAATGTAGATGCTAAAATAAAAGTTTGGGTTGTTAGAGAGTAGAATTCTTACACAAAGAGATAAAAAAAGGAAAGCATTTGCTTTCCTTTTTTGTTTTAAATATTAAAACTTTTTTAACGGACTCTAATCTGCTTTTCGCTTATCATTTTTGCTAATTTAGCTGTCCCGTTTTTTGAAATACCTTTTATTGCACGTGCCGATAGTTTTAAAGTAACAAACCTGTTTAACTCCTGCACCCAGATTCTTTTCTTCTGAAGATTAGGTAAAAATCTTCTTTTAACCTTGTTATGTGCGTGTGATACGTGATTACCCGACATTGGGCTCTTACCGGTTATTTGGCATTTTCTTGCCATTTTATAAACTCCCGATTCTTATTCTACAGAAATTTTGAGCCGATAATATAACAAATTCATGATAAAAAAACGGCATTTTTGATACTTTATTAATTCATATTACCTAAATATTGCTTTTCAATAACCCCGCCCTTCAGGGCGGGGAAAATAAGTACCCAAGCAATCTTGGGCTTTAGCCCAATAATGTGTTTTTATATTGGGCTGAAGCCCCGGTTCTTATGGGAGACATTAACCCCGTCATAAATGACGGGGCTATTAAATACTTAGTTTGTTAAGGTGATTTCTTAATTCATAAGAATGTCATAGAAGCCTCAAAAGATTTGTGTTGACAATGAGAAAAACCTTTTTAACTTTCATTAAAAATGGCTATGAATTTTGTTATGTACCAGGCTTTCCCTTCATTTTTAATGCTACAAAACCCGATGGAAAGGAAATAATATGGAATACTATGAACTTCACCCGGAAAACCCGCAACTCCGCTTTATTAACAAGGCTGTTGATATACTGAGAAACGGCGGAGTAATAATTTATCCAACAGATACTGTATATGGAATAGGCTGCGACATTTTTAACAAAGCAGCACTTGAGAGAATTTTTTATATTAAAAATGATGCAAACTCAAAATTGTTTAGTTTCATCTGTTCAGATTTGAAAGATATAGCTAAGTATGCTAAAGTTTCGGATTATGCTTATAGAACGATGAAACATTTATTGCCCGGACCCTACACTTTTATTCTTCCCGCAGCAAAAGAAGTTCCTAAAAAATTATGGGGTAAAAGAAAGACAGTTGGAATAAGAGTTCCAAATCACCAGGTTTCTTTAAGTATAGTTAAAGAACTCGGGCACCCGATAATAAGTACAAGTGCAACAAATAGAAAAGGCGAGGTTCTATACGATCCTTTAGAAATCAAAAGTATATTTAATTCCCAGGTTGATTTGATGTTGGCATCCGGCAATCTTATCGGATCGCCTTCCAGTGTAATAGATTTAAGTGATGATGAACCCGAAGTAATTAGAGAAGGTGCGGGAGATGTTAGTCTTTTTGTTTAGTTGACTTATTTTACTTTTCTCTTGACGTGAATTGCTGAAGCCTGCGCAGTAGGTGTAATTATTATTTCATCAATATTTATGTGTTGTGGACGAGTTGCACAATAAAGTACAGTGTCAGCAATATCATCTGCGGTAAGAGGTTTCATTCCTTGATAAACTTTTTTTGCGTGTTGTTTGTCCCCGTGAAATCTAACAATGCTGAATTCAGTTTCAACCATTCCCGGATCAACCGTGCTTATTTTTATATCTTTTTGATAAAGATCCAGCCTCATTGCTTTTGATATGGCATTAACAGCAAACTTTGAAGCATTATAAACATTCCCTTTGGGATAAACAGAATGCCCTGCAACAGAACCGATGTTAATTACATGTCCTTTTTTCCTTTTTACCATTAAAGGAAGAATTGCTCTTGAAACATAAAGTAAGCCTTTAACATTTGTGTCCATCATTTCATCCCAGTCTTCTATGTTTCCTTCATCGATGTCACTGAAGCCTCTTGCAAGCCCGGCATTGTTTATAAGAATATCAATCTTCTTCCATTCTTTTGGAAGAGAAACAACAACTTTTTTAACTTGCTCATTATCTCTTACATCAAGCTGAGTGGTATAAGTTTTAATTTTATATTTCTTTGAAAGTGAGTTTGCAAATTTTGTTAATAAGGAAATTCTTCTTGCTGTTAAGATTAGATTTGCCCCTTCATTCGCAAAAGCTTCTGCACAGGCTTTACCTATTCCTGATGTTGCGCCGGTTATAAAAACAATTTTATTTGATAATTTCTTCATAGTCTTATCCCATCATTCTTGTAATAATATTTACTTGCTTCACAGGTTAACTTCGGGATTTATCCCGAAGAATAAAAGTAAAACCACTAAGATAATAACCGTTTCAATTTATCTGCCTACGGCAGACGGTTTTTCCCCCAACAATTATTTAACAATCAACTTGAGTTACTTAAAGATAAAAATTTTAAAGGACTGATGTGAAGTTTGAAATGTCATTCTGAATTTATTTCAGAATCTTTTATCATTCAGGAGATCCCGAATCAAGTTCGGGATGACATCTTATGAAATTAAGATCTCCAAAGATTTGCTAACTAAAAACACCTGGAATTTTTGTGCCGCATTTACTGCATTTATCATTCTTCATTTTGTTGGAATTAACTGAGTGCCAGTTTCTTTCAATAAGTTTGTATCCACAATTTGGACAATAAGTGGTTTGTCCCTCAATGTTATGAACATTTCCAACATAACAGAATTTTATTCCTTCATCTAATGCAATTTTTCTTGCAGAGTTCAAAGTTTTTTCGGGAGTGCGTTCTTTATCCGTCATTCTGAAATCCGGGTGAAATGCTGTAAAGTGGAGAGGAACAGAATCTCCCAGGTTGTTTCAAAATCCATTCACATTCCTGCTTTACTTCTTCTGTTCCGTCATTCTCACCCGGAATTAACAATGTTGTTATCTCGAACCAGACATCGGTTTCATTCTTTAACCAGACGAGTGTATCGAGCACGTCATTCAGATGAGAAAATGTGAGCTTGTAATAAAATTTATCTGTAAAACCTTTGAGATCAACATTTGCAGCATCGACATATTTATAAATATCTTTTCTTGCTTCTTTATCAATGTAGCCTGCTGTTACCATTACATTTTTTATTCCTTCTTCCTTAGCAAGCTTTGATATATCAATTACATACTCGCCAAAGATTGTCGGATCATTGTATGTATATGCAATCGAAGGAGTTTTGTATTTCTTAGCTAAAGAAACAACATCTTCAGGAGAAGCTATAATTGAATTCTCATCATCAAGTTTAGCTTTGCTTATTGACCAGTTCTGGCAGAATTTGCAGCCGAGGTTGCAGCCCGCAGTTCCAAAACTTAGCACAGATGTTCCCGGTAGAAAATGGCTTAATGGTTTTTTTTCGATTGGATCGACAGCAAAACCTGTCGGTCTTCCGTAACCGATTGTAACGAGCTTGCCGTTATGATTTTGTCTTATATAGCAGAAACCCGCCTGTCCTTCACCAATCTTACAATAGCGTGGGCAAAGTGTGCACAGAATCTTATCGTTATCAGTTGGTTCCCACCACCTGGCTTCTACTTCGTTCATATTCTTTAAGCTCAGTTTTTCAGTAACAAGTTACCAGAAACCAGTAACTAGAATCAAGCATCCAGTTTACCAACCGAAGGTTGGAATCCAGTAATAAGTATCCAGTTTCGACAAATCTACTTTCTTATTTGGTAAGAGTAAAGGTTAGTTTATATTACTTCAAATCTTAACCAGTTAACACGGCTTTTATCCGAGTAGGGCGCGCCTGCAGTAAAAATAACCGTGTCGCCTTCTTTTACCTGCCCATTTTCTAAAATTAATTTTTTTGCTTTATCAACAGCTATTCTTTCCTTATCAATATCTTCCATATAAATTGAAGTAACACCCCACCTTAAACAAAGTGTGTTCATTGTTTCAAAGTTGTTTGTGAGAGCTATTATTTTTGCTTCAGGTCTGAACTTGGAAAAATTTCTCGCTGTTCTTCCTTTGTAAGTAAATGTAACTATTGCAGAAGCTTTAATCTGCCTGCTTATGTTTGAAATAGCGCGTCCCACAGAATCGAAAAGATTTTCTTCAACATTATCCGGTATTTTTAATTCTGATTCCTGCACCGGACTAAGATGACATTCCGTATTCTTAATAATATCATTCATTATCTGAACAGTCTTGAAAGGAAATTTGCCTACAGAAGTTTCGCCGCTTAACATAACGACATCAGTTCCGTCCCAAACTGCATTTGCAACATCGGAAGCTTCTGCCCGTGTGGGAATAGGATTGTGAATCATGCTCTCAAGCATTTGAGTTGCTGTTATAACAAGCTTTCCTATCGCATTACATTTCTTGATTATCATCTTTTGTATTACGGGAACTTCCTGCGGCAAAAGCTCTACACCAAGATCACCTCTTGCAACCATTATTCCATCGGCGACTTCAAGAATTTCATCAAAGTTTTCGACCGCTTCTCTCTTTTCAATCTTTGCGATTATTGGTTTAACATAATTTTTGCTCTTAAGCCATTCTCTGAGAAGAACAATATCATTTGCACTTCTTACAAAAGAAAGAGCTATAAAGTCTACTCTTTTATTGAGAGCAAATTCAAGATCACGATAATCTTTTTCTGTTACAGCCTGGGCAGAGATTTTCATCCCGGGGAGATTCATTCCCTTTTTCGGTTTTAAAATATCTCCATTCTCAATTTCACAAATCACAGAATCTTTTTTCTTACTGATAATTCTTAATCTTATTAAACCGTCGTCAATTAAAACTGGATCTCCAATTGCTGCTTCTTCTACAAGAAATTTATATGAAGTGGAAATTCTTTTTTGTGTTCCTTTAATATTTTCAGTTGTGATTTCTATCTTTTCCCCGGTTACTAATTTAATTTCAGGTTCGGCAAGCTCACCAACCCTGATTTTGGGTCCTTGTAAATCAATTAATACAGCAAGGGGAGTTTTCTCTTCTACACAGGCTTTGTAAATATTCTCAAAAACTTTTTCAAAAAAATCATAATCACCGTGAGAAAAATTTAGTCTCACGCCGTCCATCCCGGCAAGAATAAGTTTCTCAATGTCTTCCTTTTTATAAGAGCTTGGTCCTAAAGTGCAAAGTATCTTGGTTTTTGCAAAAACATCATTTTGATTTGCTTTCATCTCTTTTTCTTTTTGGGAATATTCTTAATATTGTTTCCCCGCATAGCTCTTGATTTTGCATAAAGCTCTTTGATTTTCTTTTCAACAAGATCGAATACCGTATTAGGTTCGTATCCCTTTTTAGTTTTGGTACCTGCTTTTACTCCAGTAAGAATTTCAATTCCTTCTTCAACTTTCTTGATAGAATATATATGAAATTTTCCTTCTTTAACAGATTGAATTACATCGTCTCTAAGCATCAATTCTTTAACATTAAGGGAAGGAATTATTACTCCCTGTTTACCTGTAAGTTTTCTCGATTTACAAACATCATAAAAGCCCTCGATCTTTTCATTTACACCGCCAATGGGTTGTACGTCTCCTTTTTGATTTAAAGAACCTGTAACAGCAATTGCCTGGTTAATCGGCAGACCTGCTAAAGTTGAAAGTAGAGCAAATATCTCTGCACAGGAAGCACTGTCGCCGTCAACGGTTCCATAAGATTGTTCGAACACAAGGTTAGCATTAAATGAGAGGGGAATATCCTGCCCAAAAGTTTCCCTGAAATATCCTGAAATAATTAATACTCCTTTAGTATAATGTTTGCCGCTCATTCCAGCTTCGCGCTCAACGTTTATAATACTTCCGCCTCCCAAAGAAACTGTTGCTGTAATTCTAGCCGGGCGCCCGAATGAATAATAATCTGCACCGTAAACTGCCAGACCGTTTATTTGTCCTACTCTTTCTCCTTCAGTATCAATCAGTAAACTATTTTCTTCAATCATATCGGAAATTTTTGATTCGAGCATACCGTGTCTTTCTTTAGCATTAATAAACGCTTTCTCAACGTGTGCAGCAGATACAACCTTAAAGCCATCGTCAGTTGCCCAAAAGTTTGCTTCGCGTGCAAGATCAGCTACCCAGGAAAATCTTGTTGTTAGTTTATTTTTTTGCCCGGCATATCTTGCACTCAGTTCAAGAATATATGCAATTGCCGACCTATCGAACTCACACAAGTCTTCCTCTTTTATCAACTTCTTTATTACCCTTGCATAATCGTGAACAACTTTATCATTTCTTTTAATTTCATAGTCAAAGTCAGCTTTAATTTTAAACATTTTCTTGAAATCATATTCATGTTGTGAGAGTAAAGAATATACCTGGTCGCTTCCAAGCAAAATTATTTTTGTATCTACATTAATTGGTTCCGGTTTAAGAGTTGTCGAAGAAGAAGGAAAGTAGGAAGGCGGGTCCTGTATCTCTAATTTGTTATAAGTAAGTACACGTTTAAGTATTTTCCAGACACCGGGCTCTTCGAAAAGATGATAAACATTTAACACTAAGTAGCCACCATTAGCACGTAAAAGTGATCCAGCTTTTATTTTTGTGAAATCACTATACCAGCCGCCTCTTCCATCACTTACTTTTTCAATCGTTCCCAGGACATTTGTATATGAAGGAGATGTTTCAATAATTACCGGGCATTCGCTAGTCTCACTATTATCTAAAATGATATTGACTTCATACTCTTTGAAATAATCAATTATAAATCCTTCGGAGGTTTGTTCGTTTTCAGGTTTTATTCCTTTAAATAATCCAATACTATCGAGGATACTTTCTTCAACAAGATCTAAATAATCCGGTACTTTGTCATAAGTATAATTTTCTTTAAGATTTTCCAGCACTCCCTTTACAATAGTTTCCGCGGTTTCTTTTTCGAGCCTTGTAAGTTTTTGCTGAAAATCCTGGCTGACCTTTAATCCTTTCTTAAACAATACCTGGAGCTCTTCCTGGTACCCGTTATATTTTTTTAAAGTTTCCTGTGCCTGTTCTTTTGTTAATTTTCCTTTTTGCACCTGTTCTTCGAGTTGGTAAATGGGAACCGGCTGGTTATCGATTAAAGGAATCATTTCTGGTCTTGCAACTTCTCCAACCTTAATTTGACCAAGAGAAAAATTGTCCTTTTTAATTTTCTCTTCGAAAGCGTTCATAAGCTTCTGTTCTTTATCGTTGTATTCACTTATGATACTTTTCTTTTTTTCAATGTAAGATTTGCCTTCGAGAATTTGTGGAATTCTTTGTTTCAGAATATTTATTGTTGCAGCAAGATCGATCTTAAACGATTTTGCTTTACCTTTGGGAAAAATAAGAAGAATTGGTCTGTCAGGGTCTTTAAAATTATTAACATAGGCATAGTCTTTTAGCGGCGGGCATTCCGAGGAAATTGTTTCAAGAATTTTTTTAACTGTTGTTGCCTTGCCGGTTCCGGACAACCCAGCAATGTATATGTTGTATCCTGGTTTTCTCAGATCCACGCCTAGTTTTAATGCCTTTAATGCACGTTCCTGACCGAGTATTCCTTCAATTGGTTTTAAATCTTCTGTTGAGTCAAACTCAAATAGTTCCGGGTTGCAGCGCCATCTTAAATCTTCAGGTTTAAGTTCCAGGGATGATTTTATTTTTTTACGGGGAGCCATTGTCAGCCTCACAAAATTTGCGATAAAAAACTGTACAAAATCTAACTATAATACGCCCGAATATCAAAAGACTCGTTTTAAATCATGAATTTCTAATCCCATTGTTTTATCTTTATTTCCGAATCAAATAAATATATATTTATGTTCCGATTTGGTAATTCACTATTTTTTATTTTGCTTAAATAGGAGATGTAATGAAAAAAAATGTTTGTTTCTATTTGTGCTTATCATTTATGCTCTTTTTTGTTTTTAGTTCTTATGCACAGGAGAACAAAATAAGAGTTAGTCCTAAAGCTTCTGTTATGCAGGCTGTTGGTTTTACAGAAGTAAAAATTGATTACAGCAGACCCGGAGTAAAAGGAAGGACAATCTGGGGAGAGCTGGTTCCGTATAATAAAGTATGGCGTGCCGGTGCAAACGAAGCAACCACGATAAATTTTAGCACAGACGTAACTATCGAAGGAAAAAGTCTTCCTGCAGGGACATACGGTTTTTTCACCATCCCTGATAAAAATAACTGGACAATAATTTTTAATAAAGTTGCGGACCAGTGGGGAGCTTTTCAGTACAATGAAGCTGAAGATGCTCTTAGAGTTACAGTAAAACCAGAAAGCAATGCTTTCCAGGAATGGTTAGCTTATTCTGTTACAAAGACTGGTGATAAATCTGCTATTGTTAGCCTTGAGTGGGAGAAATTAAAAGTACCGTTCAAAATAGAAGTGAAGTAATGTTCTAAAGTGCGAGTTCAAGAGCAGGGGTAAGACTTGTTCTTGAACTTACACTTGCTCTTGCACTTTTTAACCTCTTATTATTTTCAAAAGCTCTTCGGTTTTTTCTTTCATCAGGCTAATATCATCTTTACTTTCAACATTTAACCTGATTATAGGTTCTGTGTTTGACATTCTTATATTAAATCTCCACTTGTCATATTCTACACTTAGTCCATCGAGTCTGTCTTCTTTTCCATCAGAATATTTGCCGGCTATTTCTTCAATCTTACCAGCAGGATCTGGAATTTGCGAATTTATTTCCCCTGAGCAAGGGTAGTTTTCAATCATCTCTTCGACAAGGTGAGAAAATTTCCGGTTCTCTTTTGATATTAATTCAAGAATAAGAAGGAATGGAATCATACCGCTGTCGGAATATGAGTTATCTCTGAAGTAATGATGGGCAGACATTTCACCGCCATAAATAGAATTGACTTCTCTCATTTTTTGTTTTATAAAAGCATGACCGCTTTGAGAAACTACAGGAGTTCCTCCTGCTTTTTCAACTATGTCAATTGTATTCCAGATTAAGCGGGGATCGTGTACAATTTTTTCGCCAGGATTTTTTTTAAGAATTGATTTTGCAAGAAGCCCGACAATATAATATCCTTCAATAAAATTTCCTTTTTCATCGAAAAAGAAACACCTGTCATAATCTCCGTCCCATGCTACACCGAGGTCGGCGTTGTTTTTCACAACGGCATCTATTGTAGACTGCCTGTTTTCTATAAGTAAAGGGTTCGGTACGCCGTTAGGAAAACTAGAATCAGGTTCATTAAATACTTTTATCATTTTAATAGGAAGCAAAGGTTCAATTGCATCAAGTGCTAACCCTGCACAACCATTGCCTGCATTAACAACAACCTTAAGAGGATTAATCTTTGCCGGATCATAAAACTTTTTTAGATTTTCTAAAAATTCGTTCATTACATTTATATATTTAGTATTTCCCCTAACCTTCCCGGACGGAGAAAGATTGCCGGATAGGATCATTTTCTCAACTTCTTTTAAACCGGAGTCATATCCAACAGGACGGGAACCTTCTCTTACAAACTTTAGCCCGTTGTATTCAGATGGGTTGTGACTTGCGGTTATCATTATTCCTCCGTCTGCATTGTAAGCAGGCGTGGCATAATAAACCATTTCGGTACCACAAAGTCCTAAATCTATAACATCCACGCCATTGTCGTTCAAAGCCTTACTAAGTGCCTCAAAAAGAGCATCCGAAGACTTCCTTATATCTCTTCCTATTACTATCTTTTTTGCATTTATATAATTTGAATAAGCCAACCCGATTTTATATGCTAAATCTATATTAAGTTCTGTGGGTACTTTGCCTCGTATATCGTAAGCTTTGAAGCTATTAATTCTGTCCATAACGATTCCGGCTCCTTTTTGTATAAAATAGAAAAATAAATCACTGAATAATAAATGAATGCTTTTAGCTCTTTATAAAGAGTAAATTTTACCCGTCAATTTATGAAAATTATTTGATGATTCAATTAATATTAATTTTTTAAGAGAGAGATTTTTCAATAGATTTTTTAGCAACAAGTTTTTATGTTTAGCACATTCAAAATTCTAAGGGAGAGAGATATCGAGACTAACGATACTGTTAAATGGCACTTTGCAAAATGTAACAACTCAAGATGTAATGCCATTTTTTTGGTGGACCCCAGCGAAACACCGGGTGAACTCGGATTTATTTGTCCGGAGTGTTCAAAAAAAACAACGAATTCTCATGTTGTGCAATGTTCAAGCTGTAAAACAGTTTTGAACTTTGTAAGGGCAGCGCCCAGTGAAGAGAAAGTTGTTTTTAATGTACCCAAGTGTTCCCATTGCGTTGGGACTATTGAAGATGAATGGGAAATCGAACCTTTATATCAGCCGGATTCTTATATCTGATACTGATTTTGTTCGGTTGCTCTATTTGTTTTCAACTCTTTAAGACTACCTTCTTATTGGGGAGAAGCGCTAAGGAAGAAGTACATTTCTGACAAACATATATTCGAATATTATGATTATATGTTTCTAATCGGTAAAAACAATAAAGCTGAAAATTTAATTTTAAGAAGTAATCCCGGAAAAATATTTTCTAACGATGCAATTATAATCTGGAAAATAAAAAATAGTTCCCCTTAAAAAATATATTGTGCCTGAAAATGAATTGAAAAATATTGAGGAGAATAATTCATAAACGTTAATCCATATTCAGTTCCTATCCCAATCCTGAATCCGTTATATTCTTCTTTTCTTAAATCAACGCCGGCTAAAAGTGAAAGTATAACCCCAAAATCCCAATCGTTTCTGTCTATATAAACTCTGTCATTAAGCACCACGCCTCCTAATCCCTGTTCCATAAAAATATTAGAAGTAAAGTAGAAAGTGTAAATTCCTTTGAGGGATATTCCCCTTATGAAAGGATAATATTGATTTCTGCTTTCGGGTATTAAGGAGTTGAAATCTGTTGCATAAAGAAAACTCAATCTTGCTGAAAGATAATCAACTGGATTTAAGAAGGCTTCAATAAATACTGAGGATGTAAATGCCGTTTGGGTGGGTGAATTTGCGGAAATAACCCCACCACCTGTGTAAACACCCGCGCTAGCTTCTATCTGTGAATAAGAGTAGGTGTTGAGAGATAAAATAATAATGAAAACTAAATAAAAATTTTTAATCATAAACAGGTATAAATTTAATTTATTTCTTTCAAAAAGATATGTTGATTAAATACTCTTAATATTGTTTTGTTATTTTAGTAATTAAGATATAAATAAAATTGAGTAAAAAATGTCTAAAATCTCCGAAATAAAATTAACTGTAAAACTTGATGATAATAGGGTCCCTGAAAAAATTGAATGGGAAGCAACCGATGCCGGGTTCAAAGGAAGGAAAGAAGCTAAATCTTTTATGATTTCTTTGTGGGATAAGGAAGAAAATTTAACTCTCGGCATTGACTTATGGACTAAAGAAATGTTAGTCGATGATATGAATATTCATTTTCACCAGGTGCTTCTTAAACTTGCAGATACATACAAAAGAGCAACTAACAACAGTGAAGCTGCCAGTATGATCGAAGATTTTAGTGCCGAGTTTGCAAAGAAATTGAAGCTTGGCAATAAGTTGAAAAAAAAATAAAAATCATTGCCTGTTCCTTTTATGACAAAAGTATATTTTTTAATTTTAATTAGTCAACTGGTATTTTATAACAGGGGTTTTTAAGTATGGATACTGAGATTCTTGCAAGGATTCAATTCGCCTTTACCGTAGCATTTCACTACATATATCCTCCGTTGAGCATAGGACTTGGAGTCATTCTTGTGATGATGGAAGGAATGTATATCAAAACAAAAAAGCCTCTTTACGAACAGATGACAAAATTCTGGGTTAAGATTTTTGCTTTAACTTTTGCAATTGGTGTTGCAACGGGAATTGTAATGGAATTTGAATTCGGTACTAATTGGGCAACATACTCCCGCTTTGTTGGAGATGTTTTTGGAAGCGCACTGGCAGCAGAAGGTATCTTTGCATTTTTTCTTGAATCGGGATTTCTTGCTCTTCTTGTTTTTGGATGGGATAAGGTAAAACCGAGGACACATCTTCTTGCTACGATAATGGTTTCACTCGGTTCAATGTTTAGTGCAATCTGGATTGTTGTTGCAAATAGCTGGCAGCAAACCCCAGCCGGTTTTCATTTAGTTGGTAATGGTTTAAATGTACGTGCTGAAATAACAGACTTCTGGGCAATGGTTTTTAGCCCTTCCTCGATGGATAGATTATTTCACGTTCTTTCAGGTGCATGGCTTGCAGGAGCTTTTCTGGTTATAAGTGTGAGTGCTTATTACATACTTAAAAACAGGCATCTTGATTTTGCTAAATCATCTTTAAAAATTGCTTTGCTACTTGCGTTGTTTGCCTCTTTATTTCAATTATATACGGGAGACAGAAGTGCAGTTGGGGTGAGTGAAAATCAGCCTGCAAAACTCGCAGCAATGGAAGCTCATTATGATTCCTTATCAGCGGGCGATATGTACTTGTTTGGCTGGGTTGATGAAGAAGGGAAGGAAGTTAAGTTTAGTGTAGCAATACCAGGGTTACTAAGTTATCTCGTTTATGGAGATGCATCAAAACCGATTGTAGGATTAGATTCTTTTCCGAAAGGCAAAACACCTCCAGTAAATATTGTTTTTCAATCATATCATTTTATGGTTGCAATTGGATTTTGCTTAATTGCTATTTCTATCCTTGGCGTTTTACTCTGGTGGAGAGGTAAACTTTTCAAGCACAGGTGGCTTCTTTGGGTTTTTGTCTTTTCGGTTTTAGGTCCACAAATAGCTAACCAGCTTGGTTGGATAACAGCAGAAGTAGGAAGGCAACCCTGGATCGTTTACGGATTGCTTAAAACGTCTGATGCCTTTTCTAAGGTAGTAACTTCCGGGCAGATTATGTTCTCATTAATATTATTTGCAATAATTTATTTATTTCTTTTTATCCTTTTTATTTTTTTGTTAAACGAAAAAATACAGCATGGACCCGACGAACCGGAAACAATTGGATCTGAATATGAAACTCATAAACATATTTTTGAAAAGTAAAATCTTTAAGCGGAGTTTATAAATGGAATTCACATTCGATCTTAATTCAATATGGTTTATTCTTGTCGGAATTTTATTGGCAGGTTACGCAATACTGGATGGTTTTGATCTTGGTGTTGGGTCTCTGCATCTCCTAGTAAAGAAAGATGAAGAAAGAAGAGTTTTAATAAATGCAATAGGACCAGTTTGGGACGGAAATGAAGTTTGGCTTGTTACTGGCGGAGGCGCTTTATTTGCTGCTTTCCCGGATGTTTATGCAACTGTTTTTTCAGGTTTTTATACTGCTTTTATGCTTCTTCTTTTTGTTTTGATTTTTAGAGCTGTTGCTATTGAATTCCGAAGCAAGCTGGATGCAAAATGGTGGAGACAAATGTGGGATGTATTATTTAGTGGTGCGAGTATTTTCATTGCCTTTTTGATGGGGGTTGCTCTCGGCAATATTGTAACTGGTGTTCCAGTTGGTGCAGATAAAGAATTTGCCGGAAGTTTCTTTGGACTAATTACTCCTTACACAGTTCTGGTTGGTTTAACAACCGTTGCACTTTTTATGATGCACGGTGCTATTTATCTTGTAATGAAAACCGAAGGAGAAATTGAAAAGAAAATAAGAGGATGGGTAAATAATACAATTATATTTTTTGTTATTTGCTATGTATCAACAACGATGGCAACATTAGTTTATTATCCTCACATGACACAGCATTTTAAAGAGGCACCATTTCTTTTTATTCTTGCATTACTCAATATGCTTGCGATAGCAAATATTCCAAGAGAGATTCATCATAAAAGGGAATTTAAAGCATTTCTTTCGTCTTGTGCATCAATTGCTGCTTTGTTAGCACTATTTGCGGCAGGAATTTTTCCAGATATAGTTATCTCAACAATTAATCCGGATTATAGTCTCACTATTTATAATGCTGCATCATCACAAAAAACTTTAGAGACAATGTTAATTATAGCTTTGATAGGAATGCCCTTCGTAATCGGATATACATTTATGATTTACTGGATCTTCAGAGGAAAAGTTAAACTTGATAAGATGAGTTATTAGATAACTATTTAATTGCCACAGTAATTTTCTGAGCAATTATTTTTGATTTATCGATAGCATTATCCCGGTCTCTTAACCCAAGCAGTGTTATGATGATATAATAATTATCATCGAGAAAAATGTGCAATTGGTTCCTACCCCAAAATGCAGCGTCTCCAATACCATCAACATCATAAACTTGTATCCCTGATTGCTTAAATGAATTTCTTACACTCTGTAAAGTAGTTAGAGCATCCTCCTTAAAAGGAGAAAAACGGATGTAAATACTTAAAAATATTTTTGTAGCTTCATCTGATTCGTAGGAACATTCTGAAAATGAAATATCACCTTTACCGCCATCTTTACTTCTCCCTGCTTTTGGTTCTTTCATTTTTGTATCAAGGATTTTTTCTATCTCACTTTTATCCAGCAACGAGCAAGCATTGAGAATACTTTTAGGTCCTTCAACAGCCTTGTTTTCGTTTTGTAGTGTTTTTTCTTTATCGGTTTTTCCACAGGAGAAAAAAAAGACTGATACAAACATGAGAAGTAAAATAGGATAGTGTTTTTTCATATTAGTAGATAAAAATTTTAAAAATATTACGAAAATTTATTGTAAAAAAACTAATCCGGAGAAGGCATAACAATCCACAGAATAATGTAAACTAAAATTCCCGGGAAAGCAGCACTGAGTATTGAGATTAATACATAGGCAATTCTAACAATAGTCGGATCCCAGCTGAGCCACTCAGCAAGTCCGCCGCAGACACCCGCAATCATCGAATTTCTTGATCTTTTTAAAGGCATAAAATTAAATCAAATTTTGTTAGCAATTAAAATAAGAAAAAGCAAAAAAATATTTGGATGAAAATTCTATCTGTTAAATAATTCTTTTGCAATAAGTAAAGCTCCCATTACAGGCGACAGTTCTGGTTCTTTAATTATAACATCATCAAATCTCTCTGTGATTTTTTTACGAAGTATCCGGGAGAGATAATTGTCATTTGTAATTATACTGCCGGAAAATGAAATCTCCATTTTTTTTAGTTTTAACTTTTCTCTCATTGCATAAACGTGTAAGATAAGTTCCCCAATTTCTTCATCAATAATCTTTTTGCAAATCGCATCATCTTTTTCTGCAGCATTAATGACGTGTTGTGCTAATGATGCAATGTCGAGATTATTTTTATACATAGCATTAATTAATTCTTCGCCAGTATTTATTTTAAAATTATCAGAAATGAATTTTACAAGAGAAGTATTTTTTCCTCTTCCATCGTAAAGTTTTGAAATTGCTTGTAATCCTTTTTTACCGATGCTGTATCCGCTTCCTTCGTCGCCGACTTGTCTGCCAAAACCGCCTATTCTATGCATCTTTCCATCCGCATCTTTTCCCAACATAATTGAGCCTGTACCGGAAATTAGAATACTTCCGGGTTTCCCTTGGAAGGCTCCTACCAAAGCTATACTTGCATCACTTTCTACGTAAAAATTTTTTATTTGTCCCTTAGTATATTTTATAAAATGATCTTTTAATTTTTCCGCATCTTCTTTTCTACCTGCTCCCGCCGTTCCAATTACAACACAGGCTAAATCGTTAAAATCACAATTTAGATTTTTAATGCAATCAGTTAAAAGATTATAAATATTTTCAGAAACTTTATCTAAACCATAAATCAAAAAATTGGATGGTCCACAGGTGGCTTCATAAAGAGGACTTCTTTCAAGGTCTGCAGCTACACACTTTGTTTTAGTTCCCCCGCCATCTATGCCGATTAAATATTTCATTTTATAAAATGATTTTAAGAACTACTTCAAAATAGGAAATTTTTGTAAGATATAACCGAGATGGTGAGTAATGATATTATAAGAAAAGAGGTTGCTATTAGATTTATATATTTTTTTCGGAATTAATTAGCTATTTTAGAATCAAATCAACTTATATATATGAACGAATTAGAAAAATATTTCCATCCTTTTAGAGAAAACACAGTAGGTCATAATTACACTTTTGTTACTCCATATGGAGAAAAAAGAATAATATATGCTGACTGGACTGCAAGCGGAAGATTATATACGACCATTGAAAAAACCGTTCTTGAAAAGTTCGGACCATTTGTAGGCAACACACATTCTGAATCGAATGTTACCGGAACAACCATGACTAATGCTTATCATCATGCACATGAGATAATTAAGAAACATTGCAACGCCGGATCTGATGATGTGATTATTACTGCGGGTTCCGGGATGACCGCATTGGTTAATAAATTCCAGAGAATTCTCGGATTAAAAATTCCAGAGCAGCTTAAAGATTATTTTAATCTTCCAGAAGAATTAAGACCGGTTGTATTTGTAACTCATATGGAACATCATTCAAATCATACTTCCTGGCTTGAAACAATTGCAGATGTAATACTTATTCCTCCCGATAAAGAAGGTCTGGTTGATATTGATAACCTCGAAAAGCAATTACAAAACTTTAAGAGCAGAAAATTAAAAATTGGTGCCTTCACTGCTTGTTCGAATGTTACAGGCATTGAAACGCCTATTCATAAACTTGCTGGAATAATGCATGTTAATAGTGGTTTTTGCTTTGTTGATTACGCCAGTTCTGCACCTTATGTTAAAATTGATATGCATCCAACTGATCCAATTGAAAAACTCGATGCCGTTTTATTTTCTCCCCATAAATTTCTTGGCGGACCAGGAACTCCGGGAGTTTTAATTTTTGATTCAAAACTTTATCATAACAAAGTGCCGGATAATCCCGGCGGTGGAACTGTCGATTGGACGAATCCCTGGAAGCAGCATAAGTTTATAAATAATATTGAAGCAAGAGAAGATGGCGGAACACCTGCTTTTCTTCAAACTATTAAGGCAGCCTTAGCAATACAGCTTAAGGAACAAATGGGGATAGACAAAATGAAAAAAAGGGAAGAAGAGTTAGTCAAAATAGGTTTTGAAGAACTAAGAAAAACAAACGGTTTACATCTCCTTGCAGATAATATCGAAGAACGTCTCGGAGCCTTTTCTTTTTATGTGGATGATATTCATTATAATCTTATAGTAAAATTGTTAAACGATCGTTTTGGTGTACAAGTAAGAGGCGGCTGCAGTTGTGCCGGAACTTACGGACATTATCTTTTACATGTTGAGCATGATAGGTCAAAATTTATAACTGATAAAATTAACCAGGGAGATTTTTCAGAGAAACCGGGATGGATAAGGTTATCAATTCATCCGACAACAACTAATGATGAACTTTGTTTTATGATTGATGCATTAAAAGATATTGTTAAGAACGTTTCTGTTTATGAAAAAGATTATACATATTCTTCAATAAAGAATGAATTTTTTAATGTAAAAACAAATGGTAAAGAGAAAGATGAAATTAATAGTTGGTTTGGAGTAACGAAAAATCCAATTAAAGATTAAACTCTTTTATTATCTTATCCACATCATCTTTTTTGATTCCGCTTCCGTAAACCTCTTTTTGTTCTTCTGCTTTTTTCTGCTGTTGTTCTTTATATGGCAGGTAAGAATCTTTAATCGGTCTGTTGCCTGCGCGTGCTTTTAATCTTTCCTCGATTTCTTTCATAAAATCGCTTTGAGTTGTTGAAGTGTGAGAGAGTTCAGGAGTTGAAAAAGATGAAACACTTTCTCCTCTGTTTACAGGATTTGTTTCGAAAGCGAGACTTTTTATATTCATAAGATGTTTTGCGGAAACATTATCCGAGATTATTGAACCACCCCACGTTCCAGGTCCAAGTGTCATCGATGGAGTTAAAGCAGTGGTGTATCCAACTGCACCGACTGATGCGACAGTATTAACAAGAATTCTGAATGCAGGTTTTTCAAGTGCAAATTTCATAATGATTGGCTGGTCGTTTGAATGAATAACCATTGTATGACCAATACCTCCGAATCTTAAAAGATCAATACATTTGTGACAGCCTTCGAGCCAGCCATCAACTGTATAGAAAGCAAGAACAGGAGATAGTTTTTCAATTGATAAAGGTTCACTCTTTCCTACTTCTATGCATTCTGCAATAAGAACCTGGGTTGTTTCTGGAACACTGAAGCCTGCATATCTTGCAATAAATGCAGCAGATTTACCAACAAGCTCAGGATTAATTCTTAAATTATTTTGAATTGCTTTTGCGAGTTTTTGTTTCTCTTCGCTGTTAACAAAGTAACAGCCGATGGCTTTTGCTTCTTCAATAACCTTTTCTTTAAGTGGTGCATCAACAATTATTGATTGCTCGGAAGAGCACAAGGTTCCATTATCGAAAGTAGTTCCGTAAACAATATCTGCAACTGCTTTTTTGTAGTTCGCAGTTCTCTCGATAAAAGCAGGAACATTTCCCGAACCAACTCCATAAGCAGGTTTTCCGGCACTGTAAGCAGCCTTCACCATTGGAGTGCTACCAGTTGCAAGAATAACATCAACATTTTTGTCATGCATTAAAGCTTCGGTTCCTTCTATTGTTGGAGTTGTCATACATTGAATAAGTCCTGCTGGTGCGCCTTCTTTTTCTGCCGCCTCTGATAAAACTCTTAATGCTTCAGCAGTGCAGTTTGCAGCTTTGGGATGCGGACTAACGACTATTCCATTTCTGCATTTTAAAGAAATCAATGCTTTATACATTACTGTTGAGGTTGGATTTGTTGAAGGAACTAATGCACAAACAACTCCCATTGGAACAGCAATCCTTAAAACTTTTCCATTATGTTCACTTCCAATAACTCCAACTGTCTTAAGATCTTTTATTGATTCATAAACATTTTTAGTCCCGAACTGATTTTTAATTACTTTATCTGTCCATTTACCAAAACCGGTTTCTTCGTGAGCCATTTTAGCAAGTCTTTCAGATTCTGCATAACCTGCTTCAGCCATAGCTTTGGTAATTTTATCAACTTGTCCCTGGCTAAAGAACTGAAATTCCTGCTGGGCTGCTTTTGCCTTGCGGGCTAAGTCGCGCGCTTCCTGAATAGATTGAAGGTCATTATCGAGGTTCATAACATTTCCTGAGAAGATTTAACACTAATATATTTATAGGAATGTAGAATGTAAAATGTAGAATGAAGAATTCTTTATAAGTTAAGGAATTAGAGAATCCCTTTTAGTTTTTGTAAACCCGTTTTGCTTACGGGAAGCCTGGTTTCGTCTTTCATTATCACTCTGTACGAATCTTTATCGTAAAGCTCCATTTGTTTAATTGAATTTATATTTATGATTGACGACCTGTGAATTCTTATAAAAGTATTGGGATCAAGATGATCTTCGAAAAATTTCATCGTTTTCTTTTTCATAAACTTTCCGCCTTCAGAATAGATTTTAACGTAATCATCCTGCGCTTCTATCCATCTTAAAGTTTCTACAGGTATAATTGTAATTTTGGGACCATCTTTAACAACTATTCTTTCCAGTGTCTCCTGTTGCTGGTCCTTATGTGAAATGAGTTTGTTTATTTTTTCTTCATTAGAACTTTTCTTATTAATCTTTTCAATTGCTTTTTCCAAAGCTTCATTAAATCTTTCTTCAGAAAAAGGTTTCAGGAGATAATCTACTGCGTTTACTTCAAAAGCTTTAATTGCATAATCATCAAAGGCAGTAGTAAAAATAATAGAAGGATGTTCGTCCAAAAGCTCGAGCATTTCGAAGCCGTTAAGCTTTGGCATTTGTATATCAAGAAAAATCAGATCGGGTTTTGCATTTGTAATTTCTTTAACTGCATCAAATCCGTTTGAGCATTCTGCAATTATATCTATATCCGAATGTTTCTCTAAATATTTTTTCACTATCTCACGTGCGAGATGTTCATCATCTACAATTATGGCTTTCATTTTTTTCCTTTTACTTATCTAGTGGAATATAAATAGTAACACAAAACATATCATCTCTCTTCACAATATCAATCAAATCTTTCTGATTATAAAGTAATTCCATCCTGCTTTTAATATTATTCAGCCCAATGCCTGTCCCTGATTTTTTAACAGAATTATCATCAAAATTATTTTGGACTTTAATTTCCATAAAATCACTTTTGATTTTTGCTGTAAGATTGATAGTTACTTTATCAAGAGCTTCGTATACAGCATGTTTGATTGCATTTTCAAACAGAGGTTGAAGAATCATACTCGGGACTTTTACAGCTAAACATTTTTCCTCAACATCTTCAATAAATTCAAACTTATCTTCAAACCTGGTTTTTTCTATATCAAGATAAAGACGAATATTTTTTATTTCATCACTTAAGCTTGTAGTTTGTCTTTCATTACTAGCGAGTGTGTATCTTAAAAAATCAGCAAGCTTTAAAATCATTTTTCTTGCTTTATCGGGATTTATTACCGTTAAAGCACTCATAGAGTTAAGACTGTTAAAAATAAAATGAGGATTTATCTGGAACTTAAGTGATTTAAGCTCAGCCTGCGTAACAAGATTTCTTAACTCGGATTCTCTAACAGCTCTTTCCTGGTAATCTGAATAATAAATTATTACATAATAAAAAACAGTAAAAAGAAAATAATAAAGAACACCAATCAAATATCTCCAGGGAAGAGTACTGAGAAAAAAGGAGGAATATTTTTCGCTGATCGGGGTGATTGAACTAATTATATAATAACCAAGTGCCAGCCATATTGCAGAAATAAAAATTCCTCCAAAGATATGACTTAAGAAAATTTTAACAATCGTATGATTTTGAAACGAGATATATTTTGCGGAATACCAGAGACTTAACCCAAGCCCCACTAAAAATAAGTTGAAGATTATATTGTCTGAAAGAGCAAGTTTTAATTCTAATCCAATTCCCCAGCTAAGATTAGCCTGGTAGCTCGCCATAATGCCGAGCCACACAAGCAAATACATTGTAAGATTTTTATTATTCTTTAATATGGGATGAGCAAACATCTAACTCATCCGTAAATGGTTTTAACTTCTCCGCCGCCAAAAATAGCAACACCTTTTATAATCAGTGCTCTTGTTTTATCAACTTCAATGTTTGGAATTTTAAGGGACTTATTTGAAAAACCACCGAACAAAGGAGTAACATTTAATTGTACATCCCAGTTTTGGGGAACTATAATAGTCGTCCCTCCAAATATTGCAACTATGTCGATTACACTTGTCCCATCAGCAAGTTTGCAATTAGTAAGATCGATTTCTGATCCCCCGAAAATTGCAGTTATACTTCCCCCTTTAAAATTATCCGACCTGATAATTTTATTTCCGCCGCCGAATACAGAAACATCGTCAATAAAATCTTTTTTTACGAATTCATCTGATATAAACTGCTCATTTCTTTTTTGTGAGTGTTTTACGATCATATACACTCCGAGAAGAATAAGGAGTAGAGGAATGAAAAGATTTGGTCCGAAATCAATATCAGGAAAAATTCTCGGAAGCAACCATAAAAATCCTACACCAGCCA
Source organism: uncultured Ignavibacteria bacterium (assembly GCA_963727535.1). GTDB lineage: Bacteria > Bacteroidota > Ignavibacteria > Ignavibacteriales > Ignavibacteriaceae > RBG-16-34-14. The sequence goes on from CAVSGR010000005.1 coordinate 114,733, forward strand.
GGATTCCGCCAAGAGCTCTTTTCCCGGAATTAACCATAATAAGGATACCAATTACAAAAAGCATAAATGGCGCAGAGAATATTATTCTTGAAACCCTGAAATCAATTATGTCTAAACTATTTAGTAAAAACAACCCGCCTATAAATATTAGAATAATTCCCAGCGTTATTCTTCTATCTACATTATTATGATTCATTTAACTAACTCCTAATTCATTTTCTAAGACAAAGTTATCTAACAAAATACATATTTAAAAAGAAAAATCGGTGAAACGAGGTTTTTAGTAGGTGAAAAATTCAAAAATAGTTTGGAAATCTTTAAGCCAATAACGAAATACTATTAAACTTCCTGCCTTTAATTACTGCATAGAAAATAGTTATATTTAACATCCATTTATGAATATTATCGGTTGATCTTGTCTAAAGAAAAAATTCTTGTAACCTCAGCTTTACCTTATGCAAACGGACCAATACATCTTGGGCATTTGAGTGGGGCGTATCTTCCTGCGGATATTTACGTTCGTTATAAAAGATTAAAAGGAGATGATATAATTTTTATATCCGGTTCCGATGAACATGGAGTTCCAATTACGATTACTGCAGATAAAGAAGGAGTTAAGCCGCAGGTTATAATTGATCGTTACCACGAAACTAATAAAAAAGCATTTGAGCAGTTCGGGATGAGTTTTGATAATTATTCGCGGACAAGTCTCCCGATTCATCATGAAACTGCAAAGGAATTTTTTCTTGAATTTTATAACAGGAAAATTCTGATTGAGAAAAAATCAAACCAATTTTATGATGAAAAAGCAAAAATGTTTTTACCGGATAGATATGTTGAAGGAACATGTCCTATATGCGGATATGAGCAGGCAAGAAGTGATGAATGTGAAAACTGTGGTTCGCTCTATGATCCATCGGAATTGATTAATCCTATAAGTAAAATTACAGGTGAAACTCCTTCGTTGAGAGAAACATCTCATTATTATTTTCCTCTTGGTAAATATCAGCCCGCACTTGAAAAATATGTAGAAGAGATGAACAAAAAATATGGCTGGAAAGATAATGTATTAAAATATTGTCGCGGCTGGTTCAATGAAGGATTAAAAGACAGGGCAATTACGCGTGATCTTGATTGGGGAATTAAGGTTCCAGTTGACTCTGCAGCTGGAAAAGTTATTTATGTTTGGTTCGAAGCGGTACTCGGTTACATTTCATCAACAAAAGAATATTCTCAGAAAAAAGGAGAACCAGATCTCTGGAGAAAATACTGGCAGGATAACAAAACAAAATATATTGCATTCATCGGGAAAGATAACATAGTTTTTCACACAATAATTTTTCCTGCAATACTTATGGCGTGGAATGAATCAGGTAAAGAACAATATTGTCTTCCGCAAAATGTTCCGGCAAATGAATTTCTGAATTTTGAAGGGAAAAAATTTTCTAAGAGCAGGAACTGGGGAATCGATGTTATAGATTTTTTAAAAATGTTCCCGGCTGATCCTTTAAGATATACACTTGCTGCAAATCTTCCCGAAACAAGAGATACAGATTTTTACTGGAAAGAATTCCAGGCAAGAAATAATAATGAACTTGCGGATATTTTCGGAAACCTGATTAACAGGACATTTACTTTTGTCCATAAACATTTTGAAGGAAAAGTTCCCGCAAGAGGTAAAACAGAAACGATTGATGATGAGTTATTAAAATTAATTTCAGAATATCCGGCAAAGATATCTTCTCTATTTGAAAAATACAGAATTAAAGAAGGTGTCCTTGAACTAATGAATCTTGCAAGAGCAGGAAATAAATATTTTAATGACAGCGGACCCTGGAAGACTGTAAAATCAGATAAAGAAAAATGTGCAACTACACTTAATACTTGTCTCCAGGTTATTTACACACTCGCAGAATTATTTTCTCCTGTAATTCCCGGTTCCTCGGAAAAACTTTTTAAAATGTTAAATGCAAAACCTGTTGCCTGGAATGAAAGCGGTAAAAGTAACCTGGAGGCAGGACACAAACTTAACGAAGCAAGTATTCTTTTCCCTAAAATTGAAGATGAATTAATAGAGAAACAAATGGAAAACTTAGAAACAACAAAAGCTCAGGAACCAAAACCTGAAGAGCACATCACTTTTGATGAATTTATGAAAGTTCAACTTAAAGTCGCAGAAGTGATTGAAGCAGAAAAAGTTGAAAAGAGCGAAAAACTTTTGAAGTTGAAAGTACGTCTAAATAGCGAGGAAAGGCAAATAATCGCCGGACTTGCAAAATCATTTGATCCTGAAGAGTTGTTAGGGAAAAAACTAGTTATAGTTGCAAACCTAAAACCCGCAAAGTTAATGGGACTTATGTCAGAGGGTATGGTTTTGGCAGTTGAAAATAATGAAGGTAAACTGGAAGTTTTGTCTGTTACGGATTCTGTTAAAAGCGGTACGAGGGTAAAATGACAAGTCACTCCGGGGATCTTTTCATTTTAAATAAATTATTTTAAGCGGATTACCTTGATTTTCAGGTAGCCCGTTGGTAAACTTATCAGCTAAAATTGTTAAAAAATAAGGAGATTCAGGTTATGCCTTCAAGGTTAGTTATTCTTTTTTCTGCAGGACTTCTTTTTCTTTTAAGTTCCTGTGCAACAGAACACTCTGAAATTGTACTTGCAAAATATGATAACAATAAAATTACGATGGGTGATTTTGAAAAAGCTTATACAAAAAATGTCGGAAGTCTTGAGCAGGCTAAAAAAGATAGCTTAACCAAGTTAAAGAATTTTCTCGATCTCTATGTAAACTTCAAAATGAAATTAAGAGATGCATTTGTTAGAAATTATGAAAACGATCCTTCGTTAAATGCCGAATTACAGGACTATAAAGGGAAAGTAGGCGTTTCCTATCTTCTCGAAAGATACCTGGTAAATCCTGCAATAAAAAAATTATATGAAAGAAGAAAGTGGGAATATAGGGTAAGTCATATAATGTTTAAGGCAGATCCGCGTGAGTTAAAAGCAAAGGAAACTTTAGCGGAAGCCGTGCTGGATAGCATTAAAAATGGTGCAAGCTTTGAAGATATGGTTCAGAGATATTCTGACGACATTAATTCAAAACAAAATAACGGGGATATTTATTTCATAACCGCCGGACAAGTTCCTATAGAATTTGAAAATGCTGTTTATGAAACAGAGCCGGGCCAGGTTTTTCCGAAGGTAGTAAAGACAAGTTTTGGTTTACATATTATTAAGGTTACTAAGAAGCAGCCCCGGGTTCCGGAAATCCGCGCGAGCCACATTGTTGCGGCTTTTAGAAGTCCCGATGGTAAAGTTGATACTGCGGCAGCAAAAGCAAAAATTGATTCTGTTTATGAAAAGTTAAAAGCCGGAGAAGATTTTGCTGAACTCGCTATGAAATATTCAGATGATCCCGGTTCGAAGGAAAAGGGAGGAGATCTTGGTTTTTTTAGAAGAAGAACTATGGTTAAACCTTTTGATGAAGCGGCATTTGAACTTAATGTCGGTCAAATATCTGATATTGTAACAACTAACTTCGGTTTTCATATATTAAAACTAACAGACAAAAAACCTTATCCTACTTTCGAGGAAGCTAAAGATGAACTTAAGAAAATTTTTCAGAAGCAAAGTTATGACATTGTGCATACAAAATTTGTTGATAGTCTGCGTACAAAGTATAATTACCAGGTTAATGATTCGACCGAAAATTATGTTCTTTCGAAAAGTGATTCAGTTAAGCTTGATGAACACCACCCTGCCCTTGAAGAACTAAAGGACCTTCCATTATTTAGTTATGCAGGGAAAAGCATAACAGTAGGGGAATTTTTAGGAAAAGTTTCCGATAAAAAAAATTATTATGGAAAAATTATAAACAAATTCATACTTGATGATGCAATAAAAGCCGTTAGTGAGGACTATATTCTTGAAGAGGCTGCATTAGGTCTGGAAAAAACTGATCCCGAATTTGCCTCTTTAATGGATGATTACAAAAACGGTATATATATATTTAAATTACAAGAAGATGAAATTTGGAATAAGATCAAGACAGATAGTGCAAGTCTTTATCAATATTATCTCGATACAAAATCAGATTATAACTTTCCTCTAAGAATAAGTTTTGCAGAAATATATTCTACAAAAGATTCCCTGATAAATTATTATTATAGCCTTTTACAAAATGGTGCTGATTTCGACTCTTTAGCCGCAATCAAAACAGAGAGACCCGGAATGAAACAGAAAAGTGGAAAATACTCTCTGGACAGCCTGGGAAATAATTCTCTTTACCAGGATGCAGCTAAACTTGAAAAACCGGGAGATTATTCAAAGCCGTTTAAAAATTCCAGTGGTTATTCTATATTAAAGCTGATAGAAAAAGATTTACCAAGGGCAAAAACTTTTGAAGAAGCAAGGGCCGATGTATCCGGGAAATACCAGGAAAGTGAAAGTAATAGATTAGATCAGCAATACATAGAAAAATTAAAGAAAAGGTATGAACCTGTTATATATTATTCTGAACTTGAAAAAGCATTTCAGGAAAACAAGTAATCTGGTTCCTGTTCTTGTTATAGCCCTGTTTATTTCAGGCTGTAGCAAAAAACCGGACAGAATAGATTATGTGGCAAAGGTTAATAATTCGTACCTTACACAAAAACAGCTTGATGCTATGGCAGATACTTTAGGAGAAAAAAACAATTTCTATAAAAGTGAAATTATCAGGAATTGGATCGATCAGGAATTGTTATATCAACAAGCTGTAAATGAAGGAATTATAAAAGAAGATGAATATCAGAGGATTATTGATGAATCGAAAAGATCGCTTGCAGGCGCTATGCTGTTGAAACATGTTTCGGATAAATATAATTTAAATTACGATGAAAATGACTTGAGAAAATTTTCAGAAGCACATAAAGATGAATTTAAATTACGGCAAGATGCTTATGTTTTCAATATTGTTGAATTTAACAATGAGAACGATGCTATACAATTCAGGGGAACAGCCCTGGAAGAAGGATGGGAAAAAACAGAATCCCAAAAAAAAATTTCCTTTAACCGGGAACAATCGCACGTAATGCTAAGAGAAGATGAAATTTATCCTGCTGAATTAAAGAATGTTCTTGGTGAATTAAATTCCCAGGAAATAAGTATAATTATTTCTCCCGATTCATCTACATACATAGTCGCACAACTTCTGGATAAATATTCTGCGGGAACTGTTCCGCCTTTCCAATTTGTAAAGGACAAAGTTGAGAGCAGTTTTATCGCTTCTGAAAAACAAAAGATTATTAATGAGTATATCAAGCGGCTTTATTCCGATAATGATATAGAACTAAAAAATTAAGGTAATCAATGAAATTAAATATTTTTTTCCTGCTTATATTTTGTTCTGCTGTTCTTAATGCACAGGAAGTTCTCGATAAAGTTGTAGCTGTGGTAGATAACGAAATAATTCTTAAAAGTGAGTTGGACTTTCAGGCAAACCTTCTGGCTGCACAAAAAAATATAGATCCTTCAACTCCCGGTCTCAGGGAAAATGTTTTAAACTCAATGATTGAGGAAAAGCTTGTATTGGCGCAGGCTGCTCTTGATTCTATTACAGTTTCCGATGAAGATGTTAACCAGAGAATTGATTACCAGATAAATTTGTTTACACAGCAATATGGTTCAACAGAAAAGGTAGAACAAATTTACGGAATGAGTATTGAAAAAATTAAAAGAGAATTGAGAGATGAAGTAAGAAAAAACCTGATGATCCAGCGGATGAAGGATAAAAAGTTTTCGTCTGTTGAGGTGTCGCGTCGCGAGGTGGAACAGTTCTTCGATACATACAAAGATAGTATTGGTATAATTCCTGAGAAAGTTACGATTGCGCACATTTATAGAAATCCAAAAGCTTCGAGTAAAACACGACAAGATGCATTGGATCTTGCCAAATCGCTTCTGGATTCTATTAAAGCAGGAGCGGATTTTGCTGAACTTGCCCAAAAATATTCTCAGGACCCGGCGAGCGCTAAACACGGAGGCGATCTCGGCTATGTAAAACGTGGCGTATTTTATCCTGAGTTTGAATCGGCAGCTTATTCTCTTGAAGTTGGACAAACTTCAGATATAGTTGAATCCCCTGTTGGATTTCATATAATCCAGCTTCTTGATAAAAGAGGGGAATCCATTCACACGAGACATATACTTATCAAAATAAAAGCTGATGAGCAGGCAGATCTTAATACAATAGATTTCCTTTCCGCTCTACGCGATAGTATCGTAAAAGGTGATGGAACATTTGCTGACTATGCAAAAAAATATAGTGAGGATAAACAAACTTCTGTATTCGGCGGCGAACTTGGAACATTTTATATGAGCCAGCTCGATAAATCTTTAGTTGATCCCGTTTCTAAACTTAAAGAAGGCGAAATCAGTTTTCCGCGTAGAATTGAATATGGCGTAGATAATTATGGTTATCATATTATTTATCTTGAAAAAAGAACACTCCAGCATCCGGCGAGCCTGGACACAGATTATCCAGAAGTAAAAAAACTGGCTGATGAATATAAAAAGCAGGAAAAATACAAGGCATGGATAAAAGAGCTAAAAGAAAAAATTTACTGGGATATTAGAGCATAAAAAATGTATAAGCTATTATTTCATTCACTTTATTAAACAGGATTTTTTTTTGAAGGACACTATGGAAATGCAGGATGATGTTAAACTTGTTGAAGAGTTGAATGTAACTGTAAAAAATGTAAAAGATGAAATTGCCAAAGTAATCGTCGGGCAGGATGAAATAATAGATCAACTTTTAATATCACTTTTTGCACAAGGGCATTGTCTACTTATTGGGGTTCCGGGACTTGCAAAAACTCTTCTCATAAAAACTCTTGCAGAAGTAATGGATTTGAAATTCAACAGGGTACAGTTTACTCCCGACCTGATGCCAAGTGATATTACCGGAACAGAAATTATTGAAGAAGATGCTATTACAAAAAAAAGAAACTTCAGATTTGTTTCAGGACCTATCTTTGCAAACGTTGTTCTTGCAGATGAAATAAACAGAACTCCGCCAAAAACACAGGCTGCACTTCTCGAAGCAATGCAGGAACATAAAGTTACTGCTGCAGGAGTTACCTATACACTTGAAGAACCATTCTTTGTACTTGCAACACAAAACCCGATTGAGCAGGAAGGAACGTATCCTTTGCCCGAAGCACAATTAGACAGGTTTATGTTTAACTTATGGCTGGATTATCCTTCTTTTGAAGAAGAAGTGAAAGTTGTACAAACTACAACAAGTCAGTATAAAGCGGAATTGAAAAAAGTCCTTAATGCTGAAGAGATAGTAAATTTTCAGAAACTTGTGAGAAAAGTTCCTGTTGCTGATAATGTAATTGAATTTGCTGTTAACATTGCAAATAAAACTCGTCCTTCCAATGGAAATTCCCCGCAGTTTATTAAAGATTGGATAACATGGGGTGCTGGACCAAGAGCTTCGCAGTATTTAATTCTCGGTGCAAAAACAAGAGCGGTTATGCAGGGAAGATACACACCAAACATAGATGATGTAAAATCAGTTATGATTCCTGTTTTGCGCCATAGAATTATAACAAACTTTAATGCTGAAGCCGACGGCATTACATCTCTTGAAGTAATCACAAGACTTATCAAAGAAGTAAACTCTTAAACTTCACATCTGTTCATATTTGCCCTTTATCAATTGAACCTACTTTTTACCTTTGTTTATTGAAAAGTAAAATAATAAGTTTGCTGTAAAATAATGTTAGATGGGGTAACGTGAACAAATATAAAGAATGGGTATATAAACAGTATGATGTTTATAAAAGGAAGGGGACATGAATAAAATACTTTTCATAATACTGATATTATCTGAATTCGGACTTTGTCAAAGTCAGTCGGATGATTTTTTCCCGCTCGCTGTGGGAAACTCCTGGACATATAATTACTCAACATCATCGTCTTCTTTTAAAGGATCAATATTATTATAGTGATTCCGGAACCGCAATCTACAGTATAACTTCTAAAGTACTTACCAATGATTCTACTGTTTGGGGATGTGTTGAAGTTCGTGATATTGTTCATCATTTTTATTCCCCGCAGCAGAATTCAACAGACACTATAAGAGATGCTATAGAGTTTTCTATAGCCGAATATCACGATGGAAATCACCGGCTCATAGAAACAGGGAATTCGGATTCGTTTTCGGTTTTTCCGTTTTCTAAAGAATATCAGGATACATCTTTATTTTTCAGATACTTCCCTTCAATATTAACTGACACATTTTCTACTACTATTCAATCTCAATCTGTTAACAAGCCCGAAAATAATTATAGAGTTTCATTTCAAAGGTCAGTTGGTTTAACAAAAGTATCCTTTTATTTTTATCCGCCAGTGCTTGGTCATGATGCATCAACTAATCATACTTTACGGAATTATGTGATAACATCGGTTAATAATCCGAATGAAGAAGCATTTCCTAATAATTATGAGTTATTCCAGAATTATCCAAATCCTTTTAACCCTGTAACAACAATAGCTTTTTCAATTCCGCAAAGCCAGCATGTTGAGCTTAAAGTTTATGATATACTTGGAAACGAAATAGCTATTTTGGTTAACAACTTTATGAATATTGGAAGACATGAAGTTGAATTTAACGGTAGTGATCTCTCAAGCGGCATCTATTTTTATAGACTAAAAGCAGGTGGTGTAATTCAAACAAAAAAACTTGTACTAATAAAATGATTTGATGAATGAATAACGAAGTATTAAGTATTTTTTTTGTATTAATTTTGATTCTCCTCATCATTTTTGTTTTTATTAGAATTGCTATTAGGGTAAGGAAGTATGGAGGAAGCCTGACTACAACTATGTTCGCATCGACGTATGAATTCCTGAATAAAGATAAAAGAGAAGCAGTTGAAGAAATCGTTGAAATGAATGCGAATAAAAAAATGAAGGAAGAAGAATCAGGCAGTGAAATTTAAAATGATATATATTTCAGAAAACAGAGGTGGACAATGTTAAAAATAATATTCTTCTCTATGTTTTTATTCTTGGCATTTATCAGTTGTAACAAATCTGATATAACTCAGCCTTACAATTATGAAAGAGACACACCTGAATGGCTCAAAGAAAAAATTGATAGTATATCTGTTATTCAATTCTACCATGGAGCCAAAGTTTACAGGTATACCTGGAACGGAAATTATGTATATCACATTATGATACCGATAAGCTCCTGTGCGTATTGCGAATTATATGATTATTACGGTAATAAAACTGAGTTTACAAATGATGAGTTCTCCGATTTCCTGAATACTAAAACTGGTGAAATTCTTATTTGGGAATGGCCCACGCCGAACCGGACTCTATAGTACAAATATCAAATTCATTTTTGAAATACGGCTGAAGAAAAATTCACAAGAGTTTGTATTTATTTTAATATCATTATAAATTCTCAGTACGCATAATAAGTCTTGGAGTATTTAATGACTTTTCTAAAAAAGATTTTATTCCTTTCCATTTTCTTATCAACTTTCCTCATAATAGAATTAAAAGCACAATCAGAGGATAGTACTGCAGAAAAAAAGTTTACTATACAGAATTGTGTAAACGAGTTTAACAGGGAAGGAGCTGTTGATACAAAAGTAGGTTATCAATATTGGTTTGTAGATAAAGAGTTTCTTGACGGAAGAACTTTAAAAATGAGTGTTGTCGCTCCTCATCAGGCTACACATGCACCTCACCATCATAGCGAGGATGAATTCTTTTTTGTTCTTGAAGGTACGGCTGAATTTTATCTGAACGGAGAAAGAAAAGTTGCGGGACCTTTAACAAGTTTTTATTGTCCGCCTAACTCTGAGCATGGAATTAAAAATGTGGGTGATACCGAATTAAAATATCTTGTTATTAAAAAATATGATATGAAATAATCATGTATAAGCTAAATATAACAGTCAAAGCCTTTGTTTTAGTTTTTGCAATTACCGGTTTAGGCTGTTCTCAGCGTAATTTTAAAGCAATTAGTGTAGATGGTTTTTATGATAGTGCTCATCATTGGTATGACATTAATGATGAAGATAAAGTAATCTATCCACTTCCGGACCAAATGAGATATAATTCATCTGAAATAAAAAAGATCGCAGATAACATTATACTCTTTCAGAAAAATAATGGAGGCTGGGCAAAAAATTATGATATGACGGCGGTCTTAACTGAGGAACAAAAAGCAGCCGTTCTAAAAGCAAAAGATGAAACGAACACTACTTTTGATAATGGAGCCACACATTCACAGGTTCAATATCTTGCGGAAGTTTTTACAGAAACTAATATTGAGAAATATAAAGAAGCATGTATTAAAGGAATTGAATTCACTCTTAAAGCACAATATGATAATGGCGGCTGGCCGCAATTTTACCCTGACACAACCGGTTATAGAAAATACATTACTTACAACGATGATGCAATGGTTGGAACTATGGGAGTGCTGCTTCGGATTGTAAAAAAAACACCGGAATATTCTTTTGCTGAAAATGATCTTTATGAAAGAGTTAAACAAGCATTTCGAAAGGGTATCGATTGTATTCTTAAAACCCAGATCAAAGAAAATGGAGTATTAACTGCGTGGTGTCAGCAGCATGATAATATAGATTTTCATCCTCAGAATGCACGCACATTTGAACCGGCTGCAATTTGTAATGAAGAAAGTGCAGATATTGTTAAAGTGCTAATGTCGATTGATAATCCCAGTGATGAAATTATTAATTCAATCCAGAGTGCAGTTAAGTGGTTTGAAGAATCAAAAATTCTTGGAATAAGAACTAAAAGGATAAAAGCTCCAAAAGCTGATTATCAATATCATTCAACAAGTTCAGATGTTATTGTAGTTGAAGATCCGGCAGCTCCGCCTATATGGACAAGATTTTATGAATTGAATACCCATAAACCAATGTTCTGCCGGCGCGATAAGAAAATTGTTTATAAGTTATCAGACGTTGAAAGAGAAAGAAGAACTGGATATGCGTGGTATGTTTATTCGCCACAGGCAGTACTTCATCATTATCCGGGGTGGCAGAAAAAGTGGGCGCCTGAAGAAAATGTATTAGAATAAATTATTCGAAAGTTTCATCATCGGTGTTCCTCTTTTGCAAAGCTGAAGCGGCACGCCGAATGGATCCCGTAGCATAACAAGATGTGAACCATCTTCCGGTTTTAATTCTTCTTCAAAAGTAGCACCTGCTTCCAATAATTTGTCTTTAAGAGAAGCTGCATCTTCTACCATAAATGCAAAATGAAATTCAAGTGAGTGAGCATTTCTATATTCCGGTATTTTTGCAGAACTATTTGAATAAAGTTCGAGCACAACACGTCCTGTTTTATCGGCAAGGAAACGAGCGAATGGAGATTTATCAATTGATCTTACAATTTTCATCTCTAGGTTTTTTACATACCAGTCCGCCATTTCAACCGGGTTTGAAACATTTAATGCGAAGTGTTCGAAAATCATTATTTCCTCGTTGTTAGTTTTTAGTCATTAAAAAAATTCAATTTAAAAATACAAATAATCTCAGGATTTTTTTATTTTGTTATGAAAACAAATTTCTAAACTTGTGTAATGAAGATTTTCTCTCCCAAAATATTCTTTCTAATTTTTTGTTTTGCATATCATACTAATGCTCAAAACAATTTTGTTCAAAAAGATACTTCGTTTACTGTTCACAGTGCATTTGATAAGGCAGTTAAAGATTATCCTTTTATTAAAATTGTAAAACCAGAACTTCCTGAGAATGTTATTGCTAATGAGAATGTCGTTTATAAATCATTAAAGAATCGAAAACTGCATCTCGATATTTTTAGTCCCAAAGGTGGGAAAAAATATCCTGCAGTTTTATTAATTCATGGTGGAGGCTGGAGTTCAGGTGACAAATCTCTTTTGGTACCAATGGCTGAAAAGCTCTCAGCAAAAGGATATGTTACTGCATCTTTAGAGTATAGACTTTCTCCTGAGTCTAAATATCCGGCGGCAGTGTATGATATTAAAGCAGCCATAAGGTGGCTAAGAGCCAAAGCCGAAGTTTACAATATTGATACTAATAAAATTGCTGTACTTGGTTGTTCTGCCGGAGGACATCTTGCCGCTTTAGTCGGGACAACAAATGGACTCACTAAATTTGAAGACAAAAATGGTAATGCAAATCATTCAAGTTTTGTTCAGGCAATTGTTGATATTGATGGCGTTCTTGATTTTACGGATCCGCATGAAAGTGGCAAAGATAATGATCCGCTTAAACCATCTGCTGGAAAGAAATGGTTGGGATATTCATACAAAGAAAATCCGGGGATTTGGGCTGAAGCTTCTTCATTGACTTATGCCGGAAAAAATACTCCTCCTATTGCTTTCATTAACAGCTCACTCCCGCGATTTCATGCCGGGCGCGACAAGATGATAAACATTTTGAAAAAGTATAACATATATAATGAAGTTCATACTATTCCCGATACGCCTCATCCTTTTTGGTTATTCCATCCCTGGTTTGAACAGGCTTTTCAATATGTTGTTAATTTTCTTGATAAATCTTTAAAAGGGAAATAAGTCCTTATAATTCTGTCAGTTGACTATACTTATTTAACCGCTCATCACAATTTTCTCGGTATACTTTTTATATTCATTGCCTTTTCATTCTTTACTAATTAAGTTCTCCCATCCTTGCGGGCAAAACAGTAAATCTTTCTAAAGAGATGAAGTTCTATCACTAATTTCTTAAATTATTATCTATTCACTGATAAGAGGAGGTTTCATGAACCGTTCTTTTTTAACAAACCTGTTTTCTCTGCTTTTTTTAATGCTGGTAGTTCCGGCATGTTCACGAAGTGAGGCTGTTGATAAAATTCCTGTAACTACTACTTCGGCAGAAGCTAAGGAAGAGTTTTTTAAGGGGAGAGAATTGTTTGATAAATTAAGAGCTCAGAATTCCATTCAATATTTTGATAATGCTGTTGCAAAGGATAAAGATTTTGCATTAGCATATTATTATAGTGCACTCTCCAGTCCATCAGCTAAAAAATTCTTTGAGCAAATAGACAATGCGGTTGCTCATTTAGACAAAGTATCTGAAGGAGAGAAATTAGTTATACTTGCTGCCCAGGCAGGAGCTTATGGTAATCCCGCAAAACAAAAAGAATACTTAACCAAACTTGTTGAGCTTTACCCGAATGATGAAAGGGCACACACTTTACTCGGCACATACTATTTCGGTCAGCAGCAATACGATGATGCAGTTATGCAGTTAAAGAAAGCAAATGAAGTTGCCCCGGATTATTCCTCGCCATACAATATGCTGGGATATTCTCTAAAGAGCTTGGGGAAATATGATGAAGCAGAAAACGCTTTTAAAAAATATACACAGTTAATTCCCAACGATCCTAATCCTTATGATTCTTACGGGGAATTATTAATGAAAGCCGGTAAGTATGAAGAATCAATTGTACAGTATAAAAAGGCTTTATCGATTGATCCTAATTTTGTCGCTTCGCACGTTGGAATTTCAAATGATTATAACTTTCTCGGCAAATATGATGAAGCGAGAAGTGAACTTCAGAAATTGTATGATATGGCAAGGAACGAGGGAGAAAAACGCCTTGCACTATTTTCCATGGCGGTGTCTTATGCCGATGAAGGAAATAATGCCAAGGCAGTAAAACAGTTGGAAGATGAATACAAGATTGGCAAACAAATCAACGATCCTGCGGCAATGTCTGCAGATCTGAATACAATAGGTAATATACTTTTTGAAGCCGGGAAATATGACGAGGCTTTATCTAATTATAACAAATCTCTCCAGGCAATTGAAGAATCAAATCTATCTGAACAAGTAAAAGAAAATACAAGAAGATTTGCTCTTTATAATGAATCACGAGTTGCTTTGATGAAAAATGATCTTGCTACGGCTAAAGCAAAGTCCAGAGAATTTGGTGAGAAAGCGGAAGCAGCAAAAAATAATTTCCAGCAGTGGCTTTATCACGAACTTGAAGGTTCTATTGCACTAAAAGAAAAAAATTATGATAAGGCTGAACAAGAATTCAAACAATCTAATATGCAAAATCCTTATACCTACTTCAGGCTTGCAAAAGTCTATAAAGGAAAGAATGATAAGGAAAATGCAAAAGCACAATGCGAAATGGCAATTAACTTCAATTCATTAAATAACCTGAACCAGTCATTTGCCAGAACAAAAGCAAAAGCAATGCTTTCATCATTATAACTTTAAAATGAAAAGAGCGGATTATATATCCGCTCTTCTTATCTAAATCTTTTACTCAAAAGAAAAAACTAAATTCTGGCAATCTTATAATTTTTAAGGGCAAAGTATACTTCTTTGGTAAAAGTTCTGATTACAGCCGCAGTTGGTACTGCAAGCAGCATTCCTAAAACTCCGAATAAGTGACTTCCTGTGATTATTAAAAGTATAATAATAATTGGATGCATATCTACACTTTTTGAAAAAACAAAAGGTTGTACAAAACCATTATCTAAAGTATATACAAGAACCATCAATAGCATTATATAAGGAACCTGTGATAAATTTCCGAATTGTATAATTGAAATGATTATTGCCGGCACACCCCCTAAAATGGGACCTAAATAGGGAACGAGATGACCAACTCCAGCAATTAAACCTAAAGGTAGAGCATTTTCAATTCCTATAGCGTAGAAGCCAAGACCGCAGGTAGTTCCTACAAAAGCTGCATCAAATATCCACGCTCTTACAAACCTTCCAATCTGTACACTGATTTTTTTCAGAATGTAATATGAGATTTCGAAATAATTGTTAGGCATAACATGAAGAATTCCCTGTAGAATCCGTCTGCTGTCTTTCAATAAAAAGAAAGTTATGAAGGGTACTATAACAAGTATTGCAATAACAGAGACAAGACTCGATAGAAGAACCGTTATGGAATCAAATGAATTTATAATCTGGTTCGATATGAAATCTTCCACTCTTTTTGATAATTCACCTAATGGAAAAAACGGTAGAAAAGAGTATATCTCTTTTTCAATTTTAAATAATTGATCGTGAAGCGAATAAACATGAAGAGTGGCTATCAACTGATTCATCTGGAATGTAAATCTCGGAATGAAAAAAGATAAACCGAGATACCCGAATAAACCAACTCCTATAAAAATAAAAAGTGTCGAAGCGAACCTGTTAAAACCTTCCTGTTCCAGCGTTGTTACAAGAGGATGGAATATAAACATCAACAGGACTGAGATAATGAGAATTACGATGATATCTGAAAGCAGATAAACAAGTAAGAGGAATAAAATAATTCCCAACATCCACAAAAATATTTTACTAAGTTTTCTTGATGTTATTTCAGTCATATAATTTTTATTGTGCTACTGCTTCAACTCTTCTGATGCCGGGAACTTCACGAAGCAAAGTTCTTTCAATTCCGGCTCTCAATGTGAGAACGGATAAAGGACAAAGTCCACAAGCACCGGTTAGTTTCACTTTTACAATACCTTCTTCGGTTACCTCGACAAGTTCTACATCACCGCTGTCTGCTTGTAAAAACGGTCTTACGGACTCTAGCGATTTTTCTATTTTTTCTTTCATTGTTCTTCGTCATCAAGTAAAATTTCAACTTTGGAGGAAGCATTAAGATTAATAAGATTAATTTGTTCTGCAAGCTTTCGGGAAATTCCTGTAATTATTTCTGAATATTCGGTATCTGGTAAATCAAAAACAATGGGGATTCCTTTATCTCCACCAATTCTTATTCTTGAATCAATAGGAATTTCTCCAAGGAAGGGAACTTGTAATTCTTTTGACAATTTTTCACCTCCTCCAAATCCAAAGATATCATATTTCTTACCGGAATCCGGTGCAATAAAGTAACTCATATTCTCAACAACTCCGGCAACAGGAACATTAACACGGTTAAACATTTTCAAAGCTTTCCGTGCATCTACCAAAGATACTTCCTGAGGTGTAGTTACAATTACAGCTCCTGTTAGAGGAATTGTTTGAACAAGAGTTAATTGGATATCGCCTGTTCCTGGCGGCATATCAAATACAAGGTAATCCAGATCATCCCAATTTACATCGGACATAAATTGTTTTACCGCACCGCTTGCCATTGGTCCACGCCAAATTACAGGAGCTTCGTCATCAACAAGAAAACCGATGGAGATCATTTTTATTCCGTAGTTTTCCAGCGGCTGCATTATAACTTTTCCATCTTTCTGATATACCTGCGGCCTGTCTTTTACTCCAAGCATAAGAGGAATACTTGGCCCATAAATATCTGCATCTATTAAGCCGACATTTGCACCATCTTTTGCAAGAGCAACTGCAAGATTAACTGCGACAGTGCTTTTACCTACTCCACCTTTTCCGCTTGCAACTGCAATTGTATTTTTAACTCCCGGCAGCAGAGCATCTTTTCTTTTATCTGTATGAGATGTGATTTTAGCAAGAATATTTAATTTTACTGAGCTGAGATCAGAAAAATCATCTTTTATGCTTTTGATGATTTTCGATTTTAATTCTTCGTTAACTTCGTTTTGAGGGATTGAGAGAGAAAGATCGAGAGTTAATGTATTTTCTTTTATTTCAAAATTCTTAATTGAATTTAGTATAAGATGATTTTTGTCTATACGTTTATCATCAACTTTTTTTATTGAATTTAGAATTCCATTCTTTGTTAATTCAGTCATCATTTACCTTTTTTTTTATTAATCAGTCCTGATGAAATTAGTAAAATTATAGCTAAAATTGAATTGAAGAATAGTTAGGTATGCAGAAATTCGAAGATTCCGGATCTCAACTTCTTTTCGTCCGGAATGACAGGTATTATCTTATTGCTGAGGGTTTTGTTTTTGAATATCCTGCAGAAGATCTCATTGCATAATCCATAAGCCATTCCTGCGAATTTATTTTTTTCTCTTTTCCATCTGCATGACATCTTATATAATTCATATTCGGCTGGAGTTCACTCCCCTTAATATTGTCTTTTATCGAAACGCTGAGGAGGCTTTTCATTATTTCACTTTTTATTTTCGAATCTTCAACAGGCCAGGCAATCTCTACTCTTCTATCTAAGTTTCTCTGCATAAAATCTGCGCTGCTTAAATAAATTTCTTCTTCACCATTATTATAGAAATAAAGAACTCTGCTGTGTTCAAGATACCTGCCGACAATGCTGGTGACCCTTATGTTTTCGCTTAAACCCGGAACTTTAGGAATTAAACAGCAGATGCCTCTTATTATAAGATCGACTTTTACTCCAACATTTGAAGCTTCATAAAGTGCAGCAATAAGTGCCGGATCAACAAGAGAATTAAGTTTAAGAATTATTTTTCCTGTACCACCAGATTGTACATTATTTGCTTCCCTTAATATTAGATCGAGAAATTTTTCCCTCATGTTTATAGGAGCAACTATAAGTTTTTTAAATTCAGTTTGTTTTGAATAACCGGTCAGGTAATTGAAAACATCAGACACATCTGAACAGATATCCTGGTTGTTTGTAAAAAATCCCAAATCTGTATAAAGCTTGGACGTTGTTACATTATAATTTCCGGTTGACATATGCACATACCTGTTGACCCCATCTGTTTCTCTCCTCACAACGAGGGTCATTTTTGCATGTGTCTTTAAACCAACCAAACCATACACAACGTGAACTCCAACCTTTTCAAGTTCTCTCGCCCAAAAGATATTGTTCTCTTCATCAAATCTTGCTTTTAATTCTACGAGAACTGCAACCTGTTTTCCCCGTTCGGCAGCTTCTACCAGGTATTCTATTATTGGTGATGTTGAACCGACCCTGTATAACGTCTGCTTGATTGCAAGAACATCAGGGTCCTGCGCTGCCTGTTTTATAAAATCAATAACAGGCGCAAAAGCATGGTAAGGATGGTGAAGCAGAATATCTTTTTGTTTTATTACACTGAACGGATCATCTTCCTCTTCAAAAACTTTTGGTATAACCGGATAATATGGTTTTGATTTTAGCTGGTGTAAAGGTAAATCGTATAAAGACATAACATCGCTCAATCCAAGCGGACCCTCGAGAACATGAACATCTTCTTTTTTTATTTGTAGATTTTCAACTAAAGTGTCGAGCATAAAATCAGGCATTTTACTTGCGACTTCTAATCTTACAACACTTCCAAATCTTCTTTGCCTAATATTTTCTTCAATTACACTTAAAAGATCATCGGCTTCATCTTCCTGCAATTCAATATCGGTATCTCTGGTAATTCTAAATCGGTGGGCTTCCAGAATTTCCATTCCCGGGAAAAGCAATGGAAGATTTGCACGAACAAGATCGCCTAACCATATAAACTTTGCAGAGAATTTGCCATTAGCTTGAATTTTCTTCCCGGGTTTTATGATCGAATCGATCTGCATTAAACGTGGTAGAATACTTGGAACTTTTACTCTTGCAAAATGATTTTCCCCATTCGGTTTCCTTACAAGTATTGCCAGTGAAAGACTTAAATTAGAAATGTATGGAAAAGGTCTGCCGGGATCGAAAGCAAGCGGAGTTAAAACCGGGGAAATTTCTTTTTAAAATATTCGTCTAATTTTTCTTTTTCTTCTGTTGATAAATTATCGTATTCGCAGATTACAATATTATTTTCTTTGAGAGCGGGAATGATTTCATTGTGCCAGAGATCGAGTGTTTTTTTTAGCATTGGCATAATCATTTTCTCAATCTTTTGTAGTTGTTCTGTTGGTGTTAAGCCGTCTATGGTTGGTTCCAGAACATTTGCTGCAATTTGCTCTTTGAGACCTGAAACACGGATCATATAAAATTCATCTAAATTTGAATGGAATATTGAAATGAATTTTACTTTTTCTAACAGGGGAAGTTCAGGGTCTAATGCTTCCTCAAGCACCCTGCGGTTAAACTCGATCCAGCTTAAGTCCCTGTTAAAGAAGTTCTTAGGGTCATTGTATTTTTTTAATAATTCTTTTACAGTCATAATAAATCCAATAAGGGTGCTAATATAAGCCTTTTTGTGAATTAAATTAAATGGAAATAATGATGGTGATTTAGACTGGATTGTATTTTTGGCTATAGTGGAAGATTAGCCTTTCCACAGAAAACACTACTATACTTCAAATTTATGCAATAATGTTTATGCAGACTTTCCTTAGTTTTGTAAGGTAATCGACATATAAGTCAATTTGTTTTAAAATGTTATGAGGTATTTTCAATTCTTTACTATATAGTAATCTATTTGCACGTTGATCAATAATTTGGTAAATGTTAGGATTCTTAAATCTTAAAATAGCTGAAGCCATTGCTTACCTTATTCCTTTTGTCAGCAAAAGATTTTTAAGCAATTGGCGAGTTAGTTCAATTTTTAGTGTTTTGTCAGTTTTTTTAACAAGATTTAACAGAGTCATTGTTTCATTGTTAATGTCAACATAACGGTTGACTTTCCAAAGTACGATTTCATTAATTATAGATTTGTTGAAATTGCCTAAAAGAGCATCCAATCTTTTCGTCAGTACTTTTTGATAATTAAAAGGATAATCAGACTTAATAATATCTATATTTAAAATTGTTTTGTATTTCAATTTCCTGAGGGAACTATTAACTGACCGTAGTCTGTTCAGCTAAAAATATTTTCTGAAATTCCTTTGACTTTCTTTCCTTCCAGCTTCCTTTGTGATAAGCATAACCGGTAATCAAAGGCATAATGACAGTAGCTTCTCCATAAACCATTTGTTCATATGTTGTTTCTACTTTTCCCCAGGAACTTGCTTCTTTTAAAGTTGAACCGGAAAGTGCCCCGTCTCTTTCATCCGCAACAGTAATTTGAATAGCATATTTGTGCATTGGTACATCTTCTTCTAAAATATCTGCTGCAACAACAATATCCTGCGTAAAGTTTTTAGGAACTCCGCCGCCGATCATAAATATTCCTGTTTCTTTAGATTGGAGTTTTATTTTTGTGAGTTCGAGGAAATCTTTTGCCGAATCGAGCGAAACATGTTTTGTCGGATTTTGTGTTTGATGAACTATGAAACCAAATCCAGCTGAGCAATCAGAAAAAGCCGGAACAAAAATCGGAACATTATTTTTATAGCAAGCCCAAATTACAGAATCGTCTACTTTGGGTCCGCCGTTATTCTCAAGATATTTTCCGAATTCCCAGAGTAATTCTCTTGAAGAGTAAGGACGTGGCTCAAGACTGTCAAAGATTTTTCCACAGGTTTCATCACAAACTCTTAGTTCATCTTCATCAATATATGTATCATAAATTCTATCGATATGAAGTTCTCTTAGAAGATTATCATCACTGAATGGAGTTCCTTTATAATGTTTAAAGCCGAGTGCTTCAAAAAAATCCTGATCTACCATAATTGCACCTGTTGAAACAATTGCATCAACCATATTGTTCATTATAAGATCAAAAACTACTTTCTTTAATCCCGCACTAAAAATACTTCCGGCGAGTGTAAGAATAATTCCGCATTCTTTATCGCTAATCATCCTATCATAAATGTTTGCAGCACGGTTAAGAGTCCTGGCAGAAAAAGCCATATTTCCCATAGCATCAACCATTGGAACAACGTTATACTTTTTAATATCAATATGCTGAACCGTTTCTTTCAGGAAATCTTTTTTGTTTGCCACTATAATACTCCTTTTCTCTTTTTGCATAATATACAAATATAAAATTTTAAGCTAAAGACGAAGTTGCTGAGAAGAATTAATTTTTAGAAAAACATTTTAGCTATTCTTAAAATGCCTTGCTTCCATGGAACACGATGTGAAATTCCACTTGTATTCTTAAACTCGTTAATGTGTTCAATGTACCATTTGTAGTTTCTAACCAAGGCATCTTTATTGGAATACTTCGGTTTATAACCGAGAACCTTTTCTGCTTTCTCGATTGAAACAAAAGAGTCCTTTGAAGCAGTTTCGTAAACCCATTTGTAAAGAGGAGAGAGCTTAAACAATTCAAGAATTCTTAGTGTCCATATAATTGGCGTCTCGGGAAGACCAACTATTTTTTTACCGTGTCCGGCATAATCAAGAACTGCCTGATAATCTTCGCGCATAGTTGTGAATTCTTTTGCCCCGATATTAAAAGTATCATTTACTTTTTCTGCATCCAGAGTAGCGCAAAGATAAATTGCTTCACAAAGATCTTCCACATCAAGAAGTTGGTAGCGGTTTTTACCATTCCCAATCATTGGAAATCCTTTGCCGTCTTTTGCCCAATCATAGAGAAGATCAAACACTCCCAATCTCTCAGGTCCAATAAAAGATTTAGGTCTTACAACAGAAACGCACATCCCCTTTTTTCTATACTTAATACACTCTTCTTCAGCCATTATTTTAGCTTTACCGTAATGACCAACACCGTCAAGTTTATCATTTTCATATAAAGGATGATGATCTGGAATTCCGTAAACTGCTGTTGAGGAAATATGTATGAATCTCTTTATCTCATTTTTCTCAGCAGCTTCCAGAAGATTTCTTGTTCCTTCAACATCGGTTGAAAAAATATCTCCGGGTCTGTATAAAGGTAAAGCCGCTGCTGTATGAATAACGATATCAATATCCTGACTCGCTTCATTAACAACAATTTTATTTCTTATATCACCTTTGATTGTCTTGATTTTATCATTCATATCAGGATAATCAAAACTTACAATATCAAGAGAGGTTATTTCGTGTCCCCGTTCTTTTAAATACCTGATTAAATTGATTCCAAGAAAGCCCGATCCACCAGTTACTAAAAATTTCATTTCTTTTCCATATTTTTTAACCTCTAAATTTATGAAAAATTTCTCTGTTCAAAAAGGAAATGAATACAGCACTAATTCTCTTGCTAAAAGAGAAAATCAAAACTAATTTTGAGAGTGTTTCCAATAGCAAGAAATATCAAGTCTAACGGATTAATAATTAGTTTTTTATTTTCTGTTTTTATTCATTCGTGTGTTTTTCTTTTAGCCGGTTATTTGTTAAGTCGTCAATTGAATAGGATGGCAGTTAATTCCATTTATATCGAATTCTTAAATAAAGAAGGCAATACTTTTTCTAAAAATGAAATTCTTAATTCTAAAGAAGATGAAATAAAATCACATGAAGAAATAAAACCGGAACAAAGAAAAGCCGAAGCATATTTTTATAACTTTAATAAAGCAGATTACGATACATCCGCCTTAATGCAGGTTTATAAAGAATCTACTCTTAATGTTTCTTTAAGATATCCGAATGGCTGGACATATTTAGATCAGGATGTAAAAAATAAATTAGATGGAGTTACATTCTGGGCTGTTGACAGGAGCTATCAAATTCCTCCTTATGTTCATCTTGATGTTCGTGATAAAAGTATTTTCAATTCATCAAGATTTAAATACAAATTTAGCAACCGCGGAAGAGACTATTATTATAATGATCCTGAAGAACTCGAAGGTTATTTTACACAAGTAATATATTTAAGAACAAATTCTGACGAAGATTATTCAATAAAACTTATGGTAAAAGGAAAAGAGGCTTTCAAGTCATTCCAGCCGGTCTTTTTCAATATGGTAAAATCATTTAATTTCGGGAAATCTTTTTTCTAACAAATATCTGAAAGGAGCTTAAAATGCTTTTAAGAACGAGTTCCATTTATCTTTTCTTATTTAGTTTATTAATCCTTTACACCTCTTCATTTGCTCAAAATAATTTTGAAGGAAAGATTGTAATGAAAATAACGGGCAAAGAAACTTCCAATATGGTTTACTATCTTAAAGGAGACAACGCAAGAATGGAAGTTGAATCACGTGGGCATACGGTTGCTATTCTTCATAACAAAAAAGATTCTAACTCAAAGATACTAATGGATGAACAGAAGATGTATATGGAGTTTCCCCAAATGGATATTAAGTCTGGAGATCATATGAAAGAAAGTGATGCTGCCGATAAGATAAAAAGGACAGGTGAATATAAAACCATAAATGGTTACAAATGTGAGAAGTGGACTTTTAAAGATGATGAAAATAGTGGGGAAGCCTGGATGACTGATGAACTCGGTGGTTTTTTTATGCTGCAGAATCCAATGGTAAAAAATCCCCAGGATGAATGGCAGCAAAAGTTGGTTGGAAATTACTTCCCTATGCTTGTAATTGTTAAAGATGATTCGGGTGAAAAAGAATTTACTATGGAAGTAGTTTCTGTCGATAAAATGTCACTTAATAAAGATTTATTTGAAGTTCCTGCCGGTTACAAGAAATTCAATATGCCGAATATGCAAAATATGGATAAATATATGCAGCACTGACAATATTCTCCAAATAAAGGTGCTGGAGAGTAATAGTTAATTTCTTGACTTTTAAAGGCTTTACTCATACTTTTAACGTTCTAATTTTTTTAGAAAAAAGTTTGTTTTTGGGAGAAATTGTTGTGAAACAGGAAAAAATAACAAAATTCATTAAACCTGAAGATGCTGATAGAAAATGGTATCTGGTAGATGCAAAGGATCAGGTGCTTGGCAGATTAGCTTCCGAGGTTGCTAAAGTAATTCGCGGAAAAAATAAAGTTGCATTTACGCCAAATACGGATACCGGTGATTTTGTAATTGTTATAAATGCAAAACAGGTTAAAGTTACGGGTAAGAGGGAAACGCTTAAAACTTATTCGCATCATTCTGGTTATCCCGGTGGGTTAAAGACAAAGAGTTTTGAGGAAATTCTTTCTAAGAAACCTGAGTATCTTATTGAAAGTGCAGTAAGAGGTATGCTTCCCAAAACAAGATTAGGAAACAAGCTCATTAAAAAATTAAAAGTGTATGCAGGTCAGGATCATCCGCACGTTGCACAAAAACCGGAACAATTAAACTTAATGGAGAAACATGGCTGATCAGATATTTGTTGGAAGAAGAAAAACTTCAGTCGCAAGAATAATTCTTAAAAGCGGTGACGGTAAAATTACTGTTAACGGAAAAGAATTTGAAAAATTTTTTCCACAGGAAGTTTCGAGAGAAGACATTATTTCTCCTTTTAAAGCTACCGACACTTTAGGACAATATAATGTTTCAGTAAAGGTTAATGGCGGCGGCACTACAGGTCAGGCACAAGCGGTAAGACTTGGAATTGCAAGAGCACTTATAACAATAAATCCTGATTTCAGACCAAAGCTTAAAGTAGAAGGATTATTAACAAGAGATCCACGAATGGTTGAACGTAAGAAATACGGAAGACCAAAAGCAAGAAAAAGATTTCAATTTTCTAAACGTTAAAAATTATCGGATTACAAATTCGGTAATTCACAAATTCATTTATTTCAAAAACACATACTTCCGGATTTACCCCCTGTGTTCTGCTAAGGCAGGATGAAAGGTAAAGAAGAAGGAAGTAAAAGAACAACAGGAGTTAAAAAATGGAAAAGGTTGAACTAACCCAGCTTATTGAAGCTGGTGCGCACTTCGGTCATCTAACCCGCAGATGGAATCCTAAAATGAAGTCATTCATCTTTATGGAGAAGAATGGAATTCATATTATTGATCTCAAGAAAACTCAGAACTCTATAGTTTATGCGGCTGAAAGTCTTTCTAAACTAGTTTCTGAAGGAAAGAGAGTTCTTTTTGTCGGAACGAAAAAACAGGCAAAAGGAGTTATTGAATCTGAGTCGAGAAGATCCGATGCAAATTGGGTTAGTGAAAGATGGCTCGGCGGAATGTTAACCAATTTTTCAACCATCAGGAAAAGCATAAAGAGACTTAATAATATTGAGAAACAGGAAACTGACGGAACGTTCGATAAGATTACAAAAAAAGAAAGATTGTTTCTTACGAGAGAAAAAGATAAGCTAAAAAAAGTTCTCGAGGGTGTTGAAACAATGTCTCGTTTACCGGGAGCTCTTTTTGTAGTTGATATAAAGAAAGAATCTATTGCAATTAAAGAAGCAAAAAAATTAAACATTCCTGTTTATGCAATAGTTGATACTAATTGTGATCCTGAAGAGGTTGATTTTGCAATACCTGCAAATGATGATGCTGTTAAAACTATTGAGCTGATTACAAAAAGTATGGCAGATGCTGTTGTTGAGGGAACTGCAAAAGCCAAAGAAATAAAGGCTGAGGAAGCTGCTGAAAAAGAAAGACTGAAAAAGGAAAGAGAAGCTGAGAAGAAAGAAGAGAAAGAGAAAGCTGAAAAAGAAAAAGTAGAGAAAGAAAAAGCTAAAAAGGAAAAAGTAGAAAAAGAAAAAATTGAAAAGGAAAAGGCTGAAGAAGAAAAAGCAGAGAAAGCGACAGCAAAAAAAGTAGAAGCGGAATCTGAAACTAAAGATAAAGAAAAAAGCGAGTAATGTTATTTACTAAAATTATTGGAGGAAAGAAGTTCTAAAATGGAAATTACTGCTGCATTAGTTAATCAACTAAGACAAAAAACCGGTGCGGGCATGATGGATTGCAAAAAAGCCCTTACAGAAGCAAACGGTAATATTGAAAAAGCAATCGAGATATTGAGAAAAAAAGGCGCTGCTGTAGCTGCTAAAAGAGCAGAAAAAACAGCAAACGAAGGAATAGTACTTACTAAAATTTTGAATGATGGCAAAACAGGTGTAATTGTCGAAGTAAACTGTGAAACGGACTTTGTTGCCAATAGTAATGACTTTATCCAGTTTGCAAACGAGGTTCTTGATGCTGTAATTTCAGCAAGACCAGTAAATGTTCAGGAACTGTTTGACGGCAATCCTGAATTAAAAAATAAGTATACAGAATTACTTGGCAAGATTGGTGAGAAGATAGAAGTTTCAAGATTTTCTGTTGAAGATATGGAAAATGGAACTTTTGTTGATTACGTTCATCCGGGTTCAAAACTCGGTGTTCTTATTGCTCTTGAAAACACGAATGGTTTGATGGATAAATTCGGGACAAATGGTAAAGATATTGCTATGCAGGTTGCGGCGATGAAACCTATTTGTACTTACCGTGAGGAAGTTCCGAAGGAAATAATCGACAAAGAAACGGAAATTTATAAAGAGTTAGCCCGCAAAGAAGGCAAGCCTGAAAATATTCTCGAGAAGATTGCAACCGGCAGACTCAATAAATTTTACCAGGAAAATTGTCTTGTTGAGCAAATGTTCATTAAAGATAATTCAAAATCAGTTGGTGATTTGATAAAAGAATTCAATGCATCCAACGGTAGCCAGGTGAAAATTAAAAAGTTCCGGCGATATCATCTTGGTGATGAAAAAAAATAATTCAAACAAGGTCTTAAAAGTTTTAAGACCTTTTTTTATATTTAATCTTCACAAATAAATAAATCAATGACCGGACTAAAATATAAAAGATTGCTTCTTAAGTTGAGTGGTGAATCTCTTTTAGGAGAAAAAGGTTTTGGTATCGATAATAAAGTTCTTGAGTTTTTTGCCGATGAAGTAAAAGCAGTTCACGACGAAGGAGTTGGATTAGGAATAGTAATTGGCGGTGGAAATATTTACAGAGGATTAAGTGCTTCTGCCCAGGGAATAGATAGAGTTACCGGCGACCAAATGGGAATGCTTGCCACTTTGATAAATTCACTTGCGCTTCAGAATGCTATAGAGAAAAGAGGTGTTTATACACGCCTTATGAGCTCGATTAAGATGGATGAGATTGCAGAACCATATATAAGAAGGAGAGCTTTAAGACATCTTGAGAAAGGAAGAGTTGTGATTTTTGGAGGTGGTACCGGACATCCGTATTTCAGCACCGATACCGCTGCTTCATTAAGAGCTGTTGAGATTCAGGCTGATGCAATTGTTAAAGGGACACGCGTAGATGGTGTATATGATTCTGATCCGGAAAAAAATCCCGGTGCGTTTAAATTCGATAAAATTTCATATCTCGATGTTCTTAAGAAAAACTTGAAGATTATGGATCTTACTGCTGTTAGTTTATGCCAAGAAAATAATCTCCCGATGGTTGTTTTTAATATGGATATTCCGGGAAATCTTTTTAAACTTGTAAAAGGGGAAAGTGTGGGAACCCTTATACATGATGAAGTAGAAAATTAAAAAATTATTGATTAGCTCTTTGATTTAAATTTAATAATCCAAGAGGTCCCAAATGAAACAAATTATAAATGACGCTAATTCGAGAATGGATAAATCTATTGAAGCTTTAAGAGGGGAGCTTTCCAAGATAAGATCAGGTAAGGCTACAACTGCTCTATTGGATGGTATCAAAGTAGATTATTATGGAAATATAACCCCGATTAGCCAGGTTGGTAACTTAACAGTGCTTGATGCTCATGCACTTTCATTTACCCCATGGGACAAAACAATACTTTCCCACGTAGATAAAGCAATACTTGAGGCCAACATTGGTTTAAACCCTGTAAGTGATGGTACTAACCTGCGAATCCCGATTCCGCCTTTAAATGAGGAAAGACGAAAAGAACTTGTTAAGATTGTGAAAAAATTTGGTGAGGAAACAAAAGTTGCTATCAGGAATGTAAGAAGAGATGCGAACGAGCATTTGAAGAGAGAACAGAAAGAAAAAAAATCATCGGAAGATGAACTTAAAGATTCTGAAGACCAGGTTCAGAAATTAACCGATGAACATATTAAGCTGATTGATGATATAATTAAGCACAAAGAAACTGAAATTTTAGAAGTTTAAATAATTTTGTAAAGATTTTTACCGAAAGGGCGAATTTAACATTCGCCCTTTTTTGTTATTATTACCATTTTCTGATTAGATTTCGCAAGTTGTTAGAAAATTAGTATCGCACAAATCTGCCATAATAGGAATTGATGGGAAAGAACGAGAGAAAATATCCGAGTTTTCGTGATATAAAGCTTTCTAATTTTGTTAATAAGAATACCTTAAGGAATGTTTTTTACATGTCTGCTGGTATTCTTGTTTTTATCTTCGGTGTTGTTGTTTACGGAATTATTCTTAACTCTCTTGAAGATACTCTCCAGGAAGATATATTGAAGAATGGTTATACAGAATTGAAAGATGTAAACATTATAGTTGACAGGAAAACTTTTACATTAAGTATTTATGAAGATACAGTTTTAATAAAAACTTACCGCGCAAGTTTTGGAAGGAACATTAATGTTGCCAAGAGCAGTGCAGATGACAATGCAACTCCTGTAGGCGAGTACCAGGTATGTGATATTGATACTGCCTATAAATATTATAAATTTCTAAAGTTAAATTATCCTAATCTTAACGATGCTTCCGAAGCTTTGAGAAAAGGAGTAATTACTCAGCGTGAGTTTGATCAGTTAAAATTTGAATTTTATTACGAAGGCTGTCCGAAGCTTAAAACAGCTTTAGGAAATGATGTGGGCATTCACGGGATTGGAAGATTAAATTTTATATTTAAAAATCTGCCGTTTGTTTATAACTGGACAGACGGCTCGATAGCTCTTACAAATGAAGACATCGATGAAATTCTTACAGTTGTAAAGAAAGGGACAAAAGTTGTTATCAAATAAAATTATTCGGTCATTAATTCTACTTTCAATTTTTGCTTTGCTTTTTGGCTGTGGTAAAACAGAACAGAAAAAAACCAATGAAGAGCCGGTAAAAAACTTTAACGATCCGGCTGTTATGCTTAAGGAAGCAAAAAAAATATTAGGAAATAATACTAAAATAGCTTACTCTGGAATGTTTGAAGATACAACCAAAGATGAAATTGTTGCCGGTGTTGAAATCGATACCAAAGATGAATTAGGAATCAAATTTGCCTTGCTTAAAATTATTGGTAATAACCTTGGAAAAGGATTTGAAACCGGTTTACTCGATGGTTCAATCACAAATGGTTATATCAGTAAAATAAAACTTCCTCCTACAGATTACGAATTACTCTATTATAATTCACAGGATTATTACATCGGTTCACGTGGCGGTGAGGTATTCAGCTACATCATCGATTTTAAATTAGGGAAAGTATATTACGCTCATCTTATTATTGAACCGAAAACAATATCGCTTTTTCTATCGCATAATATTGAAAACAATGAGATTAAAGATTTCTTTATTAAGAAATTTAAGAAAGACTATCCGACATTCACTCTTGTATCAAAGGATTTTATACTTGATTGACGGACAGAGAAAATATTATTTAGTCTTTTGTTAACCCTGCTATCATAAAATGAAAATTTGCCGCTTACTTATTTTGTTTCTGCTTTTTAGTAAAATTCTTTTTGCGCAGCAATATGAATTGAAATCAATTGATTTTGAAGGGAATGAAGAATTTTCTACTTCAACATTAAAATCAATTATTTTATCTGAGGAATCTCCAGGATGGTTTTATAAATTCCTTAACTCGTTTACTCCTCTTGGTGCGCCGCCGGTTTATTTTGATTCTTTAAGCATTCGGATAGATGTAAATTCTATTTTATCTTTTTATAACGCGAACGGTTTTTTCGAAACCAGGGTTTCATACAAATATGATGTTGATACTTCGGATAATTATATAAGTCTGAAGTATACTATCCGGGAAAATAAACCATCAAATTATAACAAACTGAGACTGATAGGACTTGATAAAGTGCCGACGTTTATAGTTACATCTATGTATTATTTATATCAGATCGATACGACAAAAAAGTATAATCAGGATTATGTACAAACAAAAACGGGGGAGGCACTAACCATTTTATTAGATAATGGTTACGTTTATGCAGCTTTCGACAGTATAATTGTATATAAAGATACTGCAAATAGTAACGCAGACCTTAATATTTATTTTACTCCCGGTATCCAGTATGTTGTCGATTCTATAGTTATTAAGAAAGACGGTGAAGGTGCTTCGGATGTTAAGAATGATTTATTGCGTGATGTAACCGGAATTTTACCCGGTCAGATTTATAATCTTGATGAATTGAGAAGAAGTCAGGTAAGATTGTACAGGACAGGTTTGTTCAATTCAATCACGGTTTCAATTCCAAATTCCGATTCCGGTAATTCAAATGGGAGATTGCCTTTATTATTAAATGGAAATATCGGCTTAATGAACGAGCTTTCTCCTGAGATAATTATGAACAACCAGCAAAGCTTTTTTAATATAGGTCTCGGTGCAACTTATATCAGGAAAAATTTTCTTGGTGATGCGAGAAAGCTTACAGTTAGTTCATCATTTGGCGTTCAGAATATCTTTAATATTAATTTCGGAACACTTTTCAAGAAATTTTCTTTCAGAGATACGACTTTACTCGGATATTTTGATTCAAGGGTTGTGCTTGAGCAACCTTTCCGGTACACAAACCCCATATATGCGACACTTGAAAATTATGTTACTATCGAGAAACAGCTTAATATTAATGATACAAGGTATGGTAGTAAACTCTCCCTCGAGTTTGAATTGCCGCACTATACTTATATAAATTTTCTTAAAACCTCGTTTAATGTCGAACAAAGTAATGAGGTTTACAGAACTTTCAACGATAGTCTTTCGAAAAAACTTACTACAGTTATAGGTGCTGAGTTTGGTTCAACAACTGTAGATGATATTCTTTTTCCTACCAGGGGTTATACTTTGTCTTTTCAGATTGAAGAAGATAATGCTCTTCATTATTTAGTTAATAAATTAGCCAGTTCCAGTTTTGATGGAGCTCTTTTTTATAAAATATTAATTACTAATACAGCATTTGGTTCTTTCGGGAGAGTGAGGAATTACATTTTTGCGTGGAAATTAAAAGTTGGGCATCTTCAGGCATATGTAGGCGATTATGGAGGAATTCCATTCAACAGGACTTTTTACGCTGGTGGAAGTAACTCGATAAGAGGATGGCGCTCAAATCAATTAGTGCCAAAAGGTACACCGGATGTGCCGGGCTTTCTTTCGAGCGAAGTGAATGTTAAAGGAGGAACCTTTCTTTTGGAAGGAACGCTCGAATTCAGGTTAAGGTTCCTGCAGAATTTTGGAGTTGCTCTATTTACAGATTATGGTAATACATGGCTCGGTTATAAAAGTTTCAGGTTTGATGATGTTGCAGTTGCAGCCGGAACCGGTCTAAGATATTATTCTTCCTTTGCCCCTTTCAGGCTGGACTTTGCTTTTAAATTTTATGACCCTGCAGACAAAGAATATATCTTTAAAAAGAATTTCTGGGACAATTTTGAATTTCAATTCGGTATTGGCGAGGCTTTCTAATATTTAATTCTTTGTTTGCTTTTAGGAAATAACTATTTTTTTACACATCTTTTAAATAAAAAGAGAACATTTATGATTTATAGTATGACAGGTTACGGAAGAGGCGCAGCAGGTAATAAAAAAGTAACTTTTGAAACCGAGATAAAAAGCGTTAACAGCCGCTACCTCGATGTTTTTTTTCGATTGCCTTCTTCACTTCAAAGCAA
Source organism: uncultured Ignavibacteria bacterium (assembly GCA_963727535.1). Lineage (GTDB taxonomy): Bacteria > Bacteroidota > Ignavibacteria > Ignavibacteriales > Ignavibacteriaceae > RBG-16-34-14. The sequence goes on from CAVSGR010000005.1 coordinate 146,069, forward strand.
AGAATATGAATTAAGAGAACAAATCAAAAATAAAATAAAGAGAGGAAAAATCACCGTTCTCTTTCAAATTAAAAACAATGAAAATGCAACTAATATCCCACCTGTCGACAAAGAAAAGCTAAAAACTTTTTTAACTTTTATAAAAGATGTAAAAAAGGTGGCTAAGATAAATGAAAAAATTAAGATTGAACATTTACTCACATTCAAAGAATTATTTATTCCGGACCAATTTGAATTTACCGAAGAAGAATTTAATCTTGTAAAAGAGTCTCTTGATAAAGCACTAGATGAATTTCTTATTATGAAAAGTAAAGAAGGAGGCGAACTGTCCAAAGATCTTAGCAAAAGAATAAATAATATTGAAGAAAAAATTGTAATTATCGAAAATGAATTCCGTAACAGTGTCAATGAACATTTTAGTTCTCTTAAAGAAAAAATAAAAACATTAATTGAGAATGCTTCAGATTACAGCGACAGGCTTGAACTGGAGTTAGCCATAATTGCTGAAAAAGCAGACATAACAGAAGAGTGTGTAAGACTTAAAAGTCATTTGAAGTTTTTCTTAGAAAGTATGAAGAATGAAAAAGAACCGGGAAGAAAACTTAATTTTATTTGTCAGGAAATGAACAGGGAAGCAAACACGATTTCATCAAAATCTGTATCAACAGTTATAACTCATAATTCGGTTCTTATAAAAGAAGAAATAGAAAGAATTCGCGAGCAGATACAAAACATTGAATAACTTGAAGACGAAACAGGGAAAGATATTTGTCGTTTCGGCTCCAAGCGGTGCTGGTAAAACCACTATTGTAAAAAATATACTAAGCAGTTTCCCGGAATTATCGGTTTCTATTTCGGCAACCACACGCAAGAAAAGAGAACACGAAGTTAATGAAGTTGATTATCAATTTATTTCTGAGGAAGAATTTCTTAAAAAGATTGAAAAAAATGACTTCGTCGAATGGGAGAAATTTTACGACTACTATTACGGCACTCCCAGAGGATTTATAGAAGATAAAATAAATAGTGGTATTTCCGTGCTTTTGGAGGTGGATGTTAAAGGTGCACTAAATATAAAAGATATTTACCCTGATGCAATTTTAATATATATTTCACCCCCCAGTTTTGAAGTTCTTGTAGAAAGGCTTAAAAACAGGAAGACTGAAGACGAAAATGACCTAAAAAAACGCATTGAGCGCGCAAAAATGGAATTGAGTCTTAAGGACAAATTTGATTATCTTGTACTTAATAAAGATTTAAACACTGCAGTTTTTGACGTCAAAGCAATTATAAAGAAAATAATCACTAAGGAGAGTTAATTAATGAATATCGAACCGGTAGATTTAAGAGAAATTGATAAGCGGACAGCTAATGTTTATGAAGCGATAATCGTGGCTTCTAAGAGAGCACGCCAGATAAATGATGAACAAAAGATGGAGTTCAACGCTTTGTTAAGTACAGTTGCTCCTCCGGCTGCAGGCGAGGAAGAAGGTGAAGATATCCAAAACCCTGCGCAGCTAAAAATAGCATTAGAACTTGAGAACAGGGAGAAACCTCATATTGAAGCAATTAATGAATTACTTGACGGTAAAGTTGAGTATGAATACAAACAATAATTCCTTTCTTAATTTTATTTAGATAAATGCCGAATGATGTATTCCGAAAGAAAAAGATTATACTGGGGGTAACGGGATGCATAGCTGCTTATAAAGCCTGTTATTTAACAAGAGAATTAAAAAATCATGGAGCGGAAGTTAAAGTTGTAATGACACCTTCCGCTTTGCAGTTTGTAGAGCCTTTAACTTTTTCTGCACTTTCAGGTAATCCAGTAATAGTAAATACTTTTCCGGAATCCCAGGAGAACGGAACCGATGTTGCGACATGGCATATAGATACTGCACGTTGGGCAGATCTTATTTTGATAGCTCCGGCAACAGTTAACACAGTTGCAAAGATTGCAAATGGATTTGCTGATAATGCTTTAACTATACTTGTCTCAGCAGCACGTTCACCTTTGATTATTGCTCCCGCTGCTGATGTTGATATGTATCTTAACAAAACTACAACTACAAATATTCAGAAACTTGAAGAGCTTGGACATTTTGTTGTTTATGCAGAGGAGGGAGAGCTTGCAAGCGGACTTTCAGGTTACGGCAGATTAGCTGATATAAATAAAATTATTGATTCTGCTGAACTTGTTCTTTCAGGAATTAAAAAAGATTTAACAGGTAAAAAAATTCTTGTTACTGCGGGACCAACTTATGAAGACATCGATCCTGTAAGATATATTGGTAACCGTTCTTCTGGTAAAATGGGATATGCTATTGCGAAAGCTGCTTTTCTTCGCGGGGCTGATGTAACCTTAATTTCAGGCCATTCTTCTGAAGTTGCTTACCCGGAAATTAAACTTTACAAAGTAAGATCTGCTAAAGAGATGAAGAATGCTGTTACAAAAAAAATAAAAAGTAATGACGTTTTAATTATGACGGCAGCAGTTGCGGATTATAAGCCATCTAAAATTTCACAGAAGAAAATAAAAAAGGAAGATAAACTTTCTTCTATTGATTTAATACAAACAGAAGATATCCTTTCATCAATTAAGAAAGATGGAAAGAAAATAATTGGCTTTGCACTCGAAACGAATAATGCAGGAAAAAATGCATTAAAGAAACTTAAAGAAAAAAATCTCGATATGATTGTGTTGAATTCTTTAAACAATAAAAAAAGCGGTTTTGAGTACGATTCAAATAAGATTACAATAATCAGTAAATTAGGTAAGAATAAAAGTTTTCCTCTTCAATCGAAATTCCAGGCAGCAAATAATATTTTAACAGAAGTAAAAAAATTATCTTAGTGATTCTTGTGTTCTTAGTGCCTCAGTGGTTGTCTCTTTACCACTTAGATATAAGGGACACTAAGTAACACTTAGTCTTTATTATGAGCGAAATCAAAAAACAAATAATAGAAGCACTAAAAGATCAGAAAGAAATTTTCGGGGATGAACTTTTTACTTCTCAATCATCAAATAGGAAAACAACTGTCGTGACAAAAATTAAAAATGAAAACGCAGATGGTATTTCTCTCTTCGAAACTAAAGAGAATTGGGAAAAAGCAGCATCACTTGAAGAACTCGATAAGCTGATCAACAAATGTACAAAGTGTTCACTTCATAAAAGCAGGACAAATTTTGTTTTCGGAGTCGGTAATCCAAATGCAGATGTAATGGTTATTGGCGAAGGGCCTGGTGCAGATGAGGATGCACAAGGAGAACCGTTTGTCGGTCGTGCAGGCAAACTGCTTAATGAAATTCTTAAAGCAATAAATTTTCAGAGAGATGAAGTTTACATTGCTAATGTTGTTAAAAGTCGTCCACCCGGTAATCGTACGCCAACATCAGAAGAAATGGAAGCGTGCCTTCCATATCTTAAAAAGCAGATAGAATTAATAAAGCCGAAACTTATTTTGTGTTTAGGTTTAACCGCCGCGCAGGGACTTCTCAAAAAAAGAGAATCATTAACAAAATTAAGGGGACAAGTTTTCGATTACCTGAACGCAAAAGTAATGGTTACATATCATCCCGCAGCACTTTTGAGAAATCCGAATTGGAAGAGACCTTGCTGGGAAGATGTACAGCAATTCAGAAAAATGTATGATGAAATGAAGTAGGGACGACGTCAATCAAAATAATTGTATAGAAAATACTGTAGGGACACTCAATTGAGTGTCCTTACAAATAAATATATTGATAATGCCATTAAATTTTTGGGGGCAAAATGTACAATTCAAAACAACACTACCGAAGATCAATCAGGTTAAAAGAATATGATTATTCATTTCCTAATTGGTATTACGTTACTATATGCACGAAATACTTTAAATGCTGGTTTGGTAAAATAAAGAAAAGCAAAGTAATTTATAATGAATTAGGAAGAAGAGCAGTCAGATATTTCAATGAAATACCGAAACACTTTAAAAATACTGAATTAGATTATTTTGTTGTAATGCCAAATCATGTTCACGGAATAATAATTATGGGAGATGTTGTAGGGACACTCGATCGAGTGTCCCTACAAGAGGGTGAATTTGGTAAAATGGTGAAGAACTCATTATCGCTTATGGTTAATCAATATAAAGGTTCGGTTGCAGGTTTGCCCGACGAAACGATTTTCCGGACTTTGCATGGCAGTCACGTTTTTATGAACATATAATAAGAAATGATAATGATTTGCATAGAATACGAACTTATATTGAAAACAATCCTCTCAAGTGGCAACTGGATGAATATTATAAAGAATAATTTTCCTTATTTCTTTAATACAACTTCGTAAAGATCCTGCCTTCTATCGTACCAATTTAATGTACTGCCGCTTGAACGGTGTCTTTTAAGTAATTCAAGATCAACATCATGTATTACCACTGTTTCAACATTTGGAGTACATTCTGCAGCAATTGCATCGCGGGCAAACATAAAATCAGATGGCGTATAAATTCCTGATTGCGCATACTGGATATCCATATTTTCTACAAATGGAAGATTACCAACGTTTCCTGCTATAGCAGCATAAACGCCATTTTCAATACAACGGGCTTCAACACATTTGCGAACACGAAGATATCCGTAACGTTCATCTGTGCAGAAAGGAACAAAAATTATTTCGGCACCTTTGGCAACTGCTATCCTGCTTAATTCCGGAAACTCAACATCATAACAAATCTGGATATTTATTTTCCCGGCATCTGTCTCAAATACTTCAATTTTATCGCCGGGTTTTACTCCCCACCATCTTCTTTCATTTGGTGTAATATGAATTTTATATTGTTTTTCTATTGTTCCATCACGCCTGAAAAGATAAGCGATGTTGTAAAGGGAATCACCTTCCAGGGTAAAATGTGAACCGCCGATTATGTTAACATTATGTTTTATAGCAAGGTTTGAAAATAGTTCGAGATACTTGGGTGTAAACTCTGCAAGCTTACGTACGGCTGTTCCTGGTCGTTCATTCGGAAGGAAAGATAAAAGCTGAAGTGTGAAAATTTCGGGGTAAAGTACAAAGTCAGCTCTATAACCGGATGCAACATCTGTAAAGTATTCACACTGCTGAACGAAATCATCAAAGTTATCGAGCTCTCTCATCTGGTATTGTACAGCACAAATTCTGACTTTTTGGGAAGGAACAATTTGTTTTCCTTTGGGTGGCTGATAATCTATATTGGACCATTCGAGTAAAGTTGCATTACCTCCCGATTCTTCATCACTTCGCAAATATGCCGGTATTATTCTTTTCAAAATAAATCCATTTGCAAGTTGTGCAGTAAGTACGGGATCATATAATTCTTTTTCCATTACTCTTTGCACATATTCACGTGCGCTCATTTTTTTCTGGTGCTTTTGATATCCCGGAATCCTTCCGCCAAGTACAATGTTTTTAAGATTTTTTTCTATTGCAAGCTCTTTGCGTGCACGGTAAAGTCTTCTTGAAAGTTTATACCCGCGGTAATTGGGGTGAACCATAATCTCGATTCCGTAAAGCGTTTCACCATCAGGATCATGATTTGTAATATAGCCGGAGTCACTCAACTTTTTCCAGTCGTCAGCTTCGTTGTAAAGATCAAAATCAACAATAAGACTGCTTGAAGATGCAACTATTTTTTTATTAAGCTCTATGCATAATTGTCCCTCGGGAAATATTGCAAGCTGACTTTGTATTTGTTCTTTTGTCCAGGTATGCATTCCAGGGAAACACAATTCCTGTAGTTTAACGATCTGGTCAAAGTCTTCTATCCGCAGAGTTCTTACAACAATTTTTCTCTCAAGCGTTTTTAAATCGATCTTTTTCATAAATATCCTTTTTTGTTGTCCCGTTGAGTTTAATAATGTTTATATAATAACAAAAATCCCTTGTAACTCAAACCGGGTTTATATAAATAAAAAGATGGTTATATCATATCTTTTATTTTAACTAAAAAACAAGCTTTAGTTTTAATACTATCAACGTAGGGCCACTCTATGGAGTGTCCCCACAAGGTTTTAACAGATTGTTACTATATATTTTTTTATTTTAACCGAAATTATAATTGGCTCTAATGAACACTCTTTACCTTGGTGATTGCTTAAACCTTCTTCGTTTTAAATATCACCTTTAAAGCCGCTTAATTGAAAGGAAAGAAAAAACAAAACCAGATGCATCTTGGAGTCTAAAATTATGTAGTGGGAACACTCTAGTAGGGACACTCTATAGAGTGTCCCTACAGATAAATAATACAGTAACGACAATAAATTGAATCACCTCATAAATACAGAGCAGACATGAAAAAACTAAATTTGATCCTATTTTTTTTAGCATTTTCTTTAACTTACGCGCAATCACCTGTTCCTGATGATGCAGAGCTTGAACTTTTAGAATCAGGGTTTCAGCAGCCTGAAGGTCCCGTCTGGAGTGATAGTCTTGGACTTTTATTCAGTGATATAAAAGCAAATAAACTATATCAATGGTCACCGGTTGATAGTTCTTTAACGCAATACTTGCCACATTCAGATAGTTCAAACGGTTTAACTTTTGATTTACAGGGAAGATTAATTTTAACACAGATGGAATTACGACGTGTCGCTCGACAGGAATTTGATGGAATGATTACTCCCCTTGCTTCAACTTACAAAGGGAAAAAATTTAACAGTCCTAATGATGTTGTGGTAAAATCAGATGGAGCAATATTCTTTACAGATCCGAATTTTAATATTCCTTTAGGTCAACACCAGGAATTACCTTATGCAGGAATTTACAGAATCGATACTTCAGGAAATGTTACTCTGCTTGATTCAACGCTTGAACTTCCAAATGGAATTTGTTTTTCACCTGATGAATCAAAACTTTATGTGAATGATTCTCACAAATGTAAAATTTATGTTTGGGATGTTGTGAATGATTCTACAATAGTGGACAAACAACTTCTTTGTTCTATCCCTTCCAGCGGCTACGCTGACGGGATGAAAATAGATTCTGCCGGAAATATTTTTTGTACGGGTCCGGTAGGTGTGTGGGTATTTTCTCCCGAAGGAACTTTGCTTGATACTATAGTTGTTCCCGGTAATGCATCTAATTGCGCTTGGGGAGATAAAGACCGGAAAACATTATACATAACAGCAAGTAAAAATAATGTTTACAGAATTCGTCTTGTTCCCAAAACTACTACCAATGTTAAAGATCACGGCAGCATTCCAACAAATTTTAAATTGTATCAAAATTTTCCCAATCCATTTAATCCTAATACAACAATAAAGTTTTCTTTACCCAAAGGTGGTTTTACAAGACTGGAAATATTTAATGAGCTCGGAAATAAAATTAAGGATTTAGTGAACAAGTATATGGCAAGCGGAAATTACAATGTCAATTTTAATGCTTCGGGCTATGCAAGCGGAATTTATTATTATAAATTAGCTAGTAGTAATTTTACATCTACCGGTAAAATGGTTTACCTGAAATAAAGGAAAACAAACTTAGACGGGTTTGGTTTCTCAAATGTTGAAAATTAAAGATTCTGAACCAGCAGATGAAGTTTTAGTTGAAGCTATCAGGCATGATGATAGGGAAGCCTTTAAGCAACTCTATTTTAAATATTACAGGATGTTGTTTCGCTTTGCATTGTATAGGTTACACTCAGTAGAGACAGCATCGGATCTTATTCAGGATATATTTTTAAAACTCTGGGTAAGAAGAGAAAAATTAAATCCTGCCAAATCTATTAAAGCATATCTTTATAAATCTCTTAGTAATTCTATCATAAACCATAGTAAGCTGCATTCATCACAAACAACTTCTTTTGGAAATATCAGCGATCATAAAATTTTAAATGATGAAAATGATCCTAATATAAAAATAGATGTACAAAATGCAGTTAATCAACTTCCTGAAAAGCTCAGGAAAGTTTATCTCTTAAGCCGGATGGAAGGATACAAATATTATGAGATTGCTGAAATCTGCAGCATTTCTATTAAAGCAGTAGAGAAAAGAATGTCAAAAGCATTTGAAATTCTGAGGAAAATTCTGAATAAATAAAGTAGGGTTTTTCTCTATTCAACTGTATTATTTATTAGAAAGGGATTGCAAGATGTTTCGATCACTAAAAGAATTAGACAGAAACCGTAAAAAGGAATTTCATGAATAAACAATATCATGCTCTTTGTATCAAAGAAGTTACGGGTAATATTGCTGATGATGAAAAGAAAATTTTAGATTTATGGCTAAGTGAATCTGACGAGAATAAAAAGGAGTTTGAACGAGTTAAAAATATTTGGATTAAAACAACTCCTCACGAAATTACTGTCCCTGAAACAAAAACCGAATGGCTTGCTTTAAACAGAAGACTAGAAGATAATTCTCAGACTAAAAAATATCTGTTTGCAAAACCAAAATTAAGACCAGTATTTGCTGGTGTGATTGCGATTCTGCTTTTGTTTGTCAGCGTTTATATAATTAACAACAAAGAGCATTCGCCACAGTTAAAAACAGTAACAACTGTTAGTAAAGAGCATAAGCAAATACATTTGCCCGATGGCTCAGTAGTTTTACTAAATGGCAGCAGCCGGATTAAGTTCTTAGATAACTTTGATGAAAACACCCGCAAAATAGATTTAAAAGGAGAAGCATTCTTTTCTGTTACTAAAGATGGTCGTCCGTTTATAGTTAAAACAGAAAATGCAAAAACTACGGTTATGGGTACAAAGTTTAATGTGCGTTTTTATGGAGAAAAGACGGAAGTTTTTGTAGAAGAAGGCACGGTTAGTGTGAAGCAAAACCAATTAAACGATGAATCAGTTGAATTATCAAAAGGGCAGTTTAGCACAGTAACCAAAGATCAGTCACCTGCTTTGCCTAAAAAAATTGATCCGTATGTTCTTAGCTGGATTGACGGTAAGCTTGAATTTAATCAGACTAATCTAACAGAAATTGCCGATGAGCTGGAAAGATTTTATGAAACAAAAATAACCATAGAAAATGATGATCTTAAGAATTGTACACTGACCGGCTCTTTTGATCACCAGGAAATAGATACTCTTTTGGTTATGATGTGTACTGCACTGAACATTGACTTTGAAAAACAAAATGATGGATATATACTTAAATCCAAAAGTGTAAACAATTAAAAACTCTTATAATTTGTCGAATCTCTTGAAATAAGAGGGGAGGAAATAAAATGTATAAATATGTACTTCTAATGTTGTCGTTCATTTTTATGTCGTGCGCAGGAAATTTAGACCTTTCAAAGCAAAATTTTACTCCGCCTTCTTTAAAAAATCAACCGAGACTTCTTTATCCTAAAAGCGCCCTGGAAAATTCTTACACAGGCAGCACTAAAGTTATTATGATTATTTCTGAAAGCGGCAATGTTAAAAATGCTAAAGTCCAAGAATCATCAGGTTCCGATATTTTAGATAGTGCAGCTGTGAGATATTGTAAAAGCCTGCTCTTTAATCCTGCAGTTAGAAATAACAAATCGGTTTATTCAAGAATGGAAATAACTGTGAAGTTTGATTTGTCCGGGCAAGCCTGGGATGCAAAAAAATATGTTACTGCAGTACATGATCTTTATGAAAGAATTAACCTACTGAATCGTGTTATAACAGAAAATAACCGGGCGGAAAAAAATGAAATTGAAAAAGAAATTTTCGACTGGCATAATGAATTTGTAAAAAATATGACGGACGTTGTTAACTTCAACTTCTATGTCCAACAGGTAATCAGACCGGAATTATCTGCAGAATGGAAAAATGACTGGGACACATGGCCACTTTCTTTTCTTGTTTATCATGATTTTATTCAGCGTTTCCAGGATTATAATGATTTGCCAAATGTAAAAGCTCAACTAAAAAATGCTCTTAAAGAAGATATCCGGTACATAAATGATTCGATTGTTTATAGTTCGGAAGAACGAGCTGGAAAAGAAAAATTACTAAGTAAAATCAAAAAATTTATTAATGATAATTATCCGGATATTTCTTTTGAAGTTATAGACTCGTTATAATGTCCGGTTTTTGAGCAGAGGCTATGTCAGTAAAATGGATAATATTAAATATTGTAATACTTTTTTCTTTACAGACATTTGCACAATCTCAAGCCAAAAGAATTAATATAGATTGCAGCAATCAGCCTTTGCGTTCCGTTCTTGATGAATTAAAAACAAAATCCGGGATTAATTTTATTTACAGCGATGACCTGGTAAACGATATAAATATCACTTGTAAAATTGAAAATAATTTACCGGAAAGTGCGGTTAAGAAAATTCTTTCAGTGCATAATCTTACTTACCGAAAATTCAGCTCGAATTATTTTGTTCTTCTAAAGGAAAAGAAAATAATACCAGATGGTTTTAAGCCTGTTGTTTTAAAGGAAGATATTCCTATAGAAACCGGTAGTTTTTCGAGACCTGTTTTAATTTCAAAAATTTTGCCGGCATATCCTCTCGAAGCTTTGAAAGACAGGATTGAAGGAAAAGTAGCCGTAAAATTTTTTATAAACAAAACCGGGAATGTTTCCGAAATATCGGTTACATCAACTTCAGGTTCAGATATACTTGATTTTGCCGCCATAAATTATGTGAAAAAATTGAAATTTATTCCTGCGGAAACAAATGGGAAACCGCATAATACCTGGATGACAATGAGTTTTCGATATCTTTTTCAAAAGAACTAATTTTGTTCAGCAGTAAATTATTAAATCGGCATTGTGGTCAATGCTCTTATAATTTTTTATTTTAGTAATTAAATTATTCAAACTAAGGATTTTGCCAGATCTAATAAAAAATTAATCTCGGTACTTTTTAAATTATGCCTGGTAATGAACAAAAATTTAATTAATACAAAATCGAAAAGGTGATATTTTGAAAGTACTTTTCATTGGCGGAACAGGAAACATAAGCACATCAGTCAGCAAGTTATGCGTTAATAGAGGAATCGATTTATATTTATTAAACAGGGGAATAAGAAAAGTAGAAATTCCTGGTGTGAAAACAATTACAGGAGACATCACAAGTTCTGAGACTGCCAACGTTTTGCAAAGTCATAACTGGGATTGTGTAGTAAACTGGATAGCCTTTACTCCTGATGATGTTGAAAGAGATATTAACTTGTTTCGCAATAAAACCAAGCAATATATTTTTATTAGTTCTGCTTCAATCTATCAAAAACCTCCCACGCATCCGGTTATTACAGAATCGACTCCGCTTTACAATCCTGTGTGGGATTATTCACAAAATAAAATTGCTTGTGAGGAAATACTAAGCAAAGCTTACCGTGACGAGAATTTCCCGATTACTATTGTTCGTCCCTCTTTAACTTATGATACTGTAATTCCCCTTACAATCGGCGGATGGACAGAATACACAGCAGTAGATAGAATGAAGAGAGGAGAAAAAGTCATTGTCCAGGGAGATGGAACATCGCTCTGGATTGTAACTCATGCAGAAGACTTTGCAAAAGGTTTTGTAGGTTTAATCGGGCATCAGCAGGCAACCGGGCATGCTTTTCATATTACCACAGATGAAGTGTTAACTTGGAACCAGATTTATGAAGCAGTTGCAAATGCTGTTGGTGTTAAGCCTAATATAGTTCATATTGCTTCCGATTTTTTATGCAACTATGATAGTGCATTTGTTGGTTCTCTGTTAGGCGATAAATCTTTCAGTGTAATTTTTGATAATACAAAGATCAAAACATTTGTTCCCGATTTTTGTTGTACAATTCCATTCAGTGAGGGAATAAAAAGAACATTAGCCTGGTTTCAAGCTGATCCCAAACGAATGATAATTAAAAAAGAAACGAATGAGATGATTGATAATATCATTAAAAAATATGAGGGTAGATAGTTATAACCCACCGAAAAAAACAAAGTAATATTAATCAGAATTATATTATTAGTTTGTAAATTTTCTGTTGTTTATTGATAAGCCTATCAAAGTTTAGTATATTAAAAACGGTGGCATTTTTTGCAAATCGTTAAACACATTGTTACAAACAAGGAGGCACTATGTCTATTTCTTCCTCTAAGGGATTAATTTATATTTTTTTCCTAACCCTTTTTTTCTCAACAACGGTATTGAAAGCACAACCGACAACAACAAATCCAAATATTAGTATAAAAGAACTAGCTACATCAAACACTAATTCTATAAGAATTGTTTATGATCCATCTACACAAAATCTTTATACTCTGGAAAATAATGGAAATATCAAACGGGTTGAATTTAATTCAGATAGTAGCAGCACAAGCTTTACAACAGTTTACACAACCGCCGACCACGGTATTACTTCAACACTTGGTTTAGCATTTGGTTCAGATGGGACTTTATTTTTAGTTGGCAATGAAACAAATCAATCTAATAGCCAGCTTGGAACAGGAGTAATTGCAAAAGGAGTTCCAGCTACATATGGCAGCGAAGACAGAACGTGGTCAATTATAGCTCAAACCGTTGAGTACCCATACGGAAATACATATAACCACAGAATGAGTGGAATAGCTGTTGATCCGGGAGGACAATATATCTATGTAAACAGCGGGGCAAGAACTGATCATGGAGAGGAACGTGACGGTTTGCGTGAAACTGGCTTGACCTCGATTATCTTGAAATTACCTGTTAACGGAAATAACATTACTCTACAGAATGATAGAGAGTGGTTAAGAACAAACGGTTATCTTATGGCTGAAGGAATAAGAAATGAGTTTGATCTAAAATTTAATGGAGCCGGAGACTTGATTTCAGTTGAAAATTCAGGCGACAGAGACGATCCTGAAGAAATGAATTGGATTCGTGAAGGACATCATTATGGATTTCCGTGGAGAGTTGGCGGGAATACAACACCTCAACAATATTCTCCTTACGATCCAACGAGTGATCCGCTTTTAAGTCCTAATGCATGGGGCGGCGGCAATCTCTATGCTACTTTTTATGACGATCCTGATTATCCTGCGCGACCTGAAGGAGTTACTTTTACGGAGCCGATAATGAATGCTGGTCCCGATGCAGACAAATTTCGCGATACGGTATCCGGTGACCCGAAAGACGCAAGTGATCTTGGAGTTACAATTTCTACGCTTACTGCACACCGTTCACCTGATGGAATTGTATTTGATAAAGATTCACTACTAGCAGGAGATTTTTGTGGTGGTGGTTTTGTAGTAAGTATTCAGAGCAGCAGCCTGGCGATTCCTATAGGTGATACTGGTGAAGACTTAATTCATGTTGCATTAACAAAAGACGGCGATAATTACTTGGCTCATGTAACAAAACTGGTTACCGGTTTTAATGCCCCGCTAGGTATTGAGTTAGTTGGAAATTCACTTTATGTACTTGAAACAGGAGTATGGAGCGGGAATATTAATCATAGTTTGTGGGAAATAACACTTCCTACTAAAGTTGTTCCTGTTGAATTAACTTCTTTTACAGGGTCGGCAACTAAAAATTCTGTTTTACTTAAATGGAATACAGCTACTGAAATAAACAATCAGGGTTTCGAAGTTCAAAGAAAACTTGAAGGTTCAAATTGGACAACAATCGGTTTTGTTGAAGGTTTTGGAACAACAACTGAAAAACAAGCATACAGTTTTGTAGATAAAAATGTTTCAATAGGAACAATTAAATATAGACTTAAGCAAATTGATTTTGATGGAGCTTTCAAATATTCGAATGAAGTTTTTATAAATTATAATATTCCGGATGAATTTAATCTTTCGCAGAATTATCCTAATCCATTTAACCCTTCAACGAAGATTAAGTTTTCTATTCCCGAAAAATCATTTGTTACGTTGACTGTTTTCAATGCCCTGGGAGAAAGTGTAGCTGATTTGATTCATAGCAATTTGTCCCCGGGCACTTATGATGTCGATTTTAATGCATCGAAACTTTCAAGCGGTGTTTATTATTATCAACTAAAGGCAGATAAATTTGTTGAGACTAAAAAAATGATTCTTCTTCGTTAAAAATATTTAAAACATTTTTAATATTTCAAAATGTATTTAACCGATGGGATGTTGATTTCAGCATCCCATTTTGATTTTAAATATGTATAAATGATCCGCAAGGTTTGGTAAAAAAACAACGTCTAACATTGAAAAGGTTTAATACTATTCAATTTGAGGTTAATTATGAAAAACCTGGGTAGGCAAAAAATGAAACGATTTTTTTCGACTATATTTATGATATTATTTATGGCAGTTGCACAAGTGTTCCCGCAATCTAATTTAAGTTATCCTATTGTAGATACAAGACAGAAAAATTTTTACGATAATTATAGTGAAATTAATGCTCCAACTTCAGGTGAAGAATTTTATGGTCAGGACGCGCAATTCAATGGTAATCAGCCATCTTATACTGATAATGGTGACGGAACAATTACAGATAATGTAACAGGCTTAATGTGGCAGAAATCATTTATAACATTAAATTGGAGCGATAAGGAAGACAGCGCTGGAGCTGCAACTACAGGAGGTTACAGTGATTGGCGTGTCCCAACAATTAAAGAGTTATATTCTTTAATGGTTTTTACTGGAAATCAAGGCACTGGAGATCCTTCCTCATCAACACCGCCTTCGGATGCTGTCCCGTTTATCGATACAACATATTTTGATTTTGAATATGGACAAGTGGCTCGTTATATAGATGCTCAATATGTTACAAGCACTGTTTATACTTCAACAACAATGGATGGTAACGCAACTTTTTTCGGTGTTAACTTTGCTGATGGAAGAATTAAAGGCTATCCACAAGTAAGGCCTTACGGTGTTCCATTTTATGCAAGATTTGTAAGAGGCAACATCGATTATGGTAAAAATAATTTTGTCGATAACGGAAACAATACTGTTACTGATAAATCAACAGGTTTAATGTGGACAGAGTTTGACAGCGGAAACGAAGCATTTACTTCTCTTGTTTCAAATTACACGAAAAGCGACGGTTCTTTAAACTGGGATGAAGCTCTGGATTTTGCAAATAAAATATCTTTTGCCGGTTATGATGATTGGAGACTGCCGAATGCCAAAGAACTTCATAGTATTTTAGATTATACCCGTTCACCAGATGCAACAAATTCTCCGGCAATAAGTCCTATCTTTGAAACTTCCTCAATTGTAAATGAAGATGGCGAAGATGATTATCCGGCTTTCTGGACTTCCACAACATTTAACCCCGGTTCAGACGCTGTGGTTATTTTCTTTGGAAGAGCACTCGGTTACATAGACTTAGGTTCAGGCAGTCAGTTTTATGATGTTCACGGAGCCGGCGCACAAAGAACTGATCCCAAAATAGGCGAGCCTTCTTATGGATTCGGTCCACAAGGTGATACTAGAAGAGTTTATAATTATGTTCGACTTGTTAGGGATGTCGAACAAACTACCGGGCTAAATGATAAGAGCGAAATATCTCCGACTTCATATTCATTAAATCAGAATTATCCTAACCCGTTTAATCCTTCAACTACAATTTCATTTTCAATTCCTGTTAGTGGAGATACATCACTGAAAATTTATAATATAATCGGACAAGAAGTTGCTGAGTTAGTTAATGAAGAACTACCTGCCGGGAATTATTCATTTAAATGGGATGCAGAAGAGCAAACTTCCGGAGTTTATTTTTATAAATTAGATGTTGCAGGTCAATCGTCAATAACACGTAAAATGGTCCTCCTACGTTAGAATTTATTATCCGAAACTTCATTAAGCGAATTTTTTTGTAAAGTAGTAGGGACACTCGATCGAGTGTCCCTACTGTAATTGCACACACCTCAAAATCTCTACAGACTATTAACTTGCTTAATGTCTTTTCACTTCCTATCTTTCCAGTAAGTTTTATGCTTAAATCAATGTTGATAATTTGTTGATAAATTATTCCTTTCAAAGAAATTAATGGCAAATAATAGAAACGGCAACAACGGATACGAATTAGATAAAATAATTCCGGCTGGTGTAAAGCCTCCTGCCGCACCTGAAATAGAAGCTTCTGTTCTTGGTGCAATGATGATCGAGAAAGAAGCTGTTGCAAAAGCAGTCGAGCTTTTAACTCCACCGGTATTTTATCTTAGGGCTCATCAATTAATTTTTGAAGCAATGGTTGCACTCTTTGAAGCAGGCGAAGCAGTAGATACTGTTACTGTATATGAAGAATTGAAAAAGAGGGAACAGGTTGAAGAAGTTGGAGGCGCTGTTTATTTAAGTAAAATTTCACAGAATATTTCTTCAGCCGCAAATATCGAGTACCACTCAAAAATACTTCTTGAAAAAGAAATTTTACGCGGGCTAATTTCGAGTTCTATTGAAATAGCAAAAACCGCTTATGATGGAACCGAAGATGCATTCGATCTTCTCGATAGGGCGGAAAGAAGTATTTTCGAGATAACGGAATCTCATCTTAAAAAATCTTTTTCCGGAATGGACAGAGCTGTAAGAGATGCACTCGAATATATTGAAGCTATTCATTCAAAAAGCAATGTCAAATTTTCCGTCCCAAGCTGGTTTTTATGAACTCGACGAAATGCTTGGCGGATTTCAAAAATCAGATTTAATAATCATTGCTGCAAGACCATCTATGGGAAAAACTGCATTTGCACTTTCACTTGCACGCAATGCAGCGATCGATCACAAGATTCCTGTTGGTATTTTTTCTCTTGAAATGTCCACGATGCAATTAATAATAAGATTGCTTTGTGCAGAAGGAAGACTCAATGCTCATCTTGTAAGGACAGGAAAATTACCTCACGAAGAAGGAGTAAAACTCAGCAAGAATGCGCACAAACTTATTGAAGCTCCTATTTATGTTGATGATGCACCGGCTCAGACTATTCTTGAAATAAGAGCGAAAGCAAGAAGGTTAAAGGTCGAAAAAAATATCGGGATGATTATAATAGATTATCTTCAGCTTATGCAGGGACCTTCGAAATCTGAAAGCCGTGAAAGAGAAATATCTTATATATCAAGATCATTAAAATCGCTTGCAAAAGAATTAAACATTCCTGTTATAGCACTTGCCCAGATGAATCGTGCAGTTGAAGCAAGAACAGATAAGCGCCCAATGCTTTCCGATTTACGTGAGTCCGGTTCAATCGAGCAGGATGCAGATGTTGTAACTTTTTTGTATCGCCCGGAATATTATGGAATAAAAACTGATCACGAAGGAAATTCGCTCGAAGGAGTTACTGAGATCATAATTGGTAAACAAAGAAACGGACCAACCGGTGAAGTTAAACTCGCCTTTATAAAAGAATATGCCCGGTTTGAAAATCTTGCGCACGCAAGACAACTCGAGGAATATTCAATCGTTCCAACGGATGAAGACATCATTTAAAATTTCGGATTTCGGATTTTTGATTTCGGATTTACTGAACAAAGTCAAAACAGTTTTAATTTTCCCCATTTTTATTTTGGTTTGTCCAATTTTATACGGACAAATTTATACTCAAAAAGATGTTGAGGTTTGTAATTCCAAATTTTCTTTAGCTGTTGATAAAAATCTTGCTGAAAAACCAATCGGAGATGTTATTGCAGAAATCGGAAAGAGTTTTATGGGAACGGACTATGAAGCTTTTGGAATTGAAAAAGAAGGTAACGAACAACTCGTTATAGATTTGACCGGATTAGACTGTACAACTTTTCTCGAAAATGCTTTGGTATTTGCTCGACTTATAAAAGAGGGAAGACATACTTTTAACGATTACCTTGCAGAACTTACTTTTTTAAGATACAGAGATGGTGTTGTAGATAAATATCCTTCGCGCCTTCATTATTTTTCTGATTGGATTTATGATAATGAAAAGAAAGGAATTGTAAAAGATATTACCAAAGAAATCGGGGGCAAGCCGGTAAAATTTGATGTTGATTTTATGTCGACACATCCCAAAAGTTATCTGCATCTTAGAGAAGATCCTGAATTTATTCCGATTATAAAATGTCAGGAAAAAGAAATTTCATCCCATACTTACTATTACATTCCAGAAGATAAAATCTTTTCTATTGAAGATAAAATTCACAACGGAGACTTGCTTGCATTTACAACGAGTGTAAAAGGTTTGGATATCGGACACACCGGAATTGCAGTTAGAGAAAAAGATGGAAGAATTCATTTATTGCATGCCCCTAACGTTGGATATAAAGTGCAGATATCAGAAAAACCTTTAGCTGAATATGTAAAAAGTTTCAAGAGGCATACGGGAATTATAGTTTTAAGAGCTCTTGAGCCCGATGTTTTAGCTAAAAAAGATTTTCAACTTGAAGAAGGTGATTTAATTTTCCAGGATCTGGATTGTGGTCCCTTGTGTGATGCAATTGAAAAAGTAACGGGGGGATTCAATGGAGCTAATTTTTCTCATATTGGATTGGTTATTAAAGATTCGTCAAATCAATTTGTTATTCTCGAAGCAATTGGTGAAAAAGTACAAACTACATCTTTGGATAAATTTCTCAACAGATCATTTGATGTGAATGGAAATCCTAAAGCAATTGTTGGTAGAATTAAGCCTGAGTATAAAGATATTATTTCTAAGTTTGTTGTGAATGCAAAAACATATCTGGGTAAGCCTTATGATGATGTTTATGTAATGGATAATGATTCTTTTTATTGTTCCGAGTTGATTTATTTAGCGGCATTAAAAGCAAATAACGGAACTCCTATTTTCTTTCTGAATCCGATGACATTTAAAGATCCTGATACCAGAGATTTTAATCCCGCATGGGTGGAGTATTATAGAAATCTTGGTGTTAAGATTCCTGAAGGAAAACCGGGAATAAATCCTGGAGGAATTTCTTTATCGGATAAAATTGATATTGTGCATATTTATGGATATCGCGAGAAACTGCTGTTTAAATGTTGTTTGGGGTAAAATAGTGTAAATAATAAAAATGTCATAAAAGGAGAGGGGCAATGACTAAATATGAAGAAACAAATTTGTGGCTAAAAATAGTACAAATGGCGGTACTCAATTAATTGGTGGCATAGATTCTTATAAAATGGTTCTAACCAAAATGATATGTAAGCTAATAGCCCACGACAAAAGTCGTGGGATAATCTTTAACTTATTATTTAATTAGGCTCTTTAGAATTTTTATATTCTCTATATCTTCAAGCTGTTCTTTTCCTTTTGGTGTCTCAAGAATTTTTGGAATATGTTCTAGCCTTTTATCATTCATAATATTTTTAAAGCCTTCTTTTCCAATAAATCCCTTTCCAATATGTTCATGCCTATCAACTCGAGAAGCTAATGGTTTTTTACTGTCATTCATATGAAAGCATTTTAACAAATCGAGTCCGACTATATCATCAAATTCTTTAATTGTTTTTTCATATCCCTCCGTTGATTTGATATCATAACCTGCTGCAAAAATATGAGCAGTATCAATGCAAACAGACATCCTTTCTTTTTCATCAACTAAATCAATCATTTCTCTTACTTGTTCAAATCGATAACCTAAAGCTGTCCCTTGTCCGGCAGTAACTTCAATCATACTGCTGACTTTAAATCCTTTTGTTTTTTCGTGGGCAATGTTTAGTGACTCCGCAATCAATTTTATTCCTTCTTTTTCGCCAGCACCTCCATGTGCACCCGGATGAAAATTAAGATAAAGAATTCCAAGCTGTTCACATCTGTTTAATTCATCGATGTAAGCTGCCCGGGATTTTCCCAGAATTTCAGGAGATGAAGCACAAAGATTTATCAAATAAGAATCGTGAACTACTGTAAACTTAATTCCTGAAGAAGCAAGTTTAGTTTTGAAATCGTTTATATCCTTTTCAGTAAAAGGTTTTTGGGCCCATCTATTATTATTTTTGCTAAATATCTGCATTGCAGTGAAACCGAGTTTTTCAGCGAGATCAACAGCTACAGCAACTCCACCGGAAGTTGAAGTATGTGCGCCGAGCAATAATTTTTCTTTATCTATCATTGTATCAATTTATTTAATTTTGAATGCTAAATGTTGAATAGAATGACAATTAAAAATTCAAAACTTAAAATTCAAAAATTTCGTTTATTGATTCTTCAACACTTTTAATTTTTATTCCATAAGATTGTAATTTCTCTGTATTCATAGAAACATCTGCAACCATTGGTAAGTCTTTAAATTCCTCCATAGAAATTTTTTCAATTAATGATTTATCAAAACCAGCTTTATTACAAAGCATTTCTCCCAACTCTACGCGTGAAAGTCTTTCTTTTCCGCCGGTATTAATTATTTCACCTTTTGTATCAGTTTTACAAAGACTATTAATAATTCTTGAGGCTTCTAAAAGAGAAACCGGGGTTCTGAACTGGTCATAAAAAAGCTTTACTGTCTTATGGTTTTTTAAATCTTTATACATCTGTGAGAAATGATTTTTAGAATGATTCAGACCAAAACCAAACATCAATGCCATTCTTAAAATCAAGTAATTATCAAAAGTCTCTTGAATTTTAACTTCTCCCATTAGTTTTGTCTCGGCATAAATAGAAATTGGAATTAGTTTTCCTTCTTCTTTTAACATAGAACCGCGGTAGCCTGCGTAAACCAAATCAGTAGATGTATAAATTAATTTAGCTTTATACTTTTCACACAACCCGGCGATCTTTTTAGTCGCATTAACGTTTACATCATACACAATTTTAGGATCAAGTTTATTCGCATCATTTGGATTTGAAATAGAAGCTGTGTGTATTACAATATGCGGCAAGAAGTTTTCAAATTTTTTTTCAAGCTGCAATGTATTAGTAATATCAGCTTTAACACTTTTAAAGTCTGTACAATTGCCAACATTTCTATTATATAAGGTAAGAATATCGTTATTCTTTGAAAGTTCAAGATTGAGATATTGTCCTAAAAGTCCGCTTCCGCCAGTTATTAAAATCTTCATTTACAAATTATTTTTTAACTTAATTTTATTGTTAATATATAATGAAAATCGAAGAATGTAAAAAAGTCCTCAAATAATCTTTTAAGACAATAATTATTGACTTAACCGGGCGCATCCTTTTCAATAATTTACTGTCTTAGTGATGGCTGAATTCCTTTGCTTTTTGCAGGTGCCTTCGTAACTTTGTTGACTATTAATCACATTTATTATGAAGTTAAGATCAATTGTTGCAATATTAATTTTAGTTACCACAACTACGTTATACGGTCAAAGCAGAAAATACTTTGATGCTCCTTTTGGCGGCGGCGGCGGTTATACTCCCGGCTGGTACTTTCCAAATCTTGATCCGTTAAATAAAGAACTAATCTCTATTGGCATGCCTAAGATTGGTGAGGGCGGTTTCTATTCATCCGGTGGCGCAGGATTTATTTATGTCGGATTTATAAATTATCTGAGAGTCGGAGGAATGGGTTTCGGAGGTTCTACATCGGAAATTTCTGCAAGAGATGTAAATGGTTTTACAAAAGAAGTCATTTACAACCTCAGCGGAGGAGGCGTTACTATTGAATATCAGCTTCCTTTTATAAGAAACATTGCCGTATCTCCCGGATTTGTATTTGGCGGGGGAGGTATCAGAATAGATTCTTATAATAATAACGGAAACTTTTCCTGGGAAAATAGCTGGAATGAACTTCAAAACCCGCCGACGCAAAACACAAATCGCTCGCTTCACAAAAGTTTTTTTATTTTTGCACCGACGCTTAACGTTGATATTCCTCTTTACAGGTTTATTTCTTTCAGAATTGGAGCCGGCTACCAAATTACTTTCGGTGGTCATTGGAAAGTGGATAATGATCAGAATATTTCAAACGTTCCATCTGATCTTAATGGAAACACATTTTATATTCAGTCTGGGATATTTATAGGATTCTTCTCATTTTAAAATGAAAACCGAATGAAAAATATTCTTGTTACAGGTGGCGCAGGATTTATCGGAAGTAATTTTATTAATTACATCCTTGACAAAAGAGATGATTATTTTATTGTTAATCTCGATAAGTTAACTTATGCAGGCAATCTTGAAAATTTAAAACCCTCTGAGAAGAAAAAGAATTATCGCTTTGTTAAAGGTGATATAGTTAATCACGAACTCGTTGACTACATATTTCGAAAATTTGACATTAAATATGTTATTAACTTTGCGGCAGAAACTCATGTGGACAGAAGTATTTCAGGTTCTGAAATCTTTTACAGGACAAATGTTATTGGAACAAATGTTTTACTTGAGGTCTCAAGAAAATATAATGCAGAAAGATTTTTACAGATTTCAACTGATGAAGTTTATGGAAGTCTTGGAGCCGAAGGTCTCTTTACAGAATCGACTTCATTATCTCCAAACAGCCCATATTCCTCGAGCAAAGCTGCAGCAGATATGATGTGCCAGGCTTTTTATCACACTTTCGGAATGCCTGTTTTAATTACAAGATGTTCGAACAATTATGGATCATACCAGTTCCCGGAAAAACTTATTCCACTAATGATATTAAATTGCTTAAGTGATAAAGAGCTTCCTGTTTACGGAGATGGAATGAATGTAAGAGATTGGATATACGTTATTGATCATAATAGGGCAGTGGAAACTGTTTTTGAAAAAGGAAAACCCGGTGAAGTTTATAATATTGGTGCAGAAAACGAAATGCCAAATATTAAAATAATAGAGTTAATAATTGAACACTTAAGTAAATCAAAAGACTTAATAAAGTTTGTTAAGGACAGACCAGGGCACGATAGACGTTATGCAATAAATGCAGGCAAAATAAAAAATGAACTGGGATGGAAACCGGATTTTTCTTTTGAACAGGCTATAAAAGATACAATCGACTGGTATATCAATAATAAAAAATGGTGGGGAAGAATAATTTCCGGTGAGTATCAACAATATTATAAAAAACAATATAGTTTATAACAATTAATTTACGCTGATGAAAAAAATAATAATTCTTTTTTCTTTTTTATTTATTGCATCTCTCTTTGCGCAGACAGATGATAAGTCTGGTTATAGTAATCTTCTTCAGGCTGGAACTATAAGTGTAACTATTGGTGGTGACTTTATAGTAACAGGCAGTTTCCCTGCATTTGTTACGGAAAGAGTAGATCAATTTGTATCAAGGATGTATAAGCAAGCTTCCGAAAAACTTTTAGCAAACGTAATTAATCCTCAGCAGGTGGAAGAATTACAAAAGAAAATTGATAACTTTTCTTTAAGGGGAATTACTCTAAAAAGGTCGTCTGGCGAGGTTCAAAAACTTGATCTTCAAAAATTTAGAGTAACCGGAGACTTTCAAAATAATCCATATTTAAAAAATGATGATGTCATAATTTTTCCTGATAATGATATTGAGAGAAATTTCTTTACTGTAGAAGGAGCCGTTAATAATCCTAATAGATTTTTTTATGTTGATGACGATAATCTGCAGGATGCTTTGGAACTTGCAAGAGGGATTAATAAAGCTTATGAAAATGTAGACAGTGTTTATATTCATCGTCTAAGCTATGATGGTAAAAAAATGGACATTATAGGAGTAGATATTAATAGTTCGATACCATTAAGAAGGGGTGATAGAATAGTTGTTATAGCAGATGAGACACAAAGGAAGGAATTCAATGTAATAGTTCTTGGGGAAGTTAACAGGCCGGGGATTATTCCCATTACGAAGAACAATACTACTATAAGTCAGGTTATTAAAGATGCGGGTGGATTCACAGAAACAGCCTCGTTAAAAAGAGCAAAACTTTTCAGAGGGAGCAGCAATATAAGATTCATTTTAGAAAAAGAATTTGATATGGATCTAGAGAAATTCAATAATTATTTAAAGGGGTGGCCAAATCCTTTCCTTTCCGAATATGAAAAAAGCACTATGCTAAGGATGTCTAATCTTACTGAAGAGGATACAATTTTTTTCCTTGCTGATGAAGAAATAAGACAAATGGTAAATGAAGCCTCGGTTGATTTCTCGGATGTGTTGAATGAAAATTCAGAAACAGCTTCCTTAAAAGTAAATAATGGCGATGTGATAATAGTACCTCCCCAGGCTACCACAGTTTATGTTTTTGGTCAGGTGGCTCATCCGGGTTTGGTAAAATATATTGAAGGGAAAGACTTTAGATATTATTTAGATGCTGCTGGTGGTTTAGGTGAATTAGCAAGATCCGAGGATGAAATTATGATTATAAAGAGTGAATCAAAAGCCTGGCTACAGGCTGATGAACATTCTCATGATATTGAGGCGGGGGATTATATTTATGTACCTAAAAATCCAGTCAGGTCATTTGATTATACGCTGGGTAAGATAGCCACTTATCTAAGCATAGTAGGAAGTATTGCAACCATTATAATTCTTGTAGTGCAATTAGGTAAATAATATTGTAAAAAGCTTGACATTTATTTTTTTTACCCTATTTTTACAAGGCTGTTTTAAAAAGATTCGTTCTTAAAATTATTTTTCTTTTTTGTCGAAGATTTTGGGGACGGATTAATTCATTTCCTTGACAATAGAGACAATAGAGCTTAAATTTAAAGCTCTCAATTCTGAGAATTTGAAAAAGTGTTCTTTGAAAGAGTGAGTGCATTTAACTCGTCAGTTAAATGGTTTCAACTTAGCGTCTAACGCCAAGATTACAAAATTATTAAACTCTACAACGGAGAGTTTGATCCTGGCTCAGGACGAACGCTGGCGGCGTGCTTAACACATGCAAGTCGTACGAGAACGAGGTAGCAATATCTTTAGTAAAGTGGCGCACGGGTGAGTAACACGTAAGTAACCTGCCTTTAGGTTCGGGATAACCCCGAGAAATCGGAGCTAATACCGAATGATGCAGCGGATCCACATGGATATGTTGTTAAAATCTATATGGTGCCTAAAGATGGGCTTGCGTCCGATTAGCTAGTTGGTAAGGTAACGGCTTACCAAGGCTACGATCGGTAGCTGGTCTGAGAGGATGATCAGCCACACTGGAACTGAGACACGGTCCAGACTCCTACGGGAGGCAGCAGTGAGGAATATTGGGCAATGCCCGAAAGGGTGACCCAGCAACGCCGCGTGGAGGATGAATGCCGTAAGGTTGTAAACTCCTGTTAGAGGGGAAGAACAATTCCGATCGAATCGGAACTTGACTGTACCCTCAGAGAAAGCCCCGGCTAACTACGTGCCAGCAGCCGCGGTAATACGTAGGGGGCTAGCGTTGTCCGGATTTACTGGGTGTAAAGGGCGCGTAGGTGGGTTTACTAGTCAGAGGTGAAATCTCACGGCTTAACCGTGAAACTGCCTTTGATACTGTAAATCTTGAGTGCGGAAGAGAGAGACGGAATTCCAGGTGTAGTGGTGAAATACGTAGATATCTGGAAGAACACCAGTTGCGAAGGCGGTCTCTTGGTCCGACACTGACACTCAGGCGCGAAAGCGTGGGTAGCAAACAGGATTAGATACCCTGGTAGTCCACGCTGTAAACGATGAATACTAGGTGTTGGTCCTTTTGGATCAGCGCCGTAGCTAACGCATTAAGTATTCCACCTGGGGAGTACGATCGCAAGGTTGAAACTCAAAGGAATTGACGGGGGCCCGCACAAGCAGTGGAGCATGTGGTTTAATTCGATGCAACGCGAAGAACCTTACCTAGGCTTGAAAGGCAGATGACCGGGTATGAAAGTACCCTTCCCGCAAGGGCATCTGTACAGGTGCTGCATGGCTGTCGTCAGCTCGTGCCGTGAGGTGTTGGGTTAAGTCCCGCAACGAGCGCAACCCCTACCATTAGTTGCCATCAGGTAATGCTGAGCACTCTAATGGGACTGCCTACGCAAGTAGTGAGGAAGGTGGGGATGACGTCAAGTCCGCATGGCCCTTACGCCTAGGGCTACACACGTGCTACAATGGGTGCTACAATGGGTAGCGAGACCGCAAGGTGGAGCCAATCCCATAAAGGTATCCTCAGTTCGGATTGGAGTCTGCAACTCGACTCCATGAAGTTGGAATTGCTAGTAATCGCGGATCAGCACGCCGCGGTGAATACGTTCCCGGGCCTTGTACACACCGCCCGTCAAGCCATGGAAGCCGGGGGTACCCGAAGCTAGTGTCTTAACCGCAAGGAGAGAGCTATCTAAGGTAAAACCGGTGACTGGGGCTAAGTCGTAACAAGGTAGCCGTACCGGAAGGTGCGGCTGGATCACCTCCTTTCTAAGAGTAATCTTAAACCTTTAACTGGTGTTAAATACTCACTCTTTTATTTTTGTTTTTCCTGAGTAACGACTCAAGGAAATTTGTTCTTTTGTGTAATGATTAAAACAGAACTGGGCCCTCAGCTCAGAAAATATAGTTCTTAAGTATTAATGAACTTGGTTGAGCAAAGGAACAAACAGTTCTTAAGTGAATTGTAATATGGGCCTGTAGCTCAGCTGGTTAGAGCGCACGCCTGATAAGCGTGAGGTCAGTAGTTCAAGTCTACTCAGGCCCACTCGTTAAAGTGGTGTGTTGCTGGAGATAACCTTGACCCAAAACTTTTAACAGAGTTTTTGGGGCTATAGCTCAATTGGGAGAGCGCCGCCCTTGCAAGGCGGAGGTTATCGGTTCGATCCCGATTAGCTCCACTACCTACCTGCTTCTTGCGGGTAGTTGTTCTTTGAAAGACTGAAAGAGTAAAAATGAAATTCCTTAATGGAATTAATTTTTTTACTGAGCCTGAAATTTTTAATTTTTTTTGTAGCACCAATTTATCTGTAATAAAAGAATTTTGGTTAAGTTACTAAGGGCATACGGTGGATGCCTTGGTACAAGAAGTCGATGAAGGACGCGACTACCTGCGATAAGCCACGGATAGGTGGAAATAACCTAAGACCCGTGGATCTCCGAATAGGGCAACCTATCTCGAGTAATGTTGAGATATCTTCAGCTGAATAAATAGGCTGTTGAGGACAACCCGGGGAACTGAAACATCTAAGTACCCGGTGGAAGAGAAAGCAATAGCGATTTTCTTAGTAGTGGCGAACGAAAAGGAAATAGCCTAAACCGTCTAACGTGTTAAAGGAGGTAACCGTTGCGTTAGCGGTGTTGTGGGGCATGTTTTGGCTGAATTACCAATAAGCCGGAGAGTAAAAAATTATATTGTTAGCTGAATATTCTGGAAAGCTCAACCATAGAGGGTGATAGTCCCGTAAGCGAAAACAGTATAACTCTCTGAGATATGTACCCAAGTACCACGGAGTAAGTGGAATTCTGTGGAAATCCGGGAGAACCATCTCCTAAGGCTAAATACTCTCTTGTAACCGATAGTGTACCAGTACCGTGAGGGAAAGGTGAAAAGCACTCCTATTAGGAGGGTGAAATAGTACCTGAAACCGTATGCTTACAAACGGTCGGAGTCCCGATTTATCGGGATGACGGCGTGCCTTCTGGATAATGAGCCTACGAGTTACTCGTACGTTGCTAGGTTAAGTCTCTTAGAGACGAAGCCGTAGCGAGAGCAAGTCCTAAATGGGCGATTAAGTAACGTGCGGTAGACGCGAAACCGGGTGATCTACCCTTGTCCAGGATGAAGTGAGGGTAAAACCTCATGGAGGTCCGAACTAATGTGGGTTGAAAACCGCTTGGATGAGGTGAGGGTAGGGGTGAAAGGCCAACCAAACTCGGAAATAGCTCGTATTCCTCGAAATAGCTTTAGGGCTAGCCTCGAGTAAAAGTGTGCGGGAGGTAGAGCACTGATTGGGCTAGGGCTGTCACAACGGTACCAAACCCAGACAAACTTCGAATTCCTGTCACATGTTTCTCGGGAGTCAGGCAGTGGGGGATAAGCTTCATTGCCAAAAGGGAAACAACCCAGATCATCAACTAAGGTCCCTAAATAGTAGTTAACAGAGAAAGGATGTTCGGTTGCTTAGACAACTAGGATGTTGGCTTAGAAGCAGCCACTCATTTAAAGAGTGCGTAATAGCTCACTAGTCAAGCGACCGGGCGTCGACAATTCCCGGGACTAAAACTACTTACCGAAGTTATGGGTTTCCGATTTATCGGAAGCGGTAGAGGAACATTCTATATGCATCGAAGGTGTGGCGTGAGCCATGTTGGAGCGTATAGAAAAGCAAATGTAGGCATAAGTAACGATAAGATCGATGAAAAATCGATCCACCGAAAGTCTAAGGTTTCCTGAGCAATGTTAGTCATCTCAGGGTTAGTCGGGTCCTAAGCCGAGGCTGAAAGGCGTAGGCGATGGAAAACAGGTTAATATTCCTGTACCTGGTAAATTTCGTTTGAGCGTAAGGAGGGACGCAGGAGTGAAAGGTTAGCCGCCTGATGGATTAGGCGGTCTAAGCATGTAGGCTGAAGGTGTAGGTAAATCCGCACCTTCTTAAGGCCGAGATGCGAACGGGAGAGCTTAGCTCACAAACTGACCATAATCATACTGCCGAGAAAAGCTTCGTACGCAAGAGGTTTATCGGTCCGTACCGCAAACCGACACAGGTAGACGGGATGAATATTCTAAGGTGCTCGAGTGAGCCGTGGTTAAGGAACTCGGCAAATTAACCCCGTAACTTCGGGAGAAGGGGTGCCCCTTGTAAGTGAAAACCTTTACGGTCGTAGCTGAACGGGGCCGCAGTAAAATGGCCCAGGCGACTGTTTAACAAAAACACATGTCTCTGCTAAGTCAATCAAGACGATGTATAGGGACTGACACCTGCCCGGTGCTGGAAGGTTAAGGGAAGCGGTTATCCTTCGGGAGAAGCTGTGAACCGAAGCCCCAGTAAACGGCGGCCGTAACTATAACGGTCCTAAGGTAGCGAAATTCCTTGTCGGGTAAGTTCCGACCTGCACGAATGGTGTAACGATCTGGGTACTGTCTCAACCACGGGCTCGGTGAAATTGTGGTACCGGTGAAGACGCCGGTTACCCGCATACGGACGGAAAGACCCCGTGCACCTTTACTGCACCCTAACATTGGGTTCGGGCAAGGCATGTGTAGCATAGGTGGGAGGCTTTGAAGCCGGGACGCTAGTTTCGGTGGAGCCAACACTGAAATACCACCCTTGTTTTGTTTGGATTCTAACCTCGATCCTTGAATCAGGATTAGGAACAGTGTTAGGCGGGTAGTTTGACTGGGGCGGTCGCCTCCTAAATTGTAACGGAGGCTCTCAATGGTTCCCTCAGCATGGTTGGTAATCATGCGACGAGTGTAAAGGCAAAAGGGAGCTTGACTGCGAGACTTACAAGTCGAGCAGGTGCGAAAGCAGGACTTAGTGATCCGACGGCAGCGAATGGAAGTGCCGTCGCTCAAAGGATAAAAGGTACGCCGGGGATAACAGGCTGATCTTACCCAAGAGTTCATATCGACGGTAAGGTTTGGCACCTCGATGTCGGCTCATCGCATCCTGGGGCTGAAGAAGGTCCCAAGGGTTTGGCTGTTCGCCAATTAAAGCGGTACGTGAGCTGGGTTCAGAACGTCGTGAGACAGTTCGGTCCCTATCCTATGCGGGCGCAGGATACTTGAGAAGGGTCGCTTCTAGTACGAGAGGACCGAAGTGAACGTACCTCTAGTGTACCAATTGTCACGCCAGTGGCATCGTTGGGTAGCTATGTACGGTTGTGATAAGCGCTGAAAGCATCTAAGCGCGAAGCACGCTTCAAGATGAGGTATCCCTCCTTTATTGGACTAAAGACTCCTCGGAGATGACGAGGTTGATAGGCTGCAGGTATAAGCTTTGTAAGAGGTTTAGCCGAGCAGTACTAATAAGTCGTGAGGCTTAACCATATTTTTTATTATAGATAATAGTGCTATAGTCTGCATCAGCAGACAGGTTCAGCTCTTTCAGTTTTTCTTTTTTATTTTGAAATTAAAAAAGATGCTGAAACAAGTTCAGCACAAGGTTTTAATTTTGGTGGTTATAACCCGGGTGTTACACCTCTTCCCATTCCGAACAGAGTAGTTAAGCCCCGGAATGCCGATGGTACTGCATGCGCAGGTGTGTGGGAGAGTAGGTAGCTGCCAGATTTAATTTAACCCCGGTCCTTCGATCGGGGTTTTTTGTTTTAAAATAAATATTTATTAATCTATCTTGATGGTTTTTAATTTGCAGATAGATAGTTTAATTAAGAAATATTTTCAACTTATTCCCGCATTTAGGAAAATTTCATTTCTGGCTTTTCAATTTTGAAATAAATCGAGATAAATAAACAACTTTTATTAAAATTTTGAAAGTATAATAAAGATTTTTTTATTTCTTATGATGGCATGAATCATGTAAAATTGCGAATCAAATCCTTAATAAGTTTAGATAATTCTAACAAAACGCTTATTTTAAATTTAAGCTTATGTCTGTTTCTAATTTAGATACTAAAACTAAAAAATGTAGTCATTGCGGGGAAACCTGTTCTGATAATAGTTATATGATCGGCTCAAACGTTTTCTGTTGTGCCGGTTGTAAAACTGTTTATGAACTCTTAAATGAAAAGAACCTGAGCAGCTATTATACAATAATGGATACCCCGGGAATATCATTTAATGAGGTAAGATCTAAAAGATTTGATTTCCTGGATGATGAAGAAGTAATTAAAAACCTTACTGATTTCAGAAATGATGAATTGTCAGTAGTGAGTTTTTTTATTCCACAAATGCATTGTAGTTCCTGCATTTGGCTTCTTGAGAATTTGTACAAACTGAACACGGGGATAAGCACTTCAAAAGTAAACTTTCTAAAAAAAGAAATCGAAATAAAATTTTTGCATAATAAAATAACTTTAAGAGAATTAGTCGAAACACTTGCTTCAATTGGATATGAGCCTGTAATTCAACTTGACAGTATTGAAAAGGAAAAAACAAAACTAAATAAAAAACTTTATTATAAAATTGGAATAGCAGCTTTTTGTTTTGGAAATATTATGCTTCTCAGTTTCCCGGAATATCTTTCAATAGATATACATGAAACTTTTTATAGAAATCTTTTTGGATATTTGAACCTGATTCTTGCGCTGCCCGTGTTTTTCTATTCTGCTTCAGATTATTTTATTTCAGCATATAAAGGATTAAAAAGCAAAATTATAAATATCGATTTTCCACTTGCACTGGGTATTACAATCCTTTTTGGGAGAAGTGCGTTCGAAATTTTAACATACAGTGGCGCGGGCTATTTTGATTCGATGACAGGACTTGTATTTTTCCTTTTGATTGGTAAAGTCTTCCAGGAAAAGACTTATTCATATTTAAACTTTGAAAGAAGTTATAAATCATATTTCCCTCTTGCCGTACTTGTTAAAAAAGATGAACAAGAAATTTCTGTTCCGGTTTCAAAATTAAAAATTGGGGATAGAATTATAATCCGAAAAAATGAAATCATTCCTGCTGATTCAATTCTTTTTAATGGAAACGGAAGCATCGATTACAGCTTTGTTACCGGCGAGTCGAAACCAGTTCAAAAAGTTTTGGGAGAATTAATTTATGCCGGAGGCAGACAGTTAACCGGAGTTATCGAACTTGAAGTAGTTAAAGAAGTCTCGCAAAGTTACCTGACCCAGTTATGGAATAATGATACATTTACAAAAAAACCAGAATCCAGCTTTGAAAATTTTACTAACAAAGTAGGAAAATACTTTACCTTTGTCGTTCTTTTAATAGCCTCAATATCAACGGCTTATTGGATGCAGTATAATTCGGGGATTGCTTTAAATGTGTTAACTGCAGTATTGATTGTTGCTTGTCCATGCGCACTTGCTTTGTCAATTCCATTCACACTTGGGAACTCAATTAGAATTTTTGGCAGGAACAGCTTTTATCTGAAGAATATCTCTGTAATTGAAAATCTTTCAAAAATAAAAACAATAGTTTTCGATAAAACCGGAACAATAACTGAAACCGGGAAAGCTGATATAAAATTTATTGGTCCTGAATTAAATCCCTTTCAACAAGAAATTATTAAATCTTTTGCAAGAAATTCCACACATCCATTAAGCAAATTAATTTATGATCTCTTTGAAGTAAATAAAATTTATGAAACTGAAAACTTCGAAGAGTTTTCGGGACGCGGTATCGCTGGTTCCGTACTAAACAATTTTATTAAATTAGGTTCCTTAAATTTTGTAAAAGAAAATTCTGCGGAAGTAGAAATAAATTTATATAATGAAGATGAATTTAATTCGCAGGTTTACCTCTCAATAAATAATGAAATAATAGGTTATTTTAATATCTCAAACTTATACAGGGCGGGATTTGAAGAAATAGTTGAAAGCTTAACCAGGGATTACAAAACGTTTGTTCTTTCAGGAGACAATGAAAACGAAAGAGAAAATCTGAAAAAATATTTTGGAAGTAATTCAGAATTATACTTTAAGCAATCACCTTCTGATAAGTTAAATTTTATTAAGAAAATTAAATCATCCGAAAGCAAAGTTTTAATGTTTGGAGACGGACTAAATGATGCTGGTGCTCTTGCTCAAAGTGATGTGGGAATTGCCGTTACCGAAAATATTAGTTATTTCTCACCGGCTTGTGATGCAATACTCGACGCCAGATCTTTTGAGAAAATCTCTATTTTCTTAAATTTTGCTAAGACGAGCGTTAAAATAATATACCTGAGTTTTATTATTTCGTTTCTTTATAACCTTGTCGGTTTAAGCTTTGCAATTGAAGGAATGTTATCCCCGATTGTTGCTGCAATATTAATGCCTCTGAGTTCAATTTCTGTGGTTTTGTTCGCAACCTTGGCTACAAACTTTGTGGCTAGGCGAAAGGGTTTGTAATGTCTGTTATTGCAGTATTGATAGGAATCAGTTTATTCATTGCAGTAGGTTTTTTAATAGCATTTTTGTGGGCAGTAAAAAGCGGCCAATATAATGACACATATACACCTTCAGTAAGAATGTTATTTGATGACGAGAATAAAAAACAGAAAAAAGATAATCCGTAATCGTTACTTTAAGGAGAATACTCTATGGAGTTAGAAAGGTTTAGTTACGATAATAAGATAGTCAAACAATTCGGTATCGCAACCGTAGTTTGGGGAGTGGTTGGGATGCTGGTTGGTCTTCTTATCGCTTCACAGCTTTTTCAACCTGCACTTAATTTTAATCTGCAGTATACAACATTTGGAAGAATTCGTCCTATTCATACCAATGCGGTGATATTTGCTTTTGTAGGTAATGCAATTTTTATGGGTGTTTATCATTCGTTGCAGCGTCTTTGCAAAGCAAGAATGTACAGCGACCTGCTGAGTAAAATTCA
Source organism: uncultured Ignavibacteria bacterium (assembly GCA_963727535.1). Lineage (GTDB taxonomy): Bacteria > Bacteroidota > Ignavibacteria > Ignavibacteriales > Ignavibacteriaceae > RBG-16-34-14. The sequence goes on from CAVSGR010000005.1 coordinate 179,183, forward strand.
TTTCTGGGGATGGCAATTGATAATAGTTGCCGCTGCTGTAACTCTTGCAATGGGTTTTACAACTAGTAAAGAATATGCCGAACTCGAATGGCCAATTGACATTGCAATAACTCTTGTGTGGGTTGCCTTCGGTATAAATATGTTCGGCACAATTCTAAAAAGAAGAGAAAAACATTTATACGTTGCAATCTGGTTTTATATTGCTACCTGGATAACAGTTGCAATTTTACACATCGTAAACTCCATAGAAATTCCTGTTACATTTTTAAAAAGTTATCCTGTTTATGCAGGAGTTCAGGATGCACTTGTGCAATGGTGGTATGGACATAATGCAGTTGCTTTCTTTTTAACAACTCCTTATCTCGGTCTTATGTATTATTATCTTCCCAAAGCTGCTAACAGACCAATCTATTCTTACAAATTATCGATAGTTCATTTTTGGGCATTGATATTTATTTACATATGGGCAGGTCCTCATCATCTTCTTTATTCAGCTTTACCTGACTGGGCGCAATCACTTGGAACTGTATTCTCGATTATGTTGATCGCTCCATCCTGGGGTGGAATGATTAACGGTTTATTAACTCTTCGCGGCGCGTGGGATAAAGTTCGTCAGGATCCGATTTTGAAATTTATGGTTGTTGCGGTTACTGCTTACGGTATGGCAACCTTTGAAGGTCCGATGCTTTCTTTAAAAAATGTAAATGCCATAGCACACTTTACAGACTGGATAATTGCACACGTACATATTGGTGCATTGGGATGGAATGGATTTTTAACATTTGGAGTTCTTTATTGGCTTATACCAAAACTCTGGAAAACAAATCTTTATTCAAAAAAACTTGCTAATATTCATTTTTGGCTGGGCACACTAGGAATCGTATTTTATGCTTCGGCAATGTATTGGTCGGGAATTACACAATCATTAATGTGGAAGCAATTTACACCACTTGGAACTTTGCAGTACCCTAACTTTCTCGAAACAACACTTCAGATAATTCCAATGTATATGATACGGGCAACCGGCGGAGGTTTATACTTTATTGGTGTCTTGTTAATGGTTTACAATCTAATTAAAACAGTAAAGCAGGGAGCTTTTGAAGATAACGAAGCCGCCGAAGCTCCGGCACTCACAAAAGTTGAAGATATTTTTACTAAAGGAAAAAGACATCGTTGGCTGGAAGGAAAACCGATCCTCTTTTTATTTGTATCAATGGTTGTTGTTTTAATCGGCGGGTTGGTAGAATTTGTTCCTACATTCCTGGTTAAATCAAATATTCCTACAATCTCGAGTGTTAAACCTTATACTCCACTTGAGTTACAGGGACGAGATATTTATATAAGAGAAGGTTGCGTTGGTTGTCATTCACAATTAATAAGACCTTTCAGATCTGAAACGGAAAGATATGGTGAATATTCAAAAGCAGGAGAATATGTTTATGATCACCCGTTCCTGTGGGGCTCGAAGAGAACTGGTCCCGATCTGCACCGGGAAGGAGGCAAGTACCCGAATATGTGGCATTACCTTCATATGCAGAATCCTTCTTCAATGTCACCGGGATCAATTATGCCATCTTTCCCTTGGTTGTTGACACAGAATCTTGATACAACAACAACTGCAGCGAAAATTAATGCAATGAGAACTATCGGAGTTCCATATCCTACAGGTTATGAAAATTATGCCAACAATGATCTTGTTACACAAGCCGACTCCATTACTAATGATCTTATGAAAGCCGGTGTTCCTGCAGAAAATAATAAAGAGATTATTGCTCTTATTGCTTATCTGCAGAGATTAGGAACGGATATTAAAGTTAACACACAACAAGCTCAGAAGTAGGAGGAGAAATGTTTAATAACTATTTGCAATCAATAGAAGGGGTAGGAATTTACCCGATATTTTCTCTCATTGTTTTTTTCGGTTTCTTTGTTGTTATGCTTATCTGGATGTTTAAAGCGGACAAAGTGCATCTAAAAAAAATGAGTGAACTACCTCTGGATTCTGAAGAAAAATCTTTAAATGAAGAAAAAACATTTTCCGGGAAAGAAATGAATGATAATAAATTCAATAGGAATAATTTATCAGCAAAGTTAATTCTCTTTTTGTTTGTGACTTTGTTTGGTTCTTCACTTACAACGGTAAGTGCCCAAACAACACAGCCTGAAGGAATTTCTGAAAGTTATATCAATTTAATGTTGGTACTTTTTTTCGGAATTACTTTTTTGGCTTTTGCTTTGTTACTTTATTTAGGAATGGGGGAAGAAAGAAAAATGCCCCGGCTTCCTGCTTTTGATTTTTTGAAAGTGATAAAGGATAAGCTTACCGCTGCAGTACCGGTTGAGCGTGAGAATGAAATTTTGCTTGAGGATGATTTTGATGGTATTAAAGAACTGGACAACAAAATTCCACCATGGTTTAATTTACTTTTTCTTATCACAGTGGTTATTGCCGTTATTTATATGCTGAACTTTTATGTGTTCAAGACGGGCAAATTGCAATACCAGGAATACCAGGAGGAAATGCAGGAGGCGGCTGTTCAAAAGGCAGAGCTGATAAAATCTGGCGCGTTTATTAATGAGAACACAGTCGCCCGTCTGACAGATGAATCTTCCCTTAGTATTGGAGAAAATATTTTTAAGGCAAACTGCGTTCCCTGCCACGGACCCGAAGCTGGTGGGGTAATCGGTCCCAATTTAACTGATGATTACTGGATACACGGAGGCGGAATCAAAAATATTTTTCATACAATTACTTATGGTGTACCTGCAAAAGGAATGATAAGTTGGCAGATGCAATTAAATTCTAAGCAGATACAGGAAGTAGCAAGTTATGTTATGTCTTTGCATGGAACGCATCCTGCGAATCCGAAACCGCCTCAAGGTGATAAATATGTAGAGCCGCAGGATTCAACATCTGTAAAGGGAATGTAATTGTAATAATGGTTTGGAAATTATGGAAAACAAAAAAGAAAATAATGAATCCTTTCGCGATTCGTTATCAACAGTAAGTAAAGAAGGTAAACGAAAATGGGTTTATCCTAAAAAACCTTCTGGGAAATTTTATAATGCGAGAACAATTGTAAGCATTATTCTTCTTGCGATTTTATTTGGTACGCCATTTATTAAAGTTGACGGACATCCTTTTGTATTGTTCGATGTTATACACAGGAACTTTATAATATTCGGTATTCTTTTCGGACCGCACGATTTTTTCCTCTTTGGTCTATTGATGATAACTTTTATCGTTTTCATCTTCCTGTTTACTGTCGTTTTCGGGAGAGTCTTCTGCGGATGGATTTGTCCTCAAACAATTTTTATGGAAATGGTTTTCCGTAAAATTGAATACTGGATTGAAGGTGATTTCCGGCAGCAGATGGCTCTTAATAAATCTCCATGGACTTCGGAAAAAATATTTAAGAAAACCAGCAAGCAGAGTATATTTTTTACCATTTCATTTATTATCTCGAATTTTTTTCTTGCCTACCTGATTGGAATGGATCAACTAATAAAAATAGTTACAGATCCACCATCGGAACATATAAATGGATTAATGGCCATGCTTGCTTTCTCAGGAGTTTTCTATTGGGTGTTTTCTTCTTTCCGCGAGCAAGCCTGCACAATGGTTTGTCCTTATGGAAGACTCCAGGGAGTATTGCTTGACCAGGATTCAGTAGTAATCTCTTATGATTATGTTCGTGGCGAACCGAGAGGAAAAATAAGGAAAAGTGAAACCCAGGATAAAAAAGGTGACTGTGTTGATTGTCATCTTTGTGTCGATGTATGCCCGACAGGAATAGACATCCGCGATGGTGTACAGTTAGAATGTGTAAACTGCACCGCCTGCATCGATGCTTGTGACGATGTGATGGATAAAATTAAAAAACCGCGTGGACTGATAAGGTATGATTCGTTGAATGGAATAGAGAACAAAGAGAAAGAAAAATTTTTACCCCAAGGATGATTGGCTACAGTGTAGTGCTGCTACTCCTTATTGCATTACAGGGATATATGTTTGCGAACAGAACTGATTTTAGTATTAGCATTTTAAGAACACCGGGTTTACTGTTCCAGGAACAAGATAGTGATAAAGTAAGTAATATTTATGATGTAAGTATTGTAAACAAGACCTTTAAAAACTTGCCGATCGATTTAAAACTTGAAAACCTGAAAGGTGATCTTAAACTGATTGGAACTGAAATGGATCTTAAACCACAGGAGATTTACGATGGTAAATTCCTAATTATTCTGCCGAAATCAGAAATTAAAACAATGAATACATCTGTATCAATTGGATTTTATTCAAACAGAAAATTATTGCAGACAATTAAAACCTCTTTCCTCGGACCGGTAGAAAGACACGAAAAAGAGAATCATAAAAATGAGAAACAAGAGGGAAAAGATGAAAATTAAATGGAACTGGGGTTGGGGAATATTTTTATCTATCGTTCTTTTTATGATGATAATTGTTGTAATAGTAGCATTTATGATGAATAGAGAGGTTGACCTTGTTACGGATAAATATTACGATAAAGAAATTAAATACCAACAGCAGATAGATAAAGAAAAACGGGCTGCGGATTTGAGTGAAAAAATTATTGTTAATTATTCCGGCAGTTTTGTTAAGGTAGTTTTTCCTAAAGATGAGATGCCAACAGGAGATCTCTATTTTTACCGTCCTGCAAATTTTCATAAAGATTTTAAAGTGTCGATAAATCCGGATAAAGATTTCAGCCAGCTACTTGATGTAAGCAAATTAGACAGGGGATTGTGGAAACTACAAATAAACTGGTCTATAGATAAAAATGATTATTACACTGAAAAAATTTTAATGCTCAATTAAATGGAAATTATAGCTGCTTTATCAATAGGATTTTTAGGAAGTTTTCATTGCATCGGGATGTGCGGACCAATTGCTCTGGCTCTTCCTGTGCCGAATTCTTCCAATATTAATTTTTTCTTCGGAAGAATTATCTACAATTTAGGAAGGATAATTTCTTATGCTGTAATGGGATTTATCTTTGGATGGCTGGGACAAAAAATTTCACTGTGGGGTTTTCAACAACTCTTGTCCGTCTTTATTAGGTTTGACTATTGTTTATTTATTTTCCTTCCAGGAAGAAGCAAAAGATAGATTACTTTCATTTTCCCTTGTTCAAAAAATAATTACGCCTATTAAAATATCTATCGGCAAATTATTTAAGCAAAAATCTATTTCCTCTTTTCTTGTTAATTGGAGTTTTGAATGGCTTTCTTCCATGCGGTTTTGTTTATATGGGACTTGCCGGAGCGATTGCAGTTGCAAATCCACTTACGGGCTTGCTTGTAATGACTTTCTTTGGGCTCGGTACTTTTCCGGCAATGTTTGCAGTATCGGTATTTGGGAAATTTATCAGCCTGGACTTCAGACAAAAATTAAGAAAACTCACACCTGTTTTTGCTATCCTTTTTGCTTTAATATTTATATTCAGGGGATTAAACCTTGGTATTCCTTATCTTAGCCCCAAAGCAGGCGGACATTCACACCATATTGAAATGAACAAAGAATAATTCCTGCATAAAACAAAATTCTCTTAATTTATTGACAAACTGTTTTTCCTAACATATTTTCGAGTATACTAATATTTCTATGACATAATAAAAAGGTAAGTCCATGAACTTTTATATACTTGTTCTGTTTCTTCATATCCTGGGAGCTGCGGGTCTTTTCCTTGGATTAGGAATGGAGAGAATTACTTTGAATCATCTTAGTCGTGCTTCCACAGCTGAACAAGTATTAAGCTGGGGACCATCCTTAAAGTTAATTCGGATTAGCTTTTCCATTTCAGCTCTCTTGTTACTTCTGAGTGGCTTGTATATGGCTGGAAGGGTTTGGGGCTGGACTGGATGGGTTATCGTAGGTTTAATAATGTTAATTACTCTTGCCGGAGCCGGAAGTATGGGCGGTAAAAAGATCGGGGAATTAATGAAATCATTAAGTAATTCCACCGGTTCTCTGTCGTCAGAAATCAGTGAGAAAGTATCTGCTTCCTTTCTACATAAATCTTATAAAACTAGAATTGTATTAGTCATTGGAACTATGTTTATTATGACAATGAAAACTGACTGGTTAATGAGCATAGTTTCTATTTTAATTGCATTTCTGATTGGATTATTGATTTCGGGAGTATTTGGGAAAAAGCAGGAATCCGTTTAAATATTATTAGTATCTATAAAAATTTAGTTGTGGGTAATGAGACTTAGTTAGCTCATTACCTGGATTTCATCTTTGCAATTAAATTTTTTTCTTCATACCTTTTTAAACCTTTTCTAGAATGAAGATCCAGACTATAAAAAAAGACAAGCCCGATTTTAGGCTATATGACATGGTTCCTATTCATTTTTTTTTCGTGCATTATTATATAGTAAATAATCATGCGATTACTAAAATATACCCTTGTAATTTTTTTACTCACTCAACTGACAATTGTTTATGCTCAAAGTTCAGATTTGGAGTTTGAACACCTTACAACTGCTGATGGTTTGGTGACAAACTGGATGGACGAATGTCCCATTGAGCAGGATACTCAGGGCTTTATCTGGGTGGGGAGTGATCACGGTTTGCATAAGTATGACGGCTATAATTTTACTGTCTTTACCCATAATGAAAATGACAGCACTTCGATTTCTAATAATAACATTAACGATATACATAAGGATGGTAAAGGAAGATTGTGGATTGCAACTAATTCCGGCTTAAACAGGTGGAAACCGGAAACTGAATCTTTTATACGGTATTCCTTTGCAGATAGCCTGGGTCCGATTTACTTAATTTATGAAGACAATCGAGAAAATTTATTGCTTGTTTTTCATAAATCTTTACAAAAATTAGATCCTGAAACAGGAATTATTAAATCCTATAATCAAAATGATATAAATAAAATTGTTACCTTGGCAAATAACTACATTTTAACAACTTACCTGGACAAAAATAATATTTTATGGTATGGGACCGGAAACGGTTTAATCAAATATAATCCTCAAACATCCGAATTAAAACTTTTTGATTTAGCTAATGCCAGATTTTATAATAATTCAGATAAAAGAGTTGTTGTTATTACGGAAGATCTTTCAGGGAACCTACTAATTGGTGGGAAAAACAGTTTGTATTATTTTGACAGAAAAAGAGAATCATTAGAGAGTCTGCGAAATCTTAAGAATAACTCTTTATCGATCTTTGCCCCTAAAATAAAAGCTAATTATTATGGCGGATACATCTTTCAATCACCAACTTCTAAGGAATATTGGATAACGACCGAGTATGGAAAAGTAAACAGGTTTGATTCAACTGGTAACTTAATTAAGGATTACAAAAAGGATTTTTCACACAGTATTTTTGAAGATAAAAGCGGCGTTTTATGGCTTGGGACTTACTCAAATGGACTTTATAAAGCAAATTCATCTAGTAGTAATTTTAAGCCGCAGGGGTATGGAATGAATGAATTAAACATTCTCTCCGGGTATCACATTTTAGATGTGATGGAAGATAATACCGGAAATTTATGGCTTGGCACGGCTGGAGAAGGTTTATACAAATATAATTTTGAATCAAAAGAACTGAAGCAGTATAGTTACAAAACAGGTAAAGCCAAAGGTCTGAGAAGTGATCTAATAACTTTCATTTTTATGGACAGCAAAAGCAGAATTTGGGTGGGTACAAATAGAGGATTAAGTCTTTATAATCCTAACTATGATTCTTTTACAACTTATTATGTTAATTCGAAAAATTCTGTGTTTAACTTTTTTGTTTCTTCGTATGAAGACAATACCGGAAATCTGACTTTTGGGATTTGGAAGGACCCTGAAAGCTATACCATTTATTATTCTTTCAAAATAGGTGAAATTACCGGAAAAAGTACATTCACATATAATCCCGATTATGAACCCCAAATTATTCTAAAAAATAATGGTGGAAAAGTAAAAGAGATAACTATAAAAACCATTCGTCAGTATGTTCCACATATTCCACAAATTATCAATTCAACTATTGAGGATAAAAATGGCAAGTTCTGGTTTAGTACTTCAGAAGGACTTTTAAAGTATAATCCAATCAATCATAAATATAAACGGTTTACGACAAAAGATGGACTTCCGGTTAATACAATAGGAGGAATTCTGCAGGATGATGACGGGTATTTATGGATTGCCAATTCTGCGGGGCTGTTAAAATTAAATCCCGATGATGACAGTTTTATTAATTTCGGAAAAGAGGACGGTTTAACAAATAACCTGTTCCAAGAACATAAAGTGGCCTATAAATCCAAAAGCGGGCTTATGTATTTTGGCGGATTTAACGGGTTAACCGTTATAGATCCTAAAAGATTTAAAGCCAATACCGTAAAACCTGATGTTCTGATTACAAGGATTAAGATTTTCGGGAAATTTGTTCCTATAACGAAGGATGGGATTTTGAATAAATCAATATCCTTTACAAAGCAACTCGAATTGGGCTATAATCAAAATGATGTGACAATAGAGTATGTTGGTTTGCATTATAAAAATTCTAAAAAAAATAAATATGCTTATAAACTTGAACCTTATGAAAAAGAATGGAATTATGTTGGAGGTATCAGGAATGCACATTACACGAATTTAAGTGCCGGGGAATACACATTTTATGTTAAAGCTTCAAACAGTGATGGTGTGTGGAATGAAAAAGGAAAACAGTTATCGATTATCATTTCACCACCCTGGTGGAATACCTGGTGGTTCAGGTTCGCTTCCATTCTTATTTTATTTGTATCAGCAGGTGGCGCAATAAGGTATGTTGAAATGAAAAAGATCAAAAGAAAAATAGAGCTGCTCGAACAGGAAGGAGCACTGGAACGTGAAAGGACCCGTATTTCAATGGACATGCATGATGAGATTGGATCGAACCTTTCCGAGATTTCAATACTTAGTGAGCTGGCAAAAAAGAATCCAGGTGAAGCAGAACATCATATACAGGAAATTTCCGAACTTACTTCGGAAGTCATTGATAATGTAAGTGAAATTGTATGGGCAATGAACCCTCAAAACGATAAGCTCGATAATCTTATTGCACATACACGCAGATATGCGATTAAATATTTAGGACTTGCTAATATAAACTGCCGGTTCGTTTCACCTGATGACCTTCCTTCTCACACTCTGTCTGCAGAATTCAGACGCAACATATTTCTTATAGTAAAGGAAGTACTTCATAACATAGTTAAACATTCATGTGCCTCGGAAGTATTGTTCGCGGTTATTTTTTCGGATCATAATCTTGAGATGAAAATTGAAGACAACGGGAAAGGATTTATTATCGAAGAATCACATGCTTCTGGAAATGGTTTATCAAATATGAGGAAGAGGATTGAAGATATAGGTGGGTTTATAACTATTCAATCAACCTGCGAGAAAGGGACTCAAATAAGTTTTTCTGCAAAAATAAACCTTTAGTCAATACATTAATACTTAAAACTAAGTATTGATTGAAGAAAATGTGAAAGCTATTTTGTTATATGTTAATTAATGTCGGCATAGTAGAGGACAATAAGAAAATCCGTGAAGGACTTGCTACGTTAATCAATGGATCCGATGGATTTATTTGTAAAGCAATTTATGGGACAGCTGAAGAAGCATTAAGAAAATTTCCACTTGAAAATCCGGATGTAGTGTTGATGGATATAAACCTTCCTGGTATTTCGGGCATTGAATGTTTAATCAGATTGAAAGAAATTTTACCCGATGTTCAGGTAATGATGCTTACTGTTTACGAGGAGGATGATTTGATATTTAAATCGCTTGTTGCCGGGGCTACAGGATATATCCTTAAGAGAACTCCTCCGACTGAACTTCTCGATGCAATAAAAGAAATACATGGTGGCGGCTCTCCGATGTCTGATCAAATAGCCAGAAAGGTTGTTCAGGCATTCCAGCAAATGGGAAGATCTTCAAAGGAAACTGAAAACCTTTCCGGACGTGAATCTGAGATCCTAAGTTATTTGTCTAAGGGATTTCATGATAAAGAAATTGCCGACAAACTTTTCCTAAGTGTAAAAACAGTTCGAACACATCTCAGAAATATTTATAAGAAACTTGAAGTTCGCTCACGTACCGAAGCTGTCTTAAAATACATTCAAAAATAATCACCTTAAATTTATTCTAAATACTTCTCTGGACTTGTTCCGGAATCCTGATAAAAACTTGTTCTCTATCATTTATTTGACACATACCTAAAATTACTTAGTAAACACACCTCATTAGCTCTTTTTTATTAATTATTACTTCATTTTACTTATTTCGCCGGCACCTGCTGTTTTCTACTTTTATAGGGGCGAATAAAAGAAGTCGTTTTTTTTATACCAGAAAATCAAAACAATAAAAGAAGTGAAAAGTGAAGCACTTTAATTTTTTAAGGAGTATGAAATGAAAAACTTATCAATATTCTTTACTGCTATATTTCTAACTGCTACGTTTTCAACAGCTATAATTGGGCAGGATTTTGAATGGGATCAATACGGTGGTAATCCTATTATAATACCCGCTGCATCTGGCTGGAATCATGGGAGCGTCTACGGTCCTACAGTTATAATGTTTAAAGATACACTAAGAATGTGGTATATGGGTAGTACAGCATATGGATTTGATGGTAATATTCATATAGGTTATGCATGGTCACTTGACGGCATTACCTGGCATCAATATTCAGAAAATCCTGTATTTTCTCCGCGACAGGGAGAGTGGGATTATCCGCATATAGTTTATCCTATTGTAATAGCTGACGGAGATACACTAAGAATGTGGTATGGTGGAGGATATGTAACCTTAGGAGACGCACAACACCGTGATGTGATGCGTATTGGTTATGCTACTTCTGTCGATGGTATCAACTGGAATCGTTATCCAGAACCTGTTATTGAACCACCTCATCCAACAGCCTGGGATCAAGATGGGGTATTACCCGGTGGAGTAATCAAAGAGGATGGGATTTTCAAAATGTGGTTTGGTGGTGGTGTTGGTCCATTAGGTTATCCCCCGGCTTCATCCAAGTGGAGCATCGGTTATGCCACTTCATCTGATTGTATTCATTGGGATCTCCTTCCTGATCCGGTTATATCACATGGCGATAGTAGTACCGACTTTGATGAGACTATAGCAGGTCATGCGTACGTTACTAGAACAAATGCAGGGTATGATATGTGGTATTCAGGTCATTCTCATACTGCGGTTGTAAACGGCAAACCTCAGGGAAAAATTGGTTATGCAAGTTCACCAGATGGTATAAATTGGACAAAATACGATAAAAATCCCGTTCTTAGTCCAACCTCAGTTTCTCCTCAATGGACGACTGGTTATTACGATCCAAGTGTCTACTTTGATGGTGAACGATTCCACATGTGGTTCACTGGTTGGGACGAATTTACTCATATCATAGCAATCGGTTATGCAACTTCAGTACCTGGAAAAATGTTAGTTATGACACAACCATACATCGATAGAACATTTGCAAGAAAGAATGTAGATTCTGTTTTGTTCAGAACAACATTCTTAAATTTTTCTAATCATCAGTTCATAGCTAATCTTATTTACACAAATTCGGAAAACACACTAACAGATTCTCTTACTTTATATGACGATGGACTGCACGGAGATTCGCAGCCGAATGATGGGATTTACGGCGGTTATATTCCACCAATATCGATTGAGGATTATTTTAAGCTAGATGTAAGCACAACGGAAGATTCAACAAACAAATATATCAACACTCCAATCAGTCAGTGCAGGTTTACAACAGCAGGTCCTGTAAAGTTAGATTCTTTATCAATATCGCAAGTATCATCTAGAGCCTATAGTGTTAAACCTTTTTTCAGGAACGAGGGATCATCATTTGCAATTAACGATCTCAAGGTAAAAATATCAATCACTTTTGCAAACGTGATTACACAAATAACACCGGATACAATTAGTATTTCAAGTATTGCGCCCGGGGCAACAGCAGGACCAGCTAATGATGTTAATGTAACAGTAAATTCACATTTATTCTCAGGAGTGTTAGATCTTAACTTTGAAATTATGAGTGGAGGATGGACTTACTGGAAAGATACAGTTTCACAAGTAGTAACAGGAGTTGATGATATTAAGCAAGCACCACTTAGTTACGATCTTTCTCAGAATTATCCGAATCCTTTTAATCCATCCACAACAATAAAATATTCAGTTCCCCGGACTGCTTTTGTTTCATTGAAAGTTTATGATGTGCTTGGAAGGGAAGTTGCAGCTTTAGTTAATGAGGAAAAGTCAGCAGGGAACTACGAAGTCAAATGGAATGCTGAAAATTTTGCCAGCGGAATTTATCTCTATAAAATTCAAACGGGGAGTTTTACTCAAACAAAGAAGATGATCTATCTTAAATAATTAATCATTATTTCTTACAATTATTATAAGTAATAACAGGAAGTTCAAATGAAAAACATTTCTTTATTTTTTTTCTCTTTAATAATTGTTGCAGCGATAACGTCAGGGTGCAATTCAGAAAAGGCGGCGGATAGTCCTACGTCTGTTCAAAGTAATGATATAGGAAAGTTAAGCAAATCTAATAGTGCCCAACTGCAAAAAGAGTTAGCTCTTGCGAGATCTTCCACCGCCAAATACCATCGAATAGAAAAGGCCATAGAGGATGGTTAAGTGGACATTAATGTTGTTGTTCAACATATGGAATATCATTTATTGAAAGTTGAAAATTGGGATGCATTTGATCCGGGTAAACCAGCACTTCTCGTATATTCAAAAAATCCTGCGAATGGTAAGATGAGATTAGTAGCTGTTGAATATGCAGTTCCCAATACTGGGCAAGCGCCTGAAGGATTTACCGGAAATGAAGACGCGTGGGAATATGATGGAAGTATTGATAAGTGGGGATGTCACGCTTGGGTCTGGTATAATAATCCAGATGGAATCTTTAAAAAGTATAATCCACGTGTAAGTGTTGATCCCGGAGATGTTAATCATCCTTAAGAAATGAAATAGTTAGAAAGTCACTGATATAAAAGATTAGGTAGTGCCCTTTAGTTTGAAAAACAGAGTTGCCTCCTTATTAACTCTTAGGGCACAACCTAAAATTTATATCATCTTTTCATTAATCATTCCTCCCTTGGGTACTGTCCTAAAGGACAGTACCCTCCCTTGACTTATCAATTTTTTTCTATTTATATTGTTACAGTTTACTAAAGCTTTCTTTCCTGAACAACGGCAAAAACTAAAGTATGAGTTATAAGATTAGTCTTGCTATTACAGTGATTATTCTTTTGTTGTTACCAACACAAATTTCTTTTGCGCAGCAAGATTATACTGTTGAACATTTCGATTTTGACAATGGCTTACCCAGATCGAGGGTTACATATATATTAGAAGACAGGCTAGGATATTTATGGGTTGGTACGGATTATTGTTTATACAAGTTCGATGGATATCAATTTAAAACATACCTACAAGGAACGGCTGCGAATCAAATTATAGATAACATTCTCGAGGATCGATCAGGAACTCTCTGGGTTGGTACACCAAAAGGATTAAACAAATATAATAGAATAACCGATTCGTTTTCTCTATATGCTTTACCTATGGATACATCCGCTCTAAAAAGCATTTATGAAGCGATTGGAATAAAGTCTTTATGTGAAAATAGAAACGGAAATCTTTGGGTAGGAACAAGATCAGGACTTTATAATTTCAATACTGAAAAAGGAACCTTTAATCTTATTAAAGGCAAACAGGGTCAGCCGAATGCACTGAATGGTAAATCGATTGGGGTAATATATCAGGACAAAACAGGAAATTTGTGGATTGGAACAGGAGGCTACAAGAGTAAGAATGGTGGTCTATTTTTTTTCGATCCATCATCTGGAATTATTAAACATTTTGTTCATGATCCTTCTAATCCCAAAAGTCTTGCTGAAAACTGGGTCACTGCAATTTATCAGGATAAGCCGGGGAACTTATGGATAGGGACAAATGGTGGGTTAGACAAATTTGATTTTACAAATCAAACTTTTATTCATTTCAAACATAACGATCATAATGCAAACAGCTTAAACAGCAATGCTATTAAATGTATTTCGGAAGATGATGATGGAAATTTGTTTATCGGAACCTGGGATGGCGGACTAAACAAATATAACCTCAAGGCAGAAAAATTCTCTTCATACTTATTAAATAACAACCGGAACGAGAATAAAAATGTAAATGTATCATCTTTATTTGTGGACCATTCCGGTATTATGTGGTTAGGTACATATCATAATGGATTGTATAAGATTGTCACGCAGTCAAAGAGTTTTTTCCGCGCGCAAAACAGCGTTATAAATAGTGAAAAAATTAGAAACTTATTGAAGGGGCTATCAATAAATGCAATTTACCGGGATAATAGAGGCATTATTTGGATAGAAAGTTCAGATGGTGTGAAGTCAATTAACCCGGATCTTAGTATAGGTTCTGCTTTCTTGAATGGTATTCCCGGGCTCGATATTATGGGTAATTCTATCTTTAAAGATAAAACCGATAAACTTTGGGTTGGTAAGGTCCTAGGTCTGTACGTAATTGATCTTAAAACAAAAAAGATTAACCGTTATATTCATGATCCGGCTGATTCAAATAGTATATCGGATAACCAGATAACTTCAATTGCAGAGGATAACAATGGAGTTATCTGGTTAGGCACTTTCAATCATGGAATTGAAAAATATGAGAGAAACAACGGGACGTTTAAACATTTTCTTTTGAATTCACATGAATCTACACCGCCTGCTTTTAAGGATCAGGCAGTATGGTCAATATTTGTCGATAGCCGTGGTTTTCTCTGGATTGGAGCTTATAAAGGCTTGGCAATATTCGATCCGTCAAATGAAATATTTAAATGGTATATTCCTCACTCCAATGATGTAAGCAGCCAATGGTATTATTATGTATTCGATTTTCTTGAAGATCATAATGGTGTGATCTGGCTTGCTACAGTTGAGGGACTTGTCCGTTTCGACAGGAAGTCAGATACTTTTACTTTCTATGGAAAGGATAACAATCTTGCTGATGAAATAGTTGAGGCATTGCTTGAAGACAAACATGGTAATATTTGGTTGTCAACAACTACCGGAATTTCAATGTTTAGCCCGCAGACAAAAAAATTCAGGAATTTTGGGAAGAGATATGGATTAAATAAATCTTATAATTCTACAGCCTTTAAAGATTCTGAAGGAAATTTTTATTTCGGGAATAGTACGGGAATATCAATCTTTAATCCCGATAGTTTGTATAGTGATGACCCGCCTCCGCCTGTAGTACTTACAGATTTTAAATTTTCATACAAATCTGCTCAATTGGATTCAAGTATTTCAGTTAAAAAAAATATAGAACTTAATTATCAGCAAAATCAATTTTCAATCGAGTTTTCCGCTTTGGATTTTATAAACAGCAGCCAAAATAAATATGCCTATAAGTTAGAAGGATATGATAAAGACTGGATCTATTGCGGAACGCGCCACCAGGTAACATATATGAATCTTGATTACGGTACTTATACTTTCAAGGTTATCGGCTCAAATTCTAATGAAGTCTGGAATCAAAAAGGGGCTTCATTAACTATTACTATTTTTCCTCCCTGGTGGGGAACCTGGTGGTTTAAAATTACTTCAATTCTTCTCTTATTTATAACAGCAGGCAGTACAATAAGGTATGTTGAAATGAGAAGGATCAAAAGAAAAATGGAACTACTAGAACAGGAAAGAGCACTGGAACACGAACGGACACGAATTTCAAGGGATATGCATGATGAGATAGGTTCGAACCTTTCTGAGATTGCAATACTTAGTGAGCTGGCAAAAAAGAACCCTGAAAACGCAGAGCATCATGTACAGGAAATTTCAGAACTTACCACAGAAGTTATCGATAATGTAAGTGAAATTGTCTGGGCAATGAATCCGCAAAATGATAGGTTGGATAATCTTATAGCGCATACGCGAAGATTTGCTGTTAAATATCTCGGGCTTGCAAATATAAACTGTAGATTTACTTCACCTGAGAATATTCCTGGTCATCTTGTATCCGCTGAATTTAGGCGTAACATATTTCTGGTTGTAAAGGAAACACTTCATAATATTGTAAAACATTCGTCTGCCACTGAGGTATTGTTCGTTGTTAATTTTTCAGATCATAATCTCGAAATAAAAATCAAGGATAATGGGAAAGGTTTTTCTTTAGAGAAATTACAAACTTCTGGAAACGGTTTGTCAAATATGAAAAAAAGAATAGAAGATGTCGGCGGTGCCATAGCACTTCGATCAACTCAGGGGAAAGGAACCCGGATAGATTTTTCAGCTAGAATCAATTATTAAATCCCGTTCATTAATACTTAATTCTGAGTATTGATTAAAGAAAATGTGAGAGTTATTTTTTTATTATGTTAATTAATGTTGGAATAGTAGAGGACAATAAAAAAATCCGCGAGGGTTTAGCCACACTAATTGATGGTTCTGAAGGGTTTAGATGTAGAGCTACATATGAAACTGCTGAAGAAGCATTAAGAAAATTTCCACTTGAAAACCCAGACGTGGTTTTGATGGATATAAATCTTCCGGGTATTTCCGGGATTGAATGTTTGATAAAATTGAAAGAAATTTTACCTAACGTACAAGTAATGATGCTTACTGTTTATGAGAATGATGACCTGATATTTAAATCGTTAGTTGCTGGTGCCACAGGGTATATTCTTAAGAGAACTCCTCCGGTAGAACTGCTTGAAGCAGTAAAAGAAATACATGGGGGAGGATCGCCAATGTCTGATCAAATAGCAAGAAAGGTTGTTCAGGCTTTCCAGCAAATGGGGAAATCAACCAAAGAGACTGAAAATCTTTCCGAACGTGAAGTAGAAATTCTTGACTATTTATCCAAAGGTTATCAGGATAAAGAAATAGCTGATAAACTTTTTCTCAGTGTAAAAACTGTAAGAACACATCTCAGAAATATTTATAAAAAACTTCATGTTCGGTCACGAATAGAAGCTGTCCTGAAATATCTGCAAAAGTAATAACCATGAAAATATGATTTATGGTTCTTTTATTTCCTTGACTAATACCTAATATTACTTAGTAAACTTACCTCATTATCGCATTTCAGATCAACATTACTTCATTTGACTTATTTCACTAGCACCGACTCTTTTCTACTTTTATACGGGTAATAAATCAGTCAAATTAAGAATTAAAAAAAATTAAGGAGAGCTTTAATCAATTAAACATGGAAGTTTGCAATTAAGAGGAGTTCTTATGAAGAATCTAATAATTTATTTTGTTTTCATAATGTCTGCTATCTTACCCTTTACTACAATAGCTCAATCTGTGTGGGTTCTTCAACATGCGACTGGGTTACCGCAGTCAGACAATCCTCAAATATTATTCTCAGCAGTAGATAAAAATATTTGTTGGGGTTGTAATTATAGAAATTCTCAATTTATCCGAACAACTGATGGAGGAACAACCTGGAAAGTAAATGAAATAGAAGGGGCTGCAGGAGCAATATGTTCTGGTATTTCAGCACTTGATTCTTCTACAGCCTGGGTAGCAATGTATAGTCCAGGTGGTATATTCAAAACAACTGATGGTGGACAAACATGGGTAAAGGATACGGTTGCCTTTGTAAAAACCAATGGGCGCCCTAATGGCATACATTTTTTCGACTATAATAACGGAGTTTGTGTTGGTAACCTGAATAATGGGTATTGGGAAATATATACGACATCAGATGGTGGAGCGAACTGGGTACGTGTTAACTCGGCAAATATTCCTGCTCCGGTTTCATCAACCGAAGCGGGAGGGAAGTCGAACGTGGTTCCTATCGAGAATTTGGGTGTGGGAAACAATTATTGGTTTGGCACATATTCCGGTTCTTTATACAAAACGACTGATCGCGGAGAAACCTGGACTGTTACTCATAGTGTAATAAATTCCTATCCTTTTAGTTATGCATTTAAAGATAGTTTGAATGGAGTAGCTTGTTCCTTTCTGGCTGGCAAGAAAATTTCAATTACTTCAGATGGTGGCAATACATGGCAGCCGGTTAATGTGGCTTTTAATTCGCCGACACCTTTTGGGGTTATGTACATAAAAGGAACAGACAATAGTTATCTCCTTAATTCGTCTTTTCATAAGGGTACATCAGAGCCAACTAATGCTGGCTCTGCATATAGCCGGGATGGTGGAAAGACGTGGACGCTAATTGACAAAACATCTAATTTATATGCAGATTTTGCACCGGACGGAACTGGCTGGAGTGGGGGTGAAAATGATTTAGTTTATAAATGGATTGGGTTTTCAGAAAAAAAAATAGTTGCGGTACAACCATACGTTGATAGAACATTTGCTGTAAAGGATGTAGATTCTGTTTTGTTCACAGCGGTATTTTTTAATTTTAATAATCGCCCATTCACATCTAAGCTTATTTACACTAATTTAGAAAACACGAAAACAGATTCACTTACTCTGTATGATGATGGGCAGCATGGAGATTCGCAACCGAATGATGGGATTTACGGAGCCTATATTCTACCGATAAATGTTGAAGATTATTTCAAGCTAAATGTAAGCACAACGGAAGATTCAACGAATAGCTATGTCAACACTCCAATCAATCTCAGGTTTACAACAGTAGGTCCTATAAAGTTAGATTCATTATTAATATCTAAGATATCATCTACCGCCTACACAATTAAACCTTTCTTCAGAAATGAAGGGTCATCATATACAGTTAACGACCTTAATGTAAACATATCAACTAACTATATAACTATAACACAAATAGACCCAGATACAATTAGTATTTCAAGTATTGCCCCCGGAGTAGTAGTGGGACCAGCAAATGATGTTAATGTAACAGTAACTTCACATTTCACGGGTACATTCATACTTAATTTTGAAATTATGAGCAATGGATGGACATATTGGAAAGAATCAATTGTACAAAGAATAACAACAGGGATAGACGAAAAAACTCTAACTCCAATTAATTATAGTCTAACTCAAAATTATCCTAATCCATTTAATCCAAACACAACGATAAATTTCTCAATTTCCAAATTATCATTTGTAGATATAGGCGTATATGATATTCTGGGGAGAAAGATATCAACATTAATCAATGAGGAAAAAACGGCAGGGATTTATAAAGTAGAATTTAATGCCATCAATCTGCCAAGCGGTATATACTTCTATAAGATTAAGGCAACACCTGTCGGTGGGCAAGCAGAAAGTTTTGTTCAAACTAAGAAGATGGTATTGATGAAATAAGCTTACAAGATTTATTAAGCCGTAAATGTTTTCTCAATTTCGTGTTTTATTAATTTCTAAACAATAACACTTAAGGAGGTCATTATGAGTTCGCTACTTCAACAAACGAGACGTACAATTATATTGATCATTACTGTATTTGTAATTTCAACGCCTTTGTTTGCTCAGGATAATGCAACAGAAGGTTGGAACAAAGCGCAAGCAGAAATGAAAGCAATGATGGGGAGTGTTCCGGTAATGTTTACAAAATTACCTATGAATGTAAGGGTAAGTGCCTGGGAATTGTTTAAGTCAATCAATAATCCAAATACAGCAATCCCATCTAAATATGGGGAACTAATTGGACTTGCAGTTGCAGCTCAAATTCCTTGTGAATATTGTATTATTGCCCATACAACGTTAGCTAAACTATTTGGTGCTACTGATGAAGAGATAGAGGAAGCTATTTCAAAAGGAGCTGAAACGCGTTTCTTGAGTACAATCCTCAATGGAAGTTTAGTCGATATAGAATCATTTAAAACTGATTGGAATAAAACAATTGAATATATGAAAGCGCATAGTAAATAAGATTTTAACACACATAAAATTTAGGTAGTGCCCTGTAAATTAAAGAAAAGAGTTACTCCTTTAACTCCGTTTAGTAGGGGCACTACCTAAAATGTTTGAACTATAAAAAATACTTAGCTTCTTAACATTGCAGTTGCTAAAAACTGCGGCGGTATTCTTACTTTCGTTGCCTGTTCAAATCCATAAGCAATTTTTAACAATGTAGGTTCACTCCATGCCCTGCCGAAGAATGAAATTCCAACCGGTAAGCCCAAATACAAATCCTGCAGGAACAGTTATGTGAGGATATCCTGCTATTGCTGCTAATTGTGAACTTCCTCCAAGAAAATGATCTCCATCTACTAAATCTGTCATCCAGGCAGGACTATCGGTCGGTGAAACGAGAGCATCAAGTTTGAATTTATCCATTAATGCATCGATTCCTTCTTGGCGCGTTAAACGGTGATTGTTTTTTAATGCGTCCAGATATTCTTTATCTGTAAGATCTCCCTTTTCTTCAGCTTGTAAAAACAATTCCTGTTTGAAGTAAGGCATTTCTTCTTTAGCATGTTCTTTGTTGAACTCAATTAAATCTTTAAGTGATTTCATTTTCGTGTCTGACCCACGATGCTTGAGATAAGCTTTCATATCAGCTTTTAATTCATATAATAAAACTGTCATTTCATTTTCGTCATACTTACCAAATTTATCTATCTTAACCGGATCGACTAGTACCGCTCCTTTACTTTTCAATACTTCTATAACTTTTTCCATAATCTTATCTACTTCTGGAAGAAAACCAAAGTATTGCCGAAATATTCCTATCCTTGCTCCTTTAAGTCCAGCCTTATCTAAGAATTTTGTGTAATCAGTATATGATTTCCCTTTGCTTTCTTTTGTTGCCTTGTCTTCAGAATCGATTCCAGTCAAAGCACTAAGTAAAATTACAGCATCATGAACGGTTCTTGCCATTGGACCCGCAGTATCCTGAGAATGAGAAATAGGAATTATACCTGCCCGGCTTACTAATCCAACAGTAGGTTTTATTCCGACCAAACCATTAAGAGAAGAAGGACTTACAATCGAGCCGTCAGTTTCAGTTCCTATTGCAGCAGCACAAAGATTAGCAGCAGCGGCAGCACCGGAACCTGAGCTTGAGCCGGATGTGTTTCTATCCAGTGCATAAGGATTTTTTGTTAAACCTCCGCGCCCACTCCAGCCGCTTGTAGAATGTGTAGAACGAATGTTTGCCCATTCACTTAAATTTGTCTTGCCCAAAATTATTGCACCTGCCACTCGAAGCTGTTTTACAATAAATGAGTCCTTCTCTGGTTTTGAGCCGAGAAGTGCAAGCGAGCCGGCTGTAGTTTCCATTTTATCTGCAGTGTCAATATTATCTTTTATAAGAATTGGAATTCCATGCAGCAGACCACGCGCTCCCTTTTCATTAAATTCTTTGTCAAGTTCATCTGCAATTATTAAAGCATCGGGATTTACTTCAATCACACTGTTAATTGCCGGACCATTTTTATCAATCTCATTTATCCTTTTTATATAATGTTCTGTTATGGAGCGGGCAGTATACTTGCCGGATTTCATTCCTGCTGATAATTCAGCAATTGTTATCTCATCTAATTCTGTGGGCTGAACTCTTATTTCGGGAAGGATTTGTGGATTAGCTTTCTCAGCAAAAGTTAAAGAAGGAAATGATGTCGCCGCAATTCCACCGATTAGAGATTTTTTCAAAAAACTTCTGCGGCTTTCAGTGGTTCTTTGTTTTTTATTTTTGCGCATAATGTCATCTCCGTTTTTGAAAGTTGTTTCAAAAATATACTTATTGCACACTGATTATCAAATCACTAATTTAATATTGTTTATTCGTCGTTATCAAAATGCGTAAAATAATATTTCATTTCATCATACTTATTTTCTATTCTAATATTTTGCTTGCACAAAAAGCAGAATATTCTGCAGTCCGTTGGCGGGAAAACGGCTTACCATATATTCAGAATTTTAGTCCCAAAGATTATAATGCAGAAATACAAAATTTTACTATTGCCCAGGACAAACGTGGGCTCATGTATTTTGGAAATAGTAAAGGAGTATTGGTTTACGATGGCGTTTCATGGCGAACAGTCCCGACTTCAAATAAAACATTAGCACGTTCACTTTGCCTGATCAAAAATAAGATTTATGTTGGTGCTGAAGGAGATTTCGGTTACCTTGCGCCCGATACAACCGGTGAGTTAGAGTTTGTTTCTCTTTTAAATCTCATTCCTGAAAAAAATCGTGATTTTCATGATGTTTACCAAATCATATCAAATAAAGATACAGTTTACCTGCGGACACGAAATTATATTTTCAGGCTTTATAATAACTACGTAAAAGTATGGTATTCGGATAAACAATTTGACCAGTTTTTTATTTTTAATAATTCACTCTTTATTGCACAACAAAAAACCGGTTTATTGCAAATGAGGGGAGATTCTTTGCAGTTAATTCAGGATGGAGATTTTTTTAGTGATATAACTATCCGGAATATGTTTCCTTACGATAAATCACAATTTGTGATTAGCACATTTAAAAAGGGACTGTTCCTTTGTGACGGCAAAAGAGTAAAAAGATTTCCAACTCTTCTTGATAATTTCCTTTACCAGAATCGAATCTTTAGCAGTATTAATCTTCAGGATAGTTTGTTAGCCGTAGCTACAAGCCGCGGTGTTGTTATATTTGATAAAGACGGTAATCTTTGCCAGATAATAAATAAGTTTTCGGGATTGCGTAATGAGTTTGTTATAAATCTTTTTGAGGATGCCCAGGGTGGATTATGGCTGGCGTTGAATAATGGTATCGCAAGAGTTGAAACCCCATCACCTGTGTCACGTTTCCAGAACGCTTTGGGAATGGAAAGTTTTGTGCTATCAATAACGAGATTTCACGGAATTCTTTATGCGGCAACTGATAGGGGAGTTTACTATTTAGATTCAAATGAATTTCCTTTTCCTAAATTTAAACCTGTCTCGGGTATAACAGCACTAACATTTTCTTTAGTCAAAACTGGTGAGCATTTACTTGCAGGTTCGGAGAGTGCTATCTATGAGATTCGTAGAACACATGCAGCTAAGATAAGCAACTTTAACACGGAATTTCTTTATCACTCAAAAATAGATACAAACCGTGTATATGTTGCTTTAATTGAGGGTTTCGCCGGACTTGAGTTTATAGATGGTAAATGGAAAGAAATCCCACCTGTCCACGGAATTAATGAAAGGATAATTGGAATTAGTGAAAATCCGGATGGTTCACTTTGGTTTGGAACTGAGTATGAAAATTTATTTAAAGCAAATGTGAAGATGCAATTTACAGATAGAAATAGTCCCCAAATGAAGATTGACATTACACATTATGGCGAAAAATATAATCTCCCACAGGGTCTTAAAACCCCTGTATTTGTTAACGGTTATACAGTTTTTGAAACCCCTAGGGGACTAAAATATTTCGATGAAAGACAAAAACGTTTTTTGCCTGAGACAACTTTTGGTAAAGTGTTTGCCGATACTACTTGTGAAATTGATTATTTATATCAGGATAAAAATGATGCAGTCTGGATAGTAGCTAAAAAAAATGGAAAGACAATTCAGGGAAAATCTGTTTCCCAATCTGATGGAAATTACAAATGGGAAGATATTCCGTTTTTACGAATCAATGATTTGGGAAATTCATATCTAGTTTACCCTGAAAAAAATGGCGTAGCATGGTTCGGCGGCTCGGAGGGAATTGCAAGGTATTCTTCATTTGTAAAAAAGAATTATAATTTTGATTACCCTGCGATAATCCGGCGTGTAACTGCTATCACTAGTGATTCTTCTTTTTATAACGGTAATTTGTATCCCGGTTTTTCAAATCCTGAAATTGAATACAAAAGCAATTCAATACGTTTTCAATTTGCAGCATCCAGTTATGATGACCCCGCGGCAAATCTTTTCCAGATTAAGCTTGATGGATATGATGATTATTGGTCATCGTGGTCTTCGGAAAACAAAAAAGATTATACTGGGCTTCCTACAGGTAATTATACTTTTCGCGTACGTGCTAAAAATATTTATAATCATTTAAGTGAAGAGGATACTTTTTCTTTTGAAATTTTACCGCCCTGGTTTCAGAGCTGGTGGGCATATTTATTATATCTGATCTTCACTGGTGTTATAGTTTTTTCCATTGTCAAAATTCGTGTCCGTAAATTGGAAAAAAGAACACATCAGCTTGAGGATGTTATTTTAGAACGAACTTCTACAATCCGCGAACAGACAGAAAAGTTGAAAGAACTCGACAGTTTAAAGTCACGTTTCTTTGCAAACATTTCGCATGAATTCCGCACCCCTTTAACTTTAATTTTAGGAATCATTGAAAGATATTTAGCGAAACAGGGAGGTGCAGCTCATGATTTTAATATTATGAAAAAGAATGCGCAAAGACTCTTACATTTAATTAACCAGATGCTCGAGTTATCAAAGCTGGAAGCGGGGAGCGCTATAATAAAAGTAGAAAAAACAGATCTCATTAAGTTTTTAAGAAGAACAGCATCTTCTTTTATTTCTCTTGCAGAACAACATAAAATCGATTTTAGATTTAACAATCATCCACTTAATGAATCTTCCGAGATAAAAGAAATATTTGTTTACATGGATTGCGATAAAATGGAGACTGTAATTTATAATCTTCTTTCAAACGCTTTTAAATTTACACCCGAAGGAGAAAAAGTTTTAATTGATGCTATACCAGAAGAGGATTTTGTAGAAATAAAAATTCGAAACACAGGAATAGGAATCTCTCCCGAACACCTTCCACATATATTCGACCGCTTTTACCAGGTTGATAGTACCTCAACAAGAAATTATGAAGGCACAGGTATCGGGCTTGCTTTAGTTAAAGAATTTGTCGAACTCCATCATGGAAAAGTGAATGTTGAAAGCACTGATTCTGAAACTGTGTTTAGAATAAAAGTTCCGTTGGGAAGTGCTCATTTTTCAAGCGACCAGATAGTTAAATCGCATGAAGAAGCTATTGAGAGTCAGCAATCTATGATTGTTGAAGATGAAGAAAGTAAAGAAGATATTATAAGAAAGTCTCCTTCGGCAGAATCGAACATAATATTGGTGGTTGAAGATCATTTTGATTTAAGAAATTTTATTTGTGAACAGCTTGAAGATGATTATTCGATAGTAGAAGCAGAAGATGGGGCAAAAGGATTAATGCTTGCAGAAGATATTATTCCTGATCTTGTTATAAGTGATATAATGATGCCGAATATGGATGGCTATACTCTTTGTAAAGAACTAAAAACCAATATTAAAACAAATCACATTCCTGTAATACTTTTAACTGCAAAAGCATCTTTTGAAAATAAGCTCGAAGGATTGGAAACGGGAGCTGATGATTATCTAATAAAACCTTTTAATACGGAAGAGTTAAAAGCGAGAGTTAAAAATCTTATAAAGATCAGAAAGCAGATAAGAGAAAAATTCCAAACAGAAATATTGCTGAAACCTGCAAACATAATAGTTCCTTCCGGACAAAAAGTTTTTATTGAAAGACTTACAAAAATAATTGAAGAGCATATTGAAGAAGAAACTTTTAATGTAGAAATTCTTTGCAAGGAAATAGCGATGAGCCGTGCACAATTGCACAGAAAAATTAAAGCAATTACAAACCAGTCAACAAGTGAAATTATCCGTACTTTTCGTTTGCAAAGAGCCGCAGACTTGATAAAGCAAAATGCCGGAAATATGGCAGAAATTGCATACAAAGTTGGCTTTAATTCCCAAGCCTATTTTACTAAAAGCTTTCAGGAATTTTACGGCTGTACACCAAAGGAATTTAGCAGAAGAAATAGTTGAATCTGTTAAGTTTTTGCTGATTTTCTTTTATGCAACATATCTTATAAAATTTGAGACAGCATTGAAATAAATTAGCTTTACTTCCCCTTACTTTTTACACGTCAAATTACCCGTTTTTATAAGCATTAATTTTTTCCAACGATGAAACATTCTGGAGTTGGATAGGAATTTATTTAGAAAGCTAATGAAACAGGCAATAAGTGATTAAAACAATTTTGATTATAAAAAATCCAAAGGTGCACGATGAAAACCAAAACATATATCCTACTTTTTGTCCTGTTCAGTTTCACTTTGGTAACAGCACAGGATAAAAAAAATAATGACAAAAAGATAGATGAGACAAAATCTATCAAAACAATTAATTCTACCCAGGCTACCGGGGATCAGATAAACTTTAAGGATGCAACAAACCACACATTAATAAAAATAACAGATGAAGGAACGGTCGGTTCGATTGGAATTCCACCTGGCGGAAGTGCACCAACGGTAACAGCAAACAAATTGTATAACGTAGGAGGCACACTTTTTTTTAGCGGCACTTCACTTGGTTCAGGTGGTGCATCTTCACTAAACGACCTTTCGGATGCTATTTTTGATGGTTCAAGTTTATTTGTTGGTGTAGGTGCAGGAGCAACTGATGATGGAAGTAACAGTAATACTGCCGTAGGTACTGATGCTTTACATTCAAACACAAGCGGAATACAAAATACTGCAGTAGGCGACAGTGCACTTTATTCAAATACATCCGGAAATAATAATACAGCAGAAGGGTATAATGCGCTTTATTCAAACACAGCTGGATATCACAACACAGCGAATGGATACCAAGCACTTTATCATAACGTAGGAAATTATAATACAGCAAATGGGACCAATTCACTTTTCAATAATACAACAGGACAACAGAACACAGCAAGTGGAATTTCTTCACTTTATAGCAACACAACGGGGAGTTACAACACAGCATATGGATGTTTGGCTCTTTTTTCGAATACAGTTGGGTTTAACAACACCGCGACCGGATTTTATTCACTCAGAAAAAACACAACAGGTAACTTAAACACTGCAACTGGGGATAGCTCATTGTTTTCAAATACAACAGGAAATTACAACACATCAACTGGTGCTGCTGCCCTCCGGTCAAACACAGAGGGAGAATACAACTCAGCAAATGGATATAAGGCACTTTATTTAAACACAACAGGAACTTTTAATTTAGCAGATGGGGATTTCGCGCTTTTTTCAAACACAACAGGAAACAACAATACCGCAACTGGAGATCAAGCTCTTTTTTCAAATACCGCGGATGATAACACGGCGAATGGATCGGGTGCACTTTATTCAAACACATCGGGAAATAACAATGTGGCTAATGGCTATCAGGCACTGTACTCAAACACAGCAGGGAATAGTAATGTGTGTATCGGAGTCTCTGCAGGTTATTCGAATCAAACAGGTTCAAGAAACACAATGATTGGCTATCAGGCTGGATATGGTTCATTGGGATATAATCAAACCGGAAATGTATTCTTAGGATACCATGCGGGAATGTTGGAAACGGGAAGCAACAAATTGTATATAGAAAATTCAACCTCATTATCTCCACTTATCTGGGGAGACTTTGCAAACAACAGGGTTGTAATTAATGGGAACTCAAGTAGTGATTCGACTAAAACTTTTTTCGTGAATGGAGCTGCTGGCGGGACTTCTTCCTGGGCTAATCTTAGTGATGTAAGATTAAAAAAGAATATCAAAACAATACCTGATGCATTGGAGAAAGTTAAAAGTTTAAGAGGTGTAAACTTTGAATGGAAAGATAAAGGAAAATTTGGCGAAGGATTACAAATGGGTTTTATAGCACAGGAAGTTGAAAATGTAGTTCCTGAAGTTGTTGATACGAAAGGGAAATATTACACTATGCAGTATGCACCTGTTACGGCTCTTTTAGTTGAAGCTGTGAAAAAACTTTCCAAACAAAACGAAGAATTAATGAACCGAATAGAGAAGTTAGAAATGAGAGTAGACAAGGAAGAACTTTCAGATGCTAAATAAATCTGGAAGAAAATAATTTTATAAAAGGATAAAGGAGATGAAAATGAAAAAATTTAAACTTACAACGCTATCTGTTTTTTTAATTCTTCTTCCAATAATAACAATATTGGGACAGAACGACTGGATCTGGCAAAACCCTCTTCCACAGGGCAGCGGTATGAAGGGAGTAAAAATGCTTGATATGAGTACTATCGTAGCTGCCGGGGAAGTATCTACCGTAATCAAAACTACGGACGGGGGAACTAACTGGGAGTTGCATCATCATATTAACAACACCGAACTGACTTTTAGTTCACTCTATTTTCTTAATTATACTACAGGATGGGCGGCACAGGGATATACTGTATATAAAACTACCGATGCCTGTGAAACATGGACGCCCGATTCTGTAAACTCACAGATTTCTATTAATAATCTTTTTTACCTGGACGAAAATACCGGATGGGTTGTTGGAACAGCGGGGAATGTTTATAAAACAACAGACGGTGGAACAACCTGGAATTCTCAAAAAGTTCCCGGCAACAATAATAATTTATATTCTGTTTTTTTTACAAATGAAAATGATGGATGTGTAGTCGGAGCTCTTAATACAATATTTACTACAACCGATGGTGGTGATAATTGGGATCCCAGGACTACCAATACTAATAACACATTAGAGTCGGTTTATTTTATAGATCAACAAACCGGCTGGTGCGGCGGAGGCTTTTCAGATCATGGTGCGATTTTCAAAACTACCGATGGCGGCGTTACATGGAATCCCGCATCAAGTTTATCGGCAAATATCATCCTGGATATCAAATTTCTTGATTCAAATACAGGAGTTGCAGTTGGATATGCGGGAACAATTGTTAAAACAACAGATGGCGGTGATAACTGGGAAATAGATACATCTCATACAGATATGAATATCAACGATGTTGATTTTTATGATAGTGATAATGGATTTGCGGTTGGAGATTACGGACTTTTGCTTTCTACTTCCGATGGAGGCGAAACATGGTCTTTTAATAGTAAAGGAGCGACATACCACTCTCTTTCTGATGTCTTTTTTACTGATGAAAATAATGGCTGGACTGTCAGCAACTATTCAACCATTGGAAGAACAACAGATGGTGGTGAAAATTGGTCTTTTCAAACTCTCAATCCTGTCACTGCTTTTTACTATCTAAAATTTCTTGATGAAAAACATGGTTGGGCTTGCGGCTTCCAGGGAGCGATCTTTTCAACTACAGACGGTGGTACAAATTGGGTACGCGATACAACCAATACTATTTGGGGAATTAATGGTTTAGATTTTATCGACTCTCTTAACGGCATCGCGGTTGGAGATCATGGGACAGTTTTGAAAAGCACTAATGGAGGATTAAGCTGGGATACTTCCGCTTCACCTTCAAATACTTCATTATATGCTATTCATTTCTTGGATAACGTTACAGGCATTATGACAAGCACATCTGGGGCAATTTATAAAACCACAGATTTTGGTCAATCATGGACTTCAATAAACAGTGGGGTTAATAATAGTCTTAATAAATTATTCTTCATAAATGATAAGATTGGATGGATTTGTGGTTCGGGAGGACTCATTTTAAAAACAATAGACGGTGGAGATTCGTGGAATACGCAAAATGACAATACAAACATTTCTTATTTAAAATTTATTGATGAAAATAATGGAGTAGGTGTTGGTAAGGGAGTTTTTTATACAACTGATGGTGGAGATAATTGGACTCCTTTTCCAAGTCAATTGCCGGTTGAAGGTGGTTCGGCAGTTGCATTAACAGACTTTGACAACGTGTGGGTTGTGGGCGTTGGAGATGCTATTCTTAAAGGAGGAGTTGGAGGAACTTTGGGAATAAAAGAAAAGTCACAAAATACTTTTCCTAATTCATTTGTGCTTTCGCAAAATTATCCAAATCCTTTTAACCCGAGTACAATGATTAAATTCGTCAATTCCTAAATCTTCATTCGTAAATCTAAAAGTATATGATATTCTTGGAAGAGAAGTTGCAACTCTGGTTAATGAAGAAAAATTGCCAGGTAATTATGAAATTGAATTTTGATGCTTCTTTATTCTCAAGTGGGGTTTATTTCTACAAATTAAAATCAGGCAATTTTACTCAAACTAAGAAAATGGTTCTTCTGAAATAATAAAAAAGTTTTGTTTGTTCTTCGAACAATTTTACATATTGGAATTTATAAAAACATAGGAGAAAAATATGAAACTCATAATTTTAATAATTATAGGTTTATTCATATGCACATCAATTAGCTTATCTGCGGAAATAGGTGTAATCCGCGAGTTCCATGGAAGGCGACCAGCTTTAAATAAATTTAGAGTAGATAGAAAGGATTTGATGGATATGAATCACAACGGATCGCCTGACATTGTGATAAGAAAAAACGGTGTACTTTATGTTTTTGATAGCAAAACAAAAGAAAAACTCTGGGAATACTCCACTGAAAATATTTTATTTGGTGAAGATCTAACAATGAACTTTATTGGATTTGCAAGATGGGATGATACAGATATTGTTCATGTTGTTTTGGGTGTTGCAGATTCAGTTAATCCATCTAATTGGAATACCATTATTATAAATAGTCAGACCGACGAAATTGTATATAACGATGTCGGAAAGCCTATTGCAATGCTGCATTTACCGAATGGGCGCCCAGTGGTTTTGAGTTATGATGATCAAGGCAATGTATACAGGATTATTGGAGTACTTATTGCACTTAAAGCACCTAATACAGCTAACCTAAATATTAACCAAGTACATCATGCGGAAGATTTTTCTCTTAGTCTAAAATATAAGAGCGATCCGGGTTTGCAATTAGCATACGATCCGAATTTATTTTCTTCACCTGAAGAAGGTGATCTGGATGGTGACGGTTACCCGGATTTTCCAATGCTGATGATTGATAGCGGAAATGTAACGGGTATGGTTGTACGTGGTGGGGACAGTATTGGAGTAATTTGGCATTATGATTTTCCAGAAGAATATAAAACAGAAATGCTTAAAGGATTTCATGGCTTTGCAGATTTAAATGGCGATGGCGAAAAAGAGGCTATGTTAGGTAATAACTTGGCTGTAACTTTAGATGGTACAGTGCATATTATTGCAGAAAATTTTGAATTTCTCGATATGGAAGATGTAGATAATGATGGTTACGATGATGTTATCGGTTTAAATACATCTGACAGCACAATAATGGTTTATGGACTTCAAAGCCCGACATCAGTTACTGATAATTATCGGGAAAAGATTACCTTCCGCTTGTTTCAAAATTATCCTAATCCCTTCAATCCTTCTACAAATATTTCTTTTTCTGTTATAAAAGAAGGAAAAGTTATGTTAATAATCTATAACGAAATTGGTCAAAAAGTCAGGACCCTTGTAAATCAATTTAAACAAGCCGGGAGCTATACTTTGAGTTGGGATGGGCGTAACGATGATGGAAATCTGCTAAGCAGTGGACGATATTTTTATAGTTTGCAGGCTGGTAATTCAGTGCAAACACGGAAGATGTTATTCTTAAAATAATTAAAAAACATTAACAGTTAGAAAAGAAAAATATGAATAGGAGCACTACTATGAAAATAAAAAATCACAATTTTATTATTGCAATTATTTTAGTAATAGTTACTTTTAATTCAGCTTACGTTTTTGCGCAACAACTTACTGTAAAAGCTTCATTCGATGGTCTTCCAATTAGCGCGTCGTATTACAGCAGGGGGAATCTTACCGTCAATGACGGTTTTGGTTTACTAGATTTTAATAGAGACGGTGTGCGGGATAGACCTTTTATAGATTCTATGAATGAGAGTTTAGTGATTTTAAGTGGAAGCGACAAGGAGAAATGGATTATTCCTTTGTCTAATTTTCAATATAGGATTGAGCAAGGTCGTATAACCCGTATATGTGGGTTTTATGAAATAGACGGCGATCCTTCTACAACCGAAATTGTAATTGCTCAACAGGAAGGGAATCGTTTTTGGTCACCTGTTATCGTGATAGCAGGGTTAGATCCATCCTCTCCAAAATTAGCAGAAGTTAACTTGCTTGCCCAACCAAATTATTTTCTACTCGGTATAAATGATGTTGATCAAGATGGTAAAGACGATATTATTTTTGCTGATACTGACGCCAAAATGATTTTTATATCGAGTTATTAATTTTTCTTAGTAGCTAAGATTTAAAACCCCGGTCATTAGCTGGGGTTTTTTATTGTGATTTTCGATTTGTTTCCATAGTTCTCATAACTTAACCGTTTATCAGTATTTTTTTAATATAAAACTTTTTAAAGTGATTTGAACTTATTGATTTGTTAAGTTTGAATGATGAATAATCCGATTAAAAAAATTGCAATCATTTTAGTTCTGATAATCTTACTCCCGGTACTTTTCTTTTCTTTATATGAAATAAATACTCTTAACGAATCGGAAAAAGTAATTGAACAAACATATAACAACCAGCTCGACGCGATTTTCTTCTCGGTAAATCAGTTTTCTGAGGATGTAATTACAAGCTGGCGCAGCAAACTTAATATTCTTCTTGATGAAGAAGTTTCTACTCCTGATAATTTTACAAGAAAAGCGGACAGTCTTTTAAAAATAAACAACTACATTGTTTCAGTTTTTTTTGCAGATAGCTTGAATCCGAAAAGCACTTTCCCTTTACAAGCTGACAGCTCTTACAATATAAAAATTTTTCTCAATGATAATTCTCAAAAAATCAAAAAACTTTATTCTTATAAAAAAAGTGGTTACAATAAAATAGAACCTGTTACTACTAAAGACGGGAAAACAATCCTGATTTTTTTGTTAGATGATCCTTTTAATGTAAAAAATATTTGTGTTACAGTAATCGATCCTAAAAAATTTGTTAATAATATTTTAGGGGCAAAATTAAAAGAGATAGCGGGTGAAGAGTTTATTATAACCTGCCAGGCTGTAGGAACTACCGGGCCGGAAGTAAGTTCAAAAGATGTCATTTTTTCTACAGAGGAATTTCAGAACCGGCAAATTTCTCAGAAGAGAAACCTCTGGCTTATTCCCGATTATGAATTAGGACTTCTTTTAAAAGGCGGGACTATAGAAACACTCGTTAAAGAGAGAGCCACAACAAATATCATTTTTATTTTACTTCTCACTCTAATTTTAATTGTAGGTGTTATTATCGTTTTCAGAAATATCAGGAAAGAAATGGAGCTTGCCCGGATTAAATCCGATTTCGTTTCAAATGTTTCTCACGAACTTCGTACTCCGCTTTCCTTGATTTCCATGTTTGCCGAAACACTCGAGATGGACAGAGTTAAAACCGAAGAGAAGAAAAAGGAATATTATTCGATAATCAGCAAAGAGGCAGGAAGACTAAGCCGAATTGTAAATAAAATATTAAGTTTTTCAAAAATTGAAGCCGGCAAAAGAGACTACCGTTTTTCAAAGATAAATATTAATACTCTGGTTGAAGATATTTTTAAAACTTACCAGTTTCATCTTCAGAACAACAACTTTAAGTTTTCCTTTGAATACGATTCTTCAATTCCTGAGATAGATGCAGACGCAGAGGCTGTTTCGGAAGCAATAATTAATCTGTTTGAAAACGCAATCAAATATAGTGTAGACAGAAAAGAAATTATGATTATTACCGGCAAAGAAGGAGATTTTGTTTATGTGGAGATTAGTGATAAGGGCATTGGAATTAGTGAGGAAAGTCAGAAAAAAATATTCGATAAGTTTTATCGTGTATCCGATGGACTGGTTCACAATACAAAAGGTACTGGGTTAGGACTAACTCTTGTTAAACATATTATGGATGCCCACCGCGGAGAAATAAAAGTTAATAGTAAACTAAATGAAGGCAGCAGCTTCAAATTAATTTTTTCAAAAAATAATCTTCTAAAGGAAAAATAAATGAACAGGATTCTTATTGTTGAAGACGAACCTAATATGAGGCTCGGCTTAAAAGATAACCTTGAGTTTGAAGGATATGAAGTCGATCTCGCCGAAGATGGAGAAACCGGGTTAAAAAAAATTTTTGAGGGTAATTTTTCTTTGGTTCTTCTTGATGTAATGCTTCCTAAAATGTCCGGATATGACATTTGTAAAGCTGTCAGGGAAAGTGGAAACAAAGTCCCGATTATACTTCTTACAGCCAAAGGAGAAGAAATCGATAAGGTGCTTGGATTAGAATTTGGTGCTGATGATTATGTTACAAAGCCTTTTAGTCTCAGAGAACTTCTTGCAAGAATAAAGGCTATCCTAAGAAGGACGGATGATAAACGGGAGTTAAAGGATACTGATTTTGTGAAGGTCGGGAGGATCGAGGTTAATTTTTCTTCATACAATGCATTTGAAGACGATACTGCCGTTCAAATGTCGCATAAAGAATTTGAGATTTTGAATTTTCTCTGGAGTAAAAGAAATTCTACAGTAAGCAGAGATGATTTGCTAACTAAAGTTTGGGGATACGATGAAAATCCTACAACAAGAACCGTAGATAATTTCATCCTGAAGTTAAGACAAAAGATTGAGAAAGATTATAATCATCCACAGGTAATACTGACCGTACACGGAATAGGATACAAGCTAATAGCTTAAATAGGGTGGAGAATCTTAAGTCTACGGTGACAATTTTTTACAATACTTTACAGTATAGTGACTCCTTTGAAATATGGGTTTGATAAATTCCCTGTGTGAATATTATACATTGCGAAAGAAATATTTATGAAATCGAATTTAAAACTAAGTTGCTTTTTAATGCTCATAACGCTTTTAGTCTTTGGGCAGAATGTTTTCGGGCAGGATTGGGAAAGATTTGAAAACTTGAAAGGAT
Source organism: uncultured Ignavibacteria bacterium (assembly GCA_963727535.1). Classification (GTDB taxonomy): domain Bacteria; phylum Bacteroidota; class Ignavibacteria; order Ignavibacteriales; family Ignavibacteriaceae; genus RBG-16-34-14. The sequence continues at coordinate 213,851 of CAVSGR010000005.1, forward strand.
ATTGGAAATTCAGCATTGGTGATGATTTAAAGTGGTCCAAAGCCTCTTATGATGATGATGATTGGGAAGAGATTAAAGTTCCCTCTTCCTGGGAGAATGAAGGGTTTCATGGTTATAATGGTTATGCTTGGTACAGGAAACACTTTGATTTTCATGGAGAAGTCCCTTCCGGTGTAGTCTACCTTTTTCTCGGTGCCGTTGATGATGTTGACCAGGCTTATGTAAATGGAAACCTTGTCGGTTCTACAGGATCATTTCCTCCGGATTATAAAACTGCTTATTACGCTCAAAGAAAATACCCTGTCCCTATTCAGTATCTGAATAAAAGTGGTGATAATGTTATAGCAGTAAGGGTGTATGATTCTGAATTACAAGGTGGGATTGTAGGTGGAGATATTGGATTATATATATCGGATGGTTTAAATGCCGATATGAATCTCGAAGGTCAATGGAAATTTAAAACTGGTGATAATAAAAAATGGAAAGAAAATAATTTTAATGATAAAGATTGGGATAATATTGTTGTCCCAGGCTTATTGGGAATCTCAAGGATATAATGACTACAATGGTTATGCCTGGTACAGAAAAACAGTAAAAATCCCAAATGATTTTAAAAATAAGAAATTAGTCCTTGTAGTAGGCAAAATAGATGATCTTGATGAAGTCTATTTAAATGGGGAATTAATTGGTTCCACAGGAACTATGAAAGACAATCCTGATGAGAACAAATTTTCTCAAGAGTATGCACAGTTTAGAGGATATTATATTCCCGATGGTTTAATAAAAATCAATGCGGATAATTTAATAGCAATAAGAGTTTATGATGGATGGAAAGATGGAGGAATATACGAAGGACCTGTCGGATTAATTACTCAGAAAGATTATATAAAATACTGGCGTCACAAAAAAGATAAAAAAAATATTTTCGAGTTATTATTTAAATAAAAATTTAATAGAACAATACATTTTTCATACAGAGAAGCCTCCTCATATACGGTAGTGCCCTAATTGGGATAGTGAATTAGGACACTACCTGTTATTCTTAATTCAAATTTTATTTCTAATCATTACATTATTTTAACTTAATGTTATAAACCTCCTGACAAATATTTACATTCCTTTACTTACAGATGACACCTGTTACAACTGCTTGCCCTAAGTTTAAAACAGAATTAATTATTAAAAGGAGATTCTAAATGTTAACACAGCGATTTACCAAAACAAAACTTGTAGCAATAATTTTAATTGCATTATTTTCAAATAATATTTTTGCTAAGCCAATCAGTTCACCGGGAGAAGATGTGAAGTCTGACCGTATGAACTTGGCTATTAAAAATATAGCAGTAGGTATTGAATCCGAAAATGCCGGTGTAAAAAAATGCTGTATTTTCTTTGCAGGGTATTATGAGTTTAATGAATTAGTAGATGTTCTTGTAAAACAATTGAAAAAAGAGCAGGATACTGATACAAAAATTTTAATCGTACTTTCTCTCTATAAGATTGGAGACAAAAAAGGTATTGAAGCTGTTAAGCAATTAGCAGGATATGATACTGACCAATTTTTAAGAGAAATAGTCTTAATTAATTAAGTAGTTAAGGACACATACTAAGGACGAAAATTCAAACCCCGACTCAGGTTGGGGTTTTTTGTTTTAAAAATGATTTATTTCTTCCCGGTATTTTTTATTTTAACTGCCAGAAATAAACAGGAAACGTAGATGGTTTATTTATATCTAAAACTTTTTCATGTGTTATTTGTAATTATGTTTCTTGGAAACATTATTGTTGGTGTATTCTGGAAAATGTATGCTCAGAAAACGAAAGATCCTGATAAAATTGCTTTTACATTTAAAGGAATAATTAAAGCAGACAAAATATTTACAATGCCGGGAGTTATTGGCTTAACAATATTCGGGCTTGGTGCTGCAACATATTATAGTTTGCCTTTATTGGAAACAGGCTGGATACTCTGGTCGATTATTCTTTTAATTATTTCCGGAATAGCATTTATGGGTAAACTTGTTCCTGTGCAAAAAAGAATTGCTGCACTCGCTTCGGACAAGGGAAAATTTAGTTGGGATGAATATCATAAACTTGCGAAACAATGGAATATTTGGGGAACAATTGCTTTATTAGCCCCGGTTATTGCTGCAGTACTTATGATATTGAAACCTGGTATTTGATATGAGTCCTACTCCTCAGATCTTTTACTTGAAACTTTTCGCTTCCTGAGCTTACTCTCAATCTTGAACTTGTTTTATTCTTATATTTAAATAAAAGAATATTGGTTATGCCTCGCTGGTTAAAAATATCAATTACAATTTCTGTCACTCTTATAATTCTTATTACGGTTGCAGGTTTTATCTTTTACAATATGTTGACTGCATCTCTTCCGAAATATGAAGGTGAAATCGCTACACATAGTATTTCAGATAAGGTTGAAATTTACAGGGACAGTCTTGGTGTTCCTTATATCCTGGCTAACGATGAAGATGACGCTGCATTTGCTCTTGGTTACTTACACGCACAGGAGAGAATGTTCCAAATGGATTTGGCAAGGAGGGCAGGAGCGGGACGGCTGAGTGAAATTTTGGGTACAAAAGCATTAATCTTTGACAAATTATTTCGGACAGTTGGAATAAAAAAAACTTCTCAGAGTATAATAAAAATTCTTAAGCCGGAAGTTTTAAAATTGCTGAAATCATATTCAGCAGGAGTAAATAAATATCTTAAAGATAAAAAAGGAAAATATTCTATTGAGTTTGATGTGCTTCGTTATGATCCTTATGAATGGAAACCGGAAGATTGTATTATTATTTCAAGAATGATGGCGTGGGAATTAAATATTAGCTGGTGGACAGATATTTCTTTTACTGATCTTGTGCAAAAACTTGGTGAAGAAAAAGTAAAAGAAATACTTCCCGATTGGGATGAGAACGCACCTTACATAATTCCACCGGAGATAAAATCTTATCCTAAACTAAGAACGGGTTTAATTGATATCGATAAAAATTTCCGGAACTTATTAGGAATCTCCGGAACTCATCTCGGTTCAAATAACTGGGTTGTTAATAGCAATTTGTCTGTTTCAGGTAAACCGATTATTGCAAACGATCCACATCTTGGTTATAGCGCTCCCGGAAGATGGTACGCGGCTGTTATCAAGGCTGGCAACTGGAATGTTGAAGGCGTTACAATCCCGGGAATTCCGGCAGTAGTTATCGGTAAAAATAAAAATATTTCGTGGGCTTTAACAAACATAATGCTCGATGATGCTGATTTCTATGTTGAAAAACTCGACTCAACCGGGACGAAATATTTGTTGAATAATGGCTGGAAAAATTTAAGTTTCACAGAAGAAACAATAAAAGTAAAAGATTCTCTTGATGTAAAATTAAAAATAAGAAGTACACACAGAGGTCCGTTAATTTCAGATGTTCATCCATATTCATTTTTGTATCCTGATGTTAACTTGCAGAAAACTGCGATAAGTATGAGATGGGTTGGAATGGAAACAACAGAAGAAATGAATTCATTTTATCTTCTCAACAGGGCAAAAAACTGGAATGAATTTAAAGAAGCTGTAAGCTATTTCAGTGTGCCCGGACAAAATTTCGTTTATGCAGATAAAAGTGGAAACATTGGTTATGTTTTTGGAGGAAAACTTCCTAAAAGAGAATCAACATCTCCTACATTTGTATTTGATGGAACCACGGATAAATATGATTGGAAAGGTTATGTAGATAGATCTGAAATTTCCGATCTTTTTAATCCCACACAAAAATTTATTGCATCGGCAAATAATAAAACTCTAAAGGATTTTAAATATCATATTTCAAATTTGTGGGAACCATCTTCCAGGATTGAGAGAATTGACCAGCTTCTTACAAGCAAAGAAAAATATTCTGCTTCCGATTTTATGAAATTCCAGATGGATCAGATTTCACCTTATGCAAAAATGATTACCAAATATATCTTATCTGCTTTTAATGATGTCAAAGTTACAGATAAAAATCTTGATCTTGCTTTAGAGCTTTTTAAGGACTGGAATTACGATATGAATGAATTCAGCCAGGTTCCGGCGATCTATTCTGTTTTTTTTAAATATCTTTTAAAGAATACTTTTTATGATGAAATGGGAGATGATCTTTATAACCAGTTCGTTTTTGTTGCTAATGTTCCTTACAGAAGCATAGAGAGATTGCTTAAAGATAAATCTCATCCCTGGTTTGATGATATAAAAACTACGCGGATTGAAGATAGAGATTTTATTATTCGTAAAAGTCTCGTTGATGCTTTATCGGAATTGGAAAAAACATTTGGAAAAGATATTACCGGATGGCAATGGGGAAAGCTTCATACTGTAACTCACAAGCATGCTTTCAGCGGACAATTTTCTTTGATAGATAATTATATTGATATTGGACCCTTCCCAATCGGTGGAGATGGCACTACCATCTTCAATACAGAATATCCTTTTTATGATGCAGTTAAAGATTATTCGGCTTTTAATCATACACCTTTTGAAGATGTTCTCGGACCTTCAATGAGATATATTTTTGATTTTTCCAAACCGAATGAATTTTATTTAATTCTAACAACCGGAGAATCTGGCAATGTTATGAGTGAACATTATAGAGATATGACAAAAATGTGGTTAAGAGGAAATTATATGAAGATAAAAACTGATGAGAAATCGATAAGAAGAAATAAAACTTTGTTAGAATTAATCCCTGAGTGATGTAAATCTCAAAAATCAAATATCCAAATTTCAAATCTGATTTTTTAGCTTTGAGATTTTAGTTTTGAAATTTGAGATTAATAATAATTTTAGACTTAAATTTGAACTTTGAAATAAACAAATAGAATATGAAAGTAATCGAACACTTGGCGAAAGCCAAAGAACCATTAATAAGTTTTGAATTAATTCCTCCAAAGAGAGGTGGAGATTTTGTAAGTCTCCTTTCTGTAATAGATGATATCTCAAAATACAAACCTCCGTTTATTGACATTACAAGTCATCCCGCTGAAGTTGTATACGAAGAAACATCCAAAGGAATAAAAAAAGTCATTAAAAGAAAAAGACCCGGTACACTTGGCATTTGTGCTCTTATTCAGAATAAATATAGTATAGATGCTGTTCCGCATATTCTTACAAATGGATTTACAAGAGAAGAAACAGAAGATTTTTTAATCGAGTTGAACTATCTCGGAATAGAAAACGTACTTGCAATACGCGGCGATGATCTTGGCTATCAGAAACCTTTGCCTGAAGGGAGAAGCAAAAATCTTCACGCTGTCGATCTTGTAAAGCAAATTTATGATATGAATAATGGAAAATATCTTGAGGAAAATCTTCTCGATGCAAAGCCGACAAATTTTTGTGTTGGTGTAAGCGGTTATCCGGAAAAACATTTTGAAGCTCCGAATTTAAAAACTGATATAAAATTTGTTAAACAAAAAGTCGATGCCGGAGCAGATTACATAGTTACACAAATGTTCTATGATAATAATGTGTTTTTTAATTTTGTTGAACTTTGCAGAAAAGAGGGCATAAATGTCCCTATCATTCCCGGGTTAAAAATATTAAGTACAAGAGCACATTTAATAAATATTCCTAAGAATTTTTATGTGAATCTTCCGCAGGATCTTGTGGACGAAGTTGATGCAGCAAAACCTGAACATGTTCTCGATATCGGTGTTGAGTGGGCAGTAAAACAGGTTGAAGAATTACTGAATAAAAATATTCCTGCTGTTCATTTTTATATTATGCAGAATTCTAAACCTGTTAAAAAATTAATGGAAAGATTAAAATTTTATAAAAAGATAGCGTAAGCGCTATAGTAAAATCATTCTAAAGTTATATATCAGATGATTGGTCAAAAAAGAAAGAAAATAAAAAGAAATATATGGGGAGTCGCGGGATGCGGTCGTTTTGCCGAAAAAACTTTTCTTCCTGCATTGCAAATGCTGAAGAAAAATGAGGTCGTGTCATTATTCAGCAACAGCAAAGAAAGGGCGAATGAGCTTTCTAAAAAATTTGGAATACCAAATGCTTTTTCAAATTACGATGAGTTTCTTAACTCAAATATAAATTGTGTTTACATCTCAAGTGCAAACTCATATCATTATGATCAAGTAATAAAAGCTGCGAAAGCGGGAAAGAATATTCTTTGTGAAAAACCTATTGCTTTGAGTTCGTCACAAGCGGAAGAAATGGTAAAAGCTTGTGAAGATAATGGAGTTAAGCTTGCAGTAAGCTATGTTTACAAGTTTCACCCTTTGGTAAGAAAAGCAAAAGAATTGATTAACAGCGAGTATATCGGAAAGCTCGTTTCAATAAATCTTAATTTTAATATTGATATGGTTCCCGGAAACAACTTCCGCTTTAATAAAGATTTAAGCGGAGGAGGCGCGCTACGTGATTTAGGTACCCATATGATTGATCTCTTAAGATTTTTAGGTGGAGAAATAGAAAGCATTCAAGGCGCAGTTGATAATGTGGTTTATAAAAGCGATGTTGATGATTTCGCTGCTGCAATTGTTCATTTTGAAAATGGAGGGTATGGATATTTCAATGTTTCCTACAATAATAAGAAAGCTTTTAACAGGGTTGAGATACTTGGAAGTAAAGGTGCTATGAGTATTGAAAAACTTATTGGTAACCAGACTGCGAAGTTAACGATACTAAGAGAAGGAGAGACAAAAAAATCATTCAGGAAAAGAGCAAACAAACTGTTTTATCTGCTTAAATCTGTTCAACAATCTTTTATGAAAAACGAACAACCTCTTGCAACAGGATATGATGGTTTAATAAATATGAAATTAATGGAAGAACTCGAGAGTAAATGTCTGACAAAGCAAAATTAGTAGAAGTCTGCAGAAAGGTATATAAAAAAGGATTTGTAGCAGCTACCGACGGAAACATTTCAACCGTAACTCCCGATAATACATTTCTTATTACGCGTTCCGGCATTTCAAAAGGTGAAGTAACAGAAGAGGATATTCTTGAAATAGACGGTTCGGGAAAAATTTTGAATGGAAAAGGAAAACTTTCTACTGAATTTAAGATACACTTGTTCGCTTATTCACGCAGACAGGAAGTTAACGCTGTTGTTCATTGTCACCCGGTTTACGCTACTGCGTTTGCTGCATGTGGAGTTGATTTTTCCAAACACATTTTCCCTGAAGTTATTCTTACAATAGGAAAAATTCCTTTGTGTAAGTATGCAACTCCTTCTACAGATGCATTACCCTTAAGTATGGAACCATATATCGATTATGCGTGGGCTTTTTTACTGCAAAATCATGGTGCAGTTACTCTCGGTTTAAATCTTGATGACGCATATAATAAAATGGAAAAGCTCGAACATGCAGCCCATACGATTTTTGCTGCAAAGCTACTTGGAGGGGAAAAAGAAATATCTTTTGAAAAGGTTAAGGAATTAATTAACCTTGCGAGAGAGACTTACGGAATTATTCCTGACGAAAGAAATATATTTTAGACTCAGAACCTTCGAGGTTAGCGCTTGGTTAAAGGTACTTCAACCTCAAAGGTTAAAACATTGAAAGATATTTGATGGAAAAAATTAAAATTGCACTTATTCTGGGAGGCACATCGCCTGAGAGAAAAGTTTCTAAATCAACAGCCTTATCTATTTACAAAGCATTAAAAACTCTTGGTTATGAAACTGTTCTTGTAGATCCCGCTTATGGAGAAAATCAACCTGAAGATATTAATGCTTTTTTTGATGAAAAGGATTTTACAGAAATATCTAATGAAAATTATGTAAAAGCATTGAATATGAAATTATTCGATTCTGTTGATCTTGCATTTCTAGCACTACATGGAAAATGGGGAGAGGACGGAACATTGCAATCACTTCTTGAGCTTAAAGGAATAAAATATACAGGTTCCAAAGTTCTTTCGAGTGCGATCACTATGGATAAGACAATGTCCAAAATATTGTTTCAGCATTATGGAATAAGGACACCAAAGTGGATTACAGTAAATTGTAAAAATTATAAATTATCTCCATTGGTTTTTGAGATAAAAACTGAGATAAAGTTTCCATGTGTTATAAAGCCAAATGATCAGGGTTCTACTGTTGGATTGACAATATGTGAAAATGAAAGCAGCGTTGATGAAGCTGTAAAACTCGCACTGCAGTTTTCCGATAAAGCATTGATTGAAGAATTTATAAAAGGGAGAGAGCTAACAGTGGGAATTGTTGGAGATCAGGTTTTTCCTGTGCTGGAAATAAAACCTAAGCATGATATTTACGATTATGAATGTAAGTACACTCCTGGAATGAGCGAGTACGAGGTCCCCGCAAAAATAAGTGACGAGCTATCTGACAAATTAAAGAAAACTTCACTTGATGCTTTTAAAGCCTTGTCTTGTGAAGGATATGCAAGAGTAGATTTCATCTTAGATGAAAATAGTGTGGATTATTGTCTTGAAGTAAATACACTTCCGGGAATGACATCGACAAGCCTTGTTCCTAAAGTTGCAAAGGCTGCAGGAATTTCTTTTGAAGAACTTATTGATAGAATTATTAAAACAAGCCTGCCTACAGAACAGGTTTAATAAATGGCATTCTTTAAGAATAAAAAAGTCAGAAATTATTTTTTTCTTCTTCTCTTTATAGCCGGACTAATCTTTCTTTTTTTTAATGAGCAGGGAGTGATTAAATACCTTAAACTCAAGAGTGTGGTTAAAGATATTAATACCCAAATGGAAAAAGTTGAAAAGGAAAATAAAAGATTAAAAAATGAAGCCGATTCATTAAAGCAAAAAATTCCTGCCAAAATTGAACGAACAGCAAGAGAAAAATTCAATATGATAAGAGAAGGCGAAAAAGCAATTAAGGTGGAAAAGGAGTAATAGGGGATGACATTATTCTCTGTCATGAAATGGTTTGTAACAGCTGGTTTTGTTCAATAATTTCTTATTTACTATTTGGACCAATCACACGAAGTAACCCAATCATCATCAATAATTTTATGTAAATCCGTTCCATCTTTATTTACCATACACAAATAACTTTTTGTGCTTCCATCTAGCTCAAATGCTAGGAAAATTATTTTTTCATCATTTGGCGACCATACCGGGTAATAGTAGTGTTGATTTGAAGTGTTGTGAGTGATTTGTTTTATATTTGTTCCGTCGCTATTCATTATAAAAATATTATAATGATTCGGGGTTTCAATTCCTTTATTTGAAAAGACAATTTCGTTGCCGTTATTGGACCATTTGGGATCTACAGAAGACTCCGGGCCTATATAAATAGAATCATTGAACTGCGGATAATTGAATAACACAACTCGCGTATTCGAATCCGGTTTACTTACTAATGCAATCTGTTCCCCATCCGGGGAAAAGGATGCTTCACCAACATGCACACTAGATACAAGTGTTTCATTTTTTCCATCTACATCTATACAATATAACTTCGGTGGGATAGGGATAGTGCTGGATCCGGACCAATTATTAAAAAAAATTTTACTTCCATCGGGATACCATGAAATACCTCTTCCATAAGTAAGCTGCTGTATACTATTATTATCTAGAGCTATTAAAGTTATCGGTTCACCCTTCATAACATCCCAATTTTCGTTTGTGTTGCAAGATATTTTGCCAGCATCCGGCGACCACTTCCCATTGCTATGTCTGAATTCACCTGAAGTTAATTGTTTAAGATTTGTCCCGTCGGGATTAACTACAAATAATTGATTACTACCAGAGCGGCTGGATGTGAATAAAATTTTGTTGTGGTAATCATTCAGTTCCGGTTCGGTTGTATCACAGGAGGAGAATATTATACAAGATAATAAAATAAATTCCGGGAAATTATTTTTAATGATACGTAATAGCTTTGCAACCATAAAAAGCCCCTTTCCACTTTCAATTACAAACTAAAGTAAAATATTTGATAGAGTCAACAAATAATAAAATCATTTTTTTGTTAAGTGGAAAAATTATTTATTAAATGATGATAACACCTTTTTATGTTAAAAGTGCGGGGCAAAGATATCATTCCCAAATTGCAAAAAGTGAGCTTATGGATTTAACCTTATTTATATTTTCTTTAATATTTTATATAAGCTATTTTTAAGGCAGTCAGATAAAGTAAGATTAATGAATATTCCACAAGTTCCACTTGCAGAAAGAATACGTCCTAAAGCCCTCGAAGAATTCCGCGGTCAGGAATCTCTTCTTGGAAAAGACCGTCCTTTAAGATTAATGATAGAGAATGATACTTTAAGCTCAATAATTTTATGGGGACCTCCAGGTTCGGGAAAAACAACAATTGCAAAAATTATTGCAAGGCACACAAACGCAGACTTCCACCAGATAAATGCTGTTTCTTCCGGTGTAAAAGACATAAGAAGAATTATTGAAATTGCCGGGCAAAACATAAACCTGAATAAAAGAACAATTTTATTTATTGATGAAATCCATCGCTTTAATAAAGCACAACAGGATGCATTGCTTAACAGCGTTGAAACAGGCTTGATTACTTTAATCGGTGCAACGACGGAAAACCCATCATTCGAAGTTATACCCGCTTTAAGATCGAGAGCAAGAACTTACGTACTTGAAGAATTGGGTAAAGAAGATCTCGAGTCAATTATAAAAATGGCACTTGAAAAAGATTCATTTCTATCACAATTAAATATTGAACTTAAAGACGAAGATTTTTTAATATACCTGAGCGGCGGTGACGCAAGAACTTTATTAAATGTTCTTGAAGCATCTGTCGTTCACGAAATAAATTCTGATTTACCTGCCGATCAGGCAGGTACTGTTGTAATAACAAAAAAAATTCTGGAAGATGTTGTCCAGAAAAAGAATATCACTTATGACAAAGGTGGAGAAGAACACTACAATGTTATTTCGGCTTTTATAAAAAGCGTCCGCGGCAGCGACCCTGATGCAGCATTATATTGGCTTGCAAGAATGCTTGAAGGAGGAGAAGACCCTCTATTTATTGCAAGAAGATTAGTCATACTTGCATCGGAAGATATTGGCAATGCTTCCCCAAACGGTTTGGTTTTAGCTGAAGCTGCATTCGGTGCTGTTGATAAAATAGGAATGCCAGAAGCAAGAATTATTCTTGCTCAATGTACAACTTATCTTGCATCTTGTCCCAAAAGCAATGCTGCTTATTTAGGAATTGAAAAAGCGTTTGGCGAAGTAAAAAATAAACCGTTATATGCTGTCCCACTCCATCTAAGAAATGCACCAACAAAACTGATGAAAGAAATTGGATATGGGAAAAAATATAAATATCCACACGATTATGATAATAACTTTATATCAGAAAATTATTTACCTGAAAAGTTAAAAAATTCGCAATTTTATTTGCCAGGAGAAAACGGACAGGAGAGAAACCTTAAGGAAAGGTTAAAATCACTTTGGAAAGGTAAGAAAAAGTACTAAGTACTTCTAAGTGGCAAATCATTCAATATTTCTTCCGGGAATTGTCTAATTTTGATTCATTAGTTCAATTATGATTAAAAATTTTTGATTTTTAATTCTGTAGCGTCCGTATTCTTTAATATATGATGCTTTTTATGAGGCATTATTTTTGAGTTCTTTTGAGAAAAATCTCCTATTATATCATGAATACGTTTACAGAAGAATTAAAAAATTCAGTTTTTAAAACAGATATTTATAGAAAATTAAGAATTTATTATGTAGCTCTGAGAGTAAAAGAGATCATTTTAATTGGAGGAGTTACGTTTATTGGTTTGGTTTTCAGCACTCCGAGCTATAATCAAATTAGCTTGTTAAAATGGCTGCTGATAATGCTTTCTTCATATTCTTTATTGGGGCATGCTTTTACTTCAAACGATTGGTCAGGTTATGAATATGATAAGAATGATATTAATAAAATTAACCGTCCATTGATAAAAGGGGAAATAAGCCTGAATGAAATAAAGGTTATATGTATATCCTTGCTCATGATTTCTCTAACATTTGCAGCAATAATATCTTTTACTTCTTTTTTGATAGTGATTGGAATTGCTAATTCTAAATTATTTGTACAGCGGCGAGAAAATTTTCCTTAAAGGGGTACCGGTTATTTCGACGATAATACATGGGCTGGGAGCAACATTAGGATTTTTATTGGGATATAGCTCGCTTGGATTTTTGGATTATGCAGGCGTATCTTTTGCCGTATACTTCGGGATAATTTATGCAGCCGGGCATTTGAACCATGAGATATCTGATCTTGATTCGGATAAACTATCGGGTATTTCAACAAACACTTATTTCCTAGGTAAGAAGAAGTCATTTGTTTTAAGCTTTATATTATTTTCACTTTCTTTTGCTTATATAATTTTACTTGTCTTTCAAGGTGTGCTTCCATTTACTTTGATAATCGGAGTTGTGATAGCTTATCCCTTTTATAGTTATTACTTCTGGGTTACATCTATATAGTCCATTGAGTTACGAATCAATAATTAATTTCAGAAGAAAATACAGATTTATTTTTTTGTTCTGGGGAATCTTTATAGTATTAAATATAGTATTGAGGTAAATATGTTACCGGATGATTAAAAGTAAAAGCATATAAAAATATTGTCATTGTTGCTTTTCGCCTGTCTAGTGGTGCTTCCATTTATAGATCAGTCATATTACATAGATGATTATATTTATTTAGATGCGGCAATAAAGTACAATCGGGCTGGTCTCGATTCGTTTAACGAAACAAGTGTACAGGATGGATATATTATCTCTAATTATTATTTTACACATCCATTAGTGTGGCCATGGTTTTTATTATTATTTATTAAAGCTTTTAATACAACAAATGAAGTTGCGTTACATCTTTTTTCTTTGATTAATCTTATAGTATTAAGTTTTTCAGCTTTATTGCTCTCTAAAAAATTTTCTAAAGAACCTTTTAAAGCTACAATATTGTTTATGGCGATTCCTGCAGTTGTATTAATGTCACACGTAATAATGACAGATATTCCTACTTTAGCGTTTTTTATACTTGCTATTGGATTTCATATAGAAGGAATCGAGAAAAAATCAAAAATATATTTATGGTTGGCGGGAATTGCCGCAACTATTGCGTGCGGTATCTCGTATCAGGCTTTATATTTAGTTTTTCTAATAATTTTTTATAATGTTCAGAGAAGAGAAAAAAAACTCATATCATACGTGTCTGCAATAATTCCCACACTAATTTTTATCATATTGTGTTTATATACATGGAAGAAATTTGGAATACCACATCCGTTTGTTTCTTTACAATGGGGCTATACTAACGGACCGGAATCTTTTTTATGATTTTTTCCCTAAGCTTTTAGGAAATATTAATACAATTGGTGCTACTACAATTTTTCCGGTCTTATTATTATTATAGTGTATTCCTTTAAACAAACGTTTAGAAAATTATTAATTGTCTCCTTCACAACTTCGATATTTGTATTACTGTTTTTATTGATGGGTATTCCGCGATACAGAAAATTATTGTTTATAACTTATTTCACCGCCGGTCTTTTTATTATGTTAAGATTTATCCAATTATTTGTATACTTCATTAAGAACAAAAGACAAGCCCAATATTTTTCTTTCCGTTTGGTTTATTACTTTTTTTACAGCAATTGTACTATATAATGCCTTTAGGGATAGCACGATATTTACTTCCCGTTTTTTTACCACTTGTAATTGTAGTCATTAATGATTTAAGAAGTATTTTCGTTTATGAAAAATATAAATATGTTTTTTCGTTAATTATAGTCTCTACATTATTGTGGAGTATATTATGTTCTATAGCCGATTACACTTTTGCAGGAGTATATAAAAGATTTTTCCGAAAGAGTTGCGTCCAAGTATAATAATAATAATGTATGGTATTGTAGTGATGGATTACAATTGGTATATGGGAGAAAAAGAATTTAAACCATTAATCTTGGCGATGAAAATAACCCGGCTGTTGGGAGATATTATTGTTCTCACCTCAGAATTATGGCCATACAGCGTTCCGGCAGTAATGGAAAGAGCACAGTTTATTGAAAATATTACTTATAATTCAATCTTTCCCATCAGAACGATGAATCTTCCATCGCACGCCGGCTTTTATGATCAATCTGAGAATGCTCTGTTACCTTTTTCAATTACGAGAAGTAGGTATGAGGAATTTTCGGTTTATAGAATTATAAAATGAATTTGAGCTAATAAAAAAAATATGGGTAAAAATAAAATAAAATTGAGCGTAGTAATTCCCTGCTTCAATGAAGAAAATACATTAAAAGAGTGTGTTGAAAAAGTAAAAAACATTGCCGACGAAAACCTTAATGTTGAAATTATTCTTGTTGATGACGGTTCTTCAGATAGGAGTTCTGAAATTGCTAAGCAAGCAACTTTTGACTCGCCTGAAGTTATTTTCTTGCAACACGAAACTAACAAAGGAAAAGGTGCTGCAATAAAAACAGGATTGGAAAAGGTTACCGGGGATTTTGTGGCAATTCAGGATGCTGATCTGGAATATGATCCGAATGATTTAAAAAACCTACTAGTTCCTTTAATCAATAATAAAGCCGATGTGGTAATAGGATCAAGGTTTTTAACCGTAGGTCCTCACCGAGTGTTATATTTCTGGCATTCAATGGGAAATAAATTTTTAACATTTCTTTCAAATATGTTTACCGATCTGAACTTAACTGATATTGAATCCGGGTATAAAATCTTTAAGAAAGAGGTAATTAAGAAAATAGAAATTGAAGAAGACAGGTTTGGATTTGAGCCGGAGATTATTGCAAAAGTATCTCATCATAAACTGAGAATATATGAAATGGGTGTTTCATACTTTGGAAGAACTTATGAAGAAGGAAAAAAAATAGGTTATAGAGACGGACTAAGAGCGTTCTATTGCATTTTCAAATACAATGCTCATAAAGTTCCTTTTCCTATGAGAATATTGCTTTATACTCTGTTGGGAATTAGCACAGTAGTTTTTAACGAATATTTTTTTAGTGTTTTTCTTTCATTGGGTTTGGTATTTAACATTGCAATAATACTTGCTTTTGTAATTAGTACAAGTTTGAATTATCCTCTTTTAAAGATATTTCTGTACAGAGTAGGAGGAAAAATTATTGCACTCTTATTTATTCTGGGTGTTTTAGATTTTGGAATAACTAAATTGCTTGTTGAATCAGGCTTTCAGTTAAACTATTCCAAAATATTATCTGTTATTCTGGTATTGTTACTTGGTCTTTTATTGAAGAGACTATGGCCTTTTCAAAAGTCTACGAAATAAGATAACCAATCATTTTATTAAAAAAGAAGTTTTTAAAGTGATTTTTTTCCCAATTACTTTATAAAAGTGCAAACATCTTTCCCGGTAGTTGTTTTACCAATCCTTTAAATTCAAGCGAAAGTAGATGCACAAGACAGTCTGAAGTAGTAAGTTTTGTTGAGGCAGCAATAACATCTATTTGAACCGGCTCATTTTTCAAAACAGAAATTATTTTTTCTTCAAAAAGATTCATCTCAATTTTTGGCTTAGGAATGTTTTTTCCGATAATAGGTTTTAGTTTTAATTCAAGTTCCAATAAAACATCTTCTGAATTTCTAATTAATTTTGCTTCTCCTTTTTGAATTAAAAGATTTGTTCCTTCTGATTGCTTTATTCCAAGATTACCTGGCACAGCAAATACTTCACGGTTTTGGTCAAGTGCAAATGAAGCTGTCTGCATTGCACCACCGGCAACTCCTGTTTCAACAATAATGCAGCCTAAAGATAAACCGGAGATTATTCTATTACGTTTGGGAAAATTTTCCGCATTAGGTTTCATTCCGAATTCATATTCTGAAATAATTAAACCATTCTCAGCAATTTCAGCAAATAATTTTTTGTTTTCGGGGGGATAAATAACATCGAGCCCTGAACCTATAACTGCAATTGTTCTTTTCCCGGTTTTCAAAGTTGCTTTATGAGCAATGGAATCTATTCCCCTTGCCAGACCACTGACAATAGTAATATTTTGATTTGCAAGTTCTGAGGCAATTCTTTCAGTCTGAATTTTACCATAATTTGTCGGTTGTCTTGTACCTACAATCGCGATGGAATATTCATCATTTTTTGTAAAAGAACCTTTTGTGTAAAGAAGGAGCGGCGGATCGTATATCTTTTTCAATAGTGAAGGAAATGAATCATCCCAAACAGTGATGATCTCTCCATTAATTTTTGAAAGGATGTTTAATTCTTTGTTTAAAGCAGATTCAATTTTTCTCCTGTCGCCATTTACTTTCTGAATTTTCCTGGCAAGATTTTCATTTACAACTTCTCTTAGGGATTTAAGATCGCTGGATAAAACTTTTTCAATTGTGCGAAACTTAGCAAGAAGTTTTCTGATTTTTGCAGGACCAATTCCGTCAACAGAAAGAAGCAGCTTTAAATCTGCTAACCGATCAAAAGAGAGTTTTGACATCTTATAATAAAATTAAAGAGTGTTTATCGGGGGATATTAAAAAATAATTCTGAAGAATTTTTTAATTTGTGAACCCCCATATCTTACAATCTTTTTTAATTAATTGATTTTGCAATCTCTATGTTATCAACAACAGCAACAATCATAGTATGAACAGGTGCTTTCCTGTGTCCAAGCATTTGCATAACAGCCGCGCCTTCCTGAACAACGAGTACAGTATCACCGATACCGGAATCAATTAAGTCGAGCGCTATTATATCCTTTTTACCAAGATATTTTCCTGAGAGATCAATTGCATGAACAATAAGAAGCTTGTGTCCCTTTAAATAAGAATTCTTTTGAGTAGAAACAACATTGCCTTTAACTTTTGCCAGCAGCAACTTCGTTTTCCTGGGAAAGTTTTTGTTCTTTTTTCTTTCTGAATAAAATTGAAAGGGGAAAGATCACTACATATCCGATAAAAAGAAGTATTGGGGCAGTTACCAATGCTGCGGAACTATTCCATTGACCTTGTCCTAAAAGATAAAATCCGGCTAAAATAAATGCGAGACCAATCAAGAGGAAAATGTAATTTTCTTTTACCCAGTAAATGTGAAAAGGTGATTCAAAAGATTTCTTTTGTGTGCGTGATTTTCTTTTCTGAATTTTTTTTGCCATATGAACTCCAAAAAATAAAATAAAGCCCAGTAATGGGGAATCACTGGGCTCCGACTCATTAGCATCAAAGGGCAGGGGAGAACCCTTTGAAAGAGTCAAGTAAAATATAACTTACTTGTTAAATATTGTCAAGTGTTTACTTATTTGCTTATCTGGTAAACGATTTTACGTATTGTATCAAACTGCAGGTAAGGATACTCTTCACGAATAGAATCAATAGCATCACCTGCACTAATTTTGTTTGATCTGAGCTGTTTGAATTTCTTACGGATCTGGTAGTCTCTAACAGACTTCTCATCAATTAACCCCTGGGAATTCAGCAGATCAAAAATCTCGTCGCTGATAAGATCAGACAATGGATTGTCCATTTTTGCTTTTAATGTTTTCATAGCTCACCTTTCTTTGTTGTTTCTATTACCTTAGTATTTCGTATCAGTATATCGGTACATTCACTCCTTCTTTTAATTGCTCCAATAAAAACAAAAAAACCGACCAGAGAAGTTCCCTAAATCGGCATAACTTTGCTACTCTGGATAAAAAATATAAACTATGTTATAATTTATACTAGTAGCAAATCGATCAATAAAGTTACAATTCCTTTTTATTTTCATCACTAAAATAGAAAAAAAATCAATTAAATCAAGAAAATAATTAGCAATTAACTGTAAACTAATCATCACAAAAGTGTATTATTGCTAAAGATTTGTATTGAAAGTACAATTATTATTCCTTTTATTTACGGGTATATTTTTATGGTATTTGACGGGGAAGATATGAAAAAGTTTCGGCTCATCTTAAAAATTATCCTACAAATAGAAATTGTAGCTGCTAAAGAGTATCATAGAGAAATAAAGGTGAGTAAAAAATTAATATTGGGGTAATCATGAAAAAGGTAACTTGGATTTTTTCGTTACTTACATTTTCTTACACATCCTTCAGTCTTCCACAAACTTCAGGCAGTGTTCAGGATAAATTAGGGGGACTAAAAATTCGTATTAATGAAATAAAGAGACAAATGAATAAAAGGATTTTTTTAATACTCATTTTGATGGTAACAAATGTAAATGCACAATGGGTCAAAAATGGTCCGATAGCAAGTCTTGAAGATCTTGGTGAAATTAAAAAGATCACTTTCATTGATTCTTTGAATGGTTGGTTTATAACTAATTACCAGTTATTTCATACTGTAAATGGCGGAAAGAGTTGGATTGAACAAGTTATCTTTTCATATCCAGTCTACAAGTCATTTACAAATATTCAATCTTTTAAAGATGGCAAAGGTTTCTTAACAGATGATAATGATCTGTATTTTTCTTCCGATATGGGACAAACCTGGCAAGGACGTGCTACAAATATTCAAACTCACTTTCTTTCTCAGTCAGTTGGAATAGGAAAAACATATAATACACTAAAAAGAACGATTGATGGCGGACAAACTTGGTCTGATTTAGTTAATTTTGATTATCTGAGCGGTTTCCATTTTTATGATAGCTTCAGGGGATTCGTCTTTGGAAGAATGAATTCGGGTGACTACAATTCTATTTATTATACGGATGATGGTGGTTTAACCTGGAATTTAGGTAAGATTTAATGGAGTTCAATATTCATTTTTTTACCTTCAAAATTTTTATTTTATAAATAAAGATATCGGCTGGGCAGTTCTTCCTGATTCAAATCAGATTATCAAAACTACCGATGGTGGGAAAAATTGGTTTGTTAAAAAACTCCAATCACCATTTGTGTATGATTATAGTTTTAATTGGGGATGGGGATTGAGATTTTTTAATGAACAATTTGGAATTTTAATTGTTCCACCTCCATTTAATTATTCTGATGCAACAATATTAAGAACTTCGGACGGAGGGGAAACCTGGGAAAGAATTCCGATAAATGGAATCGGAACTCCAACGGATATTTACTATTTCCCGCCCGGGAATAATTCTCCGGATGAAGCTATTATCTTTATGAGTTCTGGAAATAACATTTATAACTCTAAATTAACATCTCGCGTATCAGAATACATTTCAACTATTTTACCTTCATCAAATGAAGTCTTCCGATCAAATCAATCAATAACTTTCCGATGGCAAAATTTAGACACAATTTCAGATCAAACTATTTTTACATTGTATAAAGTCGATAATCCTAATTTCTTAACCATTATCTCGTTGGATACTCTTAATTCTTCACAAAAGACTTTGGTTAAAAATTTCTCAATTGAAAATGAAAATTCAGTTTACAATACATTATTTTATAGAATCTATAATACGAATAACATTAATGCAGAAGATATTTCAGAAAAATTTTTTCTTCGTATTCCTCCCCAAATTTCTTTGAATAATTTAACAAATAATGGATACCTTTTTATTGGAGATACGGTAAATATTAAGATAAAAAGCTATGCTGTTGAAAAATTAAAGATTCAGCTTAGTATAGACTCAGGAAACAATTGGATTGATATTTCCAATACAATTCACGCAGACTCAAATAAAATTTTAAATTTGACGTTTAACTGGATAGTTCAACAGGTCCCAAATAAGAATTGTTATATAAGAGCAGTCAGGTGTTAATGACTCAAACGTTTATGGGCTTTCATCTAAATTTGAAATTTCTGATTATAAAACAATAGGAGGGTTTCCTCTTCAAATAGGCAACGAGTGGTTTTATAAACAATGGATAATTACTTATCCTGATGGAAAGAACGTCAGTCCATCCACAATACAAGAAATTTGGAGGGTTGTAGATACAATTAAATTAAGTGATGGATTAAAGTATTATCAAATTGAAACGCTAAGACGAATGGGGGAATCGAACAATACTTTTGGGGTTACAGATACTCTTTTAATTAATCAGAATATTAACACAGTAAATGTAATCTCCAATAAATTACTTGTGTTAGGTCCCTCTAATTTTTCAATTAATTTTTGTCACATCTGAAAGTACAATTAGTGCTGATAATTTATTTGACAGACCACTACGTCGTTTTATAATTGGGGCTGATTATTCCTATCATGTAATAACCGATAGTATTGGCTTCACTTTGTATAACGGTCAAGATTGGTACGGCTCCTTGGAAACATATCTAGTAGGTTGTGTGTTGAATGGAAAAGAATATGGTGAAATTGTGAAAGATTATATAGTTAGTGTAAACAAAAATTATTTAACTCAACCTAAAGATTTTTTGCTTTCACAAAACTATCCCAACCCATTTAACCCAACAACAAATATCAGATTTCGGATTGCCAAATCCGGATTTGTTTCATTAAAAGTTTATGATGTTTTAGGAAGGGAAGTAGCAACGTTGGTTAATCAAGAAAAACCTGCAGGAAATTATGAAGTTAAGTTTGATGGAAGCGGTTTATCAAGTGGAATTTATTTTTATAAACTTAGCACTGAGAATTATACTTCTGTTAAGAAAATGATTTTGATGAAATGAGTTTTTTACCGAATTATTAATCAACAAGTTACTACGGATTATTTATGAAATTATTTCACATGTTTTTATTTATTTTTTTTCTTATTCCACAGATAGTTAGGAGTCAATCTCAATGGCAGTATATAGGACCAAATGGAAGCAGAAATATTATTGCAATAAATTCTGAAAATGATATTTTTTCTGCATGCGATTTAGGATTGTATAGGTTGACTGACAATGATACGAACTGGACTAAATTGAATATGGAGATTGTGACTTCAACTATCCAGTGTATTCATTTTAATTCAAATAGAGATATTTTTATTGGAACAGAGATGACAGGTATTTTTAGATCAATTGATAACGGAGAAACCTGGGAAGCGATTAATACAGACCTACCAAATCTTTCTGTTTATTGTATAACCAGTACTGAAGTTAACCATATATTTGTAGGAACCAAGGAAGGCGTTTTTAGGTCGACAGATAATGGAAATCACTGGAAGTCAGCAAACTCCGGATTGCCCATTACATATATTTTTTCTATATCAACAAATTCTTCCGGTACTATTTTCTTGGGTACTATTATGCAATCAGATGGCGGGATTTTCCGATCAACGGATGATGGTAATGAATGGAAAAGACTGACAGAAGGATTGCCATATGGAGCCAATTATCTTTCAATTGCTTTTGACTCTAACAACTATATTTACACACAAGGTCAGTATACAGGCATATTTAAGTCAACCAACAATGGTGATAATTGGTCTGAGAATACTAATTTTCCTCTTACAATAGTAAATCAATTATTTATAACAAATCATGATGATATTTATGCGGCAACACAGAATGGTGTTTTTCTTTCAAAAGATGGAGCTGAGACGTGGGATAATGTATCAGGTAATTTAACCGATGCACAGATAAATTCCATTGCTACTAATTCAGAGGGAACTGGGTTTGCCGGGACAAATAATGGGGTTTATAAATGTGATAACATTCAAACTGATGTTCACACAACTGAAAATAAAGAATTATATTTTAATCTTTTACAAAACTACCCAAATCCATTTAATCCAACAACTAACATCGGATTTCGGATTGCCGAATTCGGATTTGTCTCACTGAAAGTTTATGATGTTTTAGGAAGGGAAGTTGCAATATTAGTTAATGAAGAAAAACACGCTGGCAATTATGAAGTTAAGTTTGATGGAAGCGGTTTATCAAGTGGAATTTATTTTTACAAACTGAATACTGAGAATTATTCTTCTGTTAAGAAAATGATTTTGATGAAGTAAATTAGGGGATATTAATGAAAAAAATATTTTACATATTTCTAATTTCTTTTAATCTTCAAATCAATTCGTATTCTCAAGAATGGTTTATTCAAAACACTTCGGTAAATACTAGTGATTTACATTCAGTAAAATTTGTTGATGAAAATATTGGTTGGATTGTCGGAGATAATAATACAATATTAAAAACAACCGATGGAGGGGAAACATGGATTACGCTAACAACTGGTACTGAAGGTTATAGAAATTATTCTTGTTATTTCACAGATAGTAATTATGGATACGTTGTCGGTAATTCAAGAATAAGAAGAACTACTGACGGAGGAACAAGTTGGAATGATATTCCAATTGCTTCAGGTCAACAATTAAATTCTGTATTCTTCATCAATCAAAAGACAGGTTGGACAGTTGGTTATCCAGGCAAAATTCTTAAGACCACTGATGGTGGTATTAATTGGTTATCATATTTCAGTGGCACGGACGAAAATTTTGAAAGCGTTTATTTCGTAAATGACACTCTGGGATTTGTAGCAGGCAGTGGTGCAAACTTTAGTGGTAATAGTCTTATTCTTAAAACAACAAATGCTGGTGAGGATTGGTTAGTTTGTTCAATTGAATATAATGAACCTCTAAACTCAATTTATTTTATTAATAAAAGTATAGGTTATGTCGTAGGTTACCACCACAGTGTTTTTAAGACAACAGACGGTGGAAATTTTTGGGAAAATATTTCAAGTAATACCATCGGTGACTGGTTGAATTCTGTCATTTTTATAAATCGTGATACAGGTTGGGTTGCCGGCTATGAAACGGATTTTCGGAAAACTACAGATGGCGGATTAAGTTGGATAGACCAATCACTTGGAATATATAGTTTAAATGCTATTTTATATTCTATTGATTTCATCAATGACACCATTGGTTGGGTTGTTGGTAATGATGGTAAAATATTTAAAACTACCGATGCTGGAACAACCTGGATTAGTAAATCATCCCCATTAACAATTTCCAATTTGAATTCAGTTTTTTTTATAGACAACAAATATGGTTGGATATCTGGTGAAGATGGTACATTACTTCATACCACAAATGGTGGTACAAACTGGGTAAAACAGTTATTACCTTCACACAACAATTTAACATCAATTTTTTTTGTGGATAAAAACATTGGTTGGTGTTCAGGTCAAACAATTTATAAGACAACAGATGATGGGGAAAGTTGGATTTATCAGAATACTCCAGCTAACGTAAATTCTATTTATTTTATCGATGCAAATACAGGCTGGGCAGTAGGTTATGGTGGAATGATATTGAAAACAATTGATGGAGAGAATTGGCTTATTAAACCAAGCGGGACATCTTATGACTTATATACAATTCATTTTGTTAATAGCAAGATAGGATTTGTGACTGGGAAAAGAACGATTTATGTCTCAGGCTATGGTTCTTTCTCATCCAGAAAGATTCTGAAAACTACTGATGGAGGAGAGTCATGGTCTGAATTAAATTTGTCGTCTAGTAATTATTCATACATATTTCCAGCGGACATTTATTTTGCTAATCAAAATACAGGTTGGGCTTGTAATTATGGCCTTCCTCTTATTAAAACTACAGATGGTGGAAATACTTGGTTTGAATTAAATTTTAATGGAGGTAAGTCCATTTATTTTACTGATTCTTCTACAGGATGGATTGTGACTGGATCAGAAAAAATTTATAAATCAACAGATGGTGGAATAACCTGGTCAGAACAGCAAAGTGGAGTAATTAGTGGACTTAATTCCCTGTATTTCATTAATGATTGTACAGGATGGGTTGTTGGAGAAAACGGGACTATTTTGAGTACAATACCAAATCAAATTGTAGATACAGTTGACAATGAAATTCCAACCGAATTTAAATTATTACAGAATTATCCCAATCCATTTAACCCAACAACAACCATTAACTATCAAATCCCAAGAACAAGTTTTGTTTCTCTTAAAGTTTACGATATTCTTGGAAGAGAGGTTGCAACTTTGGTTAATGAAGAAAAACCCGCAGGTAATTATGAAGTTAAATTTTCCGCCAAAGGCGGATCCTCCTCTGGCGGAGATGGAAATGATTTATCAAGTGGAATTTATTTCTACAAATTGCAGACTGAGACTTATACTTCAGTTAAGAAAATGATTTTGATGAAATAGATTGGAATTTTTGATATTATGCATTGTAAATTATAGGTAAGTTTATAAATTGAAATATTAAACATTGTTTTACAAATCTAAGTCTACCAAATAAATCCGACAGGGGGATAATAAATTGAACGTTAAATTATAGATAAATAAATGATGTATTATATGATAAAGTGGAAAGTAGTTCTGACAATCTTTTTAGTATCGCCATTATTAATTAAAGCACAAGATATTAACACAAATAAATTCCAATACCTTTCCCCGGTGCCGGGTTCAAGATTAAATTCTCCTGAAACTAATATTATTATTAGGTACGGAAATGCTTTTAGCAACAATGATATCGCAAACAGTCTTTCGGTTGTTGGAAATAAAAGCGGGCAGCATGAAGGCGAAATAATCTTAGCTGAGAATGGAAGGACTCTTATTTTCAAACCTAAAAATCAATTTGCCGAAGGAGAAATTGTCACAGTTAAACTGGGGAGTTCTCTACAAACAATCTCAGGTGAACAAATTCCGGAGTTGCAATATTCATTTAAAACTTCAGGGACGGATTTAAATAAGGAAATTAGGTCGAATCGTGAAGAATATTTAAAATTTTTAAATGCACAATTCAGACTTACTAATGACAATCCTATTCCGAAGAGTAAAATAACAAAAAGTGTTTTTAATCAGACAAATAATAAATTTCAAACTATTCAGAAAGATTCTCTTCCCGATGATTTTCCAAAAGCACATATTGATTCAATAAATAATCCTTCTCCGGGTTATATTTTTTATACACCATTCGGTATTACGAATTATTCACCCACCTATCTTATTATAACGGATGAATATGGGACTCCTGTTTTTTATAGAAAAATGAATGCAACAGCATTTGATTTTAAGAAGCTTAATGATAGTACTCTTACATTTTTTAGATTAGGAGTAAATCAATACTATTTAATGAATAATTCATATGAAATTATTGATAGTGTATCTACACAAAATGGCTATATAACTGATTTGCACGACATAATAAGGCTTGAAAATGGACATACATTTCTGCTTAGTTATGACTACGAAAAAGTACGAATGGATACAATTGTTGCCGGGGGCGATTCTAATGCAACAGTAATAGGAACAATTATGCAAGAGCTGGATGAAAATAAAAACGTTGTATTTCAATGGAGAAGCTGGGATCATGTTAAAATTACTGATGCTGCCTATGATATAAATCTTAAGGCATCTACAGTAGATTACGTACATACAAATTCAATTGAAATTGATTATGATGGAAACATTCTTTTGTCGAACAGGTATTTCGATGAAATTACAAAAATAGACCGGCAAACCGGAAATACAATATGGAGATTAGGAGGCAAGTATTGCAAGAATAATCAATTTACATTTCTTAAATGATCCAATTGGTTTTTCGCATCAACACGACGTTCGTAGATTACCTAATGGAAACATATCACTTTTTGATAACGGAACTCTTCATAACCCAAGGTTTTCCAGGGTTGCCGAATACCAGGTGGATGAAGTGAACAAGTTCGTGTCCTTAGTTTGGGAATACAAAAATGATCCTCAGACATTTTCTCCCGCTATGGGTAGTGCTAGAAGGTTATTTAATCATAATACAATAATATGTTGGGGAGCTTTAACTGCTGTCTCAATCAGTGAAGTACAACCAGATGGAACTGTATCTTTCTACTTATCAATGCCAGATACATTATTAAATTACAGGGCTTTTAAGTTTCCGTGGAAAACAAATCTCTTTGTCACCAATCCCGATAGCTTAGATTTTGGTTTTGTCCCTCCAAGACATTCCAATACTCGGTCGTTAAGTATCACAAATAATTCTGATAAAGAAATTGAAATTAACGGGGTTCTCAACAGAGACTCCGCATTTACAATACTCACACCTCTTCCTATTGTAATTGGCGCTTTTGGAGATACAACTGTTCAGATACAATTCAAGCCGAAAGAGGTAAAAAGTTATTCCGATAACCTTTACTTACAATGGAATAAAGAAGGTCAGAGAATTACACAAATAGTACCGCTTTCTGCCACAACTATAGTTGATGTTGAGGATAGAAATGATAATAAGTTTAATTTCTCTTTAGCTCAAAATTATCCTAATCCATTTAATCCAATAACAAATATCGGATTTCGGATCGCGGAATCCGGATTTGTTTCACTTAAAGTTTATGATGTCCTAGGAAGAGAAATTTCAACTTTAATTAATGGAGAAAAAACGGTAGGTAGTTATGAAGTAGCATTCGACGGAAGTGGTTTGTCAAGTGGAATTTATTTCTATAAGTTGCAGACAGGAAATTATACTTCTGTTAAAAAAATGATTTTGATGAAATAAATTTTCTTTTTGGAACTATAAATAATTCTTAAGTTATTCTGTCATTTAGTAGTAAATAAACTTCTCACAATTTTATTCCTTTTATGTCCTGAGAGAACAGATTCTACCTGATATTGCTTGAACCATTTTTTATTATTTGTAACTTCATAGGCGAATTAAAGTAAAATTATTGAATTTGAATAAAAATGCTATTGCTATAACTGTTCTAAAAATATTAACTTTGGAAAATCTTTATTTATTATTAAAAAAATGTAGAATTAATGGAAACAACTCCTTCAAATGAAAATGCTTCAGGAAACACAGTTGGTTATTCTCTTATCGAATTTCTAACGGTTGTTGCAAAGTTTAAAAATTTCTTATTCTTGTTCATATTCATAATCACAACAAGTGCAACATTATTTGCTTTATTATCGACGAAATGGTATAAAGCATCCGCATCGGTATTACCAGCTGAACAGACAGACTTGCTGGGTTCGCTTGGGGGACTATCTTCGCTGGTAAAAGGTTTTACTCCTTCAAAAGGTTTAGCTGCTTTAACTGGAAACACCGAGCTTGATCGCTATACAGCGATATTAAAAAGTGCTACACTTACTGAAGATGTAATTAAAAAATTTGACCTGGTAAAGGAATATGAACTTGAAGGGGAATATCACGAAAAAGTAGTTAAACAGTTTACCTCTAATGTTGATATTGACCCCCAGGATGAAGGTAATTTGGTTATAAGTGTGTACGATAAAAGCCCTCAAAAAGCAGCAAATATGGCAAACTACATGGTAGCGAAATTAAATGAAATAAATACCAGGTTAAGTGTTACAAATGCAAAAGCTAACCGTGAATTTATAGAAAAAAGATATTTGGAAAATAGAAATGATATTAATGATCTCGAAGAGCAAATGAAAGATTTTCAACAGAAATATGGTGTTGTTGCAGTTCCAGAACAATTGGAATCAACTGTTAAAGTTATGTCGGAAATTTATGGGGATTTATTTAAGAAAGAAGTTGCAGTTAACGTAATTAAGAAAACTTATGGTGATAATAGTCCATTATTAACACAACTAGAAGCGGAAGTAAATGAATTACAGAAAAAAATTAACACAATTAACAATGGGACTACAATAACTGATGGTGTAAATCTAATTATTCCTTTTAAAAAGGCTCCTGACTTGGCCAACAAATATTTAAAAATATACAGAGATTTGGAAATTCAATATAAAATATTAGAATTTGTCCAGCCCATGTATGAACAGGCGAAAGTAGAAGAAGTCAGAAACACTCCATCAGTATTAGTACTTGATAAGGCAGGTCCACCTGAGAGGAAAGCAAAACCTAAGGGCTCACTATATTTTCTTATTTCATTTTTCATTTCATCATTTATTGGTTTATTAATAGTCTTTTCTTTAGAAGGAATAAGTAAAATGAAAACTATGTATCCTGATAGATATAATTTTATACGAAATTCATTGAAAATCAGGTCTAAAAGAAAAAATACTTAAATAAGATAAAGTTATATCTATACTCTTATAAAGATGCCAATCTTAAGTTTTATTTTCATAGGGATTTTTTTAGCCCTTATTATTTTTTTACTAAGAAAAAATGTGGATATTCTTTCACCAGGTAGAGTCTTTGGTTTATTATGGTGTTTTGTTCTGGGTTTAGTAGAATTAAAGTTAAGTCGGCTTCAGCTTAAATGGGACCTATATGATTGGTTTATGGTACTACTACCGTTAATGGCGTTTTTATTGGGAATCTATCTGTCATTTATTATAAACTTAAACAAACCTTATTTACACGTTTCAGAAATAAGGAAACGAATAAGAAATATTGAAATTAACGAAGCAAGATTATTCAGATTTATAGTTATCTATTTTTTGTTTTGCCTGATAAGTTTTTTAATAGAATGGCAGATTGAAGGCTATATTCCTCTTTTTACGGTCAATCCTGATAAAGCAAGGGTAATGTTTGGAGTTTTTGGTTTTAATTATATTCTTAACAGTATTAATGCTTGTCATGTTTTTAATTATTCAGTATTTCATTTTTGTAAAAGCAAAATATAGAAAAAAGGTTTTTTTAGTATTAATCTTTATTGGTTCCCTGGGAAATTATGTGTTATTTGTTCAACGATTTGGAATGTTTATTCTTCTGATGTTAGGATTTTGTCTTTATTATTATGCAGGCAAAAAGATAAAAATAAGAACTATAATAATATTTGTTGCCCTTATAGTTAGTTTAGTTGTAGGTATTCAATCAATTAGAGCAACTCAATTTTTTTCAACTTATGTTTTTTTAGAATCTAAAATGAAATTTTCCTCACAGTATTCTGAGTTGACAATTCCATATATGTATGTTTCGATGAATACAGAAAATTTTGTAAAATATTATCCTCACATCCCAAAACATTCCTACGGATTCTTTACATTCGAATATTTAATTGAGTTATCAACTATTAGGAAATGGTTTATTGATTATTATCACTTTGATAAATTTAAACTCCATATAGGAGGATATAATACGTTCCCCTTTTTTTGGACCTATTTTTATGATTTTGGAATAGCCGGGTTAGCCATAATTCCATTCATTATAGGATTTGTAATTTCGGAAATTTATTATTACTTGCATAGAAACCCAAATTTAGTAGTATTAGTTTTAACAGCAATTTCTTTTGCTATAATTACTTCTTCTTTTAATTCCGATTCCTTAACAAGACTGGATACAGTATTACCCTTTTTTATGATCGTGGTTTCTCAATTTTATTTTGTAAAGAAGTCTTAGTAATTCTTTAAGTAGTCTTAACATTCTTAACTTAAAAACTTTTGGTGAAATAAAAATTCTTGAACGTAGAAAATTTTAAAATCGATGAATCTAAAAATTATAGTTCAAATTTTAGCGGGAAATTAATAGCTAAAAACACAGTCTATAATCTACTGGGGTATGGAGTTCCATTAGTATTTGCACTTGTTTTAATCCCTCCGTTAATAAGCAAACTGGGCACGGAAAGATTTGGAGTACTAAATTTAATATGGATTGTAGTTGGCTATTTTAGTTTTTTTGATTTTGGATTTGGGAAAGGTTTAACGAAGGTTATTGCTGAAAAAATTGGGCTAAATCAAACCGAGCAAATATCTAAAATTTTCTGGACTACAATATTGATAATGATCTTTATTGGCCTGGTTACAGTTTTAATATTGTTCTTTTTCGTTGGGCAAATAGTAAACATCGTTAATGTTTCGAATGCAATACATCAGGAAACATTGAACACATTCTATGTCCTTATTTTAGCCATTCCGATAATTTCTACTACGGCAGGCTTGAGAGGTGTGTTAGAGGCATATCAAAAATTTGCTGAAATAAATATAATAAGAGTTTCTCTTGGAATATCAACTTTTTTAGGTCCCCTGTTAGTTTTAATAATTACAAATAGTCTTTTTTGGGTTGTTGTTTTTTTGATCTTCATTAGGCTATTGATTTGGGTAACATATTTATTGCTTTGCTTTAAAGTAAATGAAGATATTAGAAAAAAGATAACATTTGATGTTAACTCAATAAGACCCGTTTTGAAGTTTAGTATTTGGATAACTATAATAAATATCATCGGTCCGATAATTCTTTATTCAGATAGGTTACTTATAGCAGCGCTGATATCTGCCGAAGCAATAGCGTATTATGCCACACCTTTTGAGGTTGTAACGAAATTGCTTTTAATTCCAACCTCTTTGATTGTTGTTTTATTTCCAATATTTTCATCCAGTTATTTAAACAATCCAGAATTAGCAAAAAAAATCTTGCTAAGAGGCGCTAAATTAATTTTTTTAATACTATACCCGATTGTTTTTTTAATGATCACATTTGCATATAATGGTATGAATTTATGGTTAGGAGAAAAATTTGCTATCAATAGTTCACTAGTCTTACAGTTTTTATCAATTGGAATATTAATGAATAGTATTTCAATGATTCCCAACAATTATTTCCAGGGTATTGGAAAACCTAAAATACCTACAATAATCAATTTGATTGAATTGCCAGTTTATATATCAATTATGTGGTTCTCTATAGATATAGGTGGTATTAAAGGGGCAGCACTTGCATATATGGTTATGGCGACTATGGATGCATTCATTATGTATGCAGTTGCTAACAGAATTGTTGGAGTAAGTTTTAATTCCGACTTGGGTGCCTTTTCATTTATTATTATGATGTTAATACTGGTTTGTCCTTTCTTTATTGATACACTAGTTATAAAATTAATCTTTGGTGTTAGTGTACTTGCAACTTATGCAGTAATGCTTTTGAATTTCTTTTTATCAGTTGAAGAAAAATCATTTATCCTGGCTAGGTTAAAAATGCAAAATTCTCAGGTAAATAATTAAATTTATGCAAACATCGGAAATCGCTGGAGTAGTTGTTCTCTATAATCCTGATGATTTAGTAATGGATAATATCAATACCTACATAAATCAGATAGGTAAATTGTTTATTATCGATAACTCGGAAAAAAAGAATGTTAAATTGATTGAGGAAATTAATTCCTGGAAAAATATTAAATACATTTCTCATAATTGTAATAAGGGTATAGCAGCAGCTTTTAATTTAGGCGCAAAGGAAGCTATTGACGAAGGGTTTAAGTATTTGCTAACTATGGATCAAGATAGCAAAGCTACTGATGGAATGATTTCAAAACTTCTTTACATAATGAATAATAATTCTGATTTGGGTTTAGTCGCTGCTGATCATATTAATCCGTCTTTTCTTATAGAAACTAATAAAATTTCTAAAGAAGTTTTATATACAATGGCAAGTGGAAATTTAGTAAAGTTGAAAGCTTTTCAGGCGGTAGGTGGCTTTTTAGAAAATTTATTTATTGATCATGTTGATAATGAATTTTGCCTAAGATTAAATGCAAATGGTTTTAAAGTCATAAAAACAGGTGATGCTGTAATTATTCATCGACCAGGAAAAACTGTCAAGAAAAAATTTCTATTTGTAAATCTTTATCCTAGCTATCATTCACCTATAAGACTTTATTATAGAACAAGGAATCGCTTATATGTTGATCAGCTGTATAAAAAAAAATTTCCAGAATATGTGAAAGAAGATAGAAAAAATATGTTGTTTGAGCTTGCCGGAATGCTTCTTTACGAGCAAAATTTATATCAAAAAATAAAAATGATTTCTCTTGGTTTTATACACTTTAGAAGAAATATCTTAGGGAAGTATGAAAACAATATCGGGAATTAGTAATGTGAATGATAGTAGAGTTGCTGGAGTTGTTGTTTTATACAACCCTGATCCTGATATATTAGAAAATATAACATCATATATTTCCCAAATTGGATTTCTATTTATAATTGATAACTCAGATTTCGCTTCAGATTTTGTGAAATCTTACTACGTGTCAAATAATAAAGTAGAATATATATTTAATAACGCTAATCTTGGAATAGCAGCAGCTTTAAATGCTGGTGCACATAAAGCATTGGGAATGGGATTCCAATATTTGCTAACGATGGATCAGGACAGTAAAGCTCCTTTAAATTTAGTAAGTTCTTGTGTTTCTATTTTTGAAGGAAGCAATAATGTAGGCCTAGTTACGCCAATACATGGAAATAAATACCGTACTCATATTAAATCTGTAGTTAGTAAAACTGAAAAAGTGACAATGGCCATGACTTCCGGAAATCTGATTTCCTTGGATGTTTATAAAAAGGTAGGCGGTTTTGATGAAGATTTTTTCCTTGATTACATGGATATTGAGTATTGTTTTAAATTGCATTTGCATCACTACGATTTGATTCGAATAAATGATTTAGTTCTTGATCATAATGAAGCAGACCTTACTGAGATTAGTATATTTAAGAAAAAAGTCCATCCGCACAACCATAAACCTTTTAGGTGGTATTATAAAACCAGAAATATGTTTCTGCTAAGAAAAAAATATAAAAATATTTTCCCGGAACTATTTAGTATTGAATTTAATTCATATTTACGGATGATAGCCCGACTGATTTTATTTGAAAAATATAAAATTCGGAAAATCAAAATGATTCTATTAGGGTGGTGGGATTATTTGAACAACAAAAAGGGAAAAAAATTCTGAAAAGCGATTTATATAATTACTATTTTTAATGTAATTCTAAGTTTCATAAATATTTTTGCTGATATTATTTACACGGATTGATAGTAGAATGACAAAATTACTTTTGGTAAAGCAGTCTAAATATGATTTCTTTTTCATCTCATTATCAATACATTATTGAATTTTCATCTACAATAATCAGAAATGAATGTGAGTTGTGTAAATGAAGTGTAGCCCTATAAATGTTCTAATTGACGAAGGAAGATCTGCTGTTGGTAAACCGACAGGTATAGGCCTACAAGCAATAAATCTACATAAACATTTAAAAAAATATTGTAATTGTAAAATTTCCAATTACGAAGCGTTGAAAATTCTACCCAAAGGAATAAGAAAATTCAGCATGGATGCCTTAAGGAATATTCTAGCTTGGTTTCAAAAATATGATATTGTTCATTATCAAGATAATTATGTAACTCTATTTAGTGTTAAAAGCAAAAGGATTGTCACGGTACACGACTTAGGAGTTTTTTTGTTTCCCGAAACAGTTCCATTTATTTATGTAAAATATAATCAGCATTCGATTAAAAAAGTCGCTCAAAGAGCAGATTGTATTATTACCCCTACAGAAGCTATTCGGAGAGAGTTTCTTGAAATGTTTCCAAGTACTAATTCTGCAAAAATTGTATGCATCAATGATGGAATCAGAGATGTATTTTGGAATTATGAAGGTTCGAAAAAAGTACTTATAGATAAATTCAAAATTCAACCATACACATATTTTTTCTTTCTCGGCAGTTTGTCTAGAAGAAAGAATCTAAAATTTACTTTAGAATCTTTTATAGAAGCGAAGAGTAAAAATCAAATTGATAAAAATACATTAATGGTTCTTGGTGGACAAAAATGGTGGGGCGCTGGTGATTTTAAACATTTATTGCGTGATGATTTAGGTATAAAAACACTGGGATATTTAAACGATGAGGAGATTGTTACATTCTATAAATATAGCAAATCTTTTGTATTTCCATCATTATACGAAGGATTTGGAATGCCGATTATTGAAGCGATGAGTCAAAATACCCCTATTATTATCTCAAATATTCCTACAAGCAAGGAGTTAAACTTAAAGCATAATAATCAAATGTTTTGTTTTGAATTAGATGATAAAGCAAGCCTTATTGAAAAGTTTGTTGAACTGGATAAAAATCATTCTTTAATAAGAGAAAATCTGAATTACGGTGATATCTCAATTTATAATTTTGACAATATTGCCAAAGAGCACTTTAAGATTTATTGCAAAGTTTTGGAAGAAGCTATTTGATTATCAATTTAGTAACTAATATTTTCAGAAATATTTGACTATAGATTATGCGAATCGGTATAGACGCCCGACTGTTGGGGGAAAGAATTACTGGCATCACCAGATATCTAATTAATGTATTACACTATTTACCACAATTTGATTCTAAAAATAAATACTCTCTTTTCTCTTACGATAAAACAAAATTTGATAATAAGTTCTATGAACATCATATAGTTCAGCAAACTAAACTTCCTAGACAATTAAGCGAGCACTTATGGCTCAATTTTTCTTTACCCAATTTACTGACCGAGAAAAATATTGATTTATTTTTTACTCCGTACATTTTAGTCCCTATTAAAAAATCACTTCACAAGAATGTAATTGTCATTCACGATGTCATGACCAAGGCCTGTCCTCAGTTTTTTACAAGTTATTATAAAAAGTATATGGATTTCATCGTTCCACTATCGATTAAAAGAAGCGATTCAATAATAACAATTTCCGAATCGTCACGACAAGATATACTTAAATATTATAATGTATCTCCTGAAAAAGTTCGTTATATGTATTTATGGACAGATGAAAAATATAAACCAATAAATTTCAGTGAGGAAGAAAGGGAATTTTGGATAAACAAATATAATTTGCCGAGTAAATTTATTCTCTTTATAGGAGCTATTGAAGAAAGAAAAAATATATTTGGAATTTTAAAAATTTCGGATATTTTATTTTCAAAAGGGATTGATATAAAGTTCTTATTGATTGGTAAACAAGGTTTTGGCTTTAAGCAATTGCATGAAGAAATTAAAAAAAGGAGTGGAAGAGTAATATATATAGACTATGTTGAGGAAGAAGATATTCCTATTATATATAATCTTTCAACATTATTTTTGTTCCCTTCATATTATGAAGGATTCGGTTTGCCTCCATTAGAAGCAATGAAATGTGGAGTTCCGGTTTTGTCTTCGAAGAATTCCTCTTTAATCGAAGTAGTTGGAGATGGAGGATTGTTGTTCGATGCAAATGATTATGGAGCATTTGCTGAAAGTATAATTTCACTGTTGAATGATGAGGTCTCATATAATATGATGAAAGACAAAGCTATTAAGCAGGCAAAAAAATTTACCCCTAAAGTTCAAATGCCTAAACTAATCGATTTATTCAATAGTTATACCTGTTAACAGTTAGTTAAAATCGGAATCCGAGGTATTTTGTTATTGGTTTTTTATCCATTTTAGTTTATTTTGAAACAATAAAATTACCAAGCCAAATAACATTTAAATGATAAAGTGAAATTTTATTATTAGTAATAGTATCCTTTGGGTTCAAAAATGACGCTGTATAAATAAAATTAAGCTATGGTTGGAGAAAGTATCTATGAATATTGCCTTTATTAATCCTCCTTTTTTTCCCAAATATTCAAGAGGATCTAGAAGTCCTGCTGTAACTAAAAGTGGAACGGTTTACTATCCAATCTGGTTAGCATTAGCTGCGGGTGTTGCTGAACAAAATGGACATAATATAATCTTAATTGATGCACCAGCAGAACCTATTTCTCCCGAGGAAACCTTTGAAAGGCTTTCATCTTTTAAGCCAGGTATAGTAGTTGTTGAAACCAGTACAGGAAGTATCAGCAGTGATATCATGTTTTCGGAAGAAATAAAAATGAAATTTCCGGATTGCTTTGTTTGTCTTGTTGGTAATCACGCAACGGCTTGTGACAAAGAAACATTGCAGCAATCAAAAATTATCGATGGTATAGCACGTAATGAATATGAAGCAACAATTGTTGATTTGGCAGAAAGGTTAAATCAGAGAGAATCGCTTGAGAAAGTTCTTTCATTAACCTGGAGAAGAGGAGATGAGATTGTTGTAAATGACAACCGCCCAGCAGCTACTCAGGAAGAACTTGATGTAATGCCTTTTGCAAGTGAAATATTTAAGAGATTTTGTAATCCTAAAGATTATTTTTTTTCTGCTGGTAGGTTTCCTCAAGTCATGGTCTATACTGGAAGAGGTTGTCCTTATCTTTGTACTTGGTGCGTATATCCACAAAATTTTTATGGACATGCTTATCGTCATCGCTCTCCTCAAAGTATCGCTGCAGAATTCAAATACGTTGAGGAAAATTTTCCTGAAGTTGTAGAAGTGACTATTGAGGATGATACATTTACAGTTTATAAGAAACATATTATAGAAGTATGCCAATTACTAATTAAACAAAAAAATAAACTTACATGGACATGTAATGTTCGTGCTGATCTTGATGAAGAAACAATGCGGTGGATGAAAAAAGCAAATTGTAGATTAATTATTGTTGGATTTGAAAGTGGGTCTAACAAAATCCTTGCTTTGATGAAAAAGGGAATGAGGGTTGAACGCTTTAAAGCGGCAGAAAATGCAAAAAAGACCGGATTATTAATTCACGCTTGTTATATGATGGGCAATAGGGGTGAAACAATTGAGACAATGCATGAAACTTTAGAATTAGCAAAAAAAATGAATACCGACACTGCCCAATTTTTTCCGTTAATGCTTTATCCGGGTACAGAAGCATATGATTGGGCTAAGAAAGAAAATCTTATTACTGCAAAAACCTGGGATGATTGGTTAACACCAGAAGGACTACATAATACTGTTGTTGGCACTCACGATCTTTCTTCTAAAGAAATTGTTGATTTTTGTAATTATGCAAGAAGAGAATATTATTTACGCCCAGCTTATATTATTATGAAAATAAAAAATATATTAAAACATCCTTCAGAATTACGTAGGACCATAAAAGCGTTTTTTACATTTCAAAAGTATTTATTTAATGGGAAGAATAAAGAGAATAAGGAAACATTTGATAAGAAAATAAACGATATTAAAAAGAGTAGTGTTAATTATGCGGGTAATGAATCTCCAACATATTCAAGGGATGTTGGTAATCTTCAAAAGATTAAAGTGAAGAACTAAGCGATACAATTTTAAAAAATATTTTTATTCAGAAGCCGGATAAATACCGGCTTTTTTTATATGAATCTTTGGTTCGTTTAATAAAGTTTACATATTTTACTATTCTAAAATTCAGATAAATTTATGGAACTTATTTTCTGGTTTTCAGTTTTCATACTTTTTCATTCTTATTTCCTTTATCCTGTTACTATAAAAATTATCTCATTGTTTTTTAATTCGAAAAAGTATGTAGTCCAATCTTCATATACTATTTCAATTCTAATATCAGCCTATAATGAGGAAAAAGTTATTAAGGAAAGACTAACAAATATAGCGGATTTGGATTATGACTTTACTAAAATTGAAGTATTAATTGGATCTGATTATTCAACTGATAAAACGAATGAGGTTCTATCAGAATTAAAAAAGGTTTACCCTTGGTTATCAGTCTATTTATTTCCTAAAAGAAGAGGAAAAGTTTCCGTACTTAATGATTTAGTGAAAGAAACAAAAAACGAAATAATATTATTTACAGATGCAAATACTGTTTTTGATAAGAATTCAATAAAACAGCTAGTTTCGCATTTTAATGACAAAACTATTGGAGGCGTCTGCGGTAGATTAAAGTTAATAGAAAATGATTTTGATTCTAAAAGTCAAACTGAAGAAAGAAAATACTGGGAATATGAAACGATATTAAAAAAAATGGAGGGAAAATGTGGTGTATTAATTGGTGCTAACGGTGGTATTTTTGCCACAAGAAGAAGTTTATTTAAAGAGATACCTTTAAAAAATCCTGTTACTGATGATTTATATATTTCTCTTACAGTTTTACAGCAAGACTTTCGGTTTGTGTATGATTTTAATGCCATTGCTTATGAGGAAGTGGCTCCAAGAATAATTGATGAGTTTAAAAGGAAAAGTACGTTTTGGCGCGACTAATTTTTATACGTTATTGTACTTTAAGGATCTTTTATTTAATAAAAATATACTATTGTCATATGCTTTTTGGTCTCACAAAATAATAAGATGGTTCACACCAGTTCTAATATTATCAATATTTATTACAAATATATTTTTACTAAATGTAAATACTTTTTTTAATGTTTTCTTTGTGATTCAATTGTTATTTTATCTAACAGCAGTTTTAGGATATTTATTGAAGAAAATTAATATTCAGATAACTTTGCTTTTAATGAGTTTCTATTTTCTGATGACGAATGTTGCTTTATTTATTGGCCTGTTGAAATTTTTATTAGGTAAACAAACAGCCTTCTGGCAATCAACACCACGTTAGAGAAAATGTCTTCAAAATTAGAAAAAACATTCATCATCGTTATAGATTTCCTCACAATCAATATTGCGTGGATTTTATTCTTTGCCATTAGGGTTAAGACAGGTTGGTTTGCTTTAATCATTACACCTGAATTTATTGTCCCTATGCTTGTAATTTACTTTTACTGGCTTGTCATTTTCACTTTTGTTGGAATGTACCGTACCTGGTTTGCTGCTTCAAGGTTTGATGAAATTTCTACTTTATTTAAAGCTTCTTTTGTTGGAATATTTATTTTGTTTTTCCTGATCTTCCTCGATGATTACTTTCATAGTGTTCCTTCTGCTAATAGAATTTTGATATTCATTTATTGGGGAATATTTCTTGGACTGGTTGGAAGTGGACGACTTTTTATAAGAAGTTTCCAGCGAAGCTTGCTCATCCGGGGAATCGGGCGTAAAAATGTATTGATAATTGGATTTAATGATAAGGGCAAGGATGTTCATAACCAGTTGCTTAAGCACAGAGCATTGGGACTTGATGTTAAAGGATATGTTTCATCGAATGGTGAGAGCAGTTCAGGGGATATTTATAAAGATGTAAACGTAATTGGAACTTCAAGAGAAATTGAAAGACTTATTGATGAAACCGGGGCGCAGGAAATCATTATTGCTTTGGAAAAAGATGATCAGGATAAATTAATTGAATTGATTTCAAAGTGTGACCAGAAAAATGTAAGAATAAAAATAGTTCCTGATCTTTATGAAATATTAAGCGGGCAGGCTAAAACATCCCAGATATATGGAATCCCGCTTATAGATATAATGCCACAGTTAATGCCCGAGTGGGAAAAAAAATTAAAAAGACTTTTCGACGTTATTATTTCTCTTTTAATTTTAATAATTACTTTGCCTGTGTGTATTCCCATTGCTATTGCAATAAAGCTTGATTCCAAGGGACCCCTTTTCTTTAAACAGGAAAGATGTGGACTAAACGGCAAAACATTTATTATTGTCAAATTCAGGTCAATGCGGCAGGATGCCGAAAAGTTATCGGGTCCGGTTTGGTCGCAAAAAAATGATCCCAGGATAACAAAAGTTGGTAAATTTATCAGGAGAGTAAGAATAGATGAAATACCACAAATGTATAATGTTCTTAATGGTGAGATGAGTATAGTTGGTCCCAGACCGGAAAGACCTTTTTTTGTTGAGAAACTTGCAGATGAAATTTTATATTATAAAAGGAGACTTAAGGTGAGACCTGGGATAACTGGTTGGGCACAGGTTAAACACAAATACGATGAATCGCTTAGAAGATGTAAAAATCAAATTAAGATATGATCTTTTTTATATTGAAAATATGTCTTTAAGAATGGATTTTAAAATAATAATCAGAACAATTTATATAGTATTGTTCGGTAAAGGACATTATAATTAAAATTATGATAAAAACTTATGGCTGAAAATAAATCGCTGGTTATAATTCCCACTTTTAACGAATTGGAAAATATAAAAAAAATGGTACCTGATATTCTTAGCAGGTATGAAAATATAGATGTGCTCATTGTTGATGATAACTCGCCCGATGGTACAGGAAAATACATAAAGGATCTTTCGGCGTCCAACAATAGACTAAAGTACTTAGGACGCGAAAGAAAATTAGGATTAGGTACTGCTTATATAACAGGATTCAAATACGCTTTACAAAATAATTACGAATACATTTTTGAAATGGATGCCGATTATTCTCATGACCCGGCAGAACTAAAAAATTTTCTTCTTGCAATAGAAAACAGTGACCTTGTACTTGGCAGCCGTTATTTAAGTGGAGTTAATGTTATAAACTGGCCAATGCAGAGACTGTTGCTTAGTTACTTTGCAAATTTTTATACAAGATTTGTTACCGGTCTTCCGGTTCACGACGCAACCGGAGGTTTTAAATGTTTCAGAAGAGATGTCCTTCAAGCTATTAATTTTGATAAAGTAAGATCGAATGGATATGCTTTTCAAATTGAGATGACATTTAAAGCCTGGAAAAAAGGATTCAGGATAAAGGAGATACCGATTATTTTTGTTGACCGGATGAAGGGAAAATCCAAGATGTCCAGGAAAATTGTTAGGGAAGCGATTTTAATGGTTTGGAAGCTGAGAGTTAGAAGTGCATTGGGAATTCTTAGGTGAAAATGTGGACCTATCTATTATCATTGTCAATTATAATGTAAAAGAGTTTCTTCAGAATTTAATCTACTCTATTTATAAAGCGGGTCAAAAAATAGCTTATGAAATTATTATTGTAGATAACGCTTCTGATGACGGGAGTGTTGAGTTCCTACAGGAAAAATTTCCAGACATAAAATTAATTGTTAATGAAAAAAACTTTGGCTTTAGTAAAGCAAATAATGCCGGGTTATCAGTTGCCAAAGGGAAATACATTCTACTTTTAAATCCTGATACGATTGTACAGGAAGATACCTTTGAAAGAATGATCGATTTTTTTGAACAGACTCCTGATGCAGGAATGGCTGGTTGTAAAATTCTTAATACGGATGGAACACTTCAGCTTGCATGCAGAAGAAGTTTTCCAGGACCATGGACATCGTTTTGCAAAGTAACTGGTTTGAGCAATCTTTTTCCAGGCAGCAGATTGTTCGCAAGATACAATCTTACCTATCTCAATGAAAACGAAACTTATGAAGTCGATGCTATATCAGGTTCATTTATGATGATAAAAAAAGAAGCCTACGAAAAAGTAGGTAAGTTAGATGAGCAATTTTTTATGTATGGTGAGGATCTTGATTGGTGCTATAGGGTTCAGAAAGAAGGCTACAAAGTTTATTATGTTCATGATACCCAGATAATTCATTACAAAGGGGAAAGCACAAAAAGAAGCAGCATTGATGAAACCAAAGTTTTTTACAACGCTATGCACCTTTTTGTAAAAAAACATTTTGCTTCGTCATTCATTGTAGAAATAATTTTGCGTGCAGCGATTGTAATTAGAAAATTTATTGCCTTTTTGGGAAAGCGCAAAATAATAGTTACTGCTGTAATTCTGGATTTTATTTTCTTCGATCTATCATTATTAATTGCGGAAAAATTTTATAATTTAATAGGACCCTGGCAAGGTTTTCATAGTTATCATATACTTGCTATTTATACTATACCGGCATTAATCCATATTGCTGTTTCTGCAGGGGTGGGTTGTTATAAAAAAAATTCGCTATCTATTCTCAGAACTTTTGCTTCTGTTTTTATTAGCTTTTTTGTAATGTCATCTATAACATTCTTCTTTAAACAATTTGCTTACAGCAGAGCGGTTGTAATCTTAACTTATGCTCTTTTATTTTTTAGCCTTTCTTCATGGCGAATTATTGCAAGATTTGCTTTTAATATCGGAATAAATACAGATGAAATTCGAAATAGGCGCACTCTTATTGTGGGCGTCAGTGAATCTGTAATAAATATTGCTTCAAAATTGAAAAGTAAAAAGACTGACTTGCGTACTGTTGTTGGGTTTATTGGTCTTTCAAACAAAGATGTCGGGCAAAATATAGAAGGCTTAACTGTTATTGGCAGCTTAGATAATATAGTAAAGGTTATACAGCAATATAAGGTGACTGAGGTAATTTTCTCCTCGCAGGAACTTTCATATAACCAGATGATGAAAATAGTTTCGAAGTGCCAGGATGAAAATGTAGAGTTCAACTTAATTGGAAATAATCTTGATTTTATAGTTGGTAAAACTTCTGTTTCTATGCTTGATGATATTCCGTTAATTCAAATCAGTTATAATATTTCCAATCCTTTGCTTAAGTTTATCAAATCATTGTTTGACTATATACTTGGTGCGCTTGTTTTGTTTTTTATATATCCTTTCATATATTTCATCACGAAAGTAAGTAAAAAGCAAACAACCTTTAGGAAATTTATTCTCAGCGTTCCACAGGTTTTTACAGGAAAAGTTAGTTTTGTTGGACCTCAAAAAGCCGAAAGCAATGGCAATTTATATTTAGGCAAAAAAGGATTAACCGGTTTGTGGTTTACTGAGAATACCGATGAACGCGATTATGAAAAGCTTGATATTTCTTATGCTAAGAATCAGAACGTATGGCTTGATCTCGAAATATTGGGCAAGACTTTAAATAAGATGTGGAACACAAGACCGTAAGATGGCTAAAAATATACTAGATTTTGAAAGGCCAATTGTTGAACTGGAAGCTAAGCTTGAGGAGATGAGGGAATTTTCGGGCGACCTAGATATTGAAAAGGAGATCCAGAAAATTGAAGATAAGGTCAGAAAATTGAAAGAAACATTATATAAAGATCTTACACGCTGGCAACGTGTTCAACTCGCTCGTCATCCCGACCGACCGTTTACTCTCGATTATATTTATGAAATGACAAGCAATTTTATCGAACTCCACGGAGACCGCGGCTATAAAGATGATAAAGCAATTGTCGGCGGTTTAGCTCAGCTAGATGAATATAAAATTGTAGTTGTTGGACATCAAAAAGGAAGAGACACAAAAAGTAATTTATACAGAAACTTTGGAATGCCAAATCCCGAAGGATATAGAAAGGCTCTCCGTTTGATGAAGCTTGCCGAAAAATTTAACAGACCTGTTATTACTTTAATTGATACACCCGGAGCTTACCCAGGAGTTGAAGCAGAAGAGAGAGGTCAAGCCGAAGCAATTGCAAGAAACTTATTCGAGATGAGCAAACTAAAAGTTCCAATCATAGTTGTAATAATTGGTGAAGGTGCAAGCGGTGGCGCTCTTGGTATAGGTTTGGGCGATAGAATTTTAATGCTTGAGAATTGTTGGTATTCAGTAATCAGTCCTGAATCTTGTTCAAGTATTCTTTGGAGAAGCTGGGACTATAAAGAACAGGCTGCAGAAGCTTTAAAACTTACCTGCACCGGATCTTCTTGAACAGGGATTGGTAGACCGAATTGTTCCTGAACCAACTGGTGGCGCACATAAAGATCAGAAAGAAGCTGCATCTATTTTAAAAAATGTATTGAAAGAAGAACTTGCTAATTTAATC
Organism: uncultured Ignavibacteria bacterium; assembly: GCA_963727535.1. Taxonomy (GTDB): domain Bacteria; phylum Bacteroidota; class Ignavibacteria; order Ignavibacteriales; family Ignavibacteriaceae; genus RBG-16-34-14. The sequence goes on from CAVSGR010000005.1 coordinate 256,822, forward strand.
AAAATTAAACCGGACAAACTTGTTGAAACACGGCGTGAGAAGTTTGGTAAAATGGGTGAGTTTACCGAATAGGCTGACAAATTTTTCTTCCTATCTTAATTGACCTTTCTTTTTAATAAATTGTATTTCGAAAATTATTCTATTCTTTATACAAAATGATAGTTTGCAAAACCGAAATAAGAGTTCGTTATGCCGATACTGACCAGATGCATTTTGTGTATAATGGAAAATATCTCGAATACTTTGAAGTTGGTAGAACCGAAATGTTGAGAGAGATTGGACTTCCATATGATAAAATTGAAAAAGAGGGATTTCTTCTGCCCGTGCTTGAGGCGAATGTTAAATACAAGCTGCCAGCTCATTATGATGATATTTTAGTAATAAAATCTTTTCTTAAAAAATTTCCTGATCTAAAAGTTCATATCGATTATGAAGTACTTAGAAAAAATAGTGCTGATTTAATTGCCGAAGGTTTTACAGTTCATGCTTTCATGAATAAGCAGACTAAAAAAGTTACCAGACCACCCGAATTATTCTCAAAGACTGTAAAGAAATTCTTCCCGGAAGTTTTATAATGCTGGAAAAAATTAAAGAGCTTTCAAGAGATACTGTGATTTATGGCGTAAGCACTATAGTTGGAAGATTTCTTAATTTTATTTTAGTTCCTTTTTATACCAACATTTTTCTTCCTGCAGACTATGGCATAATAACGAACATTTATGCATTCATAGCCATATTGAATATTATTTTCATATACGGAATGGATGCTGCTTATCTCAGATTTTCAAAAGATAAAGATTTAGGTAATGAGAAAGATATTTTTTCAACACCGTATTACTCGGTTTTAATTTTATCGTTTGTATTCTGTCTTTTCATTTTACTTTTAAGAAATGGAATTGGAAATGAATTGGCAGTCCCTGAAAATTATAGTTACCTGCTTATTTTAGTTTCGGCAATTCTTTTTACTGATTCAATTGCTGTACTTCCATTTATCAAACTAAGAATAGAAAGAAAAGCAAAGAAGTTTGCAATATTTAAAATTATTAATATTTCAATCAATGTTTCACTCAATCTTGTATTAATTCTGAAATATAAAATGGGAATTGAAGCTGTTTTTATCAGCAATCTTGCAGCTTCAGCTATTACGTTTTTGTTATTGATACCTTCGGTGTTTAATTCATTAAAAGTCTCATTCAGCAAAACCATATTTAAAAGAATGTTAAAGTTCGGCTTGCCTTATCTTCCGGCAGGTTTGGCATCGATGGTAATACAAGTTATTGACAGACCGATAATGCAACATCTTACTAATCTTAAAACTCTTGGAATTTACCAGGCAAACTATAAGCTGGGAATATTTATGATGTTGTTCGTAAGTATGTTTCAATATGCCTGGCAGCCTTTCTTTATGCAGGAGTCGGGAAGTTCCGAAGCAAAAAAAGTTTTTTCAAAAGTTTTGACTTACTTTACTATTGCTGGCGCTGTAATCCTTGTTCTGCTTTCTTTATTTATAGATAACTTTGTAAAACTTGAGATTTTTGGAAGGACAATAATCGGTTCTGCATACTGGAGCGGATTGAATATAGTTCCGGTAATTCTTTTAGCGTATTTATTTAACGGTTTGTATGTCGTTTTTACAGCCGGAATTTATATAAAAGAAAAAAGTATTTACGTTCCGCTTATTACAGGAATTGCTGCAGTAGTTAACATAGTTATTAATTTTATTTTGATTCCTGTTATGGGGATTATGGGTGCTGCTTTAGCTACACTCGCCAGCTATTTTGTAATGTCGATAGGATTATATTTAGTAACTCAGAAGTTCTATAAAATAGAATATGAAAAGAAAAAAATATCATTAATTTTTTCAATTCTTACGATTACGGGAATAATTTATTATATCCTGTATAACAGCAATCAATTATTTTTGGTTTACAAGTTTCTGATTCTTATTTTGTTCCTGGCTTCAATTTTATTTTTTGTCCTCGGAAAAGAAGAAAGAAATTTTTTAACCAATAAATTTGTAAAGAGAAATTAATTTTAGAATGAACGGAAGCATCCCTGTTAAGATAAAAAGATTGAACGATGAATTTAATGATATACCACTTCCTTCATATTCAACAACTGGAAGTTCCGGAGTAGATGTAAGGGCGGCAGTTAAAGAAGACGTAATTATCCCGAGTAGCGAACTAAGATTAATTCCAACCAATTTATCTGTTGAAATTCCCGAAGGTTTTGAAATCCAGGTAAGACCGAGAAGTGGTCTTGCTGCAAATCATGGTATAAGTATATTGAATTCACCCGGTACAATTGATTCTGATTACCGTGGTGAAATAAAAATAATAGTAATGAATTTAGGTAGAGAGGAATTTAAAATTTCCCGCGGCGACAGGATTGCCCAGATGGTCGTTTCAAAAGTTTATAAAGCAGAGTTTCTTCTCTCTGAAGATCTTGAAGAAAGCATTAGGGGAAATGGCGGCTTTGGACATACGGGCAGAACCTGACGACCAGGTTGTTCTTTAATCTTCCTTTCTTTGTACATATAGAATTAAATTAGGTGTTTGATGTCGGATTTTATTCATCTGCATAATCATTCCCATTATAGTCTTCAGGATGGCGCCTGTACTGTAAATGCTTTAATTGGTGCGGCAAAGAAAAATAATATGCAGGCTGTTGCACTTACAGATCACGGTGTAATGTATGGCATTGCAGAGTTTTACAAAACCGCTGTTAAAGAAGGCATTAAACCGATTGTGGGAATGGAAGCCTACATTGTTAAAGAAGGCAGCAGAAAAGACAGGGGAAGTACCGATACTATTAACGGCAGAAAAAAATCAAAACATTATAATCATCTTCTACTTCTTGCAAAAAATAAACAGGGCTATAAAAACTTATCTAAACTTTCAACTTTAGGACACACGGAAGGGTTCTATTATAAACCAAGAATAGATCTGGAATTGCTCAGGAAGTATCGCGAAGGAATAATTTGTACATCAGCTTGCCCGGCTGGAATTGTTTCTGTTCCTCTGATCAATAACGACTATGGTAAAGCGAGAGAAGTTGCGATAACTTATAAAGAAATTTTTGGCGATGACTTTTATCTCGAAGTACAAAACCACGGAACAGATATTGAAAAACCTTTGCTCGAGGGAATTCCAAGATTAGCTAAAGAACTTGGAATAAAATTAGTCGCCACAAACGATTGTCATTATATTGAAGAAGAACATTCAATTGCTCATAACATTCTTTTATTATTATCGGATAAAAACGGGAACGATTATAGAGATTTAAGATACGGCACGAAAGAAATTTACTTCAAAACCGAAGAGCAGATGAAGAAGCTCTTCAAAAATTTTAAAGGTGCTATTGAAAATACTTTAGAAATAGAATCCAAGATAAATTTGCAATTGGGTTTTGAAGGACATCTCTTCCCGCAATTTCCGATACCAACAGACTCTCCTGCAAAAAGTGCCGAAGAATATTTTGAACTTCTAACAAGAAATGGATTTGAAAAGAAATTTCCGAAACAAACTTCAGAATTAATCGATCGTTTAGAGTTTGAAATTAATACGATAAAAAAAATGGGTTTTGCCGGTTACTTCCTTATAGTTCAGGATTTTATTAATTCAGCAAAAGGAATGAATATTCCGGTAGGTCCCGGAAGAGGTAGTGCTGCAGGCAGTCTTGTTGCTTATGTGCTTGGCATTACCAATATAAATCCTTTGAAATATAATCTTCTCTTTGAACGTTTCCTTAATCCCGCAAGAAAATCAATGCCCGATATTGACGTTGACTTTGCTGATGATAAAAGAGGAGATGTTATTGAATATGTAAAACATAAATATGGAAATGAATGTGTAAGCCAGATAATAACTTTTAACCGCCTTTCATCGAAGGCTGTAATTCGTGATGTTGCACGTGTATTAAAAATCCCAATTCCTACTGTTAATAAAATTACAAAGTTCATTCCCTCAAAATTTGGAAAAGTTTATACAATAGACCAGGCTTTGGCAGAAGTTCCTGAATTGAAATGGGTTAAAAAATCGGATGATCCGCAAATTCAGGAATTAATTAAATATGCAAGAGTTTTGGAAGGAATGAACAGGAACGCATCTAAACATGCAGCGGGTATAGTTATCACTCCAAATGATGTAAGCGATTACGTTCCTCTTGCAACTGCTGTACAGCAAACAGACATAGTCACTCAATTCAATATGAAGGAAATTGAAAATGCCGGTTTGCTTAAAATGGATTTTCTTGGCTTAAGAACTCTTACGATTATCAGGGATACAATTTCTTTAGTTGAAAAAAATAGAAATACGAAAATTGACATTGAGAATATTCCTCTCGATGATGAAAAAACTTTTCAGCTTTTTTCTAAAGGACAAACTACCGGCGTATTCCAGTTTGAATCTGCCCCGATGAGAGAGTATCTGAAAAAACTAAAACCTACAACACTAAGTGATCTTTCAGCTATGAATGCTCTTTACCGTCCCGGACCAATGGAATTTATAGATGATTTTATTGATAGAAAATTTGGCAGGAAGAAAGTTGTTTATTTGCATCCCGTGCTGGAACCAATTTTAAAGGAAACTTACGGTATAATTGTTTATCAGGAACAAGTAATTCAGATTGCGAACAAAGTAGCGGGAATGAGTCTTGCTGAAGCCGATATTTTAAGAAGGGCAATGGGCAAAAAAGATCTTGCCGCAATGAAAAATCAAAAATTAGTTTTTATTGAAGGAGCTGTTAAAAATAATATTCCTAAAAGAGCTTCAGAAGAGATTTTCGATGCGATCGATAAGTTTGCAAATTATGGTTTTAATAAAAGTCACTCTGTTGCTTATAGTTATATAGCTTATCAAACAGCCTATTTAAAAACACATTATACTCCCGAGTTTCTTGCTGCGAACCTTACAAACGAATTTGGCAATTCTAACAAAGTTGCAACTTTCCTTGAAGACTGTAGAAAGTTGAAGATAGATATTTTGCCAGCCGATGTTAATAATCCTTCTGTTGATTTTGATGTTGACTCTGAAAGTAAGATAAGATTTGGTATGGCTGCAATTAAAAATGTCGGCAAGACTGCCATTGAAGAAATAATTAAAAGCAAGGAAAAACTTGGAAGGAACTTTAAAAGCATTTTCGATTTTTGTGCAAATCTAGATACAAGAATAGTGAACAAAAGAACACTTGAAAGTCTTGTGCTTGCAGGAGCTTTTGATTCAATAAATAAATACAGGTCACGATTGTTTGCTGCAATAGAGCAGGCTCTCGATGTCGGTTCGAAAATTCAGAACTCTAAACTAACTTCTGAGAATAGTTTATTTGGAGATACAGAAGAAATTAAGTTTACTGAGCCACCTTTGCCGAATCTACCGCCATGGACTTCCAAAGAAAGACTCGCAAGAGAAAGAGAAGTTACCGGTTTTTATGTTACCGGACATCCTTTAAGTAAGTACGAAGTAGATTACAAATCTTTTACGACAATTAACTTTGGGGAAACCGAACAGCTTGAAGAGGTGGATGTAGTAAAAGCTTGCGGGGTTATAACATCGGTTAAAACAAAAATTGATAAGCAGGGAAGAACAATGGCATTCTTTACTGTGGATGATTTTTCCGGTTCCTGCGAAGCTCTAATGTTTTCAAAAACATATGAGCAGTATGGAAAATACTTACGGGAAGAAGAATGTGTATTCATAGTTGGTAGACCGGAAAGCAGCGGAGATGCAATCAAAATCCATATTGAAAAATTGATTCCTATTGAAGAAGTAAGAGACGCTTATACAGAAAGCATAAAAATCTATCTGGATAAAAAAAGACATTCAACTCAAAAAGTTACTGAGCTAAAGAAAATACTTTCAAAATATAAAGGAAACATACCTGTATTTATCTCTTTAATAAATAATGGTTCCAGGGGAAGAAATTTTAGTTTAAGAGAATTACGGGTAAATGTGACAAATGATTTTATTAGCGAACTTTCAGGGTCTTTGGGGGAAGATTCTCTTATACTTTATAGTAAAAGATGATGGATATTATTTGAATACCATTCACCTATTTCGTATAATTTGAGCTTAGAATTAAATATAATATAGAAAAACAATCCATTTTATGAGCAAGGAAGAAAATAGAAAATACTGGGCTTTGATTCTCGGAGCTTCTTCAGGTTTTGGTGAAGCAGTAACACTTAAGCTTGCAGAAGATGGCTTTAACATTGTCGGTGTGCATCTCGATAGGCAGGCGACTATCCATAATGTTGAGAGGATCATAAAACATATTGAATCGTGCGGGTCGCAGGCAAAGTTCTTTAATATAAATGCTGCGGATGATAAAAAGCGAACTGAAGTGATTGCAGAACTTAGAAAAATATCAGATGGTCAGCCAATTGTTAAAGTACTTTTACATTCTTTGGCATTTGGAACTTTAAGACCGTTTACCGGGCTAAACAACGAGCAATCAATTACAAAAGCTCAAATGGAAATGACACTCGATGTAATGGCACACTCAATAGTTTACTGGACGCAGGAATTAATTGCAAATAATTTAATTGCTAAGAAAGCCAGAATCTTTGCAATGACAAGTTCCGGAGGACATTCAGTTATTCCTCACTATGGAGCTGTATCTGCTGCGAAAGCTGCTGTAGAATCTCATGTAAGGCAGTTAGCTTATGAACTTGGTCCTATGGATATATCGGTCAACTCAATTATGGCTGGTGTTACGGATACGCCTGCGCTTAGAAAAATTCCGGGAAATGAACCGATGATCCAGGTTGCGGAAAGAAAAAATCCTAGAGGCAGACTAACAACACCAGAAAATATTGCAAAGATAATTTCTCTCCTTTGCATGGATGGAGGAGAATGGATTTCCGGAGGAATAATAAATGCCGACGGTGGAGAAGATATAGTTAACTTTGTCGGACAGGGGAAAAAAGGTATTATATAATAGAAAGACAGAAGACAATGAAACCAATAACACTCACAGACAACAACTTTGAAGAAGAAGTAATAAAATCAGACAAACCGGTTCTTATAGACTTTTGGGCAGTATGGTGTGGTCCATGTAAAATAATTGCTCCAGTTGTTGAAGAATTAGCTTCCGAATATGAAGGTAAAATTAAAGTTGGGAAACTTGATGTTGATGAAAATCAGCAGGCATCAATAAAATATGGAGTCAGGAGTATTCCTACATTATTAATATTTAAAGACGGAAAGGTTAAAGATACAATTATAGGAGCAGTTCCAAAGTCCCAGATTGTACAGAAATTAAATTCAGCTTTATGAAAGCATTTCTTTTTTTCTTCTAAAAAGCAAGGGAGATCTTAAAACTAAAATGAAAAAAGTATTAGTTACAGATGCTGTTGACAAAAAATGCGTTGGTGTTTTGGAAGCAGCAGGTTGTGAAGTAAAATATCAGCCGGGTATGGCCCGTGATCTTATAGAAGCCGAGATAGACGAGTATAATGGATTGATAGTTAGAAGCGAAACTAAAGTTAGGTCCGATTTGATTTCTTTGATGAATAATATGGAAGTTATAGGGAGAGCAGGAACAGGTGTGGATAATATAGATGTTGAAGCAGCTACAAGAAAAGGTATTGTAGTAATGAACACCCCCGGGGGGAATACAATTTCGACTGCAGAACATGCTATGGCTTTGATAGTTTCATTGTGTAGAAATATTGCTCAGGCAAATCAGTCTATGCGTTCAGGCAAATGGGATAAGAAATCATATAGAGGCACTGAACTTCAGGATAAAACTCTTGGTGTAGTTGGCTTTGGAAGAATAGGCAGAGAAGTTGCCCTAAGATCAAAAGCTTTTGGTATGAATGTTATCGCTTATGATCCTGTTGTTTCTGAAGAGCTGGCTCATAAAGCCGGAGTAACTCTTGTTGATATAAATTCAATTTATGAAAAATCAGATATAATTACTTTTCATGTTCCATTGAATGATGAAACAAGAAATATGATATCGGCTGAGACACTGCAAAAGTGTAAAGATGGAGTAAAAATTATTAACTGTGCACGTGGCGGTATTGTAAACCAGGAAGCTTTATTGAATGCTTTAGAATCAGGGAAAGTTTCTGGCGCAGCTTTGGATGTATATGAAAAAGAACCACCTGATCTGACGAGTAAATTAATTCAGCACCCTAAACTTCTTGCCACACCACATCTTGGTGCTTCTACTGAAGAAGCACAGGAAAAAGTTGCAGTTCAGATTGCTGAACAAATGGCGGGGCTCTTTCAAAAAAAATCTGTTCGTGGGATTGTTAATGCAACTGCAATTGATGCAGAAGGTAATAATGAAATTGCCCCATACGTAAGGTTGGCAGAAAATATTGGAATTCTTCATTCACAATTAATAAAAGATCAGTTAAAACAAATTAATATTAATTTTAGTGGAGAACTTCTGCATTCTTCAACTACCTTACTTTCGACAGCAATGTTGAAAGGTTTTCTTTCAAGAAGAGTATCAGAAGTTGTAAACTTTATTAATGCACCTTTCCTTGCTAAAGAAATGGGAATTGTAGTTAATGAAATAAAAACGGGTGCGAATTCTAATTATACTAATCTCCTAACTGTGGAATGTGATACAGAAAAAGAGAACAAGTCTTTAGCCGGAACCGTATTCGGCAATAATGAGTTAAGAATTGTTAGTATAGATTCCTATCATCTTGAATTAAAGCCGGAAGGGCATATGCTTTTTTATTCTAATATAGATAAACCGGGTATGCTTGCTATGGTAGGAAAAATCCTGGCAGACGCAAATATTAATATTGCGGGTCTCTCTTTAGGGCGCATTGAAGCCGGTAAAGAAGCTCTTACGGTTATTAATACCGATAGTGAAATTGATAAAAAAGTAGTAAAGGACATCTTGTCAATAAATGGTGTTAATAAGGTATTAACGGTTAAAATCTAAAAAGAACGGTAGAAATAACTTGACATTTTTCTAAAAAAAGTTTAATTCTCCTATGAAAAATTAAGGCTTTTTAATACTTGACATACAATTCTTCGAATAGTAACTTGAATATCGTTATACAAATCTAAAATAAATAATAAGGAGAGCGCTATGCTTAAAAGAACAGCTACTGTTATCTTTCTTTTCTTGTTTGGGGTAACGTTACTTGGACAAAACAAACACACTCTAAAGCCAATTGGTAGTGCATTTATCAAAGGGCAGGATAGAGAAGCCGTAAGACTAACCGAGAGAGAAATTAGAAATAGACAAACTTTCAAAACTCCCGGTCCTCGGGTTATTAATAATGTCACGGGTGAAATAGATACTTTAAGTTATCAAAACCTTTTGGGTCTTGGCAACAGTGGTTGGAATGTTAACTTCAGTACCACTTCACAAGATATAATGATGCAATTCTATGTGGCTCCAACTGATTTGATTATTCACTCTGTCGGTGTTTCTTATTATGAAAATGCTGGCGATGTACAGGCAAGTATTAAGTTAGTAAAGTTCACTGGCAGAACTTTGGAAGAACTTATGAATGCAGGAACCACGTATCAGGGATACTATCCTTCCGCTGGTGATGGATATGATAATATTGGTGCTACTCCGGATGAAGCTACCGGCGACTGGGTTGAAGGTACTGCTGGTTATACAGACCCATTCACGGGTAGTGACTATGATTTATGGAGTGATGGTGGTTTTGGCTGGCCCATAAATCCTGTTGTTAACGCTGAAGGTGAATACAACTGGGTTGATATGTCGAACTTAACAGGAGATCCTGCTAATGACCCGACTGTAGCTAAGGGCGAGATTTTTGCAATAGTTAGTAAAAATGAAGGAACTACCTTAGGGGATTTAAGTCTTAATTATTGGGCTTATGATGGAAGTACAGATTACAGGGGCTGGAAATTTTATGAGGACGGTAGGAATGTTACTGGTTCAACACCTCCCGGCGATGGTGGATGGTGGTCAAGAGATTATATCTGGAATATGGCTGCAGTAGTTGAATATACTGGAGATCTTGCTCCTACAATATCTAATTTATCAGAATTGCTTTCAACTATTTCAACAGGTGCCAGAACAGTAACAGCAGACATAGTTGATACTAACCCATCGGGTGGTGCTTCTGGTGTAACTTCAGCAACAATAAAATACACTGTTGATGGTGGTTCTACTTGGTCCGATGTAGCTATGACAAATACAGGCGGCGACACTTATTCCGGAGATATTCCGGGTCAGGGTGCTGGTACGGAAGTTTCTTATTATGTAGAAGCTGCCGATGTTAATAGTAATGTTGCTCAATCAGCAACATCATATACTTATACTGTTTTTGCGCCGTCTCCTGGAATAAAGACTTTGCTTGTATTTAATGGATTAGGAACAGTAAACGGTTATCCAGCCGCATACTATTTCGGGGATTGGCCAAATTCATATTTTATGGATTTTGATCACGATTCCTGGGCATATGGTCCTTTATCAATCTTAGCTGATGCTGGTCTGTTAGATAATTATACAAACATCATTGAAATCTGTACTTTTGGTCCTGCTGATATTAATAACGATGTTATCAAAACCTGGTTAGCAGGTGATGCAACACGTAATTATATGCTTGCCGGGGATGAATATCTAGGTACCATTACAAATTGGACTGATACAACATATCAAGCTGGTGATTTTCAATTTGATGTATTAGGTGTTAACGCTGATCATAACGATGTAAGCTATGCTGTATCCGGTGACCAGCAATTACCTTCTATAGTTTATCCGCAGATGGGCTCGTTGCTCGGTGGTCCCCTTTACGATTTATATACTTCGGTTTCGACTGACAGTGTATGGGATGTGCCTATGACAGTTGATCCTTACTATGAAATGGGTGCTAGTAACTGGCTGGATGGTGTGGATTTTGAATCGGATGTGGAAGTAGATATGCAGGGATTGGCAATTGACGGATCCACAGTTTACAACATTGGTGGACATCGTACTTTAACTGCCGGAAACAAGATAGCTTTCTTAACATTTGATCCGCTTTCTTTGGATTCGGATACAGAAAATGAGGTACAATATTACTGGTACGGCAATAGTAGTGCTTCTGTACAAGACCAGGTTTTACACTGGTTTGGTGCCGACGTAGTTGGTGTTGAAAAAACAAATAATAATATTCCTGCTAAGTTTTCACTTAGCCAGAACTATCCAAATCCATTTAACCCGACTACTTTAATAAATTACGATATACCTAATGCCGGAAATGTCACCATAGCTATCTACGATGTGTTAGGTAGAAAAGTAACAGAATTGGTTAATACATTTCAACAAGCAGGCAGCTATAAAGTTTCTTGGGATGGAACTAATCAGTATGGTAATAAAGTTACGAGCGGTGCGTACTTTTACCAGTTAAGAGCTTCTAACGGTTTCATTGAAACAAAGAAGATGGTCTTACTGAAGTAATTATAGTTGTGTGATTTATTTTAATTTATGGACTCTCTGAGAAAGAGAGTCCATAAATATTTTATTAAAAAAAAGTTTTTGTTGAAGTTATTTCAGACAGTCTCGTACACAATGAGGGATTGTGTTTTTAATACTTCGACTTAAATGAAATGTGAAAAATTAGTGAGGAACGAGATGAAAAAAAATTTTACCGTTTGTATCCTGCTATCCCTTTTTTTCCTTTTAGTACCAAGTCTTTTAGCACAATCAGGCGTTGGTAAGTTAGCAGGAAAAATTATAGACGCCGACACTAAAGAGCCGCTTATTGGGGCAAACGTAGTTGTTCTTGGTACAGATCTGGGAGCTGCTACTGATGTTAACGGGGAATATTTTGTACTAAATATTAACCCGGGTACTTATACAGTTAAAGTTAGTTATGTTGGCTATGGTGAAAAGGAAATTCAGGATGTGAGAATCGTAGGAGGCGTAACCTATGAACTTAACACTCAATTAAACCCAGGTATTGAAATTACAGAGGTAGTAGTTACTGACAAAAAATTATTTGAAGAAAAAGCTACAAACACTGTAAAGGTCCTTGACTCGGACCAGATAACTAAATTACCTGTAAGAGGTGTTGAGCAACTTGTCTCACTGCAGGCTGGTGTTGTAATGGCCGAAGGAAGTGGTGGAGCCGGCGGAAATGCTACCATAAACGTACGTGGAGGAAGAGGAGGCGAGGTTACTTACGTTGTTGATGGAGTTGTTCAGAATGATCCTTTGTGGGGACAGAATTTTTCACAAGTAAGTAATTCGGCCATCGAACAGATATCTTTCCAGGTTGGTGGTTTCGAAGCTAAGTACGGTCAATCACAATCCGGTGTTGTTAATGTAACAACCAAATCCGGATCAGGCAATTATTCAGTTTTTGCAGATGCACTTACTTCTTCTTTTACTGATAATTATGGATATAATCTTTATTCTGCCAATATAAGCGGTCCGGTTATCCCCGGGCAGAGTGCTCATACTTTTTTCCTTTCGGCAGAGCGCGGCTGGTTTTTAGATGGTAATCCCTCCGCTATTGGAGTAAATTTTCCATCAACAGGATATTCTTCAGATATTAATCCCGGAAATTCAGAAGGCGTGTGGAGATACAATGGAAAAATTACTTCTAATTTAGGTAACCAGATGGTACTCAGATTAAGTGGGAACTATAATCTCAGAGATTACAGATCGAATCATTATGGTGGACCTAATGCCTTTAACGCCACTTATAGTTTTTATAAAAATGACCCTGAGCATGTAGGTTTGAGAAAACAGAATAACCTTTCTTTAACTGCAAAGTTATCTCAAAATGTTGGTAAAAATTCATTTTATGATATCACTTTAGGGTATAAATCCTATTTTGAAGAACAGGGTGATGGTGTATTTTTTAACAATATTGAACAATATGGTGACACTCTTTATAATCCATATATACCAACCCAGGGAGACCAATCAGCTTTAGATTATGATAAAGTAGGAATTTTCCCTGCCGCAGGATATCTTGATAATTATTACAGGAAAATGGGTAATAGAACTTATTCTGCCGATGTTAGTTTTACGTCCCAGGTAGAATCTCATTTGTTAGAGTTTGGTGGCGGTGTTGATTATAATTTTATGCGGTATTATTCAATGTTGCCAATCAGGCTTGCTTATCGTAATAGGGATTCTTATGATGCAAATGGACAGCTCGTTCCCGCTCTAAGTGCTGAACAGAGATATACTGACAGGCACCCAAACCGCTGGGGATATGATTTATTTGGTAATGAAACCGGGACAAGCGATTCCCTGGGAGCCCAAACACCTATCCTGGCTTATGGATATGTTCAGGACAGATTTGAGCTTGAAGACATTGTCTTAAATTTAGGTATCAGGTTTGATTATTGGGATACGCGTTCAAAAGTTTTAAAAGACGTTACTTTACCTTACGCGGGAGGTTCAAACCCTAACGATTTTGATAATGGTGATTTTACTACAAAGGATCCTGAATTTAATATATCTCCCAGAATAGGGCTTGGGTTTCCTGTAACTTCTTCGACAGTCTTTCATGCTCAGTATGGCAAGTTTATTTCGGAACCAAGATTAGTGGATGCGTTCCTGTTCCAGTCCCAGCTTTATAGTATAACATACGATAATAATTTTTCATTTAATAATGGACAATTAACCAGTGAAAAGACTACACAATATGAAATTGGATTTAGACAAATTCTGGGTGATAATGCAGCGGCATTAAATATAACGGCATTCTATAAGAATACAGAAGGATTGACTGACCAAACGGCTTATTATTTTTACCGTGAACAAGGGGGACAAAGATTAATCATATTTGGTCCGTCAAATTCCGATTTTGGAACAGTAAAAGGTTTGGCTTTATCTGTTGACGTTCCTAAAGTAAGTTACTTCTCGCTATCTATTAATTACACTTTATCATTGGCAGAGGGAACAGGCTCATCAACAAGCTCTTCTTATGTCGCAGCTTTCAGAAATGATGCAGGAAGTACACCTAAAGTTATTGCCCCTCTTGATTTTGACCAGAGGCATACAGGTATAATTAATCTGAATTTCTTTGTGCCTGAGGATGAACTGGGAATTCTTCAATTAACAAATATGAATTTACTTTTTTCATTCAATAGCGGAAGACCTTATACACCTCTTGAACAACAAGATCTTTCTGTAAATTATACGAATTTTGGTAACGCAACCGGGTATGTTAATTCTGCATACGGTCCGGGAAGTTTCCGCATTGATTTGAAATTGGAAAAATCTTTCAAGTTTGGGAGTACACTAATTACTCCATACCTCTGGGTTGAAAATCTTCTTGACGCAGATAATGTTGTTTACGTATGGCAATCTACAGGTTCACCGACAACTACCGGATTCCTTGAGTCGGGTAATGCAAAAGTGCAAGGTAAGGATGAACTTTGGAAAGAGGATTATCATAGTCTTGAAACGGACCCGTCTAATTTTGGTATTCCAAGATTGATCAAATTAGGATTAAAAATTAATTTTTCAAATTTATAATTCGTTGATATATATGTATCAATAAATAAGGATATTAGAATGTCTGCAAAAATAAAACATAAACTAATTTCAGGAGTAATAATTTTTGCTTCTATAGCTTTTTTAGCTTTTGCATCTGGCAGCAGCGATAAAAAAGGCAGATTAAATAAAAACACAAATGTTGATGCTGTAGGTAATGCTTACGTATTATTAGTTAATAAGTTTCAATTACCGATGAACAGCCACGGAGTTCTTGCTGATGTAGCCATCGGAGATTTTACCAATGGAGGATTGTACGATGGGAAAACAGTTCTCTATAGTGGCGGATTTATGATAAGTGGAAAAAACAACGGCTTACTTTGGTCGAGTGGAGTAGCTACTGCTTCCAGGGTTGAAGATTATGTCGGTGGAACGGTAGGTATGGCGTCAAGTGATCCTAAAGCCCATTTGTATGTTCTTAATTCACAGGATGAGGCTTTCGGAGAATCCTGGCAAGATTGGAAAGATGCCGTATCTATGGGCGCCTATTTTTATGATGGAGATGGAGATGGAGTATATAATCCTGTAGATTTAAATGGAAATGGTATATGGGATCCCGAATCTTCACCAGGAGCTGGTGACGGCGAAGATCGTCCTGACCTTTTAGGTGATGAAACTGTCTGGTGTGCATATAATGACGGTTTAGCCAGATCTTCAAGAGCATATTCGGATCAGGATCCTGCAGGAATAGAAGTAAGACAAACGATATGGGGCTATGCAACAGCCGGCGATCTTGGAAATATTGTTTTTATAAGATATTCAGTCAATAATGCTGGTACTGTAGCTGATGTTTATGATTCGGTTTATTTCTGCGTGTGGGATGATGTTGATCTTGGAGGTACTGATGGTTATGGCGATGATCTTATAGGATGTGATACTACTTTAAATGCTGGCTTTACTTATAATGACGGACCTGACCCGACTTATGGAGTTGATCCTCCATGTTTTCTTGTGGATTTCTTTCAGGGTCCATCGGTAGAGACAGGTAACCCGGATGATAAGGCTTTTAATTTTAAAGGTCCTTTTTTGGGTGTGGATACTATACACGGAGCTGTAAATCTTCCGTTAACATCGTTTGTGCATTATGAACAAAGTGTTGGGGATCCTGACAATGCTCAACAGGAGAGAAACTATCTTTTGGGACTAACTCAGAACGGAACACCTAATGATCCATGTGCTACTGATGATCTTGGGGATCTTTTTGGAACAGTGTTAGGTGGTGTTGATTGCTCAACAATTCCTCCACAGTTTATGTATTCCGGAGATCCGGTAGCTATGATAGGATGGATAAATAATTATCCAACTGATCAAAGACAGCTTGTAAACACAGGTCCCTTTATTCTTCGAAAAAACAAACCTGTTGATATAGTTGTTGCGTATGTTCTTGGAAGAGGAACTGATGCATTAAATTCTGTAACCGAAGCTAAAAGGATAGACCAGGCAGCACAATTTGTTTACAATAGAAATTTTCAAACAGCAAATCCCCCTCCTTCAATAAATCCTATCGTAAAAACTAGTGATAATAGTATAGAACTTACGTGGAATACATCCAGACAGGTAAATTTCCATGAAACAGCTGTTGATGAGGGAGGAAACACAGTATATGATGACTACTTTGAGGGATTTCAAGTTTATATGTATAAAGTGAATTCAACGGCTCAGCAGGAAGCAGGAGTTCTAAATTCTAAGGTAATAGCTAGTTATGATCTTGCAGATTCTATAAATACCGTAATTGTTGAAGATGGGAGAACGTTCGAAAGAAGTGTCCGTTTTGTATCAGGAACGCAGTTAGATTCGGCTACCTATGGAGACCCTGAATTAGGAAGGATTAGTCTAAAAATAACTACTGATTTTGATGGAGCTCCCTTAGTAAAGGGGAAGCCATATTATTTATCCATTGTGGGATATGCACTTAACCGTGATAAAATGGTTCCGTTAGATGCCCAGGGAACTTATTTGCTGCCCGGTTCAGCGTTCATTCAATTCACTTCAAATAAAGAAGTAATTCTTAACGGTGGTATAATACCGGGAAGTAATGAAAACGAACCTTATAGGTCGGATATTACAGCCGACCATGTAGTTGGTAAATCGAATGCTGCGATTAGTTATTCCGTGATTGACAGAGCTGCAGTTACGAATAATGATTACCAGGTAAGTTTTGTAAAAGATTCATCCAGCAAGGATTATAAATTATTTTATAATGTTACAAATTTTTCAACGGGCAGCGTAATATCGGATTCTCTTGAAAACTTTAACGACAATGGAGTTAATCATCTTTTTGATGGGGTTGCATTAAATGTTGAATGGGTAACACCAAAATTAAAAGGATTAGAATTCGAAGATGGTTTGGGAGAATGGTTTTCATCTGATACTGTTCAGAATGAAGTTGGTCCATTTTATGTCGGAGCAGATTATTCTGAGCCTAATGGTAAACCTCTTAATATTACCGGAAAAGCTTCCCAGATCACTACTCTTGATAAAATACGAAGAGTGGAGTTAAGGTTCGGAGTTAATAGCAAGGCATATAGATACGTTAAGAGTCCAATTCGTTTTGTTTATCCAGGTGATGAAGGTACCGGCTTTGTTGATGTTCCTTTCCAGGCGTGGCTTGTTGATACAGTATATGGTGAAGAACAGCAGCTTGCAGTTGGTTTCCTTGAATCTGCGTTTTCGGGAGATTCGTCAGCTAATGCGGACGGAATATGGAATCCGGGGACAGATGTTACTGCTACAAAAGAATATATAGTAATATTTGATTCTCCTTATGATCCGAATGGTGGAAATATTGCTTATACAGGAAACTCCTCACGATGGGCAGATGTAGGTAACGGTTATAATCTTAATGATCCGGCTGCTACTGACGATATTAAGAAAGTAGCAAAAAGTTCCTGGTTTGATGCTCTCTACGTAGTTGGTTTAAACAGGTTAAATGATAACGCTTCGTTTAGTCCATCGGGTAAGTTGGTTATTGAACCAGACGCTTATCCTTTGACAACGAACGATACATATAGGTATAAAGTGCAGAATGATTTAACTGCGGATGAAATGAAGTCGCAGTTTGATAAGGTAAATGTATTTCCCAATCCATTGTTTGCCTATAATTCAGCAGCGAGCTACTCAGGGCAAGCGTTTGATGACCCATATGTGACATTTTCTAATCTCCCTGATGAAGTAACTATTAAAATCTTTAGTTTAAGCGGTACTTTGTTAAGAGTAATAGATAAAAACAATACTTCACCGTTCTTGACTTGGGATTTAAAAAATAAGGACAATTTAAGAGTTGCTTCCGGCATGTACATAGCAATAGTTTCTAATCCCGAATTAGGTGATAAAGTTCTTAAGTTTGCTATAATAATGCCTCAGAAACAAATACTTAAATACTAACATTAGAAATTTTGGAGAATAAAATGAAAAATTTTTTAATCTTAATAATTTTAATAAGCATTCCTTTTGTTAGTTATGCGGGAGATCCTACACGTAAAGGTACTGCGGGAGCAGATGAATTACTCATTCCCGTAGGAGCCCGTTCGATAGCAACAGGTGGGGCGTTTATTTCTACTATTTCAGGTGTTGAAGCAATATACTATAATCCTGCAGGGTTAGATCTAATGACTGGAAGCGAGGCAATGTTCAGCTATATGAACTATATTGCAGACATTAACGTTACCTATTTTGCACTCGGAACGCGGTTAGGCGATTTAGGATCGCTGGCATTGGATTATAAAAGTCTTAATTTCGGTGATATTCCGATCACAACTGTAAATAGTCCTGATGGTACGGGTCAAACCTATTCTCCTTCCTATGTTATTGTAGGTTTGACTTACTCAAAAGTATTGACTGACAGAGTGTCTGCAGGAACCTCAGTTAAATTTATTCATGAGGGAATTATGAATACCTCTGCGGACGGTTGGGCAATGGACTTTGGTGTTCAATACAGGTTTAAGTCAAATCTTGCAATAGGAGCTGCTGTAAAGAACGTAGGTAGTAATATGGCATTTACGGGTGAACAATTAACGACAAGAACTAACGTTCCGGGCAGCGCTTTAGGTAGTGGAACAGGTTCTTATGCTGCAGATACCGAACCCTTTGAAATTCCAAGTTACTTTGAACTTAGTGTAAGTTATTTGGCTCAAATTAATGAAGAAAACTCGTTCCAGATGGCTACCTTCTTTAGGAACAATAATAGCCTCGAAGATTTAATGGGATTTGGAGGTGAATATTCATTCATGAATACATTTTTTGTAAGAGGTGGTTACGATTTCCTATTACAAAATACTGCAGATTATATTTATGATTTTACTGCAGGTGCAGGGATTAAATATAATACGGCCAGTGGTGTAAACTTTGTATTTGACTACGCATATAGAAATGTCAAAGAGTTTTCTGCTCCAAACCATATTTTTACAGTAAAAATAGGTATAGAATAATAAAATAAGTTTACTTTTTTATAAGTGGCGTCTAATAGTAGCATTTAGACGCCATTTTTTATTTATTTTACCTAAAAAAAAATCTCCAAATGAAAACTTTTATAATACTTCTTTTTGTAATCAATTTTTCACTGTTTCCACAAACAAAGCAGAAACAATTTGATTTCGAATTTGATTACGCGCAATTCGGTTATGATTCAACTTCAAATTACATTGAATTATATTATTCCTTTGGGCAGCAGAGTCTCTTAAAGAGCGAAAAAGATTCGGGTATATATGAGGAAGGAATTTTACACGTTGAAATTCTTGATTCACTTACAGGTGAACAGGTTCTAAATAAAGATTGGAAAATATCGTACTCGCCGGAGGACTCTTCAAAGATGAGCAATAGTCTGGTTGGTGTTATAAATTTATTATTACCTTCAGGTAAGTATAAAATGATAGTTACCGGGGAGGATTCTTTACAAAGTAGTTTTTCCAAATCAGCAGAAGAATATTTGACTGTAAAGCCTTTTGTCAAAAATAATATCTCAATGAGTGATATACAATTTGCCTCAAATATTGTACAGGGGAGCCCTAATAAAGGTTCGATTTTTTATAAAAACAGTTATGAAGTCATTCCACTGCCAACATCTGTTTATAGTGAGAACCAGCCGGTTCTTTTTTACTATCTCGAGTTATATAATTTACAAAGTATAAGTAACGAAACACCTATGAAACTGAATACACTTGTATATAACAGCAAAGGACAATTGGTCTATAACAAGAATAAAATTATTAATAGTAAAGTAAATTCAAGAGTTGAAGTAGGTACAGTGGTTGTTAACAAATTTGCAACAGATAGCTATACTCTGATAATTGCACTAGTAGATAGTATCGAAAATTACGGTGTTTCATCCTCAAAAAGATTTTTTATTTACAATCCATCTGTTCCCCAAAATGATTCGATCGATATTAAATCTGCTACAAATATACTTGCTACCCAATTTGGAGTAATGTCTGAGGAAGAGTTAGACGATTTATTTGAAAAGTCCAGGTATATTGCCTCGGCAGCCGAGACGCAGCAGTACGAAGCTTTAAATAGTGTAGATGGGAAAAGAGCATTTATTAACCAATTTTGGAATGCAAGAGATTCAAATCCTTCAACTCCGAGGAATGAATTCTATTTAGAATATTTAAATAGAATTCAACATTGTAATCAGTTATTTAGTGCTTTAGGTAAAGAGGGATGGAAAACTGATAGGGGTAGAATATATTTGAGATACGGGGAACCGAGTGAAATAGAAAGATTTCCTAACCAGCTAGATACTAAACCTTATGAAATCTGGCACTATAATGAAATACAGGGAGGGGTAATTTTTGTTTTTGCCGATCTTACAAACTTTTCTGATTACCAGCTAATTCATTCGACAGCCAGAGGTGAATTACGTGATGATAATTGGCAAAATAGAATAAATACAATGTAGTTTTAGGATCGTCATTTAATTTTCCGTTGCCTTTTGGTAAATTTAAACTCACCGTTGTATCGGCTTTGAAAAATATTTTAGAATATATTCCCTTTCTGTTTCTTGATAAGGTTATCAGACTATTCGGACTTAGTTTGTCAAGAAAGCTTTCATTTATTTTAGCCTTCATCTTTTTTTATGTTATTCCAATTAGAAAGCAGGTTGTCTTTTCTAATCTCAGAAAAGCATTTCCTGAATTTGATGAAAAAAGGCTAAAAGAAGTTGCTTTTGGATGTTACAGAAGTGTTGTTATTAGTTTTTTTGAAATTTTGTATATGCAGAAGATGAGCCGCTCAGAGATAATTAATATGTTAAATGTTGATAACGCCGATCTCATCGTAAAAAATTATCAGGAAGGTAAAGGAGTAATTCTTCTTTCAGCACATTTTGGGAACTGGGAGTTAATAGCTGCTTCAATGAGTGCAAGAATAAATATTCCTTTTCATGTTGTTGTAAAACACCAGAGAAATCCTTACGTGGATAGAAAGATAAATTCAATAAGAGTAAAATGGGGTAATGAAATTGTTTCATTGGGAATTTCTATCAGGAATATTTATAAAGAACTTAAGAACAAAAATCTTGTTGCAATGGTTGCGGACCAAAGAGGCTCAGCAGAAGGACTAAGAATAAAATTTTTCGGTATTAATACAGCTATATATTCAGGTCCCGCAATATTAGCACTAAAAACAGGTGTCCCCTTAATTTACGGTATTACAATTAGGCAGCCGGATTTTAGCTATAAAGTTGTTTTGGAAAAAATTAACATGGGGGACCTACCCGACGGTGAGGAAGAAAAAGTTAAAGAGATAAGCCAGCGACTCGCATCTTTTTTAGAAAAATATGTTCGACAATATCCTGAGCAATGGTTATGGATGCACAAAATCTGGAAGTATTAAGGATGGCAAAATTCGCCTTGTAAAATAATCAGGTTAAAATTGATGAAAGAAAAAATATTAGTGATACAGACTGCTTTTATAGGCGATGCTATTTTAACGCTTCCTATGCTGCAAAAACTTAGAGAAGTATATCCCGAAAGTGAATTGGATGTTATATCAAATCCCATGGCTTCCGAAATATTTTCATCATCTCCAGTTATAAATAACGTTATAGTTCTTGATAAAAGAGGAGAACATAAATCAATATTTTCTTTAGTGAGATTTGCAAGAAAATTGAAAGAAAAAAATTATACAAAACTATATTCGCCTCACCGGTCATTCAGAACTTCGCTGATAGTTTTGTTTTCCGGAATAAAAGATACTTACGGATTTGACAATAGTAGTCTAAGGCATGTTTATAAAAACATTATTAAATACGATTTTAATGTACACGAAGTAAAAAGAAATCTTGACCTGATTTGTTTTAACCTTAATAACGATTGGAAAATATTACCGGATATTATAACTGACTCTGGACAACAAAAAAAGGTTAATGATTTTTTAATCCAGAACAGTATAAATAATGCGATTGCTATAGCTCCCGGAAGTGTGTGGAATACCAAAAAATATCCTCCGGAATATTTTGAAAAAATAATTGATTATCTTGTAACCAAATTTTATAAAATAATTTTGATAGGCAGCGCAAAAGACGAAATTATTTGCAAAAGTTTATCATCCCGGTTTGAAGAGAACGTAATATCTGTTGCAGGAAAGTTTTCAATTATTGAATCTATTCAAATGTTAAAAAATGTTAAACTATTAATTTCGAATGACAGTGCTCCAACACATATGGGAGTTTGTGCGAATATTCCTGTTTTAACACTCTTTTGTTCAACTTCTCCTGCTTTTGGGTTTTATCCCTATAATGAAAAAGGTGGCTATTTAAGTTTTGATGATTTATCTTGTAAGCCTTGTGGTGTTCACGGTTATGATGAATGTCCGATTGGAACATTTAGATGCGGTAATGAACTTTATCCACAAGCAGTAATTTCAAAAATAGAAAAGATGTTGAATGATTAATACAAAATTTGCCGAGTTAGTTAATATTGATAATGATTTGGAAGAGGCTGTACAGAAGGCTAAAAAGCTCTACTTAGAAGGAACAGTTTTTATTCATCCTACGGACACAATTTATGGTTTTGCGGCTAATCCATTTAATGATGAAACGGTGCAAAAAATTGACGAAATGAAACAACGTGATTTTGGTAAAAGATATATACTTCTGATTAACAATATTGATAACCTTTTAACATATACGGATATTCATTCGGAAAAGCATCTTGATTTTTTGATTTCAATCTGGCCGAATCCTGTTTCGGTTATTCTTAAACTGAATAAAAAAACCTCTGAAATTCTAAAGAGCAAAACTGCTGCATTTAGAATTCCAAACCATAGATTTAGCATAAAACTATTGAATGCTATTAATATGCCGATGATCTCGACAAGTGTTAATAAGAAAGACCAGGAACCTCTTTTCGATCATACTATGATTAGAGATGAGTTCGGCTCACAAGTCGATACTATTTTTTATTCGGATAAAAAATTATTTTTTGAATCATCTACTATTATTGATTTAAGCGAAAGCAAACCTTTGTTGATACGTGAAGGTAAAATCAAATTTGCTGATTTATTAAAGAAGTTTAGTTAAGGATCCAGGTGATTTTTTTTAATAAGCTTAAAAAAGTTAAAGATTTTTTCATACTTGTTATTCCGGGTCAATCCGCTTCAGAAGCAAAATCACACAAATTCTCTATAGGTAAAGTCGCAGGAATTTTGTTAGGGTATACGCTGTTAATTTCTTTTTTAGGATACTTATTTTTTTCAATCACGCCCTTGGGCAATATTTTCTTTCCCAAGACTAAAATTTTTTCCGATCGGGATATTAAGAAAATTAATGAGCTAAATAGCCGGATGGTATTTTTATCTAAGGAACTCGAAGATCTCAAATCGACAAATGAAAAATTAAGAAATGCCATAATGCTTGGGGATTCATCAGTTATAGAATCATTAAATGCAAAAGATGATTCAACTTCGCTTAGGAAAAAAGCCGGGGGAAGTATTCTATCGGTAATTAAGGACCTTTTCTTTTCCGAAAAAAGTGATACAGAAAAGAGTAATACAGAAAAAATTGATTATTTTGTTAAACCCGTCAATGGTTTTATAAGCAGGGGATTTAATGCTGAAATAGGTCATATAGGCATTGATTTTGTAGTAAAAGTTGGTACCCCGGTTTATGCTGCGGCAAACGGTTATGTGGTGTTTGCAGATTATACACCAAGAGATGGTTATATGATGATAATTAATCATGCAGATGATTATATTACAGTTTATAAGCATTGTTCAATATTGTTAAAGAAGGTAAGAGATAGAGTTTTCCAGGGAGAATTAATTTCTCTTAGTGGAAATACCGGTGAGATTACAACCGGTCCACATTTACATTTTGAAATATGGAAGCAGGGACGACCGATTAATCCTAAAGACGTTTTTTCTAACTAACAAAAGGAGATATAAAATTGATAAAGCCAAAAGGTTTTGAAGATAGCACCGACGAAGTAACAATCATCAGTTCCGGTGTTGTTATCGAAGGTAAACTTTCCAGCAAAGGAAATGTTAGAGTTGACGGGACAGTAAAAGGAGACGTTAATGTAAACGGAAGTGTTACAGTTGGTGAAAGTGGTGACATTAACGGCGAAATTAATGCAGATATTATTACTGTTGGGGGAAAAATAGTTGGTAGACTTAATGCCAAAGAAAAAGTTGTACTGGAAGCCAAAGCAGTATTAAAGGGTGATTTAGTCACTAAAATTTTAGTAGTTGAAGCAGGTGCTAAATTTGACGGTAACAGCAAAATGGGTGAAGGCGGATCTTCTATGCCGAAGCCTAATGTACCGCCGCTACCAGAAAAATAGTATGAAGGAAAATCCTGATAAGAAAAACAACTGGGGAGTTTATCTTAAGGATTATGGACCGTATCTTGGTTTAGGACTTCAGCTTGCGATAACTGTTACAGCAATGACTTTTCTGGGAGTTTGGCTTGATGGCAAATTTAATACTTCTCCCTGGTTAACAGTTGTCTGTTCTTTTTTAGGAATATTTGCAGCATTATATAGTTTCATTAAAGAGGTCATAAAATCAGACAAATGATTAAAACAAGGAAATTTTTTCTATTTGTTTTAATCTTGCTAATTTTACTGATTTTTACCCCTGTTTTGTATTTTGCAAACATCTTCTCTTTCTCTCAGTTTATTTCGATTCTTCTCGCTTTTTGGATTACAGCAGCTAATTTTTTAGGTTCATTTTTATCCGTTAAAATGGGCTTAAAAAAGCCTGATTCAGGCTTTATAAAAATTGTATTTGGTTCAATGGTTATAAGGTTTTTTTTACTTTTGCTGATAGTATTAATTTCCCTGCTTTTTTTGGATATAAACAAGAATAGTTTTATATTTTCAATCTTCATTTTTTACATTTTGTTTTTATTCATTGAAATCTATTACCTGAATTTCCAAAGAAATAACAATTTAGATGCTTATTGAAGGAATAAAAGATACTTTAGCCACCAACGCAGTGGCTCAGAGCTCAACAGGAGGGGACTGGATTCTACATCATGTGATGGACAGCAACTATCTCGATTTTGAACCTTTCGGAACTATCCCCTTACCTCATATAGAATTATTTGGGCTTGATATATCCATAACTCGTTACGTTGTATTTATGTGGATAGTTGCAATACTTCTCGTTGTAATTCTTGTATCGGCTTCAAAAAGTTATAAGAAATCCCTTATTCCCAAAGGCTTTGTAAATGTTGTTGAGATAATGGTGACCTTTGTAAGAGATGAGATTGTCATGCCGACAATCAAAGAGGATCAGGATAAGTATCTTCCATATCTTCTTACAACTTTCTTTTTTATCCTGCTTGGAAATTTCTTTGGTCTAATACCTTATTCAGCTACGATAACAAGCAATATAGCAGTTACTGCAACGTTGGCAATATTAAGTTTTTTTATGACACAACTTGCAGGTATAAGAAGCTATGGGTTTTTCGGATACTTTAAAGCTATAATTCCTCACGGAATGCCGGCGGCAATTTTGCCATTAATTATTGTCGTAGAAATACTCGCCCTTTTTACAAAACCATTTGCATTGTGCATTCGTCTTTTTGCGAATATGATTGCCGGGCACGTTGTTATTTTTTCTCTGCTTGGATTAATATTTATTATGGGTTCTATATTTGTAGCGCCCATCTCAGTCGCTTTTGCTTTATTTATTTATATGCTTGAACTTTTGGTTGCCTTAATTCAGGCATATATTTTTACAATGCTGTCTTCACTTTTTATTGGAATGGCAGCATACCAGGAACATTAATTATATAAAAAATAAGGAGATAACTTTTATGGATTTAGGATGGTTAGGCGCTGGTATAGGCGCAGGAATTGCCGTATTAGGAGCCGGCTTAGGTATTGGTAAACTTGCTGCTTCTGCACTTGAAGCTATGGGCAGACAGCCTGAAGCTGCTGGTCCAATTAGAACCAATATGATTATAGCTGCAGCTTTGATCGAAGGTATTGCATTTTTTGCTCTTGTAATTTGTATTTTGCTTGCCCTCAAAACAGCTTAATTAGTTAAGAGTCTTAAAAAATCGGGATAAAAAATTATGCTTAATTCCTTAGTGATTCTCGCTTTAGCTTCCGAAGGGGGAAGCTTGATTGATGTTAATCCGGGACTGATATTTTGGACTGCAATAACTTTCATACTTCTTCTACTTATTCTTAAAAAGTTAGCGTGGAAACCAATACTCTCGGCTTTGTCCCAGAGAGAAGACGCAATAAAAGATTCTCTCGAAAAGGCTGAAAAGGCAAAAGAGGAAGCTCAGAAGATTCTTCAGGAAAACCGGGCATCTATAGCAAAAGCTGAAGAGGAATCGAAAAAAATAATTGAACAAAGCCGTGCTTATGCAGATAAATTAAAAGAAGAAATGTTGAAGGACAGCAAAGTACAGGCTCAAAAAATTATTGAAGATGCTTCATCCGAAATTGAGAGAAAGAAAGAAGAAACTTTTAACGAGTTAAAGACAAAAGTTGCAGAGATTGCTATACAGGCTGCGGAAAAGATACTTAGTGAGAATCTCAATAAAGATTCTAACAAAAAACTGGTTGATAAATATTTAGATGATATTACAAGAAACTAAAAATGGCTGATTCTAAAATTTCATTAAGATATGCTAATTCTCTTATGGATATTTCCAAAGAGAATAAGAGTCTTGAACAGGTATCGAAAGATATGGAATTAGTTTTGTCGGCAATTCACTCAAGCAGTGATTTAAGAAGATTATTGGATAACCCGATAATCAGGTTTGAAAAAAAACAATCTGTTCTTGAAGAAATTTTTAATAAAAAAATTTCCGAAGAATCGATTAACTTTATAAAATTTATTATTGATAAACACCGTGAGGAACTTCTAGGAAGTATTATTGAAAAGTTTCTTGAGCTTAGAGATGAACAATTGGGGATAATAAATGTTGATGTAGAAACCGCTTTTGAGTTTAGTGATGATCAAAAAGTGAAATTAAAAGATAAGCTGGAAAAAATATTCGATAAAAAAGCAAAATTGAATTTTCATATAGATAAGGAAATTATTGGTGGATTTGTTGCTAAGGTTAATGATACAGTTTATAATGCTTCTACTAAACACCAGCTTGAACAATTAAAAAAAGAATTTTTCAAAAGCGGAATTCAATTAAACTAAAGGAATTTTAACAAAGGGAATAAAATGGCTGAAGTAAAACCAGATGAAATATCTGCTATACTTAGAAAACAACTTTCAGGTTTTGAAAGTGAGCTGGATATTTATGATGTAGGTACTGTTTTGCAGGTCGGCGACGGTATTGCGCACGTTTACGGACTCTCGAAAGTAATGGCGAGTGAGCTCGTAGAATTTCCGAATGATGTTATGGGAATGGTTTTGAACCTGGAAGAGGATAGTGTTGGTTGTGTCCTTTTTGGCGATTCAACACTCGTTAAAGAAGGCGATACAGTTAAGAGAACTAAAAGAGTTGCATCTGTTCCGGTTGGAGAAGAGATGCTTGGAAGAGTTATCAATCCTCTTGGTATCCCTATAGATGGAAAAGGCGCTATTAATTCGGAAAAGTATTATCCAATTGAAAGAAAAGCACTTGGTGTAATTCAAAGACAACCTGTTAAGGAACCGATTCAAACTGGTATTGCAGCTATTGATGCTATGATTCCCATTGGACGCGGACAAAGAGAATTAATTATTGGAGACAGACAAACCGGTAAAACAGCAATAGCTGTCGATGCAATTATCAATCAGAAATATACCCATACACCAGAAGCTGCAGAATTAGGAGTAAAACCTGTTTATTGTATTTATGTTGCAATAGGTCAGAAAAGCTCTACAATTGCCCAGGTTGTTGCAAAACTTCGTGAGCATGATGCAATGAGTTACACCATTGTAATATCTGCTTCCGCTTCTGAACCATCACCACTTCAGTTTATTGCACCATATTCCGGTGCAAGCATGGGCGAATTTTTCAGAGATAATGGCAGGCATGCTTTGGTAATTTATGATGATCTTTCAAAACAGGCAGCAGCTTATAGAGAATTATCTTTATTGCTTAGAAGACCTCCGGGACGTGAGGCATATCCTGGTGATGTTTTTTATTTACACTCAAGACTTTTGGAAAGAGCATCTAAATTAAGTGAAGATCTTGGCGGCGGAAGTTTGACAGCTCTTCCTATAATTGAAACACAACAGGGAGACGTTTCAGCTTACATTCCTACAAACGTAATTTCAATCACAGACGGACAAATTTATCTTGAATCAAATTTATTCAATGCCGGTGTTCGTCCCGCAATCAATGTGGGAATTTCAGTTTCACGTGTTGGTGGTAATGCACAAATTAAAGCGATGAAAAAAGTTGCAGGTTCCTTGAGGACAGATCTTGCTCAGTATAGAGAACTTGAAGCTTTTTCAAAGTTTGGTTCCGACCTTGATAAGATTACATTGCGTACCCTTGCTAAAGGTTCGCGTCTAGTAGAATTACTTAAGCAAGATCAATATTCTCCTGTACCAGTTGAAAAACAGGTCATTGCCATTTTTCTTGGAACGAATGGTTATCTTGATACTATCTCTATTGGTGATGTTAAAAGATTTGAGAAAGAAATATTGGAGTATATTGAAGTAAAGCACGATAATATTTTCAAATCAATTAAGAAAGATAAAAGCATAAGTGATGAAATTATCGAAGAAATTAAGAAGGCAGCTGAAGAATTTTTAGCTGTGTTTAAAAAGGAATCCTGATAATTATTCATGGCTACATTAAGAGATATAAAGCGAAGAATTAAAGGCGTTCAGAATACGCAGCAAATTACAAAAGCTATGAAAATGGTTGCAGCTGCTAAATTGAGAAGAGCGCAGGAAAATGTTTTAAATGCACGTCCTTATGCAAAAAAAATCTCTACGATGCTTGCACATCTTGTAACAGAAGAAGACATATTAAATAATCCTTACATAGAAGAAAAAGAAGTTCATAATGTTGCGGTTGTTATTGTTACAGCGGATAGAGGACTCTGTGGAGCTTTTAATGCTAACATCATAAAAGAAACTGCAAGATATATTGATGAAGAACTAAAAAATGGATCAATCAAAACTTCTGTTTTTTGTGTTGGGAAAAAAGGATTCGATTTCTTCAGTAAAAGAGATTATAACTTAGCAGGGAAAACTATTGGCTTCTTCAACACATTAAAATATGAATCTGCTTTGTCAATCTCGAAAGAGCTTATCGAAATGTATTTGAATGGAACATTCGACAAGATTGTAATTATTTATAATGAGTTTAAATCTATAATACAACAAAAAATTATTACTGAACAATTTCTTCCGGTTCCTATTTCCGAAGACACACCTGAAGAAAGCAGGACCAAGCCATATTATATTTATGAACCTGACCAGGAATTTATTTTTAATTATCTTCTTCCCAAACATCTTAAAGCACAAATATGGAGGATATTACTTGAATCGAATGCTGCTGAATTGGGTGCAAGAATGACTGCAATGGATAATGCTACAACAAATGCCCGTGATATGATACGAACTCTTCAAGTAAAATATAACAAAGAACGCCAGGCAGCAATTACAAAAGAGATACTTGAAATTGTTTCAGGTGCAAATGCTCTTAAGGCAAATTAAGAATCGATGCAAAACGAAAGATGATGTAGAAAAATGTTCGAAGATTTATCACTTAAACTGGATGTTGCGCTAAAAAAAATCAGGGGACAGGGAAGACTTACAGAAAAAAATATTTCAGATTCCTTAAGAGAAATTCGCCGCATACTTCTTGATGCGGATGTTAATTTTAAAGTTGCAAAAGAATTTATTGAAAATGTTTCTACAAAAGCTTTAGGCAAAGAAGTAATTGCTTCCGTTACTCCGGGACAACTTATAACAAAAATAATTTTTGATGAACTAACAACTCTTCTTGGCAGTGATCATGTTGAGTTGAAACTTAATCCTTCCGGTATTACTGTAATAATGATTGTAGGATTACAGGGATCGGGTAAGACAACTTTTAGCGCAAAGCTTGCTAAGAAATTAAAAGAGAAAGGACGAAAAGTTTTACTTGTTGCGGCTGATATTTACAGACCTGCCGCCATCGAGCAGTTGAAACTTCTTGGCAATCAGATAAATGTTCCTGTTTTTTCTATTGAAGAAAAAGATGCAATTAAAACTTCTTCACAATCTTTAGAGTATGCAAAAGAAAATCACATCAACACAGTTATTATCGATACCGCCGGAAGACTTCATGTTAATGAAGAGATGATGGATGAGGTTGCTAAAATCAAAGAGCTGACAAAACCGGCAGAAACGTTATTTATCGTTGACTCTATGACAGGGCAGGATGCTGTAAATTCTGCAAAAGCCTTCAATGAAGGTGTTAATTATGATGGGATAGTCCTTACAAAATTAGATGGTGATGCAAGAGGAGGCGCTGCTCTTTCAATAAAATCTGTAGTGGGAAAACCTATTAAATTTATCAGTAATGGTGAAAAACTAAGCGATTTAGAGGCTTTTTATCCTGAAAGGTTAGCTTCCCGGATACTTGGAAAAGGAGATATTGTATCTTTAGTTGAGAAAGCCCAGGAAACCATAGATGAAGTAGAAGCCGAGAAACTGGAAGAAAAATTACGTAAAAATAAATTTGATTTTGATGATTTTCTTAAGCAAATTAAAGTCATTAAGAAAATGGGCTCGCTTTCATCAATAATCGGGATGATTCCGGGCATGAATCAGAATATAAAAAATGTAAATATTGATGATAAGGCGTTTGTTAAAGTTGAGGCGATCATTAACTCAATGACCTCCGAGGAAAGATCTACACCTAAAATTCTTAACGGCACAAGACGTAAAAGAATTGCTAGAGGGAGCGGTACCTCGGTTCAGGACGTTAACCGTTTAATTAAACAGTTTAACGAAATGCAGAAAATGATCGGACAAATGTCGAGAAAAGGTTCTTTATTTAATAATTTAAAGTTAAATTAGCAATTAACCGGAGGTAAAATAATTGTCTGTTAGATTAAGATTAAGAAGAATGGGTAAAAAAAAGCAGCCTATATATAAAGTTGTGGCAGCCGATTCAAGATCACCGCGCGACGGTAAATTTCTTGAAGCTGTCGGATTATATAATCCGTTAACCAAACCACATACTGTTGAAATTAAAGAAGACAGAGTTTTATACTGGCTCGATAAAGGTGCACAACCTTCTGACACAGTAAAAAGTTTACTGAGACAAAAAGGAATTACTTTAAAGCGGGAGCTTTCGCGTAAAGGTTTAAACGCAGAGCAGATTGATTCTGAAATGGAAAACTGGAGTAAGATGCGGGAAGCAAAATCAAAAACCAGTAGAACAAAAAGGAAGTCTAAAAAATCTGCCGCGGCTGAACAAAAGAGCGAAGAAGTTTCAAAAGATGAAAATAATGAACAGAGTGCAGCAGAAGTTCAGGGCGCTTCTGAGGAAGGTACGGCTCCGAAGGAATAACCTTTTTGCCGAAATCCTTTTCTTTCTGTACATAATTCATAAACTCCCTGTCTCTAATATAGGAGGCTTCTTCTATGAAGGAATTCATTGAATTCATTGCTAAACATCTTGTTGATAATCCTGACATTGTTGAAGTAGAAGAAAAGACACCCGAAGAGAAAAAGGTCGTCCTTTCGCTTAAAGTTCAGGCTGATGATGTGGGAAAAGTAATAGGCAAACAAGGGAAAACGGCTCAGGCTATGAGAACCTTGTTAACAGCAATTGCTGCCAAAGAAGGTAAAAGAGCAATTCTGGAAATTTTAGATTAGGATTGATACCGGTTTTAAGTGAAAGAATTTTATCTTGTAGCTAAAATTGTTTCGGCATTTGGCAGGGATGGTTTTGTTAAAGTTTCTTCTTTCACAGATTTTCCCGGACATCTTTTGAATCTTAAAAAAGTTTATCTCGATTTTTTTGGTGATAAAAAGGAATTTTTTATCGATGAGGCTAAAGAATCTAATGATGGTTTTCTTTTTAAGTTCAGGAATTTCAATACCGAAAAAGAAATAGAAATTCTGTTGGACAAAGAAGTTTTTGTTGATGATAAAGAATTAATTAAGCTTCCTGAAGATTTTTATTTTATTCACGATTTAATCGGAAGCAGAGTTCTTAAAAATAATGTTGAAATCGGAAAGATTAAGAATGTGGTTTCATTTCCTGCTAATGATGTATATGTTATAGAAAGTAAGGAAGGTGAAGAAATTCTCATTCCAGCCGTTCACGATTATATTGAAGGTTTTGATCCTGCAGAAAAGCTGCTTAAACTAAAGCCGGGGGAGAAGTTGTATGAAGATGATGAGGATTGATGTAATTTCTGCGGTACCGGATCTGTTAGATAGTCCTCTTAATACTAGCATAATTAAAAGAGCACAGGATAAAGGTAAGGCAGAAATTTATGTTCATAATTTAAGAGACTATGCCTTTAACAAACACAAACAGATCGATGATAAACCTTTTGGCGGCGGTGCGGGAATGGTGCTTAAACCTGAACCGTTCTTTGAATGTATTGAAAAATTATTAAAAGAAAGAGCATACGACAAAATAATTTTTACTTCTCCCGCTGGAAAATTATTTGATCAGAGAATTGCTAATAAACTTTCTCTTTCTAAAAATTTAATTTTTGTTGCAGGACATTATAAAGATATTGATGACAGAGTACGAAAAAGATTTGCAACCGATGAATATTCAATTGGAAATTTTATTGTAACCGGAGGTGAGCTTCCTGCATTGATGATGATTGATGCAATTATCCGGTTAATTCCCGGAGTTCTTAACGATAGTGAATCGGCTTTGAATGATTCTTTTCAGGATGGAGAAAAAATTGAAGCCCCTAATTATACAAGACCTTCAGAGTACAAAGGAATGAAAGTTCCTGATGTGCTGCTGTCGGGCAATGATAAAGAGATTAAAAGATGGAAAGAAGAACAATCAGAAATTTTAACTAACAGATGGAAAGATTTTAATAAATAATGGAGAAAATAATGGTCGATATAAATAAAATTATTCCGGATCAGATTAAAACCGATATTCCCCGGTTTAATGCCGGAGATCATATTAAAATTCATGTTCGTGTTATAGAAGGTGACAAAGAAAGAATTCAGCCTTTTGAAGGCGATGTTATAAGTGTGAGAGGACATGGAGTAAACAAAACTTTTACAGTGCGCAAAATATCAAGTGGTGTAGGTGTCGAAAGAATATTTCCTCTTTATTCGCCCAAAATTGCAAAGATAGAAGTGCTTAAAATAGGAAACGTAAGAAGAGCCAAACTTTATTACCTGAGAAATCTTTCGGGTAAAGCTGCGCGTATTAAAACTAAAGAATAAATTATCTTTTAATAATTTTTGATTTGTTAGGGCGTCTCGTGCGCCCTAATTTTTTATATGAGTATCATTTTACCTGATAATATTTTTGCAAGAATAATTTCCTCGTGTTTTCCCGGAGAACTTGCAAAACAAATATCCTTTCTTCCTTCTTCACGGGTTACACAAACAATAATAAATACAGATTCATCTGTTGGATTAATACCCGTGATGGATTTGTTAAATCATAAAGATTTGTTTGTTTGCATTAAAATTCGGAATTTCATTTGAAGGAACGCTTAGTAGTTCTTATTTGTATTATCTAGGGAGAGCAAAGATCTTTCGAGAAACTTACTTTGTACGGAGATGTTTCTTCCCAGGAGGCAATTCTCTCAAAGATTTTATTTAAGGAGATGTACGGAAGCGAAATTCAAATAGAAATAAGCGCTCATTTAAATGATCCCGAGGAGAGGAATCTCTTGATCGTTGGAGATGAAAATTTTGTTGAAGAAAGATTTAGCAAAGGAATAAGCTTTGCAGAATCAATGGTGGAAACATTATCACTTCCATTTGTTAATTATGTTTTTGCTTCTAAAGAAAAAGAAGAGTTGGAGAATTTCGTTAAAGAAATAAAAGACATAGATTCTCTTGTTTACAGCAAATTGAAAAGGGAAATTTTGATAAGAAAATATCTCAGGCTTCCGAAGAATATATTAAAACGAATATATCTTCACTTATCCTGAGATTTAATGAAGAGGATGTTGAGGGTATAAACCAGGTTTTAAGACTTCCATACTTCCACGGGATTGTTTCCGATATTGTGGAAGTAAAGTTTGTTTAGAAATGAGCATTGACAATTAAGAAATAATTCGTTAAGATTTGCTCAGGATGAATTAAGTTTTAAACATCTGAGGGGCTAAAATGGGTAAAAACCCTGCATATAATTTTCTCTTCGTTTTTATTTTCTCACTGTTTTTTTGCATCTCAATAAATTCACAGCAATTTATCTGGCACCAGCTAGGCGGACCTATGGGAGGAACCGTCGGTGATATGGCTATAAACTCAAAAGATGATATTTATGTGGGTGTTTACTCAAATATTTTTGACCAGCTTTACGAGGGAATATACAAATCTACCGATAACGGAAACACCTGGAAAAAATTCGAAAATACTGTTGACCAGTTTGAAGTTTACTCAATATACATAAACAGGAAAGATGATATTTTCGTAGGGACGAATTACCGCGACAGGCTTTACCGTTCAACTGATGAAGGAGGAAACTGGGAAGTTATTAATAATGGTTATAATACGAGTGAATGCTGGGCAATAGGGGAGAATAAAGGAGGCACAGTTATGTTTGCGGGTGACGGACAGTTTGGGAGATTATACCGTTCGACAAATTACGGGGATAGTTGGGAATTGTCGGATAACTTACCCGTTCTTGCTTTTGCTGCCGATAGCAGTAACAATGTCTATTGTGGTACTTTTATTGGATTATATAAATCAACCGACGATGGTTTGAACTGGAACCGTATTGGTTTTAACAACGTAGCTGTAAATACAATTTTAATAGGTGAAAATGATACTATTTATTGTGGTACAGGATACTATGATTATGATGACAGGCAGGGAGTTTTTTATTCTCCCGATACCGGGAAGACGTGGATAAACATTGGCTTGGAAGATAAAGTTGTTTTATCTCTGGCATTTACAAGCTATGGTTCGCTTTTAGCAGGAACGAGTATGGATGGAGTATTTGAAACATTTGATAAGGGGAAAAGTTGGGTCCAACATAAGACTAGGTTGTATGAGAAGCAGGCATTCAGATTAAAAGTAAACAGTAACGATGATATATTTATTGGCTCCGAACGGGAAGGTGTTTTCAGATCAACAGATAAAGGTGAAAGTTTTGAAGAGGTTGGATTGCCAATCAGCGGAATATATAATATTGATTTTTTAGGCGACAGCTTAATTATAGCAGGAACAGTCTCAGGCGTGCAGAAATATAACAGGATAACTAATGAATGGAAAAACATAGGGTTGGCATTTGTTCTTGCAGTTGAAACTGACTCAGTGGGAAATATATATGCGGCGACAAATGGGGAGGGATTATATCAGTCAAGTGATTTGGGAGAAAGCTGGGTTCAAATCTGTCAAACCCCTTATGTATTGAATGTCAAAAAAATAAATGGAACCATTTTAGCGGCAACAGATACAGGTTTAATTCGCTCTACAAACGATGGCAGTACGTGGGAATATACACCGGTAAGATGTGGTGTAGATAATAATGCAATTGAAGTAAATAATAATGGAGATGTATGGG
This sequence comes from uncultured Ignavibacteria bacterium, assembly GCA_963727535.1. Lineage (GTDB taxonomy): Bacteria > Bacteroidota > Ignavibacteria > Ignavibacteriales > Ignavibacteriaceae > RBG-16-34-14. Next base: position 292,349 of record CAVSGR010000005.1, read on the forward strand.
CGGCAGGAAGAAGACATCTATATAAGTCAACCGATGACGGACTAACGTTTGATTCAACAGATGCTTTAATTTTTAGATATGCAGATAGAAACAATTTATATGTAAATGATAGTTTAATTTTTGTGGGTGACCTTTTAGTAGGAAATGGGATCCTTTATTCTACAGATTATAGTATTTCATGGCAAAACAAATTTAAATATAGAGGTACTTTTAGCGTCGGGGGAAATGAAAATTATGTTATCTATGGAACACCGCACGATTTTTTATATACTTTAGATAAAGGTTTAACATGGGATTCTATACCATACCCTGAAAAATTTTACGGTTATGTCAAAGAGATTGAATTTGATAAAAATAGGCAACTATTTTTTGGTACAAGTAGCCAGGGGTTATACAATATTGATTTTATTGTCAATGTCGATGAAAAACCCCCTGTAGTCAATAATTTTATTTTATATCCTTTGTATCCCAATCCTTTTAACTCCACAGTAACAGTCAAATATAAGCTGCCGGTTAGTTCCAATATTAAAATAAAATTATATAATACTTTAGGGGAGAAAATAAAATCTTTAGAAATCCTGGGGAAAAAAGGGATTAATCTGGAGAGAATTTCATTCGATAATTTGGCAAGTGGAATATATTTTATCGCAATAGAAGAGAAAGATTTTTTTGCCGCTCAAAAGGCGGTGTTTATAAAGTAAAGATTCCTTCCTTCTCGGTGAAAACTTAATATTCTTCTTTTTTAAAGCTCAATCAACGTAAGATTAATAATTTCTTCTTTGCCAGATTCTATTTCTTCTAAAGTTTTTTCATTCGGTTTTGAATCTAATTTAATTGTACAGCAGGCAGTAACTGCATCATCAAAGATTACATTTTCCATTTCCTGTGCATTTATTTTTTCTTCACTTAATAATCTTAAGACTCTTGCAAGAACACCGGGTTTATCAAAGTGTCTTATAACAAGCTGGTATTTTGCGGGCGATTGTTTTATCCTGTTTACCCAGTTTCTTACAGCTCCTGTATTTATATAATCAGCAATTATATTGCAGGTTTCTTCTGCTACTGCATTTTGCGCCTGTTCAGTCGAAGCTCCGATATGATGTGTTAAATAAACATTTGGTAAATCACGAAGAGGAGTTATTAATTCACCTTCTTTTCCTTCTGGTTCATTATTAAAAACATCAAGACCGAGAAAGATGTTACCGCTTTTTGCTGCTTCTAACAGTGCTTCTTCATCCACAACACCCGCTCTTGCTGTATTAATAAAGTAAGCACCTTTTTTTAATTTACTGATGAGATCTTTGGAGATAATCTTTTTAGTATCTGCCGTTTGTGCAAGATGAATAGAAACAATATCTGAGTTGCTAAAAAGTTCTTCAAGAGATACTACTCTCTCAATTTCCATTTCTTCAGCTTTTGCTTCAGTTAATGATCTTGACCATGCGATAACATTTAGCCCAAAAGCTTTTGCTCTCGTAATTAGTTCAGAACCAATTTTACCTGTTCCAACAACACCAAGAGTCTTACCTGCTAAACCATCTGCTTTTGAATAAAGAGCTTTATTCCATTTTCCGTTTCTGAAATCAATAACATTATCGGGAATTTTTCTGTCTATAGCACAAATTAATGCCATGGCAAGCTCAGCAACAGCTATGCTGTTTTTACCAGGACAATTTGTAACGTAGATCCCTTTTTTGTTTGCAGATTTAATATCGATATTGTTTACTCCGGCGCCCGCTCTTATAATCAGGCTAAGCCGATCTGATTTTTCTATACATTCTGCATTCACAACAGTTGACCGAACAACAAGAATATCAACTCCCTTTATATTATTTGGAAGATCATTTTCTTTCAGTTTCGGTTCGAATACAACTTCTTTAACAAGAGATTTAATTTTTTCTACATATTGATTTGGAAAATTATCTGCTATTAAGACTTTCATTTTGTTACCCCTTTAATTATTTAACATTGGAATTTTTACGTCCATTGATTTGGCATTATTAATTGCTTTATCATAACCAGCATCAGCATGTCTTACAATACCCATTCCCGGATCGTAAGTAAGCACACGCTCAAGCCTTTCTTCTGCTTCTTTAGTTCCGTCGGCAACTATAACCATACCTGCGTGAATAGATTTTCCTATTCCTACTCCGCCGCCATGATGAACAGAAACCCAGCTCGCACCTCCGACAGCGTTTAACAATGCATTAAGTATTGGCCAATCAGCTATTGCATCGCTGCCGTCTTTCATGCTTTCTGTTTCCCTGTTTGGAGAAGCGACGGAACCACAATCAAGATGATCTCTTCCTATTACAATTGGTGCTTTTATTTTTCCAGATGTAACAAGGTTATTAAATATCTTTCCCATCTTTGCTCTCTCTCCATACCCAAGCCAGCAAATCCTGGAAGGTAATCCCTGGAAATGTACTTTCTTCTGAGCCAGGTCTATCCAGTTACATAAAGCTTTATTCTCAGGAAATGTTTCTTTTATTGCCTGGTCAGTAACATAAATATCATTTGGATCTCCGGAAAGTGCAGCCCATCTAAATGGACCTTTGCCGTCACAAAATAAAGGTCTTATAAATTCTGGAACAAAGCCGGGAATATCAAAAGCATTTTCAACACCATTCTCTTTTGCTTCGCCGCGAATGTTATTTCCATAATCAAAAACTATTGAACCTCTTTTCTTAAATTCCAGCATTCCTTTAACATGCTGCACAATAGTTTTTTTAGATAGCTTTATATATTCATCAGGATTTTCTTTTCTAAGTTTAAGAGCATCCTTAAAACTCATTCCCATTGGTACATATCCATTAAGTGTATCGTGTGCGGAAGTTTGATCTGTTAGAATATCGGGAATAACATTTCTATTTAAAATTTCAGGTAAGATTTCTCCTGCATTTCCAATTAACCCGACTGAGAAAGCTTTTCCCTCTTCCTTTGCTCTTGAAACCATTTGAAGTGCTTCATCTATATCATAAGAAATTTTATCAAGATATCCTGTATCAATTCTTTTTTTTGCTCGCTCTTCATCGACTTCAATTCCAAGAAAAGCTGCACCATTCATTGTGGCTGCAAGAGGCTGAGCGCCGCCCATTCCCCCAAGTCCAGCTGTGAGAAGAAATTTACCTTTTAAATCTGAATTAAAATATTTTCTTCCGCATTCAGCAAACGTTTCATAAGTTCCTTGTAAAATTCCTTGTGTTCCGATGTAGATCCAGCTTCCCGCAGTCATTTGTCCATACATAGTTAAACCGAGTGCTTCAAGGCGTCTGAATTCATCCCAGTTAGCCCAATTAGGAACAAGCATTGCATTTGAAATTAAAACTCTTGGTGCATTTGCGTGAGTCTTAAATACTCCAACAGGTTTTCCTGATTGTACAAGTAAGGTTTCATCATTTTCAAGATTCTTCAAAGTATTGATGATTGCTTCGTAACATTCCCAGTTTCTTGCTGCTTTCCCGCTGCCACCATAGACAATAAGCTCAGAAGGGTTCTCAGCAACTTCTGCGTCGAGATTATTCATCAACATTCTCATCGCTGCTTCCTGTATCCAGCCTTTACAAGATAATTGAGTACCTCTCGGTGCTTTAATATTTTGCTTTTCGGATTCAGTTAACATTGCTAATCTTTAAAATGAGTTTTAAGCAAATCTTCGTATTGATTAAATAAAGATTTGTACAACCACTTTTGGAAGAACCAGCTTTTCTTAAGCTTTTTGTTCAGATACTCAGTATTATTTTTTAGTTGATGAACAAGCCGTGTTCTTTCATCTTTTGTTAGTTTGATTGGGCTTTCCCCGGAATTGAGTTTACTTAATATCGAGTTGAAAGCTTTTGTTTCTGAAAAGAACCTGTTGTCGTTTTCGGTTTGCTTTAAGGTTTGTTTACAGAAAGTGGTTAAGAGCCGGATTTCGTTTTTGTCAAATTCAAAATTATAATTTGTGAATAGCTTCTTCATGATTGCCCGGAATACTTTTTAGTGAAAGGAGATTTTCCCGGATTTTTATGTAACCAGGTTTTATAACGTTGTATATAAAATCTAATCTTTCCTTGTAATGAATAAATGCAGACTTCATCGAGTTAATAGTTATCTTTTCGATCTCGTCGAGATTAAGGTCAAAATATTCTATCGCTGTAAGAAATTCTTTGGTCATGGTTGTATCGCTCATAAGCCTGTCATCTGTATTTATTGTAACTCTGAACTTTTCTTTGAACAGCACTCCAAACGGATGGTTTTCAATTTTATCGATTGCACCTGTATGAACATTGCTTAACAAGCATATCTCCAAAGGAATTCTTTTATCAAGAACATATTGAGCAAGTTCACCAAAAGCGACAACATTACCATTGTTATCAAATGTTATATCTTCCTTTAGTCTTGTAGCGTGTCCTATGCGGTGAGCTCCGCACCATTGTATAGCCTGCCATATCGATTCTTTACCAAAAGCTTCTCCGGCGTGAATTGTAATATTAAAATTTTCTCTTTCTATAAACTGAAATGCGTCGACATGTTTTTTAGGAGGATAACCACCCTCTTCACCTGCGAGATCAAATCCAACAACTCCCTGGCTGCGAAAATTAACGGCAAGCTCTGCAATCTCGAGAGTATTCTTCATGTTTCTCATTCCACAGAGGATTAAGCCATAGCCTACGCCGAAATCTTTTTTACCTTTCTCTAATCCATCGAGAACTGCCGAAACAACATCTTCAGGGTAAAGTCCCTTATTTGTATGGAATACAGGAGCGAAGCGCGTCTCTACATAACATACCCCATCATTTTTCATGTCTTCCATCATCTCATAAGCAACTTGTTCAAGAGCTTCTTTAGTTTGCATTACTGCAGTAGTATGTTCAAACCCCTGGAGATATTCTACAAGATTTCCTTTATTGGCACCTCTGTGGAACCAAATTCCAAGTTCCGCAGGGTCCTTTGTTGGGAGTTTTGTATAACGTAAATCTTTTGCCAGGTCAATGATGGTTTGAGGTCTTAAACCACCGTCTAAATGGTCGTGTAAAAGTACTTTTGGTGTAGCCTTTATTATTTGTTCTAATGTCAAAAGTTGCCTCTTTTTATAATTAAAAATATCCTTTTAATGAGGTAAAATCAATTTAAAATATTATTGATTTTTATGGGATAAAAACACTTTTCTTTATTATTTACCGGACAATTCGTTTCTTGACTATCGAAAACATATATACTAACTTTAATAATATATTAAGATTTAATTATCGGAGTTGACTATGCGGTCGTTAAAAATTATAACATCTATTTTAGTGCTAACCGGGTTTACATTTATGGGCTTTCAATGCGGTTCAACTGAATTAACCAGTGCAAAACTTTACATTCAGCAGAAAAACTATGACAAGGCTATTGAATCACTTCAAACCCAAATTCAGAAGGATCCAAAGAGTGACGAAGCTTATTATCTTTTAGGTTATGTTAATGGTGAAAAAGGTCAGTTCGGTGAAATGATGGACGCATTTGACAAATCTCTTTCTATAAGTAAAAATTTTCAAGAAGAAATTTCCTCTTCCCGAATATATTATTGGGTTAAACTTTTCAATAAAGGAGTTAAGGAATATCAGTCCGGTGTTAATACTCAAGACAAAGATTCAAACAAGGTTCATTTGGGTAAGGCTGCAGAATGTTTTGAATCTGCAATAAGAATTGAACCTGATTCCATAGATACATATAAGAATCTTGCTTTTGTTTATATGAATGAGGGCGATATGGATAAAGCAATCGATCCTTTAAAAGTTGTAATTGATAAAGAACACGAATTAGATAGCTACAGATATCTTGGTCAAATTTTATATCAAAAAGGAGTTAAGCAAAGAGAGACCGACTCAGTTGCTGCACAGGAAACATTTAATCAAACTATTAAAATTCTTGAAGACGGGAGAAAGTATTATCCAAATAATCAGGACATTCTCGTTACGTTATCAAATTCATATATTGCTGCAGACAAGCTTGATGTTGCTATGGATGTTTTTAAAGCCGGTGTTGAGGCAGATCCGGAGAATAAATACTACCACTACGATTATGGTGTATTACTATTAGGAGCAGAACAGTTTGAGGAAGCTGAAAAACAATTTCTTAAAGCTGTACAAATTGATTCAGCTTACGAAAATGCAATCTATAACCTTGGAGTTACATATATAAAATGGGGAACCACTATGAACAAAGCTGCCGAGGAAAAAGAAGATACTTCGATGGCGTATAAGGAAAAATACCGGATGGCTTTACCGTATATGGAGAAAGTTGTCCAGATGAGACCGGATGATGCATCAGTGTGGGAGCTTATAGGAAGAGTATATACTATTTTAGGAATGCAAGATGATGCAACTAATGCTTTTAAGAAAGCTGATAGTTTACGATAATAGTTCATAATAATTTATAATGAAAATATGACACAAAATAATAAGGCACAGGGACAACAAATAAATATAGAACTCGGCGAAAAAGAAGCCGAAGGTATTTATTCAAATATGGCTATAATAACTCATTCTCCCGCCGAATTTGTTATAGACTTTACACGCATTGTTCCCGGTTTGCCTAAGGCTAAAGTGCACGCAAGAATTATAACAACTCCGCAGCATGCCAAAATGCTGCTTAAAGCTTTGAAGGATAATATTGATAAGTTTGAAAGCCGGTTCGGAGAAATCAAATTGGATTCACCTCCGAACCAGCACTTTGGTTTTACGCCTGTCAGTAAAGACGAAAAAGTTAACTGATTTCATCCCTTAAAAAATTAGTAAAAATTACTATTTCTTCCCCGTAATACTTACCCTTTCTAGTACTTTCATCAAACTTAAAGAGTGATTTATATACTTAATTTTGGTATAAAATTGGCTTTTTTAAATCTCGTATTCTTAGCCCCATAATATCCCAATCAGAAACGAAAACAGGGTTAAGTGTTCATAACATTCCGGGATAGGATTGTTAGAATATTACATACTACTCAATCTATACAATCCCAGAATGTTTATATGAGATAAAAGGAGATAATTATGAAGATGAAAAGATTTAAACTGTTACTTTCAACTTTGGCGTTTATAATTTTCGCCGGTTGTATGGATGTACCGAAAGATTTTATTGCTCCCCAATGGGATACAGAACTTAATCTGCCGCTCATTAATAAAACATACACACTTGATGATATTATGAAACCGCAGGATCATATAACCGTGGATACTACCGGGCAGGATATTTATCTTATCCAGTCGGACAAATACTACCTTAATAGCAACCTTTCAGATTTTGTAGATATAAGTGACCGTTCTTTAACCAACATTCCAACACTTACATCAGAATCAGACACTTTCGTTACATATATTCAATTCCCCGGAGGCATCGAGGTTGATAGTGCCGAATTTGATGAAGGTGCAATCGATTTTGGAGTATCAAATTCTACATCGGCAGATGTGGCGGTTAGTATCGCGTTGCCAGGATTTAAAGATAGGAATGGAAATCCTATTGTATTATACAATAACGTTCCGTCAGGGCAAACCAATTCTCTTAGCGAGAATATAAAAGGATACACTTATGTGATCCCTTCTGACCAGCCCGCTTCATTAAGAAATAGTATAAGACTAATTGTACGCGCCATTTCTCCACAACAGGGAAATGTTGTACATTCTGACTTTTCAATGTCAGGGATGTCATTCCATTACATAAAAGGAAGGATTCTTTCTAAATCTCTTGGAAATCAGACCTCGAGTTACTTTTTTGATGTAAATGAAGCGATTGATTACAGGGATAAAACATTCCTGAGAGATGCAAAGCTGAATTTAAATGTTTCGTATAAATCGTTTTTTAATTTGCCAGTTGATCTTGACATAAAAGATCTCAATATAATTGCAAAAAGAAATGACGGAAGTGAATTTTATTTAAGAGATACCCAGGGCAATCCGAATTTTACTTTAAATATTATTAATGGAACATCCAGCCAGATATTTACGGAAGAGAACAGCAACATAAATGAATTTGTAACTTATTTTCCCGATTCAGTAATTCTTAAAGCAGAATATATTGTTAATCCCGAAAATAATGACGGAACCTACTCCAACCTTGATTCGATAAAATTTGAAACAGATTTTTCTACAAAAAGCTATCTCGCAATAAAGAAAACTACAATAAACGAACAGTCTTCACTTGAAATTTCACAGTCTGATAGAGATGAAATTGAAAACGGTCAGGGAGCTAATGTAAACTTTGTAATTGACAACGGTATACCTCTTACCGCGTGGCTAAAAATTGATATTCTGGATAAAGACAACAATTATCTTTTTACTTTAACCGACAACCCCGAAGAAGGCGATTCAATTTCATTTTTGGGAGCTGATGTTGATCAAAATGGTGAAGTAACAACTTCATATTTAAATCCCCCAAAATCTATATCGCTCGATGAATCCCAAATCAAGCTTCTTTCAAAAGGATATTTTGTAAATTATTCAGTTAGCTTCAGAACCAAGGATGCTTACATCAATCCACCACAAATTGTTGCTATTAGACCTTCGGACTGGATAAACCTGAAAGCGTATGGAAAAATAAAATATAGAGTAAATGCAAAGTGAACAGGAATTGAGAAATGAAATCTAAATTAATCTTTTTTATTACATTATTAATCTTATACTCTACTGCATACGGGCAATTTGGTTCAGTTGGCGCGGTTGACGCAAGAAGTATGAGCTTAGCTAAAACATATAACGCCACAACATCCGGTATATATTCTATCGGAATCAACCCGGCAAATCTTTCATTTAATAATGATGAGTTTATTCAGTTTTCAACTCTTCTGCCTCTTCCATCAGTTTCTATTGGAACGGGTTCAAATTTTATTTCCATGAATGATTTAAATTATTTCTTCGGCGGAGTGAATGGTGAAGCCCGTTATCTGACCGAACAGGATAAAGAGAGACTGAATGCTTTATTCGACGGCGGGGGAGCGGTGTTTGCATCGGTGAATGCAAATTTATTTTCCATAAGTGTAAAACCAAATAACAAAATCGGAGCGTTTGCCTTTTCGATTATTGATGTTGCAGGAATGAAAATAAATATTCCTGGTTCTTTAGTTGATCTGGCTTTATCCGGTAATCCCGTTGGAAAAAAATTCGACCTTAGTGAAGGCGATATTAAAGGCTGGTGGATACGAAATTATGCGTTAAGCTATTCAAGAGAATTACCCGGAGTTAAGTTTTTTGATAACTTTGCTGCAGGAATTACAGTTAAACTAGTTCACGGCTATTCTTATGTAGGGACCAGCAAGAACTCATCTTCTTTATCAACAGGTTCAAATGCAGAGCTAACGGGCTCAACCGATTTAACGGGTTACTCTGCATTTTCGGATAATATGGGAGTTAAATATGATTTCGATTCCGTATCAAGGCAATCGAATTTTAGTTTATTCCCGTCGCCTGCCGGAACAGGATTTGGTTTCGATGTTGGCTTTGCCGCAACTCTTAATAGTGTTTGGAATTTCTCTTTAGCTTTAACCGATATTGGTTCAATAAAATGGGATAAGAACGCTGCACAATTTAATTCTTTCGGATATATTTATATTGATGATATTTCCAACCAGGACCAGCTTGATTCTGCAAAAGAATCTGTAACCGGAGATAGTAAAAGGATAGATCATTTTTATACCGGTTTGCCTACTGCTCTAAGGTTCGGTGTTTCGCGTATGTTTTGGGAAGGGGAAACGAAATTCCCTGGAAACATGCTGCTTGCATTTGATTACAACCAGGGGTTAAATGAAATGCCGGGCAACAGTTTAGAACCTAGATTTTCTGTTGGATCTGAATGGAAACCAATGGATTATTTCCCCTATTTAAGATCGGGCTTTTCTGTTGGAGGTGGACAAGGATTTAGATGGGCGTTTGGATTAGGTATCGATGCAGGAATTGTCGAACTGCATTTTGCAACATCCGATATGCAAAGTGTTGTTGCACCTAACGGTACAAAGACGCTCTCTGTTTCTTTCGGTTCGAGGTGGAAGTTTTAATAATTTTAATGGTAGAGACACAGCGTCGCTGTGTCCCTGCAGACTCAGAAACACTCTTTATCTCTTCTTCTGTTAACTACAAGTGAAACGGTTATTAAAAGTTGTGATAGTTTATATCAGCCCGTAGCTGAAGCTATGGGTTACTTGTTCATATAGTGATTTAGAGTTTAACAAAGTACAAAAAAATAAAACGACAATAAGAATTTCTTGTATTTGTGTAACCCACGGCTTTAGCCGTGGGGTATGAGAAAAATATAAAAAGCAACGCAACCGTTTTAACGGTTTATAATTGTAAGCCCATACTTTTTAATGAACAAATCAATTTCTTCCTTATAAGTTATCTTTTTATGATGTTCTTTCTGTTTGGCTATATATTTCTCTACTTCCTTTACCATTGATTCACTAACAGAAAAAGCACCGTAACCTGTTTGCCAGATAAATTTATTTTTTATAAAACCGGATTGGTTAACCCAGTGCGAAGATTCTCCTTTAATATTTTGGAAAAGATCTTTCAAAGTTAATTTTGGTGATAGTAAAAATAATAGATGAACATGGTCTTCTGTCCCATTGATAATTCTTACTTTGCAATCAAGTTCATCTTCTAATTTTCTTTTTATGTGTGTATATAGTTGTGTTTCAAATGTATTTTTAATTAGTGGAACTCTGTCTTTTGTTCCGAAAACTCAGTGCACCCAAATTTTTAAAAGTGAATGTGGCATTTAATACCTCCCATTTAAACCGTTGAAACGGTTCTTATATTGTGTTGTTTTCGATTAGCCCATAGCTGAAGCTATGGGTTACTTTTAGTTTATTGTCTTATTCTTGGTAAGTTTATTAAAGCTGCAGCAAGAAAAACTAAATTGGCAAACCATGCAGTTAATAACGGATCGAGAGCACCGTTTTTTCCAAATGCTGTGCTTACTTTCATAAAAACGAGATAGATAAAAGTAACGAGAATATTTAGTCCAACCTGTACAGCCAAACCTCCACGCCTTTTATTAGCAGAAATTGGCAATCCAAAAATTACACAAATAAGACTTGCCATTGGAAAAGAAAATCGTGAGTAATATTCTATTAAAGTCCTGGTAGGATCTGTCCCTGCTTTTTCCTGTGTCTTAATTAAGTTCTTTAATTCACCGATATTCATCTCTTCAGGTTTTTGCTGCTTAGTAAGTAAATCGTGAGGAGAGAAATTAAGGTCAGCGAGTTTTAATGTGTCAAAGTATTCTGCAGTTTGTCCTGAATCACTAAAAAATCTTTCAACTCCATTTTTAGCAATCCAGCTTCCGGTTGTGGAATCGTATATCATACTAGCAGCATCGACTCTTGAAACCATTTTTGTTAAATTTCTTGCGTCAAAATCCTGCAGACTTATCCTGTTAGCCTGGTCAGCTGTAGCATCAAAAAAAGAAATATTAACAATTCTTGTCCTCGAATCCTGGAAAAAGATATTATTGCCGGCAAAAGCAGAACCTTTGTTTAAATATTTGTTTTCTAAGTTTACTTTAGTTGCGTTTGCTTTCGGTACAACATAGCCTACAAAGTAAATTGAGAGAAGACTAATTATTAAAGAGGTAATTATAAATGGAGTCATAAATCTGTAAAGACTGACTCCGCTTGCCTTTATTGCAGTAAGTTCACTCATGCTTGCCATTTTACCTGCAGTGAACAGTGCAGCAAATAAAACCGAAACAGGAGTTATTAATTTTATTATTTCGGGTGTAAATACGAGATAGTAATGAAGAACAATTCCGATAGACGCTTTCTGGTCGATGAAATCATCTATGTTTTCCACCATATTTATTACTACAAATATTAAAGTGAAGGCTAAGATTCCGAAGAAGATAGTTTGTACGAATTGTTTTATTAGGTAGCGGTCAATAATTTTCATCTGAACTTTTTTCCTCATCGTTTCTAAGATGTTTTGGAATCAGTTTCTTCAAAGAAGAGAACCTGATGGTTACAGTTTCCTTGACCGATTTTATTGTAAGAAGAATGCCTGCAATACCTAATAAGATATTTGCTGTCCACATTCCCCAGAATGGTGAAAAGAATCCGCGTTCGGCAAGCTTTTCGCCGCCAATTAAAAAGGCCCAGTAAATAACAAAGAAGAAAAGGCTGATACTTGCCGCCATACCAAATCCACCTTTCTTAACCATAACTCCCAAAGGTGCGCCGATCAAAACAAAGACAATACAAGCAGCAGGTATAGCATATTTTTTATGAACCTCTACCATATATTTATCGATATCAGATTGTTTGTATTCGATTCTTTTACTGTATGACATCATAAAGTTTTTAGCAGTACGGATTTTATCAATTATCCTGACATAAACCGGTGTATTCTTTGTCGGTTTAATTATCCCAATATTTTTATTACTCACTTTGTTTGTTAAGAACATCTGCCTATAAGCTTCATTTTTCAATTGTTTTTTGTAATCACTCAATTCCTTTCTCAGGCTGTCAACAATCACAAGCATATCGTCAGTACTTAATTCTCTTTCACCCCTGGGTCCGCCGGGTGCTGACTGCTGGAAAGTAAACTGCTCAGCATCCATTGCAATGCGGTGATGTTGAAATATTAATTTTCTATATGTGTTGGTCTGGTAAATATCCGATTCATGAATCTGACCGTTTGTAAGATCCATTATTAATTTAGATTGATCTTTTGAGAAAAATATTTTCCCTTTTTCGGCTGTAACAATGTTTACTTTTCGTGGATCGGTATAATCATAAATAGTTACTAATGTAAGCTCATTAGACTTAGGATTTATTTCTCTTGCGAGAATAGCATAGTTTGAAACTTCCTGAGAAAATATTCCGGGTTCTAAAGAAAGTGTAGGTTTTTTTCTTGAAATATCCTGCATAAGCAGTTTAGCCTGGTGATTTGCATCCGGAAGCACATCATTATTAAACAACACAAGTAAATAGCCAATTACAACAGATGCAATAAGCGGTGCAGCAATCATTTTATAAAGACTTACTCCAGAAGATTTTATAATTGTTATTTCATTATTCTGCGACATATTTCCAAAGGCCATTAACGTAGAAACAAGCATAGCCATTGGAACCACGAGAGCTACCATCCAGGATAAATTATAAACAATAAGCTGAATTATAACCCAGGTATCAAGCCCTTTTCCTACAAGCCTGTCAGCAAATTGCATTAAAAACTGGAGCATAAAGATGCTGAAGAGAGTTAAAAGTGAAAAGATAAACGGAACTAAGTGATTCCTGAGTATATATTTGTGTAACAGCATATATTTAATATAATTAAGTCGTTAAGGTTTAACAAGGAAGCACCGGTACTTATACGAAAATATCTTGTTTCAGGTTTAAATTATAGTTTCAATTAATTATGTTAACCTATAAGAGAATTAAGTTTTCAATACGACCGACCGATTTTGCCAAAGTTTCTGCGTGTTTTAAGAATTAGCAGCTTTATAATTCTGAAATAATTAAACAAGGAGAAGAAATTGAAAGATGTGATGGATTATATCCGGAAAAATATGGAAGGTTACATTGGGGAACTTAAAGAGTTTTTGAAAATTCCCAGTATTAGTGCTTTACCTGAGTATAAAAATGAAGTTGTTCGTTGTGCAAAATTTGTTGCCGAAAATCTTAAGAAAATAGGTATGAGCCGGGTAGAAGTGTTTAAAACTGAAGGGCATCCTCTTGTTTATGGAGAATGGCTCGGCGCCCCCGGTAAACCCACAGTTCTTATCTATGGACATTATGATGTTCAACCTGTAGACCCTATTGAACTATGGGACAATCCTCCTTTTGAGCCTGTAGTTAAAAATGGAAAGATCTTTGCGAGGGGTGCAACCGATGATAAAGGACAAGTCTTTGTTCATATTAAAAGTGTAGAAGCCTTTTTTAAAGCTTATGGAAGCCCTCCTCTTAATATTAAATATATTATTGAAGGGGAAGAGGAGATAGCAAGCGAAAATCTTATGACCTTTCTAAAAAACAATACTGATTTGCTTAAATGCGATGCAGTTTTGATTTCTGATACTTCGTTGTATGAAGCTGGATTACCGACTATAACTTATGCCTTAAGAGGCTTATCATATTTTGAAATTGAAGTTGAAGGTCCTGACCGTGATCTGCATTCCGGTAGCTTTGGCGGATCTGTAGCAAATCCGATTAATGTTCTGGCAGATATTATTTCAAAATTGCATGATAAAAACGGAAGAATTACTATACCCGGATTTTATGATGACGTTTTAAAACTTTCTAAGAAGGAACGTGAAAACTTCAAATCTTTGAAGTTCTCGAATAAACAATATGCAAAAAAACTTGGAGTTAAAGAGCTAAGTGGTGAAAAAGGTTTTACCACGCTTGAAAGACTATGGGCAAGACCTACTCTCGATTGCAATGGAATAATTGGAGGTTTTACCGGGAATGGTGCCAAAACAATTATTCCTTCCAAAGTAAGCGCAAAGATAAGTATGAGGTTAGTTTCATTACAGAACCCTGATAAAATTTCTAAACAGTTTTCCCGGTATATTAAGAAGCTTGCACCAAAGTCTGTAAAAGTAAAACTTACAGAACTTCATGGTGGATATCCGGCAATAACTCCGATAGAAGACCCCGTAATTGTGGCTGCAGCTAAAGCTATGGAAAAAGCGTTTGGCAGAAAAACTGTTTTTATAAGGGAAGGAGGATCAATACCAATTGTGGCTGATTTTTCAAAGAGATTAAAGTCACCAGTAGTTTTAATGGGATTGGGTTTAGACTCTGAAAATCTTCATTCACCAAACGAACATTTCAACTTAAATCATTTTAAATTAGGCATTATGAGCTCTGCTTATTTCTTAAAAGAATATTCCGAAAAAACCTAATATTTACAATATGATTTTGTAAGTTTGAAGGCTGTTGTCAGAGTTCGTCCTTATCATTTTTTTTCTTATTTTTAACTATTAAAGTTATCCCAAAGGCGTTTTTTTTATTGAATCCCAAAACAGGATGAAAGCAAAGAATGAATTCACAGAGTACTACATTAATTGAATATTTAGAGAATTTAGGTTATAAAGTAGAAACGAATAATCAGGACAGTATTATTAAAAATTACAATAATACTGAAGACGCCATCAGGTCTTTGTATGAAGGAGTCGGATTAAGAGATATTTCTCATTCGGGAATTATTGAATTGAAAGGAAATGACGTACTTGAATTTATTCATCGGGTTGCTACTAATGATGTTAAGAACCTAGCAAAAGAAGAAGTTATTGATACGTTCTTTACAACCGAAAAGGGAAGAATAATCGACCGTACTACATTATTAAATTTTGATAGTCACCAGCTACTTATTTCTAGTGCTGGGAATAAGGAAAAAGTTGCAAGCTGGATTAATAAATATGTAATAACCGATGATGTTAAAGCGACTATTACTGAAGGGAAGTATACTATTTTTGAATTACTAGGTCCCCAAGCTGATTCGTTTGTAACGCTTATTTGCGGGAATGTTGTAAACAATATTCAGCCGAATACTTTTAAGATTGTGCATACTGAAGGGATTTTATTTTTTGTAGTAAAGATTAAAGATGACAACGGGAATATTAAATTCTGGACAATTTCTGATGAAGAAAATGCACGCCGCTTAACCAAATATATTATAGAGAACAAAGGACTTTTTGATTTTAATTTTATAGGAGAAGATGCTTATAATTCTTATAGAATTGAACAGGGAATCCCAATTGCTCCTTTTGAAATAAATGATGAAATAAATCCGCACGAAGCCAGGCTTATGCATCTTGTAAGCTCTACAAAAGGATGTTACATAGGACAGGAAGTGATAGCCAGGCTTGAAACTTATGACAAAGTTCAGAAGTTTCTTACAGGAATAGAATTTTTAGAGCAACCGCTACCCGAGTCACATTTTATTTTGCAGGATGATGAAAATAAAGAAGCAGGGATGATAACCTCGTATGTCAATTCATTAAAACTGAAAAAGTTTATTGGACTGGGATATGTAAGAAAAAACTTAATAGAAGATGGAACAATGCTTGTTGCTAAAGACCAGTTTCATAGAACAATTAAAGTGGAAATAAAATCACTTCCATTTAAAAGATGAAAATCTATACTAAAGGGGGCGACAAAGGTGAAACAGGACTTTTCGGAGGAGAAAGGGTTTCAAAAGACTCAGCGAGAATAGAAGCTTACGGAACTGTTGATGAACTGAATTCTTTTATTGGACTTACCCTAACCGAAACAAAAGATAACGAAGTAAAAAAGTTTCTGGAAAAAATTCAAAATATTTTATTTATCCTGGGTTCGGATTTATCTGCACCGGATAATGAAAAAAATAAGAGTCATAATATTCCCCGGATTTCAAAAAATCATTATGAAGAAATTGAAAAAGAAATCGATAAATTTGACGCCCGCCTTGATGAACTTAGAAATTTTATTCTTCCCGGCGGTTGCAAAAGTGCTGCATTACTCCATATTTGCAGAACAATTTGCAGAAGAGCAGAAAGGAAAGTTGTTGCATTAAACAATATTGTGAATCTTAATTCCGATATCGTTATCTTACTGAACAGGTTATCGGATTTGTTCTTTGTTCTTGCCCGTTATGAAAATAAAATCTCCGGTATTGAAGACATTGAATGGCAAAAGTAGTTTTATTTTCTTTGTTCTTTACTGTCTGCTTTTTACCTGGGGGTGAATTTGGCTTCGACGGGGTTCAAGAGACTTTGGACTGCACATCGTGTTCCCCGAAATACACGTTAAACAATAGGGAATAAAACAATAACTGGCGAATATAACTACGCCTTAGCTGCTTAATTAAATAAGTAGCCGTTCTCCAAATTTTTTCATACCGGGGTTTGGATGGACGTCGTTTAGGTATGATAGCTGATTCTGCTACCTGTGCTGATGATGCGAAACTAAAGCAGGCAAGCTTAAAGTGATCCACGTCTGTTTGGTAGCATTAAGTTAAAAACAACAACAGACTAAATGTGTAGATGTTCATTGGTTCTTAACTTCGGACGCGGGTTCGACTCCCGCCACCTCCACCAATTCTTTTTATATGGCTTAACTTCATTTAATCTCAGTTAACTCTAAAATTTAGAATATGCTCAAAGATGAGCATATTAACATTGCCATAGATCAAGCCTGGCTAAACAAAATAAAACAAAAGTGTGTGAATAGTGTGTGAAAACTATTTGAAGTTAATTCATACTATTGTAAAATATAATGCGAAAAAACGGGGACCGAGTTCTGTATGGTCTAATTTACTAAATCCAAAGGAGCTTTATATTTAATTCAAGTTATAATTAGAAATTTTATTGAACATTTAACAGCACATTTCTTAAACAATCCTTCATTTACTATTAAATTTTGAGAAAGCAAACTGATATAAAATCAGTTTTACTTTTATGTAATTTCTTAATTCGAGTTAAAAATAAATCAGTAATAATAAATAGTTACCTATTTTGAAGAAGTTTACCAGCTTCTTGTAAAAATCGGGCGGATTAATTACTTTTACTGCAAAATTGAAGGCAATACTTTTTAATTATAACATAATTTTTGGGTTTACTTTCCTTTAATATTGAAAACTCCCTAACTACTGGTCTTAAAGATACTCTTGAAGTTTCTCATCGCGCTGATTTCTGTGTTGGCTATCTTAATCTTAGAGGTTGGAAACAAGTTGCCGATAATATAGATAAATTTTCCGGTGATGATAGCAATAACTGTCGATTGCTTGTTGGAATGCATAAACATCCTAAAGAAATGCTTCGGGATTTTTGGTCCCGCCCTTTAGCTGTTTTTTAACTCACCAATCTTTGATGTAAGGCGGTTTTTTTATTAAGATAAGTTAAGTGATAATCTATTTCGTATAAACCTTATACCCCCAGGCTGGCAATTCTACATTATAGTTTGGGGCTAAGTGTAATATTTTTATTTTCAAAAAAATCTTTATAACTGCCGGATATATTGTCATCATTAATCTCAATCTTTTGACTTTCTGGTGAAAGATTAAAAACTACAAATACTTTGTTATTATCCTTTTTCTCTAACAAAGGAGAATATCTTATCATCTTTATTTGTTTTTATTCTTTTCATTTCACTGCCGCTCAAACCATTCCAGAGTGCTTCGTTACTTAATTTTAAATGAATAAGCTTAGTGTATAAATCTCTAAAGCTGCTCTTTTTCCATTCAATTGTATCCTTATCAAAAAATCTTAAAGCTTTATTCATTCCAGCTTCCTGTCCGCTGTAGACAAGTGGCATTCCTTTGACAACTCCGCAAAATACAGCAAAAGTTTTTACAGCATCTCCAAATCTTTCATAGACAGTTCCGTTATAGCTATTTTCATCATGATTCGTTGTAAAAATCATACGATATGCATCGGGATTGAAATTATTTTTTTCTTTATTGTAATATGTATCAAGTGAGTCAACTGTCATTTTCCCCTTATATATTTCTTTTAAAATGTGATGCAATTCCCAGGCGTAAGTCATGTCGAATGCATTTTTTTGTAAATCAGAGCTTTCAGCTTCTGCCAACATAAACACAGGTTTAATTTTATCTAATTCTTTGCGCACAAAATTCCAGAAGGGAGTAGGTACCATATTGGCAACATCACAACGAAAACCGTCTATATTGCATTCTTTAATCCAGTATTCCATTGCGTTTTCCATGTATATCCATAATTTCGGATTATTATAATTAAATGCTATTACATCTGCCCAATCTGCAACTGGAGCAACAAAATTTCCCAACGAATCTTTTTTATAAAATTCAGGATTTGTCTTTGTCAGAACATTATCCCATGCCGAATGATTCGCAACCCAATCAATAATAACATGCATTCCTTGTTTATGTATTTCATATATGAGGTTTTTAAAATCTTCAAGCGTACCGAATTCAGGGTTTATGGCTTTATAATCTTTTATGGAATAATAACTGCCAAGAGTTCCCTTCCTGTTTTTTTCTCCAATTGGATTAATTGGCATAATCCAAATTATTCCGATTCCCATTTCCTTTATTTCAGGTATATGTTTCTGGAATGCTTTAAACGTTCCCTCAGGAGTGTATTGCCTAACATTTACTTCATAAATAGAAGAATTTTTGCTCCACTCCGGATGTACAACGGTAGTTTCTTTTTGAGAATAGACGTTCGGGGAAATGATTAATAAAAAGAATAAACATGAAGTCAGAACAGTAAATTTTCTATTCGGCATTTGGCCTCTCCTATTTTATGCGGGCAAATATAAGAATGATTATTCAATAATATAACTACCCAAATGGGGAGGTTATTAAAGAAATCTTTTTAATTATATTCACCCATATTTAATAAGAAAGCTTCCTAAAATGAGAGGAACAATTCAATGAATAAACCACGACTTAGCTTTTGGCAAATCTGGAATATGAGTTTTGGGTTTCTCGGAATTCAGTTTGGATTTGCTTTACAGAATGCAAATGTCAGCAGGATATTTGAAACTCTCGGCGCAAAGATTGATGATATTCCTATACTTTGGATTGCGGCTCCGGTAACCGGTTTAATTGTACAACCAATAATAGGACATATGAGTGATAAAACATGGGGGAAGCTTGGAAGAAGACGTCCCTTCTTTTTAACCGGGGCAATTCTTGCATCTATTGCGTTACTAATAATGCCCAACTCTCCGGTTTTATGGGTCGCTGCTGGTATGCTCTGGATAATGGATGCTTCAATTAATATTTCAATGGAACCGTTCCGCGCCTTTGTTGGAGATATGCTTCCTTCCGAGCAGAGAACAATCGGATTTTCAATGCAGAGTTTTTTCATTGGAACAGGAGCGATAATTGCTTCAGCTCTTCCTTATGTATTGACGAATTGGATAGGTATTTCGAATGTTGCTCCAGCAGGCAAAATTCCAGATTCAGTTAAATATTCATTTTATATAGGTGGGGCAGTCTTCCTTATAGCAGTTCTCTGGACTGTCTTTAGTACAAAAGAATATTCTCCTGAGGAATTAAAAAAATTTTCTGAATCTGATAGTAATTCTGTTCATTCGGAAAATAATAAAATTTTGACAGAACCAGTTTCTGCAAGCCGGTTTTATAGAGGAGGAATTATTTGGACACTAATTGGTTTGATCGGTGCTTTAATTTTATTCTTAACATTGAAAGAAACTGATTATGGTCTTTACGTTTTGTTTTTCGGATGCAATAGCTTTTGGGATTTTGCTTTTTATAGTTGCAGGAATGACATCCAAGAAAAAAGTTGAGGGAGGATTTGTAGTTGTCTTCAATGACTTTCTTTAAGATGCCAAAAACTATGAAACAGTTAGCAATAGTTCAGTTCTTTTCCTGGTTTGCTTTATTCGCAATGTGGATTTATACAACTCCTGCGGTTACACATCATATTTACGGTGCAACAGATACTACTTCGGAATTATATAATGAAGGAGCAGATTGGGTTGGTGTTTTAATGGCAGTTTATAATGGTTTTGCTGCGGTAATGGCTTTTGTTCTTGTTTGGCTTTCAAAAAAAACAAATAGAAAAACTGTTCATATGATAAGCTTAATCTGTGGCGGACTTGCTTTTCTTTCTTTCTATATAATTAAGGATCCCAGCTTCTTCTAATTTCTGAATTGGGAATTGGTCTTGCCTGGGCATCAATTCTTGCAATGCCTTATGCAATTCTTGCGGGAGCTTTACCACCCGAAAAGATGGGTGTCTATATGGGAATTTTTAATTTCTTTATAGTTATTCCACAAATAACTGCCGCGGCAATATTGGGTTGGTTCGTTAAAAATTTATTCGGTGGCGATGCTATAAACGCTTTGTTACTCGGCGGTGCTTCAATGATTGTTGCTGGAATTCTTGTAATGTTTGTTAATGATGTTGATGAAGTGAAAGAAATTAAATAAGAATAAGAAAGAAAAATTTAATTTTTGAAATTTAGAGATTCGTTAGGGATTTAATATGAAACCTTATACAATTTTATCTTTAATCATATTTTATAGCGGAATTGTATTTGCTCAATCTTATGTAGATGTAACGTTTTTTTATTATCCAACAGATAATCCTTCATCTGTATACTTGCGAGGAGAATTTAATGGTTGGACATTAAGTGCTCCAATGACATTTGATCCGACATCATCTTCCTGGTCTGCAACAGTAAATTTAAGAGTTGGCGGTCCTGTTCCATTACCTGCGGCAAATAGTATTCCGGGTGCATATCAATATAAATTTTATGCTGATGGTGTTTGGTTATCTGATCCTCTGAATCCAAGGCAAAATCCAAATGATAATAATAATTCTTACTTGTATATAAGAAATCCAACTATTCATTTATTGCTTCCGAATTCAACAATTGCATCCGGAATTGTGAGGACCGGTTTTCCTGAAATAACTGCATATATTTTTCCCGCTATAACTTCAAATATTAATACATCTTCTATAAGTGTTACAATAGATGGGAACCAATACACAGATATTGAAAATAGTTATGATGAAGCCACAAACAAGTTTAGTTTCGTCACTCCTTATCCTTTAGGAAATGGGAATCACGAAATAATACTATCTGCGGAAACTATGGAAGGATCGTTTGGCGCTGATACTACTAATTTTACTGTTCAATCCGGTTTAATTCAATTTTTAACATTGTCTTCTGAAACATGGAAAAATTCATGGCAGTTGCAGGCTGCTATATTTAATGGTTCTGGTGGATTTGATACAACAGTTGCATCGGCTCAAATAATACGTTCCGATTCCGTATGGGATGTACAGGTTGTAGATGGTAAGGTGGATACGTCTCTTAATCTTCTTGAAGGAGATAATTACTTCAAATTAAGCGCGGAAGTGGGTAGCAATACAGTAGTCTCCGATTCAATTAATATTATTCGTAAAGTAAATCATATTCCCTACGCTCAAATCGATATAACACAGGATGGAAATACATTGACATTAAGTGGAGCAAATAGTGCAGATCCGGACAGTCAACAATTAACCTATCTATGGAATGAGAATCCAAATAATCCTGAAATACTTGGGCTAACAGGAAAAACCGCCGACGAGCTAGTGGTTACAAAACCAATAACACCCGGTGAATATTATTTTTCGCTTACTGTAAAAGACGCAGATTTAAATTCTGATTCTACAAGAGAATACTTTGTGGTTCAGCAAGACAGTCCCGATGTACACATTGCAAGTTACAAGGATAATCCGGACTGGGTTAAGAATGCAAGAATTTACTTGTTATTCTTCAAAGCTTTCACTCCAACCGGAACAATTAAGTCTGCCATACCTAATCTTGAATATATTAAAGCTATGGGTTTTAATGTTATTTGGGTTTTACCAGTAACTGAAATACCCGGAAATGTCGATAATCAAATAAACATCGGATATACAATTGTTGATTTTGAAAATGTTGAATCATCTTATGGTACCAATCAGGATTATAAAGATTTTATTAATGAAGCACATAAGCTTGGGATAAAAGTAGTTCAGGATATAACCCCAAATCACACAGGTAAACTTCATCCATTTGCGCAGGAAGCATTGCAGTTTGGTAATTTTTCACAATACTGGAATTACTATCAAACCCATTTTATTTCTCATAATAACAATGGTTTGGGAGATTGCGTTACTCCTGAAGGTATTTGGTATTACTGTGCATTCAGTGACGCTTTGTTAAATTATAATTGGAGCGATCTTGATGCAAGGAAATATATGATTGATGTTTATGATAAATGGGTAAGTGATTTTAATATAGATGGTTTCAGGTTTGATGTTTACTGGGGAGTGCATAGAAAGTATGGTGAAAATAATATGGGAATTCCTGTCAGAACTTCTCTAAAACATATAAAACCGGATATTTTACTTCTTGGGGAAGATGATGGAACTGGTGTCGGGACTGAAGTATTATATGCTGATCAGAACGGTGGGCTGGATGCAAGCTATGACTTTGCAATGTATTTTAATGCTGTTCGCGATTTTACATTCAATTCATCGGGTGTGAATACTTTGGATACTAGATTAAGTAATAATGGATATTATCCTGGAGAAAACTCTTACTTTATGAGATTTATGGAATCTCAAGATGAAGATAGAATAAGTTATGTTTATAATTCGTTCGAAAAAACTATGCCTATGGCAACTGTCATTTTTACTGTTCCTGGAATTCCGATGATACTTAACGGTCAGGAAGTCGGATTCGGTAAAGGAATGGGAGCTCCGGGTGAACCGGATTTAAATGACAGGAGACGAGGTATCATCGATTGGAATTTTGCTGGTCGGGATTTGCTAACTCCACATTATCAAAAGCTGGCACAGATTCGTGCACAGTTCCCGGCTTTTTCTCAACATCGTATGGATACGAATGGGGATAATCAGGTTAATAGTCTGGATGAGTCGGATTTTAATAGAGTTACAACGGGAAATGGAATTGTTTATTCTTTTTTGAGACCATATACAGACTCAAACGGTTTAACAGTAGTTAATTTTAGTAATAGCACACAGAGTGTTACACTGGATTTAACAGGTACGAACATGAAATTTACAGATGAGTTTAATTTGGGCAACATATATTGGGTAAATGATCTTTATAACGATACTAGTTTTCAGATACTCGGAAGTGATTTAGCTAATTTTCATGTGAGTCTTTCACCTTATGGTTCAGCAGTATATGCAATATCTACTCAACAGGAAAAGGTTGTATTACCAACTTTACCGTTGATTGTATCTGCTGATCAACAAGTAAATAGTATTCCTGAAAATTTCCAACTGTTACAGAATTATCCTAATCCGTTTAATCCCTCAACTACAATAAAATATCAAATGCCTAATTCTGGTATCGTTACAATAAAAATATATGATATACTTGGGAAGAGAAATAAAAACACTCGTAAATCAGTTTGAGCAGAGCGGTGTTCACGAAGTCAATTTTAGGGATGCTGCAGATTTGGGAAGCGGTGTATATTTCTATCAATATGAAGAGTAAACAATTTTATCATCAACCCGGAAAATGATTTTATTAAAATAATTTGAATTTAATTTAATATTATCCTTTTCAGCTCATCCTCTAACTTAACCAATGTTATCTGTTTATTAAGATGTTTAAAAGTTATAATTTGTACAATAAACAATTTAGGTCATGGAAAAATTCCGATATTTACATCGCCTGCCTAATTTCAAAAGAATATTTAATATCTTTTTTATTTTCTTGGTTATTACTTGCCTGCCCGTCATACAATTTCCCCAGAGTATATCAACCGGACAAGCGAACGGTACAAATTTAATTCACATTTTAAGCGAGAATGGACTTTCGCAAAATACTGTACATGATATTCTTCAGGACAGCAAAGGTTTTATATGGTTTGCAACAGAGGATGGTCTTAATAAATATGATGGCTATAATTTTACTGTTTATAAAAACAGTCAGGAAGATGAAAATTCAATTTCCGATAATTTTATCTGGACAATCTTTGAGGACCGAAGTGGAGTTTTATGGATAGGGACCAACAGTGGCGGACTTTGTAAGTTTGATAGGAAAAAAGAAACATTCATTAGTTATAAAAATAATCCGGATAATGAGAATAGTCTTACACTAAACAATGTTAGAACTATTTACGAAGATAGTGAAGGCTATATTTGGGTAGGGACCGAAAATGGCTTAGACAAGTTTGATAAAAAGGAAAATACTTTTATTCATTACAAACACGACCCAAAGGATGTTTACAGCTTAAGCAATAATGTTGTCTTAACAATTTTTGAAGATAACGATGGAGATATTTGGATCGGCAGTGATGGAGGATTGGATAAGTTAGACAAGAAGAACAATAAATTTTTTAATTATTCTTTTGATCCAGATAATGTTAACAGTCTGAGTAGTAATGTAGTTCTTTCTATTTATCAGGATAAACAAGGAGATATGTGGATCGGGACTTTAAAAGGACTGACAAAGTTTGATAAAAAATCGGGGAAGTTCTACCGATATGTAATTAATAATTCTGAAATTAATTCTTTTAACAGCAACAGGATTAATTCTGTATTAGAAGATGAAGCTGGTATTTTATGGATCGGAACAGAGAACGGTTTATTTCAACTAAATCGGTCAACAAATATATTTTCAAATGTAAAGCCTTCATCTTTTCCTGTAACTTCCGTTTTAAATGATAATGATATTCTTTCTTTATTCGAAGACAATTCGGGGTTAATATGGGTCGGTACCGCGGAAAATGGAATAGTGAAGTATGATAAGGAAAGAATAAAATTTAAACATTATAAACATGATCCTTTTAATAACAACAGCTTAAGTAATAATACAATTCGTTCTATATATCTGGATGATGGGGGCACTCTTTGGATAGGTACCTTGGGGGGAGGATTAAACAGGTTTGAACCCGGAAGCAATAAATTCTTACATTATAAAAATCATCCCGAGGATAAATTTAGTTTGAGTGATAATACTATCTCTGCTATTTACAAAGACACTTATGGTTTCCTTTGGATTGGTACCTGGGAAGGTGGTTTAAATAGGACGATTAAACCGTATAAGAATTTAGTTTCACTTAATTTAAAATTTATTCATTATAAAAATGGGATTTCAAAAAAAGTACGTTATCAAAATTTGAGCAGCAACCTTATTCAAATTGTTTATGAGGATTCGAAAAAGAGACTTTGGATTGGAACCGGAGCCGGTCTGGATTTATACGATAGGGAAAAAAATGAATTTATTAATTTTATAAATGATCCAAACGATCCAAATAGTTTAAGCAGTAACCAGGTACAATCCTGTATCCTGGAAGATAGAAACGGCAATCTTTGGATAGGAACCTGGAATGGACTAAATAAAATATCTTCTTCCGATTTAATAAACATTTTTAAGTATACTGCTTCAGTAAGATTTGAACGTTATAGATTTCAGCAAGAGAGTCCAAATAGTTTAAGTGATGAAAGGATTATATCTGTTTACGAAGACCAGGAAGGAAATTTATGGTTTGGAACCTATGGTGGCGGGTTAAATGAACTTACAGCAGAACAGCAAAAAGTTGACGGAAGAAAATTTATTAATTATAGTGCGAATGACGGACTTCCAAGTAATATTATTTACCGCATCGAAGCCGACAATAAAGGGGATTTATGGTTAAGTACAGATAACGGACTTTCGATGTTTAATCCACAAAAAAAGACATTTAGAAATTATGATGCTAGCGACGGTTTACAAGGAAATCAGTTTTTTTGGGGCGCAAGCTACAAAGGGAAAAACGGCGAGTTATATTTTGGAGGAACAAATGGATTTAATGTATTCGATCCGGAGCAATTAAAAAATAATAATCACATTCCTCCAATTGTGATAACAAGTTTCCAAATTTTTAATAAACCTGTTGACATTGATGCGGAAGATTCACCCCTGAAAAGATCGATAACTTTAACCAAAGAAATTGAACTATCATACAGTCAGGGAGTATTTTCATTTGAGTTCGCTGCGTTGGATTATACAGTACCGGGAAAAAATCGTTACGCTTATATAATGGAAGGATTTGATGATAACTGGATTTACTCAAAGAATCGCCGGTATGTTACTTATACAAATTTAGATCCCGGCAGATATATCTTCAAAGTTAAAGGTTCTAACAATGATGGAGTGTGGAATGAAAAGGGTGCTGAAATAACTATAACTATATTACCACCTTTATGGAGAACCTGGTGGTTTTTAACAATAGCAGTTTTGTTGATAGGAAGCATTATTGTTCTTCTCATATATTCACGGGTTAAACATTTACTTGATATTGAACGACTAAGGACAAAGCTTGCAGCGGACCTGCACGATAATATTGGTTCAAGCTTAACTGAGATTTCAATTTTAAGTGAAGTAATTTCAAAAAAAATAAATTCTGTAGATGAAAGTATAAAAAGAAGCTTAAACATGATAAGTGTTAATTCACGTAATCTTATTGATAATATGAGCGATATAGTTTGGCTTGTTAATCCTAAAAGAGATTCTTTGTATGATTTAATTTTAAGACTGCGCGATACTTATTCCGAGTTATCTTCTTATACAAGCATTTCTTTCAGATCTGAGAATATAAAATCTTTGGAAAAAGTTTCTCTTTCTATGGAACACAGGCAGCATCTTTATTTGATTTTTAAAGAAGCAATTAATAATTGCATTACTCACAGCGGTTGCAGCGAGATTACTCTTGATGCTTCTATAAAAGGTAAGAGATTACAAATGACTTTAAAAGACAATGGAAAGGGTTTTTCACAGGACGAGATTTCCGGAGGAGGTAACGGTCTGAATAATATGAAAAACAGGGCTGAAACTATTGGAGGAACTTTAAATGTCTCTACAAAAGTAGATGAAGGGACAACAATTCAATTTGAAGGTGATATTTTATAGCTGAAGTCTTATTTATTATTTTTTATGATGTTATTTATTATACAAAGGCTTATCTTTAATTAATATGTTAAAAGTAGTAGTAGTAGAAGATAGCGATTCAATACGCGAAGGATTAAAAATTTTAATAGACGGGACCGAAGGATATTCTTGTATAGGTGTTTTCTCCGATTCTGAAACTATGTTGAAAAATATTGTAAAACTTAATCCAGATGTGTTATTAATGGATTTAGGACTTCCGGGAATGGGGGGAATAGAAGGTATAAAAAAAGTAAAAGCATTGTTGCCAGACTTGACGATTTTAGTTCTTACAGTTTATGAAGAAAATGATCTTGTCTTTGAAGCAATATGTGCAGGTGCATCAGGATACCTAGTAAAAAAAACACCGCCTTCAAAACTTCTTGAAGCTATTCAGGAAGCACACGATGGAGGCGCACCAATGAGTTCTCATATAGCAAGAAAAGTTTTTGATTTTTTTCAAACAAAAAAACTACCTATTACTTCTAAAAGCACTTATGCTTTAACCGCACGGGAGAAAGAAATATTGAGTGGATTAGTTGAAGGACATAACTTTAAATCAATTGCCGATTCACTCTTTATAAGTATTGAAACAGTGCGGTATCATTTCAGAAATATTTATAAGAAATTACATGTACATTCCCAATCTGAGGCTGTAGCAAAAGCTATTAAAGAAGGAATAATTTAACTCCTGCCTACTTTATTTATGTAGTATTAAAGATTTGCGCATCGGAAAATCCCTGTGTTTGTGTAGTAGAATAACGGCTTCATTGTTAATAGATTGTCTTTGTTATAAAAAATAATTTGATTGTTTTACTTTTATACCTTGGATATGTAAATGATTAATGTTGCAGTAGTTGAAGATAATAATACGATTCGTGAAGGATTAAAAATCTTAATAGATGAAACAAATGATTATACTTGTGTGGCTACTTATTCTGAATGTAAAGCTATGATAGAAAACATAGCTATTGTTAACCCGGATATACTTTTAATAGATATAGGATTGCCCGGTATAAATGGAATTGAAGGTATTAAGCAGGCGAAGGAGATTTTACCACAACTCATAATTCTTGTTTTGACCGTATATGATGAGAATGATCTTATCTTTGACGCATTGCGTGCTGGTGCTAGTGGTTATATTACAAAAAAGACTCCTCCATCAAAGTTACTTCAAGCTATACAAGAAGCGTATCTTGGAGGCACCCCCATGAGTTCGAATATAGCAAGAAAAGTTATTAGTTTGTTTCACTCGAAGAGACAACCCAATAATGGTAGCTCTGGGAAAGCAGTATTAACAAAACGTGAAAAGGAAATTCTGAATAAATTAATTGAAGGTAACAGCTTTAAAGCAATTTCAGATTCTATTTCTGTTAGCATAGAAACACTGCGTTCCGATTTCAGAAATATTTATAAGAAAATTCATTTACTTTCAGAAAAGGAAACAGCGATTAAAGTCGTTAAAGAAAGCTAGATATTATGAAATTAAGTCCTCTCTATATAGGTGGCTTTATTTCTTATTTACCGGTTAAGGAAAAGGAAAATACCTTTGTTTAGGTAGTTGGATGAAGTGTCCTAAATGAATAGGTTTACTGTAGCATGAATTTTCTGAATGTTCTTTAGACTTTTATTTTTTACATTTTTCTAAGGCATAGAATATTCTTGATTAAAAATACGATGATATTCCTTTTGCTGTCAAGCAAATTTAGGAGGAATTAATGAAGTTATTGCTACAATCTCTTCTTATAATCTTTATTACTCTTCTATCAACAAATACTGCGTTATCGCAAAGTGGTAAAGTATCCGGAAGTGTAAAGGATGCAACGACACACGAAGCTTTACCTTTTGTGAATATAATTGTAGTAGGCTCATCTATGGGAGCCGCTTCGGATCTCGAAGGAGAATATTTTATCTTAAATATTCCTCCAGGAACATATTCTATTAAAGCTTCAGCAATTGGATATAATAGTGTTACTATGGAAAACATTAATGTTGCCTCAGGGTTTACATCAAATGTTGATTTTGAACTAACACCAGCCACTCTTGAATTATCACAGGACGTAGTTGTCGTAGCAGAAAGACCCTTGGTACAAAAGGATCTTACTGCATCAACTTCTACAGTAGGAGCTGATGTAATTTCTCAACTCCCTGTTACTAATATAAAAGACGTACTTCAGCTCCAAGCCGGGATAGTTTCTTCCGGTGCCGACCTGCATGTGAGGGGTGGACGTAAAGGTCAGCTAGTTTACCAGATAGACGGAGTTCCCGTTACGGACTCTTATGATGGAAGTACTGTCGTAGATGTTGCTTCAGACGCAGTTAAAGAATTACAAGTAATAAGCGGAGCCTTTAATGCTGAATATGGTCAAGCAATGTCCGGTATTGTAAATATTGTTACTAAAGATGGAAGCAATACTTTTCAGGGGAGCATTACTGCTTATGGTGGAGATTACATCTCAAGTAAGAAAAAAACTTTTTGGGATATAAATAACATCAGCCCAACGGCTATCCGGGATGTTGAAGGAAGTTTAAGTGGTCCAATTCTTAAGGATAAATTGTTCTTCTACGTTAATAGTAGATATTATTATAACACAGGTTATCTGTACGGAAGAAGAATTTATAATATTGATGATATTGCTGTAGAAGATCCGAATTCGGGGGGAACATTATATAATGTTTCAAGGAGCGGGGATAGTGCTTATGTCCCAATGAATCCAGATGAAAGTGTTTATGGCCAGGGTAAATTAAGTTACCGTCTGTTTGGTGGAATGAAGTTAAGCTATAATTATATTCTTGATAATCAGAAATACAAAGAATACAATCATAAACGCAGACTAACACCTGATAACAATCTTCAAAGATTCAGGAAAGGAATTTCAAACACTTTATCAATAAACCATGCAATCAGTTCATCATCGTTTTATACTTTAAATCTTTCTTACTTTTTTAAAGAATATTACAATTATCTTTTTGAAGATATATCAACCGGCGATCCTAATAAGCCAACTCTGTATGTTGATAACTATATTCATTACACTCCACCATATAACTTTGAAGTGGGCGGAACAGATTATGACAGGTTTAGAAGATATACTAAAACATTATCAGCAAAGCTTGATTGGACTACACAGCTAAACCAGGAAATCAATATCCAGTTTGGTGGTGAATTTAAAAAACATGACATTTATTATCACAAGGTCACATTATATCCCAATTATATTTTTGATGGAACAGCTGTAAAACAAATTGTACAGGTTGCTCCTTTAAGTTCAACATTGAATGATGAGTATCTTCATAAGCCGACAGAAGCTTCTGGATATATTCAATCAAAATTTGAGGCTTTCAATTTAATTTTTAATATAGGTGTAAGACTTGATGTATTTAATCCGGATGGTGTTGTGTTAAACGATCCTACAGATCCCAATATAAATAGTCCTTTAAGACCGAATAACCGATTTAATGATTTGAATGGCAATGGGGAATATGATCCTGATCAGGGAGAAACTATTAAGACTCTTGCAGATAGAGAAAAGTATTGGTATAAAAAAGCATCTGTCAAATCCCAGCTAAGTCCACGAATTGGTTTAGCATTTCCTATTAGCGATAAAGGTGTAATACATTTTTCTTATGGTCATTTCCTTCAATTACCATCTTATGAATTAATGTATCAAAATCCTGAATTTGAACTGGGAGTTGGCGCTGGTAACCAGGGATTGTTTGGTAATGCGGATCTTAAACCGCAAAAGACGGTGAAAGGAGAAATAGGTTTACAGCAGCAAATTGGTGATGATATAGCGGTAGATCTCACAGTATTTTTTGAGGACTTCAGAGACTTAACAGGAACACAAACAGACGAGATTTTGGTTTTTGGTAAAGGTTCAAGTTATAGCCAATATGCAAATTCTGATTTTGGTTTTTCGAAGGGCTTTATAGTCAGGTTTGAAAAAAGATTTAGCGGAGGTCTCGCAACAGCTTTAGATTATACTTTTTCAGTTACCAAAGGTAATGCTTCTAACCCGGCAGACGCACGGGATGCACTTACAAAAGGAGCTTTGCCTGAAACTTTTATTGCACCCTTAAACTGGGATCAGACACATACACTGAATTTATCTATAGCCTACTCACAACCAAAAGATTATGGCTTTTCATTAATTGGTAATTTTTATACTGGGCAGCCATATACTCCTGTAGTTAATAAAAACACACGCGTAACTCAAAATGCTTTTCCCAGAAATAGTCAGATAAAACCAACCAACTTCAATTTGGATCTAAGATTATACAAAGACTTTCCTATCGGAGAAACAACTTTTTCGTTGTTTCTTAAAGTATTTAATCTTCTGGATCTTGATAATGCAAGAACTGTTTATGATAATTCTGGCGACCCTGTTTTTACTTTCGACGAACTTGATGCCGAGAAAATTAATCCTAAAATGTATAATGGAACGACACTCGATGAATATTATACAGATCCCAGTTACTTCTCAGAACCAAGAAGAGTGGAATTCGGAGTATCATATAATTTCTAAAAATGTGAAAGCGAAAAGATGTACAGAAATTTTATAAAGATATTATTATTGATTGGATTTCTTTCTTTTAGCGCTGAAGTGATGGCACAAAGAGGAGATCCTCAGTTACGAACCATCGGGTATCATACAGGTAATAGAATTGGTATTTCTTTTTATAATGATGGAGAGATAGCAGGATACAATTTAGGAGTTGATATAAGAGGAGAGTGGCCTTTCGGTTCAGGTTACAACTATATAGGGGACTGCACTCCTTTAATAGGAGTTGAATTTATAAACACACTTGGTGATACTTTACAATCAGTAATAATTTCACGTGGACCTAGGAACAGGCAGGGAGAAGAAAAGCATCCTACCAAAGGTTATTTCTGGGGATGGGATCCGATTCCGGGATTTAGAAATCCAAACTATGAATCTGTGGCAATGAGCCACCTTCCCGACTCCTATCCGATAGGAGGATGGGGAGATCCAATTGCTAAAGACTGGTTTGATGAAGATGGTCATACACAGTGGTTTGGATATTTCGGAAGAGATATAAAAAATGCTGATCAGGAAAGTCTTTTTGATGCAGATGATCAATGGGATGATGAATTTAATTTTTTAAATCTTGATGAGAACAATCCGATTTTTTTGCCGGATAAAAACGATCCGACAAGACACGGCATGGGATTAAAAATGAGAGTAAGAGGATTTCAATGGTCAAACTTTTTGGCAGAAGACGCAATATTTTGGTTATATGATATTACTAATGAAGGGACTACCATTTACCGAAAAGCAGATTTTGGAACCGTTGTTGGAACACTTGCTGGTGGTGATGGAGACAGCGGTGATGATTTGGGATCCTTTGATCCAAAAGAATGGATTACTTATTCATGGGATAGCGACGGAATAGGCAACAAGGGACAAAAAGTTGGCTACGTTGGCTATGCTTTTTTAGAATCTCCCGGCAATCCTTTTGATGGAATTGATAACGATGATGACGATAATATAAAACCTGGGACTAATTTATCTTATATTCCGTCAGCTCCCAAATTTATTGCATCTGATTTTGACTTAGTTAAGTATAATGCTGGTGATCAAGTAGTTTTAATTGATCCCAACACTTATGAAAGAACTCTTCACACTGTAACTGCAACAACAGATACAGTTTATTCGCTTGGTGTTAGATTTATTATTAACCCTGGTGTAACATCTTTTAGGGAAGGAAATATTGCATCTATAGTAAACGGTGTATCTCAACCTTCGCCTACTGCTTATGACGGTATTGATAATGACTTGGATGGCCTAATTGATGAAAACGAAGCGATTGATTTTACTGCTAGGCAAAATGCTGGTTTGGAAGGATTGAGATACAAAAATTACAGAACAGGAGCAGGTCTTAACGACTTACTAATTGATGAAAGAAGAGACAATAATATTGATGAAGATAATGACTGGAATGCTGCTTTTGATGATGTTGGTATAGATGGATTGGGTCCCCAGGATAATAATTATCCGGGTCCTGACCAGGGAGAAGGTAATGGTATTCCAGATCAGGGTGAACCTAATTTTGGAAGAACCGACCCTGATGAATCGGACCAAATTGGTCTTACTAGTTTTAACTTTTTTAATATATCTGCCTCGCCCGATATGTCAAACGATTCTTTGTTATGGCGAAGAATGACTCCGGGAAGATTCGATGTTGTGCCACCTCAACCCCAGGATGGAGATTTTATATATGCATCCGGTTATTTCCCGTTAGTACCAAGTAACGGTAATCCTGATGTAAAAGAAAGATTTTCAGTAGCCTTGTTATTTGGTGAAGATTATAATGATATATATAGTAACAAGCAGATAGTTCAGCAAATATATAATGCAGGATATAAATTTCCGCAGCCACCCCATAAACCCAAAATAACTATTACCCAGGAAGATGGGAATGTCGTTATTTATTGGGATGGCGGCCCCACTGAAAATGACAGAGATTTTATTACTAAAAGAAAAGATTTCCAGGGATATAAAATTTACAGAGCAACGGATCAAAACTTTGCCGATTCAAGAGTTATTACAAACGCACAAGGGGTTCTTGCTTTCGATAAACCTATTGCACAATTTGATCTTAAAGATACTGTAAGTGGATATTTCTATCCTTCACCCGGTCTGCTTGCAGAAGTTGGGGGCACTACGTTTTATCTCGGCAGTAATACTGGTATTGTAAATAAGTTTGTAGATTCCACAGTAGTTAAAGGACAGACTTATTACTATGCTGTTTGCGCTTATGATGAAGGGGATAAAGAGTTAAATATATTTCCTACAGAAAATACAAAATTTATCCGGAGGGCAAGCACAGGTGAAATTTTAGTAGATGATAACACCGGTTATATAACTCCCGGCAATCGTCCTGCGGGATATGTTCCGGCACAATTATCAGATATACAGAAATCGGATAACTTTATAGGAACAGGGGATGTTGAAATTCAGACGGTAGATGATGAAGCAATAAGGGACGGCTATAGTTATAAGATTGTTTTCGAAGATAGCGCAGCACAAGGTTATACCACCAACTGGTCTTTGTTGGATCTTCAAACACCCGATACTTTAATAATACCTGGTAATACCGACCCTGTTATAGTTGATCCTCTACAAACTGTTTCAATACCCGCAGGTATAGACACTATTACAGTTAACAGTAAAAAATATGCTACGAACGGAAACAATTCTTACACTGCACCTTATGACAGCCTGGTTGAAAGATCCTATACTTTCTCTGGTAACACACCAGTAAGGCATGGTTTCAGGATTCAACTTTATAATGACCAGGTTATTAAGATAGATACATCTAAATCCGGGTTTACCGGAGATTATAATGATCCCACAAAAGTTCCCTCGATATCAATACAAGTATTGCAGGACAATACAAATCCAAGTAACAATGGATTGATAATTCCAAATGATTACATAATTGAATTTTCAAATTCTATTGTAGATACATCAATTGCGGATACTCTCGCGCCTGTAAGTTCCAGGAATATTCATCCTGCAACTCCGGTTACTTTTAGAATTAAGAATCTGACAAGGGACAAATACATAGATTTTGCATTCTTCAAAACAGGGCTAATATCTACAGTTTACACAATTGATTTTAAAGAAGTTATTCAGGGTCAACTAAGAAGAACCTGGAGAGTAATTATGACTTACTTAGGAGCCAACGTTCCAATTGAGCAACAAGGTTCTTTCAGGTTTTCAACCAGCAAACCTTTCAACCATAATGATGAAATAACGTTCAAAGTTGAAGGTGCAAAGATTAATAATACTAAAGCAGAAACAGAACTCGACAAAATTAAAGTTGTTCCTAATCCGTACGTTGTTACACATGAAGCTGAAGCCAGGTTGCTAAGTACACAAACCAGCGGAAGAGGTGAGAGGGAAGTCAGGTTTACACATGTTCCGCCCGGATCTAAAATTTTCATTTATACTGTTCGTGGTGAGCTAATAAAAACTCTGATGCAGGATAATTTATATGTAGGTGATGTTTACTGGAATCTTAGAACCGAAGAAAATCTTGATGTGGCTTTTGGTGTTTACGTTTATGTAGTGGAAGCTGCCAATATTGGTAAAAAAATCGGCAAGTTGGCTCTTATAAAATAGTGGAGAGAAAATGAGAAAAGTTTTACTATTATTTATAATTATTACTGCCGGTAATTTATTTGCACAAACCAAAGTCGGCTCTACTGCAGTTCCTTTTTTGAATATCGGAATAGGACCAAGACCTATTGCCATGGGTGGTGCGTTTGTAGCAACAGCAAACGACGTTACTTCGCTTTACTGGAATCCTGCAGGAATTTCCAGGGTTCAGTCCAACCAAGCTCTTTTTGCCCGTGCTGAATGGTTTGCCGATATAAATTATAATTGGGCAGGGGCAATGTTATCTCTCGGTGATTTGGGCGCAATAGGATTAAGCATAGATTATCTTGATTATGGAAATATTGAAGTTACAACCCTAAGAGAACCGGAAGGAACAGGGGAAATATTCAGACCACAGGATTTAATGATTGCGTTATCATACGGGTATAATTTAACGGACCGCTTCTCAATAGGTGGAAGTATAAAATATATAAATGAAAAAATCTGGAACACTTCTGCAAGCGGTATAGCACTTGATCTGGGCGTACTTTTTATTTCAGATATCAATGGATTAAGGATAGGCGCTACAATTACAAACTTTGGAACTGATATGCAGCTTGACGGTAAAGATCTCTACATTCAAACTGATATCAATACTCAAATTAATGGGAACAATGACCAGATACTTGCAAAACTTAATACTGATTCTTATCCGCTGCCATTAACATTCCGGGTTGGGGTTGCAATGGATATACTTAATCTTCCTGATCACAAGTTTACTATAGGAGCCGATGCCCTCCATCCTAACGATAATGCGGAATCGTTAAACATAGGTGCAGAGTATGTATTCCTTAATATTTTGTCTTTAAGAGGTGGCTATAAATCATTGTTTCTTGATAATTCAGAAGAAGGTTTAACCTTAGGTGTTGGGGTCAATTATGATTTTAATCCGGGTCTCGGGCTCTTTTTTGATTATGCTTACCAAGATTTCGGGAAGCTCGATTTTACTCAACAATTTTCATTAGGAATAAAATTTTAGTTCTATTTAAATCACTAATAAATGAAGGAGGAAAAAATGAAAAGGATTATGTACTTGTTTATAGTAGTTTTTATAACGGGTACAGCTTTCGCTCAAACAGTTGAATTTAAGGTTAACATGAGTGCGGAAGCTAGAAAAGGGGCTTTTAACCCGGGTACAGATTCAGTCCATCTAGCAGGTACTTTTAATAGCTGGAATGCAACTGCTACAAAAATGACTGGCCCTGATGCAGACACAGTTTATTCTGTTACAATAGATACCTTTCAGGTTGGAGATAACTTGGAATTTAAGTTTGTGAAAAATTCTGATACCTGGGAATCCGTATCTAACAGAAAATTTACTGTTAGAGAAGGAAATACTGTCTTTGAAGCGTTTTTTGATACTGCAGTTGCTTCAGTCGAGTTCAAGGTTAATATGAGTTATGAAGCAAGACAAGGCAAATTTATCCCGGGTACTGATACAGTACATATTGCAGGTACCTTGAATGGTTGGAACTCCACTGCTACAGAACTGGCGGGCCCTGATGCTGATACAGTTTATTCTGTTACACTAGATAACTTTAAAGTCGGAGAAATGCTAGAATTTAAGTTCGTAAAGAATTCTGGTGGTTGGGAATCAATAGATAACAGAAAATTTACTGTAGGCAGCGAAAATAATGTCTATGAAGCGGTTTTTGATAGTGTTGTTGCTGCAGCCGGTGCAAAAAGTATTTCGATCACATTTTCATGTAACTTGGAATTTGAAATTGTTTCAGGAAGATTTAAAACTGCAACAGATACTTTAACTGCACGTGGAACTTTTAACGGCTGGTCGGGAAATACGTTCCTAATGCCTAGTGTTTCTGATCCAAATTATTATGAGGTTACATACGACTATCTTGGAAACGTTGGTGATAGTATTGAATATAAGTTTGCATACATAAATGCTACTGGTGTAGCCTGGGAGGGAGGAGATAACAGGAAATATGGTATTACTCAGGATGATTATGACAATGGATCTGCTTATATAGAAAGAACTTTTGATGATTTGACTCTTGACAATGTTACAAATAACCCAGTTACGATAAAGTTTATTGTTAACACAGCCAATGCAAAATCTTCTGTAACAAATGAACTCTTCTCATCTGTAGATAATGTTATTATAGCAGGAGCAGTTTCTCCACTACAGTGGCCAACCGGAGGCTGGCCAAATTCAGATTCTCTTGTTGTAAAGGGTAAGTATTTGTATAATGATGGTACCCACGGAGACGAAGTTGCAGACGATTCCTTATGGACAATCGAACTAACCTTCGCTCAATATTCTATTCTAACAGTTCAGTATAAATATGGTGCAAACTGGGCACTTTCAAATAATACCGGTAGCAATGATAATGAAGCTGCCAGTGGCAGCGACCACTTTATAGAGCTAATACCGAATATGCTAAGCGCTACCGTTCATAACGTATTTGGTGTAACAGGGACCCATCAGTTAGAAGACGTAGTTACAGGTGGACTGGCAGTTGAAGAAATTTCAAACGCAGTTCCTTCGGTATATAGTCTAAAACAAAATTATCCTAATCCGTTTAATCCAACAACGAATATTCAATTTGCAATTCCTAAAGCAGGATTTGTTACAATGAAAGTTTACAATTTGTTGGGACAGGAAGTAAGCACTCTTGTTGATGAGTATAAGAATGCTGGTACTTATAAAGTAGATTTTAACGCTTCTAACTTATCAAGTGGCGTTTATTTCTATAAAATAGACGCTGGAAGTTATACTAGTGTTAAGAAAATGATCTTAATGAAGTAGCCTTCTTTTTCTTCTAGTAATGAGCCAGGGTTGAAAGACACTCTGGCTCTTTCTTTTTTACTTACGGTCTATGTAATTTATGAATAACACCATCTTAACTTCACAAAGGGGTTCCCCGATGAAAAAGATTTTGATATCCTTATTTATTTTTACGCTATTTTCATCATCATTCGGACAGGTTCCTATAACTTTCCATTATAAGCCTGAATTCACTTCTTTCCAGAAATTAAGATTAGCAGGAACATTTAATAACTGGGATAATGCTGATGATAATTTACTTATGACTGATCCTGACGGTGATGGCGAATATGAAGTAACAATTAGCTTATCGACCGGAGTTGAGCATAATTATAAATTTGTAATGGATGCAGATTGGGGATTTGCTTATTCTGATCCTGATAACCCGAGAATTAATTTAAGTGATAATAATAATTCTATCTTTACTGCAAAAGATCCTGTAATATCATATTTATTACCAAGAGATATTAATTCAGGGAGTGTAGAGTTTATTGACAATACTCAAGATGGTTTACCTATAAGAGCGATATTTGCTTTTACAGCTGGGAATCCTATAGATGTAAATAGTTTAGTAGTTAAAATAGATAATGTAGATGTTTCAAACCCATCGCAATATTACAATGCCCAGAAAAAAGAATTTCTTTATAATCCCGATCCGCCATTAAGTAACGGAGAACATACAATAAGTGTATCCATTTCTTCAAATCTTGGAACCGACTCAAAAACTTCTACTTTTATCAGGGATCCTAATTATGTTGCTTACGAGGTCCCGGTAGATTTTTATTTTGACCAATATAACACTGCAGTTACATTTACGCAGACTGTTACTTCTGTTTCATTGGTTGGTATTTTTAACAATTGGAACGATACTTTTAATCCTATGCAGGATAATGATGGTGATGGTCTCTGGGAAGCAACTGCACTTTTAACTCCCGGGACACAAGAATACAAATTTAAGCTTAACAAAATTTTCTGGACCAATGATCTTGATAACCCTAATGTAAGCACAACCGCAGATGCAAACAGTATTGTAGAAGTTGTAGCCGATTCTATCCCAGCAATAAAATTGTTACAACCTTCCGAGGAAAAAGTTTTTTCAACTGATCCTGCAGCAATCAGTTTGCAGGCACTCTTACGCCCTGGAGTTAAATCGACCGGGATAAATGAAAGCAGCATTTCCTTAGAATTAGATGGCGTTTCGGAAACTTTTACTTTTGATACGAGCACTTCTATTTTAACTTCTGATTTTGATTTAAGTGGAGAAGGAAGACATACAATTAAAATTTCTTTTAGTAACGATGAAGGATTAACTGCCTCTGGGAAATATGCCTTCGGAATTTATACAAAAAGTACCGGTGTATATGCTGTAGATGCCGAAGATGACGAATTATATTCTTATCCATCGAACACGGATAGTTCCTGTGATATTCTTTCAGTGAATATCGATGAAACCGCCAGCCATGATTCACTCAAGTTTGACATCAAGCTGAAAGAAATTACTGATAAAACAAGAATCGGGTTTATAATCTCCAATTCTTCTGCAGACTTAATTGATGCACCTAAAAGTCTCGACATAAAAACAGTTGATTGGGACGGACAAGGAATTTTTGCATCAATTGGAGCACCGGGAAATCTATATGAAAATACTTCTGTTGAAAATCGTATTATGGTAAGCAGTAACCCTCCGGTTTACAGTAATATTTTACTCAACGTAAATGATGATGCCTTTTCAACAAATTCCTTTGATTTTACAATAAGTCTTGCTTTGTTAGACAGCATAATTGGAAGCTGGAATCAAGAAAGAGATTTTTATGTGTTTTCATTTCTTGCTTCGGAAGATAAGTCAGGGAATGCTTATGAAGTTGGAGTAAATGAAGGGGGCATAAGTGGTAGTGAAGACCCGGATATATACGATGCTGCTTTTATCAGAGGTGCTTTCTGGCAGAAAAGAATGATGTCAAATTATATTCCTGTTGGTGAAACGGGGGGACCTCATTATGTTGCTCTTGACGGAAAGGGACGCGGGTTACTTCCTCTAAATGCAAGCGATATTTCCGACAGCCTGGCAACTTTTGGTCCTGCTATAACTTTTCTTACACCTCCGACAGAATATTGGCATCCCGGTTTAACAATTTATGGAGAACTTAGCGACACAACTATTACTACCGCCACTTCCTTTTTTAATGATGCTGAAAGTGTGCTTCCTGTTTCAGGTGGAAAATTTTCACTATCAGTAACATTGAATGAAGGCGAAAATATTTTTTATGTCGAAGCCCAGGATAGCAGAGGTTATAAATCGATTTCAAAAAATTTGGTTTTAACTTATAGTCCTAATAATCAACCGGATGCAAGTATTAGCGCGGCTATAAATGGCAGAGAAGTAACGCTAACAGTTACTGCTTCATCGCCAGCCGGGTCCCAATTTTACTATACGTGGTCCGCGGATTCTAAAAATCCTGCTACAGTTAGTGTTTCTTCAAGCACTCAAAGTACCACCTTCAATATGCCTTCTGTTGAAGGAGAATATTTCTTTAATGTAAGAGTTAGAGATGCAAAGAATAAAACTGTTAATCCGCGCATAATGATTGTTGCAAAAAATGATTCTGTTTATGCCCCGGGAATTAATGATCATGCAGCATGGATTGATGATGCGATAGTTTATGAAATATATCCGCGGTCTTTTTCAGACGAAGGAAATTTCCAGGGAATAACAGATAAAATAAATTACCTTAAAGATCTCGGTATCAACACAGTTTGGTTTATGCCAATATATACCGGTCCAACCACTCATGGTTATGAAATTACAGACTATTACGGGTTTGAAGAAGATTATGGTAACGAGTCTTCATTCAGGACAATGTTGACAGCTTTGAAAAACAACGGTATAAAAGTAATCTTAGATTATGTCGTAAATCATACATCTATTTTACATCCTTTTATGCAGAATGTATTTCAGTACAAAGAATATTCTCCGTACCAGAATTTTTATATATGGGATGGGGAACCCGGCAATTCAAATTATGAATATTATTTTGACTGGACGAGTCTTCCAAATCTCAATTACAACAACGTTGATGTAAGAAACTATTTTATTGATGTTGCAAAATACTGGGTAAGCTATTATCAAATAGATGGGTTCAGATGCGATGTTGCCTGGGGAGTTCAGGAACGCAACAGCGAATATTGGCAGGACTGGAGAGCAGCATTAAAAAATATTAAGCCTGAAGTTTTCCTTGAAGCTGAGGCAGGTTCGGATGATTCTGTGTTTTATCAACAGAGATTTGATGCAGCAAACGATTGGGAACTGAGAAATAAGTTGTTAGGTGTTTTAAATGGTTCAAATAGTATCCAGGATTTGCACCAGGAAGTTACGCGTTCTTATCCTTACTATGCAAGACCATTCAGGTTTATTGAAAATCACGATGAATCGAGAGCAGCATCATTATTTGATACCCAAAGATCACTTCTTATGCATACATTAATATTTACTCTGAATGGAGTGCCGCTTATTTATTCCGGCGGCGAAGTTGGTGAATTAACAAGAAGGGAATTAATTAATTGGAGCGATCCCAACGACATTAGACCATATTTCCAAAAGCTAATTAATATCAGGAAAAATTTTGTTCATGATCCTGTTATTAATCTTGTGAACAATTCTGATAATAATAACGTTTATTCATATTCTTCAACAAGTGGAGAACATAATTTAGTTACAGTGGCAAACTTTAGAGACGAAACAAAAGATGTAACTCTTGATTTAAGTAACCTTCCATTCGATGGTTCGAGTGATTATTATTTAACCGATCTTATAGAAGGGAATGTTTATAAAGTTACTCCATCAGAGCGAAATGCTTACCCGGTTTCGTTAAATCAATACCAGGCAAGAATTTTTTATTACGGTCCGGATTCTGTTACTGTTGATGTGAACGAATCAACAAAAGGAAGTTTACCGTCAGAATATAAATTGTTCCAAAATTATCCTAATCCTTTTAATCCGACAACTACTATTAAGTTTCAGATTAAACAGAGTGGTAAAGTTTCATTAAAGATTTTTGATATACTTGGTGCTGAAGGTAAGAACTTTGGTTGATGAAGTTAGAAATCCAGGGACTTATGAAGTTAAACTAAATGCATCTGATCTCAGCAGTGGTGTGTATTTCTATCAGTTGAGATCTGGTGATTACGTGGATACAAAAAAACTTTTGCTTTTGAAATGATCTAATGTTTATGTGCCCGTCACTTTTAAGGTGACGGGCACTTGTCTTTCTAATTCCTACCTAAAATAGAAACCAATTGTTGTTTTAAACTTTGTGCCGACGGAAAATTTGGGTTGATTGATAAACAGCTATTAATTGCTTCGAGCGCATTTTCAAATTCTTTATTTATCGAATAAGCGCCCGCTAGATTATATAAAACCTGTGGATCACTATTATTGTAACTTACACTTTCTTTCAGAAATTTTATAGCTTGGTCCGTGTTCTTCTTAGACAAATCAATAATTCCCAACCATTTTGTTGAGAAAGCGGTTGGCGAATATTTATATCTCTTTGCCAACAACTCGTAAGCAAGATTGAATTGTTTTACTTTAAGAAGATTTTCCGCACCCTTATCATAATATTCAGTTATAAATGGGTATTGATCTATCAGCAAGCCTAATTCGTATAAATAAAGATCATAATTCCTGCTGTTGAAATAAGTAAATGCTGCCTCGCGATGACTCTCTTCCCAGCTTAATCTATTGTCAATTACTCTAAGTGCAATTGAATCGAGATGGGTCTGTGGATTGAATTGTTTGATAAGATATTCGGTACTTTTCCTTTCGCTGAAAGGCCAATCATTTTTAAGAATAATTATTCTGTAACGTGAAATTGTAGAATCGAGTTTGGAAAAATAAGAATTAGCAATTGTCGCACTGTCGGAAACTTCTTCAGAAAGAAAATTTCTTTGAGCTTTTGGAAGATAATTTACATCTTCCATCTTTTCGTAAAATATTTTTCCCATAAGCTGATAACCGGAAAGTGTAGGATGAAGATGATCGATCATAAGATTATTACCGGTTATTTGTTCGGGGCTTGCTTTGTCAAATTTTTTGTTAACCTCAGCAACAGGATAATTGAATTTTTTTCCAAGGCTTTTTGTTATTTGATTTAAAGCTTCAGGTGCTCTGAATCTTAAAGCATCAAGATCTTTTGCCAGCCGGAATAATGAATCAGCTTTTGTAATATGCTTTATGATCTAGAAAAGTTTTTGCATTGTTAAAAACCTCGTTAGCAGTTGGAAATCCTTTTGTTGATGTCGAAACAAACGGCGGTTGATCTTTAAGATTGCACGCCACGGTTCCCAAAATAATAGGAATGTTTTTATCTTTTGCCATTTCAAGAATGTCGTTCATATTTGTTTCGTATTGTTTCAGACCGGAATAAAAAACATCTGAATTTAGCTTAATCAATTTATCCTGGGCCATTCTTGACATTAAAGTACCGTTGACATCAGCAGGATTTGAACCTGAGAAGATTCCG
The DNA here is from genome assembly GCA_963727535.1 of uncultured Ignavibacteria bacterium. GTDB lineage: Bacteria > Bacteroidota > Ignavibacteria > Ignavibacteriales > Ignavibacteriaceae > RBG-16-34-14. Next base: position 336,203 of record CAVSGR010000005.1, read on the forward strand.
GTTATTCCTTTTAAAATATTTCTTATTAGTTGAAAAGTTTTAAATTTGTTAAGGTACAATGCAGTATGAACAATGAAAGGAGATTTACCAAGCGATTCTAATGAACCAACACCAAGTGCGCCATAATATTCATTGTGCCCCGCATATATTAATATAAGATCTGGTTTTTGTTCTACGACACCGGGAAATAAATCCCTTAATGTATAACTATTAACAGCAGTCATAGCAATATTAATAACTTCTATTTTTTCTGATGGATATTCGAACTCGAGTCTGTGTTTAACATATTTTCCAAAATCTCCGTTTTGAATAAACGGATAACCGGCTGCACTGCTTCCTCCCAAAATAAATACTCTGAAAGCATTTCCTTTTTTTATAATATCAAAGGAATTCTGATTGGATGCAGGAACATTATCTGTATTATAGAAATAACGTCGTGCAACTTCAGGATTAAGTATATATTTTTTGTCGGATATTTTCACCCATTGCGAAAGATCAACTCCATAGTTGAAAGCCCTTAAACCAATTTCTAAAAGGACAAAAAATATGAGAGGAATTAATATTATTATAAAATAAAACCACTTTGGTGCAGGCTTAGCAGGCTGACCTTTGGGATTTTTATTTCTTCGTTTTTTGTTTACTTTCAATCAAGCCTCAGCGGATTACTTAATCAATTTTTACTTTGTAAATACTGGTGTATTCTTCTATTTTAAGGTAATTCTTTTAGAAAAGAAAGATTGTTTTGAAGAAAAAAATATCTGTCTTATTTACACTTTTCCTCGTCTTTCCCGGATTAGTCAAAACTCAAACTGATGATAAAATAATAGCAAAGATAGGAAATATTTCTATATCCGAAAAAGAGTTTAAAATGAGATATGACTTTACTCCACATTTGGGACTTCAACAAAAAAGAACCCAGGAAACAAAACGCTCGTTTCTATATTCATTAATAGCTGAAAAACTTTTTGCTCTCGATGCCATGAATTCCGGATTGGACACAAATGATATTGTCGAATACACTCTTAAAGAATATGAAAAAATGTTTGTAAGAGATGCTTTGTATAAAATGGTTGTAAAAGATAAAGCTAAATCAAAAGCTGACAGTTTGCTCTCAAAATATATTGATGAAGCATCCGACTTCTGGGTAATCTATATCTCTTCAAAAAATGGAAATGAAATCAACAAAATTTATAGCTTGCTTGGGAAAGGAGTCCCATTCGATAGTCTCTATGTAGAACTTAATAATTATAATAATGATACTTTGAAATTAAAAATTGGTGATCTCGATGAAGATATAGAGACTGAATTATTACGCACGAAAGAAAACAATTACACGAAACAATTGTTTATAAAAACAAACTCTCCTGATACTGAACCAGCCTGGTTCATTTTTAAGATGGTTAAGAAAAATAATCCAATCCTTGCAAGATTAACAGGATGGGAAACTGAATATAAGAGATTAGAAAAAATTGCTGAGGGCAGAGCTGAGAATAAAATCTACAGAAAATTTATGTCTGATTTTTTTAAGATGGAAAAAATAAAAGCTGACGGAGAGCTACTAAAATCACTTGCGGAAAAAATTTCTTCGGTATTTAAAGAGAAGAGTAAGAACAGAAAGTCTGAAGATGAAAAAATGTTTCTTAATATTTATGATCTTATCGCAATCCAAAATGAGTTTGGTAAAGATAGTCTAAACATGCCTTACATTTATCTTGAAGATCATACTATTACTTTAAAAGATTTTTTGCGACATTTCAGATTTATCAATTTTTCTAGTACCAAATATGATTTTCAAACTATCGCATCTCTTGTAAATTCAAAAACAAAAAAGTTCATTGAGGAAGAATTACTTGTAAAGGAAGGGTATAAAAGGGTATTGCAGAACCTGCCTGAAGTAAAAGAATCATATAAAATGTGGCGTGATAATTATCTTCTCGAGATTGATAAGGCAAATTTATCGGATTCTGTAAAAATTTCTGATGAAGAGATACTGAATGAGTATAACAAATCAAAAGAGTATATGAAACCTGTCGAAGTAAAAATTATAGAAATACTTACTGATAGTCTTGAAGTTGTTGAGAAAGTTTTAAACGAGTTAAGAAACAATGTAGATATGCATGAACTTGCAAGAAAATATTCTCAGCGTAAATTAACAAAGGAAAATGGGGGAGAGCTCGGGTTCTTTCCAGTAACTTCCTATGGAGAAATAGGAAAAATTGCCGGCAAAATGGAAATTGGTGAAGTTTACGGACCATTAAAGGTACCTGATGGGTATTCCATATTTAAGTTAATTGGTAAGAAAGAAGAATCAAAAATTCAAACTTCTTTTAATGAACAAAAAGAAGAAATAAAAAATGAACTTACGTATAAAAAAATGAATGATTCTATTATTAATTACACTGTAAAATTAGCCAACAAATATGGAATTAAAATTTATGAGAACGCACTGTCTGCGGTGAATGTGACTTCAATAAATTCTTTTGTATTTAGGTACCTGGGTTTTGGTGATAGAATAACTGCGGTACCATTGCTTCCTCCCAACACAGACTGGGTTAAACAATGGAAGGAAAGTATTAAAATGGTTCCTTAAAAACAGGATAAACTTCTATATGTACATCTTAGGGATATCTGCATTTTACCACGATAGCGCTGCATGCCTTGTGAAAGACGGGGAGATTATTTCTGCTGCGCAGGAAGAAAGATTTACTAGGAAAAAACACGATTTTAATTTTCCGATCAATGCAATTAAATTCTGCTTAAATCATAGCAAAATCTCTGTAGAAGAATTAGATTTAGTTGTTTTCTATGATAAACCGCTACTAAAATTTGAAAGATTGTTAGAAACATATCTTAGCTATGCCCCAAAAGGAATTAAGTCTTTCATTAAGGCCATGCCTTTGTGGATTAAAGAAAAACTCTGGATGAAAGATATAATAAAGAAGGAATTAAATTATGAAGGAAAGATAATTTTCCCGGAACATCATGAATCCCATGCAGCTTCTGCTTTCTTTCCTTCACCATATAATGAAGCTGCTATTTTAACGATGGACGGAGTAGGAGAGTGGACTACAACAAGTTTTGGAATCGGCAAAGGAAACAAAGTAGAACTTATCGCTGATATTAGGTTTCCAAATTCGCTCGGTCTTCTTTATTCAGCATTTACATATTACACGGGTTTTAAAGTAAATTCCGGTGAATATAAAGTAATGGGACTGGCTCCTTATGGAGAACCAAAGTATAAAGATTTAATTCTGAAAGAATTAATTGATGTTAAAGATGATGGTTCTTTCAAAATGAATATGGAATATTTTGATTATCCATCCGGGTTGACTATGACAAATGAAAACTTCAATGCGCTTTTCGGTGGACCGCCGAGAAAAACCGAGACGAAATTAACTCAGAAAGACATGGATTTAGCAAGATCAATTCAGGACGTTACCGAAGAAATTGTTTTGAAATTAGGTAAACACGTTTATAAAGAAACTGGATTAAAAAAATTGACTCTCGCAGGCGGAGTTGCTCTAAATTGTGTTGCTAACGGAAAATTGTTAAGAGAGGGACCTTTTGAAGATATTTGGATTCAGCCAGCTGCTGGAGATGCGGGAGGTGCTTTAGGTGCGGCTTTGATCGGCTGGTATCATTATTTTGAAAATCAACGTGTGGTAGATGAGAAAAATGATACTCAAAAAGGGTCTTATCTCGGTCCGGAATTTAGTGATGATGAAATCCTGAATTTTATTAATCAAAAAGAAATCAGTTATAAAAAGCTGGATACAAACGACATTCCTAAAATCGTTGCAGATTTGATTGAACAGGAAAAGGTAATCGGGTGGTTTCAGGGTAGGATGGAATTCGGTCCGCGTGCACTTGGTTCAAGATCAATTATTGGCGATGCCCGTTCTCCAAAGATGCAGGCACAAATGAATATAAAAATAAAATTCAGAGAAAGCTTCAGACCATTTGCTCCTTCTGTCCTTGCAGAAAAAGCCTCCGATTATTTTGATATAAATTTTCCCAGTCCTTACATGCTTTTAGTTTCAGATGTTAAAAAAGAACGGCAAGCTGAGATGAATGAAACAGAAAAGAAATTATTTGGAATTGAAAAACTTAATGTTTTGCGCTCGGATATTCCCGCTGTAACTCACGTGGATTATTCCGCAAGAATTCAGACTGTTCACGAAAACACAAACAAGCTTTATTACAATCTTATCAAAAAATTTGATGAAGATTATGGCTGTGCTGTTATAATAAATACTTCATTTAATGTTCGTGGAGAGCCAATTGTTTGTACACCTGAAGATGCTTACAAATGTTTTATGCGTACTGATATGGATTATTTAATAATCGGGAATTATTTGTTGGATAAAAAAGAACAAAAGGAATTAGTAGAAGATAAAGACTGGAGGAAAGAATTTACTCTTGATTAAAAAATTGTTATAGGATGATTGCCGAAGAAATAAGAAATATAAAAGAAACAAAAAGGGACCTGCGTAAATTCGGACTTACAGTTGGCGTGGGTTTGCTTATTTTCGCCGGGTTCCTGTTCTGGAAAGAAAAAGAAAGCTTTCTTTATTTTGGCATAATAGGCCTATTTTTGGTGCTAACGGGATTAATTATTCCCGCCGTTTTAAAGCCATTAAATAAAGTGTGGATGACACTGGCAATTTTGATGGGTTGGGTTATGACCAGAGTAATTCTGACTATTTTGTATTATCTTGTGCTTACACCCATAAGAATTTTAGCTATGCTGTTTGGAAAATTTTTTTTAGATTTGAATATAGACAAGTCGGCGAAGAGTTACTGGGAGATAAGAAAAAAGAGTGAGCTAAAACCTTTAGATTATGAAAGACAATTTTAATTTCTGAAATATAAACAATGAGTAAATTATCAATAGTTCCTGAGTTATGGCAGTTTCTTAAGGTAAGAAAAAAATGGTGGCTTGCACCGATTATAATTTTTCTTTTCCTGCTAGGAGGATTAATTATTCTTACTCAAGGATCGGCTTTAGCTCCGTTTATTTATTCCATCTTTTGAAATAATTTTCCGCTAGTATCAGCTTATTTCAATATTGCTAAACCGTAAGGTTTTAATTTTACTTTATAAATATTGCTTTTCCCCTTAATTGCACTTGTGTCCAATAGGTCGGTTAATTTTTTATTATCAATTTTAAACTTTTCAAGATTTATATTTACTTCATCATTCATATTTTTATTATTAATTACAACAAAAATAGTTTCTGAATCTAATGATCGCGAGAAACCTATAATTTTATTTTCGTTATCAATTAAAAAGAAATAAATATCACCAAGAGAAAAAGCTTTATTCTCTTTTCTTATTGCGATTAATTTTTTATACCAATTAAACAATTCAAGATCAAATTTAACTGAATCAACAAGGCGAGAACGTCCCAAAGGATCATTAGTTTCGGGTTCATAAGTTAATTCTTTCCAGAGCATAGGTTTTCGGCAATCAGGATCGTCTGCCCCCCACATACCAGCTTCATCTCCATAGTAAATCATCGGTGCACCCGGCATTGTCATTTGTATTCCGGCTACCAGATATTGTTTCAGAATTTCATCACTAGTTGGTTTTCTTACCTTGTAATCTTTATTTTGTCCCGGGTTAGCAAAATGATCGAACCACCTGTCAGGATTTACAATCTGAGACGCAATTCTATCTATATCATGACTATCAATTAAATTTTGAACAGCTAGAAAATTAGCTTCCGTGTAATTTTCTTTTATCCGGTTTATACTATCGGCAAATGTCTGCGAGGATATTTGGTCATTTATATCGATTACAAATTGTTTAACAATGCGCCCAAACCTGTAATTCATTACTCCATCAAAAGAATCTCCCTGCAGCCAGGGTGAAGCATTAAAAATTTTATTTTCCTGCCAATCTTCCCACCAAATCTCACCGGTTATATAAGCTTCTGGATTAATTTCTTTTACCCAGTTTCTAAACATTTTCCAGAACTTAATGCTTACTTTTTCAGCAACATCGAGCCTCCATCCGTCAATTCCATCTTCAGGATTTCCATCATAGTTCGGATCCATCCATCTTTTAACAATTGAATGAATATGATTACTAAACCCCTTTACTAAACCTGTTTGGGAATCTTTTTTTATTTCCGGTAAGTCCCGTACACCATTCCAGCCCTCATATTCGAATTCATTCTCAGGTGTATCAGGATCGTCAAAAGATTTAATTTTAAACCAATCTTTATACAAGGATTTTTGCTGATTTCTTACTACATCCTGAAAAGCCCAGAAAGTGGTTCCAACATGATTAAACACTCCGTCGATTATAACTTTAATTCCATTTTTATGAGCGTCTTTTATAAAGTAGAGAAACAGACTGTCCGCTGAGGTCCATTCCCAGGTTTTTGGATCATTAGGATTTTCTTTTTCCCATACTGCCTCATCACCTTTAGGGTCAGGTCCAAAATTATTATCAATATGATGATAAAGTTTAGTATCATATTTATGTAAAGATGGTGATTCAAAAATCGGATTAAGATAGATCGCATTTATTCCAAGTTTTTTAAGATAAGGTAGATGATCTATTATTCCTTGTATATCGCCGCCGTATCTTCTCACTCCAGCATTCCAGTAGAAGTCATGCCCATTTGCTTTTTCCCATGGCTGTAGCTTGTACCAGTCTGAAGTCCAGGGTGAAATCTGCCATCCACCAGGAATTTGATAAGGCCAGGCTCCTTCCATATCGTGAGGAGTTGGGTCATTATTTTTATCCCCGTTAGCAAATCTTTCTGGAAATATCTGATACCATACTGCTTCTTGTGCCCATTCGGGAACTCTTGGAATTTCTTTTTTCCCAAATCCACAAAAACTAAATGATAGAATTATAAGGAGGTAAAATTTATAATTGTGGTTCATTGCCATTATGATCTCTTTATTGATTCTTATTTGGAATATTAAAAAATCTATATCCGGTTCCACTTACTGAGATCTTTGCCTGATTATCTTTCACAGGAATATCTTCATCATTTAATAAATCAACTATAGAAGTTGAGTTATAAAAACCAGGTAATTCCACTGTTATTTTCTGAACTTCTGGGTTTTTATTTAAGACAATCAACACTCTTTCATTCATATCTGATCTAGTATAAACAAAAATATTTGTGTCAGCTTTCAAAGAGTAATAGTCACCATAACGTAAAGCAGGGTGATCATCTCTTAAATGAATTAATCTTCTTACTTCATTTAAATTTTCTTTTTCGTCTGAATTCAATTGCTTTCCGAATCTCATCATTCTTCTGTTATCCGGATCAGCGGCACCTGTCATTCCTATTTCATCTCCATAAAAAATTGTTGGGATTCCCGGAATAGAAAGTAAATAAGCGAGATATAATCTTTCTTTATCGTAACTGCTTTTGTAATCAACTTTTGGAGGATTATTCCAGCCAATCTCAATTGAATTTGGATCATTTATTATAAGATCACTATCTGCATAAGCCATAAATCGATCCTTATCCTGGCTGTCCATAATATTTCCCATTAAATTGTCTTCACCGAAAATGTGCAGCCCTTTTTTTATTTCTTTATCAAGTTGCTCGAATGAAGCATTTTGATTTAGGAATGTAGGAATTGCAACATCGTAGAGATTGAAATTAAATTGAGCCGGTAATTGCCCGTTGTTAATATAAGATTTTACTAGATCGTAGCTGCCAAAAGTTTCTCCCATCTGGAATACTTCCTTTTGTTCCGGAATCTCAACTTCTTTTTCCAGCTTTCTATTTAGAGCCCGCCAGAAATTATTTGGAATATGTTTTACGGCATCCTGTCTGAAACCATCAGCTCCTGTTTCCTTAAGCCACCAGATGGCGTCATTAGTAACTGCATCAATGGCTGCTTGTGAATTGATAAAATCGAACGAAGGCATAAACGGTTCGAACCATGTAGTTAATCTATATTCATCCCACAATCTAAGATTTAACCTGCCATCGGGTAATTTAAGGTTACCGAACCAATCACGGTGTTTTTTAAAATATGGATGGTCCTTATGAACATGGTGCGCAACAATATCCAATAGAACTTTTACATTATGCTTATGAGCTTCATTTACTATGTTCCTTTAGTTTTTCCATAGATCCAAATTCACTTTCGACTTCTCTGGCTCTAACTGGCCAATATCCGTGATAGCCGGAAAACCATCTGTGCGGCTTGGGGAATTCTCTAAAAGCCGAATCTGTATTTTCATAAACTGGAGATAACCATAAAGTTGTTATTCCGAGAGAATCAAAATATGCGTCATTCAAGTTTATCTAACAATCCCTGGAAATCGCCTCCCATATAGTTTGCTTTTTCAAAAAGTGAATCGTTAATTATCGGTTTGTTAATAGATTTATCACCATCGTTGTATCTATCAATTAGTGCCGAATATATTATTGCATCATGCCAGGTAAAATTCTGTTTGTCTTTGCCGGCAGGGTTCCCATCAAAAAGGATCACGTATTGAATGTTTGTTGTCTGACCATTCTTGTTTACAGCAATTCTTAAAGTTTTCTTCCCGATTAAGTTTGATTTAGTTAAAGAAACAGAAATTGTATCGGTACTTACATCAATATATTTCTTATCAATTTTTTGATTATCAAGAAGTGTAATTATGTCTTCATTGCTAAGCTTTTTTGTTTTGTTGCCGTCTCTATAAACAAAAGAAAATGTCGAAGTATTTTCGTTAATTTTATTGCTTAACGTGTGAAGGAAGGGTTGGGTTTTATGTTTTGGTTCAACAGTTAAAACAGAATTATACCCCCCCATTCCATTTGGTATTTTTTCGAAATTATCCGGGTCAAGGAGTTCGTTTCCATCTGCAAAGAATTTATATTGATATCTTCCTGGCTCTAATGGTATTTCTATTTCATAAGAGCCTTGGTTATTTTTCATCTCTAGACTTGATCTATCCCAGCTGTTGAAACTGCCAAATAGGAAAACGTTCTTGTAATCTTTTCCTGACTTAAATGAAAATCTAACATATTGCTCTTGACTTACCCGAACGGGGATTTCATACGTATTATCTCCAAACCTGAAATCTATTAATGTGAGACCTTCAAAATTTTCAGATGGGAAAAATATAAATTTCGTTTTATCATGATTAAATCTCATCCTGACAAAAGGATTGGAAGTAATCTTTATTTGCTTATAATTATCGGCATAGAATAAATCTGAGATAAGTAGTGAATCTGTTTTCCCCGATACTAAATTTAATGGTTCAATTAGATCGGTTATGACTTTAGAATCCTGATTCTTGTATAGTATCTTTCCCTGTGTAAAACTAATTATGAAAAGGGAAGTAAAAACTAATTGCCAGAGTTTAGGTTTGTGAACCATAAAGATGTGCCTCTGTAAAAAGAATGTTTATATAATTTGAATAAAAATAATTAAATTTTACTGCACTTCTTTATGATTTTCAAAATACTACCCCAAGATGTAGGTCATAGTACTCTTATTCTTATAAAATTACCTATATAGGTAGTAGTTTTCAGCTGTCCAAATTAAAAAAAAGAAATAGATTCTTTAGTTAAAAATTCTTCTGTTTCAGTAGGATAGAATTATAAACCTCGATAGTTTTTCTTTTAGAAGTGAGATATAATATCCAATGACTAAAAAATTATAAAAACATATTTTAGATTTGCTTTTAAGAAAATCATTAAAACATTACATTAAAATCAAGAGCCAGTTTTTTTAAGAAGATGATTCTGCTTAAATAATTTGTTTTACTGATGGAGACAATATTTCATTTAGCAAAAAAAGAATTTCTTCTTT